>CAVXBD010000001.1:0-1778219 GCA_963759905.1 uncultured Actinomycetota bacterium
CCGGTATTAGCCCCAATTTCTTGGAGTTATCCCAGAGCTGAGGGCAGGTTGCCCACGTGTTACTCACCCGTTCGCCGCTAGGGCACCACCCCGAAAGATGGGCCTCGCTCGACTTGCATGTGTTAAGCACGCCGCCAGCGTTCGTCCTGAGCCAGGATCAAACTCTCCGTAGATGATTTGATCACGGCTGAGAACCAAGAGTTGGCACTCTCGATATCAATCAACCAAAGGAACCAGCACTGCAACCACCCCAAAAAAGAGCAGAACCAGTGCGGGGTAAAACATATGGCACTGACTTTCGGCACGCTGTTGAGTTCTCAAAGAGCGGACGCGCAGAGAACCCGGCCTCACGGCCCTCGTCCCCGGCTTGGATTGTCCTACCCGCATCCAGGCCCCGACCTCGCGGTCGTTCCCGGCGCAGAGAGAAAGTTACGTGCCCGGGGCGGGGCTGTCAAACTCCCGGGCGGGTGACGCCCGCCACCCGCCTGGAACGCGGCCGTCATCCGCCGTTCACAGGGGCAGACGTGCAGGTCAGCCGGGGTCGACAGGCTGCAGCTTCACCCCGGCGACCGTGCGACGCCCGCGGCGCAGCACGACCCAGCCCCCGGGCAGCACGTCCGCTGGGCCCGGGGCGGCGTCGGCGTCGGTCACCCGGGTGTTGTTCAGGTAGGCCCCGCCCTCCTTCACCGTGCGCCGGGCGTCGGACAGCGACGAGCACAGTCCGGTCTGCTGCAGCAGGGCAGCGAGCGTGGGCCACTCCCCCGACACCGTGGTCACCCCGGCCTCCGTCAGCGCCGCCGCCAAGGTGGGCGCGTCCAGCTCGGCCAGCTCGGCCCTGCCGAACAGTGCCCGGCCGGCGGCCTCGGCCTGCCGGAGCTCCTCGGCCCCGTGCACCAGCAGGGTGAGCTCCTCGGCCAGCGCGCGCTGGGCCTCCCGGGCCTGGGGCTTCTCCTCCGAGGCTGCGATCAACGCGGCCACCTCCTCTGCCGGCCGCTCGGAGAACAGCGGCAGCCAGGCCCTCACGTCGACGTCGTCGATGCCCAGCCAGTACTGGAAGAACGCGTACGGGCTGGTGAGCTCGGGGTCCAGCCAGACGGTGGCGCCCTCGGTCTTGCCGATCTTGGTGCCGTCCGCCCGGGTGATCAGCGGGGTGCCGAGGGCGTGCACCGGGATGCCGTGCGTGCGGCGCACCAGGTCGGTGCCAGCGGTGATGTTGCCCCACTGGTCCGAGCCCCCGGTCTGCAGCGTGCAGCCGTGCCGCTCCAGCAACTCCTTGAAGTCGTTGGCCTGCACGATCTGGTAGCTGAACTCCGTGTAGCTGATACCCGCATCGCTGGCCAGGCGTGCGGACACCGCCTCCTTGGCCAGCATCCGGTTCACCCGGAAGTTCTTGCCCAGGTCCCGGAGGAAGTCGATGGCCGACAGCGGCGCCGTCCAGTCCAGGTTGTTGACGTACACCGGCGCCGGCAGGCCGTGCTCGGCCGCCGGCCGGTCCAGGAACGGTGCGACCCTGGCGCGGATCCGCTCAACCCAGCCGGCCACCACCTCCGGGGAGTTGAGCTGGCGTTCCGCCGAGGGGCGCGGGTCGCCGATCAGCCCGGTGGCCCCACCCACCAGCACGATCGGCCGGTGCCCACCCCGCTGCAGGGCCCGCAGCACCATGAACTGGATCAGGTGGCCGACGTGCAGGGACTGGGCCGTGGGGTCGAAGCCGCAGTAGAAGGTGACCGGCCCGGCAGAGAGGGCGGCCCGCAAGGCGTCCTCGTCTGTGCTCTGGGCGATCAGCCCCCGGCGGTGCAACTCGTCGAGCACATCGGCGTGGGCAGGGGCGGAAGTGGTACCGGGCAAGACGCTCACGGGGTCCCATCCTGCCGGGCCCGCCGCGGCCCGCGACGCACCCCCGGGCGGAACGCGCTCACCGTCGGGGCACCGGTCTCGCAGAACCGCCACGGGATGTCGGTCGCCTTGGTGATCCCCACCCGTGGCCCCGCGGTGACCGCTGCTGGTCGCGTCCCGTGGTGCAGACGCACCGTGGACGAGGCCGAGAGCAGGTAGGCGGCCCGGTCGGCCGGCCCGATGCCCAACGCGGAGGTGAGCCGGGCCGGTCCCCGGGCCAGGTCGCGCACGGGGGCCGTCGCCGGCCGGCGCTGCCGCACGACGTCCAACCCCAGCACCACCTCACCGGCCCGCAACAACACGGCCGACCCGTCCCCGTCGCGTCCGACCACCACGTTGGCGCACCAGTGCACGCCGTAGCTGAAGTACACGTACAGGTGGCCGGGCGGTCCGAACATGACCGCGGCCCGCGGCGTCGGCCCGCGGTGGGAATGCGCCGCCGGGTCGTCCCCTGCCCCGGAGTAGGCCTCCACCTCGGTCAGCCGGACGGCCGAGGTCCCCAGCGGCCGGTCGGTCACCAGCCAGCAGCCCAGCAGGGCACGCGCCACCTCCGGCAACGGCCCGGTCAGCTCGTCGGGCGTGACGAGCGGACCGGGCAGCGCAGGCGAGTCCACCGGCTCAGAGTGCGGCGGCCACCGGCGACGCCGTCGACCAGGCGCGGTGCTCGGTGATCAGCTGCCCCAGGGTGCCGAGCTGGTCGGCCACCCGTTCCGGCGCCGTCCCCCCGCGGGCCCGACGGGCGGCGAGCGCTCCGGGCACCGAGAGCACGGTGCGCACCTCCGGCGTGAGGTGCGGTGACACCTCGGCGAGCTGGGCGTCGTCCAGCTCGTCCAACTCGACGCCGAGGGACTCGCAGCGGGCCACCATGGCGCCGCTGATCTCGTGCGCGGAGCGGAACGGGACACCGGAGGAGACCAGCCACTCCGCGACATCGGTGGCAAGCGCGAAACCCTGCGGTGCGGCGGCCGCGAGCACCTCGGGGCGCAGGGTCAGCGTGGCGATCATGCCGCTCACCGCAGGCAACAGCAGGGCCAGCTGCTCGATGGAGTCGAAGACCGGTTCCTTGTCCTCCTGCAGGTCCCGGTCGTAGGCCAGCGGCAGGCCCTTGAGCATGGTGAGCAGACCGGTCAGGTTGCCCACGAACCGGCCCGCCTTGCCGCGTGCCAGCTCGGCGATGTCGGGGTTCTTCTTCTGCGGCATGATCGAGGACCCGGTGGCCCAGGCGTCGTCCAGGCGCGCCCAGCCGAACTCGGTGGAGGTCCACAGCACGACCTCCTCCCCCAGCCGGGACAGGTGCACGCCCAGCAGCGCCGCCACGAAGCAGAACTCGGCGGCGAAGTCCCGGTCACTGACCGCGTCGATCGAGTTGTCCGCCGCCCGGTCGAACCCGAGCTCGGCGGCCACGGCATCGGGGTCCAGCGGCAGCGAGGAACCGGCCAGCGCGCCGGCCCCCAGCGGGGAGACCGCGGTCCGGCGGTCCCAGTCCTGCAGCCGGTCCACGTCGCGGGCGAACGCGTGCGCGTGGGCCAGCAGCTGGTGGCTGATCAGGATCGGTTGGGCGTGCTGCAGGTGCGTCATGCCGGGGGCGGCCACCTCGCGGTACCGGGTGGCCAGGCCCACCAGGGCCTCCTCCAGGTCGGCGAGGGCACCGACCAGGGCCCGGACGTGATGCCGCAGGTAGAGCCGCAGGTCGGTGGCCACCTGGTCGTTCCTGGACCGGCCGGCCCGGAGCTTCCCGCCGAGGGTGCCGAGCTTGCTCGGTCAGGCCGCGCTCCAGCGCCTCGTGCACGTCCTCGTCGGCCTCGATGGCGGTGAAGCGACCGTCGGCGACCTCGGCGGAGAGCTCGGTGAGCGCCCGGACCATCTGCTCGACCTCGTCGTCGGACAGCAGGCCGGCCCGGTGCAGCACCCGGGCGTGCGCCCGGGAACCGGCCAGGTCGAACAGCGCCAACCGCCAGTCGACGTCGGTGGACTTGCTCAGCGCTGCCATGGCCGCCGACGGGCCGCCGCCGAAGCGGCCACCCCACAGCCGGGTGTCGCTGGCCCCCGAGGTCACGCCTGCGCCCCGCCCTGCCGGTGGTCCCGTGCGGTCGCCAGCTTGCTGGGCATCCCCCACAGGGTCACGAAACCCTTGGCCAGGGTCTGGTCGAAGGTGTCCCCGGTGTCGTAGGTGGCCAGGTCGAAGTCGTACAGCGAGGCGTCGCTGCGCCGGCCGGTGACCGTGGCCCGCCCGCCGTGCAGGGTCATCCGGATCTCACCGGACACGTGCTGCTGGGACTCGAGGAGGAACGCGTCCAGGGCGCGCTTGAGCGGGGAGAACCACAGGCCGTCGTAGACCAGCTCGGCCCAGCGCTGGCCGGCGGTCCGCTTGAACCGGGCCAGGTCCTTCTCCACCGTCACGGCCTCCAGCTCCTGGTGCGCGGTGATCAGCGCCATCGCGCCGGGTGCCTCGTAGACCTCACGGCTCTTGATGCCCACCAGCCGGTCCTCGACCATGTCCAGCCGGCCCACCCCCTGGGCCCCGGCGCGCTGGTTGAGCTGCTCGATGGCCTGCAGCACGCTGACCGGCTTGCCGTCGATGGCCGTCGGCACCCCGGCGGTGAAGGTGATGGTGACCTCGTCGGCCGCCCGTGCCACGGCGGGGTCGGAGGTGTACTCGTAGAGGTCCTCGATCGGCGGGTTCCAGATGTCCTCCAGGAAGCCGGTCTCCACCGCGCGACCCCAGACGTTCTGGTCGATCGAGTACGGGGACTTCTTGGTGGTCTGGATCGGCAGCCCGCGCTCCTCGGCGAAGGCGATGGCCTTGTCCCGGGTCATCCCCGAGTCGCGGACCGGGGCCAGCACCTGCAGGTCCGGCCCGAGCGCGCCGATCCCGACCTCGAAGCGCACCTGGTCGTTGCCCTTGCCGGTGCAGCCGTGAGCCACCATCGAGGCCCCGTGGTAGGTCGCGGCCTTCACCAGGTGCTTGACGATCAGCGGCCGGGACAGCGCGGACACCAGCGGGTAGCGGTCCATGTAGAGGGCGTTCGCCTGCAGCGCCGGGAGGCAGAACTCCTCGGCGAACTCGTCCCGCATGTCGGCGACGATCGACTCGACGGCACCGCAGTCCAGCGCGCGCTGACGGATGACGTCCATGTCCTCGCCACCCTGGCCGACGTCACCGGCCACGGCGATCACCTCGGCCCCGGTCTCCTCGGCGATCCAGCCGATGGCAACGGAGGTGTCCAGGCCACCGGAGTAGGCCAGGACGACGCGATCGGTCACGGTGCGGTCTCCTTCAGTTCATCACGTGCCGGGGTGCCCGCGGCAAGTGCCAGCAGGCGGTCGGCGAGGGCGGCGCCCCCGACCGGGTCGCGGGCGACGACCAGCAGGGTGTCGTCACCGGCGATGGTGCCCAGGACGTCGGGCAGGCCGATCTTGTCCAGGGCGGAAGCCAGGAACTGCGCGGCCCCGGGCGGGGTGCGCAGCACGGCCAGGTTCGCACTGCCCTCGGCGCTGGTGAGCAACTCCCCCAGCATGCGGGTGAGCCGGCCGGGCAGCGACTGGGCCGGGCGCAACGGGGCGTTCTCCGGCGGCAGCACGTAGGACGCCGGAGCGCCGTCGGAGCCGCGCAGCTTGACCGCCCCGAGCTCCTCCAGGTCCCGGGAGAGGGTCGCCTGGGTGACCTCGACACCGGCCTCGGCCAGCAGCCGCGCCAGGTGCGCCTGACTGGTCACCGGTTGCGCGGCGATCAGCCCGGCGATCCGGGCGTGCCGGGCGGGGCGGGTCAGGGACGAGCGGGTCAGCGGCGGGGTCATCGGGACAGCAGCCACGACAGCAGGGCCTTCTGCGCGTGCAACCGGTTCTCCGCCTCGTCGAAGACCAGGCTCTGCGGCCCGTCGATGACGGCGGCGGCGATCTCCTTGGCGCGGTAGGCCGGCAGGCAGTGCAGCACGTGCGCACCCGGCGCGGCCCGCTCCAGCGCGGCCTCGTCCACGGCGTAGGGCAGGAACGGGGCCTCCCGGGCGGCGACCTCGCCCTCCTGGCCCATCGACACCCAGGTGTCGGTGGCCAGCACGTCGGCGCCGTCGCAGGCCGCGGCCGGGTCGTCGGTCCACCGGATCGAGCCGCCGGTCTCCGCAGCGACCCGGGCGGCGCGCTCGAGCACCTCGGGATCGGGCCGGTAGGCCTCCGGCGAGCCGATCCGTACGTGCATGCCGGCCGTGGCACCGCCCAGGGCGTAGGAGTGCGCCATGTTGTTGGCGCCGTCCCCCAGGTAGGTCAGGGTCAGCCCGGCCAGCGTCGGCCGGTGCTCGGCCACGGTCTGCAGGTCGGCCAGGATCTGGCACGGGTGGTACCGGTCGGTGAGTGCGTTGACCACCGGCACGCGGCTGACCGCGGCCATCGCCTCGACCCGGTCCTGCCCGAAGGTCCGCCAGACGATGGCGGCGGCCTGTCGGTCCAGCACCCGGGTGGTGTCGGCGACCGGCTCGCCCCGGCCCATGTGGCTGCCGATGGTGTCGATGACCAGCGGGTAGCCACCCAGCTCGGCGATCCCCACGGAGAAGGACACCCGGGTCCGGGTGGAGGGCTTGTCGAACAGCACCGCCACCGTGCGCGGAACCCCGTTCGGGGCGGCCAGCGGGGTCGGTGCGTCGGCGGTGAACCGGGTCTTCTTCAGCTCCGCGGCCAGCGCCAGCACCTCGGCCTGCTCGGCCGGGGAGAGGTCGTCGTCCCGGGTGAAGTGCCGCGGGGTCACTGGTCCACCTGCTGCGACGCGGTGTCCAGGGCGGTCGGCAGGGCGGACACGAACGCGTCCACCTGCGCGTCGGTGACGACCAACGACGGCGCCAACCGGACGACGTCGGGCGCGACCGCATTGGTCAGGAACCCGGCCGATCGCAGCGCGACCTCCACCTGCGGGGCCACCTCGGCGGTCAGCACCACCCCCAGCAGCGCACCCCGGCCACGCACGTGGCTGACCCCGGCGTGCCCCAGGCCCTCGATACCGGCGGTGAAGCGGTGCTCCAGGTCCTTGGCGCGTTCCAGCAGGCCCTCGTCCCGGATGGTGTCCAGCACCGCCAGCGCCGCCGCGGCCGCGATCGGGTTGCCACCGAACGTCGAACCGTGCGAGCCCGCCCCCAGCAGCTCCGCGGCGTCACCGAAGGCCAGGGTGGCGCCCAGCGGCAGGCCGCCGCCCAGGGACTTGGCCAATGTGATGACATCGGGCTCGACGCCGTCGGCCGCGTGCGCGAACCACGACCCGGTCCGCCCGCTGCCGGTCTGCACCTCGTCGACGGCGAACAGCGCACCCACCTCGGCCGCCTGTCCGGCGGCTGCGGCCAGGTAGCCGGCGGGCGCGGGCAGCACGCCCCCCTCACCCAGCATCGGCTCCAGCAGCACCATCGCGGTCGCGTCGGTCAGCTCCAGGGCGGCGGAATCGCCGTAGGGCACGTGCCGCACCCCGCCGGGCAACGGGGCGAAGGCCTGCGCCTTGGCCGGCTGCCCGGTCAGTGCCAGCGCACCCATCGTGCGGCCGTGGAAGGAACCCAGCGCGGTGACCACCTCGGGCCGGCCGGTGAGCCGGCTGATCTTGAAGGCCGCCTCGTTCGCCTCCGCCCCGGAATTGCAGAAGAACACCCGGCCGGGCCGCCCGGCCAGCTCCAGCAGGCGCTCGGCGAGGGTCACCCCGGGCTCGTGCATGGCCAGGTTGGACACGTGCCCCAGCACCGCGGCCTGCTTGGCGATCGCCGCGACGACGGTGGGGTGCGCGTGACCCAGGATCGTGGTGGCGATCCCGCCGAGCAGGTCGACGTACTCGCGGCCGTCGACGTCCCACACGCTGGCACCCCGGCCGTGTGCCAGGGCCACCGGCGGGGTCCGGTAGTTGCCCATCATCACCGCCGACCAGCGACGGGTCAGCTCCTCGGTGCTCGTCATGGTGCTGACTCCTCTCGTGGTGCGGTGGCCGGGACGACCATCGTCCCGGTGCCCTCCGTGGTGAACATCTCCAGCAGCAGGGCGTGCGGCAGTCGGCCGTCGACGACGGTGGCGCGCTGCACGCCCCCTTCCACCGCCCGCAGGCAGGCGGTCATCTTGGGCACCATGCCGGCGTCCAGGGTGGGCAGGATCTCGGCCAGCTCGGCGGCGTCGATCTGCTCGACGAGGGAGTCCCGGTCCGGCCAGTCGGCGTAGAGCCCGTCGACATCGGTGAGCACCACGAGCTTCACCGCGCCCAGCGCGACGGCCAGGGCTGCGGCGGCGGTGTCGGCGTTGACGTTGTGCAGCTGGCCCTCGGCGTCGGGGGCGACGGTGGCCACCACCGGGATGTGCCCGGCTTCCAGCAGCGCGGTGACCGGTGCGGGGTCGACCGCCACGACATCACCGACCAACCCGACGTCCACCGGCTGGCCGCCGACCATGGCCTGGGTGCGTTGGGCGGTGAACAACCGGCCGTCCTCCCCGGACAGGCCCACCGCCAGCGGCCCGTGGCTGTTGATCAACCCCACGACCTCGGGGCCCACCT
The DNA here is from genome assembly GCA_963759905.1 of uncultured Actinomycetota bacterium. Classification (GTDB taxonomy): domain Bacteria; phylum Actinomycetota; class Actinomycetes; order Mycobacteriales; family Geodermatophilaceae; genus Klenkia. The sequence continues at coordinate 8,402 of CAVXBD010000001.1, forward strand.
GCCCGACGAGCACCATCCGGACGACCCCGATCGTCTCCGGGGTGGTGACCCGCAGCCCGCCCCGGAACTCGCTCTCCACCCCCAACCGGCTGAGCATGGCGCTGACCTGGGGGCCGCCACCGTGCACCACCACGGGCAGGATGCCGCAGGTCCGCAGGAAGACCATGTCCTCGGCGAAGGCGGCCCGGCAGGCGTCGTCGACCATCGCGTGCCCGCCGTACTTGACCACCACGACGTTGCCGTGGAACTCCTTGAGCCAGGGCAGCGCCCCGGTGAGGACGGCGACCTTGGCCCTGTCCCCCTCGGGGTCGGGGTGCCGCATCACCCGGGTGGTGCCGACCTTGCGCTTCGGCGGAGTCTGATCGGGCCGGATGTCGGGCGGGGTGGGGTCCTGGGCGCTCATGTCGAGTAGGCCGAGTTCTCGTGCACGTAGGCGATGGACAGGTCGTTGGTCCAGACCGTGGCCGTCTCGGCCCCGGCCCGCAGGTCGACGTCGATGGTGATGGCCCGGCCGGTGAGGTCGACCCCGGCCCGGTCGTCGCCGATCGCCCCACCCCGGCAGACGGTGACCCCGTTGATGGTCACGTCGACCTGGTCGGCCTCGAACGCCGCGTCGGTGGTGCCGATCGCGGCCAGCACCCGGCCCCAGTTGGGGTCGTTGCCGAACAGCGCGGTCTTGAGCAGGTTGTTGCGGGCGCAGGCCCGGGCGGCGGTGAGCGCGTCCTCGACGCTGGCGGCGGTGCGCACGCAGATCGCGATGTCCTTGGTCGAACCTTCGGCATCGGCCAGCAGCTGCATGGCCAGGTCCAGGCAGGCGGCATCCAGCGCGGCCCCGAACTCGGCGGCCGACGGGGTGACCCCGCAGGCCCCGTTGGCCAGCACCAGCACGGTGTCGTTGGTGGACAGGCAGCCGTCGCTGTCCACCCGTTCGAAGGAGTGCTTCGTGGCGTGCTCCAGCGCGGGCTGCAGCAACTCGGCCGGCACCACCGCATCGGTGGTCAACACCACCAGCATGGTGGCCAGACTGGGCGCCAGCATGCCGGCACCCTTGGCCATCCCGCCCACCGTCCAGGGCACCCCGTCGGTCGAGCCGGTCTGCACCGTGGTCTTGGGCACCGAGTCGGTGGTCATGATCGCCCGAGCCGCGTCGGCCCCCCCGTCGTCGGCGAGCCGGGCGGCGGCGTCGGTGACCCCGGCGGTGAGCTCGTCCATCGGCAGCCGCACCCCGATCAGCCCCGTGGAGGCCACGGCGACGTCGATGGCGCCCAATCCCAGGGTCTGCGCCACGTGCTCGGCGGTGGCGTGCGTGTCGGCGAAGCCGTCCGGCCCGGTGCAGGCGTTGGCGCCGCCGGAGTTGAGCAGCACGGCCCGCACCCGGTTGTCGCGCAGCACCTGCCGGCTCCACAGCACCGGTGCCGCCGGGAAGCGGTTGGTGGTGAAGACGGCGGCGGCCACGTCGTCGGGGCCGTCGTTGACCACGAGAGCGACGTCGGGGTCACCGGAGGACTTCAGCCCGGCGGCGACACCGGCGGCCCGGAAGCCCTGGGCGGCGGTGGTGCTCACGGAGGCGACCCCGACGAGCGGGAGTCCGGTGGTCTCGGGCAGACCGAGGGCCAGGTTGGCGCACTGCAGCGCGCCCCCGGCGGTGCCCTTGGTGAGGTTGTCCACCGCGGCGACGGCGATCAGCCGGCCGGCGTCGGGGTCCACGGTGACCTGCAGGGCCACCGTGTTGGCGCCCAGCACCGCGGCCGTCGTCGGCCACTGGCCCTCGGGCAGCAGGTGCACGAAGGGTTCGTCGGCGTACGCCTCGGAGTAGGCGGCGCGGACCGCGGCGGCGTCGACACCCGGCAGCACGGGGGCCGAGCAGGTGGCCAGGATGCCGCGGGCCATCGGCACCAGCATCGGGGTGAAGCTCACACCCACCGTCCTACCGGCAGCCACCGACAGGTTCTGGATCATCTCCGGGGTGTGCCGATGGACCCCGCCCACGCCGTAGGCACTGGCGGCGCCCATCACCTCCGAGCCGATCAGGTTCGGCTTGGCCGCCCGACCCGCACCGGAGGTGCCCGAGGCGGCGACCACCACGACGTCCGGCTCCACCAGGCCGGCCGCCAGCGCGGGAGCCAGGGCCAGCGTCACGCTGGTGGGGTAGCAGCCCGGCACCGCGATCCGCCGCGCACCGGCCAGCTCGTCCCGCTGCCCGGGCAGCTCGGGCAGCCCGTAGGGCCAGCTCCCGGCGTGCTCGCTGCCGTACCAGCGCTGCCAGGCCGCGGGGTCGGTGAGCCGGTGGTCGGCCCCGCAGTCCAGCACCAGCACGTCCTCGGGCAGCTGCGCGGCGATGGCACCCGATGCCCCGTGCGGCAGCGCGAGCACCACGACGTCGTAACCGGCCAGCTGCTCGGGGTCCGACGTCTGCACCACCAGGTCGGCATAGGGCAGCAGGTGCGGCTGGGACTCCCCCAGGCGCCGGCCGGCGCTGGCTGCTGCGTGCACCCCGGCCAGCCGCAGCTGCGGGTGCCCGGCCAGCAGCCGGCACACCTCACCGCCGGCGTACCCGGTGGCGCCGGTGACCCCGACCGTCCACGTCCGTCCATCCGTCACAGCATGAGTATGCACCCTGCTGGATATCTCTGCACTCGCGCCTCCGCTGCGACGATCACGGGCCCCAGGACACCCCGCCGCGGCGTGGCGCTCCCCCAGGTCCGTGATCATCGGGGGGGAGGGGACGCGGGTGGGCGGGGTGGGGCCGGGTCGGCGATGATCGCCGGGGCGGCACACCGCCGTCCCCGACTGACCGACGAGAGGCCCACGGTGCCCGCGTTCGACCGGATCGTGATCGTGTTCAACCCGCAGAGCACCGGGGACGCCCCGGCGCTGGCGCAGGACCTGCACGACGAGCTGGCCCACCGGCTGCCGGACACCCCGCTGGAGCTGGCGCCCACCGAGCACGCCGGGCACGCCCGGGACCTGGCCCGCACGGCTGCCGGCAGCGGCCGCCCGCTGGTGGTCTCGGTGAGCGGCGACGGCGGTTACAACGAGGTCGTCGACGGGATCATGCAGGCCGGCAACCCCGAGGCGGTCGCCGCGGTCCGGGCCGCCGGCAACGCCAACGACCACCGCCGGACGACCAAGCGCCGGCCGCTGGCCGATGCCATCGTGGCCGGTGACACCCACCGGATGGACCTGCTGCGGTTGACGCTGTCCCCGGCCGTCGGCGCCGAGCAGGTGCGGTACGCGCACTCCTACATCGGGCTCGGCATCACCCCGGTGGTCGCGGTGGACATCGAGGCCGGCGGCAAGGGGTCCTGGCGGGAGATCGCGTCGGTGGTCCGGGGATTCGGCCGGTTCCGCCCGTTCCCGATCCGCCTGGAGAGCGGCGAGGAGATCGAGATCGACAGCGTGCTCTACGCCAACATCGCCAGCATGGCCAAGGTGGCCACGCTCTCCGACGACGGGCGGCCCGACGACGGCCGCTTCGAGCTGGTCGTGCAGCGGCGCACCAGCAAGGTGCGGGTGCTGGGCACGGCGATCCGGGCAGCGACCACCGGTCTGGGTCGCCAGCCGACCGCCACGCACCACGGGCTGACCGTGCTCACCCCGATGCCGGTGCAGCTGGACGGGGAGCTGATCGAGCTGGAGGCCGGTACCGGGATCGCGGTGGACATCGCCCCCGCGGCCCTGCTGACGCTGGGCTGAACGAGTGACGCGGGCCGATCGAGTGACGCTGGGTTGATCGAGCAGGGTGAGCGACGCTGGGCTGACCGACAGGTCGGCCACCGGCGGCTCCCAGCGGTCGGGGCCACCGTGGATGGTGTCCACGAGGAGGACCCCATGACCGCCATTGCCGTCACCGACGCCGGCGCTGTCACCGACCGGAGACCGGGCGGGCGGCGGGGCTGGACCCGCGGGCCGGACCTGCGGTGGACGTCGGTCACGCTGACCCCGGACACCGGAGCGATGGTCCGCGCCGCGGTGTCCCGGGTGTTCCCGGCCGCCGTGCTGCACAGCGTGACCACCGATGTGATGGGACCGCACCGCGCACGGCTGGTCACCACGGACGGACGGCGCCTGACCGTCGACGTGGACAGCGCGTTCCAGGTCACCGGCTGGTGGGCCGAGTCCGCTCAGGCGACCGGGTCGTCCTCCCCGTAGGCGCGCAGCCGCACCTGCCGCTGCACCCCGGTCGGCGTGTGCGCGGCCAGGGACTCGGGGGTGTCCGCACCGGCCCGGACGAACCGCCCGGTCCAGGCGTCCAGCCGCCCCTCGGCGATGGCCACCACCAGCTCGACCACCGCCGACACCGGCGTCCAGTCGGTGTAGCCCTGCCACATCGCCATCGAGCGGGTCATCGGGGTGTCCACCACACCGGGGGCGACGTCGAAGGCCAGCACACCGTGCTCGGCACCGGAGGCCGCCAGCGCCTCGGTGAGCCGCAGCTGGCCGGTCTTGCCGACCGAGTAGGCGGTGTAGTCCGGGTTCGCTCGGGTCGACATGCCCGAGGCCAGGTTCACCACCCGGCCACCCCGGCGCGCCACCATCCCGGGCACGACGGCCTGCACCAGGTGGAACGGCCCGCGCAGCTGGCTCTCCACCACCGACCACCACTGCTCGGGGTCGGCCGCCCAGACGGGCACCTCGGCGGCGTCGATCAGCCCGGCGTTGTTCACCAGCAGGTCCACCGGTCCCAGCTCGGCCTCGACCCGGGAGACCGCGGCCCGGACAGCGGCGGCGTCGGTGACGTCGGCGGCCACCGCCAGCGTGCGTGCCCCGGTGGCCGCGGTGATCTCGGCCATCGCCGCGGACAGCCGCTCGGCCCCCCGGGCCAGGCCGGCCACCGCGACCCCGCGGGCGGCCAGGCCCTCGGCCAGGGCCCGGCCGATCCCGGTGGAGGCGCCGGTGACCAGCGCGACCGAGCCCGGGAGGTCCGGCTGCTCAGCCACGGAGCACCGCCCCGGTGGCGGCGCCGGCCGAGGCGACGGCAGCGTCGAAGGCGGCCTGCGCCTCCTCACCGGTGAGCGTGCGGTCCGGGGCGCGGAAGACGAAGGCGTAGGCCAGCGACTTGCGGCCCTCGCCCAGCTGCGCGCCGGTGTAGACGTCGAACAGCTGCAGGTCCTCCAGCAGCTCACCCGCGCCCGCCGCCAGCGCCGCGCGGACCCCGGACTCGGGCTGGTCGGCCGGCACCGCCAGCGCGACGTCCATCAGCACCGGCGGGAAGGCCGAGATGGCCGGGCCCTGGGCCACCGGGCGCTCGGGCAGCGCGTCCACGTCGAGCTCCATCACCGCGGTGCGCGGCGGCAGCTCCAGCGCCGCGCACACCCGCGGGTGCAGCTCGCCGGCGTGGCCGACGACGGTGTCGCCTACCAGCAGCTCCGCGCACCGGCCGGGGTGCCAGGGCGCGTGGTCACCGGCCCGCACGGTCAGCTCGACCCCCGCGGCGTCGGCCACCAGCCGTGCGGCCTGCGACCGCGTCGGCCCAGCCGGCCGGGCGGCCCGGGCCCCACCAGCCGCGCGGCTCGCGGCTGCCCGGCCAGGACCACCCCGACGTGCCAGGGCTGGGCCGGGACGGCGCCCAGCAGCGCGGCCAGCGTGTCGTCGTCGGGACGGCGGTCGACACCGGCGGCAGCGGCGCGCACCGCACCGTCCGCCGGCCGGGAACACCGCGCCGTGCTCGAAGAGGGCGAGGTCGCGCTGGCCCCGGCCAAGGTTGCGGGCCAGCGTGGCCAGCAGGCCGGGCAGCAGCGTGGTGCGCAGCGCCGGCTCCTCCTCCGAGAGCGGGTTGCGCAACCGCAGCACATGCCGGCGCGGGTCGTCGGCGGGCAGCCCGAGGGCCTCCAGCGACCGGCAGCCCGATGAACGGGTAGGCCGGCGCCTCCACGTAGCCGGCCTCGGCCAGAGCGCGCCCGATCGCCCGGCGGCGGCGCTGCACCGCGGTCAGTCCGCGGCCCGGCGGGACCGTCGGCAGCACCGAGGGGATCGCGTCGTAACCGACCGAGCGGACGACCTCCTCGACCAGGTCGGCGGGGTCGGTGAGGTCGGGCCGCCAGGACGGCGGGACGACCAGCAGACCGGTCCCCGGCGGCCGACGACCGTCGCCCCCACCGTGCGCAGGGCGTCCACCACCTGGCCGGTCGGGATCGGGATGCCGGCGGTCCGGGCGGGCCGGTCGGCGGCCAGCGCGATCTCCGGCCGCGGCCCGCGGGTGTCGACGTCGACCGGCGCCGCCGACCACCGTCGCGCCGCCGTACTCGGCGAGCAGAGCCGCGGCGCGGGCCAGCGCCACCACGGTGATGTCGGGGTCGGTGCCGCGCTCGAAGCGCTTGGCGGCCTCGCTGGGCAGCCGGTGCCGCCGGACGCCGCGGCCGATGCCCGCCGGCTCCCAGTGCGCGGCCTCCAGCAGCACCGCGGTGGTGGCGGTCGCCGCCCTGCCCCGGTCCCCATCCGCGGTGATCTCGGTGGAGGCGCCGCCCATCACCCCGGCCAGCCCGATCGGCCCGGAGTCGTCGGTGATGAGCAGGTCGTCGGGATCCAGGGCCCGGTCCACGCCGTCCAGGGTGGTCAGCCGCTCCCCGCTGCGCGCCGTCCGCACCGTGATCGGGCCGCGCACGGTGTCCCGGTCGAAGGCGTGCATCGGCTGGCCCAGCTCGAGCATCACCAGGTTGGTGACGTCGACGGCGAGTGAGATGGAGCGGATGCCGGACTGGGCCAACCGGCGGCGCAGCCACCAGGGGCTGGCGGCGGCGGGGTCCAGGCCCTCCATGGCGATCATCGAGAACCGGTCGCAGCGTCCGGCGTCCTCGACCTGCACGGTCCAGGCCGGCTCGCCCGGCCACACCGGCGGGGTGACCGCGGCGGGGTCGCGCCAGTCCGCGGCCAGCGCCCCGGCGACCTCCCGCGCGATGCCTCGCATGGCCATGCAGTAACCGCGGTCGGTGGTGACCTCCAGCTCGAAGACGACGTCGTCGGCACCCACCAGCGGACCGCCCGGGGTGCCCGGGGCCGGGCCGTCCTCGCCGTGCGCCGACGACCAGGATGCCGTCGTGGTCCTCGCCGACGCCCAGTTCGCGGGAGCAGCAGATCATCCCGTCGGAGACGTGCCCGTAGGTCGTCCGGGCCGCGATGGTGAAGTCGCCGGGCAGCACCGCGCCGGGCAGCGCGACCACCACGAGGTCGCCGACGGCGAAGTTCCGCGCGCCGCAGACGATGCCCCGGCGGGGCGGACTCCCCCACCTCGACCTGGCAGTACCGGATCGGCTTCTTGAACTCGGTGAGCTCCTCGATCTCCAGCACGCGGCCCACCACCAGCGGGCCGGTCGTGACGGGCGCGCGCAGCACGTCCTCCACCTCGAGGCCCTGGCGCACGAAAGCTGCGTCCAGCTCCTGCACCCCGGTGCCCGACGGCAGGTCGACGTACTCCGACAGCCAGCTGATCGGGACTCTCATTGCTCCACTCCGAAGGCCGTGGTGAACCGGACGTCACCCTCGACGATGTCGCGCATGTCCGCCGACCCCGTGCCGGAACTGCAGCGCGCGCTCGATGCCCATGCCGAAGGCGAACCCGCTGTAGACCTCGGGGTCGATGCCGCAGGCGGTGAGCACCCGCGGGTTGACCATCCCGCAGCCGCCCCACTCGACCCAGCGCGGGCCGTCCCGGTGCTCGGGGAAGAACACGTCGAACTCGGCCGAGGGCTCGGTGAACGGGAAGAAGTGCGGGCGCCAGCGGATCTGGGATCGCTCTCCGAAGAGCGCCTTGGCCAGGGCCTCCAGGGTGCCCCGCAGGTGGGCCATGGTCAGCCCGCGGTCCACCGCCAGCCCCTCCACCTGGTGGAACACCGGGGTGTGCGTGGCGTCCAGCTCGTCGGTCCGGAAGACCCGGCCCGGCGCCACCACGTAGATCGGCGGGCGTGCGCTCGAGCATGGTCCGGGCCTGCACCGGGCTGGTGTGCGTGCGCAGCACCAGGCCCGAGCCCTCGGGCGCGACGAAGAAGGTGTCGGCGAGCGAGCGGGCCGGGTGGTCCGGGCCGGTGTTCAGCGCGTCGAAGTTCAGCCACTCCGCCTCGAGCTCGGGCCCCTCGGCGACCTCGTACCCCATCCCGACGAACACATCGGCGATCCGGTCGTTCAGCGTGGTCAACGGGTGCCGGGCCCCGCGGGGCAGCCGGTCGAAGGGCAGCGTGACGTCCACCCGCTCCTCGGCCAGCACCCGCTCGTCGCGCTCGGCCTCCAGCGTGGCCAGCCGCTGCGCGTAGGCATCGGCCAACGCGACCCGGGCCGCGTTCACCCGCTGGCCGGCGTCCTTCCGGGCAGCCGGCGGCAGCGCTCCCAGCTCGCGGCGGGCCAGCAGCACCGGCGCGCGGTCCCCCAGGTGCGCGGGCCGGACGGCGGCGAGCTCGGCCAGGTCGGTGGCCGCGGCGAAGGCAGCGACGCCGGCCGCGACAGCGGCATCCAGGGCGTCCGCCGCGAGGGAGGCCACCTGTTTGGGGTCGTAGGGGTCGTTGGCGCCAGACACGGGAGGCCATTCTGCCTGGTTGCCGGACCGCCCCGATGCCTGCGTCCGCAGGCATCGGTGGCCGGGGTGCTGGTTAGGGTGCCCGCATGCCCGCCACGGACGAGGATTCCCGGAGCATGCGCGAGCGGATGCTCGCCGGGGACGCCTACCGCGCCGAGGACGCCGACCTGGCCCGGGAGAACGCTCGCGCCCAGTCCCTGGCGCACCGCTACAACACCGTCGACCCCGCCGACCGGGACACCGCACGGGCCCTGCTGGCCGAGCTGCTCGGCGCGATCGGGCCCGGCAGCACCATCCGGCCGCCGTTCCGCTGCGATTACGGGTACCAGACCACCGTGGGCGCCCGGACGTTCGTCAACTGGGGACTGGTCAGCCTGGACGTCGGCCGCGTGAGCATCGGGGACGACGTCCAGATCGGTCCCAACGTGCAGCTGCTCACCGCCACCCACCCGGTGGAGCCCGGCCCGCGCCGGGACAGGTGGGAGGGCTCCGCGCCCATCACCATCGAGGACAACGTCTGGCTCGGCGGCGGCGTCATCGTGCTGCCCGGGGTGACCATCGGCCGGGACACCGTGGTGGGTGCCGGCGCCGTGGTCACCCGGGACCTGCCGGCCGGTGTGCTGGCCGTGGGGAACCCGGCCCGGGTGGTCCGCGAGATCGGCAGGTGACCCGACCGGCGGGATCCCGCCGGTCCGCGCGGCGCCTCACGGGCCGTCCTGCCCACCCCGGCCCGGCACTCCGGCGCGCCCGGGTCGCGGTCGCCGCCTGCTTCGCCCTGAACGCGGTGTTCTACGCCAACCTGGTGCCTCGGCTGCCCGAGGTGCGGGACGCCCTCGGGCTGTCCAACGTCGCGCTGGGCACCGCCCTGGCCGCCGCACCCCTGGGGTCGCTGGTCGTGGGCCCGGCGGCCGCGGTGCTCATCAGCCGGTTCGGCTCCGGCCCGGTCGCCTCCACCGGCCTCGTCGTCCTGGGCGCCGGGGTGGCCGCGGCCGGGGCGGCGCCGAGCTGGTGGCTGCTGGCCGGCGCGTTGCTGGTGGTGGGCGCGCTGGACGCGGTCGTCGACGTGGCCCAGAACGCGCACGGGCTGCGGGTGCAGCGCGGCTACGGTCGGTCGATCCTCAACGGGCTGCACGGGCTGTGGAGCCTGGGTGCCGTCGCCGGCGGACTGCTGGGCTCGCTGGCCGCCGGCTCGGGCATCCCGGTGGCCGTGCACCTGGGCATGTCCGCGGTGGTCTTCGGTGGCCTGGCCCTGCTGATCCGGGCCTGGCTGCTACCGGGCCCGGACCGCACCGACCCGCCGGCTGCCGGGCAGGACCCGGGTGGCCGGTCAGCCGCCCGCTGGCCCGTCCGCCGCGGCGTCCTGGGCTGGTTGCTCGCGCTCGGTCTGCTGGCGGCCACCGGCGCGGTCGTGGAGGACGCGGCCGCCTCCTGGAGCGCGATCTGGCTGCGGGACGACCTGGCTGCGGGCGCGGTCACCGCCGGGCTGGGCTTCGTCGCCTTCCAGGTGGCGATGACCGCGGGGCGGTTGACCGGTGACCGGGTGGTGGACCGACTCGGCCAGCGCCGGGTGGCCCGGATCGGTGGCGTGCTGGTCGCGCTGGGCATGGCGGGGGTGCTGGTGGCGCCGGCGGTGCCGGGCACGTTGCTGGGGTTCGCGCTGGCCGGGCTGGGGGTGGCCACCGTCATCCCGGCCGCCTACCACGCGGCCGACGAGCTACCCGGCCTGCCGCCGGGCATCGGGCTGACCGCGGTGAACTGGCTGCTGCGGGTGGGCTTCCTGGTCTCCCCGCCGTTGATCGGGCTGCTCGCCGACCGAGCCGGCCTGCGGGTGGGTCTGCTGGTCGTGCTGCTGGCCGGCCTGCTGGTGCTGCCGCTGGGCCGGGCACTGCGCCCGTCGACCGGCCGCACGTCGACCGGCCGCACGTCGACCAGCGAGACCGGCGCACGGTCGGACTAGCGCCCGCCCCCGCCCGGGAGCGGACCCTGCGCCAGCTGGGTGGCGTAGAGGCAGATGGCCGCCGCGACCGAGAGGTTCAGCGACTCCGCGCGGCCGCGCATCGGCACCCGGACCCGGTGGTCGGCCCGAGCGGCCAGCCCGGGGTCCAGTCCCCGGGCCTCGTTGCCGAACAGCCAGAGCACCGGGCCGGCCAGCAGCCCGTCGTCGTCGGCACGGTCCAGCGAGGTCTCGCCGGCACCGGTGGCGGCCAGCACGGTGACCCCCGCGGCCTGCACGTCGGGCACCAGCCGGGTGAGGTCGGCGCTGCGCACCACGTCGACGTGGAAGAGGCTGCCCGCCGAGGAGCGGACCACCTTGCCCTGGAAGGGGTCAGCGGAGCCGGCCCCGAAGACCACCGCGCCCGCCCCGCATGCGTCAGCGGTGCGCAGCACGGTGCCGGCGTTGCCCGGGTCGTTCAGCTCGGCCAACGCCACCGCCAGCGCCGGGGGTCGGGTGACCAGCGCGGCCGGTGGCACGTCGCGCAGCGGGCAGACCGCGATCAGGCCCTGCGGGGTGACGGTCTCGCTCAGCCCGGCCGCGGCCCGGTCGGTCAGCACCCGGACCGGCACCCCGGCACCGCCCAGCAGCGTCCGGTGCGCGGCCAACGCCGTGGGGGTGGCGAACACCTCGACGGCGGCCCCGGCGTCCAGCGCCTCGACGACGGCCTGCCGGCCCTCGGCCAGGAACAACCCGGCCGCGTCCCGCCCGGCACGCCGGGTGAGCTTGCGGGCCGCGGCGACGCGGGCAGACCGTTCGGTGAGCGGCTCGGTCACCACGGGGTCCCTCCTGGTAGCGGTGCGCGGGAGGCACCGCAGTCGTCGACACCGGACACGACGACGCCGCCGTCGGTGGGCCCAGGGCCCGCCGGCGGCGGCGTCGGGTGGTGCGGGTGGATCAGGCGGCGGCGACGCCGGTCTGGTTCGGGGCGGCGGCGACCGCGGCGCGGGCGGTCTCCACCAGCGCGGCGAACGCGGCCGGCTCGTTGACGGCCAGCTCGGCCAGGACCTTGCGGTCCAGCTCGATGCCGGCCAGCTTCAGCCCCTGCATGAACCGGTTGTAGGTCATGTCGTTCTGCCGGGCCGCGGCGTTGATGCGGGTGATCCACAGCTTGCGGAAGTCACCCTTGCGCACCTTGCGGTCGCGGTAGGCGTAGGTGGCCGAGTGGAGCAGCTGCTCCTTGGCCTTGCGGTACAACCGGGACCGCTGGCCCCGGTAGCCGCTGGCGGCCTCCAGGGTCGTCCGGCGCTTCTTCTGGGCGTTGACCGCCCGCTTCACGCGTGCCACGTGAGAGCTCCTGTCTGTCTAGGGGGAGAGAGGGGCGCCGGTCAGAGACCGAGCAGCTTCTTCATCCGCGGGGCGTCGGCGGGGGACAGCACCTCGGTGCCCTTCACCCGACGCTTGCGGGAGGAGGACTTCACCTCGAACTTGTGCTGGTTGTTCGTGTGCTCGCGGACGAGCTTCCCGGTGCCGGTCACGCGGATGCGCTTGGCCGTGCCCTTGTGGGTCTTGTTCTTCGGCATGTCCTCGGTCCTCATCTGTGGTCTGGGTCGAGCCGGCTCAGGCCTGGTCGGCCTCGGCGGTCGGCGCGGCCGGCGCGGCAGCCGGGGCGGCCGCGGGCTCGGCCTCGTTCTCGGCGGCCTTGGCCTTCTTGCGCTCCACGATCTGGGCCTGCTGCGCCGCCTGGTTCCGGTGCGGGGCGATGACCATGACCATGTTGCGGCCGTCCTGCTTGGGGTTGGACTCCACGACACCCAGCTCGGTGACATCGCCGGCCAGCCGCTGCAGCAACCGGTAGCCCATCTCGGGCCGGGACTGCTCGCGGCCGCGGAACATCACCGTGATCTTGACCTTGTCGCCGCCCTTGAGGAAGCGGACGACGTGGCCCTTCTTGGTCTCGTAGTCGTGCGGGTCGATCTTCAACCGCAGGCGCATCTCCTTGATGACGGTCTGCGACTGGTTGCGCCGGGCCTCGCGCTCCTTCTGCGCGGCCTCGTACTTGTACTTGCCGTAGTCCATGAGCTTGACCACGGGCGGTCGGGCCATCGGCGCGACCTCGACGAGGTCGAGCTCGGAATCCTGGGCAAGGCGCAGGGCCTCGCCGATCGGCACGATGCCGACCTGCTCGCCCTCGGGACCGACGAGTCGGACCTCGGGGACGCGGATGCGGTCGTTGATGCGGGGCTCGGTGATGGCCTCTCCTCTGCGTTCTGCGGGGAGGAGTCAGCGTCCCGACCCGGCGGCCCGGACGCAGCAAGGCCCCGTGAGCAGCTGCTCACGGGGCCCACTCGCGCCGGTCACGCCCACCTCCCGCGGACGGGTGGCGGGCGGGACGGGGCCGGCGGACCGGCCCCGTTCTTCCGGGGACCTGGGCGCCTGTGACGGCGCCAGGTGGGAGCGGGCTCCTCTTGGTCGACGACCCGGGGCGGGGTCGTCGGGTGGTGATGCGCCTCGATGTAGCGGGGGGAGGCAGTGCTCAGGGTACCCCGCCGGCCCGGCTGGCGGCCAGCAGGCCCCGCAGACCCTCGACGGCACGCACCGCGCGCTCCCCGTCGGTGGCCTGCACGGCGATCACCGACAGCTCGTCGTCATCGGCCAGCAGCAGGCTGGCCCAGGGCGAGTGGTCGTCGAACCGGACCGCCCGGACGGCGGCCCAGGGCACCTGGTGGGTACCGATGATGTTGCGGACCCGGACCCCGTCGGCGTCGGCGTCGACCCGGGAGCGGGCGGTGTAGAGGATGCCGGCGCCGATCAGCAGGCCCAGTCCCAGCGTGGCCACCTGGTCCGAGGTCCGGAAGGCCACCACACCGGTGGTGGAGGACTTCAGCAGGATCGACACCACGGCCATCACCAGCACGACCAGCAGCGCCATCAGGGCGCACAGCAGGCGCTGGCGCCGCGGCGTGGCGGACACGGTCGGGCTGCCGCCGGGGGCGGTCGGGGCGTCCACTCCCCCACTGTCCCAGGTGCGCGCCGGGCGGTGGCTGGCAGAGTGGGGTGGCTGGCAGAGTGCGGTTGCGTGGGGACGACCAGCGAGATCACCGGGACCGCCCAGCACGCCGCCTGGCAGGCTCGGGAGCTGCCGCCGGTGGAGCAGGTGCGCCCGGACCTGTGGTCGATACCGGTGCCCATCCCGCACAACCCGCTGCGCTACGTGTCGGTGTACGCGTTCGCGCTGCAGGGCGGTGGCATGGGCCTGGTCGACTGCGGCTGGCTGTCCGAGCCCGGCTGGGACGCGCTCACCGGCGGGTTGACCGGGATCGGGTCGCGCGTGCAGGACGTGCGCGGCGTGCTGGTCACGCACATGCACTACGACCACCTGGGGCTGGCCGCGCGGGTGCGGGAGGCCAGCGGGGCCTGGATCGCGATGCACCCCGCCGACGGCGACGTGGTCCGGCAGTGGAGCCGGCGGGACGGCGAGCAGGCAGTGGCCCGCAATGTGGCGTACCTGGTGGGCCTGGGTGCCGACGAGGCCACGGCCGCCGCCGACGTCGGTGACCCGGAGCGCTGGCGGCGGTTCACCGAGATGGCGGTGCCCGACCGGGACCTGGTGCACGGTGACGTCGCGGACTTTCCGGGCTGGTCGCTGCGCGCGGTGCACACCCCGGGCCACACTCCCGGGCACCTCTGCTTCGACGAGGGCCGCACCGGGCTCTTCCTGTCCGGGGACCACGTCCTGCCCAGGATCAGCCCCAACATCTCCACCGAGTCCGGCGGGCCGGTGGACCCGCTGCGGGACTACCTGGCGTCGCTGGCCGCGGTCGGCCGGCAGGCCGAGCCGACCGAGGTGCTGCCGGCGCACGAGTGGCGGTTCACCGGGCTGGCGGCCCGCGCCCAGGAGCTCACCGAGCACCACGAGGCCCGGCTGGCCGAGCTGCTGACCGCGGTCCGGCGGCACCCGGCCAGCACGCCGTGGGACCTCGCCGCGCACCTGACCTGGTCCCGGCCGTGGGACACCTACGAGCGCGGCATGCGGGTCTTCGCGGTCACCGAGACCGACGCCCACCTGCGGCTGCTGGCCGGCCGGGGCGCCGTGGTGGGCACCGCGGGCCCGGTGCCCACCTGGACCGCCGCGGTCCGGTGAGAACCCGCCGGTACGCCGACCTGGCGGCCGAGATCGTGGGTGCGGCCCCGCGGTTGGGGGGCACCAGGCTGGTCTGCGTGGACGGGCCGGCGGGGTCGGGCAAGACCACCTTCGCCGGACGGCTGGCCGTCGAGCTGGCCGCGCCGGTGGTGCACCTGGACGACCTGTACGACGGCTGGACGCTGGACGGGGTGGCCGAGCGGCTGGCCGAGGAGGTGCTCGAGCCGCTCGCCGCGGGTCGGGACGGCGCCCTGCACCGCTACGACTGGCAGGCCGGCTCCTTCCAGCCGGCGACGACGACCGTGCCGCGCCGGGCGCATCTGGTGGTGGAGGGCTGCGGCGCGGCCTCTCGCGCGATCGACCCGCTGGCCGTGCTGCGGGTTTGGGTGCAGGCGCCCCCGGAGGTCTGCGCCCGCCGGTGGGCCGAGCGCGGTGGGGCGGCGATGGCGGCGTTCCAGCCGGCCTGGGCCCGCGCCGAGGCCGTCGTCTTCGCCCGGGAGGACACGCGTGCCCGGGCCGACCTGCTGGTGGACGGCGCCGCGCGGCAGTCGCCGGGTCCCGATGCATTCGCGCTGCTGGAGGTCGCACCGGAGCCGATGAGGGGCCCGGTGGTCGACCTGTGACCTCCCCCGTGGCCGGCGACGGCCGCTACCCCTGGAGCCCGCTGCGGGGCGCGCGGTCGACCTCGTGGTGTTCGACGCCGGCAGCGGCCGCGGCAACATGCCCGGAACACCACGGGAGCACCCTGGGTCGATGACCGACGACGCCGCACCTGCCCCGGGGCCCGCGCTGCCTGCGCTGTCCGGCTACACCGTGGCGGTGACCGCGGCCCGTCGATCCGCGGAGCTGGTGACCCTGCTGGAGCGGCGAGGCGCGCGGGTGCTCACCGCCCCGGCGATCCGGACGGTGCCGCTGGCCGACGACGCCGAGCTGGTGGCCGCCACCCGGGCCGTGCTGGCCCGGCCGGTCGACCTGGTGATCGCCACCACCGGGGTCGGCTTCCGCGGCTGGCTGGATGCCGCCCGGGCCTGGGACCTGCCACTGGTCGCGCACCTGGGCGCGGCCCGGGTGCTGGCCCGCGGCCCCAAGGCGCGCGGTGCCATCCGCGGCGGTGGGCTGGTCGAGGCCTGGTCGCCGGCGTCCGAGAGCTCGACCGAGGTGCTGTCCCACCTGCTGTCCGGCGCCGAGGGACCGCTGGCCGGCCGGCGGATCGCCGTCCAGCTGCACGGCGATCCGCTGCTCGAGCTGGTCGGCCGGCTCCGGGACGCGGGGGCTGAGGTCATCCCCGTTCCGGTCTACCGGTGGGTGCTGCCGGAGGAGACCGGTCCGCTGCGCCGGCTGGTGCGCGCCATCGCCGCCCGCGCGGTGGACGCGGTCACGTTCACCTCGGCGCCGGCGGCCGCCAGCCTGCTGCAGGTGGCCGACCAGGAGGGGGTCCGCGCCGGGGTGCTGGCCGGCTTCGCCGACCGGGTGCTGGCCGTCGCCGTCGGCCCGGTCACCGCCGCCCCGCTGCAGGCGGCCGGGGTGGCCGCCGTGGCGCCCGAGCGGGCCCGGCTGGGTGACCTGGCCCGGACGGTGGTCACCCAGCTGCCGCAGCGGGACCCGGTGGTGCAGCCGGCCGGGCACCGGCTGCAGGTGCGCGGCCACGCTGCGGTGCTGGACGGCCGGCTGATCGAGCTGGCTCCCGGCCCGATGGCCGTGCTTGAATCCCTGGCCCGCCGCCCCGGCGCGGTGGTCGCCCGCCGTGACCTGCTGGTCGAGCCGGCCGGTAGCGCCGACCGGCACGCGGTGGAGCTGGCGATGACCCGGCTGCGGGCCGCCCTGGGTGCGTCACTGGTGGAGAGGGTCCCCGGGGGGTACCGGCTGGCCGTCTGAGGCACCCGCCCGAGGGAGGCAGCCCCAGGCAGGCTGCGCCGGTCCCGCCCGACCCGGATGATCACGGCGTGACCGACGCCTCGCCCCCCGCCCCCGGTCGCGCACTGATCGCCTCCGGCGCGCCGGTTGCCGGTTCGATGGCCCGGTCGGCGGCCACCGTGGTCTACACCCCGGCCACCGTCGCCCTCCAGCTGGACGACCGCTTCACCGCTTGCCTGCGCGGGCTGGCCGACGACCTGGCTGCGGGCGCGCTGCCGCCACGCGAAGCGGGCCGGGCCGGCGCGGCACTGGCCTTCGCCGTCGAGCACGGCATCACCCTGCGCGGCCGGAACCGCAGGGTCCGCGACGACGACTTCTTCACCGAGCAGGCCGGCGGTCGGCTGGATGCCCGCGCCGTCGGGGACGGGGTGCTGCTGGCCGCCCGCAGGTCCACCGACGTGCGACGGGTGCGGCACCTGGGCTGTCTGCTGGCCGAGGTCGTCGTCTCTCCCGACGTGGACGCCGCGCTGGCCGAACGGACGCTGCGCACCGTGGACCCGCTGAGCTGGCGGCAGCTGGCCCTGCTGGCCGCGGTCGGCCGCCGGGAGCGGCACCCGCTGCCCCTCACCCCCCTTCCGCCGGACGCGCGGGCCTGGACGACCTGGGGTGCCGTGGAAGACCTGGCCGACCTGCAGCGGGCGGGGTTGCTGGACCCGCCGGTTGCCCTGCCCCGGCCCGGCGGGGCCGCACTGCCCCGGCTGCGCCCGGCCGACCTGCGGCTGACCCGCCGCGGGGTGCTGGTGCACCGGCTGCTGGCGCTGGACTTCATCCGCTCCCACGACGTCGACGCAGCACTGGCTGCACTGGCCTGACAGTGGCCGGGCCGCCGCGCGCTCAGTCCCAGCCGCCGCGCTGCTGCTTCAGCTGACCGCGCTGCTTCTTGGCGGTGATCCGCCGCTCCTTCGAGCCCCGGGTCGGCCGGGTCTTCCGCCGCGGTGGTGCCGGTGGGGCCAGCGCCTGCCCGATGGCCATCGCCATCCGGGCCCGGGCCGCTTCTCGGTTGCGCAGCTGCTGCCGGTGCTCGGACGCCGCGATGGTGAGCACCCCGTCGACCAGCCTGGCGGCCAGGCGCTCGGCCAGCCGGGCCTGCTGGTGCTCGCTCAGCCCGGGGATCTCCAGCACCCGCACCGACAGCTCCACCCGGCTGTCGGCCGTGTTGACTCCCTGCCCGCCAGGCCCCGAGGACCGGCTGAACCGCCAGCCCAGCATGCCGGCCGGGACCACGACCCGGCCGGTCACCGGCAGGTCGGCCGAGGGGTCGTCGGTGGGCACGGCGTCCAGTCTCCCCGCCTCCGGGCACGATGGTGCGGTGCTCCCCCTCGCCCACGCCCTGGCCGCCGGTCCCGTCGTGCTGGACGGGGGCCTGTCCACCGAGCTGGAGTCCCAGGGGCACGACGTGACCGGTGCGCTCTGGTCGGCCCGCTTGCTGCGCGAGGAGCCCCGGGCGCATCCGCGACGCGCACGCCGCGTTCGCCGCCGCCGGGGCGCAGGTGGCCACCACGGCGAGCTACCAGGCCACCGTGCCCGGGTTCGCGGCGGCCGGGATCGATGCCGACCAGGCCCTCGCGCTGATCACACGTTCCGTGCAGCTGGCCCGCGAGGGGGCACCGGAGGCCTGGGTGGCCGGGTCCGTGGGGCCGTACGGGGCGTACCTGGCCGACGGGTCGGAGTACACCGGCAGCTACCTCGACGGGGTGGGGGTCGCCGAGCTGCGGGCCTTCCACCGGCCGCGGCTGCACGCCCTCGCCGAGGCCGGGGTGGACGTGCTGGCCTGCGAGACCCTGCCGGCGGCCGCCGAGGTGGAGGCGCTGCTGGCCGAGGTGACCGCGCTGGACGTGCCGGCCTGGATCTCGGTGTCCGCGGTGACCGGCCCGGACGGGGTCGCCCGGACCCGACGGGGCGAACTGCTCTCCGACGTGCTGGCCATGACCCGGGGCGTGGACCAGGTCGTCGCCGTCGGGGTGAACTGCACCGACCCGGCGACGGTCGTGCCCGCGGTGGTGTGGGCCCGGGTGGCCAGCGGCAAGCCGGTCCTCGCCTACCCCAACAGCGGGGAGACCTGGGACGCCCGGGCGCGGGCCTGGACCGGCAGCCCCGGGGTGGGTGACGTCCGGGCCTGGCTGTCCGCCGGGGCCCGGCTGGTCGGGGGTTGCTGCCGGGTCGGCCCGGCCGACGTCGCCCACATCGCCGCGGCTGTCGCTTCCTGACCGCTCACCCGCGGCCCGGGACCGGGTCCGGGCCGCCGGTCGCCCCGGGGCGGCAGCGCAGCAGTCTGCCCAGGGTCAGCCAGCTGCCCCGCCACGCCCCGTGCTCGGTGAGCGCGTCGACCGCGTAGGCCGAGCAGCTGGGGGTGAACCGGCAGACCGGGGGCCGCCGGGGGCTGATCTCTCGCTGGTAGACCCGGATGGCGGCCACCATCCGGTCGACCGGACGCCGGGGGCGTCCAGGGTGGGCGGGGTGGGCGGCCGGCCCGATCGACCGCACCGTCGACGGCGCGACGAGTGCCAGGTTCAGGCCGCACCCGAGCGCCTCGGCCAGGCAGCAGCCGGTGTTGAGCAGCAGCAGGTCCCGCAGGCACCCGCCATCGTTGCGTCGGTAGCGCGGGTCGTACCCCCCACCGCCGTACCCACCGCCGTAACCAGGGCCATATCCGCGGCCGTACCCAGGCCCATATCCGCGGCCGGGCCCGTACCCAGGCCCGTAACCACCTCGCGGGCCACCGAATCCGCGTCGCCGGCGTGGTCCCCCTCCCCAACCCCACACGAAGACCATCAGCGGACCAACTCGAGGTCGGGCACGGACATCCTCCACGATCGTTAACGGCCGGCACGGTCCACCGGAGCCGCCGCCCCCTACCCCGGGATGCTGCCGCGGGAACGTCTGGGCCATGGGGGACGCTGTTCCCCACGATGACGCTCTCCCCCGCCGGCACCGACCTCGCGCCCGCAGACGAACCGGCCACCGCGCTGCCCTCGGCGACCGGCACGCCGCTGATCGCCGACCCCGCCGACCTCACCGCGCTCCGGGCGCTGGGCACCGATCCCGACGAGGTCTTCGAGCGGTTCGCCGGCTGGGCGGCCGCCGCCGGCACGGTGCTCTACCCGGCCCAGGAGGAAGCCCTGATCGAGCTGCTCAGCGGCGCCAACGTCGTGCTGGCCACGCCCACCGGCTCGGGCAAGTCGCTGGTGGCCACCGGAGCGCAGTACGCCGCGCTGGCGGCGGGGCGGCAGAGCTTCTACACCGCGCCGATCAAGGCGCTGGTGAGCGAGAAGTTCTTCGCCCTGTGCGGGGTCTTCGGCGCCGAGAACGTGGGCATGCTGACCGGGGACGCCTCGGTCAACCACGACGCCCCGATCATCGCCTGCACCGCCGAGGTGCTGGCCAACATCGCCCTCCGGGAGGGCCCGGACGCCGACATCGGCCTCGTGGTGATGGACGAGTTCCACTTCTACGGCGACCCCGACCGCGGCTGGGCCTGGCAGGTGCCGCTGATCGAGCTGCCCAGGGCCCAGTTCCTGCTGATGTCGGCCACGCTGGGCGACACCACCGGCCTGCGGGAGGACCTGAGCCGCCGCACCGGCCGGGAGACCGCCCTGGTGGCCTCGGCGCAGCGCCCGGTCCCGCTGCACCACTGGTATGCCACCACCCCGATGCACGAGACGATCGCCGATCTGCTGGGCAGCCGGCAGGCCCCGATCTACGTCGTGCACTTCACCCAGGCCTCGGCACTGGAGCGGGCCCAGGCGCTGATGAGCGTCAACGTCTCGACCAGGGAGGAGAAGCAGGCGATCGCCGACCTGATCGGCGGGTTCCGCTTCTCCACCGCGTTCGGGACGACGCTGTCCCGGCTGGTCCGGCACGGCATCGGGGTGCACCACGCCGGCATGCTGCCCAAGTACCGCCGGCTGGTGGAGCAGCTGGCCCAGGCCGGGTTGCTGAAGGTCATCTGCGGCACCGACACCTTGGGCGTGGGGATCAACGTGCCCATCCGCACGGTGGTCTTCTCCGCGCTGGCCAAGTACGACGGCACCCGGACGCGGTTGCTCAACGCCCGCGAGTTCCACCAGATCGCCGGGCGCGCCGGGCGGGCGGGTTACGACACCGCGGGCACCGTCGTCGTGCAGGCGCCCGAGCACGAGGTGGAGAACCTCAAGCAGTTCGCCAAGGTGGCCGACGACCCCAAGAAGCGCCGCAAGCTGGTCCGTCGCAAGGCCCCCGAGGGCATGGTGCCGTGGAGCGAGGCCACCCAGCAGCGACTGGTCGCGGCCGAGCCCGAGTCGCTGTCCAGCCACTTCCGGGTGTCCACCGGGATGCTGCTCAACGTCGTGGCCCGGCCCGGGGATCCGTTCGCGGCCATGCGGCACCTGCTGACCGACAACCACGAGCCCCGGCCGCGGCAGTTGCGGCACATCCGGGAGGCCATCGGGATCACCCGGGGGCTGCTCACCGCCGGTGTGCTGGAGCGGCTGGACACCCCCGAGGCGGACGGACGGCGCTACCGGCTGACCGTCGACCTGCCCCCGGACTTCGCGCTCAACCAGCCGCTGTCCACCTTCGCGCTGGCCGCCATCGGGCTGCTGGACCCGGAGTCGGACACCTACGCCCTGGATGTCGTCTCGGTCATCGAGGCCACCCTGGACGACCCCCGGCAGATCCTGGCCGCGCAGCTGAACAAGGCCAAGGGCGAGGCCGTGGCGCAGATGAAGGCCGAGGGCATCGAGTACGACGAGCGGATGGAACTGCTGGAGGAGGTCAGCTATCCCAAGCCGCTGGAGGAGCTGCTGGAGTACGCGTTCGAGACCTACCGGGCCGGCAACCCGTGGGCCGCGGATGCCCGGCTCTCCCCCAAGTCGGTGGTCCGGGACATGTGGGAGCGGGCCTTCACCTTCCGCGAACTGGTCAACAACTACCAGCTCACCCGCTCCGAGGGCGCGGTGCTGCGCTACCTGTCCGACGCCTTCAAGGCGTTGCGTTCCGGGGTCCCGGCCGAGGCGCGGACCGAGGAGCTCACCGACCTGGTCGAGTGGCTGGGTGAGCTGGTCCGCCAGGTCGACTCCTCGCTGCTGGACGAGTGGGAGGAGCTCACCAACCCCGCCGGGCCGCTGGACGCTCCCGTCGCCGTGCCGGCCCGGCCGCGGCCGGTCACCGGCAACGAGCGCGCCTTCCGGGCGATGGTGCGCAACCAGCTCTTCCGCCGGGTCGAGCTGTGGGCCCGCCGTCGCTGGTACGACCTGGGCGAGCTGGACGCCGGGTCGGGGTGGGACGCCGACGCCTGGGGCGAGGTGGTGCAGGCCTACTTCGCCGAGCACGCCGAGGTCCAGACCGGCGGGGACGCCCGCGGTCCGGCGCTGCTGGTCATCGACACCAGCGAGCCGGGGCTGTGGCGGGTCCGGCAGATCCTGGACGACCCGGCCGGCGACCACGACTGGGGTTTCGACGTCGAGGTCGACCTGGAGGCCTCCGACGAGCAGGGCACCGCGGTGATCCGGCTGGTGGGCGCCGGCAGGAAGGACTGAGCCTGCGCGGGCCGCTAGTCCAGGATGACGTCCTCGCCGCGCTCCCGCAGCCTCCGCAGGGACTCCAGCATCCCGGCCAGCACCTCCGGGGCGTGCCCGGGCCAGTCCACGACCTCGGCGACGACGCGCAGCGGGGACCGGGACCGGTAGGACTGGGTGGGATTGCCAGGGAACCGCTTGTCGGTCACGTTGGGGTCGTCCTCGAAAGGCCCCGAGGGCTCCACCACGTAGACCCGGCCCCGCCCCGGGCTGCCGGTGAGCGCGGTGGACAGCTCGGCGCCCCACGCGGCGGTCTCCAGCAGCGCGGTGAAGTAGACGTTCCGCGACACCCGGCCGGCCTGGAAGTTGGAGCCGCGGCCGACGACGAGCTCCTCGCCGATGCCCAGGGCGACCGCCGTGCCGTGGAAGAACGGCCCCGCGACGTGGGCGCAGTGCTGGTAGGTCACCGGCTCGCGGGTCACCTGGTCGCTGGTGTCGTCGTCGCCACCGTCCACAGCCACGGCGGCGATGATGCCGCAGCCGGGCCCTCCGCCGCGAGAGCCGTGTGCCCGGTCACAGTGCTGCGGTGTGCCACGCTCCGCGGCGATGCCGACGTGAGCGCGTGGGAGATGGTGGCGGTCGCTCTCGCCGGGTTCGCCGCGGGGTCCATCAACGCCGTGATCGGCTCCGGCACGCTGGTGACCTTCCCGGTGCTGCTGGCCGTCGGCCTGCCTCCGGTGACCGCCACGGTCTCCAACTCCCTGGGCCTGGTGCCCGGCAACCTGACCGGCGCGATCGGGTACCGCCGGGAGCTGGCCGGGCAGCGCCGGCTGGTGGCCTCGCTGCTGCCCGCCTCGGTGCTGGGCGCGCTGACCGGCGCGTTCGCGCTGCTGCACCTGCCGGCCGCGGCGTTCGAGACGGTGGTGCCCGGGTTGATCGTGGTGGCCGTGCTCCTGGTGGCCGTCCAGCCCCTGGTGGCGGCGCGGATCACCCGCCGCCGGGTGGCGGCCGGCGGGGGCCGGACCGAGCGGCGGACGGTCGGCCGGGGTCGGTTGATCGCGCTGCTGGGCGGGGCGTACGCCACCGGCAGCTACGGCGGGTACTTCGCGGCCAGTCAGGGCGTGCTGCAGATCGGGCTGTTCGGCCTGCTGCTGCCGCACTCGCTGCAGCAGCTGAACGGGATCAAGAACGTGCTCACCACCGCGGTCAACGGGGTGGCGGCGCTGGCCTACGTGCTGGTGGCCACCGACCGGGTGGACTGGACCGCTGCTGCGCTGGTCGCGGCCGGCTCGCTGGTGGGCGGCTGGCTGGGCTCCACGTTCGGGCGCCGGTTGCCCGCCCCGGTGCTGCGCGCGGCGATCGTCGCCCTGGGCGTCGTCGCCGTCGTGGTGCTGGTGCGCCGATGACCGTGCTGGAGTGGGTGCTGCTGGTGGTGGCCGGGGTCGCCGCCGGGCTGACCGGCTCGATCGCCGGGTTGGCGTCGCTGATCAGCTATCCCGCGCTGCTGGCCACCGGCCTGCCCCCGGTGACCGCGAACGTCACCAACACGGTGGCCCTGGTGTTCAACGGGGTGGGCTCGGTGAGTGCCTCCCGGCCCGAGCTGACCGGTCAGCGTCACCGGCTCCTCCCGCTGGCGGCCGCCGGGCTGCTGGGCGGTGTGACCGGGGCGGTGCTGCTGCTGCTCACCCCGGCCGGGGCGTTCGAGAAGATCGTGCCGTTCCTCATCGCGGCCGCCTCGGTCGCCATCCTGGTGCAGCGGCCGCCGCGGGAGCTGGCCGCCGAGGGTGCCCTGACCGGCCCGCACCGCGACCACTGGGGCCTGTGGCTGGGCACGTTCGGGATCTCCATCTACGGCGGCTACTTCGGTGCGGCGGCCGGGGTGCTCATGCTGGCGGTGTTCCTGCTGACCACCGGGGAGAGCGTGCCGCGGAGCAACGCGATGAAGAACGTGGTGCTGGCGGTGGCCAACTCGGTGGCTGCGCTGGGGTACGTCGTCTTCGCCGACGTTGCCTGGTCCGCGGCGCTGCCGCTGGCGGTCGGGTTCTTCCTCGGCGGCCGGCTGGGCCCCCGGGTGGTCCGCCGGGTGGACGGCGCGCTGCTGCGCCGGGTGATCGCCATCGCCGGGCTCGGCCTGGCCGTGCGGCTGGCGCTGCAGGCGTTCAGCTGAGGACGTCGAGGACGGAGCCTGCTCAGTCCCCGGCGCCCAGCGCAGCGATCGCGGCCGACGTGGTGGTCACCCGGGCGATCAGCGGGAACACCCGGGCGACGGCGAACTCGTGCATGACGGCGTCCAGGCTGCTGGTGGCGTCCTCCACCAGCACGACCGCATAGCCGTGCTCGTAGGCGGCGCGGGCGGTGGACTCCACCCCGGTACTGGTCGCCAGGCCGGACAGCACCACGGTGTCGATCCCGCGGGCGCGCAGCTCGGCGTCCAGCGCCGTGCCGTGGAAGGCGTCCCAGCCGTGCTTGGTGACGGTCAGGTCGCCCAGCGGGCGCAGCTCGCCGACGATCTCCGCCCCGGCGCGGACGGCCGGGAGCGGCTCGTCCACGGCCCGGTCGGGACCCTCTGCGCCCGGCTGCGACCGGACCAGCACCACGAACCCGCCGGCCGCCCGGAAGGCCTCGGCCAGCTGCAATGCGTTCTCCAGCACCGTGTCAGCGGGGTGCGGGGCCACGTCCCGGCTGATCTCTCCCTGCTGCAGATCGACCAGGACCAGGGCGGTGCGGCCGGGGGCCAGGGACGTGAGCGACACGGGGCTCAGGCTGCCACGGGCCGCCGGACCGGTGCGCGCAGGCTGCTCAGCGCGTGACGTAGGCCGCCAGCAGCAGCACGAAGCCGCTGGCACCGATGAGCAGCCGGGCCGGGGTCAACCCGTTCAGCAGGCCCGCCACCGCCTCGACCGACTGCGGCTTCAGGCTCCGCCGACGCACCCGGACCTCGTCGGCCAGCAGCACGCCGCCGGCGCCCAGCAGGGCCAGGCCCAGGCACAGGAAGACCGCGGCCAGCCGCTCGGCGAAGCCCAGCGGTACCGCTGCCAGCACCAACCCGACCACCAGCACGCCCACCAGCAGCCCCAGCCCGGCCCCGGCCACGGGCGCCCACGGGCCCATCCGCACCCGGGGGACCCGCGGCTCGACCGACGCCCGACGCGACGGCGGCCCCGGCACGGGCGCGGTCGGCTGCGGGGGGTTCGCCGGATCCCACCGGGGCTCGGCCGGAGCCCCGACGTCCTGCGGCCCGGCCGGCGGCGGTCCGCCGGGTGCGCTCGGGCCGGGCCCGGCGGCCGGGCCGGCGGCAGGGGTCGGGTGCGGCGGCTGGGCCCGTGGTGCCGGAGCCGAGGGGGTGGCCGGGGGCGTGGCCGCGGGGGCGGTCAGCACGTCGTCCGGCTGGCGGTTCGTCATCGATCGATCACCTCACCGCGACCGTAGGGGCGGCCCCCGACGACGCCGTGGAGCCGCACCGAGGGGCCACGCCCGGCCACCACCGGTCACCCGGGTGGCGAGTGTGGACCGCTCATCCCTCGTCACGGTCGGTGTCGACAGGACGACTCGACCGTGCTCAGCCGACCGTGCTCAGCCGACCGCCGACCGGTGGGCGACCGCGGCGGGCGCCGGCTCGTACCCCAGCGGGCGGCGGGTGAAGGACCCCGCACCGTGTGCGATCGAGCGCAACGCCCCGGCGTAGTCCAGCAGCTCGATCTCGGGCACCTCGGCCGACACCGTGGTCCGCTCTCCGGTGGCGTCGGCTTCGGTACCGGTCACCCGGGCCCGCCGGCCGGCCAGCTCGCTCAGCACCGCCCCCACGTGCTCGGTGGGCACCAGCACCGCCACCGCGCACCACGGTTCCAGCACCCGCGTGCCGGCGGTGGCCGCCAGCTCGCGCAGCGCCAGCGCACCGGCGGCCTGGAAGGCGGCGTCGGAGGAGTCCACCGAGTGCGCCTTGCCGTCGACCAGGGTGAGCTCGACGTCGACCAGCGGCCGGTCGGACCCCACCCCGCGGGCGGCTTGGGCACGCAGCCCCTTCTCCACGCTGCCGTGGTACTGGCCCGGCACGGCGCCGCCGACCACCCGCTGGGCGAACACGATGCCCGAGCCCGGCGCGCCGGGGACGGCCTCGACCACCACCACGGCGTACTGCCCGTGCCCACCGGACTGCTTGACGTGTCGTCCGGTGGCGGTGGCCGGGCCCGCCAGGGTCTCCACCATCGCCACCTGCACCGGCGGGGTGGTCACCGAGACCCCGTGCCGGGTGCGCAACCGTTCCAGCAGGACGTCGGCGTGCCCCTCCCCCACGCACCACAGCAGCAGCTGACCGGTGTCGGTCCGCCGCTCCATCCGCATCGCCGGGTCCTCGGCGGCCAACCGGGCCAGCGCGGTGGCCAGCCGGTCCTCGTCGGCGCGCGAGGCCGCCTCCACCGCCACCGGGAACTGCGGCTCGGGCATCGTCCAGGGCGCCATCAGGTAGGGGTCCTCGGCCGCGGACAGCGTGTCCCCGGTCTCGGCCGTGGTCAGCCGGGCGACCGCGCACAGGTCCCCGGCGCCGCAGGCCGGTACCGGGCTGAGCGTGGCCCCCAGCGCCCGGGACAGCCCGCTGACCCGCTCGTCGGCGTCGTGGTCGGGATGCCCGCGGTCGGCCAGCCCGTGCCCGCACACGTGCAGCACGGCGTCGGGGCGCAGGGTCCCGGAGAACACCCGGACCAGGGACAGCCGGCCCAGCCACGGGTCGGTGGTGGTGCGGACCACCTCGGCCACCAGCGGGCCGTCCGGGTCGCAGGACAGCGGGCCCACCCGGCTGCCGTCCGGTCGGGTCACCACCGGGCAGGGCCGCTCACCGGGAGCGGGGAACGCAGCGACCAGCAGGTCCAGCAGCTCGGCCACCCCCAGCCCGGTCAGCGGCGCCACGCACAGCACCGGGTGGAACCGGCCCCGGGACACCGCGGTCTCCAGGTCCGCCACCAGGTCGGCGACCGGGATCTCGTCGCCGTCGAGGTAGCGGTCCATCAGCGATTCGTCCTCGCTGTCGGCGATGACCGCCTCGATCAGCTCGGCCCGCAGCTCCGCCGTCCCGTCCGCCGGCTCTCCGGAGTCGGGTTCCAGCAGGGAGCGCAGCCCGGCCGGGCTGCCGTCCGCGGCCGGCTGCACCACCTGCAGCGGGTGCACCCCGGGGCCCAGCCGCTGCGACAGGCTGCGCAGCGTCTCGGCGACGTCGGCCCGCGGGCGGTCCAGCTGGGTCAGCACCACGGCCCGGGGCATCCCGACGGCGGCGCACTCCTCCCACAGGGTGACCATCGCGACGTCGACCCCACCGGTGGCCGACACCACGAACAGCGCGGCGTCCGCGGCGCGCAGCCCGGCGCGCAGCTCGCCGACCAGGTCCGGGGAGCCCGGGGTGTCCAGCAGCGTGACCCGGTGCCCGGCATGGGTCAGGCTGCCCACCCCCAGGGTCACCGAGTGCTGCAGTCGGCGGGCGGCCTCGTCGCTGTCCAGGCAGGTGGTGCCGTCCTCCACCCGGCCCCGACGGGCCAGCGCACCGGCCTGGACCAGCAGTGCCTCGGCCAGCGTCGTCTTCCCCGCTCCCGACCGGCCCACCAACGCCACGTTGCGGACCCGGTCGGGGGGTAGGGCGCCCGGGCCGGCCGCCTCCGGGGTCTCCTCGCGCGTCACGGTGCCTCCAGGGGGACGGTGGGAGGCCAGCCTGGCCCTCCCGCCGCGACCGGACAAGGGTGCATCGCCTCTGTGCAGGCAGCAGGTCCGCGGTCGTGCGCCTCGGTCACCGATGCTGCGCAGCGGCCACACTGGGCGCGTGCTGCCACCTGCCGGGACACCGGGCACCGACCTGCCGGTGCGCGCGGTGCTGGCTGAGCTGGAGCGCGCGCTGGCCGGGGGCACCGCCGTGCTGGTCGCCCCGCCGGGCACCGGCAAGACCACCCTGGTCCCGCTGGCGCTGGCCGGTCAGGTCGCCGGCACCGTCGTCGTCGCCGAGCCGAGGCGGGTGGCGGCCCGCGCTGCCGCCCGGCGGATGGCGACCCTGCTGGGTGAACAGGTCGGTGACCGGGTGGGCTTCAGCGTCCGCGGGGAGTCCCGGCGCGGTGCCGGCACCCGGGTGGAGGTGGTCACCACCGGGTTGCTGCTCCGGCGGGTGCAGGCCGATCCCGAGTTGCCCGGGGTGGACGTGCTGGTGCTCGACGAGGTGCACGAGCGGCAGACCGACACCGACCTGGCGCTGGCCTTCGCCCTGGACGTCCGCGCCACCCTGCGCCCGGACCTGCGGCTGCTGGTCATGTCCGCGACCGCCCAGGCCGGCCGGCTCGCGCGGTTGCTGGGCGGCGCGCCGGTGGTGGAGGCCACCGGTGCGCTGTTCGACGTGCGGACCGTCTGGTGCCCGCCGGTACCCCCGGTCGCGCCACCGCTGGGCACCCGGGTGGATCCGCGGCTGCTGGACGCGGTGGCCGGCACCGTGCGCCGCGCCCTGACCGAAGGCCCGGACGACGTGCTGGTCTTCCTGCCCGGCGTCGCCGAGATCGGCGGGGTCGCCCGCCGGCTGGCCGGCCTGGACGCCGACATCCTGCCGCTGCACGGCCGGCTGCCCGGGGCCGAGCAGGACGCCGCGCTGACCCCCCGGATCGCCTCCGCCCGCCGCCGGGTGGTGCTGGCCACCGACGTGGCCGAGTCCAGCCTCACCGTGCCCGGTGTCCGGGTGGTGGTGGACGCCGGGCTGGCGCGCACCCCCCGGGTCGACCTGTCCCGCGGGCTGGGTGCGCTGGTGACCGTGCTGGCCTCGCAGTCCGCGGCCACCCAGCGGGCCGGCCGGGCCGGCCGGGAGGGACCCGGTCGGGTGTACCGGCTGTGGTCGGCGGCCGAGCACGACCGCCGTCCGGGCGCCCCGGAACCGGAGATGGCCACCGCCGACCTGACCGCGGTGGCCCTGGAGCTGGCCGGCTGGGGTGCGCCCGGCGGGGTCGGGCTGGCCCTGCTGGACCCGCCGCCGACCGCCGCCCTGACCGTTGCCGAGCAGACCCTGCGCACCCTGGGTGCGGTCGACGACGGCGGCCGGGTCACGCCACGCGGCCGCGAGCTGGCCCGGGTAGGCGCGCACCCGCGCCTGGCCCGGGCGCTGCTGGACGGCGCCCCGCTCGTCGGCCGGCGCCGGGCCGCCGAACTGGTGGCGCTGCTCTCGGCCGACGTCTCACCGCGATCGGACGACCTGGCCGCCGCCTGGCGGTCGCTGCGGGACGGGGTCGACCGCGCCGCCACCGCCCGCTGGCGCGAGGAGGCCGGCCGGTTGGCACGCGGGGTGGCCGACACCCACCGCACCGACGTCCCGGACGACACGGCGGCCGGGCTGGTCGCGGCGCTGGCCCACCCGGAGTGGCTGGCCCGCCGCCGGCCCGGCGCCGAGCGCACCTACCTGCTGGCCGCCGGTACCGGCGCCGAGCTGCCGGCGGGCTCCGCGCTGGCCGGCGCGGAGTGGATCGCGGTCGCGGCGGCCGACCGGGCCCCCGGGCGCCGGGACGCCCGGGTCCGGCTGGCGGCAGCGGTGGACCGGGCCACCGCGCTGGAGGCCGCCGGGGAGTTGCACACCGACGGACCCGAGGTGGTCTGGCGGGACGGCGACGTGCGGGCCGCCCGGGTGGAGCGGCTGGGCGCCATCGTGCTCACCGAGCGGCCGCTGGCCGACCCGGACCCGGCCCTGGTGGCGGCCGCGCTGGCCGAGGGCCTGCGCATCGACGGGCTGGCGCTGCTGCGCTGGACCCCGGCGGCCACCGCGCTGCGCGACCGGCTGGCCGCCGCGCACGCGGGACTGGGCGCGCCCTGGCCCGCGGTGGACGACGCGTCGCTGCGCACCGCGCTGGGGGCGACCCCCAGGTCCAGGCAGCCCGCAGCCGGGCCGACCTGCGTCGGCTGGACGTCGTCGCCGCCCTCCGCGCGCTGCTGCCCTGGCAGCTGGTGGCCCGGTTGGACGACGACGTGCCGGAGAAGGTCGTGGTGCCCGGCGGGACCGGGCACCGGGTCGACTACTCCGACCCCGACGTGCCCACCGCCGCGATGCGGGTGCAGGAGGCGTTCGGCTGGTCGCAGACCCCGGTGGTGGCCGGCCGGCCGCTCCGGCTGGAGCTGCTCTCCCCCGCCCGCCGGGTGGTGGCCACCACCGGGGACCTGGCCGGGTTCTGGACGTCGGGCTATCCGGCGGTCCGCAGCGAGCTGCGCGGCCGCTACCCGCGGCACCCCTGGCCCGAGGACCCGGCCCGCGCGGTGCCCACCCGGCGGGTCAAGCCGCGGCCCGGCCCCGCACCGGGATGACCACCCCGCAGCGACGGCCCCGGAATGACGTCCCGGGGTGACGGCCCCGCCCCGGAGTGACCGCCGTCGCACCAGGATGATCGGGACGTGCACAGAGGACGAACCGTGGAACCCGAGATCGCCCGCTCCTGGCTGCTGGTGAACGGGGCGCGCGGACACGCCGCCTTCGACGCCGCCTCCGCCTCCCGGGCCGACCAGATCGTGCTGGACATCGAGGACGCCGTCGACCCGGCCGCCAAGCCGCAGGCCCGGGCCGATGTCGCCGCCTGGCTGTCCACCGCCGGTGACCGGCAGGCCTGGGTCCGGATCAACGACCACGCCACCCCGTTCTGGGCCGACGACATCGCCGAGCTCTCCGGCCTGCCCGGCCTGGCCGGGGTCATGCTGGCCAAGACCGAGGCCGCCGAGCACGTCACCGAGACCTACGACCGGCTGGGCGGCTCGACCCGGGTGCTGGCGCTGGTGGAGTCCGCGCTGGGCATCGAGGAGGCGGTCCGGATCGCCTCGGCCCGCGGCGCGTTCCGGCTGGCCTTCGGCAGCGGGGACTACCGCCGGGACACCGGCACCGCCGCCGACGACCTGGCCATGGCCTACCCGCGCTCCCGCCTGGTGGTGGGCAGCCGGGTCGGCGGCCTGCCCGGCCCCATCGACGGGCCCACGGTGGGCAGCAGCCATGGCGTGCTGCGCGAAGCCACCGCGGTCACCGTCTCCCTCGGCCTGACCGGCAAGCTGTGCCTGGACACCGACCAGCTGCCGGTGATCAACGAGGTGATCAGCCCCACGCCGTCCGACGTGGCCTGGGCCCGGGACTTCCTGGCCGACTTCGAGGCCCGCGACCAGGTCATCCGGGACGGCAGCGACCTGCCCCGGCTGGGCCGGGCGCGGAAGATCACCACCCTGGCGACCGCGTTCGACGTGCAGCCGGCGTGAGCGACGCTGCGCCGACGTCCCAGCCCTGTGAGGATCGGGGGGTGAGTTCCGCGCAGGTTCCCCGACCCACCACCGACGAGTGGGGCATCGACGCCTCCTGGCTCGACGCCCTGGACACCGAGCACCAGGTCGACCCCGCCACCCTTGACCTGCTCCGCGACGTCATCGGCCGGCCGCCGGCCGACCTGGAGGACACCGCGCCGATCGTGGCCCGCCCCGGGGACGCACTCGAGGTCGACGAGGCCGAGGTGGACTGCGAGGACGGGCAGACCCGGCACGTCGACGGCGAGCTGGACGAGGACTTCCCGCTGGGCTACCACCGGATCCGCACCCCCGACGGCCGGGACCGCCGGTTGATCGTCACCCCCGGCCGCTGCTGGCTGCCCGAGGGCTGGCGGGCCTGGGGCTGGGCGGCGCAGCTCTACGCCGCCCGGGGTCGGGATTCCGCCGGCATCGGCGACCTGGCGGGACTGCGCACCATCCGGGAGCTGGCCGAGTCCCAGGGTGCGGGCTTCGTGCTGGTCAACCCGCTGCACGCCGTGGGGCCGGGTCCCGAGCAGGAGGACAGCCCCTACCTGCCGGCCACCCGCCGTTTCCGCAACCCGCTCTACCTGCACCTGGCCGACGTGCCGGGCGTCCAGCTCACCGACGACGACCGGGCCACCGCGGCCGAGCTGAACGGCCGGGAGCTGATCGACCGGGACGCCGTCTGGGCGTTCACCCGTGGGGTGCTGCAGCGCACCTTCACCGCCGGCGGCTCGGACTCCGCCGGGTTCCGGGACTGGTGGTGGCACCAGGGCCAGCCGTTGCAGGACTGGGCCACCTGGGCCGCGATCGCCGACGAGCACGGCGCGGACTGGCACGCCTGGCCGGCGCAGCTGCAGGACCCTCGCGGCGAGCCCGTGGCCGCCTGGGTGCGCGACCACGAGCCGCAGGTCGCCTTCCACGCCTGGCTGCAGTGGCTGCTGGACGGACAGCTGGCGACCGCCACCGGGGACCTCACCGTGATCCAGGACCTGCCGATCGGCGTGTCCGGGGGCGGCGCCGACGCCTGGGCCTGGCAGGACGTGCTGGCCGCGGGGGTCAGCGTCGGCGCACCGCCGGATGCCTTCAACAGCTCCGGGCAGGACTGGGGTTCTCCCCCGCTGGTGCCGTGGCGGCTGCGCGCGGCGGACTACGAACCGTTCGTGCAGTCCATCCGGGCCACCATGGCCGGCGCCGGTGGCCTGCGGGTGGACCACGTGATGGGGTTGTTCCGGTTGTGGTGGGTGCCCGCGGGCGAGCGCCCGGACGGGCAGCCACGCACCGCCGCCGACGGCGCCTACATCCGCTACCCGGCCGAGGACCTGCTGGGCATCGTCGCGCTGGAGAGCCACCGGGCGCGGGCGATCGTGGTCGGGGAGGACCTGGGCACCGTCGAGGACGGGGTCCGCGAGGCGATGGCCGAGCACGGGGTGCTGTCCTACAAGCTGCTCTGGTTCGAGGACGACGCACCCTCGGACTGGCCCGCGGAGGCGATGGCCGCGATCACCACCCACGACCTGCCCACCGTGGCCGGGCTGTGGACCGGCAGCGACGTCCGCGAGCAGGTCGAGCTGGGCATGGGTGAGCAGGCGCAGCTGGGCAAGGACCGCAAGCAGCTGCTGGCCCACCTCACCGACGCCCCGGAGGGTCCGGCCACGAAGGCGACCCCGGCCCGGGCGGTGCAGGCGGCGCACCGGTTGCTGGCCACGGCACCCTGCACGCTGCTGTCGGCCACCCTGGACGACGCGCTCGCGGTGGAGCGCCGGCCGAACGTGCCGGGTGCGATGCAGCGGCCGAACTGGCGGCTCCCCCTGCCGGTGCCGGTGGAGGAGCTGGCCGAGCACCGCGGGGTCCGTGCGGTCGCGCGCGCACTCGCTGAGGGCATGACCGGCTCGACTCCCTGACCGGACGGCACGCGGGTCACATCGAACACCTGTTCGATGCGCGTGCCATGCTGTGGGCATGGCCGGAGGGATGAATCGCGGGCGGAACGGCCCCTCGCTCGCCGAGCGCGCAGCCGGTTCGGGGGTGCCGGTGCCGACCGCGCCGTCCACCCTGCACGGCGGGCTCGGTGGGGCGCCCCGGGAGGACGCAGGGCAGCCGGGTGGGCACGGCCGGCACTGCTGGGTGCGTGACCCACCGGATGCGCCGGGGATCTGGCCGGGCCTGCTGATCGAGTGGCGTCGTCGTGAGGGTGGGCGGGGCACCGAGGGCTGGCACGGCCGGGTGGCCTACGCCGTCGTGGGTGAGCACGGCCCGGTGCTGGTGGAGGCCTGGCTGCCGGCCGGGTGCCTCACGCGGCGGCCACCCGAGGATCGGGTGGGGTGACGTCGCGCCGGCTGGCGCACATGCCTGTGCGCCCTCAGGCCGTGCCGAGGTCGCGGCGGCGGAAGCCGACCACCCCGACGGCGAGGAGTCCGAGGACGGCAGCGGCCAGCTGCGCCGCGGCCGGGACCGTCCAGGACTCGACCGGCACCAGGGGGGTCCAGGCGAACGGGGAGAGGTCGTCCACCCAGCCCGGCCACTGCAGCCCGCTCGCGAACAGGGCGAGCACGACGACGTAGCCCACCATCCCCCAGCCCACCGCGGCCGCAGCCCGGGGAAGGACGCCGAACGCCGCCACGGCCAGTCCGGCCACGACCCAGACCGCCGGCACGTAGGCGAGCGACGCGAGGAACAACCGGCCGAACGCGCCGGGGTCCCCGGTGGACACCGCCCGCACCAGGGCCGTCGCAGCGCCGGCGAGCGCCACCAGCCCGGCAGAGCCCAGGAACGCGACGACGACGTGGCTGCCGAGCCAGGCGGTCCGACCGGTCGCCGTCGCGAGCACCGATTCGGCGCGGCCGGTCGACTCCTCCACGCGGGCACGCAGCACCGCGGAGACGGCATAGGCGGCCGCCAGCATCGCCTGGACCGAGAAGATGAGCGCCAGGTAGGCGTCCACCAGGCCCGCGGTCGAGAGGTCGGGGAAGAACAACTCCGCCTGGGGGTTGTCGGCGAACAGGGTCTCGACCGCGTCGGCCATGGCCCCGTACACCAGGCCCAGCAGCGCCAGTCCCACAGCCCAGCCGAGCACGGCGGCCCGCTGCAGGCGGATGGCCAGCCCCAGCGGGGAACCCAGCAGGCGGCCCGCTGCCGGCCGGCCCGCCCGGCCGGCGAGCAGCCCGGCCCCGAGATCCCGCCGGTCCATCAGGGCCACCCCGGCCGCGACCAGGACGACGGCCCCGGCCACGCAGACCAGCAGCGGCCACCACCGGTTCGTCGAGTAGGGGTACACGGCCTGCGCCCAGCCCAGGGGTGAGGCCCAGACGAGCCCGCTGCCGTTGACGTCGCCGAGGGCGCGCACCACGAAGGCCACCGCCAGGGTGGCACCGACCAGTCCGTACACCGACCGGGTGGACGCACTCACCTGCGCGGCCACCGCCGCGACGCCGGTGAAGACGAGCCCGGCGGCGCCCACCGCCGCGCCCAGCAGGAAGGACCCAGGTGCCGGCAGCCCCGTGCCGGTCGCCACCGCACCGATCGCCAGGGCCGAGGCGGTGCAGGCCAGCGCCGACACCGTCACGGCCGCGAGCAGCGGCGCGTGCCTGCCGACCCGGGCCGACCGGACCAGCTCGGCACGGCCGGCCTCCTCGTCGGCCCGGGTGTGCCGCCCGATCGTGAACATCGCCATGAGCGCCACCACGGTCATGACCGAGGCCGAGATCTCGAACGCCACGGCGCCGGCCACGGTGTCCAGGCCCACGGGCGGTCCGGCGAAGGCGATGGCCGCAGCGTTGGATCCGACCGCGGTCCGGTAGGCCGCCAGCGCGGCCGGCGAGTCGTAGAGCGCCTGGCTGCCCAGGGACTGGCTGCCGACCAGGGCTGCCGACAGGAGGACCCAGACCGGGAGCCGGATCCGGTCCCGGCGCAGCGCGAACCTCGCCAGCGTGACCGTGCCGGCCGGTGACAGGGGTCCGGCGCCGCTCGCCGTCGACGCGTGCCGGGCCCGGGTGACCGCCACGGTCGTGCCGGTCACGACGCTCTCCGGGCATGCCGTCCCGGCAGCGGACCGGCCGGGACGTCGTCCCCCGGCTGGTCGCCGTAGTGCCGGAGGAAGAGCTCCTCGAGCGTGGGCGGGGCGCTGCTCAGCGAGCGGACCCCGAAGCCGACCAGGTGCCGCAGCGCGCCGTCGAGCCGGTCGCCGTCCACGTCCAGCCGCACCCGACCCGGCGACGCGACCACGTCGTGCACCCCGGGGAGCGAGTCGAGACCGACGACCTCGCGGGCGGTCTCGACCTCGACCGTCGTGCGGGTGAGGTGGCGCATCGAGCTCAGCGTGCCGCTCTGCACGGTTCGGCCGTGCCGGATGATGCTGACCCGGTCGCAGAGGGCCTCGGCCTCGGCCAGGATGTGACTGGACAGCAGCACGGTGCGGCCCTCGCCCCGGACCTCCCTGATGTAGTCCTGGAACACCGCCTCCATGAGGGGATCGAGCCCCGACGTCGGCTCGTCGAGGATCAGCAGCTCGACGTCGGAGGCGAGCCCGGCCACCAGGGCGACCTTCTGCCGGTTGCCCTTGGAGTAGCTGCGGGTCTTCTTGCTGGGGTCCAGGTCGAACCGCTCGAGCAGTTCCGCGCGACGGGCGGGATCCAGCCCGCCGCGCAACCGCGCCAGCAGGTCGATCGCCTCGCCACCGGTGATGCCCGGCCAGAGGGTGACATCACCGGGCACGTAGGCGAGTCGACGGTGCAGGCTGACCGCGTCCCGCCAGGGATCACCGCCCAGGAGTTCGACGTGGCCGGCGTCGGCGCGCAGCAGTCCCAGCACGACGCGGATGGTGGTCGACTTGCCCGACCCGTTCGGCCCCAGGAAGCCGTGCACCTCCCCGGGCGCGACCTCCAGATCGAGCCCGTCCAGCGCACGGGTCGTCCCGAAGGACTTGACCAAACCGGTCACCGAGATAGCTGCCGCCATGCATGTCGACGCTAGGCAACGTCGGCCGCCGTCGGGCAGGCCGTGAGGTCATGCGCCGCCGGGCCGTTCGACTCCGGCCGATCGACCCCGGACCATCGACTGCGGGCCATCCACCATGGGCCAGCAGGGCTACCCGCCGGTACCGCGCTGCCAGGACCGCGCCACCAGCCGCTCGAGCACCCCGAGGTCGATCCGGGACAGCCGCCCCACGTACACGCAGCCCACCCCGCGCCGGTGCGGGCCGAGCTCACCCAGCAACTCATCGACCTCGGGATCCTGCAGGCCGTACAGCGACATCGACGCGGCGCGCGGGGAGAACCCGACGATCGGCCAGTCCCCCTCCCGACCGCTGGAGGTCCGGTAGTGCTGCTGGCCGTAGCCGATGATGGACGGGCCCCACAGCACGGCCGGCACGCCGGTGACCCGACCCATCAGGTCGAGCAGGACGCGGGCGTCCTCCCGGCGGCCGGCGGGTTCGGCGCGGTCGACGAACGCCGAGACGTCGGCATCGGTGGGCTGCGTCTGGTTCTGGTTCGCTGCCATCGGGACATCGTGCGTGCCGGGGTGCCTGCATGGGGTGGACCAGGGCGTGTTTCCGACCCACCGGGGCTGGGACACAGTCCGGGCATGACCACTCCGGAGAACACCCCGAACCTCGACGACGTGATCACCCCGACCGAGAGCGCACCTCGCGACCGCCAGGAGCACGCCAAGGACCCGCACCTGTCGGACGAGGCCCTGGAGCACCGCACCGAGCAGGAACGGCGAGCCGTGGGCTCGGACGACGCGCAGCCGGCCGAGTGATCTAGCCGCGAGCCGCCGCCTGGACTGAGCCGGTGACAGTCTCAGCGAGCGGTCGGGCTCAGCGACCGGGTCCGGCCGAGAGCCAGGGCCAGCAGCAGGGAGGTCAGGGTGAACCCGCCGGCCAGCAGCGCCACCGCGGGCCACCCGAGTCCCTGCCAGGCCCGCCCGGCCAGCGTCCCGCCGATCGAGGAGCCGACGTAGTACCAGAACGAGTACAGCGACGCCGCCTGCCCGACCGGGCGGCCGCCCAGTGCGGCGCGGGCCGCCACCCAGCCACTGGCCACCGCGTGGGCGGCGAAGAAGCCGACCGTGAGGACGCACAGGCCCAGCACGAAGCACCACAGCGGGCCCAGCAAGGTGAGTGCCACCCCGGCGCCCATGACGGCGATCGAGGCCGGGACCACCAGCCGGCGGCTGCTGCGATCGGCCAGCCAACCGGCGGTCGGTGAGCTGGCCGAGCCCAGCAGGTAGGCCAGGAACACCAGCGAGGCCAGGGCCGGGGAGAGCAGGTACGGGTCTGCCTCGAGCCGGAACGTGCCGGCGTTGTAGACCGCGACGAAGGCGGCCATCAGGAAGGCCGCAACCCCGTAGAGCATGAGCAGCGCCGGGTCGGTGAACACGCTGCCCAGTTGGCGGAGCAGCGAGCCGTGCCGCCCGACCGGGACGAACCGCCGGGAGGTGGGCAGCAGCAGTCGGACGGCGACCGCGCAGGCCACCCCGAGCACGGCGATCCCGGCCACCGCCAGGCGCCACCCGCCGAGGTCGGTGAGGAAACCGCCGGCCAGCCGCCCGGTCAGCCCGCCGACGGCGTTGCCGGCGATGAACAACCCGATGGCCCGTGAGCTGACCGAGCTGTGCAGCTCCTCCCGCAGGTAGGCCACGCCGACTGCGGGCAATCCGGCCAGCGCGAAGCCCTGCAGGCCGCGGAGCACGAGCAGCAGCCACCAGGTCGGGGCCAGCGCGATGAGGACCGCCAGCACCGCTGCCGAGGCGAGGCAGGCGTGCAGGATGGTCGTACGCCCGCGCCGGTCGGACACCGGGCCCAGCACGAGCAGTCCGATCGCGAGCGTCGCGGTGGTCACCGAGATGGCCAGCGTGGAGCCGGCGGGGGTGACGTCGAAGGCCCGGGCGAGCTCGGGCAGCAGCGCCTGGGGCTGGTAGAGCATGGCGAAGACCGCGATCCCGGCCAGGAAGATCGCCAGCGAGGCGCGGCGCAGACCCGGTTCCCCGGCTCGATGCCCCTCCGGCAGCTGCACGGGCGCGGCGACGGACACGGGCCCACCCTGCGGCAGCGGCGGCCCGCAGGGCCAGCCGGGGTCGCCGATCTCACGTCCCGGCGAGGACGATGGACCGATGAGCAGCACCGCGGCCGTCGAGACACCTGTCCCCGAGCACCTGCGCCGCTGGTCGGAGCTCGACCCCGACCACGTCGAGCCGGGCAGCATCGGGTTCGTCTGGGGCAACTGCCAGGCCGAGTCGATCCGGCGGATGATCGCGCCGGCGGCGGGCGAGCAGGGCGTGGAGTTCGTGCGGTTGCCACCGGTGTTCGAGATGGACGAGGCCGAGGTCGGCCGGCTGCATGCACTGTTGTCCCGGGCCGGGGTGCTGGTCACCCAGCCGGTGAAGGACGAGTACCGGGTGCCAGGGTGCGGGAGCGAGCAGCTGGTGTCGAAGCTGACCGCGGATGCCTCCGTCGTGCGGGTGCCGACGACGTATTACGAGGGCCTGTTCCCCTGGCAGGTGCACGCCCACGACGAGGCCGGCGGCCGGGTCGATGCCCCGCTGACCGACTACCACGACCTGCGGTTGCTGGCCGCTGCGGTGCGGGGCGAGGACGTGGCGACGGCGGTGGATCGGATCGAGACCTTGGTGCCGACCGGGCAGGCGGTGCGCGAGCTGGCCGTGGCGTCGCAGGCCGAGCTCCGGAGGCGGAACGCCGAGCTGGACGTGGACACCACCGACGCCGTGGCCACCGGAGGCGCCGGGGCGATGTGGACGGTCAACCACCCGGCCAACGTGACGCTGCGGGTGGTCGGCGCGGGGGTGCTGCAGGCGCTCGGCTGGGCCGGGGAGCCCGCGGTGCCCGAGCACGAGATGCTCGGCGGCATCCGCACCCCGCTGGACGAGGCGGTCCTGCGGGCCCTGGAGCTGGACCCCGCGCTGGCCCGACCGCGCTGGTCGCTGGCCGGGCAGGACACGCCGTGGGCCGACATCGCCGAGGCGCACCTGGAGCTGTACGCCGCCCGACCCGACGTCGCCACCCGCGCCGTCGCCCGGTACCGGTCCCGCCTGGACGCCCTCGGCCTTCGCGGGTGACCGAGGTCGCTTGCCAGGACCCGGAGATCCAGCGGTGGACGACGGTTCCCTCCGCCTACACCCGGGACGACGCCGTGCAGCATGTCACCGTGGTGGCTCGTGCCGCCTGGGCCGAGGGCGGGGCGGTCTTCGCGGTGGTCGAGACGGCGACGGGCCTGCTGGCCGGCAGCATCGGCGCCCACGGCTTGCGCGACGGCATCGCCCACGTCGGTTACTGGGCCGCACCCACGGCTCGCCGACGAGGACTCACCGGTGACGCGCTGCGCACCCTGACTCGCTGGTTTCTCGGGGCCGGTGGCGCTGCTCGGGTGGAGCTGGTGGTGGAGCCGGACAACACCGCCTCGGTCCGGGTGGCGGAGGCCGCCGGGTTCACCCGGGAAGGACTGCTCCGTGGGCGCATGGTCCTGCGAGGGCGGCGAACCGACGTGATCAGGTATCCGGTGGTCGCCGGTGACAGCGTCCCCTGAGCGCCCGCCTGCACCAGGAAGGTCCACGCACGCCGGCCCGGTGGACGCATGCAGGCGTCCACCGGGCCGGGTCGGTGCTCTGGCTCGCTGGGTCGGGATCAGCTTCGGGTTGCGGGCTCGAGCTCGTCGAGGGCGGTCCAGTCCACCGGTGGCCGGGGTGTGGGTGGGCCCGGTGGTGGTCCCAGGTCCAGCCTGGGTCCGGTGGTGATCTGCGAGCCGTCGGGCCGGTAGGTGGTCCACCGGTTGCGCGCGTCGCGTTCGACCCGGAAGCCGTGGTGGACCTTCGTGTGGTGCGCTTCGCACAGCAGAGCGGAGTTGGCCAGCGAGGTCTCCCCGCCGTGGAGCCAGTGCGTCAGATGATGCACGTCGCACCAGTACTTGGGGGCTCCGCAGCCGGTGAACACGCAGCGCCGGTCCCGCACCTCGACTGCCTTTCTGAGATGCGGCGGCACCACCCGGTGGGTGCGCCCGACGTCGAGGGGCTGGGAGTCCGGGCCGATGACGATGCGGGTGATCTCCCCGTCGCAGGCCAGCATCCGGGCCTTGGCCGCGGAGATGGTGGCCCCGAAGTCCATCACCCCAGCACCCGGTCCGGTGGCCGGGTCCTGCAGGTCCGCCCACGGGATCAACACACCCACCTGCGGCTTGCGGGTCCGCAGGGTGGGCAGCGTCCCGGCCGCGAGTTGGTTGTCGCACAGCTGCACCAGCGAATCGGCGAGCTGTTGGGACCGAGTCCGGGTGTCCCCGGCGATGCGCCCGGCCCCGAGCACCGACTCCAGGGCGGCCTGCAGGCGTTCCCCCCGATCGCGTCCAGCTGCCCGTGCACCCCCAGCGACCCGTCCCCACGCTTGGACAGCGTCAGCCCCCGCGTCTCGGTGGGGTCTGGTTCGGGCCCGTCGGGGTCCAGCCGGGACAGGTAGTGCCCCACGGCCACCACGACATCCTTGTGCGGCGCGGCGGCAGCCAGCTCGGTCAACGTGGCGTCGGTCTCGGCCAGGTCCATCCCCGCGGCCTCGGCGGCGGCCAGGTGCTCGGGGGTGGTGATCGGCGCGATCGCCAGCACCTGGTCGGCGGTCACCTGCCCGGCCGCGAACGCCGCCGACAGCGCCGGCAACTGCTGCAGCGCCCGCCCCATGGCCAGCATCCGCGACCCGGTCGGACCCGACACCCGGGCATGCCCACGCAGCCAGGAACCCATCGAGGCCAGCCCGTCGATCTCGGCCAGCCCCGACACCTCACCGGCCCGCACCGTGCGCGCCACCGCGGCATCCAGCTGGTTCCGCAGGGCCAGCAGCACCGGCAACCGCTCGTGCAGTTGCACCCCGAACCGCAGCTCCTCGTCCTGCTCGCACAACAGGGCGGACAGGGCCGCGGCGGCGGTACCGAACTCACCCGGCTCGCCCATCCCGACCCTCCCCCTCAACCTGAAGCTGCTTCGAACGTGTGTACGAATTCTAGCACACGCTCGCGGTGGGGACACGGTGAAAGGCCAGTTCAGAGCGGGGTTGTGGACAGCAGAGGCGGATGTGGATGACCACGAGCGGCGCCCGGTCGAAGGGTGTAGCGGCTCAGCCCGAACGCGGCGCATACATGATCAGCGCCACCCCGATGAGACAGATCAGCGCACCCGCCACGTCCCAGCGGTCCGGGCGGAAGCCGTCCGCCACGGCGCCCCACAGCAGCGAGCCCACGATGAAGACCCCGCCGTAGGCGGCCAGCACCCGGCCGAACGCGGCCTCGGGCTGCAGCGTCGCCGCCAGGCCGTACAGCCCCAGCGACACCACGCCGACCCCCACCCAGACCCAGCCCCGGTGCTCGCGCACGCCCTGCCAGACCAACCACGCACCGCCGATCTCCAGCACCGCAGCCAGCACGAACAGCCCGATCGAGCGCCCGGTCACCGCCGTCCCCGCCCTCGACGACCTGCCGGGGGTCCACGTGACGAGCAGCATCAGCGGGGCGACCGGGTGAGCGCGGCGTGCACGACGCCCAGCACCGTCTCGTCGTCCAGCCCGTCCTCCCGAGCCTGCGCCACCAACCGGTTGGCCGCCGCGCGCAACCGGCCCTCGCCGGGGTCGGCCCGGGTGCCGGTGACCACCGTGCCCGCCCGCCCCCTCCCCTCGACCAGGCCGTCGGATTCCAGCTCGGCGTAGGCCCGGGCCACCGTCCCGGGGGCGACCCCGAGATCGGCGGCCAGGGCCCGCACGCTGGGCAGCCGCACCCCCTCCAGCAGCAGACCGGCCAGCACCTGGTCGGCGAGCTGGGCGCGCAGCTGCTCGTAGGGCGGCGTCCCGTTCCCCACGTCGACGGTCAGCGGGCGCGGCAGGTCGTCGGGCACGGGCACAGTCTGCCGCGCCCTGGGATCATCGACCCTCGTGAGCACACCCGACCCCGATGCCACGGCCCCCACCACGTCGCTGAGCCGTACGCGCTACCTCCTCGGTGGTCTGGCCTGGCTGCTGACCCTCCAGTTCTTCGTGCTGGAAGCCGTCGCCATCGCCCGGTTCCCCGGGTACAGCCGGACCAGTCAGGTGATCAGCGACCTGGGCACCAACCTGTCCCCCGGCTCCGGGCTGATGAACGCCTCCTTCATCGCGCAGGCGGTGCTCATCGTCGCGGGCGCCGTGCTGCTGTTCCCCGCGCTGATCGGACTCGGCGGCCGGTTGGCCGTCGTCCTGCTGTCGGCCTGCGGGATCGGCACCCTGCTGGTCGGCCTGTTCCCCTCCGACACCGGGGGCGCGACCCACGTGGTGGGCGCGATCCTCTACCTGCTGGGCGGCGGCCTGGGCCTGCTGGCGCTGGCCTACGGCGTCCGGCCCCGTTCCGAAGCGGTGGGGACGACGCTGGCCGTGCTGGGCCTGCTGGGTGTGATCGGGACGGTGCTCTTCGGTGCCTCGGTCACCGACCTGCTGGGTCGGGGCGGCACCGAGCGACTGGCGGCCTACGTGATCCCGCTGGCCCTCCCGATCGCCGCGGTGCTGCTGTGGCGGCAGCAGGACGACTGGCGAGTGGCGACGCCCACCGGGGACGAGGGCACGCTGTCCAAGCGGCAACGGCGCGAGCTGGAGAAGGCCGAAGCATTCGACCGGGCCCGCGAGCGGGACGAGGCACTGGAGGCACTGGCCCGCCGGCGGGACCAGGAGCGCGCGGCGGTGCCCACCGGCGACAGCGTGGACGACAGGGCGGACGACGAGGCGTACGACGATGCCGCCGAGGGTGACGCCGACGACTACGACGAGGAGCGCGCCTGGCGGACCCCACGCCGCCGGGACTGACCGCAGGCCGCTACAGCCCCGCGAACAGGTCGGTCTCCACCGGCTCCCCGGTCGCCCGCGGCGGGTGCACCCGGATGAACTCCTCCACCCCCATCGCCGCGGTGAACACCGGCAGCGGCAGGGACAGGAAGAAGATGTTCTCCGCCTGGCTGGCGTGCGCCTTCAGCGCCGCGAACTTGGCCTCGGCATACGCCCGGCAGTCCACGCTGGCCCCGACCTCGTCGTCCTGGACTCCCAGGTCCGGCAGGTCGCCCACGGGCGGTTCCATGCCGGCCTGGGCCATCAGCTCGCCGAACCGGGCGAAGCCGCTGCGCCGCACCGTCGTCCAGTAGACCTTGGCGTCCGAGCCCGACGCCGCCAGTGCGGCGACGGTGATCCGGTGTGCCTGGATGTGGTCGGGGTGGCCGTAGAAACCGTTGGGGTCGTAGGTGACGACGACGTCGGGCTGGTACCGACGGATGAGGTCGGCGAGCGGCGCCGCGGCCTCCGCCACCGGCGTGGACCAGAAGGACCCCGGCGCGTCGTTGCTCTCCCAGCCCATCATCCCGCTGTCCTGGTACCCCAGGGTCTCGGAATGGGTGACGCCCAGCAGGCGGCAGCTCTCCCGCAGCTCGGCCATCCGGGCGGCGACGACGTCCTCCCGGTCGTGGCCCTCCTCCCCCGGCTTCACCGATCCGCTGTCACCCAGCTCGCCGTTGGTGCAGGTGACCAGCACGGTGCGCACCCCCTCGGCCGCGTACCGGGCGAGGATTCCGCCGGTCGAGCTGGCCTCGTCGTCGGGGTGGGCGTGCACCGCCATGAGGGTCCGCATGCGGGCAAGGTAGCTGGCACCCCTCGGCTGGGGTACCGAACCAGCGAGCCGCTCTGTCCGCCCGGGAGGGACTCGGGCACAGTGGACACCCCGGTACGACCGCCCACCACAGAGGAGGCCTCCGCGTGTCTACTGACAGCTCCGACGGGCCATGGCAGGAGACCCCACCACCGGCGAGCGAGTTCCGCTGGTCCTGGTCCCCGGCCCGGCTGGCCGACCTGCCGGCGGTCCGCCGGGAGTTCCGCGCCTATGCGTCGGACCTGCTGGCCGGACGCCCGGGCGCCCGCAACGCGGTCGAGGACGCCGTGCTGGCGCTGGACGAGCTGGCCACCAACGCGCTGCGGCACGGCCGGACCCCGGTCACGGTGACGGTCGGGTCCCTGGAGTCCGGGCTGATGCTGGTGGTCAACGACCTCGCCGGGGACACCCCGCCACGCTCCCGGCTCGACGGCCACGACGTCACCGGCGGGCACGGCCTGCAGATCG
The DNA here is from genome assembly GCA_963759905.1 of uncultured Actinomycetota bacterium. Lineage (GTDB taxonomy): Bacteria > Actinomycetota > Actinomycetes > Mycobacteriales > Geodermatophilaceae > Klenkia. Next base: position 52,764 of record CAVXBD010000001.1, read on the forward strand.
TGGCCAGCGCCGCCCGGGGGTCGGGGTGGTGCCGGGCCAACGCCGGCAAGTCCGTGTGGGCGTTCGTCCCGCTCGGTCTCTGACCCGCCGCCACCGGCGCGGGCGCCCGGTCAGTGCGCCAGCGCCTCCAGCCCGTCGTCGGCCAGCAGGGGGGCACCCACCTCGACCGGCGGCCGGTGCGGCTGGTCCAGCCCGCGCATCCGGGCCGCGTGCAGCGCCAGCAGCAGGTTCAGTCGCAGTGTGGGGTCGGAGGTGAACGGCCCCAGCATCCGCTCCAGCTTGCCGATCCGGTACCGCATCGTGTTGTAGTGGAAGTGCAGCCGGCGAGCGGACTCCGCGACGTTGAGATTGGTCTCCAGCAGCACCCGCAGGGTCTCGCGCAGGTCGGCGGAGTCGGGGTCGGCGGCATCCGACAGCGGGCCCAGCACCTCGTCGACGTAGGAGCGCAGCTCGCTGCTGTCGGGGATGAGCGACAGCAGCCGGAACACCCCGAGCTGGTCGAAGTGGGTGACCGTCGCCTCGCCGTGGATCTCCTGCCCGACCTGCAGCGCCCGGGTGGCCTGCTGGTGGGCATCCCCCAGTGCCGGGAGCGATCCGGCGGGGCGCCCGATCCCCGTGGCCAGCACCCGGCCGACCCGGCGCAGCCGGGCGTTGACCCGGCCGGTCACGGCGGTGACCAGCGCGGTGAGCTCGTCGACCGACCGGCCGTCCAGCGGCAGCACGGTGACGATCTCGGTGGACAGCCCGGCGACGGCCGCCCCGGGGACCTCGGCGTCGATCGCCGCCCGCCAGCCGTCGGCCAGCCGGTCCAGCACGTCCAGCGCCCGGGTGGGGTCGGCCGAGGCGTCGGCGACGGTCTCGGTCGCGGTCACCAGCACCACGACCGGCCCGTCCAGCCGCCAGCCGAAGGACCGGGTGTAGGCCAGCGCCCGCTCGGTGTGCCCGACCGTGCCCCCCACCAGCCGCCGCACCAGGTCGCCCTGGAACCGCAGTTCCACCGAGTGCACCGCCTGGTGCCGGATCTCCGAGAGCGCGGCGATGACCGCGCCGCGCTCCAGGACCGCACCGGCCCCGACCAGCATCGGCCCGCGCCGGTTGACCGCGACCAGCCACCCGTGCCGCTGGTCACCGGCCATGATCGGGGCCACGGCGTACTCGCCCACCCCGCCGGGCAGCTCGTGGTGCCCGGGGACCAGCAGGATGCCGTCGGCCGGGGACAGGTCGGCGTCGGCCAGCACGTCGGCCGGCGTCACGATCGCCTGGTCGGCCCGGTTCTCCGACAGCCGCCGGGAGGGCGCCAGGTCGGCGAACGCGTCGTCGGCGGCCGCATCGAGCAGCCAGAGCCAGTCCCGGACCTCGGCCACGTCGGCCGAGGGGCCGGCCGCGGTGGTGATCTCCCGGTCCGGACCCAGCCCCAGCACCGCGGCGCCGTCCAGGAAGGTGGCCGCCTGCGCGGTCACCTCGGCCAGCCCCCCACCGGTCAGCGCGACGTCGATGAACTGGTTGTGCATCCGGTCGGCCAGGCTGAGCGCCTGGGCCTGCTTGGCCACGATGGCCCCGAAGATCTCGGCCACCACCAGGTCCAGCCGGGAGCTGCGGGGCAGCGCCACGATGGGGAATCCGCGCCGGTCGGCCTCGACCCGTACCTCCGCGGGGACGGCGGGCGGCCCGTCGGCGTCCCGGTAGGCCAGCGCTGCGGTGCCGAGCGCCGACAACCGCTCGATCAGGGCGCGGCACTGGACCGGGTCGGCCGGGGGCAGACCGGGCGCCCAGCACGACCAGCACATCAGGTCCGGCGCCGGCCAGCGGATCGGTGGGATCGTCCACGACCACCTGACGGACCACCCGGCCGGCCCCGGCCGAGCCCGCGACCAGGGTGCCGTCGGTCAGCGCGAGCAGCTGGGTCACCGACAGGCCCATGCTGTCCTCCAGCGCGGTGCGCTCCGCGGGGGCGACACGGGAGAGCGCAGGTTCGTGCTGTGACCTGACCTCACGCAATGGAGCTGTTCGATAACCCATCGCTGTCGTCGTCATCGAAGACTCACGTTCAGTCACCGTTTGTCCCCCCATGTCGCCACCTCACGGCCTTCCTGCGGTGGATCCTGTCAGAGCTCCCCGGACCCGGGGGTTCATTCTTGGCGAGATCCGCCATACTGGGCCGCTCGACGCGCCGCATAGGTTCGAGATCCGCGCGGTGTCTCTCGTGCCGGATGGTAAACCGTCGCTGACGGTTGGTGGACCCCGGTCCGCACCAGCCGACCTGGAGCGCCGGCGGGACGACGGTTGCCGACCCCGGCCGTCGGCACCCCACGGGAGAGGGCCACCCATGCGTACCGCAGATTCCAGCCCCGACACCGGCGGCGGACGCCGTCCCGGAGGAACCGAGGAACTCGCCCGAGGGCGGGCCGCCCGGATGGGGGTACCCACCATCCCGCTGCCCCGCGACTCGGCCCAGGCCACCGCCCGCACCGCCCGGCCGCTCGGCGGTTCCGGGGCGGTCGTTCCCGCGGCGGCCAGCACCGGGGTCGCGGAGCTGCTGCGTGGTCCGGCCCGACGTGCCCGGGTGCTGCTGAACGTGCCCGCCGCGGTCTACCTGGCCGTGCAGACCCCGCAGGGCATCGACGTGGTCGGCGTGCTGACCTCCGACGCCGCCCGGCTGCCCCTCGGCCTGGTCCTGTCCCGGCCGGCCAACGGCCGGCCGCTGGTCTCCGTCCCCTCCGGTGCGCCCGCGACCGTGGGCAACGGGCGGCTCAGCGTCGGTGACCTCACCGTCTGCGCCGCCGCGTGGTGGGAGCCGCGACCCAAGCTGCCGGGGCTGCAGCCCGCCCTGCTGCCCGAGGGGATCCGCACCCTGCGCACCGCGCTCTACGGCGACGAACCGCACAGCGCCTTCACCATCCCCGGGCTGCCCAGCGGCCCCAGTGGTCCGCTGGCCGCCCTGCGCGGCGCGGTCCGCCGGGCGGATCTGGAGGCCGCGCTGCGCACCGCGACCCGCCTGGTGGGGCTGGGTCCTGGCCTGACCCCCGCCGGCGACGACGTGCTGGCGGGCACGGTGGCGGGGCTGGTGCTGCTGGGTCACCCGGCCGCCGAACGGTTCGGCGCGGGGGTGTACGGGCTGGCCGCCGGGCGGACCACCGAGCTGTCCCGCGCTCTGCTGCGGCACGCCGCCGCCGGCCGGGTCAGCGGTGAGTTCGCCGGCGTCGTCCGCGGGCTGATCGGGCAGGGCGACCTGGACACCGCGATCGCCACCCTGCTGGCCACCGGGGCCACCAGCGGCCGCGCCCTGGCGCTGGGCCTGTGCACCGCGATCGACCTGGCCGAGCGGACCACCAGGGCCCGCTGAGCCGGCCACCCCGCAGACCGCCGCACTCCGGGATCGGAGCTGGCGGGTCAGATCCGGCAGGCGTGGATGGACGTCACCAGGATCGCCCGGGCGCCCAGCTCCCACAGCTCGTCCATCAGCCGGTTCGTGTCGGCCTGCGGGACCATCGCCCGCACCGCCGACCACCCCGGCGTCTGCAGCCGGCTCACGGTGGGACCCTCCAGGCCCGGCGTGATGGCGGTGGCCTTCTCCAGCAGGTCGTCCGGGCAGTCGTAGTCCAGCATCACGTACTGCCGGGCCACCAGCACGCCGCGCAGCCGCCGCTGCAGCTGGGCCACCGCCGGGTTCTCCTGCGCCCCGGCCCGGCGGACCAGGATCGCCTCGCTGGTGAGCACCGGCTCGCCGATCACGTGCAGCCCGGCCTGGCGCAGCGTCGTCCCCGTCTCGACCACGTCGCACACCGCGTCGGCCACCCCCAGCCGGCAGGCGGTCTCCACCGCGCCGTCCAGCTTGACCACCGTGGCGTCGATCCCGGACTCGGCCAGGAAGCGCGCCAGCAGCACCGGGTAGGCCGTGGCGATGCGCGTCCCGGCCAGCGCCTCGACGCTCTCGATCCCGGCATCCAGCGGGCTGGCGAACCGGAAGGACGAGCGGCCGAAGCCCAGCGACATGACCTCCACCGCCGGGGACTCGGTGTCCGGCGGGGTGGTCTCCATCAGCATGTCCCGGCCGGTGATGCCGATGTCCAGGGTGCCCGCGGCCACGTAGACGGCGATGTCGCGGGGCCGCAGGTAGAAGAACTCGGTGTCGCTGTCGGGGTCGTAGACCGCCAGGTCCTTGCTGCTGCGGCGCTGCCGGTAGCCGCTCTCGGCCAGCATCTCGGCTGCGGGTTCGGACAGGACGCCCTTGTTGGGGACGGCGACGCGCAGCACAGCTACTCCAGGGTCAGGGATGGAACGGCCCTCGCGCAGGGCCCCCGGCGCGCGGAGCGTGGCGTGGGGGGCGCGGGGGTCCTCTCAGAGGTGAGCGTAGACGTCCTCCAGGGTCAGTCCCCGGGCCAGCATCAGCACCTGCACCCGGTACAGCAGCTGGCTGATCTCCTCCGCCGTGCGCTGCTCGCCCTCGTGCTCGGCGGCCATCCAGGACTCGGCGGCCTCCTCGACCACCTTCTTGCCCGCGGCGTGCACCCCGTCGGCGACGGCGGTGACGGTGCCCGACCCCGGCTCCCCGGAGGCGACCTTGGCCGACAGCTCGGCGAACAGGTCGTCGAAGTTCTTCACGCGGGCAGCTCTCCTGCGGGGTTGATGCCGAAGCCGGTGGCCCGGCGGGGCGTGCGGATGGTGCGCAGCGTCAGCGCGGTGGCCAGCGCCGCGGTGGTGGCCTCCCAGCCCTTGTCCTCGGCCGAGCCCGGCAGCCCGGACCGGTCGCGGGCCTGCTGGTCGTCGTTGACGGTGAGCACGCCGTTGCCGACCGGGGTGCCGGTATCCAGCGAGACCCGGGTCAGCCCTGCGGTGACGGCGTCGCAGACGTACTCGAAGTGCGGGGTGCCGCCGCGGACCACGACACCCAGTGCGACGACGGCGTCGTGGTCGCTGGCCAGCGCCTGGGCCACCACCGGCAGCTCCACCGCGCCCGGCACCCGGACCACGGTGGGCTCGGGGATGCCTGAGGCCTGCGCGCAGGCGATCGCACGGGCCAGCAGCGACTCGGTCACCTCGAGGTGCCACTGGGTGGCCACGATGCCCAGTCGCAACCCGGCCGCCTCCACCGCCACCGCCTCCGGCGCGCCCGCCCCGCTCACTGGTCCTGCTCCGGCTGGCGGATCGGGGTGTGCGTGCCCGGAGGCACCGGGATGTCCTCCTCCGGTTCCAGGATCTCCAGCAGGTGACCCATCCGGTCCCGCTTGGTGCGCAGGTAGGCCACGTTCTCCGGGGTCACGTGGCTGGGTAGCCCGACCCGGCCGGTGATGGTCAGCCCGTAACCCTCCAGGCCCGCGCGCTTGGCCGGGTTGTTGGTCAGCAGCCGCATCGAGTGCACACCCAGGTCGACCAGGATCTGCGCGCCCGTGCCGTAGTCCCGCGCATCGGCGGGCAGGCCGAGATCCAGGTTGGCGTCCACGGTGTCCACCCCGGCGTCCTGCAACTGGTAGGCCTGCAGCTTGTGCAGCAGGCCGATCCCGCGGCCCTCGTGCCCGCGGATGTAGAGCACCACGCCCCGGCCCTCCTGGGCCACCGTGGTCAGCGCGGCGTGCAGCTGCGGGCCGCAGTCGCAGCGCAACGAGCCGAACACGTCACCGGTGAGGCATTCGGAGTGCACCCGGACCAGCACGTCCTCGCCGTCGCCGATGTCACCCATCACGAACGCCACGTGCTCGCGGTCGTCGTAGGAGCTGGAGTAGCCGACCGCGGTGAACAGGCCCGGGGCTAGCGGCACCTTGGCCTCGGCCACCCGCTCCACCAGCTTGTCGAAGCGCTTGCGGTAGGCGATCAGGTCGGCGATGGAGCACATCACCAGGTCGTGCGTGTCGGCGAACACCCGCAACTCGTCACCGCGGGCCATCCCGGTCGGGTCCTTCTCGCTGACCACCTCGCACAACGTCCCCGAGGGGCGCAGCCCGGCCAGCACGGCCAGGTCCACGGCCGCCTCGGTGTGCCCGGGCCGCCGCAGCACGCCACCGTCCCGGGCCCGCAGCGGCACGATGTGCCCCGGCCGGGAGAGATCGGCCGAGGAGGTCTCGGCACCGGCCAGCAGCCGGATGGTGTGCGCCCGGTCGGTGGCCGAGATGCCGGTGCTGATGTCCTCCCGGGCATCGACGGTGACCGTGTAGGCGGTCCCGCGGCGGTCCTGGTTGACCCGGAACATCGGGGGCAGGTCCAGGCGGTCGGCGTCGTCCTCGGTGACCGCCACGCAGATGTAGCCCGAGGTGTACCGCACCATGAAGGCCACCAGGTCCGGGGTGGCCAGCTCCGAGGCGAAGATCAGGTCGCCCTCGTTCTCCCGGTCCTCGTCGTCGATCACCACGACCGGTCGGCCGTCCTTGATCGCGGCGATCGCGTCCTCGATCGAGTCGAGGTGCTGCCTGCTCATGCCCGGGCTCCCAACAGTCGTTCGACGTACTTGGCGATCACGTCCACCTCCAGGTTGACCGGGTCACCCGGGGCGCGCGTGCCGAGGGTCGTCTCGCGCAGCGTGGTGGGGATCAGGGAGACCTCGAGCCAGGGCTGCGGGTCGGTGGCCGCGGACAGCGCGCTGACGGTCAGGGAGACCCCGTCGACGGTGATCGAACCCTTCTCCACCACGTAGCGGGCGATCCCGGCCGGGAGGCCGACGCGCACCACGGTCCAGTGCTCGCTGGGACTGACCGTCTGCACGGTGCCGACACCGTCCACGTGGCCCTGCACGATGTGCCCGCCCAGGCGGGTGTCGGCGGTGACCGCGCGCTCCAGGTTGACCGGGTCGCCGTCGGTGAGCGCACCCAGGCTGCTGCGCCGCAGCGTCTCGGCCATCACGTCGGTGGACCACACGTCCTCGCTCACCCCGGTGACGGTCAGGCACACGCCGTTGACCGCGATCGAGTCACCCAGCGCGACCCCCTGCAGGGTCTTCGCGCCACGGACCTGGAGGCGCGCGGAGTCGCCCTGGTCGTCGCGGACGACCAGGGTCCCGACCTCCTCGACGATGCCGGTGAACACGTCAGCTGCCTCTTTCCGTGGGGACCTGCCCACCAGTGTGCCGGGTGGGGCGCAACCGCACCTGCACGTCCCTGCCCAGCAGCGTCACGTCCAGGATGTCCAGCTGCAGCGCCTGCGCCATGGTGCTGATTCCCAGGTCACCCACCATGGATGCGCCGGTGCCCAGCAGCTGCGGGGCCAGGTGGGCCACCACCTCGTCCACCAACCCGGCGGCGAGGAAGGCGGCGGCCAGCGTCGGGCCGCCCTCCAGCAGCACCCGGCGGACGTCGAGGGCCCAGAGCTCGGCCAGCAGCCCGGCGGGAGTGGCAGCGGTGCTCAGGTGGGTGTCGGCTGCGCCATCCCGGACCCGGGCCGTCCCGGGCACCCGGCCGCGGCGGTCCACCACGACCCGCAGCGGTTGGTGAGCAGCGGCGACACCGTCGTCGTCCCGGACGGTGAGCTGCGGATCGTCGATCAGCACGGTCCCCGAGCCGACCAGCACCGCGTCGCAGCTGGCCCGCAGCCGGTGCACCTGCGCGCGGGCGACGGGCCCGGTGATCCAGCGGCTGGTCCCGTCCGCGGCGGCCACCAGGCCGTCCAGGGTGCTGGCCACCTTCCAGAGCACCTGCGGCCGGTGCTCCCGGACGCCCAGCAGCCACGGCGCCAGCGCGCCGTCGGCGGCCTGTGCCTGCTCGAACCCGGTGACGACGTCGATGCCGGCCGCCCGCAGCTGCTCGGCGCCCCCGCCGGCCAGCGACGTCGGCTCGGGCACGGCGAGCACCACCCGGGCCACCCCGGCCTCGATCAGCGCCTGCGCGCACGGGCCGGTCCTCCCGGTGTGCGCGCACGGCTCCAGGGTCACCACTGCGGTGCCTCCGCGGGCCCGCTCCCCGGCCTGGGCGAGCGCCGCGACCTCGGCGTGCGGGCCGCCCGGCGGTGCGGTGGCGCCCTCGCCCACCTGCCGACCGGCGGCATCCAGCAGCACGGCACCGACGGCCGGGTTGGGGCTGGTGCGGCCCAGGGCCGACAGCCCGAGCTCCCGGGCCCGCGCCATCGCGACCTGCTCGGCCTGCCCCGCACCGGTCGCACCCGTCACGCCGGCCGGACCGGTCCTGCCGGGACGGCGCGGGCCGCCTGCGCGCGCAGCGCGGCGATCGCGACCGCGGGGTCCTGCGCGCCGTAGACAGCCGAGCCGGCCACGAAGACGTCCACCCCGGCCTCGGCGGCCAGCTCGATGGTGTCGGCGTTGATCCCGCCGTCGATCTCCACCAGCAGTTCCAGGTGACCGGTGTCGACCAGGCGGCGGGCCTCGCGCACCTTCCCCAGCACGTCGGGGATGAAGGACTGCCCGCCGAACCCGGGCTCCACGCTCATCACCAGCAGCGTGTCGAAGTCCTTCAGCACCTCGACGTAGGGGTCCAGGGGGGTGCCCGGTTTGATCGCCAGGCCGGCCAGTGCCCCGGCGGCGCGCAGGTCCCGGGCCAGGTTCCGCGGGTCACCGGTGCAGGCCTCGGCGTGCACCGTGACGTTGCGGGCCCCGAGCTCGGCATACCCGGGTGCCCAGCGCTCCGGGTCGGTGATCATCAGGTGGCAGTCCAGCGGGATCGGGCTGACCCGGGCGATGGCCTCCACCACCGGACCACCGAAGGTCAGGTTGGGCACGAAGTGGCCGTCCATCACGTCCACGTGCACCCAGTCGGCGTCGGCGATCCGGGCCGTCTCGTCGGCCAGCCGGGCGAAGTCCGCGGACAGCAGGCTGGGCGCGATCATCGGGGCACGGGGCATCCGATGATCCTAGGTGCGCCCCGTGCGCCCGGTCCGCCGGTGCCGGGTCGGCAGATGCGGACCCGGCACCGGCTCACCGGTGCTCAGAGGCAGGCCGGCTGGAAGGCCGGGTCGGCCGGGGCCTTGGCCTGGGACAGTGCCTGCAGCACCCACTGGTGCACGACCGGGTCGTTGGGCATCTGGTCGTGCTCGAAGGTGTCGGCCGGGCAGGCGTCCTGGATGGTGATGTTGGTGACCTGTTTGGCCGGGCCGGCCAGCGCCTGGCTGGTGTAGGGCGTGACGACCTCGTCGTACCTGGTCGACAGCACCGTGTAGTACGGCCCGGAGACGGTGTCGCCGCGGGCATTGAGGGTCTGCAGGAACGGCGATCCGGCCTGCTGGTCGTCGCACGCCTGGCACAACGGGTTGGACCCGCCACCACCCGAGGTCGAGGGCAGCCCGTCGGGGGTGGGCGTGATGAGCCCCTGGGTGCCGTGGTTGGACGGCGCGATGCCCACCAGGGCGTGCACCTTCTTCGCCCCACCCAGCAGGTGCATGTAGTACCGGGGCATCATCCCGCCCTGGCTGTGCCCGACCAGGTCCACCTTCTTCGCCCCGGTGGCACCCAGCACGGCGTCGACGAAGGAGGACAGCTCCCCGGCGGAGTCGGCGATCGGTCCGGTGGCGGGCACCCCGTTGGTGGTGCCGTAGTTCAGCGCGAAGACGCAGTAGCCGGCGCGGGCCAGCACCGGGGACAGCGTCGACCAGTTCTTGGCCATGCTCTCGAAGGTGCCGGGCACCAGGACCACCGGGTAGGGATGCGCCTTCGAGGGCGCGCAGGACCAGTTGTTGGCCCCGGGTGGGGAGATGTCGGTGGTGTCCGCCCCCGCGGTGGGTGTGCCCACCAGGGCGGTGACGACGGCGGCGGCGAGTGCCACCACCGCGGTCCGGAGTCCGGCTCGGCGCATGTGGACCTCATTCGTGGCTCGGTGCGGGTCGGCCACCGCGTCCCGGTCCCCGGACCCCGGTCCGGCGTGGAGCCGCGACGCCGGGGCTCTGGTGTCCCACTGTCCAGACTGCGGGCAACCCCGCAACCCGGGTGCCGCAGCGTCCCGTCCCGGGCCGGCCCGGGCCGTCCCGGGGGCGACCGGGCCACGGCGCCGTCAGCTGCCGGCCCGGACCCGGTGGTGCAGGTACACGACCCCGCTGTCGAACCGGCGGGTGGCCACGAGCTCGAGGTCGAGGCGCCGCTCCCGGGGCAACGCCGGTGTGCCGCCGCCCACCACGACCGGGAACAGGTACAGGTGCACGTCGTGCACCAGCCCGTCGGCCAGGGCCCGGGCGGCCAGCTCGGCGCCACCAACCAGCACGTCGTGGTCGGCCGCAGCGACCTGGGCGGCCACCACGCCGGCGTCCCACTCCCGGACCAGCCGGGTGCGCGCAGTGGTGACCCCGGTCAGCGTCCGGGAGAACACGACCTTGTCCGCGGCCCGCCAGCACTCCGCGAAGTCGCGCTCCACCGGCGGGTCACCCGGGCCGCCCATCGACTCCCAGGCGGCCATCACCTCGTAGAGCCGGCGGCCGTACAGGTGGGTGCCGACCTGCCGCTGCTGGTCGTTGACCGCGGCGTGCACCTCGTCGTCGGGCATGCACCAGTCGAAGGCCCCGGTGGCGTCGGCGATGTACCCGTCCAGCGACGCCAGCGTGGCGTACCCGAGCCGACCCATGGGTCCCCCTATCGCCGCAGGCCCTGGTGGCGCCGCAGGCCCTGGTGGCGCCGCAGCCCCAGGTGGCCCAGTGTGCCCCTCTGCCCAGCACTGCTGTCCGGTGACCGGTTCCCCGGCCCGAACCGCTCGTGGCGGGGCACTGCCACCCCGGGGGTGGGCGACCCGCCACGGACCCCAGCTCGATGCTCGACCGGCGGGGCTCAGTGCCGGCGCAGCAGCGCCACGAACATCGCGTCGGTGCCGTGCCGGTGCGGCCACAGCTGGCCGGCCGCCCCGCGAGCGAGCTCGGGCACCTCGGGGAACAGCGCCGACACCGGCAACTGCTCGACGTCGGCCCGCTCCGCCGCTGCGGCCACCACGTCCACCGTCTCGGCCGCGTGCGGCGAGCAGGTCACGTAGGCCACCACCCCGCCGGGCCGGACCGCGTCCAGCGCGGCGGCCAGGAGCTGGCCCTGCAGCTCGGCCAGCGGCGCCACGTCCTCCGCGCCGCGCCGCCAGCGGACCTCCGGACGGCGGCGGAGCGCCCCCAGGCCGGTGCAGGGGGCGTCCAGCAGCACCCGGTCGAAGGACCCCGGCTGCCACGGCCCGTCCCGCCCGTCGGCCACCAGCACCTCGACGTCCTCGGCGCCGGTCAGCGACCCGCGGACCAGCTCGGCGCGGTGCTCGGAGCGGTCCGCGGCGGTCAGCTGCACCCCGGCGGGCCGGACGGCGGCCAGCAGCGCCGCCTTCCCGCCCGGCCCGGCGCACAGGTCCAGCCAGCGCTCGTCCCGGCCCTCCAGCGGGGCCCGGACCAGGGCCAGGGCAGCCAGCTGCGAGCCCTCGTCCTGGACCGCGGCGGTGCCGGCCCGCACCGCCTCGAGCCGGCCGGGGTCACCGCCGTGCAGCCGGACCGCATGGGGCGACCACGGACCGGGGTCTCCCCCGCTGTCGGCGGCCAGGGTGTCCCGGTCGACCCCGCGGGCGACCAGGTGCACCTCGGGAGCGGCGTCGTCGGCCAGCAGGGCCTGCTCCAGCTCGGTGTCCGAACCCAGCGCCTGCCGCCAGGCCTCGATGATCCACAGCGGGTGGTCGGTGAGCAGGGCCAGCCGCTGGTCACCCGCGGCCCCCAGGGAGGTGACCCAGGCGGCCCGGTCGCCCCCGGCACCGACCTTGCGCAGCACCGCGTTGACCAGCCCCGAGGCCCCGGTGCCGACGATGGCTCGGGTCAGCGCCACGGTGGTGTCCACTGCCGCGTGCGCCGGCACCCGCAGGTCCAGCAGCTGGTAGGCACCCAGCCGCAGCAGGTCCAGCACCCGCGGGTCCAGCTCGGCCAGCGGCCGGCTGACCAGCCCGGCCAGCACGGTGTCCAGCGTCCCGGTGGCCCGCAGCGTGCCGTAGGCCAGCTGGGTGGCGAACGCTGCGTCCCGGGGTTCCAGCCGTCGCTCGCGGAGCAGCTGGGGCAGCAGCAGGTTGGCATAGGCCGCCCGGCTGGAGACCCCGTCCAGCACGTCGTAGGCGGTCAGCCGGGCGCCGTCCAGCACCGGCCGGACCCGCCGGCTCTCCGGTCGGGCCTGCACGGTGCGCGGACCGGCGGGACGCCCCGACCGCCCCGGTCGCCGACCCCGGCCGGCGGGAGGCCCGCTCACGTGCCCACCCGCTCGCCGTCGACCGGGCGCGCGCCCCGGGCCCAATCGGCGGCCGGCTGCATCGTCCGACCGGCCGGTTGCACCGTCCCCAGGCGCACCGTGCCCCGGCCGGTGCCCACCAGCACCCCGGCGGGGCCCACGGCGAGCTCCCCGGCAGCCAGCGCCGTCGAGCTGCCCAGCGGCTCGACCGGGCCCAGCCGCAGCCGGTCCCCGCGCCACGTCGTCCAGGCACCCGGGGCGGGCGTGACCCCGCGGACCCGGCGGTCCACCACGTGGGCCGGGAGGGACCAGTCGACCTGCGCGTCGGCGGTCTCGATCCGCGGGGCCAGCGAGATCCCCTCGGCCGGCTGCGGCTCGGGCACCAGCGAGCCGTCCGCGATGCCGTCCAGGGTGGCCACCAGCAACCGGGCGCCGGTGACGGCGAGCCGGTCCAGCAGCTCCCCGGCGGTGTCCCGCGGGCCGATCGCCTCGGTGACCACGCCGTAGACCGGGCCGGTGTCCAGTCCCTGCTCCAGGGCGAAGGTCGAGGCACCGGTCACCTCGTCGCCGGCCATCACCGCGTGCTGCACCGGGGCCGCACCGCGCCAGGCCGGCAGCAGGGAGAAGTGCAGGTTGACCCAGCCGTGCCGGGGCACGGCCAGGGCCGCCGGGGGCACCAGCGCGCCGTAGGCCACCACCGGGGCGCAGTCTGGGGCCAGCTCGGTCAGCTGGGCCAGGAACTCGGGTTCGCGGGGCGAGCCGGGCTGCACCAGCGGGATGCCGGCCTCGGCGGCGCGCCGGGCGACCGGGGACCGGACCTCGCGCCGTCCCCGCCCGGCCCGGGCGTCGGGACGGGTGAGCACCGCGACCACCTCGTGGTCGCTGGCGAGCAGCGCGTCCAGCGCGGGGACGGCCGGGGCCGGCGTACCGGCGAAGAGCAGCCTCAGTGCGGGCTCACCTTCACGACCGGGGCGGGCACGGGCTCACCGGAGGGCAGCCACGACGCGTGGCCCTGCCACTCGGCCTCACCCAGCACCGACAGCGCGGCCTCCCGGGCCTCGGCGTCCAGCCGGTCGACGAAGAGCACCCCGTCCAGGTGATCGGTCTCGTGCTGGATCGCCCGGGCCAGCTTGTGCGACCCCTCCACCCGGATGGGCTCGCCGTGCATGGTCCAGCCGGTGGCCGCCACGTAGAGGTGCCGCCGGCAGTCGAAGCGGAAACCCGGGATGGACAGGCATCCCTCGGCGTCGACGTCGGTGTCCTCGCCCACGGGCACCACGTCGGGGTTGACCAGGTGACCCACCTCGCCGTCCACGTACCAGGTGAAGACCCGCAGGCCCACGCCGATCTGCGGGGCCGCCAGGCCGGCTCCACCGGCGGCGTGCATGGTCTCGGTCAGGTCGGTGACCAGCCTGCGCAGCTCGGCATCGAAGTCGACGACGGGGGCGGCCGGGGCGCGCAGCACGGGATCGCCCATGATCCGGATGGGGGTGACACTCACCGGCAGAGGATAGGCGGCGCCCGCGGGGGTGCCGCTGCGCGGGCCTGGCAGCTAGCGTGCGGTGGTGGCCAGTCTGGCGCGGCACCGGGTCCGGGCGCTGACCGGCGCCGCCCTCGACGGGCTGGTGGTGGGTGCCACCGAGGCCGCCCGGGACCATCCCCGACACTCCTGGGCCCGGCGTCGCGTGCACCTCGCCCTGCTGACCGCCGTCACCACCGATGCGGTGCTGGGTGAGGTACCCGCCCTGCGCGACGTCTGGGGTGGTCGGCCGCACACCCCGGTGCCCGCCGAGGAGCAGCGGGCCACCGTGGGGGCCGGCCTGGTGGCCGCCGGCTGGGGGCTGGCCGTGGCGTCCGGTGGGAGCCGGCTGGCCGCCACCCTGCAGGGGCGCGGGTGGACCCGGCCGCACGCGGTCATCGCGCTACCGGCCGGGCTGCTGACCGCGGTCAGCACGCTGCCGTTCTGGTGGCGCCGCGCCACGCTGCGGGCCGAGCGGGACCGGCGGGCCCAGCGGGAGGCACGCGATGTGGCCGCCTGGGAGGCCGAGCTGGCCGCCGCCACCCGCCGCCGGGACCACCACGAGGGGCTTTAGCCCGAAAAAGTCCCGGGTGGGCTCGGCAGGACCCCGCGCCTCAGGCCAGCTCGAGGGGGTCCAGCTGGACCCGGACGTGCTCGGGGGCCTTGCGCGCGGACCGGACGCCTTGCACGTCGTGCAGCGCCCGAGCCAGGGCGAGGCCGTCGGATCGGGGCACCCGGACCAGGTAGCGCTCCCGCTCGGCCTCGGCCGGCTGTCCCTGGGCTTGGCCCTGGCCCTGGCCCGGCCGGGCCGGTTCGGGCACCGGGCCCAGCACGTCGGCGCCCGGGGGCAGCCGCAGCGCCGCCAGGAACTCCGCCAGCGCCGTGGGGGTGGCCGACAGCGCGGCCATCCGGGTGACCGGCGGGAAGCCCAGCTCGCGGCGGTCCGCCAGTTCGCGGGTGGCCAGCCCGGCCGGGTCCCAGCGGACCAGTGCCTGGACCACCGGGTGCGCGGCATCCGCGGCCACCACCACCTGGCCCCCGGCGGAGGACGGGCGGACCAGCGCGGCGGCGTTCAGCCAGCGGCGAAGGGTCTCCTCACCGGCCCGCAGATCCGCCCGGCCCAGCAGCGCCCAGGAGTCCAGCAGCAGTGCCGCGCCGTAACCACCCTCGACCACCGGCTCGGCTCCCGGGGTGGCGACGACGATCGCCGGCCCCGGCTCGACGCTGGCCAGCACCGTGCCGGCACCCGACCCGCGCCCGCTGACCCGGACCGCGGCACCGGGGAAGGCCCGGCCCAGTTCCTCCGCGGTCCGCGAGGCGCCGACCACCGAGGCGCGCAACCGGCGCCCGTGGCAGTGCGGGCAGTCGAAGGTGGCGGCCGGCCGGGCGCACCAGCGGCAGGTCGCCACCCGGGAGCCGGCCGGTCCGGGCACGGCGGAGACCCCCAGCGGTCCCGCGCAGTGCGCGCAGCGGGCCGGTGCCCGGCATCGGTCGCAGACCAGCCCGGGGGCGTAGCCGGACCGCGGGACCTGGACCAGCACTGGGGCGCCGGCGGCCAGCGCCTCCCGGGCGACCCGGAAGGCCAGCGAGGGCAACCGCGCGGTGCGGGCGGCGGGGTCCCGGGCCAGCTCGGCGTCCTCGCCGAGGGCCTGCACCCGGGGGGCGGCCGCCCGGACGGTCGCCCGCTCCGCGATCAGCTCGTGCGCCCAGCCGGACTCGACCAGCAGCGCGGCCTCGGCGGTCCGGGCGGTGCCGGCCACCACCGCCGAGCAGCCGGCCAGGTGGGCCCGGTGCACCAGCACGTCGCGGGTGTGCGGGTAGGGCGCGCGCGGCTCGGCGTGCAGGTCGTCGCCGTCGTCCCAGACCACCACCAGGCCGAGGTCGCGGACCGGGGCGAACACCGATCCGCGGGTACCCAGCACCACCTGCGCGGTGCCGCGGGAGACGGCCAGGAACCGCCCGTACCGGGTGTCGGGTGCGGAGTCCGCCCGCAGCACGGCGACCGATCCTGCCGGCAGCCCGACGGCGGCCGCAGCGGCCAGCCGGTCCAGGTCCTTGCCATCGGGCACCACGACCAGCGCCCCGCGGCCCGCAACCAGGCTGGCCCGGCACAGCTCGACCAGCCGGGTGGGCCAGTCCTCACCGGGCAGCGCGGTCCACACCGCGCGCACCGGGCGGCCCAGGGCCAGCGCCTCCAGGAACGCCTCCCCGGTGGGGTAGCGGGCCCACCCGGCCGCCGGGTCGGGCGGCTCGGGCAGCGGCGGCGGGTCGGCGATCGGGCGCTTCTCGGGAGCCCCCCGTCGGGGCGGCAGCGCCAGCCGCAGCACATCGGTGAGCGCCCCGGCGTACCGGTCGGCCACCGACCGGGCCAGCTCGGCGACCTCGGGGGTGAGCACCGGTTCGGCCGAGACCAGCTTGGCGAGCGGGGTCAGCCGGCCGGTGTGCCCGCTGGTCGAACCGACCTCCAGCACCACCCCGTCGACCAGCCGCCCGGCGAACCGCACCCGGACCCGGCAACCGGCCACCACGGCGTCGGCCAGCTCGGGCGGCACCGCGTAGTCGAAGGGCCGGTCCAGGTGCGCCAGGGGCACGTCGACGACGACCCGGGCCACCCTGGTCTCCGGGTGGCCCGGGTCGTCGGGGGACCGGGTCGTCGTCAGCGGGCGGTCAGATCCCGGTGGCCGAGCGCAGCGCCTCGACCCGGTCGGTCCGCTCCCAGGGCAGGTCCAGGTCGGTCCGACCGAAGTGCCCGTAGGCCGCGGTCGGCGCGTAGATCGGTCGCAGCAGGTCCAGGTCCCGCACGATCGCGCCAGGACGCAGGTCGAACACCGTCGTGATGGCCTTCTCCAGGACGTCGTCGGGGACCGTGCCGGTGCCGAAGGTCTCCACGAACAGCCCGACCGGGCTGGCGGCGCCGATGGCGTAGGCGACCTGCACCTCGCAGCGCCGGGCCAGCCCGGCGGCGACGACGTTCTTGGCCACCCACCGCATGGCGTAGGCACCCGAGCGGTCGACCTTGGAGGGGTCCTTGCCGGAGAAGGCGCCGCCACCGTGCCGCGCCATCCCGCCGTAGGTGTCGACGATGATCTTGCGGCCGGTCAGCCCGGCGTCACCCATCGGACCGCCGATCACGAACTTGCCGGTGGGGTTGACCAGCAGCCGGTAACCGGCCGTGGGCAGCCCCAGGGCGGCCAGCTCCGGCTGGACCACCAGCTCCTCGATGTCGGGGGCCAGCAGCGTGTCGATGGAGATGTCCTCGGCGTGCTGGGAGGACACCACCACCGTGTCCACGGCGACCGGGCGGTCGTCCTCGTAGACCACGGTGACCTGGGTCTTGCCGTCCGGGCGCAGGTAGGGGACGGAACCGTCCTTGCGCACCGCGGACAGCCGCTTGGACAGCCGGTGAGCCAGGGCGATCGGCAACGGCATCAGCTCGGGGGTCTCGTCGCTGGCGTAGCCGAACATCAGGCCCTGGTCGCCGGCACCCTGGCTGGCGATCAGGTCCTCGGCGGCGGCGGCCCGATCGGCGGCACCGGTCCGGGTCTCGTAGCCCACGTCCACGCCCTGGGCGATGTCCGGGGACTGCGCCCCCAGGGACACGCTGACCCCGCAGGAGGCGCCGTCGAAGCCCTTGCGCGAGCTGTCGTAGCCGATCCGCAGGATGGTCTTGCGGACGATGTCGGCGATGTCGACGTAGCCGGCGGTGGTGACCTCACCGGCGATGTGCACCTGGCCGGTCGTGATCATCGTCTCGACGGCGACCCGGCTGCGCGGGTCCTGCTCGAGCATCGCGTCCAGGATGGAGTCGCTGATCTGGTCGGCGATCTTGTCCGGATGCCCCTCGGTGACCGACTCGGACGTGAACAGGCGACGTGACACTCGGTACTCCCTGGGTGGTCCAACGGGTGAGCTGCGCGGCTGCGCACTCCGACAAGCTGTCCGGCCTTCGTCCGACGACGGCCCGACGGATGAGGTTACCGGCGTGCGGCCAGCCGCGGCGCGACGACGTCCCAGATGCCGGCGGCCACCAGGTCCTTGGGGCCGCTGGGCACGGTCACCACCGAACCGTCGGCGGCCAGCACGGTGACCGCGTTGTCCGGTCGACCGAAGACCTGACCGGCCGAGACGTCGTTGACCACCAGCAGGTCGCAGCCCTTGCGGGCCAGCTTGGCCCGGGCATGCCCGAGGACGTCGGCGGAGTCGTCCCCGGTCTCGGCGGCGAAGCCGACCACCAGCTGGCCCTCGGGCCGGGTGGTCACCAGCTCGGCCAGCACGTCCGGGGTGCGGGTGAGCGGGATCGCGGTCGGCTCGGACCCGCTGCCCTTCTTCAGCTTGCTGCCGGCCACCTCGGTGGGCCGGAAATCGGCGACGGCCGCCGCCATCACCAGCACGTCGGCCGCCGGTGCCTGCTCGGTCATCGCCGCGCGGAGCTCCTGCGCCGACCCCGCCGGGACCACCCGGCAACCGAAGGGGGCCGGGTCGTCCACGTTCGCGGCGACCAGGACCACCTCGGCACCCCGGGCGGCCGCGACCCTGGCCAGCGCCCAGCCCTGCCGTCCCGAGGACCGGTTGCCCAGGTAGCGGACCGGGTCCAGCGGCTCCCGGGTCCCCCCGGCGCTGATCAGCACCCGCCGCCCGGTCAGGTCCGGGGTGAGCGCGGCCGCCCCGGCCGCCAGCACGACCTCGACCAGCGCGGCGACGTCGCGCGGCTCGGGCAACCGGCCGGGCCCGGAGTCCGGGCCCGTCAGCCGGCCCACCGCCGGGGGCAGCACGACGGCCCCGCGACGACGCAGGGTGGCCACGTTGTCCTGGGTGGCCGGGTGCAGCCACATCTCGGTGTGCATGGCCGGCACGAAGACCACCGGCGCGTGCGCGGTGAGCAGGGTGGCGGTCAACAGGTCGTCGGCGCGGCCGGCGGCAGCCCGGGCCAGCAGGTCCGCGGTCGCCGGGTTGACGACGACCAGGTCGGCGGTCTGCCCGATCCGGACGTGCGCCACCTCGGGCACGTCGTCCCACACCTGCGTGCTGACCGGGTTGCCGCTCAGCGCCTCGAAGGTGGCGGCCCCCACGAACCGCAGCGCCGAGGCGGTCGGCACCACCCGCACGTCGTGCCCGCGCTCGGTCAGCGCGCGCAGCAGCAGCGCCGACTTGTAGGCGGCCACGCCGCCCCCGACGCCCAGCACGATCCGGCTCATGCGCTCCATCCTGCTGCAGGCACGACGAAGCCCCCGGCCTGGGCCGGGGGCTTGGTCACTTGTGGTGATACCGGAACGGCCCCCACGCAGGGCCCCGGCGGACGCGGGGCGTCTGCTGGGGGGCGAGGGGGTCCTCTCTCAGTTCTCGCCGGCGGTGTGGGTCAGCAGACCCTCGTTGATCTCGCGCAGCGCGATCGACAGCGGCTTCTCCTGCGGGGCGGTGTCGACCAGAGGGCCGACGTACTCCAGCAGGCCCTCGGAGAGCTGGCTGTAGTAGGCGTTGATCTGGCGGGCCCGCTTGGCGGCATAGATGACCAGGCCGTACTTGCTGCTGGTGCGCTCGAGCAGCTCGTCGATCGGCGGGTTGGTGATGCCCTCGGGGGCAGGTGCGACTCCGGACACGGGCGGTTGAGCTCCTCGGTAGGACGGGTGCGCGGGGCCTTCTCCGACCGCCACTCGCGGGGGTTGCGGTCAGGCCGGTGGTGGCGCAGTCAGCAAGACTACCAACTCGTCGGCGGCGCGGGAGACGTCGTCGTTGACCACCACCACGTCGTAGTCGGCGACGGCGGCCATCTCGGCCCGGGCGATGGCCAACCGCCGCTCCCGGACGTCGGCCGGCTCGGACCCCCGACCGGCCAGCCGGGAGGACAGCTCCTCGAACGACGGCGGGGCCAGGAACACCAGCTGGGCACCCGGCGCGCGGGCCCGGACCTGCCGCGCCCCCTGCATCTCGATCTCCAGCAGGGCCGGGTTGCCGCTGGCCAGTTGCTCCTCCACCGGCGCCCGCGGGGTCCCGTAGCGGTTGCCGGCGTACTCCGCCCACTCCAGCAGGCCGTCGTTGGCCACCAGCCAGTCGAACGCCTCGTCGTCGAGGAACACGTAGTGCTCCCCGTCGATCTCACCGGGCCGGGGCGATCGGGTGGTGACCGACACGGACACCCAGACCGCCGGATGCCGGCGCCGGACCTCGGCGACGACGGTGCCCTTGCCCACGCCCGAGGGTCCCGAGAGCACGGTGAGCCGAGCGGTCGGTGCAGCCACGTCCTCGATGGTCCTCGGGCTGGTGACGGGATCGATGGTGCGCTGGTCGGACAGCGGTCAGACCGGCTGGTCGCCGGCGAACTCGGCCTCCAACGCCCGCCGCTGGTTCGCCCCCAGACCCCGCACGCGCCGGGTCGGGGAGATCTCCAGCCGTTCCATGATCTTGGCCGCCCGGGCCTTGCCCACCCCCGGCAGGGACTCCAGCACCGCGGAGACGCGCATCTTGCCGATGACCTCGTCGGTGTCGCCCTGCTTGAGGACGTCACCCACGGACGTGCCCTTGCTCTTGAGCTTCTCGCGGAGCTCGGCACGGACCTTGCGGGCGGCAGCGGCCTTCTCGAGTGCGGCGGCGCGCTGTTCGGGGGTGAGCTGAGGGAGGGGCACGGGACAACCCAATCGTCGTCGGACCGGCGACTCGCCGGTTCGGTTTCTCGTGTGTGCAGGCAGGTCGAGCAGGTGGGGCGGAGGGCCCGCTGCTCGAGCCTCGTTCGCCAACCTAGACGCCATGAACGTGCAGGTCACGTGCCCCCCGAAGGCAGCCCGGGCACAGTTGTGTGCTGCGCTCAGCAACGACTAGCGCGGACCCGGTCACTGAGGGTGATGAGTGCAGGTCAGGGACAGACCGCGCACCGGTACCGCCGGTTCCCCCAGCGGCCCGCGCCCGACCGGTGCCCGACGGTTCCGGGCCGGCGGTCGGGCGCCGGCCGGAAGCCCCGGCTCACCGGGCCAGCGCATCCCGCCAGCGGTCCGCCGCTCCACGCAGCCCGGCGGTGCCCGGGCCGGCACCCAGGACGTCCCGGGAGACCGTCGGCACCACCGCCTGGTCGGCGCCGAACAGCCGGCGCAGGTCGGCGGGCGTGCCGCCCTGCGCCCCCAGTCCCGGGGCCAGCACCGGTCCCGCGAGGCCGGTCAGGTCCACGTCGAGCCGGGGCAGGGTGGCGCCGACCACCACGCCGAAGGACCCCAACCCGGGACTCCAGCCGCGGTCCGCACCCACCGGTACGGCGTCCCGGTCGGGGTGGTTCCACCGCCCCACCGTGTCCACGACCGCCTGGGCCACGCTGGGACCGGCCCCCAGGGCGGCGTGCTGGAAGGTCGCGGCATCGGGGTTGGACGTGCGGGCCAGCACGAAGAGCCCGCCGCCGGTCCGGCGCGCGGTGTCCACCGCCGGTCGCAGCGACTCCGGGCCCAGGAACGGGTTCACCGTCAGCGCATCGACCCGACCGGGGTGTCCGGTTCGAGCACGGCCGCATACCCGGCCATGGTCGAACCGATGTCTCCGCGCTTGGCGTCCAGCAGCACCAGCGCGCCCGCCGCCCGGGCGCGGCGCACCGCCTCCTCCAGCACGGCCAGCCCGGCGGACCCGAGCCGCTCGTAGAACGCCGACTGCGGCTTGAGCACCGCCACCCGGTCGGCGAGGGCCTCGACCACGGTGTCGGTGAACCGGCGGAGTCCGGTGACGTCGTCGGTCAGGCCCCAGGACAGCAGCAGCTCGCGGTGCGGGTCGATGCCCACGCACAGCGGTCCCCGGGCGGCCACCGCGGCGGCCAGCCGGCTGCCGAAGGGGGCGGGCCCGCCCGCCCGGGCGGCCGTCACACCGGGCCGGGGGCGGCGGCGTCGCCGGGTCCACCCGGCGGACGGTGCGCGTGGCCGACCGCATCGGCCAGGCTGCCGAAGCCCCGGGCGCCGAGTGCCGCGGCCAGCTCCGCGTGGATCCGGGCGGGGGCGGACGGGTCGTTGAACACGGCGGTGCCCACCGAGACCGCGCCGGCCCCGGCCAGCACGAACTGCAGCGCGTCCAGGCCGGTCCGGATCCCGCCCATGCCCAGGATCGGCACCGCGGGCAACGCCTGGTGCACCTGCCACACGCACCGCAGCGCCACCGGGCGAATGGCGGGGCCCGACAGGCCACCGGTGACCCCGCCCAGCACCGGGCGCAGCGTGTCGGTGTCGATGACCAGCCCCAGCAGCGTGTTGATCATCGACAACCCGTCCGCGCCGGCAGCCGCGCAGGCCCGGGCCACCGAGACGATGTCGGTGACGTCGGGGGTGAGCTTGGCGTAGACCGGGTGGGCCGGGTCCGCAGCGGCCCGGACGGCGGCGATGACCTCGGCGGAGGCGTCGGGGTTGCAGGCGAACACCTCACCGCGGCTCTCCACGTTGGGGCAGGAGATGTTGACCTCCAGGCCCAGCACCCCGGGGGCGCCACGCAACCGCTCGGCCAGCTCGGCGAAGTCCTCGGTGCGCGACCCGGCGATCGAGACGAACGCCCGGGCCCCGCGCGCGGCCAGCCAGGGCAGCTCCTCGGCCAGCAGTCCCTCGATGCCCGGACCCTGCAGCCCGATCGAGTTGATCATGCCACTGGGGGTCTCGGCCATCCGCGGGGTCGCCCGGCCCGAGCGGGCCCGCAGCTGCACCGACTTGGTGACCACCGCGCCCAGGGCGCTCAGGTCCAGGAACGGGTCCAGCTCCCGGCCGAACGACGAGCATCCCGAGGCGGTCAGCACCGGGCTGACCACGGGCACCCCACCGATCCGGGAGCGCATGTCCACCCCGGACACCTCCGGCTCGCGCAGCACGGTCACGGGGTCTCCCCCAGGGCGGGCACGTGCGGCCCACCCATCGCGTCGGCGCCCAGCACGTCCGGGGGCAGCGTCCCCACGTCGGCGAAGCGGACCCGGTCCCCGCCGAACACCGGGCCCTCCACGCAGGACCGGGCGAACCGGGTCGCCCCGTCGGCGCCGATCACCGGCAGCACGCAGGTCATGCACACCCCGATCCCGCAGGCCATCGACTCCTCCACCGCGACCCACGATGGCACCCCGTGAGCGGTGGCCAGCTCGGCGACCGCCCGCAGCATGGGCATCGGGCCGCAGGCGTAGACCACACCTGCCCCGCCCACGAGCTCGGCCACCGGGCCGGTCACCCGGCCGGGCCGACCGGTGCTGCCGTCATCGGTGGTGACCACCAGCGGCGCGGCCAGGGCCGCCAGCTCCTGGATCGAGCACAGCCGGGCGGTGTCCCCGGCCCCGACGACCGCGGCCACCCCGTGCCCGGCCGAGCGCAGCAGGCCACCGAGCCCGACCAGCGCGGCCGCGCCGTAGCCGCCGCCGACCAGCAGCGCCGGGGTTCCCGGCGGGGGAAGCGGGAACGGCCGGCCCAGCGGGCCCACCACGTCGACCTCGTCACCGGGCCGGCGGGACGCCAGCCATGCCGAGCCGGCCGCGCGGGCCGCGACGACGACGGAGATCCGGCCACCACCCACCCCGGCGATCGCTATCGACCGGCGCAGCAGCATCGCCGAGGTCGGACCGCCGACGGCGAAGGCCACGAACTGCCCGGGCCGGGCGGTGCCGGCGATCTCCGGGGCGGCCAGGGTCAGCTCGATGTAGCTGCTGACCGCGCGGGACCCGACGACCACCGCGCGTCGCTGTACCGGCGGGTGGTCCGCCGGGGGTGCCGGCCGGCCGAGCAGCGGGCGCGCCCCGCCCTGGCCGGTCCGCACGCCGGAGGGTTCCGCGCGGGGCGCTGCCACCGGGGGCACCGCAGGCAACCGCCGCGAGCCGATCGAGGTCGGCGTCGGGTCGGTCACGGGGCCGGCTCCAGGGCCGCGCGGTCCGCGGCCCGGGATGCGGCCAGCGCGGCGTGCATGTCTTGCAGGCTGCGCACCCCGATGTCCCCCCGGCGGAGTGCCTCCACGCCCTGCACCGCGGCGGCCATGCCCTGCACCGTGGTGATGCACGGGATGCCGGCGGTCACCGCAGCGGTGCGGATCTCGTACCCGTCCAGCCGGGGGCCGCTGTTGCCCGGGGCACCGAAGGGGGTGTTGACCACCATGTCGACCTTCCCGGCCAGGATCGCCTCCACCACGTTGCCGGGGCCGTCGGAGAACTTGCCGACCACGGTGCAGGTCACCCCGTTGCGGCGGAGCACCTGGGCGGTGCCCGCCGTGGCCAGGATGGTGAAGCCCAGGTCGGCCAGCCGCTTGACCGGGAAGACCGCCGAGCGCTTGTCCCGGTTGGCCAGCGAGACGAAGACGGTGCCCTCGGTGGGCAGCGATCCGTAGGCCGCCGCCTGGGACTTGGCGAACGCGGTGCCGAACTCGGCGTCCAGGCCCATCACCTCGCCGGTGGACTTCATCTCCGGGGACAGCACGGTGTCCACCCCCAGCCCCTCGGCGGTGCGGAACCGGTTGAACGGCAACACCGCCTCCTTCACCGCGATCGGCGCGTCGTCGGGCACGTCGGTGCCGTCGCCATCGGCGGGCAGCACCCCGGCGGCGCGCAGCTGCGCGATGGTCTCCCCCACCGCGATCCGGGCCGCGGCCTTGGCCAGCGGCACCGCGGTGGCCTTGGACACGAAGGGCACCGTCCGGCTGGCCCGCGGGTTCGCCTCCAGCACGTAGAGGACGTCGTCCTTGAGCGCGTACTGCACGTTCATCAGCCCGCGCACCCCGATCCGGGCGGCCAGCTTCTCCGTGGCCGCCCGGATCGCCTGCAGGTCGGTGGAGCCCAGGGTGATCGGCGGCAGCGCGCACGCGGAGTCCCCGGAGTGGATGCCGGCCTCCTCGATGTGCTCCATCACCCCGCCCAGGTACAGGTCGGTGCCGTCGTAGAGCGCGTCCACGTCGATCTCCACGGCGTCCTCGAGGAACCGGTCGATGAGCACCGGGTGGTCGGGGCTGACGTCGGTCGCCTTGGCCAGGTAGGCCTCCAGGGTGGCGTCCTCGTAGACGATCTCCATGCCGCGCCCGCCCAGCACGTAGGAGGGCCGCACCAGCACCGGGTAGCCGATCGAGGCGGCGATCTCCCTGGCCTCGGCGAACCGCACCGCGGTGCCGTGCTTGGGCGCCGGCAGGCCCGTGTCGGCCAGCACCCGGGAGAACTCGGCCCGGTCCTCGGCGGCGTCGATGGCCTCCGGGGCGGTGCCCAGCACCGGGACCCCGGCATCCTTGAGCCGCTGGGCCAGCGCCAGCGGGGTCTGCCCGCCCAGCGTGCAGATCACCCCGGCCACCGGGCCGGCCGCCCGCTCGGCCTCGACGACCTCCAGGACGTCCTCGAAGGTCAGCGGCTCGAAGTACAGCCGGTCGGCGGTGTCGTAGTCGGTGGACACCGTCTCGGGGTTGCAGTTGACCATCACCGCCTCGTAGCCGGCGTCCTGCAGGGCCAGCACGGCGTGCACGCAGGAGTAGTCGAACTCGATGCCCTGCCCGATGCGGTTCGGCCCGGAGCCCAGGATGAGCACCGCGGTCCTCTCCCGCGGCGCCACCTCGGTCTCCTCGTCGTAGGTCGAGTAGTGGTACGGGGTGGTGGCCGCGAACTCGGCGGCACAGGTGTCCACCGTCTTGTAGACCGGCCGGATGCCCAGCCGCCAGCGCAGCGTGCGGACCCCGTCCTCCCCGGCGAGCTCGGGACGCAGGACGGCGATCTGCCGGTCGGACAACCCGTGCCGCTTGGCCCGGCGGAGCAACTCCGGGGTGAGCGAGGGCGCTTCCCGGACCGCCGCGCCGATCTCACCGACGAGTGCGACCTGGTCGACGAACCACGGGTCGAAGCCCGAGGCTTGCGCCACCTGCTCGACCGTGGCCCCGGCCGCCAGCGCCTGCTCGGCCACGTACAGCCGGCCGTCCATCGGCACCTGCAGCTGCTGCAGGAGTTCCTCGGCCGAGGCCTCGGGAGCCGGCGGGCCGGTCCAGAACCCCGCCGCGGCGGTCTCCGTCGAGCGCATCGCCTTGCCCAGCGCCTCGGTGAAGTTGCGGCCCATGCTCATGACCTCGCCGACGCTCTTCATCGTCGTGGTCAGCCGGGGGTCCGCGCCGGGGAACTTCTCGAAGGCGAAGCGGGGGATCTTGACCACGACGTAGTCCAGGGTCGGCTCGAACGCCGCCGGGGTGACCCGGGTGATGTCGTTGGTGATCTCGTCCAGGGTGTAGCCGATGGCCAGCTTCGCGGCGATCTTGGCGATCGGGAAGCCGGTGGCCTTGGACGCCAGCGCCGAGGAGCGCGACACCCGCGGGTTCATCTCGATCACCACCAGCCGGCCGTCGGCGGGGTTGACCGCGAACTGGATGTTGCAGCCACCGGTGTCCACCCCGACCGCGCGCAGCACCGCGATGCCGACGTCGCGCATGTGCTGGTACTCGCGGTCGGTGAGCGTCATCGTCGGGGCCACGGTCACCGAATCCCCGGTGTGCACGCCCATCGCGTCGACGTTCTCGATCGAGCAGACGACGACCACGTTGTCGGTGTGGTCGCGCATCAGCTCGAGCTCGTACTCCTTCCAGCCCAGCACCGACTCCTCGATCAGGACGGTGTGCACGGGTGAGTCGGCCAGGCCGTGGGCGGCCATCCGGGCCAGCATCTGCTCGTCGGTGGCGAACCCCGAGCCCAGCCCGCCCATGGTGAAGCTGGGCCGGATGACCACCGGGTAGCCGACCTCGGCCGCCGTGGCCAACGCCTGCTCGATGGTGCCGCAGACGGTGGACCGGGGGGCGTCGGCGCCGATGGACCGGACGATGTCCTTGAACAGCTGCCGGTCCTCGCCGCGGTTGATCGCCTCGGCGTCGGCACCGATCAGCCGCACCCCGTACTTCTCCAGCACGCCGGTCTCCTGCAGCCCGAGCGCCAGGTTCAGCGCGGTCTGCCCACCCAGGGTTGCCAGCAGCGCGTCCGGGCGCTCGGCGGCGATGACCTTCTCCACGAACTCCGGGGTCAGCGGCTCGACGTAGGTGGCGTCGGCGACCTCCGGGTCGGTCATGATCGTGGCCGGGTTGCTGTTGACCAGGCTGACCCGCAGGCCCTCGGCCTTGAGCACCCGGCAGGCCTGGGTGCCCGAGTAGTCGAACTCGCAGGCCTGGCCGATGACGATCGGGCCGGACCCGATCACCATCACGTGGCTGATGTCCTCACGCCTGGGCACGGTTGTCCTCCATCAGGGCCACGAACCGGTCGAACAGGGGGGCGGCGTCGTGCGGGCCGGCGGCCGCCTCGGGGTGGAACTGGACGCTGAACGCCGGGACGTCCAGGCAGCGCAGGCCCTCGACCACCTGGTCGTTGAGCCCGACATGGCTGACCTCGACCCGGCCGTAGGGCGTGTCGGTGGGCCGGTCCAGCGCGGCGTCCACGGCGAACCCGTGGTTCTGGCTGGTCACCCGGACGGAGTCGGTGACCCGGTCGAGCACCGGCTGGTTGAGCCCCCGGTGACCGAAGGGCAGCTTGTAGGTGCCCAGCCCCAGGGCCCGGCCCAGGATCTGGTTGCCGAAGCAGATGCCGAACAGCGGGCGGCGGGCGTCCAGCACCCCGCGGACCGCGGCGACCGCGTAGTCGCAGGCCGCGGGGTCACCGGGTCCGTTGGACAGGAAGACCCCGTCGGGGCCTGCGGCCAGCAGCTCCCCGGCGGTGGCCGTGGCCGGCAGCACGTGCACCTCCACCCCCCGCGCAGCCAGCTGCCGGGGCGTGGCGGCCTTGATGCCCAGGTCCAGCGCGGCGACCACGTACGTCCGGTCCCCCACCGCCGGCACCACGTACGCGTGCTCGGTGGTCACCTCCGGCGCCAGGTCGGCACCGGCCATCGACGGGGCGGCCAGCACCCGCTCGAGCAGCCGGGCGGGGTCGGTGAGCTCGGTGCTGATCCCGACCCGCATGGCACCCCGGTCCCGCAGGTGCCGGGTCAGCGCCCGTGTGTCGATGCCGGAGATGCCCACCACGCCGTACGCGCGTAGCTCGTCCTCCAGCGTGCCGGTGGACCGCCAGTTGGCCGGCCGTCGGGCCGGGTCGCGCACCACGAAACCGGCCACCCAGATCCGCCGGGACTCGTCGTCCTCGCCGTTGACCCCCGTGTTGCCGACGTGCGGGGCGGTCATCACCACCACCTGCCGGTGGTAGCTGGGATCGGTGAGGGTCTCCTGGTAGCCGGTCATCCCGGTGGAGAAGACCGCCTCGCCGACCGTCGTCCCGGTCGAGCCGTAGGACTCGCCACGGAACGTCCGGCCGTCCTCGAGCACCAGCACTGCCTCGGTCACGCCGTGACCCTCCCATCGTGGACCGACAGTTCCCCGCGCAGCAGCGTGTGCACGACACGGGCCGGCAGCTCGCGGCCGGCGTAGGGACTGTTGCGACTCTTGCTGGCCGACGCCGACGGGTCGACCCGGGCCCGGGCGGTGGGATCGAGCAGCACCAGGTTCGCCGGCTC
Source organism: uncultured Actinomycetota bacterium (assembly GCA_963759905.1). Lineage (GTDB taxonomy): Bacteria > Actinomycetota > Actinomycetes > Mycobacteriales > Geodermatophilaceae > Klenkia. Next base: position 80,797 of record CAVXBD010000001.1, read on the forward strand.
CCCCACCGCGATCGGCCGGCCGTGCCCGGTCAACCGGCCGATCCTGGCCGGGCGCACCGACATCCGATCGGCCAGCTCCCGCCAGGTCAGCAGCCCGGTGTCGATCATGGTGTCCACCACCACCGACAGGGCCTGCTCCAGCCCCAGCATCCCGGGCCGGGCCTGCGCCCACTCGCACTCCTTGTCCTCCCCGGCGTGCGGGGCGTGGTCGGTGGCGACGGCGTCGATCGTGCCGTCGGCCAGCCCGGCCCGCAGCGCCGCGACGTCGTCGGCGGTGCGCAGCGGCGGGTTGACCTTGAACACCGGGTCGTAGCCCTCGGCGCACGCGTCGGTGAGCAGCAGGTGGTGCGGGGTGACCTCGGCGGTGACCTCGACCCCCCGGGACTTGGCCCAGCGGATCAGCTCGACCGACCCGGCGGTGGACACGTGGCAGATGTGCAGCCGGGCGCCGACGTGCTCGGCCAGCAGCACGTCGCGGGCGATGATCGCCTCCTCGGCCACCGCCGGCCAGCCGGTCAGCCCGAGCCGGGCCGACCGGTCGCCCTCGTGCATCTGCGCACCGACGGTCAGCCGGGGCTCCTCGGCGTGCTGGGCGACGACGCCGTCGAGGGCCTTGACGTACTCCAGCGCCCGGCGCATCAGGGCGGGGTCCGAGACGCACTTCCCGTCGTCGGAGAAGACCCGCACCCCGGCCGCGCTGTCGGCCATCGCACCGAGCTCGGCCAGCTGGGTGCCACCCAGACCCACGGTGACCGCACCCACCGGGACGACGTCCACCAGCCCGGCCTGCTGGCCCAGCCGCCAGACCTGCTCCACCACCCCGGCGGTGTCGGCCACCGGATCGGTGTTGGCCATGGCGTGCACCGCGGTGTACCCACCCAGGGCCGCCGCCCGGGACCCGGTGGCCACCGTCTCGGTGTCCTCCCGGCCGGGCTCCCGCAGGTGGGTGTGCAGGTCGACCAGGCCGGGCAGCGCGATCAGCCCGGAGGCGTCGATCGTGCGGGCGGCGGGCACGGCCAGCTGGTCGCCGATGGCGGCGATGACCCCGTCGGAGACCAGGATGTCGACGGGGTCCTCGCCGTAGGGCCGGACCCCGCGCAGCAGGATGGCTGGGCCGGGGTTTGCGCTGCTCGTGTGTGAGCTGCTCATGACTCCACTCCGGACGTGGGACGGCTCGGGCCCGCCGGACGCGCTGCCCGCGGGAGGTGTCTGCCGGCTCATGCGGGGCCGCCCAGCAGCAGGTAGAGCACGGCCATCCGGACGCTGACCCCGTTGCCGACCTGCTCGACGATCGTCGAGCGGGGCGAATCGGCGACCTCGGCGGCGATCTCCATGCCCCGGTTCATCGGACCGGGGTGCATGACGATGGCGCCGTCGGACAGCCGGGCCATCCGGGCGGCATCCAGGCCGTATCGGCGGCTGTACTCCCGGGCCGAGGGGAAGAACGAGGCGTTCATCCGTTCGGCCTGCACCCGCAGCATCATCACCACGTCGGCACCGGGCAGGACCGCGTCCAGGTCGTAGCTGACCTCCACCGGCCAGGAGGCGACCCCGACCGGCAGCAGCGTGGGAGGGGCCACCAGGGTCACCTGGGCGCCCAGGGTCTGCAGCAGCCACACGTTGGAGCGGGCCACCCGGCTGTGCAGCACGTCGCCGGTGATGACCACCCGGACACCGTCCAGGCGGCCCAACCGGCGGCGGATCGTGTAGGCGTCCAGCAGGGCCTGGGTGGGGTGCTCGTGAGTGCCGTCGCCGGCGTTGACCACGCTGCCGCGGACCCAGGTGGCCAGCCGGTGCGGCGCACCCGAGGCGCCGTGCCGCACCACGATCCCGTCCGCACCCATCGCCTCCAGGGTCAGCGCGGTGTCCTTCAGGCTCTCGCCCTTGGACACGCTGGACCCCTTGGCAGAGAAGTTGATCACGTCGGCGCTGAGCCGCTTGGCGGCCAGCTCGAAGCTGATCCGGGTGCGGGTGGAGTCCTCGAAGAAGAGGTTGACCACCGTGCGACCGCGCAGCGTGGGCAGCTTCTTCACCTCGCGCCCGGCCAGCGCCGCCTCGATCTGCGCCGCGGTGTCCAGCACCAGGGTGGCGTCGTCCCGGTCCAGGTCGGCGGCCTCCAGCAGGTGCCGCTTCACGCCGGGTCACCCCCGATCACCGTGACGCCGTCGGACCCGTCGACCTCAGTCAGCCGGACGCGGACCTGCTGGCCGCGCGCGGTGGGCACGTTCTTGCCCACGAAGTCGGCCTTGATCGGCAGCTCCCGGTGTCCGCGGTCGACCAGCACGGCGAGCTGGACCGCCCGCGGCCGGCCCACGTCGCGCAGCCCGTCCAGGGCCGCGCGGACCGACCGGCCGGAGAAGAGCACGTCGTCGACCAGCACCACCAGCCGGCCGTCGATGCCGGCCTCGGGCAGCCGGGTGTCCTCCAGCGCGCGGACGCCGCGGGTGCGCAGGTCGTCCCGGTAGAGGGTGATGTCCACCGTCCCGACGTCCACGGCCGTACCGGTGAACGCCTGGATGCGCGCAGCCAGCCGGCGGGCCAGCGGGGCGCCACGGGTGGGGATGCCGATGAGCACCAGGTCTGCGAGTCCGTCGCCGCCGGTGGTCGAGCTGGCGGCCCGCTCGATGAGCTGGTGAGCCATCCGGTCCACCACCCGGGCGACGTCCGCGGCCGACAACAGCTGCCGCGCCCCGTCGGGATCACGTCCGGGACGGTCCTCGGGCACGCCGACGGGCACGGTCGATGGCGGGGCCATCAGGCCTCCTTCCCCGCCTCACCGGACGGGTCGTTAAAGGAGCGGGGTCTCACCGGCGACGCTAGCGCACTGCGTGGTGTGACCTGCATCGGCGCGGTTCTCACCCGGCCGGGGTGGTTCCGGTGTTGCACCCGACCACCAGCGAGTACTCTCCGTGACGAGCAGGGGCATCATCCGACGACACTCAGTGAGCAGGACACGCATGAGCACCGACTACTCGCGGGCGCTGGGCGCTCGCCTCCGAGCGATCAGGAACCAGCAGGGTCTCTCGCTGCAGGGTGTCGAGGACAAGTCGCACGGCCGATGGAAGGCCGTGGTCGTCGGCTCCTACGAACGCGGCGACCGGGCCGTCACCGTGCAACGGCTCTCCGAGCTGGCAGTCTTCTACGGCGTGCCGGTGTCGGAGCTGCTGCCCGACCCCCGACCCAGCTCGGCGGTCACCAAGAGCACCAAGATCGTGCTCAACCTGGAGTCCCTGGGCTCGCTGCCGGCCGACGAGGCCGGCCCGCTGGCCCGGTACGCCTCGACCATCCAGGCGCAGCGGCACGACTACAACGGCAAGGTGCTGTCCATCCGCACCGAGGACCTGAAATCGCTGGCGATCATCTACGACATGAGCCCCGACGAGCTCACCACCCGGCTCATCGAGTGGGGCGTGCTGTCCCCGGGCGCCGACGGGACCGGCTACGCCACCTCCGAGGAGGACGAGGACCCGCTGGACTGGGAGCGTCGCCGCAACCCCCGCTGAAAGACCCTCGTCCCCCTCACCACTCGCACGCTCGTGGTGAGCCTCTGGACGGGGCCGACGGCCCCTTCTGCTCGTGCGGGAGGGGCCGTCGTTCTCAGCTGGTGGGGATCTCGGTGCGGATGATGCCGCCGAGCACGCCGTTGACGTAGGCCGCGGAGTCGTCGGTGGACAGCGCCTTGGCCAGCTCCACGGCCTCGTCGATGACGACGGCGTCGGGCACGTCGGGCACCCAGAGCAGCTCGAAGACCGCCATCCGCAGGATGGCCCGGTCCACGTCGGGTAGCCGGTCCAGGGTCCAGCCGTCGGCGTGCTCGCCGATCAGCCGGTCGATGTCGGCGGCGTGTTCCACCACGCCCTCCACCAGCCTGATCGCGTGGTCGGGAACCGGCGGGTTGCTGTCGGCGACCCGCTCGGCCAGCAGCGGCAGGACCTCACCGCTGCGCAGGTCGGCCTCGTAGAGCACGTCGACGGCGCGCTTGCGCGCCTTGGAACGGGCAGCCATCTCGCCGGCCGGGTCAGTTGACCCGGCCGAGGTACCGGCCGTCGCGGGTGTCCACCTTGAGCTTCTCACCGGTGGTCACGAACAGCGGAACCTGGATCTCCGCACCGGTCTCCAGGGTCGCCGGCTTGGTGCCCCCGGTGGAGCGGTCACCCTGCAGGCCCGGGTCGGTGTGCTGCACCACGAGCTCCATGGTCACCGGCAGCTCGACGAACAGCGGCACGCCCTCGTGCACCGCGACCATGGCCTCGGTGTTCTCCAGCAGGTAGTCCGAGGCGCTGCCCAGGGTGGCCGCGGAGACCGGGATCTGGTCGAAGGTGTCGCCGTCCATGAAGACGTAGTCGGCGCCGTCCTGGTACAGGTACGTCATCGTCCGCTTGTCGACCGTGGCCGTCTCGACCTTCAGGCCGGCGTTGAACGTGCGGTCGACGACCTTGCCGCTCAGCACGTTCTTCAGCGTCGTGCGCACGAAGGCGCCGCCCTTGCCCGGCTTCACGTGCTGGAAGTCGGTGACGGTCCACAGCTGACCGTCCAGCTTGAGGACGATGCCGTTCTTGAGGTCGTTGGTGGTAGCCATCTAGAGGACCAGCAGTTCCTTGCTCGTGAGGGTCAACAACTCGGGCTCGTCGGCCGTGACGATGAGGGTGTCCTCGATCCGGACACCGCCGTGACCAGGGAGGTAGACCCCCGGTTCCACGGTGACGGCCATGCCGGCGCCCAGGGTACCCGCGCCCAGGGCGGAGATCGGCGGAGCCTCGTGGATCTCCAGCCCGACCCCGTGCCCCAGGCCGTGGGGGAAGTGCTCGCCGTGGCCGGCGGCGGCGATCACCGACCGGGCGGCTGCGTCCACGGTCTGCACGTCGACCCCGATCCCCAGCGCCGCCCGCCCCGCCGCCTGGGCGGCCTGCACCAGGGCGTAGATCTCGGTCTGCCAGTCCGCCGCGTGGCCCAGGACCAGGGTGCGGGTCATGTCGGAGTGGTAGCCGTCCACGGTGGCGCCGAAGTCGAGCTTGAGGAAGTCACCCTCCCGCAACTCGGTGCCGTCGGGCCGGTGGTGCGGGACGGCGGAGTTGGCACCGGTGGCCACGATGGTCTCGAAGCTGGGGGCCTGGGCACCCAGGGCCAGCATCCGGGCATCCAGTTCCCGGCCGACGGCCAGCTCGGTCCGTCCCGGGCGCAACGCACCCTCGGCGGCCAGCTCGGCCAGCGCCCGGTCGGCCACCGCGCAGGCCCGGCGCAGCGCGTCGACCTCGTCCTCGTCCTTCACCGCGCGCAGCGCCTCGACCGCCCGGTGCACGCTCCTCAGCCGGGTGTGGCTGCCCTCGAGCGCCTGCTGCAGGGCGTGCAGGCCGTCCACGGTGACGTCGTGCGACTCGTAGCCCAGCGCGCCGAGCCCGGCGGCGACCCGGGCGAGCGCGGCCACCGTGCCGCGGTCGACGAGCAGCTCGACGTCGGGCACCTGCTGGCCGGCCTGGGTGGTGTACCGGCCGTCGGTGCCCAGCAGGTCGGCGCCGTCGGTGCGGACCAGCAGGCCTGCGTTGGAGCCGGTGAACCCGGTCAGGTAGCGCACGTTGAGCAGGTTGGTGACCAGCACCGCGTCCAGCCCGGCGGCGGCCGCCACCGCGCGCAGCCGGTCCCGGCGGCCGGCGTGGTCCATCCGGGTCACCGCACGCCCCGGTCGGCCAGGTAGCGCAGCGCCGCCACGTATCCGAAGACGCCCAAACCGGCGATGACGCCGTCGGCGACCGTGGAGACGTGGGACAGCGCGCGGAAGGACTCCCGCCGGTGGATGTTGCTGATGTGCACCTCGACCAGCGGCTGGCCCAGGCCGGCCAGCGCGTCGTGCAGCACCACCGAGGTGTGCGTCCAGCCACCGGGGTTGATCACCACGGCCGAACCGGCGTCGGTGGCTTGGTGCACCCACTCCAGCAGCTGGCCCTCGTGGTCGGTCTGCCGCACCGTGACGTCCTGACCCAGCTCGGCCGCGGTGGCCTCGATCAGCTCGACCAGCTGGGCATGGGTGGTGGAGCCGTAGATGGCGGGCTCCCGGGTGCCCAGCCGGCCCAGGTTGGCCCCGTTGAGGACGACGATGCTCATGCAGGTGCCTCCACTGCGGCCCAGGCTGTCGCCAGCCAGGCCTCGTCGGGGTCGGTGAGGATGCCGGGGGCGCCCAGGCCGTCGAGCACGACGAAGCGCAGCGCGGCCCCCCGGGACTTCTTGTCGATGGCCATCGCCCGGCGCAGCTCGGCGAAGTCGCCGGCGTAGCCGACCGGCAGGCCCATCGCGGACACCAGCTCCCGGTGCCGGTCGGCCTCGGCGCGGGACAGCCGGCCGGCGGCCACCCCCAGCTCGGCGGCGAAGACCAGGCCGACCGCGACCGCCTCGCCGTGCCGCCAGCCGAAGTGCTCCACCTTCTCGATGGCGTGCGCCAGGGTGTGGCCGTAGTTCAGGTACTCGCGCCGGCCGGTGTCGTAGAGGTCCTCCCCCACCGCCTCGGCCTTGACCGTGATCGCCCGGGTGATCAGCTCGGAGGTGGCCGAGCGGCCGGTGGGGTCGGCGGCCAGCAGCTCCAGCACCACCGGGTCGGCGATGAACCCGCACTTGACCACCTCGGCCAGCCCGGCCCGGAACTCGGCGTCGGGCAACCCCGCCAGCGTGTCGGTGTCCACCAGCACGGCCACCGGCGGGTGGAACGCACCGACCAGGTTCTTCCCGGCCGCGGTGTTGATCCCGGTCTTGCCGCCGACGGCGGCATCCACCATGCCCAGCAGGCTGGTGGGCACCTGGACGACGGCCACCCCGCGCAGCCAGGTCGCGGCGACGAAGCCGGCCAGGTCGGTGACGGCTCCCCCACCCACGCCGACGACGACGTCGCTGCGGGTCAACCCCAGCCGGCCCAGCTCGTCCCACAGCCCGGCCGCGACGCCGGCGGTCTTGGCCTGCTCGCCGTCGGGCACCACCAGCGCCTCGGCGGCCAGCCCGGCGGCAGCCAGCGTGTCCAGCAGGTCCCGGGCCGTCCCGGCCACCGAGGGGGTGTGCACCACCGCCGCCCGGGTGGCCCCGGCCAGCACGGTGCCGGTCAGCCGGGCCAGCTCGGCCCGGGCGCCGGGCCCGATGACCACGTCGTAGGGCCGCTCGCCGGCGACGGCGACCCGCGTCAGCCCGCTCACCGGGCGCGCGCGGCGGGGAGCACGGCCAGCACGTCGGCCACCACGTCCTCGACCGGGCGGCCCCCGGTCTGCAGGTGCAGGGTGGCCACCTCGCCGTAGAGCGGAGCGCGGGTCTGCAGCATCTGCCGGAGCATCTGCCGGGGGTTCACGCCGAGGATCGGCCGGTCCCGGGACAACCCGACCCGCTGGGCGGCGCTGGCCAGGTCGACGTCCAGCCAGACCACCGTGCCACCGGCCGCGCCGTGCGCCACCAGCAGCGCGCGGGTGCGCGCGCTGGTGACCGCACCCCCGCCCAGGGCCAGCACCCCGGTGTGCTCGCCCAGCGCCCGGGCCACCGCCCGCTCCTCCATCGCCCGGAAGTGCGGCTCGCCCAGCGACACGAACACCTCGGCCACCGACGCGCCGGCCTCGGCCTCCACGTCGTGGTCGGTGTCCCGGAACACCGCGCCCAGCCGACGGGCCAGCGCTCCGCCGACGGTGGTCTTGCCCGAGGCCGGCGGACCGACGAGGACCACCAGGCCGGCCGGCACCGCCGGAGTGACCGCCCCGGGTCCGCGCCCGGCGGCTGCGGCCGGGTCGGGCGCGCTCACCGCCACGCCAACCCGTCCACGTACCCCGCGACGTTCCGGCGGGTCTCGGCCACCGAGTCACCGCCGAACTTCTCCAGCACCGCATCGGCCAGCACCAGGGCCACCATCGCCTCCATGACCACCGACCCCGCGGGGCACCGCGCAGGCGTCGCTGCGCTGGTTGATGGCCACCGCCGCCTCCCCGGTGGCGGTGTCGACGGTGTCCAGCGCCCGCGGCACAGTGCTGATCGGCTTCATCGCTGCCCGGACCCGCAGCACCTCGCCGTTGGTCATCCCGCCCTCGATGCCCCCGGCCCGGTCGGTGCGCCGCCGGACGGCACCCGCCCCGGTCACCTCGATCTCGTCGTGCGCCACCGACCCGCGGCGGCGTGCGGTCTCCAACCCGTCCCCGACCTCCACGGCCTTGACCGACTGCACGCCCATCAGGGCACCGGCGAGCCGGGAGTCCAGCCGCCGGTCCCAGTGCACATGGCTGCCCAGGCCCGGGGGCAGCCCGTGCACCACCACCTCGATGACCCCACCGAGGGTGTCACCGGTCTTCCGGGCGTCGTCGACCTCGGCCACCATCAGGCTCGAGGTGTCCGGGTCGGCGCAGCGCACCGGGTCGGCGTCGATCCGGTCGTTGTCGTCGGCACCGGGTAGCACGCCCTCGGGCACCCGGACCGGGCCGATGGCCACCACGTGGCTGACCACCTGCACGCCCAGCACCTGCTGCAGGAAGGCGCGTGCCACGGTGCCCAGCGCGACCCGGGCCGCGGTCTCCCGCGCGCTGGCCCGCTCCAGCACCGGCCGGGCGTCGTCGAAGCCGTACTTCTGCATGCCGGCCAGATCCGCGTGCCCGGGCCGGGGCCGGGTGAGCGGGGCGTTCCGGGCCTGCCCGGCCAGCACCTCGGCGTCCACCGGGTCGGCGGCCATCACGGTCTGCCACTTGGGCCACTCCGCATTGCCCACCCCGACCGCGATCGGGCCCCCCTGGGTGCGCCCGTGCCGGACGCCGCCGGTCAGGGTGACCACATCGGTCTCGAAGCTCATCCGGGCGCCTCGGCCGTGGCCCAGCCGGCGCCGGGCCAGCTGGGCGTCGAGGTCCGCGGACCGGATCTCGACCCCGGCCGGGAGTCCTTCGAGGATGGCGGTGAGCTGCTGGCCGTGCGACTCACCGGCGGTCAGCCAGCGCAACATGCGCCTGAGTGTGCCAGCCGGGTCCGACCGGACCGCTCAGAGAGGTCCGGCGAGTGCCAGGGCGGCGGCCGCACCGGCCAGCAGCGGCGGGCCGAAGGGGATGGCCGAGCGCCATCCCGCGCGGCCGGTGGCCAGGGCGGCGAGCGCGCCCAGCGCCCCCAGCGCCAGACCGAGGAACACACCCAGGACGACGGCCTGGATCCCGCCGCGCCAGCCCAGCAGCAACCCGAGGAGCCCCAGCAGCTTGACGTCACCGAAGCCGAGCCCGGCCGGGCTCAGCAGCCGGGCCCCGGCGGCGACGCCGAAGCACCCCACCCCGGCCAGCACCCCGGCCAGCAACCGCGGCCCGGTGCCCTCGACGAGGGCGTCGGCACCCATCGCGGCGGCCAGCACCCCGATCGCGGGCAGCGTCACCACGTCGGGCAGCCGGTGGGTGGCCAGGTCGACCCCGGCCAGCACGACCCCGGCGGCGGCCACCCAGAGCAGCCCGCCCAGGACCGGCCGGGGACCGGCCATCGCCGCCGCCCCGGCCAGCAGCCCGGCCGACACCGGCACGGTGCCCACCAGGCGGGCCCTGCCGGGGACCACCGAGCGATCGCGGGCGGCCAGCCGGGCGGTGGCCCGGGCCAGCCAGGGACCCAGCGCCGCCCCCAGCAGGGCGGCCGCGGCGGGCAGCACCGCCTAGCGGGTCAGCACGGCGTCGAGCGCGGCACGCATGGCCTCGATCGGCGCCGGACGCCCGGTGATCAGCTCCACCTGGACCGTGGCCTGCCAGAACAGCACCTCGATGCCGTGCACGGTCGTCCCACCGGCGGCCTGCACGGCCCGGGCCAGCGGCGTCGGCCAGCCGGCGTAGAGCACGTCCAGCACCGTCTGACCGGGCTGCCAGTGCAGGCCGGCGACCGTGGTCTGGCCGTCCGCCGGCACGGTGCTGACCACGACCGGGGCTGCGACCTCGGGGGTGTCGGCGAAGGTCCGCACCCGAGCGGTCACCTCCAGGGCGTCCAGCACCGCCAGCACCCCGGCGGCGCGGCCGGGGTCGCGGACCACGACGTCCACCGTCTGCGCGCCCAGGCTGGCCAGCGCCACCGCGGCGGCCCCCGCCGTCCCCCCGGCACCCAGGATCGCGGCGTGCTGCACCTGCTCGACCCCGGCCAGCTGCAGGGCCATGCCGACCCCGGTGACGTCGGTGTTCTCCGCCCGCCACCCGCCCGGGGTCCGCACCAGGGTGTTCGCCGCCCCCAGCAGCCGGGGCAGCGCGTCGGCGTCGTCGGCCACCGCGGCGGCAGCCTGCTTGCAGGGCATCGTGACCGAGAAGCCGCGCCACTCCGCGTCCAGCCCGGCCAGCAGCACCGGCAGCTCCTCGGCGCCGATGTCCAGCGCCTCGTAGGTCCAGTCGGTCAGGCCCAGTTCGGCGTAGGCGGCCCGGTGCAGCACCGGGGACAGCGAGTGGCCCACCGGCCGGCCCAGGACGGCGGCCCGGTTCACCCGGAGCCGCAGCCCAGCCCGGCCGCGGCGCACCGCTGGCGGGCGGCCTCGAACTCGGCGTCGCTGTCGGTGAAGAAGTGGTTGCCGGCGCTGTCCTGGAGCACGTAGTACAGGAGGTCACCGGTGCTCGGCGACAGCGCCGCCTCCAGGCTCGCCTCCCCCGGCGCGCTGATCGGGGTGGGCGGGAGGCCGGTGCGGGTCCGGGTGTTGTACGGGCCGTCGGTGGTCAGGTCGGTGACCGTCAGGTCGTTGCCGTTCTTGTCCAGGCCGTAGGCGATGGTGGCGTCGATGCCCAGCGTCATCCCGCGGGCCAGCCGGTTGTAGATCACCTGGGCCACGTCCACCCGCTCGGCGTCCTGCAGCGTCTCCGACTGCACCATCGAGGCCACGATCAGCACGTCGTAGGGGGACCGGCCGGCGGCGGCGGCCCGCTGCTCCAGCGAGATGCTGGCAGCGGTGGTGGTGAACTGGCCGACCATCTCCGTCAGCATCTCGGTGGGCGTGGTGTCGGGCTCGAAGTCGTAGGTCAGCGGGTACAGGAAACCCTCGAGCTGGCCACCCGCCCAGGCGGGCAGGCCCAGCTGGCTGGTGTCGGCGGCCGCGGCCTGCAGGTCGGCCAGCGGGGTGTCGGTGGCCTCGGACAGCCGCTGCAGGGTGTCCTGCACGGTGAAGCCCTCGGGGATGGTGACCCGGGAGAACAGCCGCGAGGCCGGGTCCAGCAACAGGTCCAGCGCGGCCTGCCCGCTCATCTGCAGCCGCATGCCATAGACGCCGGGCTGGATGCCGGTGGCCGCCGGGTTCGCCGACGCCGCGGTCACGAAGCTCCCGGGCGAGGCCACCACGTCGGCACCGGCCAGGGTGCGGGCGATCGCGGACAGCGAGTCCCCGGTGGCGACCCGGATCTGCACCTCGCCGCTGCCCTGACCGGGATAGTCCGCCGCCGTCGGGTTGACCTTGCCGATAAGCCACTGGCCGCCCAGCACGATGCCCACCACCAGGCCGGCCAGCACCAGCAAGGACGCCACGACGGTGAACACGCGGCGCGGGCCGCGCCGCCGTCCGGGACGACGGCCGCCGCCGGCCCCGCGGCCGCGCGGTGGGCGGCCGTCCGCGGGCGCGCTGCCGGGGACCTCGGAACCCAGCACGTCGGAACCCAGCACGCCGGCACCGAGGACCTCGAGACCTCCGGTCTCGTCCCAGGCAGGGTGGCCGGGGTCGGACTCGCCGGATGCCTCCGGCTCACCATCGGCGGCCGGGGTGGCGGCCGACGGCGGGTCGGTGTCGGGTGCGTGCGGGGCGGCAGGCTCCGGGTGAGCCGGCTCCGCGTGGTCGGTGGCCGGCTCCTGGGGCGCCGGGTCGGCAGGGACCGGGTCGTGCCGGTCGGTGGGCTCGTCGTCGTCCCAGCGCGGCGCGGACGCGGCGACGGGCCGGACGGCGGGGGCAGGAGCGGGGGTGTCCGGACCGCCGGCTGCGGCCGTGGGCCGGAGCGGGGCAAGCGGGGGGCGGACAGCCAGCTCGGAGGTCTCCGGAGCGATCGGCGGCGTGCGCCGGGTCGCCTGCTCGTCGGCAGGGTCGAGTTCCCGGCTGGTGGGGCGGGCCGGAACGGGCGCGCCGGCGACCTGGCCTGCCTCGCGGCCGCCACTTCCGGCGCGTCCGGCCGCTGCCTGCTGGGTCACCGCCTGCTGGGTCGCTGCCTGCTGGTCCGCCTCCTGCTGGCTGGCGGCCTCCTCGGCGGCCCGCCGTACGGCACGGCGGGGGCTCTCGGTGCCTGCCCCCGCCGGCTCCTCGGCGGACACGGCCCCGGACTCGCCGGTCTGCCAGCTGGCCAGGAAGTCGGCGGCGGAACGGCCGCCGTCGGCGCCGGAGTGCCGGCCGCTCCGACGTGGCCGGTCGGTCGGGTCGCTCACGAGTGGCGCCGCCCGGACCGGGCCCGGTCCAAGTGGCTCTGCAGGATGACCACGGCAGCCGCCTGGTCGATCACCGAGCGCTGACGGCGGGCGTCGATCCCGCGCGCACGCAGGTGACTGGCTGCGGTCACGGTGGAGAGCCTTTCGTCGACGAGGCGCACCGGGACGTCCCCGATGCGCGCGGCCAGTGAACCAGCGTAGGCCGCGGCGCCGGCTGCGGAGGCCCCGGACGCACCGGACAGGTGCCTCGGGTCTCCCACCACCACCTCCACCACCTCGTGTTCCAGCACCAGGGCGGCGAGACGGTCCAGATCGCTGCCGTCCTTGGCCCGCCGCAGCGTCTCCAGCGGGCTGGCCAGGAAGCCGGTGGCGTCCGACAACGCCACGCCCACCCGGACGGTGCCCACGTCGACTCCGATCCGCCGACCCGGCACGAAGGCATCCCGGTCGGCGGGGTCGTCCGGCCGGCTCACCGCGGCCGGCTCACGCCGCGGCGGTCGCGGCGCGCACGGCGAGTTCGACGGCGTCCAACGCGGCCGGGATGCCGGTCGGGTCGGTTCCGCCTCCCTGGGCGACGTCGGGCTTGCCGCCGCCCCGCCCACCCACCGGCCCGGCGGCCGCCTTGAGCAGCTCGCTGGCCGACAGACCCCGGGCCTGGGCAGCGGGGGTGACCGCGGCGAGGAGGGCCACCTTGCCCTCGGTCGCCGAGGCCAGCAGCACGGCCGCGGGCCGGTCGTTGCCCAGCCGGCCGCGGACGTCCAGGGCGAGGGTGCGCAGGTCGCCCCCGGAGAGCCCTGGCGGGGCCGCGGTCACCAGCAGGATGCCCTCGACGTCCCGGGCCGCGCGGGCCAGGTCCCCGGCCGCCGCCAGGGTCTGCTGGCCACGCAGGTCGGCGAGTTCCTTGTCGGCCTCCCGCTGGCGGGCCAGCATCGCCGCGACCCGGTCTACCACCCCGTCCTGCGGGGTCTTGAGCAGGTCCGCCAGCTGGCGCACCAGGTCACGCTCGCGGGCCAGGTAGCGGAAGGCCTCCATGCCCACCACGGCTTCCACCCGCCGCGAGCCCGAACCCACCGAGCTCTCCGCGGTCAGTGCCAGCGGGCCGATCTGGGCGCTGCCCCGGACGTGGGTGCCACCGCACAGTTCGCGGGACCACTCCCCGCCGATCTCGACCACCCGGACCTGCTCGCCGTAGGTCTCCCCGAACAGCGCCAGCGCCCCGAACTCCCGGGCCTCCGGCAGGGTCATCCACAGCGCCCGGACCGCCTGGTCCTCGCGGACCGCCGCGTTGGCGACCTCCTCGATGTCGGCACGCTGCTGGGCCGACAGCGCGCCCTGCCAGGCGAAGTCCAGCCGCAGGTACCCGGGCCGGTTGTACGAACCGGCCTGCAGCGCCTGCGGGCCCAGGACCCGGCGCAGCGCGGCGTGCACCACGTGCGTGCCCGAGTGCGCCTGGCACGCCGAGCGGCGCCACTCCAGGTCGACCTCGGCCACCAGCTCCAGGCCGTCGGAGAGCTCGCCCTCCAGCACCCGGACCTGGTGGGCCACCAGGCCCTTGACCGGCCGCTGCACGTCGATGACCTCGGCGCGGCCGCCGTCCCAGACCAGCTCGCCGGCATCGGCGACCTGGCCGCCGGACTCGGCGTAGAACGGGGTGGCGTCGAGCACCACCCGGGTGAGCTCACCGGGCCCGGCGACCGGGGAGTCCCCGACCAGGCCCAGCACCCGGGACTCGGTGCGCCGGGTGTCGTAGGCCCGCCAGTCGGTGGGACCGTGCGCGCCCAGCAGCTCCTGGTAGGCCGAGACGTCCGTCCCGCCGCTGCGCTTGGCCCGCGCGTCGGCCCGGGCCCGGTCGCGCTGCTCGGTCATCAGGGCCCGGAATCCGGCCTCGTCGACCGAGACGCCCTGCTCGGCGGCCATCTCCAGGGTCAGGTCGATGGGGAAGCCGTAGGTGTCGTGCAGGCTGAACGCCTGGTCGCCGGTCAGCTGGGTGGCCCCGGCCTGCTTGGCCGACGCCACCGCGGTCTCCAGCAGCGCGGTGCCGGCCACCAGGGTGCGCCGGAACGCCTCCTCCTCGGCGTAGGCCACCGACGCGATCCGCTCGAAGTCGGTGGCCAGCTCGGGGTAGCTGGGGCTCATCGCGTCCCGGCTGACCGGCAGCAGCACGGGCAGCACCGGCTCCTCGACGCCCAGCAGCCGCATGGAGCGGACCGCCCGGCGCAGCAGCCGGCGCAGGATGTAGCCCCGCCCCTCGTTCCCCGGGGTGACCCCGTCGCCGATGATCATCAACCCGGAGCGGACGTGGTCGGCGACGACCCGCAGCCGGACGTCGGCGTCGTGGTCGGCGCCGTAGGTCACCCCGGCCAGCTCTGCCGCCCGGTGCAGCACCGGCGCGACCTCGTCGATCTCGTACATGTTGTCCACGCCCTGCAGCAGGAACGCGACCCGCTCCATGCCCATGCCGGTGTCGATGTTCTTCTCCGGCAGCTCGCCGACGACCCGGAAGTCCTCCTTGCTGCGGACGTCGTCGAGCTCGTACTGCATGAACACGAGGTTCCAGATCTCGATGAACCGGTCACCGGCCTCGTCGACCAGCGGCCCACCGTCGGGACCGAACTCCGGCCCCCGGTCGAAGTAGATCTCCGAGCACGGCCCGCCGGGGCCGGGCGCCCCGGTGTGCCAGTAGTTGTCCTTCTTGCCCAGCCGCTGGATGCGCTCGGCCGGCAGGCCGGCGATCCGTGCCCACGCCTGCGCGGCCTCGTCGTCGTCCAGGTAGACGGTGACCCACATCCGCTCGGGGTCGAAGCCCAGCCCGCCGTCGGCCACCGATCCGGTGATCAGCTACCAGGCGGCCTCGATGGCGCCTTCCTTGAAGTAGTCGCCAAAGGAGAAGTTGCCGTTCATCTGGAAGAAGGTGCCGTGCCGGGTGGTCTTGCCCACCTCTTCGATGTCCAGGGTGCGGACGCACTTCTGCACGCTGGTGGCCCGCGGATAGGGGGCGGGCTCGCGACCGGTCAGGTACGGGATGAAGGGCACCATCCCGGCCACGGTGAACAGCAAGGAGGGGTCCGGGGACACCAGCGAAGCGCTGGGCACCACGGTGTGCCCGCGCAGCTGCGAAATGCTCCAGGAAGCGACGGCGGATCTCGGCGGTCTGCATCTCAGCTCGTTCTCGAAAGGGGCGGGCTCCCGGCGGCGGCGCGGGAGCCCAGGTGTGGACCGGGCGGGTCAGGCGTCGGCCGCGTGCGCGCCGCGGCGAGCGGCGATCGCGGCCTGCCCGCCGGCGGTGGCCTGCTCCCGGGTGGGCAGCGGGGCATCCAGCCCGGTGCCCGAGCGCAGCTCGTCCTCCCGCGAGGCAGCCGCGGCCCGGACGTCGGCACCGAAGTCGGCGATCGCCTCACCGAGGTCGCGCAACCCCTCGGCCAGCTGCCCGGCGATGGACTGCGGAGTCAGCTTCTCCGCGGCCTGGGACATCTTGCGGACCACCAGCACGCCGATGGTCACCCCCATGGCCAGCCAGAACAGCCGGCGCATCAGGCGGCCCGCCGGGCGGCGCGGGCGGCCCGGCGCTCGTCCTTCTGCGCGCGCTGGGCGGTGGCCAGGGCCTGCCCCTCGCGCTTCTTGGACACCGCGCTGCGCACCCCGTAGCTGAAGGCCGCGGCCTTGATCAGCGGGCTGCCCAGGGTGGCGGCGAACACGCTGGTCAGCGCGGCGACGTTGCTGGAGACGTTGGCGGCGTTGCCGGTGATGTCGTCGACCCGCTCCAGGTTGGCGTTCACATGGGTCACCGTCGTCGAGGCCTGGCTCAGGATCGGCTGGCTCTGCTCCCGGACCTGCCGGATGGTCAGCGTGGTCTCGTCGAGCGTGCGGCCCAGCTTGAGCACCGGCACCGCGAGCAGCAGCACCAGCACCACCAATGCACCGGCGGCGATGAGCCCGGCGATCTCTCCTGCGGACACGCGTGGTCTCCCTGGTCGTCGACGTGCCTGGGTCAGCCGGCTGGCTCCAGGCTCGGGTCACCCTAACCGCGGGCGCCGACAGCGCGCGCGAACCGTCAGCGTCCCCGCCGGACGATGGCCCGCAGCCTGGCCAGCCGGGTGCCGATCGCCGCCTCGGCCCCGCGGCCGGTGGGTCGGTAGTAGTCCCTACCCACCAGTGCGTCCGGCGGGTACTGCTGGGGCAGCACGCCGTCGGGGTGGTCGTGCGGGTAGGCGTAGGTCTTCCCGTGCCCCAGCTTCTTGGCGCCGGCGTAGTGCGCGTCCCGCAACCCCGGGGGACGGGGCCCCCCAGCCCGGCCCGGACGTCGGCGACCGACTCGCTGATGCCCACGGTCACGGCGTTGGACTTCGGTGCGGTGGCCAGGTGCACCACGGCGTGCGCCAGCGGGAAGTGGCCCTCGGGCATGCCGATGAACGCCACCGCGTCGGCGGCGGCGACCGCGGTCAGCAGCGCGGTCGGGTCGGCCATGCCGATGTCCTCGCTGGCGCTGATCACCAGCCGCCGGGCGATGAAGCGTGGGTCCTCCCCGGCCTCCACCATCCGGGCCAGGTAGTGCAGCGCCGCGTCGACGTCGGAACCCCGGATGCTCTTGATCAGCGCGCTGGCCACGTCGTAGTGCTGGTCGCCCTGCCGGTCGTAGCGGACCGCGGCCTGGGCGACCGCGGTCTCCAGGGTGGCCAGGTCCAGCGCCGTGGCACCCGTCGCGACCGCGGCAGCGGCGCCGGACTCCAGCGCGGTGAGCGCCTTGCGCGCGTCACCGCCGGCCACCCGCAGCAGGTGCTCCTCGGCCTCGGGCGTGAGGGTGAGGGCACCGGCCAGGCCCCGTTCGGAGGAGATCGCCCGGCGCAGCACCTCCCGGACGTCGTCGTCGGACAGCGACTGCAGGGCCAGCACCAGCGACCGGGACAGCAGCGGGGAGACCACCGAGAAGAACGGATTCTCCGTGGTGGCGGCGATCAGGCTGACGATCCGGTCCTCCACCGCCGACAGCAGCGAGTCCTGCTGGGTCTTGGAGAACCGGTGCACCTCGTCGATGAAGAGCACGGTGCGCCGGTTGCCGTGGGTGAGCTCCCGCTTGGCCGTGGCGATCACCGCCCGCACCTCCTTGACCCCGGAGTCCAGCGCGGACAGCTGGACGAAGGACCGCTTGGTGGCCAGCGAGATGACGTGCGCCAGGGTGGTCTTGCCGGTGCCGGGCGGGCCGTAGAGCACCAGCGACATGGGCTCGTCGGCCTCCACCAGCCGGCGCAGGGGTGCCCGCGCTCCCAGCAGGTGCTGCTGGCCGACCACCTCGTCCAGCGCGCGTGGACGCATCCGCACCGCGAGCGGCGCACCCGGATCGACCGGGGCGGGCCCGCGCTCCTCCGGTTCGGGGTCGAACAGCGTGCTCACGGTTCGACGCTACCTGCGTGGGCAGACAGTCCCGACGCATCCGCAGATGGAGAGGACTCCCCGTGCAGCACCGCAGCATCGGCAACGACGTCGTCGGCCGGGTCACCGTGTCGGCCATCGGATTGGGCGCCATGCCGCTGTCCGTGACCGCGCAGCGACCGTCGTGGGAGCAGGCCGAGGCCACCGTGCACGCCGCGCTCGATGCCGGGGTCACGCTGATCGACACCGCCGACGCCTACTGCCTGGACCACACCGAGGTGGGCCACAACGAGCGCACCGTGGCCCGGGCCGTGCGGTCCTACGGCGGTTCGGACGACGTCCTCATCGCCACCAAGGGCGGGCACACCCGGCCCGGCGGGGACGAGTGGGCACTGGACGGGACGCCGGAGTACCTGCGCCGGGCTTGCGATGCCTCGCTGGCCGCCCTCGGCGTGGACGCGATCGGGCTCTACCAGTTCCACCGCCCGGACCCCGAGACCCCCTGGGCGGAGTCGATGGGTGCGCTCAAGGACCTCTACGACGCCGGCAAGGTGCGCATGGTGGGCGTCAGCAACGCCGACGTCGACCAGATCGACGAGGCCCGGGCCATCTGCGGAGAGGCGCTGGTCAGCGTGCAGAACCAGTTCTCCCCGGGCTGGCGCTCCTCGGCCGGGGAGCTGGCGCACTGCGCGGCGCACGGCCTGGCCTTCCTGCCGTGGAGCCCGTTCGGCGGGATGGGCGGCGCCGGCTCGCTGGCCTCCACCGCCGCCGACTTCGCCGCCGTCGCCGACGAGCTCGGGGTGTCGGTCTACCAGGTGGCGCTGGCCTGGCACCTGGCCCAGGCCGACGTCGTGCTCCCCATCCCGGGCGCCTCCAAGTCGAGCTCGATCGTGGACTCCGCAGCCGCCGCCGACCTCCGCCTGTCCGAGGACCAGCTGTCCCGCCTGAACGCCGCCTGACCCCCGGCTGCAGTTGATCATCGGGAGCTGCACGTGGGGCGCGCCGTCCCCCCGCATGTCCCACCTGCAGCTGACGATGATCAACCGCTGGCCTAGCAGGTCGGGCGGGCGGTTGGGTGGTGGTGTCCACAGCCGGGGCGGGTTTCCGCAGATGCTGGGGGGCGGGATCGCGGGGAGGCCTCGCGCCGGACCGTCCCAGGCATGGACGTACCGCGGGTGCTCACATCCACCGAGGCGACCGCCGCCGGTGCCGGCCGCGGTCGCCGGCAGGGTGCCGACTGGCTGCACCTCGCCCACGACCGGTGGGTGCAGCTCACCGATGCCGTCGACGGGCGGGAGCGCCTGGCCCTGCTCGCCCAGGGCCTGCCCGACGACGCCGCCTTCAGCCACCTCACCGCCGCCCACCTGCTCGGCGCGCACGTCGACCTCCCGCGGCGGCCCACTGTCGCGCTCACCCCGCGCCGGGTGCTCCCCCAGCGCGCCGAGGTCATCACCCGGATCCGCACGATGACGGCCCAGGACGTCGTCGTCCGCGACGGATTCCGGGTGACCAGCGGCGCCCAGACCTTCCTGGACTGCGCCGCCGTCCTGTCCGCCGACGAACTCTGCGCGGTCGGTGACGCCTTGCTGCGCTCGGGCGCCTTGAGCGCCCACGAGCTGACCGCCCGCCTGGAGCGGGCCGGCCGGGTACGGGGCGTCGTCCGGGCCCGGGTCGTCGCCCCGCACCTGGACGCCCGGGCCATGTCGCGGCCGGAGAGCCAGCTGCGCTGGTGGCTGCTGGACAGCGACCTGCCACGCGTCCAGGTCCAGGTGCCCGTCTGCGACCGACGGGGTGCCACCGTCGCCCACGGTGACCTCGGTTGGGAGGAGTGGCGGGTCATCGGGGAGTACGAGGGACGTCAGCACGCCGAGCGGGACCAGTTCGAGCGCGACGTCGACAGGTACTCGCTGATGGCCGCCGACGGCTACCTGCTCCTGCGCTTCGCCAACCGGCACCGCAACGCAAGCACCGTCGTCAACCGCTCCCGCCGAGCACTGCTCAGCCGCGGCTGGCGACCGCGGCCCCGTTGATCATCGCCACATGCAGGTCAGACGCGCCGCGACGTGCACGTCCTCAGCTGCACCTGGCGATGATCAACTGGGCGTGGGGGTGGGGGGGGTGGGGGGGGTGGGGGTGTGGTCGATGCCGGCTTCTTTTCGCTGGGCGGTCGAGATGGGGGTGGGGGCACCGGTCAGCGGGTCGTAACCGGCCCCGGTCTTGGGGAAGGCGATGACCTCGCGGATGGAATCCACCCCGGCCAGCAGCGCGGTCAGCCGGTCCCAGCCCAGCGCGGCGCCGGCGTGCGGCGGCGGGCCGTAGGCGAAGGCCTCCAGGAAGAACCCGAACCGGTCCCGGGCCTCCTCGGTCGACATCCCGAGGGTCTCGAAGACCCGCTCCTGCAGGGCGGCGTCGTGGATGCGGACCGAGCCCGACATGCACTCGTTGCCGTTGATCACCAGGTCGTAGGCATCCGACAACGCTGCCCCCTTGTCCTCGGCGAACCGGTCCCGCCACTCCGGGGTGGGCGAGGTGAACGGGTGGTGCATGAAGGTCCAGCCGCCGTCCTCGGTCTCCTCGAACATGGGGAAGTCGACCACGAACAGGAACGACCAGGACCCGGGCTCGACCATCTCCAGCCGCCGGGCGATCTCGTTGCGGGCCGCGCCCAGCAGCTCCTGGGAGGTGCGGCGCTGTCCGGCGGCGAAGAAGATGCAGTCACCGGGCTTCGCCCCGACCGCTTCCACCAGACCGGCCCGCTCGGTGTCGGAGATGTTCTTGGTGACCGGGCCGCCCAGCGAGCCGTCCTCGGCGACCGTCACGTAGGCCAGGCCCTTGGCCCCGCGCGAGCGGGCCCAGTCCTGCCAGGCATCGAAGGTGCGGCGCGGCTGCGAGCCGCCACCGGGCATCACGACAGCGCCCACGTAGGGCGACTGGAACACCCGGAAGGGGGTGTCGGCGAAGAACGAGGTGAGCTCGGTCAGCTCGAGGCCGAAGCGCAGGTCGGGCTTGTCGGAGCCGAAGCGGTCCATCGCCTCGCGATAGGTCATCCGCGGGATCGTGCCGACCTCGTGACCGGCCAGCTCCCGCCACAGCGCGGTGACGACGGACTCGGCGACGGCCAGCACGTCGTCCCGGTCCACGAAGCTCATCTCGAAGTCCAGCTGGGTGAACTCCGGCTGCCGGTCGGCCCGGAAGTCCTCGTCCCGGAAGCAGCGGGCGATCTGGTAGTAGCGCTCCAGCCCACCGATCATCAGCAGCTGCTTGAACAGCTGAGGGGACTGCGGCAGCGCGTACCAGGAACCGGGCTGCAAGCGGACCGGGACGACGAAGTCGCGGGCACCCTCGGGGGTGGAGCGGGTCAGCGACGGGGTCTCCACCTCGGTGAACCCCAGGCCAGCCATCACCCCGCGGGCGACCCGGTTGATCTCGCTGCGCAGCCTGAGCACCGACGCCGGGCCCTGCCTGCGCAGGTCCAGGTAGCGGTAGGTGTACCGGACGTCGTCCCCGGCGGCCTGGGTGGTCTCGATCGGGAACGGCAGCGGCGCCGAGGCCGACAGCACCACCAGCTCGGAGGCGACCACCTCGATCTCCCCGGACGGCAGGTCGGGGTTCTCGTTGCCGGCCGGCCGGGCCTGCACGGCACCGGTGACCAGCACGCAGTACTCGTTGCGCAGCGCATGCGCCTCGTCTTCGCGCACGACGACCTGGGCGTAGCCCGAGCCGTCCCGGAGGTCGAGGAAGACCACCCCGCCGTGGTCGCGGCGGCGGGCGATCCAGCCGGCCAGGGTGACGGTGGTGCCGGCGTCGGCGGCCCGCAGGGTGCCGGCGTCGTGGGTGCGGAGCACGGGAATGCCTTTCAGGAGGTGGAGGTCGGGAGTTCGGCGGTCACCAGCGGTCGTGCACGTGGGCGCGGATGCGCTCCTCGTACACCCGCTCCAGCGCCGCGAGCTGGTCGGTGGACAGCGGGTCCAGCGACGCCGCGGCGACGTTGCCCAGCACCTGCTCGACGTTGCGGGCACCGGGGATGACGGCGGTGACGCCGGGCTGGTCGATCACCCAGCGCAGCGCGAACGCCGCCGTGGACACCCCGGCCGGGACGATCGCGGCCACCTCGCGGGCCGCGGCCACCCCGACCTCGAAGGGCACCCCGGCGAACGTCTCGCCCACGTCGAAGGACTCACCGTGCCGGTTGAAGGTCCGGTGGTCGTCGGCGGCGAAGGTGGTGGACTCGTCGTACTTCCCGGTGAGCAGCCCGCTGGCCAGTGGCACCCGGGCCAGGATGCCCACGCCCGCCGAGCGGGCGGCCGGCAGCAGCTCCTCCAGCGGCTTGCGCCGGAAAACGTTGAGGATCACCTGGATGGACTGCACCCCCTCGTGCTGCAGGGCCGTCATCCCTTCCTGCACGGTCTCCACCGACACCCCGTAGGCGGCCAGCGACCCGTCGGCGACGAGGGCATCCAAGGTGTCGTAGACCCGCTGATCGGAGTACACCGCCGGCGGCGGGCAGTGCAGCTGGACCAGGTCCAGGGTGTCCACCCCGAGGTTGCGCCGGGACCGGTCCACCCAGGCCCGCAGGTTGTCCGCGGTGTAGGTCTCCGCCACGAACGGGTCGGCGCGGCGGCCGGCCTTGGTGGCCACGAACGGTCGGTCGGTAACCCCGACCGCGCGCGGGGCCAGCGCCTTGCGGATCCGCTCCTCGGAGCGGCCGTCGCCGTAGACGTCGGCGGTGTCCAGCAGGGTCACCCCGGCGTCCAGGGCGGCGTCGAGCACCTCGGCGGCCGCATCCTCGGTGACGTCGCCCCAGTCGCCACCCAGCTGCCAGGTGCCCAGGCCGACCACGGAGACCTCGGCGCCGGTGCGGCCGAGCGGGCGGTGTTCGAGTGTCATGGGTTCACCGTCGCACGCACCCGGTCCAGCAGCTCACCGAGGGGGACGGCGACCTGGACGCCGGTGGCCATGGTCTTCATCTGGGCCACGCCGTCGGCCAGGTCGCGGTCACCGATGACGACGACCTGCATGGCGCCGGAGCGGTCGGCGGCCTTCATCGCGCCCTTGAGTCCGCGGTCGCCGTAGACCGTGTCGGCGGCCACCCCGGCCGACCGGAGCTGACCCACCAGCTGCACGGCCAGCTTCTTGGCGGCCGCGCCCAGCGGGACGACGAACACCGACACCCCGTCGGTCGCGTCGATGTCCAGGCCCTCGGCCTGGACGGCCAGGATGGTGCGGTCCACGCCCACCGCGTAGCCGATGCCGGACAGGTCGGGCCCGCCGAGGGCGGCGCACAACCCGTCGTACCGGCCCCCGCCGCCGATGCCCGACTGCGAGCCCAGCCGCCGGTGCACGAACTCGAAGGTGGTCTTGGTGTAGTAGTCCAGGCCCCGGACCAGGCGGGGCGCCTCCACCCAGGTGACCCCCAGGTCGCTCAGGTGCTCCCGGACGGCGTCGTAGTGCGCCCGGGTGCTGTCCGAGAGGTGGTCGACCATCAGCGGGGCGTCGACCAGCTGGGCCTGCACCTCCGGGCGCTTGTCGTCCAGCACCCGCAGCGGGTTGATCTCGGCCCGCCGGCGGGTGTCGGCGTCCAGGTCCAGCCCGGTCAGGAAGTCCGCCAGCAGCGACCGGTACTGCGGCCGGCAGGTGGCATCGCCCAGCGAGGTCAGGTGCAGCTCGTAGTCGGTGAGCCCCAGGTCGCGGTAGCCCTGGTCGGCCAGCGCCACCATCTCGGCATCCAGCGCCGGGTCGTCCACCCCGAGGGCCTCCACGTCGACCTGGGTGAAGTGCCGGTAGCGGCCGGCCTGCGGGCGCTCGTAGCGGAACGCCGACCCGACGCTCCACAGCTTGACCGGGAGCGCACCGGAGTACAGCCGGTGCTCGATGAACGCCCGCATCAGGCCCGCGGTCAGCTCCGGGCGCAGGGTGAGGTTCCGGCCGCCCTTGTCGGTGAAGCTGTACATCTCCTTGCTGACCACGTCGGTGGACTCCCCCACCCCGCGGGCGAAGACTGCGGTGTCCTCGAACACGGGGGTCTCCACGTAGCCGTAACCCGCCCGGCGCAGCGGCGCGGTCAGCGTGTCGCGGACGGCCAGGAACCGGGCCGAATCGGGGGGCAGCGTGTCGAACGTGCCCTTGGGGGCGGTCAGCGCGGTCACAGGCCCCGTCCCTGCGGCCGGCCGGCGCCCGCCTCGGCCAGGTAGGGGTTGCTGGCCCGCTCCCGACCGATCGTGGTGGCCGGTCCGTGACCGGGCAGCACCACGGTGGCGTCGTCCAGCGGGAGGACGACGTCGCGCAGCGAGCCGAGCATCGCTTCCCACGACCCGCCCGGCAGGTCGACCCGGCCCACCGACCCGGCGAACAGCACATCCCCGGCGATCAGCCCCGGTGCGTCGTCCAGGTCGAGGCTGAACATCACCGAACCGCGGGTGTGCCCGGGGGCGTGCCGCACCGTGAGGTCGACCCCGGCCAGCGACAGCACAGCACCGTCGTCCAGGGACCGCACGCCGGCCGGGTCGGGCAGCCGGACGCCGGTGATCAGCGGCGCGAGCGCCGGGCCGTGCCAGCGGGCCGGGTCCGAGAGCATCCCGGAGTCCGCCGGGTGCAGGTAGGCGGGGATGTCGTAGCCCTCGCAGACCGGCAGCACGGAGAAGGTGTGGTCCAGGTGCCCGTGGGTCAGCACCACCGCGACCGGCTTGAGACCGTCGTCGGCCAGCAGCCGGGCCAACGGTTCGACGGCCTCCATGCCGGGATCGACGACGACGCACTCCGCCCCCGGCCCGGAGGCCACGGCGTAGCAGTTGGTGCCGAACGCGCCGGCGGGGAACGAGCGGATGAGCACCGGGTCAGGCTACGCGGCGCCGGCCGACGCCCCGTCCGCCTCCAGGGGACGCCCAGCCAGGCCACCTAGACTCGCCCCTCGACCAGCGGGGCACAGCGGTGAGCGCGCGTCCCCGCGCAGCCGTCCCGAGGAGCCCGCAGACCCGTGTCGAGCAACAAGCAGCGCCGCCAGGCCGCCCAGCGCCACCTGCAGCGTCAACTGGAACGTCGGGCCGAGCAGGCCAAGAAGCGGCGGCGCAACCTGCTCGTCGGACTGACCGTGCTGGCCGTCCTGGTGGTGGCCGGGGCCGTCGTCGGCATCAGCGGGTTCGGCGGGAGCGACCAGGGCGCCACCGAGGACAGCAGTGCGGCCGGCGCGACGCCCAGCACCGCCGCCGTGGTGGACGGCGCCGACGGCAGCTGCGACTTCACCCCCGACACCAGCGGCAACCCCAACCTGACCGAGGTGGGGGTGCCGCCGGCCGAGGTCACCCCTACCGGCACCGAGCAGGTGGCGATGACCACGAACGTGGGTGCGATCGGCCTCACCCTGGACCGGGCGGCCGCGCCGTGCGCCGCCGCCAGCTTCGACTACCTGATCGGCCAGGGCTACTTCGACAACACCCCCTGCCACCGGGAGACCGACAGCGAGGGCCTGCAGGTGCTGCAGTGCGGTGACCCCTCGGGCACCGGGCAGGGTGGTCCCGCCTACCAGTACCCGACCCAGGTGACCGGCTCGGAGACCTACCCGCGGGGCACCCTGGCGATGGCCAACAGCGGGCAGGGTTTCGACGGCAGCCAGTTCTTCCTCGTCTATGGCGACAGCCAGCTGCCCCCGTCCTACACCGTGGTGGGTGCGATCGACGAGGCAGGGCTGGCCGTGCTGGACACCATCGCGGCGAACGGCAACGACGGGTCCAACGGGCCCGGCGACGGTGCGCCGACCCAGCCGGTCACCATCGAATCGATGATGGTCACCGGCTGACCCGGGCCGGCGCCGCCTGCCCCGGTGGTCAGGCGGTGACGCGCTCCACGTCGAAGACCCCGTCCACGTTGCGGACCGTCTGCAGCACCGAGCCCAGGTGTGCGGGGTCGGCCAGCTCGAAGGTGAACCGGCTGACCGCCACCCGGTCGCGGCTGGTCTGCACCGAGGCGGACAGGATGTTCACCCGCTCGTCGGCCAGCGCCTTGGTGACGTCGGAGAGCAGCCGGTGCCGGTCCAGCGCCTCCACCTGGATGGCCACCAGGAACACCGACCCGGGCGCCGAGGCCCATTCGACCGCGACCAGCCGCTCGGGCTTGCGCTGCAGGTCGTCGGCGTTGGTGCAGTCGGTGCGGTGCACGCTCACCCCGCCGCCCCGGGTGACGAAGCCCAGGATGTCGTCACCGGGCACCGGCGTGCAGCACTTGGCGAGCTTGGCCCACACGTCGCTCATCCCGACCACCAGCACGCCGGGGTCACCGCTGGCCGTCCGCGCCACCGCCCGCTTGGTGGGGATCGCGGTCTCGGCGATGTCCTCGGTGGCGCCCTCGGCCCCGCCCAGGGCGATCAGCAGCTTCTCCACCACCGAGGCGGCCGAGACCTGGCTCTCCCCCACCGCGGCGTACAGCGCGCTGACGTCGGTGAAGTGCAGGTCGGCGGCCAGGGTGGCCAGCGCCTCGCCGCCCATCAACCGTTGCAGCGGCAGCCCGGCCTTGCGCATGGCCTTGGTCAGCGCGTTCTTGCCTGCGTCGACGGCGTCCTCGCGCCGCTCCTTGGTGAACCACTGCCGGATCTTGGTGCGCGCCCGGGAGGAACCGACGAAGGCCAGCCAGTCCTGGGAGGGCCCGGCCGTGGGCGAGCGGGAGGTGAAGACCTCCACCACGTCGCCGTTGGACAGCTTGCTGTCCAGGGAGACCAGGCTGCCGTTGACCCGGGCACCGATGCAGCGGTGCCCGACCTCGGTGTGCACCGCGTAGGCGAAGTCCACCGGGGTGGCCTCCCCCGGCAGGCTGATCACGTCGCCCTTGGGGGTGAAGACGAACACCTCCTGGGGACCCAGGTCGTAGCGCAGGGTCTCCAGGAACTCCCCGGGCTCCTGGGCCTCCCGCTGCCAGTCCAGCAGCTGCCGCAGCCAGAGCATGTCGTCCCCGGAGGACCCGGGCTTGGGTGGGGTGACCGTTCCCCCGCCGCGGGCCTTCTCCTTGTACTTCCAGTGCGCGGCGATGCCGTACTCGGCGGTGCGGTGCATGTCGTGGGTGCGGATCTGCAGTTCCACCGGCTTGCCCTGCGGCCCGATCACCGTGGTGTGCAGCGACTGGTACATGTTGAACTTCGGCATCGCCACGAAGTCCTTGAACCGGCCCGGGACCGGCTGCCAGTGCGCGTGCATGATGCCCAGCGCCGCGTACACGTCCCGCACCGAGTCCACCAGGATCCGGATGCCCACCAGGTCCCAGATGTCGGTGAAGTCGCGGCCGCGGACGATCATCTTCTGGTAGATCGAGTAGTAGTGCTTGGGCCGTCCGGTGACCGTGGCCTCGACCTTCGCGGCCTTCAGCTGCTCGGTGACCGCGCTGGTCACCTCGGCCAGGTAGGTGTCCCGGGAGGGGGCCCGCTCGGCCACCAGCCGGACGATCTCGTCGTACCGCTTGGGGTACAGCGTGGCGAACGCCAGGTCCTCCAGCTCCCACTTGATGGTGTTCATGCCCAGCCGGTGGGCCAGCGGGGCGAGGATCTCCAGCGTCTCCCGGGCCTTCTTCTCCTGCTTCTCCGGCGGCAGGAAACGCAACGTGCGCATGTTGTGCAGCCGGTCCGCCAGCTTGATCACCAGCACCCGGGGATCCCGGGCCATCGCCACGATCATCTTGCGGATGGTCTCGGCCTGCGCGCCGTCCCCGAAGGAGACCTTGTCGATCTTGGTGACGCCGTCGACCAGGTGGGCCACCTCGGAGCCGAAGTCGCTCACGATGGTCTCCAGCCCGACGCCGGTGTCCTCCACCGTGTCGTGCAGCAGCGCCGCCACCAGCGTGGTGGTGTCCATGCCCAGCCCGGCCAGCACGGTGGCCACCGCCAGCGGGTGGGTGATGTAGGGGTCCCCGGACTTCCGCTTCTGGCTGGCGTGCGCCTGCTCGGCCACGTCGTAGGCCCGCTGCAGCAGCACCAGGTCGGCCTTGGGATGGCTCTGCCGGTGCAGCACGGCCAGCGGCTCGAGCACCGGGCGGACCGCGGTGGACCGCTGGCCGGCCACGATGCGCCGGGCCAGCCGGTCTCGGACCCGGCGCCGGGGGACGGAGTCCAGGGCCAGCGACCCGGGGACCGCCTGCACCGGATCGAGGGCATCCGCGGCCGGCTCGGCCGCCGGTGCGGGGTCCGGCAGCTGCACGGCGGGCCGCTCGGGCAGGGCCGCCCGTTGCGCCTTCTCCGCCGCGGTGGGCTCACCGGCCGGGGTCGGCTCGGGACCGGTGGCCGTGGTCGCACCGGCGTTCGGGGCGACGACGTCAGAGGCCACGGGTCACTCCTCGGGTCCGACGGGACGAGACCCTCACCATGCTAGCGACGCGCAGCGCCACCGACCCGGCTCGGGAGGGTGAGCTGGGTGTCAGGTCGTCCAGAGCGCATGCACCGCGTGCGGGCTGAGTCGCTGACGGCCACCGAGCGCGGGCAGCTCGACCACCACCGACACGGCGGTGACCACTCCCCCGAGCTGGTCGACCAGGCCGATCGCGGCCTCCAGCGTGCCGCCGGTGGCCAGCACGTCATCCACGACCAGCACCCGCTGGCCGGGGGTGATGGAGTCGGTGTGCAGCTCCAGCGTGGCCGTGCCGTACTCCAGCGCGTAGTCCGCCGAGACCCGTTCGCGGGGCAGCTTGCCGGCCTTGCGGACCAGCACCACACCGGTGCCGGCGTCCAGCGCGACGGCCGCGGCCAGCAGGAACCCGCGGGCCTCCACACCCACCACCACGTCGAAACCCGGGTCGTCCCCGCCGTGCCCCAGCGCCGCCACCCGAGGATCCACCTCGACCGGCGCGGCCAGCGCGTCCACCACCCGCCGGAACGCCCGCGGGTGGGCGAACACCGGGGTGAGGTCCCGGAAGACCACCCCGGGGGTGGGGAAGTCGGGCACGTCGACCGCGATCGAGGCGATCAACTGATCCAGGGGATGCTCCCCGGCGACCTCCAGGGAGGTCACCGGCGCTTCCGGCCGGCCGGGCGCTGCGGGCGGGCCCCCGGCTTGGGCGCGGCCACGGTGCGGGTGACCGAGGCCGGGGACTCGACCTGCTCCACCGCCTCCGGGCGGGCCGGCAGGGTCTCCCGGTCGGCGACGGCCACCCCACC
The DNA here is from genome assembly GCA_963759905.1 of uncultured Actinomycetota bacterium. GTDB lineage: Bacteria > Actinomycetota > Actinomycetes > Mycobacteriales > Geodermatophilaceae > Klenkia. The sequence goes on from CAVXBD010000001.1 coordinate 109,625, forward strand.
CCCCGCGGGCCGGGACCGCCGCGCGTTGGCCACCTGGCCGGCCGCCACCGGTGCGGTCCCGCCGGCCGAGGCCTGCCGGGCGTCCGCGGCCCGGCGGGCGAGCACCCGCTTGCGCAGCGCCTGCACCTCGGGCTCGCGCGCCTTGAGATCGGCGAGCACCGGGGTGGCCAGGAAGATGGAGCTGTAGGTGCCGGCCGCCAGACCGACGGTGAGCACGAGCGCCAGGTCCTGCAGGGTGCCGACGCCGAGCAGTCCCACGCCGATGATCAGCAGGCCCAGCACCGGTAGCAGCGCGATGACCGAGGTGTTGATCGACCGCATCAGGGTCTGGTTGACCGCCAGGTTCGCGGCCTCGCCCCAGGTCATCCGGGCACCCTTGACGAGGTCCTTGGTGTTCTCGTCGACCTTGTCGAAGACCACCACGGTGTCGTAGAGGCTGAACCCGAGGATGGTGAGGAACCCGATCACGGTGGACGGGGTCACCTCGAAGCCCACCAGGGAGTACACCCCGGCGGTGAGCAGGATGTCGTGCAGCAGCGCGACGATGGCCGCGACCGCCATCTTGGGTTGGAAGCGGACCGCGAGGAACAGCACGACCGCTGCCAGGAACACCACCAGCGCGATCAGTGCCTGGTCGGTGATGTCCCGGCCCCAGTCCGCGCTCACCGACTCCGGGCTGACCTCGGCGGCGCTCACGCCGGCCGCCTGGGCGATGGCGGTGACCACCGCGGACTCCGCGGCAGTGTCCAGGGCCCCGGTGCGCAGCAGCACGGTGTTGCCACCGACCACCTGCGCGGTGGACACCTGGGCCCCGGCGTCCTCGGCTGCGGTCTGGATGTCGGTCAGCTGGGCGGCCGAGGCGGGCACCCGGAAGCTGTTGCCGCCCTCGAAGTCGATCCCGAAGTTGAACCCGCGGAACAGCATCGAGGCGATGCAGACCAGCACCACCACGGCGGTGACCTTGTACCAGAACGTGCTGCGGCCGACGACGTCCAGGCCGGCCTCGCCGTTGTACAGCCGGTGCGCCAGGGACGCCCGGCGCGGCGCGGGAGCCTCCGATGAGGAGTCCCCGTCGGCGAGCGGCAGGCCGGCGTCGGCGAGCGCCCGGTCGTCGGCGTCGGCGGCGGCGTCGGCCCGCGGGTCGGCAGCAGCTGCGGCCGCCTCGTCGGCGTCGGTACCGCGGGGCACCGGGCTGCCGTCGCCGGACGCGGTGCCGCCGGTGCCCGGTGTGCCGTCGGCCTTGGCGGCCGGGTCGCCGTCGCGCGGGGTGCCGGTCATCGGTTGCTCCTGTCGGTGCTGGTGCTGCTGTCACGGGATTGGCCACCGCCGGCGGCGGCCGCGCCGGCACCGACCAGACCCGCGCGCTGGCCGGGCCGCTGGCCCGGTCGGGGCGGCACCGCCGGGCCCCGGGTGCGGTCCACCGCACCGAGGCCGGAGAACCGGTTGCTGCCGAAGCTCTTGAACCGGGACAGCACGGACAGCAGCGGATGGGTGACCAGGAAGACCACCAGCAGGTCCAGCACGGTGGACAGGCCCAGGGTGAAGGCGAAGCCCTTCACGTCCCCGATGGCCAGCAGGTAGAGGATGGCGGCGGCCAGCACGCTGACCGCGTCGGCGGACAGGATCGTCCGGCGGGCCCGGACCCAGGCCCGGGGGACGGCGCTGCGCAGCGTCCGCCCTTCCCGGATCTCGTCCTTGAGCCGCTCGAAGTACACGACGAAGCTGTCGGCGGTGATGCCGATGCTCACGATGAATCCGGCGATGCCGGCCAGGCTCAGCGCGAAGCCGATCTGCCGGCCCAGCAGCACCAGGCTGGCGTAGACCACCACGGCCGACAGCAGCAGGCTGCCGATCATGACCAGGCCCAGCAGCCGGTAGTACAGCAGCGCGTAGACGAAGACCAGCGCGATGCCGATGGCCCCGGCGATCAGCCCGGCCCGCAACTGCTCGGCGCCCAGCGAGGTGGAGATCGACTGGGCCGTGGCCTGGGTGAACGTCAGCGGCAGGGCGCCGTACTTGAGCTGGTTGGCCAGCGTGGTGGCCGACTCCTGGTCGAACTGGCCGGTAATCGTGGTCTGCCCGTTGATCGCGCCCTGGATGGTCGGTGCGGAGACGACCTTGCCGTCCAGGGTGAAGGCCACCGCGCTGCCCACGTTGCCGGCGGTGTAGGTGGCCCAGGTGGTGGCCGCCCCGGACTTGAAGTCCAGCAGCACGACCCACTCACCGGTGGTGGACTGGGTGCCGGCGCTGGCGTTGGAGATGTCGGTCCCAGAGATGATCTGCGGGCCCAGCAGGTACTTGGCGGTGCCGTCCTCGGAGCAGGCCGCGACGTAGTCGGTCGCCCGGGCGACCTCGCCGGTGGCGTCCCCGGTGCTGCAGGTCAGCGTGGCGTACGCCGCGGTGGCCTCCTCCTGGGTGACCGGCGGGGCGTCGGCAGCCGGGGCACCGGAGGTAGCCGCCGGGTCGGTGGTGGGTGCCGCCGAACCGCCGGCCGCTGCACCGTCGGTGGGTGCGGCACCGTCGGTGGGTGCGGCACCGTCGGTGGGGGTGGGCGTCGCGGGGGTGGCCGCCTCGGGCCCCTGCAGCACCGGCCGGAACCGCAGCTGGGCGGTAGCACCCAGCTGGCGGGCCTGGTCCCCGTTGTCCCCGGGCACCGAGATGACGATGTTGGAGTTGCCCTCGGTGACCACCTGCGCCTCGGCGACCCCCAGGCCGTTCACCCGCTGCTCGATGATCTGCCGGGCCAGCTCGAGGTCGGCCTGGCTGGGGGTGCCCCCGCCGGGCACCTTGGCGGTGAGCGTGACGGTGGTGCCGCCCTGCAGGTCCAGCCCCAGCTGCGGGGTGCGCTGGGTGCCGGTGCCGTAGATCAGCCCGTACATCACCGCGACGATGAGGAGGAACGCCCCGAAGTACCGGACGGCGGGGAGCTGGCGAGCGGCCATCGGTGCCGGCCTCAGCGGGTGCGGTCGGTGGGGTCGCCGTCGCCGTCGACCGGGTAGGTCTGCTCGTCGGTGGGCGGCACGACCTCGCCGGCGGTGGCGTCCAGCACCGCACCGTCGGAGGTGCGGACCTCCATGATCGCCGGGCGGGCGAAGGTGGCGACGACGCCGGGGGCGATCTCGACGTCCACGGTGCCCTCGCCGATCCGCGCGATGGTGCCGTGCAGGCCGCTGGTGAGCAGCACCGGCGTGCCGATGGTGAGCTTCTCCTGCAGGGCCTGGGCGTTGGCCGCCATCTTCTTGCGCTGCCGGGCCGGCAGCACGATCAGCAGGCCGAAGGCGAGCACCAGCAGGATGAGCGGGAAGAACTGCTCCACGGTTGTCGTGCCTCTCCACCGCGCCTGGTTCGCGCGATCATCGTGACCACTGGTCGGCGGTCACTCGGGTACGTCGGCTGCGGTCCGCCCGGGGGGCGCGACCGGCGCAGGGCGCGCGTGAGTGCGCGATCGGCGATCGCGCGGTTGCGCACCAGCGTCGGAGAGTCTAGGCGTCGAAGAGTGTCTGTGACGACGACCGGTCCGACGGCGGGTCGCCGACCGCACCAGCGGCCCCTCCCGAACCCACCGCACCGGCACCCCCGGCCAGCCAGACGCCCTGGGGTACCGGCAGGTCCAGATGCCGCCAGGCGGCCTCGGTGGCGACCCGCCCGCGCGGCGTGCGGGCCAGCAGCCCGGCCCGGACCAGGAAGGGCTCGCACACCTCCTCCACGGTGTGCGGCTCCTCCCCCACCGACACCGCCAGGGTCGCCACCCCGACCGGGCCACCGCCGAACTTGACGACCAGGGCGTGCAGCACCTCCCGGTCGAGGCGGTCCAGCCCCAGCTCGTCGACGTCGTAGAGCGCCAGCGCGGCCCGGGCCACGACCTGGGTGACCCGCCCGTCTGCCCGGACCTCGGCGTAGTCGCGGACCCGGCGGAGCAGCCGGTTGGCGATCCGCGGCGTGCCCCGCGAGCGCCCGGCGATCTCCGCCGAGCCGTCCGGGTCGATGGCGACCCCCAGCAGGTCGGCGCTGCGGGCCAGCACCTTCTGCAGGTCGGCGGTGTCGTAGAACTCCATCTGGCCGACGAAGCCGAACCGGTCGCGCAGCGGACCGGTGAGCAGGCCCGCCCGGGTGGTGGCCCCGACCAGGGTGAACGGCGCGATCTCCAACGGGATGGCGGTGGCACCGGGACCCTTGCCGACGACCACGTCGACCCGGAAGTCCTCCATGGCCATGTACAACAGTTCCTCGGCCGGCCGGGCGATGCGGTGGATCTCGTCGATGAAGAGCACGTCGCCCTCCCCCAGGTTGGACAGCATCGCCGCCAGGTCCCCGGAGCGCTCGATCGCCGGGCCGGAGGTGATCTTCACCGAGGTGCCGAGTTCGGAGCCGATGATCAGGGCCAGGCTGGTCTTGCCCAGCCCGGGCGGGCCGGACAGCAGCACGTGGTCCGGCGGCCGGCCGCGCCGCTTGGCACCCTCCAGCACCAGGTCCAGCTGGCGGGCGACCTTGGGCTGTCCGACGAACTCGGCCAGCGAGTGCGGCCGCAGCGCGGACTCCACCACCCGCTCCTCGTCCCCGGCCCACGGGCTGGCGTCGGAGGCGGGCTGGGGTTCGGTCACGACCGGCCCCTCGGGGATCGGCTGCTCATGACCGGCCCAGCATCCGCAGCGCCTGGCGCAGCAGCACGGCGACGTCGACGCTGCCGGCGTCGGCGACCTGCTCCTCGGCGACCGGTGCCAGCTGGGACAGCGCACCGTCGGCCTCCCGCACGCTCCAGCCCAGGCCCACCAGCGCGGTGGTCAGCTGGTCCCGCCACGGCGCCACCGGGGTGACCGGGGTCAGCCCGGCGCCGGCCGCGGCCGTGGCGGCGTCCAGGCTGGTGTCCCCGGTGGCGGCACCGAGCCGGTCGCGCAGTTCCAGCACCAGCCGCTCGGCGCCCTTCTTGCCGATGCCGGGCACCTGCATCAGGGACTTGAGGTCCCCGGTGGTCACCGCCCGGCGCACCTCGCGCGGCGGGTGGATGGCCAGCACCGCCTGGGCCAGCCGCGGGCCCACCCCGTTGGCGGTCTGCAACAGCTCGAACAGCTGGCGCTCGTCGTCGTCGGCGAACCCGTACAGGGTCAGCGAGTCCTCCCGGACCACCAGGCTGGTGGACAGCCGGGCGGCCTCGCCCACCTGCAGCCGGGCGATCGTGCCCGGGGTGCACTGCACCGACAGCCCGATCCCGCCCACCTCGACGACGGCGCCGTCGGGGGACACCGCGGCCACCCGGCCGGAGACGCTGGCGATCACCGGGACACCCCCTGCCCGGTCAGGCCGCCGCCGATGCCCTGCCAGCGGCTCTGCCGGACCGCCGGGCGGGGCGCGGTGGACAGCTTCTCCACCTGCTGCCCCACCCCGGCGCCGGTGGCCAGCGCGGCCACCCGCAGCCGGTCCTTCGTCGGTCCCCGCCAGACCTGGCAGACCGCCAGGGCCAGCGCGTCCGCCGCGTCGGCCGGCTTGGGGGCCACCGACAGCCCCAGCACCCGCGTGACCATCAGCGTCACCTGCTCCTTGTCCGCCCGGCCGTTGCCGGAGATCGCCGCCTTGACCTCGCTCGGGGTGTGCCAGGCCACCGGCCGGCTGGCCTGGGCCGCGGCCAGCGCGGCCACGCCGGCAGCCTGCGCGGTGCCGGTCGCCGTCCCCCGGTTGTTCTGCTGGAAGACCCGCTCGATGGCCACCACGTCGGGTTGGTGCGCGCGCAGCAACGCGCTCACCCCGCTGTGCAGCTCCAGCAACCGCAGCTCCAGGGCCAGGTCGGGATCGCTGCGCAGCACGCCGACCCCCACCGCGGTGGGCCGGGCGCCGGGGCGGCCGTCCACCACACCCCACCCGCAGCGGGTCAGTCCCGGGTCGATGCCGAGCACGCGCACCACGGGCCCCTCTCGTCGGCGAACAGGTGTTCGAGGGGACACGCTAACCGCCGCGCGGTCGCGGTGGGGTCAGCCCACGCCGACGGCGATCCATGGCCCGGCGGTCCGGCCCTGCGCCCGGGTCGGCGGCCCGACCGGGCTCACCGCCAGGGCGACCCCGACCGGCGCTCCCGCTCGGCCCCGGCGGTCAGGCGTCGGCCGCGACGGCCTCCATGACGTCGTCGGGCACGTCGTAGTTGGCGTACACGTTCTGGACGTCGTCGCAGTCCTCGAGGGCGTCGATCAGCCGGAAGACCTTGCCCGCGCCGTCGACGTCCAGCTCCACCTGCACGCTGGGCACGAACGCCGCCTCGGCCGAGTCGTAGTCGATCCCGGCGTCCTGCAGCGCGGTGCGGACGGCGACCAGGTCGGTGGGCTCGCAGACCACCTCGAAGGTGTCGCCCAGGTCGCGGACCTCCTCGGCCCCGGCGTCCAGCACGGCCATCATCACGTCGTCCTCGGTGGTTCCCTCGGCGGGGACCACGATGACGCCCTTGCGGCTGAACAGGTAGGACACCGAACCCGGGTCCGCCATGGACCCGCCGTTGCGGGTCATGGCCGTGCGGACCTCCATGGCGGAGCGGTTCTTGTTGTCGGTGAGGCACTCGATGAGGACCGCCACCCCGGCCGCGGCGTAGCCCTCGTAGGTGATGGCCTGGTACTCGACGCCACCGGCCTCCAGGCCCGCTCCGCGCTTGACCGCCCGGTTGATGTTGTCGATCGGCACCGAGGACTTCTTGGCCCGCTGGACCGCGTCGAACAGCGTCGGGTTGCCCTGGACGTCACCGCCTCCGGTGCGCGCCGCGACCTCGATGTTCTTGATCAGCTTGGCGAAGAGCTTGCTGCGCTTGGCGTCGATCCCAGCCTTCTTGTGCTTGGTCGTCGCCCACTTGGAATGGCCACTCACAGGGTCTTCTCCTCACTGGTGGCACCGTCGCCGGCACCGTCGCCACGGCTGTCGGTCGCGCCGGGAGACCCACGACGGCGCACCAGCTCGACGAAGAACCGGTGCAGCCGGGTGTCACCGGTGAGCTCCGGGTGGAAGCTGGTGGCGACGACGCTGCCCTGGCGGACCGCGACGATCCTACCGTCGGCCGGGCCGCCGCTGACCCGGCCGAGCACCTGCACCCCAGGCCCGGCCTCCTCGACCCAGGGCGCCCGGATGAACACCGCGTGCACCGGCCCACCGGCCAGCCCGTCGATCGCCACCTGGGACTCGAAGCTGTCCACCTGCCGGCCGAAGGCGTTGCGCCGGACGGTCACGTCCAGCCCGCCGATGGTCTCCTGGTCGGCCGGTGCGTCCAGCAACCGGTCGGCCAGCAGGATCATCCCGGCGCAGGAGCCGTAGGCCGGCAGCCCGCCGCGGATCGCGGCCCGCAGCGGTTCCAGCAGTCCCCAGCGGTCGGCCAGCTTGGCGATCGTGGTGGACTCCCCGCCCGGCAGGACCAGCCCGTCCAGGCCGCCGAGCTCCTCGGGCCGGCGCACCGCGACCGTCCGGGCGCCCTGCGCGGTGAGGACCGCGCGGTGCTCCCGGACGTCGCCCTGCAGCGCCAGCACGCCGATGAGCGGAGCCGCTCACCAGCCGCGGTTGGCGTACCGCTGCTCGGCGGGCAGGGTGTCCACGTTGATCCCGACCATGGCCTCGCCGAGCCCGCGGGACTGACCTTGGCGATGACCGCCGGGTCGTCGTGGAAGGTGGTGGCCTGCACGATCGCGGCGGCCCGCTGTGCCGGATCCCCGGACTTGAAGATGCCCGAGCCCACGAAGACGCCCTCGGCGCCCAGCTGCATCATCATCGCCGCGTCCGCGGGGGTCGCGATCCCACCGGCGGTGAACAGCACGACCGGGAGCTTGCCGGTGCGGGCCACCTCGAGGACCAGGTCGTAGGGCGCGCGCAGCTCCTTGGCGGCCACGTACAGCTCGGTGTCGTCCAGCGTGGCCAGCCGGCGGATGCCGGCCCGGATGGAGCGCATGTGCCGGGTGGCCTCGACGACGTTGCCGGTGCCCGCCTCGCCCTTGGACCGGATCATGGCGGCGCCCTCGGAGATCCGGCGCAGCGCCTCCCCGAGGTCGGTGGCGCCGCAGACGAACGGCACGGTGAAGTCGGTCTTGACGATGTGGTGGGCCTCGTCGGCCGGGGTCAGCACCTCGGACTCGTCGATGTAGTCCACGCCCAGGCTCTGCAGCACGCGCGCCTCGACGAAGTGGCCGATCCGCGCCTTGGCCATCACCGGGATGGAGACCGCGGCGATGATGCCGTCGATCATGTCCGGGTCGCTCATCCGGGCGATCCCGCCCTGGGCCCGGATGTCGGCGGGGACCCGCTCCAGGGCCATCACGGCCACGGCGCCGGCGTCCTCGGCGATGCGGGCCTGGGCCGCGTCGACGACGTCCATGATCACGCCGCCCTTGAGCTGCTCGGCCATGCCGCGCTTGACCCGGTCGGTGCCGGTGCCGTTCGGACCGGTGGGGATGGTGCTGCCGTTCTCGGACATGGTGCTGCCTCGCGGTGCTCGGGTGGGACGGGGGAACCGGTCACCCCCATCGTAGGCAGCCGTCAGCGGGGGGCCGGCGGGCCCGCGGTGCCGACCACCGCGTCCAGTCCGTCGTCGATGTCGAAGAAGCGGGGCAGCGGGCGCCGTCCGTGCAGCCGGAGCACCCGGGCCAGCGGGCGCCGGCGCAGCGAGCGGGTGTCGCGCACGGCGTCGTTGTAGAACCGCCGGGCCAGCCCGACCCGCCAGCCGGCGTCGTCCAGCTCGGCCGTGCCGACCGCTGCGGGCAGCTCGCGCAGCAGCCGGCCCAGGGCGTTCTCGGCCACCTCGCGATCCCCGCCGTCCGGCGCCCTGGCCGCGGCGACGGCGCCGGCGAGCCGGTCGGCCAGCGCGGCCGGCAGCTGCGCGCCTCCGTTCCCGGACCACCGCCGCGGCCAGCTCGGTGCGGCGGTGCAGGGCGGCCTCCAGGGCCGCCCAGGCCCGGGCCACCCGGCCCTCCAGCCGGCGCAGCCGGGTGGCGGTGAACGCCGCCCAGGCCAGGAGGACGAGCACACCGACACCGACGCCGAGCAGCAGCCAGCTCGTCGAGGTCACGACCGCTCACGCTACCGGCGGGTCAGCCCTCCGTGGCACGGCGCAGCCAGCGTGGCCAGCCGGGGCCAGCCGACGCCCGGTCACCCGGCGCGGTCCCGTCCCCGTCGTCGCGCTCGTCGTCCTCCCCCTCGTCCCCGGTGGTCACCTCGCCGGTACCGGGCGGGGCGACGGTCTCGTACACGGCGAGCACCTGCTGGGCCAGGGCGGCCCAGTCGTAGTCCGCGGCCCGGCGGTGCCCCGCCGCACTGAGCTCGGCCCGCCGCGCCGGGCCGGCCCAGCAGGTCCACGAGCACCCGGCCCAGCGCGCTGGCGTCCCCGCGCCGCACCAGCACCCCGGCCTCCCCGTCGTCGAGCACCCGGGCGAAGGCGTCCAGATCGCTGGCCACCACCGGGGCACCGGCGGCCATCGCCTCCACCAGGACCACCCCGAAGCTCTCCCCCATCAGGTTCGGCGCGCAGTACACGTCCACGGTGCGCAGGAAGGCGGCCTTGTCCGGTTCGGACAGCTCGCCCAGCAGCAGCACCGCGTCCCGCAGGTCCGGACCGATCAGCGCGTCGAGCTCGTCGGGGTCGCCCCGGCCGGCGACCAGCAGCTGCACGCCCGGGCGCTCCCGGATGACGCTGCGCATCGCCTCCAGGAGCACCGGCAGGCCCTTGCGGGGCTCGTCGTAGCGGCCCAGGAACCCCACCGTGGGCGTGCCGGACCCGCGGGTCCGCCCGGGCAGCGCAGGCCCCTCGGCGAAGGCCTGCACGTGCACCCCGTTGGGGATGACGACCGCGTCGCCGCCGAGGTGCTCCACCTGCAGCCGGCGGGCGAAGTCCGACACGGCGATCCGGCCGGAGATCCGCTCCAGCCAGGGTCGGACCACCGGCCCCCAGGCGATCAGCCACTTGGACCGCACGGTGGCCGCGTGGAAGGTCGCCACGATGGGTCCGCGGGCGATCATGCAGACCAGCAGGGACACCGACGGCGGGGCCGGCTCGTGCACGTGGACGACGTCGAAGTGACCGTCCCGCAGCCAGCGCCGCACCCGGGAGGCCGACAGCGGCCCGAACTGGAAGCTGGCCATCGAGCCGTTGTAGGGGAACGGCACGGCACGGCCGGCCCAGGTGACGTGCTCGGCGGGCAGCGACTCCTCGTGCTCGGCCGGGGTGAGCACCTCGACCTGGTGCCCGAGCCCGCGCAGCGTCTCGGCCAGGTCCCGGACGTGGTACTGCACCCCACCGGGCACGTCCCACTGGTAGGGGCAGACCAGACCGATCCTCATCGGGCGCGGGTCCGGCGGCACGTCGGGCCAGATCCGGCCGAGCTGGTGCCAGTCGACCGGGTGCCGCGCGATGCTGGACTGGAACGCGTCGGCCACGCCCTGCATGCCGGCGTGCACCCGGTCCCGCAGCCGGCCCGGGCCGTGCACGTCCACCTCGGGGTGCACGGTGTGCCACCAGCCGGCGCCGTCGAACCGGCTAGACCGCCGGCAGCAGCGCCGCGCCGGTCCGGGCGGCCAGCAGCGCCGGCCCGCCGGGCATCGTGGTGCGGTCGGCCGAAGAAGGTCGACCGGGACGCCGGAGGCGGACAGGTCGCGGTCGACCAGCAGGCAGGCCGACCCGCCGGCGCCGCAGCCACTCGGTGAGCACCGCGGCGCTGGGCCGCTCGCCGCCGGTCAGCGGCACCACCCGGAAGCCCAGCGACTCCCGGTAGTCCAGGAACCGCCGGTACAGCGACTCGGGGCGCAACCGCTCGGCCACCGTCATGAACGGCCCGCCGAGCCAGTCGACCAGCCACACGCCGGCGGCGTCCCAGTTGCCGCTGTGCGGCAGCGCCATCACCACCGGCCGGCCGGCGTCGCGGGCCGCGGCCAGGTGCTCGCCGCCCGACCATCGTCGGTGCCGGCGAGCGAGCCGCGGCGGTGTCCAGCGTGGGCAGCCGGAAGGCCTCCATCCAGTACCGCGCGTAGGACCGCGACGGCCGCGCCGGGTCAGCTGCGTCGAGCTCCTGCGCGGTCAGCGCGCCGCCGGTGGCCACCCGCAGGTTGGCCCGCAGCTGCCGGACGCCGCGTGCCCTCGCCGGCCGGCCGCCCAGCCGCCCGACCCGGTCGAAGGCCCCCGGGCCAGCGGCTCGGGCAGCGCCTTGACCAGCACGCCAGCCCGCGGCGTAGCCGGCGTCCGGCCAGCCGGTCCGCGCAGCTCGGTCACGGGGTCGGGCGGCGGCGCCGGCAGCGGGACGCCGGCCGCGGACTGCTGCGCGGACCGCGAGCGAAGCGCTGCCCGACGGTGACCGCGCTGCCGGCCAGCGAGCAGCCACAGGCCACCTGCAGCGCGTACGGGATGCCCAGCCCGGTGAAGCCGGTGCCGACCAGGACCAGGATCAGCCGCTCGGTGCGCTCGACGAGCCGACGTCGCAGGTCAGGCCCACGCCCTCGGCGCGGGCCTTGACGTAGGAGGTGAGCACGCCCAGCACCAGGCAGATCAGGGACAGCAGCACCAGCAGCCGGTTGTCGCCCGGCGCCGGAGAACCACCAGGCCAGCGCGGCGAAGATGGCGGCGTCGGCGGCCCGGTCGCCGGTGGAGTCCAGCACCGCGCCGAACACCGAGCCGCCGCCGCGGGCCCGGGCCAGCGCGCCGTCGAGCATGTCGAGCAGCACGAACACGGTGACCGCGAACGCGCCCCAGAACAGCACGCCGTTGCCGATCAGGAAGACCGCCGACGGCCACCGCCCCCAGCGTGCCGACCACGGTGACCGCGTCGGCGGTCGACCCCGATCCGCAGCAGGCAGCGCACCGATCGGCGCCCAGACCCGGGCCACGGCCGGCCGGAGGTTGACCCCGAGCATCAGCCGTCCTCGGCGGCGGCGGACCGCGGAGCTGCCGGTGTCGATGGCCACGCCTCGGCGAGCAGGCTGCGGGTCTCGCCGAGCACCTGGGGCAGCACCCGGGTCAGCCCGAGCACCGGCATGAAGTTGGTGTCCCCGCCCCACCGCGGCACGGCGTGCTGGTGCAGGTGGTCGGCGATGCCCGCGCCGGCCACCGAACCCTGGTTCATCCCCACGTTGAACCCGTGCGCGCCGCTGACCTGCGCGGACCACCCGCATCGCGGTCTGGGTGAAGGCGCCCAGCTCGGCGACCTCGTCGTCGGTCAGGTCGGTGTAGTCGGGCACGTGCCGGTACGGGACCACCATCAGGTGCCCGGCGTTGTACGGGTACAGGTTGAGCACCGCGTACACGCGCCGCACCGCGGGCCACGATCAGCCCGTCCTCGTCGCTCATCGCCGGGATGAGGCAGAACGGGCAGTCGTGGTCGCCGGTGGGCTTGCCCTCACCCTGGATGTAGGCCATCCGGTACGGGCGTCCACAGCTGCTCGAAGACCGTCGTCGGACCGCCGTCGACGGTCAGCGGTTCACGCGTCGGCGCCCGACCGGCGGGGTCGTCGTTGCGACCGTGCGGTCGACCCACCCGGCGATCGGCCTCGACGGCCTCGGCGACCGGGACGCCGTTGCGCTGGCTGCCGTCGCGGTAGCGGAAGGAGACCGCGCCGGCCTCGGCGTCGGTGGCCCCGGCGAGCAGCACGAAAGGGACCTTCTGCTTGCTGGCGGTGCGGATCTTCTTCTGCATCCGGTCGTCGGAGTCGTCGATCTCGACCCGGATGCCGTGCGGCCCGCAGCCGCCCGGCGACCTCGGTCAGGTACGGCACCTGCTCGTCGGTGATCGGGATGCCGACCACCTGCACCGGGGCCAGCCAGGCCGGGAAGGCGCCCGCGTAGTGCTCGGTGAGCACGCCGAAGAACCGCTCGATGGACCCGAACTTGGCCGAGTGGATCATCACCGGCTGCTGCCGGGTGCCGTCGGCGGCGGTGTACTCCAGGCCGAAGCGGGCCGGCTGGTTGAAGTCGTACTGGATGGTCGACATCTGCCAGGTGCGCCCGATGGCGTCCCGGGCCTGCACCGAGATCTTCGGGCCGTAGAACGCCGCACCGCCGGGGTCGGGCACCAGTTCCAGCCCGGTCTCCCCGGCGGCGTCCTCGAGCACCGCGGTGGCCACCGCCCACTCCTGCTCGGAGCCGATGAACTTCTCCGACTCCCCCCGGGTGGACAGCTCCAGGTAGTAGTCGTCCAGCCCGAAGTCGCGCAGCAGGCCCAGCACGAAGGCCAGCAGGTGACGGATCTCGGCGGCCGCCCCCTCGGGGGTGACGTAGGAGTGCGAGTCGTCCTGGGTGAGCCCGCGGACCCGGGTCAGCCCGTGCACCACCCCGACTTCTCGTACCGGTAGACGCTGCCGAACTCGAAGAACCGCAGCGGCAGCTCCCGGTAGGACCGGCCCCGCGACCGGAAGATCAGGTTGTGCATCGGGCAGTTCATGGCCTTGAGGTAGTACTTGGCGTTCTCCAGATCCATGGCGGGGAACATGGTGTCCTCGTAGTACGGCAGGTGCCCCGAGGTCTCGAACAGGCCGCCCTTGGCGATGTGCGGGCTGCCGACGTAGGAGAAGCCCTCCTCGATGTGCCGACGGCGGACGTAGTCCTCCATCTCCCGCTTGATCACCCCGCCCTTGGGGTGGAACACCGCCAGGCCCGACCCGATCTCGTCGGGGAAGCTGAACAGGTCCAGCTCGGAACCGAGCCGGCGGTGGTCGCGCCGCTCGGCCTCGGCCAGGTGCTCCTGGTAGGCCTTCAGCGCGTCCTTGGACTCCCACGCGGTGCCGTAGATCCGCTGCAGCTGGGGGTTCTTCTCGCTGCCCCGCCAGTAGGCGGCCGCCACCCGGGTCAGCGCGAACGCCGGGATGGCCGAGGTGCGGGGCAGGTGCGGGCCCCGGCACAGGTCGGTCCAGACCCGCTCCCGGGTGCGCGGTTCGAGGTTGTCGTACATGGTCAGCTGCGCGCCGCCGACCTCGACGTCGGCACCCTCGGCCACGTCGGCGGTGTCGGACCCGGCGCCGCCCTTGAGCCCGATCAGCTCCAGCTTGTAGGGCTCGTGCGGCCAGTTCGACCCGGGCGTCGTCGTCGGAGATCTCCCGGCGGGCGAAGTTCTGCCCCTCCTGGACGATGTCCTGCATCTTCTTCTCGAGCGCCTGCAGGTCCTCGGGGGTGAACGGCCGCTCGGGGTCGAAGTCGTAGTAGAAGCCGTCGTCGACCGGCGGGCCGATGCCCAGCCGGGTGCCCGGGAACAGGTCCTGCACGGCCTGGGCCAGCACGTGCGCGGCGGAGTGCCGGATGACCGCCCGGCCGTCCGGGCTGGAGGCCGCGACCGGCTCGACCTCGGTGTCCGCCTCGGGCGCCCAGGCCAGGTCGCTTGCAGCTCGCCGCCGGCCAGCTCGCGGACGACGACGGCGGCGTCGGGGCCCTTGAGCGGGATCCCGGCGTCCTTGAGCGCCTGGATGGCCGTCGTCCCGGCCGGCACCTTCACGGTGGCGACGACGGGTTCGGCGGGCGCGGCAGACACAGCAGGCTCCTGACGATCGGTGGCGGTGACCAGCCGAGCGTAGTGCCCGGGTGCGTGCACTCAGCCCGGCGCGACGGCGTCCCCCACGGCTACCGGACCCGGGGTCCGCACCTCGGCGTAGACCCCCAGGCAGTGCCGGGGGGTGCGGGTGACCTGGAGCACCGCGCCACCGATGGCGATCGTGCGGCCCACCCAGTCGCGCTCGTCCTCCCCGCCGGGCAGGTCCAGCACCAGGTTGGCCCGCGGGTCCGCGGCCGAGCAGCCGGCCGGGACGTCCCCGGTCGCGGCCCGGGCCAGGGCCTGCCGGCTGACCAGGTGCACCGCGGCCACCATCACCGCCGGCTCGTCGGCCGGTGCCAGCCGGACCGCGCGGCCCAGGACCGCCGCTACCGCCGCGGCGTCCACGGCGTCGTCCCCGGTGGGCACCACGGCGGCCAACCCCGGGGCGGTCTTGGCGCGCAGCCGCTCCCCGGTCGCGGCATCCACCACAACCCGGGCGCGGTCCCCCGCCAGGCCGGCCGGGAGCACGTCGACCGACTCCCGGGCGACCGGCGCCAGGCTCTTCACCGGGTGCACCCAGACCGCCACCACCGATGCGCTCACGCCGGCGGACGCTACCGGGGTGCCCGACCGCGGCGATGAGTCCTGCAGGACCGGTCGGTCCTCCCCTCGACACCACCAGTGACAGCACCCCGCAGGAGGCACAGCCATGGGCGTCGTGAAGGTCCACGAGTTCACCACCGTCGACGGGATCGTCGACGTCCCCACCTGGACGGCTCCGTACGGGTTCCCCGCCGACCTGGCCGCCGCGATCGGCGCGCTCACCGCGAGCGCCTCGGGCATCCTGCTCGGTCGCCGGACCTACGAGATGTTCGCGCCCGCCTGGTCGTCCCGCACGGTCGATGACGATCCCGGGGCACCGTTCTTCAACGACAGCCCGAAGTACGTCGTCTCCCGGACCCTCACCGACCCCGGGTGGTCGAACACCACGGTGCTCGCGGGCTACGACCCGAACCGGATCAGGGAGTTGACCGCCCAGGGCGACCTGTACGTGAGCGGCAGCGCCACCCTGGTCCGGGCGATGCTGGCCGACGGTCTGGTGGGCGAGCTGCACCTCTTCGTCTACCCGGTCGCCCTGGGCGCCGGCATCCGGCTGTTCCCCGACGGCCACGAGCAGCTTCCGCTCACCCTGCTGGCTGCCGCCCGGCTCAGCAACGGCGTGGCACACCTGGCCTACGGCGCCTCCCCGCAGTCCGGTCGACCAGACCGATGACAGATCTCCAGGACGTGCGGAGGGCCGCAGTCGACACCGAACCCCCGTGACGACGAGTCCCGTCCGACGGCCCGCGAGCGTTTCGGCCCCTTCCGGCGTCCGCAGCACACCCTGCACCGCCACCACCTGCTCGCCAACCGCGTGATCTCCCAGTTCACGGGGACGTCCAGGAGCCCGAGGCGAACGAGGCGTGGACCCGCAGCGCGCGGTAACAGCCGGCCGCACCCCAGGGGAACGCGATCAACTCCTGGCCGCCGAGCGGGCCGCGGCCCTCGGGGGATCCGTCACCCCTCCTGACCCACCGATCCCGGACGCACGGCAGCCCCTCTCCCGCGTGGGAGAGGGGCTGCCGTGTCTGTGGGCGATACTGGGATCGAACCAGTGACCTCTTCGGTGTGAACGAAGCGCTCTACCGCTGAGCCAATCGCCCGGCTGCGGTGCGGTGCACCGGAGTGCGCGTTCCATGATGCCAGACCGTCATCGCCACATCGGCACCCACCCCGGCAGCCACCCCGGCACGCCCACCAGATGCAGGGTCACGACCAGGACGACGTAGACGAAGGCCGCGGTGGCCACCGCCACGGCCACCCGGACCCACACCCGCTGCCGGCCCAGCCACTCGGTCCAGTTGCTCACGTGGTGCTTGGTGAACTCCAGCAACCGTTCGGCCCAGGTGAACTCGGTGGCCAGCACGAACAGCGCGGTGATCACCGTGAGCCAACCGGGCCCGGGCAGCGGGATGGTGATCAGGCCGAAGACCAGCAGCGCCGTGCCGAGCACGCCGACCCCGGCGCGGTAGGCGGTGTCCAGCGAGCGGCGAGCGGCGATCCGGCGGCGCCACTGCCGTGCGGCGATCCGCTCGCGCAGGCTCTGCCCGTCCTCAACGGGGCCGTCCTCAGGGGGCCCGTCCGCACGGGGACCCTCCGCGCGGGGTTCGTCCTCCGGCGCGCGGCGAGGCTGCGACGCCCCTGCGGGCGGGCGGTGGGCTGTCACGGTCTCCGGCTCGCTCAGCTCGTCACCTGCCCGTTCGCCACGATGTCCGTCGGGGAGGACGGAGCCCGACGACCGGGCTCGATGCTGATCCCGTATGCGGTATAGCTGTTCAGTCCGGTCGCATCCGAGCCTACGGTGCGCAGGTCCATCCCGGTGGCGACGACGTCGAAGGTCCCCAGCGGCACCGGCCCGCCGGCGGTCATCCCCCACAGCACGTAGGTGCTGGTGGACACATCGTTGACGGTCATCCCGTCGGTGATCACCTGCGCCTGCCCGTCCCGGGCCACCACGGTGGCCACGGTGTGCCCGTCGTGCTCCATCGGGGCGATGGTGGCCTGCCCCGGCACCAGCAGGGCGTCCATGACCTCGGCCTGCGCCGCCGCCGTGGCCCGCGCTGCGTCGCGGTCACCGGTGACCACCACGTTCCAGGTGCCCAGCGCCAGGATCGCCGCCACGGCGGCGGACACGAGGGCGTTGGGAGCGACACGCCGCCAGGCCGACCGGCCCGCGGCGTGCCGACGGCGGGGGCCCGGGAACCCCGTCGGGGCGCCCCCCGGGCCATCCGGCGGGGCCGGCCGCCGACGTCCGACCGGGGCGTCGACGCCGGCCACCTGGCCGGTCGGCACCTCGGTCATCCCGGGCACCTCGGTCGGCCGGGCAGCCGGCGGCCCCGGTACCTGCTCGGTCTGCTCGACCGCAGCCCGCAGCCGCTCCCGCAGGCCCTCACCGGGCTCGGCGACCGGGAGGTCGGTGGCCATCGCCGCCATGACCTCGTGGGTCTCGGACACCGTCCGCGCGCACCGGTCGCACCGCGCCAGATGCCCGGCGAAGGAGGTCTCGTCCTCGGGCTCGAGGGCGTGCAGCGCCCAACCCACGGCCAGTTCGTCGAAGACCTCGTGGCCCGCGTCCCGCGGGTCCCGGCTCATCGGGCTCCCCCGTCGATGGTGGTGGCACCGAGGGCACTGCCCAGCGCGGTGCCGGCGACCACCTCGCCCAGGTTCCCCTTCAGCCGGCGCATGCCGGCCAGCATGCGGGTCTTCACGGTGCCCAGCGGGGTGTCCGTCAGGGCTGCGACCTCGCGCTGGGTGTAACCGCCGTAGTAGGCCAGGGTCAGCGCTTCCCGCTGCGGGGCGGGCAGCGCCTGCAGCGCCGTCCGGACCCGGTCGGACACCACCCGCGTCCAGGCCTCGTCCTCCACGTCCCGCTGCGCGATGGGCTCGGTCAGGCGCAGGTCGTCCTCGGCCCGGGTCTGCCGACGGCGGTGCGACTCCTCGCGGCGCACCGCGTCGACCGCCTTGTGGTGGACCATGGCCAGCAGCCAGGAGGCGAAGCTCCCCCGGCTCCGGTCGAAGGCGTGCGGGTCCTTCCAGACCGTCAGGAACACGTCCTGCAGCACGTCCTCGGCCAGCGTGTCGTCGGCCAGCACCCGCCGCGCCAGCGCGAAGGCCGGCCGCCGGAAGCGGTCGTAGAGGTCCTCGATGGCCCCGCGGTCGCCGGCTTGCAGCCGGCGGATGATCTCGGCGTCCGCCGAGGAGTCCTCCGGGCGCCGCGCGGGTCGGGTCACGAGTCCCATGGTCACACGAGACCTTCGCGTTCAACGGCCCTGACGGTTCGTCGGGTGCTGCTGGGACACCGCGGACGGATGAGCCGGGTGCGAGGTCGCCGACCGTGCCGCGTCACCTCCGCCACGGCGGGTCGTTGTGCGGGCATGGCTTCGACGCCGGGCTGCACGGCCCGCATCACGCTGCACCTGGTCGGCCCGGGGTCCTGGACGGAGGTGGCCGCCGGGCTGGCCTACCACCCGGACGACCCGCACGCGGTCCGCATCCGGTTCGGCATCCAGCCCGGGACCGACGGGGACGACGCGGGTGGCGTCGAGTGGATGCTGGGCCGCGACCTCGTGCATGCAGGCCTCACCCACCCGACCGGCGCCGGCGATGTCCGCCTCTGGCCGGCGCGGACCGCGGTGGACGTGCTCTTCCTGGAACTTCGCTCCCCCTCCGGCTACGCGCTGTTCGAGCTCGCCCGCAGCGTGGTCGCGGACTTCCTGCGGGACACCGAGCGACTGGTGCCCCGGGGAGCTGAGTCCGACCTGGCGGCAGTGGGCGAGGAACTCCAGGCGCTGCTGCAGGGCGGCAGCCCCGAGCCCGGCCGCTGATCGCCCCTCCGCTACCGCCTCGACGGAGCGTCGAGCTGCGCGTTCACCGGACGGGCGTCCCCCGGTGACCCCCCGCTGCAGGCCCTCCCGACAGGTCGGTTAGAGTTGTCCACGCACTGCGGACGTGGCTCAGTGGTAGAGCATCACCTTGCCAAGGTGAGGGTCGCGGGTTCGAATCCCGTCGTCCGCTCGGAACCGGGCGCTGGTCTCACGACCAGCGCTCGCGTGCGGTGGAGTGGCCGAGAGGCGAGGCAACGGCCTGCAAAGCCGTCTACACGGGTTCAAATCCCGTCTCCACCTCGACGGCCCCCGGGCTCGCTCGAGGCGGGACGGGGTTCGTAGCAAGGCAGCGAACGGGCGATTGGCGCAGCGGTAGCGCGCTTCCCTGACACGGAAGAGGTCACTGGTTCGATCCCAGTATCGCCCACAGACGCACCACCACACCGGCCCCCAGGCATGCGCCTGGGGGCCGGTGTCATGTGTCGGGGAGGGCCCCGGCGGGGCCCCGTGGAGCCGGCTCCCGCAGAATGTCGTTGACGGCGGCTCGGCGCTGCGCCACCTTCGCGGGTGCACCACCTCTCTGCGGCGGAGGTCCGCCATGCACCAGCGCGACATCCTCGGTCCAGCCGACGTCACCGACGACCAGCTGACCGACCTCGTGGCCGCCCTGCTGGGTGAACCCGTCGACCGCGTCGCGGTGCTCGAGTCCCGGGCCGACGAGGTGGCCTACGACCTGCCGGCGATCACCACCGCCGGCCGTTACTGGGTCCGGGGCACCGCACGGGTCGGTTCTGGCCGGCGCCCGTTCTGCTTCTTCGTCAAGCACGTGCAGTCCTGGGGCCGCTCACCGCTGTTCGCCGAGGTGCCCGCCGAGATCGCGGCGATGGCCGAGGCCACCGTGCCCTGGCGCACCGAGCCGCTGGCCTACCGCTCCGACCTGGGTGACCGGTTGCCCGACGGCCTGCGGATGCCACGCGCCATCGGGGTCTTCGATCTGGACGAGGCCTCGGCCAGCATCTGGCTGGAGGAGGTCGCGGCCCTACCGGTGGTCTGGGACATCCCGCGCTTCGCCCGAGCCGCCCGGCTGCTGGGGCGGCTGGCAGCCGGCGCGCAGTTGCGCGAGCTCGCCCGGGTGGGCCAGTCCGGCTGGACGGTGCAGGACTACCTGCGCGGCCGGCTCACCCACCAGGTCCTGCCGCTGCTGCGCGATCCCAGCATCTGGCAGCACCCGCTGGTC
Organism: uncultured Actinomycetota bacterium; assembly: GCA_963759905.1. GTDB lineage: Bacteria > Actinomycetota > Actinomycetes > Mycobacteriales > Geodermatophilaceae > Klenkia. Next base: position 129,739 of record CAVXBD010000001.1, read on the forward strand.
GCCGGCGCCTTCGACGACGGCTTGCGCAACCGGCTGCTGGCGGCTGCCGACCGGGTCGGCGAGCTCGTCGAGGAGCTGCTCTCACTGCCGGTGGGCACCGCGCACGGCGATGCCTGCCCCAACAACCTGCTGGTTACCGCCGACCACGAGGGCTTCGTGCTCATCGACTACGGCTTCTGGACCGAGGCCCCCATCGGGTTCGATCTCGGTCAGTTGCTGGTCGGTGACGTGCAGGTCGGCCGGCGGGACGCGGGCGGACTGCACGCCGTCGAGGACGCCATCCTGCCCGCCTACGTGGACGGGCTCCACGACGAGGGCTGCGCGCTCGACGTGCGCGCCGTGCGCCGGGCGCATGCGCTGCACCTGGTGGTGTTCACGGGGCTGTCCACCCTGCCCTTCGAGCACCTGGCCGCCCGGCCGGCGCCCTGGCTGGATGCGATGGCGGCCACCCGGGCGGCGATCGCCCGGTTCAGCCTGGACCTGCTCGACGCCACCGGACCCGCGCAGCAGGCACACGCCCCGGCCCTCGACTGACACTCCAGCGTGGACCGCGGCCTCCGCCATCCACGCTCAGCTGCCACTCGGGTGCTCAGCGGGCCGGCTCGACCCGCTCCGACCAGAACCGCGCCACCTGCTCGGCCAGCGCTTCCCGGTCGTCGTCGTTGCGCAGGACCACATCGGCGACCGCGGCCCGCTCCTCGTCGGAGGCCTGGCTGGCGATCCGGGACCGAGCGTCGGCCTCGGCGAGCCCGCGGGCCACCAGCCGGCGCACCCTGGTCTCCAGGTCGGTCTGCACCACCAGGACCAGGTCGTAGGAGCCGGCCTGGTGCGTCTCCACCAGCAGCGGCACGTCCTGCACCACCACCGCGTCCGCCGGGGCATCCGCGACCAGCTCGGCCGCCCGGGCCCGCACCAGCGGGTGCACGATGCTGTCGAGGCGGGCCCGCCGGGCGCTGTCGGCGAACACGATCGCGGCCAGCACCGGGCGGTCCAGCGTGCCGTCGGGCTGCAGCACCCCGGTGCCGAACTCCGCGGCCACCGCGGCCAGCCCCTCGGTCCCCGGCGCCACCACCTCGCGCGCGATCCGGTCGGCGTCCACCAGCACCGCCCCGTGGCCGACCAGCAGCTGCGCCACCGTGGACTTCCCGGACCCGATCCCGCCGGTCAACCCGATGCGCACCATGACCCGACCCTGGCACACGCCCGCCCGTCCCGTCGCGCGGGTGCGCCGGCCGGCCGGCCGGCGCCTGTCCAGGTCACGAAACGGTGTCGATGACCGGTCGGCTGCCCCCAGCCCGGCGCGTCACAGCAGTCACAGGAGTCCCAGGACATAACTTCTACCCCGGCACCTCACCTTCCCCGACCTGAGGGCGCCAGCGCAGAGAGGTGGGCACGACCATGTCCCGACACACGTCCGTCGACGCCCCGTCGGCCGCGCCCCGGCGCCGCACCCCGGGCCGTCACCGGCTGGACGCCCCGCAAGGCGTGCGGTGCTCGGAGCTGCCCGCCGTGCGCGACCGCCTGGTCACCGCCACCCCGCGCAACACCCTGATGGCGCTGCTCCGGTCCCTGTTCCCGACGGTCCCGACCGGTCGGCACACCTGGGACTTCCTGGCCAACGCGGGAGGCCGTCCGCGGTCGGCGTTCGCCATCATCCTGAGCCTGTGACCCCAGCGGGCTGATCCGCGGACCGCACGGATCAGCCCGGCGACGGGCTCGTGGGCGTGCCGGCGGCGATCGCGTCGGCCGCGAGGGCCTGCAACGCCGCCTGCGTGGCTGCCGGCTCCAGCAGCCCCGGGACCAGCGTCAGGGCATACGTGCGCTCGGCGACGGTGCTCACCAGCGTGGTGTCGGCGGGCCCGGTGAGGAGTACCGCGTCCGCACCCGGCACGTCCACCGGGTCCACCCGGACGCCCCGGGACTCCTGGTCGGCCACCAGCACCTCGACCCGGTCCGCCGCCGCCCGGGCGTCGACGTAGACGAACACCGACACCTCCAGCAGTGGATCACTGGCCCCCGCCGTGTCGGTGGCCGGGGCCACCCCGTAGCCGCAGGTGACCCGGCCGGTCCGGCCGATGTCCGGCTGGGGCCGGCCCAGGACGTAGCTGGTGGTCCCGGGCAGCCGGACGCCGAGCGCGTCGGTCACCTGGGCCACGGTCAGCAGGTCCGTGCAGGTACCGGGCAGGGCGAACACCGGCGCCGCGGTGGTGGCCGGCGGCGTCGACACCGTGGTCTCGGCGGGCGCACCGGCCACCCCGGCCGGATCCTCCGCGAGCGGCGGCGGACTGCTGCACGCCGCCGTCCCCAGCAGGCCCACCAGCCCCAGACATGACAGCGCGCCGCCCACCCGGCGGGGTGGACGGCGCACGGTCACGTGCTGGTCAGCCGAAGCTCAGCCGATTGCTCACTCGCCGCCGGCGAGCTTGGCCCGCAGCGCGGCCAGCGCCTCGTCGGAGGCGAGGGTGCCACCCCCGCTGGAGCTGCTGCCGGTGCTGGCCGCAGGACCGGAGTCCTCCGACACCGCGGCGTCGCTGGAGTAGCTGCCACCGGCCGCAGCCTCGGCGTCGGCCTCGCGGGCCGCCACGATCTGCTTCTGGTGCGCCTCGAAGCGGGCCTGCGCGTCGGCGTACTGGCGCTCCCACTCCTCCCGCTGGGCGTCGAAGCCCTCCCGCCACTCACCGGTGTCGGAGTCGAAGCCCTCGGGGTAGACGTAGTTGCCCTGCTCGTCGTAGGCGGCGGCCATGCCGTAGGCGGCCGGGTCGAACTGGTCGTCCTCGGCGATGACGCCCTCGTTGGCCTGCTTGAGCGACAGCGAGATGCGACGCCGGTCGAGGTCGATGTCGATGACCTTGACCAGGATCTCGTCGCCGACCTGGGCGACCTGCTCGGGGATCTCGACGTGCCGCTCGGCCAGCTCGGAGATGTGCACCAGACCCTCGATGCCCTCGTCGACCCGCACGAACGCACCGAAGGGCACCAGCTTGGTGACCTTGCCGGGCACGACCTGCCCGATCTGGTGGGTCCGGGCGAACTGACGCCACGGGTCCTCCTGGGTCGCCTTCAGCGACAGCGAGACCCGCTCGCGGTCCAGGTCGACGTCCAGGACCTCGACAGTGACCTCCTGGCCGACCTCGACGACCTCGGAGGGGTGGTCGATGTGCTTCCAGGACAGCTCGGAGACGTGCACGAGGCCGTCGACGCCGCCCAGGTCCACGAAGGCACCGAAGTTGACGATCGAGGAGACCTGGCCGGTCCGGACCTGACCCTTGGCCAGCTTGTTGAGGAACTCGCTGCGCACCTCGGACTGGGTCTGCTCCAGCCACTGGCGGCGGGACAGCACCACGTTGTTGCGGTTCTTGTCCAGCTCGATGATCTTGGCCTCGAGCTCGCGGCCCACGTAGGGCTGCAGGTCGCGCACGCGGCGCATCTCCACCAGCGAGGCGGGCAGGAAGCCGCGCAGGCCGATGTCGAGGATGAGGCCGCCCTTGACGACCTCGATGACGGTGCCGGTGACGACCTCGTCGGCTTCCTTCTTGGCCTCAATCGTGCCCCAGGCGCGCTCGTACTGGGCGCGCTTCTTGGACAGGATCAGGCGGCCTTCCTTGTCCTCCTTCTGGAGGACGAGGGCTTCCACCTCGTCGCCGACGCTGACGACCTCGTTGGGGTCGACGTCGTGCTTGATGGACAGCTCACGCGAGGGGATGACGCCCTCGGTCTTGTAGCCGATGTCCAGCAGCACCTCGTCGCGGTCGACCTTGACGATGACGCCTTCGACGATGTCGCCGTCGTTGAAGTACTTGATCGTCTGGTCGATGGCCGCGAGGAAGTCCTCCGCGGTGCCGATGTCGTTCACGGCGACCTGCGGGGTGGTGGTGCTGTCGGGACGGACCTGGGTGGAGGTCATGTGGTCGAGTGCTCCGGACGGGGGGTGTGGAGGGACAGGGACGTCCCCGGCCGCGGTGGCCGGGAGAGACTGCTGCGGAGAGGCTGGGAGAGGCCCCGGGCAGGGGCGTCGCACCACAGACCTCTGGCGCGCTGCCCATCGTACGGACCGGTCACGACGCGGTCCACCAAGGGTCCGTGCCGCCCCGCGTGCCACCATCGCCGGATGCCCTCCCCCGCGTCGCTCCCCCTCGCCCCGGACGGCTATCCCCTGGCCGGCGGGGTCGAACGCCGCGCGGTCGGCGAGCACGAGTCGGTGCGCGCCAACCGCGGCTGGTGGGACGCCGCAGCGCCGGCCTACCTGGCCGAGCACGGCACGGACCTGGGCGAGGTGGACTTCCTGTGGTGCCCGGAGGGGCTGCGCGAGTCCGACGCCCGCCTGCTGGGGGACGTCGCCGGGCGCCGCGTGCTGGAGGTCGGGTGCGGGTCGGCGCCCTGCGCGCGCTGGCTCACCGCCGCCGGCGCAGCCGTGGTCGCCCTCGACCTGTCGGCGGGCATGCTGGCCCGGGCCCGTGACTCGGGTGCCGCCACCGGGCTGCACCCGGGGCTGCTGCAGGCCGACGTCGGCGCGCTGCCACTGGCCGACCGGAGCGTGGACCTGGCCTGCTCGGCCTTCGGCGGGTTGCCGTTCGTGTCCGACGCCCGCGGCGCACTGGCCGAGGTGGCCCGGGTGCTGCGGCCGGGTGGGCGGTTCGTGGCGTCGGTGAACCACCCGCTGCGCTGGCCCTTCCCCGACTCCCCCGACCCGGCCGACCTGACCGTGGTGGGCTCCTACTTCGACCGCACGCCCTACGTGGAGACCGACGGCGAGGGCGGGGTGGTCTACGTGGAGCACCACCGCACGGTGGGTGACTGGGTGCGCGACGTGGTGGGCGCCGGGTTCGTGCTCACCGACCTGATCGAGCCGGAGTGGACGCCGGGCCGCACCCAGACGTGGGGCCAGTGGTCACCGGCCCGGGGCGCCCTGGTGCCGGGCACGCTGATCATGGTCTGCGACCTGCCCGGTTGACCGGCCCGGGTGTGCCGGGCCGCCCGCGCTCAGTGCGCGGCGGCGTCCCAGCTCTGCCCGACCCCGACCGAGACGTCCAGCGCCACCGACAGCTGGGCCGCCCCGGCCATCTCGGCGCGCACCAGCTCCTCCAGCTGCTCCCGCTCGCCCGGGGCGACCTCCAGGACCAGTTCGTCGTGCACCTGCAGCACCATCCGGGAGGACAGGCCGCGCTCGGCGATGCCCTGCTCGACCCGCAGCATGGCCACCTTGATCACGTCGGCCGCCGAGCCCTGGATCGGGGCGTTCAGCGCCATCCGCTCGGCCATGTCCCGGCGCTGCTTGTTGTCGCTGGTGAGGTCAGGCAGGTACCGGCGGCGCCCCATGGTGGTCTCGGTGTACCCGGTCTGCCGGGCGTCCTCCACCACGCCGTCCAGGTAGTCCCGGATCCCGCCGAAGCGCTCGAAGTAGGCCGTCATCTGCCCGCGGGCCTCCTCGGGTGAGATGCGCAACTGCTGGGCCAGGCCGTAGGCGGACAACCCGTAGGCCAGGCCGTAGCTCATCGCCTTGATCCGCCGGCGCATCTCCGGGTCGACGGCGTCGATCGGGATGTCGAAGGCCCGGGAGGCCACGAAGGTGTGCAGGTCCTCACCGGAGGTGAACGCCTCGATCAGGCCCGCGTCCTCGGACAGGTGCGCCATGATCCGCATCTCGATCTGGCTGTAGTCCGCCGTCATCAGCGACTCGTAGCCCGCACCCACCACGAACGCCTGCCGGATCCGCCGGCCCTCGGCGGTGCGGATCGGGATGTTCTGCAGATTGGGGTCGGTCGAACTGAGCCGGCCGGTGGCCGCGATGGTCTGCTGGAACGTCGTGTGGATCCGGCCGGCGTCGTCCACCATCGGGATCAGCCCGTCGATCACGGTGCGCAACCGGGTCACGTCCCGGTGCCGCAGCAGCGCCTCCAGGAACGGGTGCGGGCTGCTGGCCTGCAGCGTGGTCAGCGCGTCGGCGTCGGTGGTGTATCCGGTCTTGTTCTTCTTCGTCTTGGGCAGCCCCAGCTGGTCGAACAGCACCGCCTGCAACTGCTTGGGGGAGCCCAGGTTGATCTCCTGGCCGCCGATGGCCTCGTAGGCGTCGGCTGCGGCCTCGGCCACCGCGGCGGCGAACTCCGCCTGCAGGTCGTGCAGCAGCTCGGCGTCCGCGGCGATCCCGCGCTGCTCCATCCGGGCCAGCACCCGGGTCAGCGGCAGCTCCAGCTCGCCCAGCAACCGGTCCCCGCCGCGCTGGCCCAGCACCTGCTCCAAGGCGTCGGACAGGTCGTTGACGGCCACCGCCTTGCGGGCGTCGGCCACCGCGGCGTCCCTGGCCAGGTCGGCCTCGGTCGGCCCCATGCCGTCCAGGGTCAGCTGCTGCTCGGCAGGCGCCGGGTCCGTCAGCTCCCGGCGCAGGTAGCGCACCGCCAGGTCACCCAGGTCGAACGAGCGCTGCCCGGGCAGGGCCAGGTACGCCGCCAGCGCGGTGTCGCTGACCGCGCCCGCCAGGTCCCAGCCGCGCGCCCAGACGGCCAGCAGGGGGCCCTTGACCTCGTGCACCACCTTGGCCGCGGCCGGGTCGGCCAGCCACCCGGCCAGGGCCTGCTCGTCGGCGAGCGCCAGATCCGGCCCCAGGTCGACGAACACCGTGTGGTCGTCACCGGCGGCCAGCGCGATCCCGGTCAGCTCCCCGGTGCCGCGCCCCCAGCTGCCCCGGAAGACCACCCCGGTGTGCCCGGTGCGGGCGTGCGCGTCCAGCCAGCCGGCCAGCGCACCGGCGCCCAGCTCGTCCACGGTGACGTCGATCCCGCCGTCGACCTCGGGCTCGGCGCTGGTGAGCGTGGCGAACAGCCGGTCCCGCAGCACCCGGAACTGCAGGTTGTCGAACAGCGTGTGCACCTCGGTGCGGTCCCACGGCTGCACCGCGAGGTCCACCGGGTGCAGGTCCAGGGCCACGGTGCGGTCCAGCTCGGTGAGCCGGCGGTTCTGCAGCACCGAGGCCAGGTGCTCGCGGAGCTTCTCCCCCACCTTGCCCTTCACGGTGTCCACCTGGTCGACCAGCGAGTCCAGCGAGCCGTACTCGCGCACCCACTTGGCGGCCGTCTTCTCCCCCACGCTCGGGATGCCCGGCAGGTTGTCCGAGGGGTCCCCGCGCAGCGCCGCGAAGTCGGGGTACTGCACCGGGCTCAGGCCGTACTTCTCCTCGACCGCCCCCGGGGTGAACCGGGTCAGGTCCGAGACACCCTTGCGCGGGTAGAGCACCGTCACGTGCTCGTTGACCAGCTGCAGCGCGTCCCGGTCCCCGGTGCAGATCAGCACGTCCATGCCGGCCTCGACGGCCTGCACGGTGAGCGTGGCGATCACGTCGTCGGCCTCGAAGCCCTCCGCGGTGAGCACCGGGACGTGCAGCGCGGCCAGCACCTCCTGGATCAGGCTCACCTGGCCACGGAAGTCGGTGGGGCTCTCGGCGCGGTTGGCCTTGTACCCGGCGAAGATCTCGCTGCGGAAGGTCTTGCGGCCGACGTCGAAGGCGACCGCCAGGTGGCTGGGTGCCTCGTCGCGCAGCACGTTGATCAGCATCGAGGTGAAGCCGTAGACGGCGTTGGTGGGCTGCCCGGTGGTGGTCGAGAAGTTCTCCACCGGCAGGGCGAAGAACGCGCGGTAGGCCAGCGAGTGGCCGTCGAGCAGCAGCAACCGGGGCCGGGCGGTGGGTTCGTCCGGAGCCGGCCCGTCCGGGGCGGAGGCGGCGGGCGTGGACACGGGGGCGGACACCGGAGCGGACATCACCGGCGATCCTAGTGACCGCCCGCCTGCCCACCCCGGCGCGCGGCCGGCGGCGGTGCCGGTGCGGGGTGGTTACCGTGCCGATCGTGACCGACGCCGGTAGCACCCCCCGCCCCATCTGGGCCCCCGCCGAGCTGACCGGGCTGGACGCCAAGCTCGGCATCCGGATCACCGACTACGACCCCGACCGGATGGTCGCCACCATGCCGGTGGCGGGCAACGAGCAGCCCTACGGCCTGCTGCACGGTGGCGCGACCTGCGCGCTGGTGGAATCCATCGGATCCTGGGCGGCCGCGCTGCACGCCGGGCCCGGGCGCCAGGTGGTCGGCATCGAGCTGAACGCCTCCTACCTGCGGGCGGCCACCGAGGGCGTCGTCACCGCCGTCTGCACCCCGGTCCGGCGCGGTCGCACGCTGGCCACCTTCGCCGTCGAGGTGTCCGACGCCGAGGGTCGTCCGACCGCCAGCGCGCGGCTGACCTGCCTGATCAAAGAGCCCTGACCGCCGCGACCAGCCTCGTCCACGGTCTGCGACACGGCAGCACACCCCGCGTGTCGCGGTTGGGTCACGGAGTCCCCGGAACGACCCGAAACGGCGACAACCGTGGGTTACTGTCCGCGCCCAGTCCATTGGCGGCCGGCGGTCCACGGATCCCCGGGCCGGCCGCTCCCCCACGACGGCCAGGAGGTCGAGTGACGCACGCACCCCACCGTGCCGATGCGCGCGGTGATCGGACGGGCCCACCGGGCACGGCCACCACCCGCCGGCGGACCCAGCGGCTCGGCCGCCCCGCCCGAGGGCGCCGTCCGCTGCTGCTGGCGCTGGTCATCGCAGCCTTCGCGATGGCCGTGGCCACCCTGCTGCCCTCGGGGATCGCCAACGCCGAGGGCGAGCGGGTGCTGGGCACCCTGCAGACCAGCCGCAGCGGCCCGATCGAGGGCATCGACGTCACCGTCGAGACCGTCGACGGCGAGGAGATCGACTCGGTGCAGACCGACGAGAACGGTCGCTGGTCGGTGGACCTGCCCGGCGCCGGGCAGTACGTGGTGTCCATCGACCCGGATTCGCTGCCCGACGGGGTGGTGCTCAACGGTGAGCCCAGCCGGACCGTGACGGTGGACAACGGCCGCGCGCAGCCGGTGAACCTGGGCCTCAACGACGGCTCCCGGAACTCCGGGAGCGGGGGCATCCGGGCCGTGCAGCTCCTGGTCGACGGGCTGCGATTCGGTCTGATCATCGCCGTCTGCGCGGTCGGGCTGTCGCTGATCTACGGCACCACCGGGCTGACCAACTTCGCGCACGGCGAGCTGGTCACCATCGGGGCGATCGTGGCCTGGTACGTCAACGTGCAGGGCGGGGTGCCGCTGATCCCCGCGACCCTCATCGCGATGGTCGCCGGGGCCGCCGTCGGGGCGATGAACGAACTCCTGCTGTGGCGGCCCCTGCGCCGTCGCGGCACCGGGCTCATCGCCGCGCTCGTGGTCTCGATCGGGTTGTCGCTGCTGCTGCGCTACCTGATCCAGATCGTCTACGGCGGGTTCTCCAACCCGTACGCGGACTTCCAGTCCCAGCGGGCGCAGAACTACGGGGTGTTCACCCTCACCAACCGTGCGCTGGCGTCAATCGTGATCGCCCTGGTCGTCCTGGTCCTGGTGGCGCTGATGCTCCAGCGCACCAAGATCGGCAAGGCCATGCGGGCGGTGTCGGACAACCGCGACCTGGCCGCCTCCTCGGGCATCGACGTCAACCGCGTCATCCTGGTCGTGTGGATGATGGGCGGCTCGCTCGCAGCGCTGGGCGGCGTGCTGCTGGGCCTGTCCGACCAGGTCCAGTGGGACATGGGTTTCCGGCTGCTGCTGCTGATGTTCGCCGGGGTCACCCTGGGCGGGCTGGGCACGGCGTACGGGGCCCTGATCGGCAGCGTCATCATCGGTGTGTTCGTCCAGATGTCCACCTTGATCATCCCGGACGACGTCAAGTACGTCGGAGGTCTGCTCCTCTTGATCATCATCCTCGTCATCCGGCCCCAGGGCATCCTGGGCAGCCGGGCTCGGATCGGTTGACCCGATGAGCGAACTCCTCAACGCCCTCGCCATCGGGCTGAAGTCCGGCCTGGGTTTCCAGGCCATCTTCTTCGCCCTGCTGGCCATCGGCATCAACGTGCACTTCGGATACACCGGGCTGCTGAACTTCGGCCAGATCGCCTTCGCCATGCTGGGCGGCTTCGGCATCGCCATCTCGGTCAGCAAGTGGGGCCTGCCCTTCTGGGTCGGCGTCCTGGTCGGCATCGCCGCGGCCGTCGTCCTGGCGCTGCTGCTGGGGCTGCCCACCCTGCGCCTGCGGGCGGACTACCTGGCGATCGTCACCATCGCCACCGCGGAGGGGCTCCGGCTGCTCTTCCGGTCGGTCTCGGCGACGCCGGTGACCAACGGCACCCGCGGTCTGTCGGCCTTCAACCGGAGCTTCATCGACCTGGCCCCCTGGGACACCCAGCGCCGCTACCCGCTGCTGGGCACCTCGTGGAGCGGCGGCGAGCTGTGGGTGGCCACCGTCGGCTGGCTCCTGGTGGCGCTGTGCAGCCTGCTGGTCTTCCAGCTGATGCGCAGCCCCTGGGGCCGCGTGCTGAAGGCGATCCGGGAGGACGAGGACGCCGTCCGGGCGCTGGGCAAGAACGTCTACTACTACAAGATGCAGGCCCTGGTCCTGGGTGCGGTGTTCGGCGCGTTCGGCGGGATGGTCTACGCCGTGGGCACCGGCTCGGCGATCCCCGACCAGTACCAGAACGCCAACACGTTCCTGGCCTACGCCGCGCTGATCCTCGGCGGGGCCGCCCGGGTCCTGGGACCGGTCGTCGGTTCGATCATGCTGCTGTTCATCCTGCAGTTCGCCGACACCGGCCTGCGCGCGATGATCAGCAACGGGGTCATCCCGGACACCCTGCTGTCCTCCACCGACGTGGCGCAGATCCGATTCGTGCTCGTCGGCGTCGGGCTCATGCTGTTGCTGGTGTTCCGACCCCAGGGCATCTTCGGTGACCGACGAGAGGTGATGCTCGATGCCCGCTGACCGGGAATCCACCGGCGCCCACGCGGCACCGGAGACGCCGCGCGACCGGCCGGCACCCGCCCGGCTGGCCCAGGCCGCCCTGAAGGACCTGCCCTGGGAGGTCGGCGTCGCCAAGCCCGACCCGGTGATGGTGGTGGACAAGGTCACCCGCACCTTCGGTGGGCTGACCGCCGTCTCGGTGGACCACCTGGAGATCCAGCGGGGTGGCATCACCGGCCTGATCGGGCCCAACGGTGCCGGCAAGACCACGCTGTTCAACCTGCTGACCGGGTTCGACCAGCCCAACACCGGGAGCTGGACCTTCGACGGCCGCTCGTTGGGGAACCTGACCCCGCACCAGGTGGCCCGGCTGGGCGTGGTCCGCACCTTCCAGCTGACCAAGGCCCTGTCCCGGCTGACGGTCATGCAGAACATGCTGCTGGGCGCCCAGGAACAGACCGGTGAATCCTTCTTCAAGGCGCTGATCCCCGGCACCTGGCGGGCGCAGGAGCGGGCCAACACCGAGAAGGCGATGAGCCTGCTGCAGCGGTTCAAGCTCGATGCCAAGAAGGACGACTTCGCCGGCATCCTGTCCGGTGGTCAGCGCAAGCTGCTGGAGATGGCGCGGGCGCTGATGAGCGACCCGAAGGTGGTCATGCTCGACGAGCCGATGGCCGGGGTGAACCCCGCGCTGACCCAGTCGCTGCTCGGGCCACGTCAAGGACCTCCGGGAGGAGGGCATGACCGTGGTGTTCGTCGAGCACGACATGGACGTCGTCCAGGACATCAGCGACTGGGTCGTGGTGATGGCGGCCGGGCAGGTCATCGCCGAGGGCCCGCCGGAGGCGATCTCGCAGAACAAGGCCGTGGTCGACGCCTACCTGGGCGCCCACCACGACGCGCCGCTGACCAACGAGGAGGAGGACCGCGTGCTCCCGAGGCGGAATCCGCGATCGCCCGCGAGGAGGGCGTCCCCGACGGGGACCGTCCGGCCGAGCGGCTCTCCAGCGAGACCGACCGGAGGGACACCCAGAGATGAGCGAGCCTCGTCGGGGTCGACGAGACCGACGAGGGCACCACCCGCGCCGGCTGCCGCGTCGGGAGGCACCGGCGAGCTGTCCCACGCCGAGAAGGCCGCCACCCGGGAGGAGCACCTCAAGCTGGCCGAGGGTGCGCTGGTGCGGGCCGACGACCTGGTCGCCGGCTACGTGCCCGGCGTGGACATCCTGCGCGGGTGCGACTTCTACCTGCAGGACGGCGAACTGGTGGGCATCATCGGCCCCAACGGTGCCGGCAAGTCCACCCTGCTGAAGACGCTGTTCGGGCTGATCCCGGTGCGCTCGGGCGCCGTGACGCTGCGCGGGGAGAACATCACCTCCGCAGCGGCACACAAGCTGGTGCAGCTCGGCGTGGGCTACGTGCCGCAGAACAACAACGTGTTCCCCTCCCTCACCATCGAGGAGAACATGCAGATGGGTGTGTACCTGCGGCCCAAGTCGTTCAAGGACCGCTTCGACTACGTGATCGACCTGTTCCCGCTGCTCGGCGAGCGGCGCAAGGGCAAGGCCGGTTCGCTGTCCGGTGGCGAGCGGCAGATGGTGGCGATGGGCCGCGCGCTGATGATGGACCCCTCGGTGCTGCTGCTCGACGAGCCCTCGGCCGGCCTGTCCCCGGCCTACCAGGACGAGGTGTTCATCCGCTGCCGGCGGATCAACGCGACCGGCGTCTCGATCATCATGGTCGAGCAGAACGCCCGCCGGTGCCTGCAGATCTGCGACCGCGGCTACGTGCTCGACCAGGGCCGCAACGCCTACACCGACACCGGCAAGTCGCTGATGAACGACCCCAAGGTGATCGAGCTCTACCTGGGCACCCTGGCCAAGGCGAAGTAGCCCCTGTCCCCCCTCCCCCCAGCGTTGATCAGGTGACCTGATCACAGTCCCGCCGTCCTCACCAACGTTGGTGCGGACGGCGGGACGTTGGTGAGGGCGGCCACGTGGCGATGGGCGCCCACACGCGGCGGCGGCCGGGAGCGGGACGGTGATCAGGTGCCCTGATCACCGTCCCGCCGCCCTCACCAGCGTTGGTGCCGACGGCGGGACGTCGGTGAGGACGGTCCCGGGGGCCAGCGGGGGCAGAGGGCCAATGGCGCGGCGCGAGGGACGACGACGTGCTGTCATGGCCGGCATGACCTCGGGAGCGCGGGCTTGAGCGTGCTGGCCGTCGTCCACCTGGTGCTGGTGGCCGCCTACGCCGGGTTCCAGTGGACCGTGCGCGTCCTGGTGTACCCGCAGTTCGCCGCGGTCGGCAGCGGCTTCGCCGGCTACGAGCGGTCCCACCAGCAGCGGGTGACCCGGGTGGTCGGTCCCCTGTTCGTCGGCCAGGGCATCACCACGATCTGGCTGCTGGTCCTGGTACTGCGCGGGGACGCCCCGGTGGGCCCGGTGCTCACCGGAGCGGGTGCTCTGGCCGTCGTGCTGGGGGTCACCGCCACGCGGGCGGTCCCGCTGCACCGCGTGCTGGACCGCGGGTGGGACGCCACCGCGCATGCCGCGCTGCTGCGCACGGACACCGTGCGGGCGGTCGCGGCGACGGCGAACGTGCTGGCGGCCGGCTGGCTGGTCCTGGGCTGAACCCCCCACCGGGGCAGCGGCGGGGTCAGCCGGCCCGCGCGGCCAGCTCGGCCCACGCGGCCGCCGCCCGCGGCGCCCAGGCGGCGTGCCGCTCGCGGAAGACCTGGGCGGCCCGGTTGCCGCTCCACCGCGGCGGAAGCAGCTCCCGGGGCAGACCGGGGTCCAGCAGCGGGAAGCGGCGCCACTCCTGGACCAGCCGCACCTGGGCGACCAGCGCCTGCCGGTCGGTGCGTGGCCGGCGGGAGCCCACCAGGTCCAGGAACTCCTCGTACCGGCCCTCGATGCCGTCCAGGTCCCAGGCGCTGCGCACCAGCGAGCGCGCGTTGCCGACCTGGCCGGACCGGGCCACGAACGACCAGCTGCCCTCGGTGAGCCCCAGCTGGTCCAGCACCCGGGCAGCCTCGGCCTCCCGGTCGGGACGGGGACTGACCCACACCCCGGGGCTGGACGTGCCCAGCCCGGCCCAGCCCAGCTGGGTGCGGAGTCGCTGCCGGAGGGCACGGTTGTTCTCCGGCACGGTCACCGTGAGCACCAGCCAGCTGCCGTCCCAGGCCTGGTCGTCGGAGGCGAACCCGTAGATCCGCTCGGTGCCCTCCTTCAGCAACCGGGTGCCCTGTTCGGTGAGCTCCCACCGGGTCTCCCGGCCGATCCGCTGGCCGGCGATCCACCCGTTGTCGGCGGTCCGCATGATGGCCTGGCGGGCGGCCTTCTCGGCCACCTCCAGCTCGCCGAACAGCTCGATCAGCGTCGAGGTCCAGACCGGCCGCTGGCCGGGCAGCGCGTACTCGCCCAGCACGGTGAGCAGCAGGCTGCGCGCACTGGCCGCGCCGAGCTCCTGCCGCCGGGTCAGCGTGGGCCCCTCGAGGTCGGGTGCGGCGGTCACCAGGTCATCGTTCCACCCCGCACGGTCACCGGGACGCCGGTGGGTCGGACGCGATACCCGTCCGGTACGGGTGATCAGTACCGGTGCTGCTCGGGGTCCACATAGCCACCGCTCTCCTCCTGGCCGGGTCCGCGCGGCGAGCCAACCGGTTCGGGGGCGTCGCTGTGCGGGTGCCCCGCTACCCGGGCACGCTCGGCCTCGTACCGGGCCCGGCGGGCGTCGTCCGGTCGGGGAGCTGGCCCGGTCCCGGGTGCGCCCTTCTGGCCCTGCCCGGCGTCCCGACCGCCGACCCGCTTGCGCAGCCGACCGTCCTCGGCCTCGCCGAAGCCGTGGGCCAGCAACCACGCGGTCACCTGCGCCCGATCGGGATGTGTGTCGCGCACCACGTTGACCACGTAGTTGAGCCCACGGGCGCTGGCCTCGCCTTCCAGATGGGACAGCGCGAACGAGCCGGCACCGGTGCCCCGCACGTCGGCCTGCACGGCCAGCAGGATCTCCGCGTCGCCCCAGACGTCGTCCAGCCAGCCGTAGCCGACCACCCTCGCCGGGTCCGACCCGGAGTCCACGACCGCCCACCAGTCGCCGGTCAACCGCTGTCCCTCGGTGCGCGGGACGGCCGGGAAGACCCCGTCGGGGATCGTGCCGAAGACCCGGGCGCGGTCGGCGTCCCACCGGGGGTCGGGGTCGTCGACCCACAGCAGGGCTGCTTGCGTTGCGGACACGGGGGCTCCTCGCGGTAGTCCGGGGGCGATCAGTTATCTACACGGAGATGACCACTTGCGCATCAGTGTGTAGCACGTCAGGATAGGTTCCGACAGTCCCGACCACCACCGCCCACGGGGCGGGCCAGGAGGCAGCGTGACCACCCTCGAGGACCGCCCGAGCACGGCGAGCGAGCCCACCCCCACCCCGGCGGTCTCTTTCGACACCTCCCCCGAGCAGTACGCGCACTGGACGCTGTCCACCGACGGGGACATCGCGACCCTCACCCTGGATGTCGCCGAGGACGGCGGGATCGTCCCGGGGTACGAGCTGAAGATGAACAGCTACGACCTGGGGGTGGACATCGAGCTGCACGACGCAGTCCAGCGGCTGCGCTTCGAGCACCCCGAGGTCAAGGCCGTGGTCGTCGCCAGCGCCAAGGAGCGGATGTTCTGCGCCGGAGCCAACATCCGGATGCTGGCCGGCTCGGCGCACAGCTGGAAGGTGAACTTCTGCAAGTTCACCAACGAGACGCGCAACGGCATCGAGGACGCGGCCGCGAACAGCGGGTTGTCCTTCATCGCCGCGGTCAACGGCACCGCGGCCGGTGGCGGTTACGAGCTGGCGCTGGCCTGCGACCAGATCGTGCTGGTGGACGACAACTCCTCCGCGGTCTCGCTGCCCGAGGTCCCCCTGCTGGGCGTGCTGCCCGGAACCGGCGGTCTGACCAGGCTGGTCGACAAGCGCGGTGTCCGGCGCGACCTGGCCGACGTCTTCTCCACCACGTCGGAGGGCATCCGCGGGGACAAGGCCGTGCAGTGGCGTCTGGTCGACGCGGTCGCCAAGGCCCGTGACTTCGACGACGTGGTCGCCGCGCGGGCCACCGAGGCCGCCGCGGGTTCCTCGCGGCCCGGTGCCGGTGCGACGGGGGTGGCGCTGACCCCGCTGCGGCGCGAGGTGGACGGGGACACCACCCGCTACTCCCACGTCCGGGTCGTGCTGGACCGCGACGCCGGCACCGCCACGATCACCGTGCTCGGGCCGACCTCCGTCCCGGGTTCGGTGCAGGAGCTGCTCGACCAGGGCGCCGCCTCCTGGCCGCTGGCCGTCACCCGGGAACTCGACGACGTGATCCTGCGGCTGCGCACCAACGAACTGGGCATCGGCACCTGGTTGCTGCGGACCGAGGGCGACCGCGACGTGGTCGCCGAGATGGACGCCTTCCTGCTGGCCAACCGGGAGAACTGGCTGGTCAACGAGCTCATCGGGTTCTACAAGCGGACGGTCAAGCGGCTGGACACCACCAGCCGCAGCCTGTTCGCCCTGATCGACCCCGGTTCATGCTTCGTCGGCATGCTCGCCGAGATCGCCTTCGCCGCGGACCGCCAGTTCATGCTCGAGGGCCAGTTCGAGGACGACGAGGACCCGGCCCCGCCCGCCGCGCTCCGGCTCGACGAGTTCAACACCGGGCTGCTGCCGATGAGCAACGAGCTGTCCCGGCTGCAGGTCCGCTTCCTGGGCAGCGCCAGCGAGCTGGAGAACGCACTCGCCGCGCAGGACCGGGACCTGCTGGCCGCTGACGCCCTGGAGCTGGGCCTGGTCACCACCACTCCGGACGACATCGACTGGGCCGACGAGATCCGGCTGGTGGTCGAGGAGCGCGCCAGCTTCTCCCCCGACGCGCTGACCGGGATGGAAGCCAACCTGCGGTTCGCCGGTCAGGAGACCGCCGAGACCAAGGTGTTCGGCCGGCTCACCGCATGGCAGAACTGGATCTTCCAGCGGCCCAACGCCGCTGGCCCCGAAGGAGCACTCCGCCGCTACGGCTCCGGCCAGCGGGCCGACTACGACAGGAAGCGGGTCTGACCACATGACCACCACCGAATCGACCCCTGAGTCCGGCACCGTCACCGGGAACGCCCCGCAGCCGACCGGGCCGACGTCGACCATCGACTACTCCGAGCGGATCCCGAACAACGTCAACCTGGCCGGGGACCGCAAGCTGCAGCGAGCCCTGGAGGGCTGGCAGCCCAAGTTCCTGGACTGGTGGGGCAACCTGGGACCCTCGATCCCGACCCAGGACGTCTACCTGCGGACCGCGATCGCGGTCGGCCGGGACGGCTGGGCGCACTTCGACCGGGTCCCCATGGAGCAGTACCGGTGGGGCATCTTCCTGGCCGAGCAGGACCCCGACCGCACGATCGCCTTCGGTCAGCACAAGGGCGAGAAGGCCTGGCAGGAGGTGCCCGGCGAGTACCGCTCGGACCTGCGCCGGCTGATCGTCGTGCAGGGCGACACCGAGCCGGCCTCGGTGGAGCAGCAGCGTCACCTGGGGATGACCGCTCCCTCGCTGTACGACATGCGCAACCTCTTCCAGGTCAACGTGGAGGAGGGCCGCCACCTGTGGGCGATGGTCTACCTGCTGCACGCGCACTTCGGGAAGGACGGTCGCGAGGAGGCCGAGGAGCTGCTCAAGCGCAACTCCGGGGACTTCGACTCCCCGCGGATCCTCGGTGCGTTCAACGAGGAGACGACGGACTGGCTGTCCTTCTTCATGTTCACCTACTTCACCGACCGGGACGGCAAGTACCAGCTCGGCACGATGAAGGAGTCCGGCTTCGACCCCCTGGCGCGAACTTGTGAGTTCATGCTGAAGGAGGAGGCGCACCACATGTTCGTCGGCACCACCGGCGTGCAGCGGGTGGTGGAGAGGACCGCCGCGTTGATGAAGGAGCACGGCACCGACGACGTCTGGCAGTACGGCGCGATCCCGCTGACGGTGATCCAGAAGTACCTGAACTTCCAGTTCTCCGTCTCGATGGACCTGTTCGGCTCGGAGACCTCCTCCAACGTGGCCGGGTACTACACCGCAGGCCTCAAGGGCCGCTGGATGGAGACCCGTCGCAAGGACGACCACCTGCTGCACGACCTGACCATGGACGTGCCGGGCATCGAGAACGGGAAGATGATCACCCGGAACGTCCCGATGCTGACCGCGCTCAACCTGGACCTGCGCAACGAGTACACCGCCGACTGCCACAACGGGGTCCGCCGCTGGAACCAGGCGTTGGAGGATGCCGGCCTCGAGGAGCGGCTGTTCCTGCCGCACGACGGGTTCAACCGCCGGGTGGGCGCCTTCTCCGGGCACCACGTCAGCCCGACCGGCGAGATCCTCGACGACGCGGCCTGGGAGGCCGGTGTCGCGGACTGGCTGCCCACCACCGACGACCGCGAGCAGGTCGCCGCGCTGATGGTGCCGCACTACGAGGAGGGCGAGTTCGCCTCCTGGATCGCGCCGCCGTCGGTCGGCATCAACGACATGCCGGTCGAGTACGACTACGTCCGGTTCTGAGCCGGCTCCCATGACGACCCTCGACGTCACGGCTGACGCCGAGGCGCCCGCCGGGCCGGCCTCCGCTCCTCCCGGAGCGGGGCCGGCCCCGGCAGGTGGCCCGGATGTCTTCAACGCGGCCGACTGGCTGGTGTCCCGGCACGCCCGCAGCGATCCCGGTCGCCGGGCGATCGTCGCGGTGGACCTGGACGGCAGCGTCGCCACGCTGACCTACGGCGAGCTGGATGCCGCGGTCACCGACCTCGCGGCCGCGTTCCTGGCCTCCGGGGTGCGTCCGGAGGAACGGCTGCTGCTGTGCATGGGCGACACGCCCCAGCTGCTGACCGCCTTCCTGGCCGGCCTGCGGATCGGTGCGGTCCCGGTGCCGGTCTCCACCATGCTCCAGGCCAAGGACATCGCCGTCCTGGCGCGGGACAGCCGGGCCCGGCTGCTGGCCACCAGTTCGGAGTTCGTGGACCTGGCCCCGGCCGTCGGTGGCCTGCCCGGCCTGGCCGACGTCGTGGTGCTGACCGACGGCGAGCTGCCCGCGGTCGAGGGTGCCCGGGTCTCCCGCTGGTCGGACTTCGTGGCTGCGGGGGCCGGTTGCCGTCCCGAGGCCAGCACCCCGTTCCCCACGGTGGCCGACTCCCCCGCGTTCTGGCTGTACACCTCCGGTACCACCGGCACGCCGAAGGGGGCCATGCACCGGCACGGCTCGCTGCGGGACACCGCCGAGACCTACGGAACGGACGTGCTGGGCATGCGCCCGGACGACATCACGTTCTCGGTAGCCAAGTTCTTCTTCGCCTACGGCCTGGGCAACACGCTCACCTTCCCGTTCTCCGTGGGAGCCACCACCGTGCTGGACCGTTCCCGGCCCAGCCCGGCAGGAACCGCCCGGATCCTGGCCGAGCAGCGTCCCACGCTGTTCTTCGGCGGCCCCACGTACTACGCGGCGTTGATGAGCGCCCAACTCCCGGCCGACGCGTTCGGCTCGGTACGGGCATGCGTGTCGGCCGGGGAGGCGTTCCCGGCGGCCCTGTACGAGCGGTTCACCCAGCGGTTCGGGGTGGAGATGCTCGACGGGATCGGCTCCACCGAGATGCTGCACATCTTCATCAGCAACCGGCCCGGCCGGGCCCGAGGCGGGTGCACCGGTGAGATCGTCGCCGGGTACGAGGCCCGGATCGAGGACGACGACGGCAACCCGGTGCCCGACGGCACCCCCGGCAACCTCTTCGTCCGGGGCTCGTCGGCGGCCACCGGCTACTGGTGCCGCACCGAGGTGTCCCGCCGGGTCTTCCAGGGGCCGTGGGTGCGTACCGGGGACACCTACGTGCGTGACGCCGACGGTTTCTACACCTCGCTGGGCCGGACCGACGACATCATCAAGGCCGGTGGTATCTGGGTCTCCCCGACCGAGGTGGAGACCCGGCTGCGCGAGCACACGTCGGTCAGCACCGTCGTCGTGGTCTCGATCCCGGACGCCGACGGCTTGGACAAGCCCGTGGCCTGCGTGGTGCTGGACCCGGGGTCGGACACCACACCCGAGGACCTGGTGGCGTTCTGCCGCGCCGGCCTGGCCGCGTTCAAGCGGCCCCGGCACGTCCTGGTCTTCGACGAGCTGCCGATGACCGCCACCGGCAAGCTGCAGAGATTCCGGATCCGCGAGCTCGCGCTGGCCCGGTTGACGGAGGGATCCTCGTGAGCAACGTCGACGTCGACCTGCTGGTCGTCGGGGCCGGACCGGCCGGCCTCTACGCCGCCTACTACGCCGGCTTCCGGGGGCTGCGGACTGCGGTCGTCGACAGCCTGCCCGAACCCGGTGGCCAGGTCACCGCGCTCTACCCGGAGAAGCAGATCTACGACATCGCCGGGATGCCGGCGGTCAAGGGCCGTGACCTGGTGGCGGGGCTCGTCGCCCAGGCGGCCCGGTTCACCCCGCACTACGTGCTCGGCGAGCGCGCGGAATCCTTGACCGCGGTCGACGGTGGCCCACCGCGGGACGGCGAGCGCCTGCTGGTCACCACCGATCGGGGCACCCGGATCAGCACCGGCACCATCGTCGTCACCGGTGGGATCGGCACCTTCACCCCCCGACCGCTGCCCGGTGGCGACGCCTGGGAGGGGCGCGGCCTGCACTACGTGGTGAAGGAACTGGCCGCGCACACCGACCAGGACGTGGTCATCGTGGGTGGCGGGGACTCCGCGGTGGACTGGGCGCTGGCCCTGGAACCACTGGCGTCCTCAGTCACCCTGGTGCACCGCCGGGCCGCCTTCCGGGCGCACGCGGCCAGCGTGGCCGACATGCGGGCCGGCGGGACCGTGGTGGTCACCGATGCGCAGGTGCACGAGCTGCACGGTGACGAGGTCCTGCGCGAGGTGCACGTGCGGGCCAAGGACGGCACCGTCACGGTGCACCCGGCGCACGCGGTCATCGCTGCCCTGGGCTTCACCGCCGACATCGGCCCGCTGGAGCGGTGGGGCATCGACGTCGTCGACCGGAAGATCACCGTGGACACCGCGATGCGGACCACCGTGCCGGGGGTCTACGCGGCCGGTGACATCACCGAGTACCCGGGCAAGGTGCGGTTGATCTCGGTCGGTTTCGGGGAGGCAGCCACCGCGGTGAACAACGCCGCCACGTACCTGCACCCAGACCAGCCGCTGTTCCCCGGGCACAGCAGCGACGACCCCGCCGGCACCGGCATCCCCGCCCTGGCCACCGCAGCACCCTGAGGAGACGGACCCGTGCCCTACGTCATCGGCAACGAGTGCATCGGCACCACGGACATGTCCTGTGTCGAGGAGTGCCCCGTGGACTGCATCTACGAGGGCGACCAGAAGCTGTACATCAATCCCAAGGAGTGCATCGACTGCGGGGCCTGCGAGCCTGCCTGCCCGGTCGAGGCCATCGCCCAGGACCGCCGGGTGACCGAGGAGAACGAGCCCCACGTGGAGGACAACCGGCGGTTCTTCCTCGAGGTGCTGCCCGGCCGCGACGCACCGCTGGGCAACCCGGGCGGCGCCTCCAAGACCGGGCGGATCGGCGTGGACACCGAGCTGGTCAGCAGCCTCTGACCAGCTCCCCGGCCCGCACGCAGAACGGCCCGGCTCCCTCGCGGGGGCCGGGCCGTTCCGTCGGTGCTGGGTGCTACTGCTGGGTCAGCGCTGCGGGCCGATGCCCTGGGCGTTCAGACCCTGGATGATCCGCGAGGACTCCTCGAAACCGATGACCACGATGGCGTCGGGGTTGAAGTCCACCATCTGCTGGACCTCGGAGTCGAAGTTCGCCGCCTGCGGGTCGTAGGTGATCGAGACGATGCTGTCCTCCGACAGCCCGTCGCTGATCAGGTTCTTGCGGGTGTTCTCGGCCAGGCCCGTGCCGTAGGGGTCGTTCAGGGCCAGGATCCCGACGGTGTTGTTGCCGTCGGCGCCGATCAGGTCGGCCAGCGCCCGGGCCTGCAGCGTGTCCGGGGGCGCGGTGCGGAAGTACAGGCCCCGGTCGTTGTAGGTGGTGAACTGGTCGGAGGTGTTGGCCGGGGAGAACTCCACGACGCCGGCACCGGTGATGGTGTCGATGACGGTGAGGCTCACGCCCGAGGACGCCGCTCCGATGATCGCGTTGACGCCGGACTGCAGCAGCCGGTCCACGGTCTGGGTGGCGGTGTCGGTCGAGGTGTCACCGGAGTCACCCTCGATGAGCTGGACCGGCTGGCCCAGCACGCCGCCGGCGGCGTTGATGTCGTTGATCGCCATCTGGGCGCCGGCGACCTCCGGCGGGCCGAGGAAGGCCAGGTTGCCGGTCAGCGGCAGCAGGGTGCCGATCACCAGCGGGCCCCCGGTCGTGCCGGCCGGCGCGTAGGCCGGGCCCTCGTCGGTCGCGGCGTTGGCCTCGTCACCGGCGATGACGAACTCGGTGAGCGAGTCGTCGATCGTGTTCTCCTCGCCGAACTGCTGCAGGCCGAAGCTGGCCTGAGCGGGCTCGCCGGCGTCGGTGAAGCTCAGCGGGCCGGTGATGCCGTCGTAGTCGACGTTCCCGCCGGCGTTGATGATGTCCAGGCAGGACTGGAAGTCAGTGCACTTCTCGCCGCCGAAGGTCAGGCCGTTGATGTAGGGCGCGAACGTGGTGGCCTGGTTCGTCCCGGCCGCCTGCGCCGCCATGGCGGTGAGCAGCACGGCGTCGTAGGTCTCCCCGGCGTAGTTGTACGTGCCGTTGAGGTTGGGGTCGACCTGGTCCAGCCGGGCCTTGAAGTCACCTGCCAGGTTGGTGAGCGGCAGGGTGCCCTTCATCCCCGCCAGGGCGCCGGGCTCGGTGAAGTCCGCACCCAGCGGGTTCCCCATGTTGCCGTCGGTGCCGTAGATGTTGACCTGCTTGCTGCCGCTGCCGCTGTCCCCGCCGCTGGCGCTGGAGCTGTCGTCGCTGCCGCCGCCACAGGCGGTTGCAGCGAGCAGCACAGCACCGGAGAGGGCGACGGCGCGGGCGAACGTGCCAGTGCGCATCAAGTGACTCCCAGTGTGGTCGTTCATCGCTCGGCCGGACTGCAGTCGGCGCGCGGGCGCGCGACGACCTGCCCGACCAGTGCAGGCAACCTAACCGTGGGATCGGACACGTCGAGGGCGAGCGAGCCCACCGTGATGAGGTCGTGACCTGATCAGGACCTGCTCGTGACCCAGGTGACGCGCCGCAACATCGCCGTCACCCGGAGCGATCCGCTTCGAAACGGGGGCATTCGGAACCCCGCGTCGGGGAGGGGGCACCATGCGGTACCGCACGGCCGCCGGAAGCGACCGGGGGTCAGGGTGCGGCGGCCTCGGCCGGGCCCACGTCCCCGGCCAGCACCGCCTGCGCCAGCGCCTTCATCGAGGTGCGCTCGTTCATCGCGGTGCGCTGGATCCAGCGGAAGGCCTCGGCCTCGGTGATCCCCCGGTCGGCCATCAGCTTGCCCTTGGCCTGCTCCACCACCTTGCGGGCCTCCAGCCGCTCGCGCAGGTCGCCGACCTCGGCGTCCAGCGCGGTCATCTCCACGAACCGGGCCCGGGCGACCTCGATCGCGGGCACCAGGTCGGCCTTGGAGAAGGGCTTCACCAGGTAGGCCATGGCGCCGGCGTCGCGGGCCCGCTCGACCAGCTCCCGCTGGCTGAAGGCGGTGAGCACGATGACCGGGGCGATCCGCGAGGCGGCGATCTGCTCGGCGGCCGACAGACCGTCCAGCACCGGCATCTGCACGTCCAGGACGACCAGGTCCGGGCGGAGCTCGCGGGCCTGGTCGACGGCGGCCTGACCGTCCCCGACCTCGCCGACGACGAGGTATCCCTCCTCCTCGAGCATCTCCTTGAGGTCCAGGCGGATCAGTGCCTCGTCCTCGGCGATGAGGACCCGGATCGGCTCGTTGGTCACCGCCCCACCCTATCGGCGCCCCCAGCCGGGCGCGCCGTACGCTTCCCGCGAGCCCCCGTACCCCAACCGGCAGAGGGAGCGGATTCAAAACCCGCACAGTGTCCGTTCGAATCGGACCGGGGGCACCGCCAGGTCCACGCAGCCTAAGTTGGTCGGGTGACCGGCCACATGACCCCCGAAGAGTTCCGCCAGCACGGCCACGAGGTGGTCGACTGGATCGCCGAGCACATGACCCGGGTCGAGTCCCTGCCGGTCCGCTCGCAGGTCTCCCCCGGCGATGTCCGCGCGCTGCTGCCCGACACCGCCCCGGAGGCGGGCGAACCCTTCGGCGACCTGCTGGCCGATCTGGACCGGATCGTCGTGCCGGGACTGACGCACTGGCAGCACCCGGGTTTCTACGCCTACTTCCCGGCCAACACCTCCGGGCCCTCGGTGCTGGGCGACCTGGTGAGCTCCGCGCTGGGCGTGCAGGGCATGTCCTGGGTGACCAGCCCGGCGTGCACCGAGCTGGAGCAGCAGGTGATGGACTGGTTCGTCGACCTGCTGGGCCTGCCGGAGTCCTTCACCCACGCCTCCACCGGCGGGGGTGTGGTCCAGGACTCCAGCTCGGGGGCCAACCTGGTGGCCCTGCTGGCCGCCCTGCACCGGGCCACCGGCGGGGCCACCGTGCGTGGCGGGGTGCGACCGGAGGACATGACCGTCTACGTGTCCGCGCAGACCCACTCCAGCATGGAGAAGGCAGCCCGGATTGCCGGCCTGGGAACCGACGCGGTCCGGATCGTCGAGGTCGACGGCGACGGCGACCGGTTCGGCGCGATGCGCCCGCAGGCGCTGGCCGCCCGGATCGACCGCGACGTGGCCCGCGGGTTCACCCCGGTGCTGGTGTGCGCGACGGTCGGGACGACGTCCACCGGGGCGTTCGACCCGCTGGCCGAGCTGGGGCCGATCTGCCGGGACCGCGGGGTCTGGTTGCACGTCGACGCGGCGTGGGCC
Source organism: uncultured Actinomycetota bacterium (assembly GCA_963759905.1). Lineage (GTDB taxonomy): Bacteria > Actinomycetota > Actinomycetes > Mycobacteriales > Geodermatophilaceae > Klenkia. Next base: position 154,475 of record CAVXBD010000001.1, read on the forward strand.
GGGGTCTCCGCGGTGGCCCCGGAACTCCGCCACCTGCAGGCCGGGGTGGAGTGGGCCGACAGCTACACCACCGACGCGCACAAGTGGTTGCTCACCGGCTTCGACGCCACGCTGTTCTTCACCGCCGACCGCGCCGCCCTCACCGGGGCGCTGGCCATCCTGCCGGAGTACCTGCGCAACGCTGCCACCGAGAGCGGCGCGGTGGTGGACTACCGGGACTGGCAGATCGAGCTGGGCCGCCGTTTCCGAGCCCTCAAGCTGTGGTTCGTCGTCCGCTGGTACGGCGCCGAGGGGCTGCGGGAGCACGTCCGCGGACACGTCGCGCTGGCCCAGGAACTGGCCGGCTGGGTGGCCGCCGACGACCGCTTCGACATCGTCGCCCCGCACCCGCTGGCGCTGGTCTGCCTGCAGCCGCGGTGGCCGGCCGACGTCGACGGGGACGTCGCGACGATGACCCTGCTGGACCGGTTGGCCGACGCCGGGGAGGTCTACCTGACCCACACCACGGTCTCCGGTCGGGTGGTGCTGCGGGTGTCGATCGGCTCCCCGGCCACCCAGCGTCGGCACGTGGAGCGCCTGTGGGAGCTGCTGCGCGCCGGCCACGACTGGCTGGCCAACGACTTCGCCGAGGCCGCGGCGCTCCGGCGGGAGACCGAGCGGGCCGAGCTGGAGAGGGCCGAGCGGGAGCAGGCCGTGCGCTCCGCTGCCAGAGAGCAGGCGGAGACGCCGCAGGTCGACCGGGCGGACGTGGAACCGCCGGAGCCGGTCGAGTACCAGACGGTGGCCGAGGTGGACCCGCAGCCGGACGCCGAGGCCGACCGGCCCGAGGAGCGGGCTTACGCCGCGGAGTGAGCGTCCGCCCGGCAGCCACCGGCTGCCGGGCGGACCCGGCTCAGCCGAGGCTGCGGATGAGCCCCTCCTGGGCGACGGTGGCCACGTGGGTGCCCTCCGCCGACCAGATCTGGCCCAGGCACATCGCCCGGCCCGCGGTCGCCGCTGGGCTGTCGGTCTCGTAGAGGAACCATTCGTCGGCACGGATCGGCCGGTGGAACCAGACCGCGTGGTCCAGGCTCGCCCCGACGTGCTCGCCGCCCCAGCCGCCGCCGATCCGGGCCATCCCGGCCGAGAGCAGCGTCAGGTCCGAGGCGAAGGTCAGCGCCGCGGCGTGCACCCCGCGGTCGTCGGGCAACCGCCCGGTCACCCGGAACCAGCTCCGGCTCTGGGTGTGCGGCGGCAGCTTCGGGGCCGGGTTGAAGGGGTCCTCCAGGTACCGCTGCTCCACCGTCCGGCCGATCGCCCGGGCGGTGGCGGCCCGGTCCGGATGCGCGGCCAGTACCTGCTCCAGGTCCGGCAGCCCGTCGGGGCCGGGCACGTCGGGCATCGGCAGGGAGTGCTCGACGACGGGCGCCTCCCCGGCGGTGAAGTCCGCGGTGAGCGCGAAGATCGCGACGTCCTCGCCCCGTCGGGTCTGCCGGCCGACCACCCGCCGGGTGCTGAAGCTGCGTCCCTCGCGGATGCGGTCCACCTCGTAGCGGATCTCCTCCTGCGGGTCCCCCGGGCGCAGGAAGTAGGAGTGCAACGAGTGCACCCAGCGGTCCCCCGGCACGGTGGCGGTGGCCGCACTGAGCGCCTGCGCCGCCACCTGGCCGCCGAAGACCCGCTGCATCGGCGTGCTGGGCGTGCGCCCGACGTAGCGGTCCGGGGCGCGCTCCTCCAGGTCCAGGATCTCCAGCAGCGCCGCCGCCGGTGAGTCAGCCGGGGTCACGCATCGGTGCCGATCTCGTGCACCCGCACCAGGTTGGTGGACCCGCTGATGTTCGGCGGGGAACCGGCGACGACGACCACCCGGTCGCCCTCGCGCAGCCGGCCGATGGACAGCAGCGAGAAGTCCACCTGGCGCACCATGTCGTCGGTGTGCCCCACCTCGGGCACCAGGAAGGTCTCCACGCCCCAGGACAGCGCCATCCGGCTGCGCACCCGCGGATCGGTGGTGAAGGCCAGGATGGGCAGCGAGGTGTGCAGGGCCGCCAGCCGGCGCGCGGTGTCCCCGGTCAGGGTGAACGCGGCCAGCGCGTCCACCTCGAGGGCCTCGCCCACCGAGCGGGCGGCGCGCACGATGGCCCCGGACCGGGACCGCGACGCTCGCTTGAGTTCTGGGACCCGCACCCCTTCGGTCTCCACGGCGTCGATGATCCGCTCCATCGTGCGCACCGCCGCGATCGGGAACTTCCCGACCGAGGTCTCCCCCGACAGCATCACGGCGTCCGCACCGTCGAGCACGGCGTTGGCCACGTCGGAGGCCTCGGCCCGGGTGGGCCGGGAGGAGTTGATCATCGACTCCAGCATCTGGGTGGCCACGATGACCGGCTTGTTGCGCTCCCGGGCCGCCTGCACGGCGCGCTTCTGCACCAGCGGCACCTGCTCCAGCGGCAGCTCCACCCCGAGGTCCCCGCGGGCCACCATGATGCCGTCGAAGGCCTCCACGATGGCTTCCAGGTTCTCCACCGCCTCGGGCTTCTCCAGCTTGGCGATGATCGGGACCTCGATGTCCTCCTGGCGCATGATCTCGCGGACCAGCTCGACGTCCTCGGCCCGGCGGACGAAGGACAACGCGATGAAGTCCACCGACAGGCCGAGGGCGAAGCGCAGGTCGTCGGCGTCCTTCTCGCTCATCGCCGGGACGCTGACGGCGACGCCGGGCAGCGACAGGCCCTTGTTGTTGGACACCACCCCGCCTTCGAGCACGAGGCACCAGACGTCGGGGCCGTCCACCTCGACCACGGTGAGCGACAGGTTGCCGTCGTCGACCAGCAACCGGTCCCCGACCCGCACGTCGTTGGCCAGGTTCTTGTAGGTGGTGCCCACCCGATCGGCGGTGCCGTCGACCTCGTCGACGGTGATGCACACCCGGGAGCCGGTGGCCCAGGTCACGGGCCCGTCGGCGAACCGGCCGAGCCGGATCTTGGGGCCCTGCAGGTCGGCCAGCACGGCGACGGCGCGGCCGACCTTGTCCGAGGCCTCGCGGACCAGGTGGTAGTTGCGCTCGTGGTCGGCGTGCTCACCGTGGCTGAAGTTCAGCCGGGCGACGTCCATGCCGGACTCCACCAGTGCGGTGATCTGCTCGGCGGAGCCCACGGCAGGACCCAGGGTGCAGACGATCTTTGCGCGACGGGACATGTCCGAAACGCTAGTCGAGTCCGGTCACCCCCCGACCCCCGGCCACGCCGGGGTCCGAGGGGTGACCGGTCACAGCTGTCCCCGCCCCTCCGCAGGGTCCGAGCCCGTGGTGAGCGCGGGTCGGGGGGCGGAGGGGTCCTGTGTCAGCGCAGCGCGACCGCGGTCGGGGTGATCGGCCGCGGCAGCATGGAGGACCCCGTCAGCCAGGTGTCGACGGCGCCGGCGGCGGCGCGGCCCTCGGCGATGGCCCAGACGATGAGCGACTGCCCCCGGCCGATGTCCCCGGCCACGAAGACCCCGGGCACGGTGGACATGAACTCCGCGTCCCGGGCCACGTTGCCCCGGGCGTCCAGCTCGACCCCCAGTCCCTCGACCAGGCCCTCGCGCTGCGCCCCGGTGAAGCCCATCGCCAGGAAGACCAGGTCGGCGGGGAGCTCGCGTTCGGTGCCCTCGACCTTCTGGAACTTCCCGTCCACCATCTCCACGTCGTGCACCGCGATGGCCCGCACGTGACCGGTGGTCCCGTCGGGTCCGTCGCCCACGAACCGCTCGGTGCTGACCGAGTAGATCCGCTCCCCGCCCTCCTCGTGCGCCGAGGACACCCGCAACACCATGGGGTAGGTGGGCCAGGGGTTCTTCGGGCCCCGGCTGGCCGGCGGCTCGGGCAGGATCTCCAGCTGCGCGACCGAGGCCGCGCCCTGCCGGTGCGAGGTGCCCAGGCAGTCCGCGCCGGTGTCACCGCCACCGATGATCACCACGTGCTTGCCGTGCGCGTCGATCGGCGGGTGGTCCAGCTGCCCGAGGGCCTGCTTGTTGCCCCCGGGCAGGAACTCCATGGCCAGGTGGATGCCGGCCAGCTCGCGGCCGGGCGCCGGCAGGTCCCGGCCCACGGTCGCCCCGCCGGAGAGCACGACGGCGTCGAACTCGCTGCGCAGCATCTCCACCGACACCGAGGAACCTGGGCCGCCGACGTCGACACCGGTGACGAACCGGGTGCCCTCGGCACGCATCTGGTCCAGCCGGCGGTCCAGGTGGCGCTTCTCCATCTTGAACTCGGGGATGCCGTAGCGGAGCAGCCCGCCGATGGCGTCTGCCCGCTCGTAGACGGTGACCTCGTGCCCGGCGCGGGTCAGCTGCTGGGCCGCGGCCAACCCGGCCGGTCCGGAGCCGACGACGGCGACCTTGCGGCCGGACAGCTCGGCCGGCGGCTGCGGGGAGACCCAGCCCTCCGCGAAGGCCCGGTCGATGATCTCGACCTCGACCTGCTTGATGGTCACCGGGGACTCGGTCAGGTTCAGCACGCAGGAGCCCTCGCAGGGCGCCGGGCACAGCCGCCCGGTGAACTCCGGGAAGTTGTTCGTGGCGTGCAGCCGCTCGATGGCCTCGCGCCAGTCGTCCCGGCGGACCAGGTCGTTCCACTCCGGGATCAGGTTGCCCAGCGGGCACCCGTGGTGGCAGAACGGGATGCCGCAGTCCATGCAGCGCGCTGCCTGGCTGCGCAGCGCAGCCGTGCCGAAGGCCTCCTCGCCGCCGGCCTGGCGCTCGAGGTAGACCTCCTTCCAGTCCCTGATGCGCACGTCGACGGGCCGGCGCGGCGGCACGGCCCGGTCGTACTTGAGGAACCCGGTTGCGTCAGCCACGTGCTGCCTCCATCACTGCTCGGTCCACGTCGTACCCCGCGGCCTCGGCGGCCCGACGGGCCTCCAGCGCCCGCCGGTAGTCCCGCGGCATGATCACGCTGAACCGCTCGGACCACCGGCCCCAGTCGGCCAGCAGGGAGCCCGCCACGGTCGAGCCGGTCTCGTCGCGGTAGCGGGTCAGGGTCTCCCGCAGCCACAGCGAGTCCTCACCGGACAGCGACTCGATGTCCACCATCTCCCCGTTGACCCGGTGCTTGGCCAGGTCCAGCACGTAGGCGATACCACCGCTCATGCCCGCAGCCACGTTCCGGCCGGTGGCCCCCAGGATGACCGCCCGACCCCCGGTCATGTACTCGCAGGCGTGGTCGCCGACGCCCTCCACCACGGCCAGCGCACCGGAGTTGCGCACGCAGAACCGTTCACCGACCCGGCCCCGCAGGAAGATCTCCCCGCCGGTCGCGCCGTAGCCGATGACGTTGCCGGCGATCACGGCGTCCTCGGCCGCGAAGGTGGCCTCCAGCGCCGGGCGGACCACGATCCGGCCGCCCGACAGCCCCTTGCCCACGTAGTCGTTGGCATCGCCGAGCAGCGTCATGGTGATGCCCGCCGGCACGAACGCCCCGAAGGACTGCCCGGCGGACCCCTCGAAGGTGAGGTCGATGGTGCCCTCGGGCAGGCCCTCCCCACCGAAGCGGCGGGTGACCATCGCGCCCAGCATGGTGCCGACGGTGCGGTTCACGTTGCGCACCGGCAGCTGCAGGCTCACCGGGCGGGCATCCAGCAACGCTCCCTCGCACAGCTGGATGAGTGTCTGGTCCAGCGCGACGTCCAGGCCGTGGTCCTGGCCGCGCACCCGACGGCGCGGGGTGCCTTCGGGCAGCTGCGGCACGGCGAGCACCGGGGTGAGGTCCAGCCCGGCGGCCTTCCAGTGCTCCACCGCCGCACGGGTCTCCAGCGACTCGGCCTGACCGACGGCCTCGTCGATGCTGCGGAAGCCCAGCTCGGCGAGCAGCTCGCGGACCTGCTCGGCCAGGAACTCGAAGAAGGTGACGACGAACTCGGGCTGACCGGTGAACCGCTTGCGCAGCTCGGGGTTCTGGGTGGCCACCCCCACCGGGCAGGTGTCCAGGTGGCAGACCCGCATCATCACGCAACCGCTGACCACCAGCGGGGCGGTGGCGAACCCGAACTCCTCGGCACCCAGCAGCGCGGCGACGACGACGTCCCGGCCGGTCTTCATCTGCCCGTCGACCTGCACGGTGATCCGGTCCCGCAGCCCGTTGACCAGCAGGGTCTGCTGGGTCTCGGCCAGGCCCAGCTCCCACGGCGAACCGGCGTGCTTGAGCGAGGTCAGCGGGGCGGCACCGGTCCCGCCGTCGTGCCCGGAGATCAGCACCACGTCGGCGTGCGCCTTGCTGACCCCCGCGGCCACCGTGCCGACCCCGACCTCGGACACCAGCTTGACGTGCACCCGCGCCTCGTTGTTGGCGTTCTTGAGGTCGTGGATGAGCTGCTTGAGGTCCTCGATGGAGTAGATGTCGTGGTGCGGCGGCGGGCTGATCAGCCCCACCCCGGGGGTGGAGTGCCGGGTCCGGGCGATCCACGGGTAGACCTTCGAGCCCGGCAGCTGGCCACCCTCACCGGGCTTGGCGCCCTGGGCCATCTTGATCTGGATGTCGTCGGCGTTGACCAGGTACTCGCTGGTCACCCCGAAGCGCCCGCTGGCCACCTGCTTGATCGCCGAGCGGCGCATGTCGCCGTTCGGGTCGGGGGTGAACCGGTCGGCGTCCTCCCCGCCCTCGCCGGTGTTGGACTTGCCACCCAGCCGGTTCATCGCGATGGCCAGGGTCTGGTGCGCCTCCTGGGAGACCGAGCCGTAGCTCATCGCCCCGGTGGAGAACCGCTTGACGATCTCGCTGACCGGCTCGACCTCCTCCAGCGGCACCGGGGGCCGCAGCCCCTGCCGGAAGTCGAAGAGCCCGCGCAGCGTGGAGGCGTCCCGGGACAGCTGGTCGACGGTGTCGGTGTACTGCCGGAACACGTCGTACTGCCGGGACCGGGTGGCGTGCTGGAGCAGGAACACCGTCTCGGGGTTGAACAGGTGCACCTCGCCCTCGCGGCGCCACTGGTACTCCCCGCCCACGGTGAGCTTGCGGTGCGCCACCTCGGTGGGGTTGGACGGGTAGGCGCGGCGGTGGCGCATGGCCACCTCCTCGGCCAGCACGTCCAGCCCGACCCCGCCCAGGGTCGAGGAGGTGCCGGTGAAGTAGCGCTCCACGAGGTCCTGGGACAGCCCGACGGCCTCGAAGATCTGCGCCATGGTGTAGGAGCCGACGGTGCTGATGCCCATCTTGCTCATCACCTTCAGCACCCCCTTGCCCATGGCCTTGACCACGTTGCGCACCGCCTGGGCCGGCTGGACCCCGGTGAGCAGGCCGTCCCGGATGAGGTCCTCGACGCTCTCGAAGGCCAGGTAGGGGTTGACCGCCGCCGCGCCGTAGCCCAGCAGCAGCGCCACGTGGTGCACCTCGCGGCAGTCCCCGGACTCCACGACCAGGCCGACCTCCATCCGGGTGCGCTCGCGCACCAGGTGGTGGTGGACCGCTGCGGTCATCAGCAGCGAGGGGATCGGCGCGCGTCGCTCGTCGCAGTCCCGGTCAGACAGCACGATCACCCGGGCACCGGCCGAGATGGCCTTGCTGACCTTGGTCTGCAGGTCGCTGATCGCCTGCTCCAGGCCACCACCGCCGCCGTTGACGTCGAAGTGCCCGGTGATCCGGACGGCGGCGAAACCGGGCAGGTCGCCGTCGTCGTCGATGTGCAGGATCTTGGCCAGCTCGTCGTTGTCGATCACCGGGAAGGGCAGCACCACCTGGCGGCAGGACGCCGGGGTGGGCGCCAGCAGGTTCTGCTCGGGACCGAAGGTGCGACCCAGGCTGGTCACCAGCTCCTCGCGGATGGCGTCCAGCGGCGGGTTGGTGACCTGGGCGAACAGCTGGCCGAAGTAGTCGTAGAGCAACCGGGAGCGGTCGCTCAGCGCCGCGACCGGGGTGTCGGTGCCCATCGAACCGATCGGCTCGGCCCCACTGGCGGCCATGGGCTGCAGCAGGATGCGCAGCTGCTCCTCGGTGTACCCGAACAGCAGCTGGCGCCGGACCACCGACTCGTGGCTGGGCCGGGACCGACGGCGCTCGGGCAGCGAGGGCAGGTGGATCAGCCCGGCGTGCAGCCAGTCGTCGTAGGGGTTCTCGCCGGCCAGCGCGCCCTTGACCTCGTCATCGGCGATGATCCGCCCCTGCGAGGTGTCCAGCAGGAACATCCGGCCCGGCTGCAGCCGGCCCTTGGCCACCACGTCGCCGGCGGGGATGTCGAGCACCCCGACCTCCGAGGCCAGCACCACGACGTCGTCCTTGGTCCGCCACCAGCGGCCCGGGCGCAGTCCGTTGCGGTCCAGCACCGCACCGATCTGGGTGCCGTCGGTGAACGCCACGCAGGCGGGCCCGTCCCAGGGCTCCATGACCGCGGAGTGGAACCGGTAGAAGGCGCGGCGGGCGGCGTCCATCTCCTCGTGGTTCTCCCACGCCTCGGGGATCATCATCAGCACCGCGTGCGGCAGCGAACGCCCTGACAGGTGCAGCAGCTCCAGCACCTCGTCGAAGGTCGCCGAGTCGGAGAAGTCCGCTGCGGTGACCGGGAAGATCCGCTCCAGGCCGAGCTCGGCGGCCGGGCCGGCGGGGCCGTCGAACAGGTGCGTGTCCAGCTTGGCCTCGCGGGCCCGCATCCGGTTCCGGTTGCCCTTGATGGTGTTGATCTCGCCGTTGTGCGCGATGACCCGGAACGGGTGCGCCAGCGGCCAGCTCGGGAAGGTGTTGGTGGAGAACCGGCTGTGCACCAGCGCGATCGCCGACTCGTAGCGCTCGTCGGTCAGGTCGGGGAAGAACGCCGGCAGCTGATCGGTGGTCAGCATGCCCTTGTAGGTCACCGTCCGGGAGGACAGCGACGCGAAGTACAGCGAGCTGCCGGCGTCGGCGGCGGCTCGCTCGGCGCGCTTGCGCAGCACGAAGGCGCGCCGCTCCAGGCGGGTCACCCCGTGCGCGGCGGTGGTGCCGCCGAAGGCGGTCGCGTCGGCCCGCGCGGCGGTGCCCTCGGCCACGAACAGCTGGGCGAAGTGCGGCATCACCGCGCGCGCCGTGGGACCGATGTCGGCGGCGTCCGGGGCGATCGGGAGCTCCCGCCAACCCAGCACCACCAGGCCCTCCTCGGCAGCGATCCGGGTGACGTCGGCCACCCGGCCGACGCGCTCGGACTCCTCCCGGGGCAGGAAGGCCACGCCCACGGCGTACTCACCGGCCGGGGGAAGGTCGAAGTCCACGCTGGCCCGCAGCAACCCGTCGGGGACCTGGGTCAGGATGCCGGCCCCGTCCCCGGAGTTGGGCTCGGAACCGGCCGCCCCGCGGTGGTCGAGGTTGTGCAGGGCCGTGAGACCCATGGCCACGATCGACCGGCTGCGCCGGCCCTGCGCGTCGGCGACGAAGGCCACGCCACAGGCGTCGTGCTCGTTGGCCGGGTCGTAGAGCCCGCAGGCCTGCGGGACGGCCGAGAAGGGCACTCCGCGGGGATCTGCGGCGGGCGCGACTGCCGGGGACTTCGGCGTGGTGGGGACAGACATCGGTCACTCCCGTCGACGGCGGGGTCCGCGGCGGACCGGGAGACCGGTGCGCGGGCGGGGGCCGGGTGGTCAGGTGCGGGCGGGGGCGGGGCGGGGCTGGTGCGGTGGGACGGTTCTGGGTGGGACCGGTGCCAGGGCTCGTGGAGCTCTCGCGCACCCGCGGTCGGATGTCCGCGGCGGTCGAGCTCGGGGCGTCGCTGACCCGTGTCCGACAAGGGCGACCGACCCGGGATCGCCGGGTGGCCTCGGCGCCGAGCGTACACAGAGCCGACACACTCAGGACATGCTCGGCAGTGAGGCGAACGTCTCGCTCAGCGCGGGGCGTCGGTCCCTCCGGCGGGGTCCCCACCGGCGTCCTCACCGTCCTCGGCGCTGCCCTCGCGGGGGCCGCCCGGAGGACGGTCCCGGGCCTCCCCGCCGGCCGGGTCGCCCACGCGGCCGGCCGCGGTGGCAGCCGGGGCGGCCGGGGCGGCTGCGGCCAGCTCGGCGGCGCGCACCTCCTCCCCGCGGGTGATCACCTCGCGGGGTCGGCCGCGCTGCCAGACCAGGTAGACCACCGCCAGCACCCCGACGATGATCGCGGTGAACACGTTGAGCCGGAGCCCGAAGAACCGCTCGGCGGTGTCGATGCGGAGCATCTCGATCCAGCCGCGGCCCAGGCAGTAGCCGGCCACGTAGAGGGCGAAGGCGCGCCCGTGCGAGAGCCGGAACCGCCGGTCGGCCCAGACCACGATCGCGGCCACCAGCAGGTTCCACAGCAGCTCGTAGAGGAAGGTGGGGTGGAAGGTGCCCAGCACCACCGGGTTCCCGGCGGCATCGGTGACCGCCCGGCCGGCCGCCTGGTCCCACTCGTGCACGGTGAGCGCCCAGGGCAGGTCGGTGGCGCCGCCGTAGAGCTCGTTGTTGAACCAGTTGCCCAACCGCCCGACCGCCTGGGCCACCAGCAGGCCGGGGGCCAGGGCGTCGGCGAAGGCCGGCAGCGGGATCCCGCGCCGGCGGCAGGCGATCCAGGCGCCGACCCCGCCGAGGGCGATGGCGCCCCAGATGCCCAGACCGCCCTCCCAGATGTAGAGCGCCCGGACGGGGTCGCCACCGGACCCCCAGTAGGGCTCGGGGGTGGTGATGACGTGGTAGATCCGGCCGCCCACGATGCCGAACGGCACCGCCCACACCGAGATGTCCAGCACGTCACCGGGCGCGCCGCCGCGGGCGATCCAGCGCTTCTCGGCGATCCAGCCGGCCAGCAGGATCCCGGCGATGATGCACAGCGCGTAGGCGCGCAGCGGGAACGGGCCGATGTCCCAGACGCCCTGGGTGGGGCTGGGGATCGCGGCCAGCAGCGCGGTGGCGGGCTCAGCCACGGCGGCGTACCCCGGCCGCCAGGTCGACGGACAGCGCGCGGACCCCGTCGGCCCCGTGCCCGTCCAGCAGCTGCCGGACGTAGGCCGACCCGACGATCACGCCATCGGCGAACGCGGCGACCTCGGCGGCCTGGTCGCCGTTGCTCACGCCCAGCCCGACGCAGACCGGGAGCCCGTCGGCAGCCTCCCGGGTGCGGGCCACGAGCACCTCGGCGGTGCTGCCCACGGTGGCGCGGGTGCCGGTGACACCCATGGTGGAGGCCGCGTAGACGAACCCGCGGCACGCCGCGGTGGTGCTGGCCAGCCGCGCGGGGGTGGAGGACGGGGCCACCAGGAACACCCGGTCCAGGTCGGCCTCGTCGCTGGCGGCGATCCACGCGGCCGCCTCGTCGGGTACCAGGTCCGGGGTGATGGCCCCGGCTCCCCCGGCGGCCGCCAGGTCGGTGGCGAACCGCTGCACGCCGTACCGCTCGATCGGGTTCCAGTAGCTCATCACCACCGGCACGGCGCCGGCGTCGGCGACGGCGGCCACCGCGGCCAGCACGTCGGCCATGCCGACCCCGGCCCGGACGGCGACCTCCACGGCCTCCTGGATGGTGGGCCCGTCCATGCCGGGGTCGGAGTAGGGCACCCCGATCTCGACGACGTCCGCACCGCCCTCGACCGCGGCCTTCATGGCCTCGATCGAGGCCGGCACGTCGGGGTAGCCGACGGGCAGGTAGGCGATCAGCGCCGCCCGGCCCTCGGCCCGTGCCGCCTGGATCCGCTCACCCAGCAGGCTGGTCCGGGTCCGGGTCCGGGTCCCGGTCGGGGTCGAGTCGGGCCCGGTCGGGGTCTGGGTCGGGCGGGTCACAGCGCGTTCCCGTCCTGCACCGTGGTGTCCCCGGCATCGCCGAGGGCCGGACCGGGCTCGGCCCCGTGACCGTCTTCCACCGCGCGCTCGTCGGGGTCGGTGGCGGCGTCACCCCGGGTCCCGCCCAGTCCGAACCAGGCGCTGGCGGTCTCCACGTCCTTGTCCCCCCGGCCCGAGAGGTTGACCAGCAGCAGGGGCTGCTCCCCCGCCTGCCCGGCCAGCTCGCGGCCCAGGGTGACCGCTCCGGCGAGGGCGTGCGCGCTCTCGATGGCCGGGATGATGCCCTCGGTGCGACACAGCAGGGCGAAGGCCTCCATGGCCTGGCTGTCGGTCACCGAGCGGTACTCGGCCCGGCCCAGGTCGTGCAGGTAGCTGTGCTCAGGGCCCACGCCGGGGTAGTCCAGCCCGGCGGAGATCGAGTGCGACTCCACGGTCTGCCCGTTGGCGTCCTGCAGCAGGTAGGAGCGGGCGCCGTGGAGCACGCCGGGCTCGCCCCCGGTGATCGAGGAGGCGTGCCGGCCGGTCTCCACCCCGTCGCCGCCGGCCTCCAGGCCGATCAGCCGGACCCCGGCGTCGGGCACGAAGGCGGTGAACATGCCGATGGCGTTGGACCCGCCGCCCACGCAGGCCAGCACGGCGTCGGGCAGCCGTCCCTCCCGGGCCAGCACCTGCTCGCGGGCCTCGTCCCCGATCACCCGCTGGAAATCCCGCACCATGGCCGGGAAGGGGTGCGGGCCGGCGACGGTGCCGAACACGTAGTTGGTGGTGTCCACATGGGTGACCCAGTCCCGGAACGCCTCGTTGATGGCGTCCTTGAGGGTCCGGGAACCGGTGGTCACCGGGATGACCTCGGCTCCCAGCAGCCGCATCCGGGCCACGTTGAGCGCCTGCCGGCGGGTGTCCTCCTCGCCCATGTAGACCGTGCAGTCCAGCCCCATCAGGGCGGCTGCGGTGGCGGTCGCGACGCCGTGCTGGCCCGCGCCGGTCTCGGCGATGACCCGCTGCTTGCCGATCCGCTTGGTCAGCAGCGCCTGGCCGAGCACGTTGTTGATCTTGTGCGAGCCGGTGTGGTTGAGGTCCTCGCGCTTGAGCAGCACCCGGACGCCACCGCAGTGCTCGGCGAACCGCGGGACCTCGGTGATCGGCGAGGGCCGGCCGGTGTAGTCCCGGTGCAGCCGCTCGAACTCGGCGAGGAAGACCGGGTCCACCCGCATCTGCTCGTAGGCCTCGGTCAGGTCGTCCAGCGCCGCGATGAGCGCCTCGGGGACGAACCGGCCGCCGTAGGGGCCGAAGTGCCCGGTCGCGTCCGGCCACTCCGGGCGGGGCCGGCTGAGGCTCGCTTCGGGGGTGGGCGGGTGCGTCGTGGCAGTCACCCCACCAGTGTGGCTCGCCGACCGGCTGGGGCGGTTACCGGGTCGGACGGTCACCGGGCGGGACGGTCTACCTGGTGGGACGGGGCGTGGCCGGGTGCGACCCCGCGGTCACCAGATCGGCCACGGCCTGGCGGGGGTCGGCCGCGGTGACCAGGCCCTCGCCCACCAGCACGGCGTCGGCACCGGCGCCGGCGTAGCTGATCAGGTCGTGCGGGCCGCGCACGCCGGAGGCGGCGACCTTGACCACCTCGGTGGGCAACCCGGGCGCGATCCGCTCGAACGTGCTGCGATCCACGTCGAGGGTGGTGAGGTCGCGGGCGTTGACCCCGATCACCGAGGCGCCGGCCTCCAGCGCCCGGTCGGCCTCGGCCTCGGTGTGCACCTCGACCAGGCCGGTCATCCCCAGGGACTCGATCCGCTCCAGCAGCCCCACCAGGGCGTTCTGCTCCAGGGCACCCACGATCAGCAGGACCACGTCGGCCCCGTGCGCCCGGGCCTCGTGCACCTGGTAGCTGGACACCACGAAGTCCTTGCACAGCACCGGCACCTCGACGGCGGCCCGGACGGCGGCCAGGTCGGCCTGCGAGCCGTGGAAGCGACGGGGCTCGGTGAGCACGCTGATCACTCGGGCCCCGCCGGCGGCGTACTGCACGGCCAGCGAGGCCGGGTCGGCGATCGGGGCCAGCGCCCCCTTGCTGGGACTGTTGCGCTTGACCTCGGCGATCACTCCGACCCCGGGTGCGCGCAGGGCGGCCAGCGCGTCCAGTGCGGGGCGGGCGTCCCGGGCGGCCGCCTGCACGTCGGCCAGCGGGGTGGCCGCCTGGCGGACGGCGACGTCCTCGCGGACGCCGGCGACGATGTCCATCAGGACGTTCACGCTCGGTCGTCCCCCGGCTCGGTCTGGGTGGTCGCTGCGGCACGGCTCATCAGGCTGGTCCCCTCACCGGTCGGATGGGTTGACCCACTGTAGAGAAGCGGACCCCGGCAGTCCCGCCCCGGGGTGCGGTCACCGGGCGGCCCCGGTCGTGCCGGGCTCGGTGGGGCCGTCGGTGGGGTCCGATCCGCTGTCCATCGCCTTCCAGGCCGCCTGGTGCCGGTCCTCGGCGGACTCGGGCCGGGCCGCACGCCGCCCGGCCGGCGCGGCACCACCGGGGGTGCGCTCGTACCGCCGGCCCAACCCGGGCCAGCTCCGGCCGCGCAGCACGACGAGCAGTCCGCCGGCAGCGCCGAGGACCCCGGCCAGCACGGCCAGCACCGGCCAGCCGACCGTGCCGGTGGCCCGGACGGTCGCCTGCCCCAGCCCGACTACCGACCCGCCGAGGTCGGCCGGGGTTGTCGCGACGCCGCCGGCCAGCGCCTGCACCCCGGACACCACCAGCGTGCCGCCTGCCAGCACCGCGGCGGCTCCGACGACCACCCGGCCCCAGCCCCGGACCGCGATGAGCGCCACGGCCGAGGCCAGCAGCAGCAACCCGGTGGCCGGGACCAGCGGGGCCAGCTGGCTGCCGGTGAGCACGAGGTCCACCGGCGGCAGCGGCGCCTCCCGGGTGACCGTCACGTCGGCCCAGGCCTGGCCGCCGGAGGACAGCGCCAACCCGCCGGCCAGGGCGGCCAGGCCCACCGCGACGGTGAGCTCCCGCCGGGCGGCCGGCGCCGGCGTCGTGGCAGGGCCGGGGACCGGCGTCGTCACGACAGCTCCCGCAGCCCCTCGGCGGTGGCGATCGCCGAGAGAACCGCCCGGGCCTTGTGCCGGGTCTCGGCCTCTTCGGTGGCCGGGTCGCTGTCGGCCACCACCCCGGCGCCGGCCTGCACGTAGGCGGTGCCCTCGTGCAGCACCGCCGTCCGGATGGCGATGGCCATGTCCATGTCACCGCTGGCGTCGAGGTAGCCCACGGTGCCGGCGTACAGCGCGCGGCGGGTGGGCTCCAGGGACTCGATGACCTCCATGGCCCGCGGCTTGGGCGCGCCGGAGACGGTGCCGGCCGGGAAGGTGGCGTCGAACACGTCCAGGGCGTCCCGGTCGGCGGTGACCTGCCCGGCGACGGTGGACACCAGGTGCATCACGTGGCTGTACCGCTCCACCCGCATGAAGTCGGCCACCTCCACGGTGCCCGGCACGCAGACCCGGCCCAGGTCGTTGCGGGCCAGGTCGACCAGCATCACGTGCTCGGCGCGTTCCTTGGGGTCGGCCAGCAGCTCCTCGGTCAGCCGCGCGTCCTCCTCCGGCGACCCGCCCCGCGGCCGGGTGCCGGCCGGCGGGTGCACCACCGCGTGGTCCCCGGTCACGGTGACCAGGGCCTCCGGGGAGGAGCCGACGACGTCGAAGGGGGACTCCCGGCCGGCGAAGCGGAGCAGGTACATGTAGGGCGAGGGGTTGCTGGCCCGCAGCACCCGGTAGAGATCGAGCGCGTCGACGCCGGTGGGCCGGGAGAACCGCTGGGACAGCACGGTCTGGAACACGTCCCCGGCCCGCACGTGCTCGCGCACCGCCTCCACCCCGGCCTGGAAGACCCCCGGGGCCATGTTGCTGGACACGTCCGGGGCGTCGGCGGTGACCAGGGTGGCCACCCCGGGCGGGGCCGCCCGGGTGAGCGCCGCGGCCATCGCGTCCAGCCGGGCGCACGCGTCGGCATACTCACCTGCAGACGCATCGGGTGCGGCCGGGCCGACGAAGGCGTTGGCGATCAGCAGCACGGTGCCGTCGTGGTGGTCCAGCACCGCCAGGTCGGTGACCAGCGTCATGGCCAGCTCGGGCATCCCCAGGTCGTCGACGGCGGTGTCGGGCAGCCGTTCCAGCCGCCGGACGACGTCGTAACCCAGGTAGCCCACCAGGCCACCGGTCAGCGGGGGCAGCTCGGTGCGCGGGTGGTCGGCCCGCGGCGTCCGCAGCCGGCGGGCCAGCGTCCGGACGGCGTCCAGCGGGTCGGTGGGCAGGTCGTCGGTGAACCCGGGCAGCGGGTCCCCCAGCCACTGGGTGACCCCGCCGGCCTCGGTGAGCACGCCGGCACTGCGGACCCCGACGAAGCTGTACCGGGACCACTGCTTGCCCTGCTCGGCGGACTCCAGCAGCACCGTGCCCGGTCGGTTGCCGGCCAGCTTGCGGTAGATCCCGACGGCGGTCTCCGAGTCGGCCAGCAGGCGCCGGGTGACCGGGACGACCGGCCCGGTGGCGGCGCCGAAGTCCTCCGCGGAGGGCAGCGTCTCACCCAGCCGCACTGGACACCTCCGCAGCGGGCGAGCGGGTGCCGGCGAGGTCGAGGGGGAGGTCACGGTGGAAGCAGGAGCGTGCACCGGTGTGGCAGGCCGGGCCGGTCTGGTCGACCAGCAGCAGCAGCGCGTCGCCGTCGCAGTCCAGCCGGACCTCGCGGACGGCCTGGTGGTGCCCGGAGGTGGCGCCCTTGACCCAGTACTCACCGCGGCTGCGCGACCAGTAGGTGGCCTGCCCGCTGGCCAGCGTGCGGCGCAGCGCCTCCTCGTCCATCCAGGCCAGCATCAGCACCTCCCCGGTGTCGTACTGCTGGGCGACGGCGGCGACGAGGCCGTCCGGGGTGCGGCGCAGGAGGCCGGCGACGGCGGGGTCGAGATCAGGCACCCCCTCAGTCTCCCGCGCGGACACCCGGCGCCCGCCGGAGGCCCCACCGCCCCCCGCCTGGAACCAGAGCTGGAACCAGAGCTCGGACCAGCTCGGACCGGGGCTCAGACCGCTGCACCGGCCGCGCGCCCGGCGACCCGGCCGCTGAACAGGCAGCCGCCCAGGAAGGTGCCCTCCAGCGAGCGGTAGCCGTGCATGCCGCCACCGCCGAAGCCGGCGACCTCCCCGGCGGCGTACAACCCGGGGAAGACGGCGCCGCCGGGCCGGAGCACCCGGCCGGACAGGTCGGTCTCCAGCCCGCCCAGGGTCTTGCGGGTCAGCAGGCTCAGCCGGACCGCGATCAGCGGGCCGTTCGCCGGGTCCAGCAGCCGGTGCGGTGTGACCACCCGGATCAGCCGGTCCCCCAGGTAGCGGCGGGCGCCCCGGATCATGGTGGCCTGGCCGTCGGTGCTGGCGCTGTCGACCATCTCCCGGTCCCGGGCCTCGATCTGTGCCTGGACCGCGCCAGGGTCCAGGTGCGGCCGGTCCCCGGTGACCCGGTTCATCCCGGCCACCAGCTCGGCCACGGTGGGTGCGGTCACGAAGTCCACGCCGTGGTCCAGGAAGGCCTGCACCGGGCCGGGCGCGCCGCTGCGCACCCGGCGTGCCAGCAGCCGCAGGCTCTTCCCGGTGAGGTCGGGGTTCTGCTCGGAGCCGCTGAGGGTGAACTCCTTCTCCACGATGGTGCGGTCCAGCACGAACCAGGTGTGCTCGTACCCGGTGCTGCCGATGTGGGCCAGGGTGCCCAGGGTGTCGGCGCCGGGGTAGAGCGGGGCCGGCAACCGGGTGCCGGTGGCGTCCAGCCACAGCGAGCTGGGCCCGGGCAGGATCCGGATGCCGTGCCGGGCCCAGATCGGGTCCCAGTTCTCGATGCCCTCGGTGTAGTGCCACATCCGGTCGGGGTTGATCACGCTGGCCCCGGCGTGCTGGGTGGCCCGCAGCATCCGGCCGTCCACGTGCGCCGGCACCCCGGACAGCAACCGGGCCGGAGCCGGGCCCAGCCGGGCCGGCCAGTTGGCCCGGACCAGGTCGTGGTCGGCCCCGATCCCGCCCGCGGTGACCACGACGGCGCCGGCCGCGAACTCGAAGTCCCCCACCTCGGTGCGCGAGGTCGCCTCGCCCCGGGCGGCTGCCGAGGCTTCCAGCAGACCACCGCGGACCCCGGTGACCGCGCCGTCGGTGACCACCAGGGCATCCACCCGGTGCCGGAACCCGAACCGGACCAGCCCGCGCTCGGCGGCCGCCCGGACCCGTCGGACGAAGGGCTCCAGGACCCCGGGGCCGGTACCCCAGACGATGTGGAACCGCGGCACCGAGTTGCCCTGGCCGCCACCGGCACCTCGTTCGGCCCAGCCCACCACCGGGAAGAACCGGATCCCCTGGGCGTGCAACCAGGCCCGCTTCTCCCCCGCGGCGAACTGCAGGTAGGCCTCCGCCCACTGCCGGGGCCAGTGGTCTTCCGGGCGGTCGAAGCCTGCCGTGGCCGCCCAGTCCTGCCGGGCCAGCTCCAGGGAGTCGTGCACCCGCAGCCGGCGCTGCTCGGGCGAGTCGACGAGGAACAGCCCGCCGAAGGACCAGAACGCCTGACCGCCCAGGCCGGCCTCGGGCTCCTGGTCCAGCAGCAGCACCCGCTTGCCGGCGTCGGCGAGCTCGGCGGTGGCGACGAGACCGGCCAGACCGGCCCCCACCACGATGACGTCGGCGGTGTCGGTGGTCACAGCTGGCGAGGCTAGCGGCTGGTCCAGGCCCGGACCGGTCGCTGGCAGGACAGCACCAGCGCACCGATCGGTCCGATCGTCATCAGCACCGCCCACCAGGTGGCCCGCCCGCCGCCGAGGGAGCCGAAGAGCACGCTGATGCCCAGCAAGCCCACCAGCGGCGGCACGCTAGCCGCGGCCAGCACCAGCCATCCGCGCCGTCGTCCCCGGGCAACCAGCACCGCCCCGGCCACCGACCAGCCGGCCAGCAGCACCAGCACCGCCACCGGCCAGCTGGGCCGGGGATCGGGCTCGACCAGCAGCCACGCCAGGTACAGCAGCTCCGCGGCCATCAGCCCGCCGAAGACCGCCGCGAACGGCGCCGCCACCGGGCGCTCCGGCGGCGCCGGGGCCTTCCGCCGGGCAACCGTGGCCACCGCGGGGCGGGGTGCCGCGCGGGGTGATCGGCGGACCGGGCGGCGGGACGAGCGGGCCATGGCCGGGAGGGTAGGTCGTCTGGCTGCGCATCCCCGGCTGCGCACTCCCGCTCGCACACTCCCGCTTGCACCGCCGGGACACGTCCCGGGGATGCGTGACCGGGGGTCGCACGGGCAGGCTGCAGGGATGGCAGCCAACGAGACCGTGCACCTGAACATCGCGACCGTGGCCGAGCAGAGCGCCGACTTCCGTCGGGTGCTCTGGACCGGCAAGCACACCCAGCTGGTGATCATGACCATCCCGCCGGGTGAGGAGATCGGGATGGAGGTGCACGAGGAGAACGACCAGATCCTGTCCTTCGTCTCCGGTGTCGGGACAGCGGTGATCGAGGGCGCCACGCGGACGGTCAACCCCGGTGACGTCGTGGTGGTCCCGGCGGGCACCGAGCACAACTTCGTCAACGACGGCCCGAACCCGTGGGTGCTCTACACCGTCTACGGGCCGGCCGACCACGCCGACGGCGCGGTGCACGCCACCAAGGCCGAGGCCGACGCGGCCGAGGAGTCCGGGCACGACCAGCCGCCGGCCGGCTGAGCCTGCGCACCCCCCGGCCCCGGCCGGGGGTGCTCATCCCCGTGCAGCAGCCCGCCGCGCACGCCGCACACCGCCGCGAGCCAGGCGGCGGGTGGGGCGACCCGGCTGACCGGCGCGACGAGGGGCAGCGTGCGGGCCGGCGTCTCAACCCGAACCGGGGGCCGGGGAGGGAGAGCCCCGCCGCCCGGCCATGCCGCCCGGCACGGCACCGGGTTCGGTCACACCGGGGTGCGGGCAGCTCCCGACGACCGACGCCACGAGGCGTGCAGACCGGCGTAGACACCGGGTGTGTCCACCAGCTCGGCATGGCTGCCGCGCTGCACCACCCGACCTGCATCCACCACCAAGATCTCGTCGGCCCGCTCCGCGGTGGACAGCCGGTGCGCGATGGTGATCGTCGTCCGCCCGCTGGTCAGGGTGTCCAGCGCCCGGGTCAGCCGGGCCTCGGTGGCCGGGTCCACCGCGCTGGTGGCCTCGTCCAGCACCAGAAGGTCGGGGTCGGCCACGTAGGCGCGGGCGACCGCGACCAGCTGCCGCTCCCCCGCCGACAGCGACTCCCCGCGCTGCCCGACCTGGGTGCGCACCCCGTCGGGCAGCCCCGCCAGCCACTCGCCCAGGCCGAGCTCGTCGAACGCCGCCGCCACGTGCGCGTCGGTCATCGCCGGCCGGCCGTAGCGCACGTTGTCGGCCACCGAGGAGTCGAACAGGAACCCGTCCTGGGGCACCATGACGACCCGCTCGCGCAGCGAGGAGAAGGCCACCTCCTCCAGCGGCAGCCCGCCGAGGAGCACCTGTCCCTCGCTGGGGTCCATCAGCCGGGTGAGCAGCTTGGCGAAGGTGGTCTTGCCCGAGCCGGTCTCCCCCACCACGGCCACCCGGGTCCGCGGCGCGATCGTCAGGCCGACGCCGTCCAGGGCCGGCTGGGCGGCCGGCGCGTAGCGGAACGACACCCGGTCGAAGCGCACCCCCAGCGGACCCGGCGGCAGCTCCCGGCCGTCCGCGGGATCGCGGACGTCGGGCGTGGCGTCCAGCACGTCGAGCACCCGGCGGAACCCGGCGACGGCGTTCTGTGCCTCGTTGAGCACCTCGCTGGCGGTCTGCACGGGGGCCACGAAGAGGGTGACCAGGAACAGGAAGGCGATCAACGTGCCGGCCGAGATCTGGCCGCCCACCCCCAGCAGCACCCCCACCACCACGACGGCGGCATTGGCCACCGCGGCCACGAACTCGCCGCTGACGTAGACCCCGGCGGTGGTCTTCTGGGCCTGCACCGAGGCGCGGTAGTGCCGGTCGATCGCGGTGTCGATCCGGGCCGCGGTGCGCCCGCGGATGCCGTAGGCGCGGACCGTGGCGGCGCCCACCACGGACTCCCCGACGGCGGCCAGCACGTCCCCGACGCGTTCCCGGACCACGCCGTAGACCACCGCCAGCCGGCTGGCGAACCACTTGACCGCCACACCCAGCGGGATGAAGCAGACCAGCACCAGCAGCGTCAGCTGCCAGGAGTAGACGGCCATCACCACGGTGGCGACCACCAGCTGGCCCAGGCTCACCAGGCCCAGCACCCCGCCCCACTGCATGAACACCGACAGCTGGTCGACGTCGCTGGTGACCCGGGAGACCAGGTTGCCGCGCCGCTCGCCCTGCTGGTGCAGCACCGACAGGTCGTGCACGTGCCGGAAGGCCCGCACCCGCAGGTTGGCCAGCGCGGTCTCCGTGGTCCGGAACAGCCGCACGTTCATCCGGTACACCGCGACGGCGGTGAGCAGCACGACCAGCGCGCAGATCGCCACGAGTTCGCGGACCAGCGGGATGTCGGGGCCACCGGCGGCGCCGAGCCCGCGGTCCAGGGTCTGCTGCACCGCGACGGGCACCACCACCCGGCCCGCGGTGGCCACCAGGGCCAGCGCGAAGGTGGCCGGCAACCCGCGGCGGAACTCCGGCATCATCCGCAGGCCGCGCCGCAGCGTCGCGGTGGCGGACTCCCCGGTCCGGTCCACGGTGCCGGGGGAGTCGGTCACCGGTGCGGCGCTCACGCCTGCGCCCCGACGGGCTCGGGCCGGCCCGCGGTGACCGGATCCGGTGGCTGGTAGGCCTGCACCAACCGGGCGTACCCGGGCACCCGGGCCAGCAGCTCGGCGTGGCTGCCGCGGGCGACCAGCCGGCCGTGCTCGATCCAGACCACCTCGTCGGCCAGCGCGATGGTGGCCTGCCGGTAGGCCACCACCACCACGGTCGCCGGCCGGTCGGTGGCCCGCAGCGCGTCCAGGATGCGGGCCTCCACGCTGGGGTCCACGGCGCTGGTGGCGTCATCCATCACCAGCAGCCGGGGCCGGCGGACGACCGCCCGGGCCAGCGCCAGCCGTTGCCGCTGGCCACCGGACAGGCTGGCGCCGCGCTCCCCGACCCGGGTGTCCAGGCCATCGGGCAGCCGGTCCACGAAGTCCTCGGCCGCGGCCACCCGCAGGGCCGCCCGCACCGCCTCGTCGTCCCAGTCGGCGCCGAGGGTGACGTTGCCGCGGACGGTGTCGTCGAAGAGGAAGGTGCCCTGGGCGACGAACGCCGCCTGGTCGGAGACCTCGCCCTCCCGCAGGCTGCGCAGGTCCACCCCGTCCAGCAGCACCCGGCCGTCGTCGGGGTCGACCAGGCGGACCAGCAACCCCGCCAGCGTGGACTTGCCCGACCCGGTCGGGCCCACCACGGCCACCGTCCGGCCGGCCGGCACCTCGAAGGTCACCCCGTGCAGCACCGGGGTGGGCTGACCGTCGGCGTCGGTGTGCCCGAAGTCGACGCCGGCCAGGCCGACCTCGGCGCCGCTGGTCCCACCTGCGGCGGAGTGCGGCCCGTGCTCGGTCTCCCCGCGGGCGGTGAGCACCGGGGCGACCCGGTCGAAGCCGGCCATCGCGCGGGGCAGGTCGGCCAGCACCCAGCCGATCGCCCGGATCGGCAGCGCCAGCAGGGTGAACAGGTAGGCGATGGAGACCAGGTCACCGGCGGTGGTGGCGCCGGCGGCCACCTGCCCGGCGCCGACCAGCAGCACGGCCAGCGTGCCCAGGTTGGGCAGCGCCTCCATCAGTGGGTCGAACAAGCCGCGGACCCGGCCGACCGCGACCAGCCCGTCGCGCAGCTCGTCGGCCCGGGCGCCGAACCGGGTGGTCTCCTCGGTTTCCCGGCCCAGGGTCTTCACCACCAGCGCGGCGTCGAAGGACTCGTGCGCGATCTCCGAGACCTCCGCGCGCAGCTGCTGGGCCCGGGCCATCCGCGGGCTCATGACCTGCGAGTAGACGGCGTTGGCGGCGAACACCAGCGGGAACACCACCAGGCCCACGACGGCCAGCAACGGGTCGGTGAGGAACAGCGCCACGACGGTGATGGCCACCATCACCAGGGCGCCGCAGGCGAAGGGCAGCGGGGAGACGAAGAACCAGCTGGCCTCGACGTCGGAATTGGCGTTGCTCAGCAGCTGCCCGGTGGGGTGCCGCTGGTGCCAGGACAGCGGCAGCCGGAGGTAGGCCGAGGTGACCCGGCGGCGGTACTCGGCCTGCAGCCGGAACGCCATGATGCCGGCGAACAGCCGCCGCCCGATGATGCCGATGATCTTGAGCACCGCCACCGCCACGATGGCCAGTGCCGCCAGCCACAGCGCCCCCGCGGTCACCGAGCCGCGGTCGAAGCTGGGGATGACCAGCCGCTGGGTGATCCCGCCGATGACGTAGGCGCTGGCCACCGTCATCCCGCCGTACAGGCTGCTGCCCAGCACGGCGAAGGTGAACATGCGGGGCTGCTCGGAGATGGCCCGGCCGATGTGCCGGAAGCCGCGGCGCATCACCTGCTTCTGCTCCCGGGCGCTGCGCTGGGTGATCTCGGTCGTCCGGGGGCGGCGGGTGGTGCCCGCGCTCGCGGCGGGGGTGGAGCTGCTGCTGCGCGGGGGCACGCGTCTCCCTCGGGTGGTGCTGCTGGGTGTCGGCCGAGCATACCCGGGTCCTTACCTCGGCTACATGATCGACAGCCGGCCACCGTGCCACGTTTCCGCAGCTCGGCCAGCCACTTCCGAGGCTCAGCTGCGGCCGACGAAACCGGTGTCGTAGGCCACGACGACCGCCTGCACCCGGTCACGTACCTCGAGCTTGGCCAGGACCCGGGCCACGTGCGTCTTCACCGTCGTCTCCGCGACCACCATCTCGGCGGCGATCTCGGCGTTGGACAGCCCGCGGGCGATCAGCCGGAGCACCTCGAGCTCCCGCTCGGTGAGCCTGGCCAGCCGGGGCGGAACGCCCACGGCCGCCACCGGCCGGGCGAGACCCTCCAGCAACCGGCGGGTGATGGAGGGCTCGATCAACGAATCGCCGGTGGCCGCGGCCCGCACGGCCGCCAGCAGGCGGCTGGAAGGGGCGTCCTTGAGCAGGAAGCCGGCCGCCCCGGCACGCAGCGCGCGGTAGACGTACTCGTTCCGGTCGAAGGTGGTGAGCACCACGACGGTCGGCGGATCGGGCTGGCCCAGGATCACCTCGGTGGCCGCCAGGCCGTCCAGCCCCGGCATCCGGATGTCCATCAGCACGACCCGGGGACGCAGCAGCGCGGCCTGCCGGATCGCCTCGGTGCCGGTCTCGGCCTCCGCGACCACCTGGATGTCGCCCTCTGCCTCCAGGATCACCCGGAAACCGGTGCGCACCAGCTCCTGGTCGTCGGCGACGAGGACCGTGATCACCGGGCCAGTGTGTCCGTCGTCCGCCCGGCGCGGGTCCTTCTTGAGGATGAGGGCCGGCGTGAGGATCATCCTCGCTGCCGACGCCGACGACGGGGTCGGCCGGAGATCGTGGTTCCGACGGGGTCACCCAGACGCCCGACGGAGAGGACGACGCAGATGGACATCATCAACGGCACCCGGACCGGCATCCGGCCCCTGGACTGGGTGCTGGCGGCGGTGCTGGTCGCGCTGGCGGTAGTGCTCGCGCTGGCGAACGTGACCGCCGGTCCCGGCGCCGACGTGGCGCACCCGCTGGACTCGCACTCGGTGTGGATGGTCCCGGTCTTCGCCCTCGCCGCACTGCCCGTGCTCTGGCGGCGGCGCGCGGTGCTGGCGGCGATCGCCGTGTCGACCCTCGTCATGGCGGCGAGCCTGCCCATGTTCGGGTGGGTGACCCGGTGCGGGTTCGGCCTGCCGCTGTCGGTGGCCCTGGCCTACGCCGTCGCCCGGTTCGCCGGTGGGCGGCAGAACCAGCTGCTGGGGCTGG
This sequence comes from uncultured Actinomycetota bacterium, assembly GCA_963759905.1. Taxonomy (GTDB): domain Bacteria; phylum Actinomycetota; class Actinomycetes; order Mycobacteriales; family Geodermatophilaceae; genus Klenkia. The sequence goes on from CAVXBD010000001.1 coordinate 179,142, forward strand.
CCGGGATCCTGGCCCTGCAGGTCGTCACGCTGGTGCTCGACGCCTCCACCGACGGCCTGGGCGGGTTGGTGGTGGGCGTGCCGCTGGCCGCGCTGGGTTACGGCGCCGGGGTCGTCGTGCAGGCGCGGTTGCGGGCCCGGGCCGGGCACGGGACGGGCCGCCGGCACGACGTCGAGCACGTCGCGGTCTGAGGGGACGAGGGCCATGTCCGAGGTCTCCCGCCGGGGTCTGCACTCCGCCGTCCGGGGCATCCGCCCCGGCGACTGGGTCCTGGCGGGAGCCCTCACCGCGCTGGGCGTCTGGCTGATGGTGGAGAACGTCTTCACTCCGGACGCCCAGGTCGCCGCCGCGGTGGCCGAGGGCAGCATGGCGCACCCGCTGACCTCGCACTCCTGGCTGGTGGTGCCGGCCTTCACCCTGGCCACGGTCCCGGTGCTGTGGTGGCGCCGCAGCATCGTCGTGATCACCGGGATCGCGCTGTCGGCGATGGTGGCGCACGACCTGCTGTTCGGTTGGCTCACCCGGTGCGGTGCGGGCCTCCCGCTGGCGTTCGTGCTGGCCTACCTCGGCGGGCTCGTCCTGCCCGGGGCCCGGGCCTGGCTCGGGCTGGTCCTGGCCACCCTGCTCACCGCAGCGGTGCTCGTGGTGGACGCCACCACCGGGTTCGGGGCATTCGTGCTCGCCTTCCCGATCGTGGGGATCGTGTTCGGCATCGGCCGGGCGGTCCGGCACCGCACGGCACTCAGCGCCCAGCTGCGCGCCGGCTCGACCGAGCTGGGCCGGCTGCGCGACGAGCGCGCGGCCCTGGAGGTGGCCGGCGACCGGGCGCGGCTCTCCCAGGAACTGGACGGGCTGCTCCAGGAGCGGCTCGACCAGCTGACCGCCGCCGCCGAGCTGGGCCTGACCGCCGACCCCGCGCGGGCCCAGGCCCTGTTCGCCTCGATCGAGACCGACAGCCGGGCCACCCTGGACGGGATGCGCGCGATCGTCGGCCTGCTGCGCGGTGGGGACGTCGCGCTGGCGCCGGCACCCACCGTCGCCCACCTGGACGGGTTGCTCTCCCGGCACGCCCGGGCCGACGCCCGGGTGACGGTGACCGGCGACCCCCGCTCGCTACCGGCTGCGGTGGAGCTGTCGGCCTACCGGATCGTCGAGCACCTGCTGACCGTGCTGGCCCAGGCCCCGGAGTCCGGGATCGAGGTGGACCTGCGCTTCGCCGCCGACGCCCTGGAGATCCGGGTGCGGGGCCCGGTCGACCGGTCCGCCGACGTCAAGGCCGCAGTGGCCCGCGCCCGGGAGCGGGCCGCCTTCCTGGGCGGGTCGCTGGAGGTGACCGTGTCCCGGGGCCGCGCCGCCGCCCTGGCGCAGTTGCCCGTGCTGGCCTAGGGAGGACGTGGTGCCCCGCCTGGAACGCGCCGCCATCGTCACCGGGGTGCTGCTCCTGGTGGGGGTGCCCACGGCCCTGCGGGGTTGGCCGACCACGGTGCGCGGCGTCCTGTGCCTGCTGGCGATCGTGGCCGGTGGCCTGGCCCTGGTGTGGTGGCGCAGCCGCCCCCGGTTGGCCGCCGTCGCCGCCCTGGGCCTGTTCCTGGCCGCGGGCGCGATGGGCAGCTGGGCCCCGGACCCGGCGGTGGCGCTGTACTCCTGCGCCTTCGTGGTGCTGGCCATGGCGTGGTCGGGGCGGGCTGCCTGGGTGGCGGCCCTGGCGGGCGCGGGTTACGTGGCGGTGTTCTCCGTGCTGACCCAGGAGACCAGCGGGGTGGCGGCGCTGATGTTCACCGTTCCCCCGTTCGTGGCCGGGACCGTGCTGCGGTTGCGCGACGAGACCGCGGCCGAGCTGGTCCTGCGGGCCCGCGAGATCGAGGACGAGCAGGAGATCGTCACCCGGATCGCGCTGCAGCACGAGCGCACCCGGATCGCCGGCGAGCTGCACGACATCGTGGGGCACGCGGTCAGCGTGATGGTCATCCAGGCCGCGGCCGGTCAGCGGCTGGCCATCGCCGATCCGGCGCGAGCACGCGAGGCGTTCGTGGCCATCTCCGAGTCCGCCCGGCAGGGCCACCGGGACCTGCAGCGGCTGCTGGACCTCCTCGACGACGGGACCGGCGACCCGATCACCGGCACCGACCTCGCCCTGGTCGACGAGCTGGTCACCCGGGCCGGGCGAAGCGGGCTGCAGGTCAGCTGCCGCATCGAGGGCGACCCGGTGGGGGTGCCCGCCCAGGTGGCCCACCTGGCGTTCCGCGTGGTGCAGGAGAGCCTGACCAACGCCCTGCGGTACGCCCCCGGGGCCGCGGTCCGCATCGTGATCGCCGCAGACCTAACCGACGACCTGCGTGACGACCTCCCTGACGACCTGGCTGGGCGAGACCTGCGGGTGCGGGTGGAGAACGACCCCGGCAGCCGGCCCGCGGTGCCCTCGGGCGGCAGCGCGCGCGGGCTGGTGGGTCTGCGCGAGCGCATCCAGGAACTCGGCGGTCAGGTGCGCGCCGGCCCCACCGGCAACGGCGGATGGACGGTGCAGGCCCGCATCCCCTGCCGGCCACGCCAGAGCGCAACCCTCCCCGCCCACCACCCCGCAACCCTCCCCGCCCACCACCCCGAACTCCCCGCCCACCACCCCGCAACCCTGCCCGCGCCGAGTGACAGCTGAGCGTGGATGGCGGGCCCCGCCGTCCACGCTGAGGTGTCAGTCGGTGAAGGGGTGGTCGGCTGCGTGCCGCACCGGCACCCCGGCGGCGTCCAGTGCGCTCTTGACGTCACCGACCCGCAGCTGGCCGAAGTGGAAGACGCTGGCGGCCAGCACCGCGTCGGCCCCGGCGGCCACGGCCGGCGCGAAGTGCCCGGCGGCACCGGCCCCGCCGCTGGCGATCACCGGCACCGTCACCTCGCGGCGGACCGCCCGGATCAGGTCCAGGTCGAAGCCGGTGCGCATGCCATCGGCGTCCATCGAGTTCAGCAGCACCTCGCCGATTCCGAGCCGCGCCGCCTCGACCACCCACGCCACGGCGTCCCGACCGGTCCCCCGGCGGCCACCGTGCGTGGTGACCTCGAAACCGGAGTCGGTGACCGCGCCGTCGGAGCAGCGCCGCGCGTCCAGGCTCAGCACCAGCACCTGGTTGCCGTACCGGTCGGCGATCTCGGCGATCAGCTCGGGCCGGGCGACCGCCGCGGTGTTCACCGCGACCTTGTCCGCGCCGGCCCGCAGCAGCCGGTCCACGTCGTCGGCGCTGCGCACCCCACCCCCCACGGTGAGCGGGATGAACACGCTCTCCGCGGTCCGGCGGACCACGTCGTAGGTGGTTGCCCGGTCCCCCGACGAGGCGGTGATGTCCAGGAAGGTGAGCTCGTCGGCGCCCTCGGCGTCGTAGACCCGGGCCATCTCCACCGGGTCCCCGGCGTCCCGCAGGTCCACGAAGTTCACGCCCTTGACCACCCGGCCGGCGTCGACGTCCAGGCACGGGATCACCCGCACGGCCAGGCTCACGCCCCCACCACCGCGTCCGCCTCGATCTCCACCAGCATCCGCGGGTCGATCAGTGCCTCGACGGCCAGCAGAGTGCTGGCGGGCCGGGCAGCGCCGAAGACCTCCTGGTGCACCCGCCCCACCTGGGTCGCGTGGGCGATGTCGGTGAGGTACAGCCGCGTCCGGACGACGTCGCCCGCGCCTGCGCCCACCGACTCCAGCGCGGCGACGACGTTCCGCAGCGCCTGCCGGGTCTGCGCGGCCGGACCGCCGGGGACGACCACGCCGTCCACCGTGCCCGTGGTCCCGCTGACCCAGACCAGGTTCGCGGCCCGGACCACCCGGCTGTACCCGACCTCGTCCTCCCACGGTGCACCCGAGCCCAACCGCTGCACCCCGCTCACCGGGCCGCGACCTCGGTGGTGACCTCCAGCGCCTCGGGCAGGGTGAAGGCCCCGGCGTAGAGCGCCTTGCCCACGATGGCGCCCTCGACGCCGATGTCGGCCAGCTCGGCCAGCGCCCGGATGTCGGCCAGCGAGGACACCCCTCCGGAGGCGACCACCGGGCGGGTGGTGGCCGCGCAGACCTCGCGCAGCAGGTCCAGGTTGGGCCCGCGCAGCGTGCCGTCCTTGGTGATGTCGGTGAGCACGTACCGGGCGCAGCCCTCGGCATCCAGCCGGGCCAGCGTCTCGTACAGCTCGCCGCCCTCCCGGGTCCAGCCGCGGGCGGCCAACCGGGTGCCCCGGACGTCCAGGCCCACGGCGATCCGGTCGCCGTGCTCGGCGATCGCGCGGGCGCACCACTCCGGGGACTCCAGCGCCGCGGTGCCCAGGTTCACCCGGCGGCAACCGGTGGCCAGCGCGGCCGCCAGCGAGGCGTCGTCCCGGATCCCGCCGGACAGCTCCACGTCCACGTCCAGCTCGCCCACCACCCGGGCCAGCAGCTCTCGGTTGGAGCCGCGCCCGAACGCGGCATCCAGGTCGACCAGGTGCACCCACTCGGCGCCGTCGCGCTGCCAGGTCCGGGCCGCCTCCAGCGGGTCGCCGTAGGAGGTCTCGCTACCGGCCTCCCCCTGCACCAGGCGGACGGCGAGACCGTCGGCGACATCGACGGCGGGGAGCAGCTGCAGCTTCGGCACGCGCACAGCCTAGGGAAGCCCGCCGACGGCCCGGCCGGACCGTTCGGGCAGGGTGCAGCGGGTGGAGTTCCGAGACGTCGTGCGCCGCCGCCGGATGGTCCGCGACTACGACCCGGACCGGCCGGTACCCGCCCAGGTCCGGGAGCGACTGCTGGCGCACGCCATCCGGGCACCGAGTGCCGGGTTCAGCCAGGGGTGGGGGTTCCTGGTGCTGGAGACCCCGGCCGAGCGGGCCGCTTTCTGGTCCGCCACCAGCGAGGACGGCCCACCGGACGGCTGGCTGACCCGGATGCGCCGGGCCCCGCTGCTGGTGGTGCCGTGCAGCCACAAGGACGCCTACCTGGACCGGTACGCCGAGCCGGACAAGGGCTGGACCGACCGTGACGAGGCCCGCTGGCCGGTGCCCTACTGGGACGTCGACACCGGGATGGCCGCGCTGCTGATGCTGCTCACCGCGGTCGACGAGGGCCTGGGGGCATGCTTCTTCGGCGTCCCGGGCGAGCGGGTGCCGGCGGTGCGGGCGGAGTTCGGCATCCCGGACGCCTTCTCCCCGATCGGCTGCCTGACCATCGGCTACCCGGGCGCGGAGGACCGCCGCTCGCCCTCGCTGCGCCGGGGGCGACGCGGGCTGGACGAGGTGGTGCACCGCGGTCGCTGGTGAGCGCCGGGGGTGACCGGAGCACCGGCTCAGGTCAGCGTGGCCAGCCAGTTGGTCAGCAGGGTGGCTCCGGCGTCGCCGGACTTCTCCGGGTGGAACTGGGTGGCCGACAGCGCGGCGTTCTCCACCCCCGCCACGAACCGGTCGCCGTGCTCGGCCCAGGTCACCGCGGGCGGGGCCAGCGGCCCGGAGCCGTCGGCGCCGAGCGGGAAGCTGCGCACCCCGTAGGAGTGCACGAAGTAGAACCGCTGGTCCTCGATGCCGGCGAACAGCCGTGACCCGGGCGCGGCCTGCACGGTGTTCCAGCCCATGTGCGGCAGCACCGGGGCGTGCAGCGCCTCCACCACGCCGGGCCACTCGGCGCAGCCCTCGGTGTCCTGGCCGTGCTCGACCCCACGCTCGAAGAGCACCTGCATGCCCACGCAGATGCCCAGCACCGGGCGGCCGCCGGCCAGCCGCTTGCCGATCACCCGGGGACCCCCCACCGCGCGCAACCCCGCCATGCACGCGGCGAAGGCACCCACGCCCGGTACAACCAGCCCGTCGGCCTCCAGCGCCGCGTGCGGGTCTCCGGTGACCGTCACGTCGGCACCCACCCGGGCCAGGGCCCGTTCGGCCGAGCGCAGGTTGCCCGAGCCGTAGTCCAGGACGACCACCTTCTTCACCCGGCCCACGCTACCCAGCGCCCGGGCGACCCCTCGGGGCAGCACGGTGACCGGAGGCCCGGGACGAGTCCTTGATCACGAAGCGCAGACTCTTCCCTCACGTGAGGGTAGGTTGTCCGACGACCGCGGCAGCGCCCTCGCGCGCCGCTCCCCCGCCTCCTGCTCGAAACGGTGTCATGACGTCTGCCCTGCGCTCCTCGGCCACCCCCGGGTGGATGGCCGCCGTCGGCAACCCCCGCACGCTGCGCACCGAGGTGCTGGCCGGCCTCGTGGTGGCGCTGGCGCTGATCCCCGAGGCCATCTCCTTCTCCATCATCGCCGGCGTCGACCCCCGGGTCGGGCTGTTCGCCAGCTTCACCATGGCGGTCACCATCGCCGTGGTCGGTGGCCGGCCGGCGATGATCTCCGCCGCCACCGGGGCCATCGCGCTGGTCATCGCCCCGCTGGTGGCCGAGCACGGGCTGCAGTACCTGATCGCCGCGGTGCTGCTGGGTGGGTTGCTGCAGGTGGTGCTCGGCCTGCTGGGGGTCGCTCGGGTGATGCGCTTCGTGCCGCGCAGCGTGATGGTCGGGTTCGTCAACGCCCTGGCCATCCTCATCTTCAGCGCCCAGGTCCCGCAGCTGCTGGGCGTGCCGTGGCTGGTCTACCCGATGGTCGGCGTCGGGCTGCTGATCATCTTCGGCCTGCCCCGGCTGACCACCGCCATCCCGGCGCCGCTGGTCGCGATCGTGGTGCTCACCATCACCGCGGTGGCCGCCGGCATCGAGGTGCCCACCGTCGGTGACGAGGGCGAGCTGCCCAGCAGCCTGCCCGGTTTCCTGCTGCCCGACGTGCCGTTCTCCACCCAGACCCTCGCCATCATCGCGCCCTATGCGCTGGGCATCGCCCTGGTGGGACTGATGGAGTCGCTGATGACCGCGAAGCTGGTCGACGAGATCACCGACACGCCGTCGTCGAAGACCCGCGAGTCCGTCGGTCAGGGCATCGCCAACCTGGTCACCGGCTTCTTCGGCGGCATGGGTGGCTGCGCGATGATCGGCCAGACGATGATCAACGTCCGCTCCGGGGCGCGCACCCGGGTCTCCACGTTCCTGGCCGGGGTCTTCCTGCTGATCCTGGTCGTCGTTCTCGGCCCGGTCGTCTCGATCATCCCGATGGCCGCACTGGTGGCCGTGATGATCTTCGTGTCGATCGCCACGTTCGACTGGCACTCGCTGCGCACCATCGGCCGGATGCCGCGCAGCGAGACCACGGTCATGCTCGCCACCGTGGCCGTGGTGCTGGCCACCGACAACCTGGCCATCGGGGTCGGCGTGGGCGTGCTGGTGGCCTGCGTGCTCTTCGCCCGCCGGGTGGCACACCTGGTCACCGTCACCCCGCACACCGACGAGGCCGGCACCCGGGTCTACACCGTCGCCGGGGCGCTGTTCTTCGCCTCCACCAACGACATGGTGGGCCAGTTCGACTACGCCGGGGACCCGCAGCGGGTGGTCGTGGACCTGTCCGGCGCGCACATCTGGGACGCCTCGTCGGTGGCCGTGCTGGACGCCATCGGGCACAAGTACGCCACCCGCGGCAAGGAGCTGGAGATCATCGGGCTCACCGACGTCTCCGGGCACTACCACCAGCGGCTGGCCGGCCAGCTCGGTGGCGGGCACTGAGACGCGACCCCGGCACCCTGCAGATCGGCGAGGTCGCCGAGCGCACCGGGCTGTCGCTGCGCACCATCCGGCACTACGAGGAGGTCGGCCTGGCGGTGCCCTCAGGTCGCTCGGAGGGCGGCTTCCGGCTCTACGCGCCGACCGACGTGGAGCGGCTGCGGGTGATCATGCAGATGAAACCGCTGGGCTTCAGCCTCGAGGAGATGCGCGAATTGCTGACCGTGCTGGCCGACGGCGGCCCGGCCGACCGGCTGGAGCACTTCCGCGCCGCTGCGGTGGAGCGGGTGGCGGAGCTGCGCCGCCGACTGGAGACGGCGGAGGCGTTCGCCGACCGGCTCGGTCCTGCCGGCGGGCCCCGCACGCCTCAGCCGTAGTACCGGAGCACCCCGGAGGCGATCGCCAGCGCGGCAGCCACCAGCAGCACCCCGGCGAACACCCACTGGCCCGTGGTGCGGCCGCGGACCTCGTCGTCGGCCCGGAAGATCGACCAGGCGCCGCCGGCCAGGAAGCAGCCGATCACGATGAGCCCGGAGGCGAAGCCCACTAGCGGCCCGCGGTCACAGCGCGCCCTTGGTGCTCGGGACGTCGGTGATCCGCGGGTCCAGTGCGACGGCCGCGCGCAGCGCCCGGGCCAGCGCCTTGAACTGGCCCTCGACGATGTGGTGGGCGTCCCGCCCGGCGTAGAGCACCCGCACGTGCAGCGAGATCCGGGCGTTGAACGCGAAGCTCTCCAGCACGTGCCGGGTCAGCGACGTCGGGTAGTCCGGGCCGATCATCGGGGTCATGTTCTCCGGCTCGGCGTGCACGAAGTACGGCCGCCCGGACAGGTCGACGGCGGCCTGCACCAGCACCTCGTCCATCGGGATGGTGGCGTCCCCGTAGCGGGTGATGCCGGCCTTGTCCCCCAGCGCCTGCGCGAACGCCTGGCCCAGCGCGATCGCCACGTCCTCGACGGTGTGGTGGGCGTCGATGTGCAGGTCGCCGTCGGCCCGCACGGTCAGGTCGATCCCGCTGTGCTTGGACAGCGAGGTGAGCATGTGGTCGTAGAACCCCACGCCGGTGGCGATCTGGCTCCTGCCGGTGCCATCGAGGTCGACCTCGACCACCAGCGTCGTCTCCGAGGTCGTGCGTTCCACCCGTGCCGTGCGGTTCATGCCGGTCATCCTCCCTCAGTGGCGCCGGTCACCACCGCCACCTCACCCAGCGCGGTGAGGAAGGCATCGGTCTCCGCGCGCGTCCCGGCGGTGACCCGGAGCCACCCGGGCAGCCCGACATCGCGGACCAGCACCCCGCGGTCCAGCAGCGCCTGCCAGACACCCGGGGCGTCGGCGAACCCGCCGAACAGCACGAAGTTGGCGTCGCTGGGCACGCTGGTCAACCCCAGGGCAGGCAGCGCCGCGACGATCCGGTCCCGCTCGTGCTTGACCGCATCCACGGTGGCCAGCAGCGCGTCGGTGTGCGCCAGCGCGGTCCTGGCCGCGGCCTGGGTCAGGCTGGACAAGTGGTAGGGCAGCCGGACCAGCTGCAACGCGTCCACCACGGCGGGGTCGGCGGCCAGGTAGCCCAGCCGCAGCCCGGCCATGCCGAAGGCCTTGCTCATCGTGCGGCTGACCACCAGCCGGGGCCGGCCCGGCAGCAGCGTCAGGGCCGAGGCCGTGCCCGGGCGGGCGAACTCGGCGTAGGCCTCGTCGACCACCAGCATCCCGGCGGAGTTGCCGTGTCCGCCGGCCGCGTAGTCGGTGGCCTCGTACAGCGCGGCGACGGTGTCCAGTACCACCGCGGTCCCGGTCGGGTTGTTGGGACTGGTCACGAACACGACGTCCGGGCGCACCTCGCGGACCTGCGCGACCGCCGCGTCGGCGTCGATGGTGAAGTCCGCCCGGCGGTGCCCGTCGACCCAGCTGCCGCCGGTGGCGGCGGTGATGATCGGGTGCATCGAGTAGGACGGGGTGAAGCCCAGCGCGGTCCGGCCGGCCCCGCCGAAGGCCTGCAGCACCTGCTGCAGCACCTCGTTCGACCCGTTCGCCGCCCACACCTGGGCCACGTCCAGCTGCTCGCCGGAGGTCCGTGCCAGGTAGCGGGCCAGGTCGGTGCGCAGGGCGGTGGCGTCCCGGTCGGGATACCGGTTCAGCTCCAGCGCGGCGGCGCCGAGCGCCGCGCCCAGGTCGGCCAGCAGCTCCTCGGGCAGCGGGTGCGGGTTCTCGTTGGTGTTCAGCCGGTACTCCGCCGGCACCTGCGGGGCTCCGTAGGGAGACGTCCCGCGCAGTTCCGGGCGCAGCGGCAGCTCGCCCAGCGTCGTCACCGCTGCCGCACCGCCACGGCTGCCGCGTGGGCCGGCAGGTCCTCGGCGTGGGCCAGCACGTCCACGTGCGGGGCCACCTCGGCCAGTGCCTGCTCGTCGTACTCGATCAGGTGGATGCCGCGCAGGAAGGTCTGCACCGACAGCCCGCTGGAGTGCCGGGCGCAGCCGCCGGTGGGCAGCACGTGGTTGGACCCGGCCGCGTAGTCCCCGAGGGAGACCGGCGCCCACGGGCCGACGAAGATCGCACCGGCGTTGCGCACCCGCATCGCCACTGCGCGGGCGTCCCGGGTCTGGATCTCCAGGTGCTCGGCGGCGTAGGCGTCCACCACGGCCAGCCCGGCGTCCAGGTCGTCCACCAGCACGATGCCGGACTGGCTGCCGCCCAGCGCGGTGGTGATCCGGTCGCTGTGCTTGGTGGCGGCCACCTGGTCGGGCACCAGCGCCAGCACGGCGTCGGCCAGTTCCTCGCTCGTGGTCACCAGCACCGCACCGGCCAGCGGGTCGTGCTCGGCCTGGCTGATCAGGTCCGCGGCCACGTGCACCGGGTCGGCGGTGTCGTCGGCAAGCACCGCCACCTCGGTGGGACCGGCCTCGCTGTCGATCCCGATCAGCCCGCGCAGCAGCCGCTTGGCCGCGGTCACGTAGATGTTGCCGGGGCCGGTGACCAGGTCGACCGGCTCGCAGGACCCGGCGCCGTAGCCGAACACCGCGATGGCCTGGGCGCCCCCCACCGCGTACACCTCGGTGACGCCCAGCAGCGCGCAGGCTGCCAGCACTCCGGCATCGGGCAGGCCGCCGTTGTCCCGCTGCGGCGGCGTGGCCACCGCGATGGACTGCACCCCGGCGATCTGCGCGGGCACGACGTTCATCACCACGCTGGACAGCAGGGGCGCCAGGCCACCGGGCACGTAGAGCCCGACCCGCCGGACCGGGACCCAGCGCTCGGTGACCGAGCCGCCGGGCACCACGTCGGTGGTGACGTCGCTCCGGCGCTGGTCGGCGTGCACCCGGCGGACCCGGGCGACGGCCTCCTCCAGGGCTGCCCGCAGCGCGGGGTCGCAACGCTCCAGGGCGCCGGTGAGGGCGGCCTGCGGGACGGCGAAGTCCTCGGCGTCGACCCCGTCGAACCGGGCGGTGATCTCGCGGACCGCCACCGCTCCGCGCAACCGGACGTCCTCGCACAGCGGGCGGACGGTGGCCAGCACCGCGTCGATGTCGGTGGCGGCCCGGGGGAGCAGTCCGCTGAGCTCGCGGGCCCCCGGCAGATCGGATCCACGCAGGTCGATGCGGGCGAGCACGGGCACCTCCGAGAGGGGCGGTCGGGGATCTCTGCCAGGGTAGTTCCGTGCAGTGCGGACCGACCGGGCGGTGCACCCGTAGGGTGCCGTGACGTGGGCGACCTGATCCCGTTGTTCCCGTTGGGTAGCCCCCTGTTCCCCGGGGTCGTGCTGCCCCTGCAGATCTTCGAGCCGCGGTACCGCCGGCTGGTCGCCGACCTGGCGGCGTTGCCCGATGGCGGCGCGCCACGGTCCTTCGGGGTGGTCGCCATCCGGCAGGGCTGGGAGGTGGAGCGGGTCGCCCCGGCCGAGGCGCTGTTCGACGTCGGCTGCACCGCCCTGCTGCGCGCGGTCAGCCCGCAACCCGACGGCGGCTACCGGATCGTCACCGTCGGGGCGGACCGCTTCCGGCTGCTGGACGTCGTCGTCGAGGACGACCCGCCCTACCTGCAGGCCGAGGTGGAGTGGCTGGGCGAGGAGGAGGCCGCCCAGGAGGCGGCCGGGGACGCCGAGGGACTGGCTCCCCCCGACCCGGCCGGGGAGGACGTGGCGGCCTCGGTGGCGCGCGGTTCGCTGAACGTGCTGGTGCGCAGCGTCTCGGACCTGTTCGCCCGGTACGTCACCGAGGTGGCGGCGCTGCGCGGTGGCCTCGGCGGCGAGGACGAGGAGGACGCCGAGCTGCTGGCCGACCTCGGCCTGGACGGCACCGACCTCGACGGTGACACCGGGGGCGACGGCCGGGACGTCGGTGACTCCGAGACCGCGGCCCTGCTGCGCCAGGTCGGCGACGACGCCCGCGGGCTGTCCTACCTGGTGGCCTCGGCTGCCCTGCTCACCACCGAGGACCGGCAGTCGTTGCTGGCGGAGTCGGCGACCCGGCGGCGGCTGGCGGCGGAGTCCCGGTTGCTGCGCCGCGAGCTGACCATCCTGCGCGAGCTGGGTGCGGTGCCGGTGCCCTTGCAGCAGTACGCCGGCCCGCTGACCCCGAACTGACCCCCTGGCCCGGCGGTCAGCCCGTCGTCGGGCCGAGGTCGTCGGAACCGAGCTCGCCCCCTCCCCCGTCATCCCGACCCAGGTCGTCGCGGGCGGTGAGCACCGCCGGGACGAGGTAGGCCAGCACCGCCACGAACGGACCGACGGCCAGTGCGGCCAGCGCGTTGAGATCCAGCGCCGTGGTCACCACCGCGCCCACCGTGCGCAGTTCCTCGGCGGACGGCCCACGCCCCAGCGCCGCACCGACCTGCCAGGCGCCGACCGAGGCCAGCAGCATCCCGCCGGCCAGCGCGACCACCAGCACCACCCCACGCCGGGCGCGCAGCCACCAGCTGCCGGCCCCGGCCAGCAGGCCGAGCCCGGCCAGCAGCAGCACGTAGACCCCGTCGTCGCTCATGAAGAGCTCCGGGGAGACCAGCCCACCGCCCACCGGTGCGACGTCCCCGGCGGCCGAGGTGACCCGGAAGTCCGCCCGCGGAGCCAGCCACCACCAGAGCAACCCGGCGGACAGCCCGAGCAGGGCCAGCGCCAGGGCCAGGACCAGCCCGGCCCGCACGTCCGCCCGGCTGCCGCGCAGCCCCGGCGCCCCGGCCCGCACGGCGACCAGGGTGGGCGCCTGCTCTCCCGGCCCCGCCGGCTCCGTCACAGCAGCGCCACGCTGGTCGGCCCCAGCAGCGCCTTGATGTCACCCATCAGGGCGGTGCTCGGGCCGCACCCGCAGCCCCTGGTCCAGCCGGAGCACCGTCTCGCGGCTGGCCGTTGACCAGCTTGAGCTGCACCTCCGTGGTGCCCGGGTGGCTCCCCAGCACCTCGCGCAGCCGCTCGACCACCGGCGGGGTGCACCGGGCGGCCGGCATGGACACCAGCACCGGGCCGCGCGGGCCCTCGGTGAGCTCGGGGACGGTGACCTCGGACCCGAACAGCGACGGGGTGTCGTCACGCCGGGAGATCCGTCCCTTGACCACCACGATCTGGTCGCGGGCCACCTTGTCCTGCACCTCGGCCCAGGTCTTGGGGAAGAACAGCACCTCGATGCCGGCCTCGAGGTCCTCGATGGTGGCGATCGCCCAGGGTGCGCCCTGCTTGTTGGTCCGCGGCGAGACCGCGGTGAGGATGCCGGCCACCGTGACGTTGGCGCCGTCCTCCACCCCGCCGGCGATGATCTCGGCCAGCGCGGTGTCGGCGTGGCTGGTCAACACGTGCTCCACCCCGTGCAGCGGGTGGTCGGAGACGTAGAGGCCCAGCATGTCCCGCTCGAAGACCAGTCGCTCGGACTTCGACCAGTCCACGGTGGGGATGACGATGTCCAGCGCGGCCGAGAGCGGGTCGTCGGCGCCCAGGCCCCCGCCGTCGTCCCCACCGCCGAACAGGTCGAACTGGCCCTCGGCCTCCTTCCGCTTCAGGCCCATCGCAGAGTCCACGGCCTGGGCGTGGATGGCCGCGATGCCCTGCCGGGAGTGCCCGAGGGAGTCGAAGGCACCGGCCTTGGCCAGGGACTCGATCACCTTCTTGTTGCAGGCGACGGTGTCGATCTTGCGCATGAAGTCCGAGAACGCCCGGTAGGGGCCCTTGGCCTCGCGGGCCCGGACGATGGAGTCCACGACGTTGTGGCCCACGTTGCGCACCGAGGCCAGCCCGAAGCGGATGTCGGTGCCGACCGGGGTGAAGTCCGCGGCGGACTCGTTGACGTCCGGTGGCAGCACCTTGATGCCCATCCGGCGGCACTCGGCCAGGTAGATCGGCCGCTTGTCCTTGTCGTCGCCGACGCTGGTCAGCAGCGCGGCCATGTACTCGGCCGGGTAGTTGGCCTTCAGGTAGGCCGTCCAGTAGGACACCAGCCCGTAGGCAGCCGAGTGCGCCTTGTTGAAGGCGTAGTCGGCGAAGGGCACCAGGATGTCCCACAGCGTCTTCACCGCCGCCGGGGAGTAGCCGTTGGCCTTCATCCCGGCCTCGAAGCCGACGTACTCGGCGTCCAGGACCGACTTCTTCTTCTTGCCCATCGCCCGGCGCAGCAGGTCGGCCTTGCCCAGGGAGTACCCGGCGACCTTCTGGGCGATCGCCATGACCTGCTCCTGGTACACGATCAGCCCGTAGGTCTGGCCCAGGATCTCCTCCAGGGACTCGGCCAGCTCCGGGTGGATCGGGGTGATCTCCTGCTGCCCGTTCTTGCGCAGTGCGTAGTTGGTGTGCGAGTTCGCGCCCATCGGGCCCGGGCGGTAGAGCGCACCCACGGCGGAGATGTCCTCGAAGTTGTCCGGCCGCATCAGCCGCAGCAGCGCGCGCATCGGGCCACCGTCGAACTGGAACACCCCGAGGGTCTCCCCGCGGGCCAGCAGGTCGTAGGTGGCCGGGTCGGTGAGGTCCTTGCTGATCGCGTCGAGGTCGATCGCGCCCTTGCCGTTGGCCACGATGTTGCGCAGCGCGTCGTCGATCACGGTCAGGTTGCGCAGGCCCAGGAAGTCCATCTTGAGCAGCCCGAGGGTCTCGCAGGTCGGGTAGTCGAACTGGGTGATCACCGCCCCGTCGGACTCCCGGCGCATGATCGGGACGCTGTCGATCAGCGGGAACCGACCGATGATCACCCCGGCCGCGTGCACGCCCCACTGCCGCTTCAGGCCCTCGAGCTTGCGGGCCTGGTCGACCACCTCGGCAGCGCCGGGGTCGGAGGCGTAGCGGGCCCGGAACTCGCTGGCCTCCTTGTACCGGGGGTGCGCCGGGTCGAAGATCCCCGACAGCGGGATGTCCTTGCCCATCACGCCCGGCGGCATGAGCTTGGTCAGCTCGTCGCCCACCGAGTAGGGCCGGTCCAGCACCCGGGCGGCGTCCTTGATCGCGGCCTTGGCCTTGATCGTGCCGTAGGTGACGATCTGGCTGACCCGCTCCTCGCCGTACTTCTCCGACACGTACCGGATGACCTCACCGCGCCGGCGCTCGTCGAAGTCGATGTCGACGTCGGGCATGGAGACCCGCTCGGGGTTGAGGAACCGCTCGAAGATCAGCCCGTGCGCCAGCGGGTCCAGGTCGGTGATGCCCATCGCGTAGGCGGCCAGCGACCCGGCGGCCGAGCCACGCCCCGGGCCCACCCTGATGCCCTGGTCCTTGGCCCAGTTGATGAAGTCCGCGACCACCAGGAAGTACCCCGGGAAGCCCATCTGGACGATGATCCCGGTCTCGTAGTCGGCCTGCTTGCGCACGTGGTCGGGGATCGTCCCGCCGGGCCACCGCTTGTGCAGGCCGCGTTCGACCTCCTTGATGAACCAGGAGGTCTCGTCCTCGCCCTCGGGCAGCGGGAAGCGCGGCATCAGGTCCGCGCCCTCGGTGAAGGACACCTCGCACTGCTCGGCGATGAGCAGCGTGTTGTCGCAGGCCTCGGGGTTGTCGGCGAACAGCGCGCGCATCTCGGCGGCGGACTTGAGGTAGTAGCCGTCGCCGTTGAACTTGAAGCGGTTGGGCTCGTTGAGCCGGGAACCGGTCTGGATGCAGAGCAGGGCGTCGTGCGCCTCGGCGTCCTCGCGGTGGGTGTAGTGCAGGTCGTTGGTGCCCAGCAGCGGGATGCCCAGGTCCCCGGCGATCTCCAGCAGGGCGGGCCGGGTCTTCTTCTCGATGGTCAGCCCGTGATCCATGATCTCGGCGTAGAAGTTCTCCCGGCCGAAGATGTCCTGGAAGTCCGCGGCGGCCTGCCGGGCCCGGTCGACCTTGCCGGCCCGCAGCCACATGTTCACCTCGCCCGACGGGCAACCGGTGGTGGCGATCAGGCCCGTGCCGTACCGCTCCAGCAGGTCCCGGTCGAAGCGCGGCTTGCGGTACTGGCCCTCCAGGCTGGCCAGCGAGGACAACCGGAAGAGGTTGTGCATGCCCTCGGTGGTGCGGGCCAGCAGGGTCATGTGGGTGTAGGCGGCCTTGCCCCGGTTGGACCCGCCGTCGCCCTCCTCGTCGAGCAGCTTGTCGCCGAACTCGAACGGCGCCCGGTCGAAGCGGGAGCCGGGCGTGTAGTAGCCCTCCATGCCGATGATCGGCTTGACCCCGGCGGCGTTCGCCTGCTTGTAGAAGTCGTAGGCGCCGAACACGTTGCCGTGGTCGGTCATCGCCAGCGCCGGCATGCCCTGGTCCGCCGCGGCCTTGGTGACCTCCGGCAGCTTGGCGGCGCCGTCGAGCATCGAGTACTCGGTGTGCACGTGGAGGTGCACGAAGTTCTCTCCAGCCGGGGCGGTGCTGCTCACGGTGCGGGGTGCTCCTCACGGGTCGCGGCGCGCTGCCCGGGATGGACCGGGCAGGGCGACGGGGTGGTTCTCATGACCGGCGGGGAAGGCCGTCCAACGGTGGCTGTCTCTCGGTGGGACTGTCGCGACGTCGAGCGGGAACCGGCCCCCCGATCCTCGCACCTGCCGAGTTCTACGCCGTGGGTCTGACAGATCGTGTCCCGCACGCCGGGGGACCGCCTGCCCCCGTCCTGGCGATTCTGCCCGGCTGCCTGGCGGACCCTCGTGCGGCGGTGGGCGCCGCCGTCCCGACGCGAGGCTGCCGACGTCGTCCTCAGGGCGGACACTCGGCCGGGCCACCAGCCGATCTCCCACCGAGCACACCGGAGCCACCGTGAGCGACCGCCACGCCTCGTCCGATCCGCTGCCCCGGCAGCTGCCGCGCTGGTCCGAGCTGCGACCGCTGCTGCAGCTCGCGCCACCGGCCCGGCGCGCCGCCCGGGTGGCAGCTGCCGCCAGCATCGACGACCTGCGCGACCTGGCCCGGCGGCACACCCCCCGCGCCGCGTTCGACTACGTGGACGGTGCCGCGGAGACCGAGCTGTCCTACGCCCGCAGCCGTGCCGCGTTCGACCGGGTCGAGTTCCGGCCCACCGTCCTGCAGGACGTGTCCGGCCCCGACCCGTCCACCACGATCCTGGGACGGCCCTCGGCCCTGCCGGTGGTGCTGGCCCCCACCGGGTTCACCCGGATGCTGCACCACCGCGGTGAGTTCGCCGTCGCTCCCGCGGCCGCCACGGCCGGCCTCCCCTACGCGCTGTCCACGATGGGCACCGTCTCCCCGGAACGGCTGGCCGCAGCCCAGGGCGGGGACGGTGCGGACCGGTGGTTCCAGCTCTACCTGTGGCGCGACCGGGCAGCCAGCAAGGAGCTCATCGCCCGGGCCGCCGAGTCCGGGTACCGGGCCCTCGTGCTCACCGTCGACACCCCGGTCGCCGGCGCCCGCCTCCGCGACGTCCGCAACGGTCTCACCATCCCCCCTGCCCTCACCCTGCGCACCCTCGCCGACATGGGCCGGCACCCCTCGTGGTGGCTGAACCTGCTCACCACCGAGCCGCTCACCTTCGCCTCGCTGACCTCCACCAACGGCACCGTCGCCGGCATGGTCGACACGGTGTTCGACCCCTCCGCCGGCCTGGCCGACCTCGAGTGGCTCCGCGGGGCCTGGGACGGGCCGTTGGTCGTCAAGGGCGTCCAGACCGCCCGGGACGCCGCGCGCATGGTCGGCGCCGGCGCCGACGCCGTCGTGCTGTCCAACCACGGCGGTCGCCAGCTCGACCGGGCCGTCACCCCGCTGGAGGAGCTCCCCGCCGTTCTCGACCAGGTCGGTGACCGCGCCGAGGTCTACCTCGACGGCGGCGTCCGCAACGGCGCCGACGTCGTCGCCGCCGTCGGTCTCGGCGCCCGGGCCTGCCTGGTCGGGCGGGCCTACCTCTACGGCCTCATGGCCGGTGGCCAGCCCGGCGTCACCCGGGCGCTGGAGATCCTCCGTACCGACATCCACCGCACCATGGCCCTGCTCGGCGCCACCACGCTCGCCGAGATCACCCCCGAGAACGTCCGCCTGCGGGCTTCGGCGTGAGGCAGTCGCCCACCGCGGTGGTGGACGCGCTCCGGGACACGGTCCCCGCCGACCGGCTGGTCACCGACCCCGACGTGCTCGCCTCCTACGGCTGCGACGAGGCCGAGTGGGCGCCGTGGGAGCTGCCACTGGCCGCGGTCCGGCCGCGCACGCCCGAGGAGGTGCAGGCGGTCGTCCGGGCCTGCCTCACCCACCGGGTACCGGTCGTGCCCCGTGGTGCGGGAACCGGCCTGTCCGGCGGGGCCAACGCCACCGCCGGCTCCGTCGTGGTCTCCCTGGAGGCGATGGACGCGGTGCTCGAGGTCGACGCCCTGGAGCGGTTCGCCGTCGTGCAGCCCGGCGTGGTCAACGACGACCTGCGCGCCCACGTCGCCGGGTACGGCCTGTGGTACCCACCCGACCCGGCCAGCTCCCCGTGGTCCACGATCGGCGGCAACGTCGCCACCAACGCCGGCGGGCTGTGCTGCGTGAAGTACGGCGTCACCCGCGACTACGTGATCGGCCTGCAGGTCGTCACCGGCACCGGTGACCTGGTCCGGCTGGGCCGCCGGACGGCGAAGGGCGTCGCCGGGTACGACCTGACCGGGCTGATGGTCGGCAGCGAAGGCACGCTGGGGATCGTCACCGAGGTCACCGTCAGGCTGCGCCCGCTGCGCGACCCCGAGCGCACCGTCGCCGGTCACTTCGACTCCGTGGTCGCGGCCGGTGGAGCCGTGACCGCCGTGGCCGCGGCCGGGCTCACCCCCTCGGCGCTGGAACTGGTCGACCGGCACTGCCTGGCCGCCGTCGACAGCTGGAAGAACATGGGGTTGACCGCCGACGCCGCGGTCGTGCTGCTCGGCCGGGTCGACACCCCCGGTGCAGCCGGGGACGCCGAGGCCCAGCAGATGCTCACCGCGTTCGAGGGCGCCGGGGCCAGCTGGGCCGCCGTGTCCACCGACGCCGAGGAGGCCGACGCCCTCTTCGCCGCCCGACGGCTGGCCTACCCGGCGCTCGAGCGGCTGGGCCCGGTGCTGACCGAGGACGTCTGTGTGCCCAAGGCTGCCGTGCCGGCGATGCTGGCCCGGATCGAGGCCATCGGGACCGCGCACGACGTGCTCATCGCCAACATCGCGCACGCCGGTGACGGCAACCTGCACCCGCTGCTGATCACCCCGCCCGGTGACGAGGCGGCCCGCGGGCGCGCCCAGCTGGCCTTCCACGAGATCATCGCCGCCGCCCTCCACCTGGGCGGCACCGTCACCGGCGAGCACGGGGTGGGCCTGCTCAAGCGGGATGGCCTCGCCGCCGAGGTGTCCCCGGCCGTGCTCGCCATGCACCGCGCGATCAAGGCCGCCCTCGACCCGCACGGGATCATGAACCCCGGCAAGGTGTTCGCCGCGGGCGACCCCGGTCCGGGTGGCCCCGCGGGCGGAGATCGTGTCGCGCAACCGCCGGGCGGTGGCCGGAGCTCGGGCCCACCCCGCCCTGCCAGGTCGCCGTCGGTCAGCCCGAACCGGGACCGGGGAGGGTCCGGCGCATCGTGACGTGCGCGATACCGGCTTCCTGGTAGGGCTCGCCCACGCTGGCGTAGCCCGCCCGTTCGTAGAACCGGCGGGCCGTGAGCTGGGCGTGCAGCTCGACCTCGTGGTAGCCGCCGTCGACGGCCGCGGCGTGCAGCACCTCGAGCACCGCGGTGCCGTGCCCGCGACCGCGGACACCCGGATCGGCGGCCATCCGGCCGATCACCGCCCGGCCGTCCCGGTGCAGCAGCCGGCCGACGGCGACGACCCGGCCGGCCGCGTCCCGGGACAACGCGTGCACCGCGGTGGCATCGGCGGCGTCGGCTTCCAGCTCGGCCGGGACGCCCTGCTCCACGACGAAGACCCGGTGCCGCAGGGCAGCGACCTCCGGCCAGTCCTGCGGGCCGGCCAGCACGGCGGAGGCCAACCCGGCGGGGGCCAGCACGGCGGGGGCCAGCATGGCCGAGGCGGGCCCAGACGGAGAGGGAGCGGCATCGTCCTGCCGGGTCACCCGGTCGCTCCCCGGGCGGGCCGCACGGCGGGCAGCGCGGTGGCGGGCACCAGCAGGAACCGCAGGTCGATGACGATGTGCAGCAGCACCGGCAGGAGCAGCGAACCGGTCTGCAGGTACAGCGCGGCCAGCACCCCGCCCAGCACGCCCGTGGTGAGCACCCCCGGCAGGCCCTGGTAGGCGTGCGCCGCCCCGAACGCGACGGCAGCGAGCACCACCAGGCCGCCGGTGGGCAGCTGCGGGAGCAGCGCCGCCCCCACGGCCAGGAAGAATCCGCGGTACAGCCACTCCTCGCACACCCCGGCGGTCACCCCCACCAGGGCGAACAGCCGGCGCTCGGGCAGCGAGCGGGGCAGCAGCACGACCGTGGAGGGCACCGCCGGCTCGCTGTGCCGGCCCTCCCCCGGCCGCGGCCGGGTCGGCACCGCCCGGGCGAGCGCGCCGGCGCGCAGCGCCCGGGTGGACACGGCGACGAAGACCAGCAGCAGCAGGCAGGCCAGCCAGGTGACCGGACCCGGCCACTGCTGGGGCCAGCGCAGCCCCAGCTGCCCGCCCTCGATGTCCGGGCTGGCCAGGAAGACCGCCAGGACCAGCAGCGCCAGCCCCCACTCCAGGACCAGCAACCGGCGGTAGAACGACCGCCGGGCCCCGCCGTCGGTGCGCATCCGGTCCTCGAACCGGCGGTGCAGCACGTGTCCCACGAACGGCTCGCCCACCACCAGGTACCCCGCGATCACGACCGCGGCCAGCTGGGCCGGGCCGAAGTCGGCGAGGGTGTCGGGCAGGCCGGTCACGGTGTGGACATCCCCGCGCCGGTCAGGCCTCGTCGCGCAGTCGACCCAGGGCGCCGGCGAGATCGTCGGGGTAGCTGCTGGTGAACTCGACCCAGCGGCCGTCGGCCGGGTGTGCGAACCCCAGCCGCATCGCGTGCAGCCACTGCCGGGAGACGCCCAGCCGGCCGGCCAGCGTGGGGTCGGCGCCGTAGGCCAGGTCCCCGACCAGCGGGTGCCGCATGGCGGAGAAGTGCACCCGGATCTGGTGCGTGCGGCCGGTCTCGAGCTTGACGTCGACCAGCGAGGCAGCCGGGAAGGCCTCCAGCGTGTCGTAGTGGGTGACCGAGGGGCGCCCGGTGCTGACCACCGCGAACCGCCAGTCGTGCTTGGGGTGCCGGTCGATCGGCGCGTCGATGGTGCCGCGGGAGGGATCGGGGTGCCCCTGGACCAGGGCGTGGTAGCCCTTGTCGACCGTCCGCTCCTTGAACGCCTGCTTGAGCAGCGTGTAGGCGCGCTCGCTCTTGGCCACCACCATGAGCCCGGTGGTGGCGGCGTCCAGCCGGTGCACGATGCCCTGCCGCTCGGCCGCCCCGCTGGTGGAGACTCCGAACCCGGCTGCCAGCAGGCCCCCCACCACGGTCGGCCCGTCCCAGCCGGGGCTGCCGTGCGCGGCGACGCCGACCGGCTTGTCGATGACCACCACGTCGTCGTCGTCGTGCACCACGCGCATGCCCACCACGGGCCGGGGCGCGGCCGGCTCACCCGGCGGGGGCGGGAGCTGCACCTCCAGCCAGCTGCCCGCGGTGAGCCGGTCCCCCTTGCCGCGGGGACGGCCGTCGACCACCACGGCCCCGGCGTCGGCCAGATCGGCGGCCACCGACCTGGTCAGCCCGAACAGCCGGGTCAGCGCCTGGTCGACCCGGGAGCCCTCCAGGCCGTCGGGCACCGGGAGCTCACGGTGCAGGCTGGCGGTCACACCGCCCATTGTGACCGACGATCAGTTGCGCCCGGGCTCGTCGATCGCACCCGGCTCCTCCAGGCCCGTCCGGGCACCGTCCTGCGCGGGCGGTGGGTGGGCGGACGAGGCCCGTCCGCCGTCGAACTCGATGCCCCGGATGGCCAGCACCGCGCCCAGGATCCCGCCGCAGACGATCGCGGAATCGGCGATGTTGAAGATGGGGTAGAAGCCGCCGTCGGGCTCCAGCAGCGAGACGAAGTCGACCACCCCGCCGCGCAGGAACCCCGGGTCGCGGAAGACCCGGTCGACCAGGTTGCCGACCGCGCCACCCAGCACCAGGCCCAGTGACACCGCCCAACCAGTGCTGAACAGCCGCCGGGCGGCCCGCACGATGACAACCGCCACGACGGCGGCGATCACGCTGAAGACCACGGTGGCGCCCTCGGCGAAGGAGAAGGCCGCGCCGGTGTTCCGGTAGTTGGTGAGGTACACCAGCCCGCCCAGCGTGCGGACGTTCTCCGCTGGAGCGATCAGCGCCACCACGAGCAGCTTGGTCGCCAGGTCCGCCGCGAAGACCCCCACCGCCAGCGAGACCAGCAGTCGGGTCCGCGGCCGCCGCGGCGGTACGGGCGGCTCCGCGGGGGTCGGCGGGATGCTGCTGGGTTCTCCGGGCACCCGCCGACGGTACCGACCGGGCGGTGCTGGGCCGGTGGACGTGCGGGGGTTCTCCGGGTGATCGAGGGGTGACCTCCGGGGAACTCGCGCCACGGGCATGGTGAGCGTCACACCGCTCCCAGGTCATGCGGATGTCGCGACGGGACGACGATGAGGTGTAGCGGTGATCCCGCTCCCGCCCCACCGCACCGCTGCTGCACCCGCGCCAGCGAGCCACCAGGAAGGCCGACGTGACCACCCCCGCGACTCCCGCCCCGACCGAGACGGGCCCGCAGAGCGCCCGCACCGTCATCCCCGACGCGTCCCGCCCGGACGTCGTCCTGGTCGGGGGCGGGGTGATGAGCGCGACCCTGGCGGCCCTGCTGGGCATCGTGGCCCCGCACTGGTCGGTGACCCTGTTCGAGGCCGGCGACCAGGTCGCCGGCGAGAGCTCGGACGGCTGGAACAACGCCGGTACCGGGCACTCGGCGCTGTGCGAGCTGAACTACACCCCGGCCGGCGCCGACGGCCGGGTGGACCCCGCCAAGGCGATCACGATCAACGAGCAGTTCCAGGTCTCCCGCCAGTTCTGGTCGCACCTGGTGCGCAGCGGACTCACCGACGACCCGAAGAACTTCATCACCCCGGTGCCGCACATCAGCTTCGTGCCCGGCGTCGAGGGCCAGGAGTACATGCGCAACCGGCACGCGGCGCTGGCCGCCTCGCCGCTGTTCGAGGAGCTGGAACTCACCACCGACTCCGACGAGCTGGCCTCCTGGGTGCCGCTGATGATGCGGGGCCGCAACCCCGAGCAGCCGGTCGCAGCGACCCGGTCCACCGCCGGCACCGACGTGGACTTCGGCTCGCTCACCCGCCTGCTGCTGGAGCAGGGCACGAACCGCGGGGTCGCGGTGCACACCGGCACCAGCGTGCAGGACCTCACGCGTACCGCCGACGGCCGCTGGGACGTCACCGCCCGGCACCACGCCAGCGGTGCCGAGTTCACCGTCAGCGCCGGCTTCGTGTTCGTCGGCGCCGGGGGCGGTGCGCTGCCGCTGCTGCAGCGGGCCGGCATCCCCGAGATCAAGGGTTTCGGGGGCTTCCCGGTGTCCGGGTTGTTCCTGCGCACCCGCAACCCCGAGCTGGTGGCCCAGCACCAGGCCAAGGTCTACGGCCAGGCGGCGGTGGGTGCGCCGCCGATGTCGGTGCCGCACCTGGACCTGCGCGCCATCGACGGCGACCAGTCGCTGCTGTTCGGCCCCTACGCCGGCTTCTCGCCCAAGTTCCTCAAGGCCGGGTCCTGGCTGGACCTGCCGCGTTCGGTACGGCTGGGCAACATCGGCTCCATGCTCGGTGTCGCCCGCACCCAGACCGCGCTCACCCGGTACCTGATCGGCCAGGTACTGCAGCGTCCCGCCGACCGTCTGGAGGCGCTCGAGGAGTTCGTGCCCACCGCGGACGGTGCCGACTGGGAGATGATCACCGCCGGGCAGCGGGTCCAGGTGATCAAGCAGGACGCCACCGGTCGCGGGGTGCTGCAGTTCGGCACCGAGCTGATCGTCGGTGCCGAGGGCACCATCGCCGGCCTGCTGGGCGCCTCCCCGGGCGCCTCCACCGCGGTCGCCGCGATGCTGGACCTGCTGGAGCGGGCGTTCCCGGCGCAGGCCCAGCAGTGGAAGCCGCTGCTGGCCGAGGCCATCCCGTCCTACGGACGGACGTTGTCCGAGGATGCGGGCCTGCTCCGCGAGGTCCGCGAGGAGACCACCCGCACGCTGCAGCTCACCGGACCGGTGGCGCTGGCTGCCGCTCGCTGAGACCCGACCGCACGGCCACCGGACCAAGAGCGCCGTCGCGCCGCTGTCGGCGGCGATCCGTGGCCGGCGCGGAACCGGCGGGGGCGTACCGGCCGCCGCCGTCCGTCCCTGTATGCCCGACCTCGACGCCGGCGTGCCGCTGGTGACCGGGTGGGGTCAGCAACTGGGGACTTCATGGGTATTGACGTCCTAATGGTCATAGGTGGATGGTCGTCCACATGACCGGAGCGGCCGTGGACCGACGGCATCGGCGCAGGCAGGAGACGCTGCGCGAGGTGCTGGACGTCTCCGTGGCGGTGATGGCCGACCAGGGGGTCGCCGGACTCACCCTCGGTGAGGTCGCTCGCCGGATGGGCATCCGGCCGCCGTCCCTCTACGGCTACTTCGACGGGAAGAACGCGCTCTACGACGCCCTGTTCCAGCGCGGCTGGGCCGAGCTGCTGGAGGTGCTGCACGGCCAGCGACCCGGTACCGCCGACCCGGTCGAGGAGCTGCAGGCCGGGAGCGAGGTCTTCGTGCGCTGGGCCGTGGAGCACCCGGCGCTCGCCCCGCTGATGTTCTGGCGGCCGATCCCCGGCTTCTCCCCCAGCCCGACCGCCTACGCGCCCGCGGTGCAGACCTGGCAGCTCACCAGGGAGCTGCTGGAACGCCTGCTGGACGCCGGCCGGCTCGCCCCGGGCACCGACCTCGCCCGGGCCCAGCGCGGTTACGCCGCGCTGCTCACCGGAATCGTCACCCAGCAGCTGGCCAACCATCCGGGCGAGCCGTTCGACACAGGCACCTACACCGCCCTGCTGCCCGAGCTGATCACCATGTGGCTGGCCCATCACGGGGCCCGGGCCGGCACCCAGGAGCCGGTCGTCGGCGGGACCGGGCACGGGGACAACGACGGACCGCCCACCGGGCGGTCGACGCGGGGGAACCGGCGGACGGACGTCGTCCGCCCGGACCAGGAGGAGACGGCATGACCACGACGTCGACGACGACCCGGCCACCCCGCGCACCGGAGCTCGACCGGGACACCGCCCTGCGGATCGCGCTGGTGCACCACCAGCGCTTCGTGGCGCAGCTGCGCACCTTCGAACCGGCGGAATGGATGCTCCCGACGGACTGCCCGGACTGGGACGTCCGCGCGGTGGCCGGGCACGTGCTCGGGATGGCCGAGATGGTCGCCGGTGTGCCCGAGCTGGTACGGCAGAGCGTGCTGGCCCGGCGCGCGGGTGGGGGCATCGACGCCCTCACGGCGCTGCAGGTCCGCGAGCACGCCGACCTCGCGCCCGACGACCTGGTCGGACGGCTGGACGCGGTCGGCGAGCGGGCGGTGCACGGCCGCCGCCGCATCCCCGGGTGGATCCGCCGGCTGCCCATGCCCGAGCAGCAGGTGGTGGGCGGGGTCCGCGAGCAGTGGCGGGTCGGCTTCCTGACCGAGGTGATCCTCACCCGGGACACCTGGATGCACCGCATCGACATCGCCCGGGCCACCGGCCGCGCCCCGCACCTGACGGAGGACGACGCGTTGCTCGTCGCCGATGTCGTGCAGGAGTGGGCCGACCGGCACGGGCAGCCCTACCGGCTGCACCTCACCGGTCCGGCCGGTGGCTCCTGGTCGGCCGGGACGGGGGCCGAGGAGATCGAGCTGGACGCCGTCGAGTTCTGCCGGACGCTGTCCGGGCGGGAGGCCGGCACCGGACTGCTGGCCCAGCAGGTCCCGTTCTGATCCCCGCCGTCGGGTCGGGACCATCGCCCCGACCCGCCGGCGTCAGCGGGAGACCACCGGGTTCAGCGGGGTGTCGATGACCCCACCGGGCTGCGCCCCGGGGAGGAAGTGCTGCCACTCCCCCGACACCAGCGTCGGGGTGGGCACCACGGTGGCGCCGTCGGCGAAGTAGGTGGTGGCCAGCACCATCCGTGGCGCGGTGGTCCGGTTGGCCCCGGCGGTGTGGAAGCACAGGCTGGAGTGCACCGAGATCTCCCCGAGCTCGAACGGCCCGTCCTGCACCGACACCCCGGCCTCGGCGAACGCCCGGGACACCGCCCGGTCGTAGCCGGCACCGGTCGTGGAGAACGGGATGTCGGTGACCAGTCGGTGCAGGTCCACGCCCCGGGCGAAGGACAGCGGGCCCATCGCCCGCGGGGTCTCCTGCAGCGGCATCCAGACCGTGGCCACCGCCTGGCTGTCGATCGGGAAGTGGTGGTCGTCGAAGTGCCACGGCGTGCGGCCGCAGCCGGGCTCCTTGGCCAGCACGTTGTCGTGGTAGATCCGCACGTCGTCCACGGCCAGCAGGTCGGCGACGATCCGGCCCAGTCGCCGGCTGAGCACGAAGGCGGCGATCTGGGCCGACTGCGTCCACATCAGCTCGTCGCTGGTGAACCGGCCCGCCGGGCGGTCCCGCCCGCCGGCGGCCAGGTGCTCCACCAGCAGCCTTCGCAGGCGGCTGACCGCCGCCGGCGGCAGCACGCCCGGCAGCTTGACGAAGCCGTCCCGGGCGAAGGAGGCCCGCTGCTCCCCGGTCACCGGGTGGGCCTCGGCCAGCAGGGCATCCAGCTCGGCGGCCGGCGGCTCGGGCAGCGGGTCGGGCTCGTCCAGCTCGGTGAGCGGACCGTCGTCGGCACCGTTGTCGGCCAGCGTCAGGTACCAGTCCCACCACTGGTTGTTGTCCCCGGTCCAGGCGGTGTCCAGGCCGTCCCGCGCCGCGTGCCCCTGGGAGACGTTGCCGGTCACGCGTGCCGCACCGAGATGAGCGCGACCTGGTGGTCGAAGACCCAGCGCGGGACGCCGTCCTCACCGGTCTCCTCGCAGGAGGCCAGGTAACCCCCGGTGACCGGATCGGCCTGCAGGTGCTCCAACGACACCGAGTCGTCGAACACGCAGCGCTGCAGGAAGCCCTCCGCGGTCTCGCGGTCGGTGACGGGAACGGAGGTGCGGTACGCCACCAGCTCCTCGGTGACGGTCACCGGCAGCTGCGCCAGGGCCGCGGTCAGCTGCTCGGCGGAGGTGTAGGGCACCCGGACGCCGGCCGGGTCGAAGGACCGCCGGAAGGCCTCGTCCACCACCAGGTAGTGCGACGCGCTGGTCGCCTGGGCGATGACCCCGAGGCCGCCGGGGGCGATGGCCTCGACGAAGCGGGCCATCCCGGCCGCCACGTCGGCCGGCGGCAGCGCGTAGAGCCCGTGGGTGGACCACACCAGGTCCCACCCGCCCGGCCGGACGAGGAGGTCCTGCAGCACGCACTCGTGGTCCTCGGCCCCGACGAACGGTGCCCGCAGCTGCGTGCGGGCCTCGTCGAGGCTGAACCGGGAGGGGTCCAGCAGGTCGGTGCGGACGGTGAGCGCACCGGCCAGCCCGGCGACGGCCGGGGTGGCCACCAGCGCGGCCGGGAACTTGCCGCTGCCGCAGGCCACGTCCAGCAAGGTCACGGTGTCCCCGCCCGCTGCCAGGTCGGCCAGGGTGCCGGCCCAGTCCCGGGCCGCGGCCAGCTGCCGGTAGTCCTCGGTGGCCAGGGCGTAGAAGGCCTCCATGCCCCGCGCGGCCGGCCTCCGACCAGTGGGCCAGGCTCGCGGCGGCGGTGTCGGGCGGGCTGGACGTGGACGCTGATGCAGGCACATCAGGACTCTGCGCCCCGCCGCCTACGCTGTCCACCCCGGGGCCACCAATCCCGCTTACGCAGCCAACCGGCCAGGTCGGTGTGGTTGGCTTCGACGGGTGACCGCCGTGACAGCCCCGCTGGACCAGCTGCGCGCCGCCATCGCCCAGCGCGGCGGGCTGGTCCCGCTGGACCCGGCCGCCTACGCCCGGGCGCACGCCACGTACGAGGCGCACAGCGACCAGCGCGCCCTGCTGACCGACTGCCTGACCGGCGCGCTGGACCGGGCCCTGCCGGGGCCCGCGCCGCGCGCGGTGCTCAGCATCGGCCCCGGCGACGGCAGCGTGGACGCCCCGCTGGCCGCCGCCCTGACGCCCGGCCGCGGTCCGCTCCGCTGGGTGGCGGCCGAGCCCGACCGCACGGTGGGTGCACGCTGCCGCACCCGGGTCGCCGCAGCCCTCGGTCGCGACGCCGACGTCGTGCTGCACGTCGGCACCTTCGACTCCCTGGCCGACACCGTGGGCGGTGAGGCCTTCGACCTGGTGCTGGCCGTGCACTCGCTGTACTACGTGCCCGATCTGGCCCGGGCGGTCGCCGCGGCGCGCGACCGGCTGGCCCCCGGGGGCTCGCTGGTGCTGGCGCTGGCCCCGCTGGAGGAGCTCTGCCTGATCACCGCGGCGGTGGACCCCGACAGCCACCGGTGGTGGAGCGGGGACCTCGTCGACGAGCTCACCGACGCCGGACTGCAGCCGACCACGGTCCGGTTGGCCGGGCGGCTCGACGTCACCGACTGCGCCGACCCCACGTCGGCCACGGGTGCCGCAGTGCTGGATTTCCTGGTCGGCGCGGACTGCAGCCGCCTGGACGTGGCCTGCCGGGCGGCCCTGCTGGACGCGCTGGCGTCGATCACGGTGAGCGTCGGCAAGCGCCGGCTGGTACCGCACCCGGTGGACGTGCTGGTCGTCCGGGACGAGGCGCCCGGCTCGTCGTCCAGCTAGTCGATCTCGCTGGCCGCGCCCGCCTCACCCCGCCAGGACGCCAGCCGGCCGGCCCGGCTCACCGCACGCAGCCGGCGCTCGGCCTCGGGCCGGGATGCCCGCGCGGACACCAGCAGGGCCTGGTCCCCACGCATCAGCCGGGTGTCCCCGTCGGGGACGAACGGCTTGCCGTCGCGCACCACCAGCACGACCGCGGCGTCCTCGGGCAGCCGCAGCTCGGGCAGGTAGACCCCGTGCAACCGGGAGCCCGCCGGTACGGTCAACTGCATCAGCTCCGCACCCAGCTCGTCCAGCGGCGCGGAGTCCACGTCGATGTCGCGTGGGGTGATCGGGGTGGCGATCCGCAGCCAGCGGGCCACCGTGGGCAGCGACCAGCCCTGCACCACGGTGAACACGACCACCAGCACGAAGACGGTGTCGAACACCCGGGTGGCGCCGGGCACGGCGGCCGCGATCGGGAAGGTGGCCAGCACGATCGGCACCGCACCGCGCAGCCCCGCCCAGGAGATGAACACCTGCTGGGCGAACGGGATGCGGAACCACACCAGGCTGACCAGCACCGACACCGGCCGGGCGACCAGCAGCAGCGCCCCGCCCACCAGCAGGGCCGGGAGCAGCGCCTCGGGCAGCCGGGGCGGGCTGACCAGCAGACCCAGCAGCACGAAGAGCCCGATCTGGGCCAGGCTGGCCAGCCCCTCGGCGAAGCCCAGGGTGCCGGCCCGGTGCGGCAGCGCCGAGTTGCCCAGCACCAGCCCGCACAGGTAGACGGCCACGAAGCCCGAGGTCTGCCCCAGCGACGCCGTGGAGAACGCCAGCACGCACAGCGCCAGGGTGACCAGCGGGTAGAAGCCGACCAGCGGCAGCGCCGCCCGGCGCAGCAGCCACGCCCCGCCCGCCCCGATCGCCGCCCCGATCAGCGCGCCACCGACCAGTTCGCCGACCACCGTGATCGCGGTGACCCACCAGGCCGTGACCTCCGCCCCCACCAGCCGCTCGCTGAGCACCAGGACCAGCAGGATGACCGGCGCGTCGTTCAGGCCGGACTCCATCTCCAGGGCAGCGGCCACCCGACGCGGCAGCGGCAGCCGGCGCAGCGTGGCGAACACCGCGGCAGCGTCGGTGGAACTGACCACGGCGCCCACCAGCAGGGCCAGCAGCCAGGGCAGGTCCAGCAACCACACCGCGATCGCGGCGGTGACGGTGATCGACACCATCACCCCCACCGTGGCCAGGGTCAGGCCGGGGCCGACGGCGCGCCGGACGTCGGACCACCGGGTGGTCAGCCCACCCTCGGCCAGGATGACCACCAGCGCCGCCACCCCGAGGGTCTGCGTGAGGGTGACGTCGCCGAACTGGATCCCCAGTCCGCTCTCCCCCAGCATCACGCCGAGCAGCAGGTAGATCAGCAGCGAGGGCAGCCCCAGCCGGTCGGACAGCCGCAGGGCCATCGCCGCGACCAGCACCACCACCGCACCCAGGGCCAGCGCGACGGTCACCGTCGTGTCCATCGGCGCACCCCCATGGGGGCAGTCTTGCCTACCCGGGCACCGCACCGGCCCGCGCGTCAGGGGAGCCGCGTCAGGGGAGCCGCGTCAGGGGAGCCGCGTGAGGAGAGCCGCATGGCAGGACTCGGGTCGATAGCTGGGATGATGGGCCGCGTGAGCCCGTCCTCCCCGTTCAACGCCCTCCCGCCGCAGGTCGACCTCCCCGCCCTCGAGCACGAGGTGCTGGAGCAGTGGGCGGCCGACAAGGTCTTCGCCCGGTCCCTGGAGGCCTCGGCGGACGCGCCGCAGTGGGTGTTCTACGAGGGCCCGCCGACGGCGAACGGCCGGCCGGGCACCCACCACATCGAGGCCCGCGCCTTCAAGGACGTGTTCCCCCGGTTCAAGACCATGCAGGGCTACCACGTGCCCCGCCGGGCCGGCTGGGACTGCCACGGCCTGCCGGTGGAGATCGCCGTGGAGCAGGAGCTGGGCTTCGCCGGCAAGCCGGACATCGAGCGCTACGGGATCGCGGAGTTCAACGCCCGCTGCCGCGCCTCGGTCGAGCGGCACGTGGACGCCTTCGCCGAGCTCACCGAGCGGATGGGCTACTGGGTGGACATGTCCACCGCCTACCGGACGATGGACCCGGCCTACATCGAGAGCGTCTGGTGGTCGCTGAAGACGGTCTTCGAGAAGGGGCTGCTCACCGAGGACCACCGGGTGGCGCCCTACTGCCCGCGCTGCGGGACCGGCCTGAGCGACCACGAGGTGGCCCAGGGGTACGAGACGGTCACCGACCCCTCGGTGTACGTGTCGCTGCCGGTCACCAGCGGCGAGTGGGCCGGCCGGGCCGAGCTGCTGGTCTGGACCACCACGCCGTGGACGCTGCCGTCCAACACCGCCGTGGCGGTGAACCCCGAGGTCACCTACCTGGTGGTGGCCGCCGAGCACGCCGACCCCGACGGCACCGTGCGCGAGCGGACCGTCGTCGTCGCCGAGCCGCTGCTGGGCGCGATCGTCGGGGACGCCCCGCACCGGGTGCTGGCCCGCACGCTGGGCCGGGACTGGGAGCGCGTCACCTACACCCGGCCCTTCGACATCGTGGCGTTCGACGAGCCCGCGCACTACGTGGTGCTGGCCGACTACGTGACCACCGACGACGGCACCGGCCTGGTGCACCAGTCCCCTGCCTTCGGCGCCGACGACCTCGCGGTGTGCCGCGCCTACGGGCTGCCGGTGGTGAACCCGGTGGATCCGACCGGGCACTTCGAGGCCGGACTACCGCTGGTCGGCGGGCACTTCTTCAAGGCTGCCGACCCCACCCTGGTCCAGGACCTCGCCGACCGCGGGGTGCTCTGGCGGGAGTTCCGCTACGAGCACTCCTACCCGCACTGCTGGCGCTGCCACACGCCGCTGATGTACTACGCGCAGCCCTCCTGGTACATCCGGACCAGCGCCGTGAAGGACCAGCTGCTGGCCGAGAACGCCGGCACCACGTGGCACCCGGAGAACGTGCAGTGGGGCCGCTACGGGGACTGGCTGCGCAACAACGTGGACTGGGCGCTGTCCCGCGACCGGTACTGGGGCACCCCGCTGCCGATCTGGCGCAACGACGCCGACCCGGCCCGGATGGTGGCCGTCGGCTCGCTGGCCGAGCTGTCCGAGCTGACCGGCACCGACCTGTCCGACCTGGATCCGCACCGGCCCTTCATCGACGAGGTGACCTTCACCCTGCCCGGCGAGGAGGGCACCTACCGGCGGGTCCGGCAGGTCATCGACGCCTGGTACGACTCCGGGTCGATGCCCTTCGCCCAGTGGGGCGCGCCGCACCGCAACGACGAGGAGTTCCAGGCCGCCTACCCGGCCCAGTTCATCTGCGAGGCGATCGACCAGACGCGCGGCTGGTTCTACACGCTGATGGCCGTGGGCACGCTGGTGTTCGGCAAGAGCTCGTACGAGAACGTGCTGTGCCTGGGCCACATCCTGGCCGAGGACGGCCGGAAGATGAGCAAGCACCTGGGCAACACCATCGAGCCCATCCCGCTGATGGACCGGCACGGCGCCGACGCCGTCCGCTGGTTCATGCTGGCCGGCGGATCGCCCTGGCAGGCCCGCCGGGTCGGGCACGTCACGCTGTCCGAGGTGGTCCGCAAGGTCCTGCTGACCTACTGGAACACCGCCAGCTTCTTCTCCCTCTACGCCTCCACCGCCGGCTGGGACCCGACGTCCACCCCGGCGCCCGCGGCCGCGGACCGCCCGTTGCTGGACCGCTGGGCACTGGCGGAGCTGGCCGAAGTCACCGCCGGCGTCACCGACGCGCTGGAGTCCTTCGACACCCAGACCGCCGGCCGGCTGCTCGCCGGGTTCGTCGACGACCTGTCCAACTGGTACGTCCGGCGCTCCCGCCGGCGCTTCTGGCAGGGCGACCCGGCCGCGCTGGGCACGCTGCACGAGGTGCTGGACGGCCTGACCCGGCTGATGGCCCCGTTCACCCCGTTCGTGACCGAGCGGGTCTGGCGGGACGTGGTGGCCCCGGGCACCCCCGGCGCGGTGGACTCGGTGCACCTGGCCAGCTGGCCGACCGTGGAGGACACCGCCCGGGACGACGAGCTGGTGGCCCAGGTGGCCCTGGTCCGCCGGCTGGTCGAGCTGGGCCGCTCGGCCCGGACGTCGTCGAAGACCCGGACGAGGCAGCCGCTGGCCCGCGCGCTGGTGGCCGCGCCCGGCTGGTCCCAGCTGCCGGCGGACCTGATCGCCGAGGTGGCCGACGAGTTGAACGTCGGCGAGCTGACCGACCTGTCCACGGTGGCGGGCGGACTGGTCGACGTGAGCGTCAAGGTGGACTTCCGCGCCGTCGGACGGCGGTTGGGCAAGGGAGTCCAGGCCGTCGCCGCCGCAGTGGCCGCGCAGGACCCGGCCGCCCTGGTGGCCGCCTACCGCGCCGGCACGGCCTCGGTCGACGTGGACGGCGTCGCCGTTCCGCTGGCCGACGGTGACCTGGTGGTCACCGAGACCCCGCGGGAGGGGTGGACGGTGGCCTCGGCCGGCGGTCTCACCGTCGCCCTCGACCTCACGTTGACCCCGGAGCTGGAACGGGCCGGCCTGGTCCGGGAGGTCGTCCGGCTGGTGCAGGACGCCCGGAAGGTGGCCGGCTTCGAGGTCAGCGACCGGATCGAGCTGTGGTGGACCGCCGACGGTCAGCTGGCCCAGGCGCTCGGCGAGGCCCGCGAGCAGTTGGCGGCCGAGGTACTGGCCACCCGGGTGCAGGCCGGCAGCCCCGGCAACGGGGACGGCGTGGAGGGCCCGGCGGGCTCCCGGTTCTGGGTCGCCCCGGCCTGACCCCATCCCGGGCGGGCCGCTGTCCGGGGAGGGCTCGGGGACAGCCGTTGCCGGTCAGCTGCGCCGGGCGCGCTCCCGGTCGGCAAGCCGCCGGTCCGGCGCGCAGTCGGCGCAGGCGGTGAAGCCCGCCGCCCGGGCCTCGCTCAACGGGAGCCGGACCTGCGGGTGGCCGGCGGTCCGGGCGCAGCCGGACAGGTGGTACCGGGGGTGCCCCTCCACGACCACGACCGGATCGGTGGCGTCCAGCACCAGCAGCAGGTCGGCCACCTCGACGGCTTCCTGCGCGGGCTCGCCCGCGGCGTCGGCTGCTGGCTGGCCA
Organism: uncultured Actinomycetota bacterium; assembly: GCA_963759905.1. Lineage (GTDB taxonomy): Bacteria > Actinomycetota > Actinomycetes > Mycobacteriales > Geodermatophilaceae > Klenkia. The sequence goes on from CAVXBD010000001.1 coordinate 213,079, forward strand.
CCCGGGCGGACGGCGTGCGCGCCGGTGCTGGGCGGATCGGCCGCGGGCGGCGTACCGGGGTCCTGCGCGGACGGGGCACCGGTGCGTGCGGCCGCCGGCCACCGGTGGGCGACCACGCTCGGTGCAGCCAGCACGAGCGCGGCCAGCAGACCGCTGCCGGAGGAGGCCCAGAGCATCGCGGTGTCACCGCGGGCGAGGCCACCGGCCAGCAGCCCCACCGCTACCAGCACCAGGAGCGCGGCCGGCGCGATCATGGCCGGAGGTTACCGGGCCCGGACGCACCAGACCCCCGAAGACCGGGGTCCACGGGGGTCTGGCACGACGCTGCGCCGAGGTCAGGCCCCGGCGTGCTGGTTCTGCCGGGCGTTGGAGGCCGGCTCGGCCGAACCCCGGCTGTCCAGGTCGCGCAGGTGCGACTCGAGGTAGGACCGCAGCCGCGTCCGGTACTCGCGCTCGAAGGTGCGCAGTTCCTCGATCTTGCGCTCCAGGCCGCTGCGCTTCTCCTCCAGCGAGCCCATCACCTCGACGTGCTTGCGCTCGGCCTCCTGCTCCAGCGCGGTGGCCTTGGCCCGCGCCTCGCGCTCCAGCGTGTCGGCCCGGGTGCGGGCGTCACCCACCATCGAGTCGGCGCGCTGCTTGGCCTCGGCCAGCTGCTGCTCGCTCTTGGCCCGCGCCTCGGCCAGCATCCGGTCGCTGTTGGCCTTGGAGCTGCTGACCAGCTGGTCGGCCTGCTGCTTGGCCTCGTTGACGTAGCGGTCCGCGGTCTCGGTGGCCAGGGTCAGCATCCGGGAGGCCCGCACCCCGTCGTCCTCGCGGGCGGGCGGCGCAGCGGCCGGCGGGGGCGGCGGCGGGGAGGCCTGCACCGGCTCGGCGCGGCGCTCCTCGGTCTTGGCACCCCCGTTGCTGCTGCGCAGCTCGTTGTTCTCCTCGATCAGCCGGGCGAGCTCGGCCTCGACCACGTCGAGGAAGGCGTCCACCTCGTCCTCGTCATAGCCACGCTTGCCGATCGGCGGCTTCTTGAAGACGACGTTGTGCACGTCGGCGGGAGTGAGTGGCATCGGGTCACCTCGGGTCGGACGAGTGGAACGAAGGCGCTGTCAGACAGGCGGCGGTCAGCCATGCCCGACGGAAGCGCCCGGAGGACGGGGAGCAGATCACACGGTCACGGCCAACGTGTTCACGATGCCGCGCAGGATGAACACGGCGATCAGGAGCACCATAAACCCGAGGTCCAACCTGATGCCGCCCAGGTTCAGCGGCGGGATGACCTTCCGGACCGCCTTCAGCGGCGGGTCGGTGGTGGCGTAGACGACCTCGAGCCCCGCAGCGACGACCCCGGAGGGCCGCCAGCTACGGGCCAGCACCATCACCCAGTCCACCACGAAACGGGCGAACAGCAGGATGAGGAAGACGAGCAGGACCGATGACACGATCTGAAGCAGTAGGGACACGGTCCTCGCTCGTTCACGGGCGGGGGCTCGCTGATGGCTGCGCGGGCCCCCCGGGGGTCAGGACTGGTTGAAGAAGCCGCCCTCACGGATGCGGGCCTTGTCCTCAGCCGTCACGTCGGTCCCCTGGGGAGAGATCAGGAAGACCTTGGCCGTGACGCGCTCGATACTACCGTGCAGCCCGAAGGACAGACCCGCAGCGAAGTCGACCAGCCGCTTGGCGTCGGCATCGTCCATCTCGCTGAGGTTCATGATCACCGGCAGGCCCTCGCGGAAGCGCTCACCGATGGTGCGCGCCTCGTTGTAGGTGCGGGGGTGCAGCGTGGTGATCCGGTACGGCTTCACCGCGGGCGCCGGCGGCGGGGTCGGGGCAGGGGTGGGTACGGGCTCGCGCAGCGCCATGCCGGTCGCGGTGGCCGCGACCGGCCCCGACGCCACCGCGCTGCCGATCCGGGGTGCGGACGCCGACCCCAGCCCGGTCGCCGGCGGCGCGAGGTCCAGCCGGCGCGGGGAGCTGCGCCGGGGCTGCACCGGCTCGGGCTCCCGTGCCACGAACTCCTCCACGGGCACCTCCTCGGAGAACTCGGTGGAGGGGTGCTCGACGTCGGCGTAGTCGTCGTAGCCGTACCGGTCGCGCGCGCCGATCCGGTGGTCCTCGCGAAGGGCTCCGCGGTGGTCGTCCCGACCGTCGTCGCGGGCGTCCTCCCGCAGGTCGTCGTAACCGGACTGGCGCGCGTCGTAGCGGCCGTACGCGGCCCGGGCGTCGTCGTCCTCGACGAGCCCGAGGTAGATGCCCATCTTGCGCATGGCTCCCGCCATCGGAGGGCCCCCTCTCGTGTGGTCGTCCACCGTGCGACCTGTGCGATGTGACGTGTGGTGCACGTGTGACTGGTGGTCCTACGGTCCTGCTCCGGAGGCTAGGGGCCGGCTCCCGAACAGCGCGGTTCCGACACGCACGATCGTGGCGCCGGCGGCGACCGCCTCCTCCAGGTCCCCGCTCATCCCTGCTGACAGCTCCACCGCGCCGGGATGGTCGGCGCGCACCCGGCCGGCCAGGGCCGCCAGCCGCTCGAACGCCGGCCCGGGAGCCCCCTCGCGCGGGGCCACCGCCATCAGCCCGCGCAACCGCAGCGCGGGGTGCGCAGAGACGGCGTCGGCCAGCTCGGGGACGTCCACCGGCTGGGCGCCGCCCCGGGCCGCCTCCCGGCCCTCCGGCCCACCCAGGTCGACCTGGACGAACACCTCGGTGACCATCCCGGCCCGCTCGGCGGCCCCGGCCAACCGGTCGACCAGCGCGATCCGGTCCACCGACTGCACCACCGCCGGGATGCCCACCACCGCGGTCGCCTTGTTGCGCTGCAGCTGACCGACCAGGTGCCACCGCAGCTCGAGATCGGCCAGCTCGGCGGCCTTGGCCACCAGTTCCTGCACCTTGTTCTCCGCGAACTCCCGCTGGCCCAGTGCGGCCAGCGCGGCCACGTCGGCGGCCGGCCAGGTCTTGCTCACCGCCAGCAGGGCCACCGACCCCGGATCCCGGTGGGCGGCCCGGGCTGCCGCGTCGATGCGCTCGCGCACCGCGACCAGTGCGGGCGCCAGCCGCTCGGCGGTCAGCTGGGGTCCAGCCACACCACACCGGCCTGCCGGCCGGTGACCCCGTCCCGGCGATGGCTGAACAACCGGCGGTCCTCCACGGTGCACCTCGGGTCCGTCACGACCTGACCCACCCCGGCGCGGGTGAGCAGCTGGGTCAGCCCGGCACGCAGGTCCAGCGCCGGCGTCCCGGCGCGGCTGCGCACCGCGGCCTGGTCGGCGACCCGGGCCACCTGCACCTGCATCGCCCGGGGCACCTCGTAGTCCAGCCCGCACACCGCCGGACCCAGCAGGGCCTGCACGTCCCCGACCCGCGAGCCCAGCTCGCCCATCGCGTCCAGCGCAGCGGGGAGCACGCCGGCCCGGACGCCTTCCCGGCCGGCGTGCACCGCGGCCACCACACCGGCGACCGGGTCGGCCAGCAGCACGGGCACGCAGTCGGCCACCAGCACGCACAGCACCAGCCCGGGGGTCGCCGTGACCAGCGCGTCCACCTCCGGCGGCGCGCCCTGCTGCGGTCCGGTGACCACGGCCACCGCGGCGCCGTGCACCTGGCTCATCCAGACCAGCGAGGGATCCGGCACGCCGAGCTCGCTGGCCAACCGCCGGCGGTTGGCGAGGACGTCGTCGGGGTCGTCACCGACATGCCCACCGAGGTTGAACGACTCGTAAGGGGACGACGAGAAGCCGCCCCGCCGGTCGGTCACCACCCGTCGAGGACGGGCGGTGGACCGGACCGACGGGGCGGCCAGGCTCGCTGTCACGGCCTCGGTGCAGGGTCCCGCACCGAGCTCGCGAGGTGTGGGGGGCACCGAGGTCCTTCTACTGGCTGCGGAGGAACTCGGGGATGTCGAGCTCTTCCTCGAAGTCGTCGGCGGCCATGGGCCGCCGCTGACCGGACACCGGACCCGGCACCGGGGGCAGCGGCGGCACCGTGATGCCACCCCCCTGACCCGGCTGGGCCTGCCGCGACACCGCCGGCTGCGGCGGCTGGGCGGCGACCCGCGGCGGAGCGACCAGCCGCTCCCCGGTCTGGGTGGGCGCGGCGGCGGCCGGGCGCGGGGCGGCGTAGCTCGCCTGCGTGGGCACCGCCTGCGCCGGGGCAGCCTGGGCCACCGGGGCGGCGGCGTCCTTGCGGGCCGTGCCGCTGGGCTTGCCGCCGTCGAACCCGGCGGCGATCACGGTGACCCTGACCTCGTCACCGAGGGCGTCGTCGATGACGGCGCCGAAGATGATGTTGGCGTCGGCATGGGCGGCGTCGGACACCAGCGAGGCGGCCTCGTTGATCTCGAACAGCCCCAGGTCGGACCCGCCGGAGATGGACAGCAGGACGCCGTGGGCGCCCTCCATCGAGGCCTCCAGCAGGGGCGAGGCGATCGCCTGCTCGGCGGCCAGCAGGGCCCGGTTGTCCCCCCGGGCGCTGCCGATCCCCATCAGGGCCGAGCCCGCGCCGGACATCACCGACTTGACGTCGGCGAAGTCCAGGTTGATCAGGCCCGGGGTGGTGATCAGGTCGGTGATGCCCTGGACACCGGAGAGCAGCACCTGGTCGGCGGTGCGGAAGGCATCCATCACCGAGACGTTCCGGTCGCCGAGCTGCAGCAACCGGTCGTTGGGGATGACGATGAGCGTGTCGCACTCGTTGCGCAGCTCGTCGATGCCGGACTCGGCCTGCACCGCGCGGCGCTTGCCCTCGAAGGAGAACGGCCGGGTGACCACACCGATGGTGAGCGCACCCAGCTTGCGGGCGATCGAGGCCACCACGGGCGCACCCCCGGTGCCGGTGCCACCGCCCTCGCCGGCGGTCACGAAGACCATGTCGGCGCCCTTGAGCACCTCTTCGATCTCCTCGCGGTGGTCCTCGGCCGCCTGCCGTCCGACGTCGGGCTGCGCTCCGGCGCCCAGGCCGCGGGTGAGCTCACGGCCGACGTCGAGCTTGACGTCGGCGTCGCTCATCAGCAGCGCCTGCGCATCGGTGTTGATCGCGATGAACTCGACCCCCTTGAGGCCGACCTCGATCATGCGGTTGACCGCGTTCACCCCGCCGCCGCCGATACCGACGACCTTGATGACCGCGAGGTAGTTGTGCGGAGGTGTCATGCTGCGCTCCCCAACTGGACCCTCATCCTCAGGTTAAGCATTATGGTTATGTCAGCTATGTCGCTGCGACGAAGCTAGGTGCGCCAGGTGCCCGGCGCCAGCACCGCCTCCTGGCGCGGCGTGTCGGCGGGTCGGAGTCCCAGGGGGCACTGTCGACCCGATCGTCACTCCCGCATCACCGCTCGTGACGACCCGCCCCGTAAGCGTCTCATCCCCCGGTCGAGACCTGCGATGCAGCCCACGGGCAGAAAGTGCCGATCGGATTCGGCCCGGGCGTGTCGCGATCATGCCTGGCGCGGCACCCGACCCATGAGGAAGAACTCCGGGTTGGGCGGGATCGCCGCCCAGTGCGCCAGCCGGTTGGACAGCGCGAAGAAGCTGACGATCATGCCCAGGTCCCAGACGTCGTCGTCGCTGAGCCCGGCCTCCCGCAACCGGTCCTGATCGGCAGCGGTCACCTCGGCCGGGGACATCGCCAACCGGACGGCGACCTCCAGCACGACCTGCATCCGGGGCGGCAGGGGCGCCTTGCGCCAGTCCACCGCCACCTGGTCGGCCAGGTAGGGGTCGCGGGCCCGGATCCGGGCGATGGCGCCGTGCGCCACCACGCAGTACAGGCAGTCGTTGGCAGCGCTGGTGGCCACCACGACGACCTCCCGATCGGCTCGGGACAGCCCCGGCGTCTCGACGTCCATCAAGGCGTCGTGCATGGCGAAGAAGGCCCGCGCCTGGACCGGCCGGTGGGACAGCGCGGCGAACACGTTGGGCAGGAACCCGGACTTCTCCTGGACCTGGTCGAACCGGTCGCGGAGGTCCTCGGGCAGGTCGGCGCGGTCGGGGACCGGAAATCGGCTGATCGGGGCAGGTGAGGTCATGCCCGCCACCCTGCCGTCCCCGCCCGATCGGCGCAGCACCACCGGTGCGGTCGGCGAGCACCACCGGCGCGGTCAGCGCAGGACGACCGCCGCGGGCTCGCTGACGTCGATCTGGGCCGCCGGGTCCACGGTGCCGGCGGCCAACTGGTCCAGCACCGCAGCCAGCACCTCGGCCTTGCGCGCGGCCTCGTCGGCGCTGCCCCACAGCACGGTGGTGCCGTCGGTCAGGGTGAGGGTGACGTCGTCCCCGCTGGTCGCAGCCAGCGACGCCACCTGGTCCCGGACGGCGCGCGGCAGGGACACCAGCGCCCCCAGGGCGGCCCTAGTGGCTGCGTCGTCCGGGCCGGGGCCGGCTACCTGCAGCGGGACCACCCCGGCCGGTGGATCGCCGGTGATGGTGTCGAACGGGGTGCCGGTGACATCGAGCAGCACGCGGGTGCCCGCGGACTGCACGACGGCCACCGGCACGCGCTCCCGCACCGTGACCACCACCCGGTCCGGCCAGCCGCGGCTGACCTGGGCCGCGGCGACCTGGGGCAGCCCGCCGACCCGGGCCGCGGCGGCCGCGGTGTCCACCCGGACCAGCGGGGTGCCCACCGGGACCCCGGCGACCTGGCGGACCAGGTCGGCGGGCAGCGTGGCCGCCCCGTCCACCTGCACGGTGCGGACGGCCAGCAACGGGCTGGCCAGCACCACCCAGGCGGCGACCGCGAGCAGCACCGCGACCGAGCCGGCCACCAGCACCACTCTGCGCCGACGGTCCAGCCGCCGCCGCGGGCGGAGCCGGGTGACCCCGGCCCGGCCGCCCCGGGCGGCACCACGCCGGGGGCCGCGGGTGCGGTCCCGGGTGGTGCTGCCCGTCCGGCTCACCGCAGGGCCTCCCCCGCGACGGGCGCGTCGGGCCCGTCCGGCCCGGCCGCCAGGGTGGCCAGGATCTCCGGACCCACCATCACCACGTCCCCGGCGCCCATGGTCAGCACCAGGTCGCCGGACCTGGCCAGCCCGGCGACCAGCGGCGCCGCGGCCGACCAGGACGGCTCGAAGTGCACCTGCCCGGCCGGCAGCGGCACTCGATCGGCCACCAGCGCGCCCGTCACCCCCGGCACCGGGTCCTCGCGGGCGCCGTAGACGTCCATCAGGACCACCTCGTCGGCCAGGCCCAGGGCCGTCCCGAAGCCGGCGGCGAACTCCGCGGTCCGGCTGTACAGGTGCGGCTGGAAGAGCACCACCAGGCGGCCCTCGCCGGCCACCGCGCGGGCGGCGCGCAGCTGCGCTGCCACCTCGGTGGGGTGGTGGGCGTAGTCGTCGTAGACCCGCACGCCGGCGGCGGCACCCTTGAGCTCGAACCGACGGTGCACCCCGCCGAAGCGGGCCAGCCCGGCCAGCAACCCGGCAAGTGGGAAACCCAGCTCGATGCCGGCCAGCAGGGCCGCCGCGCTGTTGAGCGCCATGTGCTCACCGGGCAACCGGATGGACACCCGGCCCAGGTCGACCCCGTCCAGCACCGCCGTCCAGCTGGTGCCGTCGGGGCCCACCAGCAGGTCGCGCACCTGCAGGTCGGCGTCGCGACCGGTGCCGTAGGTACGCACCCGGGCACCGCCGGTGGGCACCGAGCGCAACCGGGCCGACCCGGGATCGTCGACGCACAGCACGACGAACCCGGCCGGGTGCACGGTGGTCACGAAGGTGTCGAAGGCGGCTTCCACCGCCGCCAGGTCGCCGTAGTTGTCCAGGTGGTCGGCCTCGACGTTGGTCACGATGCCGGCGTAGGGCGCCAGCAGCAGGAACGAGCGGTCGCTCTCGTCGGCCTCGGCCACGAAGACGTCTCCGGTGCCGGCGTGCGCGTTGGACCCGGACTCGTTGAGGTCGCCACCGATGGCGAAGGAGGGGTCGGCGCCGCAGGCCTGGACCGCGACCGTGAGCATCGAGGTGGTCGAGGTCTTGCCGTGCGTGCCGGCCACGGCGACGCTGCGCCGGTCGGCCATCACCGCGGCCAGTGCCACGGCCCGGGGCAGTACCCGCAGACCCCGCTCCCGGGCCGCGGCGAGCTCCGGGTTCTCCGCCCGGATCGCGGTGGACACCACGACCGTGGCGGCATCGGCGAGGTGCTCGGGGGCGTGCCCCAGCTCGATCCGGGCGCCGAGGGCGGCCAGTGCCAGCAGGGTGGGGGTGTCCCGGCGGTCGCTGCCCGAGACCGGCACCCCGCGGGCCAGCAGGATGCGGGCGATGCCGCTCATCCCCGCCCCGCCGATGCCGATGAAGTGCACCGCACCCAGGGAGTCCAGGGCCGGGATGGGGTCGCGCCAGGCGGCGACGTCGGCGGCGCTCACGACCGGCTCCCGTCGGCGCCCCGCGCGGCGGCCAGGGTCATGTCGGCCAGCTTCTCGTCGGCGTCGGGCACCCCGGCGGCCGCAGCACGCCGGGACAGCTCCTGCAGCCGCACGGGGTCGGTGAGCACCGGCAGCAGGGTGCCGGTGATCCACGCGGAGGACAACTCCGCATCCCTCACCAGCAGGCCTCCCCCGGCCTCCACCACCGGCAGGGCGTTGCGGCGCTGCTCGCCGTTGCCGATCGGCAGCGGCACGAACGCCGCCGGCAACCCCACCGCGGACAGCTCGGCCACGGTCACCGCGCCGGACCGGCACAGCGCCAGGTCGGCCGCGGCGTAGGCCAGGTCCATCCGCTCCAGGTAGTCCACCACGACGTAGGGCGGGGCCCCCGCGGAGCGGGCCGGCACGGCGACGTCGGTGTTCTTGGGGCCACGGGCATGCAGCACCTGCACCCCGGCCGCACCCAGCGCGTCGGCGGCCGCGGTGGCCGCGCTGTTCAGCGAGCGGGCGCCCTGCGAGCCGCCGAACACCAGCAGGGTCGGCAGGTCCGGGGCCAGCCCGAAGTGCGCCCGGGCTTCCGCCCGCGCCCCGGCCCGGTCCAGTCCGGTGATCGCCGGCCGCAGCGGCATGCCCACGTGCTCGGCACGCCGCAGCGGTGTCCCGGGGCTGGTCACCGCCACCCGGGCGGCGAGCCGGGCCCCGACCCGGTTCGCCAGCCCCGGCAGCGGGTTCTGCTCGTGCACCACGACCGGCACGCCCTCCCGTCGGGCGGCCAGGTAGACCGGGAGCGCCACGTAGCCGCCGAAGCCGACCACCACGTCGGCCCCGGTGTCGCGCAGGAGCGCGCGGCTCTCCGCCACCGCCCGCCGCACCCGGCCGGGCACCCGGAGCAGGTCCGGGGTGGGCCGACGGGGCAGCGGCACCGGCGGGATCAGCCGCAACGTGTGGCCGCGGGCCGGGACCAGGCGGGTCTCCATCCCGCGGGCGGTGCCCACGCAGGTCACCCGTGGGGCACCACCGGGCAGGTCGGTGCGCCGGGCCAGCGCATCGGCCAGGGCGAGCATCGGCTCGATGTGCCCACCCGTGCCGCCTCCGGCCAGCACGACGCTGACCGGGCGGGGCGGGGGCATCGGGCTGGGTCCGGGCGGTGGTGCAGAGGTCACGGGCTCAGTCTCACAAGGGGTCGGGGCTCACCGTGTCCGGCGTGGCCGGTCCGTCCCGGGGCGGCCCGGGTCACGGGTCCGGCCGGCGGTGGGGTGGCGGGCGTCCGGCGGTGCTGCCGGGTCCTGGGCAGTCTGCCGGGCGCCGCCCCGGGCCGCGCCTGCGGGGACCCGGTCGGCCGGTCGCGACGGGCCACCGCGGCGCGGCTGGCCGGGGCGGTCGGAGACCCGGGCCACGGTCCGGCCCGACGGTCGGTGCGGGGTGTCGGGGGTGGCCGGGCGGCGTCGTCCCACCGTCGGCAGCGGGGCCACCGCGTGCGCCGGGATGGGCAGCAGCCACCGGGCGATCCGACCGGTCCTGCCCGCCTGCAGCTCGGCGCGCTGGTGCTCGATGGCGTCGGGCTCGGCACGGGCGAACCGGGCCAGCAGGCCGACGATGAACAGGGTGAGCACCAGCGAGGTCCCGCCGGCCGAGATCAGCGGCAGCGTCACCCCGGTGACCGGCAGCAAACCCACCACGTAGCCCATGTTGATCACGGCCTGGCCGATCAGCCAGACGGTGATCGCCACGCTGGCCAGCTGGATGAACCGGTCGGTGGAGCGGCGGGCGATCCGGAACCCGGCGTAGGCCAGCACCGCGTACAGCGTGATCACCACCAGGCAGCCGAGGAAGCCGAGCTCCTCGCCGACGATGGCGAAGATGTAGTCGCTCTCGGCGTGCGGGAGGATGTTCCACTTCATCCGGCTGTTGCCCAGCCCCACACCCCAGAAGCCGCCGGTGGCCAGCGCGTACAGGCCCTTGACGGCCTGGTAGCCGCCGTCCCCGGCATCGGCGAACGGGTTGAGGAACGAGGTGAGCCGGGCCGCCCGGTAGCCGGCGCTGGCGATCATCCCGGCGATGGCCAGCACCGCCAGCCCGAGTCCGCCGGCGATCCAGCGGCCCGGCAGGCCGCCGGCCCAGAGCAGGCCGGCCAGCACCAGCCCCAGCCCGACCACGGCACCCATGTCCGGCTCGGCCAGCAGCAGTGCCGACAGCAGCAGGAAGACCGGGACCACCGGCACCAGCAGGGACGTCGTGGTCAGCCAACGCTCCCGGAGGGCGATGATGTGCGCCCCCCAGAGGGCGAAGACCAGCTTGGTGACCTCGGAGGGCTGGAAGTCCGCGACGCCCAGGTCGATCCACTGCCGGGCGCCGTTGAGCTCCTTGCCGATGCCGGGCACCAGGACCAGCAGCAGCAGCACCGCGGCCCCCACCAGTCCGATGCCGGAGTAGCGGCGAAGGTGCCCGATGGGCAGCCGGAGGGCGACCAGCAGGGCGATCAGCCCGATGCCGGCGAAGACGATCTGCTTGACCCCCGGTGCCCAGGCAGGCTGCCCGTTGATGGCGGCCTCCACGCTCGATGCGGAGAAGACCATCACCAGCCCGATCGCCAGCAGCAGCCCGGCCGAGCCCAGCACCAGGTGCGAGCTGGTCATCGGCCCCTCCAGCCAGGCCGGTGCCTGGAACAGCGGGCCGCGGGACGCCGCGGCCCCGCGCTCGGCCGCTGTGCCCGAGCGGGCCGTGCCGGATCGGGTCGAGCCGGAGCGGGTAGAGCCGGAGCGGGCCGTGCCGGACCGGGTCGAGCCGGCTCGCGTGGAGGTCGATCGGGTCGGTGAGCTCGTGCCTGCCATCGAGGCCCCCGTCAGCGCAGTCGGCGCACCGCGTCGGCGAAGGCGCGGCCGCGGTGCGCGTAGTCGGTGAACACGTCCATCGACGCGGCGGCGGGAGCCAGGAGCACGGTGTCCCCCGGTCGGGCCAGCCGGGCCGCGGCCCGGACGACCTGGGTCATCACGTCCTCCGCCGTCCCAGCAGTCACACCCGTCACAGGCGCATCATCGCCGCTGGGGACGACGACACGTGGGACCGCCGGGGCGTGTCGGGCCAGCGACCTGGCCAGGGAGTCCCGGTCCCGGCCCAGCAGCACCACCCCGGCCAGCCGGGGGGCGACCGCGGAGACCAGCGGATCGACGTCGGCGCCCTTGAGCAGGCCGCCGGCGATCCAGACCACCCGGGGGTAGGCCGCCAGCGAGGCGCCGGCGGCGTGCGGGTTGGTGGCCTTGGAGTCATCCACGTAGTCCACCCCGTCGACCGTGCCCACCAGCACGTTGCGGTGCGCCCCGCCGCGGTACCCGGCCAGCCCCCGGCCGATGGCTGCCGCGTCCACCCCGGCGACCCGGGCCAGGGCGGCGGCCACCAGCGCATTGACCAGGTTGTGCGGGCCGCTGACCTGCAGCGCGGCGGTCGGGGTCAGGACCTCCCCGGCGGGCGCCGCGGCGAACGCGCGGTCCACGAGCGCCCCGGCCCGGATCCCCAGCTGGCCCGGGTAGGGCTCCTCCAGGGTCACCGTCACCGGGTGCGGGTGGTCACGCACCAGCGAGGCCGCCACCGGGTCACCGGCGTCGGCCACCGCGACCGGGGTCAGCGCCAGCACCTTGGCCTTGGCATCCCGGTAGGCCTCGGGGCTGCCGTGCCAGTCGACGTGGTCGTCGGCCACGTTCAGCACCGCAGCGGCGGCCGGGGCCAGGGACACCGACCAGTGCAGCTGGAAGGAGGAGAGCTCGACCGCCACCGCATCGAAGCTGGGCAGGCCGTCGTCCCCGGTCGCGGTCACCACCTCCACCAGCGGCCGACCGACATTGCCCGCGGCCACCGCCCGGAGCCCCCCGGCCAGCAGCAGCGCCTCCAGCATGGTGACCGTCGTGGTCTTGCCGTTGGTGCCGGTGACGGCGTACCAGGGGGCCGGCCGTCCGTCGGGCAGCGGCAGCCGGAGCCGCCAGGCCAGCTCGGGTTCCCCGATGACCTCGACCCCGGCCCGTTGCGCGGAGACCAGCAGCGGCGAGTCCGGCCGCCAGCCGGGCGAGGTGACCACCAGGTCGACGTCCTCCGGGCACTGGGCGGTCGACCCCAGCCAGTGCGCGCCGGCCAGCTCCAGGTCCGCCCGGGCGGCCGGCTGCCCGCCGTCGGCCAGCAGCACGGTGTCACCGCGGGCCAGCAGGACCCGGGCGGCGGCAGCACCGGAGACGCCCAGCCCGCAGACCAGGACCCGGCCCAGCGGCCCGCTGGTCACAGCCCGGCGAAGGAGAGCCAGTCGGCGTAGAAGACGCCGATGCCGAAGGCCACCGCCATCCCGGTGACCAGCCAGAACCGCACGATCACGGTGCTCTCGGCCCAGCCGGCGAGTTCGAAGTGGTGGTGCAGCGGGGCCATCCGGAACACCCGCCGCCGGGTCGCCTTGAAGAAGGCCACCTGGATCACCACCGAGAGGGTGACGGCGACGAACAGACCACCCAGCACGACCAGCAGCAGCTCGGTGCGGGTCACGATGGCGATCCCCGCCATGAGGCCACCCAGGGCCAGCGAGCCGGTGTCGCCCATGAAGATCCGGGCCGGCGAGGTGTTCCACCACAGGAAGCCCAGGCAGGCGCCCATCGCCGCGGCGGCCACCAGGGTGACGTCCAGCGGGTCGCGGACGGTGTAGCAGCCGTCCACCAGCTCGGCGGCGCAGTCGTGCCCGAACTGCCAGAAGGAGATCACCACGTAGGCGCCGAACACCATCGCCGAGCAGCCCGCCGCCAACCCGTCCAGGCCGTCGGTCAGGTTCACCGCGTTGGAGAACCCGGCGATGAACAGGTACGCCAGCGCCACGAAGAGGACCGCCGGCATGGCCAGCGGCGCGATCTCCCGGACGAAGGAGACCGTGGTGGAGGCCACCGCCGCTCCGCCGGGAGCCTCGGAGCCGATGATCGACAGCACCGCGAAGGACACCCCGACCAGCAGCTGGCCGACCAGCTTGGCCGTGCTGTTGAGACCCAGGCTGCGGCGGTGCCGGATCTTCAGGTAGTCGTCGAGGAACCCGACCGTGCCCAGCCCGACGAGCAGGAACAGCAGCAGCAGGCCGGTCGCGGTGACCCCCCGACCCGGCTGGCCCAGCAGGAAGAGGTGGGCCACGAAGTAACCGCCCATGGTGGCCAGCACGATGACCGTGCCACCCATGGTGGGCGTGCCCTTCTTGGACAGATGGCTCTCCGGCCCGTCGTCGCGGATCTCCTGGCCGAAGCCCCGGCCGCGGAAGGCCTTGATCGCCACCGGGGTGAGCAGGATGGACATGACCAGCCCGACAGCGGCGGCCACCAGGACGGACTTCACTGGGCAGGTCCCCCGCCGTCGGTGATCAGGTCGGCTGCCAGCAGCTCCAGGCCGTAGGACCGGGAGGCCTTGACCAGGACGACGTCGCCCGGGCGGAGCACCCCCGCGAGCAGTTGCCGCGCGGCAGTCACGTCAGGCACGTGCACCGACTCCTCTCGCGGGGCCGCCGCGGCGGCCCCGGCGGTGATTCCCGTGGCATCGGGGCCGACCGCGACCAGCAGGTCGACCGCGGCGACGGCATCGGCACCCAGCCGGGCGTGCTCGTCCTCGGCGCCGGGACCCAGCTCCCCCATCGCCCCGAGCACCGCGATCCGGCGCTTCCCGGTCATCCCGGACAACGCCGCCAGCGCGGCCCGCATCGATTCGGGGTTGGCGTTGTAGGCGTCGTTGACCACCGTCACGCCGTCCGCGCGCCGGGTGACCTCCATCCGCCAGCGGCTGCGCGGGGTGGCGGACCCCAGCGCGTCGGCGACCAGCCCGGGGTCGAGCCCGGCGGCCAGGGCGGCACCGGCGGCCGACAGGGCGTTGCCGACCTGGTGGGCGCCCACGACCTGCAGCCGTACCGGGAAGCGGTCACCCGAGGCGTGCAACGTGAAGGAGGCCCGCGCCTGCGGGTCCAGGGTGATCCCGCTGGCCCGCACGTGGGCGTCGGCGGCCTGGCCGGTCAGCACCACCCGGCCACGACTGCGGGCGGCCATGCCCCGGACCCGGACGTCGTCGGCGTTCAGGACCGCGGTCCCCTCACCGGCGAGCGCCTCGACCAGCTCGCCCTTGGCGGCGGCGATGACCTCGGCGCTGCCGAACTCGCCGAGGTGCGCTGAACCCACGTTCAGCACCACCCCGATGTCTGGCCGGGCCACCGTGCACAGCCGGGCGATGTGCCCGGGGCCGCGGGCGCCCATCTCCAGCACCAGGAAGCGGGTGCCGGCGTCGGCCGAGAGCACGGTCAGCGGTAGGCCGATGTCGTTGTTGAACGAGCCGGGCGGGCTGACCGTGGGTCCGGCGGCCGCCAGCACCTGGCCCAGCAGGTCCTTGGTGGAGGTCTTGCCCGAGGAGCCGGTGATCCCGACGGTGGTCAGCCCGGCGCGCTCGGCCAGTCGCCGGTGCACCGCGCGGGCCAGCCCGCCCAGCGCGGCCACCGGGTCGGCCACCACGACCACCGGCGATCCGGCCCGGTCCGGGCGGGTGCTGATCGCCGCAGCCGCCCCGGCGGCGGCCGCGGCGGCGATGAAGTCGTGGCCGTCGGCCCGCTCCCCGCGCACCGCCACGTACAGGTCCCCGGGTCCGGCGGTCCGCGAATCCACGGTGACCGAGCCGGTGACCGCGCCGGTGGACGGGGCACCGCTCCCCCCGGTCAGCTGCCCGTCGACAGCGGCGGCCACCTCGGCGAGGCTCAGTCCGATCACGGTCGCCCCTCCCCACCCGGTGCTGCTGTCGATGTGCCGGCTGCCGCCTGCGCCCGGTGCAGCGCATCGCGGAGCTCGACCCGGTCGTCGAACGGCGTCAGCACCCCGGCGACCTCCTGGCCCGTCTCGTGGCCCTTGCCGGCCAGCAGCAGGGTGTCACCCGGTCGCGCGCGGCGCACCGCCGCCTCGATCGCGGCGCGTCGGTCACCGATCTCGAGCACCTCGCAGCCGGTGTCGGCGCCGATCCCGGCGAGCATCGCCGCACGGATGTCGGCCGGGTCCTCCGAGCGCGGGTTGTCGTCGGTCACCACCAGCAGGTCGCTGCCGGCCGCGGCCGCCGCGCCCATCCCGGGGCGCTTGCCGGGGTCCCGGTCGCCGCCGCAGCCCAGCACGGTGAGCACCCGGCCGGCGCCGGCCGCCCGCAGCGCCGACAGCGCGGTGGCGACGGCGTCCGGGGTGTGCGCGTAGTCGACCACGGCCACGAACGGCTGGCCGGCGTCCACCGGCTCCATCCGGCCGGGCACCACGGTCTGCGCGATACCGGACAGCGCGGCCTCCACCGGCACCCCGACGGCGTCCAGCAGGGCGACCGCCAGCACCGCGTTGGCCACGTTGAACGCACCGGGCAGCCGCAGCCGGGCCGGCCAGGTGGAGCCGCCCGGGCCGTGCAGCGCGAAGGTGGAGCCGCCGTCGGGTGCGGTCGCCACGTCGGTGGCCCGCCAGTCGGCCGGCGCCCCCGTCGCCGAGACCGTGGTGGTGCCGCGGCCCACCAGGCGGCGGCCGTACTCGTCGTCGACGTCCACCACCTCACGGGCGGCCCGTCCGTCGAACAACCGGGCCTTGGCCTGGAAGTAGCTCTCCACGTCGCCGTGGAAGTCCAGGTGGTCCCGGGAGAGGTTGGTGAAGCCCGCAGCGGCGAAGGCCACCCCGCCGACGCGGCCCAGCACCAGCGCGTGGCTGGACACCTCCATCACCACCGCCCGCACCCCGTCGGCGCGCATCCCGGCCAGCAGGGCGTGCAGGTCCGGGGCCTCCGGGGTGGTGCGGACGCTGGGCAGCTCGGTGACCACCGGTTCGCCGTCCGGGCCGGTGCCGCGGGTGCGGGTCTGCACGGTGCCGATCAGACCGCTGGTCCAGCCGGCCGCGGCGAACCCGGACTCCACCAGGTAGGCCGTGGTGGTCTTGCCGTTGGTGCCGGTGATGCCCACCACGGCCAGCTGCTCGCTGGGCCGGCCGCACACCCGGGAGGCCACCTCGCCCAGCACGGCCCGCGGGTCGTCCACCACGCAGACGGCGACCGGCAGGTCGACCAGCTCCCGGCGGCCGGCGGGATCGGTGAGGACGGCGACTGCACCGGCGGCGACCGCCTGCGCGGCGTACCGGGCGCCGTGCGTGCGGGCACCGGGCAGCGCGGCGTACAGGTCCCCGGGGGCGACCCGGTCACTGGCCAGGGTCACCCCGGCGACCGGGGTGCCGGGGTCGCCCTGGACAGCCGGACCGACGAGGTCGGCCAGCTCGGACAGGGCGGTGCTCACGGGGTTCCAATCTACCGGCGCTCGGCCACCGCCCCGCCCGGCGCCCCGCCCGACCCCGCACCGGGACCGGGCCGGAGCCGAGGCTGCAGCAGCCGCCGACCGACGGGGGTCAGTCGGTCGGGGCGGGGCCGGTCAGCTGGAAGTCCGGGCGTGGCGTGCCCGAGGGCAGGACGTCGGCGGAGGTCAGTGCGTACTGCATCAGGTCGGCGAAGACCGGAGCCGCCACCTGACCACCCTCGGCGGAGCTGCTGGGCCGCTCCAGGTCGACGGCGATCACGTAGCGCGGGGCGTCGGCCGGGGCGAACCCGACGAAGGTGGTGAAGTAGCCACCGCCGTCGTAGCAGGAGCACTCCGGGTTGGCCCGCTGCGCGGTGCCGGTCTTGCCGGCCACCCGGAAGCCGGCGACCGCGCCCAGCGGTGCGGTGCCGCCGGGGCCGACGACGGCTTCCAGCATGTACGCCATCTGGTCGGCGGTGGAGGTGCTGATCACCCGGGAACCGGCCGGGCGGGGCACCCGGGTCACCGTGCCGTCGGCTGCGGTCACCGAGCTGACCAGCCGGGGCGGGATCCGCACCCCACCGTTGGCGATGGTCTGGTAGACCGACGCCATCTGCAGCGCGGTCACCGAGACCCCCTGCCCGATCGGGACGTTCGCCGCCCGGCTGGCGGTCCAGTCCGCGGAGTCCTGCAGGATGCCCGCGCTCTCCCCGGGGAGCTCGATGCCGGTGGTGGAGCCCAGGCCGAAGGCCCGCATGTACTGCTCCAACCGGGCGTCCCCCACCTCCCGGGCCAGCATGATGGTTCCGACGTTGCTGGACTTGGCCAGGATGCCGGTCACCGTCCAGTCGATCGGCGCGTGGTCGTGGGCGTCGGTGACCACCCGGTCGCCGGCCTGGATGTGCCCGGGCACGCTCAGCACGGTGTCGGGGGTGGCGTGGCCCTCCTCGATGGCGGCGGACAGGGTCACCGCCTTCATCACCGAACCGGGCTCGAAGACGTCGGACACGGCGGGGTTGCCCAGCAGCGCCGGGTCGGTGGTGCCGGCCCGGGCCGGGTCGTACCCGGGGCAGGTGGCCATCGCGGCGACCTCGCCGGTGTGCACGTCGAGCACCACCGCCGAGCCCTGGGTGGTGGCGCCGTCGGCGCAGGCCTGGCCCAGCCGCTGCTGCACGGTGTACTGCAGGTCCTCGTCGATGGTCAGCTGCACGGCGCCGCCGTCGACCGCGGGGGTGAGCTCGTCGATGCCGGACGGGATGGGTCGCCCACCGGCACCCACCTCGACCCGCCGCTGGCCGTCGGTGCCGGCCAGCACCTGCTGGTAGCGCTGCTCGACGCCGGCCAGCCCGTCCCCGTCCCGGCCGACGAACCCGACGATCTGACCACCGACCGTGCCGGCCGGGTACAGCCGCACCGGGTCGTCCTCGAAGAAGATGCCGGGCAGCTGGAGCTCGGCGATGGCATCGGTGGTGGCCGTGTCGACCTGCCCGGCCAGCACCACGTAGCGGCCCGAGCCGGATAGCTTCTCGGTCAGCACGCTGGCCGGCACATCCAGCAGCGTGGTCAGCGCCAGCGCGGTGCGCTCCGGGTCCGGCACGATGGTGGGGTCGGCCACCACCCGGCTGGCCTGGACCGAGTAGGCGAGCCGGTTGCCGTCCCGGTCCAGGATCTCCCCGCGGATCGCGGTCAGGTCGAAGGTGTGCATCCGGTCTGACTCGGCGGCCTGGGCGTAGGCCCCGCCGTCGATGCCCTGCAGCACCACCAGCTTGCCGACGACGACCACCAGCAGCGCCACCATGAAACCCAGCCCGACCTTGTTGCGCCGGGTGCGGACGGCCGGGGACAGCCCCCGGGTGCGCCGGGTGCCAGGTTCCCGGCGGGGGCGCAGCGGGTCACGGCTGGGAGAGCGGTCCCAGCCGGGCCGACGGTCGGTCGACCGAAGCGGGCGGCGCGTGGGGTCGGCGGGGCGTCCGGGCACCGGGATCAGCCTCCCGCCGGGGCCGGGACGGGGGCCGGAGCAGGGGCCGGGGCGGCGGCGCCGGGGCCCGGGGCGGAGGCGGGGGCAGGGATCGGGGCCGGGGCCGGCACCGGGGCGCCACGGACCACGGAGGTGCCGTCGGGTCCCAGCACGAGGTGGCCGGCCGCACCGGCCGGCACCAGGCCGGCCGCCACCGCAGCCGCCGCGAGCTCGGCCGGGGTCCGGGCCGTGGTCACCTGCTGCTCCAGCCGCTCGACCTGCTTGGCCAGCTCGGCGTTGGCCGCCCGCTGCTGGCTGGCCTGCAGCGAGTCGACCGCGATCGCGGTGTTCAGCGCCAGCAGGGTCAGCGCGGTAGCCGCCAGCAGGGTCACCACCAGCACCACGAAGGGCGCCCGGCGCCGCTGGGGTGCGGCGAGCCGGCGGGTCCGGGTGGGGGTGCCCACCGGCGCCGTGACCAGCCGGAGCGCGGGCCTGACCCGTACCGGTCCGGTCCGCCGGGTCGGGCTGCTGCGGGTGGTCGATCGGGGACCCCCGGCCGCCCGGGCCCGCAGCGGTCCGGTGTGCACGCGCGCGGTCGCGCTCATCGCTGCGCCCTCCGAATGCGTTCGGCAGCGCGGACCCGGGCCGAGGCCGCGCGGGGGTTGTCGGTGGTCTCGGCATCGGTGGGTGGCTCGCCGCCGCGGGTGAGCAACCGCAGCACCGGTGCGTGCTCGGGCATCGGCATCGGCATGCCGTGCGGCGTGGCGTCGGTGGCGCCCTCGGCCAGCACCTGCTTGGCGATCCGGTCCTCGAGGGAGTGGAAGGTGATGACGACGAGGCGGCCGCCGACGGCGAGCGCCTCCACCGCGGCGGGCAGCGCGCGGGTGAGCACCCCCAGCTCGTCGTTGACCTCGATGCGCAGAGCCTGGAAGGTGCGCTTGGCGGGGTGCCCACCGGTGCGCCGGGTGGCGGCGGGGATGGCGTCGCGGACCAGCTCGGCCAACCGGGCGGTGCCGGTGAAGGGTTCCCGGGCCCGCTCCCGCTCGATCGCCGAGGCGATCCGGCCGGCGAAGCGCTCCTCGCCGTAGACCCGCAGCACCCGGGCGAGCTCGCCGCGGGAGTAGGTGTTGACCACGTCAGCGGCGGTGCGCGGCCCGGCCGGGTCCATCCGCATGTCCAGCGGGGCGTCGGTGGAGTAGCTGAACCCGCGGCTGGGCCGGTCCAGCTGCAGCGAGGAGACCCCCAGGTCGAACAGCAGGCCCTGCACCTCGTCGAGGCCAAGCCCGGCCAGCACCTCGGGCAGCTCGTCGAACACGGCGGGGACGAGGGTGACCCGGTCGGTGTGGCCGGCCGCAGCGATCCGGCGGGCGGCTTCGGCGCGGGCGTCGGGGTCCCGGTCCAGCCCGATCAGTCGCAGCCCGGGGTGGGCGTCGAGCATGGCCAGCGAGTGGCCGGCCAGGCCGAGGGTGCAGTCGACCAGGACGGCGCCGGGGGCGCTGCACGGCGGGCCCAGCAGCTCGGTGACCCGGTCGAGCAGCACGGGGACGTGCAGCGCGGGTGCGCGCGGCTCGTCTGCGCTCATGACGGGTCCTCCCGGTGCGGTCCGTGCGGTGAGGTCGTCGGCCCGGCCGTGGGCTGACGAGGTGTGGGGCTCTGTCGGTGGGGCGTGCGGTGCTGGGGCGTGCGGTGCTCGGGCGTGCGATGTGTGGGGCGGGTGGTGCTGGTGTGACTGGTGGGGTTTCACGGGTCCTGGCGGTGCCTGGTGCGGGTCCTGCCGTGGGGTCCGGGGAGTCCCGGGAAGGTGCTGGGCCTCGGTGCGACCGGTCCGCGCCGCTCGGCGGGCGGGGCCCGCCTGGCACCGGGGAAGTGCACCAGGAGGGGCCCCGCATCGCCGGTGCGCTGCTGCTCGGGTCAGGGAGCAGATCGATCCGGTGCTGCCGGTCGTGCTTGTCGAACTGGTCGTGCTGGTCGTGCGGTGTCCGGTCACTCCCCGGTTTCCAGCCGCGGGGAAGTCGGCTGGCGGATCCGGGTCCGAGCCGCGGGGAAGTCGGCTCGGGTGGGGCGCTCGGGTCGAAGTGGGGGCTGGTGGGGCAGGGCGGTCGGGCCCGCAGGCACGGCGGCCGTCAGGACAGCGTCGGCATCCCCTCGCTCTCGCTCGCCGCGTAGGCGGCCTCCTGCTCGGCGACGTAGGCGTCCCAGGCGGTGGAGTCCCAGATCTCGAAGCGGGTGTCGACCCCGACCACGACCACGTCCCGGTCCAGGCCGGCGTAGTCGCGCAGGGCGGCGGGCAGGGTGATGCGGCCGGCCTTGTCCGGTTCCAGCTCGACCATCGAGCCGAAGCCCAGCCGGTTCACCGCGCGGGCCTGGGAGGTGTCCGAGGCCATCGCCTCGGCGCGCTTGCGCTGCACCTCGGCCACCCGCTCGTAGGTGAGGCCGTAGACGCAGCGCTCCTGCCCCTTGGTCAGCACGACGCCGCTCGCGACGAGCTCACGGAAGCGGACCGGGAGGGCCATCCGGCCCTTCTCGTCCAGCCGGAGGGCGTGGCTGCCGAGGAACACCGGACCACCACCCCACCTCGTCTTCCCGTGGATCACGCAGGACCCCCTGCGGACCCTGCCTCCCCATCGGGCGCCACAGTAACCCACTGCTCCCCACCGGGCACCACTCTTCGCCCCGTGTCCCCCGGCGCGCCGCGAGCCCCCACCGGCGCCCTCGCGCATCGCCGTACATCCGGTGTCGGTGCAGGTAGGGCGTCCGACCGTGGATCACCGACGTCCGCCGGGCAGGCCCACCGCCGGTACCGGTAGGCCAGGCCCGGGAGGCAGCCGAGAAGCACGGGTGCAGCAACCCCCCTGCACGTACCGTGGTCGGGGTGACCGAGGCGACAACGACCCCGACGTCCGCGCCGGCATCGGTCGGGCGTGCCAGCCGCCATCGCAGCGAGGAGGACGTCGAGGGCCGACGCGGGCCGAGGGACGGGCGCGACCGGGAGCACGACCGGGAGCCCGACCCCCAGCACGACACCGGAGACGACCCCGTCGACGTCCAGGCCGAGGGCGCCCGGATCGCGGCAGCGATGAGCACCGTGGTGGAGGGCAAGGCCGACGTGGTCCGGCTGGCCCTGGTGGTGCTGCTGGCCGAGGGGCACCTGCTGATCGAGGACGTGCCCGGTGTCGGCAAGACGACCCTGGCCAAGGCGCTGGCCCGCTCGATCGACTCCACCGTCCGGCGGATCCAGTTCACCCCGGACCTGCTGCCCAGCGACATCACCGGAGTGGCGGTCTTCGACCAGGAGACCCGCTCCTTCGAGTTCCGCCCGGGGGCGGTGTTCGCCAACCTGGTGGTGGCCGACGAGATCAACCGGGCCTCGCCGAAGACCCAGTCGGCACTGCTGGAGTGCATGGAGGAACGGCAGGTGACGGTGGACGGCGTCACCTACGAGCTGGCCCGGCCGTTCATGGTGCTGGCCACCCAGAACCCGCTGGAGATGGAGGGCACCTACCCGCTGCCCGAGGCCCAGCGGGACCGCTTCACCGCCCGGGTGTCGATGGGGTACCCCGACCGCGAGGCGGAGCTGGCCATGCTCGACGAGCGGGAGACCCGGGACCCGCTGGCCGCCCTGTCCCCGGTGGCGGATGCCGCGCTGATCCGCCGGCTGGTGCACGCCACCGCCCGGTTGCACGTGGCCGACCCGCTGCGCCGCTACGTGGTCTCCCTGATCGAGGCCACCCGGCGCAGCCCGGACCTGCGGCTGGGCGCCTCCCCGCGGGCCGGCTTGCAGCTGCTTCGCTCGGCCCGGGCCGCCGCGGCGCTGGCCGGCCGGGACCACGTGCTGCCCGACGACGTGCAGGCCATGGCCGTGCCCGTGCTGGCCCATCGACTGCTGCTCACCCCGGACGCCGCACTGGGCCGGAAGGGCGCCGAGCAGGTGGTCACCGATCTGCTGGCCGCCGTCCCGGTGCCGCGGACCCGCTGACGGACCGCCCACGATGCCCCGGCACGGTCGACTCGGCGACCTGACCTCCGCCCTCACCCTGCGGGGCGGCTGCCTGGTCGCGGCGGGAGCGACCCTGGTGCTGCTGGGCGCGCTGCTGGGCGAGCGCTCCCTGGTCCAGCTCGCCCTGTTCGTGCTGGCCCTGCCAGTGCTCTCGGCCGTGGGGGTGGTCCGGGCCCGCTTCCGGCTGGCCTCGCGGCGCACGGTGGTCCCGGCCCGGGTGCCTCGTGGGCAGGACGCCGAGGTGCTGCTGGAGGTCACCAACACCGACCGCCGGTCCGGCGGGATGTGGCTGCTGTCCGAGCAGCTGCCGGCCGAGTTCGGCGTCCGGCCACGGTTCCTGGTCGAGCAGCTGCCCAGCGGGGCCACCGCCGCCCTCCGGTACGGGGTGCACGGCACCCGCCGCGGCCGGCACCGGCTGGGCCCGCTCCGGTTGCGCCTTGTCGACCCGTTCGGCCTGGTGCTGCGCACCACCTCCGGGGCGGACACCGCCACCCTGCTGGTGGTCCCGCGCATCCGGCCGCTGGGGCCCTCGGCGCTGACCGGAGGCTCCGGTGGTGGCGTGGAGGGCGCCCGCCGCTTCCTCGCCGTGCACGGTGAGGACGACGTCAGCACCCGGGAGTACCGCCGGGGGGACGACCTGCGCAAGGTGCACTGGCGGGCCACCGCCCGCACCGGCGAGCTCATGGTCCGGCTGGAGGAGAAGCCCTGGCGCTCCTCGGCGACGCTGCTGCTGGACACCCGGCAACGGGCTCACCTGCTCGGTGCGGTGACCGCCCAGGGCCCGACCGGGGACCCCGCTCCCCCGCCGGACACCCTGGAATGGGTCGTCGAGGCCGCCGCCAGCATCGGGGACCACCTGCTCGCCCAGGGTGCGGATGTGCGGGTGGTGGGCGAGATGGGTGAGCTGACCTCGGCGACCGGGCGGGGTGGCCTGGACCGGGCCGAGCTGGCCGAGCGCCTGGCCGCGCTGGGCCCCACACGACACACCGACCTGTCCGCCGGGGTGCAGGCGCTGCGCCGGGCCGCCGTCGAAGGCCCGGTGATCTGCCTGCTGGGCGCGGTGGGGCCGGACGACGTCGGGGAGCTGATCCGGGCCCGGTCCGGGCCCGGGCGCGACGCGGCCGTGCTGGTCGACGTCGTGGGCTGGCACGACGCCGGCGCCGGTCGCGGCCGCCGGGCCCGCCTCACCGGTTCGGCCCGGGCCGAGCTCGCCGGCCAGCGCGAGGACGCGGTGGCCCTGCTGCGCGCCGCGGGCTGGCAGGTCGTCGTGGCCGGCCCCGCGGACACCGTGGAGGCCGCCTGGGCGCGGCTGGGCAGCACCGGCCCGGCGACCGGCGGAGCGGTTACCGGCGCTCCGCTGCCTGCGGCCACCGACGGGGTGCCGGCCTGATGCGACCGTCCCTCGGCAGTTCCGCGGCCGGCGCGCTCGCCGTGCTGCTGGGGTCGTTGGCGCTCGTCCCGGTCTTCGCCGCCGGCAGCTGGTTCCTCCCGCTGGCGCTGGCCGTGCTGGCCGTGGCGCTGTCCGGGTTCGCCGTCCGCGCGGGGGCCGCCCGGGCCGGCCGCCGGGTCGCTGCCTGGTCCGGGCTGGTCGCGCCGCTGGTGCAGATCGGTGCCCTGGTGACCGCGCTGACCGTCGTCTTCGTCCCGGGGAGGGCCTGGGGCGGGGTGCTGCCGACCACGGCGTCGCTGGCGGACCTGCTGCGCGTGCTGGGCGACGGGGCCGCCGAGATCCGCGAGCAGCAGACCCCGGCGCTGCCGCTGACCGGCCTGGTCGCCCTGACCGTGCTGTTCGTGGGCGCGCTGGCGCTGGCGGTCGACCTGGTGGCCGCCGGCGCCCGGCAACCGGCCCTGGGCGGCCTGGCGCTGCTGGTGCTGGCCTGCGTTCCGGTGGCCACCATCACCGGGGACGTGTCGCTGTGGTCGTTCCTGGGCCCTGCGGTCGGCTTCGCGGTCCTGCTCTGGGCCGACCAGCGGGGCCGGCTGGCCGACCGCGACCGGTCCGGTCCCGGGTCCGCACTGGGCACCGGCACCTTGCCTGCCCTGCGCACCGGGGTGCTGGCCCTGCTCGCCGGTATCCTGCTGCCGGCCCTCGTGCCCACGTTCGCCGAGGGCTCCTTCGCCTCCGGGCTGGGGGCGGGGTCCGGGCCGGGCAACTCCAGCACCGGGACCGCGCTGGACCCGCAGGCCGCCCTGCAGGGTCAGCTGACCCAGCCGGACCCGATCGACCTGCTCCGGGTGCAGACCGACGTCGCGGACCCCGAGTACGTCCGCGCCGTCGCCCTGGACCAGTTCACCGACGCCGGGTGGGCCATCGGCAACCTGGACGGGACGCAGACCGTCGCCGGTTCGGACGCCCTCACCCCGCTGCCCGGTGGGGTGCAGCTCCGCGAGGTCACCGGCCGGATCAGCGCCCTGGGCCACGACGACCGCTTCCTGCCGGTCTTCGCCTCGGTGCAGTCGGTGCAGGTGGCCGGCGCGGGGGGTGGTGACTGGCGGATCGACGGCAGCAGCTCGACGGTGTTCGGCCGGGACGGCGCCCGGACCGCGGGCCGGACCTGGGACGTCGTCGCCCAGGAGTCCCGGCCCACCACCGAGCAGCTGGCGGCCAGCCGCCCGTTGCTGGCCGCGGATCGGATCCAGCGGACCTTCACCGCGCTGCCCGAGCTGGACCCCCGGGTGACCGACCTGGTCGGCCGGCTGACGACCGCCGAGCAGTCGCCCTACGAGCGCGTGCGGTCGGTCTTCGGCTTCCTCACCGACCGGGGCAACGGCTTCATCTACAGCCTGTCCACCGCGCCGGGGACCACCGGGAACGACTTGGCCGACTTCCTCCAGCTGCGCCGGGGCTACTGCGAGCAGTACGCCGGGGCGATGGCGGTGCTGGTCCGCGCTGCGGGGGTGCCGGCCCGGGTGGTGCTGGGGTACACCCCGGGCCAGCGGCAGGACGACGGCAGCCGGCTGATCACCACCGCGGACGCGCACGCCTGGGTGGAGGTCTACTACGCCGGCATCGGCTGGGTGCCCTACGACCCCACCCCGATCGGCCCGGCCCGCCGCGTCGAGCTGCCCTGGGCACCCCGCGCCGACGCGCAGGCCGCGCAGGCCGCCGCCGACCCGGCGGCGGTGCCGACCCCGGCGGGCAGCCTGCCCAGCGCGCAGCTGAACCGGGACGACCAGTTCACCCCGCTGGCCACCGACCAGGTGGCCGGCGGGGCGCCCTGGGGGCGGATGGCGCTGGGCGCCGGCGGCGTGGCACTGCTGCTCGCCCTGCTGGCCGGCCCGGCGGTCGCCCGCCGGGCGCAGCGCCGCCGGCGGCTGGCCGGCGGTTCCCCGGAGGCGGTGTGGGCGGAACTGCTGGCCACCACGGTCGACCTCGGCGTGGATGCCCGGGAGTCCGGTACCCCCCGCCAGGTGGCCCGCCGGCTCGGCGACGTCGTGGCCGGGGTGGACCGGCCGGCCGTGGCCGCCGTCCGCACGCTGGCGCTGGCCCTGGAGGGGTCGGTCTACGGCCCGCCGGGAACCACGTCGCCGGCGGACCTGCGGGCGGCCTCGGCCGTGGTGGACCGGGCGCTGCGCCGGACGGTGGGCCGGACCCAGCGGTTGCAGGCCCGGCTGCTGCCGGCCTCCACGCTGGCCGCGGCGTCCGGCTGGCTGGCCACCCACACCCCTCGCCGCCCGGGCCCCCGCCCCGCCTGACCCCTCCCCCGCTCTGACGGTGATCGTGCGGGAGGTGCCCGGGGAACGGCAGCAGCCGCCGTCCCGGGTGCGGACGACGGCTGCGGTGTGCTGGTCGGGTGGGGCTACTGGTCGTAGCGGCGGCGGAAACGCTCCTCGAGGCGGTCCTTCATCGGCTGGCGGCGGGGCTTGCCCTTGCCCTTGCTGCGGGCCGAGGCGCCGCCGGCCGGCGTCTCGACCGCGCCGGTGGCGGCCGCGTAGTTCAGCACGCTGAGCGCCGCACCGCCCAGCATGACCAGGAAGCCCAGGACGCCGAGCGGGACCGACGGGATGACGGCGCCACCGACGAGGACGGCCAGGCCGACCACCACCAGGAGGGCGCCCAGCTGGAGCTTCCGGCGGGCCTTCTGCCGACGATCACCGGTGCGCACCTGGGAGGCGAACTTCGGGTCGTCGTCGACGAGCGCGCGCTCGATCTGCTCCAGCAACTTCTGCTCGTGCTCGGAGAGCGGCACGACGACCTCCTGAGGTCCAAGCCTTGGGCCGCCGGTGGCTGTCCGCCGGCGGTGACGTCGAGGATACGAGCCTCGCACGGGGTGCGAAAGGCGAGCGGGCCCCGACCTGAGTGGTTCCCACCCGGATCACCCCGCGGGGGTGGTCCGGGTCCTGCCAGGGAGACGATCCAGCGGCCCGCGGCGTTCCCGACACGCCGACGGCGGCCGCCCGCCTGCCTGCACCCGGCCGCGCCGGTGGTCAGCGGGGCGGGTCGGTCCGGCTCGGCGGGGGGGCGGGGCGGCGACCGTCGTCGGGTATCCGGCGCGGCACCGGACGGTCCGGCCGGGGCATCGCCTGGGACCGGCCGGTGACCCCGTCCCGGTGCAGCAGGGTGGCCGGGCGGACGGCGCCGGCACCGAACCGGCGGGCGGCCCGGTCGGCGGCCAGCTCGGCGTCCCGGCGTCCGTGCTCCCGGGCGCCGAGCACCAGCTGGGTGGGGGTGTCGTCGGCCTCGGTGAGCCGTTCGGCCCGGACCCCGACCAGCCGGATCCGGGCACGGTCCAGACCCAGAGCGTCGAAGAGGTCGCGTGCGGTGTCGTAGAGCTCCTGGCCCACGTCGGTGGGTACCGCCAGGGTGCGCGACCGGGTGATGGTGTGGAAGTCGGCGAACCGGACCTTCAGGGTGACCGTCCGGGCCAGGTGCCCGGTGGACCGCAGCCGCCCCGCCGTCCGCTCGGACAGGTGCAGCAGCTCGCGGTGGATGACCACCGGGTCGTCGACGTCCACCCCGAAGGTCTCCTCGGCCCCGGTGGACTTCTCCGGCTCGTCGGGCACCACCCGGCGCGGGTCCCGGCCCCAGGCCAGCGCGTGCAGGTGGCTGCCGGCGGCGTGGCCCAGCGCGCGCTGCAGGGTGCGGGCCGGCACGTGCGCCAGGTCCCCGACGGTGCGCAGGCCCAGCCGGACCAGCACCTCCTCGGTCTTGGCGCCCACCCCCCACAGCGCACCCACCGGCAGCGGGTGCAGGAAGTCCATGACCTCGGCGGGCCGGACCACCAGCAACCCGTCGGGCTTGCTGCGGGTGGAGGCGAGCTTGGCCACGAACTTGGTGCCGGCCACCCCCACCGAGCAGGTGATCCCCTGCTCGTCGAAGACCCGGGCCCGGATCAGCTCGCCGATGGCGACGGCATCGCCCAGCCGCCGGCCGGCGCCCGAGACATCCAGGAAGGCCTCGTCCAGGGACAACGGCTCGACCAGCGGGGTGATCGTGCGGAACACGGCCATCACCCCGCGGGAGACCTCGGCGTAGAGCGCCATGTCGCCGGGCACCACGATCGCGGTCGGGCACAGCCGCAGCGCCCGGGCGGTGGGCATCGCGCTGTGCACGCCGTAGGCCCGGGCCTCGTAGGTGGCCGAGGTGACCACCCCGCGGTTGCCCGCACCCCCGACGATCACCGGCTTGCCGGCCAGCGAGGGGTCCCGACGGACCTCGACGCTGGCGAAGAAGGCGTCCATGTCGACGTGCAGCACGGTGCACCCCTCAGCGCGTCGCACCCCGCACCTCCCGATCCTGCTGTCGAACACCTGTTCGACCAGCGTACCGGTTCAGTCCTCCGCCGGGTCGGCGCCCAGCCGGTCCAGGTCCGTGCCGAAACCGCCCACCACCCGGGGCAGCCGCCGCGACGACGTCGCCACCGGGGAGGCGGGGGTCCGCAGCACGGTCCGACCGGCCAGCAGCAGGGCACCGACCAGGGCCACGTCCTCCGACACCACCAGCGGCGGGAACCCCCCGACAGCGGTGTAGGCGCTGCCGCGCACCCCCAGGTTGGCGCCGTGCACGTGCGGGTGCACCGCATCCACCCCGGCCTCCCGCCAGGCGTCGTAGGCGCGGGTGAAGGCCGGCGGCACGTGCGGCGGGTGTCCGGTCCAGTCGGCCACCTCGACGGTGCCCACGACGGCATCGACCCCGGAACCGGCTGCCACCCGCTGCAGGGCGAGCCAGTCCGCGGGCACCCGGCTGTCGGCGTCGGTGCAGGCGATCCAGACCCGGTGCTGCGGCACCCCGAGGCCGGCCGCCTCGGCCAGCACCGCCTGCACCCCGGCGTGCCGGGCGTCGCCCACGGTGCCCTCCCCCACGGCGCCCACCACGCCGGCGGCTGCGTCGTCGGTGCGCACCACCCGGGCCCCCCCGGCACGGGCGACGTCGGCGGTCGCATCGGTGCACCGGTCGGCCACCACCACGACCAGCACCGGGGTGTGCTCCAGCTCGGGGTGCCGCGAGGCCGAGGCCAGCGACGCCAGGCAGCCAGGCAGCAGATCGGCCTCGTCCCGGGCCGGCACCACCACGCCCAGCAGGTCCACGCCGCTCACCACAGCTGCTCCGCAGCCGCCGTGCTCACCACAGCTGCTCCGCAGCCGCCGTGCTCACCACAGCTGCTCCGCAGCCGCCACGGACGCCGCCCGCACGTCGTCGGCCGGTGCCCGGACCCAGCAGTCCAGCAGCAGGTCCGGTTCGGTGTGGGTGGCCACCCGCGGCCAGTCCAGCCCCTGCCGGAGCGCGGTGTGCACGGCGTCCCCGGTCTGCGGGTAGTCGGCCACCTCGTGCCGCCAGTGCACCGCCAGCAGGGTGCCACCGGGGCGGACCGCCACCCTCATCTGGTCCAGCAATGCCTGCAGGTCGGCCGGGGAGAGGTAGTAGAGCACCTCGGAGAGCACCAGGAGGTCGACCTCGGGCAACGCGTCCGCGGGCGCCACCCGCTGCTCGACCGTCACCCGGCCCAGGCCGGCGACCCGCGCCCGGGCCCGGTCCACCGCGGCGGCGCTGGCGTCCCAGCCGGTCAGCCGGTCGCAGCGGCCGGCCAGCACCGCGGTCAGCTCCCCTACCGAGCAGCCCACCTCCAGTCCCTCCGGGTATCGCTCGCGCGGCAGCACCGCCGCGGTCAGGGCGTACTTGCGGCGCTCGTACCAGCGGCTGCGCATCGACCACGGGTCCTGCGCGGCGGCGTACATCCGGTCGAAGTAGGACGGCGGAAGGCTCACCGCCAGACCACCTCGTGGTCCCGGTCCAGGTGGTGCGCCAGGAACTCCGGGGGCAGCACGACGGCGTCGGCCGGGTCGGGGCCCAGCGCGGTGACCTGGGTGGCGAAGCAGGCCACCGCGGCCCGCTTGGCCGCCCGCACCGACGGCGGCAGGGCCACCCGGTGGGCGGTGTCCCAGGGCACCCGCGGGTCACCGGGCCGGGCCCAGTGCCAGGTCCAGACCGGGTACTGCCAGCTGGGCAGGCCCAGCCGACCCGCGGCGGCCAGGGTGGCCCGGCCCAGTGCCTCGTGGTCGGGATGCCCGTCCCCGGTCCAGGTGGTCAGCACGGCGTCCGCCCCGGCCAGGGCCGCACCCAGGGTCACGGTCAGCTCCTCCTCGCGCTCGGCCAGTCCCCCATCGGGCAGCCCCAACCGAGTGGTCACCGTGCCCGGCGCACCCAGCGCGGCCAGCGCGCGGCCGGACTCCCCCACCCGGGCCCGGGCCAGCTGTGCGGGGCTGAGCACCGTGCTGCCGGGGTGGCTGGCGTCCCCGTCGGTGACCGCGACCAGCTGGACCTGCACCCCGGCACCAGCGAGCAGGGCCAGGGTGCCGCCCACGCCGAGCACCTCGTCGTCGGGGTGCGCGGCGCACACCGCTACCCGGCGCCACGCCGGGTCGGGCATCCAGGCCGGCCAGCCCTGCTCCGGCAGCCAGCCCGCCCACGCCGACTCCGGGGTGGCCCCGGGCCGGTGACCGGCGGTCGCCGGTTCGGTCACCGGGTACCCCGCAGGGGCTCGGCCAGCGCTGCCAGGTCACGCTCGCCGTGGTGCTGGCGCAGGTAGACCGCCAGGTCCGCAACCCGAGTCAGGTACCGGGCGTCGTGCGCGACCGGGCCGGCTCCCAACGCCCGGGCCACCGTCTCCAGCACCTCGATGCCGGTCCGCGCCGCCAGCCCGCGGACCCGGCCGGCCCGGCGGGCGGCGACCCCGGCCCGGTCCCCGGGATCGGCGTCGACCTCGGCCGCGGCCACCGCGAGCGCGGCGTCCAGCGCGGCGAGGGCGACGTCCACCGCACCCCAGGCCGCGTCCCGGTGCGGGTCGGCGGGTGAACCGGCGACGACGTCGGCCAGCGCACCGGCCACGCCGGCAGCTCCCCGGACCACACCGCCGCCACCCCGATCCCGCCGTGCCAGAAACCAGGCCTGTCCAGGTAGGCCCGAGGGCCACCGACCGCAGCGGCGGGCGCGTCGGCCAGCTCCACCTCGATCGTGTCGCTGCCGGCCATCCCCGGGTTCAGCCAGCTGCCCGGCCGCGGGGTGACCCCCGGCGCGGCGAGGTCGAGCAGGAACAGCCGGCGCCCGTCGTCGGCGTGCGCGGTGACCAGCGCCCCGGTGCACACCCGCGCGCCGGAGCACCACTGCTTGCACCCGGTGAGCCGCCAGCCGCTGCTGCCGCGCCGGGCGGTGACCCGCCCGGCCGGGGGTTCGGCGGCCCAGACCCCCAGCCGCTCACCGCGGCCGGGCGCCGGACCGTCCAGTTCGGCCAGGACCGCGACCGCATCGGCGTGCCCCTCGGCCAGCCGGGCCAGTGGCAGGTCGGTGGCACCCAGCTCGGCCAGCGCCCGCCAGCGCTCCGCGGTGCCCCCCGATCCGGGCAACGGCAGCGACCAGCCGTCGTCCACCAGGCGCACGAAGGCCTGGCCGGTCGCGGCGACGGCGTCCTCGATCCAGGAGACCGGACGGGTGAGAGGCAGCACGGCGCGCCCCTACCCCGCGCGGACCGGGTTGTAGTCCCCGCGGCCCGAGGCGTTGCTGCCGCTGCCGCCGCAGCGGTCGGTGCCGGCCCGGCGCACCGCACCGATGTGTACAGCGGTGGGCAACCGAGGTAGGACTGCACCGAGGCCGTCATCCGGCGGCCGCACGGCGATCTGATGGAGGCATCGTGGCGTTCGACGACGACGACATGACCAGCGCGGAGGGCCCCGCGGACAGCGGTGCCGGCGAGGGCACCCCGGGCCAGCACGACGGTGGCGCCGACGGCGGCGCCGAGGGTCCGGCGGACAGCGGCGCAGGCGGCGGCACCCCCGGCCAGCAGGACGGCGGCGCGGACGGCGGGGCCGATGGCGGCGCGGACGGTGGCGCGGACGGTGGCGCCGATGGCGGTGCGGACGGTGGCGCGGATGGTGGCGCCGAGGGGCCGGCGGACAGCGGCGCAAGCGGCGGCACCCCGGGCCAGCAGGACGGCGGCGCGGACGGTTCGGCCTGAGCCCGACCCCGACCTCGCAGGGCCGGGTGGAGCACTCGCTCCGCCCGGCCCTGCGGCGCTGCGTGCGTGTGGACCCGCAGGTCTTCGCCGAGCAGCACTGGTCGCGCCGGCCCCTGCTGTCCAGCGCTATTGACCTGGACGCTGACTTCTCCGACCTGCTGACGCTCGCCGACGTGGACGAGCTGCTGTCCACCCGTGGGCTGCGCACCCCGTTCCTGCGGATCGCCAAGGACGGCGCCGTGGTGGACCCCTCCCGGTTCACCTCTCCCGGTGGCGCCGGGGCCGAGGTGGCCGACCAGGTCTCCTCGGACTCCGTGCTGCGGCTGTTCAGCGAGGGCAGCACCGTCGTGCTGCAGGGCCTGCACCGGCTCTGGCCCCCGCTGATCGCCTTCGCCGACCAGCTGGCCGCCGACCTGGGGCACCCCACCCAGGTCAACGCCTACATCACCCCGCCATCCTCCCGCGGGTTCTCCCCGCACTACGACGTGCACGACGTGTTCGTGCTGCAGGTCGCCGGGGAGAAGCACTGGACCATCCACGAACCGGTGCTCACCGACCCGTTGCGCAGCCAGCCGTGGTCCCAGCGGGCCGAGGCGGTCGCGGCGGCCGCGGAACGCGAGCCGGTCATCGACACGGTGCTGCGACCAGGTGACGCCCTCTACCTGCCCCGCGGGTACCTGCACTCGGCCACCGCGCTGGGTGAGGTCAGCGCGCACCTGACCATCGGGGTGCACCCGGTCACCCGATGGGGGGCGGTGGAATCCGCGCTGGACCTGATCCGCACCCTGGCGGTCGAGGACCCCGAACTGCGCCGGTCGCTGCCGCTGGGCGTGGACCTCGCCGATCCCGACGCCACCACCGACGAGGTCGCGGCGGTCCTCGCCGGGCTGCACTCCTGGCTGGACCGGGTCGATCCGGCGGTCGTCGCCGACACGCTCCGGGCGCGGACCTGGGCCCAGGTCCGCCCCGAACCGGTGGCCCCGCTGGCCCAGGCCACTGCGGCCGCCGGTCTCACCGCGGAGACCGTGCTGGCACTGCGACCACGACTGCGGGTGCAGCTGCGCGACGTGGAGGGCGGACGGGTGACGTTGGTCGCCGGGCGCCGGCACCACGACCTGCCGGCCGAGACCCGCCCGGCGCTGGCCGAGCTGATCGCGACCGGCGAGCTGAAGGTGGGCGACCTGCCAGGGCTGGCCGCCACCGAGCAGCTCACGCTGGCCCGTCGGCTGGTGGTGGAATCGGTGGTGGTGGTGCCCGAGGCATCCGCGGGCGGACCTGTGCACCATGGTGGGGATGACCGCAGCGGAGACCAGCGCCGAGCAGGTGCCTGACCCGGCGCCGGAGGCGGTGTCCTCGGGACCGGTGGACGACTTCTGCCGGGTCACCGAGGACACCGCGGCCGGGTCGGCGGCCCGCGCTCCCGCCGCCCACCGGTCGCCCCCGGTCGGACGGTTGGACGAGAACCGGTGCTCGGTGCAGGCCCTGCTGCACGGGGACTCCCCGGTGGCCACCGCCCCGCCGGCCCGTCGGTGGTTGCTGATCGAGCAGCCCGGTCCATGGGGCCGGGACGCGCTGCTGCAGTCTCGCTTCGATGCCGCCGTCGCCCCGCTGCTGGCCGAGCGGGCCCGCGCCGCCGGGCTGCGGATCCAGATGGTCCGCCGTCCCGGGGACCGGCTGGCCGATTCCGGGCGGCGCTGGGCGGTCGCCGACGTCACCCCGGGTGGGTGCTGGGTGCGCTGGTCCACCCGGTCCGCCGACGCCGACCTGCTGGACGTGCCGCTGGACGGTTCGGTGGGGATGGACCACGAGGGGCCCAGCTACCTGGTCTGCACGCACGGCGGGCACGACGCGTGCTGCGCCGTGCGGGGCCGGCCGCTTGCCCGCTCCCTGCCCGCCGCCGGCCCGGCCGACGTGTGGGAGACCAGTCACCTGGGCGGTGACCGCTTCGCCGCCAACGTGCTGGTACTGCCCACCGGGCACCTCTACGGGCAGGTGACCGGTGACGGGGCGGCCCTGGTGCAGGCGCACGGCCGCGGGGAGGTGCTGCTCGGCCAGCTGCGTGGCCGGGCCGGGTTGACCCCCCGGCGCAGGCGGCCCAGCAGCAGGCGCGCACCGATCTGGGCCTGCTGGGCGTGCACGACCTGCCGGTGCGCTCGGTGGACCGGATCCCTGCCGAGGGACCAGGCGTGGAGCGCTGGAGCGTGACCATGGACGGCCCGGACGGCGATGTGCTGGTCAGGCTGGAGAGCCACCTGTCCGCCGACACCCGGCTGCTGACCTGCGCCGCGCTGCGTCCGGGCCACTGGCGCACCTGGCACCCGCTCTCGGTCACCGCTCCCGGGGTGCTGACCGGCTGAGCAGCGGCGGATCGATCAGAGGTCGGCCTCGGACCGGGTCCGCCGGGACGGGCTGAACACCTGGAGGTCGAGGAACCCGGGTGGCTCGCTCACCCCGGGCCCGCCGGCGGCCACCCACTGCGCGAGCTCCGCAGTGGTGTCCGGAGCCAGCACCCCACCCAGCCAGACCGGCCGGGCGCCCACGGCGCGACCCGCCGGACTCGGGCTGACGACGACCACGTTGGACCGCTCGCAGCTGTCCAGGCAGTCCACCACCCGCACCCGCGCGCCGGTGCGGGTCAACGCGTCGAGCTGGGCGCGGTGGTCCACCTCGGGGTGCTTCTCGGTCCGGCCGCAGCAGCAGCCGCGGCAGACCGTGAGCATCGGGACGTCCGCCGTCCGGGGCCGCTTCGGGCTCATCGGTCCAGGGCCGAGCCGCGGGCCAGCAGCAGGGGGATTGCCAGCTCGGTGGTGGTCAGCGAGCCGTGGTAGGCGGCCAGCATCGAGGGCACCGGCTCGCTGCGGGTCGCCGTCAGGGCCCAGCTGCCCCGGGCCAGGGCCACCACGTCGCCGATCCGGGCGGCCAGGGCGGCGTCCACGGGCCCGAACACCCCGCTGTCGATCGCCTCCTCCCGGCCGACCACCCAGGCCCGGTGGGCCAGGAAGCCCTGCCAGGTGGCCAGCACGTCGTCCTGAGCACCGGGCCGGCTGTGCACGTAGCGGGCCCGCGGCTCGCCGACCAGCAGCCGGACCCCCTCGCGCAGCACCGGCTCGGCGTCGATGTCGACCCGGGTGTCGTCGGGCACGTCGAGCATCCCGTGGTCGGCGGTGACCAGCAGGGCGGCGTCGGCGGGCAGGGCATCCACCAGCTGGGCCACCATCCGGTCGACGATGCCCAGCTGGTTCCGCCAGCTCGGTGAGTCCACCCCCCGGACGTGTCCGGTGAGGTCGAGCTCGGCGTGGTAGCCGTAGACCAGGGAGCGGCCGGGCGCGCCCAGCGCCTGGGCGACGACGGCGGCGAGGTCACCGGGGCTGACGGTGGAGGTGTAGCGGGCGCCCCGGTAGGCGGCGCGGCTGAGCCCGGACCCGGCGAAGGCGTAGGGACCGGCCACCGTGCAGGCCACGTCGGCACCGGCGAGCTGCTGGAAGACGGTGGGCCGGGACTGCCAGGCGTCCGGGTCCGGGTCGTCGGTCCAGTGCGTGTGGGTGAGCGCGCGGTCCTCCCCCGGCACGTCGGTGACGAAGCCGAGGATGCCGTGGCTGCCTGGGGGCAGGCCGGTGCCCAGCGTGGTGAGGCTGACCGGGGTGGTGCTGGGGCAGGGGGCCTGCAGGTCCCCGACCGGGGTGAGCAGGCCGCTCAGCGTCGGTGCCAGCTCGGGGTGCGCGCGGATGAGGTCGGCACCCAGCCCGTCGACGAGCAGCACGCCGACACTGCGGGCACCGCGCAGCGCGCCGGCCAGGTCGAGGGGATCGGCGGACCGGGCGGGGGCGGAGCGGGCGAGGGGGGCGCCGAGGGCGATTGCGACGCCGGGCAGGACGTCGGCCAGCGTGGTGCTGCCGTAGTCGGGACGGTGCAGGTCTGCGGGCAGGGTCATGTCCGGCCGGGCCCCCGGGTGGCCATCAGGTGCAGACCGGTGGCGATGTCCCGGTAGGGCGAGGAACCGGCCAGCTCCAGCTCCAGGTTGCGCAGCGCGGTCGGGTCGGCCCCGGAGGTGGACTCCAGCAGGTCGGCCACGACGGAGACCCCGCGCCAGCCGTCGGCGTGCAGGCCGGCGCCGCGCACCAGGTCGAGCAGCTCGGCCGGGCTGTACCGGCGGCGCGCCGGCCGGGTGCGCGCCCGGGCGGGGGCCGGGTCGCGGTCCTCCAGCAGCGCGCGTGCCTCGACCGGGTGCCCGCCCAGGGCGCGGGCCAGGACGGCGCCGGCGCGGTTGGCGACGGTGACGCTGAGGTGCCCCCCGGGCCGGAGCGCGCCGGCGATGCCGGCCAGCGTGGCCGCGGGGTCGTCGACGACCTCCAGGACGGAGTGCACCAGGACCAGGTCGTAACCCGCGGCCGGCGCACCGGTGCCGACGTCCGCCAGGACGTCAGCCAGCCGATCGGCATCGCCTTGGATTCCGCGGACGCGGTCCCCCGCACCGGCCAGGTCGGCTCGCCTCCGCAGCGTGGCGAGCGCGTCGGCCGAGCTGTCCACGACACACACGTGGTGACCCAGCTGAGCCAGCGGGACCGCGAAGACCCCGGCACCGCCCCCGACGTCCAGCACCTGCAGCGGTCCGGTGCGCACCAGCGGGTCGAGTGCCGCCCAGACCGCTGCCGCGCGGACCGGGGGGTCACCCGGACCCGCGGGGGTGGCGGCGGCGCTGTCCGCAGGGCTGTCCGCAGGGCTGGCGGGTGGGGGCTCGGACGGGGGCGTGGCGGGCGGGAGCTCGGACGGGGGCGTGGCGGGCGGGGGCTCGGACGGCGGCACCCGACCGAGACTAGTGGCGCGTCCGCTGGGCCACCGGCGTCCGACGGGCTCAGGAGCGCCGCACCGCGCGGACCACGGCGTCGTGGATGGTGACCGGATTGCCGTCGGGATCGGTGGCCTGGCGGGCCGGGGTCGACGTCTCGATCTGCCACTGCTCGGGGTCCAGGACACCGGCCATGTCCTCGGCGGTGGCGAACATGTCCGGCAGGTCCGGGCGCTGCATCGAGGTGTCGTGGTCGGAGGGGTCGTGGCCGACGATCAGCAGCGTCCCGCCGGGACGGACCGCCGCCGCGAGCCGACGATGCAGGTCGTGCAGCGCCACCCGGGGCAGGTGCACGAACTGGGCGGAGACCAGGTCGTAACCGCCGACCGGGGGCTGCCAGCTGAAGGCGTCGGCCTGCTGCCAGGAGGTGCGGGCGGCGATGTCGGGGCCGGCTGCGGCGGCCAGTGCCGCACACCCGTCCAGCGCGACCTGGGAGATGTCGGCACCGGTCACGGTCCATCCCTGGCCTGCCAGCCACAGCACGTCCCCGCCCTCCCCGCAGCCCATGTCCAGCGCGGTGCCCGGATCGAGGTCGGCGGCGTACCGGACCAGCAACGGGTTGGGGTTGCCCGACCAGATGGTCCCGCTGCCGTAGTGCCGGTCCCAGAAGTCCTCGCTGAACCACTGGTCGGGGTCGACGTCGAACGCTTCCCCCGCCAGGCCGTGCTGGTGGCCGCTCTGCTGGTGACCGCCCTGCTGGTGACCGCCGGACTGCTCATCGTGCTGGCTGCTGGGGTGCTCGTGCGGGTTCTGCTCGGCTGGGGTCTGGCCGGCGGGGGCAGCGATGTCGTCCATCCGACCACTGTGGACGACATCGCCAGCGCACCGCCAGCAACGCCGCACCCGCCGGCCCCCGACGTATCGCAGCGACCGGGCTGCCCGGGATGGCACGTCCACTCTCCACACCCGCTCTCACTGCCCGGAACTGCCCTGGCTCGAGTGCCAGAGCTTGCGTGGGGCCACCTTGGAGTCCTCGCCGGCAGGTTTGATGTCGGCGTAGGGCGACATCCGGAAACCGGTGGGGTGCACCAGGACCGGGCGGACCATCACCGGGCGCGATCCGTGCGAGGCCGCCGCACCGGCGACGGCCTGCTCGGTGAATCCCGTCGGGGCGGCCATCAGCTCGGCGACCCCGCCCATCCCGCCGATCTCCCAGGCCTCGTGCAGCGCCGGTAGCTCCCACGCCCCGGTGGCCCGCATCGACACCCCCCGCGGACCGGTGCGCCGCAGCACCCCCCGGACCACCAGCAGCCAGGAGTGGAAGACGGTGGCGGCGTAGGGACCCTGGACGTCTTCGAAGAAGGTCGAATCCGCGCACCCGGTCCCGTCGTCCAGGGTCACGAACACCACCCGCCTGCCCGACCGGATCGGTGGTGTCTGGGTGGCCACCTTCACCCCGCCGACCAACACCTCCGCCCCGGAGCGGCAGCCCAGCAGCTCGCCGGCCGGGACCGCCCCCAGCGCGGTGAGGAACTCCCGGTAGTCCTCCACCACGTGCCGGCTGGCGTCCAACCCCAGCACCTCCAGTTCGGCCCGGACCCGTTCGGCATCGGTGAACTCCGGCAACCCACTGGCCCCACCGAAGGCAAGCCCGGCACCCGCCGACGACTCGGCCGGGGCCCTCTCCTCGGCGCTGCCTTCACTCCCCCCGCTGCCCACGCTGTCTCCGCCGTCATCGGGCAGGTCGAACAGGGTGGCCGGCTCGTCGGACCCGATGGACCCACCGCCCATCAGGTCCAGGCTGAGCTGCCCGGTGGAGCTGGCCCGCGCGCCGCTGCGACTCCACCGGTCCAGTTCGCCGATCTGCAGCAGCAGGTCCCGGCGGGTGACCTCGTGGCGACCCCGGGTCGGCCGGCCGCCCTCGCTGTCCCGGACCCCGAATCCGTACAGGGAGTCGAAGCCCCCGGCCAGCACCAACCGCTCCACCACCGGGCGGGAGACCGCGGCCCGCTGCCAGAAGTCGGCCAGGGATCGGTACGGCTGGCCGGCCACCACCCGGGTGACCTCGCCGTCGGAGATGCCCTTGACATCGGCCAGCGACAGCCGGATGCCGTAGCGGGCCGGGTCGGGCATCCCCGGGGGCATCCATCCAGGACGCGGCCGCTCCCCGTCCTCCAGCTCCCCGTCCTCCAGCATCCCGTCCTCACCGAGGACCGACCCGGTGCCCTCGCCGGCATGTCCTGCGCCCGTTGCGACTACCACCGCGGGACCACCGCCATCCACCCGCTCGACCCGGTACACCCCGGTGGAGGCGTTCACGTCCAGCCCCAGGACCGTGATCCCGAAGTTGCGGGCGTCGTCCAGGATCAGTCGCTTGGGGTACATCCCGGGGTCGTGGGTCAGCACCCCGGCCAGGAACGCCGCGGTGTGGTGGGTCTTCAGCCAGGCGGACTGGTAGGTGGGCAGCGCGAAGGCGGCGGCGTGCGCCTTGCAGAAGCCGAAGGACCCGAACGCGACCAGGACCGCCCAGACCTGCTCGGCCACCTCTACGGCGAAGCCCTCCGCCAGGGCCCGGGGCATGAACCAGGCCCGGATCTCGGGGTGCGCGTCCTTCTCCCCGAGCGCCCGGCGGACCTCGTCGGCGCTGGCCAGATCGCAGCCGGTCATCACCGCGACGATCCGCAGCACCTGCTCGTGGAAGACCACCACCCCGGCGGTCTCCTCCAGGGCGTCCTTGAGCTGGGGGTGCGGGTAGACCGGTGCCCGCCAGCCGTTCCGGGCCATCAGGAACGGGGTGACCATGTCGCTCTTCACCGGACCGGGCCGGAACAGCGAGATGTCGATGATGATGTCCTCGAACGTCTGCGGCCCGAACTTCCCCACCAGCTCCCGCTGACCGGGTGACTCGATCTGGAACATGCCCAGGGTGCGGGTGCTGCGGATCAGTTCGAACGTCGTCGGGTCGTCGCGCGGGACCGCGTCGATGTCGAGCTGGACGCCGTCGACCCGGGCCACCTCGTCCATGGCGTGCGCGATCGAGCGACTGCATCCGGATGCCCAGCAGGTCCAGCTTGAGCAGCCCGAGCTCCTCGACGTCGTCCTTGTCGAACTGGCTCATCGGGTAGCCCAGGTAGCTCTGCTCGACGGGGGTGCGGTCGAGCAGGGTGGCGTCGGACAGCAGCACCCCGCACGGGTGCAGGGCGATGTGCCGGGGCAACCCGTCGAGTCGGGCGACCAGGTCGAACACCAGGTCCAGGTCACCGGTGCCACCACCGCGCCGCGATCCCATCCGGCTGGCCCGTAGTTCCGGCAGGTCCCGCAGCGCGGCGTGCACCTGGTTGGCCCGGATGTGCGGGAATGCCTTGGCCACCGCGTCGATCTCGGCCGGTGGCAGGCCCAGGGCAGCTCCGACGTCGCGGATGGCGTGCCGGACCCGGTAGGTGTCCATCATCGAGATGCAGCTGACCCGGTGCGCCGCCGAAGCGGTCGATCACCGCGTCGTAGACCTCCATCCGCCGGGCGGACTCCACGTCGATGTCGACGTCGGGCAGCTGGTGCCGGAGCGGGGAGAGGAACCGCTCCATCAGCAGCCCGTAGCGGATCGGATCGACGTCGGAGATGCCCAGCAGGTAGGTGACCAGGCTGCCCGCGCCCGACCCCCGTGCCGCCGCCCGAACCCGCAGGCCCTTGATCAGCTCGACCACGTCGGCGACGGTGAGGAAGTAGGAGGGATAGCCCAGCCGGTCGATGACCCCCAGCTCCTCGTCCAACCGCTCCCGGACCAGCGCGGAGTCGCGCATGCCGCGGCGGCCGATACCGGCCTCGCAGCGGGCGCGCAGCACCTGGGCCGGCCCCATCCCCCGCTCGGACACGGTGGTGACCACGTCGAGCTCGGGGTAGCGGACCGTGCCGATGCCCAGGTCGGCCCGCACGTCGACGGCGCACTGCTCGGCGACCCGGGCGGTGGTGGCCGAGCAACCGCAGGCCCGCGTCCCGGTCGGGACCGACCAGGTCGTCGACGACGTCGGCCATCTCCTTGCCCGACTTCAGGTGGCCTTCGGCGGTCCGCCGGTCGACGTGCCGCTCGCCCAGCGGCACCAGCCGCCGGGTCGCATCGAGCACGTCCGCGGTCGGGGCGTCCATCGCGTCGACGTAGCGGACCGCGTTGGTGATCACCGCGGGTACCCCGGCCTCGGCGGCGAACCGCAGCAGCGCCTGGGCCCGGAGCCGGTCACCCCGCCCCCGGTGGTGCACGACCTCCAGGACCAGCTGCCCCGGACCGAAGACCGACCGCCAGGCGTCCAGGCGGGCGCGGGCGAGATCGGCCCGGCCCTCGGCCAGTGCCCGGCCCACCGAGGAACCCGGGCCCAGCACGGCGAGCAGGCCGGTGGCGTGCTCGGCGGCCAGGGTCAACGAGCTCACCGGCTCCCCCCGGGTGCCGCCCAGGTGGGTGGCACTGGTGAGCCGGCACAGCGACCGCCAGCCGGCTCCGTCCCGGGCCAGGAACGTCACCCGGGGGTGCCGCGGGTCGACGCTGGCCCCACCACGGGCCGGTGACCGTCGGGCCGCACCCGAGGACGGGTGCGCCGAGCGGTCCGCGACGTTCGTGGCCCGTCCCCGCAGCGAGCCGGTGGGCCGGGCAGCCGTGGGCGGCACGCGGCCCGCAGCTCGACCGGGACCGGGCACTGCACGCAGGTCCGCAGGTTCACCGCCGGCCAGCGGGTCGACCGCCAGGTCGACGCCGAACAGCGGCCGGATCCCGGCCGTCTGGCAGGCCAGGGCGAACTTGACGGCGCCGTACAGGCCGTCCCGGTCGGTGAGGGCGAGCGCACCCATGCCGTGATCGGCGGCACGGGCGACCAGGTCGGCCGGATGGTTGGCCCCGTGCCGCATCGAGTAGCCCGAGGCGACGTGCAGGTGGACGAAGGGATCGCTCACGCCGCACCCGCCCCGCCGGTCGCCACCGGGTGGACGGTCCCGGTCACGTCGTCCGCAGTCGCGTGACCGCGGCGGTCGTCCCCGAGGTCGTGCCTGCTGCGGCACCCGCGGACACCGGCCTGTCGCCGGTGTCCGGCGGGGCGGGCCGGGCAGCGGTGTCCGACACCGGGCGGCCGACCGTGCTCTCCACCACGGCCAGGAAGGCCCCGACGTCCCGGACCAGGTCGTCGGCCTCACGCTCGGTGACCGCGTGCGACAACCCCGCCTCGGCCGCAGCCCGCTTGGCCGCGCCCGCGGCGAAGAACGCCGCCCACTCCCCCAGCTCGGGTGCGACCTGACCGATGAGCACCCAGGCGCTGCGCGGGCGCCGACGCCCGGCCTCGGGCCGGGTGCGGGCGGCGAGCACCGCGGCGGCCGCACGGAGCGCAGCGAGGTGGGCGGTGGCATAGCGCCAGCCGGCATCCGGGCAGGTGGCCGCCTCGGTCAGCCCGCGGTGGGCCTGGCCGAGCAGCTGGGACGCCGCGGGAGGCAGCGGCGGGGTGAGCTCGAGCTGGCTGGGTGAGAGCACCCGCACGGCGCCCATCAGTCGTGCACCCGGACCAGCAGCCAGCAGTTCTCGGTGGGCTCCCAGGACAGGTCGAACACACCGGCGAAGCTCATCCGGGAACGGCCGGCCCGGACCGCCTCCACCCGCCACACCTGCCGGGTGGCGACCAGATCGGCCGAGGCGCCACCACCACCGCCTGCCGCCGCACCGCGCTGCCACCAGGGCGAGGTCTCGACCCAGTGGTCGAGCAGCTCCCCCACGACGTAGCGGCTCTCCCCGCGCCAGAACTGCGTCGGCCCGACCGGTCCACGCTCGACCTGGACCTCCTCACCGACGCGGTCACCCGCACCGACCAGCACTCGGCTCATGACACACTCCGCACTCCCGTGACGCAGCCGGCCCACCTGCACCGACTGTTCGAACACGTGTTCGAACACCGATGAGTAGACCGGAGTCTGCGGAGGGCGTCAAGCCGACCGGCCGGGCTGGGGACGACGTGTCGTGGATCGACGCCGGCCACGGGCCCGGCCCCGGAACCGGGGTCCACGCGGATCGCCGGCCCCCGGCACCCCCGGGCCCGGCACACCACCCGCGCATCGCCGGCGGGTGTGCGCCCGGCGAGGCCCCCGCCACCGGTGGGAGACTGCACGCATGACCATCCCCGACCACCCCCGGGTGGCCGAGGTCGCGCAGGCCCTGCAGGCGGCCGGTGCGATCGGTGAGATCCGCGAGCTCACCGACGGCGCCCGCACCGCGGCCCAGGCGGCGCAGCAGCTCGGCGTCCCGGTGGGTGCCATCGCCAACAGCCTGGTCTTCGAGGTCGGTGGCAACCCGCTGCTGGTGCTCACCAGCGGCGCGCACCGGGTCGACACCGCCAAGGTCGCCGGCCTGCTGGGCGTGCACGAGGTGCGCCGGGCCGACCCCGAGTTCGTCCGCGAGCACACCGGCCAGGCCATCGGCGGGGTCGCCCCCGTCGGTCACCCCGAACCGATCGGCACGCTGGTCGACGTCACCCTGGCCCGGTTCGACCAGGTCTGGGCCGCCGCCGGTCACCCCAGGACCGTCTTCCCGACCAGCTACGACGAGCTGCTGCGGATCACCGCCGGCACCGCTGCAGAGGTCGACGCCGAGGTCGAGCCGGACCACGCCGCCCTCTCCGACCCCACCACACCCGAGGCCCGCACACCGTGACCGACACCGCCCCCGCCACCCGGGTCATCGAGCTCCCGACCCGCTGGATGCGCGACCACCTGCACGAGGCCCTGGCGATCTACGGGGCCGCGATGGGCTATGGCGACTCCGTGGTCGCGGGCCGCTACGGCTACGCCGTGCAGCACACCGAACGGGCTGGTTTCCGTGCCGTCGGGGCCTTCGCCGAGGACCCGCGCGCCGGGGAGAAGCTGGTCGGGTTCGGCTACGGCTACCTCGTCGCGCCCGGCCAGTGGTGGCACGACCAGGTCCGGCACGCCCTGGACCGGCGGACCGCCAAGCGCTGGCTGCCCGGGGCCTTCGAGGTCTGCGAGCTGCACGTGGCGCCCGATCACCAGAGCCAGGGCCTGGGCCGGCAGTTGCTGCACGCGCTGGTGGCGGACCTGCCGCACCCGGCGGCCCTGCTGAGCACCCCGGACGCGGAGACCAAGGCCTTCCGGCTGTACCACGCCGACGGCTTCGTCGACCTGGCCCGCGGTTACCACTTCCCCGGCGACGCGCGGCCGTTCGCCATCCTCGGCACCCGACTGCCCCTGGGGAGCACCCCGCGTGAGTGACCCGGGGGCCGACCCGCTAGCCGGACTCGACGCCGTCGTCATCGGCTCGGGACACAACGGCATGGTCGCGGCATGCCACCTGGCCGCCGCCGGGCTGCGGGTGGAGGTCGTCGAGGCCGACGACGTGCTGGGCGGCGCCGTCTCCACGGTCGAGCGCTGGCCGGGGGTCCGGGTGGACCGGGGGTCCAGTGCACACGTGATCATCCGGCACTCCGGGATCGTGGAGGAGCTGGACCTGGCCGCCCACGGACTGCGCTACGTGGACTGCGACCCGTGGGGCTTCGCCCCGGCCCCCGAGCCCGGCAGCGCCGGGCCCGCCGGGCGGCCGCTGGTGTTCTCCGTCGACCTGGACGCCACCTGCGACTCCATCGCCGCCGCCTGCGGCGCCGAGGACGCCGCCGCCTACCGCGGATTCGTCGGCGTGTGGGGGCCGCGCAGCGCCCAGATCGTGCAGGCCTT
Organism: uncultured Actinomycetota bacterium; assembly: GCA_963759905.1. Taxonomy (GTDB): domain Bacteria; phylum Actinomycetota; class Actinomycetes; order Mycobacteriales; family Geodermatophilaceae; genus Klenkia. The sequence goes on from CAVXBD010000001.1 coordinate 257,605, forward strand.
CGGCGACCGGCCCAGCCCGGCCCGCCTGGTCCGGCACCTCTGGCCCCTGGGAGCCCCGGCCAAGGGCCGGCCCCGCACCCCGGGTGGTGAGCTGGCCACGGACTTCCTCGGCTCGGGTGACGCCCTGCTGGACAAGTGGTTCGGCAGCGAACGACTCAAGGCCGCCCTGGCCTGGTTCGGTGCGCAGTCCGGGCCGCCGATGTCCGAGCCGGGCACCGCGGCGATGGTCGGCTGGGCCGCCCTGCTGCACACCACTCCACCCGGTCACCCGGTGGGCGGCTCCGGTGGGCTCACCCAGGCGCTGCGCCGGCGGTTGGAGTCCGACGGGGGCCGGGTCGCCCTCGGCGACGGTGCGCAGAGCCTCATCGTGGAGTCCGGCCGGGTGGCCGGTGTGGTGACCAGCTCGGGGCGGCGGCTGCGTGCCCCCGTCGTGGTCGCGGCCTGCCACATCGGCGCCACCCGGGCCATCGCCGGGGAGCACGCACCCCCTGCGCTGCGGGACGCCGCCCCGCCGCTGGGCAACGGGTTCGGCCTGGTGGTCCGCTGCCAGACCGACGCGTTGCCGGTCTACCCCGGGGTGAGCCAGCACGAGTCGTTACAGGGACTGCAACTGCTGTGCACCGACCGCGCCCAGCTCGCCCGGGCACATGGGGACTGGCTGGCCGGCGAACTGCCCCGGGACCCGGTGCCGCTGGCCATGAGCTTCTCGGCCAGCGACGACACCCTGGCCCCGCCCGGCCAGCACGTGGTCACGATCTGGGGCCAGTGGTACCCGTACGCCCTGGCCGACGGCCGGGACTGGGAGACCCTGGCCCAGGAGGAGGCCGACCGGCTGGTGGCCGCCGTCGACCGGTACGCCCCCGGTTTCGCCGACTCGGTGCAGCGGCTGTACATCCAGACCCCGCTGAAGCTCGAGCAGGAACTCCGGCTGACCCGCGGCAACGTGATGCACGTGGAGATGTCGCTGGCCTCCATGTTTGCCTTCCGCCCCACCCCGGAGCTCTCCGGTCACCGCGTCCCCGGGCTGCCCGGGCTCTACCTGTCCGGTGCCTCCATGCACCCCGGCGGTGGGGTCTCGGGCAATGCCGGCCGGACGGCGGCCCGGATCGTGCTGGCCGACCGCTCCCGCCTGGGCCGGGTACGGCGGCGGCTCACCCGGCGATGACGGGCACGGCGGGGCGGCCCGCGACCGCACCGGCACGATGGCCCGCCGGCTGGTTGCCCTGGCTGCTGGCCGTCGGTCTGCTGCTGACCGCGATCGCGTACCCGCTGACCGCGGGGGATGCCCGGGACGTGGTCAGCTGGACGATCGTGCTGCTGGGATCCGTGCTGTCGGTCGCGCACGCCGGGCTGTCCCGGGGGTTGCCGACCGGGGCCGGGGTGCTGGGCGTCACCGCGGTCACCGCGATCGGGTTCGAGGCGGTCGGCCTGGCGACCGGGTTCCCCTACGGCAGCTACAGCTACAGCGACACCCTCGGCCCCACGCTGCTCGGGGTCCCGTTCCTGGTGCCGCTGGCCTGGCTGATGATGACCTGGCCGAGCTGGCTGCTGGCCCGCCGGCTCGTGCCGGCGCACCGGGTGGGGCGGATCGCGGTGGCCGCGGCCGTGTTCGCCGCCTGGGACGTGGTGCTGGATCCCCAGCTGGTGCAGGCCGGTTACTGGACCTGGGACCGCCCCTCCCCGGGGCTGCCCGGCATCGACACCGTCCCGCTGACCAACCTGGCGGGCTGGCTGCTGGCCGGGGTGGTGCTGATGGGCGCGCTGGAGCTGCTGGTCGTCCGGGGCGCCGGCGCACCCCGGCTGGGGGACGGCGCACCGCTGCTGGCCCTGGGCTGGATGACCCTGGGTGGCGCGCTGGCCCACGTCGGCTGGCTGGGGTTGCCCGGGTCGGCGGCCTGGGGTGTCGCTCTGGCGGTGCCGGTGCTCATCGCCCTGGCCCGCCAGCACCGCGCCGGTGGACGCCCGCCCGGGAACCGCCCGGCGGCCGACCGGCCGACCGGCCGACCGGTGACCCGGTGATCGATCTGCCCGCCCAGGGACGGCGAGCCGACCAGCCACGCCACCGGTGAGGCTCGTCGCGCTGCTGGCGGGGCTGAGCGTCGCAGGAGCGGTGCACGCCGCGGTGAACGCTCGGCTGCTGCGCACTCCGCCGGCGGACCCGCCGCCGGTGCACGGCCGGGTCCGGGTCGTCCTGCCGGTCCGGGACGAGGAGCACGCGGTCGGTGACTGCCTGGCAGCCCTGACGGCCCAGACCCAGGTCCCCGACCTCGAGATCGTGGTCGTCGACGACGCCTCCACCGACGCCACCGCCGACGTCGTCGCCGGGTACGACGTGGTCCTGCGGACCGCGACGCCGCCGGGCGCGGGTTGGCTGGGCAAGCCGAACGCCTGCGCCCAGGGCGCCGCCGACGCCGACGACGTCGACGTCCTGGTGTTCGTCGACGCCGATGTGCGGCTGGCCCGGCACGCCATCGCCGCCGCCGTGGCGCTGCTGGACACGTCCCGGTTGGACCTGGTGTCCCCCTGGCCCCGGCAGCTCGCGGTCACCCCGACCGAGCGGCTGGTGCAGCCGCTGCAGCAGTGGCTGTGGGCCACCACGCTGCCGCTGCGGTTGGCCGAGCGCCCCGGTCGGCCCTCCCTCGCCGCCGCCAACGGGCAGTTCCTCGTCGTCCGGCGGGCGGTCTACGAACGGGCCGGCGGGCACGGCGCGGTCCGCGGTGAGGTGCTGGAGGACATCGCGCTGCTGCGGGCGGTGAAGCGGGCCGGGGGGCGGGGCGTCGTGGTGGACGGTTCCGCGCTGGCCACCACCCGGATGTACGAGGGCTGGGCGCAGCTCGCGGCCGGCTACGAGAAGTCGCTGTGGTCGGCGCTGGGCTCCTCCCCGTGGGGCAGCCTGGCCGCCGGTGCCGCGCTGGCCGCGATCTGGGTCCTCCCGCCGCTGACCGGCACCCGGGCCGGCCTGGTGGGCTACGCGGCCGGGGTCGCCGGGCGGGCGGTCAGCGCCCGCCGCACCGGCGGCCGGGTGTGGCCCGACAGCCTGGCGCACCCGGTGTCGGTGGCGCTGCTGGACCTGCTGCTGGTCCGCTCCGTGCTCGGGCGGCGGCGCGGCACCCTGCGGTGGCGGGGTCGTGCCCTGCGGTGAGACTGAGCAGGTGACCTCACCCGCGCGCACCCACTTCGACCCGGCAGAGAGCGGCGCCGGCGCCTTCTACCGGGTGCTGAACTCCGTCGTCGTGCCCCGGCCCATCGCCTGGATCTGCAGCCGCACGGCCGGCGGATCGCACAACCTGGCCCCGCACAGCTTCTACACCGTGGCCTGCGTGGATCCGCCGATCGTGCAGTTCACCTCGGTGGGCCGCAAGGACTCGCTGCGCAACGTGGAGGCCACCGGCGACTTCACCGTGAACCTGACGCCCGAGGACATGTTCGAGCAGGTCAACGCGACCGGCACCGACTTCCCGCCCGACCACGACGAGGCCGAGCAGACCGGCGTCCGGCTGGAGGACAGCGACGTGGTGGCGGCCAAGCGGGTCGCCCAGTCCCCCGTCTCGCTGGAGTGCGTGCTGCACTCCACGCTCCGGCTGGGCGACAGCACCGTGGTGTTCGGCCGGGTCGTGCACGCCTCGGTGTTCTCCAGCGCCGTCCGGGACGGCCGGCCACGCATCGATCAGCTACGGCCGCTGGCGCGGCTGGGCGGCAACGAGTGGTCCACGATCGGTGAGCTGAAGGAGATCCGCCGGATCCCCTTCAGCCAGTGGTCGGAGGACCCCGCGATCGGTCAGAACCTGCGCGGCGACTGAGGCAGGTGCGGCGCCACCTCGTCGGCGGCGTCGGCACCGAACGCCGAGGCGAAGCGCTCGAGGAACGACGCCCGGGGCAGCTCGTACTCCTGGGTGCCGACCACCTCCACCGCGGCGGTGGCCACGGCCGAACCCACCTGGGTGGCCCGCTGCAGGTCCAGCCCCCACTGGCGGGCGGCGATGAAGCCCGCCCGGAGGGCGTCCCCGCCGCCGGTGGGCTCCACCGGCTTGGTCTCCGGCACCGCGATGACGTCGATCGGGGCCCGGTCCCGCTGCTCCACCCGCACGCCCTGGGCCGAGCGGGTGGTCACCCAGGTGCCCACCCGGGAGAGCACCTCGGCGTGGGTCCACCCCGTCTTCTGCTTCAGCAGCGCGGCCTCGTACTCGTTGGTGAACAGCAGGTCCGCCCCGTCCACCAGGGTGCGGATCATCTCGCCGTCGGCCCAGGCCAGCTGCTGGGACGGGTCGGCCATGAACGGGTAGCCGCGCTCACGGCACTCCTGGGTGTGCTGCACCATCGCGGTCGGGTCGTTGGGCCCGACGATGACCAGCTCCAGCGAGCCGACCCGCTTCTCCACCGGGGCCAGCTCGATCAGCGCGGCCTCGGCCATCGCACCGGAGTAGAACGAGGCGATCTGGTTGTTCGCCGCGTCGGTGGTGCAGACGAACCGGGCGGTGTGCTTCAGCTCCGACCAGTGCACCGAGGCGGTGTCCACGCCGTGCCGGGTGAGCCAGGCGTCGTAGTCGTGGAAGTCGCTGCCCACCGCGCCGACGAGGACCGGGGTGAGCCCCAGCAGACCCATCCCGTAGGCCATGTTGGCCCCGGCACCACCCCGGTGCTGCACGAGGTCGTCGACCAGGAAGGAGAGCGAGACGTTCTCCATCTGGCCCTCGACGAACTGCTCGGTGAACTTCCCCGGGAAGGTCATCAGGTGGTCGGTGGCGATCGAACCGGTCACGGCGACGGACACGGTGTGGCTCCAGGGTGTGGGACGACAAGACCGAGCGGGACCGGCGGCCGACGTAGGCGTCGCCCGGCGTGCACCCGAGCGTAACGGCGGTGCTCACCCCAGCGCCTTCCGCAGCTGCACACCGAGCTGGCCGGTGCCCACCGCCCCGAGTCCGACGCCGACCGCGGCGCCGGCGGTGACCACCAGCTCCGCGGCCCCCAGCCCGGACACCACGCCGGCCCCCAGCAGCGTCATCCCGGTCATCGCCACCCGGGTCGGGCGCTCCCACACCGAGATGGCCCCCGTCTCGTCCACCCCGGCCTGCCCGGCGCGGGCCCGCAGGTAGTCCGGGAACCAGCACAGCGCCCCGAAGGCCACCGCCAGCCACGCCGGCGCGCCGGCCACCCAGAACGCGCAGGCATAGGCCACCTCGGTCAGCCGGTCGACGGCGGAGTCCAGCACGTAACCCCGCCGGCTGGCCCGGCCCCCGGCGATGGCCAGCGCCCCGTCCAGGGAGTCCAGCAGCCCGGACAGACCCACCAGGCCCGCGGCCACGAGCAGCCACGGCCCGCCGGCGGCGGCCGGGCCCACCGCGGCGCCGGCGACGGCCAGGCCCACCAGGCTGACCAGCAGCGGGGACAGCCCGGCCAGCGGCCTGGCCAGGGTGTGCGCGAGGGTCAGCCAGCCGCGCACCACCGGGCTGGCCCGCGGGTCGGTCCCACCGTGCCACGCCGACCAGGCGGTGAAGTAGTCCTCCCGGGACAGGAACGTGGGCACGTCCCCAGTGCACCAGGGACAGTGGTGGCGTGCTCGCTGGCCTCTCCCCCGCCCGCCGCCGGCTGGTCCTCGGCCTGCTCACCGCCGGGCTGGTGGCGGTGCTCGGCGTCGCCGCCGCGACGCTGGTCCCGCGGCTGCGGGCCGAGGAACCGCCCGCGGTCTCCCAGGCCACCCCCGGGCCGGTGCTGCTGGTGCCCGGGTACGGGGGGTCGACCCGGTCGCTGCAGAGCCTGGCGGACGCGCTGACCGCGGCCGGCCGGGACGCCACCGTCGTCCCGGTGCCCGGCGACGGGACGGGGGACCTCACCGCATCGGCGGCCGCGCTGGGCACTGCCGTCGACGCCGCGCTGACCCGCACCGGGGCCGACAGCGTGGACGTGGTGGGTTACTCCGCCGGCGGGGTCGTCGCCCGGATCTGGGCGGCCGACGGTGGGGCGGCCGTGGCCCGGCGGATCGTCACGCTGGGCTCCCCGCACCACGGCACGACGGTGGCGGACCTGGCCTCCGAGCTCGCCCCGGACCAGTGCCCGGCGGCCTGCCAGGAGCTGGCCACCGGCAGCGACCTGCTGCGCCGGTTGAACGCCGGCGACGAGACGCCGGCCGGGCCGACCTGGGTCTCGGTGTGGACCGAGACCGACCGGACGGTGACGCCGCCGGACTCGGCCAGCCTGTCCGGAGCCCTCGACCTGCCGGTGCAGTCGGTGTGCGCCGGCAGCGAGGTCGGACACGGCCAGCTGCCCTCGGACCCGCTGGTGCAGGGCATCGTGCTCGCCGAGCTGGCCTCGGGTCAGCCGGTCGAGCTGGGGCCGGCCGACTGCGCCCGGCTCTCCGGCTGAACCGGAGGGGCGGGCGGGCGCTCGGTCGACAGTGCCGCCCGCAACCGCGCGACGGCGATCGGGCCGACCCCGTGCATGGCCAGCAGCTCGGCGTCGCCGAGCCCGGCGACCGCCTCCAGGGTGGTCAGCCCGGCGGCGCGCAGCGCGCGGGTCGCCGGCGCCCCGAGGCTGGGGAGCGCCGTGCCCTCCGGGGCACGCGGACGGCGGCGGGCCCGGCCACCCGCGGCGCGCCGGGCCGCGTCGACGACGGCCGCCCCCCGGGTCGACAGCCGGTAGCCGATGTCCAGGGACTCGGTGAGCCCGAGTTCCTTGAGCTTGCGGACGTCCCGCTTGAACTCCCGCGTCGGCCGGCCGGCCTCGGCGGCGAGATCCGGCGCCCGCCGCTCGGGGTGCGCGTCGATCAGCTGCAGCGTCCGCGCCGTCCAGGGACCGATCGGCGAGGCCCGGTCTAGCCGGTCCAGGCGGGCCTGCAGCCCGGCCACCTCCTCCGCACCGGGCGCCGTCCGGCGCAGGACCGCGCGCGGGTCCTCACCGGCGAACCGGACGCCGACCCGGAAGAGCGGCCGGTCGGGGTTGGCTGCCAACCCGCGGTGCAGGTCGGCCAGCGAGGCCGCCCCGGCCCGGCGGGCGTCGTCCTCGGTGAGGGTGTGGACGTCGACCTCGTCGACGCCGGTCACCTCGACCAGCCCGACGCGGGTGCGCATCCGGGTCCCGACCAGCAACCGGGGCCGGTCCCAGCGGCGGAACGCCAGGTCGACGGTGCCGGCGACGATCGCGTCCAGCTCGACCGGGCGGATGCGCACGCGGCGCAGGCTAGTTCAGCTGGTGATGTCCTTGGTGGTGAAGTTCGCCCACGCCGCACCCAGCAGCACCACCACGTACACCGCCTGCAGCCCGATGCCCCGCACGACGTCCCGCCACAGGATGGGATCGCGGAAGAAGTCCACGAAGCTGAGCCAGTACCGGGTCGGCAGGTAGGGCGCGATCGCCGAGGCCGCGTCCAGGGTGAACAGCAGCGAGGAGCCGATCAGCACGGCCAGCGCACCCAGCGTGGCCAGCTGCGGGGAGTCGGTGAGGGTGGAGAAGAACAGCGCGAACGCCGCCACCCCCAGCATCGAGATCGTCACGTAACCGATCGACAGCAGCGTCCGCCCGGCCACCTGCTGCGGGGTCAGCACGGTGCCCGACAACCCGGTGGAGGCGGCCAGCGGCTGCGCGTCGAACAGCGTGGTGCCCACCAGGTAGCCCACCGCCGCCACGATGACCACGGTGACCAGCACGAAGGCGATCACCGCCACCAGCTTGGCCACCAGCAGCCGGGTCCGGCCCGCCGGGCGGGCCAGCAGGTAGCGCAACGTCCCGCCCTGCGCCTCGCCGGCGATCGCATCGCCGGAGACGACGGCCACCGCGATGGGCAGGAACAGCGGCAGCACGATGGCCAGGGCAGCCAGCGGGAACAGCGTCCCGTTGGTCAGCACCGCGGACAGGAACGCCGGCCCCTCCCCCGGCCGGGGCGCCAGGTCGGTGATCACCAGCAGCACCGCCACCAGCACCGGCAGCCCGTTCAGCAGTGCGATGGTCACCCACGTCCGCGGCCGGCGGAAGAGCTTCTGCAGCTCCACGGCGATCACGCGCGGGCCTCGACCCGGTCGGCCGAGCCGGTGGCCGCGGCCAGCACGACCTCCTCCAGGCTGGGGCGCTCCAGGCGCAGCCCGTGCACCGGCACCCCGGCGGCGACCAGGGCGGCGTTCACCTCGGCGGGGTCGGCGCCCCGGACCACCGCGTGCCCGGCGCCGACCGACAGCACCCGGCCGTCCAGGGTGGCCCGCACCCGGTCCGGTTCGGTGGTCTCCACCACGGTGGCCCCGGTGGGCGCGGTCAGCGTGGCCAGGTCGTCCTGCAGCACCAGCCGGCCGCGGTCCAGCACACCCACCCGGGTGGCCAGCTGCTCGATCTCGGCCAGCAGGTGGCTGGACAGGAACACCGTCGTCCCGGTGGAGTTCAGGTCCAGCAGCAACGCCCGGATCTCGTGGATGCCCTGCGGGTCCAGCCCGTTGGTGGGCTCGTCGAGCACCAGCAGGTCCGGACGGCGCAGCAGGGCACCGGCCAGCCCCAGCCGCTGCCGCATGCCCAGCGAGTAGCCGCGCACCGGGCGGCTGCCGATCCCGCCGAGCCCCACCTGCTCCAGCACCTCCCCGACCCGCCGTCGCCTGGTCCGCCGGGACCCACCGGGTCCACCGGCGTCGGCCAGCGCGAGGTTCGCCCGCCCGGACAGGTGCCCGTAGGCCGCCGGCCCCTCGATCAGCGCGCCCACCCGGGGCAGCACCTGCCGCGCCGCCTCGGGCATCGGCCGGCCCAGCAATTCGATCTCGCCCCGGGTGGGCAGCACCAGGCCCAGCAGCATGCGCACCGTCGTGGTCTTGCCCGAGCCGTTGGCGCCCAGGAAGCCGTAGACGTCCCCGGCCCGCACGTCCAGGTCGATGCCGTCGACGGCGCGCACGCCGCCGAACCGCTTCTGCAGCCCGCGCGTGGCGATCACCGTGTCGATCATCGGACTCCTGTCGTGTCCTGCAGTTGCTGCGCGGCGGCGGCCAGCGCGTCGAGGGTGACCGTGCCGGCCAGCAGGAAGCTCCCGGTCTCCCGGCTGCCTACCAGCATCAGCCCCAGCGGACCGGCGGCGCTGCGCACGCCCAGGCCGTCGACGACGGCGCCCGGGGTGGCCGCCAGCTGGGCCCGCAGGCTGCCGGCGGCCCGGCCGGGGAGCGGGGTGACCGCCAGCTGGGTGACGCCGGTTCCGTAGACGCCGATCGCCCCGGGGACGCCCGCGGCGGCCCGGCGGTCCAGGCCCACCAGCGAACCGGGCAGCTGGACCTGGCTGAGCCGGCGCCCCAGGTCGAGCGTGGTGAGATCCGTGGCCGAGCTGATCGCGGCCCCGGCCGGCGGGGTGAAGGCCGTGGTGACCGGGGCCGGGGCGCTGGTGGACAGGTCCAGGAACCGGGTGTCCAGGGCCGGCACGGTGCTCCCGGCGGCCCGGACCACGACCCGCAGCGGCAGCCCGGTGTTCGGATCGACCCAGATGTCCACGGCCTGCACCGACGCGGCCGGCGCGGCCGGGGTGTAGCGCACCCCGAGCGCGTCGCGGCCGGCCACCCGGACCGGGTCGATCCGGCTGAGCTCGGCGTCGGTCGCCTCGGACAGCAACCGCCGGCCCAGCGCGCTGGGCAGCAGGTCCGGGGCGGTGGGCAGGGCCAGCGGCGGCTCGGCGCCGCGGCTGGCCCGCTGGTCGGCGTAGGTCCAGGTCCAGGTGCCACTGGCGTCCCGGTGGGTGCCGGTCTCCCCGGTGGCGGTGACCACGTCGACCCGCCAGTCCTCGGGGCCGCGGTACCAGGCCCGCATCGTCGTCTGGTCGCTGAGCAGGTCCGCGACTCCGGTCAGCGCGTCGTCCACCGGCAGGGTCAGCCCACCGGTGGAGATCGCGTAACCGGAGAAGGGCAGCTGTGCGCTGGCCAGCACCCGGGCACGCAGGTCCGTCGCCGGGGCAGCGGTGTCCCCGGCCGGCAGGGCCGCGACCAGCGCCGGCAGCGCGACCAGCACCGCCAGGCCGAGCGCGACGAGCGCCCACCGCCAGCCGATCTCTCGTCCCCGCCTGGTCACGACCCAGCGTACGACCGTCGCCGACGATGCTGCACCGTTCAACGACCCCGCGGCCCGGGTGGCGGGCCGACCCGGTTCAGCCGGTCGGAGCCAGCTCGGCCAGCGCGGCGTAGACCTCGCGCGTGGCCGTCGACCGGTTCATGGTGATGAAGTGGATGCCCGGTACGCCCTCGGCCAGCAACCGTCGGCACAGCTCGGTGGCCACCTCCACGCCCAGCTGACGCTGCGCCCGGACGGCGTCGGGGGTCTCCCCGGCGACCGCGGCGAACCGCTCCGCCAGCTCGGTGGGGAAGGCCTGCCCGGACAGCTGCACGATGCGGGCGATCTGCCGGGCGCTGGTCACCGGCATGACCCCGGCCAGGACCGGGACGTCGCAGCCGCGGGCGGTCACCCGGTCCCGCAACCTCAAGTAGTCCTCCACCCGGAAGAACATCTGGGTGATGGCGAAGTCCGCACCCGCCCGGCACTTGGCCACGAACATGTCCGCATCGGTCTCGGCGTCCGGTGAGCGGGGATGGCTCTCCGGGAAGGCGGCCACCCCCACGGAGAAGTCCCCGACATCCTTGATCAGCTCCACCAGTTCCGCGGCGTAGCGCAGCCCGCGGGGGTGGGCGACCCACTCGGCCTGCGGATCCGCACCGGGCGGATCACCGCGCAGAGCCATGATGTTGCGCACCCCGGCGGCCGCCAGCCGGCTGATGACGTTCCGCAGCTCGGCCACCGAGTGGTCCACCGCGGTCAGGTGTGCCAGCGGCAGCATCGTGGTGTCGGTGGAGATCCGCTCGGTGACCGAGACGGTGCCCTCCCGGGTGGATCCGCCGGCGCCGTAGGTGACCGACACGAACGAGGGCCGCAGCCGCTCGAGCTCGCGCAACGCGGTCCACAGCTGACCCTCGGCAGCCTCGTTCCGGGGCGGGAAGAACTCGAAGGACCAGGTGGGTCCTCCCCCGGCCAGCAGCTCCCGCACGGTGCCCGTCACAGCTGTCGAGCGTACGGGCGCGGTGGCCACGGCACGCCGCGCTGCCGGGGGGCGGGACGCACCTCACAGCCCGCCCCCCCGGACGGTGGGGTCGGCATGCACCCCCCGGTGAGGTGTCCTCGTCCGCGGCCGCGGTGGTCGCCGCACGCTGAGACGCCTACCGCGCCCGCTCCCGACCCCGGCCGGCTGCAGGGTACGACGGGTGCCCCACCGCCGGCCCGGGCATACTCGACCGGTGACTGCAGGGACCCGAGCACGCCACGTGTCGACCAGCGCAAACGATCCTGATCCGGGGTCGGCGCTGCGCAGCGCCGACCTGGACAGGCTGCGCACCGCGGTCAGCGACGCGCTGGAGGCCTTCCTGGGCGAGAAGCGCGCCGTGCTGGCCGGCATGGACGCCAGCCTCGTCCCGGTGCTCGACGAGGTCGCCGCGGTGGCCGAGGGCGGCAAGCGGTTGCGCCCGGCGTTCGCCTACTGGGGCTGGCGGGCGGTGCGCACCGCCGCCCCCGAGGACGACGCCGCCGTGCTCCGCGCGGTCGCCGCGCTGGAGTTCGTGCACGGCAGTGCCCTGGTGCACGACGACGTCATGGACTGCGCCCGCACCCGGCGAGGACGGCCCGCCACGCACGTCGGATTCGCCGACCGGCACACCGCGGCCGGGCTCGGTGGCAGCCCCGAGCTGTTCGGCACCGGCGCGGCGATCCTGGTCGGTGACCTGGCACTGGTGTGGTCCGACGAGCTGCTCCGCCGCTCGGGCATCTCGGCCGAGGCGCTGGCCCGGGCCCGCCCGGTCTGGGACACCATGCGCACCGAGGTCACCGCCGGGCAGTACCTCGACCTGCTGCGCGCGGCCGGCGGGCTGCCCGGCCCGCAGGGCGCGCTCACCGTGGCCCGGTACAAGAGCGCCGGTTACACCGTGCAGCGGCCGCTCCACCTGGGTGCCGCGCTGGCCGACGCCGGGCCCGAGGTGGTGGAGGCCTACACCGCGATCGCCCTGCCGCTGGGCGAGGCCTTCCAGCTGCGGGACGACGTGCTGGGGGTCTTCGGCGACCCGCACGTCACCGGCAAGTCCGCCGACGAGGACCTCCGGGAGGGCAAGCAGACCTTGCTGGTCGCGCTCACCGAGGAAGCCACCGACGCCGGGGGCCGGGCCGTGCTCGACCGCGTCCTGGGCGACCCGGCCGCCGGCGTCGAGGACCTGGAGTCGGTCCGGGAGCTGATGCGCAGCACCAGTGCCCTGGAACGGGTCGAGGACCGGATCACCCGGCAGACCGCGGTCGCCCGGCAGGCCATCGCCGAGGCACCCGTGCTCGACGACGCGCGCGTCGCGCTGGACGCCCTCGCCGTCGCTGCCACCAGCCGCACGACGTGAGGAACCCGCTGGACTCGTTGGGGTCCCGCCGCACCGTGCGCACCGTGCCCGGCCCGACCGACCGGGTGGTGATCGTCGGGGCCGGACTCGCCGGGTTGTCCGCGGCGCTGCGGCTGCGCGGCGCCGGCCGCGAGGTCACCGTGGTCGAGCGCGGACCGCGGTCCGGGGGCCGGGCGGGCCGGGTCGACCGGGCCGGCTACGCGCTGGACACCGGCCCCTCGGTGCTGACCGCGCCCGGGCTGGTGCGGGACGCGCTGGCCGCGGTGGGCGAGCGGATGGAGGACCGGCTCACCCTGCTGCCGCTGGAGACCACCTACCGGGCGCAGTACGCCGACGGCTCCACCCTGGACGTGCACGCCGACCCCGCGGCCTTCGCCGCCGAGGCCGAGCGGGTCTGCGGCCCCGGCGCCGGGGTGGAGGTCGCCCGCTACCTCGAGCACCTGGCCGAGCTGGACCGGGTGCAGTGGAACGTCTTCATCGACCGCAACCTGGACTCCCCGCTGGACCTGGTGGGCCCCGAACTCCTCCGGCTGATCCGGATGGGTGGCTTCGGTCGCCTCGCTCCGCACGTGAACCGCTACGTCACCGACGAGCGGCTGCGCCGGCTGTTCAGCTTCCAGGCCCTCTACGCCGGGGTCTCCCCGTTCAGCGCGATCGCCGCCTACGCGGTGATCGCCCAGCTGGACATCGGGGCGGGCGTCTGGCACCCGGTCGGCGGCATCCACGCCGTCCCGGCGGCGCTGGCCGCGGCGGCCGTCGACGCCGGCGTGACCTTCCGGTACGACACCGTCGTGCAGGAACTGGCCATCAGCGGCGGCCGGGCGACCGGGGTGCGGCTGGCCGGCGGTGAGCTGCTGCCCGCCGATGCCGTGGTGGTGACCACCGACCGGCCCGACGAGCTGGTGCCCGGTCGCCGCCGCTGGCGCAAGCCGGTCTACTCACCCAGCTGCGTGGCCATCCACCTGGGCGTCCGGGACCCCCTCGCCGGCCAGGCGCACCACACCATCAGCTTCGGGGCGGCCTGGGAGCAGGTGTTCCAGGAGCTGACGAAGACCGGGCGGCCGATGACCGACCCCAGCCTGCTGATCTCCATGCCCAGCCGCAGCGACCGGACCCTGGCACCGGCGGGCGGGCAGGTGCTCAGCATCGTGGCGCCCACCCCCAACACCGACCGGCACTCCGGCGGCAACCCCGACATCGACTGGCCGACCCTGGGCCCGCGGTACCGGGACGAGGTGCTCGCCGCCATGGAGGCCCGCGGCTGGACCGGGTTGACCGGGGCCATCGAGGTCGAGGAGATGCTCACCCCGCGGGACTGGGCCGACCAGGGCATGGCCGCGGGCACCCCGTTCGCGCTGGCGCACACCTTCGGCCAGACGGGGCCCTTCCGGCCCTCCACCCTGCCGCGCGGCGGGCCGGAGAACGTGGTGCTGGCCGGCTCGTCGGTGCAGCCCGGTGTGGGCGTGCCGATGGTGCTGGTCTCGGGCCGGCTCGCCGCACAGCGGATCACCGGGCCGGTGGCGGGGTGACCGACCGGCAGGCCCAGCTGGATGCCGCCTACGCGCACTGCCGGGCCATCGCCGCCCGGCACGGCAAGAGCTACTTCCTGGCCACCCGGCTGCTCACCCCGGACCGTCGGCCGGCGATCCACGCGCTGTACGCCGCCGCCCGGGTCGCCGACGACATCGTCGACGTGGGTGTCGACGAGCCCGGCCGGGACCCCGAGGCCGAGTTGCTGGCCTGGTCGACCGCCGCGCTGGCCGAGCTGGCGGCCGGCTGGTCCGACGACCCGGTCCGCCTGGCGCTGGTGCACACCGTCCGCCGCTACGACATCCCGGTCGAGCACCTGGTGGACTTCCTGGCCGCGATGACCAGTGACCTGGACGTCACCTCCTACGCCGACCTGGCCGCGCTGGACCGCTACATGTGGGGCTCGGCGTCGGTCATCGGGCTGCAGGTCCTGCCGGTGCTGGGCACCGCGCCCGGGGTCAGCCGGGAGGAAGCCGCGCCGCACGCCATCGCGCTGGGCGAGGCGTTCCAGCTGACCAACTTCCTGCGCGACGTCGGGGAGGACGTGGACCGCGGCCGGGTCTACCTGCCGGCGGACCTGATGGCCGCGCACGGGGTCACCCGGGAGCAGCTGGCGGCCAAGCGGTTCGACGACCGGTTCCGCGAGTTGATGCGGGAGATGGTGGAGGTGGTCCGCCGCCGATACGACGACGCAACCCCGGGCACCCCGATGCTGGCCGCCGAGTCCCGGGACTGCGTGCGCGCAGCGACCGACCTGTACGGCGGCATCCTGGGGGCCATCGAGCGGGCCGACTACCGGGTGCTGGACCGCCGGGTGTCGGTGTCCAAGCCCCGTCGGCTGGCGGTGTTCGCCCGCCGGTTGACCGCTGCCCAGCTGGCCAGGGTCAGGGTCACCATGGCCCAGCCGAACAGCAGATCCTCCACCGGCGCGTAGGCGATCCGCGGGCCCCAGATGGTCGCCGGGTCGTAGGTGACCACGCCCAGACCGGTCAGCACCCCGTTCATCAGCAGCTGGAAGCCCACGATGATCGCGTAGGCGGTCCAGTACGCCTTCCGGGTGACCATCCGGGTGCGGTACACGGCCAGGTCGACCGCGAGCACCGCGAGCACCGCCACGACGGCGAGCGCGCTGTAGCTCATCGCTGCGCCTCCTCGGCCGGGTACCCGGCGTTCCAGCCGGTGACCCGGCGCACCGCCTCCAGGGCCAGGACCGAGGCCAGCGGGACGACCAGGAAGAACAGCACCTCCTCCACCGGGATCCCGCCGGGCAGCCGGACGCCGAGGGTGTAGGTGGCGCTGTAGTCCCAGTGCCCCTCGGCGATGGCGTAGAGCACCCAGGCCACGAACACCACGAACTCCGGCAGCACGGCCAGCAGCAGCCGGCGCCAGCGCGGGTAGACCCGCACGTGCAGCACCAGCTCCAGCGGGGCGGTGACCACCAGCACCCCGGCGAGCAGCCCCAGGTAGGTCAGCTGCGCCACGACGTCGTCCCCGGGCCGGCTGCGGTCAGAAGGCCGAGGCCTGGGCGCGCCGGGTGACCTCGGTGTGCCGGTCGTCGCGCAGCGCCTGCACCGGGGTCCCCGGCAGGGATTCGTCGTCCCGGAAGAGCCAGTCGAAGATCTCCTCCTCGGTGAACCCGCCGTCGGCCAGCACGGTGATCAGCCCGGGCAGGTGCCGGAGGATCTCCCCGTCCAGGATGAAGTCCACCGGGATCTTGCCCTTGCCACTGCCCGGGACCGCCATCAGCTTGCGGTCGTTGACCAGCTGCCGGACCCGGTTGGCCGAGACCCCGATCAGCTGGGCGACCTCGGCGGGGGTGTACGTCTCCACACCCACGAGCTTAGGTCGGCCCGTTCCGGCTGCCCGGGCGCACCCGGGCAGCCGGATGCCCGACTCACCCCGGGACCGGTTGCGGCGCCTCCTGCGCAGGCGCGCGGTCGGGCTCCACCGGCGGGTCGACGCCGCGTACCCGCCGGCGCCGGTTGCGTTCCTCACCCGACCGCTGGCGGCCTACCGCGACGGCGACCGCGGCGATGAGCGCGACACCGCTGAACATCGGATCCAGCCATTGCACGTCGGTGACCAGCTGCAACCCCTTCACCCCGGTCGCCAGCACGTAGACGGCCAGGATCGTCCCCCAGACGTTGTAGCGACCCGGCGAGATCTGGGTGGAGCCGAGGAACACCGCCGCGAAGGCAGGCAGCAGCAACCCCGACCCGTAGGTCAGCGAGGGACCCGACAGCGAGGCGTACAGCGCTCCGGCCACCCCGGCGATCGTGCCGGAGACGACGAGCGACCCCCAGGTGAAGGTGTCCACCCGGACCCCGGACAACCGCGCCGCATCCGGGCTGCTGCCGATCGCGTAGAGATAGCGCCCGGCCGGGGTGTGGCCCAGCGCCCACCACAGCACCCCGGCCACGATCAGCATGTAGAGGACGACCACCTGGAACCCGGCGATCGTGCTCTGCGTGAAGGCGGTCCAGGCGAAGGAGTTCGGTGGCCGGGGCTGCTCGTTGTTGGTCACGATGATCTGGGTCGCGGTCAGCACCGAGGCCATGCCCAGGGTGGTGATGAACGAGCTGACCTTCAGCCGGACGACGACGAAGCCGTTGACCACCCCGACCAGGGTGCCCACCGAGACCGCGATCGCCACCGCGAGCACGATGTTGGTGCCGTCCAGGACCAGCTTGGCCGCCACGATGGTGGCCAGGTTCGCCGTCGCCCCCACCGCGAGGTCGAAGGAGCCACCCACCAGAGGCACCAGCACGGCGAGCGCCAGCAGCGCCACGATCGCCCGGTCGGCGGCCACCGAGTGCACGGTCGCCCCGGTCGGGAAGAGCGTGGGCTGCCAGACCGTGAACACCACGATCAGCGCACCCCAGAGGTACAGGCCGCTGAACCGGTCGAAGCCGAGGTTGCCGGGCAGCTTCATGCCCCGACCGCCAGTTCGCTGCCGACCGGGGTCGGCACCGGGGCCTGCTCGTCGGCGATCCCCAGCGAGGCCCGGGACAGTGCCCGGACGGTGATCTCCGCCCCGGCCAGAGAGGCCACCACCCGGCCGCCGCGCAGCACGACCACCCGGTCGCAGGCCGTGACCAGTTCGTCGACGTCCGAGGAGCTCATCAGCACCCCTGCCCCGGCCTCGGCGGCCTCGAACAGCGCCTGGTGCAGGCCGGCCTTGGCACCGACGTCGACCCCCTGGGTGGGCTCGTCGAGCAGGAACAGGATCGGCTCCCGCTGGAACCACTTGCCGAACACGACCTTCTGCTGGTTGCCCCCGCTGAACGCGGACATCGGCTTGTCCACCGCGTCGGCCGGCCGCACGCCGAAGCGGTCGAACCAGCGGCGGGCGGCGGCGACCTCGGCGGACCGGCGCAGGAACGGCAACCGCCAGAACGCCGGGAGGCTGGACACGCTGATGTTCTCCCGGGCCCCGAGGTCGAGGAAGCAACCGAGCAACTTGCGCTCTGCCGGCACGTACGCCACCCCCGCGGCCATCCCTCGGTCCGGCCGGCCGGCCGGCAACTCGGTTCCAGCCACGGTGACGGTGCCACCGTCCCTGGGCCGGGCGCCGAAGACCGTGGCGCACAGCGCATCCCGCCCGGAGCCGGTGATGCCGGCGACGCCCACGACCTCCCCCGGTGACACCTCCAGATCGACATCCCGCAACACCTCCGAGCGCACTCCCCGCAGGCGGAGCACCGGGGCCGCGGGCACGGAGGACCGGCGGGCCGAGACCAATCGGTGCGGCTTCTCCAGTGCCGCTCCGAGCAGATGCTGCAGCAGTTCCTCGCGGGTCAGTCCGGAGACCGGCTCGCTGGCGACCCGGCGTCCATCACGCAGCACCGTCGCCTGGTGGGCGACCAGGAAGACCTCGTCGAGCCGGTGCGTGACGTACAGGACGCCGATCCCCTGCCTGGCCACGGTCGTCACGATGGAGAGCAGGTGCTCGACCTCCTCCTCCGGCAGGCGGGCCGTCGGTTCGTCGAGGACCAGCAGGCGCACGGGCGCCGCGTCCTCGCTCATCAGTGCCCGTCCGACGGCGACCCCGGTCTTCTGCGCCGGTGACAGGCTCGCCACCAGCGCGCCGGGGTCGACGTCCAGTTCCATCTGGTCCAGCGCCGCGCGGGCCTGGGCCCGCGCGGCGCGGCCCCGGATGGTCCCCAAGCGGGTGGGGAAGCCAGGGCCGAAGGCCAGGTTGTCCCTGATCGAGACGTCCTCGACCAGCCCCAGGTCCTGGTGCACGAACCGGGCGCCCAGGTCGTGCGAGCTCTGGGGATGCCCGACGGTCAGCTCGGCACCACCGATCCGGATCACCCCACCGGGGTCCGGACGGTGGTAGCCGGACAGCGACTTGATCAGCGTGGACTTCCCCGAGCCGTTCTCCCCGAGCAGGGCATGCACCTGCCCGGCCGGCACGTCCAGGTCGACCGCCACCAGGGCGCGGCCGCCGGCGAACGTCTTGGACAGCTCCCGCACCTCCAGCGCGGCGGGCACCCTCGGCGCAGCGGCCGTCACGCGAGACCCCACAGCGTCCGGTACTGGTCGCGGTAGTCGGCCGGGTAGGGCAGGAAGTTCGCCGGCGTGCCGACGTTCTCCGGTGTCACCAGCCACTGCGGCCGGCCGCCACCGGTGGGCTCGACATCCATCCCGAGCACGGTGCGGGCGGCGATGTCCACGGCGACCCAGCCGAACTGGTCGGTCGGCTCGGCGGTCCAGGCGGCGTTGGTCCCCGAGACCAGTGCCTCCATGTTGTTGATGTCCGGGGCGCCGCCGGCGACCTTGACCGTGGTGATCCCGGCTGCGGCCAGCGCCGAAGGCAGCCCGGACAGGAAGGCCCCGTCCGTGGTCACCAGGTAGTCGATCGAGGGGTCCTTCTGCAGTGCGGACACGATGGCCGGCACCAGGCCATTGGTGGCGAGCTGGGCCGGGGCGACGTCCAGGTCGGTCACCTCGCAGGCGGAGCAGACCGCCGAGAGCTCGCTGCGGAACCCGTCCCCGTAGGCGGCGAGGACCGCGAAGGCCGGGACGTCCTGGACCAGGACGTGGGCGGCGGCCCCGGAATCCACGGTGACCCAGTTGGCCATGATCGCCCCCGAGGCCGCGTAGTCCGGCCCGGCCGATGACCCCTCGGTGACGACGTCACTGGTGACCACGTCCCCGACGGCGATCGGCACGATCGGCACCCCGGCGGCCTTGTACTGCGGCTGCAGCTGGTCCCAGAGGTCCTGGCTGAAGCCGATCGGGCTCACTGCGATGGGGTCGTACTGCAGCGCGTCCTGCATGGCGGTGGTCAGCGTGGCGCCGTCGGTGGTGGCGTAGCTCAGCGTCTGGGTCTCCCAGCCGATGGCCTGGGCCGCCTCGATCGCCCCGTCGCTGATCGTCTTGCACTGCGGGAGCTCGCAGGTGATGACCACGTAGGTGCCGCTGGGGACCGCACCGCTGAGCGGGACGGTCTGGTTGATCGTGTCCGGCGGGGTGAGCGCCTCGTCGACCACGTCCTGCGCAGCGGCCACCTCGGTCGTCGCGGTGTCCCCCTGCGGGGCGGCGCTGCCGGCCGAGGCTGCTGATGTCGCGGGGGCACTGCAGGCCGCCAGCAGGGCGACGGCGCCGATCAGCCCGGCTGCGGTGCAGCGAGCGCGGTTGGAACTGGTGTTCATGCGGGTCCACCTCTGGGTCGCCGCCCCCGGGAAGGACGGTGTGGCCGCGATCACAGCAGGCCGGACCCCGCTGCGTCAACCCTCCTGTTGACGGATTCCACATCAACGTTGATGTGTGCACTTCCGGTAGGCGTGCGCCCCGGTGCCGCCGCGATGGTGAGGGCCCCACCGGCGCCCCTAGGCTCGCGCCATGGCGGACGGGTTGACCCAGCGACGGCGCGACCCGGGTGAGGAACCACTGCCCGACGACCCGGACCGCGAGCCACCCTTCCTGGACCTGGAGCGGCTGGAACGCCAGGCCCGGGGCGTGCTGGAGCCCTCGGTCTACGACTACTACGCCGGCGGGGCCGAGACCGAGACCACGATGGCCGAGGCGCCGCTGTCCTGGCGGTCGTGGCGACTGCGGCCGCACGTGCTGCGCGGGGTGTCCGACGTCGACCTGTCCACCACGCTGCTGGGCAGCGCGGTGGACACCCCGGTCGGCGTCGCCCCGTGGGCCTACCAGTCGATGGCGCACCCCGAGGGCGAGCTCGCCACCGCCCGCGGCGCCGCGGCGGCCGGGGCGCTGATGTGCGTGTCCACCAGCGCCAACCACTCGGTGGAGGAGGTCGGCGCGGTCGAGCCGGACGCGCCGAAGTGGTACCAGCTCTACCGGTTGCACTCCGCCGAGCACACCGCCGAGCTGGCCCGCCGGGCCGGGCAGGCCGGCTACCGGGCCCTGGTCCTCACCGTGGATCTGCCGTTGCTGGGCCGCCGACGCCGGGACCTGACCCACGACTTCGCCCTGCCGGCCGGGCTGCGGATGGCCAACCACCCCACCGCGGACGACCGGCCGTCGCTGTCGGCCAACGCGAGCGCCACCTGGACCTTCGACGACATCGCGCGCTACGCCGAGATCTCCGACCTGCCGGTGGTGGTCAAGGGCGTGCTGCGCGGGGACGACGCCGCCCGGTGCGTCCAGGCCGGCGCGTCCGCCGTCTGGGTGTCCACCCACGGCGGCCGTCAGGTCGACCCGGCGGTGTCCAGCGCCCACGCCCTGACCGAGGTGGTCGACGCGGTCCGTGGGGAGACCGCGCCGGACGGTGCGGACGTCGAGGTCTACGCCGACGGCGGGGTGCGCACCGGTTCCGACGTGCTCACCGCGCTGGCCCTGGGCGCCCGCGCGGTGTTCCTGGGCCGGCCGACCACCTGGGGGCTGGCCACCGGCGGTGCCGCGGGGGTGACCCGGGTGCTCGCCGGGGTGACCGAGGAACTGGCGCACACCATGGCGCTGTGCGGACTGGACGCGGTGGGCGCCGTGACCCCGGACCTGGTGGCCGCGACCAACCCCGTCAGGTGAGCTGCCCCCCGCGTCGTGCCGGTGAGCTGCACCCCCGCGTCGTTCGGGTCCTCGCACACCTCCCGCTCGTAGACTCGCCCCCGTGGACACCGCCGTGACCGACCCCGTGGTGGGGCTGGTCCTCGAGGGGCGCTACCTGCTCGAGGAGCGGGTCGCCCGGGGCGGTATGTCCACCGTGTACGCCGCCACCGACCTGCGGCTGCACCGGGTGGTGGCGGTCAAGGTGATGGTGGAGCACCTCGCCCGGGACCCCGCCTTCGTCGACCGGTTCACCCGCGAGGCCCGGGCCGCCGCGATGCTCAGCCACCCCAACGTGGTCAGCGTCAGCGACCAGGGTTCGGACCAGGGACTGGTGTTCCTGGTCATGGAACTGGTCCGCGGCCGCACCCTGCGCGACCTGCTGCAGGCCCGCGGCCGGCTGACCGTCGGCGAGGCGTTCGCCGTGCTGGAGCCGGTGCTGGCCGGGCTGACGGCCGCGCACCGGGCCGGCATCGTGCACCGGGACGTCAAGCCGGAGAACGTGCTGATCAGCACGAGTGGCGAGGTGAAGGTCGCCGACTTCGGGCTGGCCCGGGCGGTGGCCGGCAGCGGTCACACCAGCCACACCGGCGGGGTGCTCATCGGCACCGTCGCCTACCTCTCCCCCGAGCAGCTCGAACGGGGCAAGTCCGACGCGCGCAGCGATGTCTACGCCGCCGGGGTCGTGCTCTACGAACTGCTCACCGGCCACCCGCCCTACGCCGGGGACACCCCGCTGGCGGTGGCCTACCAGCACGTCCACCACGACGTGCCGGCCCCGTCGCTGGAATCGCCCAGCGTGCCCTGGCAGGTCGACGAGCTGGTCGCCCGCACCACCCGGCGCGACCCCGGGGCCCGCCCGCTGGACGCCGGCGCGTTCCTGGCCGAGATCGACCAGCTGCGCCGCGACCTCGGGCTGGGGCGCACCCCGGTGCCCACCGGCCGGACGACCGTCAACTCCGACACCATCCGACCGGTCAACCGGCCCAGCAGCCCGCGCCCGGGCGGCTCCCGGCACCCGGCCGACCCGCGCACGGAGGTGCTGGGCGGCGGCCGGCCCGGCGGGCGCACCGCGATGGTCCCGCTACCGCCCACCGGCGGGGCCGGGACCCGGCGCCCCCCGGGCTACCCCACCAGCCCGCGACCGATGGCCGCTCGTACCGGGGTGCCGGCGCACATCCGCCGCCGCCGCGCCCGGCTGGCGATCGCGATCGTGTTGCTCATGGCGGTCACCATCGGTGCGATCGGCTGGTGGTTGGGGTCCGGCCGCTGGACCGACGTCCCCTCGGTGGTCGGGCAGGGCCAGCAGCAGGCGATCGGCTTCCTGCAGGAGGCTCAGCTGGACCCGGTGCTCGGCCCCGAGGAGTTCAGCGAGGACGTCCCCGCCGGGGTGGTCATCTCCGCCGATCCCGACGGCGGCCGGGCCGTGCGGGGCACCGATGTGCAGCTGGTGGTGTCCAAGGGCCCGGAACGGTTCACCGTCGACCCGTCCCTGGTGGGCCAGCCGGCCGACGCGGCGCAGGCCACGATCGAGGCACTGGGCGGTGACCTGGTGGTGGACACCCGGCAGGCGCGCAGCGACGCGGTGGGCGCCGGCGGGGTGATCAGCATCGACCCAGCCCCCGGCGCCGAGCTCAAGCGGGGTGACACGGTGACCCTGACGGTGTCCGCGGGGCCGGCAACCGCCGACGTGCCCGACCTGGTGGGGATGGACCCCGACGCCGCGCAGACCGCGCTGGAGGACCTGGCCTTCGACGTCCAGCGCAGCACCGGGCGCAGCGACGACGTCGCCGAGGGGCAGGTCATGGCCGTCTCACCGACCGGGAACCAGCCCTACGGCAGCACCATCACCCTGCAGGTCTCCCAAGGTCCGGTGCAGGTGACCGTGCCCAATGTCGTGGGCCAGGCCAGGGACGATGCGGTCGCCGCACTGGAGGCGGTGGGCCTGACCGTCGACGTCACCCAGTTCTTCGGCGACACCGTGCTGCGGCAGACGCCCGGCGCCGGCGAGGTCGTCGACCCGGGCACCTCGGTGACCATCCTGGTCACCTTCGGCTGATCCGCACCGCGGCTGCTGGTCGGGTTCAGCGATCCAGCAGGCCCGCCAGCACGGTGGCGGCGCGGTCGACACCGGCGTCGTCCACGTCCAGGTGGGTGAGCATCCGGACCCGTCGCGGGCTGACCTGGCTGACCAGCACGCCCTGGGCCTTCGCGGCCTCGGCCAGCATCGGTGCCGGGACGTCGTCCAGCACCACCATGTTGGTGTGCACGGTGCCGGGGTCCACGCCCAGCCGGCCGGCCAGCTCGCGGGCCCGCGCATGGTCCTCGGCCAGCCGGTCGAGGTGGTGGTCCAGCGCGTAGTTCCCGGCTGCGGCCAGCACCCCCGCCTGGCGCATCCCGCCGCCGAGCCGCTTGCGCCACAACCGGGCCTCGCCGATCCGTTCGGCGGTGGAGACCAGCACCGAGCCGACCGGGGCGCCCAGCCCCTTGGACAGGCAGACCGAGGCTGTGTCGGCCAGCCGACCGTAGGTGTCCAGCGGCACCCCCGAGGCAACCGCGGCGTTCCAGATCCGTGCGCCGTCCAGGTGCACGGCCACCCCGGCGGTCCGCGACCAGGCGTGCAGCTTCTGCAACTCGGCCAGCGGCTGCACCCGGCCGCCACCCCGGTTGTGGGTGTTCTCCACCGCCACCGCTGCCGTCGCCGTCAGGTGCCAGTCGCCCCGGGGCCGGACCTGGGCGATCAGCTGGCCGGCGTCCAGCTGCCCACCGGGGCCCACCACGGTCCGGGTGGACAGCCCGAACACCGCAGCCGCGGCGCCCATCTCGTAGGTCACCACGTGCGCGTCGGCGTCGCCGAGCACCTCCTGGCCGGGCTGGCAGACCAGCCGCATGCCGATCTGGTTGCCCATCGTCCCCGAGGGGACTAACAGGCCGGCCTCGTGCCCGAACAGCGCGGCCACCCGCTGCTCGAGTGCGTTGACCTGCGGGTCCTCCCCGTAGACGTCGTCACCCACCTCGGCCTCGGCCATGGCCCGGCGCATGCCTTCGGTGGGGCGGGTGACGGTGTCGGAGCGGAGGTCGACGATCGCATCGGCCACCGGGTCAGCCGCGCAGCATCTCGGCGACCAGGAAAGCCAGTTCCAGGCTCTGCCCGGTGTTCAACCGCGGGTCGCACGCCGTCTCGTACCGGCTGTTGAGGTCCTCGTCGCTGATCTCCTGGGCCCCGCCCAGGCACTCGGTGACGTCCTCCCCGGTCAGCTCGACGTGGATCCCGCCGGGCCAGGTGCCCAGCCCGCGGTGCACCTCGAAGAAGCCCAGCACCTCGTCCACCACCCGGTCGAAGTGGCGGGTCTTGTAGCCCGAGGTGGATTCGTGGGTGTTGCCGTGCATGGGGTCGCACTGCCAGACGACCTGGCGGCCCGAGGCGGTGACCTTCTCCACGATCGCCGGCAGGACGTCGCGGATCTTCCCGTTGCCCATCCGGCTGATCAGGGTCAGCTTGCCGGGGAGGGCCTCGGGGTCCAACCGCTCGACCAGCTCGACGGCCTGCTCCGGCGTGGTCGTCGGGCCGATCTTGACCCCGATCGGGTTGGCCAGCCGGGAGGCGAACTCGATGTGCGCGCCGTCGATCTGCCGGGTCCGCTCCCCCACCCACACGAAGTGCGCGCTCAACGCGTAGGGCCGGCCCTCGTGCATCCGCAGCAGGGCTCGCTCGTAGTCCAGGATGAGCGCCTCGTGGCTGTTGAACAGCTCCACGCTGCGCAACGCAGAGTCGTCGACGCCGCAGGCCCGCATGAAGGCCAGCGCCCGGTCGATCTCCCTCGCGATGACCTCGTACCGGACCCCGGCCGGGCTGTTCGCCACGAAGTCCTGGTTCCAGTTGTGCACCGCGTTGAGGTCGGCCAGCCCGCCCCGGGCGTAGGCCCGGATCATGTTCATCGCCGCCGCGGAGTTGGCGTAGGCGCGGACCAGTCGCTGCGGGTCGGGGATGCGGTCGGCCAGCACCGGGTGCAGCGAGTTGACCATGTCCCCGCGGTAGGAGGGCAACCCCAGGGCGTCCACGTTGGAGCTGCGCGGCTTGGCGTACTGCCCGGCCACCCGCCCGACCTTGACCACCGGCACGCTGGCCCCGTAGGTCAGCACCACGGCCATCTGCAGCAACGTGCGGGTGGTGGCCTGCAGGTGCGGCTCGGTGTTGAGGTCGAACGTCTCGGCGCAGTCACCGC
Source organism: uncultured Actinomycetota bacterium (assembly GCA_963759905.1). Classification (GTDB taxonomy): domain Bacteria; phylum Actinomycetota; class Actinomycetes; order Mycobacteriales; family Geodermatophilaceae; genus Klenkia. Next base: position 282,746 of record CAVXBD010000001.1, read on the forward strand.
CCTGCAGCAGGAAGGCCTCGCCCCGGGCCACCGCGGCCAGCTGGGTGCGCAACTCGTCCACCTCGGTGGGGGCGACGATCGGCGGCACCGTGGACAGCGTGGAGAGCACGGTGTCCAGGGCTGCCCGGTCGGGCCACTCCGGCTGCTGGGCGGCGGGCAGGTCACGCCACCGGTCCAGGCCTGGGACCAGCTCAGCAGGTTCAGTCAGGCTCACCCCACGAGGGTACGGCGCCCCGCCGGGTGGGAAGTCTCCGGCCGGGGTCGCGGTTGCCCCGCGTACCGGGCACCCCGCGCCCGTTCCGAGAGGACCTCCCGTCATGACCCGCCTGCCGTGACCCGCCTGCCGTGACCCGCCTGATCGCCGTCACCGGAGCGACCGGTGCCCTGGGCGGCCGGGTCGCCCGGCTGCTGGCCGCCAGCCCCACCGACCACCACGTCGCCCTGCGGCTGGTGGTCCGGAACCCCGCCCGGGCCCCGCACCTGCCGGGAGCGCAGGTGCGGGCCAACCCCGGTGGGTACCGCGACGAGGGCGGCCTGACCGCGGCGCTCGACGGGGTGCACACCCTCCTCCTGGTCAGCGCCGCGGAGGCCGAGGACCGCACCCAGCAGCACCTGGCCGCGGTCCGGGCGGCGGTGGCTGCCGGGGTGCAGCGGGTGATCTACACCTCCTTCCTCGGCGCCGACCCCGGGGCGACCTTCACGCTCACCGCCACGCACGCGGCCACCGAGCGGGCGCTGGGCGACAGCGGGCTGCGGACCACCGTGCTGCGCAACGCGATGTACGCCGACTTCGTGCCGTTCTTCGCCACCCTGACCGAGGACGGCAGTGGGCAGATCGCCGCACCCGCCGGGGACGGCGCCGCCGCCTTCGTCTCCCGGGACGACGCAGCGGAGGTGGCCGCCGCGGTGCTGCTGGCCGACCGGCCGGACACCGACGGCCGGGTGCTGGACGTCACCGGGCCCGAAGCGCTCACCCTGGCCCAGGCCGCCGAGGTGCTCACCGCGACGACCGGGCGCACGGTGCGCTACCGGCCACAGACCCTCGAGCAGGCCTGGGCGACCCGCCGGCCCTCGGGTGCCCCGGACTGGAAGATCGAGGGCTGGGTGACCAGCTTCACCGCGATGGCCGCCGGGGAGATGGCCACGGTCAGCGACGTGGTCCCGGCGTTCACCGGGCACCCGGCGCTGACGGTAGCCGAGCACCTGCAGCGGCACCCCGGGGACTGGGCCGCGCTGGCCCGCTGAACCCCACGGGCCCGCTCAGCCCAGGACCTGCACCGCCTGCCACACCGCCAGGGCGTGCCGGGCGTCCACGAGGGCGTGGTGCGCGTCGTCGGACCGGGCCGGCAGCGGCGGTGACCCGGCGTCCTCCCACACCTGCTTGAGCTCGCGGGTGAACCGGGGCACCGGCCGCGGCAGGGCAGGCATCGCTCCCCACAGCTGGCACAGCACCACGTGGTCGTAGGCCGCGATCCACGCCCACAGCTGGATCTCCTCCCCCGGTGCGGTGAGGAAGTCCAGCAACGACTCCCGGATCTGGCGCCGGCTGCGCCACGCCTTGTCCGCGGGCGCGGGCAGCTTGTCCAGCACGTTGCGCCGCACCCAGGGGATCGCCCGGGCGGGGTCGAACTCGGTGGAGACGGCGTAGAACTCCCGCCCGGTCTCGTCCACGACCCCGATCGACACCAGATCGATCGTGCTGCCGTCCTCGATGAATTCGGTGTCGTAGAAGTAGCGCCGCACGCGGCCACGGTAGGCGGTCACCGCAGGCGGCCCGCCGGACAAGTCACCGCAGGCAACCCGCCGGACGAGGCCGGAGGCTCAGCCGGCCAACGAGCTCGGCAGCCGGTCCGCGGTCTCGTGCGGCGGTGGCTGCAACTGGCCCACCACCTCGACCGCGCTGGCACCGGTGGCGTCCATCGACTTCTTCACCTTGGCCCCGTACAGGTCCACGTACTCCTGACCGGACAGCAGCATGATCTCGTACATGATCTCGTCGGTGATCGACCGCTCGACGAACCGGTCACCGCTCATCCCCTCGTAGCGGGAGAAGTCCAGCGGCTCGCCGATGCGCACGCTGACCCGCTGGAAGGTCCGGCCGAGGACGCGGAAGCTGCTGGTGGGCACCATGGCCACCGGGACCACCGGGCAGCCGGTCTCCAGGGTCATCCGGGCCACCCCGGTCTTGCCCCGGAACAGCCGACCGTCCGGTGAGCGGGTGCCCTCGGGGTAGATGCCCAGCAGCTTCCGCTCGCGCAGGATCCGGATCCCGGTGGACAGCGCCGCCTCGGCGGCGTCGGCGCTGGTCCGGTCGATGGGCACCTGCCCGCTGCCGGCGAAGAACAGCCGCTGCAGGAAGCCCTTCACCCCTGGGGCGGTGAAGTACTCGGCCTTGGCCAGGAAGGTCACCCGGCGGCGGATCACCAGCGGCATGAAGACCCAGTCCGAGGCGGCCAGGTGGTTGCTGGCCAGCACCGCAGCCCCCTGCCGGGGTACGTGCTGGGCGCCGGAGACCTGCGGACGGAAGATCAAGCGCACGATCGGCCCGACGGCCACGTACTTGAGGAACCAGTAGAACAACACGCCTCCCTCGGGGACTGTCAGACTAGGGAGGCCGAGGCCTGCACCACAATCGGGCCCGACCAGGATCACCGCGGACGACGGGGCAGGGAACGCGTGGGCACCAGCACCAGCACCAGGACGGGGGCGCCGGCCGACGACGGGGCCGGCGCCGGCGTGCTGCCCGGCGACCCCCGGTCGGCGACCCGGGTGAGCCGAGGGTGACCAGCCGCCGGGGCCGGCGGGACAACGGCCTGGACGCCTCGCTGTGGCATCCGCTGCGCGATGTCGACCCCCGGGTCGGGGAGCACCTGCTCGACGTGCTCCGCGAGGAGGGCATCGCCGCCTACCTGGCCCCCTCCACCGACGTGGGCCCCTACACCCGGACCCAGTTCCTGCCCTCCCCGCCCACCGACCGGCTCTTCGTCGACCGGGCCCGGCGGGCCGAGGCCCGCACCGTGGTCGACACGCACGCCGACGAGCACGCCCCCGCCCGGCCCGAGCCGCCGGCTGTGCGCCGCGCGGTGGACGACGAGGCCACCGACGCCGAGTTCGCCCGGATCGTGGCCGCCTGGGAGGCCGAGAGCGGACCGGCCGCGCCGGTCACCGAGCTGCCCCGGGACGACCCGCCGCCGCCCCCGGCCGAGCCCGACGTGCTGGACCGGCCCGAGGAGCACTACGAACCCCCGCCACCCCCGCCGCTACCGGTGCTCGCCCCGGCCTCGCTGTACGCGCTGCTGCTCATCGCGGCAGGCGCGCTGGGCATCGTCGCCCCCGGCGCCATCGGGCTGAGCCTGGACGTGGGCATCGTGCTGGGTGTGCTGGCCGTCGTCGGCGGGGTGTCGGTGCTGGTGGCCCGGATGCGCGACCGTTCCGACGACGACGACGACGGCGCGGTGGTCTGAAGAAGGATTCCCGTGCCCCCCACCGCTCGCGCGCTCGCGGCGGGCCCCTGCACGGGGGCCGTGTGCGCGTGCACCGTTACGGTTCGCGGCGTGAGCTCCCACACCACGACGGTCTCCCTGTCCGGCCACCTGATGGACACCGGCATCCTGGCCCGGGTGCTGGACGACGTCCTGGAGTACGGCGGGGACTACCGGATCCAGAGCCTGGACCTGGGCCGCCAGCACGCCGACGAGTCCCGGGCGCTGGTCGAGGTCAGCGCGACCGACGCGGACCTGCTGGAGCGGATCCTGATGCGGGTGCAGGTGCACGGCGCCAATGCCGTGGACCCCGGCACGGCCAGTACGGAGCCCGCACCGGCCGACGGCGTCTTCCCGCCGGCGTTCTACTCGACCACCAACCTGGAGACCCTGGTCCGGCTGGACGCCACCTGGCTGCGGGTGCGCCGGCCCGAGATGGACTGCGGGCTCGTGGTGACCACCGAGGACGGGCAGACCGTGGTCGACACCGTGCCGGTCAGCGATGTCCGGGCCGGGGACGCTGTGGTCTGCGGGGCGTCCGGGGTGCGGGTCGAGCTCCCGCAGCAGGCGCCCCGAGGCACCGAGGAGGACTTCGGATTCATGTCCTCGACGGCCTCCAGCGAGAAGCCGCAGGCCGTGCTGGTCCGGCAGATCGCCGACACCATGCGCGAGGTCAAGGCGGCCGGGAAGAAGGTGCTGTGGGTGGGCGGCCCGGCCGTGGTGCACACCGGTGCGGCCCCGGCCATGGTGGCGCTGGTGGAGGCCGGGTACGTCGACGTGCTGTTCGCCGGCAACGCGCTGGCCACCCACGACATCGAGTCGGCGCTGTACGGCACCTCGCTGGGGGTGGACCTGGCCAAGGGCTCGGGGGTACCGCACGGCCACGAGCACCACATCCGGGCGATCAACACCATCCGGGCCGCCGGCTCCATCGCCGCCGCGGTCGAGTCTGGAGTGCTCACCGGAGGGGTGATGCACGCCCTGGTCCGGGCCGGCAAGCCCTTCGTGCTGGTCGGCTCCGTGCGTGACGACGGTCCGCTGCCGGACGTGATCACCGACGTGATCGACGGTCAGCGGGCCATGCGCGCCCAGCTGTCCGACGTCGGCTTCACCATCATGGTGGCCACGATGCTGCACTCCATCGCCACCGGGAACCTGCTGCCGGCCTCGATCCCGCTGGTCTGCGTGGACATCAACCCGGCCACGGTGACCAAGCTGGCCGACCGGGGCTCCGCCCAGGCAATGGGCATCGTCACCGACATCGGGCTCTTCCTGGAGCAGCTCGCGCGGGAGCTGACCGCCGGCTAGCTGTACTGCCCGGACCCGCCGGTGTCGCCCTCGGCGACCGCGCGGCGCACCAGGTCCGCCGCGCCGACGAGGCCGGCCTGCGCGCCGAGCTCGGCGGCCAGCACGGTGGGGCCGGGTCGGAACCCGCGGCCGGGCAGTGCCCGCTCCAGCCGGGCCCGGGCCGGACCCAGCACCATCTCGCCCAGCACGCTCACCCCGCCGCCGATCACCACCACCCCGGGGTCGAGCACCGCGGACAGGTCTGCGATCCCCTGCCCCAGCCAGGTGCCGACCTCGGCCAGCAATTCCAGCGCCAGCGGGTCCCCGGCCGCGGCCGCGGTGGCGACGTCCTCGCCGGTCAGCCGGTCGGCCTGCCCGTCGACCCGGTCCAGCAGCAGCGCCGCGGCGGCCGGGCTGCTGCTGGCCACCTCCCGCGCGGTCTGGCCCAGCGCGTTCCCGCTGGCGTACTGCTCCCAGCAGCCCCGGTTGCCGCAGGCGCACAGCCGGCCGTCGGGGACCACGCGCATGTGACCCCACTCCCCCGCCACGCCGTGCGCCCCGCGCTGCAACCGGCCGTCGATGACCATGCCGCCGCCGATCCCGGTGCCCAGCGTGATCATCAGCGCCAGGTCGCTGCCCCGGGCGGCGCCGTACCGGTACTCCGCCCAGGCGGCCGCGTCAGCGTCGTTGCCCACCCACATCGGGCGCTCCAGCCGGGCGATGAGGTCGGCCCGCAGTGCGTGGTTGCGCCAGGCCAGGTGCGGGCTGAACAGCACGGTGTCCCCGGTGCGGTCGAACCAGCCGGCCGCTCCGACCCCGACCCCGACCAGCGGCCCGCCGTGCCGCTCGGCCAGTTCCTCCACGACCGCGGCGATGGCGTTCTCGGTGGCCACCACCGACGTCCCGGGGGTGGCCCGGCGAGCGGTGTGGGTGATGGTGCCGTCGGGCAGCACCACCCCGCCGGCCACCTTCGTGCCGCCGATGTCGATGCCCAGCGCCGGCAGCTGGTGGGCGGCGGTCATCAGGCGACCTCGATGTGCTGGACCGGCGGGGCCGGGGGCGCCTGCTCGTCGGCCGGGGCCGGGACGACCGGCCCGGGCTGGGAACTCCGACGCCGGCCCTCGGCGTGGGTGCGCTGGTCGTCGGGATGGTGCCGCTGCCCTTCGGCCTGGGGTCGCTGGCCTTCGGCGTGGGGCCGCTGGCCCTCGGCGTGGGTGCGCTGGCCTTCGGCGTGGCTGCGCAGGGTCGCGGCCGCGGTGGCCAACAGGTCGGCCAGCGCCTCGGAGACATCCGGGCGCCGTCCGCGCAGCACCGCCAGCGCCGCGCAGACCGGGCAGCTGCGGCACTCGGCCGCGTGGTCGTCGGACGGGCCCGGGCCCCGCGGCTCGGCACCGGGCCCACCGAGCAATCCGGTGGCCACCTCGGCCAGCCCGCGCAGCTGGGCACCCCAGTCGGGGGTCGAACCGGTCACGCCGTGCTCCGTTCGGTGGTCAGCAGACCCGCCGGCCACTGGGCCCGGTCGGGGATGAATCGAATCCGCAGCGTGGCCGCAGCGGTCCCGGGATCGTCCAGGGTGCCGGCGGTGACCGTGCACCGGCGCAGCAGCGGATCCAGCGGTACCGAGCGGCGGAGCGGGCCCGCGGATCCGCCGGGCGCGAGCAGGGTGAGCACCAGGTCGTCGCCCCAGCGGGTGAGTCCCACCGTGCCGCGCGCGGCGAAGGGAAGCGCTACCGGGAGCACCCACTCGGGTCCCTCCCGTCGCGCCACCCGCACCGGCAGTGGGACGGCCGGGTCGGTGGGCACGGCCGCGCCCAGCGTGCGCAGGCCGACCAGGTCGCGGGGACTCACGGCGGCCTCGGGCACCTCCCGCAGCGTCAACCCGGTCGCGTCCAGCACCCGGCGGACGTCCTCCTGCTGACCGGCCCGGCGGGTCGCCCACTCCCCGGCACCGGCCGGCAGCATCCGGGCGAGGGTCACCGAGGCCACCGGGTGTCCCAGCAGACCGAACCCGGTACCAGCGCCCCGCAGCACGCCGTCGGCACCGGGGACCGGCGGCAGCACCAGGTGGACGGCGGGGTCGCGGGGCACCCGGTCCAGCAGGCCCTCCAGCGTGCTGATCCCGGCCAGCGCGGCGGCCGTGCCGGTCGCCCGGCCGCCGGCCACCAGGGCACCCATGGCCGCCAGCACCCGCAGCCGCGGCGGGGCCAGCTGGGCCGCCCACCAGCGCAGCGTGCCCGGCAGGGCGAGCAGCGCGGTCGCGGTGGGCAGCGGGCCGGGGTCGACCACGACCACGTCGGTGTCCCCGGCGGCCGCCAGCGCACCCAGCGCGAGCACCTGCGCGACCTCCGCGGTGCCCGGCAGCGGTACCACCGAGCTGGCTGGCGGCACGGTCAGTGCCGGCACCAGCGCGGCCAGCGCCGCGGCGTGCCCGGCCCAGGCCGACTCCAGCGCCGGCTGCGGGTGCACCACCTCGACGCGCACCAGGTCGGCGAGCCCGGCGACGGCCGGGGCCGAGGAGCACAGCAGGGCCACCCGGGCCCCGGCCTCGGCCGCGGCCAGCGCGGTGGCCGCCGCGACGGTGGAGCTCCCGGCTCCGCCGGGGCCGGTGACGAGAAGGGTGCGCACCTGCGGGTCAGGCCTCGACGCGCTTCTTGAGTTCCTTGAGCGCGGTGTCCAGGATGACCTTCTCCGCCTTGCGCTTGATCATCCCGATCATCGGGATGGACAGGTCGATGGTGATCGCGTACGTGACCTCGGTCCGCCCGCCGGTCTCCGTCAGCGTGTAGCTGCCGTCCTGGCGCTTCTGCATCTGACCCTGCACCAGCGTCCAGCTGACCCGGCGGTCACCCTCCCATGTGTAGGCCAGGACGTAGTCGTCCTTGACGGCGCCGGCGTCCAGCACGAAGTGCACCTGCTGGGCGCGGCCGTCGGCCCCGGGGGTGACCACCTCGACCCGCTGAGCGGCCGACACCCACTGCGGGTACGCGGGGAAGTCGGCGATCACGGCCATCACGTCGGACGCGGGGGCGTCGATCACGATCGACTGGGTGGACTGCTCGGCCATGCGCGGGAGGGTAGTCGCCCCGGTCGGCGCAGCCCCGCGACCCGGGCGGTGGCCCAGGAGCCGGACACGAGCCGCGCTGGATTGCAGCAGGGGCAACGCATGACGGGTCCTGGCTCGCCGGGCGCATCCGACCACTAGATTGGGTGGCTGGATCCCGCGCCCACCGGGTCGGCAGCGACGAGGCAGCCGCACCCCGGCGCGGGGAGGAGAGGACCCGCGTGCGCGAGCTGAGCGTTCCCCCCACCTACACCGTGGGCCCCGACGAGGCGCTGCCGGACATGGTGGCCAGCAACGCCGCCGAGCACGGCTCGGAGGTCGGCCTGCGCCGCCAGGTGGACGGCCGGTGGGTGGACGTGACCCACGCCGAGTTCGCCGCCCAGGTCACCGCGGTCGCCAAGGGCCTGGTCGCCGGTGGCGTGCAGGCCGGGGACCGGGTCGCCCTGCTGGCCACCACCCGCTACGAGTGGACCGTCCTGGACTTCGCGATCTGGACCGCCGGCGCCGTCGTCGTCCCGGTGTACGAGACGTCGTCGGCCGACCAGATCGCCTGGATCCTGGGTGACTCCGGCGCCCGGGCGATCGTGGTGGAGACCGCCGCGCACGCCTCCTCGGTCGACGACATCCGCGACCAGGCACCGGACCTGGGACCGGTGTGGGTGATCGAGGAGGACGCGCTGGGCACGCTCACCGCCTCCGGTGAGGAGGTGCCCGACTCCGAGCTCGCCGCCCGCCGCGGCACCCTGTCCCCCGACAGCCTGGCCACCCTGATCTACACCAGCGGCACCACCGGCCGTCCCAAGGGATGCGAGCTCACCCACGCGAACTTCCTGGCCGAGATCGGCAACGGGATGAGCCTGCTGGACCGGTTCATGAACCCCGACGGGTCGCTGCTGCTGTTCATCCCGCTGGCCCACGTGCTGGCCCGGGTCATGCAGGTCGGCGCGATCCGGACCCGGATGGTGGTGGGGCACACCTCCGACATCAAGGACCTGGTCGGCGACCTGGGCCGCTTCCAGCCGACCTTCGTGCTGGCCGTCCCGCGGGTGTTCGAGAAGGTCTACAACGGCGCCAAGGCCAAGGCCGACGCCGACGGCCGGGGCATGATCTTCGACAAGGCGGCCCAGGTGGCCGTCGCCTGGTCCCGGGCGCAGGACACCGGCGGTCCCTCCCTCGGCCTGCGGCTGGCGCACGGCCTGTTCGACCGGTTGGTGTACGGCAAGCTGCGGGCCGCGCTCGGCGGGCGCTGCGCCGGGGCGATCTCCGGTGGCGCCCCGCTGGGCGAGCGGCTGGGCCACTTCTTCCGGGGCATCGGGGTGACCGTCTACGAGGGCTACGGCCTGACCGAGACCACCGCCGCCGCCGCGGTGAATCACGACGCGGCGTTCCGGATGGGCACCGTCGGCCGCCCGCTGCCGGGCACCGACGCCGCCATCGCCGACGACGGCGAGGTGTTGCTGCGCGGGCCGATCGTGATGCGTGGCTACTGGCGCAACGAGCAGGCGACCGCCGAGGCCATCGACGCCGCGGGCTGGTTCCACACCGGTGACGTCGGCGAGCTGGACAGCCAGGGTTTCCTGCGGATCACCGGTCGCAAGAAGGAGATCCTGGTGACCGCCGGCGGCAAGAACGTCGCGCCCGCGGTGCTGGAGGACCGGTTGCGCGCGCACCCGCTGGTCAGCCAGTGCATCGTGGTCGGTGACCAGAAGCCCTTCATCGCCGCGCTGATCACGCTGGACGAGGAGGCGCTGCCGGGCTGGCTGACCTCGCACGGCAAGGACCCGGCCAGCACGGTGGCGGACGTGCGCGCCGACCCCGACGTCCTGGCCGAGCTCGACGCCGCCGTGGCCGATGCCAACAAGGCGGTGTCGCACGCCGAGAGCATCCGCAAGTTCCGGGTGCTCGACGAGGACTTCACCGAGGACAACGGCATGCTGACCCCGAGCCTGAAGCTCAAGCGGGCCCTGGTCATGAAGCAGTTCGGCGACGAGGTGGAGGGGCTCTACTCCTCCGCTCCCGACGCTCGCTGAGCCACCAGCAGGTCGCCGAACCCGGCCGCGATCTGCGTCCAGGACCAGCGCCGCTCGACCCAGGCCCGCCCCGCCGCACCCATCGCCCGGGCGCGGTCGGGGTCGGCCAGCAGGTCCCCCACCGCGCCCGCCACGGCGCCGGCCGACCGGGGGTCGACGACCAGCCCGGTGATCCCGTGCCGGACCGCCTCCGGGGCCCCGCCCGAGGTGCCAGCCACGACCGGCCGGCCACAGGCCGCAGCCTCCAGGAACACCATGCCGAGGCCCTCCACGTCCAGCCCGGCCCGCCGGGTGCGGCAGGGCATCGCGAAGACGTCGGCGGCCGCGTAGTAGGCCGGCAGCAGGCCCTGGTCCACGCCCCCGGTGAGCACCACGGACCCCTGCAGCCCGGCCCGGCGGACGGTGCGCCGCAGGTCGGCCTCCAGCGGTCCGCTGCCGACCAGCAGCAGCCGGGCCTCCGGGTGCCGGGCGAGGACCTGCGGCCACCCGGCGAGCAGCACGTCCTGACCCTTGCGCGGCACCAGCCGGGAGATGCAGGCCACGACCGGGGCGTCGCCCAGACCGTGCTCGGCGCGCACCGCGCGGGCGTCCACGCCCGGGTGGAAGCGCGCGACGTCCACGCCCGGGGACAGCTGCACCATCGTGGTGCGACCCGCCAGGGCCGGGGCCAGCCGGTCGCGGGTGTAGCCGGAGATGTGGGTGACCACGTCCAGCCCGCCGGCGATGCGCTGCATCAGCTGCCGGCCGCCGGGCACCGCCACCCAGCCGGTCTCGTGCCCGTGCGTGATGCCCACCAGCCGCTGCACCCCGGCTCGCCGCAGCCCGGGTGCCAGCAGGCCCAGCGGGGCGGCCGCGCCGAAGACCACGGTCCCGGTCCGGTGCTCGGCGGCCAGCGCCCGGGCGGCACGGCCGACACCGGGGGTGGGCAGCAGCATCGACGTGGGCATCCGGACGACCCGGTAGGGCAGGCCGGCATCGTGCGCCGCGGCCCCCGGCGAGGTGGAGGCCAGTACCACCAGGTCCTCGGGCGGCAACCGGTCCAGCAGGGCTGCCACGAAGGTCTGGATGCCGCCCTGCCGCGGGGGGAAGTCGTTGGTGACGACCAGGACCCGGGTCAGCGGGCCCACGCCTGCGCGGCTGCGACCCGCTGGGCCGTGGTGGGATGCGAGCCGAAGAACCACTGCCAGGCCACCGGCGGGTCGGGCTGGTTGAGGTTGGCCACCGACAACCGCCGCATCACGTCGGCGAACGCGGCCGGGTCGCGGGTCAGGTCCAGGGCGCGCTGGTCGGCGCGGGCCTCGATCTGCCGGGAGGCCGCGTTCTGCACCGGGGTGGCCAGCACCGTGCCGACGGCGACCGCCAGCAGGATCAGCGGAACCACCCGGGGATCACCGGGCCCGTCCGCGCCCGCCCGGCGGAGCAGGTAGGCCGACCCCAGCACCCAACCCAGCAGTGCCACACCGGCCCCGGCGCCCAGCGCACCGATCAGGGTGCCGGTGAGGACGTCGTCGGTGGCCACATGCCCGAGCTCGTGCGCGGCGATCGACTCGATCTCTGCATCGGGCAGCTCCAGCAGCGTGTCGTAGACCACGATCCGCCGGGTCGAGCCGAAACCGGACACGTAGGCGTTCAGCGCGGTGGTGCGCCGGCTGGCGTCCGCGACCAGCACGTCGGCCACCGGGGTGCCGGACTCCTCGGCCAGCTGCAGCAGGTCGGTGCGCAGCTGGCCGGCCGGCAGGGGGGTGAAGGAGTTGAACGCGGGCTCGATGACCACCGGGTACAGGAAGGACCCGACGACCACCAGGCCCGCGGCGCCCGCGCCCGCCCAGGCCCACCAGCTGCCGGGCGCCCGGCGGGCCAGCAGCACCAGCAGCAGCAGGCCCACGGCGGTCAGGCCCGCGGAGATGCCGGTGGCGACCGCCAGGTCCCGGGCCCACAGCCCCCATCCGCGGGTGGACAGCCCGTAGCGGTGCCGGACGACCTCCCCGTAGGCCGACAGCGGGAGGGTGACCAGCCGGCCGAGGACCACCAGGGCCACGGTGCCGAGCAGCACCTGCCACACCCGGCCCCCGCCGAACGGCCGGGCGACGGCGATGACCAGCCGAGCGCCCAACCGGGTCAGCCCCAGCACCCCGGTGGCCAGCAGCCCCAGCAGCAGCGCGGCCAGCGAGGCAGGGCGCAGGTCGGCGGCGAAGGCGTCGGCCCGGGCGATCTGCGCGACGGTGAGTCCCCCGGTGGGGTCGGTGACCTGGGGGGCGGGCTCCCAGGGGATGCGCAGCCACAGCACCAGCACGAGGGCCGCTCCCAGCACCAGCGCCGTCAGCAACGGGAGCCGACGGGAACCCACACCGGTCATCGTAGGAGGTGCGCCTGTGTGCGCCCCACCGGCGAATCCGCCCGGGCCTACCGGTGCGGCGTGGTCCCGGGCCGGCCCCGACCGAACCGGTGATCCGGGGCGGGCGAGCCGACGGGCGATCAGGGCAGCCGGCGGGCCCCGGCGTAACCGGCCATGTCCACGCTGGACACCTTGACCACGTCCCCGGAGGTCGGCGCGTGGACCATCATCCCGTTGCCGATGTAGATCCCGATGTGGCTGACCGGGCTGTAGAAGTACACGAGGTCACCGGGCTCGAGGTCCGCACGGGACACCGCGCTGCCCATCCGGGCCTGGGCGGCACTGGAGTGCGGCAGCGCGATCTCGGCCGCGGCGAAGGCGTACGCGGTGAGACCCGAGCAGTCGAAGCTGTCCGGCCCCCCGGCCCCCCAGACGTAGGGAGACCCGCGCTGGGCCATGGCGGCGTCCACCACGGTCTGCGCCACCTCGCTGCTGGCGACCACGGTGCGTGGCGCGGCCACCTCGGCACCGCTGTGCGCGGCGATGACCTGCTGCTGCTGGGCACTGGTGAGCGCGTCGTACTGCGCCTGGTAGTCGGCGATCTGCTGCTGCAGCTCGGCCTGCTGCGCGGTGACCTGGTCCAGCGTCTGCTGCGCCGCGGAGGCAGCCGTGGCATCGGCGGCCTGGGCCTCGGCAGCTACCCGCGCTGCCTCGGCGACCTGGTCGACCAGGTCGTTGGTGTGCCCGGCGATGGCGTCCAGCGTGCTGACCTGGGCCAGGAAGTCCTCGGGCGAGGAGCTGGTGAGCAGGGCGCTGAAGTCCGAGGGGTTCGTCGTGTAGGCGCTCCGGGCGACCTGCCCCATCTGCGTCGACAGCGCGGCCAGCCTGCTCTGCGCGTCGGCCACGGCCCGGTCGGCGGTGGCGGCGATGGCCTGCTCGGCCGCCAGCTGGACCTGGGCCTCGTTGACCTGCTCGGTGACGACCTCGAGCTGGTGGTTGGCGTCGGCGACCAGCTGGGTGGCCTGCTCGACACTGCTGGCGTGCGTGGCGGCAGGGACTGCGGCTGCCGTCCCGGGCAGCAGCGTCAGCGAGAGCGCAGCGGCGGTCGCGCCCACCAGCAACCCGCGGCCGAGCCGACCCGGCAGGAGGGTGCCGCGGACGGAGCGGTTCTCGGCCGGTACCGGCACGAGAGCTGCCCGCCGTCCGGGGAGGACCGGTGGGCCGGTGACGGAGCGGACCGGGCAGGGGGATGGGCTGGAGACAGGACTGGCGGACGCCACGGGTGTGCGTGCTCCTCTTCCACGACGACCGCCTACCGAGTTAGCTGACGGGTTCGGGCCCGGAAGAAGACGCCCTATCTCTGTGGCCCGACCGCGGACGGTCGGTGCCTGCGGGCCACCAGGGCGGCCCGCCAGAGAACTCACCCCAGTGCTGCGGTGGGTCCCCGGTCCGCCCGACCCCGGGGGGTCGGGCAGTTCGGCGGTGCCCGGTCGAGGTCACCCGGTGAGGTGACGCGTGCCCGACCGGACGAGGTCACCGTACGGGCGTAATCAGACCGAGACAAAGAGTCACATCAGGGGTCAATCGCGCGACACCTGTCAAATCACAATGGTGAGATTCAGCAGCTCCTGCCCGAGTTCTTGCGGAGGCGGCGCGCCGCGACTCAGCCCACCTCGCGGGTGGTCGGGGGTTGGTGTCGCAACGGCGGGACCAGGCCAACCTCTGCCAAGGCCCGCACCGCCCGGCGCTCGACGTCGTCCAGCTCGACGACCACGCCCGGACCCCGGGCACTCCGCCCCCCGGGCGTGTCGCCGACCGGGCCGGGGCCGGACACCAGGGCAGCGGCGAAGCCCACCGGTGGCTCCTCCCGCACGACCTCCCCGGTGGTGCCCCGCCCCACCTCCGGTGGCACGACCTGCTGCGGCGCTCCCGATGCCGCCTCCCGCCTGCCCTCGAGCACCGGGCGCCGGGTCAGCGCCACCACGGTCGGATCGCTCCCCCGCCACCCGGGTGGTGCGCCCAGCAGCACGGTCACGACGCAGTCGTCGCAACCCTGGCCGCGGACGGTGCAGGTGTCGCAGTCGATGAGCACGGGTGCCTCCTGGCAACGGTCGCTGGACCGGTTGGTCCGTCGCCGCGGACGCTAGGACCGACCACCGACATTTCCGCCCGCTGCCAGCTGCCACCGCTCGACCGGAGGAGTTCGCGACCGCACGGGTGTTCGAACGGTCCGGCGCGTCGGCCACGGAATTGTCCGACCCCCGACCTAGCGTCCGCGACGTGCCCGATCGACCTCTCCTCCCCGTCCCGCCGGCCCCGGCCGGCACGGGCCGCTACGAGCAGGTCTCCATCGACGACCTGGGCACGGCGCTGACCGGGGTCACCTTCGTGGTGGTCGACCTGGAGACCACCGGCGGCTCCCCCACCGACTGCGCCATCACCGAGATCGGTGCGGTCAAGGTGCGCGCCGGGGAGGTGCTCGGGGAGTTCCAGACCCTGGTCGACCCGGGGGTGGAGATCCCGCCCTACATCAGCGTGCTGACCGGCATCACGTCGATGATGGTCGCCCGCGCCCCGCGGGTCGACGCCGTGCTGCCGCACTTCCTGGAGTTCGCCCGGGGAGCGGTGCTGGTGGCCCACAACGCGCCGTTCGACCTGGGCTTCCTGCGCGCCGCCTGCGCCACCTCCGGGCTGGCCTGGCCGGCGTTCGCCTCGGTGGACACCGCGGTGCTGGCCCGCCGGCTGCTGACCCGGGACGAGGTGCCCAACTGCAAGCTCGGCACCTTGGCGCCGTACTTCTCGTCGCGGACCACGCCCACCCACCGGGCGCTGGAGGACGCCCGGGCCACCGTCGACGTGCTGCACGGCCTCTTCGAGCGGCTGGGTCCCCTCGGGGTGACCTCGCTGGAGGAACTCACCGGCCTGACCCGGCAGGTCGATCCGGCCCGTCGCAAGAAGCGGCACCTGGCCGCGCACGTGCCGCACGGTCCCGGGGTCTACGTCTTCCGCGGCCCGCGGGATGAACCGCTGTACGTCGGCACGTCCACCGATCTGCGGTCCCGGGTGCGCAGCTACTTCTCCGCGGGCGAGCAGCGCAGCCGGATGACGGAGATGGTCGCGTTGTCCCAGCGGGTCGAGGCACTCCCCTGCGCGCACGACCTGGAGGCCGCGGTCCGCGAGCTGCGACTGATCGCCGAGCACAAGCCGCGCTACAACAAGCGCAGCCGCTTCCCCGAGCGGGCCCTGTGGGTGCGCCTCACCGAGGAGCCCTTCCCCCGGTTGTCGGTGGTCCGGCGGGTCCGTCCCGGGTCCGGGGTCTTCCTGGGCCCCTTCCCCGACCGCCGGGCCGCGGATGCCGCGGTGGCCGCGGTGCACGAGTCGCTGCCGTTGCGGCAGTGCAGCGGCCGGCTGTCCCCCTCCGCGTCGGGGACTGCCTGCGCGCTGGCCGACATGGGTCGCTGCGGGGCACCGTGCACCGGCGCCCAGTCCCGGGAGGAGTACGCCTCGGTGGCGGCGGTGTTCGCCGCTGCCGTGGCCACCGACCCCCGGGAGCTGTGCGCCCCGCTGCTGGCCCGGGTGTCACGGCTGTCCGCCGAGGGGCGCTTCGAGGATGCCGCCGTGCTCCGGGACCGGATCGCCGTGCTGGTTCGCGCGGTCCGCCGCCGGCAGCGGCTGGAACTGCTGGCCGCCGTCCCCGAGCTGACCCTGGCCCGTCCAGACGGGGCCGGCGGCTGGGCGCTCGCGGTGGTCCGTCGAGGCCGCCTGGTGGCGGCCGGGGTCGCCGCCCGCGGCACCTCGGTCCGCGACCACCTGGCGGTGCTCAGGACGACGGCGGAGACGCCCACCGGCCCGGCCGACGAGCTCGCGGCCACCGTCGAGGAGACCGAGTTGGTGCTGCGCTGGTTGGAGAAGCCCGGCACCCGGTTGGTGGAGCTCACCGGCATCCTGGCCAGCCCGGTACCCGGCACCGGCCCGTTCAGCGCCTTCCTCGACCTGGTGGAGGAGGGCCGCGGCGCCCGCGACCCGTTCGCCGACGGGCGCTCGCTGGGCACCCGCGCCCAGCCCGACCGGGTGCGGCCCGGCCGTGGCGAGCGCGGCCAGCGCGGACGCGCCCCGCTAGCCTCCCGGATGTGATCACCGCCATCGTCATGATCGACGCCGCGACCGACTCCATCGGGGAGGTCGCCTCCGCGATCGCCGATCTCGACGGCGTCAGCGAGGTCTACTCCGTCGCCGGCGACGTCGACCTGATCGCCCTGGTCCGGGTCCGCGAGTTCGACGAGGTGGCCGATGTCGTCGCCGGGCGGATCAACAAGGTGCCCGGCGTGGTGGACACCGCCACGCACATCGCGTTCCGCGCCTACTCCCGGCACGACCTCGAGTCCGCGTTCTCGATCGGCTTCGAGTCCACCGACTGATCGGCCGGGTCAGTCGCCGGTGTCGGCGCGGATCCGCTGGCTGACCTCCACCCAGCGCTGCAGCACCTCGGCGGCCCGCCCCCCGTCGACGGCGGCAGCGGCGCGCGAGAGCCCGCCGGCCAGCTGGTCGTGCAGCCGACCGGCGCGCTCGTCGAAGGCGGTCAGTGCCGCGGCGGCGTTGAGCAGCACGGCGTCACGCACCGGACCGGGCTCACCGGCCACCAGCCGCCGCACCACGTCGGCGTTGTGCGCCGGGTCCCCGCCACGGAGCGCATCGGGGGCGGGGGCGGCCAGCCCCAGCACGACGGGGTCCACCCGATCGGGCAACGACCTCTCCGTCCCGGACGACCCAGACCGCCGACGTCGTGGCGGTGGTCAGCTCGTCCAGCCCGTCGTCACCCCGGAAGACCAGGGCACGGGTGCCCCGACCGGCCAGCACCGCGGCCAGCACCGGCGCCATCCGGGCATTCGCGCAGCCGATCGCGGCGGCTACCGGCCGGGCCGGGTTGGTCAGCGGGCCCAGGAAGTTGAACACCGTGCCGATGCCCAGCTCCCGGCGCGGAGCCGCGGCGTGCCGCATCCCCGGGTGGAAGACCGAGGCGAAGAAGAAGCCGATGCCGGCCTCGCGCACGCACCGGGCCACCCCGGCCGCAGGCAGGTCGATGGCGATCCCCAGGGCCTCCAGCACGTCTGCCGACCCCGAGGACGACGAGGCCGCCCGGTTGCCGTGCTTGGCGACCGGGACGCCGGCGGCAGCGGTCACCAGCGCGGCCATCGTGGAGATGTTGACCGTGTGCGCGCCGTCCCCGCCGGTGCCGACGACGTCCACGCAGTCGGTACCGAACTCGACGCGGCGGGCCTGCTCCAGCATCGCGGCGGCCATCCCGGCCACCTCAGCCGGCGACTCGCCCTTGGCCCGCAGGGCGACCACGAAACCAGCCACCTGCGCCGGGGTGGCCGACCCGGTCATCACCTCGCGCATCGCCCAGGCGGTGTCGGACTCGGTCAGGTCGGCGCGGGACAACAGCCGGGTGAGCAACCCGGACCAGGTCGGGGTGGGGGCGCTCAGCCCGATCAGCCGCGGGCTGCGGGGCGCCGACCGGCGCGCTCCCGCAGCAGCCCGCCACCACGTCGGGAGCGACCAACGGGTCGACCGGGTGGGCCAGGGTCGCCTCGGCCATCGACCAGTGCGCCATCCACCGGTCGGCCTGCCGGGCGATGAGCACCACGATCGGCGGGCAGTCGGCGATCTCGGCCTTCAACTGCCGCGCGAGCCCATGCCCCCGGTGGGCTGGGCCTCGCCGTCGAGGACGCAGAGGTCCGCGGCGCCGCGGTCGACCGCGGCGACCACCTCGTCCCCGGTGGCGCACTCCAGGTACTCCAGGGGTCCGACGTCGGCGGCCGGGAAACGCCCCAGGGCGGTGCGGACGGCGTCGCGGACCTCGGCCCGCTGGCTGTAGACCAGCACGGTGGCCGGTGCGGCGGCTGTGCTCACCCGACCGACCCTAGTGCCCTGGCCCGCCGAGGTGGCTGGACGCGCCCCGCACCCGCCGGGACCGGGCACCGCAGCGGCCGCGAGACCGGGACGCACAGGCCACTCCCGGGTTCGCCACGCCGCCGCACCCCCGGTCGTCCCCCGGCTGCACCGATGCCATGATGACCCTGTGACAACGGCCCCCGTGGCGAGCAGCACCTTCGACACCTCGCGGGTGCACTCCCTGACCCGACCGAACATGGTCAGCGTCGGCACGATCATCTGGCTCTCCAGCGAGCTGATGTTCTTCGCCGGGCTGTTCGCCATGTACTTCACCGCCCGCGCCCGCGCGGGCGACCCGTGGCCGCCTGCGCCGACCGAGCTCAACGTTCCCTACGCCCGGTCTTCACCCTGATCCTGGTGGCGTCGTCGGTCACCTGCCAGCTCGGGGTGTTCGCGGCGGAGAGCGGCAATGTCTACGGCCTGCGCCGCTGGTTCACCATCACGTTCGTGATGGGCCTGGTGTTCGTGCTGGGCCAGGCCAACGAGTACCGCAACCTGGTCGTCAAGCACGAGACCACGATCTCCTCCTCGACCTACGGTTCGGTCTTCTACCTGACCACCGGCTTCCACGCGCTGCACGTGATCGGCGGCCTCGTCGCCTTCATCTTCGTGCTCATCCGGTCCACCATGGGCCGGTTCACGCCAGCGCAGGCGACCTCCGCGATCGTGGTCTCCTACTACTGGCACTTCGTCGACGTCGTGTGGGTCGGGCTCTTCGCCACGATCTACCTGATCCGCTAGGGAACCGGTGTCCACCACGAACCCGCACTCCGACGCCCCGACCGAGGCCGGTCAGGCGGCCTGCTCGCCGGTGCGCCGCTCCCGGAGCGCCCCGCCGACGCAGCCCGGGCCCGTCGCCGGTCCAAGCAGCGCCGTCGGACTGGCCAACGTCGCCGGCCTGATGGCCGCCCTGGTGCTGACCGGTGCCGTCTACTCGGTGTTCGCCCCGGCCAGGCCGCCGACGAGGCCGGGCGGAGTCCTCCGCCGAGGCGGCCGGGCAGGCGCTGTACGAGCGCAGCTGCATCAGCTGCCACGGCGCCAACCTGCAGGGCGTGGCGGACCGCGGCCCGTCGCTCATCGGTGTCGGCGAGGCCTCGGTGTACTTCCAGGTGCACACCGGCCGCATGCCGCTGGTCGCCCAGGAAGCCGACGCGGCCCGCAAGCCGCCGGTGTTCTCCGACGAGGAGATCGACCAGCTGATGGCCTACGTGCAGGCCAACGGTGGCGGCCCGACGCTGCCCTCGGGTGACCTCCGCGACGGGACGTGGCCGAGGGCGGCGAGCTGTTCCGGCTCAACTGCGCCTCCTGCCACAACTTCGTCGGCCAGGGCGGCGCGCTCTCCTCCGGCAAGGCGGCGCCCAGCCTGCTGGACGCCAACGACCTCGAGATCTACACGGCGATGCTCTCCGGGCCGGAGAACATGCCGGTGTTCGGCGACAACCAGCTGACCCCGGACGAGAAGCGAGCGATCATCAACTACGTCCAGACCCTCAAGGCGCAGGCCGACCCGGGCGGGCTGGTATCGGGCGGGTCGGTCCGGTCGCCGAGGGCCTGGTCATCTGGCTCGTCGGCATCGGCGCCCTGCTCTTCGGGATCTTCTGGATGGGGACCAAGGCGTGAGCACCACCGACCACCGTCGTCCCGGCTCGACACGGCGGCGACGACGCCTCGGGCCCCCTCTACGGTGGCCCGGACGACGACTACACCCCGGCGCAGCTGGCCGGCATGGACGCCGAGGAGCTGAACCGGCTCGGGGCCCGGTACGACGGCGTCGAGGTCCTGCACGTGGACCCGCCGCCCGCCCCGGGCTCCGGCCTGGAGAAGCAGGCCGAGCGACAGGTCGCGCTGGCCTTCGCCGTGGCGGGGCTGTTCGCACTGGCCTTCGCCGTCGTCTACTTCGGCTCCGGCTGGTTCCTGCCCGACTGGCAGTGGGCATCGCTGGACGGTGGCTGGAGCGCCATCTACACCCCGCTCCTGGGCCTGACGATGGGTGGGGCGCTCGTCTTCATCGGCGTCGGCCTGGTGCTCTTCGTCAAGAAGCTGCTGCCGCACGAGACCGCCGTTCAGGACAAGCACGACGGCTCGCAGTTCGACAGGTCCACCACCGCCGCGACCCTGATGGGCGGGCTGGCCAAGACCGGCTTCCCGCGCCGGAAGATGATCAGCCGCACCCTCGGGTTCGCCGGCGGCGCCCTGGGCCTCATGCTCATCGCCCCGCTGGGTGGGTTGATCAAGAACCCCAACACCGGCAACCCGCTGGGCACCACCCCGTGGGCCAAGGGCGTCCGACTGGTCCGGGACGACGGCACCCCGATCCGTCCCGGTGACGCCGAGCCCGGCTCGCTGCAGACGGTCTTCCCGGCCGTGGACGGCGGGAACCTGGCGCCGGATTCCGCCACCATGCTCATCCGGTTGCGCCCCGAGCAGCTGGCCGACCTGCAGCCGCGGCAGGGGCAGGCGGACTACGGCTACGGCGACTACGTGGCCTACTCCAAGATCTGCACCCACGCCGGGTGCCCGGTGTCGCTGTACGAGCAGGAGACCGGCCGGATCCTGTGCCCCTGCCACCAGTCGCAGTTCGATGTCACGCAGGGTGCCAAGCCGGTCTTCGGCCCGGCGACCCGCCCGCTCCCGGAACTGCCGATTACGCTGGATGACGAGGGGTACTTCGTCGCACGCAGCGACTACGCTGAGGCAGTCGGACCCACCTACTGGAACCGAGAGCGGATCTGATGGCATCGACTGCGGTCGCGCCGGGACAACCGGCCACGAAGATCGGCAAGGCAGCGACGGAGATCGACGAGCGACTCATCGTCGCCGGTCCCCTGCGCCGCACCCTCAACAAGGTCTTCCCCGACCACTGGTCGTTCCTGCTCGGGGAGATCGCGCTCTACTCCTTCGTCATCCTGCTGCTGTCGGGGACGTACCTGACGTTCTTCTTCGACGCCTCGATGGCCGAGACGACGTACCAGGGCACCTACGCCCCCATGCGTGGGGTGGTGATGTCCCAGGCCTACGACTCCACGCTGGCCCTGAGCTTCGACGTCCGCGGCGGCCTGCTCATCCGGCAGATCCACCACTGGGCGGCCCTGCTGTTCGTGGCCTCGATCGTGGTGCACCTGGTGCGCATCTTCTTCACCGGCGCCTTCCGCAAGCCGCGGGAGACCAACTGGGGCATCGGGGTCGTCCTGCTGGTGCTGGCCCTGCTGATGGGCGTCACCGGCTACTCCATGCCCGACGACCTGCTGTCGGGCACCGGGCTGCGGATCATCTCGGCGATCCTGCTGTCCATCCCGGTCATCGGGACCTGGGCGCACTGGGCGGTCTTCGACGGTGACTACGTCGGCACCGCGATCATCGGCCGGTTCTACATCGTCCACGTGCTGATCCTGCCGGCGATCATCCTGGCCTTGATCGCCGTGCACCTGCTGCTGCTGATCAAGCAGAAGCACACCCAGTTCCCCGGCCCCGGCCGCACCGAGCACAACGTGGTGGGCAACCGGCTCTTCCCGGCCTTCGCGGGCAAGGCGACGGCGCTGTTCTTCATCGTCTTCGGCCTCACCGCCGCGCTGGGTGGCCTGGTGCAGATCAACCCCATCTGGCTGTGGGGGCCCTACAACCCGGCCCAGGTGTCGGCGGGCTCCCAGCCGGACTGGTACATCGGCTTCCTGGACGGCTCGACGCGACTGTTCCCGGCCTGGGACATCAACCTGCCCGGTGACTACACGATCCCGGCGCTGTTCTGGCCGACCGTGGTGGTCGCCGGTGCGATGTTCACGGTGCTGGCGCTCTACCCCCAGATCGAGCGCAAGCTGACCAAGGACACCGCGTCGCACCACCTGCTGCAACGGCCGCGGGACGTCCCGGTGCGGACCTCGGTGGGCGTCATGGCGTTGACCTTCTACGGCGTGCTGTGGATGTCCGGTGGCAACGACCTGATCGCCGACAAGTTCGACATCAGCCTGAACGCGATGACCTGGGTCGGCCGCATCGGCATGATCGTCCTGCCGCCGATCGCCTACGTGCTCACCTACCGCATCTGCCTGGGCCTGCAGCGACACGACCGCGAGGTGCTGGAGCACGGGATCGAGACCGGGGTCATCCGCCGGTTGCCCAGCGGCGAGTTCATCGAGGTGCACCAGCCCCTCGGCCCGGTCGACGAGCACGGCCACGGGCAGCTGACCTACGCCGGTGCTCCGGTGCCCAAGCGGATGAACCAGGTCGGTGGGGCGCGGCGCGCGCTGAAGGGGTTCTTCACGCCCATCGAGCAGCCATCCAGCGTCCAGTTGGAGGCTCGCGCCGAAGGACGTGGCCTGGAAGCCGCCGAGGCCGATCGCGACCAGCGGGTCGGATCCGGCCGCCCGTCCGAGGGAGGCCGCCCGTCTGACGGCGGACGGCCGCAGGACCCGCGCGACTGATCGCACTCCCAGCGCAGGGGCCCCGACGGCATCGTCCGTCGGGGCCCCTGCTGCGTCCGGGCTCCCTGCCCCGACGGACGGTCGGCCAGGCACCCGGGCAGCCACCGGTGACCGGGCGCCGCCGGAGCCACGGGATGATCGGCCGAGCGACTCCCGGTGCCGTGCTCCCGGTGGTCCGGGTCAGCCCGGCGACGCCCGGTAAGCCGGGTGCCGGCTGCCGACCCCACGGACCGCGGCGAGGTGGCCCCCCAGGTAGGCCCCGAACCCGGAGACCGATGCCCCCGCCAGCGCGAGCCTGGTGCCGGCGCGCTGCCGTCCACGGCCGCGGGCGAGCCAGGACCCCGCGTACAGCCCGATCGCCAGCCCGTTGGCGGCGGCGTGCACCAACCCGACCCGCTTGTCCCGGGGGCCGGCCGCGGACCATTCCGCCCACCCCGTCCAGGCCGTCGGGCCCACGGCGAGCAGCCCCGTGCCGATGAGCCGGCGCGCCGGAGCCGAGGCCGCGGGTCCACCGACCAGGTCCAGCACCGACGCCGAGGTCCAGGTGCCGAGCACCAGGTCGGTCAGCACGGGGTGCACGGTGTGGCCCAGCCACTGGCCGCGCAGGATCCAGGCGCGCCTCCCGGTACCGAACGCCCCGTGGATCGACGGCTCGATCGCCCGCACCAGCCCGTCGAGGGCCCGCGCGTCCTCCAGCCGTCGGGTCCACCGCACGATCACCGGCATCTGGTCGATGTCCACCTGGTCCTCCTTGGAGCCCTGGGGACCGGCCCCGGGCGCTGGCGCCGGCAGACCCAGGAGCATGCTCCCGCGGACCGGGCGAGAGCAACGCCTGCGGCGGCGCCCGACCCGCCGTCGACGGCGCGCAGCCGCTCGCATCCAGGGCGGACAGACCGACGGCCCCCCTCCCGGGCTACGGGAGAGGGGCCGTCGGAACGGGCGGGGCTCAGCTGTGCGCGTTCTGCCCGGTGTAGTACTCGAAGAGCAGGCCGCCGATGGTGATCAGCAGTGCGACGCCGGCGATCACGATCAGCCAGGTGTAGAAGAAGGCCAGCGCCAGGCCCATGGTGGCGGCGGACAACGCCAACCCGAACGGCCAGTAGCTGCCGGGAGAGAAGAAGCCCAGCTCGCCTGCGCCGTCGGCGATCTCGGCGTCCTTGCGGTCCTCCGGTCGGGCGTCGATGCGCCGTGCCACGAACCAGAAGAACCCGCCGATCAGGCCCATCAGACCGGCCGAGAGGGCCAGCGCCGTGGTGCCGATCGGCTCGCGGGACCACACCCCGTAGACCACCGCGGCCACCACGCAGAACGCGGCGATGACATTGAAGATGAGCGCTTCGACCTTCACGGCCGGACCTCCTGCAGGGGCATCGTCACGTCAGTTGCCGGCGGCGTCGAGCTGCTGCTGCTCGCCGATGTTGAACGGGGTGGTCGTGGTGGCCGAACCCGGCTGGCCGATGCTCTCCAGCGCGTCGTAGGTCGACAGGCCGTCCTCGCGGGCGGCCAGGTAGGCCTGGTAGTCCTCCCCCGAGACGGCGCGGACCTCGAAGTTCATGTTCGCGTGGTAGGTCCCGCACAGCTCTGCGCAGCGGCCCACGAACGCACCCTGCTCCCGCACGGTCACCTGGAAGACGTTGTCGCGACCGTTCTCGTTGCCCGGGATGACGTCGAGCTTGAAGAGGAACTCGGGCACCCAGAAGGAGTGGATGACGTCGGCGGAGGCCACCTCGAACCGGATCGTCTGGTCGGTCGGGACGACCAGGATCGGCACCTCGGTGCTCGACCCCACCGTGCTGACCGGGGTACCACCGTTGGAGTCGGTCGTCTCGGGGTAGACGAACTGCCAGTTCCACTTGAACGCGTTGACCGCGATCGTCACGTCCGGGTTGTCGCTGCGGGCCTGCACCCTGTTCTGCACCACCACGGTGTAGAAGAACAGCACCGCGATGATGATGAACGGGATGATCGTGTAGACGATCTCCAGCGGCAGGTTGTACGCGGTCTGCTTGGGGAGCTCGTCACCCCGCCGCTTGTGCCGCAGGACCGACCAGAAGATCAGGCCCCAGACCGCGAAGCCGACCACCAGGGCGGCGATGACCGAGCCGGTCCACAGCTCCCGCATCACCTTCGCCTCGTCGGTGATTCCTTCGGGCCATCCGAACCGCCAGAACGAGTTGTTCAGTTCGCACCCCGAGAGGGTGAGCACGGCCAGGACGCCGAGCGCGGCGACCCGCGCGAGCTTGCTCCGTCGAGCCACTGCCCGCTGCCTCCTTGATCCTCCGCGCGACAGGCGCCGCGCGGTCTGGCTCGTGGGTGCCCTTCCGGTGTCCCGACAGGTCCCGCCCACTCCGACCACAGTGTCGGGAGACGTAGCCGAGTGCACCGACGCGGCGACCTGTGGCCGGACCGGCGCGGCACCGGGTGGCCACCGGTCTGCCCGAGGTGTCCGATTCCCCCGCCCGGGCCGACCACGACGGTCCCGTCCGGCGGGTGTGATGTCGGCACAGCGGCGCTGGTCGCCCGACCACGACGGTTACAGTCGGGGACGTGCTCCCCCGGCTGCTGACCCCCAGGTGGGTGCTCCTGCACCTGCTGGTGGCCGCGCTGTTCGTGGCCACGTTCTTCCTCGGGTACTGGCAGCTCACCAAGGCCGAGGCCGGTGGTGGCGCGGTGAACTGGAGCTACGCCATGCAGTGGCCGCTCTACGGCTTCATGGGGTTGTGGTTCTACTCCAAGATGGTCCGGGTCGAGCTGACACCGCGATCCCGACGAGGACGAACCCGGCCAGGAGGTCGTGCTCTACCAGCGGCCCCGCATCGACACCACCGGCGACCCTGAGATGGCTGCGTACAACGCCTACCTGGCCGAGCTCAACGAGAAGGCACTGCGAGGCAGAGATGGCCGCTGAACCGACCACCGGTTCCCCGACGGGGTCGACCTCCGGGCGGGTGCGCACCGACCGGGGGATTCCCGGGGCGTTCCTGCGCTACCGGGTGCTGGCCTGGGTCGTGGGCGTCATGCTCATCGCCCTGGTGCTGGTCGCCATGCCGCTGAAGTACCTCGGCGGCACCCCCGGCCCGGTCGCCGTCATCGGCACCGCACACGGTTTCCTGTACGCGGTCTACTTGCTGACGTCCTTTGACCTGGCGCTGCGGGCCAGGTGGAGCGCCAAGGGGACCCTCGGCGTCCTGCTGGCCGGGACCGTCCCGTTCCTGTCCTTCGTGGCCGAGCGGATCGTCACCCGGAAGACCCGCGCCGGCGAGCGCGTCTGACCCGACGTCCCACCCGGCGTCCTCACCCTGGGACGTCCCGCCCGACACCCCGGAGACCTGCGCCTGATGTGTGGCCTGCTCGCCTACCTGTCCACCGACGCCGAGCGGGTCGACGACGCCAGGGTCGAGCGTGGTGCGGCACGCGCTGCACTGCCTGCACCACCGCGGCCCCGACGACACCGCGGTGTGGTCCGACGAGCGCGCGGTGCTGCGGGTTCAACCGGCTGTCCATCATCGACGTCGAGCGGCAGCCACCAGCCGATGCCCTACGCCGACGGCCGGTACCGGATCGTGTTCAACGGCGAGATCTACAACTACCTGGAGCTGCGGGCCGAGCTGGCCGCGCTGGGGCGCCGAGTTCGCCACCGAGGGTGACACCGAGGCGATCGTGGCCGGCTACCACCACTGGGGGAGCCGACGTGGTCTCCCGGCTGCGCGGCATGTTCGCCTTCGTCATCTGGGACACCCGGACCGGGACCGCGTTCGGCGCCCGGGACCCGTTCGGCATCAAGCCGCTGTTCACCGCACGGCTCGCCGACGGCGCGGTCGACGTTCAGCAGCGAGAAGAAGGCCCTGCTGGAACTGCTGGGCGGCTCGGCCGGCGCCGGCGGGGTCGACCCCGCCTCGCTGCAGCACTACCTGACCCTGCAGTACGTGCCCGAGCCCGCGACCCTGCACCGCGGGATCCGGCGGATCGAGAGCGGGACCCGCTTCACCGTCGTCGACGGCGAGCTGGCCACCGAGCGCTACTTCCACCCGGCCTTCGCACCGCAGCCGGTGCCCGCCGGCCGGGAGCAGGACCTCTACGACCGGATCGCCGCGACGCTGCGACGAGTCGCGTCGCGCAAGCACATGCGGGCCGACGTGACGGTGGGGTCGTTCCTGTCCAGCGGCATCGACTCCACGGCCATCGCGGCGCTGGCCCACCGCGTACAACCCGGACCTGATGACCTTCACCGTCGGCTTCGAGCGCGAGGCGACCTCGGAGATCGACATCGCCGCGCGAGTCCGCGGCCGAGCTCGGCGTCGCGCACGTCACCAGGTCGTCATCACCGCCGAGCAGTTCGCCGCTGCCATCCCCGAGGTCGTCTGGTATCTCGACGACCCGGTCGCCGACCCCGCGCTGGTGCCGCTGTACTTCGTGGCCCGCGAGGCCCGCAAGCACGTCAAGGTGGTGCTCTCCGGCGAGGGCGCCGACGAGCTGTTCGGCGGGTACACGATCTACCGGGAGCCGCTGTCGCTGGCCGGGCTCGAGCGGCTGCCGCCGGGGTGGGCAGGGCGCTGGGCCGCGCTGTCGAACCGGCTACCCGACGGGCTGCGGGGCAAGGACCTGCTGCGCCGCGGCTCCATCCCGCTCGAGGAGCGCTACTACGGCAACGCCCGCATCTTCTCCGGCGCCGAGCTGGCCGGGCTGCTGCGCGGTCACGACGCCGACGAGTCGCACGTGCACGGTCACCCAGGACCTCTACCGCCGGACCCGCGCCGCCGGCTACGACGACGTGACGGCCATGCAGTACGTGGACCTGTTCACCTGGCTGCGGGGCGACATCCTGGTCAAGGCGGACAAGATGACGATGGCCAACTCGCTGGAGCTGCGCGTGCCGTTCCTGGACGCCGAGGTGTTCGACCTGGCCGCGCACGCATCCCGCTGGAGCAGCGGGTGCCGCGCGGCAGCGACGCGACCAAGTACGCGCTTCGCCGGGCGATGGAGCAGATCGTGCCGCCGGCGATCCTGCACCGTCGGAAGCTGGGCTTCCCGGTGCCGACGCCGGAGTTCCTGGCCGGCCCGCTGCACGACTGGGCCCACCAGATCATCGCCGACAGCCAGACCGACGAGTGGCTGAACCGGGCCGCGGTGGCCGAGCTGCTGAGCTCGTTGCGCACCGCGGAGACACCGAGCAAGCGGGTGGCCCGCGCAAGCTGTGGGAGGTGCTGGTCTTCATGGTGTGGCACGGGATCTTCGTGGAGGAGCGGATCGGGTGGACGTGCCCGAGACGGTGTACCCCGTCCGGCTGTGACCTGCCCCGGGCTCGGACGGCCCGGGGCACGACGAGGCCCGGCTCCCCCGTGGGGGAACCGGGCCTCGTCGTCGTGCGGTCAGATCAGGAGAACGAGTCCCCGCAGGCACAGGAGCTGCCGGCGTTGGGGTTGTCGATCGTGAAGCCCTGCTTCTCGATGGTGTCCACGAAGTCGATCGTGGCGCCACCAAGGTACGGCCCGCTCATCCGGTCCACGATGACCTCGACGCCACCGAACTCGTGGGTCTGGTCGCCGTCGAGGAAGCGCTCGTCGAAGAAGAGCTGGTAGCGCAGCCCGGAGCAACCACCCGGCTGAACCGCGATGCGCAGGCGCAGGTCGTCCCGACCCTCCTGGTCCAGCAGCGCCTTGACCTTCTGCGCTGCGGTGTCGCTGAGGATGACGCCGGTGGCGCCGGGGGCCTGAGTGTCCTGCACGGTCATGTTCTGTCCTCCCACATCGAGGGTGTCCGGTGCACCGAATCGCAGCCAGATACTCCTGCCGCGATCAACACCGCCGTGGCGGAGCTGCTTCCCACTGTACGGCGCGAACCGGGTCGATCGGGTGTCCACCGGGTCTCGGCACGGTCGCGCGGCCGCCGGACCACCCCGGGCCGGGACGTAGACTGCGGCTCGTGAAGCTCCGCCTGCCCGGCCGCCACCGCGACGCCGAGACGACGCCCGCCGCGCCCGACCTGACTGCGCAGCAGCTGGCCAACGCCGGCAAGGGCCGCCCGACCCCGCGGCGCAACGTGGCCCAGGGGCGGCGCCCGGGTCCCCCGCCTCCCCCGCCCACCACGCGCAAGGAGGCCTACAAGCGGCAGCGCGAGCAGCAGGCAGGCAACCGGGGCAGCGCGCGCGAGGCGGCAGCGCGGGGCGACGACAGCGCCCTGCCGGCCCGCGACCGCGGCCCGGAGAAGCGCCTGGTCCGCGATGTGGTCGACGCCCGCCGCAACGCCGGCAGCATGTTCCTGGTCGTGGCCGCGCTGGTGCTGGTCGGCTACTTCATCCCCAACCAGGCCGTGCAGAGCTACACCGTCTTCGTCTGGTTCGCCTTCTTCCTGGTGATCATCGGCGACTCGGTCGTGCTGGGCCGCCGGATCTCGCGCAAGGTCCGCGAGCGGTTCCCCGCCGTCACCCGGACCCGGGGCCTGGTCTGGTACGGCATCAGCCGCGCCACGATGATCCGCCGCTGGCGGTTCCCCCGCGCCCAGGTGCCGGTGGGCGCCGACGTCTGAACGAGACCCTGCCCCCCCGGCCGACGCTCTGCGCCGACCGGCGCCTTGCACCAGGGCCGTTCCAGCGGACCGACCGCGGTCGTCCTACGGTCAACCGGTGGATACACGTCGCCTGGGCCGTTCCGGCCTGAACATCACCCAGCTCGCCTACGGAAATTGGCTCACCCACGGCAGCCAGGTGGAGGAGGACGCGGCGCACGCCTGCGTCCGCGCCGCCCTCGATGCCGGCATCACCACCTTCGACACCGCCGACGTCTACGCGGGCACCAAGGCCGAGTCCGTGCTGGGCCGGGCCCTGTCCGGTCAGCGCCGCGAGGGGCTGGAGATCTTCACCAAGGTCTACTGGCCGACCGGACCGGGGGCCAATGACCGGGGCCTGTCCCGCAAGCACGTGATCGAGAGCTGCCACGCCTCGCTGGAGCGGCTGCAGACCGACTACGTCGACCTCTACCAGGCACACCGCTACGACAGCACGGTGCCGCTGGAGGAGACCATGACGGCCTTCGCCGACCTGGTCCGGGCCGGCAAGGTGCTCTACATCGGGGTGTCGGAGTGGCGGGCGGAGGAGATCGCCGCCGGCGCGGCCCTGGCCCGTGACCTCGGCGTGCAGCTGATCAGCAACCAGCCCCAGTACTCGATGCTGTGGCGGGTGATCGAGAGCGAGGTCGTGCCCACCTCCGAGGCGGAGGGGATCAGCCAGATCGTCTGGTCCCCGCTGGCCCAAGGCGTGCTGACCGGCAAGTACCAGCCCGGCCAGGCGCCACCGGCGGACAGCCGGGGCGGGCACGCCAGCGCCGGGGGCTCGATGAAGGGCTACCTCACCGACGAGGTGCTGACCCGGGTGCAGCTGCTCCGCCCGATCGCCGAGGAGCTGGGCCTGACGATGGCCCAGCTGGCGCTGGCCTGGGTGCTGCAGAACCAGAACGTGGCCGCGGCCATCATCGGCGCCACCCGACCCGAGCAGGTGCACGACAACGTCGCCGCGGCCGGCGTGGAGCTACCGGCCGAGGTGCTCACCCGGATCGACGAGGCCCTCGGCGACGTCGTGGAACGCGACCCCGCCAAGACCAGCCGGGGCTGAGCGCGCCCGCGGTCCGCCGGGTGCCCAGCACCCGGCGGGCCACCGCGGGCCCTCGCGGGGGCCTGGTGGGGGCCCTCGTGGGGGCCTCGTGGCGGGCCTCCGTGCAGGGCCGGGGGCCTCAGCTGGCGGCCAGGCCCATCGGGCCGTAGACGACGTCGTCCCCACGCAGCAGGGTCACCGTGGCGACCCCCCGCTCCAGCAGGTCACGCCAGTGCTCGCCCAGCCAGGACTCGGCGTCGGCCTGGGCGTCCTCCACCGGGACCCCGACCCCGACCTCAGCCGGGTCCAGCGTCTCCCCGGCCGGGTCGTGCAGCCGCCAGGTCCAGGTCGCGGGAGGGGGCGAGGTCATGGCGCGAGCGTACTGACGTGCCCCCGGTCCCGGCGATTGCCGACCGCACGCGATGGGCATGGCGAGGAGTGCCCCCCAGCCCCGACCCAGGAGGAACGATGAGCCAGCCCCGCGCGGGTGACGGCGGCCAGCCCGCCGCCCCACCGTTCCTCGACCCCGCGAACACCGCCACCGGGGAGTCGACGCTGGAGTGCGTCGAGGCCGACGTCGCGGCCGCCGCCGAGAGCGCGAGCCGATGAGCGGACCCACCCGTCGTCCCGCGGGAGCTGCCGGACCAGGCGCCCCCGGCGTCGCCGGTCCGACCGACCCCGACGCGATCCGAGCCCAGATCGAGGCCACCCGGGAGCAGCTCGGTCGCACGGTGGACGAGTTGAGCCACCGGCTCGACGTCACGTCCCGGGTCAAGGAGTCCGCCGCGCGGGCGCGGGACACCGCGGTGGAGACCTACCGGGAGAGCCCGCCCGTGGTCCTCGGCGTCGGCCTGGCCCTCGTCGCCGGTGTCGTCGTCCTGCTGGTCCGGCGGAACCGCCGATGAGCGCCGGAGTCGAGTTCGCGATCGACCGCGCCGGCGCCCGTGGTTTCACCCGGTTGACCGGCAGCTGGCCCGGGGACTGACCCGGCAGACCATCGACGATGGACCCGACCCGATCCAGCACCCCCGACCCGACCAGCACTGCGAGGGATGACGGCATGCCAGACGAGACACGGCCGGACAGCGCGGTGGAGCGCATCCGCGAACGGGTGGCCGAGAAGGCGGCCCGCCGGGCAGCAGCACGGGAAGCCGACGACCGGGCCGAGGCCCACGGACCCTCCCCGCGGGCCTCCCAGCGACCGCCGGGCGCCCCTACTGCTGGGCAGCTGCCCGGCGTGGACGCAGAATCCCCCACGGACATCCCGGCCCGGGGCTGGATGCAGGTGGTCAAGCGGGCGTGGGCGGAGAACAAGGCCGACAACATGCCGATCATCGGCGGCGGGGTGGCCTTCTTCGCCTTCCTCGCCCTGTTCCCGGCACTCATCGCCACCGTGTCCATGTACGGGCTCTTCGCCTCGCCGGAGACGGTCACCAGCCAGATCGACAGCCTGTCCAACAGCCTGCCCCAGGAGGCGGCGTCGATCATCGGCGACCAGTTGCGCAGCCTCGCCACGGCCGACAGCGGCGCCCTGTCCATCGGGTTGATCGTGAGCATCCTGGCGGCGCTGTGGTCGGCCTCGGGCGGGATGGGCAACCTCATCACCGCGGTCAACCTCGCCTACGACGAGGTCGAGACCCGGGGCTTCGTCAAGCTCAAGGCCCTCTCGCTGGCCCTCACCCTGGGTGCCATCGTCTTCGTCCTGCTGGCGTTCAGCCTGGTCGCCGTCCTGCCCGTCGTGCTGGACGCCCTGCCCCTGGGCATCCTCGGCACGATCCTGGCCCAGCTGCTCCGCTGGGTGGTGCTGCTGGGGTTGATGGCCGCCGCGCTGTCGGTGCTGTATCGCCTGGCGCCCGACCGGGACGCGCCCAGTTCCGCTGGGTGAGCCTGGGCTCGGTGGTGGTCACCGTCGTCTGGGTGCTGGTCTCGCTGGCGTTCAGCTTCTACGTGAGCAACTTCGGCTCCTACAACGAGACCTACGGCGCGATCGCCGGGGTCATCGTGCTGATGCTGTGGCTCTACCTGACCTGCTACCTGGTCCTGCTGGGGGCCGAGATCAACGCCGAGTCCGAGCACCAGACGGCGAAGGACACCACCCAGGGGCCGGCGGTCCCGATGGGTGACCGGGACGCGAAGGTGGCCGACGAGCTGCCGGAGTCCCCGACGCCGACGGAGGAGCAGAAGACCAGCGCCTGAGCCCGTCAGGCCCGGGCGCCTTCAGCGCACGTGCGAGGGCACGAACGGGGGCGTGACCACCTCGACGGGCTGGGTGCGCCCCCGCACGTCCACGGCCAGCTGCTGCCCCGGCCGCGGGTCGGCGGCGGTGTCCAGCAGAGCCAGCGCGATCCCGGTGCGCAGCGTCGGGGAGAACGTCCCGCTGGTGACCTCCCCGATCCGGCTGCCCGCACCGTCGACGACGGCCATGCCCGGACGCGGGATGCCCCGGCCGGGGGCCTTCAGGCCCCACAGCCGGCGGGCCGGACCGGCGGCCCGCTCGGCGAGCAGGGCGTCCCGACCCCAGAATGCCTCCTTGGCCCAGCCCACGGCCCAGCCCGAGCGGGCCTGCACCGGGGAGATCTCGACGGACAGCTCGTGGCCGTGCAGCGGGTAACCCATCTCGGTGCGCAACGTGTCCCTGGCCCCGAGCCCGCATGGCCGGATCTGCTCCGGCCGCCCGGCGTCCAGCAGGGCGTCCCACAGCTGCCCGGCCCGGTCGGCCGCGACCAGCAACTCGTAG
Organism: uncultured Actinomycetota bacterium; assembly: GCA_963759905.1. Classification (GTDB taxonomy): domain Bacteria; phylum Actinomycetota; class Actinomycetes; order Mycobacteriales; family Geodermatophilaceae; genus Klenkia. The sequence continues at coordinate 315,636 of CAVXBD010000001.1, forward strand.
CCGTGCTCGCCGGTGTAGCCGGTCCGGCAGACGGTGATCTCGGTGCCGTCCCGGCCCGGGGTGTCGGCGAAGGCCATGTAGTCCAGCCCGCCCGGCAGGCCCACCGCGGCCAGCACCTCCGCCGAGCGCGGCCCCTGCAACGCCAGGACGGCGACCTCGGTGTGCCGGTCGGTCACCGTGATCCCGTCAGGTGCCGCGGCGGACAACCGGGCCAGCACCTCCGCGGAGTTGGCGGCGTTGGGCACCAGCAGCACGTCGTCGGGGCCGTGCAGGTAGGCGATGAGGTCGTCCACCACTCCCCCGGCGCCCTCCTCCCCATCGGGCCGGCAGCACAGCGTGTACTGGGCCCGCCCGGGGCCGATCCTGGCCAGGTCGTTGGTCAGGCAGCTGTTGACGAAGGCGGCCGCACCGGGGCCGCGGACGCTGCCGGTGCCCAGGTGCGAGACGTCGAAGAGCCCCACGTCGGCGCGCACCGCGGTGTGCTCGGCGATCACCCCGCCGCCGGCGTACTCGATGGGCATCGACCACCCCCCGAAATCGGCCATCTTGGCGCCGGCGGCCAGGTGCCGGTCGTGCAGGGGCGAGGTCTGCGCGGTCACCCCGCGACCGTAGCCGGGCCGGTCGCCAGGTCCCGCGGTGTGCTCGCCTGCAGCGGGCCGACCGGGGAGTCCTCCACCGATCGCCTGTCTAGGATCGCCTGGTGCCGCCGACGATCTCCGCCACCGACCGCCCACTCGAGAAGCTCTCCGCCGACGCCGTGGTCGTCGGGGTCGGCAAGGGCCCCGACGGCCTGCTGACCACCCCTGGTGCCGACGCCGTCGACCGGCTGCTGGGCGGTCGGCTGCTGGCCGCGCTGGCCGACCTCGGCGCCCGGGGCGGTGAGGACGAGGTCACCCGGCTGGCCACCTTCGGGCAGGGCCCGTTCCCGGTCGTCGCCGTCGCGGGCCTCGGCACGCCGCAGGCCGACGGGGGATATCCCGCCGAGGCCGTCCGCCGGGCCTCCGGTGCTGCCAGCCGGGCGCTGACCGGACGTGGCTCGATCGTCACGCTGCTGGCCGCGGTGGGTGGCGCCCCGGACGCCGAGCGGTTGCACGCCGTCGGCGAGGGCGCGCTGCTGGGCGCCTACGAGTTCACCGCCTACAAGTCCGACCTGCCGGCCGACCGGCCGACGCCGCCGCAGTCGGTCGAGCTGGTCGTGCCCGATGCCGGCGAGGCCAAGGCTGCGCTGGCCCGGGTGCGCGCGGTCGCCGACGCCGTCGCCCTGACCCGCGACCTGGTCAACACCCCACCCAACGACCTCTACCCCGCCGAGCTGGCCGCCCGCGGCGCCGCGGCCGGCAAGAAGGCCGGGCTGTCGGTGGAGATCCTGGACGAGGCGGGGCTGGCCGCCGGGGGCTACGGCGGCATCCTGGCCGTGGGCAGTGGCTCCACCCGCGGCCCGCGGCTGCTGCGGCTCACCTACCGGGGCAAGCGTGCCAGCCGCTCCGTGGCCCTGGTCGGCAAGGGCATCACCTTCGACAGCGGCGGCATCTCGATCAAGCCCGCGGCCAAGATGGAGGACATGAAGTCCGACATGGCGGGGGCCGCGGCGGTGATCGCCACCGTCTGCCTGGTCGCCGAGCTGGGCCTGCCGGTGGACGTCACCGCCACCGTCCCGATGGCGGAGAACCTGCCCTCGGGCTCGGCCTACCGTCCGGCCGACGTGGTCACCTTCCGCAACGGCAAGAAGGCCGAGATCACCAACACCGACGCCGAGGGGCGGGTGGTGCTCGCCGACGCCATCGCCCGCGCCGCGGAGGACGAGCCGGACTACCTGCTGGAGACCTCCACGCTCACCGGCGCCCAGACCGTCGCCCTCGGTGACCGCACCGCGGGCGTGATGGGCAGCAACGAACTGCGGGACCTGGTGGTCGCCAGCAGCGCCCGCAGTGGTGAGCCCATGTGGGCGATGCCCTTGCCCCCGGAGCTGCGCCGCGGGCTCGACTCGCCGATCGCGGACATGGTGAACGCCAACGCCGACCGGCTCGGCGGGATGCTGGTGGGCGGTCACTTCCTGGCCGAGTTCGTGCCGGCCGGGCTGCCCTGGGCGCACATCGACGTCGCCGGCCCGGCGTACAACACACGCAGCCCGTGGGGCTACACGCCCAAGGGCGGTACCGGGGTCCCGGTACGCACCCTGCTGGCCACCATCGAGGCCCTGATCGCGGGCTGACCGGTCGGGATCGCCGTGCCGCGGCCGGTCGGGGCGGGAGACCCCTGCCTCGACCGGTCGCGTCAGCCGAGCTTGTGCTTCTGGGCCGCCGACCAGTCCCGCATCCGCTGCGGATACCCGGTGACCTGGGCGTCGTAGACCGGGACCGCGAGGTCCTTGGACAACCTGCGGGCGACATCGGGGGAAGCGATGCGCCGACGGGTCCACTCGCCGTCCGCGGCGATCAGCAGGATCGTCGTCTCGGTGACCGCGGTCCGCGGCTCGACGTAGCCCTCCACCCCGCGGCGGGTGGCCACGAACTGCTCCAGGTGGGCCAGATCCGCCTTGCCCGACGCCCGGTCCAGGGTTCCGCGGCGGTTCCCCCGGGCGCCGGCCGCACCGCCCTTGCCCCTGCCTCGGCCCGTTCCGCGCAGCCTGTCCAGCAGACCCATCCGCCACCCCTCCCGGCCTCCGGCGCCGCGACAGCGAGGCCGGGACCGGCCGTCGCACCACGGGGGGTCCGACACGACCCCCGCACCAGCAACGGAGGAGTCCGGCCGACCGTTCCCGGCTAGTGGCAGGATGAGACCGCACAGGCCCGTACCCGGTCGACCCACGCACGACCTGCTCGCGTCGACCGAGCCGTCCAGCACCGAGGAGATCCCGTGAGCGCACCCACCCAACCAGCCGACCTGGTCATCCTCGGTGGGGGCTCGGGTGGCTACGCAGCCGCGCTGCGCGGCGCCGAGCTCGGCCTGTCCGTCGTGCTGATCGAGAAGGACAAGGTGGGCGGCACCTGCCTGCACCGCGGGTGCATCCCGACGAAGGCGCTGCTGCACTCCGCCGAGGTGGCCGACTCGGCCCGGGAGAGCGAGCAGTTCGGCGTCAAGGCCTCGCTGGCCGGCATCGACATGGCCGGGGTCAACAGCTACAAGGACGGCGTCACCACCAAGCTGTACAAGGGCCTGCAGGGTCTGATCAAGAGCCGCAAGATCACCTACGTCGAGGGCGAGGGCCGGCTGGCCTCCCCCACGTCGGTGACCGTGGGTGACACGACCTACGAGGGCAAGCACGTGCTGCTGGCCACCGGCTCCTACGCCCGCAGCCTGCCCGGCATCGAGATCGACGGCACCCGGATCATGACCAGCGACCAGGCGCTGCGCCTGGAGCGGGTGCCCAGCTCGGTGATCATCCTGGGTGGCGGCGTGATCGGCTGCGAGTTCGCCAGCGTGTGGAAGTCCTTCGGCGCGGACGTGACCATCATCGAGGGCCTGCCGCACCTGGTGCCGCTGGAGGACGAGTCCTCCTCCAAGCTGCTGGAGCGGGCCTACCGCCGCCGCAAGATCGACTTCTCGCTGGGCAGCAAGGTCTCGAAGGTCTCCACGACCGACGACGGTGTCTCCGTCGAGCTGGAGAACGGCAAGAGCTACGAGGCCGAGCTGGTGCTGGTCGCCGTGGGCCGGGGGCCGGTCAGCCAGGGCCTGGGCTACGAGGAGGCCGGGGTCGCCATGGACCGCGGTTTCGTGCTGGTCGACGAGTACTGCCAGACCAACGTGCCCACCATCTCCGCCGTCGGTGACCTGATCCCGACCCTGCAGCTGGCCCACGTCGGGTTCGGCGAGGGCATCCTGGTCGCCGAGCGGTTGGCCGGCCTGCCGGTCGTGCCGATCGACTACGCCGGGGTCCCCCGCGTCACCTATTCCGAGCCCGAGGTCGCCTCCGTCGGCCTCACCGAGGCCCAGGCCAAGGAGAAGCACGGCGAGATCGAGGTCGTGAACTACGACCTCGGCGGCAACGGCAAGAGCCAGATCCTGAAGACCTCCGGCGCGGTCAAGCTGGTCCGCGCGAAGGACGGCCCGGTCGTCGGCGTGCACATGGTCGGGTCCCGGGTCGGCGAGCTCGTGGCCGAGGCCCAGCTCATCTACAACTGGGAGGCCCTGCCCGACGAGGTCGCCTCCCTGATCCACCCGCACCCCACGCAGAGCGAGGCCGTCGGCGAGGCGCACCTGGCGCTGGCCGGCAAGCCCCTGCACTCGCACAGCTGACCGCTTCCCGGCAGGCTCGTCCCACCCCAGCACACCCGACCTGAGGAGAACTGCACTCGATGCCGACGTCCGTCACGATGCCCGCCCTGGGCGAGAGCGTCACCGAGGGCACCGTCACCCGCTGGCTCAAGCAGGAGGGCGACACCGTCGAGGTCGACGAGCCCCTCCTCGAGGTCTCGACCGACAAGGTCGACACCGAGATCCCCTCGCCCGCGGCCGGTGTGCTGAGCAAGATCGTCGTCGCCGAGGACGAGACGGTCGAGGTGGGGGCCGAGCTGGCCGTCATCGGCGACGGCGGTGACGGCGCGGCTGACGAGGCCCCGGCCGAGGCGCCCGCGACGGAGGCCGACGCGCCTGCCGAGGAGCCGGCTGCCGAGGCCACCGCCGAGCCGGAGCCGCAGGCTGCACCTGACACCGGGGGGTCCGACAGCGGGTCCGATGGCGGCGAGGGCACCGCGGTCACCATGCCGGCGCTCGGCGAGAGCGTCACCGAGGGCACCGTCACCCGCTGGCTCAAGCAGGAGGGCGACACCGTCGAGGTCGACGAGCCCCTGCTGGAGGTCTCCACCGACAAGGTCGACACCGAGATCCCCTCGCCCGCGGGGGGCACGCTGACCAAGATCCTGGTCGGCGAGGACGAGACCGTCGAGGTAGGCGCCGAGCTGGCCATCATCGGTGGCGGAGCGTCCGGTTCGGCCAGCCCGGCTGCCGAGCCGGCCGAGCCGGAGGCTCCCGCGGCCGAGCCCGAGGCGCCGGCTGCCGAGAAGGCACCGGCGGCCGAGACGGCACCGGCGTCAGCGGCCACCGACGCGTCGGGCACCAACGACTACAGCGGCCCGGCCCCCTCGGCCGAGACGACCCAGGCGGCGCCGGAGCCCACGCCGGCCCCGGCCGCCAGCGCGCCCGCTGCCTCGGAGCCCGCCCCCAGCGCGAGCACCGGAGACGGCGGCGGGGCCTACGTGACGCCGCTGGTGCGCCGGCTGGCAGCCGAGCACGACGTGGATCTGTCCTCCATCTCGGGCACCGGGGTCGGTGGCCGCATCCGCAAGCAGGACGTGCTGGCCGCGGCGGAGTCGGCGGCCGCACCGGCCGAGGAGCCGGCGGCGCAGACCCCGTCCGCCCAGCCCGGCTCCGGTGACCCCGGGCGCTCCCAGCCCACCCCCAGCAGCAGCCCGACGCCGTCCCCGGCCGCGCAGCCGGACCCCGCCCTGCGCGGGCGCACCGAGAAGCTGTCCCGGCTGCGCACCGTCATCGCCAAGCGGATGGTGGAGTCGCTGCAGGTCAGCGCGCAGCTGACCACCGTGGTCGAGGCCGACATCACCCGGATCGCGAATCTGCGGAACCAGGTGAAGAACGACTTCGCCGCCCGCGAGGGCGTCAAGCTGTCGTTCCTGCCGTTCTTCGCCAAGGCGGCCGTCGAGGCGCTCAAGGCGCACCCGACGGTGAACTCCTCGCTCGACATGCAGGCCGGCACCGTGACCTACCACGACGCCGAGAACCTGGGCGTCGCCGTCGACACCGAGCGTGGCCTGCTGGTTCCGGTGATCCAGGGCGCGGGTGACCTCAGCCTGGCCGGCATCGCCCGGAAGATCGCCGACCTCGCCGAGCGGACCCGGACCAACAAGGTGACCCCCGACGAGCTCGGCGGGGGAACGTTCACGCTGACCAACACCGGCAGCCGCGGCGCGTTGTTCGACACCCCGATCATCAACCAGCCCCAGGTCGCGATCCTGGGTACCGGTTCGGTGGTCAAGCGCCCGGTGGTCGTGCAGGACGCGGAGCTCGGGGAGGTCGTGGCGGTCCGGTCGATGGTCTACCTGGCACTGTCCTACGACCACCGCATCGTCGACGGCGCCGACGCCGCGCGTTTCCTCACCACGATGAAGGACCGGCTCGAGGCCGGGCAGTTCCACGGCGAGCTCGGCCTGAGCTGACCCGTTCGATCGATCCACCTCGGGCCCCGGCGACTGCCGGGGCCCGAGGTGTTGCCGGGCCCCGAGGTGTTGCCGGGCCCCGAGGTGTCACCGGGCCCGGTCCGGGGTATCTCGGAGCGGCGGCCATCCGGTTCGGTTGGTGATCCGCGCCGTCGACCGTTCCCGTCCGGCGATGCCCGCTCCCCGCACCACCGTGCACGACCGACCCGGAGGTCGACTCGACCATGCAGATCGCGGTGACCGGTTCCTCCGGTCTGGTGGGCACCGAACTGGTGCGCACCCTGCGCACCGATGGCCACGACGTGCTCCGATTGGTGCGCCGCACCCCCCGGACGGCGGACGAGCACCGCTGGGACCCCGCGCACGGTCAGCTGGACGCCGCGGTGCTGGCTGATGTCGATGCGGTCGTGAACCTGGCCGGGGTGGGCATCGGTGACAAGCGCTGGACCGAGGACTACAAGCGGGCCGTGCTCCAGAGCCGGGTGGACAGCACCCGCACGGTCTCCCGGGCCCTGGCCGAGGCAGCGGCCGCCGACCCCTCCCGCCCCCGGGTGCTGCTGTCGGCATCGGCGGTCGGCTACTACGGCGACGGCGGCGACGCCGCGCTCGACGAGACCAGCCCGCCCGGGGAGGACTTCCTGGCCGACGTCTGCGTGCAGTGGGAGGCAGCCACCGCCCCGGCCCGACACGACAGCATCCGGATCGTCCAGCTGCGCACCGGGCTCGTGCTCGGCCAGGGCGGCATGATGGCCAAGCTCAAGCCGCTGTTCTCGCTGGGGGTCGGGGGCAAGCTCGGCTCGGGGGACCAGTGGTGGCCGTGGATCAGCCTGCGCGACGAGGTCGACGCGATCCGCTTCCTGCTCACCGCGGACGTGACCGGGCCGGTGAACCTGACCGGCCCGCAGCCGGTGACCAATGCCGAGTTCACCGAGGTCCTCGGCCGGGTGCTGCACCGGCCGACGGTGCTGTCCGTGCCCGGGTTCGCGCTGTCGCTCGCACTGGGCGAGTTCGCCGGGGTGGGGGTGCTCTCCGGCCAGCGGGCGCTGCCGCGCGTGCTGATGGACGTCGGGTTCGCGTTCACCCACGGCGATGTCGAGTCCGCGCTGCGCTGGGCGGTCGCGCGGGGCTGATCGACCGTGGCGCGTCCGGGTCATCGGAGGCGTTCCGCGTCCGCGATCCGCCAGCCCGACCCGGTGCGTTGCAGGGTCATGGTCACCTGGGTGGGACCACGGCCGGTGACCTCGTGGGTCGTGCCGTCCCCTTCCCGGACGGTGTAGTCGGGGATCTGGTCGACCAGTTCCAGCCGGAGCAGCTGACCGATCCCGGGTGCCGTGAGCGGCGTCGCGGTGGTGACCGCGACGAGGGTCGGGGTGAAGCCTTCCCACCGCCGCCCGTCGGTGGCCAGCAGCGCGGCGTCGGTGGCCAGCAGGCCACTCGCCGGCGTGTAGACCCGCCCCAGGGTCGCTGGGTCGTGGTCGGCGAAGGCCGCCGCGCGATGCTCGTACAGGCCGGCGAGGACGTCCCGCCAGCCGGCCACATCGGCCGGCGCGGTGAGCTCCGGGGTACCGCCGCCGGTCGGGGAGCCCCCGCCGGGACCGGCCGATCCGGCATCGGGCACGGGGTCCGAGCTGCCCTCGTCCGGTGCGGGGGTGAGCGAGGTGTCCGGCGGTGGCGCGGGTGTCGTCACCGGGCGGTGCGCCGACTGCGACGTGCCCACCTGGGCGGCCGGGACCGGGTGGGCACCGCCGGGTTCCCCCCACAGCACCCCCAGCCAGCCGGCGCCGGTGAGCGCCACCGCCGCGGCCGCCGCGGCCCCGGCCCGGCGCAGCACCCGGGTCGGCTGGACCCGCGCGCCGGCCCACCGTCCCAGGGCCCGCCGGATGCGGGGGCACCGGGGTGGGGCCACCGGGGCGGCGTGCGCACCGGCCGGCCGCCGCACCTGGTGGGTCAGCTCGGTCCGCGGCGCCTGCCCGGTGCGGGCGAGCAGCGCACCGTCCACCCCCGGTCGGGGCAGCGCTATCCGCTCCGGCCGGCAGGCGTGCCGCAGGTCCAGGGCGAACGCCGCGGCGCTGCCGCGCAGGTGCGGGTGCGGCGACAACCCCCGGCCCACCACGGCGAGGAGCTCCGGCGGGGCCTGCGGCGCCAGCAGCGCCAGGTCCGGCAGCTCTCCGCGGGCGGCCACCTCGAGGGTCTCGGCCGGTCCGGCGGCGTTCCACGGCGGTACGCCGGTCAGCGCGTGGAAGGCTGCGGCAGCCACGCCGAAGACATCCGAGGCCGGCCCGGTGGCCCCACCCCGGGCCACCACCGGGTCGACGTAGGCCGGGGTGACCTCATCGGCGGCGCCCTGACCCAGGACCCGCCCGACTCCCAGGTCGGTGAGCACCGGCCGCCCCTCGGCGGTGAACACGATGTTGCCCGGCGACAGGTCACCGTGGATGATGCCGCGGTCGTGCGCGTGGGCCAGCGCGGCTGCCACGGGGGCGATGGCGGTGACCACCTCGCCGGGGCGCAGCCTGGTCCGGTTGGACAGCAGCCGGGCCAGGCTGCCGCCCTCCAGCAGGTCGAGCACCAGGGCGACCTGCCTCCCTCCCCCGCGCAGCTCCCGGTGCACCACCTCGATGAGGCGGACCAGGTGCGGGTGGTCCAGCTCGCCCAGCAGCGCTGCCTCCCGGTCCTGCTGGGCGGGGTCACCGCTGATCAAGATCTTCACCGCGACCGCGGGGCCACCACCTCGGGGACGGGCCCGCCAGACCTCACCGGAGCCGCCCCGGCCCAGCCTCTCCTCGAGTACGTACCCGGGCACCACGGGCACCGGCACGGGGCGGCCGTCGGTCCCGCGCCGAGGGTCGGGGTCGGGAGCGGGCCGGCGGGCGGGCATGGCCGGGAACGGTAGGCCGCTCCGGCCGCGGGCGTGAGCGGTTGTCCACAGGTGCCGTCACCATCCCCCGGAGCAGGCTCCGACGGGTCCGGGATCGACCAGCCGCCTAGGTTCGGGGCATGTCGCTTCCGGGCCGGGTCGAGGTCGTCGTCGTGGGTGCTGGGCTGGCGGGGCTGTCCGCGGCCACCAGGCTGGCCGCTGCGGGCCGGGACGTCCACGTGGTCGACGCCGCCGACCACGTGGGTGGCCGGGTGGCGACCGCACGGGTGGACGGGTTCACCGTCGACCGGGGCTTCCAGGTGCTCAACACCGGCTACCCGCGAACCGCCGACCTGGATCTCGCCGCCCTGGACCTGGGGTGGTTCTGGACCGGCGCGGTCCTGCGCTGGGATGGCCGCCCGCACCGGGTGGTGGACCCGCGCAGGCATCCGACCGCGACGCTGGACACCGTCCGGGCGCCACTGGGGAACGTGCTCCAGGAGGCAGCCATCGGGCTGTTCTCGGCCCGCGCCGGGTACCTCCCGGTGCCCCGGTTGATGGCCGCACCGGAACGGACCGCAGCGCAGGCGCTGCGCCGCGCCGGGGTGGGGGATGCGGCCCTGGAACGGTTCTTCCGCCCTTTCCTGTCCGGGGTGCTGCTGGAGGCCGATCTGGAGACCTCCAGCCGCTACCTGGACCTGCTGTGGCGCAGCTTCGTGCGCGGTCGCATCGGGCTGCCGGCGCGGGGCATGCAGTCGATCGGTGAGCAGTTGGCGGACCGGCTCCCCTCGGGGGTCCGCCACCTGCGGACCGAGGTGACGACGCTGGACGGGACCACCGTGCGCACCGCGACGGGGAGCACCCGAGCGGACGTGGTGGTGGTGGCCACCGATCCCGGTACGGCCGCCCGGCTGCTCCCCGGCATCACCGCCAGCGCCCCTCGGGAGGTGACCACCCACCTGCACGTGCTGCCCAGCTCACCGTGGGACGACCCGCTGATCGTGCTGGGCTCCCCGGGTGGGCAGCTGGTCAACTCGGTGGTGGTGAGCGACGCGCAACCCGCCTACAGCCCTGACGACCGGGCGTTGGTGGCCTCCTCGACCCTCACCCGCACCACCGAGGCCGACATCCGGGACGAGGTGGCCAGGGCGCACGGGGTGGCGGCCGGCGAGCTGGAGCACCTCACCAGCGTCACGGTCACCGGGGCGCAACCGGCCGCCACTCCCCCGGTCGCGTTGCGCCGGCCGGTCGACCTGGGCGGCGGGGTGTTCGTGTGCGGCGACCACCGGGACACCCCGTCCATCCAGGGTGCGATGGCCAGCGGGGCACGCACCGCCCGGGCCGTGCTCCGCCGGCTGGCGGGGAGCGCTTCCTGATGCCTGGCGGCGCACCCACCGTGCTGGCCACGGGCAGGAGCCGGGGTCACCGGGACCCCGATCGCAACCCCGGTGGCTGCGGTGACACCGCGCCCGCGGGCCTAGGCTGGGGCCGTGACCGAATTGCACGTGGTGCGGGCCGGGACCGTCGACTACCAGGACGCATGGGCGCGCCAGCGCGAGCTGCATGCCGCCCGCGTGGCCGGCACCGGTCCGGACACGATGCTGCTGCTGGAGCACCCCTCGGTCTACACCGCGGGGCGACGCACCGAAGCACACGAGAAGCCGCAGGACGGGACGCCCGTGGTGGACGTGGACCGGGGCGGGAAGATCACCTGGCACGGGCCTGGACAGCTCGTCGGCTACCCCATCGTGGCCCTGCCCGACCCGGTGGACGTGGTGGCCCACGTCCGGCGGCTGGAGGTGGCGCTGATCGGCGTGTGCGCCGATCTGGGCCTACCCACCGAGCAGGTGGAGGGACGCAGCGGGGTCTGGGTGCGGGCCGACCGGCGCGGGCCGGATCGCAAGGTGGCCGCGATCGGGGTGCGGGTGGCCCGCGGTGTGACGATGCACTGGCTTCGCCCTCAACTGCGACCCCCGACCTCGCGCCTTCGGCCAGCATCGTGCCCTGCGGGATCGTGGATGCCGGGGTGACCTCGCTGAGCGCGGAACTGGGCCGGGACGTACCGGTGGCGCGAGGCTGCTCGATCCGGTCGAGGACGCCGTGCGCGCCGTCCTCACCCCCACCCTCGTCGGATGACCGGGGCAGCCGGGTGACCGGGTTGCCGGCCGGCCGCTACGTCGCGCTGACCACCTACCGACGGTCCGGCACCCCGGTCACCACCCCGGTGTGGTGCGCCCTCGACGGGGAGGACGCGGCTGGTCTGGTCCCATCCCGAGGCCGGGAAGGTGAAACGGATCCGGCACACCCCCGAGGTGCTGCTGGCCGACTGCGACGTCCGCGGCCGGATCCGCGGCCCGCAGGTCACCGGCTCCGCCACCGTGCTGGCCGAGGACTCGTGGACCCGGGTGCAGGGCGCCCTGGCCGCCCGCTACGGCTGGCAGTTCCGGCTCAGCCGGCTGGGGTGCCCGGCTGGCCCGCAGGCGGGCCCGCCGGAGCGGACCGCTGGGGGTCGGCATCGTGATCACGCCCCGCGCCGAGGCAGCGCCGGCGGGGTGAGCCCCCGCCGGGCCGCACCGACCCGCGGAGCTCACCCGACGACGAAGTTGACCAGCCGCCCGGGCACCGCGATCGACCCGGCGCACGGTGCGGCCGGCCAGCTGCTCGGCGATCCGCTCGTCGGCCCGGGCGGCCGCCTCGAGGGCATCGGCGTCGGCGTCGGCCGGCACCGCCACCTGTGCCCGGACCTTGCCGTTGACCTGGACGGCGACCTCCACGGTGTCATCGACCAGCAGCGCCGGGTCGGCGACCGGGAAGGCCGCCCAGGCGAGCGACCCGTCGTTCCCCAGCCGGGCCCACAGCTCCTCGGCCAGGTGCGGAGCCAGCGGCGCGACCAGCAGGGTCAGCCACTCGCAGACTCCTCGCGGCACCGGGCCGGACTGCCCGTAGGCCTGGGTCAGGTGGTTGGTCAGCTCGGCGATCCGGGCGATCGCGACGTTGAACCGCAGCGTCGCCATCCCGTCCCGGACGCCGTCGACGGCCCGGTGCAGCACCTTGAGCGTCTCCTCCGGCGCCGCGTCGTCCGAGGCCCGTACCGCACCCGACGTCCTCGTCGACCACCACCCGCCACACCCGCTGCAGCAGGCGCTGGGAGCCCACCACGGCCTTGGTGTCCCACGGGCCGGGACTGCTCCAGCGGCCCGGTGGACATCTCGTAGACCCGGAACGTGTCGGCGCCGTAGGCGCCGATCATCTCGTCGGGGGTGACCATGTTCTTCAGGCTCTTGCCGATCTTGCCGTACTCGCGGTCGACCGGGTTGCCCTCGTGGAAGAAGCCCCCGTCCCGCTCCACGACCTCGGCGGCGGGCACGTAGAACCCGCGGGCGTCGGTGTAGGCGTAGGCGGAGATGTAGCCCTGGTTGACCAACCGGCGGAACGGCTCCTCGGAGGAGACGTGACCCAGGTCGAAGAGCACCTTGTGCCAGAACCGGGCGTACAGCAGGTGCAGCACGGCGTGCTCCACGCCGCCGACGTACAGGTCCACCCCACCGACGTCGCCCGCCGTGCGCGGCCCCATCCAGTAGGCCTCCAGCGCGGGGTCCACGAACTGCTGGTCGTCACCGGGGTCCAGGTAGCGCAGGTAGTACCAGCACGAGCCGGCCCAGTTGGGCATCGTGTTGGTCTCCCGGCGGTAGCGCCGCGGACCGTCGCCCAGATCCAGCTCTACCGTCGTCCAGTCGGTCGCCCGGGACAGCGGGGGCTCGGGGGCCGACGTCGGCGTCGTCGTCGGCGAACGTCGTCGGCGAGTAGTCGTCGACGTCGGGCAGCAGCACCGGCAGCAGCGTGTCCGGCACCGCCACCGGCAGCCCAGCGTCGGGGCCGTCGACGGGGTAGACGATGGGGAACGGCTCACCCCAGTAGCGCTGCCGGCTGAACAGCCAGTCGCGCAGCTTGTAGGTGGTCGTCGCCTCGCCGTGCCCGCCGCGCGACCAGCCAGTCGGTGACCGCCGCGATCGCCGCGGCCTTCTCCAGCCCGTCCAGGGACAGCTCGTCGTTGCAGCTGTTGATCATCGCGCCGGTACCGGTCCAGGCCCCGCCGTCGAAGCCCTCCGGCGGCTGCACGGTGCGCACCACCGGCAGCCCGAACGCTGCGGCGAACTCCCAGTCCCGGGTGTCCTCCCCCGGCACGGCCATGATCGCCCCGGTGCCGTACCCGGTCAGCACGTAGTCGGCGATGAAGACCGGCAGGTCGGCCCCGGTCAGCGGGTTGACCGCGGTGGTCCCCAGCCAGACGCCGGTCTTCTCCCGGCCCTCGGCCTGCCGGTCCAGCTCCGAGCGGCGGGAGGCCTGCAGCTGGTAGGCCGCGACGGCCTCGGCGGGGGTGCCGGCACCGCCGGTCCACCGCGGGTCGGCCCCGGCGGGCCAGGACGCGGCGGCCAGCTCGGCCACCTTGGGGTGCTCGGGGGCCAGCACCAGGTAGGTGGCACCGAAGAGGGTGTCCGGCCGGGTGGTGAAGACCTCGATGGAGTCGCCGAACCGGATCCGGGCGCCGTGTCGAGCGGCCGATCCAGTTGCGCTGCATCTGCTTGAGCGAGTCCGACCAGTCCAACCGGTCCAGGTCGGCCAGCAGCCGCTCGGAGTAGGCGGTGATCCGCATCATCCACTGGGTCAACGGGCGCCGGAAAACCGGGAAGTTGCCGCGCTCGGAACGGCCGTCTGCGGTGACCTCCTCGTTGGACAGCACCGTGCCCAGGCCCGGGCACCAGTTCACCGGCGCCTGGTTCAGGTAGGCCAGCCGGTGGGCGTCGACGACCTGGCGGCGCTCCACCTCGACAACTCGGGACCAGGGCCGGTCGAAGGGGTTGGTGCCCGGCTCACGGGTGCCGGCGTCCAGCTCGGCGACCAGCTCGGCGATCGGCCGGGCCCGGCCGGCGGTCGTGTCGTACCAGGACCCGAAGACCTGCGGGAAGATCCACTGGGTCCAGCGGTAGTAGCCCGGGTCGATCGTGGCGAAGGTGCGGCGGGTGTCGTGGTCGACGCCCAGGCGGCGCAGCTGCGCCGAGATGGCGGCGATGTTGGCCTCGGTGGTGACCCGGGGGTGCTGCCCGGTCTGCACGGCGAACTGCTCGGCGGGCAGGCCGAAGGCGTCGTAGCCCATCGGGTGCAGCACGTTGTGCCCGTCCATCCGCAGGAAGCGGCTGGTCACGTCGGTACCCAGGTAACCCAGCGGATGCCCGACGTGCAGGCCGGCACCCGAGGGGTAGGGGAACATGTCCATGACGAAGGCCTTGGGCCGGTCGGCGACCCGGTCGAAGCCCGCGGCCAGCCGGCCCGACGGGTTGGGGGTGTGGAAGGTGCCCTCGTCCTCCCAGCGGTCCTGCCAGGCCAGCTCGATCTGCTGCGCCAGCGCCGGGGTGTAGCGGTGCGGCGGGACGTCCGCGCCGGGACCGTCGGTGCTGGCGGGGGCGGCCGGGTGCTTCGCCGGGTCGGTCATCGCGGGGCTCCTGGGGGATCGTGCCGGTGGGTGGGCAGAAAAAAACCCCTCACGCAGGAGGGGTGTCCGTGGTGACCGGAGCGGGGACGGTCAGCACGGCCTCGGAAGGAGCAGTCCACCGGACACGGCGCCGAGGCTACCCCGGGTCCACCGGCGGCCCGTACAGCGATCGCAGCACGGCGGTCGGCACGCTCGGCTGGCACCGGGCGGGCCGTTGCGATGCCGGTCGGGCACCCCAGGACGCGTCGTGGGCGAGGATCGCCCCCGCCGCCGGCCACGACGACACCACGGCGATCGAGGCGCTGGTGCCTGGCAGGGCCGGATCCCCCGTTGCAGGCCGTAAACCCGGCCCACCCGTGCGGGGGAGATGGACCCACCGAAGTGCCCCGACAGGTGTGAGCTGCCGATGGAACTCGCGTGAGGAACTCCACGGTGCCCGACCGCACCTGGCCGTCGCGGCTGCCGCTGGCCCTCACCGTCACCCTCGGCCTGCTGTTCGCCACCGGCGTGGGGTCCCGGCCGGCCGGTGCCGGCTGGGCATTGGGGTACGACGTGGTGCTCTACGACGGGGTCGGGCTGGGCGCGATCCTGGTCTGCGTGCTGGCCGCGCGCCGCTCCCCCGCCGAACGGCTGGCCCACCTGTCCCTCGCCGTCGCGTTCGCTCTCAACCTCACCGCCGACCTGCTGTACGGCCTGGTGGTCGTCGCGCTGGACCCCCAGCCGTCCCCCTCGATCGCCGACGCCTTCTACCTGGCGTTCTACGTGCCGTTGTACGTGGCCCTGGTCAGTCTGATCCGCAACCGGGTCCGCCGGTTCCACGCCAGCATGTGGCTGGACGGGCTGATCGGGGCGCTGGGCGCGGGAGCGGTGGCGGTGGCCCTGGTGCTCTCCCCGGTGCTGGACTCCGCGCACGGCTCGGATCTGTCGACCCTGACCAATCTGGCCTACCCGGTCGCCGATGTGCTGCTGCTGGCCCTGCTGGTGGCGGTCGGGGCGATCCTCGGCGTGCGCCGCGACCGGGTCGTGCTGCTCATCGCCGGTGGTCTGGTCACCTATCTGATCGGTGACGTCCTCTACCTGCACCTGAGCCAGTCCGACAGCTACGTGCAGGGCGGCCCGCTGGACCTGACCTGGCTGGTGGGGACCTGCCTCATCGCAGCCAGTGCAGACGTGGGCCGCCCGACCAGGGACGCGCCGGCGGCGCCGGCCGGGCGCAGCCGGGTCGGCTGGCGGGTGCTGGCGGTCCCGCTGGTGTGCAACCTGGCCAGCCTCGTCGTCCTCGGCGTGGGCTGGGGCGACCGGGTCTCGGCCATCGCCGCCTGGTGCGCCATCGGCTGCGTGCTGGCCGCGCTGGCCCGCACCGCGGTGACCTTCACCGAGGTCCGGACCTTCCACGAGGTGCGTCGGGAGGCCCGCACCGACGAGCTCACCGGTCTGGCCAACCGGCGATCGCTGCTGGAGCGCGCCGGGCAGGTCGTGGCCGACGCCGACAGCCGGCATCCCGCCGCGCTGCTGCTGCTGGACCTGGACGGCTTCAAGGAGGTCAACGACGGGCTCGGCCACCATGCCGGGGACGAGTTGCTCCGCCAGATCGGCCCGCGCATCACCCCGCTGCTCGCCGAGCACGAGATGCTGGCCCGGCTCGGTGGGGACGAATTCGCCGTCCTGCTGCCCGACACCGGCCTGGACGCCGCCCAGGCGCGTGCCGAGCAGATCCGGGCCGCGATCGGCGACCCCTTCCGGGCCGACGGCATCCGACTGCACGTCGGGGTCAGCATCGGTGTTGCCACGGCACCGGTGCCGGCGGCCAGCGTGCAGGAGCTGCTGCGCTGTGCCGACGTGGCGATGTACGCGGCCAAGAAGAGCCAGGAGGGTGTCAGCGCCTACGTGTCAGACCCCGGGCAGGACAGCGGGGACCGGTTGCGCACCATGGAGGAGCTGCGGGTGGCGTTGCGCGCCGGGCAGCTGCTGGTGCACCTGCAGCCGCAGGTCGACCTCACCGGCGGCCAGATCGCCGGGGTCGAGGCGCTGGTCCGCTGGAACCACCCCGTCCGCGGCCTGCTCAGCCCGGCCGACCTGCTGCCCGCCGCCACCCAGGCCGGCCTGCTCCGCCCGCTGATGACCACGGTGCTGGAGCTCTCGCTGGCCGCAGCCACGTGCTGGTGGCCGCTCGCGCCGGTGCCGGTCTCGGTGAACCTCTCCGCCGCGGACGTGACCGACCTCGACCTGCCGGACAAGGTGCTCCAGGCCCTGGCGCGGCACGGGTTGCCGCCGGCCGCGCTGACCCTGGAACTGGTCGAGGACACGCTGATGAGCGATCCGGAGCGCGGCCGGCAGGTACTCGCCGAGCTGCGCCAGCGCGGCGTCCGCACCTCCATCGACGACTACGGGACCGGGTACAGCTCGCTGGCCTACCTGCACACCCTGCCCGCCGACGAACTCAAGCTCGACCGCAGCTTGACCCGCGACGTGGCGGCCGACCCGCGCGCCCGGGCCATCGTCCGGCACACCGTGGCCCTGACGCACGAACTGGGCCTGACCGTGGTGGCCGAGGGCGTCGAGGACCTGGCCACCGGTGAGGTGCTACGCGTCCTGGGGTGCGACCTGGTGCAGGGCTTCGCCTACGCCTGCCCGATGCCGGTCGAGGACTTCGTCTCCGACGTCATGATCGGGGCGCGTTCCCGCACGTCGGCGAGGGGCGAACCGGCTCTTCCCGCGTGAGCCTGCCCTCCCCGGGGTGTGTCCCCGGGCCGATGCGGGCAGGATGACCGCCGAGACGATCAACTCGGAGGTGCGTCAGTGTTCCGCAAGAAGAGCCATGCCCAGGTCATCGGCGCCGAACTGCAGGAAGGCCTCGCGCACATCGGTTCGGCGGTCACCGAGGCCGGCCGGGCCACCGCGGAGCAGCTCGGCCCGCGGTACGAGGCCGTCGCGAAGTCGGCCCAGAAGACGTTCAGCCACGATGTGGGCCCACGGCTGGAGGCCGCCGTCGCTGCGGTGGGGCCCCGGCTCGAGGCCGCCCGGGACGTGCTGGAGCCGCGGATCGAGGCCGCTCACAAGACGCTTGCCCCGCAGCTGAAGACCGCGCAGAAGCGCTACGAGTCCGAGGTGGTACCCCGACTGGAGGCCGCCCGGGACAGCGCAGCAGCCGGGCTCGCCACCGCCGTCGCCGTCGCCGGCCCCAAGCTCACCGAGGCCCTGGACACCGCCGGCCCACGACTGGAGTCCGCGGCCCGCAGCGCCCAGAAGGCGCTGGAGAAGGACGTCGCCCCGCGGGTCCAGGCCGCTGTCGCGGCGGCGGGCCCCCGGCTCGAGGCAGCCCGGGACACCGCGGTCGGGTACGCAGCCCCGCGGGTCTCCGCCGCCCGGGAAGCCGCTGGGCCAGCGCTGCACAACGCCCGGGGCACCCTGGCAGCGGGGTTGGAGTCCGCGCGGGGTGAGTTGGAGGCCCGACGCGCCGAGCTGGGCACTGCGGCGACCACCGCAGGTGGCGCCATCGCCGCCGTCGGGGCCGACACCGGCAAGGCGGTCGGCAAGGCCCAGAAGCAGGCCGGCAAGCAGGCCGAGGCCGTGCGGAAGTCGGCGATCACGAAGGCCGCCACCGCTGCCGCCGCTGCCGAGGCCGCCCGCGAGGAGGCGGCCGCCCGGGTGTCCGCGCTCCGCGCCGCCGCCGAGGCCAACCGCGTCACGGCCGGCAAGAAGGCCGACAAGCTCTCCAAGAAGGCGGACAAGCGCCGCAAGGAGCTCACCAAGGCCGCGCGGCAGGCCGGTTCGGAGGCCCGCAAGCACGCGGCCGCCACCACCACCCAGGTCAAGCGCAGCACGGGCCTGGAGCGCAAGCCCCGGCGCTGGCCGTGGGTCCTGGTGGCGCTGGCGCTGGGTGGCGTCGTCGCCACCCTGGTCCGCCGGCGGCGCAACGACGACCCCTGGACGCCCGCCCCCACCGGAGACGGTCCGGTGCCCACCTACCGCGAGGACCCCGTGCCCAGCACCCCAGCCGACACCGCCGCCAGGAACCGAGACGAGAACCCGGCCGACAGCTCGGCGACCGAGACCGCCGGCGGGCCCGCGGTCTCCACGGCCGAGGACGCCCCCGGTGACGCCACCCCGGCCAACACCGACCTGGGCTGGCGGGACGGCGACCACGAGGGCGCCGCCGAGTCCGACTCCACCGACGCCACCCCGCCGCAGGTCAACACCGTCCCCTCGGCGGAAACGCTGGACAAGCCCGCGCTGGGCCGGACCGACGACGACACCGAGGGCGGCCGGCACCAGGCCTGAGGGCCGGTGCCACACCGACGCAGGAGCGCTCCCGGGGCCACGGACCGGCCCACCGCACCACCCGCAGGAGCACGACCGGGGCCTAGGGACGGGCCCACCGCATGACCGCAGGGGACGCACCCGGGCAGACCGGGGCGTCCCCTGCGTCACGTCACCGCCACGACACGCGGGGGTACCGTGCAGGTCATGAGCGACGCGCCGACGACAGCCCTCCCGGCGAGCACCACCAGCCCGGCGAGCATCGAACCGGCCGGCCGGAAGCTGCTGCGCCTGGAGGTCCGCAATGCGCAGACCCCGATCGAGCGCAAGCCCGAGTGGATCAAGACCCGGCTCAAGACCGGCCCGGAGTACACCGAGCTGAAGTCGCTGGTGAAGCGGGAAGGCCTGCACACGGTCTGCGAGGAAGCCGGGTGCCCCAACATCTACGAGTGCTGGGAGGACCGGGAGGCCACCTTCCTCATCGGTGGCGACCAGTGCACGCGGCGGTGCGACTTCTGCCAGATCGATACCGGCAAGCCCGCCGACTTCGACCGGGACGAGCCCCGGCGGGTCGCCGAGAGCGTGGCGACCATGCAGCTGCGGTACGCCACGATCACCGGCGTCGCGCGTGACGACCTGCCCGACGGCGGGGCGTGGCTCTACGCCGAGACCGTCCGCCAGATCAAGGCGGCCGTGCCCGGCTGCGGGGTGGAACTGCTGATCCCGGACTTCAACGCCGAGCCCGACCAGCTGGCCGAGGTCTTCTCCTCCCGCCCCGAGGTGCTGGCGCACAACGTGGAGACGGTGCCGCGCATCTTCAAGCGGATCCGTCCGGGATTCCGGTTCGAGCGCTCGCTGGCGGTGATCACCGCCGCCCGGGACGCCGGCCTGGTCACCAAGTCCAACCTGATCCTGGGCATGGGCGAGGAGCCGCACGAGGTCACCGAGGCCATGCAGGCGCTGCACGACGCCGGCTGCGACCTGTTGACCATCACCCAGTACCTGCGGCCCAGCCCCCGGCACCACCCCGTCGTCCGGTGGGTCAAGCCCGAGGAGTTCGTGGACTTCAGCGCCCAGGCCGAGCAGATCGGGTTCCCGGGCGTGCTGGCCGGGCCGCTGGTCCGCAGCTCCTACCGGGCCGGGCGGCTGTACCAGCAGGCCATCGAGGCGCGCGGGCTCACCCCCTCGGTGCAGCTGGCGCAGTGACCGACCCCCGAGGACCTATCCTCGGGGCATGGCACGCAGCAAGCCCACAGACACCCCTGCCCCTCCGGCCAAGGCCGGGAAGGGGGCCAAGCAGTCGAGCTCGGGCTCGGCCGGCAAGGCTCCGGCGGGCAGGGGCGCCAAGCTGGGCAAGGACGGCAAGCCCAAGGTCAGCCGCTGGAGCAAGCTGAAGACCCAGGGCAGCCAGATCAAGCAGGCCTACCAGCTGACCTACAAGAACGACCCGAAGCTGCCGTGGGTCATGCTCATTGCCTTCGTGGTGGTCGCTGCGGTGGTCGAGCTGGTCGCGGTCCTGTTCGGTGCACCGCTGCTGTTCATCCCCATCGCGGTGCTGCTGGGCCTGCTGGCCGCCCTGGTCCTGTTCGGTCGCCGCGCGCAGGGTTCGGCCTACCGTCAGGTGGAGGGTCAGCCGGGAGCCGCTTCCTGGGTGCTGGAAGGCATGCGCGGGGACTGGCGGGTCTCCTCCGGGGTGGCGGGCACGCCGCAGCTGGACGCCGTGCACCGGGTGCTGGGCCGGCCCGGCATCATCCTGGTGGCCGAGGGCGCCCCGGCGCGGGTGCGGCCGCTGATCGCCCAGGAGAAGCGCCGGATCGCCAAGGTCGTCGGGGACACCCCGATCTACGACATCACCGTCGGCGACGGCGAGGGCCAGGTGCCGCTGAAGAAGCTCAGCTCGCACGTCATGAAGCTGCCGCGCAACCTGGACGGCGCCGAGGTGAACAGCCTGGGCAAGCGGATGGCCGCCCTGGGCGGAGCACGGATGCCGATTCCCGGCGGGCCGATGCCCGGCGGCAGGCAGATGTCGGTCAGCCAGCGCCAGCTGCGTCGCCGCTGATCCCTGCACTCCCTCTCCGGCCCCGCCCTCCTCGAGGAGCCGGGGCCGGACCGGTGGTCAGCGGGTGCGGATCACCGCCGTCCGGGTGAGCCGGTCGTGCAGGCCGCGGGCGTCGCTGTCCACCACCAGGGCCGGCACCAGCAGCATCAGCAGCGCGGTGCGGACGACGGCACGCCAGACCGCGACCCGCTCCCCCTGCGCCGGGTGCGCCAGCTGCAGGCCCAGGGCGGCCATCCCCGGCGTGCGACCCAGCCAGACCAGTGAGACGACCGTGATCAGCCCGAAGGACAGCAGGCTCCAGTTGCCTGGGATGCCCTGCACGACCAGGCCGGCCACCACCGCCGCGAGCAGCGCGTCCAGGGCGAAGGCGACACCCCGCACCCCGAACCCGGCGACCGAGCCCGGGCCGTGCTCGGGCAGCCCCAACGAGGCGCCGCGCACCCGGCCCTGAGAGGGTGGTGTCTCGTCCCTGACCATGCCGCCAGCGTAGGACGCTCGACGGCGGTGGCCCCGTGACGGCGGTCGGGGGGAGATCCGTGACACGCCGGCACGGAGTTACCGCCAGGAAACACGCGAGACACCGCAGGGCAACGCCCGGCTCGTAGCTTCCGGTTCGGCCGTCCGCCCATTCTCGGAGGATCGATGTTCACCAGTCCCGACGAGGTCATCAGCTACATCAAGGACAACGACGTCAAGTTCGTCGACGTCCGGTTCTGTGACCTCCCCGGCGTCATGCAGCACTTCACCATTCCCGCGGAGACCTTCGGGGAGAGCACGTTCGCCGACGGGCTTGGCTTCGACGGCTCGTCGATCCGCGGTTTCCAGGCGATCAACGAGTCGGACATGCTGCTGCTGCCCGACCACAACAGCGCGTTCGTCGACCCGTTCCGCACGTACAAGACGCTGAACGTCAACTTCTTCATCCACGACCCGATCACCCGCGAGGCCTACTCCCGCGACCCGCGGAACGTGGCGAAGAAGGCGGAGGCCTACCTGGCCAGCTCAGGCATCGCCGACACCGCCTTCTTCGGCCCCGAGGCCGAGTTCTACGTCTTCGACGCGGTGCGGCACAACACCTCGATCAACGAGGGCTACTACCACATCGACTCGATCGAGGGTTCCTGGAACTCCGGGTCGCTGACGGGTGAGAACGGCGGCCCGAACCTGGGTTACAAGACCCGGCAGAAGGGCGGCTACTTCCCCGTCGAGCCGGTCGACCACCAGAGCGACCTGCGTGCGGCGATGATGGTGAACCTGGCCAACGCCGGGCTCGAGCTCGAGCGGGGCCACCACGAGGTGGGCACCGGCGGGCAGGCCGAGATCAACTACAAGTACGACACCCTGCTGCGCTCGGCAGACAGCCTGATGCTGTTCAAGTACATCATCAAGAACACCGCCTGGGCTCACGGCAAGAGCGCCACCTTCATGCCCAAGCCGCTGTTCGGGGACAACGGCTCGGGCATGCACTGCCACCAGTCGCTGTGGAAGGACGGCGAGCCGCTGTTCGCCGCCGAGACCGGTTACGCCGGGCTCTCGGACATGGCCCGGCACTACATCGGCGGGCTCCTCAAGCACGCCCCGTCGCTGCTGGCCTTCACCAACCCGACGGTGAACAGCTACCACCGGCTGGTGCCCGGCTTCGAGGCCCCGATCAACCTGGTCTACTCCGCGCGCAACCGCTCGGCGTGCACCCGGATCCCGATCTCGGGGGACAACCCGAAGGCCAAGCGCATCGAGTTCCGCGTGCCGGACCCCTCGGCCAACCCCTACCTGGCGTTCTCGGCCATGCTCATGGCCGGCCTGGACGGCGTGAAGAACAAGATCGAGCCGCCGGCCCCGGTGGACAAGGACCTCTACGAGCTGCCGCCCGAGGAGGCCCTGGGCATCGAGAAGGTGCCGGCCTCGCTGGATGCCGTGCTCGACCGGCTCGAGGTCGACCACGACTACCTGCTCGACGGTGGCGTGTTCACCTCCGATCTGATCGAGACCTGGATCGAGTACAAGCGGGACCAGGAGATCACTCCGATCCGGCTGCGCCCGCACCCGCACGAGTTCGCGATGTACTACGACATCTGATCGACAGGGGCACCACCGCCCCTGACCTGTACGGCCACGCAGCCCCCGCCGGGACCTCCGTCCCGGCGGGGGTTCGTCGCGTCCAGGACCCCTCCACCCGCAGGTCGAGGGCGGTACGGCGGGGTGGTCCCGGGGTCCGACGGCGACCCGCTGCTCGGGTGGCCCGTTGCGCCTGGGTTACCCGGCGGCCGGGGAGGTGCTCGCCGCGGCCCGCGCCGACCGCATCACCGGTTGCCGCAGGTCGAGGTAGTCCGGGGGCTCCGGGCTGAGCGTCATCAGCTCCTCGATGGTGGACTGCACCTCGGGCGGGGCCTCCTTGCGCTCGCCCTCGCGCGCCTCGGTCTCCGAGGTGAAGTAGATGACCTGGGTCCACCCGTCCGGCCCGTGGTGCAGCATCATGCTGCCGAGGATGTCCGGGCGGACGGCGGCCATGTCCGGGGTGGACATGCTGGACATGAGCTCCCTGGCCCGCGGCCGGTCGGTCACCCGGCCCTGCATGACCTGCACGAACCCCGCCCGGTCGGGGTCTCCGACCAGATCCACCTCGACGTCCTCGCTGTCGGTGAAGGTGGCCTCGCCGTCGAAGAGCCGCTGCGTCTGATCCCACCAGCTCGACTGCTCGGGACGCTGCGAGTTGCGCGCGGCCGCCTCGGCGGACTCGAAGCGGGCCACCGCGATGAAGCGTCCGTCGTCGGTGATCCCCATCGTCGTGCCCAGCCAACCGATGGACTCGGGCTGCAGCTCCTCGATCCACCGGTCCATCGCGCCCCGGACTCCCTCGGCGTCCGACGTCCTGCCCTGGATGACCTGAACGAACATGGCGTGCCTCCTGGCACCGTCGTCGTCCCCCGTGGGGATGTCGACGCTAGCCCTGCACGCCGGTCGGCGGAACGCACTGGCGCAGCATTCCCGTGGCGCCCGGGTGGCCCTCCCCGGCACCTGCGTCGGGGAGGGCCACCATGGGCGCTCAGGCCCGGGCGACCAGCGCTGCGAGGTCGGGGGCGAAGCGCAATCGGGCCGCCGTCAACTCCTGCAGCTGCGCCGGGGAGCAGCCCGGCACCAGCTCACGGACCAGCAGGCCGCCGCCGGTGACGTCGAGCACCGCCAGGTCGGTGTAGATCCGGTCCACCACGCCTGCCGCAGTCAACGGGTAGCTGCAGCGCTCCATCAGCTTCGGCTCGCCCTGCGGCGTGGTGTGCGTGGTCAGCACCAGGATCGACCGGGCGCCGACGGCGAGGTCCATCGCCCCTCCCACGGCCGGCGGGAAGAACTCGTCGTCGGTGGCCCAGTTGGCCAGGTCGCCGGTGGCGCTGACCTGGAAGGCCCCCAGCACCGAGATGTCCAGGTGGCCGCCACGCATGATCATGAACGAGTCGGTGTGGTGCATGTAGCAGCCGCCGGGCAGCAGGGTGACCGGCTGCTTGCCCGCGTTGATCAGCTCGGGATCGCCGGTGCCCGGTTCCGGCGCCGGGCCGACACCCAGGATGCCGTTCTCGCTGTGGTAGATCACCTCACGACCCTCGGGGACGTGATCGCCCACCAGTGTGGGCAGACCGATGCCGAGGTTGACGTAGGAGCCGTCGGGGATGTCCTGGGCCACCCGCCAGGCCATCTCGGTCCGGGTCAGCCGCGACGCCGTCATCGGCCGGCCACCGGGTCGACCTCGACCACCCGGTCCACGAAGACGCCCGGGGTGACCACGGACTCCGGGTCCAGCTCCCCCAGCTCCACGAACCGGCGCACCTGCACGATCGTGAGGTCGGCGGCGGCGGCCATCGTGGGGCCGAAGTTCCGCGCAGCCGAGTGGTAGGTCAGGTTGCCCCACCGGTCCGCCCGGTCGGCCTTGACCAACGCCACGTCGCCCCGCAGCGGCTGCTCGAGGACGTGCCGTCGACCGTCGATCACCCGGACCTCCTTGCCCTCGGCGAGCCGGGAATCGGCTCCGGTGGGGGTGAAGAAGCCCCCCAGCCCGGCAGCGGCGCAGCGCATCCGTTCGCTCAGCGTGCCCTGGGGCACCAGCTCCAGCTCGATCTCCCCGGCCCGGAAGAGCTGCTCGAACCAGACCGAACCCCGCGACCGGGGGTAGGAGCAGATGATCCGGCGGACCCGGCGCTCGCGCAGCAGCGCGGCGACGTCGGTCTCCCCGCTGCCGGCATTGTTGGTGACCACGGTGAGATCGCGGGCGCCCTGGTCGAGCAGCGCGTGGGTCAGCTCCACCGGGACGCCGGAGTCCCCGAACCCGCCGATCAGCACCGTGGCGCCGTCGGCGATCCCGGTGACGGCGGCCTGCAACGACGGCACCCGCTTGTCCAGCACTGCACCCACCCCCGCCTCGGCTGGCCCGAGGCTACGGGGCTGCCCCAATCGGGGCGTGCTGGGTGCGCAGCCCGACACTGGACCGCGTACCCAGCACGAACTGTCGGCTGGGGCGGGGAGCAGGATGGGCCGCACGTCTGCGACGGGAGGAACCCTGTGCGTGTCGAGCGGATCACCGCCAACCTGCAGGTGGCCGACCTGGTGGCCGCCCGGGACTTCTACACCGGTTATCTCGGACTGAGCACCGAGGAGTTCAACCTGGGCTGGGTGGCCCGCTACACCTCCCCGGACAACGCCGAGCACGTCCAGCTGGTCACCCAGGACGCGACCGCGCCCGAGGTTCCGGCGCTGTCGGTGCACACCGCCGATGTCGAGGCGGCCTACGCCGAGGCCCAGGCCCTGGGCTACGAGATCGTGCACCCGCTGACCACCGAGCTCTGGGGGGTGCGCCGGTTCTTCGTGCGGGCGCCGGACGGCACCGTGGTCAACGTGGTCCAGCACCGGGCCTGAGCCCCGCCGAAGACGGCATCGCCACCGGCTAGGACGACCAGGGGGTCACCGGTCGCGCTCCAGCGGCAGGACGGCGAGCACGCGGGCAGCTTCCCGCCTGATCCGCACGACGCCCGTGGCCACGTCCCGGCCGGGAGCGGGCCCGGCATCGGTGCGTGCTCGGGTCACCCGGGCGGCAGGCCGACGAGCACCGAGTCGGCCCTGGCCGTTCATCCCGCCGAACCTCCCGGGGTACCCCGGCGGGGCACCACCAGGTCACCGGTGGCCGGGGCGGGGAAGGCCCGCCGCAGCCCAGGACGGGTGCGCAACCACCCGGTGAGCGCGATCAGCGGCACCCGCAGCAGCGTCCAGCCCAGCAGGGCGACCAGGGCACCGACGACCAGTCCGGCGGCGACATCCCAGGGGTAGTGCGCGGCGATGTAGACGCGGGAGAACGCCATGGCCACCGCCGCGACGGTGGCGAGCAGGCCGAGCACCCGAGAGGTCAGCCACAGCCCGGCTGCGGCGGCGCCGGCCATCACCGCGTGGTCGCTCGGAAACGAGAAGTCGCTGCTGCGGGTGGCCAGCACGAGGAGCTGCGGATGATCGGTGTAGGGACGAGCCTCGGCGAAGCCGCTGACCAACGGCTGGTTGAGCCCGACCGCGAGCACGGTGGCGACGGCTGCCCACCCGGCCGCTGCCAGCCTTCGGGTGGTGTCGGTGCGCCGCATCGCAAGCCCGGTCACCAGCAGCAAGGCGAACAGCACGAGGCCGTAGGTCGCATAGGCCAGGACGGGACCGTGCAACCACTCGGTGCGCCGGGCGAAACCGTTGACGCTGATGAGCAGCCGGTCATCCAGGCCGGACAAGGTATCCATGCGTTCGAGCTCCCGAGGACAGGCCCAGCAGCCGAGGGTCGGCCACCTACTACGACAGGACGTAGTAGGTGACCCACCTTAGGCAGCTGCGGAACGGCGGGCCCGGGGTCCCGAAGGGCGACCGCGAGCGGACGGGCGGTTCGAGGTCAGGGCAGCGCGACGTACGCGCTCTCGGCGGCCTCGAACCGCGCCTCGGCCGTGACGCTGGCGGACAGCGCGGCCGTGAGGGTGGCGAGCATGAGCACCAGCACCGCACCGGTCAGCGCACGGCGAGCCTGGGGCGCCGGCCGCAGGAGTGCTCGGGCGCGGTCGGCCACCGCGCCCTCGGCGCCTGGTCGCAGCGGCGCATCACCCGTCACGGTCCGGCGCGCACCGGCGCGGGCCAGACCCGCGCGAGCCAGTGCGCGAGCGGTCAACGACCGATCGCCGACCTCGGCCGCGGCCACCTCGTCGGCCCACCGCTCGACCGCGACCCGCACGGCCCGCGCACCGGGCCGCAGCAGCGGGTCCGCCGCAGCAGCCAGGTCGGCCGCGTGCACCCACAGGTGGTGGCGGTGGGTCAGGTGCGCGGTCTCGTGGGCGAGCAGCACGCGCCGCTCGGCGGCCGGGAGCGCCCGCAGCATCGCGGTCGAGACGACCACCCGTCCACCCAGGCCGGGGATCGCGTAGGCATCCGGCTCCTGGCGGTCCACGATCACCAGCCCGGCGGTCGAGTGCCCCAGCCGCTGGCAGGCGAGCGCAGCCAGCACCAGGTCCCGGCCCGACAGTGCCGCCCGTCGCAGTGCAGCCAGGAGCAGCCCGGACACCGTGACGGTGGCGAGGGCCCCCGCGGCGACCGGAACCGGCGACCCCGTGGCCAGGACCCGCACCGACCACCGGCCCAGCGTGGCGACCACCGGGATCTGGGCGACCGCCAGCGCGCCGGCAACGGCCAGGACGAGGCCGGTGGCCATCGAGGTGATGATCATGGTGGCGGTGAGCAGGCGCACGGCGGTGGCCGGGGGCAGCCGCCGGGCGATCCGTGGGGCGGCGCCCCACAGCAGGATGCTGGCACCCAACGGCACGCAGAGCGCCACCGTCACTGCGAACCCTCCCCGCCCGGGCTGTGTCCCTCGCCGAGCAGCATGGCGAGCAGCTCCTCGTCCGCCGGGCTCAGGTCGGCCACGAACCGGGCCAGCACATCGGCCCGGTCGTGCCGCGTGTCGAGCAGCCGCGACATCCGCCGGGCGGCCACCGATGCCCCCATCGCCTCGGGGTCGACCACCAGGGAGTAGGCAAACGCGCGGCCGGCCGGCTTCCGGCTCAGGACGCCCTTGCCGTGCAGCCGGGCGAGCGAGGTCAGCACCGTGGTGTAGGCGAGACCGTCGTCGAGGTCGGCGAGGACCTCGGCCACCGTCAGTGGCCGCCCGGCCGCCGCCAGGCAGCCCAGCACCTCCTGCTCCAGCGCACCACGCCGACGACCCGGGGCTGCCATCCCTGTCCCCACCTCCTCCGACGCTGCGACGACGCTCGACGGTAGTACCGATGTGGTCGGGGCACACCGAGCGTCATCGACCGGTGCCGGATGCCCGCGTCTGGAAGATGGCCCGGGCCCGCCCGGTCACACCCGGGCATGAGCAGACCTCGCGCCGAACGCCACCCCCCGGTCGACGGTGGCAGCCAGTGGCACGGAGGCCGCCACGTCCCATCCTGGGCGGGGCCCCACCGTCCGCGTCACCGCCGGTGAGGAGCACAGTCAGAGCCGGTGACCTGGGCGTGTTCGGGATGCCCCGGCGCCGGGCATGAACTGCGGATGCTGCCTGAGCCCCGGGGACCGCTGTCCGCCGCCCTCATCGCCGATCTGAGCTCCGCCAGAACCGTGTCCGCCGGGACCTTGGCGCTGGCCGACCAGGCGGCCGCGACCCCCGTCCCGCTGGCCGACGACGACCTGCAGCTCTCCCTCTACGTCTGCTACGAGCTGCACTACCAGGGCTTCCCCGAGGTGGACGACCGCTGGGAGTGGGACCCCACCCTGCTGCGGCTGCGGGCGGTGCTGGAGGACCGGTTCGAGGCTGCCCTCCACGAGGCCGCCGACCGGTGGGTGGACGACGTGGCACCGGCCGGGGCCACGGTGGACCGGCAGCTGGCCGCCATGGTGGCCGCCGACGACGGTCCCTCGCTGTCGCAGTTCATGGCCAAGCAGGCCGACGAGCGGCAGTGGGCGGAGTTCCTGACCCTGCGCTCGGTCTACCACCTGAAGGAGGCCGACCCGCACACCTGGGCGATCCCCCGGGTCACCGGGCGGACCAAGGCCGCGCTGGTGGAGATCCAGGCCGACGAGTACGGCGGGGGCTCCGCCGCCCGGATGCACTCGGCGCTGTTCGGCCGGGTGATGCGCACCTTCGGGCTGGACGACACGCACGGCGCCCACGTGGACGCCGCGCCCGCCGAGCAGCTGGTGACGCTGAACGCGATGAGCTTCTTCGGCCTGCACCGCCGGCTGCGGGGGGCCACGGTGGGCCACCTGGCCCTGCTGGAGATGACCTCGACGCTGCCCAGCCGGCGGTACGCCTCGGGTCTGCGCCGGCTGGCCAAGGGCGAGGACGCCACGCTGTTCTACGACGAGCACGTGGAGGCCGACGCGGTGCACGAGCAGGTGGCCGCGGTGGACATGTGCGGCTCGCTGGTGGGGGCCGAGCCGGACCTGCACCGGGACATCCTGTTCGGTGCCGCCGTCGCACTGGAGCTGGAGGCCCGCGCCGGGGCCCGCTTGCTGCAGGAGTGGGCGGGTGGCCGCAGCGGACTGCGTTCGGTGGCTGCCGTCCGCACCAGCGTCGGCTGAACCGGCCGGCTCAGGTCGCCTCGTCCTCCAGGGCGGCCAGCCGGGTGGCGGGCCGCGAGGTGCGCGGGGCCGAGGGCGCGGAGAACCCGGCCCGCTGGTGGCTGCCGTCGCAGAACGGCTTGCGCCCGGACTTGCCGCACCGGCACAGCGCCACCACGTCGCGGCCGGCGTCGAACTCCACGCCGTCGGCATCGACCAGCCGGAAATCGCCCCGGACGATCAGCGGGCCGTCGCGGTAGGGGGTGATGGTGGCGGGGTCGCGGTCCTCGGGCACGTCGGGACGGTGCCCGGCC
Source organism: uncultured Actinomycetota bacterium (assembly GCA_963759905.1). Lineage (GTDB taxonomy): Bacteria > Actinomycetota > Actinomycetes > Mycobacteriales > Geodermatophilaceae > Klenkia. The sequence continues at coordinate 345,346 of CAVXBD010000001.1, forward strand.
ACCACCCTCGGCAATCCTGGGCCGACGGCCCGGTTCAGTCGTCCTGATCGATGCCGTAGAAGATGTGCTCCACGACGCTGCGCGCGTGCCGGGTGGCCCGCCGGTAGTCGTCCAGGAACTCCCCCGGGTCCACGTCGGCGGAGTACCCGCTGGCCCGGGCGACGCCCGACAGCTCCAGCCCTGGTCGGGGCAACTGGTCCCCCGGCCGGCCGCGAACCAGGAACACCGCGTTGCGGGCCCGGCTGGCCCGCTCCCACGCCTCGCGCAGCGCCGCCACCTGCTCACCGGTCAGCACCCCGTCGGCGCCCAGCACCTCCAGGGCGTCGACCGTGGGCGTGACCCGCAACCCGGGGTGGCTGTGCGCGTGCTGCAGCTGCAGCAGCTGCACGGTCCACTCCACGTCGGCCAGCCCGCCGCGGCCCAGCTTGGTGTGCGTGGCGGGGTCGGCGCCCCGGGGCAGCCGCTCGCTCTCCACCCGCGCCTTGATCTTGCGGATCTCGGCGACCTGGGCATCGGTCAGCCCGGACGCCGGCCAGCGCAGCGGGTCGACGAGGTCGCAGAACTGCCGGCCCAGCTCCTCGTCCCCCGCCACAGGCTCGGCCCGCAGCAGCGCCTGCACCTCCCAGACCGACACCCAGCGCTGGTAGTACTCCTGGAAGGCCGAGAGGCTGCGGGACAGCGCCCCCTGCCGGCCCTCGGGCCGCAGGTTGGCGTCGACCTCGAAGGCCGGGTCGGGCGCCGGTTCGCCCAGCAACCGGCCCAGCGCGTGCCCGATGGCGTTGGCCGCCGCGGCGGCCTGCGCCTCGTCGGCGCCGGCCCGGACCCGGTGCACGAAGAGCACGTCGGCGTCCGAGCCGTAGGACATCTCCCGGCCCCCCAGCCGCCCCATCCCGATCACCGCGAGGTCCACGGGGACCTGGTCCTCGCCGACCTTGGCCTCGACCGCCCAGCTGCGCACCGCGGCGTCCAGCCCGGCCTGCAGGGTGGCGACCGCGATGTCGCTCAGCGCCACCCCCACCTCGACGACGTCGAGGCGGCCCAGCAGGTCGGCGCAGGCAACCCGCAGCAGCTCGGTGCGGCGCAGCGCGCGCAGCACCCGGACCCCCTCGGCCGGGTCACCGGCGCGCTTCACCGACTGCCGCCAGGCCGAGGACAGCGACGCGGCCGTGCGGGGGACGAGCTCCTCGTCGCGGGCCAGCAACTGCAGCGCCTCCGGGGTGCGGGTCAGCAACCCCGCCACGTACCGGCTGGAACCCAGCAGCTGGGCCAGCCGCTCGGCCACCTGCCCCTCGTCGCGCAGCAGCCGCAGGTACCACTGATTGCCGCCCAGGGCCTCCGACACCTGCCGGTAGGCCAGCAGCCCGGCGTCGGGATCGGCGCAGGACGCCAGCGACTGCAGCACCACCGGCAGCAGGTAGCGCTGCATGGACGCCGAGCGGCTGACCCCGCCGGTGAGCGCGGCCAGGTGCCGCAGCGCCCCCTCGGGGTCGGCGAACCCCAGCGCCCGCAGCCATACCCCGGCCGCCTGCGGGCCCAAGGCCAGGTGCTCCCCCGGCACCCGGGCCACCGCGGACAGCAGCGGGCGGTAGAACAGCTTCTCGTGGATCCGCCGCACCTCGCGGGTGTGCAGCGCCAGCTCCGCCCGCAGCACCACGACGGCGTCCCCGCGGTGGTCGGGCTTGTAACCCAGGGACCGGGCCAGCCACCGCAGCTGCACCTCGTCGGTGGGCAGCAGGTGGGTGCGCCGCAACCGGAGCAGCTGCAGCCGGTGCTCCACGGTGCGCAGGAAGCGGTAGGAGGCCAGCAGGGTCGCCCCGTCCTCGCGACCGACGTACCCGCCGGCGGACAGTGCCAGCAGACCGGGGATGGTGCCGCCGGTACGCAGCGCGAGGTCGACCCGGCCGTGCACCAGCTGCAGCAGCTGCACGCTGAACTCCACGTCGCGCAGGCCGCCCCGGCCCAGCTTGAGCTCGCGGTCGGCCTGGGCCGGCGGGATCAACGACTCCACCCGGCGGCGCATGGCCTGCACGCCGGACACGAAACCGGGCCGGTCCCCGGCCTTCCAGACCAGCGGCCACAGCGCGTCCACGTACTCCCGGCCCAGCGAGGGGTCGCCGGCGACCGGGCGCATCTTCAGCAGAGCCTGGAACTCCCAGGTGCTGGCCCACTGCTCGTAGTAGGCCACGTGCCCCGCCAGGGTGCGGACCAGCTGGCCGGCCTTGCCCTCCGGGCGCAGTGCGGCGTCAACCTCCCAGGCGGCACTCCGGCAGACCCGCATGAGCGTGCTGCACACCCGCGTGGCGGTGGCCAGCGCGGCGGCCTCGTCGGGTTCGGTCCCGGCGGTGGTCAGCGGTTCGGCGACGAACACCACGTCCACGTCGCTGACGTAGTTGAGCTCCCGCCCACCGCACTTGCCCAGCCCGATCACCGAGATCCGGCAGGGAGTGGCCGCCGCGGTCTGCTCGGCGACGGCGAGCGCCAGGCCCGCCACCAGCACCGCCCCGGCCAGATCCGCCAGCTCGCCGGCCACCTCCTCGGCGCCCAGCCCGTCACCGAGATCCCGGCCGGCCACCGACAGCACCGCGCGCAGGTAGGCCCGCCGCAGGTGCCGCACCCGGGCCGGGTCGGCGTCCGGTGCCGGGGTGCCCAGTCCGACCCCCCAGGGCGGGTCGTCCGGGTCGGCTCCCACCGCCAGCAGCATCGCCTGTTCCAGGGCCTGCGGGGTGGGGCGTGCCGGACCGCTGTCGGTGTCCAGCACGACCCAGTCCTCCGGGTGGGCGGCCAGGTGGTCGTCCAGGCCGGCGCTGGCCCCCAGCACGGCCAGCAGCCGGCTGCGCAGCGACGCCGAGCCGCGCAGCCGGGCCAGCAGCTGGGCGGCCAGCGCACCGGTGCCGTCCTCCCGGTCCAGGGCCTCCACCAGCCGGTACAGCGACAGCAATGCCAGGTCCGGGTCGCCGGCCCGGGCCAGCGCGGACACCACCGGAGCGGCCTCCGGGTCGGCCGGCTCGTTGCGGTCCAGGTCCCACAGTCCCAGGTCCGGCGAGGCCAGCAACCGGGCGGCCCGGGAGCCGTCCTCGAACCCGAACCGGATCAGCCGGACGACGGCCCGGCGCGGGACGTCGGCCTGCTCGACCAGCGTCACGCGGTCAGGCGGAGGGGGTCGGGTGACGTGCCGCGCGGACGGCGGCGTGCTCGGTGACCACAGCGGCGAAGCGGGCCGCGAAGGGCGCCCACACCTCCGCCAGGTCCGGGTGCACGGCGCCGGCGGCCAGGCAGACGGTCTCCAGGTCTCGGCCGGTGGCGGCCACCCCTACCGGATCCCCCTCGGCCCACTCGCGGACCATCTCCGGCGTCGTCTCGATGTGGAACTGCAGGCCGTAGACGTTCCGGCCGACCCGGTAGGCCTGGTGCGGGTACGCCGGGTTGCTGGCCAGCAGGGTGGCGCCGGCCGGCAGCACGTCGATCTCGTCGTGGTGCCACTGCAGCACGTCCGGGCTCAGCGGGAGCGGCCCGAAGACCGGGTCGGCGTCCGCGGCGTCGCGCTTGGCCACCAGCGTGGCACCTACCTCGGGCCCCTCGGCTGCGGCCCGGGTGCTGCCCCCGCCCACCTGCGCCAGCAGCTGGGCGCCGAGGCAGACGGCCAGCGTCGGCAGGTCCTCGGCCAGCGCGTGGGCCAGCAGCTGCCGGACGCCCACCAGCTCGGGGCTGGTGTCGGCGTCGTCCATGGAGGACTGCGGGCCGCCCAGCACCAGCAGCCCGTCGTGCCCGGACAGGTCGGCGGGCAGCTCGTCCCCGCGGTCGCAGTGCCGGGCATCCAGCTCCAGGCCGGCGTCGGTCAGCCAGGCCCCGAGCCGGGCGGGCGGGTCGGTGTCGGAGGGCACGACGACGAGCAGACGGGTCACGCAGCCGACCCTATCCGGGCTTTTTCGGGCTCAAGCCCCCGGGCTTTTTCGGGCTCACGCCCCGGGCTTGAGCCCGAAAAAGCCCCGGGGGCGAGGGGGTCCCCGTCGTCACAGGCCGGGCAGGTAGCGGCGCAGCTCGAAGGGCGTCACGTTCTGCCGGTAGGAGTTGAACTCCTCCCACTTGTTGCGCAGGAAGAACTCGTAGACGTGCTCGCCGAGGGTCTCGGCCACCAGCTCGCTGCCCTCCATCGCGCTCAGCGCCTCACCCAGGCTGACCGGCAAGTCCTCGTAGCCGGCTGCGCGCCGCTCGGTGTCGGTGAGCGACCAGACGTCGTCCTCGGCCTCGGGCGGCAGCTCGTAGCCCTTCTCGATACCGGTGAGCCCCGCGGCCAGCAGCACCGCGAAGGTGAGGTAGGGGTTGCAGGCGGAGTCCGGGGAGCGCACCTCCACCCGCGCCGAGTTGGCCTTGGACGGCTTGTAGGAGGGCAACCGGACCAGCGCCGAGCGGTTCGCCCGCCCCCAGGTGGCCGCGGTGGGGGCCTCGGTGCCGGCCAGCAGCCGGCGGTAGGAGTTCACCGTCTGGTTGGTCACCGCGGTGACCTCCCGGGCATGGGTGAGCAGCCCGGCGATGAACTGCTTGGCCGTGGTGGACAGCCGGGTCGGGTCGTTGGCGTCGTGGAAGGCGTTCCGGTCGCCCTCGAACAACGACAGGTGGGTGTGCATCGCCGAGCCGGCCAGGTCGGTGAAGGGCTTGGGCATGAAGGTGGCGTGCACGCCCTGGGCCAGCGCCACCTCCCGGACGACGTGCCGCAGCGTCATGATGTTGTCGGCCATGGACAGCGCATCGGCATAGCGCAGGTCGATCTCCTGCTGGCCGGGGGCGACCTCGTGGTGGCTGAACTCCACCGAGATCCCCATGGCCTCCAGGGCGAAGACCGCCTCGCGGCGGAAGTCGTGCGCCACGTTGTGCGTGGAGAGGTCGAAGTAGCCGCCGGTGTCCGCCGGGGTGGGCGGCGTGCCGTCGTCGGGCAGGTCCTTGAGCAGGAAGAACTCGATCTCGGGGTGGGTGTAGAAGGTGAACCCCATGTCCGCGGCCCGGCTCAGCGCGCGGCGCAGCACGTGCCGCGGGTCGGCCCAGGACGGCGACCCGTCGGGCAGCGAGATGTCGCAGAACATCCGGGCCGTCTCGCTGGCCTGCCCCTTGGCCGACGGCATCACCTGGAAGGTGCCGGGGTCGGGCTTGGCGAGCATGTCGGACTCGTAGACCCGGGCGAAGCCCTCGATGGCCGAGCCGTCGAAGCCGATCCCCTCGGCGAACGCGGCCTCGATCTCGGCCGGGGCGACGGCGACCGCCTTGAGGTAGCCGGAGACGTCGGTGAACCACAGCCGCACGAAGCGGATGTCGCGTTCCTCCAGGGTGCGCAGGACGAACTCCTGCTGGCGGTCCATGCTGGTCATTCTCGCCTCCGGTCGTGTCCGGCTCGTTACGACACCCGCAAGCGTGCCCGGTCCCGGTGCAGCTGCACACCCGGTCGCCCGCGCCCGGCCGGCGGGTGCCCGCGGGCGGGCGGGTGCAGGATGTCCGGGTGCCCACCCCGGTGACCCCCCCGCCCACCCCGGTATCCCCCCCGCCCGCCACCCCGGTGACCCCCCCGCCCGCCACCGTGACCCCCCCGCCCACCACCCCCGACCCGGCAGCGGAGTCCGTGCTCTACGGCGGCAGCTCCACCGCCCGGGTCCGCATCCACCACCTGCAGCAGGCCAAGGCCACCGGGGAGCGGTGGGCGATGCTTACCGCCTACGACACCTATGCCGCGCGGGTGTTCGAGGAGGCCGGCATCCCGGTGCTGCTGGTCGGGGACTCCGCCGGCAACGTGGTGCTGGGGCACAGCTCGACGGTGCCGGTGACCGTGGAGGACCTGCTGGTCTTCACCAAGGCCGTCACCAGGTCCACCTCCCGCGCGCTGATCGTGGCCGACCTGCCCTTCGGCAGCTACGAGGTCTCCGCGGAGCAGGCCTTCGCCACCGCGGTCCGGATGATGAAGGAGGGTGGCGCCCAGGCGGTCAAGCTCGAAGGCGGCGCCCGGGTTGCCCCGCAGGTCCGGATGCTGTCGGAGAACGGCATCCCGGTGATGGCCCATGTCGGTTTCACCCCGCAGTCCGAGCACGCCCTGGGCGGTTTCCGCGTGCAGGGCCGGGGGGACGCCGCCGACCAGGTGCTCACCGACGCCCGTGCGGTGGCCGAGGCCGGCGCGTTCGCCGTCGTGCTGGAGATGGTCCCGGCCGCGGTCGCCGCCCGCGTCACCGCCGAGCTCGCCGTCCCCACCATCGGGATCGGTGCCGGCCCGGACTGCGACGCGCAGGTCCTGGTGTGGCCCGACATGGCGGGGCTGAACGGTGGACGGGTGCCGCGGTTCGTGAAGAAGTACGCCGACCTGCGGGGGGAGCTGCTCCGCGCCGCCCAGGAGTACGCCGCCGAGGTGCGCAGCGGCGAGTTCCCCGCCGCCGAGCACAGCTTCGACTAGCCCCCGCCGGCCCTAGACGTCGGTGACCCGGATGCCGGCGTGCACCCTGTACCGGCGGTTGACCGAGACCAGGTTGATGGTCAGCGCCTCCACCTGCCGGGCGTTGCGCAGCCGGCCGGCGTAGATCCCGCGCATGCCGGGCAGCCGGCCGGCCAGGGCCTGGACCAGGTCGGTGGCCTCGCGGTCGTCCCCGACCACCATCACGTCCCCCTCCAGGGTGGGATGGGACAGGTCCTCCAGGGACACCGCGCTCAGGTGGTGGAACGCCCCCACCACCGAGCTGTCCGGCAGCAGCGCGGCGGCCTGCTGGGTGACGCTGCCCTCCGCGACGTCGAGCACGTAGGCGCCCAGCTCGTCCCAGCCCATCGGCACCACGCAGTCCACGACGACCTTGCCCGCCAGCGGCGTGGCCAGCTCGGCCAGCGTGCCTGCGTGCCCGGCGAACGGCACCGCGACGACGACGACGTCCGCGGCGCCGGCCACGTCCACGTTGGAGCCGCCCTGCACCGACACCTCGGTGCCGGCGGCGGCCACCCCGGCCCGGGCGGCCACGGCCTCGGCCACCTCGGCGGCCCGCTCGGCGTCCCGGGATCCCAGCAGCACGCGCTGACCGGCCGCCGCCCAGCGGACCGCGAGCCCGCGGCCCTGGGGTCCGGTGCCACCGAGCACGCCGACCACCAGGTCGCCCACCGCACGTCCCTCGGCCACATCGCCTCCTGTCCTCGGGTCCCCGACCGGGTGCCGGTTGATGCTGATCATGCCCCGCCGGGCCGGGGCGGGCGGGTCAGGAGGGTTCGCCGCGCTCCCAGGCCCGGTCCTCGGCGTCGGCCTGCTCGTTGCGCTCGGCGACCCGGGCCAGCGCACCGGCAGCCTCCTCGCGGGTGGCGAAGGGGCCGAGCCGGTGCCGCTCGGCGCACCCGTCCCGGTCCTCGACGGTGTGGTGCTTCAGGCAGAAGAACCAGGGTCCTTGCGACATGGGGCCTCCTCGTCGGGATCGGTGCCGACTCGTCGGGATCGGTGCCGGTCGTGCTGTCGGTGCCCAGCCTGGCACTGCTGGACCAGCCGCGCCTGCCCGTGACGCACTGCATCGCTGGAACACTCAGCGTGCGGACACGCCGCATCCAGTGGCCCTCGCTGCACGACATCACACCCGTCGTGCCCCTGTCGTCGGTTCCGACCCGTCTTCCTGGTGCGGCAGACTGCCCGTGTGGTCCTGGCCCGCAGCTCTGCCGCCGAGGCACTCCGCTGCCCGTCACCGGACGCCGGCCGGCTGGCCCGGGGCGCCGAGAGCCGGATCGCCGCGCTGTGCATGGCCGGGCTGCTGGTCCTCGGAGCGCTGCTGGGGTCCATCAACCTGCTGGTGGACGGCGTCCTGCGCGACGGCGCCCCCCGCCAGCTGTACGCCGGCACCATGGGTCTGCTGCTGGTCCTCGGCCTGGTCCTGGGGATCCGCCGGCGCGCCGGGGTGGGTGAGACCTTCGCGCTGGTGCTGACCGGCGACCTGGTCTACGTGGTGGTGGCCCGCTCGATCGCCGACCCGCTGCGCTACGCGACCCCGCTGATGCTGCTGTTCGCCGTCATCACCGCAGCCTGGTTCCTGGACCGCTGGATGCTGGCGGTGCACCTGGTGGTGGTACCGCTGGCCTGCTGGATCGCCCTGGCCCCGAGTTCCCAGCACGCCCCGGCGCTGGCCGTCCAGGTGGTGGTCGACGCGGTGGTGCTGGACGTGGTGGCGCTCGGGGTCTACGTGCTGCGCCGGCGGACCCAGCGCCTGCTCATCGCCACCCAGCGGCTGTCCTCCACCGACCCGCTGACCGGGCTGGCCAACCGCCGGTCGTTGGAGGTGGGTGCCGACCGCATCTGGCGCCTGGCCACCCGCGGGGACCTGCGGGTGGCGGCCCTGGTGATCGACCTGGACCGCTTCAAGGCACTCAACGACGACCACGGCCATGCCGTCGGCGATGCGGTGCTGCAGTCCGTCGCCGCCGCGCTGGCCGGGGTCGTCCGGCCCACCGATGTGCTGGCCCGCACCGGCGGCGAGGAATTGGTCGTGCTGGGCCTGGTGGACGGCGCGCACGAGGCCCAGCAGCTGGGCGAGCGGTTGCGCGGCGCGGTCCGCGAGGCCCGGCCCGAGGGCCCGCGGGTGACCGCCTCGATCGGTGTCGCGCTCACCCTGCCCGACAGCGCCGACCCCGGCCGCGAGGTGTGGCGGCTGATCGACCGGGCCGACGCCGCGATGTACGAGGCCAAGCAGGCCGGCCGGGACCGCGTCGAGCTGTCGGTGGCCGCCGGCGAGCCGCTCCCCCGCACCCCCGGGCAGCCGGCCACCTCCGACGTCGGCTGAGCCACTCCCGCCGGGTTCTGCTCTGATGTGGGCATGGTCTCCCGCCTCCTGCCGCGCGTTGCTGGGATCGATCCCACCGGAATCGACCCCACCCGGGTGGTCCCGCTGCCCCTCCGGGACCAGGCCGAGGTCCGCGACCGCTGGCTGACGCAGCGGCTGCAGGACCTGCTCCCCGACCTGATGGACGACGCCGGGATCGACCTGTGGATCGTGGTGGGCCGGGAGTACAACGAGGACCCGGTGCTGCCCACCCTGCTGCCGGCGTCCTGGCTGTCGGCCCGCCGGCGCACCATCCTGGTGCTGCACCGCAGCGACGGCGGGGTCACCCCGATGGCGGTGGCCCGGTATCCGGTGGGCCAGTTCGTCTCCGCCTGGAACCCCGACGACGACGAGCCGGGAGCCACCGCCGAGCAGTCCCAGTGGGCCGCGGTCCGGCGGATCGTCGAGCAGGCCGCGCCGCAGGCGATCGGGGTGGACGTCTCCCCCTCGTTCGCGCACGCCGACGGTCTCTCGCACACCGAGCACGGGCTGCTCACGGCCGCGCTGGGTCCGTGGGTGGAGAAGGTGGTGTCCGCCGAGCAGCTGGCGGTGCGCTGGTTGGAGACCCGGCTGCCCGAGGAGATCGCCGCGCTGCACGCCATGAACGCCCTGGTGCACGCCACGATCGCCGAGGCCTACTCCCCCGCCGTGCTCGAGGTCGGGCGGACCACGGCCCTGGACGTGGCCTGGTGGATCCGGCAGCGGTTCCACGACCTGGGGGTGGAGCCCTGGTTCCAGCCGACGGTGGGGCTGCAGCGGGCCGGGGTCCCCCTGCTCGACGAGCGCGGCACCATCACCGGCGGCGTGCCGTTCGACGCCGTCGTCGAGCCCGGCGACCTGGTGCACTGCGACGTCGGGCTGAAGTCCTTGGGACTGACCACCGACACCCAGCGCAACGGCTACGTGCTGCGGCCCGGGGAGAGCGCTCCCCCGGCCGGCCTGGTGCGCGCGCTGGCCGTGGGGAACCGGATGCAGGACCTGGTGACCGCGGCGATGCAGCCGGGCCGGACCGGCAACGAGGTGCTGGCCGCGGCCCGCGCCGCGGCGGCCGCCGAGGGCGTGGACGGCGACGTCTACAGCCACCCGGTCGGCTTCTACGGCCACGGCGCGGGCCCGGCGATCGGGATGTGGGACGCCCAGGGTGGGGTGCCGGGGACCGGCGAGGTGCCGGTGCGCACCGACACCACCTGGGCGCTGGAGCTGTGCGTGCGGGTGCCCGTGCCGGAGTGGGGCGGGCAGCTGGTGCGGATGGCGCTGGAGCAGGGCATCGCGCTGACCCGCACCGGGGTGGACTACTTGGACGCCCGGCAGACCGAGCTGATCCTCATCCCGAGCTGACCGGACGCTGGGCCAGCTCGGCCCGCAGCACCCGGACCTCCTCGGCCAGCGCGCGCACCTCACCCAGCAGCACGGCGTCCGCTGCGGCGTCCTCCCGCTGCGCGGCGTCGGCGACCCGGTTGACGAACCAGGCCGCCACGGCCGCGGTCACCACGCCCAGCAGGGCGATGCCCGCCACCATCAGCAGCACCGCGACGAACCGACCCTCGGCCGTGACCGGGTACTCGTCGCCGTACCCCACGGTGGTGATCGTGGTCAGGGCCCACCAGACCGCGTCGGGGAAGCCGGCGATCGTGGCGTCCGGGGCGCCCCGCTCGGCGTCCAGCACGGCCAGCGCCGCCATGAACACCACCAACGACGACGTCGCGGTCACGTAGCCGGCCACCCGCCCGTGCAGGCTGCTGGTCAACCGCCGGTCGATCACCCGGGCCACCCGCACCAGGCTCAGCACGCGCAGCGGTCGCAGCAGCGGGAGCAGCACCGCCAGCCCGTCGATCCAGTTGCGTCGGACGAAGGCCCACCGGTGCTCGGCCAGCCCCAGCCGAACCAGGTAGTCGAGGAGGAAGACCGGCCAGACGACCAGGGTCACCGCATCCAGCAGGGTGGACGCCCAGCTGGGGAGCCCGACGCCCAGCACCCGCCAGGCATAGGCCACCACGAACAGCACGGCCAGCCCCACCAGGGGCCACTGGGTGACGCGCTCGTACTCCTGCCGGCTCCGTTCTCGATCCATCCCCCCATGGTGCCGGGCAGCTGCGGTCAGCCCTCCCGGGCCCGCTCGGTCGCCGCGTCGTTGGCCTTCTCGACGGCCTCGACGAGCTCGTCCTTGGTCATCGTCGACCGGCCCGGCACGTCCAGCCGCTGGGCCAGGGAGTACAGGTGTTCCTTGGTGGCGTTCTCGTCCACGCCGCCGGAGGTGCCCAGGTCGGTGGTCCGGTCACCCTCGGCGGACTGGCGGTCCGAGGGGCCGGTGTGCCCGTCCTCCTTGGGTTCCCAGTGGTCGCCGACCTTCTCGTGGGTGTGCTTGACCGCGCCCCAGGCGACCCGGTTGGCGGCCTGCTCGTCGCCGTCGTAGGTCTCCACCGCGCTGTCGTGGGCCTGCGCGTAGGTGTCCTGGGCCTTGTCGTCGGAGCGCTGCAGCGTGCTGGGCAGCTCCGCGGAGATGGCCTTCCCCTGCTCGGTGCTCTTCGGCATGGCCCGCTCCTACCCGGCCGGCTCCTCCAGGAACGTCGACCAGAACGCGCGTTCGGCCTGGGTCAGCGGGCGGGACCCGGTCAGCCCGTCGTCCACCATGACCAGCACGGCGACGGCGGCGATCGCCACGTGCCCGTCCTGCCGCAGCTCCTGCCGCAGGGTCACCGAGCTGGTGCCCAGCCGGGTCGCCCAGCTCTCGATCGCCACCTGCTCGTGCGGCCGGTAGTACAGCTGCCGCAGGTAGTCCACCTCCAACCTGGCCAGGATGACCGGCGGGTCGGCGGCCCCGTCCCCACCGGCAGAGGGCTCGGTCGCCATGGTCAGCCGGGCGTCCTCCAGCAGGGCCAGCGCCCGGGCGTGGTTGACGTGCCCGTAGCGGTCGGGATCGGACCACCGCAGCTGCGCGGCATGCTGGTGCCGCACGGTCAGACCGTCTCCTCCGAGGTGCGGTGCCCGCCGGCGTCGGCGTCCGGGTGGAGGGTGCGCTCCTCGGACTCGGCCAGGATGGCCTCGGCCTGGGCGTGCGCGTCGTCGCTGCCGCCGGCGGTCTGCTCCTCCGGGAGCAGCTCGGCGCGGGACGCCACGTTCTGCTCGGTGACGTTGGCGCGGGCCTCGGGGCTGGGCGGCTGGCTGGAGCTCATCGCTCCTTCCTACCGTCCGGGCCGCCCGGCTGCCCGCTCAGCCCAGCACGGAGGTGAGCTGGATGACCGCCGGTCCCACGACGACCATCAGCAGCGCGGGCAGGATGCAGAGCATCAGCGGGAAGGACACCTTGACCGGCACCTTCATCGCCTTCTCCTCGGCCCGCTGCCGCCGCTTGAGCCGCATCTCCTGGGCCTGGACGCGCAGCACGTCGGCCATCGCGATGCCATAGGTGTCGGCCTGGTTGATCGCGGCGACGAACCGCCGCAGGTCCTCGGCCCGGGTGCGGGCGACCAGCGCCTCGTAGGCCTGCCGGCGCGGCCGGCCCACGTTGACGTCGGCCAGCGTGCGGCGGAACTCCTCGGCCAGCGCGCCGTCGCCGTTGGTGGCCACCCAGGTCAGCGCCGCCTCGAAGCCGAGCCCGGCCTCCACCGCGATGGTCATCTGGTCCAGCACGTCGGGCAGCTCCTGGGCCAGCTGCGCCTGCCGGTCCTCCCCCCGGCCGTGCAGCAGCACGTCGGGGACCCAGTAGACACCGACCGTCACCGCGGCACAGCCGAGCAGCCACAGCGGGGTGGCGTGGTCCTGCAGCACGACCAGCGACATCAGCCCGGCCACCAGGACCAGCGCGGGCTTGGCGGCCAGCACCCGGGTCATCGTCCAGCCCGAGGGGTACCCGGCGACCTGCAGCAGCCGGCGGACCCGGCGGGCCTCCCGCTCGGGGGTGCAGGTGCGCAGCATCGCGGTCGCCCCGTTGCCGCGGGATTCCAGCGAACCCTTCTGGAACGTCGTGGTGGTCAGGCCACGGGTGAGGTTGCGGTGCGCGATCGCCAGCTGGCGGCCAGGCCGACCCAGCAGCGCGTGCGCCAGCAGGCCGAAGGGCAGCGCGGACGCGGCGGCGGCGGCGACGAGCAGCGGGGACATCAGAACCGCACCTTCACGATCGAGCGGAGCCACAGGGCACCGATGGCCATCAGGGTCAGGGCGCCACCGACGAGCACGTAACCGGTGACCGTGGTGAACAGCGGGGTGAGGTAGGCCGGTGAGGTGATCCCGATCAACCCGGCCACCGCGAAGGGCATGACCAGCAGCACGAGCCCCGAGGTCCGCCCCTCGGCGGAGAGCGCGCGGGCCTGGCGGAACAGCTGGGACCGCTCGCGGATGGTCTCCCCGACCCGGTCCAGCACCTCGGCCAGGTTGCCGCCCACCTCGCGGTGCACGCCGATGGCCTGGACGACCCAGCGGAAGTCCTGGCTGGCCGTCCGGTCGGCGACCTCGACCAGCGCGTCGTTCATGTCCCGGCCGACCCGTACCTCGTTCACCACGCGGGCGAACTCGACCGACATCGGGGCCTGGGTGTCCCGGGACACCGCGTCCACCGCCCGCAGCAGGCTGTGCCCGGCCCGCAGGCTGGAGGCCATCAGCTGCATGGCGTCGTCCAGCTGCTCGGCGAAGGCCCGCTGGCGGCGGTCGGTGCGCACGGTCAGCCAGACCCGGGTGCCCACCGGGGCCAGCGCGGCCAGCAGCAGGCCGAGGACGGCGCCACCGAGCACCGCGCCGATCGCGAAACCGACCAGTGCACCGACGGCGGTGACCACCAGCACGTCGGCGGCTGCGGTCATCGAGCCTGCCTTCTCCAGCGCCGCGGCCAGCCGCCCGCGCGGGTCGAGCCGGTGCAGCACCCGCTCGGCCAGGGCGACGCTGTCCACGGCGGTACCGGTGAGCCGGCCACCGGCGGTCCGGGTGCCGGCCACGTCCAGCCGGTCGATCCCCACCGACGGGGTCCGACCGGCCACGGCCAGCACCAGCAGCCCGATCGCGACCGCGACCGCGCCGATCCCCAGCACCACGGGGGTCATCAGGTCCGCCCCGGGGTGGCCGGGCGGCGGTTCGCGGTGGTCGCCGGCGGGGCGAAGACCCGGGAGGAGACGGTGACGCCGAGGTCGGCGAACCGGTCGACGAAGCGCGGGCGCACGCCGGTGGGCACGGCCTTGCCCAGCAGCCGGCCGTTGAGGTCGGAGCCGGCGCTGTGGTCGAAGAGGAAGGCGTCCTGCAGCGTGACGGTGTCGCCTTCCATGCCCTGGACCTCGGTGACGTGGGTGATCCGGCGGGTGCCGTCGCGCAGCCGGGAGATCTGCACGATCAGGTCGACCGCCGAGGTGACCTGCTCGCGGACCGCCCGCAGCGGCAGGTCCATGCCCGCCATCAGGACCAGCGTCTCCAGGCGGGCGATAGCATCGCGCGGGGTGTTGGCGTGCACGGTGGACAGCGACCCGTCGTGGCCGGTGTTCATCGCCTGCAGCATGTCCAGGCTCTCCCCGCCGCGGACCTCGCCGACGACGATCCGGTCCGGGCGCATCCGCAGCGAGTTGCGCACCAGCTCGCGGATCGAGATCTCGCCCCGGCCCTCGGTGTTGCGCGGCCGGGACTCCAGCCGGACGACGTGCTCCTGCTGCAGCTGCAGCTCGACGGCGTCCTCGATGGTGATGATCCGCTCGGTCTCCGGGATGAAGGAGGACAGCACGTTGAGCAGCGTGGTCTTGCCGGTGCCGGTGCCTCCGGAGACGACGATGTTGAGCCGGGCCTCCACGCAGGCCCGCAGCAGCTCGGCCATCTCCGGGCTCATCGTGCCGAAGGAGATGAGGTCACCGACCGCCAGCGGGGTGCGGGCGAACTTGCGGATGGTCAGCGAGGAGCCACCGAAGGCCAGCGGCGGGATGACCGCGTTGACCCGGGACCCGTCGATGAGCCGGGCGTCGACCATCGGCGAGGACTCGTCGATCCGTCGGCCCACCCGGGAGACGATCCGCTCGATCACCCGGCGCAGGTGCTCCTCGGAGGCGAACGACGCCGCGGTGCGGACCAGCCGGCCGCCCCGCTCCACGTAGACCGCGTCAGGCCCGTTGACCATGATCTCGGTGACGTCGGCGGCGTCCAGGAAGGGCTGCAGCGGGCCGTAGCCCAGCACCTCGTCGGTGACCTCGATCATCAGCCGGCGGCGGTCCTCGGCGGTCAGCGGGGTCGGGTCGTTGGCCACCACCTGCTGCAGCTCGGCGTTGACCAGCCGGTGCAGCTGGTCCTCGGGCAGCTCGCTGCTGGACAGCTTGCTGCCCAGCCGCTCGAACAGCGCCTTGGTGGCCCGGGTGCGCAACGCGGTGAGCCCGTCCCCGCCGCCGGAGGTCGCGGCCTGCTCGGCCTGGACCGGACGGCCCAGGGCGTCGGCGACCGGGACCTGGGAGGCCCGGGTGGCCAGCGACGCAGCATCCACCGGGGGCACGGCGCTGCGGGCGATCCGCACCGGGTCCGCACCCAGCGCGTCCTCGCCGCGCGCGGCGGCGACGCGATCGATGAGCCTCACTTGGCACCGACCCGCAGGCGGCCCAGCACGCTCTTCTTCGGCGCGGGCTCGGGCAGGAACCGGGAGACCAGCCCCTGCAGACCACGGGCGACCTGGTCCCGGGTGGGCCCGGACAGCAGCGGCACCCCGGTGTTGGTCGACAGCGGGACGGCGCCGCTGCGGGGCAGCTGGACGTCCAGCCGGGCCCCCAGGGTGGCCTCGATGTCGGCGACGGTGAGCCCGCCGGCGGCGTCCATCCCGTTGAGCACCAGGTGCCGCCCGGCGGGCACCAGGCCCAGCTCGGTGAGCACGTCGAGCTCCTTGCGCATGCCGCGGATGCCGGGCACGTCCATGCTGCTGACCAGCACCAGGTCGGTGGCCCGCTCCAGGGCCACCAGGGTGTGGTCGGACAGGCCCGGCGCGGTGTCGACGACCACGTGCCGGAACTCCCGGGACAGGGTCTCCAGCAGCCGGCCCACCTGCTCGGCGGTGACGGCGTCCCCGGCGGCCGGGGAGTCGCTGCCGGCCACCACGTACAGCCCGCTGTCGTGCCGGGTCAGGAAGCTCTTCAGCACCAGCGGGTCGGTGCTGGCCGCGCCGTGCACGGTGTCGGGCAGGGTGTACTCAGGGGCCAGGGCCAGCGCGCTGGCCACATCCCCGAACTGCACGTCCAGGTCCACCAGCACGGTCGACCCCGCACCGGAGCGGGCCAGGCCCACCGCGATGTTGGTGGCGAGGGTGGTCTTGCCGACCCCGCCCTTGGCCGAGCCCACCACGATCAGCCGGTGCCCGCGCTCGCCCACCGCGGCCCGGGCGGCCGCCCGGCGGGCCTCTGCCCACTCGGCGGCCCGGGCGACGACGCCGTCCACGAAGCCCTGGTGGGCGTCGGCGGCCAGCAGGTCGCGGATACCGGCGTGCATGGCCCGCATCCACAGGTCGGGGTCGGCCGAGGTGGTGGCCAGCACCACGCAGGTGGCCGCAGCGGCCACGTCGGCGCGGGCGGCGAGTTCCAGCGCCCGCTCCTCCGGGACGCCCGGCCCGAACACGGTGACCGCCGGGGAGCCGGCCTCGGCGAGCCGGGCCAGCAGCCCGCCGTCGGCGTCGAGGGCTTCGACACCGAGGGCGGTGACGTCACCGTCGCAGGCGTAGGCGAAGCGCTGGACGAGGTCCGCGCCGACGCCGATGGTCAGGACGGTGCTCACTGGTCTGCTCCTGTGGTCGCGGTGGAGACGGTGGTAGCGGATGAGGGGGCGGAGGTGCTGGAACCGTCGTCGCCGTCGGACTCCAGGGACAGCCAGACGGCCTGCCCCTCCAGCCCGAGCACGACGGTCTCGGCGTCGGTCGGGGAGACCGCGACGGTGATCGTCCAGCCGGCGGTGAGGTCACCCTCGGCAGGAGGCGTGACCCGGGTGACCAGCACGTCGTGCAGCACCCGGAAGGTGGACAGCGCGGTCAGGCCGGAGGAGGAGGTGTCGGTCGAGGTCAGCGTCACGCCGACCCGGTCACCCGGGGTGAGCGTGCCGCCGCCGGCGCGCTGGCGGTCCAGGGTGGCGCTCACCTCGACGAGGCCGTCGGGGGTGGGCAGCGAGCCGTCGGCGCGGATGGCCGTCGGGTCACCGAACCGGCCGCTCTGCAGCATCTCGCCGGGCAGCAGGTTCACCGTGGTGACCAGCCCGGAGACGGTGGTCAGGTCGGCCAGCGCGTCGGCGCCGACCAGCCGGGAGGGCACCTGGGCCAGGGAGACCGAGTCGGTGAGCTGGTCGGCGGGGGTGCCGTCGGCCACCGGCGCGTCGACCACCAGTACCGGCACCAGCTGCTCCCCGGCCTGGGCCCGGGCGTCGGCACCGCGCACGTAGCTGAGCAGGACCCAGGCGCCGGCGGCGGCCAGGAGGACGGCCGCGACGGCGGCCAGGAGACGGCGGGGCATCAGATGTCCTTCAGTAGGTGGCGGGGTCGATGAGGAAGACCGAGCGGGCGCCCAGGTCCGGGGCTGTGGCGGGCGGGCGGGTGTCGTCGACCTGCCGCGGCGCCCAGACGAAGTAGCCGTTCAGGCCGGGGGTCGCCGAGGTGTCCACGGACGTGACCTTGAAGGCCGCGTAGCCGTAGGAGTGGAACCCGGTCGGGCTGGCGTTGGTCCCGGTGATCGAGTCCCAGACGGGCAAGATCAGCGTCTTGCCGGCCAGCCCGGCCAGTAGCGGTGTGGTGCAGCCGGCGGGCCGGGTGTTGCCCGCGGGCGCGGCGATCTGGTCCCCCACCACCGAGGTGGTGGCGCAGCCCATCCCGGCACTGGGCACCGTCCAGGCGGTGCCGCCCGGGGTGGTCGCCGGCCCTGCCCCGCTGCACAACCCGGAGATTGCGGTGGTCAGACCGAGCCGGGTGGTGGCCGTACCGGAGTTCACCGGGCTGGTGGCGATCGCCGCGCGGTAGGTGCAGTAGGAGATGGCCAGCGAGACGCCGGAGGTGGCGGCCGAGGTGGGCAGCCACGCAGCGCTGGACACCACCGACAGCTCGCCGGTTGGGAAGCCCAGCGCTCCGGCGAAGAAGTGCTGGACCAGCCAGGTGGAGGTGGTCCGGACGTGCCGACCCGAGACGCTGGCCACCCCGGTGCCGTCCTTCAGGTCGGCGAGCTTGGCGGCGTCGTCGTTGGCGAAGAAGTAGGACTCCGCGGTGGCCCGGATGTCTCCGCAGCTGTTGCGCGCGCAGTCCATCGTCACGGCGATCGCGGCGGCGTCCGCCCCGTTCAGCACCTGCTGGCGGGCCGCCCAGACACCGGCGGTGTCCACGGCCAGGCCGGCCGCACCCAGGAACAGCGGGACCATGAGGGCAGTGGTGACAGCGATCCCGCCCCGCTCGCCGTTCAGCGTGCGCAGCCGGGTCCACCGGCGGAGCCGGCCGGACCGCAGCAGCTCGCTCAGCCGCCGCACCGGACGACCGCCTTGCTGCTGATGTCGAAGGCCACGCCGTTGTTGAACGTGCCCATTGGCTGGAACGGGTAGGTCACCACGACGGTGACGTTGGTGCCGGGGGCGGCCCCGGTGCAGGTGCCCGGGGAGATGGACACCTGGCTGGGGCTCAGCGCGACCGTGGCGGTGGACGCGGCGAACACCGCGACGTCCCGGGCCTGCGCCACGCTGTTGGTGATGGCCATGGTCCGGGCCGCCTCACGGGCGGCCCCGGAGATGCTGGCCTGGACCTGGAAGGCCCGGGCGCAGGACACGGTGCCGAACAGGAAGATCAGCAGCAGCGGCACGACGAGGGCGAACTCGACTGCGGACGCGCCACGCTCGCCGGCCAGGCGGTGGAGGCCGCGCGGGCTGGTGCGGGGGGTCGGTCGGTTCATCGGGGGCTCCTCTCGTCGGGCTGGGGGTGCTGGGTGTGGGGTTGCGCTGGATCGAGGTGGTGCCGGGTCGGTCAGGTCGGCGGGGTGGGTGACCACGCCGCCGACCTGACCCGGGATCGGGAGCTCAGGCGTGACCGCTGAGGTTGATGTTGCTGAACAGGGTCGACAGCTTGGTGCCGAACAGCGCCACGGCGACGACGACGGCGGCGGCGATGGCCCCCACCAGCAGGGCGTACTCCACGGCGCTGGCGCCGCGCTGGTCCTCCTTGAGGGCCAGGGCGTGGTCGTGCAGGCGGTCGCCGAGGGTGACGGTCATGGTGAACAGCGTCTGGAACAGGG
This sequence comes from uncultured Actinomycetota bacterium, assembly GCA_963759905.1. Taxonomy (GTDB): domain Bacteria; phylum Actinomycetota; class Actinomycetes; order Mycobacteriales; family Geodermatophilaceae; genus Klenkia. The sequence goes on from CAVXBD010000001.1 coordinate 364,346, forward strand.
TGGTCATGCGAGTGCTCCTCCGGGTCGCCGTCACCGGTCGGGTCACGGCGACCCGGGGTGCGGCTTCACAGAGGTGGATCGGGTGCGCACCGGGGTTTCCGCAGCCGAAGTAGGCGGACCACCCCGGACGGGTGAGACGGGGCAGGCGACCGGGTGGCGGCTCGGGCCGTCGCTGACCCTGCGTGCTGCTGCGCGGGCGGCGGTCCGCTCCCGCGGCGCTCAGCCGCCGAGGAGCAGGAGCACGGCCACCGCGCCGGTGAGCAGGGCGGGACCGAAGGGCAGGTCGGTGTGCCGCCCGGCGCGGCGCATCAGCAGCAGCCCCAGCGCCAGCAGGGCCTGCAGGACCGAGCCCAGCAGCACCCCGGCCAGCAGCGCCGGCCAACCCAGGAAGCCCAACTGCAGCCCCAACAGGGCACCGAGCTTGACATCGCCCATCCCCAGCCCGCGTGGGTTCACCGCCGCCAGCACCAGCAGACCGGTGAACACCGCACCCGCCCCCAGCAGACCCCGGCCCAGGTCGGGCCAGCTCCCGGTGAGCGCCGCGGCCGCGGTGAGCAGCAGCAGCGAGCCGGCACCCGCGGGCAGCAGCACGCGGTTGGGCAACCGCAGGTGTTGCAGGTCGATGACCGCCAGCAGCACCGCGCACAGCTCGAACCAGGCCCAGGCGGGCAGGGCGGGGTCCGGTCCCGCCCGGACCAGCAGCAGGGTGAGCAGTGCCGCGGTGGCCAGCTCGACCCAGGGCCCGGGGACGGCGACCTGCACCGTGCGCAAGTCCGTCCGCCCACCGCCGCCCACCCGCAGCGGCAGGTCCTGGGGCACCCGCCAGGCCAGTGCGTTGAGCACCCGGCCGGCCACCAGCCCGAGGACGGCCACCACGAGGACTCCCGCCAGCGAGGACTGGTCCGCGGTCACGGCTGTGAGGGTGACACGTGCGCCCCGGGATCATCGGACCCGCCACGCGGGCCCGCCCAGTGGCAGCCGGTCACGGCGGGCCGGTCCGACCTGGTGGCCCGTTGGCGACAGGGACACCATCGGCGGCATGACCGAGCCCGCTCCGCAGGTCTGGCCCACCCTCCGCGCACAGGACGCCCGCCGCCTCATCCGCTTCCTGGTCGACGCCTTCGGCTTCCGGGAGGTCGTCGCCTACGGGGCCGACCCCGACGGGGGCGGTGACGTGGTGATGCACGCGCAGCTGGCCTGGCCGCTGGGCGGCGGGATCATGCTGGGCTCGGTCCGGGGCGGCCCGGACGACCCGTGGTCGCTGCAGCCGGGCAGCTTCGGTGCCTACGTGGTCTGCGACGGCACCGATGAGCTCTTCGCCCGGGCCGTGGCCGCTGGTGCCACGGTGGGCACCGAACCGCACGACACCGACTACGGCTCGCGGGACTGCATGCTGCGGGACCCGGAGGGCAACCGTTGGTCCTTCGGCACCTACCGGGGGGAACCGGTCTAGTTCGCCGGCCGGCGGGATCGTTGCGCGAAAGTCGGGCAGGCGCCCTCGGCAGCCAGGTCGAACAGCCGCCCGCCCCACACCCGGACCGTGCGGTTGCACCGCGACGTGGTGGGCGCGAGGTCGTCCAGGCCGGCTGCCACCGCGTGCCGGGGGCCGCTCAGCTGCTCGGCGGTCCTCCCGCCGTCGCTGTCCGGGATGCTCACCGGGGTCGTCTCCCGACCGGTCCAGGACGACGTCACCGATCCAGGGTGTCCGAGCCGCAGGCGGCCCGCCGGTCCACACCGTGGGGTGATCCACGTGGCCCGGGGCTCCCTCGTCGGAGGGAACCGCAGGTGAACGGGCTGCAGCTGCGGGCTCGACCTGCCGAGGTCACCGCGGTGACCCGCGTCCCGCGAGCCGCGACCTGCTGACGCACCCGCGTCCGTCCGGGCTTCGTGTTCCTGCGCAGCCCGGCCGACCGCCCGAGACCGGCAACCGCCCGGTCCCCTGGTGGCAGGTGTTCGAGGAACACCAGCGAAGGAGCACGACATGCGCAAGAGCGTTCTCGTGGTCGGCATCGGTGCCGTCCTGTTCACGTCCGTCGCCGCGCCGGCCATGGCCGCCAACGGCAGCACCGCCCGGCCCGCCGGCCAGGTGACACCGATGAACCAGTCCACCAACGGAGGGGACAACGGCTGGGGCAACTGCGGCCACAACTCCTCCGGCGGAGTCAAGCCGTCCGGGGGTCCCACCAAGGGCAACGGAGGTTACAAGAAGGGCGCTCCCTGTGGAGTTATCGACGTCTACCCCCAGGACGACTACCTCGGTGAGTACATCGAGGTGCCCATCACTACCTGAACCGACCTGACCTGCCGCCGTGTTGCCGCGCCGCACACCCGGTGTGCGGCGCGGCCGGGTGAATCCCGGCCCCACGGCTCCCTCCTTCGAGGTAACCGCAGGTCAGCTGACTGAAGCCTGTCGACCGAGGTGCCGAGGGTCGCCACGTGACCCGCATCCTGCGAGCCGCGACCTGCTGACTGTCGGCGTTCGTTCGTGCTCCGTGTTCCTGCGGCCCCGGGCGACCGCAGCGGACCGGGATCGTCCGGTCCATCGGTGGCAGGTGATCGAGAGACACCACCGAAGGAGTACGACATGCGTAAGGCTGTTCTGGCGGTCGGCATGGGCGCCGTCCTGCTCACGGCGGGCGCGGGTCCCGCGCTCGCCTGCACGGGCACGTACAAGCCCAACACCCCGGTCGTGACGAGCACGACGAACAACTGCGTGACGGCCTCGGCTGTCCCCAGCACCGCGAAGCGGTACGGCAGCTATGCCTTCATCCGCACGAACGGGTCGTGGCGGATGGTGCGGGTCTGCGCCACGCCGGTGGTATCCAAGCCGCCGACAACTGTGGTCAACAACCCGGTCACCCCACCCGTGGTCGCCCCGCCCGTGATCACCCCACCCGTGGTGGTCAACCCTCCGGTCGACACGCCACCCGTGGTGGTCGACCCTCCGGTCGTCACCCCGCCGGTAGTCGTCATCCCGCCGGTGGTCACCCCGGAGCCGGACCCGGCACCGGAGCCGGTGACGAACTACGACGACCTGCCCGTGCAGCCGTCGCAGGACCAGTCGGCCAACCTCATCACCTGATCCACCCGCAGCCGTGCTACCGCCCCGCACCGCGCACCCCTGGTGTGCGGCGCGGGGCGGGACGACGGACGAGTCGGCCTGTACGCCGGGTTCTGTCCCCGGGTGCCTCGCGGCATCCCGATGGGCGGCCATCCATCTAGGCCCACCGTTGCCGGTGGGCTCGAGCGGTCTACCCGGAGACTCGGGCGGGCAGCCCTCGAACGCCTCCGCAGGACGGCGGCGGACCGCCGTCCCTTCCTGACCTTGCTCCGGGTGGGGTTTACCGAGCCACACCGGTCACCCGGTGTGCGGTGGTCTCTTACACGCACCGTTTCACCCTTACCAGTGCGAGCACTGGCGGTCTGTTCTCTGTGGCACTGTCCCGCGGGTCACCCCGGGTCGCTGTTAACGACCACCCTGCCCTGTGGAGCCCGGACGTTCCTCGGCGACGGGGTCTCCCCCGCCGACGCGACCGCCCAGCCGACTCGTCCGTCGTGAGCCGCACCCTACCGGGTCTCGCATCCCACCCCGGGCCGGCGGCCACCCCACAACGACGCTCAGCCCCAGAACAGCCGGAAGCCCACCCGCCGCTCGCCGTCCTCGCCCAGGGTCGCCATGTCGATCTGTCGACGTGCCTGCTCCTCGACCGGTTGGTCGGGGGCCAGCACCTCCAGGTAGCGGCGGTGCTCGGTCAGCGAGGCGACCGCCGGCTTCACCCCGTCGGCCACGTCCACCACGTGCGGCGGGTCCCCGATCGCCTGCACCGCCACGTACTGCACACCCGACCACCGTTCTTCGGCCAGGTCGGGGAAGATCCACTCGTTGCCGGCGTCGGCGACGGCGTCCAGCACCGAGCGGGACAGCGCCCGGTGGTCGGCGGAGTTCCACGCCGCCGGGGTGACGTCCGGGCCGGTCCAGGTGTCCCCGCCGTGCATGGTCACCACCAGCTCGGGCCGGTGCCGCCGGATCGCCGCCGCCAGGTCCTTCCGCAGCGCCGGACCTTCGGTGAGGGTGCCGTCCCGGTGGTCCAGGAACTCCACCTCGGTCACCCCGACGACGGCCGCCGAGCGGCGTTCCTCCTCCTCGCGCAGCGGTCCGGCCTCGGCCGGCGCCATCCCGGCGATCCCGGCCTCCCCGCGGGTGGCCAGCAGGTAGTGCACCTCCTTGCCGGCGGCCGTCCACACCGCGACGGCGGCCGCGACCCCGTACTCGATGTCATCCGGGTGCGCCGCCACGACGAGCGCACGGGTCCAGTCCTCGGGCATCGGCTTCGGCATGCCCGGGAGTCTGGCCCCCCGGTCAGCCCCCGGCTACAGCCAGCAGCGCGGCGGCCAGTCCTGCGGGAGCGCTGACCATCGGGTCGTGCCCGGTCGCCAGCGTCTGCACCCGCCACCCCGGTTGGCTGCGCACCCGGGCCCGGGATGCGTCGATGGTCGGCAGCGGGGGCGCGATGCAGTCCAGGAACGTCCGGTCACGGGCCAGCCACGCCTGCCCGTCGAAGTCCAGCGGGTCGTCGTAGACCCCGCCCGGGTGCGCCGTCTGCCGCCGGTCCACCCAGGCCGCGTCCGCACCGGTCAGCCCGAACGCGCTGGCCGAGGGGGCCGGCAGGGTTCCGGTTGCGGCGATCGCCGCCCGGCGGGCGGCCTGCACGTCGGCGGAGTTCAGCGTCGACCAGCACTCCCCGGGTGCCGGGACGACGGCGTCCAGGTAGACCAGCGGGCCCACCGCGTCACCCAGTACGTCCGCGGCACCGGTCACCGGGATACCGCCGTAGCTGTGCCCGACCAGCACTGCGTCCCGGCACTCCTCGGCCCGGACGACGGCCACCACGTCCTCGACGTGGGTGGCCATGGTGACCCCGGCACCGCCCACATGGGCCCGCTCCCCCACCCCGGTCAGCGAGACGGTGATCGCCCGGGCCCCGCCAGCGGACAGCAACGGGAGGACCCGCCGCCAGCACCATGCGCCGTGCCAGGCGCCGTGCACCAGCACGATGTCGCGGGCGGTCTGCATCCGCCCATCCTCGCCGATGGCCTGCACGGGGCGGTTCGCAGCGGCCTCAGCGCGCCGGGGTGGCCTCGGGCTCGTCGGCGGTGGCGGCCTCGTGCTCGGGCTGGTGAGCAGCCTCGTGCTTGCCCGGCGCGTGCCCGCCTGCCTCGCCAGCTTCGTGCCGGCCGCCCGCGGGGGTGGCGCCGTCGCCCTGCCGGGCGGTACCACCGTCGCCCTGTCGGGCGGTGCCACCGTCGCCCTGCCGGGCGGTGTCCGGCACCGGGCCGCGGACCAGCACCACCACCAGCAACGCACCCACCAGCCCGGCGATCCCGGCGACCAGCAGCACGTCCCGCAGGCCGTCGGCGTAGGCCGCGCCCAGCAGCTCGGCCAGCCCGGCGCGGCTCTCGGCCGGGGCCGAGCCGATGATCTGCTGGGCCTGCCCGCCGGACAGCGCGGTGGCCGTGCCGGCGGGGTCCGCTGCGCCACCGTCGGCGAGCCGGCTGGTGGCCCCTGCGGTGAAGACCGAGCCCAGCACCGCCACGCCGACGGCGAAGCCGAGCTGCCGGGCGGTGTTCACCGCACCCGAGGCCATCCCGCTGCGCTCCCGGGGCACCGAGCTCAGTGCCGCCGAGGTGACGATCGGGTTGGAGAGCCCGACCCCCACCCCCAGCACCGCCAGACCGGGGACGAGGATGCCCCAGCTGGCACCGGCGTCGACGCGGGCCATCAGCAGACCGCCCACCCCGATGATCGCCAGCCCGATGCCCAGCACGATCCGCGGCGACTTGTCCGACAGCAGCCGACCGGTGGCGGCGGCGACGAAGAAGCTGAACACCGACAGCGGGATGAACACCAGCCCGGCCTGCAGCGGGGTGAGCTGCAGGATCGACTGCAGCCACAGCGACAGGTACAGGGTGCCGGCGAACGCCGACAGGTTGAGCAGCAGCGAGCCGATCATGATCCCGCTGAACCGGCTGGTGCGGAACAGCCGCAGGTCCAGCATCGGCGCCTGGCTGCGCAGCTCCAGCCGGACCCAGCCGGCCAGCACGACCAGGCCCCCGGCGATCGGACCCCAGGAGCCGATCGCGCCCCAGCCGTTGGCCGCGGCCTCGACCAGCCCGTAGACGACCGCCCCGGCACCGACGGTGAACATGGCGATGCCCGGGACGTCGGGGTGCGGGGCACCGGGCTGCCTGGACTCCTCGACCACCCGCAGGGTGATCAGCACGGCGAACACCGAGATGGGCAGGTTCACCAGGAAGATCCACCGCCAGGAAAGCAGGGTCAGCGCTCCGCCCAGGATCGGTCCCAGCGCTGCGGCGGCACCCACCACGGCACCCCAGATGCCGAATGCGGTGCCGCGGTCACGACCGGTGTAGATGGCGTTGATCAACGCGATGGTGCAGGAGAACATCGCCGCGGCGCCCACCCCCTGGACCGCGCGGGCAACGATCAGCAGCGCCGCGTTGGGCGCCAAGCCGCAGGCCAGCGAGGAGACCGCGAACAGCACCAGCCCGCCGAGGTAGAGCTTCTTGCGGCCGTACAGGTCTGCCAGCGATCCGGCGCCGAGCACCAGCGCCGCCAGCGCCAGCGCGTACACGTCGACGACCCACTGCAGCTGGCCGAAGGAGGTGCCCAGCGCCGTGGCGATGTCGGGCAGCGCGACGTTCACGATCGTGACGTCGATGAGCAGCATGAACGTGCCGGAGCAGACCGCGACCAGCGGCCACCACTTGCGCATGGCGGCCACCATGCCCGGTGGTCCCGGTGTGCAACCGCATCGAAGCGACCGGATCCACCAGCGGAAGCGGGATTGGCCACAACCCGGGCCGCGCCGGTGGCAGGGCGCTCGCGGCGCGCTGCGCGGTGCTTAGCCGCGCTGACCGTAGGCTCGCGCCTCGTGTCCGTCGTCGACCTGCTCATCGCCGCGGGGGTCGCCCTGGTCGCCGGCGGCATCAACTCCATCGCCGGCGGTGGGTCGCTGATCCTCTTCCCCACCCTCGTCGCCCTGGGCCTGCCCACCGTGGCGGCCAACGTGACCAACTCGGTGGCCCAGTGGCCCGGCTACCTGGGCGGCGTGCTGGGCTTCCGGGAGCACTACCGGGGGCAGCGCAGCCGGCTGATCGGGCTGTCGGTGATGGCGGTGCTGGGTGGTGCGGCCGGCAGCATCCTGCTGCTCACCACGCCGTCGTCGGCGTTCGACACCATCGTGCCGGTGCTGGTGCTGCTGGCCAGCCTGCTGATCGGGGTGCAGCCGCTGGTGGCCCGCCGGCTGCGGGCGAACGAGACCGACGGCGAGGTGCGCGACCCGGTCTGGCTCTCCGTCGTCGTCGGCCTGGCTTGCGTCTACGGCGGGTACTTCGGGGGCGCCCTGGGGGTGATCCTCACCGCGGTGCTGGCCGTCGGCCTGGGCCGGTTGAAGCTGGCCAACGCGATCAAGAGCCTGCTGAGCCTGGTGACCTCGACGGTCTCGCTGGCGATCTTCGGCTTCTTCGGCCCCGTGGACTGGGTGCTGGTCGCGGTGTGCGCGCCCTCGACCCTGGTCGGTGGCTTCCTCGGCGCCCGGATCGCCTCGCGGATCCCCAGCACCCCGCTGCGGGTGTTCATCGTCGTGTTCGGCACGGCGGTGGCGGTGTACCTGTTCCTGCGCAGCTGAGCCCCCGGTCGTCCCCGGGTGGCCACCGCGGTCCCGTGTCACCCTGAGCGCTGTGCCGGTCGACGTGGTGGCCCTGCTCGTGGCCGCCGTCCTGCTGGCCGCCGTGCTGGTGGCCGCCACGGCGGACCATCCCCGGGTGCCGGCGGCCGCCGTGGCCCTCCCCGGCGCTGCATTCCTGACCCTGCTGGGCGTGGTGGGCTGGCCCCAGGTCGAGGGCACCGCGCGGGAGATCGCGCCCACGGTGGCCTTCCTGGTACTGGTCCTGGTGCTGGCCGAGCTGGTGGACCGCGAGGGCCTGTTCCGCTGGTCGGCCGCGGTCGCCGCGGGCCGGGTGGCCGGCTCCCCCCGCCGGCTCCTGGTGCGGGTGGTCGCGCTCAGCGCCGTGGTCACCGCGGTGCTCAGCCTGGACGCCACCGTCGTCCTGCTGACCCCGGTGGTGCTGACCACCGCCCGGCGGCTGCGCGTCCCGGCCCGCCCGCACGCCTTCGCCGCCGGGCACCTGGCGAACACCGGCTCGCTGCTCCTGCCGGTGTCCAACCTGACCAACCTGCTGGCCTTCAGCGCCACCGGGCTGTCCTTCCTGCACTTCAGCGCCCTCATGCTGGCCCCCTGGCTGGTGGCCGTCGGGGCCGAGGGCGCGCTCCTGGGCTGGTTGTTCCGCACCGACCTGCGGCGGCCGGCGCCCGGCCCGGCCACGGAGGTCCCCCCGGCCCCTCGGGTCGCCCTGGTTGTGGTGGGGCTGACCGTGCTGGGTTTCGCCGCCGCCTCGCTGGCGGAGGTCTCGCCCCTGTGGCCGGCGGCGGTCGCCGTGCTGGTCCTGGCTGGGCGGCAGCTGGCGGCCCGGACGGTCACCGGGCCCGACCTGGTCCGGGCGGCCAACCTGCCCTTCGCCCTGTTCGTGCTCGGCCTGGCGGTGGTGGTGCTGGGGCTCTCCGGCAGCGGCCTGGGCCGCCTGCTGGCCGCGGTCCTGCCCGCGGGGAACTCCCTGGCCGCGCTGCTGGGGGTGGCCGTGGTCGCCGCCGTCGTGGCGAACCTGCTGAACAACCTGCCGGCGACGCTGGCCCTGCTGCCCGCCGCCTCCGCCGGGGGTGTGCCGACCCTGCTGGCGGTGCTGGTGGGGGTCAACATCGGGCCGAACCTGAGCTACGTGGGGTCGCTGTCCAACCTGCTGTGGCGCCGGGTGTGCGCTTCGGGGACCGGCACCTCCCCCAGCGGGGCGCGCTTCAGCCTCGTGGGGCTGATCACCGTCCCGGTCACGCTGGTGCTGGCCGTCGTGGCGCTCTGGGCGTCACTGCGGCTGTGACCTCGGGGCAGCCGCGGGTCATTCCCCGCCGCGGCCGGGCTCCCCGATGGCGATCATCGCCTCGACCGCGCGGCGCGCCCGGGTCGCCACCTCGGTGGGGACCTCGATGGCCCCGTATCCGGTCTGCAGCGTCCGCAGCAGCTTGGCCGGGGTGATCATCTTCATGTAGCGGCAGGCCGCCCGGGGGTTCATCGGCAGGAACTCCGTCACCCGGTTCAACCCGCGCAGCTGGTGCAGGATGCCCACCTCCGTGGCCACCAGCACCTGCCGTGCCGTCGTCGCCGCGGCTGCCTCCACCATGCCGCCGGTGGACAGCACCCGGGTGCGCTCGGCCGGCAGGTCACCAGTGCTGACCAGGTCGAGCACCGAGGTGGTGCACCCGCACTCGGGGTGCACCAGGATCTCCGCGTCCGGGTGCGCGGCGATCTGCGCCCGGACGTCGGAGGGGCTGATCCCGGCGTGCACGTGGCATTCCCCGGCCCAGATCCGGATGTTGTCCCGGCCGGTGACCCGCTTGACGTGCGCACCCAGGAACTGGTCCGGGCAGAACAGGATCTCCTGCTCCTCGGGGATCGACCGGATGACGTCGGCTGCGTTGCTGGAGGTGCAGCAGATGTCGGTCTCGGCTTTCACCGCCGCCGTGGTGTTGACGTAGCTGACCACCACGGCACCGGGGTGCTCGGCCTTCCACTCGCGCAACTGCTCGGCGGTGATGCTGTCGGCCAGCGAGCACCCGGCGTCCAGGTCGGGCAGCAGCACGGTCTTCCCCGGGGACAGGATCTTGGCCGTCTCGGCCATGAAGTGCACCCCGCAGAAGACGATCTCCCGCGCGTCGGTCTGCGCGGCCACCCGCGAGAGGTAGAGCGAGTCGCCGGTGTGGTGCGCGACGTCCTGGATCTCGGGCACCTGGTAGTTGTGCGCCAGGATCACCGCGCCACGCTCGTCGGCGAGCCGGCGGACCTCGGTGGCCCACTCGTCGTACTGGGCCGGGGAGAGCGTGCGCTCGTCACCGACCAGTTCGGCGGCGGATGCGGTGGTCGCGGTCACGGGTGCTCCCTGGGGATCTGCTGCGCGGACGACGTCCATGATCCCCTGTTCCGCGCGGCCGCCGGCGGCACCCCTGTCGCACCGCACCGCCCCTTACGATCTCCGGTGCCGCCCGCCCCCCGCACTCCCCGAGGTCCTCCATGCGCCGTCGCCCGCTCGCCCTCGCCGTGCTCGCCACGGCCGCCCTCGCGGTCAGCGCCTGCGCGCCGCAGGAATCCGCCTCCGACAGCTCCGCCGCGGGCCGGACCGGCGGGTCCACCGGGTCCTGCGACCCCGCCGACCTGCAGACCGTCGCCCCCGACACCTTCACCGTGGCCACCGACGAGCCCGCCTACGAGCCCTGGGTGGTGGGCGACGACCCCACCAGCGGGCAGGGGTACGAGGCGGCCGTGGCCTACGCGGTCGCCGACCGGCTGGGCTACTCCGCCGAGCAGGTCGAGTGGACCCGGGTGCAGTTCAACGCGGCCATCTCCCCCGGGGACAAGCCGTTCGACGTCGACATCAACCAGTTCACGATCACTCCCGAGCGGCAGCAGGCGGTGGACTTCTCCTCCCCCTACTACACCGCCACCCAGGCCGTGATCACCACGGCGGGCTCGCCGGCCGCCGGTGCCACCAGCCTCGCCGAGCTGCGTGGCCTGCGGCTGGGCGCCCAGGTCGCGACCACCAGCCTGACCGTGCTCACCGACGTGATCTCCCCCGACGGCGACCCCGTCGTGTTCAACACCAACGACGACGCCAAGCTCGCGCTGCAGAACGGCCAGGTCGACGCCATCGTGGTCGACCTGCCCACCGCCTTCTACATCACCAGCGCCGAGCTGGACGACGGCGTCATCGTCGGGCAGGTCGCCGACTCGGGCACGACCGGCGACCAGTTCGGGCTGCTGCTGGCCAAGGACAGCCCGCTCACCGCGTGCGTCAGCCAGGCCGTGGACGCCCTCGACGCCGACGGCACGCTGGCCGACCTGCAGCAGCAGTGGCTGTCCGAGGCCGCCGACGCCCCGGTGCTCAACTGACCGCCACGCTCAGCGGCGGGGCGCCGGGGATGCCGGCCCCCTCCCAGCTCGAGCTGGGCCGCCGGGCCTACCGGGCCCGCCGGTCCCGGCGCTCCACCCTGGTGGCCCTCGCCTCGACGCTGCTGTTCGCTGCGGTCGCCTACCTGGTGGTCACTCGGTCCCCGGGGTGGCCGCGGGTGCAGGCCACGTTCTTCTCCCTGGAGGCCGCGCGGAACTCCTTCCCGCAGATCCTGCGCGGGCTGTGGCTGAACGTGCAGGTGCTGCTCGTCGGTGGGGTGTGCGTGCTGGTCCTGGGGCTGGGGATCGCGGTGCTGCGCACGCTGCGCGGGCCGGCGTTCGCGCCGCTGCGGATCCTGGCCACCGGCTACGTCGACCTGTTCCGCGGGATGCCGCTGATCATCACGCTGTACCTGGTGGGGTTCGGGTTCCCGGCGCTGCGGTTGCAGGGCCTGCCCACCTCGCCGTTCGTGCTGGGGACGACGGCGATCGTGCTGACCTACTCCGCCTACGTGGCCGAGGTGTTCCGCGCCGGGATCGAATCGGTGCACCCCAGCCAGCGTGCGGCCGCCCGCTCGCTGGGTCTCACGCACCGGCAGACCATGCGCATCGTGGTCCTGCCCCAGGCCGTGCGGAACGTGACCCCGGCGCTGCTGAACGACTTCGTGGCGCTGCAGAAGGACGTCGGGTTGATCTCGGTGCTGGGCGCGATCGACGCCGTCCGGTCCGCCCAGATCGTGGTGGGCCAGACCTTCAACTTCACCCCCTACGTGGTGGCCGGCCTGCTCTTCGTGCTGCTGGCCGTGCCCTCGGCCCGGGTGGCCGACGCCGTCGCCGCCCGGGCCCGCCGCCGGCAGCAGAGCGGGAGCCTGCTGTGAAGGCGCCGGTCTCGGCCCCGGTGCTGGAGGTCCGCGGGTTGGTCAAGGGCTTCGGGGACAACGTGGTGCTGCGCGGGGTCGACCTCGCCGTCGGGGAGCACCAGGTCGTCGCGCTGATCGGCGGCTCCGGGTCGGGCAAGTCCACGCTGCTGCGCTGCACCTCGCTGCTGGAGACCGTGGACGACGGCCAGGTGCTGCTGGACGGCGACGACGTCACCGACCCGCGGGTCGACGCCGACGCGGTCCGCCGCCGGCTGGGGGTGGTCTTCCAGGCGTTCAACCTGTTCCCGCACCTGAGCGTGCTGGACAACGTGACCCTGGCGCCCACCGTGGTGCACGGTCGCTCCCGGTCCGAGGCCCGGGAGGAGGCCCGCGGGCTGCTGGATCGGATCGGGCTGGCGGACAAGGCCGGGGAGTTCCCCGACCGGCTGTCCGGGGGGCAGCAGCAGCGGGTCGCCATCGCCCGCGCGCTGGCGGTGCACCCGCGGGTGCTGCTGCTGGACGAGATCACCAGCGCGCTGGACCCCGAGCTGGTCGGTGAGGTGCTGCGGGTGGTCCGGGAGGTCGCCGCCCAGGGCATGACGATCGTGATGGCCACCCACGAGATGGGTTTCGCCAAGCAGGTCGCCGACACGGTCTGCTTCCTGTCCGACGGGGTGGTGCTGGAGACCGGGCCCCCCGAGCAGGTGCTGGGCGATCCGGTGCAGGCCCGCACCCGGCAGTTCCTGTCCCGGGTCATCGACGCCGGCCGGCTGTAGCCGCCGGCGCACCCGGGGTCCTGGCGGCGGGGGGCACCGCCTGCTGCGGCCGTCGTGCTCTGCCCCATCGGTGGGGCAGAGCACGACGGCGCGGCGGGGACTCCCCGTCCCGGCGGCTCAGGCCGGCCTGGGCCCGCCGCCGCCGTGCCCGGTCACCAGGTGGCTGGTGTCGTTGACCAGCCGGACCGACGACGACCCGTCGCTGCCCCAGCTCACCGTCGACAGCGACGCCGCCTCCAGGAACACCCGGTGCACGATCTCGTCACCGACCCCCAGCCCCGCGGCGAGCAGCAGCTTGATCGGCGTGACATGGCTGACCAGCAGCACCGTCACGCCGGCGTGCCGCTCCAGCACGCGGGCCCGGGCCCGGGCGACCCGGGCGGAGACATCGGCGATGGACTCCCCGCCCGGTGGGCGGACGTCCAGCGAACCCCGCCAGCGGCGGAACGCCAGCGGGTTGGCCGCCATCGCCTCCGCCCCGGTCATCCCCTCCCAGCCGCCGAAGTCCAGCTCGCGCAGGTCCCGGTCCACCTCGACGTCCAGACCCAGCACCTCGGCCACGGCTTGCGCGGTCTGGCGGCACCGCCGCAGCGGGGAGGCCACGATCGCCTCGATCCCCCGGCCGACCATCCCCCGGGCGGCGGCAGCGGCGTCGGCGCGACCCAGGTCGGACAGGTCCAGGTCGCTGCTGCCGCTGAACCGTCGTTCGGGGGTGTGCGCGGTCCGACCGTGCCGGAGCAGGTAGGTGGTGGTCGTGGTGACCGCCGCGGGTTCGGCAGGCTGGGCAGCTCCGGGGGATGCGGCGTCCCCGCCGTCCTCCAGCTCCACGACGTCGGAGCCCAGGTCCCGGTGCACCGGGCGACCGTCCATCGCGGAGTTCGCCAGCGCATCGGCGGCCGAGTTCTGCGCCCGCGGGATCCAGGTGTAGCGGACCTCACCGATCTGCTGGGCCAGGTCGCGGGCCCGGACGGCGAGCTTCTTCATGTCCGGGTGCTTGATCTGCCAGCGCCCCGACATCTGCTCGACCACCAGCTTGGAGTCCATCCGCACCTCCACCGAGGCGCCGGGATCGATCCCCAGTACGGCCTCCAGGCCGGCGACCAGGCCGCCGTACTCGGCCACGTTGTTGGTGGCCCGACCGACCGAGGCGGCCCGCTCGGCCAGCAGCCGGCCGGTCTCGGCATCCCGGACCAGCGCGCCGTAACCGGCCGGGCCCGGGTTGCCCCGTGACCCGCCGTCGGCCTCGACGATCAGCCGACGGCCGCTCACAGACCCGACTCGGCGGTCCGGACCAGGATCCGGTTGCAGTTCTCGCAGCGCAGCACGGTGTGCGGGTCGGCGTTGCGGGCGGCCGACAGCTCGGTGCCGTACAGCTCGATCCGGCAGCCCTCGCAGCGCCGCGCGTGCAGCATGGCCGCGCCGGTCGACCCGGTCTGGGTACGGATCCGCTCGTAGAGCGCGAGCAGCGGCGCGGACACGGTCGCGGCGATCTCCGCGCGCCGGGCACCGTGGGACTGCTCGCCCTCGGTGATCTCGGTCAGGGCGGCGTCCCGCAGCTCCTCGGCCGCGGTCTGCTCGGCCCGCGCCCCGGCCTGGCCCTCCTGCGCGGCGGCCAGCGTGGCATCGGCGGTCTCCCGCCGCTCCATCAGCTCCAGCACCTGGTCCTCCAGGTCCCCCTGGCGGCGGGCCAGGGAGGCCATCTCCTGCTGGAGGCTGGTCATCTCCTTGGGGGTGGCGGCCCCGGAGTCCAACCGTTGCTGGTCCCGGGACGACCGGGCCCGGACGGTGTCGACGTCGGCCTCGAGCCGCTTCTGCTCGCGGTCGAGATCGCGGACCTCGGTCTCGGCCCGCACCACGTCGGCGGAGAAGGCCCGCTGGGCCTCCTCCGCCGACGCGACGGCGGCGTTCTCGGGAAGGGTGCGCCGGCGGTGGGCGAGTTGCGCGAGCGCGACGTCCTCCGCGGCGAGTGCCAGCAGCTTCTGCTGGTCGAAGTGGTCGGCCTGCACCCGTCCAACCTACCTGCGCGGGCTGTCCTCCCCGACCGCGTCGCCACCGGACCGGCCGATCGTCGCGGGGGTCTCCCCCAGCGGGTCGGGCAGGTCGCGGACCGAGGGGTCCTCGCGCTCGGCGGTGTAGTCGGTCTCCCCGGTGCCGTCCTCGCCGTCGTCGACGTCCATCGCCCGCAGCACGACGGTCACCACGACGGTGACCACCAGGTTGACCAGCAGCGCCAGGAACCCGGCGTAGACCGTGGTGGTGGTGTCGAAGCCGAGCTTGCCCAGCGAGAACGCCGAACCACCGAAGTGCTCCCGGATGACCACGCCGTCGGGGCCGACCCGGGACACCGAGTACAGCGCCCACAGCGCGGTGAGCATCCCGGCGGTCCACCCGGCGATCAGTGCCCCGCGGTGCAGCCAGCGGGTGTAGAGCCCGATGCCGACCGAGGGCAGGGTCTGCAGGATGATGGCCCCGCCGATCAGCTGCAGATCGATGGAGAACTGCGGGTCGATGAAGATGATCGCCGCAACGGCACCGACCTTCACCACCAGGGACGCCAGCTTGGCGACCTTCGCCTCCTGGGTGGGGGTGGCGTCCTTCTTCAGGAACTCCTTGTAGATGTTCCGGGTGAACAGGTTCGCCGCCGCGATGCTCATGATCGCCGCGGGGACCAGCGCTCCGATGCCCACGGCCGCGAAGGCCACGCCGGCGAACCAGCTCGGGAACATCTGCTGGAACAGCGCCGGCACGATCGTGCTGCCGTCCCCGTCCACGGGCTGGGTGCCTGCCGCGATGGCCATGTAGCCCAGCAGGGCGATGAAGCCCAGCGCGAAGCTGTAGATGGGCAGCAGGCTCATGTTCTTCTGCAGCGTGCCGCGGCCCTTGGCGGCCAGCACCCCGGTGATGGAGTGCGGGTAGAGGAACAGCGCCAGCGCCGACCCCAGGGCCAGCGTGGCGTACTGCAGCTGCCCGCTGCCCGGCAGCAGCAGCCCGCCGGTGCCCGAGACGTTGAACTTCTCCTCCGCGGCACCGAAGACCATGTCCCAGCCGCCGAGCTTGGAGGGGATGACGATGACCGCCACGATGATCGTCAGGTAGATCAGGATGTCCTTGACGAAGGCGATCAGGGCCGGAGCCCGCAGACCCGAGCTGTAGGTGTAGACCGCCAGGATCAGGAACGCCACGATGATCGGCAGCTCGCCCTTGACGCCCATCGTCTTCAGCACGGCCTCGATGCCGACCAGCTGCAGCGCGATGTAGGGCATCGTGGCGACGATGCCGGTGACTGCCACCAGCAGCGCCATCGTGGGGCTGTCGAACCGGGAGCGGACGAAGTCCGCCGGGGTCACGAACCCGCGCACGTGGCTGACCGACCACAGCCGGATCACCACCAGGAAGATCAGCGGGTAGACCACGATCGTGTACGGCACGGCGAAGAACCCGGCCGCACCGGCGCCGAACACCAGCGCGGGGACGGCGACGAACGTGTAGGCGGTGTAGATGTCCCCGCCGATGAGGAACCAGGTGATCCAGGTGCCGAAGCTGCGCCCGCCCAGGCCCCACTCGTCCAGGTGCATGAGGTTGTCGGCCCGGCGCCACCTGGCCGCACCGAAGCCCAGCACCGTGACCAGCAGGAAGAACCCGGCGAAGACCGCCAGCTCGATGGTGTTGATCCCCGCCATGTCAGCGCCCCCGCTCGACGTCGCGCTTGCCGCGCTGGTGGGCCCGGAAGACCAGCGAGGTGGTGACCACACCGACCAGCACGAAGGCCAACTGGGCCCAGTAGAAGAACGGCCAGCCGAAGAGCTGCGGCTCTACCCGGTTGTAGATCGGCACGAGCAGCGGCAGCACGATCGGCAGCGCCAGCAACCAGTTCCACGGACTGCGATCACTGCGTCGGGGTGCGATGTCCGAGGCGCGGCGCACCGGCCCGCCCGGTCCCTCCCCGCCTCGACGCGGCACAGCTGGACTGCTCACGGGTCCCCCCTCCCCGGGCGGACCCCGGGCTCAGTCGGCCGGCCCTCCGGCCGAGCGCATGGCGTGAGCGGCGTCCTGGCCTGACGACACGGCCTGGGGCACGTGCAGCGTCCACGGGTCGGTGTGCCGCTGGGACACCGCGACGTCCACGCGCGCCCCGAGATCGCGGTACAGCACGTCCGCGGCGACGGGGAGCCAGGGCCACTCGGTGGCGAAGTGTGCCACGTCGCACAGCGCCGGCCCGGGCACCTCCTGCGACTCGCTGACCGGGTGGTGCTTGAGGTCGCTGGTGAGCAGGACATCGGCTCCGGCGGCCGTGGCGGCACCGATGAGCGAACCGCCGCTGCCGCCGCACACCGCCACCGTGCGGATCAGCCGGTCGGGGTCGCCGGCAACCCGGATCCCGGCGGCGGTGACCGGGAGCACCGCCGCGGCACGCTCGGCGAACTCCCGCAGGGTGATCGGGTGGCTCAGCTCGCCGACCCGGCCCAGGCCCGCGCGGGTGGGGGTGGAGGAGTTCTCGAAGAACGCGTAGCCGGGGTCCTCGTAGGGGTGCCACTCGTGCAGGGCCCGCAGCACCTCGGTCCGGCGGCCGCGCGGGACGACCATCTCCAGCCGGGTCTCCGGCACCCGCTCCAGCGTGCCGTTGGACCCGATCGCGGGCTTGGCCTCGTCCCCGGGGATGAACGTGCCGGTACCGGTGGTCTGCCAGGCGCACCGGGTGTAGTCCCCGATCACCCCGGCCCCGGCGGCAGAGAGCACGTCGACCAGCCCGTCGCTGTCACCCACGGGTGCGAAGACCACCAGGGTGTCGGTCAGCGGGGCCGACACCGACTCCAGTGGCACCGTGCCGGTGACGCCCAGGACGGCGGCCAGCGCGTCGTTCACCCCGTGGTCGGCCGCCCGGTCGGCGTTGGTGTGCGCCACGAACAGGCCGATCCCGGCCCGGATGAGGCGGTGCACGAGCCGGCCCTTGGGATCGTCGGCGGACACCCCGTGCACCGGGGTGAGCAGCAGCGGGTGGTGCGTGACCAGGAGGTCCACGCCCTTCTCGATCGCCTCGTCGACCACGGCCGAGGTCGGGTCGACGGCGAAGAGCACCGAGTGCACGGCCTCGGCAGGGTCACCGCAGACCAGCCCGACCGCATCCCAGTGCTCGGCCAGGGCGGGGTCGTACCGCGCCTCCAGGGCGGCGACGACCTCGGCGAGCGGAGCCCCCGGGAGCGGGAGCTCTCGGACCGTCGCCATCGTCTCGGGGTGCGCGCCCTGGTGCGCCGGTAGTGCCACAGGATCGGACTGTAGGTGAGCCAGCTGGGCTCGGCCTCTCCTGCGCGTCCCGCGCGCGTGGCCGGCGGGGCGTGTCATGCGGCGGACCGGAGCGTTTCGGCGGACATCACCGGGGCGTTCGCGGGTAGACCGCACCGCGGATGCCCGCGCCGGCGCCCGGCTCTGTGGTGGACCTCACGGGCGCCGGTCGGCGCCCTGGCGGGCGGGGCCGGCGCTCAGTCGGTGAGCGGATCGGCGTCCTCGCTGGCCCGGAACGCCGCCCACAACAGTGCGTAGGGCCCCTCCACCCCGATCAGCTCGGCGTGCGGACCGGATTGCACCACCCGTCCGTGGTCGAGCACCAGCACCCGGTCGGCACGTGCGGCGGTGGTCAGCCGGTGCGCCACCACGATGGTGGTCCGTCGGTGCGCCAGCGCGTCGGCCGCCCGGTTGACCGCTGCCTCCGACGCCAGGTCCAGCGACGCCGTCGCCTCGTCCAGCAGCAGCACGTCGGGGTCGACCAGCTGGGCCCGGGCCAGGGCGAGCAGCTGCCGTTGCCCGGCCGACAGCGACCGGCCGCGCTCCCCCACCCGGGTCCGGTAACCCTCCGGCAGCGCGGCGATCATCCGGTGCGCACCGACCGCGCGGGCCGCGGCCTCCACCTCGGCGTCGCCGGCGTCGGGCCGCCCGTAGGCGATCGCGTCCCGCACGGTGCCCTCGAACAGGTGGGCCTCCTGCGGGACGACGCCCAGCCGGGCCCGGTAACCCGGCAGGTCCAGGTCGCGCAGGTCCCGGCCGTCGACGAGGACCGCGCCGGACGTCGGGTCGTAGAAGCGGGCGACCAACTTGACCACGGTGGACTTCCCGGCCCCGGTCTCCCCGACCAGCGCGACGGTCTCACCGGGCGCGACGGTCAGCGACACGTCCCGCAGTGCCGGGGTCGGCGCCCCGGCGTAGCCGAAGGTGACCCCGGCCAGCCGCACCTCACCACGCAGCGGCCCCACCGGCTCGGGCTGGACCGCAGCCGGCGTCGACGTCGGGGTGCGGAGCAGGTCGCGCAGCCGGCGCAGCCCGACCGCGGCCTGCTGGTAGCTGTCGAAGACCTGGGACAGCGACTGCACCGGGGAGAAGAACGTGCCCACGTAGAGCAGGAAGGCCACCAGCACCCCGGCGGTGATGGTGCCGGCCGACAGCCGGGCGGCTCCGACGGCCAGCACGGCGGCCACGGCCACCTCGGAGAGGAACTCCACGAACGGGAAGTAGGTGGCGATGTAGCGCTGCGCGCGCAATCGGACGTCCCGGTAGGCCTGCGCCCGGGCCCGGAACTCCCGCAGGGACTCGGTGGTGGCGACGTTGGCCTGGGTGACCCGCACCCCGGCGACGTCCTCCTGCAGCCGGGCGTTGACCGCGCTGACCCGTTCCCGCGCCTCGGTGTACGCGGGCACCGAGCGGGCCCGGAACCACCAGGTGCTCACCAGCAGCACCGGCAGCGTGGCCACCAGGACCAGGGCGAGACCGCCGTCCAGCAGCACCAGTGCGACCAGCACCCCCACCAGGGTGAGCAGGCTGACCACCGCGGTGGTCAGCCCGGTCTGCAGGAACGCCGACAGCGCGTCGACGTCGGTGGTCATCCGGGTCATGATCCGGCCGCCGAGCTCGCGCTCGTAGTAGTCCAGTCCCAGCCGCTGCAGCTGGGCGAAGGTCTTGACCCGCAGCGTGTAGAGCAGCCGCTCGCCGATCCGGCCGGTCAGCCAGGTCGACCCGATGGTCACCGCCCAATCGGCCAGCACGATGGTCAGCGCCACGGCGGTGATGGCCAGCAGGGCCAGCAGCGAGCCGGCCCGGACCCCGTCGTCGATGCCGCTGCGGACCAGGGCGGGCACCGCGATCTGCGCGGCGGCGTCGGCGGCGGTGAGTCCCAGTGCCGCGGCGAGCGCCCAGCGGAACGGGCGCAGCAGCCCGGCCAGGGTGAAACCCGGGTCCGCGGCCCGGGCCCGCGCGGCGGGCACCTTGGGGTCGTCGTCGGTGGGCGGCAGCGCGGCCACCAGGTCCCGCAGGCCCGGGGTGGGCGCGGCGGCGGCCATCGCAGACCCCCGACCCCCGATCGCCGTCTCGGCTCCGCGCACCGGGCGGTGCTCCACGTCCCCCGCCCGGCCCTCCGACGGCCAGGCGTCCGGGTCGATGCCGGTGGGTGCGGCCGCGGGCGCCTGGGCCGGGTCCTCCCCCTGCCCGGTGAGCAGCAACCGGTAGAGCGGGCAGCGCTCCTCCAGCTGGGCCGCCGTGCCGATGTCGACCACCCGGCCGGCGTCCAGCACCGCCACCCGGTCGGCCAGCGCGAGGGTGGAGCCGCGGTGCGCGACCAGCAGCGTGGTCCGGGCGGCCGAGCCGTGGGCGCCGGTGCGCAGCGCGTCGTGGATCCGGGCCTCGACCGCCGCGTCCACCGCCGAGGTGGCGTCGTCGAGCACCAGCACCCGGGGATCGGTGAGCAGCGCACGGGCCAGCGCGACGCGCTGCCGCTGGCCGCCGGACAGGGTCAGGCCCTGCTCCCCCACCACGCTGTCGTAGCCGTTCGGCAGCTCAGCGATGAAGCCGTCGGCCTGCGCGGCCCGGGCGGCGGCCTGCACCTCGTCGTCGGTGGCGCCGGGCCGGCCGAAGGCGATGTTGGCCCGGACGGTGTCGGAGAACAGGAAGCTGTCCTCGAACACCACGCCCAGTGCCCCGCGCAACGCCTCGAGGTCCAGCTGCCGGACATCGACGCCGCCGATCCGCACCGCCCCGCTGCCGACGTCGTAGAAGCGGGGAAGCAGGGTCACCACGCTGGACTTGCCCGAACCGGCGGTCCCCACCAGGGCGAGGGTCTCCCCCGGCCGGACCGCCAGCGACACCCCGGACAGCACCGGGTCGCCGCCGAAGTCGAAGGTCACGTCGTCCAGCTCGACCGACAGCGGCCCGTGCGGCACCGGGTCGCTCCCGGACACCAACCCCGGCTCGGTGTCCACGATCTCCAGCACCCGCTCCACCCCGGCCCGGGCCTGCTGGCCGATGACCAGCAGGGCGGCCAGCTGGCGGACCGGGGAGACCAGCGCGGCCAGGTAGGTGGCGAAGGCCAGGAACGTGCCCAGGCTGATGGAGCCCTGCAGCGCCAGCCACCCGCCCAGCCCCAGCACGCCGACCTGGCCCAGCGCCGGGACAGCCTGCAGCGCGGGGTTGTAGCGCGAGGTGAACCGGACCACCCGCATCCGGGCCCCGAACAGCCGCCGGGCGACCGCGTCCAGCCGGTCGAGCTCGCGGTCCTCCTGCCCGAACCCCTTGACCACCCGGACCCCGGTGACGGCGGCCTCGACCCCACCGGCCACCACTCCGGCCTGCTGCTGGGCTGCCCAGTTGGCCGGGAACAGGTCACGCCGGGAGCGCAGCGCCAGCCACCACAGGGCCGGGCCGACGGCCAGGGCCACCAGCGGTGAGCAGCGGGGACAGCCAGGCCATCACCACCACCGAGACCACGAACAGCAGCGCGTTGCCCGCCAGGTTGGGCAGGAACGCCAGCAGCCCCTGCACCAGGGTCACGTCGGAGATCGACCGGCTGACCACCTGCCCGATCTGCAACCGGTCCTGCCCGCGGCCGTCCAGCCGGGACAGCGCCACGGCGACGTCGTTGCGCAGGTCGAACTGCACGTCCAGGGACAGCCGGCCGGCCAGGTAGCGCCGCACGAAACCGGCGCCGAACCGGACGGCCCCGGCGAGGACCAGCAACCACACGTAGGGCGCGACCGACCGGTCGCCGCCGCCGACCACGTCGTCCACCACGGCCCGCACCACCAGCGGGACACCCGCAGCGATCACCGAGCCCAGCAGCGCGGCGGCGAAAGCCCCGATGAGGTCCCCGCGGTGCCGCAGGCAGTACCCGATCAACCGGCGCAGCCAGCCGCCGCGGTCGGCGAGGGGCTGCTGGAGGGGAACGGTGGCCGCCGGGCGGGTCTGGACGTCGGACTGCGGCACGTGCCCAGTGTGCGCCGGGGTTCCGACAGTCCCGGGTGGGAAGCTGCGGGGGTGGTGGACAGGGGGCTGCGGGCGCCGGCCTGGCTGGAGGAGCTGGTGCGCACCAGCTCGCCCGCCGTCCCGTGGCGGGACGTCATCCGGTTCGCCGTGGTGATCCCCGCGCCGCTGGTCGTGGTGGCCACCGTGGGTGGCGGGCTGGGCGACCCCGCCGCGCTGGGCGCCGGGGTGTTCGCCACCACCGGGGCCCTGGCCGCCACGCTGGCCCCGCAGGCGTCCGGGCCGCTGCGCACCCGGTTGCGCCGCGTGGTGGCGGCCGCAGCGTTCGGCGCGCTGGGCCTGCTGGTGGGGCAGTTCGCCTCGGGCGAGGGCTGGATGCCGGTGCTGGTCATCGGCGTGCTGTCCGCGCTGGCCGCCCTGATCAGCTCGATCGACGCCGCGCTGTCCCTGGGGGCGCTGCAGCTGCTGGTCTACACCGCGCTGTCGTCGGGGCTGCAGACCCCGCTGGGCACCGGCACGGAGATCGGGTTCTTCGCCGCCGGGGCGGGCTGGGCCGCGCTGGCGGTGCTGGTGCAGGCCCGCACCGAGGACCTCGACCCCGACCGGGACGCCGTCGGCGCGGTGTTCACCGCCCTGGGTGACCTGCTCACCGCCATCGGCACGCCGCGCACGGAGGACGCCCGGCGAGGCCTGACCGCCGCCCTGAACACCGGCTACGACCGGGTCATCCACAGCCGCAGCACGTCGGCCGGGCGCAGCCGCGAACTGGCCGGGCTGGCCGGGCTGCTCAACGCCGCCGCGCCGCTGGTGGAGGGTTCCGTGGCCGCCGCCCGAGCCGGGGTGGTGCCCGACCCGGCGGACGTCACCGCGGTGCACGCGCTGGCCGCCGCGGTGACCGGCCGCCGTGAACTGGTGGGGA
The DNA here is from genome assembly GCA_963759905.1 of uncultured Actinomycetota bacterium. Classification (GTDB taxonomy): domain Bacteria; phylum Actinomycetota; class Actinomycetes; order Mycobacteriales; family Geodermatophilaceae; genus Klenkia. Next base: position 387,210 of record CAVXBD010000001.1, read on the forward strand.
ACCGGCCGGAGGCGCTGACCGAGGGCCCGCCGGCCCGGCGCGCGGTCCGGCACGGGGTCCGGCTGGTCTGGAACGTGGTGGGTGACCCGGAGGAACGCGCCTCGGCCGCGGTGGCACCGCTGCGGCTGGGCTGGCGGGTGCGGGCGCGCGACATGCTGGACCGGTCGGTGGGCAACGCCGACTCCCGGTCCTTCGCCGTCCGGCTGACCGCGTGCATGGTGGTGGCCGAGGTGGCCAGGCAGCGGCTGCCGATCGAGCGGCCCTACTGGGTGCTGCTGACCGTGGCCATCGTGCTCAAGCCCGACTTCGGCTCGGTCTTCACCCGGGCGGTGCAGCGCGGCGCCGGGACGCTGCTGGGCGTGCTGCTGGGGTCGGCGCTACTGGCCGTGCTGCCCCGCGACGGCTGGGTGCTGGCGGTGATGGCGCTGGCCGCCGGCGTCCTGCCGTGGGCCCGCAACGCCAACTTCGGGTTGTTCTCGGTGTTCTTGACCCCACTGGTGATCATGCTGCTGGACCTGGCCTCGCCGAGCCGGGCCGGCCTGGTGGGCGCCCGGTTGGTGGACACCCTGATCGGCTGCGCCATCGTGCTGGTGATCGGCTACCTGCTGTGGCCGCAGACCTGGCGCGCACCACTGGACGACGCCCTCCGGGCGGCCGCCGTCGCCCTGGACCGGTTCGTCGACGCCGCGTTCACCGGCTCCCCGGTGGAGATCCGGCGGGCGCGACGGGCCAACTACCGGGCGCTGACCGAGCTGCAGACCCAGCTGCAGCGCCGATTGGCCGAGCCGCCACCGATCAGCACGCGCGCCGCCGCCTGGTACCCGGTGATCATCCAGCTGGAGCGGACGTCGGACGCCGTCACCGAGGCGGTCATCGCCCTCCGGGCCGGGGCCGAGGTCCCGCCGCTGGGGCAGGTGCAGGTGCTCCGCCGGTCGATCCGGGAACTGGACCAGGACCTGCGGCTGCAGCGCTTCCCCGACGACACGGAGATCCACGCCGAGGGCGTGCTGGCCCCGATCGCCCGGGAGGTGGACGCGGCCCGCCGGCTGGTGCGCCAGCAGGCGCCGGGGCGCCGGGTGGAGCAGGCGTGACGGCGCCCGGCTCGCAGCGGCCCGCCGCTGCTCACGGGCGCAGCCGGGATCACCGGATGCGGAGCCGCCGGCGGAGCACCCGGGCCGCGATCCAGAGCGCACAGCGCCAGCACACGTAGACGCCGGGAGTGTCTCCCAGCTCGTGCACGTCGGTGTCCGGCCGGTCCTGGGCGCAGCAACCGCACCGCCGCACGTCGACAGGCGCCGCGGGCCGCCTGCGGTGGCGGGGCCTCACCGCAGGGTCCCGAGCAACGTCTGCACGGTCGGCGCGCCCGCCGACCCGGCCGCGGTGCGGTGCGCACGGCAGGACAGCCCGATCGGTGGGTCCGGATCGGCGAGCGGGTCCCGCCCGTCGACCAGCACCGTCGGCGATCGGCGGCCGATGACCTCGGCCTCCTCCGTGGTGGCCGGCCGGTTCGGGCAACCGGAGCACAACAGGGTGACGTCCATACCCGAGCATCCCCTGCCGTCGGCCTCGCCGTCCCGGCAGGTCCGCACCGGGCACGAGGGTGTCGGACGTCGGGTCCAGCCGGTGGGCGCGGCAGGGATCGAACCTGCGACCGCTCGCTTGTAAGGCGAGAGCTCTCCCGCTGAGCTACGCGCCCGGGAGCGGGCCCAGGGTAGGTGACGCCCCGGGCCCAGGACCGCGGGTCAGGCCGCCAGCGCGGCGACGGCGTCCTTCCAGCCGGTCTGCTCGCGGGCGTCACCGGGGCCGTTGACCTCGGCGAAGGCGATCCGCCCCTCGGCGTCGACCAGGAAGGTGCCGCGGTTGGCCATCCCGGCGGCCTCGAAGAAGCAGCCGTAGGCCCGGGCCACCTCACCGTGCGGCCAGAAGTCGCTGAGCAGCGGGAAGTCGAAGCCCTGCTGCTCCTTCCAGGCCTTCAGCGCCGGCGCGGGATCGGTGGACACGGCCACGACCTGGACCCCGGCGTCGGTGTAGGTGGCCAGCTCGTCGCGCAGCTGGCACAGCTCGCCGGTGCAGATGCCGGAGAAGGCGAACGGGTAGAAGACGACCAGCACGGCAGAGCCCCGCTGCTCGGCCAGCGCGAAGGGCTGCCGGTTCGAGTCGTTGAGGGTGAAGTCGGGGGCGGCGTCGCCGACGGAGAGACTCATGCCCAGATCGTGCCGCACGGCGCCGGGGGTCGCCGTGCGCGGGTCAGCGCCTGGACCGCGCGGCCTTGGGGGTGACCAGACGGATGCCCGACCACTCCTTGGCCGCGGAGATGCTGCTGGTCTGCTGCAGGCCGGCGGTGGGCGCGGCCTCGGTGACGTCGCCAGGTTCCACGTGCCCGGCGCGGCCGGACTTGGGGACCAGCAGCCACACCACGCCGTCATCGGCCAGCGAGGCCAGCGAGTCGACCAAGGCGTCGATCAGGTCCCCGTCCTCCTCGCGCCACCACAGCAGGACGACATCGGCCACCTCGTCGGAGTCCTCGTCGACCATCTCGCCACCGCAGAGGTCCACGACGGAGTCGCGCAGGTCCTCGTCGGCGTCCTCGTCCCAGCCGAGCTCCTGCACGACCATGCCCGGCTTGATCCCCAGCCGGGCCGCCATGCTGGCGCTGCCCGAGTCGACGCTCATCCCTGCTCGTCCTCCATCTGCTCAGTCACAGGTCCAGTGAACCCGGTGCGTGTGTCCGGGGTGCGTCGCGGTGCCGCGACGCGCCCTGCTCGGTGCGTCAGTGTGTCCGACGACAGCCCTGAGCGGTAGCCAGCACCCCGTTCCGCTTCCCCTCCCCCTTCGCCCCTCCTGATGATCACGGACCTGCAGCAGCGCCCTGCCGGCGTGCTGCTCGCGCAGGTCCGTGATCGTCGGGGTCGTGGTCAGGGTCGGGGGAACGCGCGCGCGGGGCGAGGTGACGGCGACCGGCCTGACAGGAGACGATGGGGGCATGAGCGCCACGCAGCAGTCGGACGGAGACCCCGCCCGCGAGTCCGGTACCCCCCGCGCGGTCATCACCGACGGGCTGCCGAGCCAGTTGATCGACAACGACCCCGACGAGACGAGTGAGTGGCTGGAGTCCTTCGACGCGGTCGTCGACCACGCCGGCAAGGGGCGCGCCCGCTACCTGATGCTGCGGATGCTGGAGCGCAGCCGCCAGCAGCAGGTCGGGGTGCCCGGCCTGCGCAGCACCGACTACATCAACACGATCCCGCCCGAGCGCGAGCCGTGGTTCCCCGGTGACGAGCACGTCGAGCGACGGATCCGCGCCTACATCCGCTGGAACGCCGCGATCATGGTGCACCGCGCGCAGCGGCCCGGCGTCGGCGTCGGCGGGCACATCTCCTCCTACGCCTCCTCCGCCTCGCTCTACGAGGTCGGGTTCAACCACTTCTTCCGCGGCAAGGACCACCCCGGCGGCGGCGACCACATCTGGTTCCAGGGGCACGCCTCGCCCGGCATCTACGCCCGCGCCTTCCTCGAGGGCCGGCTCACCGAGCAGCAGATGGACGGCTTCCGCCAGGAGGTCAGCCACCCCGGCGGTGGGCTGTCCAGCTACCCGCACCCGCGGCTGATGCCGGACTTCTGGGAGTTCCCCACCGTCTCGATGGGGCTGGGCCCGATCAACGCGATCTACCAGGCGCGGTTCAACCGCTACCTGCACGACCGCGGCATCGCCGACACCTCCGACCAGCACGTCTGGGCCTTCCTGGGCGACGGCGAGATGGACGAGCCGGAGTCCCTGGGCGCGATCGGCATCGCGGCGCGCGAGGAGCTGGACAACCTCACCTTCGTGATCAACTGCAACCTGCAGCGACTGGACGGGCCGGTCCGCGGCAACGGCAAGGTCATCCAGGAGCTGGAGTCCTTCTTCCGGGGCGCCGGCTGGAACGTGCTCAAGGTCGTCTGGGGCCGCGGCTGGGACAAGCTGCTGGCCGCCGACCGCGACGGCGCCCTGGTCAACCTGATGAACAGCACCCCCGACGGGGACTACCAGACCTACAAGGCCGAGGACGGCGCCTTCGTCCGGGAGCACTTCTTCGGCCGTGACCCGCGGACCCGCAAGCTGGTCGAGGGGATGACCGACGACGAGGTCTGGGCGCTGCAGCGCGGTGGCCACGACTACCGCAAGGTCTATGCCGCCTACAAGGCCGCGATGGACCACAAGGGCCAGCCCACCGTCATCCTCGCCAAGACCATCAAGGGCTGGACCTTGGGCAGCCACTTCGAGGCCCGCAACTCCACCCACCAGATGAAGAAGCTGACCGCCGAGGATCTGGCGACCTTCCGCGACCGGCTCTACCTGCCCATCCCGGACGAGCAGCTGGACAAGACCCTGCCGCCCTACTACCGGCCCGACCCGGACTCCGACGAGATGCAGTACATGATGGAACGGCGCCGGCAGCTCGGCGGCGCCGTACCCCGGCGGCGGGCCAGCGCCAAGGCGCTCAAGGCACCGGAGGACAAGGCCTTCGACGTCCTGCGGCGAGGGTCGGGCAAGCAGGAGGTGGCCACCACGATGGCCTTCGTCCGGCTGCTCAAGGAGCTGCTCAAGGACCCCGAGCTCGGCCCGCGGTTCGTCCCGATCATCCCGGACGAGGCCCGCACGTTCGGGATGGACAGCCTCTTCCCGACGCAGAAGATCTACTCGCCGCACGGCCAGCAGTACACCTCGGTCGACCGCGAGCTGATGCTGGCCTACAAGGAGTCCCAGCAGGGCGTGATCCTGCACGAGGGGATCAACGAGGCGGGTTCCACCGCGTCCTTCACCGCGGTGGGCTCCTCCTACGCCACGCACGGCGAGGCGATGATCCCGCTCTACGTCTTCTACTCGATGTTCGGCTTCCAGCGCACCGGGGACGCCTTCTGGGCCGCCGGTGACCAGATGGTCCGCGGATTCGCCCTGGGGGCCACCGCCGGGCGCACCACGCTCAACGGCGAGGGCCTGCAGCACGAGGACGGCCACTCGCTGGTGCTGGCCTCGACCAACCCCGCCGTCGTCACCTACGACCCGGCGTTCTCCTACGAGGTCGGGCACATCGTCAAGGACGGCCTGGCCCGGATGTACGGCGACGACCCCGGCGCGCCGCTGGGCGGGGACCGCAGCCCGAACGTCTTCTACTACCTCACGGTCTACAACGAGCCCTACCGGCAGCCGGCCGAGCCCGAAGACCTCGATGTGACCGGGTTGCTGGCGGGCTTGTACCGGCTCAACCAGGGCCCCTGGATCGACGACGCCAAGAAGGCCCAGATCCTGGCTTCCGGGGTCGCGGTGCCGTGGGCGCTGCGCGCCCAGGAGATGCTGGCCGCCGACTGGGGGGTGTCCGCCGACGTCTGGTCGGTCACCTCGTGGACCGAGTTGCGCCGGGACGCCCTCGAGGCCGACGAGCACAACCTGCTCAAGCCCGCCGACGAGCCCCGCACGCCCTACGTCACGCGGGTGCTGCAGGACGCACCCGGCCCGGTCGTGGCCGTGTCGGACTGGATGAAGGCCGTCCCCGACATGCTGGCGCCCTACGTCCCGGGGTTGGCGACGCTGGGCACCGACGGGTTCGGGTTGTCCGACACGCGCCCGGCGCTGCGCCGGCACTTCCACGTCGACGCCGAGTCGATCGTGGTGCGGGTGCTGGGCGAGCTGGCCAAGCGCGGCGAGCTCGACCGGTCCGTGGTGCAGCAGGCGGTCGAGAAGTACCGGATCGACGACCCCGCGGCCGCCCCGCGCGACGACTCGCCGCCGGACAACACCTGACCCCTCCCCCCTCCCCCGCTCCCCGTTGATCAGGTGACCTGATCACCGTCTCGCCGCCCTCGCCAACGTTGGTGAGGGCGGCGAGCCATTGGTGAGGGCGGCGCCGGGTTGGGCGGGAGATCGTCGAGCAGAACCCGACACCTGCATGCCGGGATGCTGGCGTGCTCGCCGTCGTCCACAGGAAGGTGGCTCGTCCACTGTTCGGCCATGGACAGGGGACGGTCGCGGCCCGGCCCGCAGGGTCACCGCGTGGACCCGGGACTGCTCGCCGCCATCAACCGACACCACGGAGTCTTCGCGACTGCCGATGCGCTGGCCTGCGGCCTCGACCGCAACGCGCTCGGCACCCTGGTCCGCACCGGTCAGCTGCGACGCATCCGCTACGGGGTGCTGACGACGACGGGCACCTGGAACCGGCATGCTGCCGAGGGCAGGACACATCACCTGGCATGCGCCGCAGTCATCCGGCGACTACGGCGCCCGCAGTCGGTCGTGAGTCATACCTCCGCCGCCCGGCTGCACGGCCTCATCCTGCCCCGCGAGGCCGACGCAGACGTCTGGCTGACCGACCCGGAGCAGTACCGCACCGGTCGTGGGTACCGGGTGCTGGAAGCGCCACTCCCGGTGGCCGACGTGACGGTGCTCGGCGGGCTTCGGGTGACCTCGCTGACCCGCACGCTCGCCGACGTCGGTCGCTCGTGGCCCGTCACCGACACGGTGGTGGCTGCGGACGACGTGCTGGCCGACGGTCGGACGACCAGGGCGGCCCTGTCGGCCGCCGCGCTCGACCAGACGCACTGGGTGGGTGCCGGCCGGAGTGCGCGAGCACTCGCGCTGGCGCGGGTCGGGGCGCACTCCCCGCACGAGACCCGCAGCCGGCTAGCCCTGGTCGCCGCCGGGCTGCCCGAACCGGTCCTGCAGGCGGCCGTCCTGCGCGGCGAGCGATTGGTGGCCGTCCTCGACATGTACTGGGAGGGCACCGCCGTCTTCGCCGAGTGCGACGGCATGGTCAAGTACACCGACCCATGGGGGATGCGGAGCCCGGCCGACGTGGCCTGGGCGGAGAAGGCCCGGCACGACGACCTCCTTGACCTCGATCTCCGCGGCGTCCGCCTCAGGCCGGCAGACCTGCACGAGCCCCTGGCCCACAAGGTCCGACGCATCGGCGACCTGCTGGCCACCCCCACCGCCGCCCGTGGGTGCCGCATCATCCGGTGGAACGAGGGCCTGCGGCGGGAACCCCGGGTGGCTGACGCCGGGTGAGCGGGCTGGCCGGCAGTCCGCCGTCCTCACCTACGGACCTCCGCCCTCACCAACGTTGGTGAGGGTGGCGCGACAGTGACCAGGTCCCCTGATCAACGCTGCACCGGGGGTGGGTGGGGTGGGCTTTGGGGGGCTCAGCGCAACGCCTGGAGCGCCATCTGGGCGTACATGGCCACCCCGGCCGGGAAGGAGTTCTCGTCGAAGACCACCAGGTTGGAGTGGTTGCCCGGGGATTCGTCGGGCACCAGGCCGGGCGGGCAGGCACCCAGGAACGCCATGGCTCCCGGCACCCGCTCCAGCACGTAGGAGAAGTCCTCGGCCCCCATCAGCGGGTCGGGCATCGGCACGCTGGCCGACCCGCCCAGCAGCTGCGCGGCGGTTGCCTCCACCTGCCCGGCGACGACGGCGTCGTTCACCGTGACCGGGTAGCCCTCCACCCGCTCGAAGTCTGCGACCAGCTCGTGCGCGGCGGCCACGTGCTCGGCGATCCGCTGCACCCGGGCCACCACGTCGGCGCGCCGGGCGGCCGACAGCGTGCGGATGGTGCCCTCCAGGAACGCCGTCGCCGGGATGATGTTGTTGGTCGTCCCGGCGGTGATGTGCCCGACGGTGACGACGGCGGGGTCGAAGACGTCCACCCGGCGGGTCACCATCGCCTGCAGCGCCAGCACGATCTCGGCCGCGACCGGGATCGGGTCGGCAGTGACGTGCGGGGTGGAGGCGTGCCCGCCCGCGCCGCGCAGGGTGATCCGGAAGTGGTCAGCCGCGGCCATCAGCGGACCGGGCCGCACGTTGATCGTGCCGGAGTCGAACGAGGTGCTGATGTGCAGCGCGAACGCCCCGCCCACCGGCGCCCCGGGGACGACGTCCAGCAGTCCCTCCTCCAGCATGTAGCGGGCCCCGTGGTAGCCCTCCTCCCCCGGCTGGACCATGAACACGACCTGACCGGTGAGCTCCTCGCGACGCTCGGCCAGCAGCCGGGCCGCGCCCAGCAGCATGGCCACGTGCGTGTCGTGCCCGCAGGCGTGCATCACGCCGGGGATCTCGGAGGCGAACTCCAGCCCGGTGTCCTCCTGCAGCGGCAGGGCGTCCATGTCCCCGCGCAGCAGGTAGGTCGGTCCGGGCCGTGCACCGCGCAGCACGCCGACCACCGAGGTGGTGGACCGGCCGGTGCTCACCTCGACCGGGAGGTCGGCAAAGGCCTCCAGCACCATCGCCTGGGTCTGGGGCAGCTGCAGCCCCACCTCGGGACGACGGTGCAGGCGGCGGCGGAGGTCGACGGTGCGGTCGGCATCGGCCCGGGCGGCGGCGAGTAGCTCAGCGGCGGTGGTCATCGGAACAGTCTGTAGCAGAGCTCAAGACCCCGCCCATCCCCCGGGACGCATATGACGCGATAGTCATACGCTGTTTCCGTGGACGTGTTCACCGTGCTGGCCGACCCCACCCGCCGGGCCGTGCTCGACCTGCTCCGGGACGGCGACCGGACCGCCGGCGACCTGGCCACGGCCGCCCCGGGGCTCACCCAGCCCGCCGTCTCCCGGCATCTACGGGTGCTCCGGGAGGCCGGTCTGGTGCGGGTCCGGGTCGCCGGCCCGCACCGCATCTACAGCCTGGACCCGACCCCGCTGGCCGAGGTCGAGGACTGGGTCTCCCGGTACCGGCGGCGGTGGGACGCCGCTCTGGACCGCCTCAGCACGCACCTCACCGACACCAGCGAGGACCCGACATGAGCGCCGGCACCTTCTCCGCGGTCAGCGACGATCGCCGCACCGTCACCTTCGTCCGGATGCTGGACGCCCCGCCCGAGCGCGTCTGGGCCGCCCTGACCTCCGTAGACGACCTCGCCGCCTGGCTCGCCCCGGCCACCCTCGAGCCGAGGGTCGGGGGCGCCGTCCGGATCGAGTTCGACGGCCAGGACGGCCTGACCACCGGCACCGTGCTGACCTGGGACCCGCCGCGCACCCTGGAGCACGAGTGGCACTACCCGGGCGAGACCGGGTCGGTGGTGCGCTACGACCTCGTCGCCGTCGAGGGCGGGACCGAGCTGACCCTGGTGCACCGGCTGCTGCGCGCGGACCAGGCAGCCGGCTACGGCGCCGGCTGGCACGCCCACCTCGACGCCCTCGGCGCCCTCCTGGCCGGCCAGGAGCACGACTGGGACATCACCTTCACCGACCAGTTGCCGCGCTACCGGGCACTTGCCACCGGCTGAGGGTCAGTCCCGCGCCCAGGTCGGCCGGGCCGCGTCCAGCTGCCAGACCAGCACCGTCGCCGGTCCGGCCACCGGTCCCCACCCACCGGCGTCGACCCCGCTCCGGGTGGCCACCACCCGCAGCCCTGGCGGGGGTTCGACCGTCTCCCCCGCGCGCAGCCGGGCCACCCACAGCCGCGCGTCGGGCCGGTCCAGGTCCACCCAGCCGAGGGGCCGCTCCGGCGTCCAGCGGACGACGCCGTGCCGCGGCGCCACCCCGACGACCGCCGGCCGCAGGTAGGTCTGCAGCACGTGGGCGCCGTCGGCCCCGGCGATCTCGTCGTGGGACAGCCCGGTGCCGGCCTGCAGCACGGCCACGTCCCCGGGCCGCAGCGTCACCCGACCGCCCCAGCTGTGCGCCAGCGACCCGGCCAGCAGCACCGCCACGACATCCACGTCGGCATGGCCGTGCCTGCCGTACCCGGCGCCGGCAGCCAGCCGGTCGTCGGCGATCCGGAGCAGCGGCCCGGTCGACCCGTCCGCCGGCGCCAGCAGGATCTGGGAGGTCAGCCCGTCGGTCAACGCAACCCCCGCCCGGGCAGCGCGGCCGGGCCGCCGGGCAGGCCCCCGAACGCCAGCGCCACCAGCAGCGTCCAGGCCACGCCCAGCGCCCAGCCGGCCAGCACGTCGGACAGGTAGTGCACGCCCAGCCACATCCGGGTCAGCCCCACCAGGACCACCAGTCCGACGCCGGTCACCAGCCCGGCGCGACGGCCCGCCGGGGTCAGCCATGGCCAGCCCAGCACCAGGGCGGTGGTCACCAGGCAGGCGATGCCCGAGGAGTGCCCGCTGGGGAAGCTCAGCGAGTCGTAGCGGGCCCCGCCGCCGGCGAAGTCCGGCCGCACCCGGCCGACCAGCACCTTGAGTGCTGCGGTCACCGGGCCGATCGCCAGGACCGCCAGGCCCACCCACCCGGCCGTCGACCCCCGACGGCGGAGCAAGAGCCAGCCCAGCACGGGCGCGAACACCAGGACCCGAGCCGCCGAGGTGCCCGGCGCGGTGAGCACCTGCAGCAGGCCGCCCAGCAGGGCCGGGCGGTCGTCGCCGACGTAGAGGGCCCGGCTGACGGCGTCGTCCACCCGCAGCTGGGGCGACCAGCCGAGGGCGACCCCCGACCCCAGGAGCACGACCACGAGCACACCCACCCCGAACCCCGCGACCGCCAGGGCCCGGGTCCGCCCGCGTCCGGGCACTGCGCTCACCCGGTCAGCCTCCCCCACGGACACGCTGCGTGACACGCTGACCCGGTGATCGCGTCCCCACCGTCGGAGGCGACGCTGCGCAGGCTGGAGCGGGCGTCGGGTTCGCTGGCGACCCAGGCGGTCGCCCGGATGGACGACACACTGCCCTGGTTCCGGGCCATGCCGGCCGACCAGCGCTCCTGGGTGACCCTGGTGGCGCAGGCCGGGATCGCCTCGCTGGTCGAGTGGTGCCGCAACCCGGGCCGGCCGCCGCGACTGACCGGCGAGGTCTTCGGGGCCGCTCCCCGCGAGCTGGTCCGCGCCGTCCCGCTCAAGCAGACGGTCGACCTGGTCAAGGTGACCGTCGAGGTGATGGAGGACCGGGTCGACAGCGTCGCCGAACCCGGCGAGGCCGATGCCCTGCGGGTCGCCGTGCTGCAGTTCAGCCGGGAGGTCGCCTTCGCCACCGCGCACGTCTACGCCACCTTCGCCGAGGACCGGGGGGCCTGGGACGCCCGGTTGGAGGCCCTGGTGGTGGACGCGCTGGTGCGCGGCGAGCAGTCCGAGGAGCTGCCCTCCCGGACGGCCGCGCTGGGCTGGACCACCACCGCGCCGGTCACCGTGCTGGTCGGCCGCGCGCTGCCGGACGTCGCCGACGTGCACACCCCGGTCCGCCGGGCCGCCCGCGCGATGCGCGCCGAGGTGCTGGTCGGGGTGCATGCCGACCAGCTGGTGGTCGTGCTGGGCGGGGTCGCCGACCTGGTGCCGGTGGCCGAGCGGGTCAGCCGGGAGTTCGGCCCGGGGCCGGTGGTGAGCGGCCCGGTGGTGGACTCCCTGGCCCGGGCCGGGGAGTCCGCCGCGGTGGCCCTGGCCGGGTTGCGGGCCGCGGCCGCCTGGCCCGGGGCGCCGCGTCCGGTGGCCGCCGACGACCTGCTGGCCGAACGGGCCCTGGACGGCGACCCGCTGGCCCGGGCCGCGCTCACCGAACGGATCGCGCTGCCCCTGCAGGCCGCCGGCGGCGGCGTGCTGGACACCGTGCGCGCGGTGCTGGCCAGCGGGGGCAACCTGGAGGCCACCTCCCGGGCCCTCTTCGTGCACCCCAACACGGTCCGCTACCGGCTCAAGCGGGCCGCCGAGCTCACCGGGTGGTCGGCCACCGATCCCCGGGGCGGGTGGACGCTGCAGGTGGCCCTGGCCCTGTCCGCCCTGGAGGGCTCCCGCTCGCTGTGGTCGTGAGCTTGTGCAGAACGTGTGAACCCCACCACCGAGATCCCGCCTTTTCCCGGGTTGCCGACTCACTCTTTGGAGGGATGCTCCAAAAGACCCCCGGTGTTCTTCGTGGCCACCGGCCGCCCGCCGGGCCTCCAGGACTGGCACGGTTGGGCCGTGCTCGCCGTCCTCGCCCCCGGTCAGGGGGCTCAGAAGCCCGGGATGCTGACCGACTGGTTGGACCTGCCCGGGGCCGAGTCGTTCTTCCGCTGGGCCGGTGCGATCGCCGACGCCGACCTCCTGGAGCTGGGCACCACCGGTGACGCCGAGGCCATCAAGGACACCGCGGTCACCCAGCCGCTGGTGGTCGCCATGTCGCTGTTCGTGGCCCGCGAGCTCGGCGGCCTGCCCGGACCGGTGGCGCACACGCCGCAGGCCGGCCGGGACGTCGTCATCGCCGGGCACAGCGTCGGCGAGCTGACCGCCGCGGTACTGGCCGGGGTGCTGAGCGTGGAGGCCGCCATCGCGCTCACCGCGGTCCGCGGCCGGGCGATGGCCGCGGCCTGCGCGCAGACCCCCACCGGGATGTCCGCCGTGCTGGGCGGTGACCCGGCCGAGGTCCTGACCGCGATCGAGGCGCACGGGCTGACCCCGGCCAACCGCAACGGTGCCGGCCAGGTCGTCGCCGCCGGCTCGCTCGACGGGTTGGCCGCGCTCAAGGCCGACCCGCCGGCCAAGGCCCGGGTGATGCCGCTGTCGGTCGCCGGGGCGTTCCACACCGAGTACATGGGCAGTGCCCGCACCCGGTTGGAGGGCCTGATCGGCGGGCTGCGTCCGGCCCAGCCCTCCCGGCTGCTGCTGTCCAACGCCGACGGGGCCGCGGTCAGCAGCGGCGCCCAGGCCCTGGCCCGGTTGGTCAGCCAGGTCACCAGCCCGGTGCGCTTCGACGCCTGCCTGGACACCCTGCGCGAGCTGGGGGTGACCGCGGTCATCGAACTGCCCCCGGCCGGCGCGCTGGCCGGGTTGGCCAAGCGGGACTGGAAGGGCCGCCACGACGTCGAGGTGCTGGCCGTCTCGCACCCCGACGACCTGGACCGGGCCCGCGCGCTGATCGCCGCCGAGCGCGGTCGAAGCGAGGCCGAGCACTTCCCCGACTGGCGGGTGGTGGTCTCTCCCGTTCGGGGCACCATCTCCCCCGCCGAGGTCGCCGAGGGCACCCGGCTGCCGGCGGGCACCAAGCTCGCGACCGTGGCCGGCCGCCGCGAGAGCGTCGACGTCGCCGCCGGCTACGACGGGGTGCTGGCCGAGTGGCTCGTCGCCGAGGGCGACCTGGTCGACGCCGGCGACCCGTTGGCCCGTCTCTACCCGGAGGTCTCCGCATGAGCGACACCGCGATCACGCTGCCCCCCGTCGCCGCCGGTGCACGGGTGCTGGGGGTGGGCGCCTACCGCCCCCGCCGGCGGGTCACCAACGACGAGCTGTCGCAGACCATGGACACCAACGACGAGTGGATCCAGACCCGGGTCGGGATCGCCGAGCGCCGCTGGGCCGAACCGGACGAGACCCTGGTCGAGATGTCGGTGGCCGCCGGCGGCAAGGCGCTGGCCGCCAGCGGGCTGGCTGCCGAGGACGTCGACCTGGTCATCGTGGCCAGCGCGAGCCTGCCCACCCAGATCCCCGGGGTCGGCCCGGAGGTGGCCCACCGGCTGGGCATGCGCCGGCCGGGTGCCTACGACGTCAACGCCGGGTGCGCCGGGTTCTGCTACGCGCTGAGCGCCGCAGCCGACGCGATCCGCGCCGGGTCGGCCCGCACCGCGCTGGTCGTGGGCGCCGAGCGGCTCTCCGACGTCACCGATCTCACCGACCGCGGTACCGCGGTGATCTTCGCCGACGGCGCCGGGGCGATGGTGCTCACCGCCGGCGACGAGCCCGGGGTGGGCCCGGTGGTGTGGGGCAGCGACGGCGACCAGCGGGATGCGATCGCCATACCGCTGGGCACCAACGCCCTCACCATGGCCGGGCAGGCGGTCTACCGATGGGCCACCACCAAGCTGACCGACACCCTGCAGGCGGCGATGGACCAGGCCGGGGTCACCGCCGCCGACATCGACGTGTTCGCCCCGCACCAGGCCAACCTGCGGATCATCGAGTTGATGGCCAAGCGGCTCGGGCTCGGGGAGGACACCGTGATCGCGCGGGACATCGTGCAGGCCGGGAACACGTCCTCGGCGTCGGTGCCGCTGGCGATCTCGGCGCTGCTGGAGTCCGGCGAGGCCCGCAGCGGCGACCTGTGCCTGGTGCTCGGCTACGGCGCCGGGCTGACCTTCGCCGGCCAGGTCCTGCGACTGCCCTGAACCACCACCCAGACCCCCGGGGCACCTGCCCCGGACGTCGCGCAGCACTCCCGCTGCCGGCCCACACTCGAGAGAGGACCACGCCTTGAGCAGCACCGAGGAGATCCAGTCCGGCCTGGCCGAGATCCTGGAGGAGGTCGCCGGGGTCGCCCCCGCCGACGCCACCCCGGAGAAGTCCTTCACCGAGGACCTCGACGTCGACTCCCTGTCCATGGTGGAGATCGCCACCGCCGTCGAGGACAAGTTCGGCGTCGCCATCCCGGACGACGAGCTGGGCGGCATCAAGACCGTCGGCGACGCGATCTCCTTCATCGAGAAGAACCAGTAGCAGCAGGACCCCGTCGCTCCCCCGCAGCGCTCCGCGCCCCGGGTCCCCGCGACGGGGCCGTTCCACCACGTCACCAGGCCGCCCGGCCAGCAGCGCCCCAGGAGGAATCCCGTGAACATCAACAGCGGCGACGTCGTCGTCACCGGACTGGGTGCGACCACCCCGCTGGGGGCCGACGTCGCCTCCACCTGGGATGCGCTGCTGGCCGGGCGGTCCGGGGTCACCCGGATCACCGAGGACTGGGTCCAGCAGTTCCCGGCTCAGCTGGTGGCCCGCCTGGCCACCGAGCCCAGCGAGCAGATCGACCGGGTCCGCTCCCGGCGGCTGGACCGCAGCCAGCAGGTCGGTGTGATCGCCGCCGAGGAGGCCTGGGCCGACTCCGGGGCCGGGGAGGCCGGCTACGACCCGCTGCGCATCGCGGTGGTCATCGGTACCGGCATCGGCGGTGCGCTGACCCTGCTCGGCCAGGACGACATCCTGGAGGAGAAGGGCCCCAAGCGGGTCTCCCCGTTCACCATCCCGATGCTCATGCCCAACGGCCCCGCGGCCGCCGTCGGCCTGGCCATCGGTGCCCGGGGCGGCGTGCACGCCCCGGTCAGCGCCTGCGCCTCGGGCGCCGAGGCCATCCGCTGGGGGCTGGACCTGCTGCGCCTGGACCGCGCCGACGTGGTGCTGGTCGGTGGCGCCGAGGCGTGCGTGCACCCGCTGCCGATGGCCGGGTTCGCCGCCATGCGGGCCATGAGCACCCGCAACGACGACCCCGCCACCGCCTCCCGCCCCTTCGACGCCGGCCGGGACGGCTTCGTGCTGGCCGAGGGGGCCGCCTGCCTGGTGCTCGAGCGCGAGGACGCCGCCAAGGCCCGGGGCGCCCGGATCCACGGCAAGCTCGCCGGCGCCGGGACCACCTCCGACGGCTACGACCTGGTGGCGCCGCACCCGGAGGGCGAGGGTGCTCAGCGCGCCATCGGTGCCGCCCTGCGCGATGCCGGGTTGACCGCCGCCGACATCGGCCACGTCAACGCCCACGCCACCTCGACCCCGGTCGGCGACGTCGCCGAGGCCGCCGCCATCCTCGCCTCCATCGGCTCGCACGCACCGGTCACCGCCACCAAGAGCCAGACCGGGCACCTGCTCGGCGCGGCCGGCGCGCTGGAGTCGGTGTTCTGCCTGCTGGCGCTGCGCGAGCAGGTCATCCCCGGCACCGCCAACATCGAGAAGCTCGACGACGCACCTGCCGTCCAGGCCCTGGACATCGTCCGCGGGGAGCCGCGTCCCGCGACCTTCTCCGCCGCCGTCAACGACTCCTTCGGGTTCGGCGGGCACAACGTCGCGCTGGTCTTCACCACGGCCTGAGAAAGGACCCCGCTGCCCCCCGGCGCCCGCTCGCGCGCACCGGGACCCTGCACCGGGGCCAGCCCACCCGTCCGGCTCTGCAGGAGGTCCGATGACCACCGTCCACCCCACCGCCACCCTGGCCGAACCCGACCCGCGCGATCCCGAGGACCGGCTGGCCCGGTTCTTCGACACCGGGACCGTGCAGCTGCTGGCCGCCCGGGACACCTCCGGGGTGCTGGCGGCCCGCGGGCTGGTCCAGGGCTCGCCCGCCATCGCCTACTGCACCGACGCCACCATCATGGGCGGGGCGATGGGGTTGGACGGGTGCCGGCACATCGTGGACGCCATCGACGCCGCGCTCCGCGAGCGGGTGCCGGTCATCGGCATCTGGCACTCCGGTGGGGCCCGGCTGGCCGAGGGGGTCACCGCGCTGCACGCGGTGGGCGAGGTGTTCGCCGGGATGATCCGCGCCTCGGGCCGGATCCCGCAGATCTCGGTCGTGCTGGGCCCCGCGGCCGGCGGCGCCGCTTACGGCCCCGCGCTGACCGACCTGGTGGTCATGGGCCCGCTGGGCCGGGTCTTCGTGACCGGCCCGGACGTGGTCCGCTCGGTCACCGGGGAGCAGGTCGACATGGAGGCCCTCGGCGGCCCGGACACCCACGGCCGCCGTTCCGGTGTGGTGCACATCGTGACCGACACCGAACAGGACGCCCTGGACACCGCTCGACAGGCGGTGGACCTGTTGGCCGCCCAGGGTTCCTTCGCCCCCGCCGAGGGCGAGCCCGACGTCGACCTGTCCGCCCTGCTGCCGGAGGCCAAGCAGCGCGCCTACGACGTCAAGCCGCTGATCGCCGCACTGCTGGACGGCCCGCCGCTGGAGCTGCAGAGCCGGTACGCGCCCAACATCATCACCGCGCTGGGCCGGATGGCCGGTCGGACGGTCGGCGTGGTCGCCAACAACCCCCTGCGGCTGGGTGGCTGCCTGGACTCGCCCTCGGCGGAGAAGGCGGCCCGCTTCGTCCGGATGTGCGATGCGTTCGGCGTGCCGCTGGTGGTGCTGGTCGACGTGCCGGGCTACCTGCCCGGTGTCGGCCAGGAGTGGGACGGCGTGGTGCGCCGCGGGGCCAAGCTGCTGCACGCCTTCGCCGAGGCCGTGGTGCCCCGGGTGACGCTGGTGACCCGCAAGTCCTACGGCGGGGCCTACATCGCGATGAACGCCCGCTCGCTGGGGGCGACGGCAGTCTTCGCCTGGCCCGGTGCGGAGGTCGCCGTGATGGGCGCCAAGGCCGCGGTGGGCATCCTGCACCGCAAGAAGCTCGCGGCCGCGCAGCCGGGTGAGCGCGAGGCGCTGCACGCCCAGCTGGCCGCCGAGCACGAGCGGATCGCCGGCGGGGTGAACCGGGCCCGCGAGATCGGCGTGGTCGACGACGTGGTGCAGCCCAGCCAGACCAAGCGGCGGCTGGTGGCCGCCCTGGCGGCGGCTCCCTCGGGTCGCGGCGCGCACGGCAACATCCCGCTCTGAGGCCTCCCCCGGCAACCCCGGGAACACTGCGGCCCGGCACCCCACCAGGGGTGCCGGGCCGCGGTGCGTGCGGGCCTGTGCGGGGCGCTCCGGGGTCAGGGGGCCGTCCGGCTCAGGCTGGGGAGAGATCGGGGGCCGGACTAGACCACCTGGTGCAGCCAGGTGATGGGGCCGCCGTCACCGGCGTGCCGGTAGGTCTCCAGGTCGTCGTCCCAGGCGGCGCCCAGCAGCTCGTCCACGCCGTGCCGGAACGCCTCGACCGACCCCGCGGTGGCAGCCAAATGGCGCAGCTGCTGCTCGGTGACCATGAAGTCGCCGTTGGCCGCGGTGGGGGCCCGGAAGACGCCGTGGCCGGGGACGTAGGCCATCCGCTCGCCGTCGTTGCCCTGGCTGGCTTCCTCGGTGACCTCGAAGCGCAGCATGGGCCACGCCTTGAGCGCAGCCACCAGCTTCGCCCCCGTTCCGGCGCCGCCGGTCCAGGCGACCTCGGCACGGTAGGAGCCGTGCGCCGCAGGCTGCTCAGCCCACGACAAAGACACCGGCCCGCCGATGACCCTCTCGAGGGCCCACTCGACGTGCTGGCACAGGGCCTTCGGGCACGCATGCACGAAGACCACACCCTGCGTCGACCGTCGTTGCACAGTGCACCTCCATCAGATCAAGACGGGTCTCGTCTTCCCCAACGGACCTGTCCGACTGCAGAGGTGCCTCGTGCTGGTGCCGGTACTGCTGACGCGCGTGCCCGGTCAGTCTGCCCGACTACCACGGCTCCGCGCCAGTGCGGGCGCGGATCGCTGCGCGACATGTGCCAGATGTTGCTCGTGTGACTGGTGGGACTCCGATCGCGCCCCCCGACCGACCCTCGCGGCCCCCGGCGCCGAGTGACACCTGAGCGTGGACCCCGGGTCGTCGCATGCACGCTGAGCTGTCACTCGACGAGAAACGGCACCTGACAGCTGATTGCATGGTCTGCTGTCTACTTGCGCCAGGTTGTGGGCGACATGCTGCAACGACACCTCACTGTGCTTGTGCACACCTGTGGTGACGAAGTCCTGAGGCGACGCATCGTGACAAGGTCGTTACCCGCCACCCGGGTGTCGTCCCTGATGACAGCGCGTAGTGCTGCGATGTTCGTCCGGTGACATCAACGCAGCGGAGAGGGCGGCACGCCGCTCTCGCACAGGAGACATTCGTGTGCGGCCAGGCGGCGGTCCAGGTGCTCTGGAACGGTGCCGTGAACACCGGGATCGTCGATTCCAGCGGGCCGTGGCATGCGATCGAGCCTGGGCCGGCCGGTGTCGTGTTCGCGCTCTGCGGCCGGCAGGTGGCACGTGCCGACCGGGCCGCGGTCTGGCCCGACGAGCACCGCACGCCGGCCTGCGTGGTCTGCGCGGAGCTCGCGCTGGACTGAGTTCTCCCGAGACACCGACGGCCCCCGCCCGAGATCCTCGGGCGGGGGCCGTTCGTCCTGCCGGCGGAGTCAGCCGGCTGTCCTGCTCGGCCGTCTCAGCCGGCCGTCCTGCTCGGCCGGCTCAGCCGGCGCGCCGGACCGTCATGGTCGGCTTCTCGGCCAGCGTCTGGGCCACCACGCAGTAGCGCTCGGTGAGTTCGCCCAGCTTGGCCAGCTTGGCGTCGTCGGCGTCGGTGTCGACTTCCAGGACCACCTCGATGCCGGTCATCCCGACCGGGGCCTCCCGGGAGACCCCGAGCGTCCCGCGGGCGTCCATGGTGCCGCGGGCGGAGAGCTTCGCGCTGCGGATCTCCAGGCCCATCGCGGTGGCCACGCTGCGCATGGTGACCCCGGAGCAACCGAGCAGCGCCTGCAGCAGCATGTCCCCGGAACAGGCGTCGGAGCCATCGCCCCCGGTCGTGGGGTGGAAACCGGCGCGCTGCGGGCCGGACCAGGTCTCGATCGTCGCGGTCACCCCGGCGTCGCGGAAGTCCCCCACCGCGTGCAACTCGGCCATCGCGGTCTGCGGGTCGTCCTTGTACTTCTGCTTCAGGGGCGCCTGCATCTCGCGCAGCTGGGCAGCATCCATCGGTGGGACCTCCGTCGTTCGGCGGGCTGATGCGGCATGGCAGGCTGACGCACCCGAGGGGCGGTAGCTCAGCCGGTCAGAGCATGGGACTCATAATCCCTGGGTCGTGGGTTCGAGCCCCACCCGCCCCACCTCGCACCGGACCCGCCCTCGGACTCCCCGGACGACCCCGTCCGGACGAGCCGTGCGGTGGGTCCGCCGTCGGGCGCCACGAGGGCTAGCGTGGGGCGCGTCGCACCTGTGCGACACCGCCGACAGGAGCCCTCCATGACGGCACCGGCAGACACGCTGCCCGTTCTCCGCGACGCGATCCCGCCCCGCGTAGCCCTGATGGACGCCCGGTCCGCCCCGCTCACCGTGCGCGGCCACTTCGAGTCCGGCGACCCGGGTCCCATCGTCGCCTCCCTCGCCCAGGTGCCCGAACTGGTCGGCCCCACCCTCCCCTTCCTGGGTGCAGCGCTCGGCCCGTCGTGGATCCCGGTCCGGGAGAAGGAGATCGCCATCCTGCGCACCTCGGCCGTCATGGGGTGCCGGTACTGCACCGAGGCGCACACCGTGGTCGCGCTGGACTCCGGCCTGACCGGCACCGAGGTCCGCGGCCTGCGCGGGGAGCTTCCGGTCGGGGAGGCGTTCCCTGCGGCCGAGGACCGGGCGCTGGTCGCCTGGTGCGACGCGGTCGCCCACGGGGTGGACGCCGACCTCACCTCCGCCCGAGCCGCGCTGGCCCTGGACGACGCCCGGGTGGTGGAGCTGACCCTGGTCGTCGCCACCACCGTGATGCTCAACCGCTACGCCACGGCCCTGGCGCTGCCCACTTCCCCGGACGTCCGGCACCGGCTCGTGCAGGAGGGCTGGTGACCACCGCCGAGCAGGAGACCACCGCCGTGCGAGAGACCACGGCCGTGGTGGCAGCCCTTGCGAACGAGTCCCTGGGCCGCCGGCTGTGGCTGTACAGCAATTACCACTGCAACCTGGCGTGCAGCTACTGCCTGACCGGCTCCGGGCCCAAGGTCGCCCGCCGGGAGCTGGACCCGGCAACCATGCTCGAGCTGGCCGGGGAGGCCAAGGACCTGGGTTTCACCAGCATCGGCATCACCGGCGGGGAACCCTTCCTCGTCCCGGACCTGCCCGATCTGGTGCACCAGCTCGCGCAGGTGCTGCCGGTGCTGGTGCTCACCAACGGGACCCTGTTCCAGCGGGCACTGCTGGAACGGATGGCCCCATTGGCCGACGACGACGTCACCCTGCAGATCTCGCTGGACCACCCGGACGCGCAGGCCAACGACGAGATGCGCGGTCCGGAGAACTTCCGCAAGGTCGTCGAGGCCGTGCCGGCCCTGATCGCGCTGGGGATCACCGTGCGGATCGCGAGCACGCTGGACGCCGACCACGAGGACGCCGACGACCTGGCCCGGTTGTGCACCCTGCACCGCACCCTCGGGGTGGACGACGAGAACCACGTGGTCCGCCCGATCATCCGACGCGGCCGGGCCGAGACCGCGGACCTGGGTGTGGTGGCCCGGCACCTGGACCTGCCGGCAGAGCTGACGATCACCGCCGACGGTGCTTTCTGGTCGCCGTTCGCACCCACCGTCGCCGCCGGGGTGCTGGACACCGACCTGCTGCTGTCGCGAACGGTCCGCCCCCTGCAGCGTGCGGTCGACGCGATGCTCACCGCTCTCGGCGCGGTACCCGAAGGGGCCGACAGCACGCTCAACATCCGTTAGGCGTGACCTCCGCGCCCGGTCGGGCGCGCACCGCACGGCCGGTCCCCGGTGAACCACCCGGGGCCGGCAACCGAACACCCGGGCACGGACGAGGGAGCGAGGACCATGACAGGCAGCACCGACCATGCCACCGAGCAGGCACCGCCGGAGCAGCTGGCCACCGGCCGGACCACCCGGATCGTACTGGCCCTCGTCCGCATCACCCTGGGGGCCTTGTGGATCCAGGGTGCCGGCTGGAAGGTGCCCCCCGGCTTCGGCGAGCCCAGGGGCACCGGTCTGTTCCGGTTCACCAGCTACGCCGTGGAGCATCCGGTCTTCCCGCCCTACAGCTGGCTGGTCGAGCACCTGGTGCTGCCCAACTTCACGTTCTTCGGCTACGTCACGCTGCTGACCGAGGCCAGCCTCGGTGCCTTCCTGCTGGTCGGGCTGGCGACCCGGTTCTGGGCGGTGGTCGGGCTGGGCCAGAGCCTGCTGATCACGCTGTCGGTCCTCAACGCACCCAACGAATGGCCGTGGTCCTACTACTTGATGATCGCCGGGCACCTGGTGCTCTTCGCCACGGCGGCCGGGCGGACCGCCGGCCTGGACGGCCTGCTCCGTCCGGTGTGGCGGCGCTCCACGGGCCGGCTGCCCCAGCTGCTGATGAGGGTCTCGTGACCCCGGGCCGGGACGATGCACCCGGGCGCCGGACGGCGGGCTGGGCGCTGAGTGCCACCGCCGCGGCCGGGACCGTGTTCGCGGTGCTGCCCGCCGGCGACGCGACCCGGATCGTCGCGGTGCCGACGGCCGTGGTCGTGCTGCTGCTGGTGATCGCCGCGATCGGCGCGGTGGGCACTGTCGTGCAGCAGCCGGTGGCCTACCCGGTGGCCGCCGCGGTCGCCCTGCTCGCGGCCCTGCTGCAGTTCGCCCAGTTCGGCCGGGACACCAACTGGCTCGGCGGTAACGGCTCGACGTCCTCGTTCCTGACCGCCCTCGCGCTCGGCTTCGGCGGACTGTGGTTCGCCGGGCGGGCCGCCTCGGACCGCGCTCGGCGGTAGCCCGGACACCACGACCAGCGTGACCGGGAGCTCCGCGCCCTGGGCCCTTGCCCCGACCTCGCCCCCGGTGGTCGGATGCCTCATGGACACACCACGCACGGTGGTGGCCATCGGCACCCGCAAGGGGCTGTGGCTGGCCACCAGTGACGACCGGCAGCACTGGCAGCTGTCCGACCCGCACTTCCTGGCCCAGGAGGTGCCCAGCGTCGCGGTGGACACCCGGGGCGGGCGCACCCGGTTGCTGGCCGGGCTGCGCTCGGAGCACTGGGGGCCCACCGTGGTGCACTCCGACGACCTGGGGGCCACCTGGGTCGAGCCCGACCACGGAGCCATCCGGTTCGGTGCCGACGACGACGCCGCCCTGGAACGGGTCTGGCAGATCCGCCCGGACACCGCCGACCGGCCCGGCGTGGTGTGGGCCGGCTGCGAGCCGATCTCGGTGTGGCGCTCGACCGACGGTGGCGAGCACTTCGAGCTGCAGCGCGCGCTGTGGGACCACCCGCACCGGGCCGAGTGGGGCGCCGGCTTCGGCGGGGCGGCCGCGCACACCGTGGAACCGCACCCCACCGACGACGCCACCGTGCACGTGGCCATGAGCACCGGCGGGGTCTACCGGACCACCGACGGCGGCACGTCCTGGTCCCCGGCCACCCGGGGCATCCCGGCCCCCTTCCTGCCCGACCCGGAGCCGGCCTACGGCCAGTGCGTGCACCGGATCGCCCGGGACGCCGCCGACCCCGACCGGCTCTACGCGCAGAACCACGGGGGGTGTTCCGCACCGACGACGCCGGGGACCGCTGGACCTCGATCGCCGACGGCCTGCCCGCCGACTTCGGCTTCGTGGTGCTGGCCCACCCCCGCCGCGGCGGCACCGCCTGGGTGATCCCGCTGGTGGCCGACGTCCAGCGGGTCCCCCCGGACGGGAAGCTGGCGGTGCACCGCACCGACGACGCCGGCGCCAGCTGGGCCCGGCAGGACCGGGGCCTGCCCGAGCAGGAGTGGAACGTGGTGCTGCGCGGTGCGGCGGCGGTGGACACCGCCGAGCCCGCCGGGCTCTACCTGGGCACCCGCGGTGGGGACGTCTACGCCAGCGCGGACGAGGGCGAGTCGTTCACCCAGCTGGCCGGCCACCTGCCCGACGTGCTGTCGGTCGCCGTCGGGACGACGACGGGGACGACGTGAGCGTGACCGTGCGGCTGCCCCGGCTGCTGGCGCCGGTGCTGGACGGCCGCCACGAGTGGGTGCTGGCCGACCCGGACCCCACCTCGGTCGGCGCCGTGCTGGACCGCCTCGCCGAGGGCCACCCGGTCTTCGCCCGCCGGGTCCGGGACGAGACCGGGGCGCTGCGCCGGCACGTCAACGTCTACCTGGACGGCGAGGACGTCCGCCGGATGGACGGCCTGGCCACCCCGGTGCCCGCCGGGGCCGAGCTGATGCTGGTGCAGTCGGTGGCCGGCGGCTGAGGCACGCTCCCCGGGCGTGCTCCCCGCGCGGACCCGGTGCGGGGCCAGGACCATGGTGGGGTGCCCTTCACCCACGACGTCACCGTCACCCCCGCACCGGCCGCGCTGCTGGAGACGCTGACCGACGAGGAGTTCGTCCGGGCGGCGCTGGCCGATCTGGGTGCCGACGTCCGGGAGGTCACGGTCGGGCGCACCGGCACCACCGCCCGGTACAGCGTGCCCACCCGGGGCATCCCGCCGATGTTCGCCCGGTTCGTCGGTGAGCGGGTGGAGGTCACCGACGTGCGCAGCTGGTCGGCCGACGAGGACGGCACGCGGGTGACCGGCACCGTCGAGGTGTCCACCCGGCTCTTCGGCCGGGACGTGCGGCTGACCGGGGAACGCCGGATCGAGCCCAGCGGCACCGGCAGCCGGGTGACCAGCAGCGGCCGGTCCTCGGTGGACGCGCCGCTGGTCGGCCGCCAGGCCGAGGGGGCCGTGGACGAGCTGGCCGTGCTGGTGCTGCGCGCCGAGGCCGCGACGCTGCAACGCCGGGTGACCGGGTGAGCCGGCGGCTCGACGCGCGCCCGGATCGACGACAGGGCAGGGTCGCAGCATGACCACACCGGAGCCCGAGCAGCCGCAGCCGCGTGACATCGCCCTGGAGCAGGCCACCGAGGAGCAGGTCGAGGACCTGGAGCAGCAGAGCGAGCCCGAGCCGTCCTGACCGTCCCCGTGCCCAGCCGGTCCGACAGGTGACCGGCGTCCGCCCGGCGTAGCTTCCCGGGCGTGGAGCAGCCGCAGCGTGTCCTCGCCGGCCGCTACCTGCTGCGTGGCGAGCTCGGCCGCGGCGGGATGGGCGTGGTCTGGCTCGCCGAGGACCAGGTGCTGGGCCGGGAGGTCGCGGTCAAGGAGATCACCTACTCGGTGGACGTCAGCGACGCCGAGCGGGCCGTTCTCCGCGAGCGCACCCTGCGCGAGGCCCGCGCCGCCGCCCGGCTGGACCATCCGGCCGTCACCACGGTGCACGACGTGGTCGAGGAGGACGGCAAGCCGTGGCTGGTGATGGAGCACGTGCCCTCGCGCACCCTCCTGGACCTGGTCGAGTCCGCCGGCCGGCTGCCGGTGGACGTCGTCGCCCGCATCGGGTTAGACCTGCTCGCCGGGGTGCAGGCCGCGCACGCCGCCGGGATCGTGCACCGCGACGTCAAACCTGCCAACGTGCTCGTCGACGACGCGGGTCGGGCGCACCTGACCGACTTCGGCATCGCCACCAGCACCGGGGACTCCTCGCTGACCACCCGGGGTGCGGTGCTGGGGTCGCCGGCCTACATGTCCCCGGAGCGGGCCACCGGCGGCGAGCCCCGCCCGGAGGGCGACCTGTGGTCGGTGGGCGCCACGCTCTACACCGCGGTGGAGGGCCGCCCGCCCTTCGACCGGGGCGAGCCGATGGCCACCCTGCTGGCGGTGGTGTCCGACCACCCGGCACCGATGGTGCACGCCGGTCCGCTGCAGCCGGTGCTCACCGCGCTGCTGGCCAAGGACCCGGTGCGGCGGGCCACCGCCGACCAGGCCCTGGCCGCGCTGGCCGAGGCGCTGCGCGCCCCCTCCGGTCCGGTCGTCACGCCGGCGGCGGCCCCCGGGCCCGTCCCGGGTCCGAAGCGGGAGCGTCCGGCCGGCCGGGACCGGGCCGATGCGGGCGTCGACGTGTTCCGGGTCGACGTCGCCGAGCTGCGGGAGCGGGCGCACGTGGCCAAGGAGAAGCTGCGCGCCCTGTCCGACCGGCACCTGCCCTCGGCCGGTCCCGCAGCTGCGCCCACACCGCGGCGCCGGTTCAAGCGGCGCTGGGTCGTGGTCCCCGCGGTGCTGCTGGCGGCGCTCGCCCTGCTGGTCGTGGCCGGCGCGGTCTGGCTGCTGGTCGACCTGGGTTCCGTCCTGGGTGGTTGAGCGCTGCCCGGGCCTGGGTAGCGGGTGCGGTGTGCGGACCCACGAACTGCTGGCTGCCGCGTTCGACAACATCTCCGGCCTGGTGACCAGGGCGGTCGAGGGCCTGACCGCCGACCAGTTGGCCCGGCGGTCGCACCCCGACGGCCAACACCATCGCCTGGCTGGTCTGGCACCTGACGCGCATCCAGGACGACCACGTCGCCGACGTCGCCGGGCGCGAGCAGGTCTACCGCTCCCAAGGGTTCGCGACCCGGTTCGGCCTGCCCTTCGACGACGCCGAGACCGGCTACGGCATGGACATCGATGACGTCGCCGCCGTCCGGGCCGACGCCGACCTGCTCCGGGACTACCACTCCGCGGTGCACGCGGCGACGGCGGACTACCTGGCCACCCTGACCGACGGCGACCTGGACCGGGTGGTCGACGAGCGGTGGGACCCGCCCGTCACCCTGGGTGTCCGGCTGGTCAGCGTGGTCACCGACGACCTGCAGCACGCCGGCCAGGCCGGCTTCGTGCGTGGGCTCATCACCTGACACCGGCGCGGACCTGCCGGTCAGCTGAGCGGCTGATCCGCGGACAGCACGCGAGCCGCGAGGTCAGCCAGCAGCCGGGCCGGCTCGGCCAGGCATCGCGCGACGTCCGGCTCGATCTCGGTCAGACCGTGCGCGGCGGTGAACCCGGCGGATGCGAGCTCGTCGGGCGACAACCGGACGACGCCCGCCAGGCCGACACACCGCACCCCGGCAGCGGCGGCCCGGCGGGCGACGACGGCCGGCGCCTTGCCCGACAGGGTCTGCTCGTCCAGCGAACCCTCACCGGTGATCACCAGGTCCGCACCGGTGAGCGCCGCGGTCAGTCCCACCAGGTCGCAGACCAGGTCCGCTCCCGAGGTGATCTCCGCCCCCAGCAGGGCCAGCGCGCCGGCCGCGGTGCCGCCCGCTCCCCCGGCACCGGGCACCTCGTCGATGTCGACACCCAGGTCGCGGCGCGCCACCCGGGCGAAGGTGGCCAACGCGGTGTCCAGCTGGTCGACCTGCTCGGCGGTGGCTCCCTTCTGCGGGCCGAACACGTGCGCTGCCCCGCGCGGGCCGGTGAGCGGGTTGTCCACGTCGGTGGCGATGAGCACCGGCACCCCGGCGAGCCGCGGGTCCAGACCGGTCGGGTCGATCCGGGCCAGTCGGGCCAGCGCGGCCCCACCGGGGGGCAGGTCCGCACCGGTGGCATCGGTGAACCGGACGCCCAGCGCGGTGAGCATCCCCGTTCCCGCGTCGGTGGTGGCGCTGCCCCCGATGCCCAGCACCAGCCGGCGGGCTCCGGCGTCCAGCGCCGCGCAAAGCAGCTCGCCCACCCCGCGGGTGGTGGCGGTCAGCGGGGCCGGGTCGGCCAGCGCCAGCCCCGCCGCGGTGGCCAGCTCCACCAGGGCGGTCCGCCCGTCGACGGCGAACACCGCGGTGACGGGTGTGCCGTCGGGACCGGTGACCCGGGCGGGAACCGGGTGCCAGCCGGCTCGGAGCGCGGCGGCCACCGTGCCGTCCCCGCCGTCGGCGATCGGCCGGACGAGCAGCTCGGCGTCCGGGCGCACCCGGGTGAGGCCGGCGGCTATGGCGTCGGCCACCCCGTCGGCGTCCAGGGTGCCCTTGAACTTGTCGGGGGCGATCACGATGCGCACGACGGGCAGCATGCCCGACACCGGCCTAGCGTCCCAGGGCGTGAGCATCGATGCCGCTGCCGACCGCCCGGCCCCCGCGACCGCCCCCGACTTCTACGCCGTCGAGGACCTGATCGATCCCGGTGACCTGGCCATCCGGGACCGGGTGCGGGACTTCTGCGCCCGCGAGGTCACCCCGATCATCAACGACTACTGGGAACGCGCGGAGTTCCCGGCGCACCTGGTGCCCAAGCTGGCCGACCTGGGGATCGCCGGGGGCACCGTGCGTGGGCACGGGTCGGCCGGGATGAGCGCGGTCGCCGCCGGGCTGGTGGCCGCCGAGTGGGCCCGCGCCGACGGCAGCATGGGCACCTTCCACGGGGTGCACAGCTTCCTGGCCATGCAGTCCATCGACCTGCTGGGCAGCGAGGAGCAGAAGGAGCGCTGGCTGCCGGGGATGGCCGCGATGACCAGCATCGGCGCGTTCGGGCTCACCGAGCCCGAGCACGGCTCGGACGCCGTCGCGCTGGGCACCACTGCCCGCCGGGACGGCGACGGCTTCGTCCTCGACGGCGCCAAGAAGTGGATCGGCAACGGTTCGATCGCCGACCTGGTGCTGATCTGGGCCCGGGACGAGGAGGGCGCGGTCGGCGGGTACGTGGTGGAGAAGGGCACCCCCGGTTTCACCGCGACGGTGATGACCGGCAAGACCGCGTTGCGGGCGGTCTGGCAAGCCGAGATCACCCTGGAGGACGTCCGCGTCCCGGCGGAGAACAAGTTGGCCAACTGCCGGTCGTTCAAGGACGTGTCCGTGGTGCTCGACCGGACCCGGTACACCGTGGCGTGGCGGGCTCTGGGTGTCGCGCAGGCGGCCTACGAGCTGGCCCTGGCGCACACGCTGCGCCGCGAGCAGTTCGGGCAGCCGATCGCCGGCTACCAGCTGGTGCAGGAGAAGCTGGCCCGGATGCTGGCCGAGATCACCACCATGCAGCTGATGTGCTGGCGGCTGTCCACGCTGGCCGACCAGGGCCGGATGACCGCGGCGATGGCCTCGCTGGCCAAGATGAACTGCTGCAAGAAGGCACGGACGATCATCGCCGACGCCCGCGACCTGTTCGGTGGGGACGGCATCCTGCTGGAGCACGACATCGCCCGCCACCACGCCGACATCGAGGCGATCTACACCTTCGAGGGAACCGACCACGTGCAGGCCCTGATCGTGGGCCGCGAGATCACCGGGCTGTCGGCGATCACCGGTCGACGCCCCCGCCGGGAATGACCGTCCCGCGGGGCGGTGGGCTCAGCTGGCCTGGCTGAGCTGGTTCGTGGTCATCCGCTGGCACTCGGCGCAGGCGGTGCGACGGGCACCCACCCGATCCCAGCGCTGGGTGCCCCAGACCTGGACGATCGCCCCGCACACCGCGAGCTCGACTTCGCCGTCGAGCTCGCCTGCGGGGCGGTGCGCCTCCACGGCGTGCCAGGGGCTGCTGTTCTCGGCCGGTCGGCTGCGCGACCAGCGATCTGGCCGGGAGAACCCGACTGCATAGGCGTCCACGATCCCAGTGTGCCCCCGCTCACAGCGCCCAGCCACCCGATCGACGGCCAGCTCTGTCGCCTACCGTCGCGACCTGTGGCTGTCACCCCTGAGCGCGACCGGATCGTCACCGAGATGGTGCATCCCGACGACCCCCGGGCCCAGCCGCTGCTCGCCGACCTGCTGACCGAGTACGACGCGCGCTACGGCGACCTGTTCGGCAGCGCCGCGGTGGAGCTGGACCGCTACCCGGTGGCAGAGTTCCTGCCGCCGGCGGGGGCGTTCCTGCTGCTGCTCGCCGACGACGTCACGGTGGCTGGGGGCGCCTACCGGGCGCACGAGCAGCCCGGGACCGCCGAGATCAAACGGATGTGGACGCACGCGGCGCACCGGCGCCGCGGGCTG
The DNA here is from genome assembly GCA_963759905.1 of uncultured Actinomycetota bacterium. Lineage (GTDB taxonomy): Bacteria > Actinomycetota > Actinomycetes > Mycobacteriales > Geodermatophilaceae > Klenkia. The sequence continues at coordinate 416,214 of CAVXBD010000001.1, forward strand.
GCCCGACGGGTGCTCAGCGAACTGGCCGGGCACGCCGCCGCGGCCGGCTACACCCGGGCGGTGCTGACGACCGGCCCGCTGCAGCCCGAGGCCCGGGCGCTGTACCTGAGCGCCGGGTGGACCCCGCTGTTCGATCCCGCGGTGCCCAAGCCCACGGCGGTGGCGGAGCTACGCAGGTTGCCCGTCGCGGACCGGCTCTACGTGTTCGAACGGGTTTTGGCGCCCGGCACGTGACCCCGCCGGCCGACGGGCCCGCGGTGCGCACGACAGTGCCCGGCTCGACCGCCCACCCGTGTGTGTCGACGTCCCAGTGCCGCAGCGACGGCTGGTCCACCCGGATCCCGACGTCCACGACCTCACCCGGTTCGCCCCGCACGGTCGCGAACCCCGCCGGCCGGCGCATCGGTCGGCCCAGCGCGAGTCCGGCCGGGCCGTACAGACCTGCACGACCTGCTTGCCGGCGCGCTCCCCGGCGCTGTGCAACCGCACCGTCGCGATCATCCCGGTCCCAGGCTCGCCCCCGGTTGGCGGCACGGCCACCGACTCTCGCCGAGTTCGACGTCCGGCACTGGTCCTACGACATGTCGACGCCGCGGTAGCCGACGGGCTGACCGGGATGCGGCCGTGGCTGCACGGGCACGTCGGGGCCACCGGCCCCGAGGCCGCCGCCATGCTGGCTGCCGGCCGGTTGCTGGCCCGGATGCCGGCCCTCGGTGCTGCCGCCGCGGAGGGCGTGGTGACCCTCGGCCAGCTCGGGGTGATCGCGCGCATCCTCACCGCCGACGTCTGGGCCGCCGGGGAGGCCACGGGCGTGGACCTGGCGGCGATGGACCAGGTGGTCACCGACACCGTCACCGGGAAGCACCCGCGCACGCTGCCCCAGGTGTGCCAGCGGATCGCCGACACCATCGACCCCGACGGACCCGAACCGGCCGACCCCACCACCGGGCGGTTCCTCCGAATCGCCAGACGGGCCGACGGCTCCCGCACCGTCCGCGGATCCCTCGACGCCGGCGGCGGGGAGAAGGTCGAAGCAGCCCTGGAGGCCCTCGCCGCCGCCGGCCGCTGCGAAGGCGACCTCCGCACCCGTGAGCAGCGCACCGCCGACGCCCTCGTCCAACTCGCCGACCTCCACCTGGCCATCGGCGACCTGCCCGTGCTCCGCAGGGTCAGGCCGCACATCACCGCGCTGATCCAGCTCGAGGACCTGCTCGACCCGACTGGCGTGGCCGCGGCTGCCACGCTCGGGTCAGGGGTGACCGCGTCCTCGCTGGTGGCCCGACAGGCCGCCTGCGACGCCGACATCGCTCGCATCGTCCTCGGACCGGACTCCCTGCCCATCGATGTGGGCCGGTCCCGACGACTGGTACCCGCGCACATCCGGCGGGCCGCCGAGGTCCGCGACGACGGCTGCGTGTTCGCCGGCTGCCACAATCCGGCCTGGATATGCGACGCCCACCACGTCATCCACTGGATAGACGTCGGCGACACCAGCTTGGACAACACCGCGTTGCTGTGCGAGCGGCACCACAGCCAGGTCCACCACGGCTTCACGATCGCACTCGACCCCGACCAGGGGCGATGGCGAACCTTCCGGCCCGATGAGACCGAGATCCTCATCGGACCGCTCACCGGCGCCCGCGGCAACCCGCTCCCGGACCTGCAGACCGCCGACCCACCTCTGTTCGCCGACCACCGATAACCGGACCGCCGACCCGGTCATGCCACGCCCCGGTCCGGTCCCCGTGACCGTGGTCGAGACCGACACCTGATCCTCAGCACCGGAGCCACCTGACTGGCGTTCACCGACACACCCTTGCCGTGCCGCTCCATGGCAGGGTCCGGCCGTTCCTCGTCGACACCGAGGACGCCCAGTAGACCCGGCTGCTCACCCCGGTGATGTCGGCTACGTGCCCGCCGGCTATGTCCCCGCCAGCAATGCCCCCGCCCACCAGGTGGTGCAGCCCGACCGCCCGGGCCAACGCGGTCTGACCGGCCCCACGGATCAGGCGTGGGCGCGCAGGCTCCCGTGCCGCTGCGCGCTCGGGTCGGCCAGCCCGGCTGCGGCTCGTTCCAGTGCGGCCAGCAGGTCCTGCACCTGCGCCCGGCCCAGCACCGCGGTCACCGCGTCCTCGTGCGCCCGGACCAGGGACTCCCACCGGTCCAGCCGACCCCGCCCGGCAGTCGACAGGTGCACCAGCACCCGCCGGCCGTCGGCGGGGTCGGGCAACCGGTAGACCAGTGCGGCGTCCACCAGGCCGTCCACCACCCGGGTGGCCGTGGGCGCCGGCAGCTGCAGGGCCGCCGCGACCTGACCCATCGTGGTCCCCGGGCGGGCGGCCAGGGCCCGCAGCACCCGGTAGCCCTCCACCGTGCCGCCGTCCTCGGCGAGGGCGTCGGCCACCCCGCGGGTGACCTGCCGGGCGGTCGTGGCCAGCAGCTCGATCAGGTCGGGGCCCGGCGTCCTGCTCCCTGACACCCCCGCGTCGACCATGCCGTGACCATACTCAGGAGATGCCCACCAGAGGCCTGCTCGTGGATCCATGGGACGCCCTGCTCGGCGCGCCCACCCGCGGGGTGCGGCGGATCGGCCTGGCCGTCCCGCTGAGCGGTCCGCTGGCGCTGACCGCACCGTCGGCACTGGAGCTGGCGTGCCTGGCCGCCGAGGAATCTGCCGACGCCGGCCGGCCGGTGGAACTGGTGCCGGTGGACGCCGGCCGGGCCCCTGCGGTGGTGGCGGCCGAGACCGGCCGGCTGCGTGCCGCCGGCGTCTTCGACACGCTGGTCGGCTTCCACACCAGCGACGTGCACCGCGCGCTGTCGGCAGCCTGGCGCGGGCCGGGCGGCTACCTGTTCACCCCACCGCACGAGGGTGGCGTCACCGCCACCGGGGTGCGCCGGACCGGACCGGACCCGCTCAGCCAGCACGCCGGGGCGCTGCGCTGGCTGGTCGACCACCACCGGGCCCGGCGCTGGGTGCTCCTGGGCACCGACTACGTGTGGCCGCGGGCCGTGCACCGCACCGCCCGCGGGGTGCTGCACCGGCTGGGCGCCCTGGTCGTCGGGGAGGCCCTGGTGCCCTTCGGCCCGACCGATCCCGGCCCGCTGCTGGACCTCGTCCTGCGCACCCGCGCCGACGCGGTGCTGCTCAGCCTGGTGGGGGCCGATCTGGCGCTGTTCCACCGGGAGTTCGCCCGGGCCGGGCTGGACCGCCGGGTGCTCCGGCTCTCCGGTGCGCTGGAGGAGAACGGCCTCTACGCCCTGGGGGGTGACCGGACGGGCGAGCTGTACGCCTGCATGCCGTCCTTCGCGGCCACACCGGGCTCCCGGGACGAGCAGCAACTGGCCCTGCAGGAGCGGCACGCGGCCCGGGCCGGCGCCGATGCCCCGGTGGTCTGCGCCTATGCCCGGGGCCTGTACGACGGGCTGCGACTGGCCCTCGATCCGGCCCCTGGGGCACCGGGTGCCGGGGGGCGGGCAGCCCGCCCGGACCGGCCGCGGCTGGCCCGGGCCGACGGGTTGACGTTCACCCCGCTGCTGACCGGCTGACCCGTCGCAGGGGGTTGCTTCCATCCGGAAACATTCGTGGCCTACTCTCCTGCCGCCCGGTCACCGCACCGGCAGGACCCAGGAGCGCCATGAGCCACCCCCGCAGCACCCCCGGCGCCGCCTCCACACCCGGGGCGAGCACCGACAGCACCGCGCACGACGCAGCCGCCGGCTCGGCCGGTGTCGAAGCCTTCGGCTACCGCCAGGAGCTCAAGCGCTCGCTGAGCTTCACCGACCTGCTGGTCTACGGGCTGGTCTTCATGGTGCCGATCGCACCTTTCGGCATCTTCGGCAGCGTGTTCGCCGGGTCCGGCGGGATGATCGCGCTGGCGTACGCGGTGGGCATGCTGGCCATGGCCTTCACCGCTGCGTCCTACTCGCAGATGTCGCGGGCCTTCCCGATGGCCGGCTCGGTCTACACCTACGCCGGCCGCGGCATCGCCCAGCCGGTGGGCTTCCTGGCCGGCTGGATGATCCTGCTGGACTACGTGCTGGTGCCCGGCCTGCTCTACCTCATCGCCGCGGTCGCGATGAACTCGATCGTCACCGCGGTGCCGGTCTGGCTGTGGGTGACCGCCTTCGTGGTGCTCAACACGGTGGTCAACTACCTGGGCATCGAGTTCACCGCCCGGATCAACAAGATCATGCTGATCGGCGAGCTGGTCGTGCTGGCGATCTTCGTGGTCATCGGCCTGGTCGCGCTGGCCGGTGGCGCCGGCAACGGCAACCCGCTGGCGCCGGTCTACAACGCCGACACGTTCTCCTTCGGCCTGGTCTTCGGCGCGGTGTCGATCGCCGTGCTCAGCTTCCTGGGCTTCGACGGCATCTCCACCCTCGCCGAGGAGAACCGCGACTCGGCCCGGTCGATCGGCAAGTCGATGATCGCCGCCCTGATACTGGCCGGGACGTTGTTCATCGTGCAGACCTGGATCGCCGCGCTGCTGGTGCCCGACCCCGCCGCGCTGATCGCCGACGGCGACCCCGGTGGCACCGCCTTCTACGACGCCGCCCAGGTGGCCGGTGGCCACTGGCTGTCGGTGCTCACCGCGGTGGCCACCGCGATCGCCTGGGGCTTCGCCAACTCCCTGGTGGCTCAGGCGGCCACCTCGCGGCTGCTGTTCGCGATGGCCCGGGACCGCCAGCTGCCCTCCTTCCTGGCCCGGATCGACCCGGTCCGCCGGGTGCCGGTGAACGCCACGCTGTTCGTCGCGGTGATCAGCCTGGTGCTGGGCATCTACATGAGCCTGCGCTCCGACGGCATCACCCTGCTGTCCACGCTGGTCAACTTCGGCGCGCTGTCGGCGTTCCTGCTGCTGCACGTGGCCGTCGTCGTGCACTTCGTGGTGCGCAGGAAGAGCCGGGACTGGTGGCGGCACCTGGTCGTCCCGGTGCTCGGGTTCGCCATCCTGGCCTACGTCGTGGTGAACGCCCAGGTGGCCGCCCAGACCCTGGGCTTCGTCTGGCTGGCCGTCGGGCTGGTGGTGCTGGTGGCGCTGGTGGCGACCGGTCGCAAGGCCGAGCTCACCACCGAGGAGAAGGTGTGACGGCGACGCTGGAGGTCGTCGCGCTGGACCCCACCCCGGACCAGCTGCGCTACACCTTCGGCGGTGGCGAGCCGCTGCTGCGGGTCCAGCCGGGCACGGTGATCGAGCTGACCACCGAGGACTGCTTCGGTGGCCGGGTGCGCGGCGTGGACGACCTGCCCAGCCGGGTCTGCACGTTCCCCTACCTCAACCCGGTCACCGGGCCGGTGCACGTCGAGGGCGCCGAGCCCGGGGACACCCTGGCGGTGCACGTCGTGGACATCGCCCCGGCCCGGGACTGGGCGGTGTCCACCACGTTCCCGCACTTCGGTGCGCTCACCGCCACGCACGAGACGGCCATGCTGCACGACCCGCTGGAGGAGGTGGTCTGGGTCTACGAGGTCGACCGGGAACGGGGCACCTGCCTGTTCCGGCCCCGTCGGGGCGGCCCGGAGGTCGAGCTGCCGCTGGACTGCATGCACGGCACCCTGGGGGTGGCCCCCGCGGCCGGCGAGGTGGTCATGTCGATCACGCCGTCCGCGCACGGCGGCAACATGGACACCCCGGAGCTGCGCGCGGGCACCACGGTCTACCTGGGGGTGAACGTGCCCGGCGCCCAGTTGTCGCTGGGAGACGGGCACTGCCGGCAAGGTGAGGGCGAGGTGTGCGGTACCGCCGTCGAGGCCGCCATGCGCACGGTGATCGTGGTCGACCTGGTCAAGGGTGGCGGGCCGGCCTGGCCGCGGCTGGAGAGCGACGAGTTCCTGATGTCCACCGGCTCGGTGCGCCCGTTGGAGGACGCCTACCGGGTCAGCCAGCGCGACCTGGTGGGCTGGGCCGCGGAGCTCACCGGCTGGGACACCCTGGACGCCTACCAGCTGGTCAGCCAGGCCGGGCTGGCCCCGGTCGGCAACGTGGTGGACACCAACTACACGATGGTCGCCAAGCTGGCCAAGCGGTACCTGCCCGGCGCGGTCGCCGTGGACGGCGTGCACGACCGGCTGCGGGACACCGCGCGGGCCTACCTGCGCCAGCGCTGACCCCTGACCGGGCCTGCCAAGCCGCGGCACCGGGTGACCCGTCACGGTCACCCGGTGTCGCGCGCCCGGCCGGGATCAGCCCGCCGTCGGCTCTCCCGGAGGCGTGCCGCGGATCGTGTCGCGGGTGCGCCGGGTGTCGGCCGTCTCCTTGCCCAGCAGCGTCTTCAGCTTGTGAGCCGCCTCGCGCAGGGCACCGTCGATGGTGTCCGCCTGCGCGGTGACGGCGACCGGCGCGCTCCCGGCCGGCCGCGCTTCCAGCAGGCAGCGCTTGTCCGCACCGGTGGAACGGCCCGCGCTCTGGTCGCTGAGGTGGACCTCGAGCCGGGTGACCCGGTCGGCCAGGTGCCCCAGCACCGATCTCACCTCGGCCTCGACGCCGTCGACGGTGTGCTCGGGCGCCTCGATGTTCGAGTCGGTGTTGACCTGGACCTGCATGCGGGCTCCTGGGGCTGTCGGGGGCGCCCCCGTCGACCACGGTCGATCGCGCGCGGCTCGCGCCGGGAAGGACCACGCTATCGGTCACCGGCGCCCGCGCACCGGTGACCAACGGCCCCGGCATCCGGTGGTCCGGTCGACGACCCCACCGATGCAGCACGGGCCTGACCGGCGTCCTGGCCGGTCAGGCCCGTGCTGGCTGTGGCTCCCCCGTCTGGACTCGAACCAGAAACCGTTCGATTAACAGTCGAATGCTCTGCCAATTGAGCTACGGGGGACCGCGTCGTGCGCCCGTTGAGATTACCCCACCGCCGGCCGCGGGCTCGACGGGGTGTCGGGCGTGTCCGGCCGGTAGCGTCGGTCACTCCCATCCCCGACACCCGGAGGTCCCCCCGTGGCCAAGCTCTCCTTCCTCGCCGGCTTCGGTGCCGGCTACGTGCTGGGTGCCAAGGCCGGCCGTGGTCGCTACGACCAGATCCGTCGCGCCTACGACCACGCGATCGACGACCCGCGACTGCAGTCCGCGGCCGGCATGCTGCAGGCCCGCGCCGATGCCGCCCTGGGGTCGATCCGCACCCGGCTGGGCAACGAGACCGGCCAGCGCTGAGCCTGCGGGTCAGCGGCTGGCGTCGTCGGAGTCGACGGCGGCGGCCAGCCGCTCCCGCGCCACCTGACGGGCGCCGGGGTCGTCCCGGTCGGCGTCGTCGTCGAACACCACGCTCCACTCCCTGGCCTCCTGCCCCGGCACGCGGCGGGCGACCAGCAGCACCCCACCGCCACCGGGCAGCGGGTGTCGCTGGCTGGCGACCACGGTCTGGTCCACCCGCCGGCGCAGGACCGCGGGGAGCTCGCCGGCCTCGGTGAGCACGTGCGCGGTGACCGGGCCGCGGGCCTGCACCCCCGGCTCCACCTCCACCAGCGGCGTGAGGGTGAACGTGCCGCCCTGCGGGGCGGCGGCCCAGCGGGCGTGCCCGACGAGGTGCCAGGGCAGCAGGGCGGGCGCTGCCTCCTCCGGGCCGGCCGCGACGACCCGCACGCCGGCCGACGTGGCCACCAGCCAGCCACCCTGGGCCCGCTCGCCCCACGCCAGCACGTCCTCCCCCGCCGAGGCGGCGGCCACCTGCTCGGGCGGGCGGCCGAAGCGCTGGCGCAGCCGGTGCACCAGCCTCATGCGGTCAGCCCGCCCATCGCCCGCTCGCGCAGCGACCGGGCCTCCTGCTCCAGCGCGACCAGCTGGCCGAACACCCGGGTGTACTCCTCCGGGGCCTCCACCGGGTTCATCCGCTGCAGCTTGCCCTTCAGCGCCGCCACCCGGCGGACGGCGGCCATCTCCTGCAACCGGGCGATGACCGCGTGGACGTACCCGCTGTCGACCTCCTCCCCAGGCGCCATCATCGGCTCGACGGCCAGTGCGGTCAGCAGTGCCAGGGCGCTGTCCCGGGTGCAGTGCTCGCGGACCTCGTCCAGCCAGGCCATACCGCTGACGGTGGCCGCCCCCGCCCCACCCACCGCCGCGACGGCAGCCGCGATGTCGGCGTAGTCCGGGTGCGTCCAGGCCGCACCGGGCACGGCGTCGAAGGCCGGCCCGGCCAGCTCCGGTGACTGCAGTGCGGCCTTGACCGCCTCACGCTCGATGAAGAACGCCGCGTCGTCGGCCGACCGGGTGGGTGCCTTCTGCCGTGGACGGGGCCCGCGGGCGGGCTGGTCCTCCCCGGTCAGCGCCCGGACCCGGGCCAGCACCTCGGCCTCGTCGGTGTTGCCCAGCATCCCGGCCAGCTGGCGGGCGTAGGCCGGTCGCAGGGCGTGGTCCTTGATCCCGGCCACCATCGGCGCGGCCTTCTCCAGCGCCTGCACGCGACCCTCCACGGTGTCCAGGTCGTAACCCGCCAAGGTGGTCTTGAGCACGAACGCGATCAGCGGCACCCGGCGGGCCACCAGGTCCCGGACGGCGGCGTCGCCGTGCGCCTGGCGCAGCTCGCACGGGTCGCGGCCCTCGGATTCCACCGTCACGAAGGTCTGGCCCACGAACCGCTGGTCCTCGGCGAAGGTCTTCATCGCCGCGGCCTGCCCGGCGGCGTCACCGTCGAAGCAGTACACGACCTCCCCGCGGAACTCGTCCTGGTCCATCAGCAGCCGGCGCAGCACGTTGATGTGCTCGGCCCCGAACGCGGTGCCGCAGGAGGCCACCGCCGTGGTCACCCCGGCGACGTGGCAGGCCATCACGTCGGTGTAGCCCTCCACCACCACGGCCTGGTGCCGCCGGGCGATGTCCCTCTTGGCCCGGTCCACGCCGTAGAGCACGGTGGACTTCTTGTACAGCGGGGTCTCCGGGGTGTTCAGGTACTTGGGCCCGGGGTCGTCGTCGGTCAGCTTGCGGGCCCCGAACCCGATCACGTCCCCGGTGATGTCCCGGATGGGCCACAGCAGCCGGCGGTGGAACCGGTCGATGTAGCTGCCCCGGGAGGACTGCTTGGACAGTCCCGCCGTCTCCAGCTCGCCCTGGGTGAACCCGGCCTGCAGCAGGTGCTTGGTGAGGGTGTCCCAGCCGGCCGGGGCGAACCCGCAGCCGAAGTCGACCGCGACCTGCTTGTCGAATCCGCGCTGGGCCAGGAAGGTCCGCGCGATCGCCGCGTCGGGGGTCATCAGCTGGGCGGCGTAGAACTCCGCGGCGGCGGTGTTGGCGGCCACCAGCCGCGCCCGCTGCCCGGCCGCGGCCCGGTTCGGGGCGCCGGTGGGCCGGCCGCCGTCGTCCTCGTACTGCAGCTGCACCCCGGCCCGCCCGGCCAGCAGCTCCACGGCCTCGGAGAAGCTGAGGTGGTCGATCTTCTGCACGAAGGAGATGACGTCGCCGCCCTCCCCGCACCCGAAGCAGTTCCCGGTGAGGATGTTGTCCTCGAGGGTGAAGGCGTGGGTGCCGGGGACCTCGGCGCAGTAGACCTCTTCCTCGCGGTCGGACCACTCGACGGACTGGACGACCCAGTTCTTGCGTTCGTACTCCTTCGTCCGGGCCAGATGGCGTTCCCGGTGGTGGGCCAGCAGGAAGAACGACTCCGGCAGACCCTTGGTCAGGAAGCGCACGTTGTAGATGTCGCTCATCGAGCCATCGATGCCACGCCGGGTCTGCTTGGCCACCCCGAACGTGCCGATACCCAGCCGCGTGCACAGCGTCCGTACGTACTCGAGGTTCTCCTCACGCGAGGAGTTGAGGACCGCGTCACCGTCGTCGGCCACGCAGCCGTCCGCGGCGAAGTACCCCGCCAGCCAGCCGAGCAGGTAGGAGGCGTCCTCGTCCAGTGCGGGCCGTTCGTCCTTGAAGTAGGCCGGGAGTCCGTAGTAGCGGGTCCCCCGCTCCTCGCTCCACGAACGGCACCCCCGAAGTAGCGAGCCAGCTCCGCATCCTTCTCGCCGTACAGGACCGCGATCGACCCCGCGCCGGCCCGGGTGCCGTCGCCGTAGACCAGGCCACGGGCGATCCCGAAGGGGGACGGCCGGGTCGCCGGGTTGAGCACCCGGCTCATGGGGAACGAGTGGGACAGGCGATCGCCGGGCCGCAGCTCCTCGGTCAGCTTCTCGCGCCGGTGCTGGCGCAGCGCGCCGGTCGGCACGAACCACCGGTGCCGGTCGGTCGCGAACAGGCTCTTCGTCCGACCGTTGCGGGTGACCGTCACCTTCATCAGCCGCTGCACGCCGTAGCTGCGGAACGGGGCCTCGACCCACCCGCCGTCACCGTTGAGCACCCGGACGGTGCGCCCGGCGAGCTCCCGGATGGGAACCGTCCCGTTCTCGGTCAGCACGCCTGTCTCGCCCGCCACGCAATGGAACAGGTTCCGCGTCGGGGTGACCTGGAAGGACGGGGACTTCTCGTCGTGGAAGGGACACAGGCCCTTCAGCGAGCCGCCCCCGGCGCGCTTGAGCTGCAGGTGCTCGCCGACGATCTCGTCGATCTTGCTGCGCTCGCGGACCGTGGCGATGTCCGCGGCCCGGATCCGGCCCCGCCGCTCCCCGGCCATCAGGTCACCACCGTGACCGACGCGGCGGCCCGCCGGCTCCGGATCAGCTCCACCCACAGCAGGAAGACCTGCTGGTGCAGGGGCAGCTCGCGCCCCATGGCCAACGTCGGCCGGGACGCCCAGCCGGTCGTCCCCGACTCCGCGACGGTGCGACCGGCGACGGCATAGCGGTGGGTGCCCTTCCAGACCGAGGTGGTGCTCACCTCGACCGGGGTGCCTTCCAGCTCGGCGTGCCAGGTGCCGCGCCAGACCGAGGTCTGCCGCGCCGACATCCGTGCACTGCCCTCGGGGTCGACGGTCCAGCGGGCCTGGAGCCGGCGCTCCTGCTTGGTGAAGGTCCAGGACACGTCGCCGACCAGCGCGACCGCCTTCTCCTTCCAGTTCGAGGCCTGCAGCGTCGCGACGCCGGCACCGTCGGCCAGCACCGGGTGCACCCCGCGACCGGCGCCGTGCGTCCCGGCTTTGCCCAGTTCGAGACCCAGTTCCAGCACCGCTCCCCTTCCCTGTGCGCGGCCTGCGGGCCGCCATCGGTCCCATCATCCCGCGCACCGCGATCCGCCGTCACCGGCCTGTGGAGCTGCCCGGCGGCTCACCCGATGCCGGGGGCGCCGGCCACGCTCTCCCCGGTCACCCGGTACAGCAGGTAGGCCGCGGTCTCCCGCAGGATGTACCGGAACTGGGTGGCCCGGGTCTGCACCGCGGGTCCCTGCCGGGTGGGCGAGCTGGTCGCGTCCAGCCCGGAGTCCTCGGCCATCCGCTGCGCCCGCATGGCGTGCCAGGGGTCGGTGACCAGCACCGCGGTGGACCAACCGCGCTCGGCGAAGGCGGCGGACACCACCCGCATGCTCTCCAGGGTGTCCACCCCCTCCGGCACGGCCAGCAGGTCCTCCACGGGGATCCCGGCCTGGGCCAGGTAGTCCCGGCCGGCCTCGGCCTCGGTGAACTCGTCCCCGGTGGCCTTGCCCCCCACGGTCACCACGACCGGAGCCACCCCGTCCCGCCAGAGCGCGAGGGCGTGCTCCAGCCGGGCCTCGAAGATCGAGCTGGGCACGCCGTTGTACTGCGCGGACCCCAGGACCACGATCGCGTCGGACTGCGGATGGGCGTCCTGGCGCGCGGTCCACCAGATCGCGGTCGCGGTGGACGCCACCACCAGGACCGCGGCGAGCACCACGGCACCCAGCAGGCGCCCCGCCATCCCCGCGACCATGCGGTCATGGGTACCACGCCCGGCTGGCCGCTCCGGGGAGGTCCGCCGGTGGCTCAGCTGCCGGCGCAGACCTTCGGGCCGTCCTCGGCCACCAGCGTCAGCCGGGTGGTCGTGATCGTCCCGCCGTCGTCCCAGCGGACCGGCACGGTGCGTGCCTGCACGCCGTCCAGCTCGGCCCGCGACGCCGCGCCCACCTCGGGGGTGCCTGCGCGCAGGTAGGCCCCGGCGACCTGGTCGGGATCCAACCGGGCCTGCTCGGCATCGCACAGCAGACCCCAGGCGGTCTCCTCGTCACCGGCGGCCAGGGCCTGGGTGAACACCCCGGCGACCTGCTGGACCTGCTCCTCCGGGCTGCCCTGCACCAGGTTCAGCGCGAGCACGGCTCCGACGGCGACGGCCACCGTGCCGCCCCCGATGGCCAGCAGCAACCCCTTCCGGGACCGACCGGCCCCGGCGTGCAGCGGCTGCGGGTCGTCGTCGTACAGGTAGGGGCCACTCACCCGCCGCTGACCTCGAGCTCGGCACCGGCCGGCGGGCGGGGGTCGTCCCGGTCGTCCAGCCAGCCCTCGGGCAGCGCCACCGGGCGAGGTGGCGTCGTCCGGCCACGCGGCGCACCCAGCACCGCCGTGGGGTAGGGCTGCTCGTCGATGCCGGCCAGCAGCTCGGCGAGCTCGTCCAGCGTGGAGACCATGGCCAGCGCCCGCCGGGTGTCCGAGCCGACCGAGAAGCCCTTGAGGTACCAGGCGACGTGCTTGCGGAAGTCCGCGCAGCCCCACGGCTCGCCGTGCTCGGCGGCCAGCAGCGTGGCGTGCCGGTGCATCACGGCGGCCACCTCGCGCAGCGTGGGCAGCGCCCGCGCGGACGAGCCGGCGAACGCCGCGGCCAGGTCACCGAACAGCCACGGCCGGCCCAGGCACCCCCGGCCGACGACGACGCCGGCACACCCGGTCTCGGCGACCATCCGCAGCGCGTCGTCGGCCTCCCAGATGTCGCCGTTGCCCAGCACCGGGATGTCGACGGCCGCCACCAACCGGGCGATGTGCGACCAGTCGGCGGTGCCGGAGTACAGCTGGTCGGCGGTGCGCCCGTGCAGGGTGATCGCGGCCGCACCCACGTCGGCGGCGATCCGGCCGGCATCGAGGTAGGTGTGGTGCTCGGGGTCGATGCCCACCCGCGTCTTGACCGTGACCGGCACGTCGCCGGCGGCGCGCACGGCCGCGGTGACGATGTCGGCGAACAACCGGCGTCGCCAGGGCAGCGCCGAACCGCCGCCCTTGCGGGTGATCTTGGGGACCGGGCAGCCGAAGTTCAGGTCGATGTGCGCCGGCCGGGCACCGGCGACCCCTTCGTCGACCAGCATGGACACCGCCCGGCCGACGGTGGCCGGATCGACGCCGTAGAGCTGGACGGAGAAGGCGTTGCGCTCCTCGGTGGTGGCCCGCACCATCCGCAGCGTCTTCTCGTTCCGCTCGACCAGCGCGCGGGTGGTGATCATCTCGCAGACGTACAGCCCGGCCCCGAACTCCCGGCACAGCGTGCGGAAGGCCGGGTTGGTGATCCCGGCCATCGGGGCCAGCACCACCGCCGGGTCCACGGTCAGCGCGCCCAGCTGCAGCGGGACAGGGACCCCCGTCGGGCGCACCGGGTCCAGGAGGGCAGTCACGCTCCCCAGGGTAGGTGGCGCCGGCCAGGGCCCCACCCGCCCGGTCAGCAGCCCGGCAGCCGCTGCGCCAGGTAGCCGACGACCTGGTCCAGCCCCACCCGCTGCTGGGTCATGGTGTCCCGCTCGCGCACCGTCACCGCGTCGTCGTCCAGGGTGTCGAAGTCCACGGTGAGGCAGAACGGCGTGCCGATCTCGTCCTGCCGGCGGTAGCGCCGGCCGATCGCCCCGGCGTCGTCGAACTCGACGTTCCAGTTCTTCCGCAGCGCCGCGGCCAGGTCCCGGGCCTTGGGCGAGAGGTCCGCGTTGCGCGACAGCGGCAGGACGGCCGCCTTGACCGGGGCCAGCCGCGGGTCCAGCGCCAGCAGCGTGCGGGTGTCCACGCCGCCCTTGGCGTTGGGCGCCTCGTCCTCGGTGTAGGCCTCGACCAGGAATGCCATCAGCGAGCGGGTCAGCCCGGCTGCCGGCTCGATGACGTAGGGCGTCCACCGCTCGTTGGTGGTCTGGTCGAAGTAGGACAGGTCGGTGCCGGAGTGCTCCGAGTGCGTCTTGAGGTCGAAGTCGGTGCGGTTGGCGATGCCCTCCAGCTCACCCCACTCCGAGCCGGTGAAGCCGAAGCGGTACTCGATGTCGACGGTGCGCGTCGAGTAGTGCGACAGCTTCTCCTTCGGGTGCTCGTAGTGCCGCAGGTTCGCCCGGTCGATGCCCAGGTCGGTGTACCAGTCGGTGCGCGCGTCGATCCAGTACTGGTGCCATTCCTCGTCGGTGCCGGGCTGGACGAAGAACTCCATCTCCATCTGCTCGAACTCCCGGGTCCGGAAGATGAAGTTCCCCGGGGTGATCTCGTTGCGGAAGCTCTTGCCGATCTGGCCGATCCCGAACGGCGGCTTGCGGCGTGCAGCACCCATCACGTTGGCGAAGTTCACGAAGATGCCCTGCGCGGTCTCCGGGCGCAGGTAGTGCAGCCCGGACTCGTCCTCGACCGGGCCGAGGTGCGTCTTGAGCATCATGTTGAAGTCGCGCGGCTCGGTCCAGGAACCGGTCACGCCGCAGTTGGGGCAGGTGATGTCGGCCAGCCCGTTCGCCGGCACGCGCCCCTTCTTCTCCTCGTAGGCCTCTTCGAGGTGATCGGCCCGGAACCGCTTGTGGCAGTTCTGGCACTCGGTGAGCGGGTCGGTGAACACACCCACGTGGCCCGAGGCCACCCACGTCTGGCGGGGCAGGATGACCGAGGAGTCCAGGCCGACGACGTCGTCCCGGCTCTGCACGACCGTCCGCCACCACTGCTTCTTGATGTTCTCCTTCAGCTCCACGCCCAGCGGCCCGTAGTCCCAGGCCGAGCGGGTGCCGCCGTAGATCTCCCCGGACGGGAACACGAACCCGCGTCGCTTGCAGAGGTTGACCACCTTGTCCAGGCGGGCGGGGTCGGCCTTGCGGGGGGTGCTGTCGTTCGCGGTGGCGGGACTCTCGGTGGCCATGGGGAGGCTCCATCCGGCTGGCGGTCGGCGGGGGACCCCGTGACGGTAGTCGGCCCCGGACCCCGGCCTCACTCCCCGGTCAGGAAGACCCCCGGCTCGTCCACCGCGTGCAGCCAGACCGGCGCACCGGCGACCTTCACCTCGAACGCCGACAGGGCCCGGCGGTAGGCGCCGACGCCTTCCCAGGTGGTGACCAGCGCGAACAACCCCGGGTCGTCCACCGCCCGGCCGAAGGTCCCGGTGCCGAACCCCGGCCGGGCGGTCAGCGCGCCCAAGAGCACTCCGGCGTCGACCGCCAGCCCGTCGGCCGCCTCGTCCGGGACGCGGAACCGGGTAACGGCGACGACGGGCACGGCGACCTCCAGTTGACAATGGTTCTCAGCTGCGCCGACCATGGTGGCATGTCGGCCGCCCCGGTCCCGGTGCCCCCGCGGCTGCGGCCCACCGACGTCGCGGCCGCCAGCGGACTGCTGTCCGCCCTGGCCGCGCCGCTGCGGCTGTCCATCGTGGCGCTGCTGGACGAGCACGGCAGCCGCTGCGTGCACGAACTGGTCGAGGCGCTCGGCGTCGCCCAGCCCCTGGTCTCCCAGCACCTGCGGGTACTCCGCGCCGCCCGCCTGGTGGTGGGTGAGCGGCGGGCGCGGGAGGTGCACTACCGGCTGGTGGACGGGCACGTGGGGCACATCGTCCGGGACGCCCTCGACCACGCCGCGCACACGATCACTCCCCCACCGACCCACCCGATCACTCCCCCACCGACCCACCCGATCACTCCCCCACCGACCCACCCGATCGCCTCCCCACCGACCCACCCGGTCGCTTCCCCACCGACCCACCCGATCGCTTCCCCACCGACCCACCCGATCGCCTCCCCACCGACCCACCCGGGGACCTGGTCAGGCGACCCGGCCGGCACGCGCCGTGCCATCCTCGGCTGATGGTCCGCACCACCCGCCAGCGCACCGCCGTGGCCGCGGTCTTCGACGAGCTGGAGGGCTTCCACAGCGCCCAGGAGGTGCATGCCCGGCTGCGTGCCGGCGGGGACACCGTCGGGCTGTCCACCGTGTACCGCGCCGTCCAGGCACTGGCCGACGACGGCGAACTGGACTCCATCCGCACCGACTCGGGCGAGGCGCTGTACCGGCGCTGCAGCACCCAGCACCACCACCACCTGGTCTGCCGGGGTTGCGGGCGGACCGTGGAGGTGGCCGGCCCGGCCGTGGAGAGCTGGGCCGACCGGGTGGCAGCTGAGCACGGCTTCGCCGAGGTCAGCCACACCCTGGAGATCTTCGGCACCTGCGCGGCGTGCCGGTCCGCGGACCTGGCCCACCCGCTCCGCTGAGGGTGACCCAAACGCCGAGCACGCCGTACCCGCAGTGAGGGCGTGCGGACGGGGTGCCGACCACCGTGGTCGGCCTGTTGACCCGGCGAGGTCCCCTCCCTCGGATGAGCACACGGTTCGGTGGCCGAAGGGATGAACATGGCGGTCTTCGTGGTCGAGCGGCAGTTCGCCGACCAGCTCGACCTGACGGCGGAGGCCGCCGACGGGGTGAACCGGATCAACGACGAGGCCGGCGTCCGCTGGCTGTACTCGTTCCTGTCCGCGGACAAGCGGAAGACGTACTGCCTCTACGAGGCCCCGTCGGCGGACGCGATCCGACAGGCGGCCGAGCGGGCGGGCCTGCCCGCGGACTGCGTGCTGGAGATGTCGGCGGTGCTGCGACCCGACGGGTCAAGCGAACCGCTCTGACCGAGCGACCGGGCCCTCGAGCAGGCCGTGCGCGGCGGCGTACAGCGCGGCCTGGGTCCGGTTGCTGGCCCCGGTCTTCGCCAGGACGGCGCGCACGTGGTTGGCCACCGTGTTCTCGCTGATGGTCAGCCGGTCGGAGATCTCCCGGTTCAGCAGGCCCGCGCCCACCAGCACCAGCACCTCCCGCTCCCGGGCGGTCAGCCCCGCCGGGTCGGCGACCGCGGGGGGCACCGGGACGCTGCCGACGGTGGCCGGGCGACGCAGCCCCAACCGTGCGGCCAGCTCCCGGGCCCGGGCGGCGGGGGGCGCCTCCACCGACGGTGGAGCACCGACCCGACGCAGGTGGTCCACCAGCGCCGAGCAGCTCTGCGCCTCGTGCAGTACCGCACCCATGGCGACGTCCTGCGCCACCGCCGCCCGCAGCTCGTCCTCCGCTCCGGGCGCACCCAGCAGCGAGTCCACCAGGCCGAGGTAGCGGTCGGCGCTGCCGAAGACGGCCACGAACTGCCCGGCCACCAGGTTCAGCCCGGCGTACTCGGTCAGCATCGGGCGCACCGCCCGCAGCGCCGGTTCGTCCCCCAGGTGCACCGCGGCCTCGGTCAGGAACGCCAGCACGCACGGCCACTGCGCGGACTCCTGGTACCCGTTCAGCCGGCCGTCCAGCAGCCAGTGCAGCAGCCGGCCGGCGGGTCGGTCCAGACCCAGCTCGGTGTAGAGGGCCAGCAGGCCCGGCGTCCAGTACCCGGCCGGGTCCTCCTCCCCGGTGATCAGCGGCCGGACCTGCTCCAGCCGACCGGTCTCCCGGCGCACCATGAACGTCTGCACCGCGCACGAGCCCTCGGTGTCGTCGCTGCCGAACCCGGTGCCCAGTTCCAGCAGCTCGGTGCAGGTGCGCTCGGCCTCGGCGAGATCGGCGCTGAGATAGGCGCGGGCATAGCTGACGCAGCCGGACATGTAGCTGAAGAACTCCTGCCCGGTGGCCCGGGCCATCCGCTGCAGGTCCGCGTGCGCCTGGTCCAGAGCGCCCGCGTCGCCCTGCAGGTAGGCGATCACGCCGCGGAAGTACGCCGCCGGGCCGAGGTGGTCGAGGTCCCCGGTGCGATCTGCCAGCACCGACAGCTCGGTGGCCCGCGCCAGCTTCGCTCCGGCCTCGGCGGGCCGCAGGCCCAGCCACAGGCTGGCCTGCAGCACCGCGCAGAGCAGCCGGTCGTCGTCCAGCGCGCGGGCCCAGCCGATGGACCGGGCACTGAGCACCGCCGCCCGGCCGGTGTCCCCGGTGAACGCGCACGCCCGGCCCAGCGCGCCCACCGCGTGCACGTACAGCGGATCGGCCGGGTCCTCGGTCACCCCGCGCAGCGCCGTGGTCAGCAGCTCCACCGCGCGGTGCCCGGGACGGCCGGGGCGCCAGGACGCCGCCTCGTACTCGATGGCCGCGGCCAGTGCGATCCGCGGGGCGGCCCGGGACGCGACCTCCCGGGCCAGGGCACGGGCCTGGGCGCAGTCCCCGCCGCGCAGGTGGCTGCCGGCGGCGGCGAGGGCCAGGGCGTCGCGCTGCTCCGGGTCCCGGCACAACGCCGCGGCCTGCTCGAACCAGCGCGCCGCCTCCTCGTGCGCCAGCCCGCGGACCGCGGCCTCGGCGGCCTCGGTGAGATACCGGACGGCGGCCTGCGCGTGCCCCAGCGCCTCGGCCGCGGCGTAGTGCTGCGCCAACCGGCGCGCCCGCTCGTCCGACGGTGGCCACGCCGCCTCGATGACCGCCGCCACCCGCTCGTGCTGGCGGGCCCGGCGGGTGGCCGGCATCAGCTCCAGGACCGCCTGGCGGGCCAGTGCGTGCGGGAAGCGGAACGCCGACCCCGCCACCGACGGCGGTTCCAGCAGGCCGAACGCCGCAGCGGCGTCCAACCCGGCCAGCGTCGCGTCCCTGGCCCAGGAGGAGGCTGCCAGCAGGGTGGCGGCGTCGACCTCCTCCCCCACCACCGCGGCCAGTTCCAGGGTCTGTCGGTCGGGTTCCCGGAGCCGGTCCAGCCGGCCGGCGAGGGCGTCCACCACCGACATCGGCGTCACCCACCCCGCCGTCCCCGGCCAGCCCTGCGCCCGGGAGACGTCGTGCCACAGCTCGCGGAGGAAGAACGCGTTGCCCCCGGTCTGGTCCCGCAGCAGGGCCGCTGTGCTCCGTGCCCGGGGCCCGGACATGCCCATCACCCGGCGCAGGTAGAGCGCGATGTCCTCGGTGTCCAGACCGCCCAGGTCCAGCCGGCGGACACCCTCGACCCGGTGCAGCGCGGAGATCACCGAGATCAGGCCGGGTGACCGGTCCGGCGCGGTGGTCCGGTGCGTGCCCAGCACCAGCACCGGGAACTCCGGCGTGCGCTCCACCAGGTGGGTGAGCAGCTGCAGGGCGGCGTCCCCGGCCCAGTGCAGGTCCTCCAGCACCAGGACCAGCGGGGCACGACGAGCGAGCAGGGCCATGGCCTGCGCCACCGCGTCCAGCAGTTCCCGGCGGTGCTCGATCCCGGGGGGCCCGTTCCCCCGCCCGACCACCCGACCCAACCGGTCGGAGTCCAGCCCCGCCAGCGGGGCACCGTCGACACCCAGCAGCGCCTCGAGCGGCTCGACGAACGGCTGGTAGGGGGCCCCGAACTCGGCCACGCAGGTGCCGACCAGCACGGTGGCGCCCTGCCGGTGCAGGCCGGTGGCCACCTCGGCGACCAGCCGGGACTTCCCCACCCCGGGTTCCCCGCCGAGGAATGCGACCTGCCGGGCGCCGGCCTGCACCGCGGCCCACATCGTGTCCAGCTCCCGGCGCTCCCGGCTGCGGCCGACGAAGACCGGGCGCGCGGCACTGGACCAGCGCACCGGCAGCGGAGGTGCTGTCCACCCGGTCATCCCGGCCGACGCTAGCCCCGATCCGGCCTGCGGCGGAGGGCCTTTCGTCGCGCCTGGTCAGATCTGACCAGGCCCGGCCCCGGGGCCAGAACGCGCAGTTCTGGTCATGTGCCCACGGGTCGCGCAGTCCTAGCGTCGGAGCACGGGACCACCGAGGAGGACACCATGACGATGCATGCTCCGGGATCGCTGCAGCAGCAGGTGCACGGTCGGGTCACCACACCCGGCGACGAGGGCTACGAGGACGCCCGGCACGTGTACAACGCGATGATCGACGCCCACCCCGCCGCGGTCGTGCGGTGCCTGGACGCCCACGACGTCGCCGCGACGGTGCGCTACGCCGCCGAGGAGGGGCGGGCGCTGGCGGTGCGCGGCGGCGGCCACAGCGTGCCCGGCTTCGGCACCGCCGACGACGCCATCGTGGCCGACCTGACCGACATGCAGTCCGTCGACGTCGACCCCACCCGGCGCACCGCGACCGCCGGCGGCGGGACCACCTGGGGCCGGTTCAACGACGCCACCGCGGCCCACGGCCTGGCCACCACCGGCGGGATCATCTCCACCACCGGGGTGGGTGGGCTGACCCTGGGCGGCGGCATCGGGTACCTGGCCCGGGGGTACGGGCTGTCCTGCGACAACCTGCTGGCCGCCGAGGTGGTCACCGCCACCGGCGAGACGATCACCGCCAGCGAGCAGGAGCACCCGGACCTGTTCTGGGCACTCCGCGGGGGCAGCGGCAACTTCGGCGTCGTCACCCGCTTCACGTTCCGGCTGCACCCGGTGCAGACCGTCTACGGCGGGCCGATGTTCTTCGAGCTGTCCGACGGCCCGGCCATCCTGGCCGCCTACCGGGACTTCATGCGAGACGCGCCGCGCGAGTACGGCGGTTTCCCGGCGTTCCAGATCGCCCCGCCGCTGCCGTTCGTCCCGGAGAACCGGGTGGGCGAGCCGTTCCTGGCGCTGGTCTCGTGCTGGACCGGCTCCCCGGCCGAGGGCGCCGCGGTCATCGACCGGTTCCGGCAGGTCGCCCAGCCGGTGGCCGAGCACATCGGCGAGATGCCCTACGCGGCACTCAACGCCGCCTTCGACGGGCTCGTCCCGCCCGGGCTGCAGCACTACTGGAAGGCCACGTTCGTCGGCGAGCTGACCGACGAGGCCATCGCCGCCCACATGGAGCACGGACCCAAGGTGCCGTGCGTGAACTCCACGATGCACTGCTACCCGATCGACGGCGCGGTGCACGACGTGGCCTCCGAGACGACCGCGTTCGGGCACCGGGATGCCAACTACGCGGTGGTGATCGCCGGCATGTGGCCCGACCCCGCCGACAACGAGGCCAACACCCGCTGGGTGCAGGACTACCACGCCGCCATCGCGCCGCACTCGCTCGGCGGCGGCTACACGAACTTCGCCTCCCCCGACGACGCCGACAAGGTGGCGCTGAACTACGGCGCCAACTTCAGCCGGCTGCAGGAGGTGAAGCGGATCTACGACCCCGGGAACCTGTTCCGGATCAACCAGAACATCCGCCCCTGACCGGGGACGGCAGACCGCGAGGAGACGACCATGACCGTACTGGACCGCACCGACCTACCGATGGCCATCGAGGGCGGGGGCATCGAGTTCCGCGCGGGACCCGCCGGCGAGAGCAGCATCAGCTGGGTCCGGCTGCCTGCCGGGGCCGACCTGCGACCGGCCCTGACCGGCCTGCCCGGTGATCTCTGCCAGTGCCCGCACTGGGGCTACATGATCTCCGGCAAGCTGGTGATGCACTCCGCGCACGGCGACGAGACCTTCAGCGCCGGGCAGGCCTTCTACTGGCCACCGGGGCACGCCCCCGAGGCCCTGGAGGACTGCGAGTACGTCGATGTGTCACCCACCTCGGAACTGCGCGAGGTCATCGCCCACGTCGCGGCCGGGTGACCCCCGCAGTACCACCGCCGGACCCGCTGCCCCCGACCGGTCGGCGGGTCCGGCGCGTAGGCCCCGGACCGCGCCGGACCGTCCCTGCCGGGGCGCGGGCTCTGGTCAGGGTGATCGGTCATGCCTACCCTTGTCCCCGCACGGGGACCGCGGGGGGACGTGCCTGATGGCCTGGAAGTTCGGCCCGTACGACGTGCTCGACCTCATCGGTCACGGCGGCATGGGCGAGGTCTACCGGGCACGGGACACCCGGCGTGGTCGGTTGATCGCCTTGAAGCTGCTACCCGGGGGACTCGCCGGCGACTCGGACTACCTGGCCCGCTTCCGCCGCGAGCAGATGGTGGCCGCCCGCCTCCGTGACCCGCACGTCGTACCCATCCACGACTTCGGTGAGATCGACGGCCGGCTCTTCATCGACATGCGGCTGGTCGACGGCGAGGACCTGGGCTCGCTGGTCACCCGGGAAGGCCCGCTGGATCCCGGTCGAGCGGTCGAGCTGGTCAGCCAGGTCGCCCTGGCCCTGGACTCCGCCCACGCCGACGGGCTGGTCCACCGGGACGTCAAGCCCGGCAACGTGCTGGTGGCCGCCAGGGATTTCGTGTACGTCGTCGACTTCGGCATCGCGGTGTCCATCGGTAGCAGGCAGACAGCGCTGACCATGACCGGCGCCACGGTCGGCACGTTGGGTTACATGGCCCCCGAGCGGTTCACCCACCAGCCGCTGGACTGTCGCGTGGACATCTACTCGTTGAGCTGCGTGCTGTACGAATGCCTGACCGGGACTCGCCCCTTCGAGGGCGAGGACCTCCCCTCCATGATGTACGCGCACCTGAACGTGCCGCCCCCGGTGCCGAGTCGACTGATCACCGGCATACCGGCGGCGCTGGACGCGGTCGTCGTCCGCGGGATGGCGAAGGACCCGGCCGGGCGCTTCGGTACCGCGGCGGAACTGGCCGGGGCAGCCCGGGCGGCGTTGGGTCCTGACTCCCTGGTGCGGCGGGCCGAGCCCACGACGATCGTCGATCCGGCCCACGGTCAGGTTCCGGCGCACCCGGCGGCCGCCGGGCCCCGCCCCACCCCCCTCGTGATCGGCGGTGCGAGACCGGAGGCAGCCGGGCCGGGAGCTCCACGGACGGACGCCGGCTCCGTCCCGCCGCTGCCTCCACCGGTCTGGGCGGGCCCGTCCGACGCCGAGGACCGCGACGGACCGGCGCCCGTCCCGGGGCGGGGCGGGCAGTCCGGCCATGGCCCCACATCCGGGTCGGGTGAGTCCCGCCGGCGCCGCGCCGGGATGCTGGCCGCCGTCGTCACCGCCGTGCTGGCCGTCGTGGTCACCGCGTGGTTCGTGCTGCAGCCCGGCACTGCGGACCTCGCGGGCGGCTCGCTGCCCACGGCCGCCTCCAGCGACACCTCGCCAGCGCGCACGGCTGCTGCCGGCCCACCGCCAGTCGCGGTCCAGGCGAGCGTGCCGATCCCGGCGGCCGGGTCCGCGATCGACGTCGGGGCGACCCCCGGCTTCGCGGCAGTCACTCCCGACGGCCGGTTCGTCTACGTCGCCAATCGCGGGGCCGGGGTCATCACCGTCGTCGACACCACCCTGGACCAGGTGGTGGCGACCATCGCGATCGAGGCCGGGCCGCCCCAGTTCCTCACCTTCTCCCCGTCCGGGGACATCGCGTACGTGACGGTCTACGACGCCGACTACACCGTCAACCGGGTGGTCTTCCTGGACACGGCCACCAACGAGGTGGTCCGCACCGTCGCCGTCGGCCGCCGGCCGTTCGCACCCGCCACCAGCCCGGACGGATCGCTGCTCTACGTGCCCAGCCACGAGGACGGGCTGGTGGACGTGGTCGACACCGCGAGCGGGGAACTGCTCCGCCAGGTCCCGACCCCGCCCAACCCGCACTGGGTCGTCTTCGATGCCAACGGCACCCGGTACTGGACCGCCGACCACGAGTCCGGGGTGATCACCGCCTTCGAGGCGGCCACCGACCAGCTCATCCAGGAGGTCCCCACGGGGTTGGCACCGCACAGCCTGGCCCTCTCGCCCGACGGCCGGACCATCTGCGTCGTCAACTTCGAGAGCAGCACCCTCACGGCCGTGGACACCGCCACCTATGCCGTCCTCGCGAACGTCGATGTCGGGCGGAAACCTCAGGACGTCACGTTCGCCCCCGACGGTCGCCACCTCTACACCGCCAACGTCGACGGCGACACGGTCACCGTGGTCAGCACAGCCACCTGGACGGTGACCGCCAGCATCCCCACCGGAGACGGCCCGACCAGCGTGGCGGTGCTACCGGACGGCTCCCGGGCCTACGTCAGCAACCTCGAGGACGGCACGCTGCGGGTCCTGGACATCGGCGTCGGCTGACTGCCGGCATAGCCACCCCGCCACACCCGGGTGGCTCCCTCACGCCGACCCGAACCGCCGTTGCCGGGAGGCGTACTCCTCGATGGCTGCCCACAGGTTCCGCCGGTCGAAGTCCGGCCACAACGTGTCCTGGAAGACCAGCTCGGCGTAGGCCGACTGCCAGAGCAGGAAGTTGCTGGTCCGGTTCTCCCCCGAGCTGCGCAGGAACAGGTCGACGTCGGGCATGTCGGGCTCGTCCAGGAAGCGCGCCACGGTCCTCTCGTCCACCTTGTCGGGGTTCAACCGGCCCGCGGCCGCCTCCCGGGCGATCGCCGCGGCGGCGTCGGCGATCTCGGCCCGGCCCCCGTAGTTGACGCACATCGTGAGCGTGAGCACGTCGTTGTCGCGGGTCAGCTCCTCGGCGACCTGCAACTCGTCGATCACGCTGCGCCACAGCCGCGGGCGGCGGCCGGCCCACCGCACCCGCACCCCGAGTTCGTGCATCTCGTCCCGGCGGCGGCGGATCACGTCCCGGTTGAACCCCATCAGGAAGCGCACCTCCTCGGGGCTGCGCTTCCAGTTCTCGGTGGAGAAGGCGTAGGCACTGATCGCCTGCACGCCGATCTCGATGGCCCCCTCCACGCAGTCGAACAGGCTGGCCTCGCCGGCCTCGTGCCCCTTGGTCCGGGGCAGCCCGCGCTGCTTGGCCCAGCGCCCGTTGCCGTCCATCACGACCGCGACGTGCCCAGGCACCTTGTCCGGGGGGATGTCCGGTGGTCGCGCCCCGGAGGGATGCGGCGTGGGTGCCCTGACCTCGCGCTTCACCGTCGTCCTCCCCGTACTGCCCTCACGTGCGCTCCACCAGCGGGAGCGAGCGCAGCCCGCGCTCCAGGTGCCACTGCAGCAGTGCTGCCACCAGCCCACTGCCTTCCCGCCGGTTGATGCCCTGGCTGGCCTCGGCCGCGGCCCAGTCACCGGTCAGCAGGGAGTCCAGCAGACCGATGGTGACCGGGCTGGGCATCGCCGATCCGGTGGGCCGGCAGGCCGGGCAGACCATGCCCCCGCCGGGGACCGAGAAGTGCCGGTGCGGGCCGGGCTCGGCGCACCGGGCACAGTCGGTGAGCGCCGGTTCCCAGCCGGCCACCGACATGGCCCGCAGCAGGAACGCATCGAGCACCAGCCCCGGCGGGTGCGACCGGTCGGCCAGGGACCGCAGCGCACCGATCACCAGCAGGAACAGCCGCAGCGAGGGCTCCTTCTCCTCCGCGGTGAGCCGGTCGGCGGTCTCCAGCACCGCGGTGCCGGCGGTGTAGCAGGGGTAGTCCCCGACGATCAGCGGGCCGTAGGACCGCAGCGACTCCGCCTGGCTGACCACGTCGAGGTTGCGGCCGGTGTAGAGCTGCAGGTCCACGTGGCTGAACGGCTCCAGCCGGGCCCCGAACTTGCTCCTGGTGCGCCGCACCCCCTTGGCCACCGCCCGCACCTTGCCGGTGCGCCGGGTCAGCACGGTGACGATCCGGTCGGCCTCCCCGAGCTTCTGCACCCGCAGCACGACACCCTCGTCGCGGTACAGCGACTGCGGTGTGGTGCTCACCGCTGCGCTCTCCCGCCCGCCACCGGCACCTCAGTACCCCAGCCGGTTGAGCTTCTTCGGGTCGTCCTGCCACTCGCCGAGCACGGTCACGTGCAGGTCCAGGTGCACCCGGCCACCCAGCAGGTGCTCCAGCCCGACCCGCGCCTCGCTGCCGATGGCCTTGATGGTCTGCCCGCCCTTGCCCAGCAGCATGGGCTTCTGGCTGGCCCGCTCGACGTGCAGCAGGACGTGCAGCTCGGTGAACACGGCCTCGGGGTCGCGTGGGTCGGGCTTGCGGATGATCTCCTCGACGCTGACCGCCAGCGAGTGCGGTACCTCCTGACGGACCTTCTCCAGGGCCGCCTCGCGAACCAGCTCGGCGATCTGCCGTTCGGTGTCCTCGTCGGTCAGCTGGTGGGTGGGATACAGCTGCGGCCCCTCCGGCAGCATCCCGATCAGCAGCTGCGCCAGCAGCTCGACCTGGTCCCCGGCGACGGCGCTGACCGGCACCACCTCGCGGGCACCCGCCACCAGCTGGCTGGCCGCGACCAGCTGGCTGGTGATTGCCTTCTTGGACGCGATGTCGGTCTTGGTGACCACCATCACCACCGGCGTCGTGACGTTGGCCAGCTGCCGGGCGATGAAGGCGTCCCCGGCACCGACCGGCTGGTCGGCGGGGATGCAGAACACGATGACGTCCACGTCGGCCAGCGTGTCCCGGACGACGTCGTTGAGCCGCTGGCCCAGCAGGCTCTTGGGCTTGTGCAGCCCGGGGGTGTCCACCAGGACCAGCTGCCCGTCGGGCCGGTGCACCACCCCCCGCACGGCGTGCCGGGTGGTCTGCGGGCGGTTGCTGACGATGCCGACCTTGTCACCCACCAGGGCGTTGGTGAGCGTGGTCTTGCCCGCGTTGGGGCGACCGACCAGGGCGACGAAGCCACTGCGGTGCGGCGGGGCGGGGGTGCTCACCGGTCCAGTCTCCCACCGCCCCCCGACGATTCCGGCCGGCCGTGCACCGGGTGGCCCCGGAGTGCGCCTGGGACGATGGCCGCATGGCCCGGCGAGCACGACGACCCGACGACGAGCCCCCGGCGGTGCGCGCAGCCCGGGACCG
This sequence comes from uncultured Actinomycetota bacterium, assembly GCA_963759905.1. Lineage (GTDB taxonomy): Bacteria > Actinomycetota > Actinomycetes > Mycobacteriales > Geodermatophilaceae > Klenkia. The sequence goes on from CAVXBD010000001.1 coordinate 442,721, forward strand.
GGAACGGCACATCTCCCAGGTGACCAGCTACGGGTTCCTGGCTCGTCGCGGCCCCAAGCGGTCGGTCACCGTCGTGCCACCCCCGCTGCGCTGGTGGCAGTACCTGGCCGCCAGCCCCACGGTCATCGGGCTGACCGCGCTGGCCGTGACCGGCTGGCTGACCGTGCTGGCGTTCCTCGACGGCCCGGCCGCGGCCGCGGAGGAGGCCCCGCTGGCCATCGGCCTGGGTCTGCTGGTGCTGGTGCTGGCCACCGGGCGGTTCACCGTCTCCGACGTCGGGGTGTCCACCGACATCGCCGGCATCCGGCAGACCTCGTCCTTCGGCATCGTGCCGCTGGTGCTGGTGGACGACGTGGCGCTCGCCCCTGCCCCGGCCGACTGGCCCCGGGCCCGCCGCCGCGGCGGCTGGTGGCCCGGCCGCAGACGGGTCGTCGTCCGGCACCTGGCCGGTGACGGGGTGACCGGGAAGGCCTTCAGCGTCTGGGTCCGCGATCCCGCCGCCTTCGCCGAGGCCCTGGGCCACCCCCTGCCCTGACCCTCCCGGGCTCCAGCCCGACAAAGCCCCGGACTTGAGCCCGAAAAAGCCCCGGACATGAGCCCGAAAAAGCCCCCCTGGACCGGGGGCGGGACGAGGCCCGGGGTGGTCAGACCGTGCGGCGGAGGGCGCCGTCGGGGCCGGCCAGGTGAACCGGAGCGGCGGCGGTGAGGTCGTGCACGGCGGCCAGCCCGGCGGGTTCGACGTCGTCGGCGCCGGTGACGACGGCGGCCGCCTCGAGCCCCAGCACGCCGCTGCTGACCGCCGCAGCCACGGCGGCCTGCAGAGCGCTGAGCTGCAGCGAGGGCAGCGCCACGGTGGCCGCCAGGTAGGTCCGGCCGTCGGTGTCCCGCACCGCGGCGCCCTCGGGTGCGCCCGTGCGCCCGCGGGCCGACCGGGCCAGGGTCACGAGCTTGGCGTCCTCGGGCTGCAGGTCGGTCGACGGTTCGCTCACGGGGATCAGCCTTCCACGGCGGCCGGCTGCCCCGCTCGGGCGGTGTGCGCGGCGTCCCCGGGGTCCTCGGAGTCGTCCCGGTCGGCGGGGTCGGGGCTGCCCTCGACGACCCGGGTGACCAGCAGGGTGTCCACCCGGTTGCGCCGCCCGCCGGTGCTCTCGGCGAGCAGGTGCAGCTCCCCCACCACGGTCTCCGACCCCTCGATCGGCACACGGCCGATCTCCCGGGCCAGCAGGCCGCCGACGGTCTCCACGTCGTCGTCGTCGGGCAGCTCGACGCGGAACAGGTCGGCCAGGTCCTCCACCGGGAGCCGGGCGGTGACCCGGTACGCACCGTCGGGCAGCTCCTCCACCGGAGGTCGCTGCACCGCGTCGTGCTCGTCGTCGATCTCGCCGACGATCTCCTCCAGGATGTCCTCGATGGTGACCAGCCCAGCGAAGCCGCCGTACTCGTCGACCACCACGGCCATGTGGATCCGGCGGGCCTGCATGTCCCGCAGCAGCGCGTCCACCGGCTTGGACTCGGGCACGAAGGAGGCCGGGCGCATGACCTCCTCGACCCGCTGCTTGCCGCCGTCCCCGCTGCCCTGGGTCCGCCGGACCAGGTCCTTGAGGTAGACCACCCCGACCAGGTCGTCCACGTTGTCCCCGATCACCGGGATCCGGCTGAACCCGCTGCGCAACGCGAGCGCCAGCGCCTGCCGCAGGGTCTTGGTCTGCTCGATGTAGACGACGTCGGGCCGGGGCACCATCACCTCGCGGGCGATGGTGTCGCCGAGCTCGAACACCGAGTGGATCATGTTCCGCTCGCGGGCCTCGACCACCCCGCGCTCCTCCGCCAGGTCGACCAGTTCGCGCAGCTCCACCTCGCTGGAGAACGGGCCCTCGCGGAACCCACGGCCCGGGGTGAGCGCGTTGCCGATCAGGATCAACAGGGTGGCGACCGGCCCCAGCAGCCGGCCCAGCAACCGGGTGAGCCCGGCGGTGGCCAGTGCGATCGGGTAGGCGTGCTGCCGGCCCAGCGTGCGCGGCGCGACCCCGACCAGCACGTAGCTGACCACCGTCATGACGGCGGCCGCGGTGACCACGCCGGCGGCCACCCCGTCGGAGGCGACGAAGAAGATCACCGCGATGAGCACCGCGGCGGTCATCTCGCAGGCGATCCGGAGCAGCAGCAGCAGCGAGACGTGCCGGGCCCGGTCCTCGACCACCTCGAGCAGGCGGGCGGCGTGCCGGACCCCGGCGCGGCGCATCTCCTCGACCCGGGCCCGGGAGATGCCGGCCAGGGCCGAGTCGACCGCGGCGAAGACCCCGGCCACCGGGACCAGCAGGACGGCGATCACCAGCAGCGTGATCGCGGTGGGGCTCATCGCCCGTCGGTCTCCACGGGCGAACCGGTCACCTGGTCCCGCGGGACGGCGCGGAAACCCTCCAGCAACGAGGACTGCAGACCGAACATCTCCTTCTCCTCGTCGGGCTCCATGTGGTCGTAGCCGAGCAGGTGCAGCACCCCGTGGGTGGCCAGCAGCAGCAGCTCGTCGTCCATCGTGTGACCGGCGGCCCTGGCCTGCCGGATGGCCACCGCCGGGCACAGCACGACATCACCCAGCAGCTCGGGACCCGGATCGGGGTCGTCGGGCCGGGCCGTGTCCAGCTCGTCCATCGGGAAGGCCAGCACGTCGGTGGGGCCCTTCTCGCCCATCCACCGCTCGTGCAGGCTGGCCATGTAGTCCACGTCCACGCACAGCACCGACAGCTCGGCCAGCGGGCTGACGTCCAGCTCCCCCAGCACGTACCGGCAGATGCCGGTCAGCGAGGTCTCGTCGACGGCGATCTCGGACTCGTTGGCGACCTCGACGGCCATGGGTCAGCTGCCCTTCTGCCGGCGCGGGCCGGTGTTGCGCACCGCAGGGCGGGTCTGCTGGGCGGTGTCCCACCGCTCGTAGGCGTCCACGATGTCACCCACCAGCCGGTGCCGGACCACGTCGTGGCTGGTGAGCAGGGAGAAGTGCACGTCGTCGATGCCGGTGAGGATCTCCCGGACCACCCGCAGCCCGGACTGGGCGCCGCCGGGCAGGTCGACCTGGGTGACGTCGCCGGTGACGACCATCTTGGATCCGAAACCCAGCCGGGTCAGGAACATCTTCATCTGCTCGGCGGTGGTGTTCTGCGCCTCGTCCAGGATCACGAACGCGTCGTTGAGGGTGCGGCCACGCATGTAGGCCAGCGGGGCGACCTCGATGGTCCCGGACTGCATCAGCCGCGGGATGGACTCGGGGTCGACCATGTCGTGCAGCGCGTCGTAGAGCGGCCGCAGGTACGGGTCGATCTTCTCGCTCAGCGTGCCGGGCAGGTAGCCCAGGCGCTCACCGGCCTCCACCGCGGGCCGGGTCAGGATGATCCTGTTGACCTGCTTGGTCTGCAGCGCCTGCACGGCCTTGGCCATCGCCAGGTAGGTCTTGCCGGTACCGGCGGGCCCGATGCCGAACACCACGGTGTGCTGGTCGATCGCGTCCACGTAGTGCTTCTGGTTCAGCGTCTTGGGTCGGATGGTGCGCCCGCGCCGGCTGATGATGTCCAGGCTGAGCACCTCGGCGGGCCGCTCGGACCCACCGGCCTTGAGCATGCCGACGACCCGCCGGACCGAGTCCGGGCGCAGCGCCTGCCCGGTGCGGACCAGCGCGATCAGCTCGTCGAACACCCGGACGGCGAAGGCGTTGTCGGCCGGCTGGCCGGTGACCGTCACCTCGTTGCCGCGGACGTGCACGTCGGCGGTGAGCTCGGACTCGACCAGCCGGAGCAGCTCGTCACCGGACCCCAGCAGGGAGACCATCGAGATCGACTCGGGGATGGTGATGGCGGTACGGACGGGCTCTCCGGCGATGGGCGCTGCCAAGGTGCCGGCGTCACCCAGGCCCGCGGCGCGAGCCGAGGCCTCTCGGGACGCGCTGGCACCGGGCTGGCTGCCCTGTGCGGGCGGGGAGCTCGGTGAGGTGTCGGGCAAGAACGCTCGACCCTGCCTTCCTGCGACGGGGGTGGGACGACGGCGAGCTTACGCTCAGCGCCCCTCGCCGGCCGCTGCTTTCCCCCCGCGGGGGGACCCGCGCGCGACCCCGGCGGGTCTCCCGGCGGGGTCACCGGCCTCGGTGCTGCGCCTTCCCGGGGCCGTCGGCCAGGAAGGAGGTCACGGCCGCGCGCAGGTCCTCGGTGGCGAACAACGCCCCGGACACCTCGGGCACCACGGCGTCGGCGGCCCGGACCCCCTGGCGCGCGGCGGTGGCCACGATGGTCTTGGTGGCCGCATGCGCGACGGTCGGCCCGGCCGCGACCTGGTGGGCGAAGGCCAGCGCGGCCTCGGCGAAGCCCTCGTCGGGCAGCACCCGGTTGACCACGCCCCAGCCGCTGCAGCGCCGCCGGCCGGGTAGCGCTCGCCGGTGAACACCAGCTCCTTGGCCCGCGCGGTACCGGCCCGCTCGGCCAGCCGCTGCGGCCCGCCCATCGACGGGGTCAGCCCGACGACGATCTCCACCAGCCCGAAGGAGGCGCGCTCGGCGGCCAGCAGCACGTCGCAGGCCAGCGCCAGCTCGAACGCGGCGGTCAGGGTGAGCCCGTGCGCGGCGAACACGGTGGGCACCGGCAGGTCCTCCAGGGTCTGCGCGATGCGCAGCAGCCGGGCCCACAGCGCGCCGCCGACGGCGGCGGCGTCCGGTCCGGCGGCGATGTCGGCGAACAGCGCCACGTCGACCCCGCCGGAGACCACCCGGCCCTCGGCCGCGGACCAGCACCGCCCGTGCCCGGTCCGCCCGCGCCGGGTCGGTCAGCTCGGCCAGCTCGGCCACGCGGCGTCCAGCGCGTCGAAGGTGCCGCGCGTCGAACAGGTTCAGCGGCGGGTTGTCCAGCACGAGGACGGCGACGTCGCCGTCGGTCTCGACGCGCACGGGCTGGCTGGCGGCGCTGCTCTCGGTCACCCCGGCATCGTCGCAGGCCCCGCTCCGGGGGGCCCACCTCAGCCCCACCTCAGCCGGGGGGCCAGCCCAGGTCGCGGCCACCGAGGACGTGCAGGTGCACGTGGTGCACGGTCTGCCCGGCGGCCGGACCGGTGTTGGCCACGATCCGGTAGCCCGGCTCCGGGCCCTCGGCGGTGGCCAGCCCCTCGGCCACGGCGACGGCGTGCGCGGCCGCCACCAGCTCACCCAGCAGCGCGGGGTCGGCCGCCACCAGCAGGCCGGCGGTGGCGTGGTGGGTCTTGGGGATGACCAGCACGTGCGTGGGCGCCTGCGGGTTGATGTCCCGGAAAGCGAAGGTGCGGTCGGTCTCGTGCACGACGTCGGCGGGGATCTCCCCGGCGACCATCCGGCAGAACAGGCAGTCGGCCACGTCTCTCCCTCGCTGGCGCTGGTGGGTCGTCGACGGCGAGCCTAGGAGGGTCGGCTCAGCTCCACCGGGTGCGGGCCGCCAGCACTGCCAGCGCGGCCGCCCCGGCGGTGGAGGTCCGCAGCACCTCGGCGCCCAGCCGCACCGGCAGCGCGCCGGCGGCCCGGAAGGCCACCACCTCGCCGTCGGTGAGCCCGCCCTCCGGCCCGACGACCACGGCCAGCACCCCGCGGGCCGGGACGTGCAGCACCGAGAAGGGCCGGCGGGCCTGCTCGTGCAGCACCACCGCGAGGTCGGTGTCGGCCAGCAGCCCGCAGACCTCGCGGGTGCTCATCGGCGCGGTCACCTCGGGCACCCGCGGCCGGCGGGCCTGCTTGCTGGCCGCCCGGGCCGCCGACCGCCACTTGGCCAGCCCCTTGTCCAGCCGGTCGTCCCGCCAGCGGGTCACGCAGCGGGCCGCCGTCCACGGCACCACCCGGTCCACGCCCAGCTCGGTGGCCAGCTCCACCGCCAGCGGGCCGCGGTCGCCCTTGGGCAGGGCCTGCACCAGCACCAGCTCCGGCTGCGGCGCGGGCACCAGGTGCCGGGCGGTGACCTCGACGCGCAGCCCGTCGGACCCGGCGGACAGCACCGTGCCCTCGATCAGCCCGCCCACGCCGTCGCCGACCCGGACCCGTTCCCCGGCGCCCAACCGGAGCACGTCCACGGCGTGCCGGCCCTCCCCGCCGTCCACCAGCAGCTCGGGTCCCGACGGGAGCTCGTCGAGCAGGAACAGCGGAGCGCCGTCCGGCGGCGGGACCGCGCTGTCGACGGCGTGGTCCACCGGCTCAGCGACCGTTGAACGCGTCGCGGACGCGGCCGAACAGTCCGTTGTGCTGGGCCCGGCTGGCCTCGGGGTGGTCCTCCCCGCGCAACGCCGCCAGCTCCCGGAGCAGACGCTCCTGCTCCTCGTCGAGCCGGGTGGGGGTCTGCACGTCGATGTGCACGACGAGGTTTCCGCGGCCGGTCGCCCGCAGCCGGGGCGCACCGTGCGCGCGCAGGGTGAGCACGCTGCCGGACTGGGTACCGGGCTTGACCGCCAGCGGCTCGTCTCCATCCAGGGTCTGCAGGGTGAGCGTGGTGCCCAGCGCAGCCGCCGTCATCGGCAGCGTGACCCGGCAGTGCAGGTCCTCGCCGTCCCGGGTGAACACGTCGTGCGGCCGCTCGTGCACCTCCACGTAGAGGTCACCGGCCGGGCCGCCCCCTGGGCCGACCTCGCCGTGCCCGGAGAGCCGGATCCGCATGCCGTCCTCGACCCCGGCCGGGATCTTGACCGGGATGGTGCGGCGGGCCCGGACCCGGCCGTCGCCGGCGCACTGCGGGCACGGCTCGGGGATGACCTGCCCGGTGCCCGCGCAGGTCGGGCAGGGCCGGGACGCCACGACCTGGCCCAGGAACGACCGCTGCACGCTCTGCACCTCGCCCCGCCCGTTGCAGGTGGTGCACTGGGTGGGATGGGTGCCCGGCGCGGTGCCCGCGCCGGTGCAGGTGGTGCACAGCACCGCGGTGTCCACGGTGATGTCGGTGGTGGTGCCGAAGACCGTCTCGTCCAGGGCGAGGTCCACCCGGATCAGCGCGTCGCCCCCGGCCCGGGTCCGGCTGCGCGGACCGCGGGTGGCCCCGCCGCCGCCGAAGAAGGCGTCCATGATGTCGCCCAGGCCGCCGAAGCCGGCCCCGCCACCGAAGGGGTTGCCGGCCCCGTTGCCGCCGCCGGTGTCGTACGGGTCGCCGCCGAGGTCGACGATCCGGCGCTTGTCCGGGTCGGTGAGCGCCTCGTAGGCCCGGCTGACCTGCTGGAACTCCTCCTTGGCCCCGGGCTCGGGGTTGACGTCGGGGTGCAGGTCGCGGGCCTTGCGGCGGTAGGCGCGCTTGATGTCGGTGTCGGTGGCCCCCTGGGCCAGGCCGAGCACGCCGTAGTAGTCCGTTGCCATGCGGTTTCTCAGTCCTCAGCTCTCGGCCAGCAGCTGGCCGACGTAGCGGGCCACGGCTCGTACCGCGGCCATGTTTCCGGGGTAGTCCATCCGGGTGGGTCCCACGACGCCCAGTCCCCCGAGCGCCAGGTCACCGGTGCCCCCGACCGACCCGTAGCCGACCGAGACCACGGAGGCGCCGGTGAGCCCCTCGTGCGCGTTCTCCTCACCGATGCTCACCAGCACGTGGCTGGGAGCCACCTCACCCATCAGCCGGAGGACCACCACCTGCTCCTCCAGCGCCTCCAGCAGCGGGCGCAGGCTCCCCGGGAAGTCCAGCGCCCCACCGCGGGTGAGGTTCGCCGTCCCCCCGATGAGCAACCGGTCCTCACCGGGCTCGACGAGGGTCTCCACCAGGGTCGCACTGACGGCGGCGACCAGCGAGCGCAGGTGCGGCGGGCAGCTGCCCAGCAGGTCGGCGACCCGCACGCTCGCCTCGGCCAGCTTGGCCCCCACGAAGGCCGAGTTCAGCAGGGCGCGAAGCTCGGCCACCGGGTCCGACCCGGGGGGTGCATCGCTCACCGGGGGGATCTCCACCACGCGCTGCTCCACCCGGCCGGTGTCGGTGATCAGCACCACCAGCAGCCGGCTGCCGGCCAGCTGCACGACCTCCAGGTGCCGCACGGCGGAGCGGGCCAGCGTGGGGTACTGGATGACCGCCACGTTGCGGGTCAGCTGGGCCAGCAGGCGCACCGTGCGGCCCAGCACGTCGTCCAGGTCCAGCGCGCCGTCCAGGAATCGCTCGATGGCCCGTCGCTCGGCGGCCGACAGCGGTTTCACCGCGGACAACCGGTCCACGAAGAACCGGTACCCCTTGTCGGTGGGCACCCGGCCGGCGCTGGTGTGCGGCTGGGTGATGTACCCCTCCTCCTCCAGCACCGCCATGTCGTTGCGGATCGTGGCCGAGGACACCCCCAGGTCGTGCCGCGCCGCCAGCGCCTTGGACCCGACCGGGTCGTTGGTGGACACGTAGTCCTGCACGATCGCCCGCAGGACCTGCAGGCGGCGTTCGTCGTGCGCCACGCCGAGCACCTCCTGTCTGCTGGACTGGCACTCACCATCTCCGAGTGCCAGCGCCAGCATACGACCGCCGGGCCTCCCCCGGCGTGCATTCCCGGTCACCCGGGGACGTGCCCGGGCGGGTCGGCCGAGGCTCCCAGTAGGCTGTCGCGCGGTCGGGTGCCCCGGGTCGCGGGGCCGTTGGAGAGGGGAGTCGGGCACTGATCTTCAAGGCGGTGCGCGACGGTCGTCCCTACCCCGACCACGGTTTCTCCACCCGGGACTGGGCGATGATCCCGCCCCGCCAGATCAGGCTGGACACGCTGGTCACCACGAAGCGGACCCTCGAACTGGACGCCCTGCTGGCCGACGACTCCACCTTCTACGGCGACCTGTTCCCGCACGCCGTCCAGTGGCACCGGGAGCTGTACCTGGAGGACGGGCTGCACCGCGCCCTGCGGGCGGCGCTGCAGCAGCGCAACGTGATCCACGTGCGGGTGCTGGACCTGGACGCCCTCATGCCCTCCACCCCCGCCGCCTCCTGACCCCCCCGCCCCCACCCTCACCATTGATCAGGTGACCTGATCAAACTCTGGCCGCCCTCACCAGCGTTGGTGAGGACGGCGAGCGTTGGGTCAGGTTCCCTGATCAACGCTGGGGGGACGGCGGCGGCGCTGGGGGGACGGCGGTCACGCTGGGGGACGGCGGGACGGCGGCGGCGCTGGGGGACGGCGGTCAGAGCCAGCCCTTGTCGGCGGCCACCCGGGCGGCCTCGACCCGGGTGCGGGCGCCGGTCTTGCCGATCGCGTTGGACAGGTAGTTGCGCACGGTGCCCTCGGACAGGAAGAGCCGGCCGGCGATGTCGGCCACCGTGGCGCCGTCGGCGGCGGCCCGCAGCACGTCGGCCTCGCGAGCGGACAACGGGGTCGCACCGAGGGCCAGCGCGGCCGCAGCCAGGTCCCGGTCGATCACCCGCTCGCCGGCCATGACCGAGCGGATCGCCGCGGCCAGCTCGGCCACCGGTGAGTCCTTGACCAGGAACCCCGCGGCGCCGACCTCCATCGCTCGGCGCAGGAACCCCGGGCGACCGAAGGTGGTGAGCACCACGGCCCGGGTGCCCGGCAGGGCGGCGGCCAGCTCGCGGGCGGCCTCGATGCCGTCCCGGCCGGGCATCTCGATGTCGAGCAGGGCGACGTCGGGGACGTGCTCCCGGGCCGCGGCCAGCACCTCGTCCCCCCGGCCGACCTCGGCGACGACGGTGATGTCCGGCTCGAGCTCCAGCAGCGCCCGCAGCGCGCCGCGGACCAACTGCTGGTCCTCGGCCAGCAGGACCCGGATCACGCGGTCACCGGCTCGTCGGCCGCCGCCAACGGCACCTCGGCGACCAGCTGCCAGCCACCCCCGGGTGCGGCGCCACCGGTCAACCGGCCGGCCAGGGCCTCGACCCGCTCCGCCAGTCCGGTGAGGCCCGAGCCGGGTGCGGTGTCGGCGTCCGGCCCGCGCCCGTCGTCGGTGACCGTGAGCCGCACCGCGCCCCGGTGCTCGTTCAGCGTGACCGTCATCGCGGCGGCGCGGCTGTGCCGCAGCACGTTGGTGGTGGCTTCCCGGATCACCCAGCCCAGCGCGGCGTCCACCGTGCCGGGCAGTGCTGGGATCCGGGGTGGGCCGTGGAAGGCGATCCCTGCGCCGGACAGCGCGGCCCGGGCCTCGGCGAGGGCCTGGGCGCAGCTGACCTGCCGGTAGCCGCTGACCGCGTCCCGGACCTCGGCCAGTGCCCGGCGGGCGGCGGCCTCCACGTCGGCCATCTCCCGGCGCGCCCGGGCCGGATCGGCCTCGGCCAGCCGGCCGGCAAGCTCGCTCTTGAGCGCGATCAGCGACAGCGACTGGCCCAGCAGGTCGTGCAGGTCCCGGGCGAACCGCAACCGCTCCTGCGCGACCGCGTTGGCCGCCAGCTCCTCGCGGGCCTCGCGCAGCTCGGCGTTGACCGAGATCAGGTAGCGGGTGCCGCGCAGCGCGAACGCGGTGAGCAGGCACAGGACCGGCAGGAAGAGCAGGCTCCACTCCCCGGCGACGACGATGACCCCGGCCGAGACCGACGCCGCAGCAGCGGTCACCGGCCAGATCCAGCGGTCGGGCAGCGTGGCTGCCGCGGCGGCGGACACGTAGATCATCAGCCCGGCGTAACCGACGCCCAGGGCGACTCCGAGCAGCACCGCCAGCAGCGCCACGACCAGGAAGTCCCAGCGCACCCGGCGCGGTCCGGCAACCTGGCTGAGCACCGACAGGTAGGCGGCGGTGAAGGCCACCAGGGCCAACCCGATGAGCACGCGCAGCGGCCAGGGCCGGGGCACGGTGATCAGATCGACGACCGGGAAGAACTGGAACAGCAGCCAGGGCAGCGACCAGCTCACCCGCTGCCAGCGGGTCGGCACCCGGTCGATGGAGGTCGGCACGAGCCCAGTGTTCGCCATCGCCACCCCGCCTCAGCCGGCGACGGCGTGCAGCGGACGTCGGGCGGCCACCGCCAGCGCACCGCCGGCGAAGAGCACCACGAACCCGACCAGGACCACGGCGGGCGTCGTCGTCGCGAGCCCGGCCACGACGTCCCGGCCCAGTTCCCCGTACCAGTACGACGGCATCGCGCGGGCGACGGCGACCAGCCCCGACGGGAAGATCGAGACCGGGATCCACAGGCCACCGAGCGCGGCGAGCACCACCGAGAGGGTGCCGATGGCCGCGCCGGCCGCCTTCTCCTCCAGGGCCAGGCCCAGCAGCATGCCGAGCGCCACGAAGACCGCCGACCCCAGCCAGAGGACGCCGACGAGCATCACCCAGGTGCCCAGCCTCAGCTGCACGTCGTTGACGAACCGACCCACCAGCGCGACCACCAGCAGGCTCGGCAGCACCAGCACCATGCCCACCGCGACGTCGACCGCGACCACGGTGCGCCCGGAGACGGGCAGCACCCGCAGCTGGCGCAACCACCCCGAGGCACGGTCGAAGGACAGCCGGACGGTCGCGCCGAGCGCCGCACCCAGGCCGCCGTAACACATCATCGAGACCATGGAGGCACTCGCGTAGTCCTGGTACTCGGCGGGGCTGACCGCCTGGCCGCCGAAGACCTGGGTGAAGAAGACGGTGAACAGCGCCGGCAGCAGCACCGTGAAGAAGAGGTACTGCCACGACCGGACGACGCGGCGCAGCTGGAAGAGCAAGAGATCGGTCACCGGGGTCCTCCGGGGGCGGTGAGGGACAGGAAGGCCTGCTCGAGGCTGGCGCCGCGGACCTCGAGGTCGGGGAGCCGGTCGCGGGTGGCCAGCAGCGCCCGCAGGGTGGCCTCGGCGTCGGTGGTCGCCAGCTCGACGAGGTCACCGGCGCCGGCGACGGTGGTGACCCCGGGCACCTGGTCCAGCCCGGACCGGTCGGCACAGGTGAAGCGCACGGTCCGCCCGGCGATGCCGGACTTGACCTCGACCGACGTCCCGTCGGCCACGACCCGCCCGCCGTCGACGACGACGACCCGGTCGGCCACCGCATCGGCCTCGTCGAGGTGGTGCGTGGCGAACACGATCGTGTGGCCCCGGCCGGCCAGGGCCCGCATCGTCGCCCAGAAGGCACGCCGTCCCTCCACGTCCATCGCCGCGGTGGGCTCGTCGAGGACGAGCAGCGGCGGTGTGCCGGCCAGCGCCAACGCCAGCAGCACCCGCTGCCGCTGCCCGCCCGAGAGCTGCTCGGTGCGGCGGCCGGTCAGCCCGTCGATACCGGTCGTGGCCACCAGGTCGGCCATCGGCCACGGGTCGACGTACCGGCGGGCGACCAGCCGGAGGACCTCCCCGACACGGGCCTCGCTGGGCAGCCCGCCGTGCTGCAGCATCGCGCCCACCGAGCCTGACCGGATTGCCTCGGCCGGGGGCCGGCCGAGCAGTTCCACGGCGCCCGCGGCAGGCCGGAACAACCCCAGGGCGGCGTTGACCGTCGAGGACTTGCCGGCTCCGTTGGGCCCGAGCAGTGCCACGGTCTCGCCGCGGGCGATCCGCAGGTCCACATCGTGGACGGCGGTCATGCCGCCGTATCGGACGGTGAGGCCCCGGAGCTGCAGGGCGGGTGTTTCCGGCATGCCGAGAGCGTGCCGCGGGTGGGGGTGGGAGCGGCAGTGCGAGACGTCGTCCCCACCGTCTGACGGATGTCAGATCGCCCGTCGGTGGCGGCCTAGGCTCGTCGGCGTGGCAGACCAGGCAACCGCGGCGCCCGCCGATCCCGCACTCGAGGTGCTGGGCCGGGTCTTCGGCTACGACGCCTTCCGTGGTCCGCAGCAGCAGGTGGTCGAGCACGTGGTCGCCGGCGGTGACGCGCTGGTGCTGATGCCCACCGGTGGCGGCAAGTCGCTCTGCTACCAGGTGCCCGCCCTGCTGCGGGACGGCGTGGGGGTCGTGGTCTCACCGCTCATCGCCCTCATGCAGGACCAGGTGGATGCGCTGCGCGCGGTCGGCGTCCGCGCTGCGTTCCTCAACTCCAGCCAGGACCGGGCCGAGCGCAGGGTGGTCGAGGAGGCGTTCCTGGCCGAGGAGCTCGACCTGCTGTACGTGGCCCCGGAGTCCCTCGGTGGGGGCGCCTCCCCCACGGCGCGACTGCTGGAGCGGGGCCGGATCGCCCTGTTCGCGATCGACGAGGCGCATTGCGTGGCGCAGTGGGGGCACGACTTCCGGCCCGACTACCTCGCGCTGTCGATGCTGCACGAGCGCTGGCCCGAGGTGCCCCGGATCGCCTTGACGGCGACGGCGACCCGGGCCACGCACACCGAGATCAGCACCCGGCTGCAGCTGGACGACGCGCTGCACGTCGTCGCCGGTTTCGACCGACCCAACATCCAGTACCGCATCGCGCCGAAGAGCGAGCCGCGCAAGCAGCTGCTGGACCTGCTGCGCACCGAGCACCCCGGGGACGCCGGGATCGTCTACTGCCTGTCCCGGGCGTCGGTGGAGAAGACCGCGGAGTTCCTGGTCGCCCAGGGCATCCCGGCGCTGCCCTACCACGCGGGGCTGGACCAGCGGACCCGCGCGAGTCACCAGTCCCGGTTCCTCCGCGAGGACGGGCTGGTGATGGTGGCGACCATCGCGTTCGGCATGGGCATCGACAAACCCGACGTCCGGTTCGTGGCCCACCTGGACCTGCCCAAGTCGGTAGAGGGCTACTACCAGGAGACCGGGCGCGCCGGCCGGGACGGGCTGCCCTCCACCGCGTGGCTGGCCTACGGGCTGGCCGACGTCGTCCAGCAGCGGAAGATGATCGAGTCCTCCGACGGCGACCTCGCCCACCGCCGGGTGCTCTCGGCCCAGCTGGACGCGATGCTGGCGCTGTGCGAGACCGTCGAGTGCCGGCGGGTGCGGTTGCTGGCCCACTTCGGGCAGCAGAGCGAACCCTGCGGCAACTGCGACACCTGCCTGTCCCCGCCGGAGTCCTGGGACGCCACCATCCCGGCCCAGATGCTGCTGTCCACCGTGCTGCGGCTGCAGCGCGAGCGAGGGCAGTCCTTCGGGGCGGGCCAGTCGATCGACATCCTGCTGGGCAAGCGCACCGAGAAGGTCACCCAGCACGGCCACGACGAGCTCACCGTGTTCGGCATCGGCACCGATCTCAGCGAGGGCCAGTGGCGCGGGGTGGTCCGCCAGCTGCTGGCCCAGGGGCTGCTGTCGGTGCAGGGCGAGTACGGCACCCTGACGCTGAACGAGGCCAGCGGGCCGGTGCTTCGCCGGGAGCGCACCGTGCTGATGCGCCGCGAGCCCGACCGCCCTGACGCGCTCGGCCGGTCGCGCCGGGAAGGCCCGGGCCGCCGCCGCGGAGCTGCCTGCCGCGGCGGTCCCGGTCTTCGAGCGGTTGCGGGCGTGGCGCGCGGCCACCGCCAAGGAGCAGGGCGTGCCCGCCTACGTGGTCTTCCACGACGCCACGCTGCGCCAGATCGCCACCGACGAGCCGGCCGACGTCGCCGCGCTGGGCACGATCAGCGGCGTCGGCGCGGCGAAGCTGGAGCGCTACGGCGAGCAACTGCTGGCCGCCCTGCACGCCTGAACCCGCCGGGCGAGTGGCCGGGTCAGTCGGTCAGGTCACGGACCAGGGCGTCGGCCAGCAGCCGGCCCGGGTCGGTGAGCACTGCCCGGCCCGCCGCGTGCGGGCCAGGCGCCAGCAGTCCCCGGGCGACGGCGTCGGCCGCCCGGGCCCGGCCCGCCTCGGACAGCGCGTCCAGCGGCAGACCGTCGCGCAGCCGCAGGCCCAGCATCACCCGCTCCAGCGCCCGGTCGGCGACGGTGAGCTGCTCGGCGTCGGCGGCCGGGTGCTCACCTGCAGCCAACCGCCCGGCGTAGGCGGCGGGGTGCTTGACGTTCCACCAGCGCAGCCCGCCGATGTGGCTGTGCGCCCCCGGACCGATCCCCCACCAGTGCGCGTTGGCCCAGTACAGCTCGTTGTGCCGGCAGCGGGCGGCCGCCCCGCGGGCCCAGTTGGACACCTCGTACCACTCCAACCCGGCGCCGCGGAGCACCCGGTCGGCCTGCTCGTACCGGTCGGCCAGCACGTCGTCGTCGGGCATCGGCAGCTCGCCGCGGGCCACCCGGCGGGCCAGCTTCGTGCCCTGCTCAACGATCAGGGCGTAGGCGCTGACGTGGTCGACCGGGGCGTCCAGCACAGCCTGCAGGGACAGCTCCCAGTCCGCTGCGGTCTCCCCCGGTGCGCCGTAGATCAGGTCCAGGTTGACGTGGTCGAACCCGGCCTCGCGGGCCTCCCGGGCGGCCTGCGCGGCGCGGCCGGGGGTGTGCCGGCGGTCCAGCACCGCCAGCACGTGGGGTGCGGCGGACTGCATGCCCAGGCTGATCCGGGTGAACCCGCCGGCCCGCAGCACGGCCAGCGACTCCGGCGTCACCGATTCGGGGTTGGCCTCGGTGGTGACCTCGACGTCCTCGGCGACCGGGAACAGCTCGCGGGCCCGGTCCAGCACCGCGACCAGGTCCGCCGCGGGCAGCAGGGTGGGGGTGCCGCCGCCGACGAACACGGTGCTGATCTCGGGCGGGGTAGGGCCCAGCACCCGGGCCGCCAGCTCCAGCTCGGCCATCGCGGTCGCCGCGTACTCGCTGCGGGTGGCGCCGGGACCGAGCTCGTCGGAGGTGTAGGTGTTGAAGTCGCAGTAGCCGCAGCGCGTCGCGCAGAACGGCACGTGCAGGTACAGACCGAACGGCGTGCTCGGCAGCTCGGCGCGGGCTCGGTCGCCGAGCATCTGGGGGCCGGGTGGCAGGGCGGGTGTCTGGCCGAGCACAGGCAGGGTGGTGGTCATCGCTGCACCCAGTGTCCCGCACGAGGCAGGATGCGGTCCGTGACCGAGGACTCAGTACTGCACGTGGAGGTGGCCCACGGGGTCGCCACGCTCACCCTGGACTCCCCCGCCAACCGCAACGCACTCTCCCGGGCGATGCGCGCCGCGCTCAGGCGGGCGCTCGTCGACGCGCTGGCCGACGACGCGGTGCGGGTGATCGTGCTCGACCACACCGGCCGGGTGTTCTGCTCCGGGATGGACCTCTCCGAGGCCGCCGGCGGCGCCGCGCAGGACCAGGGGGTCAACGAGTTCCCCGACCTGCTGAGCACGATCTGGCACTCCCCGAAGCCGGTGCTGGCCGCCGTCCGCGGGCCGGCCCGGGCCGGCGGGGTGGGCCTGCTGGCCGCCTGCGACGTGGTGGTGGCCGGTGCGTCGGCCACCTTCGGCTTCGCGGAGGTCCGGATCGGGGTGGTGCCGGCGATCATCTCCGCGGTCTGCCGGCCCCGGATGCTCTCCCACGCGGTGCACCGGCTCATGCTCACCGGTGAGGTGTTCGACGCCGACACCGCAGCCCAGACCGGGCTGGTCGACCTGGCCGTCGCCGACGAGGAGGTGTCGGGAACGGTGCTGGGCCAGGTGCGCGCGCTGGCCGCCGGCGCGCCCACCGCGCTGGCCGAGACCAAGCGCCTGCTGCGCACCACCCCCACCGGCTCGCTTCCCGACCAGTTCGACGCCCTGCTCGGCCTGTCCGCGAGGTTCTTCGCCTCCGCGGAGGGCCAGGAGGGCATCGCCGCCTTCCGCGAGAAGCGCCCCGCCTCCTGGGTCCCCGCCGACCCCCCTCCCCGATGATCACGGACCTGCAGCAGCGACACGCCGGGCGCGGGTGACCTGGGGTCCGTGATCGTCGAGGTGGGGGGCTAGCGGAGGCGGCGGGTGGTGTCGGGCAGGCGCTGGGTGACACCGCGGGCGTCCAGCCACTCGGCGAGGGGGACGGCGACCCGGCGGGTGGTGCCCCAGGCCTGCCGGGCCTGGCTGAGGGTGAACGGCTGCGGCACGGCGGCCAGCGCGGCCCGGGCCCGGTCCTCCACCCCGGGAGCCAGGTAGATCCCGTCGGCGACCCGGACCAGCTGCCCGTCCCGGACGGCGGCGGCCAGCTCGCGGGCACCCAACCCGGCAGCGGCCAGCGCCTCGGCGTCGGGCGCGGCGAAGGGGTCGGCGGCCAGCCGGGACAGGATCGCGGTGACGGCCCGCTGCACCGGCTCGGGCAGCCCGGAGTCCGCGGCCACCACCCGGCCGTCGCGGAGGGTCAGCGGCGGCCGGACCAGCGAGGCCACCAGCTCGGCGTCGGGCAGCTCCAGTGCGCTGCGCAGCACCGCCGTCGGCGGGCCGGGCTCCAGCGGGCGCAGCTGCCGGTACCGGGTGACGACGGCGGGCACCCGGGCGGCGAGGGAGTCGACCAGGCCCGGGGCCAGGAGCCAGCGGCCGACCTCGCCGGCCGCCGCGGGCACCGGCCAGCCCATCGCCACGAACTCCGAGCGCAGCACGACCCGGCGGCGGGTCAGGTCGGCGATCGCGCCGGCCTCACCGGTGTCCGAGCCGGCCAGCTCGCTCCCCCGGGCGACGGCGGCGCCACGGCGGCGCAGCCCGGGCGGGTCGACGTCCCGGACATCGGCACCGTGCACCCGGCGCGCCCCCGGCTCGCGCAGGATCAGCCGGTCACCGACCCGCAGCGGCAGCGGATGGGCCAGCCGTAACCGGACGGCGGAGGAGTCCAGCGGCCGCACCCGCGCGGCCACCGTGGCCGAGCCGACGTGCACGACCAGCTCGGCGGGCAGCCGGTCGGTCACCGGTCGGACCAGGGTCACGTCCAGCTCGGCGGTCGACCGGAACGCCCCCGGGGTGAGCAGCGCATCACCCCGGGCGAGGTCCTCCACGGCGATCCCGCGCAGGTTCAGCGCCACCCGGGCGGTGGCACCGGCGTGCTCCACGGCCGTGCCGAGCGAGTGCAGGCCGCGGACGACGACGTCCCGCCCACCCAACTCCAGCCGGTCACCGGTGCGCACCGTGCCGGCGGCGAGGGTGCCGGTGACCACGGTGCCGGCGCCCCGGATGGTGAACGCCCGGTCCACCCAGAGCCGTACGGGAGCGTGGGTGTCGGGAGCGGGCAGGCCGGCCAGCACCTGCTCCAACGCCACGGCCACCTCGGGCACGCCGGCACCGGTGCGCGCGCTGGCGGCCACCCCGGGCACCGCACCGAGGGAGGTGTCGGCCAGCCGGGCGGTCACCTCGGCCAGCACCGGGGCGGGGTCGGCCAGATCGGCCTTGCTGACCACCAGCAGCGCGTCCCGCACGCCGAGCGCGTCGAGGACCGCGACGTGCTCGGCGGTCTGCGCCGACCAGCCGTCGTCGGCGGCCACGACGACCAGCGCGGCCGGCACCGAGCCGACCCCGGCCAGCATGTTGCCCACGAACTTCTCGTGCCCGGGCACGTCGACGACGGCGACCGTGCGGCCACTGGGCAACGTGGTCCAGGCGAACCCCAGGTCGATGGTGAGCCCGCGGCGGCGCTCCTCCTCCCACCGGTCGGGCTGCATCCCGGTGAGCGCGGTGACCAGCGAGGACTTGCCGTGGTCGACGTGCCCGGCGGTGGCGATCACGTCCACGTCAGACCGCCAGCACTGCGGTGACCAGCGCGTCGTCGTCGGCCGGGTCCAGGCTGCGGACGTCGAGCAGGGTGCGTCCCTCGGCGGTGTAGCCCACGACCGGGGGGCTGCCGTGCCGCAGCGGTTCGGCGTAGCCGGCCGGCAGGGAGACCGCGGCGCTGGGCAGCTCGAAGTCCGGCGCCCCTCCCCCGCCGACCCGGGCGGAGGCGTCGACGGCCACCGCACCCACCGCGTGCAGCCGCCCGGCGATGGCCCGGGCCCTGGCCTGCAGCCCGGGCAGGTCGGCGGCCAGCATCCGCTGCACGGGAGGCTGCGGCCCGCGCAGCGTGGCCTCCAGCGCGGCCAGCGTGATCTTGTCCACCCGCAGCGCCCGGTAGAGCGGGTGCCGGCGCAGCCGCTGCACCAGGTCCGCCCGGCCCAGAACGAGGCCGGCCTGCGGACCGCCGAGCAACTTGTCCCCGCTGCACAGCACCAGGTCCGCGCCGTCGGCGAGGGCGCTCTGCAGGTCCGGCTCGTCGGGCAGCGCCGGGTGCGGGCGCAGCAGCCCGGACCCGACGTCGGCGACCACCGGCACGTCGACGGCTGCCGCGAGCTCGACGATCCCGACGGACCGGGTGAAGCCGCGGACCACGAAGTTGGACGGGTGGATCTTCAGCACCGCGCCGGTGTCCGGGCCGATCGCAGCGGTGTAGTCGGCCAGCGCGACCCGGTTGGTGGTACCCACCTCGCGCAGCCGGGCGCCGGTGGACTCCAGCAGGTCGGGGATCCGGAAGCCGTCCCCGATCTCGACCAGCTCACCGCGGGCCACCACGAGCTCCCCGCCCAGCGCGGTGGCCACCAGGGCCAGGGCGGCGGCGCAGTTGTTGACCACGATCGCGGCCTCCGCGGCGGGCACCGCGCCCAGCAGCGCACCGATCGCACCCTCACCGCGGGGTCCGCGGCGGCCGGTGGCCAGGTCCAGCTCGACATCGGTGGTGCCGCTGGCAGCCACGACGGCGTCCACCGCGGCGGCCGACAGCGGGGCCCGGCCGAGGTTGGTGTGCACCAGCACGCCGGTCGCGTTGAGCACCGGCCGCAGGCTGGCGGCCTCCGACGGCAGGGCGGCCAGCACGGCGTCGGCGGCGTCCCCCGGGAGCACGGCACCCTCGCGGACCCGCTGCTGCACGTCCTGCACGGCGCCCTTCACCAGCTCGCGCCCCAACCGGACCGCCGCTGCGGCGAGCCGGGGCTCGCCCAGCAGCGCATCGGTGCGGGGCACGTGACGACGCGGATCGGTGCTCATCGCCGAGCAGCGTAGGTGCGGCGCGCGGGGCCGGCGGTGGGCCGACCCCGCGCGCCGCCCTCAGCAGGCGTTGCCGGCCGCACCCGCGAAGGTGGGCTTGCCGCTGGTCGGCCGGACCGCCGTCCGTGCCCCGGGCTCGGCGCCGCCACCGGTGACCGACCAGTGCTGCTCGTCGACGGTGACCTCGGCGAGCTCGAAGGTGGTCTTGTACGGGGAGAACGCCACGTGCTCGTTGACCGCGTACAGCGCCTGCGGTGCGCAGATGAACAACGCCAGCGCCTGCTCGTGCACGTGCGCGTCGATGCGCTCGGCCACCTCGACCAGCCGCTCGCCGTCGAGCTGCACCTTCATCTCCTCGTAGAGCGCATCGAACTCCGGCAGGGGCGGGCCGGCCCGGAAGGCGCCGTCCAGACCGAAGAACTCCCGGTGCACGGCGGCCGGTGGGGCCTCCGAGGACAGGTCGAACCACGGGTGCACCAGCACGTCCCACGGCAGGTCGAGCTTCTTCTCCGCCAGTGCCCTTGCCCCGCCGATGAGCTGGTCCCCGGGCACGGTGATGACTTCCACCATGAGGTCCAGGGTGGAGCGGATGCTGGCCGCGAGCTGGCGGGCGATCCCGGCGAACGGCTCCGGGGTGGCGATCCGCAGCGGTCGGCGGGCCGGCCAGTTGGCCGTCGCGAACGCCTCGCGGGCCCGGGCGGCGTCGAGCTCGTAAGGCTGCGCGCCGGACGGGAAACCGCTGCACCACGGCGGGGTCATCGCCGGGATGATGCTGGCGTACCCGCCCAGCCCCTGCTCCACGACGGCGGCGCGGTCGATGGCCATGTTCAGCGCCCGGCGCACCTCCAGGTTGTCCAGCGGTGCGTCACTGCCGCGGTTGAGGATGCCCACCAGCACCCGGTTGGCGTCGCAGGCGACGAGCCGGGCGTGCTGGGAACCCAGCACCCGCTGCGCGTCGGCCGGGGAGACCTCGGTGACGATGTCGACCTCGCCCTCGGTGTCGCAGACCAGCCGCAGCGCCTCGTCGGGGGTGAGGTCGTTGCGGAAGACGGCCCGCTGGATGCGCGGGCCGCGGGCGGCGCGGTTCCAGTGGTCGAGATTGGCCTCCAGCACGACCTGCGGGTCCCGTTGCTCGCTCTCGATCAGCGAGGTGGCGCGGAACGGGTCGGCGTTGGTGACCGACAGACGGGTGGTGATCGACGATGCACCCTGGACCAGGGTGAACGGTCCGGTACCCCACGGGCCCGGCTCGTCGATCACCTACCAGTGGCCGTCACCGGAGCCGAACTTCTTGTAGCCGAAGCCGGGGGCGTCCTTGCCGTTCCAGAACGCCGAGCTGGCGATGTGGAATCCGCGGAACTTGCCGATGGCCAGCCCGTCGGGGCCGGGGAAGTGGAACCGGAGCGTGTGGTCGTCGACCACCTCGGCGGTGGACTCCGGCGCCGGGAAGTTCAACCAGGTCCCCGGCGGGTGCGGGGCGGCCCAGCGCTGCATCTCGTCGAAGTTCTGCTTGATGTTGTGCGCGGTGAAGTGCTCGCCGTCCTGGAAACGCACGTCGCGGCGCAACCGCAGCTCCAGGGTCTTCTCGTCGAGCCACTCGGACGCCTCGGCCAACGAGTAGACGGTCCGGCCGTCCTCGTCGATCCGGATCGGTTCCTCCATCGTGTTCCAGGTGATGAAGAGCCAGTTCAGCGGCGAGGGATCGACGACGTGCACGGTCCCGGTGGGATCCGGTGGGGCAGTCATCCAGGTGCCTCCTGCGTGTGCGGGCGGACCGCGCCCGGGGCGGGGCTGCACGAGCTGCCCGTGCAGTCGGACCGGGAGGATGACCCAGGTCACACCCCCGCCCGGACTGTAGGACCTGGAACGGTGGCGCACAACCGATTCGCGGCGGCGGGAGAGCGAGAGGGCCGGCCAGGGACGGTGGTCCCGGGCCGGCCCGGAGGCTGGCGGAGGCGGACGGGAATCGAACCCGCCTGACCGAGATGCTCGGCCACGTCGGCTTTAGAGGCCGCGGGGGTCACCAGACACCCTGACGCCTCCATCGAGCAGGTTACGGGACCCGTCGTACCGTCTGGGTGTGACGGCGACCGCGATCCGGCTGACCCAGTTCGCGCACGGCGGTGGCTGTGCCTGCAAGATCCCGCCCGGGGAGCTGGAGGCCGTCGTCGCGGGCCTGACCCACACCGGTCCCACCGACCCGACCGCCGAGCTGGTCGTCGGGCTGGACGACGGTGACGACGCCGCCGTCGTCCGCATCCCCGGGGGCCAGGGCCTGGTGCTGACCACCGACTTCTTCACCCCCGTGGTCGACGACGCCTACACCTTCGGCCGGATCGCCGCGGCCAACGCGCTGTCCGACGTCTACGCGATGGGCGGCACCCCGGTGGTGGCGGTCAACCTGCTGGGCTGGCCGCGGGACGTGCTGCCGGTGGAGCTGGCCGCCGAGGTGCTGCGCGGCGGGCTGGAGGTCGCCCAGTCGGCCGGCTGCCACGTCGGCGGCGGGCACTCCATCGACTCCCCCGAGCCGACCTACGGCATGGCGGTCACCGGGCTGGTGGACCTGGAGCGGCTCATCCGCAACGACCGGGCCACCGCCGGCAGCGCCATCTCGCTGACCAAGCCGCTGGGGGTGGGCACGCTGAACAACCGGATGAAAGCCACCGGGGAGGTGTCGGCCGAGGCGGTGGACTCGATGACCCGGCTCAACGCCGAGGCCTCGCTGGCCGCGGTCGGCGCCGGCATCCGGGCCGGCACCGACGTCACCGGTTTCGGGCTGCTGGGGCACCTGTACAAGATGGCCCGGGCCAGCGGGGTGACCGCGGTGGTGGAGGCGGCCGCGGTGCCCTACCTGGCCGGTGCGCGGCAGTCGGTGGCCGACGGGTACGTGTCCGGTGGCACCCGGCGCAACCTGGACTGGGTCGCCCCGTTCACCGACCTGTCCCGCGTGGCCGACGACGACGCGCTGCTGCTGGCCGACGCGCAGACCTCCGGGGGCCTGCTGCTGGCCGGTGAGGTGCCCGGCTCGCCGGTGATCGGGGAGTTCGTGGCCCGGCAGGAGCACGCGGTCGTGCTGCGCTGACGGTGCCGCCCGGTTCGGCCACCCGAGCGTGTTCCGACCGGCTCGGCTAGCGTCCGAGGACATGCTGGCTGCCTTCGTCTCGTCCCCCGCCCCGCAGGACCCGCTGTCCGTGCTGGAGGTGGGTGAGCGCCCCGATCCCCAGGTCCCCGACGGCTGGACGACGGTCACGGTGAAGGCCGCCTCGCTCAACCACCACGACCTGTTCAGCCTGCGCGGCGTGGGCCTGCCCGCCGAGCGGATGCCCATGGTGCTGGGGACGGATGCGGCCGGGTTGGACGAGGACGGCAACGAGGTCATCGTGCACGGCGTCGTCGCCAGCCCCGGTTGGTCCGGTGACGAGACGCTGGACCCGAAGCGATCGCTGTTCAGCGAGCTGCACCAGGGCACCCAGGCCGAGCGGGTGGCCGTCCCGCGCCGCAACCTGGTGGCCAAGCCGGCCGAGCTGTCCTTCGCCGAGGCCGCCTGCCTGCCGACCGCCTGGTTGACCGCCTACCGGATGCTGTTCGTGAAGTCCGGGTTG
Organism: uncultured Actinomycetota bacterium; assembly: GCA_963759905.1. Lineage (GTDB taxonomy): Bacteria > Actinomycetota > Actinomycetes > Mycobacteriales > Geodermatophilaceae > Klenkia. The sequence continues at coordinate 465,939 of CAVXBD010000001.1, forward strand.
CGGCCGGGCTCGACGATCCTGGTCCAGGGCGCGTCCGGTGGGGTGGCCACGGCGCTGATCGCGCTGGGCAGTACCGCGGGCTACCGGGTGTGGGTGACCGGCCGGTCGGAGGAGAAGCGCGCAGCCGCTGTCGAGCTGGGTGCCGACCAGGCGTTCGAGACCGGCGCGCGGCTGCCCGAGCGGGTCGACGGCGTGATGGAGACGGTCGGCGAGGCCACCTGGTCGCACAGCGTGAAGTCGCTGCGGCCCGGCGGTGTCATCGTCACCTCCGGTGCCACGTCCGGGTTCAACCCCGGCGCCGAGCTCAACCGCGTCTTCTTCACCCAGCTCTCGGTGATCGGGTCCACGATGGGCACCCGGGACGAGCTGGAGGACCTGATCAGCTTCTGCCGGGTCACCGGGGTCCGCCCGACCGTGGACGTCGAGCTGCCGCTGACCGAGGCCGCCGAGGGCTACCGGCGGATGCAGGAGGGCCGCACCGCCGGGAAGATCGTCTTCACCCTCTGACCGGTCCTGCGCGACTGACGTGCAGCAGCAGGACGGCGGCGATCGCAGCCAGCGCGGCCGCGATCGCCGCCCCGGCGAAGACCGTCTGCAGCTGGGTGAGCACGGCCGCGTCGGTGGCCCGGTCGTATGCCGGGCAGGCGGTGGGGCTGCTGGGGCAGGACACCAGCGGGCTGGGGATCTGCCGCACCGCGGCGGTGAACCGGCGCAACGCGACCGCGGTCAGCAGTGACAGGCCCACCAGCATCCCGAGGGTGCGGGCCACGACGACGAGCGCGCTGGCGCTGCCGTGCACCCGCTGCGGGGTGACCGCCAGCAGCACCGTGCTGACCGGGGCCACCGCCAACCCGAAGCCCAGCCCGGCGGCCAGCAGGGTCACCGTGCTCCCCGCCGCGTCCAGCGCCGTCGCCTCCCAGCCCGCCATCTGAACGAAGGCCGCAGCGGTGAGCGCCATCCCCACCCCCGCCACCCAGCGCGGCGCGAGCGTGCGGGACAGCCAGCCGCCGGCCACCGCACCGATCGGGACGGCGACCAGCAGCTCGACCAGGACCAGGGCCGCGCCCAGCTGGTCGGTCGAGGTGGTGGCCCGGGCGAACAGTGGCACGTCGACCAGCGCGGCCACCAGGGCCACCCCGACCAGCACGTTCACCAGCAGCGCCGCCCAGGCCCCGACCGGGCGCAGCTCGTCCAGGGGCACCAGTGGGTCCGGGATGCGCCGCTCGTGCAGCACGAAGGCCACCCCGGCCAGGCCCGCCAGCGGTAGCAGCAGCGCCCCGTGCGCGACGACCTGGCGGTCCGGGTCCGCGGCGGCGAACGCCCACACCAGACTGCCCAGGGCCACCACCACCAGCGCGGCACCCAGCAGGTCCACCTCCCGGCCCAGCCGGGACAGGCCCCGCAGCGGCAGCACCGGGTGCTCCGCGGTGACCGAGCGGGCCAGCACGCCGGCGGCCGAGAGCACCGCCAGCACTGCCAGCGGCGTGCTCCAGGCCGGCCCGGCCAGCGGTACCCAGGCCAGGCCGAGGGCCACATCGGAGGCCAGCACGTCGGGTTCGGCCAGCTGAAGCGCCAGCGCCGCGGACGCCAGCACCGCCAGCACCGTGCCGGGCAGGTCACGTCGCGGCCGGGGTGGGCCGGACCAGCGCAGCGCCACCGCCAGTACGACCCCGAGGGCCAGGTTGATCCAGAAGATGGCCCGCCAGTCGGCCACCGCCAGCACGGCCGCTCCGGCCAGCGGACCCAGCACCGCCCCGGCTTCCTGCACCGCGCCCACCACGCCCAGCGGCAGGGCCCGGCGCTCGGGCGGCCAGCGGTCGGCGACCAGCGCCAACGTGGCCGGGACCAGCCCACCGGCCCCGACGCCCTGCAGACCCCGGCCCAGGACCGCGGGACCCAGCTCGGTGGCGGTGGCGGTCAGCAGCGAGCCCAGCGCGAACGCCAGCAGGCACCCCACCAGCACCGGCAGCCGCCCGCGCAGGTCGGCGAGCCGGCCCAGCAGCGGCAGGGTGGCGGTGTAACCCAGCAGGAAGCCGCCGACGATCGGCGTCGCCCGCTGCAGCTGGTCCAGCCCGACGCCGACGCCGGTCAGGATGTCGGGCAGGGCGAGGACCACCACGTAGGTGTCGGCTGCGGAGATCAGCACCGCGGCGGTGGCCAGGACGAGGGTGGCCCGCCCGGGCACCGCCAACTCAGCCGGTCGGGGGTGCGGTGATCTGGACATCGGCCCCGAAGTCCGACAGCACGATCGTGTAGCTGCCGTCGTCCTCGGCGGTGAAGAACGGTCCGGTGAGCTGCACCTGGCGCAGCTCACCGCTGTCGGTGGCGACCGAGAAGACCGCATCCACCGGCCGCTCGGGATCCTGGGTGGTCAGCAGCGACGCCACCAGATCACCGGGCAGCTGTCCGGTGACCTGCTGCACGACCTCGCCGTCCACCCGGCTCTGCTGCCCGAGCTCCGGGGACTGCGCGGCGGTCAGCAACGGGGAGATGCCGGTCTCGGGGTCGATCAGCGCACCCGGGTCGCCGAAACCCAGCGTCGCCGGGTCCACCACGCTGAACCCGGTGGTCAGCGGGAGCTGGGCGTAGACGGTCCCGTCCACCGAGACGACCTGCGCCTGGACCGAGCTGCCCAGCGCCTGCACGGACAGGCTGCCGCGGAAGGACGCGGGCCGGGCGATGTCACCCTCGCCGCCGAGAACCGCCGACCCCCCGCTGGGCGCACCCTCGCTGGACAGCACGAAGTGCACGCTGGAGGCGCCGTCCAGGGTGCTCTTGGCCCTGGTCAGCAGCTCCCCGGCCGACTCGTCGGAACCGCTCCCGCAGGCTGCGCCGAGCAGCAGGACGAGGAGCAGGACCGCCATCGCGCGCATCCGCATGGACGCCTCCCCACCAGCCCCGGCGGGGCTCAGCCGGACAGTAGCGCGGGGGTCGGACGGTTCAGCCCGACAGTGCGGTGATGCGCGCGGCGAGCCGGGCGCGGTCCTTCTCCGGGAGCACGTCCAGGGCCGGGGCGACCTCGGCCAGCCGGGACCGCTGCGTCGTCAGGGCCCGGAACAGCGTGCCGGCGGTGACGCCGTGGGCCGGTCGCAGCACCAGGTCGACGTCGTCCCCGGCGCCGATGTCCCCGGCCTGCACGACCCGCAGGTAGGCGCCGCTGGCGCCGCGCGCGGTGAACCGCTTCACCAGGTCCGGTACGCCCCAGAACCGGGCGAAGTTCGCGCAGGGGATGCGCGGGGCGGTGACCTCGAGGACGGCGGTGCCCACCACCCAGCGCTCGCCCAGCACCGCACCGGTGAGGTCCAGGCCGGTGGTGCGCAGGTTCTCCCCGAACACCCCGGGCGGCAGCTCCCGGTCCAGCTCGGTCTGCCACCAGTCGGCGTCGTCCTGGGCGTAGGCGTAGACGGCCTGCCCCTCGCCGCCGTGGTGCTTGCGGTTGACCTGGACGTCACCGGTCAGGCCGAACCGGGTGACGGCGACCCGCCCGGGCACCGGCTGCTTGTCGATGCCCGAGGTGGACGGCCGCCGTCCCGGCAGCGGGAGGCGCCGGGCACCCGAGACGCAGACCGCCCCGATCGTGCCGGGCACTACTTCTTGGGAGGCTCGGCGTTGGACAGCGCGGCCACGAACGCCTCCTGGGGCACCTCGACGCGACCGACCATCTTCATCCGCTTCTTGCCCTCCTTCTGCTTCTCCAGCAGCTTGCGCTTGCGGGTGATGTCACCGCCGTAGCACTTGGCCAGCACGTCCTTGCGGATGGCCCGGACGGTCTCCCGGGCGATCACCCGGGCACCGACGGCAGCCTGGATGGGCACCTCGAACTGCTGGCGCGGGATCAGCTCGCGCAGCTTGCCGGCCATCATCACGCCGTAGCCGTAGGACTTGTCCTTGTGCACGATCGCGGAGAAGGCGTCCACCGCCTCGCCCTGCAGCAGGATGTCCACCTTGACCAGGTCGGCCTGCTGCTCGCCGGCCTCGGCGTAGTCCAGGCTGGCGTAGCCGCGGGTGCGGGACTTCAACGCATCGAAGAAGTCGAAGATGATCTCGCCCAGGGGCAGGGTGTACCGCAGCTCGACCCGGGCCTCGGACAGGTAGTCCATCCCGGTCAGGCTGCCGCGGCGGCTCTGGCACAGCTCCATGATCGCGCCGGTGTAGTCGCTGGGGGCGATCACCGTGGCACTGACGATCGGCTCGAAGATGGCCTGCATCTTGCCGTGCGGCCAGTCGCTGGGGTTGGTGACGGTGTGCTCGGAGCCGTCCTCCATCACCACCCGGTAGACCACGTTGGGCGCGGTGGAGATGAGGCTGAGCCCACCCTCGCGCTCCAGCCGCTCCCGGACGATCTCCAGGTGCAGCAGGCCCAGGAAGCCCACCCGGAAGCCGAAGCCCAAGGCCGCGGAGGTCTCCGGCTCGTAGACCAGCGCCGCATCGTTGAGCAGCAGCTTGTCCAGCGACTCGCGCAGCAGCTGGTACTCGCTACCGTCGATCGGGTACAGCCCGGAGTAGACCATCGGCTTGGGGTCGCGGTATCCGCCGAGGGACTCGGTGGCCGCACCGTGCTGCAACGTCACGGTGTCCCCGACCCGGGACTGCCGGACGTCCTTCACCCCGGTGATGAAGTAGCCCACCTCGCCGACCCCGAGGCTCTCCACCGGCTTGGGCTCGGGGGAGATCACCCCGATCTCCAGCAGCTCGTGGGTGACGTTGTTGCTCATCATCTTGATCCGCTCGCGGCCGGAGATCCGGCCGTCGACGACCCGCACGTAGGTGATGACGCCGCGGTAGATGTCGTAGACGGAGTCGAAGATCAGTGCCCGCGCCGGGCCCTCGGCGTTCCCGGTGGGGGCCGGGATCTTGTCCACGATCGCATCCAGCAGCTCGGGCACGCCCTCCCCGGTCTTGCCGCTGACCCGCAGCACGTCCTCGGGCTCGCAACCGATGATGTGCGCGATCTCCGCGGCGTACTTCTCCGGCTGCGCGGCGGGCAGGTCGATCTTGTTGAGCACCGGGATGATCGTCAGGTCGTTCTCGATGGCCAGGTACAGGTTGGCCAGCGTCTGCGCCTCGATGCCCTGGGCGGCGTCGACCAGCAGCACCGCGCCCTCGCAGGCAGCCAGCGAGCGGGAGACCTCGTAGGTGAAGTCCACGTGGCCGGGGGTGTCGATCATGTCCAGCACGTGCTCGGTGCCCTCGTGGGCGCCGGAGCGCGGGACCCACGGCAGCCGCACGTTCTGCGACTTGATGGTGATCCCGCGCTCGCGCTCGATGTCCATCCGGTCGAGGTACTGGGCGCGCATCTGGCGCCCCTCGACGATCCCGGTCACCTCGAGCATGCGATCGGCCAGCGTCGACTTGCCGTGGTCGATGTGGGCGATGATGCAGAAGTTCCGGATGCGGGTCGGGTCGGTGCGGGCGGGAGCAGTCACAGTGCCCAGGATTCTCCCACGTCCGCGATGCCGACCGGGCCCGCGCCTCGGTGTCGGCGCTGCCGTCGCATTCCGCCCTGGCGGGGCGCCGCGGGTGCGCTGCGCCAGCGGGGGGCGAGCCATCCGGACGCCGCTGCGCCGGCAGGCAGCTCACCGGCCCCCGCGAGAGGTGGCCTCGCGCACAGCGACGACCCCGGTGGGCCGGCGGCCGGCACGGTGGGCCCGCACCCCGCCGCACCCGGGTGGCGGGTGCGGTCCCGCGGGCGGGTTGGGAGCGCCGGGGCTGCCTGGTATCTTGTGAGACCGGTCCTGTGGTGCGTCCTGCGCTGCCGCGGACGCACTGTCAGAAGTACCCCTCCCTGCGAACACCCTGAGGCTCACGCGTGGCGAACATCAAGTCCCAGATCAAGCGGATCAAGACCAACGAGATCGCGCGCAAGCGCAACGTGGCGGTCAAGTCCGCCCTGAAGACGTCGGTCCGGCGCTTCCGCTCGGCTGCCGAGGCCGGGGACAAGGAAGCCACGACCGCTGCGCTGGCCAACGTCAGCAAGGCGCTGGACAAGGCCGCCAGCAAGGGCGTCATCCACAAGAACCAGGCGGCCAACCGCAAGTCGGCCCTGGCCAAGCAGGTCGCCAGCCTCTGATGCGCTGACCGCGGCCTCGGCCGCGGGCGCGCTCCCGATGAGCCCCCTCCCCCCGCGGGACGGGGGCTCGTCGCGTTCTCGGGCGGCTCGGTGGCACCACCGTGCCGGTCGAGCAGGGGATCCGCAGCACACGGGAATCGGCGCAGGATCAGCGGCACCGGATCAGCGGCACCGGATCGACGGCGCCGGATCAGCGGCACTCGATCAACGGCGCCGGATCAGCGGCACTCGATCAACGGCGCCGGATCAGCGGCGCGATGGCACCCGGCCACCGCGACCGCCGCCGGCCGCGGCCCGGATGGCGACGATCCGGCGGACCGCCCGCTCCAGGGCGTAGTCCGCGCTGGCCGCGACCCCCTTGACATCGGCGTTGAGCTCGGCGGCCACCCCGATCGCCTGCTGCAGCGCGTCGATGGTCCACCCCCGCGCCTGGGCCTGCGCCTTCTTCACCTTCCACGGCGGGAGCTTCAGCGTCCGCGCGAGCTCCCCGATGTTGGTGGTGTTCAACGACGCGACACGGGCCGCGGTGCGCACCCCGTCGGCGATCGCGTCGGCCAGCAGCACGTGCGGCACCCCTCGGTCCAGGGCCCAGCGCAGCATCTCGATCGAGCCGGCGTTGTCCCCGACCAGGACCCGCTCGGCCACGGTGAAGCCACTCACCTCGGCCTGCCCCCGGTGGAACCGGGCCACGTCCTCGGCGTCGATCGAGCCGCCGAAGTCCGACACCAGCTGGCTGGCGGCAGCCGACAGCCCGCGCAGATCGTTGCCCACGGCCTCCAGCAGCGCCGTCACCGCATCCGGGGTGATCCGCCCGCCCAGGCGGCGGACCTCGTTGCGGACGAAGGCGACCCGCTCGCCCGCCGAGCTGATCTTGGGGCACTCGTCGACCGCGGCCCCGGCCTGCCGGAACGCCTTGAGCAGTGCCTCGTTCCGTTTGCCCCCGTTGTGCACCAGCACCAGCGTCAGCTCGGGATCGGGGTCCTTGGCGTAGCTGAGCAGCGAGTCGACCAGGGCCGTGGCGGCCTCGTGCACGCCCAGCACGACCACCAGCCGGTGCCCACCGAACAAGGAGGGGGCCAGGACATCGGCCAGCTGACCGGCCGGCAGCCCGAGGGCCACCAGCTCGTGCTCCTCGGTGCCCGGGTCCCGCTCCAGCGCCGCGGACCTGACCGCCGACACCGCGCGGGCCCGCAGCAACTCCTCCTCGCCGGTCACCACCCGCAGCCGGGAGGTGGGGGGCGGGGGCGTTGCGCTGGGCACGCGGTCATCGTGTCACGCAGGACCATCCCGCCGACCCGCCATCGGGTGTCCCCCGCCGGCCGGGGCCGTGCCGATTCCGGCACCACCCGCCACGTCCCGGGCGTCGGCCCGCGGGCGGTCCCAGCCCGTCGGCCGGGCCACCGCGGGGCGCGGGAGCCGGCGACGAGCACCGCGGGGGCAGGTTCCCGGGCCGGCACGGCGATCGGCGGCGGAGCAGCTGCCGCGACGGCGTGCTGGGTGCTGTCGCTCCCCCGAGCGGCCACCCCCCAGGAACCCGCCGAGCCGCTGATGGCGACATCACCCTCCCGGTCGGTGCGATGGATCTGCATGCCCTCCGCGGTCAGCCAGTCCAGCAACCGGGCGGTCGGGTGGCCGTAGGTGTTCTCGGCGCCGACGCTGATCACCGCCACCCGGGCGCCGGTGGCGGCGAGGAAGGCCGGCGCGTTGTCCCCGCTCCCGTGGTGCGGGACCTTGAGCACGTCCGCCCGGAGGTCGAGTCCTCGGCGCAGCAGCCGTGCCTCCGTGTCGGCCCCGAGGTCGCCGGTCGTCAGCACCCGGAGGCCGTGCTGGGTGATCCGCACGAGCATCGACAGGGCGTTGGGTTCGATGCCCGGGGTGGCGTCGGTGGGCCGGGGCGCCAGCACCTCGACCAGCGCCGTGCCCACGGTGCGGGCATCCCCGGCGACCATCGAGGTGAGCTCCCCGCCCGCGGCGGTGACCGACGCGCGGATCCCGCCGAGCCGGTCGTCACCGGGGCCCAGCACCCCGGTGGCCACGACCCCCACGTCCCGCCCGGTGAGCGCACCGACCAGCCCACCGGCGTGGTCGGCGTCCAGGTGCGAGAGCAGGACCAGGGGCAGGTCGTCGATCCCCAGGCGGGTCAGGCACCCGTCCACCAGGGCGGGGTCGGGCCCGGTGTCGACGAGGATGCCGGCGCCCGCCGAGGTGGGCAGCACGAGGGCATCTCCCTGACCGACGTCGCAGGCCACCAGCACGGTCCCGGGGACAGGCCAGCCGATCGTCGCCTGCCGTGCGGGCCACCCCAGCACGACGATGCCGACGAGGGCCGCCAGTGCGAGCGCCCGGGTTCGCGGCCACCGGGTGAGCACCGCAGCCCCCGTCATCAGCAGCGCTGCCAGCAGGAGTGCACCCGCTGTCCCGGCCGGCCAACCGGTGGCACCGTCGGGCACCGCGGCGGCGCGTTCGGCGACGACGACGAGCCATCGGGTCGGCCAGCCGGCCAGCCAGACCAGCAGATCGGCGAGTGCCGGGCTGACCGGCGCGGTCAGGGTGGCCAGCAGCCCCAGCACGGTCGCCGGCGCCACCGCAGGGGCGGCCAGCAGGTTGGCCGGCAACGACACCAGGCTCACCAGGCCCGACAGGCCGGCCACCAGCGGCGCCGTCAGCAAGCCCGCCGCGGCGCTCACCGCCAGCGCATCCGCAACGGGCCCCGGCAACCGGTGCCGACGTAGTCGCCGAGACCACCCGGGTGCCAGCAGGACGATCCCGGCCGTCGCGGCGACGGACAGCGCGAAACCCGCGTCGTCGGCCAGGGACGGATCCGCGAGCAGCAGCACCACCACCGATGCCGCCAGGGCGGGCACCGCGGCCCGGGCGCGGCCGGTGGCCAGCGCCAGGAGCGCCACCACCCCCATGGCCGCGGCCCGCACCACGCTGGGACTCGGCCCGGCCAGCGCCACGAACCCCAGGATGCCGAGCACGCCCGCCGCGGCCTGCACGCGCCGGTCCACAGCCCGGCGGCGCAGCGGCCACAGCAGCAGGGCCAGCACGATGGCCACGTTCGCACCCGACACCGCCGTCAGGTGCGCCAGGCCCGCGCGCCGGAAGTCACCGGTCAGCACCGGATCCATGGCCGTGGTGTCACCGACCACCAGCCCTGGGAGCAGTCCGGCGGGGCGTGGGGGCAGCATCCGGTCGCTGGTCGCGGCCAGACCGGACCGCAGCCCTCCGGTGACCCGCCCGGCCAGACCCGGGACCGACAGGGTCTCGGGAGGCGCGCGGGCCGACAGCACGGCCAGCACGTCATCACCGGGTTCGGCCGGCCGGAGCACTCCCCGCACGCGCAGCTGCGTCCCGGGCACGATCTCCGCCCAGTCCTCGGCCGCGCCGAAGAGCAGCACCGCGGCAGGTCGCATGGACGGCACCATCGGCACCGAGGTCACGGTGGCCGCGACGAGCACCCGGGCCGGGCCCGGACCCCCGGCCAGCGGGTGGGGGACCTCGTCCACGGTCAGCACCACCGAGGTCACCGCTCCCCGGGCCGCCAATCCGGTCAGCGGGGAGGCCGACTGCTCGGCGCGGTGGACGGCGCCGACGAGCGACGCCGCGGTGACACCGGCCAGCAGCGAGACCACCGTCCACCCCCACCGCGTCGTCGTACCGGCCCACCGGCCCACCAGCAGCCCCGCAACGACCCCGGTGGCGGCGGTGGCCGCGGCGGTGGGCCAGCCGACGCCGGCGAGCACCAGCGTCGTCGACCACACCGCCCCAGCAGGCAGGGCCAGGCGGACGTCGAGCCAGCTCCACCGTTCGGTGACCCGCCGCCGTTGCACCCGCACCCCGGCGACGCTAGGGACGCTGCCCGCCGTCGGCGCCGACTCCCGCTGCCGGTGGAAGCGACCGTCCCCTGTGGACGACGGGCAGCGTCCCGATGCTCCAGCGTGCTAGCCGGGACCGCTGGGCAGATCGGCCGGCACGCCCCACCGATCGGCGTGCAGCGCCTCGGCGAGAGCCCGTCGGGAGCGCCAACCGTGCCGTTCCAGGTCGGGCACCGACTGCACCTGGGCGACCGGTCCCACGCAGAGCCAGGCCACCGGGCGGACGTCGTCGGGGATGCCGAGGAGCTCGCGCAGGAACGGCTCGCGGTAGAAGGAGACCCAGCCGACCCCCCAGCCCTCGACGGTCGCCGCGAGCCAGAGGTTCTGCACGGCCAGGCACGTGGAGTACAGGCCGGCATCGGCGATGGCGTGGCGGCCCAGCACATCCGGTGCCCCGCGGCCGGGGTCGTAGGTGACCACCACACCCAGGGTCGACTGCAGGACGCCTTCCACGGAGATCCGGGCGAAGCTGCGGGCACGGTCGGCATCCAGGGACGCCGCGAACACCTCCCGCTCGGCCGCGACGTGCGCCTGGAACCTGTGGCGCAGCGACTCGTCGCGCACCAGCACGAAATCCCACGGCTGGGTCAGCCCGACGCTCGGCGCGGCATGGGCCGCCCCCAGGACGCGGAGCAGGACCGCATCGGCGATGGGCGCACCGGTGAACTCACGCCGCACGTCGCGTCGGCGGTGGATGACGTCGTACAACTCGTCGGGCACGACCTGATTCCACCGCAGGCGGTCAGACCGTGACCAGCGGGGCGAGCCCGGCGTAGAGCGTGGGCCCGATGCCGGGCACGTCGTCGAGCTGGTCGACGCTGGTGAACGGGCCGGACTGCGACCTGTGGTCCACGATCCGCTGCGCCAGGACCGGCCCCAGCCCCGGCAGGGCGTCCAGCTCGGGAACGCTGGCGGTATTCAGGTCCAGGAGCCCGCCGGCGACGGGGCCGGCCACGCTCGCCCCGGTGGTCTCGGCAGCTGCCGGGACGCCCACGGCGACCTGCTGCCCGTCGGTGAGTAGGGCCGCTGCGTTGATGCTGGCCGGATCGGCCTCGGGCAGCAGCCCGCCGGCCGCGGCCAGCGCGTCGGCGACCCGCGACCCGGCCGGCAGGGTCACCACCCCGGGCCTGCCCACCTGGCCCACCACGGCCACCACCACGGTCGGCGGCACGGTCGGCTGGGCGGCCGGCTCGGCGACCGGTGCCGCGCCCGCTGCAGCGACCCCCGGCGAGGGCGCCGCGGGCGCCGCGATCGTGCCGGCTCCCGCCGACACCGGTGCGACGGCTGGTCGGCCCAACCAACTCCAGCCGGCCACGACCAACCCTGCCAGGACGGCCGCGATCCAGAGCGCTCGGGCGCTGGATCGGCCCGGGGCGACGCGAACTCCGGCACCGGCGGCACGGTGCCGGCCGAACGCTGAGGTCCCGCCGGCACCCCCGATCGCGTCGAGCCCCGATCGGGGGCGGCCCGGGGTATCCTCGACCGGCACGGTCATCCACTCCTCGGCCCCGCCCCGGGGCTCTCGCCGCCGGTCCGGCGAACCACGCGTCCTCGTCGTCCTCCAGGTCGACCTCGACGGCCGCACCCCGGTCCGCGGGCTCCTCGCGGGCCCGCACGTGAGCCCTGCCGCCGGTGTGGTGGCCCGCGCCGGCACCGGTCCCGCCGGAGCCCACCGGGTCCTCGGGCAGCCAGCCCGGTCGCGCCCAGCCCTCGTGCAGCAGGGCACGCACCCGCGCCCGGATGAGATCGGCGTCGTCGTCCCGGCGGCTGGTGAACACGCCGGGACGGTAGGCACGGTCACCGACCGGGAACCCGGCCGCGGTCGATCTGTGGATCGATCCCCCTCCTGTGGATGGCAGCATGCGGCGGTGTGACCCCCCGGTCCACCCTGTCGACATGCCCACCCCGCCCCGCCATCCCCGCTCGTGGTCCTGTCGCGGTCACCGCCGCGACCGGACTGCTGCTCGGGGTGCTGGTGGAGCTGCTGCCACGCGTCGGCGGCGACCTGGTGGCGCAGCAGTGGTGGGCAGCCTGGGCCGCGTCCTCAGGTGGGCACCCGGTCGACCTGGGCTGGTACGCCGGTTCGCCGGCCGTCTCCTACAGCTTGCTGGCCCCCTGGGTGCTGGCGCTGACAGGCCCGGTGTGGGCCGGGGTGCTCAGCACGGTGACCGGGGCTGCGGCGTTCACCGCCTTGCTGATCCGCGGGGCGCCGGCCAGGCCGCGCCTGGCGGGGGTGCTGGCTGCCGGAACCTTCGCGGCGGACCAGCTGTCCGGCCGGACGACGTTCGCGATGGGTACCGCCGTGGGGCTGGCCGCGCTGCTCGTGCTGGGCGGCCGGGCCCCAGCGGCGCCCCGGCTGATCGGTGGAGCCCTGCTCGCAGCGATGAGTTCGGCACTGAGCCCGGTGAGCGGGGTGTTCCTCGGGCTCGCAGCCCTCACCTGGTGGCTGGTCGGCGGGCCCCCGGAGCATCCCGGGAGGCTGCCGCCCGGGATGCTCCGGCACCGACTGGTGGCCCTCCTGGGGCCGTCGTGGCAGCGGGCACCGGGCGCCGTAGCCCTGCTTGCCGGCGCCGTCACGCCGCTGCTGCTGATGACCCGGCTCGGGGCGGCCGGCGGACCGATGACGGCCAGCACCCACCAGACCCTCGCGGCGGTCCTGGCAGCCCTGGCGGTCCGAGCCGTCCTCGGGCCCCAGCAGCGCCTGCTGCGCACCGGCGCGACGTTGACCCTGCTGGCCCTGCTGCTGTCCTGGCTGCTGCCGAACCCGGTGGGCTCCAACACGACCCGGCTGGTGCTGCTGTTCGCCGTCCCGGTGCTGGTGGGGACGTCGGAGGAGGATCCCCTGCTGGTCGGCCTGACCGCAGCCCTGGTGGTGTGGGTGCTGCCCCCGGTGGTGCCGATGGACCTGATGCCCCGGGACACCGCCGCCGCCGACCGCGGATCGGCCCCGTTGCTCCAGGAGCTGGCCGCGCGGGCGCCCGTGGGACGGGTCGAGGTGGTTCCGCTGGCCAGTCATCAGGACGCGCTGCTGGCCGACCGGGTTCCGCTGGCGCGGGGCTGGACCCGGCAGCTGGACCTGGCCCGCAACCCGCTCCTCTACGACGGGACGCTGGATGCACCCGGCTACCTGGCCTGGTTGCGCGCACGGGGCGCCTCCTACGTCGCGCTGTCCACGCAGCGGCCCGACTGGGCCGCCCGGGGGGAGGCCACCCTGGTGCGGCGCGGGGTGCCCGGCCTGACCCGGGTCTGGTCGGACAGCACCTGGGCGCTGTACTCGGTCACCCGATCCGCGGTGCTCGACGGCCCGGCCAGGCTGGTCAGCAGCGACCGGAGGGCCTTGGTCTTCGACGTGACCGCACCGGGGACCGTCCAGGTCGCACTCTTCTGGGCCGCGCAGCTCCAGGTCACCGGCCCCGGCGCCTGCATCCGGCCAGGCCGCGAGGGCACGGTGCTGGTCCAGATGAGCGTGCCCGGGCGGGTGGTGCTGGGCAGCGCCTGGCGCCCGCACGGGCACTGCACCGGCTGACCGACCGGGTGGGACGAAACCTGGGGTGGGTAGCGAGGCCCGGAGCCCGAGGCGCGCAGCCGCGCACCGAGGGCGGGGTCGAGCCCGTGCCGCCCGGCACGGTCAGCCGCCGGGCAGGTCCTCGTCCGCACCACCCGGCGGACCGGTCAGCCCGCCGGTGGTGGGGTCGACGACGACGCCCACCGACCCCGGTCCCACATGCGCCCCGATGGCCGCCCCGAGTTCGCTGACGAACAGCTCGCGGAGATCCGGCACGGCAGCGGTGAGCGCCTGGGCCAGCTGGTGAGCCCGTTCGGGGGCGGCCAGGTGGTGGACCGCCAGCGACACCGGCCCGGACCCCGACGCCTGGATCACCAGCTGGACCAGCCGGGCAACCGCGCGGCCGGTGGTGCGCACCTTCTCCAGCACGAGGATCCGGCCGTCTACCACGTGCAGCACCGGCTTGACCGCCAGCGCGGTGCCCAGCACGGCCGCCGCCGGGCCGATCCGCCCACCCCGGCGCAGGTGCTCCAGGGTGTCGACCACGAACAACGTCCGCGTCGCCGCCGCCGTGGTGCGGGCTGCGGCGTCGACCGCCTCGGGACCCAGGCCGGCCGCGGCGGCCCGGGCGGCCGCGAGCACCGCGAACCCGGTGCCCATCGCCGCCGACCGGCTGTCGACGACGGAGACGACGTGCTCCCCCACCTGGGCGGCTGCCAGCCGGGCCGCGTCCCAGGTGCCCGACAGCTCGCTGGACAGGTGGATCGACACGATCCGGTCGGCGCCGTCGGCCAGCAGACGCCGGTAGGCGGCGACGAAGTCCCCCGGAGTGGGCCGCGAGGTGGTGACCTGCTGGCCGCGGACGGCCAGGCTGCGGGCCACGTCCTCGGGACTCACGTCCAGGCCCTCGCGACCGGAGCGGCCTGCCAGCACCACGTAGAGCGGGACGACCTCGATGCCGAGGTCGGCGATCAGGTGGGCCGGGAGGTAGGCCGTGGAATCGGTGACCACGGCGACGGACATGGGCGCGAGGCTAATCGCAGGTCCCCGTGCGGCGACCGGATCGGTCTCCCGGGCGGCAGGCGTGCACCGCAGCGGCACGAGCCCGGCGGCGGCCGAACGGGGCGCCCGGCTCAGAGCGCGGCGTCGGCGTCCGTCGGGGTCGCTGCCGGGACGGGCGCGCCGTGGTCGGGCGTGCTGCCGTTCGGCACCGGTCCATCGGCCACGCCGGCGGCCTCGGCCACATCAGGACCGGTATCGGTGCCCGAGCGGCGCAGTGTGCCCGACCCGTTCCCGGCGTGGTCGGCCGTCGAGTTGTGCCGCAGCACCCGCCACCGGGTGCTCTGGAACGCCAGCTCGGTCCAGTGGCAGTTCCCCAGCGGACCGAACACCCGCCGGTGCTCGGGCCCCAACCCCAGCAAGGCCTCGATCAGGCGTCCGCCCGTCCCACCGTGGGTGACCACCACCGCCACCGGGGCGGGCGGTAGATCGGCCAGCGCCGCGAGCGCCCGACGGGCCACCTCGGCGGGATCCTCGCCACCGCGGCCCCGCACCGGGCGCCCGGCCATCCAGTCGGCGTACTGCTCGGGGAGGTCACGGGCGACGTCCTCCCGGGTGAGGCCTTCCCAGCTGCCCAGCCCGTGCTCGCGCAGGCGCGGGTCGACCCGCACGTGGGTGCCCAGCTCGTCGGCCAGGGCCTGGGCGGTCTCCCGGGCCCGGTCCAGGTCGCTGCTCACCACGAGGGCCTGCTCACCGACGGTGCCTGCCAGCGCGCTGGCCGCCCGGGATGCCTGCCGGCGGCCGGTGCCGTCCAGTGGCGGGTCCAGCTGCCCCTGGAAGCGACCGGTGGCGTTCCACTCCGTCCGCCCGTGCCGCCAGACGACCAGCCGGCCGACCGTCGGCGCCGGCACGCCGGCCGTGCCGCGGCCCGGGAGGGCACCTGCCGGGCTGGTCGCCTCGCTCACCGGCGGGTGTCCGCCTCGGGCAGGTGTGCGGTGGAGGGGTCGAGCGCCGCCACCGCGGATTCGCCGTCCCCGGACACACCGCCGGAGACCACGTCGTCCCCGTCGTCCGGTGCCGCAGCCGCGTCGACGTCATCGGCATCCGCAGCGGTGGTGCGGGCGCCGGCGGCACCGCGCACGGGGGGCTGCGTGCTGTCGGTGAACGGGATGGTCGGGCAGTCCTTCCACAGCCGTTCGAGGGAGTAGTAGGCCCGTTCCTCGGCGTGCTGGACGTGCACGACCACGTCGACGAAGTCCAGCAGCACCCAGCGGGCCTCGGCCACGCCCTCCCGGCGCACGGGCTTGATGCCGTGCTCCCGGAGCCGCTCCTCGACCTCGTCGACGATGGACTGGACCTGCCGCTCGCTGGGTGCAGACGCCAGGACGAAGGCATCGGTGATGGCCAGCCGGTCGCTGACGTCGACGATGGACACGTCGGTGGCGAGCTTGTCGGCAGCAGCCTGGGCGGCCCACAGCGCGGTCTCGCGGGCCTCTGTCGAGGCGGTCATCGGGGGGTCTCCTGCAGCTCGGGGGTGCCCTGCGCGGGCGGGTGGTCGGTCGGGCGGTGGATGGGCGGTGGTCCGGCGTGCCGCAGCGCGGTGCCCGGGAGCAGCTGCCCGGGGGCGGTGGGGGGCAGTCCGTCGCGGTAGAGCCCGCGCTTCTCGATGTACTGCACGACACCGTCAGGCACCAGGTACCAGACCGGCATGCCACGGCGGACCCGCTCCCGGCAGTCCGTGGAGCTGATGGCCAGGGCCGGGATCTCCACCAGGCTGACCGCCCCCTCGGGCAGGTCGGCGTCGGCGAGCTGGTACCCCGGCCGGGTCACCCCGACGAAGTGCGCCAGGTCGAGCAGCTGGGCGGTGTCCCGCCAGCCCACGATCTGGGCCAGCGCGTCGGCCCCGGTGATGAAGAACAGCTCGGCGTCCGGCCGCTGCCGGTGCAGGTCACCGAGGGTGTCGATGGTGTAGGTCGTGGTCCCCCGGTCGATGTCCACCCGGCTGACCGAGAACCGCGGGTTGGACGCGGTGGCGATGACGGTCATCAGGTAGCGGTCCTCGGCCTGGCTGACCTCGCGGTCGGCCTTCTGCCACGGCTGACCGGTCGGCACGAAGACGACCTCGTCGAGGCCGAAGAGGGTGGCGACCTCGCTGGCAGCCACCAGGTGACCGTGGTGCACGGGATCGAAGGTCCCGCCCATCACGCCCAGTCGACTACCTGCCACCGGTCGAGCGTAGCCGGGCCGCGCCACCGGTCCGCCGGCCGAACGCCGGGCCACCTCCCGCCGAGCACCACCGAGGCAGCTGTCGACCCCGCGTCGCGCGGGACGCGCACCGGTCCGGCCGGTGTTCGCCCCGACCGGACCGGTGCACCGATCGGCGCCCCCGTGCCGCCGATCGATCGGCGACGGCTCGAGCAGCCGCGCCGGGTCATCGCAGACCGTGGTCGCCCAGGCCCCCGTGGTCAACGGCAACCGGCCGCCCGGGATACGGGGCCGAGGCGGGAATCGCAGGCAACCGACTTCAGAGCGGCCCGGTCAGAGCGTGGTGACGAAGTCCGCGAGCTGAGCCGCGGTGCGCACCTCGACCATCTCGATGACCTCGCCGTACCGGTCGGCGGCCGAGTCCCCGCTGCCCCACAGCCGGCGCGGTTCGGGATTGAGCCAGTACGCCGATCGGGAGCGACGGACCAGGTCGGCCAGCACCGGCAACCCGGGCTGGCGGTAGTTGGTCCGCCCGTCACCGAGCACCAGCAACGAGGTCTTGGGGCCGACCGCCCCCGGCCACCGCTCGGCGAAGACCTCCAGGGCGTTGCCGTAGTCGCTGTGCCCGTCGAAGGACACGACGTCGGCCTCGCGGCCGATCCGCTGCACCGCGTCGGCCACGTCCACCCCCGGGGCGAAGAACCGGGTCACCTCGTCGGTGGAGTCCACGAACGCGAAGGCCCGGACGCCGGTGAAGTGCTCCCGCAGCGCCTGGGTGAGCATCAGCGTGAAGTGGCTGAACCCGGCGACCGAGCCGCTGATGTCGCACAGCACCACGAGCTCGGGCTTGTGCACCGCCCGCGGCCGGTGGTGGGTCTCCACCGGCACCCCACCGGTGGCGAGCGAGGCCCGCACCGTCTTCCGGAAGTCCAGCCGGCCCTCCCGGCCCAGCCGCCGCTTGGCCGACAGCCGCGCCGCGAGCCGGCGCGCCAGCGGGGCCACCGAGCGGCGGAGCTCGGCCAGGTCCGCCGACTGGGCCCGCAGGAAGTCGACCTGGTCGGCCAGTGGCTTGACCGCGTTGCGGGCCACCTTGTCCCGACCCCGCTCGGCGGCGGCCCGGCGACGGACCTCGGCCTCCACCGCCGCGCGGAACGCGGCCAGTCGCTCCCGGATGGTCTGCCGGGCCACCTGCTCGGCCAGCCCGCCGCGCTCGCCGTCCCCCAGCAGGCCTGCCAGCAGCTGGGCGACGAGGGTGTCCGGGGACAGCGCGCGCAGCACCCGGTAGGAGAAGAACGACTGACCGGACGGCGAGGGCTGCCCCGCACCCAGCTGGTCGACCGCCAGCCGGGCGAACCGGCGCAGCTCCTCGGCGTCACCGTCCCGCAGCAGGTCCAGCAGCCGGGCCCGCAGGCCCGCGGCCAGCGCGGCCTGCCGCTCGGCGTCGGGCAGCCCGTCCGCGGCCTCGTCGGGTTCGGCCCCGTCGGCGGTCCCCTCCAGTCCCTCCGCTCCGGGCCGGTCCGACAGCGGCCACCACAGGTCGAACAGCACGTCATAGGTCGCCCGCTGGGCGGCCCGCTGCAGCAGCACCGCGGCCAACCCGTGGCGCAGCTGGTCGCGGTCGAGCAGGTCCACCACGCACAGCACCTGCGCGGCGTCGACCGCCGCGGAGATGCCCACCGGGATGCCGGCCTCGCGGATCGCCCGGACGAAGCCGTCCAGGTGCGCGGGCAGCCCACCCGGGTCGACCTGGTCGGGCATCAGTTCAGCCGCAGCTCGGCGGCGGCCCGGGTCTGGTCGCTGGCGTGCTTGAGCACCACCCCGAGGGTGGCCTTGACCGCGTCGTTGTCCAGCGTGTCGAAGCCCAGCGCCAGCAACGTCTCGGCCCAGTCCAGGGTCTCCGAGATCGACGGCGACTTCTTCAGCTCCAGGGCGCGCAGCGCGCGCACCGTGCGGACCAGCTGTTCCACCAGCGCCGGGGCCAGCTCCGGCACCCGGGACAGCACGATCTCGCGTTCCCGCTCGGCGCTGGGGTAGTCCAGGGCCAGGTACAGGCAGCGCCGTTTGAGTGCCTCGGACAGCTCGCGGGTGGCGTTGGAGGTCAACACCACCATCGGACGACGGGTGGCCACGATGGTGCCGATCTCGGGGATGGTGACCTGGAAGTCGCTGAGCACCTCCAGCAGCAGCCCCTCCACCTCCACGTCGGCCTTGTCGGTCTCGTCGATGAGCAGCACGGTCGGCTCGGTGCGGCGGATCGCGGTCAGCAACGGCCGGGAGAGCAGGAACTCCTCCCCGAAGACGTCGTCGTGCAGGTCGCCCCAGTCGGCCCCGTCGGCGGCGGACTGGGAGGCCTGGATGCGCAGCAGCTGCTTCTTGTAGTTCCACTCGTAGAGCGCCCGCGCCTCGTCCAGGCCCTCGTAGCACTGCAACCGGATCAGCTCGGCCGACGTCGCGGTCGCCAGCGCCTTGGCCAGCTCGGTCTTGCCCACCCCGGCCGGGCCCTCCACCAGCAGCGGCTTGCCCAGCCGGTCGGCCAGGAACACCGTCGTGGCGATCTGGTGGTCGGGCAGGTAGCCCGCGGCGGTCAACCGGGCGGTCACGTCCGCGACATCGGCGAACTGGGCGGACTGCAACGGCGAGCGGGTCATGCGGCTCCTCGGGGGTGGGCTAGCGGACGTGTCCGGAGCCGGTGACGACGTAGGTCGTGCTGGTCAGCTCGGGCAGGCCGAGCGGGCCGCGGGCGTGCAGCTTCTGGGTGGAGATGCCGATCTCGGCGCCGAAGCCGAACTCCCCACCGTCGGTGAACCGGGTGGAGGCGTTGACCAGCACGGCGGCGGCGTCGACACCGGCGACGAACGCGGCCACGGCCGACGCCGAGTCGGCCACGATGGCCTCGCTGTGCCCGCTGCCCCAGGTGGCGATGTGGTCCAGCGCGGCGGGCAGATCGCGGACCACCCGGACCGCCATGTCCATCGACAGGTACTCCGTGGCCCAGTCCTGCTCGGTGGCCGGCACGACGGCCGGGTGCGCCGCCCGGGCGGCCGAATCCCCGTGCAGGGTCACCCCGGCGTCGACCAGAGCGGTCAGCAGCCGGGGCAGCTGGGGGAAGTCCCGGTGCACCAGCAGGGTCTCCGCGGCGTTGCAGACGCTCACCCGGTGGGTCTTGGCATTGAGCACGATCGCCTCGGCCATCGCGGGGTCGGCCGAGGGGTCGACGTAGACGTGGCAGTTGCCCACACCGGTCTCGATGACCGGGACGGTCGCCTCGGTGACGACCCGCTGGATCAGTGCCGCTCCCCCGCGCGGGATCACCACGTCGACCAGCCCGCGGGCGTGCAGCAGCTCACCCACCGAGGCACGGTCGGCGGGCAACAAGGCCATCGCGCCGGCGGGCAGCCCGGCCTTCTCGGCGGCCTCGGTGAGGATGGCGACCAGGGCGGTGTTGGTGGCGAACGCCGAGGCCGATCCGCGCAGCAGGGCGGCGTTGCCGCTCTTGATGCACAGGCCGGCGGCGTCCACGGTCACATTGGGCCGGGCCTCGTAGACGATCCCGACCACGCCGAGCGGTACCCGGACCTGGCGCAGCTGGAGCCCGTTGGCCAGGGTCGACCCGCGGACGACGTCACCCACCGGGTCGGGCAGCCCGACCAGCTGGCGCAGCGCGTCGGCCACGCCGGCGACCCGGCCGGCGTCCAGCCGCAGCCGGTCCAGCATGGCTTCCGGCGTGCCGTCGGCGCGCGCGGTCTCGACGTCGGTGGCGTTCGCGGCCAGCACGTCCTCGGTGTGCTCGAGCAGGGCGTCGGCCATCGCCTGCAACGCGGCGTCCTTGGTCTGCGTGGGCAGGGTGCGCAGCACCCGGGCTGCGGCCCGGGCTCGGACCGCGGCGGCGCCGATCAGCGGCAGGGCGGAGACGTCGGACACCCCACCACAGTACGTCCGGGCCCGGTGCCGGGTCCCGGGGCGAGGGTGCCGGGCACCGGGAACCGCTGTCAGCCGCGCAGGGCGCGCAGGGCCTGCTTGCGGGCGTCCCCGGTGAGCCGGTCCAGGAAGACCTTGCCGTCGAGGTGGTCGACCTCGTGCTGCAGGCAGCGGGCCAGCAACCCCTCCCCCTCCAGCCGCAGCGGTTCACCGTGCACGTCGACACCCTCCGCCACGCACCACAGGGCCCGCTGGGTGGGCGCGTAGAGCCCGGGGATGGACAGGCAGCCCTCGTCGCCGTCCTGGACCTCGGCCGAGTGCTCGGTGATCACCGGGTTCACCAGGTGCCCGATCACGTCGTCGACGTTGTAGGCGAAGACCCGCAGCGAGACGCCGATCTGGTTGGCCGCCAGCCCGGCCCGGCCGGGGTGGTCGACGGTCTCCTCCAGGTCGCGCACCAGCCCGGCGAGGTCACGGCCGAAGGTGCGTACCGGGTCGCAGGGGGTGCGCAGCACCGGGTCGCCGTATTCACGGATGGGACGGAGTGCCACGGGTGCAGTCTCTCAGGAGGCCGGGTCGGAGCTCAGCCGCGCCCGGACCAGCACCATCTCGTCCCGGTGCACGACCTCGCGGCGGTGCTCGGGATCCAGCTCGGCGGTCTTGCGGCCCAGCAGGGCCGGCAGCTCCCGGGCGTCGTAGCCGACCAGCCCCCGGGCCACCACGGTGCCGTCCGGGCCGACCAGCTCGACCGGGTCGTCGGCCAGGAAGTCCCCGGTCAACCCGGTGATGCCGGCAGCCAGCAGCGAGGCGCCGCGCTCCCGGACGGCGGTGACCGCACCGGCGTCCAGCAGTACCCGCCCGCGCGGGCGGGAGGCGTAGCGGAGCCAGAACTGCCGGGCCGAGGGGCGCCGGCCGCGCACCGCGAACAGCGTGCCCACCGGCTCCCCGGCCAGCGCTGGGCCGGCCTGGGCCGCCGAGGTGACCACCACCGGCACACCGGCGTGCGCGGCGATGAGGGCGGCCTCCACCTTGGTGGCCATCCCCCCGGTGCCCACCCCGTTGCGGCGCGCCGAGCCCAGCACGACCGCCGACAGGTCCGCCACCGAGCGCACCGTGTCGATCTTCCGCGACGGCCCGACCCGGGGATCACCGTCGTGCACACCGTCGACGTCGGACAGCAGGATCAACGCATCGGCCACCGCGACGTGGGCGACCAGCGCGGCCAGCCGGTCGTTGTCGCCGAACCGGATCTCCTCGGTGGCGACCGTGTCGTTCTCGTTGACGATCGGCAGCACGCCCAGCGACAGCAGCCGCTCGATGGTCTGCCGGGCATTGCGGTAGTGGCCGCGACGGGTCAGGTCGTCTGCGGTCAGCAGCACCTGCCCGACCGTGATCCCGTGCGTGGCGAACGCGTCGGCGTAGGTCTGCACCAGCCGCAGCTGACCGACGCTGGCGGCGGCCTGGGCGGTGGCCAGGTCCCGGGGCTTTCCGGTCAGCGCCAGCGGTGCCAGCCCGGCGGCGATCGCCCCGGAGGAGACCAGCACGACCTCGCGACCGGCGGCCCGCAGCGCACCCAGCACATCCACCAGGGCGCGCAGCCGGGTCTCGTCCAGACCGTCCGCCAGCGTGGTGAGCGAGGACGATCCGACCTTGACCACGACCCGGTGCGCACCGGCGACGTCGTCCCGCGTGCTCATGACCCGGCGTCGTCCCCGTCGTCGTCGGGGATGTCCTCGGGGATGTCCTCGGGGATGTCGTAGTCCTCGATGAGCTCGTAGGGGGTCCGCCGCAGGCGCTTGGCGGCCAGCCGCTCCTCGGCCCGCGGCCGGGTGCTGGTCTCCAGCCGCACGTCGGTCCCGCGGCCACCCAGCCCGGCGGTCTCCTCGATGGTCAGCGAACCAGCCGGCAGCGTGGGCTCCCAGTCGAAGGTCACGTCACCGACGGTGATCGCATCGCCGGGCTGCGCGCCGGCCTTGGCCAGCTCGATCTCCACGCCGAGCCGGTTGAGCCGGTCGGCCAGGTAGCCGACCGCCTCGTCGTTGCTGAAGTCGGTCTGCCGCACCCACCGTTCGGGTCGGACGCCGACGACCATCCAGCCATCGGTGCGCGGGTCGGGCTGCACGACGAACCCACCGTCGTCCACCGCTCGCGGGGTGAGGGTGATCCGGGTGGCCTCGGGCGCCGGCAGCGACGCCCGGTGCGCCTGCACCTCGCGGGCCAGCGCGTAACCGAACTCGGCCAGCCCCTCCCCGGTGACCGCACTGATGGGGAAGACCTCCAGCCCGCGGGCCTCCAGGGAGGCGCGGACCAGGTCGACCAGCTCCCGGCCGTCGGGTACGTCGATCTTGTTGAGCACGGCGATCCGGAGCCGGCCGACCAGGTCCAGCTGGTCCCCGCCGGCCGCGTCACGGGAGTACTCGGCCAGCTCGTGCTCCAGCGCCGCGATGTCGGTCTCCGGATCCCGGCCGGGCTCCATGGTGGCCATGTCCACGACGTGCACCAGCACCGCGCAGCGCTCCACGTGCCGGAGGAACTGCAGTCCCAGGCCGCGGCCGGTGGAGGCACCGGGGATGAGCCCCGGCACGTCGGCCATCGTGTAGGTCACGTCTCCCGAGCGGATCACGCCCAGGTTGGGCACCAGGGTGGTGAACGGGTAGTCGGCGATCTTCGGGCGGGCGGCACTCATGGCGGCCACCAGCGAGGACTTGCCGGCCGAGGGGAAACCCACCAGCCCGACGTCGGCGACGCTCTTGAGCTCCAGGACGGCGTCGACCGCCTCGCCGGGCTCGCCCAGCAGGGCGAAGCCGGGGGCCTTGCGCCGGGCGTTGGCCAGCGCGGCGTTGCCCAGGCCGCCCCGGCCACCGGCAGCCAGCACCAGCCGGGTGCCCACACCCATCAGGTCGGCCAGCACCTCGCCGTCGGGGGTGCTCACGACGGTTCCCTCGGGCACGCGCAGCACGGCGTCCTCACCGCGCGCCCCGTTGCGGTTGCTGCCGGCGCCCGGCTTGCCGTTGGGCGCCTTCTGGTGCGGGTGGTGGTGGAAGTCCAGCAGCGTGTGCACGCTGGCGTCGACCTCCAGGACGACGTCGCCGCCGTCCCCGCCGTTCCCGCCGTCGGGTCCACCGAGGGGCTTGAACTTCTCCCGGTGGACCGAGCTGACCCCGTGGCCACCGTTGCCGGCGGACACGTGCACGGTCACGCGATCGATGAAAGCGGCCATGGTCGCCGCCTCTCTACCTCTGCTGGCCGTACTCGGAAGAACTGGTGGGCCCCGTCCCGCGCGGCCCGAGACGTTCGGGGCCGGGCCGCGGGACGGGGCCGGGGTGCTGCTGGGTCAGACGGCGACCGGGGCTGCGACGGTCTGCACGTTGACCACCCGGCGCCCGCGACGGGTGCCGAACTCCACGGCACCGGCCTCGAGGGCGAACAGGGTGTCGTCCTTGCCGCGGCCGACGCCCAGGCCCGGGTGGAAGTGGGTGCCGCGCTGGCGGACGATGATCTCGCCGGCCTTGACGACCTGGCCACCGAAGCGCTTCACGCCCAGGCGCTGGGCGTTGGAGTCGCGACCGTTGCGGGACGACGATGCGCCCTTCTTGTGAGCCATGGTGTCGTCAGCCCTTCTTGTTCGTGTCGATGCCGGTGACCACGACGTCGGTCAGCGGCTGACGGTGCCCCTGCCGCTTGTGGTAGCCGGTCTTGTTCTTGAACTTGTGGATCTTGATCTTCGGGCCCTTGCCGTGGGCGACGATCTCACCGGTGACGCTGACGCCGGCGAGGGCGTCCGCGTCACTGGTGACGGTGTCCCCGTCGACCAGGAGCACTGCGGGGAGGGCGACGGAGTCGCCGGCCGCTCCGGAGAGGCGGTGCACCGTGAACGTGTCACCCACACCCACCTTGTGCTGCTTGCCACCGGCCTTGACGACTGCGTACACCACTGACTCCTCGATCGGTTCTCTCACACGTCTCGCGCTGTCCTGCGCGCACGACCGGACCTGGGACCGGGGTGCGGGACTGGTTGCTCGCCGGTCCAGGGGACACCTTGCGGTGCCCGGCCCGTGGCGATGCAACCCGGCCAGCGTACCCGAGCCCGATGGACCGGGTCGAACCGTGTGCTGGAGGTCGCGCCCGGCTGGCCGCGACCCTTCGTGCTGATCTCCTGCTGATCTCTGGTGCGGTGACCCACGTTCGGTCCGGGGCCGCCCATCCGGTGTCCCGGGCGAGCGGTCCCCCACGGGATGGGGACCTGACTCAGGCCGGCGGGCCGGCCGGCCGGCTGGCGGCCCGGCGGCGCCGCGGACGGCCGTTCCCGGCCGGCACAGCGGCCGGTTCGGGCGCGGCCTCCGGTTCCGGGGCAGCCTCCGCGGTGGGCTCCGGGGCTGCGTCGCCCTCGGTGGCGGTGGCCGCCGTGTCGGTGCTCACCGCCGCTGCCGGTTCGGGCAGCTGGTCGAGGACCTGCTGCTGGTCGGTGGGCTGGTCGGGGGTCGCCTCCTCGCCGGCCGGCTGGTGGCCGTCGGCGTGTGAACCCTCGGCCGGGCTGCCCTCGGCGTGGTCGGCCGAATCGGCGGCCGGCTCGGCCGCCTGCTCGGCGACCGGACCGTCCTCGGTGCCGGCATCCAGGGCAGGCCCGTCGCCGGACTCCCCGGAGCCCGCCTGGTCGGTGACGACGTCATCCGCCGAGCCCCCCGCGGCCACACCTCCGGCAGCATCGCCCGTGGCGGCCTCGTCGGTGGCAGCCTCGTCGGTGGCAGCCTCGTCGGTGGCTGCGTCGTCGGTGGCTGCGTCGTCGCCCGCACCGCGGGCAGCTGCCAGCACGGCTGCGTCCTCGGCGGCCCGGTCCTCCCCCGACTGGCCGCGGTTGCGCCGGCCCCGGCTGCGCCGACCGGACCGTCCGGTGGAACCGGTGGAGGACTCCTCCGCGGACTCGGTCTCGGCGGTCTCGCCGGCGACCTCCTCGGCGGCGGCGGCCGGCTCGCCGTCGCGACCGCCGGAACCCTGGCCCCGCCGGCCACTGCCCCCGCCGTTGGCACCGCTGCCGTTGCTCCCACCGCTGTCCCCGCCGGAGCTGCGGTCACCGTTGCCGGTCGCGCGCTTCTTCTCGTCGACCGGGTCCAGATGCACGACCACACCGCGTCCGCGGCAGTGCTCGCACGGCTCGGAGAAGACCTCCAGCAAGCCCTGGCCCACCCGCTTGCGGGTCATCTGGACCAGGCCCAGCGAGGTGACCTCGGCGACCTGGTGCTTCGTGCGGTCCCGGCCCAGGCACTCGGTGAGCCGGCGCAGGACCAGCTCCCGGTTGCTCTCCAGCACCATGTCGATGAAGTCGATGACGATCATCCCGCCGATGTCGCGCAGCCGGAGCTGCCGGACGATCTCCTCGGCGGCCTCGATGTTGTTCCGGGTGACCGTCTGCTCCAGGTTGCCCCCGGAGCCGGTGAACTTGCCGGTGTTGACGTCCACGACCGTCATGGCCTCGGTCCGGTCGATGACCAGCGAGCCACCCGAGGGCAGCCAGACCTTGCGGTCCAATGCCTTCAGCAGCTGCTCGTCCACCCGCAGCTCGCGGAACACGTCGCCGGTGCCGGTGTAGCGCTGCAGCCGCTCGGACAGCTCCGGGGAGACGTGCGCGACGTAGGCCTCGACGGTGTCCCAGGCATCCGAGCCCTGCACGACCAGCCGCTTGAAGTCCTCGTTGAAGACATCGCGGATGACCCGGATGGCCAGGTCGGGCTCGCCGTAGAGCAGGGTCGGGGCGGTGCTGGCCGAGGATGCCTTGGACTGGATGACCTCCCACTGCGCCTGCAGCCGGGCCACGTCGCGGGTGAGCTCCTCCTCCGAGGCGCCCTCCGCGGCGGTCCGGATGATCACGCCGGCGCTGTCCGGGACGATCTTCTTCAGGATGTCCTTGAGCCGCTGGCGCTCGTTGTCGGGCAGCTTGCGGCTGATCCCGGTCATCGAACCGCCGGGCACGTAGACCAGGAACCGCCCGGGCAGGTTGATCTGCTGGGTGAGCCGCGCGCCCTTGTGCCCGATCGGGTCCTTGGTGACCTGCACCAGGACCTTGTCCCCGGACTTCAGCGCCTGCTCGATCGAGCGGGACTTGCCCGAGAGGCCGGCGGTGTCCCAGTTGACCTCACCGGCGTAGAGCACGGCGTTGCGGCCCTTGCCGATGTCGACGAACGCCGCCTCCATCGAGGGCAGCACGTTCTGCACGCGGCCCAGGTAGACGTTGCCGGCGAAGGATGCCGACTGCGCCTGGGTGACGTAGTGCTCGACCAGGATGTCGTCCTCGAGGACGGCGATCTGGGTGCGCTCGCCCTGCTGGCGGATGACCATCGCCCGGTCCACGGCTTCCCGGCGGGCCAGGAACTCCGACTCGGACAGGATGGGTGCGCGGCGGCGACCGGTGTCCCGGCCGTCCCGGCGGCGCTGCCGCTTAGCCTCCAGGCGGGTGGAACCGGCGACCCCGCGGACGGCGTCGTCGCTGGAGTCCCGGCCGTTGCGACCGGCCCGCTCGGGCCGGTCGTCGTCGGTGGAGTCGGTGGCCTCGGAGGCGGTCTCGCCGCGGCGACGCCGGCGCCGGCGCCGGCGGGTGCTGGAACCCTGCCCCTCCGCGGCATCGCCGTTGTCGTCCTCGTCGGCGTCGCCGGATTCGTCACCATCGGCGTCACCGGACTCGCCGGACTCGCTGCTGTCGCGGTCGTCGTCGTCCTCGCCGGTGCGCCCCCGCCCGCGGCCGCGCCGGCCCCGGCGCCGTCGCCGGCTGCCCGCACCGGACTCGTCGTCGTCCCGGTCGGCGTTGTCCGACGGACCGTCGGACTCGCCGCCGTCGTCATCGGGGGTGGTGCTGGAGTCGTCGCCGTCGTCACCGGGCGCGGGCAGCACGACCGGCGCCGAGTCGTCCTCGGGCTGCTCGGCGGCCTCGGCGGCACGCTCGGCGGCGGTCTTCCGCCGGGAACGGCTGCGCCGGGCGGGCCGCTCGGCCTGCTGGCTGTCCGCGGAGTCCGACGAGTCGTCCGCCGCCGGGTCCCGGGTCGGCTCGGCCGACGCCTGCTCGGGGGTGCGCGGCGGGTCCTGGTCCGCCGCCTCCCCCGCGGTCCCGGCCGGCGTCGCCGTCGAGCCTCCGCTCGAGGCCCCGCTCGAGGTCTCGGCCGGTGTCTCGGCCGGTGTCTCGGCCTGGGCCCGGCGACTGCGGCGGCGCGGCGCCGGGGCCTGCTGGGCGGCTTCCTCCGGCGGGGCCACGAAGCTGACGAACGCGGGCCGGGGCGGCGCGGCGGCCGGGGCCGGCTCGACCGAGTCGGGGTCGGCCGGCAGCACCGGCCGGGTTGCCCGGCGGCGCGGCCGGGCGGTCACGGTGGTGGGCTCCGGTGAGCTGAACTGGGCCCCCCAGCGCGGGGCGTCGGGCTCCTGGACGGCACGCGAGGGCGGGATCGCCGCCGCTTCCAGCGTCTCGGCGTCGGCTCGGAGCCGCAGCTCGTCCTGATCGCCGGTCGGCTCCTCCGCTCGGGCCTCCTCCCCCGGGGCCGGGTCGGCGTCGGGCGCAGGTTCCCCGGCCACGGTGTCCGGCGGGGTCGGGTCCTGCGCCGGCTGGGGGTCCTGCTCCGTGGGGTCCTGCTCCGCCGTCGGGTCGTGCTCCGGCGCGGGCCCGGCGTCGTTCTGCTCGGGTGCGGTCTGGTCGGGTGTCGTCCGGTCGTCGTCGGCCACTGAGGGCTCGCCTCCTGTGCGTCCCCGGGCGCCGACCGTCGGTGAGGACGGCTGGCGGCCGCGCAGGGACGCGGGTCGGGCGGGTCGGGCGCCAGGTGTTCGACGGCGTGTCCGACCCGCGAAGTCTGGTGCGGGTCCCGTCCGGAACCGGGCGGGACCCGGTGGTGCACGTTCGAGAGCTCATCGCGGGTGGTGCGGTGTTGCACAAGGCTGGTGCAGGAAGGCTGGGTGCTGCGGCACGGCTGGCAGACGTACCACGCGACGACGCCGGCACACCCGGCCCCGCAGGTCAGACCGGCTGTGGCTCCCCCTGGCAGCGGGAACCGACTTCGCGGTCAGGCCCGAGCGGGTCGACTACCTCGCCGCTGTCGTCGAGCCGGCCCTGCGCCTCACGCACGGCCCGTGGGGGCAACGGCGGGCGCAGGTCGGCGACGGCAGCCAGAGCGGCCAACACGTCGTCCGGTCGTACGGTCGGCGTCAGCTGCCGTACCACCACGTGCAGTATGGCACAACCTGCCCCCTGCGACACCGAGGCGGTGACGACGGCGGCCCGCGCGTCGATGTCCCGCGGCCCGTTCTTGGTGCGCTTGGCGACGGTCACGACCTCGGCGGCCAGCAGCGCGGCAACCGCGTCGGCGAGCTCGGCGGGGTCCACCCCGGCCAGGTCGATCCGCCACCGGGTGGCGTCCAGCCGCTCGGCCAGCCCGCCGGTGCCCTCGCCGGCCTCGACGCACTCCAGCACGTCGATCCCGGGCGGCAGCGAGGCATCCAGCGCGACGCGAACGGCCTCCGGGTCGCACCGGGCGGACAGCCCGATCTCGACGTACTCGGCCTCCGAAGCCGCACCGGTGGGGGCCGCGCCCATGTAGCTGATCTTGGGATGCGGGCTGAAACCGGCGGAGAACGCCATCGGCACCTGGGCCCGGCGCAGCGCCCGCTCCAGCGCCCGCGCCAGGTCCCGGTGCGAGGCGAAGCGCAACGGGCCGCGCTTGGTGTACCGCAGGCGCAGCTTCTGCACCGTGGGTGGCGGCGGCGGGCCGTCGGGCTGGCGGGCCATCAGCTGCGGACGGGGGTCAGCGGGATCAACGAGCGACCGGTGGGGCCGATCTGGATCTCGGTCCCCATGGTCGGGCAGACCCCGCAGTCGTAGCAGGGGGTCCACCGGCAGTCGGCGACCTCGTCCTCGTTGATCGCGTCCTGCCAGTCGTCCCAGAGCCACTCCTTGTCCAGCCCGGACTCCAG
The DNA here is from genome assembly GCA_963759905.1 of uncultured Actinomycetota bacterium. GTDB lineage: Bacteria > Actinomycetota > Actinomycetes > Mycobacteriales > Geodermatophilaceae > Klenkia. The sequence continues at coordinate 495,457 of CAVXBD010000001.1, forward strand.
GTGGTCCCAGGGCAGCACCTCGTGCTCGCCCCGTTCCCGGGTGGTGAACCAGGCCAGGTCGACCCCGAGAGGTGCCAGCTCCTCGGCTGCGGCGGTGGCCCAGCGGTCGTAGGAGAAGTGCTCGCTCCAGCCGTCGAAGTGCCCGCCGTCGCGCCAGACCCGCTCGATCACCCGGCCGACCCGGCGGTCGCCCCGGGACAGCAGTCCCTCGATCACCCCCGGCTTGCCGTCGTGGTAGCGCAGCCCGATCGAGCGGCCGATCCGGCGGTCGGCGTTGATGGCGTCCCGCAGCACCTTCAACCGGTGGTCGATGGTCTCGGCACTGGCCTGGGCCGCCCACTGGAACGGGGTGTGCGGCTTGGGCACGAACCCGCCGATGGACACCGTGCAGCGGATGTCCCGGTTGCCGGCGGCCTCCCGGCCGGCCCGGATCACCTCGACCGCCAGCTCGGCGATCTCCAGCACGTCCTCGTCGGTCTCGGTCGGCAGACCGCACATGAAGTACAGCTTCACCTGCCGCCACCCGTTGGCGTAGGCCGTGGTGACCGTGCGGACCAGGTCCTCCTTGGACACGGTCTTGTTGATCACCCGGCGGATCCGCTCGCTGCCGCCCTCGGGGGCGAAGGTGAGCCCGGAGCGCCGGCCGTTGCGGGACAGCTCGTTGGCCAGCGTCACGTTGAACGCGTCCACCCGGGTCGAGGGCAGCGACAGGCCGGTGTTGGTGCCCTCGTAGCGGTCGGCCAGTTCCTTGGCCAGCTGGCCGATCTCGGAGTGGTCGGCACTGCTGAGCGACAGCAGCCCGACCTCCTCGTAACCGGTGGCCTTCAGCCCGGCGTCCACCATCGAGCCGATCCCGGTGATGGTCCGTTCCCGGACCGGTCGGGTGATCATCCCGGCCTGGCAGAACCGGCAGCCCCGGGTGCAGCCCCGGAAGATCTCCACGCTCATCCGCTCGTGCACGCTCTCCGCGAGCGGGACCAGCGGCTGCTTGGGGTAGGGCCACTCGTCCAGGTCCATCACGGTGCGCTTGGCGACCGTGGCGGGCACGTCGTCCCGGGTGGGGGTGAAGGCGGCGATGGTGCCGTCGGGCTGGTAGGTCACCGCGTAGAACCGGGGGACGTAGACGCCCTCCACGCGGGACAGCCGGGCCAGCAGCTCGGTGCGCCCGCCCGGGCGGCCCTGCTCCTTCCAGGCGGCGACGACGTCGGTCATGTCACCCACCACCTGCTCGCCGTCACCCAGCACGGCGCAGTCGACGAAATCGCTGACCGGCTCGGGGTTGAAGGCGGCGTGCCCACCGGCGACGACGACCGGGTGGCTCTCGTCCCGGTCGACGGCGTGCAACGGAACGCCGGCCAGGTCCAGGGCCTCCAGCAGGTTCGTGTAGCCCAGCTCGGTGGCGAAGCTGACGCCCAGCAGGTCGAACTCGCGCACCGGCCGATGGCTGTCCACGGTGAACTGGCCGACGCCGTGCTCGCGCATCAGCGCGGCCAGGTCGGGCCAGACGGCGTACGTGCGCTCGGCCAGGGCGTCGGGGCGCTCGTTGAGCACCTCGTACAGGATCATCAGACCCTGGTTGGGCAGGCCGACCTCGTAGGCGTCGGGGTACATGAGCGCCCAGCGGACGGCGACGTCGTCCCACGGCTTGGTCTGGGCGTTGAGCTCTCCACCGACGTACTGGATGGGCTTCTGCACCTGGGCGAGGAGCGGCTCGAGACGGGGGTACAGGCTCTCGACAGTCATGGCCCGTCCAGGGTAGCCGCCGCCGGTACCCCCGTCGGGAGCGTCAGAGGGAGGGGAAGAACAACCCGATCTCCCGCGCCGCGGACTCCGGGGAGTCCGAACCGTGCACGATGTTGTTCTGCACCTCGAGGGCGAGGTCGCCGCGGATGGTGCCGGGGGCGGCCTTGACCGGGTCGGTGGCGCCGGCCAGTGCGCGGAAGGCCTCGATGGCCCGGGGGCCCTCCACCACCAGGGCCAGCAGCGGGCCGCCGGTGATGAAGTCCACGAGCGAGCCGAAGAACGGCCGCTCGCTGTGCTCGGCGTAGTGCTGCTCGGCAGTCTCCCGGGACAGGGTGCGCAGCTCGGCGGCGACCAGGCGCAGCCCCTTGGACTCCAGGCGGGCGATGACCTCGCCGACCAGGCCGCGGGCGACGCCGTCGGGCTTGACGAGGACGAGGGAACGTTCGGTGGTGGGTTCGGACACGGTGCCGGAGCCTACGGGGGCGCTGGACCCGCGCCTGCGGCTGACCGACCGGCTCAGCCCTGGGCCGGCGGCTCGGGCACCGGCCCGAACGGTGTGCCCACCAGGTCCTTGCGGATCTGCAGCAGGTACAGCCAGACCAGCAGGAACACCCCGCCGACGAACCACATGGCGGTGGAGTACAGCCCGGTCAGCACCAGCGGCACCTGCAGCACGGTGCCGACGAGCAGCCCCTGCGGCCGGCGCTGCAGCCCGCTGGAGAGGATCAGCAGCACCGCCAGGACCAGCAGCGCCGCCAGCCGTCCACCGCCCAGGCCGGCGGACTGCACGATCCCGCGGGGCACGAACAGCACCGCGATGCCCTCCAGCAGCAGGGTCGCGGCCGCCGCGCCGCCCAGGGCCCTGGCTGCCCGCGCCGGGTCGGCGGCCCGAGGCGCGGTCACTTCTTCTTCCCGCCCATCAGCGCTCGGGCCTCCCCGGCGGTGATCACGCTGCCGGTCACCAGCACCCCCGAGCCGCCGAGCGCGTGGTCCGACCCGGCCTCGGCCAGCTCGATGGCCGACTCCAGGGCATCGGTGAGCAGCGGGTGCACGCTGACCCGCTCGGCGCCGAACACGTCCACGGCCAAGGCACCCAGCTCGTCGGCCGGGATGGCCCGCGGCGAGCTGTTCTGGGTCACCACCAGCTCGGCGCACAGCGGCTCGAGCTCGGCCAGCATCCCGCTGACGTCCTTGCCCTGCACGCAGCCCACCACCCCGACCAGCCGGGTGAAGTCGAAGGACTCCCGGACCGCCTCCACCGTCGCCGCCATCCCGGCCGGGTTGTGCGCGGCGTCCACCAGCACCGAGGGGGACGTGCGCACCCGCTCCAGCCGCCCCGGGGAGCGCACGGCGGCGAACGCGGCCCGGACCACCTCGGGATCCACCGGCCCGCTGGCCGCGCCGGCCCCCAGGAACGCCTCCACCGCGGCCAGGGCCACGGCGGCGTTCTGCGCCTGGTGCGCACCGAACAGCGGCAGGTACACCTCGGGGTACTCCCCGCCCAGGCCCTGCACCCGGATCTGCTGGCCGCCGACGGCCACCCGGCGCTCCAGCAGGCCGAACTCGGTGCCCTCCCGGGCCACGGTGGCGTCTACCTCGACGGCTCGGCGGACCAGCGCCTCCAGCGCCCCGGAGGGCTGGTGGGACAGCACCGCCACGACGTCCGGGCCGGGCACCCCCTCCTCGGTGGGTGGCGCGGGCTTGATGATGCCGGCCTTCTCGGTGGCGATGGTGGCCACGTCGGGCCCCAGGTACTCGGCGTGGTCCAGCGACACCGGGGTCACGACGGCGACCCGCGCGTCGGCGACCGAGGTGGCGTCCCAGGTCCCGCCCATCCCGACCTCGACCACGGCGACGTCGACCGGGGTCTCGGCGAAGGCGGCATAGGCCATCGCCACCACGACCTCGAAGAAGGACATCGGCACCTCGCTGCCGGCGTCCACCATCTGCACGTAGGGCGCGATGTCGTCGTAGACCTCGACGAAGCGCTCCGGGCTGATCGGCCGGCCGTCGATGACGATGCGCTCGCGGATGCTCTCCAGGTGCGGGCTGGTGAACCGGCCCACCCGCAGCCCGAACCCGCGCAGCAGCTCGTCGATCATCCGCGCGGTGGTGGTCTTGCCGTTGGTGCCGGTCACCTGGATCACCGGCATCGCCCGGTGCGGGGACCCCAGCAGGTCGACCAGCGCGGAGATCCGGGTCAGTGAGGGTTCCAGCCGGCTCTCCGGCCAGCGGGCCAGCAGCTCCTGCTCCACCCGGGTCAGGTCACGGGTGCGCCCGTCGGGCATCGAGGTGCTCATCCTGCCCAGGATGCCAGTCGGGGCGCTTCCTAGGATGGGCGCATGGCCACCGACACCGACCACCGCTCCACCGACCAGGGGCGGCCCGACGTCGCAGTGACCCAGCAGGGCACGACCGGCGGTGCGCCGGACAAGCCGACGCTGGAGGGACTGGAGGCCAAGTGGGTCGCGGCCTGGGCGGACTCCGACGTCTACCGCTTCGACCGGGACGCCGCGCTGGCCGCACCCCGGTCGCAGACCTACGCCATCGACACCCCGCCGCCCACGGCCAGCGGGTCGCTGCACGTGGGGCACGTGTTCAGCTACACGCACACCGACATCGTGGCCCGCTACCACCGGATGCGCGGCCAGCACGTGTTCTACCCGATGGGCTGGGACGACAACGGGTTGCCCACCGAGCGGCGGGTGCAGAACTTCTACGGCGTGCGCTGCGACCCCTCGCTGCCCTACGACGCCGACTTCACGACCCCCGACAAGCCCGCCAAGGACCAGGTGCCGATCAGCCGGCGCAACTTCGTGGAGCTGTGCGAGCGGCTGACCGCGGTCGACGAGGCCGAGTTCGAGAAGCTCTGGCGCCAGGTCGGGCTGAGCGTGGACTGGTCCAACGTCTACCGGACCATCTCGGCGACGTCCCGGGCGACCGCGCAGCGGGCGTTCCTGCACAACCTGGCCCGCGGTGAGGCCTACGCCCAGGAGGCGCCGACGCTGTGGGACGTCACGTTCCGCACCGCGGTCGCCCAGGCCGAGCTGGAGGACCGGGAGCGGCCGGGCGCCTATCACCGGATCGCCTTCGCCGGCCCGGACGGTCCGGTGCACATCGAGACCACCCGGCCCGAGCTGCTGCCGGCCTGCGTGGCGCTGGTGGCGCACCCCGACGACGCCCGCTACCAGCCGCTGTTCGGCAAGACGGTGACCACGCCGGTGTTCGGCGTCGAGGTGCCCGTGGTGGCGCACCGCCTGGCCGAGCCGGACAAGGGCTCGGGCATCGCGATGATCTGCACCTTCGGCGACCTCAACGACGTCACCTGGTGGCGGGAGCTGCAGCTGCCGACCCGCCCGGTGGTGGGCTGGGACGGCCGGCTGGTGCCCGACGCCCCGGACGGCGTGGCCGCCGGGCCCTACGCCGAGCTGGCCGGCAAGACCGTGTTCAGCGCGCAGGCACGGATGGTGGAGCTGCTGCGCGAGTCCGGCGACCTGGACGGCGAGCCCCGCCCCATCACCCACCCGGTGAAGTTCTTCGAGAAGGGCGAGCGCCCGCTGGAGATCGTCACCACCCGGCAGTGGTACATCCGCAACGGCGGCCGGGACGCCGACCTGCGGAGCGCCCTGGTGGCCCGGGGCAAGGAGATCCAGTGGGTGCCCGAGCACATGCGGCACCGCTACGAGAACTGGGTGGAGGGGCTCAACGGGGACTGGCTGGTCAGCCGGCAGCGGTTCTTCGGCGTGCCGTTCCCGGTCTGGTACGCCCTCGACGAGGCCGGCGAGCCGGTCTACGACGCGCCGCTGCTGGCCCCGGAGGAGTCCCTGCCGGTGGACCCGTCCTCCGACGTGCCGGCCGGGTACACCGAGGACCAGCGCGGGGTGCCCGGCGGGTTCATGGCCGACCCGGACGTGATGGACACCTGGGCCACCTCGTCGCTGTCCCCGCAGGTGGCCTCGGGCTGGGACACCGACCCGGAGCTGTTCGCGCACGTGTTCCCGATGGACCTGCGCCCGCAGGCGCACGACATCATCCGGACCTGGCTGTTCTCCACCGTCGTCCGGGCGCACTACGAGCAGGGCGCGGTGCCATGGACGCACGCGGCGATCTCCGGGTTCGTCGTGGACCCCGACCGCAAGAAGATGAGCAAGTCCAAGGGCAACGCCACCACCCCGATCGACGTGCTGGAGAAGTACGGCACCGACGCGGTGCGCTGGCGGGCGGCCGGAGCGCGCCCCGGGGCGGACTCGCCGTTCGACGAGGTGCAGATGAAGGTCGGCCGGCGGCTGGCCATCAAGTTGCTCAACGTGGGCAAGTTCGTGCTGGGCCTGGGCGCCTCCGCCTCGCTGACCGGGGCCGACGTGACCGAGGAGATCGACCGGTCGCTGCTGGCCCGGTTGGCCGCGGTGGTGGACGAGGCGACGGCGGCCATGGAGGCCTACAACTACACCCGGGCGCTGGAGGTCACCGAGACCTTCTTCTGGGAGTTCTGCGACGACCACGTCGAGCTGGTGAAGACCCGGGCCTACTCCGACGACGCCGCGGCCGCCTCGGCCCAGGCCGCACTGGCCATCGCCTTGTCGGTCCAGCTGCGGCTGCTGGCCCCGGTGCTGCCGTTCGTGACCGAGGAGGTCTGGTCCTGGTGGCAGACCGGCTCGGTGCACCGGGCGGCCTGGCCGGTTCCCGCCGAGCTGCCGACCGGTGGTGACCCGGCGGTGTCGGTGGTGGCCGCCGAGGCGCTCGCCGCGGTCCGCAAGGCCAAGAGCGAGGCCAAGCAGTCGATGCGCGCCGACGTGGCTTCTGCGGTGGTGCACGCGCCGGCCACCCAGGTGGCCCTGGTCGAGGCGGCCCGGGCCGATCTGACCGCCGCCGGCCGGATCGCCGAGCTGTCGGTGCAGGCCGGCCAGGGTCCGTTGTCGGTGGACGTGGTGCTGGCCCCCGTCGCCGAGGCATGAGCTCGGCCCTCCCCCGCCCGGCCGGCTGGGCCCCCCGCGCCGGGTTGGGCACCACCCGGCGTGCCGCCCTGGTGGTGCTCGTGGTGCTGGGGCTGGCGGCGGCTGCCACCGCGCGGGAGGGCCGGGTGCTGCCCGGTGTGCTGGGGCTGGTGGTCTGCTGGGTGCTGGCCGCCGTCGCGCTGCTCACCCGCCCGTCCCCGCCGGACCGGCTGCCCGAGACCGGCGCCCTGCAGCTGGGCGGGACGCGGGTGACCGGGCTGGTGCTGCTGCGCCGGCGGCCCTCCCGGGTCCAGGCCGCCGTCGTCGCGGTGCTGGCGGTGGCGTTCCTGGCCGGGGCCGGGACCACCTGGTCGCTGCTGGACTCGGTCGCCCCGGAGGCCGTCTTCGGGCTGGTGGCCCTGGCGGTGTTCGGGGTGCTGTTCGCGGTGGCCGCGGTCGGCATGGCGGTGGCCTCCAACCGGGTGCCCTACCTGGGTCTGACCCCCACCCACGTGGTGATCGCCCAGACCGACGGCTCCCAGCTGGAGCTGCCCTGGTCCGACCTGGTGTCGGTGGACGCCGTCGTCGTCAAGCTGGCCGCCGGTCCGGTGCCCGACGCCGTCGGCACCTGGACCGCGCTGCGGGCCCGGGAGGGCGCGCCGGGATTGGCCGGGCTGCGGCTGACCGGCCCGGCCGCGCGGGTGGTCCGCCAGGCGCCCGGCCCGGCCGGGACGACGACGGCGGGGCTGGTCGGGGACACCCAGTGGGACACCGATCCGTTGCTGGCCCACCGGACGCTGGAGTTCTACCGCACCCACCCGGCGGCCCGCCGCGAGCTGTCCGGGGCCGCCGCAGAGGAGCGGGTGCGCTCCCGCGCCGTCTTGGACTGAACCCCGGGCGCTGGGGCACTGACCCCCAGCGACCAGTTCTGCCGCCGGAACCGGTCCCCCAGGGGCACTGCCCGGCACACACCCGCGCCGGCTGGGCCGGGTGCTGGGGCACTGTCCCCCAGCGACCGGTTCCGCCGCCGGAACCGGTCCCGCGGGAGCACTGCCCGGCGGGCACTGTCCACAGATGTCGCCGGGCTGGCCATCGCGCGGGGCGGGGGCCGCACGCTGCCGCGGTGACCCACGACCTCACCGCGTTGCTGGGGCCCACCGGGGTCCTCCCCCGGGCAGCCCTGGAGGCCCGCACCAGCCGGACCAGCGTGCGGACCTGGATTAGCACTGGCCGGCTGCTCGTGCCCCACCCCGGTGTGCTGGTGCTGCCCGACCGGGCCGGGGAGGACGACACTCGGGCCTGGGCCGCGCTCGGCTGGACCGGTGGCGCGCTGAGCCACGTCAGCGCGCTGTCGGCGCTGGGCATCACCGGGTACCGCCAGGCCTGGCTGCACGTGACCGTGCCACCCGCCCGCCGGCTTCGTTCCCGCCGGCTGCTGACCGTGCACCGCGCCGACGTCGCCACGGTCAGCTCCGCCGCCGGGTTCGCGACGACGACCCCGGTGCGGGCTCTGGTGGACAGCTGGGAGCTGGCCCACCGGCCACGCCATCTCGGGGCGCTGCGGTCGGTGGTCCGGGAGGCGCTGCTGCGGGCCACCCGGGAAGGGCAGGTCAGGATCGAGGAGCTGCGCGCCGAGCTGGTCGGGCGCCCGCAGCTGGCCGGACGGCCCGCCCTGATCGAGCTGCTGGACCTGATCGCCGGGGGCTGCCAGAGCTGGCTGGAGATGTTCGCCGTCCGGCACGTGCTGGACGTCCCGGGCCTCCCGCCCTGCCGGCAGCAGTACCGCCTGCGTACCCCGGTCGGCTGGGTCGGGCTGGATGCGGCGTGGCCGGAGGCGCGGCTGGCAGTCGAGCTGGACGGCGCTGCCTTCCACGGCGACCCGGCCGACCGGGAGCGCGACGTCCGCCGGGACGCCGCGCTGGCCACGATGGGTTGGCTGACCCTGCGGTTCAGCTACCGGCGGCTGACCGGGGACCCGCAGGCCTGCCGGTCGGACATCGCCGGTACGTATGCCGCCCGGGTGGGGTGAGGACACCGGGTAGTGCCCCTCACCGCTCGGTTCCGGGCCCGGAACCGCTCCCCCAGGAGCACTGCCCGGCGGTCGGGCCTGGACACGGCGACGCCCGCCGGCCCCGAGGGGACGGCGGGCGTCAGCGGTGGCGAGAGGGTCAGGCGGACTTCTCGCGGCGCTCCCGAGCGGGCTTGCGGGGCACGATCGTCGGGGTTGACGTGCTCCAGCACGACCTCGCCGGTGATCACCACGGTGGCGACGTCCTCCCGGCCGGGGATGTCGTACATGACCGACTGGAGCACCTCCTCCATGATCGCGCGCAGTCCGCGGGCACCGGTGCCCCGCAGGATCGCCTGGTCGGCGATGGCCTCGAGCGCGTCCTCGGTGAACTCCAGCTCCACCCCGTCGAGCTCGAACAGCCGGCGGTACTGGCGCACCAGGGCGTTCTTCGGCTCGGTGAGGATGTTGATCAGCGCCTCGCGGTCCAGCTTCTGCACGCTGGTGATGACCGGCAGCCGGCCGATGAACTCGGGGATCATCCCGAACTTCAGCAGGTCCTCGGGCATGACCTCGGCCAGGGCGTTGGCCTCCTCGACCTCGGCCTTGCCGCGCACCTCGGCGCCGAAGCCGATGCCCTGCTTGCCGACCCGGGCTTCGATCACCTTGTCCAGGCCGGCGAACGCGCCACCCACGATGAACAGCACGTTGGTGGTGTCGATCTGGATGAACTCCTGGTGCGGGTGCTTGCGCCCACCCTGCGGCGGGACCGACGCCGTCGTGCCCTCGAGGATCTTCAGCAGCGCCTGCTGCACGCCCTCGCCGGAGACGTCCCGGGTGATCGACGGGTTCTCGCTCTTGCGGGCGATCTTGTCGACCTCGTCGATGTAGATGATCCCGGTCTCGGCCCGCTTGACGTCGTAGTCGGCGGCCTGGATCAGCTTGAGCAGGATGTTCTCGACGTCCTCGCCGACGTAGCCGGCCTCGGTGAGCGCGGTGGCGTCGGCGATCGCGAACGGCACGTTGAGCATCCGGGCCAGCGTCTGCGCCAGGTGGGTCTTGCCGCAGCCGGTGGGCCCCATCAGCAGGATGTTGGACTTGGCCAGCTCCACGCCGTCGTCCCGCGAGCTGCGCTCGCCACCGGCCTGGATCCGCTTGTAGTGGTTGTAGACGGCGACCGCGAGCGTGCGCTTGGCCTTGTCCTGGCCGATCACGTACTGCTCGAGGAAGTCGTGGATCTCCTTGGGCTTGGGCAGCTCGTCGAACTTCAGGTCCGAGGACTCGCTGAGCTCTTCCTCGATGATCTCGTTGCAGAGCTCGATGCACTCGTCGCAGATGTAGACCCCGGGGCCCGCGATGAGCTTCTTGACCTGCTTCTGGCTCTTCCCGCAGAACGAGCACTTGAGCAGGTCGCCGCTCTCACCGATACGTGCCACCTGGCTGACCTCCGTGTCACCGGGCCTGCAGAACTGCAGGTCCCTCGTTCGTGATGCCCCTGATCACCCGCCGGGCGGCGGGCCTCGTGCACGAGCCGGCGGTGGCCGGGGATCGGGCGTCCGCCGACCGTACCGGCCACCACCGACGTTCCCGGGCAGTGACGCACCCGGTGTCCGCGGAAGGACCACGACCCGTCCCGGCCGACCCATCCGCCCCCGACGGTACGGCTCGAGGCCCCTGCTCGGGACCGCCTGCACCGCACCGCCGGGCGCGGCCGGATCAGGCCGGCAGGGCCGGCAGGGCGTTGAGCTTGCGGCTGGCGATGACCTCGTCGACGATCCCGTACTCCTTGGCCTCCTGGGCCGTGAGGATCTTGTCGCGGTCGATGTCCTTGCGGACCTGCTCCTGGGGCCGGCCGGTGTGCCGGGCCAGGATCTGCTCCATCTGAGTGCGCACCCGCTCGATCTCCGCGGCGTGGATCTCCAGGTCGGTGACCTGGCCACCGGCCTCCCCGGAGGGCTGGTGGATCAGCACCCGGGAGTAGGGCAGCGCCAGGCGCTTGCCCTTGGTGCCGGCCGCCAGGATGACGGCGGCCGCGGAGGCGGCCTGGCCCATGCACACGGTCTGGATGTCGGGACGGACGAACATCATGGTGTCGTAGATGGCCATCAGCGCGGTGAACGAGCCACCGGGCGAGTTGATGTACATCGTGATGTCGCGGTCGGGGTCGGTGGACTCCAGCGTGATCAGCTGGGCCATGACGTCGTTGGCGCTGGCGTCGTCGACCTGCACGCCGAGGAAGATGATGCGTTCCTCGAAGAGCTTGTTGTAGGGGTTGGACTCCTTCATCCCGTAGCTGGTGCGCTCGGTGAAGGAGGGCAGGATGTAGCGGCTCTGCGCCGGCTGGTAGCTCATGTCAGGTCCTCCGACCGTCAGTTCTGGGTGACCGGGTTGTCGGTCTCGGTCGTGGCAGAGGCCTTGGTGACCACGTGGTCGACGAAGCCGTACTCCAGTGCCTGGGGCGCGGTGAACCAGCGGTCCCGGTCGGAGTCCTCGTTGATCCGCTCGATGGTCTGACCGGTGTGCAGCGCCTGCAGCTCGTTCAGCTCGGCCTTGGTCCGCCGGAACAGGTCGGCCTGGATGGCGATGTCCGAGGCCGTGCCCCCGACACCGGCGGAAGGCTGGTGCATCATGATCCGCGCGTGCGGCAGGGCGTAGCGCTTGCCCTTGGTGCCGGCGGTGAGCAGGAACTGGCCCATCGAGGCGGCCAGACCCATCCCGTAGGTGGCGACGTCGCAGTCGATGAACTGCATGGTGTCGTAGATCGCCATGCCCGCGGTGACCGAGCCACCGGGCGAGTTGATGTACAGGTGGATGTCGCGCTTGGGGTCCTCGGCCGAGAGCAGCAGCATCTGCGCGGCAAGCTGGTTGGCGATCGTGTCGTCGACCTGGCTGCCGAGGAAGATGATCCGCTCGCGCAGCAGGCGCTCGTAGACCGAGTCGCCCAGGTTCATCATGTTCCCGGAGCCGCGCATCACGGGCGCGGTCGGGTGTGCGGTGTTCACGTGTGCGGTGACCTCCGTGGGACAGGCGTGCAGGCGGTCGGGTGTCGGATGGATCGGTGGAACGGGTCGTCCGCCGGGGATGGTCCGGGGCGCGGGCGCAACCGCCGGCCCGGGTCCTTCTCGGTGTCACGTCGACCCTAACGCGCACGTCCGGGCGGCCACTCCCGCATCCGCCGGTGTTCGCCGAGGGCGCACTCGGGGTGGGCGGGCAACGCACCCGGGTGGCCCGACGACGACGCCCGCCCCACCGCGGGGCGGTGGGACGGGCGTCGGGATGCGCGGTGGATCAGGACGCGGGGGCGTCCTCGGTCTCGACGACCTCGGTGTCGGCGTCCTCGGTCTCGGCGACCTCGCCGGCCGGAGCCGCATGGTGGTCTGCGGCCGCAGCGCCTCCAGGTCGACGGTGTTGCCCGAGGCGTCAGTGATGGTGGTCTGCTCCAGCAACTGGGCCAGCGCCTTGGTCCGGCGCACGTCGGCGACGAAGTCGGCGATGTTGTTGCCCTGCTGCAGCTGCTGGGCGTAGACCTCGGGGCTGACCCGGTTGCGCTGGGCCTGCGCCATGACCTGGGCGGACAGGTCGTCGTTGTCGACGGTGACCTCGCGGGCGTCGGCGATCGCGTCCAGCACGAACTGGGTGCGGACGGCGTTCTCCACGTTGGTCTTCATATCGGCGTCGTAGGCCTCGCGGCTGTCGACCCCGGCGGCGGAGAAGTAGGCGTCCCAGTCCATGCCGGCCTGGGCCAGTTCCTGCTCCATGGCCCGGGTGCGCCACTCCAGCTCGCGCTCCACCAGCTTCTCCGGGACCGGGACGTCGGTGACCTCGAGCAGGTGCTCGACCAGCTTGTCGCGGGCCTGGCTGCCCTGCTGGAGCACCTTCACCCGGGACAGCCGGGTGCGGACGTCGCCGCGCAGCTCCTCCAGGGTGTCGAACTCGCTCGAGGTGGAGGCGAACTCGTCGTCGAGCTCGGGGAGCTCCTTGGTCTTCACCGAGCGGACCGTCACGGTGACCTCGGCGGCCTCGCCGGCGTTCTCCCCGGACAGGAGCGGAGAGGTGAAGGTGGCCGACTCGTCGGCGGACAGCCCGCGCACGGCCTCGTCCAGGCCGTCCATCAGGGTTCCGGTGCCGACCTCGTAGGACAACCCGCTGGTGGTGCCGTCCTCGAGCTCCTCGCCGTTCAGCGTGGCAACCAGGTCGATGGAGACGTAGTCGCCGTCCTGCGCGGCGCGCTCGACGCCGGTGAGCATGGCGAAGCGCTCGCGGACGGTGGCGATCTGGGCGTCGATCTCCTCCTCGGTGACCTCGACGTCGTCGACGGTCACGGCCAGGGAGTCCAGCGCCGGCAGCTCCAGCTGCGGGGCCACGTCGACCTCGGCGGTGAAGGCGAGCGTGTCGCCATCGTCCAGGCGGGTGACCTCGACGTCGGGCTGGGAGAGCACCCGGACCTGGTTCTCCCGGATCACCTCGGAGTAGACCTCCGGGACGGCGTGCTGGACGACCTGCTCCAGCACGACGGGGCGGCCGATCCGCTGGTCGAGGATGCGGTTGGGGACCTTGCCCGGCCGGAAGCCGGGGACCTTGACCTGCCGGCCGAGCTCCTTGTAGACCTCGCCGAAGGCGTGGTCCAGGTCGCCCCACGGCACCTCGATCGCGAGCCGGACCCGGGTCGGGCCCAGGTTCTCGATGGTGCTCTTCACAGCGCAGCGCTCCTCGGTGCAGACGTCAGGTGGTGGTCGGCGCGGCCTGCCGACAGGGACAGACAGCACCGGGATGCCCGCGAGTGTTCCAGAGACCCGCGGACGTCGTGTCGGGGTGACAGGATTTGAACCTGCGGCCCCCTGCTCCCAAAGCAGGTGCGCTACCAAGCTGCGCCACACCCCGTGGCGGGGGAAGTCTAGGGCGTCCCGGGCTACCGGTACTGTGGCCGGGCAGCACCTCGCGGGTGTAGCTCAATGGTAGAGCCCCAGCCTTCCAAGCTGGCCATGCCGGTTCGATCCCGGTCACCCGCTCTCTCCTGGCTCCGGTTCCGCACCCCTGCTCCGGGCGCCCCGGTCGGGCCGGTCGGCGGCGTGGGCGCAGGGACGGGCGGCGAGCCGATCGGGTGTCGACGCGGTGCGTCTGGCAGGCCCACATCCGCTCCGCCTGCCTGCGCCCGAGGTCGGACGGCCGGTCGTGGTCACCGCCGCCGACGGGGGCCTGGCCACGTCGATCGAGCAGCACCATCGGCATCGGCCAGCCCTCCGCCGTGCACCGGTGCGACGACGGCGCAGCGGCTGAGAGCCGAGGTGGCGTGGGGGGACTGCGGACGGGCCGATGGCCAGGGCACCCGGGTGGTGCGCGGGAACTCGCCGGAATGACCGGGACGAGCCCGGCTTCGACCCGCGGCGGGGACATCCGTCGTGCGACGGCTGGACATCCGGCTGCACGCGGACGACGTGGGGGCCCCGCGCCTCGGTTCTCGACGGTCTCGACCGGCGTACCGGCTGGCCGGGGATGCTCTCCCCGTGCCCTCCTTACAGCCCTCCTCCATCCGCCAGCTCGTCACCGAGCCGCACCGGGCGGGGCTGGACCTCGTCGCCCTCGGCGCCGTGTGGCCGCTCCTGGCGACCGCGCGCCGGGGCGATGGTCATCCCGTCCTGGTCCTGCCCGGGTGGCTGACCGGTGATCCGGCCACGGCGCTGATGCGCAGCGTCCTGCGAGCACTGGGACACAACGTCTCGGGCTGGAGGTTGGGCACGAACCGTGGCCCCACGGGTCGCGTCGTCCAGGAGTTGCGTCAGCAGGTCGAGGATCTCCACCGCAGCTCGGGGCGGCGGGTCAGCCTGGTCGGTTGGAGTCTCGGTGGCCTCTATGCCCAGGAGCTGGCCAGGGCCGCGCCGGGCAGTGTCCGCGGGCTCGTGACCTTGGGTAGCCCCGTGACGCGGTGGCCCCGGTGGATGCGCACGGTGTCGGGAGTCGCGGACCACGGTGCGGGGGTGCCTCGCGCCGTCGCGTCCCTCCCCCGGCCGTGGGCCGAGCGCGGCTCCCTCCGCGTGCCTGCGACCTCGGTCTTCAGCCGGTCCGACGGCATCACCCCGTGGTCGTCCTGCCGGTACGAACCCCGACCTCGACGCGAGAACGTCGAGGTGCGCGTCAGTCACCTCGGCATGGGTCACCACCCGGCGGTGCTGTGGCTGCTGGCCGACCGACTAGGGATCTCCGAGGGAGCCTGGACGCCGTTCCGACCCCCACTCCCGCTCCGCCCGTTCTTCCCCCGGAGGTGAGTGACGCGCAGCACTGCCCACGCAGGTCCGCCCGGACTGGCGAACCGACTCGGTGACGGTCGACGGTGAGGTGCCCGGCGTCGACATCAGGCCACGCCGCACGACGCCCAGAGCGTCACCTCACCCAGCACCCTCACCGGCCCCGTCCGGGGCCCGGTCCGTGGCCCGGTCCGGCAGTCGGCACACATCGGCCAGGATCAGACCGTCCTGCTGCCGGGCCTCGGCGGGGCTGTCGTAGACGACGAGCACCTCGTCGTGCGCGCCGTCCCGCAGGAGCGCGATGCCCTCCGGGTGGTCGCGACCCCGGGTCGCGCCCTGGCCGTGTGGCAGGTCCTGCAGGAACGGGACGTGGTCCCGCCGGATGAGGCCGGCACTGCGTTCCCGGGCCGCGCCGGCCCACCGGTACAGCCGGGCGGGGCCGTCCAGGTCCATGGTGGGGCCGGCGAGCACCAGGACGTCGTCGTCCACCCGGCAGAGATCGCGCACGCCCAGGCCGTCCAGTTGGAGGAAGTGCTTGCGGTAGCGCCGCCCCTCCGACGGGAGGGAGAGCCGGTCTGGGCGCCCCGGCACCTCCTGGACGGGTACCTCCAGGACCACGGCCCAGCCCCGGAGGACCGGTCCCCGGAGACCGACGAGCACACCGCCGTCCACTGCCACGATGCCCTCGACGTCGAGCCCGTTGTCCTTGCTGGGAATGGCCAGGAACGGCGCCAGGTGCTGATCCTGCGACAGGGCGTCCGTCAGGCCGCCCTCGCCCCCCTCGAGCAGTGCCGCGGTGCGCCGTGCCCCGCCCCCGGCCGACGTCCGCACCGGGACGGCCTCGCCGTCCCGATCTGCGATGGGCACCCGGATCACGACATGCCGGTTGGGATGACCCCGGACCGTGGCCAGCGCGTCGAACCCCTTCTCGTCGTCGTCCCGGTCGCCCACCTTCTTCCTCGTGCGGCTGTGCGAACCGACGATCCACAGGTACCCGTCGCGACGGTCCATCCCCTCGACGTCGACCTCGACGTCGGGTCCTTCTGGCAGGTCGACCAGGTCACCCAGCCGGAAGGACCGGCGGTCGCCGTACCAGGCACCGTCCGGTGCCCCCACCCGTAACCGCTCCAGCCGCGGCTCCTCGTCACCGGCCAGCCACAGCCAGGGCCCGTCCCGGCACACGGCCGACAGGCCTGCCGGCACGTCGACGGGAGGACCAGTGGCGCCCCAGCGCAGCTCGACCTGCCGAGCGACGGCCATCGCGGACTCCTCCTGCGCGCCGGTCGGCCCGCCGAGCCCGAACGTGCCCGGCATCCGTCACGTGCTCGTCAGCCCGCCGTCACGACGCCACCGGTCGGCACGTCGGGGCACAGCCGTGGGCGCAGGGTCCGGCTGCGCGCCGATCACGTGTCGACGCGGTGCGTCTCGTAGGCCCACATCGACGATCTCGACGCGGTTGCGCGCGTCCAGCTTGCGCATCAGGGCGGCGATGTGGGTCTTGACGGTGCTGAGGCTGATCGACAGCTCATCGCCGATCTCGCTGTTGGTCCTCCCCCGAGCGGCAGCGAGCAGGACCTGCTCCTCGCGAGCGGTCAGCGGCTCGACGGGCTCGGGTGGCCGTGGGCGCGAGCGGTTGTCGGCGAAGGAGGACAGCAGCCTGGCGGTGATGCTGGGTGCGATCAGGGCGTCGCCACGGGCGGCGGCATGCACGGCCTGGGTGAGCAGTTCGGCGCCGGCGTCCTTGAGCAGGAACCCGCGGGCGCCTGCCTTCAGCGCGCCGTAGACGTACTCGTCGAGGTCGAAGGTGGTGATGACGACGACGGCCAGGGGCTCGGCGACATCGGGCCCGGCGAGCTGCCGGGTGGCCTCGATCCCGTCGACCTCGGGCATGCGGATGTCCAGCAGGCACACATCGGGACGCAGCGAGCGCGCCATCGCGATCGCCCGTCGGCCGTCGGCGGCCTCGGCGACGACGGTGATGCCCGGTTGGGCGTCGAGGATCATGCACAGCCCGGCCCGGACGATGTCCTGGTCGTCGGCGACGAGCACGCGGATGGTCATGACGCACGCCACCGTGCAGCGGCAGCGAGGCGTCGACGCTCCAGCCGCCGTCCGGGTCGGGTCCCGCCCGCAGGGTGCCGCCGAGCAGGCTCGCCCGCTCGGCCATGCCGCGCAGCCCGAAGCCGGCCGGAGCAGATCCGGCCGTACGCGTCGCGCCGTCGTCGTGGACGCGCAGGCGCACCTGACCGCGGGATGCGGTGACGTCGACGGTGACCTGGGTGGCCCCGGAGGCGTGCCGGGTCGCGTTGGTGACCGCCTCGGCGGCGATCAGGTAGAGGGCGGTGCTGACGCTGGCGTCCACGGCATCGACGTCACCGGAGACCTGCACGCGGACGCCCAGCACCTCGCCTCCGGGGCGAGCGAGCCGCTCGATGTCCGCCACGCCCCGGCGGGGGGCCAGATCGGCGTCCGTTCCGTCGCGCAGCACACCCACCAGCGCCCGCATCTCCTCCAGCGTCCGGGACGCCTCCTCCTCGATGGTGACCAGGGTGGCCAGCGCGCGCTCGGGATCTGCAGCCGACAGCGCGCGACCTGCCTGCGCCTGGACGGCGATCGCCGAGACGCGATGCCCGACCGTGTCGTGCAGCTCGCGGGCCAGTTCGTTGCGCTGGCGCAACCGCACCTGCTCGATCTCGCGGACGCGGCTGCTGGTGCGGTAGCGGACTGCCGCGCCCAGCGCGGCCGAGAACAGGAAGAAGCCGTAACCGGCGACCATCTCCGCGGGCGAGGTCGGGACCGCCGCGAGGGTGACGGGTAGCCAGATGAGGATGATGCCGAGTCCGAGGGCAGCCTCGCGACCTGCCCCCCAGCGCAGCAGGGCGTAGGGCAGGACGAGCACCCCGGCGATGCTGTCCAGGCCGGTGGCATCGATGGCCACGATCCTCGCGATGTCGAAGGCGAGGAGGGTTCCGAAGGCGACGGCGACCGCGGCCAGCGGCCGCGTGCGCCGCCACAGCAGGCACGCCGCGACGACGACGCTGACACCGACCACCAGTGGCGCCCATGCCGTGTCCTCGCGCAGCAGCACCTCGACGAGCGAGATCGCGACGAGACCCCAGAAGAGCGCCCAGTCCCGCCAGACCCGCGCCGGCGGGCGCGCGGGGCGCGGCTCGGCCCACATCCCAGCCAGCATGCTTCCCCCTCCCCGCCACCGTAGAGGGGCCGCCGCTCGGGCGGATCAGCCGAAAGTACTGCGGACGTCCCGTACCTGCGGCCAGGACGGCTGGAGCCCGCAGGCGGATGTGGCAGCTGGCCGATCCGGTCATGGTGAGACATCGACTGAGCCGACCTGGCCAGCTCGCCAGCACACAGGAGACGTGATGACCAGAAGCAGCACAACCGCCGGCGCATTCCAGGAAGCGCAGCTCCCGGTTCGAGCGAAGCTCGCCGCGGCCTGGACCAGCTTCATGTTCCTCTACATCTACGTCGACTACCTCGCCCTGTACAAGCCCGGCTTCATCGACGACATCCTGGCCGGCGTCGTCCACGAGTTCGACACCGGCCCGACCTTCGTCGCCCTTGCGCTCACGCTCATGGCCATCCCGATCCTCATGATCCTGCTCTCCGCGACACTGCCCGCCCGTGTCAACCGCGCCACGAACCTCGTCGTGGCAGCGCTCTACATCCCCGTCTCGATGTACAACGCGGCCGGCGAGTCCTGGACCTACTCCTACTTCTACGGCCTCTCCATCGGACTCGAGGTGCTGCTCCTGGCCTTCATCCTGCGCGCCGCCTGGACCTGGCCCCGGACCACTCGAGCCACCGCCGACCGCGACCTCGCCCAGGCCCGGGTGTGACGCTCGAGGAAGGCCCGATGCCCGTGGCCGCGGGGCGACCCCGTCCCACGACCGCGACCCGGGTGAGCCGCGATCCCCGCCGCCGCAGCTCCGGCGGGCACCCCCGGGAGCACCGGCTCAGGGCGGGTCGTCCAGGAAGCGGAACTGGACCCGGACCGAGCCGTCCATCGGGACGACCAGCGTGGAGTTGCTGGCCGACCAGGTGCCGGGGACGAGGAAGAGGCGGTCCGAGCCCTCGATCAGCAGTCGCAGGTTGCGGTACCGGTAGAGGAAGGTCTGCCCCGGCTGCACCGGCCGCAGCGCCCGCTCCTCGATGCCCGGCGAGGTCAGGTACAGCCGCTCCGTCGTGTCCAGGACGACGCCGGGCAGCCGGTCCAGGTGCCGCGCGGTGTCCCGCGCCAGCCCCCGGCCGGACGCCTCGGCCAGCGTCGCGGTGGCCCAGAAGACGCTCACCGTGAGGATCAGCCAGGTCGCGAGCACCGTCGCGCGGTGCGAGCGGTCCCGGGGATGCAGCAGGCCGGCGATCCGGGAGCCGTAGCCGACCAGCCCGGCACCTGCGGACATCAGCATCGGGGTCACCAGCGGGTAGGCCGCCCACTGCCCCACCACCGGGTAGCCGACCAGGAACAGGGCACCGGCCAGCAGCAGGCCGGATCCGACGGCCCGAAGCACCTGCCCGGCCCGCCCGATCCGGTGCAGCGTCCGCCTGGCCCGGGCGGTCTCTCCCGGCTGGCCCGGCCCGCCCGACGCCCGGGACACCCGGCGGCGCACGGCCCCGTGACCCGCCACCGCCAGCAGCCCGAGCAGCAGCAGGCCCAGCAGGGGGGCCAGCAGCACCTGCGGGCTGCGCATCACGAAGTCCTGCGTGCCGAGCCCGATGGTGTCCACGTCGATGCCGAAGTACCGGTACTGCGCGCGGGCCGCGGCGTAGCCGAAGTAGAAGAGCAACGCGGAGACGAGGCTGAGTGGTGCGACCACCGACGCGATGCTGCTCAGCGTCTGCACGGCCCGGGGCAGTTCCGGGCCGTCGTCGGGCACCGCGGTCAACCGGTCGGCGGGCCGGTGCCGGTGGCTGCGCCCGCGCTGGTGCCCGCACTGGTGGCATCGCTGGTAGGTCCGGTCGTACTCCCGCTGGTAGCCCCGCCCGTCCCGGCCGATGTCTCTGGCGCCGCAGAGGTCCCCGCTGTGGTGTCCGGCGCCGTCGCGGGCGCGGTGTCCCCGGTGTCCGGGGACGACCTGGCGTTGACGGTCACCGACACCGACTGCATGGGGACGTCGTCCAGGCTGCGGGCGAACGCGGCGCACTGCTGCTGCAGTGCGGGTGGGCAGTCCACCTCGGCACTCATCGCGATGGTGACGGTTTCCTGCTCGAACTCCGGATCGGGCTCCTCGCCGGCCGGGGGCCGGGGCTCGCGGGCCACCCGCACGGGCAGCCCGCAGGTGCGCTGCTGATCGGTGTAGGCGTCCCCACCCAGGCAGGAGCGTTCACCCGAGGAGCAGCCGTTCCCACCTCGGGCGAGCAGGTCCGAGGAGATGAGCACCGCGGTGACTCGGATCCGGGCGCCCACGGGGATGCTCTGCTCCTCGACGTTGCCCAGGTAGGACATCGGGATGCAGGTGTCCCCGGCATCGCTGCCGATGCTCTCCGACCCGCCGACCGGCAGGCTGGGCAGCGAGAGCGTCACGCCACCGGTCCCCCCGGTGTCTGGCGGCTCGGGTCGGGAGTCCTCCGCCACGACGTCCGCGGACGCCGACTGCTCGTCGGGCACCGGGGCGTCCGGGTCGGTCCCGGTGACCGAGGAGGACCGCGCAGCCCCGTCGACAGGTGTGTCGGCGGCCGGCGTGGAGCCGCCACCGGACGTGCCGCAGCCACCGAGGACGACCACCGCCGCGGTCCCGAGGAGCACCGTCCGGGGCAGCACCACGAGTCCCCCTCTCTCCGGTGGCGACGCGCGGGCAGGGCGCCTGGGCGAGGCCTGAACCGCGGTCGACGGCGTCGGTCACCTCCGTGGCCCGGGTCCCGGCGGCTGGCCGGACGCAGGCCCTGTCCGGCAGGACGAGCTCCCTCCGGGGGAGAACGGATGGCGACCTGGCTGTCACCGTCCGTGCGCAGAACTCTCGTGGACATGCCGTCACCGCGTCGTCACCACGCCGCTGCTCCCGCGTCACCGGCGGGACGTCCTTCCGGCGTGTCCGCAGGATCCGGCTCGGTGTCGGCAGAAGGCCCTTGCCAGCCGTCGGCCGGGGACCACACACTCCGGCGCGGACCCGGGACAGCCACCCCCCTGCTCCCGGTGAGCGGAGGAGGCCACGGTGCCCCACCTGCACGACGGGAGGCCTACCTCCCCGGGTCGCCCGCGCTCGGCCTGGCCCCCGATGGCGTGGCCGGACGATCGCACGGCGCACGTGCCGGTCGCGCACGGCGGTCCGGTGACGCCGCGATGACGACGACCGCGAGCCCGGGCAAGGCTGTCGGCGGGCCGGTCTCACGGGCCTGGCGGGAGGGGACGCTGACCCGGGCCAAGGAACTGGACGCTCTCGTGGACTGGGCGGCGCAGCAGTCCACGGACGCACCCGCGGCCACCCTGCACGAGGCCATCCGCTGCCACCTCGCCGCGGCGCGGGACGCCGCGCTGCAGCCGCGGCGGGGCTCAGGCAAGGCAGCGCTGGAACGGGCGATGAGCAACCTGGACGCGGCCGAGGCCCTGCTGCTCACCGTCGCGCCCGCGGGGTACCTGCTGGGTCGGCTGCCGGGCGTGCTCAACGACGTGGCCCGCCACCTGTCGCCCTCGGACAGCCGGCGGCAGGAGGTCGAGCGGGTGGCCCAGCGGGTGGGGCTCGGCAGACCCGCGAGCCGTGCTCAGGACGCCCCGCCGCAGACTCCGGCCCAGGCCCGCCTGGCGGCGGTCGAGGAAGACCGGTTGACGATCGCCACCGCATGCCGGGCCGCGGCCTCCGCCTCGTTGCGCGAACAGCTGCGCGTACGCAGCTTCCGCAACGTGCTGTACCTGACGACGATGCTCCTGGCGGCCCTGGCCGCTGCCCTCGCGGTCGTCGGGTGGGTGAGCCCCACCGCCCTGCCCCTGTGCTTCGTGCCCGAGGAGGCCGGCACGGCCGTCGTGGTCTGCCCGACGCAGCAGTCCTCGCCCTTCTCGACCGCGCTGCGGCCCGGCGCCCGGGCCGGGGACATCGACAACAGGGTGCGCGAGGCGGCCAGTCCGTCCGACATCTTCCTGGTCGAGCTGGCCGGGTTGAGCGCCGCGGCCGTCGCGGCGGCGGCCGCGATCCGGAGCATCCGGGGGTCGTCCGAGCCGCACGGGCTGCCGATCGCCGTGGCCCTGCTCAAGTTGCCGACCGGGGCGGTCACCGCGGTCCTGGGCCTGCTGCTCATGCGCGGGCGCTTCGTGCCCGGGCTCACCGCGCTGGACACGTCGGCGCAGATCCTCGCCTGGGCGCTGATCTTCGGCTACGCCCAGCAGTTGTTCACCCGCCTGGTGGACCAGCAGGCACATACGGTGCTGCAGGCCGTCCGTGGCGGCGGGAACCAGGCGCGGGAGCCGGTGGACTGACCCGCCCCGTCGCGGGTCGCGGATCAGCAGCCGCCGGGCTCGTGTCACGCCCGGTCGGGTCGGTCGGCCGGGAAGGGCACATCGAGGGGATGCCCGTGCGCGAGCCAGGCGAGGACTGCGGCGACGCGACGGTGGACCTCCGGCTCGTCGGCCAGGCCCAGCTTGCTGAAGATCGCGTTCACGTACTTCTCCACCGCGGAGACGGTGACGTGCAGCTCGGTCGCGATCGCCCGGTTGGTCCGTCCCCTCGCCATGAGTCCCATGACGTCGCGCTCGCGCCGGGTGAGCTCGCCGAACGCCGATCCGGGCTGGCTGGGCCGCCGGTCGACGAGCGCCTCGACGACGACCGCGTCCACGACGCTGCGCCCGGCGGCGGTCTCCCGCAAGGCGTGCAGCAGCTGCGCCCGCTCCCCCACGCGGTCCTTGAGCAGGTACGCCAGCCCCGCCGCACCGTCCCGGAACAGGTCCAGGGCGTACCCGGCGTCGGCGTGCGCGGACAGGATGACGATGCCCATGCCGGGATGTGCCGCCCGCAGCCGTCGGGCAGCGTCGATCCCCTCCGTGCCGTGCCCGGGCGGCATCCGGATGTCGGTCACCACGACGTCGGGCAGCAGCCGGGCCGCCGCGTCGACCAGCTCGACGGCGTCGGCGCAGCTGGCGACGACCTCCACCTCCCCGCCCAGCTCGAGCAGTTGGCGGGTGCCCTCCCGCACGAGGTAGTGGTCGTCGGCGAGGACGACGCGAAGCGGCCGGTCAGGCACGGGCGATCACCCCGGCCGGCAGGTGCGCGCTGACCGTCGTCCCCACGCCGACGGCGGAGGTCACCGACAAGGTGCCACCGAGCGCCTCGACCCGGTCGCGCATCCCGCCGAGGCCGGTCCCGCCTCCCGCCCCGTCGAAGCCGCAGCCCTCGTCGCCGACGGCGATGGTCAGGCCCTCGACCGTCGGGGCGACCACGACCCGGGCGCCGGCCCCACCCGCGTGCTTGAGCACGTTGGTGAGCGCCTCGAGGGCCACGAAGTAGGCGGCGCTCTCCACCTCCGCCGGGTACCGGACCCCGTCCACACGGGGATCGGCGTCGACGCGCACCGGGATCGGCATCTGCGCGGCCCGCGACTCCAGCGCCGTCACCAGGCCGTGATCGGCGAGCACCGGAGGGCGGATGCCGCGGACCAGTTCCCGCAGCTCGGCCAGGGAACGCCCGGCCAGGTCGTGCGCCGCAGCAGTGACCTCCCCCGCTCTGCTGTCGGCAGGCAGCAGCGCGCGCAGCAGCTCCAACCGCACCAGGAGGGCCACGAGCTGCTGCTGGACGCCGTCGTGCAGGTCTCGTTCCAGCCGGCGGCGGGCGTGCTCCTCGGCCGCCACCAACCGGCGCCGGGACGCCTCCAGGTCCGCCACCCGATCCGCCAGTGCGCTGCTCAACCGAGCGTTGTCCCAGAGCAGTCCGACCCGGTGGGCCACCTCCCGCACCGCCTCCACCTGCTCGGACCGCCAACCGCCGTGCCGCGGGCCGCAGTCGAGGGAACCCAGGACCCGTTCACCGGTCACGACCGGAACGGTCAGCTCGGGCAGCTGGTCGTCCCGGCCGGCACGAGCGACGACGTCGCCGTCCCGGACGAGCCGGACCCAGGACACCTCCAGCACGCGCGCCAGCGTGCTGACCGCTCGCTCGGCGAGCTCGGCCGGATCGATCGGTTCACCGGCGTGCCGCAGCTCCTGCTCCCGGGCCGTCCGCCGTACGCGTCCACCGGTGACCAGCCGGTCGACGACGACCTCGAGACGCCGGCGCAGCTGCTCACCGGTCAGCGCCGCGACCACCGCGACACCTGCCGCCACCACCGGGGACGCCCGCTCGTCCGACACCGCGGCGACGAGCCCGAAGCACGCCAGCACCAGCACCGCCAGTGCACCCCGGGCGAGCGCCCGGCTCACCTGCACGTCGACGGCGAGCAACCGGTACCGGGTCAGCCCGGCCAGCAGCGCCCAGGGCACCGTCGCGGCGCCGAGCACGAAGATCACCGCCCACGCCGGCCCACCGAGGACCGGGACGGCCAGGGGGGTGCCGAGCAGCAGCAGCACGATCAGGCCCCCGGCGCCGGCCGGCCACGTGTACACGGCGCGATGCCGCTGGTCGACCTGGCGGCCGAGGACGACGAGCAGGACGACCCCGGTGAGCACCAGGACCGGCAGCACGAGGAACAGGTCGACATCCCACTCGACCAGCGGGAGCCCCGCAGGCGCCGGCACCGCCTCCCGGCCCACCGTGACGACAGGTGTCAGCGACGCCGAGGTGAGCACCGGGACGACGGCGACGGCCACGACGGCGGCAGCGACGATCCCGGTGAACATCCGCTGTGCGCGCCGGCGTCCCCGGCCGTGCGGGAACAGTGCGAGGACCAGGGCCAGCGCCCCGAAGCCTGCGTCGAAGACGAGACCGGCGACCGCCTCGCCGAGCCAGGCCGGCCACCCGCTCGCCGCCGACAGCGCGACGGCCGCGGACATGCCGAACGCGCCCAGGTGCAGCGCGCCGACGGCCAGCAGGAGCAAGGCCTCCGGGTGGTCGGGCCGGGCGCGCGTGGCCACCCATCCTGCGACGAACCAGGACAGGGCCAACCCGATGACCGGTACGGCCTCGGGCTGGCGCGCCACGACGGCCAGCGCCGCAGCGGCGCACGCTCCGGACGCACCCACCGCGGTCAGCCCCGTCACGAGGTGGCTGTGGAGCCCCGACCTGGTCACGCCGTGCAGTGTGGCGGCTACCGCCCCCTCCACACACCCGGCATCCCCCACCTCCACCCGTGGGGTTACCTGCAGGAACCGCCCTGCGGCGCACCGGCTGTCCCGCGGTACCGAGCGTTCCTAGCGTCGTGACCGACACCAGGCGGCACCACCACGGGAGGACCTCGACATGTCGGCAGGAACGGCGGGAGCGCACACCGCAGCACCGGAAAGCACGACCGGAACCCCGCGGGGTGGCCGGGGGTGGATCGCCTTCGCCGTCGTCAATGCTCTGATCACGTTCTTCGGCGCGAGCTACGCGTTCTTCCCGATGGGGACCGTCGAGGCCGACGGCGGCACGACCACCGGCGTGCTCGAGGTGCCGCGCGAGATCTGGGGGGCCTACCTGATCGCGTCGGCGCTGTCGATGCTGGCGGTGGCGCTGTACGCCTGGCGCGCACGGAGCCGGTGGGCCCGCAACGCGCTGGCGTACGAGTTCCTGTTCCTCGCCGCCGTCGCCGCGATCGAACCGGACCCGGTGGTCCCGACGATCTTCATGGCCGTCCTCGGGTTCTTCCTGTACCGCGCCCGACCCTGGTTCGCGGGCGGACCGGCCCGATCCGCCTGACCCTCGGATCGGCGTCCGTGGCCCCGCGTCAGGCCTCGATCACCGAGAAGATGTTCCCCGCCGGATCGGTGAACCAGGCGATCAGCGGCCCACCGGCCCGCATGACCCCGGTCGGGTCGGTCGGCGGCTGCTCGTACTGCAGGAAGGTCACGCCACGACCGGTCAGCTCGGCGACGGCCGCATCCACGTCGGGCACCGGGAAGTTCAGCACCGTGAACGTGGCCGGGACGTGCGCCGGGCCCTTGGCGTAGACCACGACGTCCCGGCCGCCGCCCAGGTGCAGCATGAGCAACCCCGGGGCGGCCGCCGGTGACGTCGTCAGGCCCAGCACGTCCTCGTAGAAGGTGCGGGCGGCGTCGATGTCGGACACGGAGAACCCGCCGAAGGCGGGACTGTGGGTGAGCATGTCCTCAGGACTCCCCCGCCGGCCCGGACTCATCGGCGCGGACCAGCTCGGGCAGCCCGAAGAGGGCGAACAGCCGGGTGTCCAGGAACGAGGTGATCCGGCTGATCCGCCCGTCGTGCACCTCCAGGGCCTGCAGCCCCCACGGCCGCAGGATCCCGGGCTCGGCGGAGGGCTTGTACTGGGCGAACGCCGTCGACCCGTTCAGCGACACCGGGATCAGCACCGAGCCCCGGCAGGCGGCACCGGGCCCGTCCATGAACGCCCGGATGTCGGCCGCCGAGCGCAGCCACATGGTGAACGGCGGCATGTCCTGCACCGCGTCGTCGTGCAGCAGGCGGACGAAGGCGTCCATGTCGTAGCGGGTGAACGCGTCGAGGTAACCGGCCAGCAGCGCGGCCTGGTCGGCGTCCACCTCGCCCGGCCGGGCCTTGCCGGCCTGCTGCACGACCGCGAGTGTGGCCCGGGCCCGCTGCAGCGCGCTGTTCACCGCCGGCACGCTGGTGCCCAGCAGCTGGGCGACCTCCTCGGCCCGCCAGCGCAGGACCTCGCGCAGCACCAGCACCGCCCGCTGCCGGGCCGGCAGCACCTGCAGTGCCGCCACGAACGCCAGCCGGACCGAGTCCCGCTGCACGGCGACGTCGGCCGGGTCGCTGCCGACCGCTGCCACCCGGCTGGTCAGCGCCGGTTCCACCCAGGCGTGCTCGGGCAGCGACCCGGCCAGCGACGCCTCCACCGGGGCGGACGGCTCGTCGGACAGGTCGACCGGCAGCGCCCGCCGCTTGCGCCCGGCGAGGGAGTCCAGGCAGACGTTGGTGGCGATCCGGTACAGCCAGGACCGCAGCGCCGCCGGGCCCTGCAGGGTCTCCAGCGACCGCCAGGCCCGGACCATGGTGTCCTGCACGGCGTCCTCGGCGTCGAAGGAGGACCCCAGCATCCGGTAGCAGTACCCGGTCAGCTCGGTGCGGTGCTCGGCCATCCGCGCTTCCAGCGCGGGGCGGTCGAGCACGGCACGTCGGCCGGGTCCAGCAGATCGGTCACGGCGTCCTCCAGGTCACTGGTAGGTGACGAGCTCCGGGGTGGGCAGGACCTGCGCGATGGTCTGCGTCAGGGGTGAGCATCGGCTGCGTCCTCGTCGTAGAAGTTCTTCCAGCCCCAGTACAGCGGGCCGGCGGGCGTCCGGTGTGCAGGGCGTTCCAGGTGTCCTGCTTGGCGGCCTGGCCGCCCTGGCCGTCGACGTGCACCATGATCGCCAGCTCGTCGCGGGAGGTGTCCAGCCGCTCCCGGTCGGTGATCATCCGCGCCTGGAACTGGTGCAGCACCAGCAGCTTCTGCGGCAGGGCGTCGTCCCGGGTCAGGTCGGCCAGCCAGCCGACCACCTGGTTGATCTCGTCGACGCCGACCTGGCCGATCTGGCGTCAGGTGCACCTGGTCGGGCCGCAGCCGCCACTCCGGGTCCAGCGCCAGTCCGACGTAGGGCAGCTCCAGCAGCGACTGGTACCGCTTGGCCTGGGTCAGGAAGTCGGTGCGGCCCGGCTGCAGGTCCAGCACCACGTAGAGCCCGGCGGCGCCCGGCGGCCTCGCACGTAGGGCCGCAGCGTCTCGATGTCGGCCTCGGTGGAGTAGTTGCCGTCCGGACCCGGCCGACGCCGAGGCGACCGTGGCGATGATCTCGAACATCGGGACGACGGTCTTGTCCGGCACCAGGTCGTGGTACTGCGCCGCGGTCTGCTCGGCCCGGGTGATCGACGGCCTCCAGCGGCTGCTCGCCCAGCACACCGAGCGCGCCGCCGTCGGGATAGCCGTAGAGCGCGACGAAGAAGTGCTCGGGGAACAGCAGCTGCCCACCGCCGGGCAGCTGGGTCCCGGTGGCCGCGGTGGCGGTCTTCCAGTCCAGTCCCTGCACCCCGGCGAAGTCCGCTCCCAGCGCCAGCACCGCGGCCGGGCGGGCCGCGGCCAGCGCATCGACCACCCGGGCCGAGGCGCGCGGGTCGGTCTGCCCGTCGGTCAGCTGCACCACCGCGCCGGCGGCGCGGGCGGTGGCCACCCCGGCGAGGGACTCGGGACCACCGCTGGCCAGCACGACGACGTCGGTGAGCGGTTCGGCCGGCTGCACGGCCGGTAGCTGGTCGACGTCCTCGGATCCGGTGGCATCTGTCCGGGCGCCCGCCGGCAGCAGGGCCACCGGGTCACCCGGGTCCAGCCCGGCCACGGCCGCCACCGCCTCGTCGTCGGCCACCGGGTCGCCGGCGCCCAGCTCCAGCCCGGTGGCCTGCTGCACCGCGTCCACCTCGGCCGGGACGGCGACCACGGTGCGTTCCTGGTCGGCCGGCAGGTCCGTGCCGACGGCGAGCACATCGGTGGCGCCCAGCCGGTCCAGCTCGGCGGTGACCGGGTCCTGCGACCCGCCGTCGGACAGCAGCAGCGGGACCCCGAGCGCGACCGCGGCCGAGGCCCCGAGCAGCTGGCCGCCGGGATCCTCGCTGGAGGCGACCACCACCACCGGGGAGCTGGTGAACAGCGCCCGGCTGGTGCTCGCGGCCGAGGCAGCGGGATCGGTGTCGGCGATCAGCACGGTGGCCGCCGCCGGGGTTGCGGTGACGGGTGAGACGGCGGCTGCGGCGTCGTCGGCTCCCCCGCTGGCGGCGCCGGTGCAGCCGGCCAGCAGCAGCACCCCGGCGATCGCGGCGGACGGGACGGTGGCGGAACGCATGGATCTTCTCTCGTCGGGCCGGCCGGTGCCGTACCGGGCGGGTGGTGACCGGGGGCCGGCAGGCAGGGTGCGCTGACGACCCTAACGGCCACCCCTGGTCCCCGGTGGTCGCGCAGGCCACGGTCGCGGAATCCGTTCGCCGCTGTCGGCGCCACCCGGTAGACACGGGTGCGTGATCGATCCCAGCGCGCTGCGCCCCGCCACGGCCGAGGACTGGCCCCGGTTCGTCCGTGCCATGAACGCCGTCTTCGGGGAGGAATCCACCGGCCCGTACCTGGACACCGTGACCCCGCTGGCCGAGCTGGACCGGTCGCTGGGGCTCTTCGGCGAGGACGGTCAGGTGCATGCCACGTCGGGGATCTACAGCCTGGAGATGACCGTCCCCGGCGGCGCCGCCGTGCCCACCGCCGGGATCACCTGGATCACCGTGGCCCCCACCCATCGCCGACGAGGCGTGCTCACCGCGATCATGCGCCGGCAGCTGGACGAGGTGCACGCCGCGGGCCGCGAGCCGGTGGCCGCGCTCTGGGCCGCGGAGTCCGGCATCTACGGGCGGTTCGGGTACGCCCCGGCCACTCGTCGCGACGGGTGGACGGTGGACCCCACCCGGGTCCGGTTCCGCCCGGACCTGCCGGTGGGTGACGGCACCGTGCGCCTGGTGGACGTGGCGACCTACCGGGCGGGGGCGGGCGCGCTGTACGAGCGGTTGCGCCGGGAGGTACCCGGCACGCTGGCCCGGGACGAGCGCTGGTGGGACCGCCAGTTGCGCGATGACGAGGAGCAGCGCAAGGGCGCCACCCCGCGCCAGTACCTGCTGCACACCGAACCCGACGGCACGGTCACCGGGGCCGCCGCCTACCGGGTCACGGGCAGCTGGACCGACGGCGGTGAACCGACCGGCACGCTGACCGTGCAGGAGGTCCGGGCCGCCACCCCGGCGGCACTGGTGGCGCTGTGGCGGCTGCTGCTGTCGGTCGACCTGGTCCGCACGGTCCGCGATCCGCAGGGATCGGCCGACCCGGCGCTGCGCCACCTGCTGGCCAACCCCCGGCTGCTGGGAGCGCACCCGGTGGACGCGCTGTGGGTCCGGCTGGTCGAGGTGGACCGGGCGCTGTCAGCCCGCCGCTACCCGGCGCCGATCGACCTCGTGCTGGAGGTGCGCGACCCGTTCTGCCCCTGGAACGAGGGCCGGTGGCGGCTGTCCGGGCACCCGGCCGGCGGGCACTGCGGGCGCACCGACCGCGACCCGGACCTGGTGCTGGGCATCGAGGAGCTGTCGGCTGCCTACCTCGGCGGGACGTCGCTGGCCGGCCTGCAGGCCGCCGGCCGGGTCACCGAGGTCAGCCCGGGGGCGGTCACGCTGGCCTCGACGTCGTTCTCCTGGCCGGTCCCCCCCTGGTGCGCCGACGAGTTCTGAGGTCAGCCCCCGCGCGGGATGTCATCCGGTGGGCCGGGCCGGTAGCGCCAGCTGTCCGGCCGCGGCCGGTCCGGCAGGTCGGTGCGACCGGTCGCCCAGCGCAGCACCAGTGCGGGGTCCGTACCGGCCGGGGCGTCCGGGAACAGCCGGGCCAGGGTGGCCGCGGCCAGGCCGGCCGGGGCCACCCAGCGCAGCTCGAGGGCCTCGACGACGTCACCGGTGTGCACCAGCACCTCGCTGCAGGCCATCGCGGCGAAACCCGACGGGTCGGGGGACCCCCAGCCGTGGAAGCCCCGCTCGGCCGGGTCGGCGCCGTCCAGCACCCGGGCCAGCACCTCCCCCCAGGTGTTCAGCCCGGTGAGCAGCCGGCCGTAACCGGCCGCCGGGTCGCGCTCCCACCGCCCCGCGGTGAGGTCGACCGGACCGGCGAGCAGGTCGTGCCCGTACCAGTGCAGGCACTCCCCGATGTGCCAGACCACCCCGGCGACATCGGTGCCGGCCAGGGGCACCGCGGCGGTCGGGTCCTCGACCCGAGCCAGGACGGCGACCGCTGCCTCGACGGCCTCCCGCACCTCGTCACCGCCCACGCCGGCACCCCCCACGCCGGCACCGCCCACGCTGTCGCCGGTCACGGTCAGCCGCCGGCGGGGTGGTGGCGCCCGGTCTCGTAGGCACTCACCAGGCCGATCCGGCGGATGTGCCGCTCCTCGCCGCTGAACGGGGTGGCCAGGAACAGCAGGACCAGCTCGGTGGCCTCCTCGACGGTGTGCTGGCGGCCGCCGACGGCCACCACGTTGGCGTCGTTGTGCTGCCGGGCCAGCTCGGCGGTGGAGCGGTTCCAGACCAGGGCCGCGCGCACGCCGGGCACCTTGTTGGCGGCGATCTGCTCGCCGTTGCCCGAACCGCCGATCACCACGCCCAGGCTGCCCGGCTCGACGACGACCCGCTCGCCCACCTCGATGCAGAACGGCGGGTAGTCGTCGTCGGGGTCGTAGTCGAACGCGCCACAGTCCACCGGCTCGTACCCGGCGTCGGCGATCGCCGTCAGCAGGTGGGCCTTGAGCTCGAGGCCGGCGTGGTCGGTTCCCAGGAAGACGCGCATGCGTCGATCCTCCCAGTCCGGTGCCCGGGCATCGGGTGCGGCACCGCAGGGGTGCCGCACCCGCAGGGATCAGCCCTGGGTGGTGTGCAGCGCCAGCACGTCGGCCGGCACGGTGGACATGTCCGGGTCCTGGGTCCGGCTGCGCTTGAGCTCCCAGAAACTCGGCAGGTTGGCCAGCAGCACGGTGCCGTCGAAGGCCCGCCCCGCCTCCTCACCGGTCGGCACGGTGGAGATGACCGGCCCGAAGAAGGCCACCCCGTCCACATGCATGACCGGGGTGCCGACGTCGTCGCCGACCGGGTCCATGCCGGTGCGGTGGCTCTTCTCCAGCGCGTCGTCGTACTCGGTGGACGTGGCCGCCCCGGCCAGCTCGGCGGGCAGGCCGAGGCGCTCCAGCGCGGGCCCCACCAGATCGGTGAGCTCGGCGTCCTCGTGGTGCCGCAGCGTGCCCATCGCGGTGTAGAAGTCACCCAGCACCGCGTTGTCATAGCGCTGCGCGACGGCGGTGGCGACCCGGACCGGGCCCACCGCCTGCTCCATCAACTGCTGGTAGGACTCCGGCAGGTCCCGGCCCCGGTTCAGCACGGCCAGGCTCATCACGTGCCAGGTCAGGTCGATGTCGCGGACCTTCGCAGCTTCCAGCACCCAGCGGCTGGTGATCCAGGCGAAGGGGCAGGCGGGGTCGAACCAGAAGTCGACCTTGGCCTTGGCGGTGGTGCTCTGCACGGCGTCGGTCATCGGTGGTGTGCTCCTCACGGCGGTAGCTCGGAACAGGCGGGTTCGCGGCCTGCTCGGTCGTGACCTCTCAAGCCGGGATCCGTGGCCGGCATTCCCGGCCGGCGGCCGGGCACGGTGCGTCACCCAGGGGCCACGGCCGCTGCACAGGGTCGTGGCAAACTCCCCCGGTGGCTGTTCCCAACCTGACCCGCGACGACGCCGCCGCGCGCGCCCAGCTCCTCACCGTGCAGGCCTACGACCTGCAGCTCGACGTGACCGACGGGGCCGGTCACCCCGGTGTCGAGACGTTCCGGTCGACCACCACGGTGCTGTTCGACGCGGCGACCCCCGGCAGCGAC
Organism: uncultured Actinomycetota bacterium; assembly: GCA_963759905.1. GTDB lineage: Bacteria > Actinomycetota > Actinomycetes > Mycobacteriales > Geodermatophilaceae > Klenkia. The sequence goes on from CAVXBD010000001.1 coordinate 527,867, forward strand.
ACCGTCATCGACATCGTCGCCGACCGGGTGCGCAGCGCGACCCTGAACGGGACCGCGCTGGACGTCTCCGGGTACACCGAGGACGTCGGCCTGCGGCTGCCCGGGTTGGCCCAGCACAACGAGCTCGTCGTCGACGCCGACTGCCGGTACTCGCACTCCGGGGAGGGCCTGCACCGGTTCGTCGACCCCGAGGACGGGGCCGTCTACCTGTACTCGCACTTCGAGCCGGCCGAGGCCAAGCGGGTCTTCGCCTGCTTCGACCAGCCCGACCTCAAGGCCACCTTCACCGTGCACGTCACCGCGCCCTTCGACTGGCAGGTGGTCTCCAACACCGGCGGTCGCACCATCGAGGCCGGCCGGAACGCGGCCCAGCTGGTGCACTTCGAGCCCACCAAGCGGATCTCCACCTACCTGGTGGCGCTGATCGCCGGGCCCTACGCCAAGGTCACCGACTCGCACGAGGGCCTGCCGCTGGGCCTGTACTGCCGGGCCTCGCTGGCCCAGTACCTGGACGCGGACGCGATCTTCGCCGTCACCAAGCAGGGGTTCGACTTCTACCACCGGGTCTTCGACTACCCCTACCCGTTCGACAAGTACGACCAGCTCTTCGTGCCCGAGTTCAACGCCGGAGCCATGGAGAACGCCGGGGCGGTCACGTTCCTGGAGGACTACGTCTTCCGGTCGCGGACCAGCCGGGCCCGCTACGAGCGACGTGCCGAGACGATCCTGCACGAGCTGGCGCACATGTGGTTCGGCGACCTGGTGACCATGCGCTGGTGGGACGACCTGTGGCTGAACGAGTCCTTCGCCACCTACATCTCCACGCTGTGCCAGGCGGAGGCCACCGAGTTCACCACCGCCTGGACCACGTTCGCCAACACCGAGAAGTCCTGGGCCTACGCGCAGGACCAGCTGCCCTCCACCCACCCGATCGCCGCCGACATGGTCGACGTCGCCGCGGTCGAGGTGAACTTCGACGGCATCACCTACGCCAAGGGCGCCTCGGTGCTCAAGCAGCTGGTCGCCTACGTCGGGCAGGACGCCTTCCTGGACGGGGTGCGCCGCTACTTCCGGACCCACGAGTACGGCAACACCACGCTGGGCGATCTGCTGGGCCCGCTGTCCGATGCCACCGGCCGGGACCTCACCGCCTGGGCCGAGCAGTGGCTGCAGACCAGCCAGGTCAACACGCTGCGGCCGGTGTACACGCTGGACGACGACGGCCGCTACCGCTCCTTCGCGATCGAGCAGACCGCGGTGCCCGAGCACCCGGTGCTCCGCGACCACCGGCTGGCCGTGGGCCTCTACACCGCCGGGCCGGACGGACTGACCCGCACCCACCGGGTCGAGCTGGACGTCAGCGGTGCGCGGACCGAGGTCGGCCAGCTCGCCGGGCACCCGGCCGCCGACCTCGTGCTGGTCAACGACGACGACCTCACCTACGCCAAGCTCCGGCTCGACGATCGGTCGCTGGCCACGCTGCGCACCCGGATCGGCGAGCTGCCCGACCCCCTGGCCAGGGCGCTGTGCTGGTCGGCGGCGTGGGACATGACCCGGGATGCGGAGCTGCCGGCCCGCGACTGGGTGCAGCTGGTGCTCGCCGGTGTGGACGCCGAGACCGAGATCAGCGTCGTGCAGGCGTTGCTGGCCCGGGTGCAGGCCGCGCTGTCCAACTACGCCGACCCGGCTTGGGCCGACACCGGCTGGACCGCCCTCGGGGACCGCGCGCTGGCGGCGCTGCACAGCGCCGAGCCCGGTTCGGACGCCCAGCTGCAGTGGTCCCGCACGCTGGCCGGTTCGGCCCGCACGCCCGAGCAGGTGGCCCTGTTGCGCGGGTTGCTCGACGGGTCGGTCGAGGTGCCCGGGCTGACCGTGGACGCCGACGCGCGGTGGGCCTTCCTGCACGGCCTGGTGGCCATCGGGGCCGCCGGCGACGACGAGATCGACGCCGAGGCCGACCGGGACGCCACCGCCACCGGGGCCCGCCGGACCGCCACCGCCCGGGCGCTGCGGCCCACCCCGGAGTCCAAGGCCGAGACCTGGCGGCGGGCCTTCCACGACGACTCGATCGCCAACTCCATCCACGAGGCGATGCTGATGGGCTTCTGGCACCCGGCCCAGCGGGAGCTGACCGCCCCCTACGTGCCCCGGTACTTCGCCGAGATCGCGGCGCTGTGGAGCCACCGGCCCGGGGAGATCGCCAAGAACGCGGTGGAGTACCTGTTCCCCAAGCTGGTGGCTGCCGAGACGGTGGCTGCGGCCGATGCATGGCTGGCCGAGCCGGACCACCCGGCGTCGCTGCGCCGCCTGGTGGACGAGGGCCGGGACGGGGTCGCCCGATCGCTGCGCGCCCAGCAGCGGGACGCTCAGGCCGGGCGGGCGGACTGACCTTTCCCGGCACGACATGACGGAGGGGCTCGGGAGCAGCTGCTCCCGGGCCCCTCCCTCGCAGCTGCGGTCTAGTGGTGCGGGCGGTTGGCGGCCGGGTGGCCGGCCTGGTCGGACAGCTGGCGCAGCCCGTTGACGATGCCACCCACCAGGTCACCCGAGCCGAACGAGCTGGTCATCGAGAGCACCGCCAGGGCGCACGCCCGGTCGGGGAGCCGGCGGGCGGCCGCCGCGCCGGTGACGATCTCCAGCACCCGCTGGTCGGGGGCCACCGCGATCAGCACGGAGCTGGACGTGTCCCCGCCGGACCGGCGGTGCAGGTCCTCGGCACCGGCCCGGGTGTCGGCCGGCAGGTCGCCGAGGTAGAGGGTGAACCGCAGCCCGGTCTCCCGCGAGGACATGGTCAGTGCCTCGTCCAGCCGGGCCAGCTCGGCCGGGGAGAACGGGCTGGCTGTCGGCCCGTGCCCACCGTGCTGCTCCTCGACGATGGGCTCCCGGGTGTCGTGCTGCCCGTCCACGGCGCTGTCGAGCTCCTGGGTCATGCGGGCCGTCCTTCGTGGGTTCCGGTGCTGGTGGCGGTCGTGATCACGGGACTCACCAGGTGCCGCGCGCGCCGCCGGAGGCGGTCCGCGGGATCGGGGTCGCCTCGGTGTGCGGGGCCTGGCCGATGGCCAGCGCGCCGGCCCGCGCCCCGGGGGTGAGCGCCGGGCGGTGGTCGTCGTCCTCGTCGTGGTGCACGCCCCCGACCGGGTGCGGCTCGTACCAGACCGGCGGGTGGCCCCAGGGCTTGCCGGGCTTGTAGCGGTCCCGGTTGCGCAGGGCGGGCCCCATCACCAGCCCGGCCACCACCAGCAGCAGCGCCAGCGGGATGATCAGGAAGACGAGCACGGTCTCGACCACGGTCACGAGCGCAATCTACCGTCGGTCGGTAGCGCCCGGCTCACCAGACCGGTGGGCGCCGGTGCGCCCACGGGCTGGCCTCCTCCAGCTGCGCGGCCAGCCCGATCAGCGTGACCTCGTCGGCCGGGCGGCCCACCAGCATGGCCCCGACGGGCAGCCCGTCGGGGGTCCAGTGCAGCGGCACGCTCACCGCCGGCTGCCCGGTGACGTTGTAGACCGCGGTGAACGCTGCGTACCGCTTCTGCCGCTGGAAGTCCTCGGCTCCCTCGACCGGGCAGCCGTCCTGGGTGTCGAACCAGCCCAACGGCCGGGGGACGTCGGTGCAGACCGGGGCCAGCAACACGTCGAAGCATGCCGTGGACTGCACGAACCTGCGGCTGAACAGGCGCAGCGTGGTGAGGGCGTCCATCGCCTGGGCCGCGGACAGCGCCAGCCCGCGGTCGCGCAGGTAGCGGGTCAGCGGGCGGAGCAGCGGTACCTGCTCCGGCCGGATCGGCAGGGTGGTCCCCGACAGCGACCAGACCGTCTCGAAGGCGGCCAGCACCTGCTCGGTGAGCGGTACCGACCGGCAGGTCGACGACGTCGTGGCCCAGGGACTCCAGCAGCGCCGCGGCCTCCTCGAACGCCGTCACCACGGCGGGGGCCAGCTGCGCGCCGGGCATCAGGGAGTCCCGGTAGCGGGCGACCCGCAGCCGGCCCACCGGCCGGTCGGCCGCGGCCAGGAACGTCTCCCCGGCCGGCAGTGCCGGCGCCCACGCCGGGTCACCGGCGACCGGTCCGGCCATTGCGTCCAGCATGGCGGCGGCGTCCCGGACGGTGCGGGCCAGCGGCCCGTTCACCCCCAGGCCGGTGATGTCGGCCCCCAGCGGTGCGCTGCTGACCCGGCCCCGCGCGGGCTTGATGCCGACCAGACCGTTGATCCCGGCGGGGATGCGGATCGAACCGCCGCCGTCGGACCCCTGGGCGAAGGGCAGCATGCCGGCCGCCACAGCGGCGGCTGCACCGCCGCTGGACCCACCCGCCAGTCGGGTGGTGTCCCAGGGGCAGCGCGCCGGTCCGACGAGGTCGTTGTCGGTGTAGCAGGGGAAGCCGAACTCGGGGGTGTTGGTCTTGCCCAGGCTGATCGTGCCGGCGGCCGCCAGCGCGGTCACCACGTGGTCGTCGACGGTCGGCACGTGGTCGCGCATCGCCGCCGAGCCGAAGGTGGTCCGCACCCCGGCGGTGAGGTTGAGGTCCTTGATCCCGGTGGGCACGCCGAGCAGCGGCGGGGTGTCCACCCCGGAGGCCACCAGCCGCTCGGCGGCCACCGCGGCGGCCCGGGCCCGGTCCGGGGTGACCGTGATGAAGGCACCGATCCCGGGGTCCAGCGCCTGGATGCGGGCCAGGTGGTGCTCGACCAGCTCGGTCGGGCTCACGTCCCGGGCCCGGACGGCGGCGGCCTGCTCCAGCGCGGTCAGCTCGTGCAGCTGCGTCATGTCCGCGGACGCTAGCGAAGCGTGTGACCATCGGCGCCGTGCCCACCAGCTCCGTGCCCACCAGCTCCGTGACTCACCCGCTCCGACGCCGTGGCCCTCGACGCAGCCGACCCGCTGGTGGCCTTCCGTGACCGCTTCGCCGGGGACGGTCCGGACGGCGGGTGGGAGGACGGGCCGGACCGCCGGATCTACCTGGACGGCAACTCCCTCGGTCGGCTGCCCCGGGCGACCCCCGCCGCGCTGGCCCGGGTCGCCGAGCAGGAGTGGGGCACCGGGCTGGTCGGTTCCTGGTCGGGTTGGGTGTCCCAGGCCGGCCGGGTGGGGGACGCGCTGGCTGCGGGAGTGCTGGGCGCGCGGCCCGGCGAGGTGCTGATCAGCGACTCCACCTCGATCGACCTGTACAAGCTGCTGGTCGCCGGGTGCGACGCACGGCCGGGCCGGGATGTGCTGGTCTGCTGCGCCGACGACTTCCCCACCGACCGGTACATGGTGGCCGGGGTGGCCCAGCAGAGGGGGCTGACCGTGCGGGAGGTGCCCGCCGACATCGACACCGGGCTCGATCCCGCGGTGCTGGCCGGAGCCCTGGACGAGCGGGTCGCCGTGGTGGTGCTGTCCCTGGTGGCCTACCGGTCCGGGGCGCTGGTGGACCTCGCCGAGGTCACGGCCCAGGCCCGCGCGCACGGCGCCCTGGTCCTGTGGGACCTCAGCCACGCCGCGGGGTCGGTGGAGGTCGAGCTGACCGCCGGGGGCGCCGACCTGGCGGTGGGCTGCACCTACAAGCACCTCAACGGCGGGCCGGGTGCCCCGGCGTTCCTGTACGTGCGCCGGGAGCTGCAGGACCAGCTGCGGCAGCCGGTCTGGGGCTGGTTCGGCCAGCGCGACCAGTTCGCGATGGGTCCGGTCTACGACCCGGCACCGGGGATCGACCGGTTCGCCGTCGGGCACCCCGCCGGTGCTGGCCACCGCCGCGGTGGAGGTCGGGGTCGGGATCACCGCCGAGGCCGGGATCGGCGCCGTGGCCGCCAAGGGCCGGGCGCTGACCGGTCTGCTGGTCACCCTGGCCGATCAGCGGCTGGCCGACAGCGGGGTGCGGGTCGCCTCCCCGCGGGACGCCGCCCGGCGCGGGGCGCACGTCAGCCTGGCGCACCCGGAGGCCTGGCAGCTCACCCAGGCGCTGATCGATCGCGGCGTCGTCCCGGACTTCCGCACCCCCGACCGGGTGCGGCTCGGGGTGGCGCCGCTCTACACCAGGTTCGTCGACGTCTGGGACGCCGTGGACCGGTTCGCCGGCGTGCTGGCCGCAGGCGCCCACCGCAGCTACCCGACCGAGCGCTCCCGGGTGACCTGAGTCAGGCGCTGACCGCCTCGGGCAGGCCCAGCCAGGTGCGCCAGCGCGGGTCGACGGTGCGATGACCCAGCAAGCGCCAGGCCGAGCCGCTGGGGGCGCCGGGCGGGTGCGCCAGCGACCAGCCCAGTTCGGCCAGTGTCCGGTCGGCCTTGGTGTGGTTGCAGCGCCGGCAGGCCGCGACCACGTTGTCCCAGGTGTGCGTGCCGCCCCGGCTGCGCGGCCAGACGTGGTCGATGCTGGTCGCCGAGGCGCCGCAGTAGACGCAGGTCGAGGAGTCCCGGGTGAACACCGCCCGTCGGGACAGCGGCACCTGCGCCGGGTAGGGCACCCGGACGAAGCGGGTCAGCCGGACCACCACCGGGACCGGCAGCGCGAGCACCTCGGCGTGGCACAGCACATCGGAGACGTCGACCGGCTCGGCCTTGTGCGTGATCACCAGCACGATGGCCCGGCGGCTGGAGACCACGCACAGCGGCTCGTAGGTGGCGTTGAGCAGCAGCGTCGCGCCCGTGGTGCCGGCGGCGGCCGGAGCGGGCAGAGCGGACCGGGCGGGGTCGCGCCGCGGGCCCGGCGGGCCCGATGCGGACGACGACCCGAGCGCGGTGACGCGACACGGGGCACCTCCGTCTGCCCCGGACCGCCGGGGTCCACGACCCACGGGCACCCCCATCCTGCACCCGAACCGGTGTGCTAAAGGCAAGTCGGGTCGCCACGGGCGGGCCCGCGGTGGCTACCGTCGGTGCCGTGACGTGCCCGTCCTCGTGCCGCTGCCACCTCGGCGCGATGCGCTACCCCGGGCTCGCCCCCCGGCTCGACCTCGTCGAGGACCTGCACGGCCAGCCGGTCGCCGACCCCTACCGCTGGCTGGAGGACGCCGCCGACTCCGCGGACGGCGGCCTGGACCGCGGCGCAGGACGCCTGGTCCGACCGCGCGTGCTGGGCGCGCTGCCCGCAGCGGGAGGCCTTCGCCGCCCGGCTGGCCGACCTGGTGCCGGTCCGGCGCCGTCGGCGCTGCCGGTCGTGGCGGGCCGGGCGGGCCTTCTCCACCCGCCGCGACCCCGGCCAGGAGCACGCCGTGCTGCGGGTCCGCGAGCCCGACGGCGGCGACCGCGGGTGCTGGTCGACCCGATGGCGCTCGACCCTGCCGGCACCACGACGCTGGACGCCTGGTCGCCCTCCTGGGAGGGCGACCGGCTGGCCTACCAGGCTCTCCACGGGCGGGGACGAGGAGTCCCGGCTGTTCGTGCTCGACGTCGCCACCGGGGAGCTGCTGGACGGCCCGTCGACCGCTGCCGGTACTCCCCCGTGGCGTGGCTGCCCGGCGGCGAGGAGCTGTACTACGTCCGCCGGCTCGCCCCGGAGCTGGTGCCCGCCGGCGAGGAGCAGTTCCACCGCCGGGTGTGGCGGCACCGGGTGGGCACCGACCCGGCCAGCGACGTGCTGGTGCACGGAGGACGGGCCGGCGACCCGACCACAACTACTACGGCGTCCGGGACTCGGCCGACGGGCGCTGGCTGGTGGTCTCCGCCTCGGCCGGCACCGCGCCCCGGGACGACGTGTGGTTGGCCGACCTGGCCGGCGACGGCGTGCTCCGCCCGGTGCAGGTGGGCGTGGACGCGCAGACCTCGGCGTGGGTGGGCCGGGACGGCCGGCTGTGGCTGTTCTCCGACCGGGACGCCCCGCGGGGCCGGCTGGCCGTCGCCGACCCGGCTGACCCGGTGAGCTGGCCGCCCGACCGCTGGACCACGGTGATCGACCAGCAGGACGGTGCGGTGCTCTCCGACGTCGCCCTGGTCGACGGGGCCGGACGGGATCGCTGCAGGTGCTGGCCGTGCACGCCGTCGACGCCACCGATCGGCTCTCGGTGTGGGCCGCGGACGGCTCGGGCCGGCTGGCCGACGTCGAGGTGCCCCCGGGCAGCGTCGCCGGGGTGAGCGCGCCCCCGGAGGGCGGCAGCGACGGCCTGGGTCGGCTTCACCGACCACGCCACGCCGCCGTCGGTGCTGCGCTGGGATGCGGCCCGGCCCACCGGGCTGACGAGCTGGGAAGCCGCGCCCGTGGCCGGCGCCGTCCCCGACGTGGTGGTCACCGAGACCCACGCGACCTCGGCCGACGGCACCCCGGTGCACCTGTTCGTGATCGCCGCGGCGGGTGCCACCTCCCCCCGCACTCCCCGGCCGACCGTGCTGTACGGCTACGGCGGCTTCAACGTGTCGCTGACCCCCGGGCTACAGCGCGCAGACGCTGGCCTGGGTGGCCGCCGGCGGGGTGTGGGCGGTGGCCAACCTGCGCGGCGGGTCCGAGCACGGCGAGGAGTGGCACCGCGCCGGCATGCGCGAGCGCAAGCAGAACGTCTTCGACGACTTCGCCGCCGCCGGGGAGCACCTGGTGGCCCAGGGCTGGACCACCCACGAGCAGCTCGCGGTGTTCGGCGGCTCCAACGGCGGCCTGCTGGTCGGCGCCACCCTCACCCAGCGACCCGACCTCGCGGCCGCCGTGGTCTGCAGCGCACCGCTGCTGGACATGGTCCGCTACGAGTTGTTCGGCCTGGGGCGCACCTGGAACGACGAGTACGGCACGGCGTCCGACCCCACCGAGCTGGGCTGGCTGCTGGGCTACTCGCCCTACCACCGGGTGGTCGAGGGCACGCGCTACCCGGCGGTGCTCTTCACGACCTTCGAGTCCGACACCCGGGTCGACCCGCTGCACGCCCGCAAGCTCACCGCCGCCTTGCAGCACGCCACCAGCTCCGGGGCCCCGGTCGTGCTGCGCCGCGAGGTGGCCGTCGGGCACGGGGCCCGCGCGGTGAGCCGCACCGTCGGGCTGGCCGCCGACCAGCTGGCCTTCCTGGCGGCCCACACGGGCCTGTCGGCCGGCTGACGGGCCGCCGCTCCGTCCAGCAGCGCGGCGTGTCGTGACGCAGGGCTGTCCCCACCCACGACGTCATACCTGGAAGGATGTGAAGTGATGACTACTGCACTGTCCGTCACAGCGGCGGCGACCGACGGCCTGGAGGCCGCGGTACCCAGCTGCGTCACCACCGACTCCTCGTCGCTGTGCGCGCGGCTCTACGACTGGTTCGGGCTGGACTGGCTGGCGGCCAACGCCGAGACCCTGGTCGGGGTGCCGCTGCGCATCCTGCTCGTCGTGGCCGTGGCGCTGGTCGCCCGGGCGGCCATCAACCGGACCATCCGCCGGCTCACCGACCGGACCGCCACCGGCCAGGTGCCCACGATCCTCAAGCCGCGCCGGACCAAGGGGGGCCCGTCCCACCAGCAGCTGGTGGAGCAGGTGGCCGCCCGCCGGACCCAGCGGGCCGAGGCGGTCGGCTCGGTGCTGCGCAGCTTCTCCTCGATCGTGGTGTTCTTCATCGCCGTGGTGCTGGTGCTCGGTGAGCTGGGCATCAACCTGGCCCCGATCGTGGCCTCGGCCGGAGTCGTCGGGGTGGCGCTGGGCTTCGGGGCGCAGAACCTGATCAAGGACTTCATCGCCGGGATCGGGATCATCCTGGAGGACCAGTACGGGGTCGGCGACGTCGTCGACCTGGGCGAGGCCAGCGGCACCGTGGAGGCCGTCGGGCTGCGGATCACCCGGCTGCGGGACATCAACGGCGTGGTCTGGTACGCCCGCAACGGCGAGGTCCTGCGGGTGGGCAACAAGAGCCAGGGCTTCGCCCAGGTGGTCATCGACATCCCGGTCGCCCACGACACCGACCTGGAACGGTGCCGCGCACTGATCCAGCACGTCGGGGACGCCGTCTACGCCGAGCCGGAATGGGCCGAGGTGATCCTGGACGACCCGCAGTCCCTGGGCGTCGAGTCCATCACCCCTGCCGGGATCCTGATGCGTCTGCAGGTCCGGACGACCAACGCCGACCAGTGGCGGGTGGCCCGCGAGCTGCGGCAGCGCCTGCAGGAGCGCTTCGCCACCGAGGGCATCAAGATCCCGCTGCCGACCCTGGTCGGGGCCGTCCCGGGCGGGTCCCGCTGACGCAGGGTCCCTCACCGGGGGGCGCAGACCGGATCTCGACCAGCGCGGACCGACCGGCCACCTACCGGTCGGTCTTCGCGGTGTCCGAGGTGCGCCCGCTGTTCGGCTCCTACCTGCTCTCCACCGTCGGCGACGAGCTCGCCCGGCTGGCCCTCACCGTGCTGGTCTACCAGCGGACCGCCTCGCCGTTGTTCTCCGCGATCACCTTCGGCATCAGCTACCTGCCCTGGTTGCTCGGCGGTCCGGTGCTCGCCACCCTGGCAGACCGGTTCCCGCGCCGGACCGTGCTGGTCGTCAGCGACGTGGTGCGGGCCGTCCTGGTGGCCCTGATGGCGGTGCCCGGGCTCCCGCTGTGGACGCTGCTGGGCCTGCTGCTGCTGGTGTCGGTCTGCAATCCGCCGTTCGAGGCGGCGCGGTCGGCGCTGGTGGCCGACGTCCTCACCGACGACCGCTACGCGGTGGCCACCTCGGTGACCGGGATCGTGCTGCAGCTGTCCTCGGTGCTGGGCTTCCTGTTCGGTGGGGCCCTGCTGCTGGTGGTGGCCCCGGTGACGGCCCTGGCGGCCAACGCCGGCACCTTCGTGGTCTCCGCGGTGTGGCTGTGGTTCGGGCTGCAGCGGCGGCCGGCCCCCCAGCAGGAGACCGGCACCACGTTCGCCGACGTCGCGGCGGGACTGCGGTTGGTGCTGGGCACGCCGCGGCTGCTGGCCATCGTGACCATGGTCTGGGTGGGCGGGCTGTTCCTGACCGCTCCGGAGGGGATCGCTGCCCCCTGGGCCGGGGAGCTGGCCGGTGGCACCGTGCTGGTGGGTCTCCTGCTGGCCGCGAACCCGGTGGGCTCGGTGGTCGGCGGGGTGGTGGTGGGCCGGTTCTGCCCGCCGTCGCTGCGGGAGCGGCTGCTCCTGCCGCTGGTCGTGCTGTCCATGACGGCCACCGCCGTGGCGGGGTTGATGGCGGTGCTGGTCGACGTGGGCCCGGCGCGCAACGCCCTCGTCCTGGGCTTCCTGGTCCTGGCCGGGGTGGGGTCGGCGTGGTCCATCCCGTTGAACGTCGCGTTCGTGCAAGCGGTGCCCTCGGCGTTCCGCGGGCGGGCGTTCGGCGTGGCCGTCTCCGGCCTGTCCGGGGCCTCCGGCCTGGGCATCGTGCTGGCCGGGGTGGCCGCGGAGGTGGTCCCGCCCAGCGTCGTGGTGGCCGTCGGGGGCGTCGTCGGCGTGCTGGCCATGATCGTGCCCATGGCTGCGCTGCTGCGCACCCGCCCGCCCACCGGCACCGGGGCTGCGGGACCATCGCAGGCATGAGCGAGTCGAGCCGGCCCCTCCCCTCGGCGCGCACCTTCTACACCGAGGTCGGCGGCGCGCCCACGTTCGCGGCCCTCGTGGCCCACTTCTACGCCGGGGTGCGGGCCGATCCGGTGCTCGCCCCGCTGTACCCGCAGGACGACTGGGCCGGCGCCGAGGAGCGGCTGCGCGGTTTCCTCGAGCAGTACTGGGGTGGCCCCACCACCTACTCCCAGCAGCGTGGCCACCCGCGGTTGCGGATGCGGCACGCCCCGTTCGCCATCGGCGAGGCCGAGCGGGATGCCTGGTTGCGTAGGATGCGGGCCGCCGTCGACTCGCTGCAGCTGCCCCCCGAGCAGGACGCCACGCTCTGGGGCTACCTGGAGATGGCTGCCCGGTCCATGCAGAACCGGTGGACCGAGCCTGCCGAGGGCGACCTCTCCCCCTGACCACCCGCACCAGCTGACACCGTCGTCACCGTGCCCGCACGTCCCCAGGAGCACCCGTGGCCTCTCCCGTCCGCGCCCTGCCCACCCAGACCCGGCCCGTCGTGCCTACCGCCACCGATACCGACTGGTGGCGCGACGCCGTCTTCTACCAGGTCTACATCCGGTCCTTCGCCGACGGCGGGGACGACGGGGTGGGTGACCTGGCCGGCCTGCGGGCCAAGCTGCCCGAGCTGGTGGCCCTCGGCGTCGACGCGCTGTGGATCAACCCGTTCTTCCCCTCCCCGATGGCCGACCACGGTTACGACGTGTCCGACCCGCGCGACGTCGAGCCGGTCTTCGGCACGCTCGCCGAGTTCGACGCGCTGCTCGCGCAGGCCCACGAGGCCGGCATCCGGGTGACCATCGACCTGGTGCCCAACCACACCTCCGACCAGCGCGACTGGTTCCAGCAGGCGCTGGCCGCCGGTCCCGGGTCCGCGGAGCGCGCACGCTACGTCTTCCGGGAAGGCACCGGCCCCGACGGCAGCACCCCGCCCAACAACTGGCCCTCGATCTTCGGCGGGCCGGCCTGGACCCGGGTGCCCGACGGGCAGTGGTACCTGCACCTGTTCGCCCCCGAGCAGCCCGACCTGGACTTCACCCACCCCGAGGTGCTGGCCGACCTGGAGCAGACGCTGCGGTTCTGGTTGGACCGCGGCGTCGACGGATTCCGGATCGACGTGGCGCACGGCATGGTCAAGGCCGACGGCCTGCCCGACGTCACCTTCGACGAGGCCGGGCTGTTCGACGACCACGGGCCCGATGACCCGCGGCTGGACAACGACGGCGTGCACGAGGTGCACCGGCTGATCCGCCGGGTGCTGGACGCCTACCCGGACCGGATGACCGTCGGGGAGGTCTGGGTGGCCGACGACGAGCGGCTGGCCCGCTACCTGCGCCCCGACGAGTTGCACTCGGCGTTCAACTTCCGGTTGCTCACCGCAGCCTGGGACGTCGAGGAGCTCCGGGACGCCGTGGTGCACTCGCTGGATTCGGTGGCCTCCACCGCCGCGCCGGCCTGCTGGGTGCTGTCCAACCACGACAAGTCCCGGCACGTCACCCGCTACGGAGACGGCGAGCTCGGCACCCGCCGGGCCCGGGCGGCCGCACTGCTGCAGCTAGCCCTCCCCGGCATGGCGTTCCTGTACAACGGCGACGAGCTGGGCATGCCCGATGTGGAGCTGCCCGACGAGGCGCTGACCGACCCGGTCTGGGAGCGGTCGGGGCGGACCGAGCGCGGCCGGGACGCCTGCCGGATCCCGCTGCCCTGGCACGGTGACGCCCCGCCCTACGGCTTCAGCGCCGGCCCGGACAGCTGGCTGCCGATGCCGGCCGGCTGGGCCGGGCTCACCGTGGAAGCCCAGGCGGCCGACCCGGACTCGATGCTCTGGTTGTACCGGCGTGCGCTGGCGCTGCGCCGCGGCTCCCCGCTGGCCCGCGGCGGGCTGCGCTGGTTGCCCGCCCCCGAGGGCTGCCTGGCCCTGCGCCGGGACGGTGGGCTGGTGGTGCTGCTGAACCTGTCCGGGAACCCCGTACCCCTCCCCGAGGGCGAGGTCGTGCTGGCCAGCGTCGCGGTGACCGACGGGTCCCTCCCGCACGACGCCGCGGTGTGGATGCGCGCCTGAGTCGCGCCGGTGCCCGCTGGCGAACCCACCACCGGGCACCGGTTGCGGACCGCTGCCGAGCCGTTGACGGGCTCCTCAGGCAGGTCCGGTAGTTTCCCGCGGACCGGTCACCTCGGCGGGTCGACCGTCTGGCGCGCCCTCCCGCCGCGTGCCGCCGATGCTGGAGGAACCACCGTGAAGACCAGGGACCTGGCCTACATCGCGCTCTTCGCCGCCATCACCGCCGTGCTGGGGCTGGTGCCGGCGATCCAGGTGGGCCCGGTGCCGATCACCGCGCAGACCCTGGGCGTGATGCTCGCCGGGTCGATCCTGGGCGCCCGCCGGGGTTTCCTGGCCCTGCTGCTGTTCCTGGTGCTGGTCGCGGTGGGGCTGCCGGTGCTGCCCAGCGGTGGGGGCGGGCTGGCCGTCTTCGCCGGCCCGACCGCGGGGTACTTGATCAGCTGGCCGATCGCCGCCGGGGTCATCGGCGCCATCACCGAGCGCGTGTGGTCCCGGTACAACCTGGTGTGGGCCGCGGTCGCCAACACCGTCGGCGGGATCGTCGTGGTGTACGCCCTGGGCGTCACCGTGCTGGCCCTCGTGCTCGACCTGTCCTTCGGGGCCGCGCTGGCCTCCGGTGCGCTGCCGTTCCTCATCGGTGATGCGATCAAGGTGGTCATCGCCAGCGTGGTGGCCGTCCAGGTGCGCCGGGCCTACCCGGTGATCGAGCGGCCGCGCCGGGCGGCCACCACCTCGTGAGACTGCGGCGCCCGGGGCCCGCCGCCCCGGTCGCCGTGCCCGACCCGGCCCGCGGCATCGAGCTGCGTGGCGTCGGGCACGCCTACGGGGAGCGCACCGTGCTCGCCGGGATCACGCTGACCCTGCAGGAGCGCCGGGTCGGCGTGGTGGGCGCCAACGGGTCCGGCAAGTCCACCTTCGCCCGGCTGCTGAACGGGCTCGTGCTGCCCTCCACCGGTGAGGTGCTCGTCGACGGGCTGTCCACCGCGGGTCAGCTGCGCGCCGTCCGCCGCCGGGTGGGGTTCGTCTTCCAGGACCCGGACGCGCAGATCGTGCACCCCACGGTCGCCGAGGACGTGGCCTACGGCTTGCAGAACCAGGGCGTGCCCGCCGCCGAGCGCATCGCCCGGGTGGCCGAGACGCTGGCCCGCTTCGGCCTGGACTCGCACGCCGACCATCCCGCGCACCTGCTGTCCGGCGGGCAGAAGCAGCTGCTGGCGATCGCCGGGGTGCTGGTGATGCGACCGGCCCGGGTGGTGTTCGACGAGCCCACCACGCTGCTGGACCTGGTGAACACCCGACGGGTCGCCGCCCTCATCGGCGGGCTGGCCGAGCAGGTCCTGGTGGTGACCCACGACCTGCAGCTGCTGGAGGACTTCGACCGGGTGCTGGTGGTCGACGGCGGTCGGGTGGTCGCCGACGACGCGCCGGCGCCGGCACTGGCCGCCTACCTCCGGTTGATGGACGCCCGGCGGTGACCCTCGCGCTCTACGTGCCCACCGGCAGCCCGGTGCACCGGGTACCCGCCGGGGTGAAGCTGATGCTGCTGGCGGGCGGCAGCGTGCTGCTGTTCGCCGTCGCCTCCTGGCCGGTGGTGCTGGCCGGATTGCTGCTTGTGCTGGGCACCGGACTGGGGCTGGCCCGGCTGCCGGTCGGGGTGCTGTGGCGCCAGGTCCGCGCGGTCTGGGTGTTCCTGGTGGCCCTGCTGGTGGTGCACGTGGTGATCGACGGCTGGCGGGGCGGGCTGGACGGCGGGGGGCTGGCCGTGACCCGGCTGCTCACCCTGGTGCTGGCCGCGGCGGTGGTGACCGCCACCAGCCGGGTGAGCGCCATGGTGGCCGTCGTCGAGCGGGCCTGCGGACCGTTGCGGCTGGTAGGCGTGCGACCGGCCCGGATCGGGCTGCTGGTGGCCATGACGCTGCGCTTCATCCCGGTGCTCAGCGAACGGGTGGACCGCATCCGGGAGGCGCAGGCCGCGCGTGGCGGCGCGGTCCGCGGGCCCCGGGCGCTGGCCGTCACCGTGGTGCCGCTGCTGGTCCAGGTGCTGGTGCTGGCGCACACCCTGGCCGAGGCACTGGACGCCCGCGGGGCAGACTCCGAGCCGTGAGCGTCGTCGCGCTGTACCTGACCCCACGGGCTGGCGCCCCGATGCGGTCGATGGCGCGGGTGCGGGCCCTGCCCGGCCTGGGGCTCGACGGTGACCGGTACGCCCTCGGTGGCGGGACCTGGGCGGACTGGCCGGACGGGGAGAAGCAGCTGACCCTGATCGACGCCGACGCGGTGGCCGAGGTCGCCGCGCTGGTCGGAGCCTCGTTCACCGCGGCCGACAGCCGGCGGAATGTCGTCACCCGCGGGGTGGACCTGCCCTCCCTGGTGGGCCGGTACTTCCGGCTCGGGGAGGTGCTGGCGTTCGGCATGAAGCGCTGTCCGCCGTGCCGGCACCTGGCGACGCTGACCGGGCTGCCGCTGGTGAAGCCGATGGCCTCCCGTGGCGGGATCAACGCCGCGGTGTTCAGCGCGGGCGTCATCGCCGTCGGCGACGCGGTGACCGAGGTGACCGACGCCGAGGCCGCCGGGCTGGGTGCCCCGGCCGTGCGCCCCGTGCCCCGCATCGTCGGGGCCTGATCAGTCGGGGTCCGATCAGCCGGTCGGCAGCCGGCCCTCGTCCAGGTGCGCGGCCAGGAACTCCTTCTCCCCCGGCGTGAGCCGGCGGGGCCGGTCCAGTGCGAAGTCCACCGGCACCAGCAGGGTGCTGCCGGTGACGGCCAGCACGCCGTGGTCGAAGAGCTCGTAGTGGCAGACGAAGGAGGCCGCACGCACGTCGGAGCACCAGATCTGGATGTCCAGCGGCCGCTTGTCGTAGACCACCGGGCGCCGGTAGGCGACCTCGTGCTTGGCGACGACGATCCCGCGGCGCAGGCCGGTGATCTCGTCGTGCGTGGGCTGGTCGAAGAACAGTGCGACCCGGGCCGACTCGAAGTAACCCAGGAAGGCGACGTTGTTGACGTGCTGGTAGGCGTCCATGTCCGACCAGCGCATGTGGACCTGCACCGAGAACCTCACGGGGCCACACCCTGCCGTACCGGGCCGCCCCGACGGCACCGGGGTGCCCGGCATCGCACCTGCGCCCGGTGACAGCTCACCGTGGACCCCGGGGCACCCCATCCACCCTCAGCTGTCACTCGACGGGCAGGCACCAGCGACCTGAACCGGCCCCGCCGCCGGGACCCACCGCGTGCGAAGCGCGTGGTGGGGGCGGCGGGGCCCTTCGTCAGTCCCGGGACAGCTTGCGGTAGGTGGCGCGGTGCGGGCGGGCTGCGTCGGCACCCAGCCGCTGGATCTTGTTCTTCTCGTAGTCCTCGAAGTTGCCCTCGAACCAGAACCAGTTCGAGTCGCCCTCGTAGGCCAGGATGTGGGTGGCGATCCGGTCCAGGAACCACCGGTCGTGGCTGACCACCACGGCGCAGCCGGGGAACTCCAGCAGTGCGCCCTCCAGGCTGGTCAGGGTCTCCACGTCCAGGTCGTTAGTGGGCTCGTCGAGCAGCAGCAGGTTGCCGCCCAGCTTGAGGGTCAACGCGAGGTTCAGCCGGTTGCGCTCACCGCCGGAGAGCACGCCTGCCTTCTTCTGCTGGTCCGGGCCCTTGAAGCCGAACGCCGACACGTAGGCGCGGGACGGCATCTCCACGTTGCCGACCTTGATGTGGTCCAGCCCGTCGGACACCACCTCCCACAGGCTCTTGGCGGGGTCGATGCCGCTGCGGTCCTGGGCGACGTAGGCCACCTTCACCGTCTCGCCGATCTTGATCGACCCGTCGTCGGGGGTCTCCTGGCCGACCAGCATCTTGAACAGCGTGGTCTTGCCCGCACCGTTGGGGCCCACGACGCCGACGATGCCGTTGCGCGGCAGCGAGAAGGACAGGTTGTCGATCAGCACCCGGTCCCCGAAGCCCTTGGTGAGCTCGTCGGTCTCCACGACCACGCTGCCCAGCCGCGGGCCCGGCGGGATCTGGATCTCCTCGAAGTCCAGCTTGCGGAACTTGTCGGCTTCGGCTGCCATCTCCTCGTAGCGGGCCAGCCGGGCCTTGCTCTTGGCCTGCCGGGCCTTGGCGCCGGAGCGGACCCACTCCAGCTCGTCCCGCAGCCGCTTGGCCCGCTTGGCGTCCTTGGCCCCCTCGACCTTGAGCCGGGAGGCCTTGGTCTCCAGGTAGGTCGAGTAATTGCCCTCGTAGGGGTAGGCCCGGCCGCGGTCGAGCTCCAGGATCCACTGGGCCACGTTGTCCAGGAAGTACCGGTCGTGGGTGACCGCGATGACGGTGCCGGCGTACTTCTCCAGGTGCGCCTCCAACCAGGCCACCGACTCGGCGTCCAGGTGGTTGGTGGGCTCGTCCAGCAGCAGCAGGTCGGGTGCCTCCAGCAGCAGCTTGCACAGCGCGACCCGGCGCCGCTCACCGCCGGAGAGCACCCGGACGTCGGCGTCCCCGGGCGGGCAGCGCAGCGCGTCCATCGCCTGCTCGATGCGGTTGTCCAGCTCCCAGCCGTCGGCGTTCTCGATGGTCTCCATGAGCTCGCCCTGCTCGGCCAGCAGCGAGTCGAAGTCCGCGTCGGGCTCCCCCATCGCGGCGCTGACCTGCTCGAAGCGGGTCAGGGCGTCGCGCACCTCCTTGACCGCCTCCTCCACGTTCCCGCGGACGTCGAGGTCCTCGTTGAGCGGCGGCTCCTGCTGCAGCATCCCCACGGTGGCATCGGGGGCCAGCACGGTCTCCCCGTTGGAGGCGGTCTCCATCCCGGCCATGATCTTCAGGACCGTCGACTTGCCGGCACCGTTGGGGCCGACCACGCCGATCTTCGCGCCGGGCAGGAACGCCAGGGTGACGTCGTCGAGGATGACCTTGTCTCCGTGCGCCTTGCGGGCGCGCACCATGGAGTAGATGTACTGGGCCACGGGAGCCTTCCGTCGTGTGCGGGGCGTGCTGGTCTGGGTCGGCGCGGGCGATCTCCGCGAGGGTCCGCGCGCGCCTGGACCTCCAGTCTCCCAGCTCCCGGCAGGGCTGCCAGCGCCGGGACCGGATAGGGCCCGGTCCCGGCACCGCACCGGCGACGGCCGCGTCAGCCGGTGGTCTCCACCAGCGCGCCCGTCTCGCGGTCCACGGTCTGGCCGTCCTCGGTGAGGGTGTAGCGCTCCTCGTCGGGCATCGGCTCGTCGGAACCCGCCGCGTCCCCCGTGACGCCGGTGGCCGACGCCGTGGCGCGGACGGTCCGCTTGAAGACCGAGACACCCCGGCTCAGGTCGTGCCCGATGGCCAGCGCGGTGCACACGGTCCTGCTCCGCTTGCCCGACTCGCCCTCCCACTCCGACGTCCAGAGGTGGCCCTTGACGATGACCGGGTCGCCCTTGACCACGCTGGTGGCCACGTTGGCGCCCAGCTCGTTCCAGCAGTCGACGTCGACCCAGAAGGTGCGGCCGTCGGCCCACTGCCCGGTGGCGCCGTCCAGGCGGCGCTCGGTGGCGGCCATCCGGAACTTGGTCACCTGGCCCTCCCCGGCCCGGCGGCGTTCGGGCGGGTCGGCGACGTTGCCGCAGATGACGGTCACGGTCTGGTTCACGGGTGCTCCTCGGGAGGTTCGCGCCGGCCGGGATGCCGACGCCGACGAGCCTCTCCGCGCCGGCGGACCGGTGGCGGGTCGGCGGGGATCTGTGGACCGCACCGGGGGCTGTGGACAGCGGCGGGCACGACGTCGGGCGGCGGGCGCACGCTCGGGCAGGTGAGCAGACCCCGAGCCGGCAGCAGTGGGATGATCCGTGCCCGAGCGCCCGTAGCTCAGCGGATAGAGCAGGTGCCTTCTAAGCACTTGGCCGCAGGTTCGATCCCTGCCGGGCGCGCTGCGTTGCTGGCGTCACGTGCCCGCGAGCGTTCGCTGACCGGGCACGTCTCACCCGGTTGCCGGCCCGCACGCCGCTCACCGGCGGCCCCGCAGGGCGCCTCCCACCAGGCGCCGGGACCCGGCCGGCTGGACCGGGGCGGTCCTTCCCCGGGAGACAGCACGGGCCCCGGTCGCAGCTGCGACCGGGGCCCGTGCCGGCTCGACTCAGGCCTGGCTGAGCGCCAGGGCCGGGTAGTCGGTGTAGCCGGCCGCCCCGGGGCCGTAGAAGGTCGAGGCGTCCGGGGTGTTCTCCGGGTGTCCACCGACCCAGCGCGTCACCAGGTCCGGGTTGGCGATGACCGCGCGGCCGACGGCGATCGACTCGGCTCGGCCCGAGGAAATGAGGTCGGCTGCCTCCTCGCGGGTGGTGGGCGAGCTGAAGCCGCTGTTGGCCATCAGCGGTCCGCCGAACCGGGCGCGCAGCTCCTGCACGAAGTTCCCGGCGGGCTCGGCGTGCAGCACCGACAGGTAGGCCAGGCCCAGCGGGGCGATGGCGTCCAGCAGCGCCTCGTAGGTGGCCCGGACGTCGTCCCGGTCGGTCTCGGCCATGCCCTGCACCTGGTGCTCCGGGGAGATCCGCAGCCCGACCCGGCCGGCCCCGACCTCGGCAGCGACCTCGCTGACCACCTCGGCCACGAAGCGGGCCCGGGCCTGCGGGCTGCCGCCGTAGATGTCGGTGCGGGTGTTGGTGTTGGGCGAGAGGAACTCGTGCAACAGGTAGCCGTTGGCCCCGTGCACCTCGACCCCGTCCATGCCGGCATCCACGGCCCGCCGGGCAGCGGCGACGAACTCGGCCTTGACGCCTATCGCCTCCTCCGTGCTCAGCGCGTGCGGCACCGGGTAGGCCTGCTTGCCCGCCGGGGTGTAGGCCTCCCCGTCGATGGCGATGGCCGAGGGCGCGACGATCCGGTCGGTGCCGGTGATGTCGGTGTGCGACACCCGGCCACCGTGCATCACCTGCATGACGATGCTGCCGCCCCGGGCGTGCACCGCCTCGGCGACGCGGGCCCAGCCGGCGGCCTGCTCGTCGGTGACGATGCCGGGCTGACCCGGGTAGGCCCGGGACTCGGTGCTGGGGTAGGTCCCCTCGGTCACGATGAGGCCGACGCCGGCCCGCTGGGCGTAGTACTCCACGACCAGGTCACCGGGCACGCCGTCGGCGCCGGAGCGCATCCGGGTGAGGGGGGCCATGGCCACGCGGTTGCCGAGCTGGAGGTCACCGAGCTGTACGGGGGAGAACAAGTCCATGCCCCGTCCAGCCGCCGCGCGCCGCGGACCATTCCGGACCGGCGGTGCGCTCCCGATCACACGCCGCCCGAACGCAGGACGTCAGCCGATCGTGTAACCACCGTCGACGACCACGGTCTGGCCGGTGACGTACCCGGCGCCGTCACCGGCCAGCCACACGACGGTCGCAGCGAGCTCGTCCAGCTCGCCCTGGCGGCCGAGCACGATGCGACCCAGCTGCTGCTCGATGTACCCCTCCGGGTAGGACTCCCCCATCTCGGAGGCGAAGAAGCCCGGGGCGACCGCGTTCACCCGGATGCCCTTGCGCCCTGACCACTGGGCGGCCAGGTCCCGGGTGAGCCCGATCAGGCCGGCCTTGCTGGCGGCGTAGGCGGCCTGCGGCAGCGGCTGCGGCCGCAGCCCGATGACGCTGCTGATGTTGACGATCGACGACCCCGGCCGCATCACCCGCCCGCACGCCTGGGCCGTCCAGTAGGCCCCGTGCAGGTTGACGTCCAGCACCGCGCGGAACTGCTCGGGGGTCTCCCGGCTGGCCGGCACCGCGGTGCCGACACCGGCATTGTTGACCAGCACGTCCACCCGGCCGAACTCCGCGGTCGCGGCGGTGATCAGGTCGGTGCAGGCCTGCGGGTCGGCCACGTCGGTGGGTACCACCAGCGCCCGCCGGCCGGTGGCCCGCACGTCGGCGGCGGTGTCCTCCAGGCGGTCTGCGCGCCGGCCGGCCAGCACCACGTCGGCACCGGCCTCGGCCAGGGCCGTGGCGAACCGGACGCCCAGTCCGGAGGAGGCGCCGGTGACGACGGCGACCCGGTCGTCGAGGCGGAAACGGTCGAGGATGCCCATGCCGCGGATCGTGTCGGTCCGGCGCCGGGCAGTCAACACACGCGTGGACATCCTCGCTATCCATAACTCCCTGTGACGGCACGACTACGACGCTCCGGGCTGCGGTTGCACGGTTACAGCCGCTGCATGGGCCACGCTGTCGCGGTGAGTCTTTCCGCCCCGCCGACCCCGCCGGGGTCCCCCGGCGGCCCGAGCGGGCCGCGGGCCGTCGACACCCTGCTGGCCGACCGCGGGCAGCTGTTCCGAGCCCTGTTCCTCTCCGCGCCGATCGGCAAGGCCGTCGTCGGCCTGGACGGGCGGCTGCTGGTGGTCAACCCGGCCATGACCGAGCTGACCGGCCGGTCCGCCGACGGTCTGATCGGCCGGCACCTGGACCTGCTGGCGCACCCCGACGACATTCCGGCCGAGGACCTGGCCCCCGAGCCGGCCCCGGGCTCCCCGGCGCTGGACCCGCACCTGGAGGTGGTGGGCGAGCGTCGGCTGCAGCGGGCCGATGGCAGCACGCTGTGGGTGCAGCAGGCCCGCGAACTGGTCCGGCGCACCAACGGTGACCCGCACTTCGTCGTGCTGAGCCTGGTGGACGTCACCGACCGGCGGCGCGCCGAGGAGGACCTGGTCCGCCGGGCCCTCACCGACCCGCTGACCGGACTGCCCAACCGGCGCTCGCTGACCGACCGGCTCCAGCACGCGCTGAACCTGTCCCGCCGTCGCGGCGGCCCGGTGGGTCTGGTCTACCTGGACCTGGACCGGTTCAAGGCGGTCAACGACTCGCTGGGGCACGAGGCCGGGGACCAGCTGCTGTGCCAGGTGGCCGACCGGCTGCGCTGGTCGACCCGGGTGGAGGACACCGCAGTCCGGCTGGGTGCCGACGAGTTCCTGATCCTGGCCGAGGACGTCGACGACGTGGAGGGCCTGCGCACCCTGGCCGACCGACTGATGCGGGTGCTGGACGACCCCTTCGTGGTCAACGGCCGGGAGATCGTGCTGTCGGCCAGCATGGGGCTGACGCTGGGTGCCGATGCCGCGCCCGACGAGCTGCTGAAGCAGGCGCACGGTGCGCTGACCCGGGCGAAGGCCAACGGCGGGCGGGGCCGCGTCGAGGTGCACGACGACGCCCTGGCCGGCGGCGACGTCGACCAGCTGCAGCTGGAGAGCGACCTGCGGCACGCGGTGGACGCCGGCGAGCTGCGGTTGTTCTACCAACCCATCGTGGCCCTGTCCGACGAGCGGCTGCTGGGCTACGAGGCGCTGATCCGCTGGCAGCACCCCACCCGCGGGTTGCTGCCCCCGGGCGCGTTCCTGGAGGCGGCGGAGAACAACCGGTTGACCTCCAAGCTCGGAGCCTGGGTGCTCCGGCAGGCCTGCACCGACGCGGCCGGCTGGGAGCCCGGTCTGCGGGTGCACGTGAACATCTCCGCCCGGCACCTGGCCGAGCCCGGCTTCTCCGAGCTGGTGGCCGCGGCGCTGCAGGAATCGGGCCTGGCGGCCGGCCGGCTGGAGCTGGAGATCACCGAGTCCACCGCGCTGTTCGCCGCCGAGGCGACGCTGCGCTCGGTGTCCGACGTGACCGCGGCCGGGGTGACCTTGGCGCTGGACGACTTCGGCACCGGCTACTCCGCGATCACCGCGCTGCACCGGCTGCCCATCCACACCGTCAAGATCGACAAGTCCTTCGTCGCCGACGTGGTCACCGAGCCCTCGACCGCCGCCCTGGTCCAGGGGTTGCTGCAGCTGGGGCAGGGGATGGGGCTGGAGGTGATCGCCGAGGGCATCGAGGACGCCGAGCAGGCGACCTGGTTGCGCGAGCACGGCTGCACGATGGCCCAGGGCTACGCCTTCGGCCGGCCGGCACCGCTGCCCGCCCGCCCCGCACCCGTCCCGGCCTGACCCCGGGCGGCGGGTGCCCCCGATCGGCGGAGCGGCGGGCGGTCAGCCGGCGGTGAGGGTGGTCAGCTGGGGGCGCTTGGCCACCCGGCCGTCCCCCGACGACCGGCCGCGCAGCCGGCGGCCCACCCACGGCACGACGAACGAGCGCACCCAGGTCACCTCGGCGACCACCCGCTCCCGCCGGGCCCCCGGCGGCTCGGGCGCCAGCGGGGTGGCCCAGTCCTCCTCCACCGGCACGCCCAGTACAGCGGCTGCAGCCAGGGCGGTCCGGCGGTGCCCCTCGGGGTTGAGGTGCAGCCGGTCGGCGTCCCACATCCGGCGGTCCTGCACCCAGGCGGCGCCCCACTGGTCCAGCACCACGGCCCCGTGCCGCCGGGCGATCGACCACAGGTGGGCGTTGTAGGTGGCCGAGCGCCCCCGGGTCCGGCCGATCAGCGGGGTCTGCCGGGGGTCCACCCCGGTCGCCAGCAGCACATCGGCGCCGGTGGACCTGATCTCCGCGACCGCCTCGTCGAGCGCGGCGGCCAGCCTGTCGGGGTCGGCACCGGGGCGCAGCAGGTCGTTGCCACCGGCCACCAGGCTGATCAGGTCGGGTCCGGCTGCCAGCGCGGCGGGCAGCTGCTCGTCGAGCACCTGCCCCAGCAGCCGGCCCCGGACGGCCAGGTTCGCGTAGTCGATCGAGCCCTGCGCAACCGCCAGGTGCTCGGCCAGCCGGTCGGCCCATCCCCGGCACTCCCCCGGGCCGTCGGCCGGGTCGGCCACCCCCTCGGTGAAGGAGTCCCCGACCGCCACGTACCGCTGCCATTCCTCGCGCACCCGCCCATCATCACGAGTGGGCCTCGGTGAGCGGACACACACCCGGCACGGCGGCCGGGCCACCACCGGCGCAGGGATCATCAGCGGCCATGCGCACCGACGTCGCCTGCACCCTCACCATCTCCTCCCCGTCCCGGCGACCGCGCTGCTCCAGGTGGCGGTGGCCGCCGCACCGGCGACCGAGGAGCTGACCGTGCTGTCCGGCGGCCGGCCCTGCGCCGTGCAGGAGACCGAGGTCGACGGCGCCCGGGTGCACCGGCTCGAGGTCCCTGCCGGGGAGACCACCGTGGCGTACTCGGCCACCGTGCACTCCCTCGGCGCCCCGCGCCCGGTCACCCCCGCGGACTGGGCGACCTACGTACGCCCGTCCCGGTACTGCCCGTCGGACCAGATCGAGGGCTTCGCGGCCAGCGAGTTCGACCAGACCATCGACCGCGCCGACCTGGTCCGCCAGGTGGCCAGGTGGGTCACCGACCGGCTGGTCTACGTCGCTGGCGCCAGCCGGCCGGTGGACACCGCGATCGACACCCTGCTGGCCGGCTCGGGCGTGTGCCGGGACTACACCCACCTGACCGTGATGCTGCTGCGGGCGCTGGAGGTGCCGGCCCGGCTGGTCGCCGTCTACGCCCCCGGGCTGGCGCCGATGGACTTCCACGCGGTGGTGGAGGCCGACGTCGACGGCACCTGGCAGACCGTCGACCCGACCCGGCTGGCCCCGACGTCGTCGCTGGTCCGGATCTGCCACGGTCGGGACGCGGCGGACACCGCCTTCCTGTCGCTGTTCGGCGGCCGGGCCCGGCTGGGCCGGATGAGGGTGACCGCGACCGTGGACGGGCAGCTCCCCGCCCCCGACGACAGCCCCTTCGCGCTGGCCTGAGCCTCAACCCCGGTAGGCCTCCAGCAGCCGCAGCCAGACCTCGCTCATCGTGGGGTAGGCGGGCACGGCGTGCCAGAGCCGGCTGATCGGCACCTCGCCGACCACCGCGATGGTGGCTGCCTGCAGCATCTCGGCCACCCCGGACCCCACCAGGGTCATCCCCACCAGCACCTCCCGGTCGGTGTCGACGACGGCGACCACCGTCCCGGTGTACCCGTCGGCGAACAGCGCCGAGCCCGCCACGCTGCCCAGCGGGTAGCGCAGCACGGTGTGCGCGATGCCGGACTGCTCGGCCTGGGCGGCGGTGAGCCCCACCGACGCCACCTGCGGGATGGAGAAGGTGACCTGCGGCGTGGCCGCGGCGTCCGCGGTGGCCACGAATGGCGACCAGTCCGCCATCGACACCTGCTGGCCGGTGGCCCGCGCCACGATCGCCGCCCCGGCCTGCCGCGCCTGGTACTTGCCCATGTGGGTCAGCAGCCGGCGGCCGTTGACATCACCGACCCCGTAGAGCCAGTCCACCCCGCGAACCCTCAACGTGTCATCGACGTCGAGGTACTCCCCCGGGGTCAGCCCGACGGTGTCCACGCCCAGGTCCTCGGTACGCGCCCGGCGTCCAGCGGCCACCAGGAACTCGTCTCCCCGCACCTCGCCGTCGCCGGCCACCACCACCACCTCGGCGCCCTCCCGGCGAACCCCGGTCACGCTGGTGTTCAGCCGGACGTCGACACCGCGGCCGCGCAACGACTCGGCCACCAGGTCCCCTGCCTCGGGCTCCTGCCCGGTCAGCAGCCGGTCCCCGCGCTGCAGCAGGGTGACGTGCGACCCCAGCGCGGACCAGGCGGTGGCCATCTCCACACCGACCACCCCGCCGCCGAGGATCACCAGCCGGCCCGGTGCCTGCTTGGCGCTGGTGGCCTCTCGGGCGGTCCAGACCTGCACGTCGTCGATGCCGTCCAGCGGTGGCACGGCAGCCTCGGACCCGGTGCAGGCCACCACGGCGTGCGTGGCGGTGAGTCGGGTCGTCGTCCCGTCGGCGGCCGTGACCAGGACGACCTTCTCCCCGTCCAGCCGGGCAGAGCCGCGCAGCAGGGTGATCCCGGCACCACGCACCCATTCCGCCTGGCCCGAGTCGTCCCAGTGGCTGGTGAAGGAGCTGCGCCGCTCCAGGGTGGCCGACACGTCCTGGGACCCGGTCACCGCGGCGGCCGCGCCGGAGACCGCGCGGGCCTCTTCGAGGACCTCGGTGCCGCGCAGCAGCGCCTTGCTCGGCATGCAGGCCCAGTAAGAGCACTCCCCGCCCACCAGCTCGCGCTCCACCAGGACGGCGGTCAGGCCACCGCGCACCACGACGTCGGCGACGTTCTCCCCGGTGGAGCCTGCGCCGAGCACGATCACGTCGAAGGTCTGCTCTGTAGCGGTCACCGCCCCAGTCTCGGCGTGTGGTCGACTGGCCGCATGCCGGTGCACCCGTCGGAGTTCGCCGCCGCCCTGCGCCAGTACGCCGCGGGCGTGCTGCTGATGACCGTGGCCGACGACATCGACGACGTGGGGACGACGGTCACCTCGGCGATGAGCGTGTCGGCCGACCCGCCGCTGATGGCGCTGGCGCTGACCACCGGGGGCTATCCGGCCGAGGTGCTGGAGAGCGTCGGCTCGTGCGCGCTGTCCGTGCTGGCCGTGGAACACGAGATCCTGGCCAGCCGGTTCGCCTCGGCGGGGCGCCCCAGCGCCCGCCACCTGCTGGAGACGGTGCCGTGGCGGCGGGCCGGGCACAGCACGGCGATCGTGCTGGACGGTGCGCTGGCCGCGCTGGACTGCCGGGTGCAGCGGCTGGTGCCGGCCGGGGACCACACGCTGGCGCTGCTGGAGGTGCTCGCGGTGACGGGGTTGCGCGAGGACGCCGACCCGTTGCTGCGGTTGCGTGGCCGGTGGACCGACGGCGCCGGTCGCCCGTTCCGCCGTTCCTGACCCGGCCCACAGGGGGCCCGCCACCGGCAGCGCAGGGGATTTCGTCGACTAGCGTCGGAGCCGAGATGAGCCAGCCCTCCTTCGCACCCGCCACATCCGCCGTCCGCCGTGCCCTGGTGCGCGCCGAGCGGGGCGTGACCCTGGACGCCACCGAGGCCCAGACCCTGCTGCACGCGCGCGGCCTGGCCACGGGCGAGCCCCTGGACCGGCTGCTGGACGCCGCCTCCCGGGTCCGGGACGCCGGCCTCGCGTCGGCCGGGCGGCCTGGCGTGGTGACCTACAGCCGCAAGGTGTTCATCCCGCTCACCCGGTTGTGCCGGGACCGCTGCCACTACTGCACGTTCGTCACCACGCCCGGTGGGCTGCGGGCCGAGGGGCGGGCGCCGTTCCTCTCCCCCGAGGAGGTGCTGGACATCGCCCGGGCGGGTGCCGCGCTGGGCTGCAAGGAGGCCCTGTTCACCCTGGGTGACCGCCCGGAGGACCGCTGGCCGGTGGCCGCGGAGTGGCTGCAGGCACACGGCTTCGACTCCACGCTGGGCTACCTGCGGGCCATGGCGATCCGGGTGCTGGAGGAGACCGGCCTGCTGCCGCACCTGAACCCCGGCGTGCTGAGCTGGGAGGAGATCCAGCGGCTCAAGCCGGTCTCGGCATCGATGGGCATGATGCTGGAGACCACCGCGACCAGGTTGTTCAGCGAGGCCGGCGGGCCGCACTTCGGCTCCCCGGACAAGGACCCCGCGGTCCGGCTCCGGGTGCTGGAGGACGCCGGCCGGTCGGCGGTGCCGTTCACCACCGGGGTGCTGCTGGGCATCGGTGAGGACGCGGCCGAGCGGGTGGAGGCGATCCTGGCGATCCGCGGGGCGGCGACCCGGCACGGACACGTGCAGGAGGTCATCGTGCAGAACTTCCGGGCCAAGCCGCGGACCGCGATGGCCGCCACCGAGGACCTCGAGCTGCAGGAGTACGTGGCCGCCGTCGCCGTCAGCCGGTTGCTGCTGGGGCCGAAGGCCAGGGTGCAGGCCCCGCCCAACCTGACCGACCCGGCCGAGCTGGGCCTGCTGCTGCGGGCCGGGGTGGACGACTGGGGCGGGGTCTCCCCGCTGACCCCCGACCACGTCAACCCCGAGCGGCCCTGGCCGCAGATCGACACGCTGGCGGAGCTGACCGCGCAGGCCGGTTTCGAGCTGCGCGAACGGCTGGCCGCCCAGCCCGGCTATGTCACCACCCCCGAGCCCTGGCTGGATCCCCGGGTGCGGCCGCACGTCACCGCGCTGGCCGGCCCCGACGGCCTGGCGGTGCCCGGGCGGCTGCCGGTCGGGCTGCCCTGGCAGGAGCCGGACGAGAGCTGGGGCGCCTCGGGCCGGGTCGACCTGCACACCGAGATCGACACGACCGGCCGGTCGCCCGACCGGCGGGGGGACTTCGACGCCGTCTACGGCGACTGGGCCGAGCTGCGCGTGCGGACCACCGGGGCCCGGGACGGCCGGAGCACCGCGCTCACCGTCGGGGACGCGGCCGTGCACGCCGCCCTGGGTCGTGCCGAGAGCGACCCGGCCGGGCTGTCGGACGCCGAGTACCTCACCCTGCTGGGCGCCGACGGGCCCGACCTGGATGCGCTGGCCGCCCTAGCGGACGCCGTCCGCCGGGACGTGGTGGGCGAGGACGTCACCTTCGTGGTGAACCGGAACATCAACTTCACCAACGTCTGCTACACCGGCTGCCGGTTCTGCGCCTTCGCCCAACGCCGCACCGACGCCGACGCCTACACCCTGTCCCTGGCCCAGGTCGGGGACCGGGTCGACGAGGCCTGGGCAGCCGGGGCCACCGAGATCTGCATGCAGGGCGGGATCCATCCCGACCTGCCCGGCACCGCCTACTTCGACCTGGCCCGCGAGGTGAAGCGCCGCCGGCCCGACATCCACCTGCACGCCTACTCACCGATGGAGATCGTCAACGGCGCCGCCCGCACCGGGCTGTCCTTCACCGAGTTCCTGCTGGCAGCGAAGGAAGCCGGGCTGGACTCCATCCCCGGCACCGCGGCGGAGATCCTGGACGACGACGTCCGCTGGGTGCTCACCAAGGGCAAGCTGCCCACCGCCACCTGGCTGGAGGTCGTGGAGGCCGCGCACACCGTCGGCCTGCCCTCGACCTCGACGATGATGTACGGCCACGTGGACACCCCGGCCCACTGGGTGGCACACCTGCGCACCCTGGCGGCACTGCAGGACCGCACCGGCGGGTTCGGCGAGTTCGTGCTGCTGCCGTTCGTGCACCACAACAGCCCCATCTACCTGGCCGGCGTGGCCCGCCCGGGCCCGACGATCCGGGAGAACCGGGCCGTGCACGCGGTCGCCCGGCTGCTGCTGCACGGCCGGATCGACAACATCCAGACGTCCTGGGTGAAGCTGGGCGACACCGGCACCCAGGTGGTGCTGCAGGGCGGGGCGAACGACCTGGGCGGCACGTTGATGGAGGAGACCATCAGCCGCATGGCCGGCAGCGAGAACGGCTCGCTGAAGACTGTCGCCCAGCTGGAGGCGATGGCCGCCGCGATCGGCCGGCCGGCCCGGCAGCGCACCACGGACTACGGCACGCCGAACGCCGAGCGACAGGCCACCGCCCGCTCCGCGACGGGGCGGCGGGCACTGACCCTGCAGATCACCCCGGCCTGACCCGGCCCGCCGGGCGGGTCCGGTCACGATCCGGTGACGGGACAGCCCGGCGGTCGGGTGCGCGGCCGGCACCGGGGAGGATCGTCGTCCCCGGCCAGGTCAGGCGGGGATCGCGAACGGGAATCGAACAGGAGTCACGGTGGCCTTCTCCGACCGCTTCACGCTGCGCAGCCTGTACCTGTACCTGGTCTGCTTCATCACCCTGCTGATCAGCATCTTCGCCGCGGTCAGCCTGGTCACCAACACGGTGGGGCTGCTCTACCCGGCCACGGGGTACAGCGAGTACGGCTATCCGGTGGTCGAGCCCGGGCTCAGCGATGCCGAGCGGGCCCGCCAGGAGCAGGCCTCGCAGGACGCGATGCGCCGGCAGGACGTGCTCGACGAGGTGGGTGCGGCCACGACGCTGCTGCTCGCGGCGCCGGCGTTCGTCTACCACTGGCGCAAGGTGCAGTCCGAGGCACGCCCCGGGCAGGTCCTCCCGCCCACCTCCGGCTGATCCGCCGGTCCTACCGGTGCGGGCGGGGACCGCCGCCAGGGTCCAGGATGGGCCCGCGACCGCCCACCGAGGGGACGGCCCACACCGACCGAGGGAGACCCGTGTCCCAGGACGCCTGGCACCAGCCGCTGCGCCACATCCGCGCCCACGAGCTGTCCGGGGACACCGGCCAGACCGGTGGGATGGTCCGCCGCGAGGCGATCTCGGCGCGGACCGTCGGGTCGTCGGCGCTCTGGATGGGCCAGACCCACGTCGCGCCGCACACGAACTCCGGGGACCACCACCACGGGGACTCCGAGACCGCCATCCACGTCCTGCGTGGCCACCCGGTCTTCGTGTTCGCCCGGGACGGCGCCGAGGTCCGGGTGGAGACCTCCCCCGGTGACTACGTGTTCGTGCCGCCCTTCGTGCCGCACCGCGAGGAGAACCCGACCGGCGAGGAGACGGTGGTGGTGATCGCGCGCAGCACCCAGGAGGCGATCGTGGTCAACCTGCCGGGGTTGGTGCCGCCCGCCATCCCGGAGGAGGACTGACCGGTACCGTTACCGGCCGGCCCGATTAGCCTCGGGCACGTGACCGACTCCGCCCGGCCCCTGTCCGCCCTCGACCGGTTGGCCGACCGGTTCGTCGAGGAGTACGCCGCCGCCGTCCCCACCGTGGCCACGTTCATCGGTGTTCCCGGGCACGACCATCGCTGGCCCGACCGCTCACCCGCCGGCCGGGCCGGGCTGGCCGACCTGCTGCGCTCGACGGTCACCGCGGCCCGGGCCTGCGGGCCGGTGGACCACCGGGACACCGTCGCCCGCGACGCCATGGTGGAGCGGCTGGAGGCCGAACTGGCCCGGGAGGACTCGGGCTGGGCCGCCGCGGACCTCAACAGCTTCGACTCCCCGCTGCAGCAGTTCCGGCAGACCTTCGACGTCATGCCCACCGCGACGGAGCAGGACTGGACGACGATCGGCCGCCGGCTGGCCGCACTGCCGGCGGCGATGGATGAGTACCTGGCCGGGTTGGACTCGGCCGCCGCCGATGGCAAGGTGTCCGCGGCCCGACAGGTCCGCCTCGCCGCGGCAGCCGCCCGCCGCTGGGCCGGCACCCCGCACCTGCCCGGCTTCTTCACCACCTTCGTGGCGCCGGCCCCGCCCGGGTTGGCCGACGAGCTGCGCCGTGCCGCCGCGGGCGCGCAGGACGCCCTGCTGCACGCCGCCGACCACCTCGAGCAGCAGCTGCTGCCGCGGGCACCCGAGGCTGACGGGGTGGGCCGGGAGCGCTACGCCCTGGAGTCCCGCTGGTTCACCGGAACCGACCTCGACCTACCCGAGACCTACGCCTGGGGCTGGGCCGAACTGGCCCGGATCGTCGCGGAGAAAGCCGCCCTGGCGGACACCATCGCCCCCGGGGAAGGGGTCGCGGCGGCCATGGCCCGGTTGGACGCCGACCCCGCCCGGACCGTCCGGGGCCGCGTGGCCCTGCAGGAGTGGCTGCAGCAGACCGCCGACCGCGCTCTGGCGGCGCTCGACGGCGTGCACTTCGACATCCCGGCGCCGATCCGCCGCATCGAGGGGCGGCTGGCCCCGACCCCCGGTGCCGGCGTCTACTACACCGGCCCGACCGAGGACTTCAGCCGCCCGGGCCGGATGTGGTGGTCGCTGCCCGACGGTGTGGACACCATGACGACCTGGCGGGAGACCACCACCGTCTTCCACGAGGGCGTGCCGGGGCATCACCTGCAGATCGGCCAGAAGATCGTCAACTCCACGCGGCTCAACCGCTGGCAACGGCTGCTCAACGACTGCGCCGCACACGACGAGGGCTGGGCGCTGTACGCCGAGCGGCTGATGGGCGAGCTGGGCTTCCTGGACGACGCCGGCGACCGGTTGGGCATGCTGGACGCCCAGGAGCTGCGCGCGGCCCGGGTGGTGCTGGACATCGGGGTGCACCTGGACCTGCCCATCCCGGAGGGGGTCGGGATCGACGCGCAGCGGTGGAGCTACGACGTCGCCCTGCGATTCCTGCGCGACCACGTGTCCATGCAGGAGGACATGCTCGTCGACGAGCTGCACCGCTACCTGGGCTGGCCCGGCCAGGCGCCGATCTACAAGGTGGGCGAGCGCGTCTTCCTCGCCGGCCGGGAGCAGGCGCAGGCACGGCACGGCGAGGCATTCGACCTCAAGGCCTGGCACCGAGCGGTGCTGGACCTGGGCCCGCTGGGACTGGGTCCGCTGGCCGCCGAGCTCGCCCGGCTCTGACCGGTCACCGACCACGACGGGTCAGCCGCAGGCCGGCCGGGTAGACAGACCCCGTGCGAGCGATCACCTACACCCAGCCCGGCGGCCCCGACGTCCTGCAGCTGGACGAGCGACCCATCCCCGACCCCGGACCCGGCGAGGTCCGGGTGGCCCTGGCCTTCTCCGGGGTCAACCCCACCGACTGGAAGTCCCGCAGCAACAACCAGCCCGGTCCCGACGGGCAGACCCCGAACCAGGACGGCGCCGGCACCATCGACGCCGTGGGCGAGGGGGTCGACCCCTCCCGGGTCGGCGAGCGGGTCTGGGTGTGGGAGGCCGCCTGGCAGCGGCCCACCGGGACCGCGGCCGAGTACACCGTCGTCCCCGCCCGGCAGGCGGCGCCGCTGGGTGAGGCCTCCTTCGAGCTGGGCGCGGCCACCGGCATCCCGTTCATGACCGCGCACCGCGCGCTGACCGTGGCCGAGGAGCTCCCGGACGCCATCGCGCCGGGGTCCCTGGCCGGGCGCACCGTGCTGGTGCAGGGCGGGGCCGGCGCCGTCGGCAACGCCGCGATCCAGCTGGCGCACTGGGCCGGGGCCACCGTGATCACCACCATCAGCTCCCCGGAGAAGGCGCGGCTGGCCACCGCGGCCGGCGCCGACCACGTCATCGACTACACCCGGCAGGACGTCGTCGCCGAGGTGAAGAAGATCAGCCCACGCGGGGTGGACACCGTCGTGGAGGTGTCCATCGTGGCCAACGCCGGGCAGGCCGCGCAGGTGCTGGCCCCCAACGGCGCGGTGGTGATCTACGCCGACGACGGCGGCAGCGAGTTCACCCTGCCGGTGCGCGCCCTGATGGTGCCCAACGCCCGGTTCCAGTTCGTGCTGGTCTACACCGCCCCCGAGGCCGCCAAGCTGCAGGCCGTCGCGGACATCACCGCCGCCATCGCCGCCGGGGCCATCCGGGTCGGTGAGGACGCCGGGCTGCCGCTGCACCTGTTCGCCCTGGCCGACACCGCGGCGGCACACCAGGCGGTGCAGGACGCCGTCGTCGGCAAGGTGCTCGTCGACGTCGCCTCCTGAGCCGCCGGCGGCCCGGCTCCCCCACGGAATCCGTGGCCTGCGCCGGGCCGCCCACCCGCGGCACCGCCGTCGCCGGTCATCCCCGCACCGCGCACCCGCGAGTGCGCCGAGCCGCACTCGCGTGCACCGACCCTGCACGGGGCACTGACCGCTCGGGGCACCGTCCCGTCACGGGCACCGTCCCCTCGCGGTGCACCCTCCCCCCGGGGCACCATCCCCTCGCGGTGCACCCTCCCCCCGGGGCACCATCCCCTCACGGAGAACCGTCGCCTCACGGCGCACCGGTCTCCTGGGGGCACCGTCCCCCACGGGGCACCGCGCCGTCCTCACCAACGTCCCGCCGCCCTCACCAGCGTTGGTGAGGGCGGCACCCCTTTGATCAGGTCACCTGATCAACGCTGCCCAGGGGGGTGGGAGGTGGGGGTGTCTCAGGAACCGACGCCGAGGGAGCGGGCGATGAGCATCCGCTGCACCTCGCTGGTGCCTTCGCCGATCTCCAGGATCTTCGCGTCGCGGTAGAACCGGGCGACCGGGAACTCGTTCATGAAGCCGTAGCCGCCGTGCACCTGGGTGGCGTAGCGGGCGTTCTCCATCGCCATCTCCGAGCTGTACAGCTTGGCGATCGCGGCCTCGCGCTTGAACGGCTCCCCGCGCAGCATCTTCTCCGCCGCGTGGTAATACGCCAGCCGCGCGGTGGAGGCGCGGACCTCCATGTCGGCGATCATGAACTGGATGGCCTGGTTGGCCCCGATCGGCTTGCCGAACGCCTCCCGCTGAGCGGCGTACTTCAGGCTCTCGTCCACGCAGCCCTGGGCCAGGCCGACGGCCAGCGCGGCGATGGCGATCCGGCCCTCGTCCAGGATGGACAGGAACTGGGCGTAACCCCGCCCGCGCTCCCCCACCAGGTTGGCCTCCGGCACCCGCACGTCGGAGAAGGACAGCTCCCGGGTGTCCGAGGCGTTCCAGCCGACCTTGGAGTACCGCTGGCCGACGACGAACCCCGGGGTGCCCGAGGGCACGATGATCGCCGAGATCTCCTTGCCGCCGTCGGGGCGGGTGCCGGTGACCGCGGTGACGGTGACCAGTTCGGTCAGGTCGGTCCCGGAGTTGGTGATGAACGCCTTGGAGCCGTTGATCACCCACTCGCCGTCCTCCAGCCGGGCGGTGGTCTTCGTCGCCCCGGCATCCGACCCGCCGCCGGCCTCGGTCAGCCCGAAGGCCCCGAGGGCCTCGCCCGCGCACAACCGGGGCAGCCACTCCTTCTTCTGCTCCTCGGTGCCGAACCGGTACAGCGGCATCGCACCCAGGCTGACCCCGGCCTCCAGGGTGATGGCGATCGAGGAGTCGACCCGGGCCAGCTCCTCCAGCGCCACGCACAGGGTGAAGTAGTCCCCGCCCGAGCCGCCGTACTCCTCGGGGAAGGGCAGCCCGAACAGGCCCAGCTCGCCCATCTGCTTGACGATCTCGGTGGGGAACTCGTCGGCCTCGTAGAACGCACCGATCTGCGGGGCCACCACCTCGGTGGCGAACTCGCGGACCATGGTCCGCAGCGCCTCGGTCTCGGTGTCCAGCCGGTAGTCCAGGGTCATCTCAGTTCTCCTGCGCCTTGTCCTGCGCCGCCGGTGGGGTCACCACGGCCAGCGTCTCGTCCAGCCGGACCTGGTGGCCGGCCGTCACCCCCAGCACGGTGACGACGCCGTCGATCGGCGCGGTCAGCACGTGCTCCATCTTCATCGCCTCGACCACGAGCAGCGGGGTGCCCGCGGTGACCTCGTCGCCGACCGCGGCCCGCACCACGGTCACCGTTCCCGGCATCGGTGCGGTCACCGTGCCGCCGGTGGGGGCGCTCGCCCCCGCCGGGGCGAGCCGCTCGAACTCCCGGAAACCCAGCGCGTGGCCCTCCACGCCCAACCAGACCGTGCCGCCGTCGCGCACCGACGCGTATCGCGTGGTGACGTCGTCGAGCGCGACGACCAGCTGCCCGTCCTCCCGCCATACCCGGGCCTGCTGCGCCTCGCCGTCCCCGACCTGCACCTGGGCGGCGGACGCCCGCCCCCGCACCCGGACCAGCACCGGTTCACCCCCGGGTGCCTGCAGGGTCCGCAGGGTCCAGGCGTGCTCACCCAGCCGCCACCCACCGGGCAGCTGCCAGGGGTCGACGACGGCGCCGGTGGGCTCGGCGTCCAGCAGCAGGGAGAGCGCGGCGGCCGCGAAGGACGCGGGAGGCGGGTCCTCCACCCGGGTCAGCGCCGCACCGCGGCGCTCGATCAGCCCGGTGTCCAGGTCCCCGGCGACGACGGCCGGGTCGGACAGCAGGGTGCGCAGGAAGGTCGTGTTGGTGGTCAGGCCCAGCACCGTGGTCCGGCCGAGCGCGGCCACCAGCCGGGCGCGGGCGGTCTCCCGGGACGGTCCCCAGGCGATCACCTTGGCCAGCATCGGGTCGTAGTCGGCCCCCACCACGCCACCGCGCACCAGCGAGCTGTCCACCCGGATGCCCTCACCGGTCGGCTCGGTCAGCGACAGCACGGTGCCGGTCTGCGGCAGGAACCCGCGGGCCGGGTCCTCGGCGTAGAGCCTGGCCTCGATGGCGTGCCCGTGCAGGCCGATCCCGGACTGGTCGAAGGGCAGGGGCTCACCGGCGGCGATGCGCACCTGCAGCTCCACCAGGTCCAGCCCGGTGATCAGCTCGGTGACCGGGTGCTCCACCTGCAACCGGGTGTTCATCTCCAGGAAGAAGAAGTCCTGCGGGTTGTCGGCGTCGACGATGAACTCCACCGTGCCGGCGCCGGTGTAGCCCACCGCCGCCGCGGCGTCGACGGCGGCCGCGCCCATCGCGGCGCGCATCTGCGGGGTCAGCAGCGGTGAGGGCGCCTCCTCGATCACCTTCTGGTGCCGTCGCTGCAGGCTGCACTCCCGCTCGCCCAGGTGCACCACCGAACCGTGCGTGTCGCCCAGCACCTGCACCTCGATGTGCCGGCTGTTGCCCACGTAGCGCTCCACCAGCAGCGTGTCGTCACCGAAGGAGGACCGCGCCTCCCGGCGGGCGCCGGCGATCTGCTCCGCCAGTTCGGACTCCGCGTGCACCACCCGCATGCCCTTGCCCCCGCCCCCGGCCGAGGGCTTGAGCAGCACCGGGAACCCGGCGGCGACGGCCGCGGCAGCCACCGCCGCGTCGTCCATGCCCGGCTCGGAGCTGCCGGGCACCACCGGGACCCCGGCGGCCCGCACGGTGGCCTTGGCCCGGATCTTGTCCCCCATCGCCTCGATCGCGGCGACCGGCGGGCCGATGAACGTGACCCCGGCGGCCTCCAACGCCCGCGCGAACTCCACGTTCTCGGACAGGAAGCCGTAACCGGGGTGCACGGCCTGCGCACCGGTGCGCCGGCAGGCCTCCAGCACCCGCTCGATGGACAGGTAGCTCTGCGCCGCGGGGGCCGGGCCGATCGGCACGGCGACGTCGGCCAGCCGGGTGTGCAGCGCGCCGGCGTCGGCCTCGCTGTGCACGGCAACCGAGCGGATGCCCATCGAGCGCAGCGTGCGGATCACCCGCACGGCGATCTCACCCCGGTTGGCGACGAGCACGGTCTGGAACATCACGCCACCTCGGGGATCGGACGAGCGGAACGGCGGGGTCGGTCACATCCGGAAGACGCCATAGCCGACCTCCTCCAGCGGGGCGTGCGAGACCGCCGACAGCGCCAGGCCCAGCACGGTCCGGGTGTCGGCCGGGTCGATGA
This sequence comes from uncultured Actinomycetota bacterium, assembly GCA_963759905.1. Classification (GTDB taxonomy): domain Bacteria; phylum Actinomycetota; class Actinomycetes; order Mycobacteriales; family Geodermatophilaceae; genus Klenkia. Next base: position 565,137 of record CAVXBD010000001.1, read on the forward strand.
CTCCGTCGTCCCACAGCCGGGCGGTGGCGTAGTACGGGTGCCCCTGGTGCTCGTACTGCTCCCGGACCGGGTCCTTGAAGGCCTCCTCGTCCGCGGCCGGCCAGTCCTCACCGCGGGCCTCCAGGCCGTCCCGGCGCACGGTGGCCAGCACGCTGGCGGCCTGCTCCCCGCCCATCACCGAGATCCGGGAGTTCGGCCAGGTCCACAGGAAGCGTGGGGAGTAGGCCCGGCCGCACATCGAGTAGTTGCCCGCTCCGAACGAGCCGCCGATGACCACGGTCAGCTTGGGCACCCGGGCGCAGGCCACGGCGGTGACCATCTTGGCGCCGTGCTTGGCGATGCCGCCGGCCTCGTAGTCCCGACCCACCATGAACCCGGAGATGTTCTGCAGGAACAGCAGCGGGATCGAGCGCCGGTCGCACAGCTCGATGAAGTGCGCACCCTTGACCGCGGACTCCCCGAACAGGATCCCGTTGTTGGCCACGATGCCCACCGGGTGCCCGTGCAACCGGGCGAAGCCGGTGACCAGGGTCTGCCCGTAGAGCGCCTTGAACTCGTGGAACCGGCTGCCGTCGACCAACCGGGCGATCACCTCGCGCACGTCGTAGGGCGTCCGGCTGTCCGGTGGCACCACCTCGTAGAGGGACTCCGCCGGGTAGGCCGGCTCCTCGGTGGGGGCGACGTCCCAGGGGGCCGGGGCGACGGGGCCCAGGGTGCCCACGATCTGCCGGACGATCTGCAGGGCGTGCGCGTCGTCGTCGGCCAGGTGGTCGGTGACCCCGCTGACCCGGCTGTGCAGATCTCCCCCACCCAGGTCCTCGGCGGTGACGACCTCCCCGGTGGCGGCCTTCACCAGCGGCGGGCCGCCCAGGAAGATCGTGCCCTGGTCGCGGACGATGACGGCCTCGTCGCTCATCGCCGGCACGTAGGCGCCACCCGCGGTGCACGAGCCCAGCACGGCGGCGATCTGCGGGATGCCCCGGCGGGACATGGTGGCCTGGTTGTAGAAGATGCGGCCGAAGTGCTCCCGGTCGGGGAAGACCTCGTCCTGCAGCGGGAGGAACGCCCCACCGGAGTCGACCAGGTAGAGGCAGGGCAGCCGGTTGTGCAGGGCCACCTCCTGGGCCCGCAGGTGCTTCTTCACCGTCATCGGGTAGTAGGTGCCGCCCTTGACCGTGGCGTCGTTGGCGACCACCACCACCTCGCGACCGGCCACCCGGCCCACGCCGGTGACGATCCCGGCGGCCGGCGCCGCGTCGTCGTAGAGGCCGTGCGCGGCCAGCGGGGAGAGCTCCAGGAATGGGCTGCCCGGGTCGAGCAGGGCGTCCACCCGCTCCCGGGGCAGCATCTTGCCGCGCTCGACGTGCCGGGCGCGGGCCCGGGCGCCGCCACCCTCGGCGACCCGCGCGAGTTGCTCGGCGAGGTCGGCGGACAGGGCGCGATGGGCCTGGGCGTTTCGCCCGGGCGCGTCGGGATCGACGGGCGGGGCGCTGGTGAGCACCGGTGCATCCACGGGGCTGAGGTTAACCACCGTTCACGTCCGGGTCCACCCCTGGGTGAACATCGGTTAACCTGCCGGGCATGACGTCCGAGCCGGACACCGCGCTGCACGTCGATGCCACCCGCCCGTCCCGCCGGGAGCAGATCCTGCGGGCCGCCGCGCAGCTGTTCGCCGAGCGCGGTTCGCGCAGCGTGGGGGTGGACGACGTCGGGGCCGCCGTCGGGGTGACCGGCCCGGCGATCTACCGGCACTTCGCCAGCAAGGACGCCATGCTGGCGGAGATGCTGCTGCGGATCAGCGAGCGACTCCAGGCCGGCGGCGCGGCCGTGGTGGCCGCTGCCGGGGCGGATCCGGCCGTGCAGCTGGACGCGCTGATCGCCTTCCAGGTCGACTTCGCCTTGGACAACCCGGCGCTGATCACCGTGCAGGACCGCGACCTGGGGGTGCTGGTGGACGCCGACGCCGCCCAGGTCCGCCGGCTGCAGCGCCGCTACGTCGAGGAATGGGTGGCCGTGCTGGGCCGGCTGGACCCGGCGGCGGGCACGCACAGCTGCCGCGCCCGGGCGCACGCGGTCTTCGGGCTGATCAACTCCACCCCGCACAGCGCCGGCGCGCTGCCCCGGCCGCAGATGGCCGCGCTGCTGACCCGGATGGCCCAGGCCGCCGCCACCGCCCCCCTCAGCGTTGATCAGGTCACCTGACCACTGGCTCTCCGTCCTCACCAGCGTTGGTGAGGACGGGCAGAGTTCGATCAGGGACCCTGATCAACGCTGGGGACGACGGGGCCGGGCGGGTCAGCCGGCGTTGAGCTCCAGCGCGTTCTCGGCCAGCGCCTGCAGCGCGGCGGCGTCGCCGGCGTCCCCCACCCAGGAGGTCTCCACGATGGTGGCGACGTCGTCGCCGACCGCGCTGGCGTAGGCGGCGTCGGAGAGCGACTCCGGGCCGCCGTCGTAACGGACCCCCTCGCGGAGCAGGTCGCTGATGTTGCCGGTGCCCGAGGTGTCGGTGAGCGCTACCAGCGCCTGGGCGCGGGCCGGGTCGGGCATCCTCACCTGGGACAGCGACACCACCGCCGGCACCCCGCCGGGGTCGGCGGACCACAGCGAGCGGGACAGCGCCTGGCAGTCGGTGGTGCCGAAGAACCCGGACGCGGCCCCGTAGGCGTGCCCGCGGCAGGTGTCGTCGTGGGCGAACGCCTGCAGCGTGTAGGTGGTCCCGGCGACGGTCTGCGTGGACCCGATCGGCAACCCGGTGGGTCCGGCTGCGGCGCCCGTGGTCGGTGCGGAGGGGGTGGTCTGCGCCGCCTCGCCGGCCGTGCCGCCGACCCCACCCCCGCCACGGGTGGCCAGGAACCCGCCGACCCCCAGCACCAGGACCAGGGCGAGGGCCGCCAGCACGACCAGGATGCCGCGCGGCCGGGACAGACCGGTGCGCCCGGACTTCGGTCCCTCCGAGCCGTGCCGGGGATCGGGCAGGTGCCCGCGCACCTGGCCCGCTGCCGGATCGGACCAGCCCGACGGCGGCCCGGTCGGCCGGTCGGTGTCCGCACCGGCAGGTCCGGCGGCGAACAGGCCACCGATCCCGCCGGTCTCCTCCATCGGCACGTTCTGCCGGACAGCGGCCTCCGCCGGCTGCGCTGCCGGCGCGGTGGGCCGGATCTGCTGGGTCGCGTGGTGGTCCACCTGCTGCGGCCTCGCGGCCTGACTCCCGGCCCCGCGGTCCTGCTGCCCGCCCAGCAGGGCCACGGTGTCCCGGCTCGTCCGACGGAGCTCCTCGGGCACCGGGCCGGCGGGGGCGTGCTGCTGGCGGCGGTGCTCCGCGTCCTGGGCGGCCACGGCAGCGGCGGCCAGCGCACCCGCCGCGGCCGGGTCGACCAGGGGTCCGTTCGGACCACCCACCGGGGCGCCGGAGGAACCCGGGCCGGTGGCCGGCTGGTCGATCGGCATCCGGGGGGCCACCGGCGCAGCCGTCACCGGGGCGGCCGTGGGCGCCGCCGCGCGCATCGCCGGCTGGTTGGCCAGCGTGGCCGGGGCCAGCAGCTCCCGCCGGCGCAGCACGTAGGGCGAGTAGGGGAAGCCCTCCCCGTTGAGCTCCTCCACCGACGGGCTGCGGCCGCCGACCCCGAGTGCTTCCAGGGCGGCCCGCACGTCGGCCGTCGTCCACAGCCGCGGGTTGTCGGTGCCGGCGTACCGGCTGGCCCGGGCGATGCCCAGCAGCAGCGAGCGGGGCTCCAGCAGCGACACCTGGTCGCCCTCGCCGAGGTCGCCGTCGGCCGGGACGAGGCCGTGCAGGTCACCGGACAGCACGGTCAGCCGGGCGATCCGGCCGGGCTCGAGCCCGACCCGGCGCAGCCGCACCGCGGCCTCCATCCCGGCCCGCATCAGTCCGTCCAGGGTGGTGGACCCGCCACCGGCCAGCCGCAGCACGTCCCCCGGCCCGGCGCCCGGCCCGATCGTCCAGGCCCCTTCGGGCAGGACGGTGACCACCCCGGACTGGCGGACCACCTCGACCACCCGGATCACGGCCAGGCCCTCGGGCACGAACACCACGGCGTCGGAGACCCGGCGCTGCATGGGGCCGTCGGACAGCGGCAGGCCGGCGACCACCGCGCCGCGCACGGCGCCACCGCTGTCCCAGCTGGTGAGTTCGGCGAAGAAGGCCCGCTCCGCTGCGGTCTCCAGCCCGGAGGGGGTCAGCGTGAGCACCGGGCCTCCTCGTCGGGTCTGGGGTCGGTGGACCCGGGCGCCGCGGGTCGGTCACCGCCGGTCACGGAACGCCCGCAGTCGTGGTCGACCCCCGACGTTACGACATGACGGGCCACCGCCCGCGCGTCAGCTCAGGGACGCGCCGCCGGGGCTACCGCATCCGGTGCGCCGGACGGGCTCGGCGCACCGGGTTGCTGCTCCGCCAGCCAGCGCCGCCACCAGGTGCTGCGGGCAGCCCGGTCCACCCCGGCCCAGAGCAACGCGAACCCCAGGCACACGAACGGTGCGGCTCGCCACTCCCACGGTGGGATCACGGCCAGCAGCTCCTGGCAGAACGCGGCCAAGAAGACCGCCGCGGCGACCGGTACACCCGCGACGGCGCCGGGGATGCGCCAGGTCACCGCCACGTCGACGAGCACCGCCCCGACGACCAGCATCACCGGCAGCACCGACGGCGGGAAGCCGGTGGCCACCAGCAGGCCCCAGACGACGGCCCGGTACCCCAGGTAACCGGCGGCCAGCACCGTCGCCGTCCAGCGCAGGCCGACGACCTTGCGCGCGATGACCAGCGTGGTCAGGCCGGCGCAGATCAGCCAGGCCGGGTGCACCCAGGGCGGCACGGGGAGCGCGAACGTCAGCGGGGAGCCGCCCTGTGCGACGGCGAAGTCCAGCAGCTCCTGCTCGGCGTAGGGGTGCCCGGCCCGGTAGGCGGCCAGGGAGAGCACGCCGTACTCCTGGTGCTGGTTGGGGAAGAGCACGTTCTCCAGGAAGAACAGCCACAGACCCATGCCGACGGCAGTGCGGGCCCGGCCCGCGGCCGCGCTGCGCCACCAGCCCCGGATCGCCCCGGCCAGCATGAGCGCGGTCCCCAGGTAGAGCAGCGCGTGGCTGGGGCTCCAGCTGGTGATGTCCAGCCCGTTGATCCGGTGGTTGATGATGTCGATCGGGACGGCCAGCAGGAACACCGCGGTGCCCACCTGCATCCAGCGCAGCGCCGGGCGGTCCACCCCGCGCCCGCTGTAGCTGTGCACCACCACCAGCGCGACGACCAGCACGGTGCCCACCGAGTTCAACAGGTGTGGTGGCGCAAGGTCGTCGCGCAGCCACCGGAAGTGCCAGGAGACGTCCCAGGAGCTGCCCAGGAGCTTCAGCGCGAAGGCCACCAGCCAGCCGCCGTACAGCCAGCCCAGCTCCGCCTGGGTCGTGGGCCGGCCCGGCGCCCCGGGGGTCATCGCCTCGCCCCACAACCAGCGCAGCGCGGACACCGGGTGCCCGGCGGCCGCCCGCACCGACGCCGGCGCCGGCCGCGGGGGCGACGTCGAGGCGGCTGGGGTGGCACGAGTGACGAACGACACGGACAACTCCTCGGTCGGGTCGAACCTGGAGCCTAGCGGCGGGAGGGCGCCGATCCGCCCGCTGCGACCGGCGGGTTGATGCCGACGGTGCGTGTCCGGCGTCGGATGGGGCGACCGGGGCCGGTGGTGCGTACTGTCGCCGGTCGTGACGGACAGCGGAACTCGGAACGGCACGGCCAACCTGGTCTGGATCGACTGCGAGATGACCGGCCTGGACCTGGGCTCGGACAAGCTGATCGAGATCGCGGTGGTGGTCACCGACTCCGACCTCACCGTGCTCGACGAGGGCCTGGACGTGATCGTGCACGCCAGCGACGAGGACCTGGCCGCGATGGGCGACGTGGTGACCGAGATGCATGCCGCGTCCGGGCTGACCGAGGCCGTCCGAGCCTCCACGGTCAGCCTCGCAGAGGCCGAGCAGCAGGTCCTGGCCTACGTCAAGCGCTTCGCACCCGAGCGCCGGACGGCGCCGCTGTGCGGCAACTCCATCGGCACCGACCGCGGCTTCCTGGCCCGGGACATGCCCGAGCTGGACGACCACCTGCACTACCGGATGGTGGATGTCTCCTCGATCAAGGAACTGGCCCGGCGCTGGTTCCCGCGGGTGTACTTCAGCCAGCCGCCCAAGGGGCTGGCGCACCGGGCCCTGGCCGACATCCTGGAGTCCATCCGCGAGCTGGCCTACTACCGGCAGACGCTCTTCGTGCCCTCCCCCGGTCCCACCAGCGAGCAGACCCAGGCCGCCTCGACCGCGGTGGTGGACGCCTACGCGAGCCTGCTGGCCGGCGGGCAGGCCCCCGCGTCGGGGGTCTGAGGCCTCCGGTACGCTGATCCAGGCCCGTTCGCGGGTCCACGGTGGGTGTAGCTCAGCTGGTAGAGCGCCAGGTTGTGATCCTGGATGTCGCGGGTTCAAGTCCCGTCACTCACCCCACGACCGAAGGCCCCGGCCGGTCACTGACCGGGGCCTTCGGCCACCTCCGGCTGTAGCACGCGTGCGCGCCGACCCCGGTCCTACAGGCGTCAGGAGCTCGCCGCGACTCCCCGGCCGCGCACCGGCGGGATGTCGGTGGGCAGCCCCGGCCACGCGGCTCGCCAGGCGTCGAAAGCCGCAGCGGTCAGCGGCCGCGAGACGTGGTACCCCTGCACGACATCGCAGGTCAGGGCAGCCAGCTCGGCCAGGACCTGGTGGGTCTCCACGCCTTCGGCGACGGCGGTCATGCCGAGGCTGTGGCAGAGCTCGATCAGGCTGGCCACGATGAGGCCGTTGCTGGGCTCGGCGCACATCGTCGCGATGAACGAGCGGTCCACCTTGAGCTCGGTCACCGGCAGGTCCCTGAGCTGGCCAAGGCTGGTGTAGCCGGCCCCGAAGTCGTCGATGGCGATGTCGACACCGAGGGCCACGAGCCGGTGCAGCAGTGCCCGGGACCGGGCCGGGTCGACCATGAGCGCGCTCTCGGTCACCTCGAGCTTGAGCAGTGCCGCGGGGACGTCGTGCCGCGCGAGCAACTGGGCCACCAGCCCGTCCAGCTGCTCGTCGGCCAGGTTGCGGGCCGACAGGTTGACCGCGACCTGAAGTGGTGCACCTTGCCGCAACCAGGCTGCGGCCTGGTCCAGGGCCAGGTCGAGCACGTAACCGGTGATAGGGCCGATGAGCCCGCTGTTCTCGGCCAGCGGGATGAACTCCGCCGGGGCGACTCTGCCCCGCTGCGGGTGCACCCAGCGCAGGAGGGCCTCAGCGCCACAGACTTCCCCGGTCCCCAGGTCCACCTTGGGCTGGTACTCCAGGAACAGGGTGCGCTCGTCCAGCGCCCGGCGGAGGTCGCCCAACAGGGTCAATCGTTCGGGACTGTGCACGTCGGTCGCCGGGTCGTAGGCCAGCACCCCGGCCCCGCGTCGCTTGGCCTCGTACATCGCCACGTCGGCGCGCTGCAGAAGCAGCGTGGCGTCCCCTCCGTGCTCCCCGGAGACGACGACCCCGACGCTGGCCTCGACATCCAGATTCACCCCGAACACGTCGAAGGGTTCTTCCAGCGCACCCCTCAGCTTGGCTGCGACGCCCAGACAGTGGTCGACCGTTCCCCCGCTGGGCAGCAGGACGGCGAACTCGTCCCCGCCCAACCGGGCCACGGTGTCCTCGGCCCGCAACGCGGACTGCATCCGCCGTCCGACCTGCACCAGCAACTGGTCGCCGACGTGGTGGCCCATGGTGTCGTTGATCTCCTTGAACCGGTCCAGGTCGATGAGCAGCAAGCCCACGTCGTCACCGGAGCGACGAGCCCGGCGCAATGCCTGGCCGAACCGGTCGGACAGCAGCGCCCGGTTCGGGAGCCCGGTCAACGCGTCGTGCTGCGCGCGATGTGCCATCTCCTGCTCCAGCAGGTACCGGTCGGTCACGTCGTGGCCGGTCACCACCAACCCGGCCACCGCCGGCACATCGGTGAGATCCCGGACGGAGACGTCGTAGACCCGCCACATGTCCTCGCCTCGCCACCGCAGCTCGACCGGCTCCGCAGTGCCGCCCGCGGCCAGCGCCGACCTCAGTCGTGGGCGGTCGTCGGGGTGGGTGCACGCGAGCAACCCACGCTCGACGCCAGGGTGCTGATCCTCCGACGTCGGGGCGACGCCGCTGTGCGCTCCGGGGGATTCCGCACGCTGCAGTGCCCGCTCGGCCGACGGGCTGCCGTAGCGGATGGCACCGGCGCCGTCCACGACGACCACGACGTCACTGGACTGGTCGACGAGGGCCCGGTAGCGGGCCTCGCTCCGGAACTCGGCCGCCAGGCGGACGCCGATGCGACGGCGTCGCCCCTGCACAACGGCAACCAGCAGCAGGGCCGACAGGACCGTGCACAGCAACCCCGCGTCACTGCGGGCCTGGTTGGTCGTGGCCATGGCGGCCGACGCCGCAGCATGCATGCGAGCGGCCGTCACCGCGTCCTGGAACGCCGGGTCCACCTGCTCCTCGGCGACGCGGATCGCCTGTGCGATCTGACCATCACCCAGCAGGGCCAGTTCGGTGTCCACGGCGGCGGCGTACCGGGCCAGCAGGCCCGGCAACGGGCACCCCACCTCGTTGACCTCCGTCCGATCCACCAGCCGGGACACCGCGGACCGGGAGCGCCCGAGGGGTCCGGAGACCTCCCCGGGGGCCAGCTGGGTGGCGATGGCCCGCCACTGCAGGGCGTCCTGGGCGCGCAGTTCGGTCATCACTGCCTGGAGGTCACGCTGCACACCGGCGCTCGCCTCACCGACGTGCTTCCAGTGCACGGTGACCAGCGACGCGACCGCGACGAACGCCACAGTCAGGACCACGACCGCAGCGCGTACGACGACCGGCAGGAGTGAGCGGACTCGACTGGGGAGAGCCCGGGAAGGGGCCGGGGATGTGCTCACCGGCCCATTGACGTCACCCGCTCGTGGCGACTCAAATGTGAGGGGCGTTTACTCCCCCGCCCGGGTCACGATCGAGCCGCGCACAACCCTGCGGGACCCCGCCGCGGCCCAGCGCGACGAGCAGGCCCATGCTGCCCACCGTGTCGCCCACCCGGGACTGGAGGCCGGCCATCGTGTCGGTGAACGGCAGTCCACCCAGCATGCCCAGGGCCGGGGAACTCTCGTCGAGAGCCAGGAACGGGTACATCGACAGCCAGGTGGTCGACACGATCACTGCGACCGTGTCCAGGACGGCGGCGAGGGCCAGCTCAGTGTCCCCGGCGTTCCCGGCGGGGGCCAGCACGGCTACGACGGCGTCCCCGGGGTGCTGAGCCGGAGCCCGCGCTCGGCGTCCAGGCAGGCCAGCAGTTCGGTCACCACCGATTCCGGCGGCGAGGCACCGGAGATCCGGGCACCGGGCTCGTCGTCGGCCAGCGGCTGCAGGGTGGCCAGCTGGCTGTCCAGCAGGGTCGCTGGCATGTAGTGGCCCGTCCGGTGCTCGACCCGTTCCCGGATCAGGTCCGGGTCGGCGGTGACGTGCGCGAACCAGACCGACGGGTGACCGTCGGCCAGCAGGTCCCGGTAGCTGCGCTTGAGCGCCGAGCAGGTGACCACCGCCGGCCGTCCGGCCGCCTCGTGCTCCCCGATCCACCCGGCGACCCGGCGCAGCCAGGGCCAGCGGTCGTCGTCGTCGAGGGCCTGCCCGGCCCGCATCTTCGCCACGTTGGACGGGGGGTGGAGGTCATCACCCTCGGCGAAATCCCAGCCCAGCCGGTCCACGAGGGTGGCGGCGACGGTGGACTTGCCCGAGCCGCTGACCCCCATGACGACGATGGTGGTCGTGTCGGTCCGCTGGGATGTCGGCATGTTCGGACCGTATCGGCAGCCCCCGGGGGGCACCAACCAGCGGGAACCGCCCGGATACCCCGCACCGGCGGCCCCGTCGCACGTGGCGTAGACGGTGCCGCATACGCGGTGGGTGCGGAACACCGGTGGACCCAGCAGCCCGAACACGGCAGGCCCGGGTTGCTGCTCCGCTCGCAGGGTGGTGCACCGGACGTACCCGGGAGCAACCGGCACCCGGTCGGTCCCCCGGCACGAGGGACAGCTCATGGCCGGGCACCCTAGTTATCGATACCGACCGGTGCCAGTTGGTCGGTGGCCGGGCGCCGGGCGCCGACCGATCAGTTCAGTGCGCTGCCGGCCACCCACTGGTCCCACGGGATGGCCCAGTCGTAGATGTCGCCGTCCACCGCCGACAGGGTGGGTCCGACCGAGTTGGTGACCTCCACGACGTCTCCGGGATCGACTGAAGTCGAAGAACCACTGGGCCCGGTCGGTGGACAGGTTGATGCAGCCGTGCGAGACGTTGCTGGACCCCTGCTGCCCCACCGACCAGGGCGCGGCGTGGACGAACTCGCCGTTGTTGGAGATCCGGGTCGCGTACTTCACATCGGTCCGGTAGCCACCGGGGGCGTCCACCGCCAGGCCGAAGGTGGAGGAGTCCATGGTGATGTCGGCGAAGCGCTCCAGCACCACGTGCGCACCGTTGCGGGTGGGGTTCACCGAGCTGCCTGCGCTCATCGGGAAGGTCCGCACGACCTCATCGTCGGCCGACACGGTGAGGGTGTGCGCGGCGGCGTCGGCCACCGACACGTGCTTGGCCCCGATCGAGAAGGAGACCGTGCGGTCCTTCTCCCCCCACACCCCATCCCCCATGTCGACGCCGTACAGCGCGGCATCCAGGGTGACCTCGGTGGTGGCCGGCCAGTACGTCGAGGGCCGGAAGTGCACCTCGGTGTCGCTGATCCAGGTCCACCGGCCGTCGGTGGGCGTCGAGCTGGTCACCGTCAGGTGCCGTTCCACGGCGGCCCGGTCCCCGACCGGCTGGTCGAAGAACACCCGGATGGGCATGCCCACCCCGACGGTGGTGCCGTCCAGGGGGCCGATCGAGGGGGTGCTGAGCTGGCCCGGGGAGACGGTGGAGAACGTCGTCGTCGCCGTGGTGGCGGCGTCGTCGGCATTGGTCGCCGACGCCGCCAGGGTGTACGTGGTGCCGTAGGCCAGCGGCACGGCCGGGGTCCAGACCGACGTGGTGGCGTCGGTGGCGGTCGCGGCCGGGGCGGTGCTGGCGGGTGCTGCGACCGGGGCCGCTCCGGTCCCGGCATCCCCCTCGGTCGGGGCGACCGGCACGGGCACCTCGGCTACGGTGCCGTCCAGCTCGGTACCGGCCGCGTCGGTCACCGAGACGTCGGCGAGCGTGCCCCCGCTGACCTGCAGCTGGAGCGGGGTCAGGGGCGAGACGTCCGCCGTCCCGTCGGTCGGCGAGAGCGCGAGCTGCGCTGCCGCCGCGGAGCTGGGGGACGCACCCCCACCGGACCGAGCCGAGGAGTCACCACCGCCCTGGCAGCCAGCGACCAGCACCAACCCCGCGGCGGCCGCGACCACGGCCACCCGCTGCTTCACACCCACACGTTCCCCCTGATCGGCCCGGCCGGGACCCGGGACGCTCCCGGCCCGTCATCGGCGCTCGGTTTCCCAGTCTCCACGCCAGAGCTGTCAGGTCACGGTCACGACGCCCGGAGCACCCCCGTGGCGCCGGGCGGTCCAGGGCCCGTGTACAGTTCTGCGAGTCGCTGCCCAGCGGTGACACCGCGCCATTAGCTCAATTGGCAGAGCAGCTGACTCTTAATCAGCGGGTTCGGGGTTCAAGTCCCTGATGGCGCACCCGGCACCACCCAGCAGCCCCACCCAGCGGCGACGTCCACCAGGACGCCGCCGCTGAGTCGTATCAGGGCCTCCGGAAGACCGCGGGTCGAGCTGGGCGTCGGCGGCGTGGAGCCCGCGACGCGACGACGCCCCCTCCCCGTCACGGGAAGGGGGCGCCGTCAGGTCACCTCGAGGAAGTCCCCGGGGTCAGCCGCCGATGGCCGAGGCGAACTCGCCCTCGAACGCGTCCTGCACGACGGTGGCCCCACCGGGCACGTCACCCGGGCGCAGCACGAAGCTCTCCAGGCTGGGCGACTTGCCGGTCTCGAAGCCCCGGATCGGGACGACGAGACCGTCGGTGCTCACGTCGGTGAGGTCCTGGAAGGCCGACAGCACGCCGGCCCGGGTCAGGTCACCGTTCTCGCAGGCCGCGTCCAGCACCTGGTTCATGATGTCGCTCATGCCGTAGCCGACGATGACCCCGAGGCTGGGGGTACCGCCCGGGTAGGCCGCGGTGTAGGCGTCCAGCAGGTCGGGGTGCTGGTCGAACGCCGACACCGGGGAGGCCACGTACAGGTGCTCCTTCAGTGCCGCCGCCGCCGGACCGGCCAGCAGGCCGGGGGCGAAGACCGGGTTGTTGCCCAGGATCGGCACGTTCAGCCCCACCTGGGCGGCCACCGCGGCTGCCGAGGCGGTCTGGGTGGGTGCCGTGGTCAGCACGATGGCGTCCACGCCGGCGGCCTGGAACTGGGTGATCTGCGCCGTCATGTCCTGGTCGGTGGCCTTGATCTGCGCCTCGACGACCTGCAGGTTCTTCTCCGCGGCCACCGCCTGGGTGCCGGCCAGGCCGTTGGCCCCGTACTCGCCCTCGAAGTAGATGTGTCCGACGGTGTCACCCTCCTTCAGCAGGCCCTGCTGGAAGAGGTAGTCGTAGCCGTTGGCGATCTCCACCGCGTACGTCGCCCCCAGCACGCCGGTGCCGGGGATCTCGGTCAGCGTCTGCGCCCAGGCGGACGGGAAGTTGACCATGCTGTCGTCGGTGTAGTCCTGGGCCAGTGCAGCGTTGATCGGCGAGCCGATCGTCTGCTGCATGGCCAGGACGCTGTCCTTCATCCCGCTGTAGAGCTGGACGCCCTGCTGCGGGACGTACCCGGTGTCCTGCACGTCGAGGGTGACGTCGTAGGTGTCGCAGACCTTGTGGTCGGTCCAGTACAGCGAGTTGGCGTTGGTGATGTCCTTGCCCAGGGCGGCGAAGACGCCGGTGAGGTCGGTCAGCACGCCCAGGTTGATCGTGGTGCCCTCGACACCGAAGTCGGTGGCCACATCGCCGGTGTCACCCCCGCCGGCGGCGGAGGATCCGCTGCTGGAGGACTTGGTGCTGCAGCCGGTGGCTGCCAGCGCCAGGGCGGCGATGACCGCCACGGCGCCGAGCGAGGTCTTGCTGGGACTCATCGGGTACTCCCTTGTGCTGGTGGGTCTGACGGACGGGTGTCGGTGGACAGGTCGGGTGGGGGTGGTGCGGTCGAGGGCGGCGATGCACGCCCCGGCCGGCGGGTGACGAGCCGTTTGAGGCGCGCGGCGATGCCGGCCAGGCCCGCGGGTTCGAAGAGGATGACGAGGATGATGGCCAGCCCGAAGAGGTAGCGCGCCGCCTCACCGGCGGCGATGCCGGCCTGTCCCGGGGTGCCGACGAACGGGATGGCGTCGGCGTAGCGCTGGAACATGAGTGGCAGGGCGCTGACGAAGGTCGCGCCCAGGGCCGCGCCGCCCACCGAGCCGAGGCCGCCGACGACGATCATCGCCAGGTACTGGATGGAGACCTCCAGCCCGAAGGACTCCGGGGCCACGCTGCCGATCGACAGCGCGTACATCACCCCGGACAGGCCGGCGTACATCGAGCTGAGCAGGAACACCCGCGCCTTGTAGCGCTGCACGTTCACGCCCATCACCGAGGCCGCCACCTCGCTGTCGCGCAGGGTCTGCAGTGCGCGGCCGGCGCGGGAGCGAAGCAGGTTCCGGGCGAAGACGTAGGCCCCGATCGCCAGCACCAGACCCAGGTACCACAGCCGCTCGGCCTCGCGGAACGGCACGTCCAGGACGTACAGCTGCGGGTCGGTGCTGCCGAAGGTGAACCCGAACAGCGAGAACTCCGGGGCCGACCGGCCGTTGAACCCTCCGGTCACCGAGGTCCAGGTGTTGAGCACGTGCTGGCCGATGAACACCAGGCCCAGCGAGGCCACACCGAGGTAGATGCCGCGCAACCGGGCGGCCATCGGACTGAAGATCAGCCCCGCCAGGCCGGCCAGCAGCACACCGGCGATCATGCCGATCAGCGGCGGCAGCTCCAGCCCGCTGACCTGGGTGGAGAACCCGCCCGAGGACCCCGAGACGTACACGTACGTGATCGCGCCGACGGCGAGGAAGAACGCGTGCGCCAGGGACAGCTGGCCGGTGGTGCCCACCAGCAGGTTGAGCCCGATCGCGCCCACGATCGCGCCGAACACGGCGAATCCGGTGCGCAGCCAGAACTCCTCGGCGTAGAACGGCGCGATCAGCAGCAGCACCAGGAAGGCGACCAGCAGGACGCGCTGCACCAGCGGACCGCGACCCCGGGAGGGGGTCGAGGCGGCCGAGGCACGCGCCCGGGAGTCGGGCAGGACGGCCGGCTCAGACACGGGTCAGCTCCTTGGTGCCGAACAGCCCGGACGGGCGCACGAGCAGGACGGCGATCATCACGATGTAGGGCACGACGTCGCCGAACCCGCGGCCCAGGAAGGCCAGCTGGTCCTGGTAGCCCGAGGCCAACGACTCCGAGACCCCGATGAGCAGCCCGCCGACCAGCGCGCCGCCGGTGGAGTCCAGGCCACCCAGGATCGCCGCCGGGAAGGCCCGCAGCGCCACGGTGTAGGCGGCCGCACTCACCCCGGGGGTCGGCGTGCCGACCAGGAAGATGGCGGCCACCGCGGCCAGGGCACCGGCGACCACCCAGGCCAGCGCGGAGACCCGGCCCAGCCGGATGCCCATCAGCGCGGCCGTCTCGCCGTCCTCGGCCGAGGCCCGCATGGCGACGCCCCAGCTGGAGTACTTGAAGGCGGCGAAGAAGATCACGATCAGCACCGCGGCGACGCCGGTGGCGATCAACCGGTTCTGGCTGATCCCGACGCCACCGATGCGCACCGAATCCCCGGCCCACGGGTGCGGCACGTTCAGGATGTCCGAGCCGATCCGCCGGATCAGCTCGGTCAGCAGGATGATGTCCACCCCGATCGTGACGATGGCCAGGCTGATCACCGGCGCCCCCCGCAGCCGGTTGATGATCAGCCGCTCGATCACGAACGCGGCTGCGGCGGTGATGGCGATGCCGAGCAGCACCGCGGGGAAGAAGCCCAGGGGCTCGGAGAGCCGGGCGATGGAGTAGGCGCCCAGCAGCAGCAGCGAGCCGTGGGTGAAGCTCACCACCTCACTGGCCTTGAAGATGATCACGAAGCCGAGCGCGATGAGCGCGTACAGCGCCCCGAGCGACAGCCCGTTGGCGAGGAGCGAGAGGAACTGGGTCACGTCGTCGTCCCGGTGGGCTCGGAGGAATGGGGGTCGGCGTGCCGGCCGGCACCGGGGTGTCGTCGGCGTCGTCGAAGTCGGCGTCGAAGCCGGCGTCGTCACCGGCGCCCAGGTAGGCCCGGATCACCTCCGGGGAGGACTGCACCTCGGCCGGGGTGCCGTCGGCGATGAGCCGGCCGAAGTCCAGGACGGTGACCCGGTCGGCCAGCGACATGACCATCCCCATGTCGTGCTCGACGAGGATGATCGACAGGTCCAGGGCGTCCCGGATCTCGCTGATGGCCTCGGCCATCCGGGTGGTCTCCTCGGCGTTCATCCCGGCCACCGGCTCGTCCAGCAGCAGCAGGCGCGGCTCGGTGCACAGCGCCCGGGCCACCTCTACCCGCTTCTGGTCGCCGTAGGACAGCACGCCGACCGGGGTGTGCAGCTTGTCCCCCAGGTCGAGGAACTCGGCGATCTCGGCGACCCGCTCGCCGTGCCGCTTGCCTTCCCGGGTGGCCCGGGGCAGTCGCAGCCCGGCGGCGATGAAGCCGGCCTTGGTCAGGTGATGCCGTCCCAGCATCAGGTTCTCGGCCACCGACTGGCCGCCGGAGAGCGCGATGTTCTGGAACGCCCGGGCCACACCCACCCCGGCGATCTCGTAGGGCCGCATCTGGTCCAGCCGCGCGTCCCCGAAGCGCACCTGCCCCTCGGCCGCCCGGTAGACCCCGGACAGCACGTTGAACATGGTGGACTTGCCGGCGCCGTTGGGGCCGATGACGGCGTGGATCGATCCGGGCGCGACGGTGAAGGACACCCCCGACAGAGCGGTGATCGCGCCGAACCGCACGGTGACCGCATCCACCTCGACCGGGGGGACCGTGGAGCCGGTGCGCGGCTCCGCGGGCGCGGTCATGCCGTCCACCGGGAGAGCGCGCGCGCGGGCCGGCCGGTGGACCGGGTCGTCGCGCCTGCCCGGAGTCGTGGCCGAGGTAGAGGTGCTGGACCTCGTCGGTCTGCGCCAGCTCGCGGGCATCCCCGGACAGCGACACCTCACCGACGTCCAGCACGTAGGCCAGGTCGGCGACGGCGAGGGCCATGGTGGCGTTCTGCTCCACCAGCAGCACCGAGGTGCCCTGCCGGTTGATCTCGGCGATGACCTCGCCGATCTGCCCGATGATCCGCGGCGCCAGACCGAGGGACGGCTCGTCGAGCAGCAGCAGCTTCGGGCTGGCCATCAGCGCCCGGCCGATGGCCAGCATCTGCTGCTCGCCGCCGGACAGCAGGACGCCGCGCTGGGCGTGCCGCTCGGCGAGCACCGGGAACATCTCGTACACCCGGGCCTGCGCCTTGGCCTTGGCCTCCCGGTCCCGGCTGCCCATGCCACCGGCCCGCAGGTTCTCCTCCACCGTCAGCCGGCCGAAGATGCGCCTGCCCTCGGGCACCTGCACCACGCCCATCCGGACGGTCTGCGCCGCGTCCCGGCCGACCAGGTCGGTGTCCCCGAAGCGCACCGATCCGGACTCGACCTTGCCGCGGTGCAGCTTGAGGGTGCCCGAGATGGTCCGCAGCAGCGTGCTCTTGCCGGCCCCGTTGCTGCCCAGCACGGCGACCACCTTGCCGTCGGGGACCTCCAGGGAGACACCCCGCACCGCCTGCACGGCACCGCCGTAGGTGACGTGCAGCGCGTCGATGCTCAGCACGGGCAGGACCGGCTGACGGTGGGGACGGCGGCCGGCACCCAGGACGGACCGTCCCGGAGCGGCCCGTCGCCGACCCCGGACGGGGTGGCGACGGCTGTGGTCCAGCCTCGCTCAGTCGCTAGTGATGTGACGCACATGGGGCGGGACTGTAGCCACGCCCGCGTCCAGTTGTGCGAAACCTGTTCGGATCCGCAGCCAAGTCGTTACAGACGTCCCATGTGCTAGGCACCGGCGCCTCCGGGGTGCCGGGGTGGTGCTCGGAAGCCCCGCCGGGACCGTGGCAGAGTGCGGGAATGCCTGCGTCCGAGCCGGGCCCGGTGCCCGATGCCGCGGCCGGTCACCGCGTCGCCGCGGAGTACCTGCGGCTGCTGTCCACGGCCACCCGTCCGACGACCCGTGCACCCTCGCCCGACGCCCCGCACGAGGGCGGGACGGCCGGGGTGGAGGCTGCCGCCGAGCTGCTGGCGGGCGTGACCGACGTCCGGGCGATGGCCTTCGTGGGGGCGGCGTTCACGGCCCTCTCCCGCAGCGGGGCCCGCCGGCTCTCCCCGGCCCAGCGCGCCCAGGCGACCGGCCGGCACATGCGGATCACCGCGCAGCGGGACGCCGCCCGCCGCGATCCCGAGGCGCTGCGCGGCTGGCTGCTCGCCGTGGCCGGGGAAGCCGCTCTCGTCCAGCACATGCTGCACCTCGCCGAGGTCCGGACACCGGGCTGAGCAGGCCGGATCACCCGGTGGACCGAGGTCGGCGCTCCGGTCGGGTGACCCGCAGCGCCACCGGGGCGACCAGCGCCAACCCGCCCGCCAGCAGGCCGTAGCTCCAGCCCAGCCCCACCTGGGCGGCCAGCACCCCCACCAGCAGCGCGCCCACCCCGGTCCCGGCGTCGTAGGCGCCGTTCCAGACCGCGCTGGCCGCCGTCATGCCGCCCTCCCCGGCGCGCGCCAGGGCGACCACCAGGGTCGTGTTCTGCACCGTCCCGAACGCCACCCCGAACAAGGCGGCGCCGGCGACCACCGCCCCGTCCCGGTCCAGGCCGGTGCCCAGCAGCACCAGCCCCAGAGCTCCCAGCGCCAGGCTCGGCAGCATCAACCCGCGGGTGCCCATCCGGTCCGACAGCACCCCGCTGCCCCACCGGCTCAGTGCGCCCACCACCCCGAAGGCCAGCAGCGCGACGGTCGCCACCGATCCCGTGGGCCGCGCGATGGGCAGGAAGGTGACCACCCCGGCGCCGGCCAGGGTGACCACCAGCAGCACCGCCGACGGCGCCAGCGACGCACGCACCGCCGGGCCCGACGGCAGCCCGGTCCGGCCGGTGACCGCGGCCGGGACGGCCCGGGACAGTGCCGGCACGGCCAGCACGGCCAGCACCGGCAGGGTGGCCAGCGCGGCGACCACCGGGAAACGGCCGTCCAGGGTCAGCGCGACCCCGCCGGGCACCGCCGCCAGGGTCGGCAGGCCCAGCCCCAGCCCGTAGAGGCCCAGGGACTCACCGCGCCGTCCTGGTGGCACCACCCCGGCGGCGATCGTGGAGCCCAGCACGGTCAGCACCCCGAAGCCGGCACCGCGCACCGCGGAGACCGCGCACAGCCAGGCCAGCGAGTCCCCCAGCAGGTACAGCGGGGCCGGAGCTCCCAGTGCCAGCAGCCCGGCGCCCAGCACCGGCCCGAGACCGAACCGGGCCACCGACCGCGGCACCGTCGCCTGGGTGAGCACCGTGACGGCGAGCAGGACCGTGGTCACCGTGCCCGCGGCGGCGACCGGGGATCCGGCGGCCACCGCGTAGGAGGGCAGCGCCGCCAGGGTCACCGCGTAGCTGGTGAAGCCCAGCGCGGACACCACCAGCAATGCCCGGACCGCCGGCAACCCCAGCAGCGACCCCGACTCCCCCCGCACCCCACCCCTCCCCCGTGATCACGCAGCTGCCGTGCGCCGACATGCCGGCGCACGGCGTGTCAGCGAACACCAGCTGCCTGGTCACCGCAGCGGGTGGGGGTGAGAGGCGGTCAGCCCATGTGGGGATAGCGGTGGTCGCGGGCCGGTACGAAGGTCTCCTTGATCACCCGGGTGGAGGTCCAGCGCTGCAGGTTCTGCGCGGCGCCGGCCTTGTCGTTGGTTCCCGAGGCGCGGGCCCCGCCGAAGGGCTGCTGGCCGACGACGGCTCCGGTCGGCTTGTCGTTGACGTAGAAGTTGCCGGCCGCGTGCCGGAGCACCTCCGCGGCGTGCGCGACCGCCGTCCGGTCCTGGGCGATCACCGCCCCGGTGAGCGCGTAGGGGGCGACGGACTCCATCTGGTGCAGCACCGCCTCGTAGTCACCGTCGTCGAAGACGTGCACCGCCAGCACCGGGCCGAAGTACTCGGTGGTGAACACCTCGTGCTCCGGGTCGGTGCCCTCCAGGACGGTGGGCCGCACGAAGTAGCCCTCGCTGTCGTCGGCCGTGCCGCCGGCCACCACGGTCAGCGCGTCGTCGGCGCGGGCCCGGTCGAGCACCCCGGACAGCTTGCTGTAGGACTTCGCGTCGATGACCGCGCCGAGGAAGTTGGAGAAGTCGGTGACCGGCCCCATCGGCAACCCGTCGACGATGTCCACCAGGTCGTCGCGGACCCGGTTCCACAGGCTGCGCGGGACGTAGGCGCGCGAGGCCGCCGAGCACTTCTGGCCCTGGTACTCGAACGCTCCCCGGACCATCGCGGTGCGCAACACCTCGGCGTCGGCGGAGGGGTGCGCCAGCACGAAGTCCTTGCCACCGGTCTCCCCCACGATCCGCGGGTAGGAGCGGTAGTGCGCGATGTTCTCCCCGACGGTGCGCCACAGGTGCTGGAACACCGGGGTGGAGCCGGTGAAGTGGATGCCGGCCAGATCGCGGTCGGCGAGGACGACGTCGGAGACCGCCACGCCGTCACCGGGCAGCATGTTGATCACGCCGTCGGGCAGCCCGGCGGCCTCCAGCAGCCGCATCAGCTGGTGCGCGGCGAACTGCTGGGTGGGGGCGGGCTTCCAGATCACCGTGTTGCCCATCAGGGCCGGCGCGGTAGGCAGGTTGCCGGCGATGGCGGTGAAGTTGAAGGGGGTGACCGCGTAGACGACGCCCTCCAGCGGGCGGTGGTCGATCCGGTTCCACACCCCGGGTGCCGAGACCGGCTGCTCGGCGTGGATCTGCCGGGCGAAGTGCACGTTGTAGCGCCAGAAGTCCGCCAGCTCGCAGGCACTGTCGATCTCGGCCTGGTAGGCGGTCTTGGACTGCCCCAGCATGGTGGCCGCGTTCAGCGTCTGCCGCCACGGCCCGGTCAGCAGGTCGGCGGCGCGGAGGAACACCGCGGCCCGGTCGTCCTGGCTCAGCGCCGCCCAGCCCGGGCCGGCGGCCTTGGCCGCGGCCAGCGCATCGGTGGCGTCACCGGCGGTGGCCGCTGCCGAGGTGCCGAGCACCTGCGCGTGCGCGTGCGGTGCCACCACGTCGAAGGCAGCCCCACCGGCCATCCGCTGGGTGCCACCGATCGTCGCGGTGAGTTCCAGCTGGGTGCTCGCCAGCCGCTTCAGCTCGGCTTCGAGCGCGTTGCGCTCGGCAGAGCCGGGCGCGTAGTCCAGCACCGTCTCGTTGCGCGGGCTGGGGACCTGGGTGATGCCGTCCACGGGGAGTTCCCTTCGAGGGCTGGTGGGGTGGGACCGGTCTCAGGAGGAGGTGATCAGCGAACGGAGGAAGAACTGCAGGTTGGCGGGCCGCTCGGCCAGCCGGCGCATGAAGTACCCGTACCAGTCGGCGCCGTAGGGGACATAGGCGCGGACCGTGTGCCCCTCGCCGGCCAGCCGGTGCTGCTCCCCGGTCCGGATGCCGTACAGCAGCTGGAACTCGTAGCTGTCGGCCGGGCGACCGGTCCGGCGCACCAGGTCCAACCCCAGCGCGATCATCGCGGGGTCGTGGGTGCCGGCCATCGGGTACCCCGGCCCGTGGAAGAGCGTGGTCAGGCAGCGCCGGTAGGCGGCGTCGACGTCGGCCTTGGCGGTGAAGGCCACCTCGGCGGGCTCGGCGTAGGCGCCCTTGACCAGACGCACCCGGGAACCGGCCACGGCCAAGGCCCGCGCGTCGTCCTCGGTGCGGTGCAGGGCGGCCTGCAGCACCGCGCCGGTGCCCGGGTGGTCGCGGCGCAGGTCGGCGAGCACGGCGAGGGTGGAGTCCACGGTGCGGTGGTCCTCCATGTCCAGGGTGACCGTGGTGCCCATCGCGCTGGCCGCCTCGACCACCGGGCGGACCAGGTCCAGGGCCAGGTCGTGCCCCCCGGGCAGCGCCTGGCCGAACGCGGACAGCTTCACCGAGACCTCGGCGGCCGGGCCCAGCTGCAGCGGCGCCAGCGCGTCCAGCACCGCCAGGTAGGCGTCCCGGGACCGGGCCGCCTCGGAGCGGTCGGTGACGTCCTCCCCGAGGTGGTCCAGGGTGACCGCGATGCCCTCGTCCTGCAGCGTGCGGACGGCGGACAGCGCGTCGGCCATGGTCTCGCCGGCGACGAAACGGTCCACCACCCGGCGGGTCACCGGGGTGCCGACGACGACGCGGCGCAGGCCGGGGCGACGGGACGCGACGAGCAGGGCCTGACCGAGCACGGTGACCTCCGGATGTGTGGGTGGTCACGACGGTAGGAGCGCGCGCCCGTGGCCACCAGCGACAGACGTCCGGACTCCTTCGTACGATCGTCTGATGCGGGATGACCTCCAGGACATCGTCGACGAGGTCTCCCGGCTCCTCGGCGCGCCCGCGACCCTGGAGGACCTGGACTTCACCCTGCTGGCCTTCTGCGCTCAGGGCGAAGGCACCGGCGGGGGCACCGGCGGGGGCACCGGCGAGGATCCCGGCGGGGGTCAGGGCACCGCGCTGGACGCCGTGCGGACCCGGTCGATCCTGACCCGCGGCTCCCCGGACCACACCCGCCGCTGGTTCTCCGAGTTCGGCATCGACGCCGCGGTCGACCCGCTGCGCACCCCGGCGGACCCGGCCGCCGGCATCCTCACCCGACTCTGCCTCCCGGTCCGGCACGCAGGCCGGCTGCACGGCTGGCTGTGGCTGCTGGACGAGGGCCGCACCGATGTCACCGACCCGGCCACCGGCCCGCTGGGCGAGGCGGTGGCGCTGGCCGCCCGGGCCGGCCGCCTGCTCGGCGAGCCCCGGTCCACCGCCGCCGACCTGGCCGCCGAACTGCACGCTGCGCTCACCGGGGAGCACTCCGGGCGGTCCCGCCGGCTGCTGGAGGCGACCCTGGGCCCGGACACCCCGGTCGCCCTGGTGGCGCTGCGCCCCGCCTGGGCGCTGCCG
The DNA here is from genome assembly GCA_963759905.1 of uncultured Actinomycetota bacterium. Taxonomy (GTDB): domain Bacteria; phylum Actinomycetota; class Actinomycetes; order Mycobacteriales; family Geodermatophilaceae; genus Klenkia. Next base: position 587,380 of record CAVXBD010000001.1, read on the forward strand.
GCCGACTGGACGCCCCCGGGGGCAGGTGCGGTGAGCACCGTGCTGGGCCGCTGGGTCGCGGTGCTGCTGCCGCTGCCGCACACCGCCGACGGCCGGCCCGCCGGTGCGCTCACCGCCGCAGCGCTGCGCGGACTGCCCGCGGGCAGCACCGCCGGGGTGGCCACCGCGCGGGTCGGCTGCGCGGAGCTCCCCGAGCAGTGGCAGGAGGCCCGGGACGCCGCCCGGGTGGCCGCCGTGGAACCCCGGCTGGCTCCGGTCGCCTCCTGGGCCGAGCTGGGCGCGTGGCGGCAGGTGGTCCGGCTGCCCGGTCCCGACCCGGTGCTGGCCCCGTTGCTGGGCGACCCGGTGCTGACCCGGACCGCCGAGGTGTGGCTGGACTGCGCCGGGTCTCCGCAGCGAGCCGCCGCGGAGCTGTGCGTGCACCGCCAGACGCTGTACTACCGGCTGGGCCGGATCATCGAGCTGACCGGACTCGACCTGGCCGACGGCGCCGACCGGCTGGCGCTGCACCTGGCCGTGCGCACCCACCGGCTGGTCCAGGCCGACCGCGGACCGGCCACGGACCGCTGAGGCAGCGGTAGCCGGTCCGTTCAGCCGGCGGTGGCCACCAGCAGGGTCGGCCGCAGCGCCCCGGCCCCGATCAGCTCACCCATCCGGCCGGCCTGCACCTGGGCGCGGCGGAACCGCGGGTCCTCGCCGTGCCGGCGCGCCACCTCGGCGTCCACCGCATCGGCCGCCTCCTCCCATCCCGGCGGGTTGTCGTGCAGATCCGCCGGGGCCTGCTCCTCCAGCACGAACCCGGCGCCGGACAGCAGCGCGGCCAGCTCGTCGTCGGTGGGGAAGGAGTTCCCGTCCGGGGCGGGGCCCGGCAGTTCGGGCACGACCTGCACGAAGACCAGCAGGCCCAGCCGGCCGCCCGGTTCGAGCACCCGGCGCAGCTCGCTCAAGGCGCCGGCCTTGTCGCTGGTCGTGGACAGCACCCCGAGGCTCCACGCGGCCCGGGCGCAGCGGTCGGCCAGCGGCAGCGCCTGACCGGTGCCGACCACCGCAGGCAACCCGAACAGGTGCCGTCCGGCGTGCACCGCAGCCGCCATCGGCTCCACGCAGACCGGTCGCACGTTCCGGTCACCGGCCAGCCAGGCAGCCGGCCCGCCCACCCCGGCGCCGGCGTCCACCACCGGGTCCCCCGCGCTCAGCTGCAGCCGGTCGGCCAGCCAGCGCAGCGCCCCCACGCTGCCCGACCCCCGGCAACCGGCCGGGACCGCGTGGCCCGGGCCGAGCGCGCGGGCGGCCTCCTCCGTCCAGGCGGCCGCCACCCCGAACTCGTCCTGCATCGCCTCGCTGTCCAGCTGGGTCATGCCGTTGCCTCCTCAGGGCTCGCGGCCCATCCTCTCGGGCTCATCTCACTGTCCGCTGATCCGTCTGGCCACCTCGGCCTTGATCCGCGCCCCGGGCAGCACCCCGCGGTCCGAGGCCAGCCCGGACAGGTCCACCCCCACCACCCCGTCAATCGCCAGCAGGGCGCGCGCCTCCGCGACCGCGGCGGCGATCCCGGCCTCGACCGGGTCCGGCGCGTCCAGTACCCGCTGCACCGCGGCGCCGTCCAGGTGCAGCCCCGGGAAGGACTGCAGCACCCGCGCCGACCGCTCGTCGGTGTAGACGGCGACGCCGGCCACGAAGGGCAGCGTGCCACCGGCCGCCCGGGTGGCCGCGACGAACGTGGCCACCCGGGCCGGGTTGCTGACGTGGTTGAGCACGCACAGCGAGGCTCCCGCGCGCTGCTTGACCACGACCCGACCCGGCCGACCGGTCACCGGCGGGGCCTCCGGGGACTCGGGCACCGCGGCGGACAACCCGGCCCGCGCCGCCAGTGCGGTCAGCCGCGGACCGTCCAGGTCGAAGACCTGGGTGACCCCGGTCAGCACTCCGGGTCCCCGGGCGTCACCGGTCACGCAGAGCACGCCGTCCACCCCGGCCAGCGCCAACCCGGCCAGCTCCTGCTCCAGCACCAGCCGGTTGCGGTCCCGGCAGGCCAGCGTCGTCCAGGGCCGGCCCCCGGCCGCCAGCACCGCGGCGGCGAACTGGGTGGGCGGCAGGTCCGGCCGGTTCTGGTGCTCCCCGACCAGCAGACCGTCGCTGACCGGGGCCAGCAGGCCGACCACCGCCGCCACCGAGCCCGGATCGAAGGGGGTGACGGTGAGGTCGGCGAGCACCACCGGTCGGGTCCGGGCGAGCTCCAGCAGACCGCCCGGCCGGGGCGGCGGGACCGGCTGCGCCTGCTCCCAGACCGGGGCCGGGTGGTCCAGGAACACGCAGCGGTGACCGTCGACCTCGCAGCCACCGTCGGACCGGACGCCGCCGCAGGGCCCGAACACCATCCGCTTCGGGCACCCCTCCCGCGGCGGCGGTTCGGTCGGCCGGCAGGCCCGCGGGACGGTCGTCACCTGCACGACTCTCCCCGGTGCGCTCCCCGGTCAACCCTCCGACTCCGCCCTCGGACAGGGTCCTCACCACCGACGATGCTCCCGCGGACGGGAATTACGCCTGGCCCGACATGTGTGCGCCGCCGGATGCGGGGCACACCGTGACCGTGGTGGTCGTGTCCTCGAAATGTGCTGGCCGAGCAGGAAGCGGGGCGCGAACCCTCCGGCTACCGGCACATCGCCCACCTGGCGGCCTCGCTGGACGCCGCCGTCCCTGCCGCGGTCCCCCTGCTGGCGGAGGCCACGGGTCGGGGCGAGGTGCTGCTGCTGGCCACCTCGGGCGCGCTGAGTTCGGCGCTGCGGGCGCAGCTTCCCGCCGACGCGGCGGTGACCGTGCTGGACGACGCGCCGCTGGCCGCCCGCACCCCGGACGCGCTGGTCCGCTACACCGAATTGCTGGACCGGTACGCGCCCGCCCCCGGACACCGGCTGGTGCTGGTCACCGACAGCAGCAGGCATCGTCCCGGGAGCAGCACCTGGCTGCAGACCCAGGCCCTGCTGGACCACGTGCTGGCCGATCGCGAGCTGGACCACCTCTGCCTGCTGGGCGCCGACACCCTGGCCGGGGATGCCCGATGCTGGCGGTGACGAGCCACCGGTTGCTGCTGGCCGGCACCACGGTGGCGGACAACCCGGACTGGCGGCCGCCGGCCGACGTGCTGCGCGAGCTGGGTTCGGCCGACGGCCCCGACCCCGTGGAGGGCACCGCGCCCACGCTGGTGCTGGAGGACGTCGACGACATGCGGACGCTGCGTCGCCGGCTGGCCCGTGCACTGCAGGACGGGCCGTTGACCCGCGACGACGCCGAGGACCTGGTGCTCGCCATCGACGAGGTGACCGCCAACGCCGCCGAGCACGGGGTGCCCCCGGTGGACGTGCGGTTGTGGGTGGGCCCGCGTCAGGTGCTGTGCGCGATCACCGACCACGGCGCCGGGTTCGACGAACCGTTGGCCGGTTACGGGCCGGCGCACGGGCAGGACCTGTCCCGGGGTGGGATGGGCCTGTGGCTGGCCCGCCGGGCGGTGGACCGGATGACCTCCGGTCCGATGGCCGGCACGGGCAGCGGCTGCACCGTCCGGCTCTGCATCGACCCGCAGGCCCGCCGGGCGCGCTGAGTCAGGCGGCGGGCACCAGCCCGGCCTGCTCGATCAGCATCGCAGGCCCGCCGGGCGCGCTGAGTCAGGCGGCGGGCACCAGCCCGGCCTGCTCGATCAGCTTCGCCTGCTCCCGGCACCAGGGCGACCAGGCGTCCCCCTCGGACTCCTGGCGGGCCCGGAACGCCGCCCAGTCGAGCAGCTGCCAGTCCCCGGCCTCGGCCGGATCCGGGTGGGGCGCCCCCACGAAGCGTCCGACGTAGACCGGGCAGATCTCGTTCTCCACGACTCCGGCGAACTCGGCCCGGTAGCGGTAGCCGGGCAGGGCCGGTTCGAGGTGCGAGACCCCCAGGCCCAGCTCCTCGGCGGCCCGTCGGGCGATCGCTGCGGCGTCGTCCTCCCCCGGCCCCGGGTGGCCGCAGACGGTGTTGGTCCACATCCCCGGGAAAGTCTGCTTGACCTCGGCGCGCCGGGTGACCAGCAGCCGCCCGGCATCGTCGAACAGGTAGGCGGAGAACGCCCGGTGCAGCGGGGTGTCCCCGTGGTGCACCAATCGCTTGGGCATGGTGCCGACCTGGTGGCCGTCGTCGTCGACCAGGACGATCAGCTCTTCTCCCACGTCCTCATCGTCCCTGATGTGCCCCGACCGGGCACCCAGGGGGCAGAGAGGGCGGTGCTGACCCGGTGCGGGCCATCCAGGCAATCCCACGCCGCCTCGACGTGATGGTCCTGCTCACCCGCTCGGGTGGGGAGGAGCGCGTGAGCATGTACGTAGAGCCCGCGGCTCATCACACTCTGTTTCTGACCTGAGAAGTTCCAGTGTCATGAGACAGGGAGGTGCTCGATGAGAGCAGGGCCAGGGACGGCCACGACGGGCCCGTTGGGCTTCGGCGTGACCTGGGGCGGGGCCGGCCCGCACGCGCGGCGGGCCATCACCGTCGCGGTGGCGGCGGCGCTGGCCACCTCGGTGGCCGGGCAGCTGCCCGCGCACGCCGCGGGGCCGGGATCCGGGCAGGACGTGACGGTGATCGTCCGCGAGCTGCCCGGCACCGGGAATGGTCCGGAGCGGGCCGTCGTCGCAGCCGGCGGGCATGTCGGGCTCAGCCTCGATCTGATCGACGGCTTCACCGCCACGCTGCCCGCCGACCGGGTCCAGGCGTTGCGCGCCACCCCGGGGGTCGAGGCGGTGACCGAGGACGCCTCGGTCCAGCTGCACAGCACCGAGGTGGCCGACCAGGCCGGCCTGCCCGGTTCGCTGACCTCCCTCACCCGGGACGTCCTGGGCGCTGCGAACCTGTGGGACCGGGGCATCACCGGCCGAGGTGTGGACGTGGCGGTGATCGACTCCGGTGTGGTGCCGGTCGACGGCCTGGCCACCGCCGGCAAGGTCGTCTACGGCCCGGACCTGTCCTCTGAGGGTTCGGTGTGCTCGGCCGGCTCCTGCCGTCCCGGCCCGGCCCGCAACCTGGACACCTACGGCCACGGCACGCACATCGCCGGGATCATCGCCGGGCGCGACACCTCGACGCCGGCCGCGGTCACCAGCGGAACCAGCGACTCCTTCACCGGTGTCGCGCCGGACGCCCGCATCGTCAGCGTCAAGGTCGCCGACGCGGCGGGCAACACCGACGTCTCGCAGGTACTGGCCGCCATCGAGTGGGTGGTGAAGAACCGCAACCGCAACGGGCTGTCGATCCGGGTGCTCAACCTGTCCTTCGGCACCGACGGGGTGCAGCCCTACCAGCTGGACCCGTTGGCCTTCGCGGTCGAGGCGGCCTGGCACCGGGGCATCGTCGTGGTAGCAGCCGCGGGCAACAGCGGTTACGGCACGCAGGCACTGAACAACCCGGCGAACGACCCGTACGTCATCGCCGTCGGTGCCGCCGACACCCGGGGCACCGCGACTCCTGCCGACGACATCGTGCCCGCCTGGTCCAGCCCCGGGGACGGCGTCCGCAACCCGGACCTGGTGGCCCCCGGTCAGTCGGTGGTCAGCCTGCGCAACCCGGGTTCGGCCCTGGACCTGGCCAACCCGCAGGCCCGCACCGGGGAGCGCTTCTTCCGCGGCAGCGGCACCTCGCAGGCCGCCGCGATCGTCAGCGGGGCAGCGGCTCTGCTGCTCTCGCAGCGGCCGTGGCTGACCCCTGACCAGGTCAAGGGCCTGCTCACGGCGACGGCCAACCCGCTGTACAGGACCGGAGCGCGACTGCAGGGCAGCGGCCTGATGGACCTGACCGAGGCCGCCCGCACCCGGGCGCCGCTCGCGGTGCAGGCCTGGCCGCGCTCGACCGGTGGCGGTTCGATCGAGGCCGCCCGCGGTTCGCACCACGTGCGGGGCGCCAACGGTGAGATCCGCGGTGAGGTCGACGTGGCCGGTGCCGCGTGGCGGTCCAGCCCGTGGGTCACCCAGATGACCGCCGACGGGATGACCTGGTCCGGGATGACGTGGTCGGGCATGACCTGGTCGGGCATGACCTGGTCCGGGATGACCTGGTCGGGCATGACCTGGTCCGGGATGACCTGGTCCGGGATGACGTGGTCCGGGATGACCTGGTCGGGCATGACCTGGTCCGGCGAGAGCTGGGGCTGAGCACGTGACGACGACGACGAACGGTGCGACCGGAACCGGCCGGCGGGGCCCGCTGCAGAGCCCCGCCCGGCGGATCGCACTCCTCACCGCAGCAGTGGCCGCGACCGCGCTCGTGCTGTTCGTCGTCGTCGTCCGCGACCTGCCCGGCGCGGCGTCCGCCACGACCGCGCTGCCCTGGCTGGTGTGGGTCGTGGCGTTCGCGGCCAGCGAGGCCATGGTGGTGCACGTGCAGTGGCGCCGTGACGCGCACACCTTCTCCGTCGGGGACCTGGTGCTGGCCGCCGGCCTGCTGCTGGCCGCACCGGGTGCCCTGGTGCTGGCCCAGGTCGTCGGGAGCGGTGCGACGCTGCTGCTGCACCGTCGGCAGCGGGGTCTGAAGCTGGGCTTCAACGTGGCCCAGTACGCCCTCGGCGGGTGCATCGCCACGGCCATCTTCGCCGGTCTGACCGGTCCCGGCGTGGGCATGTGGGACTGGCTGGCCGCGCTGATCGCCATCGGAGTCAGCACCACCACCGCCGACCTGTGCATCTTCGCGGTGATCAGCATCGCCGAGGGCCAGGCGCGGCTGCGCCCGCTGCTGGACATGCTGGCGCTGTCCCTGCCGTTCACCATGGGTGCGGCGGCGGTCGGGCTGGTGCTGGCCCGCACCGCGGTGGCCGACCCGGCCGCGGTGGTCCTGCTGTCGCTGCCGACCCTGCTCATCGTGGCGGCCTACCGCGCCTACACCAAGGCCCGCGAGCAGCAGGAGAACCTGCGGGTGCTGCACGAGGTCACCTCGCTGCTGCACCACGGGCACGACAGCCAGGAGGCGGTCGCGGACTTCCTGGACTCGGTGCGCGCGGCCTTCCGGGCCGAGCTGACCGAACTGGTGCTGCTGGGCCCCGGCGGGCTGGCGGGGGCGACGGTGAGCCGCAGCTGCCAGGACGGTCCCTCCACCGTGATGGCCCCGATCACCGACGCGCAGGAGCACCACCGGCTGCTGGGTCTGACCGCAGCGCCCGGGGCCGCCAGCACCCGCACCGACACCGGCCGGGGCCGGCAGCTGGCGGCGTACGCCACCGGGCGCGAGCTGAAGGACGCCATGGTGGCCACGCTGCGGACCGACGACCGGACGCACGGCCTGCTGCTGGTGGGGGGCCGGTTCGGCGACGTCACCACCTTCAGCGCCAGCGACCTGGCCCTGCTGGACACCTTCGCCCGGCACGTGGCCACCTCGCTGGAGCGCGGCCGGCTGGAGGAGAACCTCCGCCAGGTCACCGACCTCAAGGAGCAGTTGCGTCACCAGGCTTTGCACGACCCGCTCACCGGGCTGCCCAACCGGACGCTGTTCCTGGACCGGGCCCGGCAGGCCGTGGAGGCCGCCGGGCGCAGCCAGGTCTGGCCGGCGGTGCTGTTCCTGGACCTCGACGGCTTCAAGCCGGTCAACGACACCCACGGGCACGAGGCCGGGGACCTGCTGCTGCGCACCATCGCCGACCGGGTCCGCGGGTGCCTGCGTCCCGGGGACTCCGCGGCCCGCCTGGGTGGCGACGAGTTCGCGGTGCTGCTGGAGGGCCCGGTCGCCGAGCTCGACGTCGCCCGGATCGTGGACCGCATCCGCGCCCAGCTGGATGTGCCGGTGGCCCTCGGCGAGGGCGTGCTGACCACCGTCGGCGCGAGCATCGGCGCCGCGCTCGGTGGCCCGGACACCGGTGACGCCGACACCCTCGTGCGGCGCGCGGACATCGCCATGTACGCCGCCAAGCGCAGCGGCAGCCTGGACTTCCTGGTCTACGAGCCCGGCCTCGGCGAGACCACCGCCACCCGGGAGGACACCTCGGCCGAGCTGGCGGCAGCGATCGAGGCGGGGCAGCTCAGCGTGCTCTACCAGCCGCTGATCGACATGCGCAGCGGCCGACCGGTCGGTGCCGAGGCGCTGGTCCGGTGGGATCACCCCGAGGACGGGCAGCGGGTGCCCGACGAGTTCATTGCGATGGCCGAGGACAACGGGCTGATCACCGAGATCGGCGCGATGGTGCTCGACGACGCCTGCCGCCAGGCCTCCCGCTGGGTGGCCGAGTCCGGCGGCCGGGAGGACCTGCTGGTCACGGTCAACCTGTCGGCCCGCCAGCTGTCCGACCCGCGGATCGTCGACCGCGTCGCAGCCTCGCTGCGCAACGCCGGCCTGGACCCGCACCGGCTGGTCCTGGAGATCACCGAGACGGTGCTCATGCACGACCGGGACGCCGCGGCCGCCACGCTCTGGGAGCTGAAGTCCCTCGGTGTGCGGATCGCGATCGACGACTTCGGCACCGGGTACTCCTCGCTGGCCTACCTGCGGCGCTTCCCCATCGACATGCTCAAGGTGGCCCGCGAGTTCGTCGACGGCGTGGGCCGGGACGTGCACGACGACGTCATCACCCGGGCGATCGTGGAGCTGGCCAGCACCCTGGGCCTGCTCACCGTCGCCGAGGGCATCGAGACCGCCGACCAGCAGGCGCACATGCGCATGCTGGGCTGCGACCTGGCGCAGGGCTTCCTGCTCTCCCACCCGATCGACGCCGACGCGGCGGCCACGCTAATCGCCGCAACCCCGGCCACCGCCCCGGTGCTGACGCTGCTGCCCTCCTGCGCCCCGCTGGAGCTCGTCGGTCAGGCGTCGAAGTCGACGGTCACCGTGTCGCTGATCGGCAGCGCCTGACAGGTCAGCACGTAGCCCTTGGCCACCTCGTCGGGGTCCAGGGCGTAGTTGCGGCGCATCTGGACCTCACCGGCGGTCACCTTCGCCCGGCAGGTGCCGCAGACCCCGCCCTTGCAGGCGAACGGCAGGTCCGAGCGCACCCGCTGGGCACTGTCCAGCACCGGCACGCCCTGCTCCAGGGCCAGCGTGGTGGACCGGCCGTCCAGCACGATGGTCACCTGGCTGGCCGGGCCGTCGACGGTCTCGGCGTCCCCGCGCACCGGCTCGGGCGGGGCGTCGTCGACGTAGAACAGCTCCTGGTGCACCCGCTCGGTGGGCACGCCCAGCTCGGTGAGCAGTTCCCGGGCCTCGGTGACCATGCCGTGCGGTCCGCACAGCCACCAGTGGTCCACCTCCGGCACGTCCACCAGCGCGCCCACCAGGGTGCGCAGCCGCTCGCCGTCCAGCCGACCGCTGGTCACCTCGGCGTCCCGGGGCTCCCGGGACAGCACGTGCACCAGCTGCAGCCGCTCGCCGAACCGGTCCTTCAGGTCGGCCAGCTCGTCGGCGAACATCACGGTGTTGGTGCGTCGGTTGCCGTAGAAGACGGTCACCGTGGACTCGCCGTCGCGCAGCACCGTGCCGGCCAGGCTGAGCACCGGCGTCACCCCGGACCCGGCGACGACGAACACGTGGTCGGCCGGGGTGGACAGGTCGGCGGTGAAGGTGCCCGAGGGCGGCAGCACGTCGATCTGCTGCCCGGCCCGCACGTCGTTGACCAGCCAGGCGGAGAAGTAGCCGCCCGGCACCTCCCGCACCCCGACCCGCGGCGGGGCGCCCATGGGTGCGCAGATGGAGTAGGAGCGCCGCTCGTCCCGGTCGCCGTCGACCCGGCGCAGGGTGAGCGCCTGCCCGGGTGCGAACGCGTAGTCCTCGGCCAGCTCGGCGGGCACGTCGAAGGTGACGGCGACGGCGTCGTCGGTCAGCTGCTCCACCCGGGCGACGGTGAGCGGGTGGAACTGCGGGCGAGGCCGTGCGGTGGTCACTCAGATCTCCTTGACGTGCTCGAAGGGTTCCCGGCAGGTCCGGCAGCGGCGCAGCGCCTTGCAGGCGGTGCCGCTGAACTCCGACAGCTCCTCGGTGTCGGGCGACCCGCACAGCGGGCAGACCGCCGTCCGCCGGGTCGGCCCCAGCGACAGCGGGACCGGGCCGGCACCGCGCACCGGGGCGGTGCCGGGTGGGGCGATGCCCGCCTCGGCGAGCTTGCGCCGGCCCACCTCGCTGATCCAGTCGGTGGACCACGGCGGGGACAGCACGGTGCGGACGTCGACGTCGGCGAACCCGGCCCGATGCAGGGCGTGCACCAGGTCGGCGCGCATCACGCCCATCGCGGGGCAGCCGGAGTAGGTGGGGGTGATCTCGACCAGGACCGTGCCGTCGGCCCCGGTGCGCACGTCGCGCAGCACGCCCAGGTCGGCCAGCGTCAGCATCGGCAGCTCGGGGTCGGTCACCGTCTCGGCCACCGCCCGGGCGTCGGCGACGGTGCTGGTCACGGCCCGGTCACCACGTCGCCGCCGGGTGTTCCCGGGCCAGGCCCTGCAGGGTGGCCAGCAGCGGGGCCAGCTCCGCGGTGTGCTGCCCGGTCCGACCGGGGCTGGGCCGCTCCGCGGGCCAGTCCGGGACGGTGAGCGTGGCCCGCGACAGCACCGTCGGTGAGCACGTCGCGCACCTCGTCCCGGGCCACGGCGGGATCCACCGCGACCCCGGCGGCGACCAGCCGGTCCTCCACCTCGGTGGCGGTGAACAGGTCGGCCAGCAGCGGCCAGACGGCTTCCACCCCGGCCTGCGCCCGACGGTGGGACTCCTCGGTGCCGTCACCCAGCCGGAGCACCCAGCGGGCGGCGTAGTCCCGGTGGTAGGTCAGCTCGGGCACACCCTTGGCGGCGATCGCGGCCAGCACCGGGTCGCGGGACCCGCGCAGCTGCGCCAGCAGGGCCAGCCGGTGCGCGCTCGCGACGAGCAGCCGGACCATGGTCTGCGCGAAGTCACCGCCGTCGGCCTCGGCGAGGTGGTGGTTGGTGAACTCGTCGACGTCCCGGAAGTAGGCCAGCGCGTCCTCGTCCGGGATCGAGTCGGTGGCGTGCTGCCGACTGCGGCCCAGCACCCCTGCCGAGCCGGCCCGGGCCAGCAGCAGCCGGGCCTGACCCAGCAGGTCCAGGCCGCAGTTGGCGATCGCGACCTCTTCCTCCAGCTCCGGCGCCCGGGTGGCCCACTCGGTGAGCCGCTGGCACAGCACCAGTGCGTCGTCGCCGAGCATCAGGCAGTAGGCGCCCAGGTCGGCGGCGTCCACGCCGTCGGGGATGGTGGTGTCCACCCCGGCCAGCGGGTCGTCGAACCCGGTGCCGAAGGCCCACTGGCCCTCGCCCCCATGGGCATGGTCCAGCGCGTCGTAGACGGTCTCTTCGTGCGCCATCGCAACGCAAACCTTTCGATCGCAGCGTCCCCGGCGGTCGGCCCCCTCGTGCGGGGGGACGAGGGGGTCCTTACATGTGCGGGACGTCGTCGGGGATCTCGTAGAACGTGGGGTGCCGGTAGACCTTGTCCCCGGACGGGGCGAACATCGGGTCCTTCTCGTCCGGACTGGACGCGGTGATGTCGGCGGCCCGGACCACCCAGATGCTCACGCCTTCGTTGCGCCGGGTGTAGAGGTCGCGGGCGGCGTGCACGGCCATCTCGTCGTCGGGGGCGTGCAACGAGCCCACGTGCACGTGGTTGAGCCCGCGCTTGCCCCGCACGAAGACCTCGTAGAGCGGCCAGTCCCGGCGCGCGGCGGCCGGGGCCGGGTGCGCGCCGCTGGGCACCTCGGGGCCGGTGGGCACGGCGCCGTGGCCGCCCTCGGCCGTGGTCTCGGTAGGGGCCTCCATGGGAGTCCCGGTAGGGGTCTCGGTGGGGCCGCTCATGCGGCGCGCTCCCGGCCGGGCCGGTCGTCGTGCTTCTCGGCGTAGGCGGTGGCCGCCTCCAACACCCAGGCGTTGTCGTCCCGGGCCGCCCGGCGGCGGGCGATCCGCTCGCTGTTGCACGGGCCGTTGCCGCTGATCACCTGCTTGAACTCGGTCCAGTCGATCCGGCCGAACCGGTAGCGGCCGGTGTCGGGGTCCAGGGCCAGTTCGGGGTCGGGCAGCGTCACGCCCAGCGCCGCGGCCTGCGGGACCGACATGTCCACGTAGCGCTGCCGCAGCTCGTCGTTGCTGTGCCGCTTGACCCCCCAGGCCATCGACTGCGCCGAGTTGGGGCTGTCGTCGTCGGGCGGGCCGAACATCATCAGCGAGGGCCACCACCAGCGGTCCACCGCGTCCTGCACCATGGCCCGCTGCTCCGGGGTGCCGGCCATCATCGTCATCAGCAGCTCGTAGCCCTGGCGCTGGTGGAAGGACTCCTCCTTGCAGACCCGGATCATCGCGCGGGCGTAGGGCCCGTAGGAGCTGCGGCACAGCGGGACCTGGTTGCAGATGGCCGCGCCGTCGACCAGCCAGCCGATGACCCCGCAGTCGGCGTAGGTCAGGGTCGGGTAGTTGAAGATCGAGGAGTACTTCTGCCGGCCCTCGATGAGCTTGTCGGTCAGGTCGGCCCGGTCGGCGCCGAGGGTCTCGGCCGCGGAGTACAGATACATGCCGTGCCCGGCCTCGTCCTGCACCTTGGCCAGCAGGACGGCCTTGCGGCGCAGCGACGGTGCAGCCAGCAACCAGTCACCCTCGGGCTGCATGCCGATGATCTCCGAGTGCGCGTGCTGGGCGATCTGCCGCACCAGACCCTTGCGATAGGCCTCGGGCATCCAGTCGCGCGGCTCGACCCGGTGATCGGCGGCGATGGTGGCGTCGAAGTACGCCTGGAGCTCGCTCTCGTCGGCGGTGGGTCGATCGAGGGTCGGTGCAGACATTCGTCCTCCATCGGTCAATTACTGACCAAGCGGTCGGTAATCAGTGTGCAGCACCGCGCAGGACTCCACAACCCCACACCACCAGGCGTTCGCGAGCGCTGCCCGGTCGTCGCCGACCCGGACGGCAACCCGCTGCTGCCCCGCCACCGAGGACGAGCCGGAGCGACGGACCACTCCGGCCCATGGCGGCCCGCGCCGGCGCGGAGCTGGGTTGACAGCCACGGTCCGGTGGGGCTTGCATTACCGACCGAACGGTCAGTAACCGCCCACTGGGGAGACCACGTGACGACGACGTCCGGCAGCACGACCGCGAAGCGGCTGGGTGCCGCCCCCGAGCCCGCCACGCTGGACCCCGCCGAGCGGATGGGCACCGACGAGCTGCGCGCCCTGCAGCTCGAGCGGCTGCAGTGGACCCTGCGGCACGCCTACGACAACGTGCCCCACTACCGGCGGGCCTTCGACGCGCACGGCGTGCACCCCGACGACTGCCGCTCCCTCGCCGACCTGGCCCGCTTCCCCACCACGTCCAAGGCCGACCTGCGGGAGAACTACCCGTTCGGGATGTTCGCCGTCCCCAAGGACCAGGTGCGCCGGGTGCACGCCTCGTCGGGCACCACCGGCAAGCCCACCGTGGTCGGTTACACCGAGCGCGACATCAGCACCTGGGCCACGGTGATGGCCCGCTCCATCCGAGCCGCGGGCGGTCGCCCCGGGGACACCCTGCACAACGCCTACGGCTACGGCCTGTTCACCGGCGGGCTGGGCGCGCATTACGGCGCCGAGGCGCTGGGCTGCACCGTCGTCCCGATCTCGGGGGGCATGACCCCGCGGCAGGTGCAGCTGATCGGGGACTTCGAGCCCCGGATCATCATGGTCACACCCAGCTACATGCTGGCCGTCGTCGACGAGTTCGAGCGGCAGGGCATCGACCCGCGGTCCTCCTCGCTGCAGATCGGCATCTTCGGCGCCGAGCCGTGGACCGAGCAGATGCGGCAGGAGATGGAGGACCGCCTCGACATCGACGCGGTGGACATCTACGGCCTGTCCGAGGTCATGGGCCCCGGGATCAGCCAGGAGTGCGTGGAGTCCAAGGACGGGCTGCACATCTGGGAGGACCACTTCTACCCCGAGGTGGTCGACCCCACCACGGTCCAGCCACTGGCCGAGGGCCAGGAGGGCGAACTGTTGTTCACCTCCCTCACCAAGGAGGCGCTGCCGATCATCCGGTACCGCACCCGGGACCTCACCCGGCTGCTGCCGGGTACCGCGCGGCCCGGGATGCGCCGGATGCAGAAGGTCACCGGCCGCACCGACGACATGATCATCCTGCGTGGGGTGAACCTCTTCCCCACCCAGATCGAGGAGATCGTGCTGCGCACCCCGGGCCTGTCCCCGCACTTCGCGCTGGAGCTGTCCACCCGGGGCCGGATGGACCACCTGCTCGTCCGGATCGAGGCCCGGCCGGACTGCCCGCCCGACGCGCCGCCCGGTGGCCGCGCAGGAGGTGCAGGTCCTGGTGAAGGAGACCGTGGGCACGTCCGTCGAGGTCGCCGTCGTGGACCCGGAGACGCTGGCCCGCTCGATGGGCAAGCTGCAACGGCTCACCGATCGGCGCGAGCGGCCGTGACCGCGGCGCCGGTCCGTCGGGGCCGGCCGGGTCATTCGCTGGACTCGCTGCTCGACGTCGCCGTGGCGGTGTTCATCGAGCGCGGCTTCGAGGCCACCTCGATGGACTCCCTGGCCGACCGGCTGGGGGTCACCAAGTCCGCGATCTACCACCACGTGCCCAGCAAGGTGGAGTTGCTGCGGCTGGCCCTGGACCGCGCCCTGGACGGGCTGTTCGCCGTCCTGGCCGAGCCGGGTGCGACGTCGGGTCCAGCCATCGACCGGCTCGAGCACGTGGTCCGCGGCTCGGTGCAGGTGCTGGTGGACCGGTTGCCCTTCGTCACCCTGCTGCTGCGGGTGCGCGGCAACTCACCCGTGGAGGCCGACGCGCTGGCCCGCCGGCGGGAGTTCGACCGGGTGGTCACCGAGCTGGTGCGCCGCGCCGTGGCGGAGGGGTCGGTGCGCCCCGACGTCGACCCCGCCGTGACCAGCCGGCTGCTGTTCGGCACGGTCAACTCCCTCACCGAGTGGTACCGCCCCGGCGGTGGCCTGTCCTCCACCGCGCTGGCCGACGGCCTGGTGGCCACCCTTTTCTCCGGCCTGCGCACCCCGCCCACCCAGCTGCCCGAGCCCGAAAAAACACCCGGGCTTTAGCCCGAAAAAGCACCCGGGCTTTAGCCCGAAAAAGCCCCAGTCGAGACTCGCCGAGGAGCCGATCCGATGACCGCTGCACCGATGCTGGAGAGCTACGCCGCCGGACGCTGGTGGGCCGCCGACGACGAGGGCACCTCGCTCCCCGACGCCGTCACCGGGGAGACCGTCGCCCGGATCTCCAGCCGCGGGCTGGACGTCGCGGCAATGGTCGACCACGCCCGGACGGTGGGTGGCCCGGCGCTGCGGGAGCTGACGTTCCACCAGCGGGCCGGGCTGCTCAAGGCGGTGGCGCTGCAGCTGATGGCCCGCCGGGAGGAGTTCGCCGCTCTCAGCCACCGCACCGGGGCCACCGACGGGGACAACCTCGTGGACCTGGACGGCGGGTTCGGCACGGTGCTGTCCTACGCCTCGACCGGACGCCGGGAGCTGCCCGACGACACCCTGGTGCTGGACGGCCTGCCCACCCCGCTGGGCAAGGGTGGCACCTTTCTGGGTCAGCACGTCTACACCTCCCTGACCGGTGTGGCGGTGCAGATCAACGCGTTCAACTTCCCGGTCTGGGGGATGCTGGAGAAGCTGGCCCCGGCGTTCCTGGCGGGCCTGCCGACGATCGTCAAGCCGGCCTCGCAGACGGCCTACCTGACCGAGGCGGTGTTCCGCGCGATGGTCGACACCGGTCTGCTGCCGCCGGGGTCGGTGCAGCTGCTGGCTGGGTCCGCGAGCGGGTTGCTGGATCACCTGGACGGCCAGGACCTGGTCGGGTTCACCGGGTCGGCGTCGACCGCGGCGCTGCTGCGCAGCCACCCGGCGGTCACCGAGCGGGCGGTCCGGTTCAACGCCGAGGCCGACTCGTTGAACTGCTCCGTGCTCGGGCCCGACGCCGGGCCGGACACCCCCGAGTTCGACCTCTTCGTCCGCGGTCTGGTCACCGAGATGACCGTCAAGGCCGGCCAGAAGTGCACCGCGATCCGCCGGGCCATCGTGCCCCGCGAGCACGTGGACGCCGTGGTCGAGGCCACCCGGGCAGCCCTGGCGCAGGTCGTCGTCGGCGCGCCGGGGGCCGATGGGGTGACCATGGGCGCGCTGGCCAGCACCGGCCAGCGGGACGAGGTGCTCGCGGCGGTGGCCCGGTTGCGCACGCACGCAGAGCTGGTCGTCGGTGACCCCGACGACTTCCAGGTCACCGGGGCCGACCCGGAGCGGGGCGCGTTCCTGCCGCCCATGCTGCTGCGCTGCGACGACGCCGGGGCCCCGGAGCCGCACGACGTGGAGGCGTTCGGCCCGGTGAGCACGGTGCTGCCCTACGGCGACCTGGCCGAGGCCATCGCGCTGGCCCGCCGCGGGCAGGGTTCGCTGGTCGCCTCGCTGGTCACCCACGACCCGGCCGTGGCCCGGTCGTTCGTGCTGGGCGCCGGCTCGGCCCACGGCCGGGTGCACGTGCTGGACCGGGACGATGCCGGAGAGTCCACCGGCCACGGTTCCCCGCTGCCGGTGCTGGTGCACGGCGGCCCCGGCCGGGCCGGCGGCGGGGAGGAGCTCGGCGGGCTGCGCGGGGTGCTGCACCACATGCAGCGCACCGCGGTGCAGGGCTCCCCCGACCTGCTGACCGGGGTCGGTCGCCGGTGGGTGACCGGGGCGCGGCGCAACGAGGACGGGGTGCACCCGTTCCGCAAGTCGCTTGCGCAGCTGCGGATCGGTGACTCGGTGACCGCCGGCCCGCGGGAGATCACCCTGGCCGACGTCGAGCACTTCGCGGAGTTCACCGGGGACACGTTCTACGCGCACATGGACGAGGCGGCCGCCACCGCGAATCCGCTGTTCGGCGGCCGGGTGGCGCACGGCTACCTGGTGCTCAGCTGGGCCGCGGGGCTGTTCGTGGACCCCGACCCGGGCCCGGTGCTGGCCAACTACGGGCTGGACTCGCTGCGGCTGCTGACGCCGGTCAAGCCCGGGGACAGCGTCACGGTGACCCTGACGGCCAAGCAGATCACCCCCCGCGGCGGGGCCGACCACGGCGAGGTCCGCTGGGACGCCGTCGTCGTCAATTCCGAGGGCAAGCCGGTGGCCACCTACGACGTGCTGACCATGGTGGCGAAGAACTGGCCCGCCTCAGGCTGACGCTGGCAGGTCTGCCTGCGCCGGCAGCGACCAGTCGATCGGGTCGGCGCCCTGCTCGGTGAGCAGGGCGTTGACCCGGCTGAACGGCTTCGAGCCGAAGAAGCCCCGGCCGGCCGACAGCGGTGAGGGGTGCGCCGAGGCCACCGCCGGCACCGGGCCCAGGTGCGCCTGCAGGCCCTGGGCGTCCTTGCCCCAGAGGATGGCTGCCAGGGGTTGGCCCTGCCCCGCCCGCTGGACCAGCACCGAGATGGCGTGCGCGGTGACCTCCTCCCAGCCCTGGCCGCGGTGCGAGGCCGGCTCGCCGGGCCGCACCGTGAGCGCCCGGTTCAGCAGCATCACGCCCCGGTCGCGCCACGGGGTCAGGTCACCGTGCTCCGGCGGTGCGATGCCCAGGTCGTCGCGCAGCTCCCGGTAGATGTTGACCAGGCTGCGCGGCAGCGGCCTGACGTCGCGCCCCACCGCGAAGCTCAGCCCGATCGGGTGCCCGGGCGTCGGGTAGGGGTCCTGGCCGACCACGAGCACCCGGACGTCGCCCAGCGGGGTGCCGAACGCCCGGAACACCTGGTCACCGTGCGGCAGGTACGGCCGCCCGGCCGCCACCTCGGCCCGCAGGAAGCGGCCCAGCCCGGCGATCGTCTCCTCGACCGGTACCAGGGCCTGTGCCCAGTCCGGTGCCATCAGACCGCGCTCGACCAGACCCGCCAGAGTGCTCACCCGCCGCAGGGTAGGTGGCACGTCGCGGCGTTCCCGCGCGGGCAGCATGCTGGCCGGGTGGACACCTTCGACCGCGCCGGCCTGACCTTCGACGTCCGGGACTCCGGCCCCGCCGGCGGGGACCCCGTGCTGCTGCTGCACGGCTTCCCGCAGCACGCCGGCAGCTGGGACCGGGTCGCGCCGGTGCTGCACGGGGCGGGCCTGCGCACGCTGGCCCCGGATCAGCGTGGTTACTCCCCGGGTGCGCGGCCGACCGGCCGGCGGGCCTACCTGCTGCGCGAGCTGGTGGACGACGTCCGGGCGCTGCTGGACGCCGCGCGGCTGGAGCGGGCGCACGTCGTGGGCCACGACTGGGGCGCCATGGTGGCCTGGGGCCTGGCCGCCTGGCACCCGGACCGGGTGAGCACGCTGACCGCGGTCTCCGTGCCGCACCCCGCGGCCTTCACCCGTGCGCTGGTCACCTCGTCCCAGGCGCTGCGGTCGTCCTACATGGCCTTCTTCCAGCTGCCGGTGCTGCCGGAGGCGGTGCTGCGGGCCGGGAACTCGGCCCGGCTGCGGCAGCTGCTGCTGGGCAGCGGGATGCCGGCCGGTGACGCCGAGGACACCGTGGCCCGGATGCGCCCGGCGGGCGCGCTCACCGCCGCGCTGGACTGGTACCGGGCGCTTCCGCTGGGCGCCCGGGACGCCGTGGGCCGGGTCCGGGTGCCGACTCTGCACGTGTGGAGCGACGGTGACGCCGCCCTGGGCCGCGTGGGTGCCGAGGCCACAGCCGACTTCGTGACCGGGCCCTACCGGCTGGAGGTCCTGGAGGGCGTCTCGCACTGGGTGCCCGAGACCGCTGCGGACCGGCTCGGTGAGCTGGTGGTCGCCCACGTGCGGACCGCCGGATGAGGCACGACACGGCGTGAGCCCGGGGTGAGCGGGTACGGCGACGGGGTGACCTCAGCTGCCGACACCGGCCACCTCGACGGCCAGACCGTCGCCGTCACCGGTGCGACCGGCAACGTGGGGACGGCGCTGCTCCGCCAGCTCGTCCTCACCGGCGTCCACCAGGTCCGTGGGCTGGCTCGCCGGGAGCCGCCGGACAGCGCGCCCTACGGCAGCGTCTTCTGGACCCACACCGATCTGGGGACCGCTGCCAGCTCGGCGCCGCTGCAGGACTTCCTGGACGGCGCGGGGACCCTGGTGCACCTGGCCTGGGCACTGCAGCCGGGCCGCGATCCGGAGCTGCTGCACCGGATCAACGTCGAGGGCACCCGGCGGGTGCTGGACGCCGCGGGGAACGCCGGGGTCGGGCACGTGGTGCTGATGTCCTCCCTCGGTGCCTATGCACCCGGGAAGGCCGCCCCGGGCAACCCGGCCGACCGGGTGACCGAGGACTGGCCGACCACCGGGGTGCCCAGCTCGCAGTACAGCCGGGACAAGGTTGCCTGCGAGCGGCTGGTCGAGCAGTTCGCCGTCGCGCACCCCGAGGTCACCGTCAGCGTGGTCCGCCCCACGCTGGTGCTGCAGCCCGACGCGGCCAGCGCGATCGGCCGCTACTTCCTCGGCCCGCTGCTGCTGCGTGCCGCCAGGGCGGTGCCGGGCCGGCTGGCCGGGGCCCTGCCGCTGCCGCTGCCCGACGAGCTGCACCTGGGCCTGGTGCACGCCGACGACGTCGCCGATGCACTGCTGCGGATCATCGACCGCCGGGCGGGCGGGGCGTTCAACCTGGCCGCCGACCCCGTGCTGGACCCGGGCGGGTTCGCCGCCGCGCTGGGCAGCCGCCGGGTCCCGGTGCCGGCAGCACTGCTGCGGGCCGGGCTGTCGGCGGCCTTCCACACCCGGCTGGTGCCCACCGAACCGGGCTGGTTGGACCTGGGTCTGGGCGTGCCGGCGCTGGACACGACCCGCGCCCGGCAGGAGCTGGACTGGTCCCCCCGGCACCCCGGCGACCGGCTGCTGGCCGGTTTCGTCGCCGCGCTGGGCCGCGGCGACGGTGGCGCGGGCCCGGTCCTGCACCCCTGACCTGACGAGGACCAGAGGGCGGGTCAGGGGCGGGCGGTCAGGGGCGGGCGGTCCAAGCACCCACCACATGGCTGATGCCGGCGAAGGTCGCGGCCGCGGCGTCGGGCCGCAACGCGACGAACAGCCCGTCGGCCTCGGCGAGCACCGTCTCCGGCGCATCCGCGGCCGACAGCGTGGCGTGCGCGGTGGCCCGACGCCCTTCGGTCGAGGTCACCTCGGCGGTGAGCAGCACCGGCACCCCCAGCCGGACCGGGCGGCGGTAGGACACCGTCAGCGTCGCGGTGAGCCCGCCGTGCCCCGCGGTCCGCAGGGCACGGGCGAGCACGTGGTCCAGCAGCGTGGCGATGGTGCCGCCGTGCGCCAGACCGGGGGGTCCCTCGTGGGCCTTGGGCACCGTCACGTGCGCGGTGACCCGCCCGTCGGCGGCGGTGTCCACCCGCAACGGCGGGGCCACCGGACTGCCCGGGCCGTAGACCGGGGAGTACCAGCGCTCGCCGGCCAGGGGGTCATCCACCGACGCGATGTCCCCCAGCCCGCGCTGGGTGACCCGCAGGCGCGCAGCCAGCTCCCGGGCGGCCGCGGCTACGGCGCCCAGCTCGCTGCCGTCGACCTCGGTGCGCACGGCGGCGTCCACCAGCTCGCGCAGCGCGTCGCCGAGCTCGCCGACGACGGCCCGGCGCTCGTCGCGGGCGTCCCCGGTGAGCAGCTCAGCCACGTTCCCGACCCGCCCGCTCCATGCCCGCCTCGCGCAGCAGCGCCCCGCCGATGATCACCCGCTGCACCTCGCTGGTGCCCTCGTACAACCGGTACAGCCGGGCGTCGCGGGAGAACCGCTCGACCGCGGTGGTGCGCAGGTAGCCCAGCCCGCCGTGCACCTGCACGGCCCGGTCGGTGGCCCGACCGACCATCTCCGAGCAGAACAGCTTGGCCGCCGACGGGCCGACCGAGGTGTCCTCGCCGCTGTCGTAGCGCGCCGCGACGTCCACCACCATGGCGCGGGCGGCGAGCAGCTCGGCGTGGGTGTCCGCGAGCATCGCCTGCACCAGCTGGAACCGCCCGATCGGCGCCCCGCCCTGCTGCGCGGTCGCCGCGTAGGCGACCGACTCGTCCAGCACCCGCTGGGCCATCCCCACGCACAGCCCGGCGACGTGCAGCCTGCCCCGGGAGAGCACGGTCAGCGCCTTCGCGTAGCCCCGACCCGGTTCACCGACCAGGGCGTCGGCGGGCACCCGGACGTCGTCCAGGAACACCTCCGCGGTCCAGGCCCCGGCCTGGCCGGTCTTCCGGTCGTGCGGTCCCACGCCCACGCCGGGGGTGCTGGCCGGGACCAGGAAGCTGGAGATGCCCCGGCCGCCGGTCTGGCCCGGTTCGGAGCGGGCGAAGACGACGAACAGGTCGGCGATCGGGGCGTTGGTGATGTACCGCTTGCCGCCGGTGATCACCCACTGGTCGCCGTCCCGGCGGGCGGTGGTGCGCAGTCCCGCGGGGTCCGAACCGGCCTCGGCCTCGGTCAGTGCGAACGAGCCGATCAGCTCACCGGCGGCCAGCCCCGGCAACCAGGCCTGCTGCTGTGCCGGGCTGCCGAAGCGGGCGATCACCTGCCCGGCGATGCCATTGTTGGTGCCGAACAGCGAGCGGAAGGCCGGGGACGTGTAGCCGAACTCGAAGGCCAGCTGCACGTCCTCGCTCATGGTCACCCCCAGCCCGCCGAACTCCTCGGGCAGCGCGTACCCGAACAGACCCATCCCGGCTGCGGCCCGGCGCAGGTCGTCGGGGACGGCGTCGGCGTCCTCGATCTCCTGCTCGCGGGGCACCACCACGTCCCGCACCAGACGGCGTACCGCATCCCTGACCTGGCTGAAGTCCTCGGCGTCCACCCGGTCATCGTGGTCCCCCGCGAACTCACCGGACCAGCGGGTCCCCGCGCGGTCCCACCGGTGCGCCGACCGGGGGATGATCGCGACGTGTCCGAGCGCAGCGCGAACCCGGCAGGTCGGGGCCCGCCCAGCCGCGACCTGGTCGTCGTCGGCGCGTCGGCCGGTGGGGTGGAGTCGTTGCGCACCCTGATCGCCGAACTGCCCGCCGACCTGCCGGCAGCCGTCCTGGTGGTGCTGCACGTGCCGGCCAACGGGGGCAGCGCGCTGTCCCACGTGCTGTCCCGGGTCAGTGCGCTGCCGGTCCGTCCGGCGGTGCAGGGACAGCCGCTCACGGCCGGCACGGTGACCGTCGCGGTGCCCGACCGGCACCTGCTGGTGGGCGGGGCCCAGCTGGTGCTCTCCCGAGGACCCCAGGAGAACGGCCACCGGCCCGCGGTGGACCCGCTGTTCCGCTCGGCCGCCCAGCAGGCCGGCCCGCGCACGATCGCCGTCGTGCTCTCCGGCTCGCTGGACGACGGCGCCGCCGGCGCGCTGGCCGTGCAGCAGCACGGCGGGGTCGTCCTGGTCCAGGACCCCGACGACGCGCTCTACGACGGGATGCCGCGGGCCGCGCTGCAGGCCACCAGGACGGCCCGGGTCGGCACGGCCCCGGAGCTGGGCCGGCTGGTGGTGGCCCTGGTGCGCGGGGAGACCGGGGACACCGATGCCGGGGGCACCGATGCCGGGGGCACCGCCGCACGGGCCCCCTCGGGTGCTGCCGCCGGAGCCAGCGGGTTCCTCGGGACCGACGACCGGGAACCGGGCTCCGCCCTGGTCACCATCGTCGGGGGCCGGCCCCCCGACCCGGACCGGCCCGGGGAACCCGCCGGGTTCACCTGCCCGGACTGCGCCGGACCGTTGTTCTCCGTGCCGGAGCACTCCGTGCAGCGCTACCGCTGCCGGATCGGGCACGCCTGGACCGCGCAGAGCCTGGCCGCGCAGCAGACCTCGGCGGTGGAGGGCGCGCTCTGGATGGCGGTCCGCAGCCTGGAGGAGCGGGCCGACCTGGCCGCCACGATGGGCGCACGGGCATGGGAGCGTGGTCACACCCTGACCGCCGGACGGTTCACCGCCCAGGCCACCGAGGCGCGCGCGTCGGCAGCGGTGCTGCGCGACCTGCTGCAGGGCATGACCATCCCGCACCACGACGCCGAACGGAGCCAGGCCGATGAGTGAGGTCGAGGAACCCGGGTCGCCGGTGGTCGCGGAGGACCAGCAGCCCCCCGCGCTGCCCGTGGACGACTCCGACCCGGCGTTCGAGAGCCTGCTGGAATGGCTGCGCGAGGTGCGCGGTTTCGACTTCACCGGGTACAAGCGGCCCAGCCTGGTCCGCCGGGTGGCCCGCCGGATGGCCGATGTCGGCATCACGGACTTCGAGGCCTACCAGGACTACCTGGAGCTGCATCCCGAGGAGTTCACCGCGCTGTTCAACACGGTGCTGATCAACGTGACCAGCTTCTTCCGGGACCGGGACTCCTGGGACCACCTGTGCGCCCACCTGCTGCCCCGGATCCTCGCCCGCAACCAGCCCGTCCGCGCCTGGTCCGCCGGCTGCGCCACCGGGCAGGAGGCCTACAGCCTGGCGATCGCGCTGGCCGAGGCGATGGGCCCGGATGCGTTCCGGCGGCGGGTGAAGATCTACGCCACCGACGTCGACGAGGAGGCCCTGGCCACCGCCCGGGCCGCGAGGTACCGCCCCGCCGAGCTGGCCGGGCTGCATCCCGACCAGGTGGAGCGCTGGTTCGTCCGCGACGGCGACCGGTTCACCGTGGTCAAGGACCTGCGCCGGGCGGTGATCTTCGGCCGCAACGACCTGGTGCAGGACGCCCCCATCAGCCACATCGATGTGCTCATGTGCCGCAACGCGCTGATGTACCTCAACGCCGAGACCCAGACCCGGGTGGTGGGGCGGCTGCACTTCGCGCTGGAACCGCACGGCGTGCTGTTCCTGGGCAAGGCCGAGATGCTGCTGTCGCACTCCACGCTGTTCACCCCGGTGGACCTGGGACGCCGGTTGTTCCGCCGCCGCTCGGACGTGCTGGCCCGGCCGAGGTTGCCCGACCGGACCGCCCCGGTCGGTCCGGACAGCCGGTGGCAGCGGATGCTGACCGAGGCGGTGCTCACCGGGCCGACCGCCCAGGTGGTCATCGATGCCGAGGGCCGGCTGGCGCTGAGCAACCACGGGGCCGACCGGCTCTTCGGGCTGGACGCCCGCGACGTCGGCAAACCCTTCCAGGACCTCGAGCTGTCCTACCGCCCGCTGGAGCTGCGCTCGCACCTGCAGCAGTCGCTGCGCGAGCAGCGGTCGCTGACCGTCCGCGGGGTGTCCCTGCCCCGGCCGGGCGGGCGCAGCACGGTGCTGGACGTGCAGGTCGCCCCGCTGACCGATCCCGACGGCACCCCGCTGGGCGCAACGGTCGCCTTCACCGATGTCACCGACTACCGCGCCCTGCAGGTGGAGCTGGAGTACGCCAACGGTCAGCTGGAGAGCGCCTACGAGGAGCTGCAGTCCACCAACGAGGAGCTGGAGACCACGAACGAGGAACTCCAGTCCACGGTGGAGGAACTGGAGACCACCAACGAGGAGCTGCAGTCGACCAACGAGGAACTGGAGACGATGAACGAGGAGCTGCAGTCGATGAACGACCAGCTCCACGCCGGCAACGACGAACTGCGCGGGGAGACCGAGGACGCCGTGCAGCGGAAGGACTTCGTCTCCGCGGTGCTGGGCAGTCTGCGGGCGGGGGTCGCCGTGCTCGACGACGGCCTCCGGGTGGCCTCCTGGAACGCCGCCGCCGAGGAGCTGTGGGGCCTGCGCGAAGCCGAGGTGGTCGGGCGTTCGCTGACCGACCTGGACATCGGGCTGCCGGTGTCGGACCTGCTGCCACTGCTGGACGGGCGCGCCGCGGCCGGGGGCCACGCGCTGGTCCGGATCCCGGCGGTCAACCGGCGGGGCAGGAGGATCGACCTCCAGGTGACGGTCAGCCCCCTAGGGGGTCCACACGGCACCGGCCTGGTGGTGGTGATGGACCCGGACGAGAGCTGAGGATCGGGCCCGAGGATCGGGCCCGAGGATCGGACTCAGGCGTGCTCGTCGGTCAACCACGGATCCAGGCCCTGGCGGGCGCCACCCTCCACGAGCAGCGCCGCCAGGTCGCGGAGCTTCACGTTGTGCCTGTTGCTCAGCGCCACCAGCCGGGCGAAGGCGTCGTCGGGGGTACCCCCGTGGTGCGCCATCACGATGCCCTTGGCCTGCTCGATCACCGCCCGCGAACTCAGTGCCTGGGTCAGGTGCTCGGTCAACGACCGCAGCGACTGCCGCTGGGCCAGCTGCTCCAGCACGGCCGCCACGGTCGCTGCGACCAGCTCGCCGATCCGGCGGTCCCGGTCGCCGAAGGCGTCCGGCTCGGCGGCGGACACGGTGAGCACGCCCAACCGGTGGCTGCCGGCGCTGACCGGGAGCCCCAGCACGCTCCGGGCGCCGCCGCCACCGGCCAGCGCGGCCAGCCGCGGGAACCGGTCGTCGGCCCGCAGATCGCCGACGACGACGGTGTCCCCGGAGGCATGGGCCGCCAGCGCCGGGCCCTCGCCGACCCGGTCCATCAACCCGTCGAGCTGCTGGGCGGCCACCGAGTCCGAGGCCTGCCGCTCGGGGTCGGCGGGCGAGCCGACCGTCACGCTGGCCCAGGTCGCGGACGGCACGGCGTCCCGCACCGACGCCGCCAACCGGGAGACCACCAGCTGCGGGTCCTCCACCCCCACCGGCACCCGGCACAGCCGGGCCACCGCCGAGGCGACCTCGAGATCGTCGACGGACGATCCCCGGCCACCGGTGCGCTGCGCTGCCCCGACCGGCCGATCTCGAGTCCCTTCCGACCGGCTCAGGGAGGCCGGCAGCAGGACCCAGCGCACCCGCTGGTCGGCGCGCTCCAGCACACCCACGGCGTCCACCGTGGTCTCCGGACCCCCGCGCGGCTGCAGGGTCAGCGCCACCCGCACCTCCTCGTGCCCGTCGACCAGCTCGGACAGCGCAGCCCGCCACGGAGCGCGCCGGTCCACCGGGAGGAAGACCACGAGCGGCTTGGCCGCCAGCCGCTCCGCCGGGGTGGCCAGCAGCCGCGCAGTGGCCTCGTCGGCCTCCTGCACGACGCCGGCCAGATCGGTCACCAGCTGGCACACCGGGACCAGTTCGGCGATCCGGTCCCGCCACCGCTGCTCCGCCTCGTGCCGGCCGAGCAGCTCCCCCAGCTGGTCCTCGTACTCCCGGAGCGCCTCGTCGGCCACCCGTAGCTCTTCCTGGGCGACGTCCAGCTCCCCCAGCGCGGCCAGCACGTCCGCGAACACCGACGGTCCGGGCCGGCCCGCCGCAGCCCCCTGCGCACGGGCTACCGGGCCCGATCGCGGAGCCGGCGGTGTGGGCGTCATGTCTGCAGCCTCCCGCACCTGGTGCTACCCGGGGCCGGCGAAGCCCAGTCAACCTGCCGGCACCCGGCGTGGCGACCCGTGGCGCGGTCAGGCCAGGGCATCCAGCCGGGCCACGTCCTCGGCGGACAACCTGAGCTCGGTGGCACCCAGGTTCTCGGTGAGGTGCTGCACCGACTTGGTGCCGGGGATGGGGAGCACCACCGGCGAGGCCTGCAGCAGCCAGGCCAGCGCGACCTGGGACGGGGTGGCGTCCAGCTCGCGGGCGATGTCGGCGACCGGGCTGTCGGGGCGGGCCAGGTCGCCTGTGGCGATGGGGAACCACGGGATGAACGCGATGCCCTCCGCCGTCGCGTGGTCCAGCACGTCCTGGGACTGCCGGTTCGTCAGGTTGTACAGGTTCTGCACGCTGGCGATCTCGGTGACGGCCTGGGCGGCCTTCAGCTCCTCGACCGAGACCTCCGAGACCCCGATGTGCCGCACCTTGCCCTGCTCCTTCAACTCCACGAACGCCCCGAGCTGGTCGGCGAGCGGGACCTCGGGGTCGATCCGGTGCAGCTGGATGAGGTCGATGCGCTCCACCCCCAGGTGCCGCAGCGACAGCTCCACCTGCTGCTTGAGGTAGGCCGGGCGACCCACCGGGATCCACTCGCCCGGGCCGGTCCGGGTCAGCCCGGCCTTGGTGCCGATGACCAGCCGCTCCGGGTAGGGGTGCAGGGCTTCGGCGATGAGCTGCTCGCTGACCAGCGGGCCGTAGGAGTCAGCGGTGTCGATGAAGTCGACCCCCTGTGCCACGGCTGCCCGGAGCACCTCCAGCGCGGCGTCGTGGTCGGCCGGCGGGCCCCAGACACCGGGACCCGGCAGCTGCATGGCGCCGTAGCCGAGGCGGTGCACGGTGAGGTCGCCACCGAGGTCGAAGGTGGGGGCAGAGGCGTGGTCGACGGTCGGCAGGTCGACGGTCGGCGCTGCGGCGTTGCTGGTCATGCGGACCTCCTGTGCTCGCGCCGGCGTCGGCGGACGCCGGTCTCCTCCGGTGCAAGGGCCCGCCCGGCGGCGGTCTTCCCGACCGGACCCGCTGTGATCGGGCGCACGACGATCAGGGTCCCGGGGTAGCCGTGCCCGGTGGGCGGTCGGCATCCTGGGCGCCGGTGTCGGGATGACGGGCGCCGGTGGGTCCGCCACCGGTGGCCGCACCCGATCGGATCGGTGGAGGAGCCCCCATGGCTGATGTGCGCGGAGAAGTGGTCGTCGTGCGGCACGGGCAGACCGAGTGGAGCAAGAGCGGGCAGCACACCGGGGTGACCGACCTGCCGCTGCTGCCCGAGGGCGAGGCGCAGGCCCGGGCGCTGCGCGGCCCGCTGTCCCGGCGGCAGTTCGTGGCGGTCCGGGTGAGCCCGCGCGAGCGGGCCCGGCGCACGGCGGAACTGGCGGGGTTGCCCACCGACACCGTCGACCCCGACCTGGTCGAGGTGGACTACGGCCGCTGGGAG
This sequence comes from uncultured Actinomycetota bacterium, assembly GCA_963759905.1. GTDB lineage: Bacteria > Actinomycetota > Actinomycetes > Mycobacteriales > Geodermatophilaceae > Klenkia. The sequence goes on from CAVXBD010000001.1 coordinate 615,069, forward strand.
GGCCGCACGACCCCTGACATCAGCGCGGAACTGGGCCTGACCTGGTCGCTGTGGACCGAGGGCACCGAGCCCGGCGAGACACCCGGGGAGAGCCTGGCCGAGGTGGCCACCCGGGTGGACCGGGTACTGGCCCGGGTCCGGCCGCTGCTGGCCGAGGGCGACGTGGCACTGGTCGCGCATGGCCACGTGCTCCGGGTGCTGACCGCGCGGTGGCTGGGGCTCGCCCCGGAGGCCGGCTCGCTGTTCGCCCTGCAGGCCGGGTCCTACGGGCTGCTGGGGCACGAGCACGACCGTCCCGCGCTCACCGGCTGGAACGTCGCCACCGACTACTGAGGCGGTTCCGGTGGCGGTCCCTCAGGCGGTGAGCAGCTCCGGTGCGGGGGCCGGGGCTGGGCGCACCGGACGGCCGAACAGCCAGCCCTGGCCCCGGTCCACGCCCAGCGCCCGCACCTGGTCGGCCCGCTGCTCGGTCTCCACGCCCTCGGCGATCACCACCGCGTCCAGGCTGTGCGCCAGCTCCACCAGCGCCCGCACCACGGCCCGAGCCGCGGCGTCGTCCAACCGCGCGACGAGCGCCTTGTCCAGCTTCACCACGTCGGGGCGGACGGCGGACACCAGGGCCAGGCTGGACCAGCCGACCCCGACGTCGTCCAGCGCCACGCGCCAGCCCAGCGACCGCTGGTGCTCCAGCACGGCGAGCAGGTGGCCGCGGTCCCGGGCGGCATGGGCCTCGACCACCTCGACGACGAGCTGGCCTGGGGACAGCCCGCTGTCGTGCACGGCCTGCTCGGTGCCGGCCAGGCAGACCTGCGGGCGGTAGATCGCCTCCGGGCTGCTGTTCACGTAAAGGTCGGCGTCACCCAGCCAGCCCGCGGCCCCGCCGATGGCTGCCTCCCGCGCGATCCGGTCCAGCCGATCGGCCCAGCCGGCCGCCGCAGCCAGGAAGAACAGGTCTCCACCGCCGACCTCCCGGCCGTCGACCCGCCCGCGCAGCAGCGCCTCGTGCCCGGTGACCCGCCCGTCGACCAGGTCGACCACCGGCTGGTAGACCGGCCACAGCTCGGCGTCGGTGAGCAACCCGACCTCCACGGTGATCCCGCGGCGGGCCAGTTCCAGTGCCAGGGTCGGGGCGGCCAGCAACTGGGCCGCCAGCGCGGTGCCGTCCTCGGATGCCGGGTCGAGGGCCACCCGGACGGCGTCGGTCTCGGCCCCGGACAACTCCCGAGCCAACCGGGCGAACAGCCGGTCGAAGCGCCGCCCGTCCAACGGGCTGCTGTCGTCGACGACGTCGAGCAACCCGGGCACCAGCTCGGCGTTGAGACCCAGCGCGGTGGCCGTCCGGGCGATGGATGGCAGGACGTGCGGGACGGGGCTGGCCAGCAGCACGCGGGTCACCCGCCCGGGCTGGGGCCAGCGGGGGCGCAGCACGTCGGCGGCTCCGGTCACGGGCAGAGGATGGCCGACACGCCGGTGGACACGCGGCAGGCGCGCGGAACCCGAGAACTCGGTCGGTCAACACCACTGTTACAACTAGCGGGGCATCGCTGCAGCTCACAGCCGCGGCAGCAGCCCTGGGGGGTTCCGACTACCGGGCGTGTCGAGACGCAGCGTCCCAGCTCCGACGGCCGTCGATCGCCTGAGGGTCTAAAGTCTTACGTATGTCGTTGACAGCTCAGGAGCTCCCCCGCCCCGCACGGGGTGGCCGCCCGCGGGATCCGTCCCGCGACGGGGTGATCCGGGCGGCGATCCTCAACCTGCTGGCCGGCGTCGGCTACAACGCGCTCACCATGGATGCGGTGGCGGCCGAAGCGGGCGTGGGCAAGGCGACGATCTACCGCCGGTGGCGGACCAAGTCCGACCTGGTGGCCGACACCATCGCCGAGATGAACCGGGCCGAGGCGACGATCCCGGACACCGGTGACCTGGAGCGCGACCTGCGGCTCCTGCTGCGTTCCCTGGTGCACGTGGTCAACGGTCCGCTCGGTGCCGCCACGCTGTCCCTGCTCTCCACCCTGCCGCACCAGCCGGCACTGGCCGCGGCCTTCACCGGCGGCCCGCTCGGGCAGTGGACCGAGTCCTTCCGCGAGGTGTGGCGGCGGGCCGAGGCCCGGGGCGAGATCGCCCCGGGGCTGGCAGGTTCCACGATCGCCGACACGGCCTCCGCCCTGGTTGTGCAGCGCTGGCTGCTCACCGGCGAGCCGATCGACGAGGACTACGCCGACACCGTCGTCGACACAGTCATCGTCCCGCTGGTGGCCTCCAGCCGCACCGCCGCCTGAGCACCAGCCCCCTGGACCAGTGGCCCGCCCTCTCCCCCGGAGGGCGGGCCACTGCCATCTCCGCCCAGCTCAGCGGCCGGGACGGAACCGGCGCAACCGCAGGCTGTTGGTCACCACCAGCACCGACGACGCCGCCATGGCCAGCCCGGCCAGCACCGGGTTGAGGAAGCCCAGCGCGGCCAGCGGCACCAGCGCCACGTTGTAGGCGAACGCCCAGAAGAGATTGACCTTGATGGTCGAGAGCGTGGCCCGGGAGAGCCGGACGGCGTCCACCGCGGCGGACAGGTCGGCACGCACCAGCGTCAGGTCGCTGGCCTCGATGGCCACGTCGGTACCGGTCCCCATGGCCAGTCCGAGGTCGGCCTGGGCGAGGGCCGGGGCGTCGTTCACCCCGTCACCGACCACGGCCACCACCCGCCCGCGAGCCTGCAGCTGCCGGACGACGTCGACCTTGCCCTCGGGCAGCACCCCGGCGACGACCTCCCCGGCCGCGGGATCGAGCCCCACCTGACGGGCCACCGCGGCAGCCGCGCCGTCGTTGTCCCCGGTCACCATCACCGGGGACAGGCCCAGCGCCCGGAGGTCGGCTATCGCGGTGGCGCTGGTCGGCTTCACCGTGTCGGCCACCACGCACATCCCGATCACGACGCCCTCGACGGCGACCAGCACCGCGGTACGGCCGGCCGACTCCGCCTCGGCCATCGCCCCGGCCAGGTCCGCGGGCACCGGGCCAGGCATCTCGCCGGCGCGGCCGACCACGACGTGCCGGCCCTCGACGGTCCCGGCCACGCCGCGGCCCTGCCGGTTGGCGAACCCGACGACCTCGGGCAGCGACCCCTCCGCGGCCGTAGCACCGGCCACCACGGCCCGGGCGATGGGGTGCTCCGAGCCGGCCTCCACGGCAGCGGCCCAGCGCAGCGTGTCCGGCCGCCCGTGCACCTCCACCAGGGCCATCTGCCCGGTGGTGACGGTGCCGGTCTTGTCCAGCACGACCGTGTCGACTCCCCGGGTGGACTCCAGCACCTGGGGGCCCTTGATCACGATGCCCAGCTGCGCACCCCGCCCGGTGCCCACCAGCAGGGCCGTGGGGGTAGCCAGCCCGAGGGCGCAGGGGCAGGCGATGACCAGCACCGCCACGGCGGAGGTGAAGGCTGCCGCCACGTCGCCGGTGAGCAGCAGCCAGACGATCAGGGTGGCGACGGCCACGGCCAGCACCACGGGCACGAAGACCGCCGACACCCGGTCGGCCAGCCGCTGCACCGGCGCCTTGCCGCTCTGCGCGGCGGTGACCAGGCGGCCCAGCGCGGCCAGCGTGGTCTCTGCACCGACCCGGTCGGCCTCGACGACGAGCCGGCCGCCGGCGTTCACCGTGGCACCGGTGACCCGGTCGCCGACCGCGACCTCCACGGGCACCGACTCACCGGTCAGCATCGACGCGTCCACGGCCGACGAGCCGGAGACCACCACGCCGTCGGTGGCGACCTTCTCCCCCGGCCGGACGACGAACCGGTCCCCGACGACCAGCCGGGACACCGGAACCCGGACCTCGACCCCGTCGCGCAGCACCGCCGCGTCCTTGGCACCCAGGGCCAGCAGGGACCGCAGCGCAGCCCCCGAGCGCCGCTTGGCCCGGGCCTCGGCGTAGCGGCCGGCCAGCAGGAAGACGGTGACCGCGCTGGCCACCTCGAGGTAGATCTCGCTGGTGCCGGCTCCCTGCTCGGCCAGCAGGTGCAACGACATCCGCATGCCGGGTGCCCCGGCATCACCCACGAAGAGCGCGTACAGCGACCACAGGAAGGCGGCGGTGATGCCGATGGACACCAGGGTGTCCATCGTGCTGGCACCGTGCCGGGCGTTGACCACCGCGGCCCGGTGGAAGGGCCAGGCGCCCCAGACCGCCACCGGACCGGCCAGGGCCAGCGCCAGCCACTGCCAGTTGTCGAACTGCAGCGGGGGCAGCATGGAGAGGACGAGGACCGGCAGCGCCAGGGTCGCGGAGACGATCAGCCGCTGGCGCAACGCCTGGTCCGCCTGGTCCGGTCCGTCGTCGACGGCCGGTGCGCTGCCCCCGGACCCGTCCTCGGCAGCCGGTTCGGCCGGAGGCGCCGGGACGGTGGCGGTGTACCCGGCCGTCGCCACGGTCGCCAGCAACCGCTGGGTGTCCACGGCAGCCGGGTCGTAGCGGACCGTGGCGGCCTCGGTGGCGTAGTTGACGCTGGCCTGCACGCCGGGGACCTTGTTCAGCTTGCGCTCGATCCGGGTGGCGCAGGAGGCGCAGGTCATCCCGGCGATGTCCAGCCGGACCTCGTCGAGCAGTTCGATGTCGGGCGAACCGGCGGTCATGCCGGGTCGGCGGAGTAGTCCCCCGCCTCCGCGACCGCGGCGCGGACCTGCTCGGGGGTGACGTCCTGCCCGGTGACCTGCAGCGTGCCGCTGTCCAGGTCGACGTCGACGCCGGTGACGCCGTCGAGCTCGCCGACCTCCTCGGTGACGGAGGCGACGCAGTGCTGGCAGGTCATGCCGGTGACGGTGAAGGTCTGGGTCTGCACGGGGATCTCCTCGGGGTTTCTGGTGTCGGCGCCGCGTTCGGTCAGCGGCGGACGAGCCGGGCGATGGCGGCGGACGCCTCGGCGATCTTGGCGTCGGCCGCTGCGCCGTCGTCCTCGGCACTGCTGACGACGGCATCGCGGACGCAGTGACCCAGGTGGTCGTCCAGCAGGCCCAGGGCGACCGCCTGCAGCGCGCTCGTCGCTGCGGAGACCTGGGTGAGGACGTCGATGCAGTAGGTGTCCTCCTCCACCATCCGGGCGATGCCCCGGACCTGTCCCTCCACCCGGCGCAACCGCGCCAGCACCTGCTCCTTGGACCCCTGGTAGCCAGCCATGACCCCATGATACCCCTGGGGGGTAGGGGTGTGCAGTGCCCTCAGGTCACCAACCGCGTGTGCCGGCCTCGCCCTTGAACGGGCCCACCACCTCGCCGGTGATCCAGCCGCCGTAGAAGTCGCCGGTCTGGGCCCGCACCGTGGCGCCGTCGACGGTCGCCCGGTCCAGCTTGGAGGGGTAGAAGGCGACCGCGCCGGCCAGGTGCTCGTACCCGGGGGAGGGCCGCTCGTAGGACCAGCCGACGGCCGGGTGCCGGACGCCGTCCACCACGGCGTCCCAGTAGGTGGCGACGCCCTTCCACTCGCACCAGCTGGCGCCCTCGCCGCGGACCAGGACGCCGTCGACGACGTCCGCGCGGGGGATGTAGTAGACCGGCGGGTGGCTGGTCTCGCAGACCCGGGCGGCCCGGGTGGTCGAGGCGATCGTCCGACCGCCGAGCACGGCCTCGACCCGGCGGGGGGTGACCTCGGCCGACGGCGGGCGCGGGTAGTCCCAGACCGATTCCTGACCGGGGCCGACGGGGTCGGGGCGCGTGGGGCGGGGCAGCATCACCCTTGCGAGTGTGCGCGACTAGCGGTTGCGGTGCCGGATCTTCTGCACGACGGCGACGGTGACCAGCAGTCCGGCCGCGGCCAGCACTGCCTGGCCGGCGGGGGTGCTGATCCAGTGCTGCACCCGGACCGTGGCCTCGGCCTGCAGCCGCTTGGGGCTGCTCCTGTAGACCAGCTGGTCCAGGGTCGCCGCCAGCGACTCGCGGGCGGCGTCGATCTCCTGCTGGATCTGCTCGGGGTTGCTCGGCACGGGCACAGCCTGCCACGTCCGGACGCACCCCACCCGCCCTGCCGGTCCCGAGGTACACCCGGCCACCCCCTCCGGGGTGCACGTCAGGGGCATGTCCCGGGTGCACGCCGGCACCGGCCCTAGGATCGGCGGCACGCGGGAGTGGTGTAACGGCAGCCACGCCAGCCTTAGGAGCTGGTGCCTTCGGGCGTGCGGGTTCGACTCCCGCCTCCCGCACCGTGGCGGTCCCCCGGGTGCCGGGCGCGCGCCTGCGGGGATCCCTCCGGCGGGTGATCAGCTGCCCCAGCGGCTCGTGAGGCGGGCCCGGGGTGCCGAGGTCCATCACGTGACGACCTCCGCGCACCCCGGCCCCGGCCGGGAGGACGAGCCCCGGCCGCAGCCGGACCGGGGCCTCGCCCCGCCGCGCGCCGTGGAGCCGGTCGGCACCGCCTCCCCCGCCAGCCCCGCACCCCAGGAGACCGTCCCGGTGGACATCCCCGACCCCTCGACCGCCTATGACCCCCCTGGCCCAGGCAGCCCGTCGGCCACCGGCGGCGCTCCGGCCACCGGTGGCCCGCCGCGCCCCGTGGGGCGCGGCCAGCACCGGTCCCGCCGCGCGCCGATGCCCCGGCTGGACCTGGACGACCTGGCCCAGCTGCGTGCCGAGCTGGAGGTGCTCGACGAGCGGGACATGCTCGCCGAGCTCACCCAGGCTCCGGCCCGCCGCGGGTCGCACCGCGCCCGCTCCTACGACCTGCCCGACGTGTCGCACCCGTCCCTGGCCGACTGGCCGACGCTGCCACACCCGCCGCTGGTGCCCGGTGGCCCGCTGGACGGTGCGGCCCGCTGGGACGTCCCGGCCGACGTCCCGGCCGACCAGCCGGCCGCGGGTCCCGCGCCGCGACCGCTGCCGCCGGTGCCCGCTCCCCCCGCCCACCCCGAACCCACCCCGGTCCGCCGGACCGGGCCGTTGCCACCGGTGGCTCCCAGCGGACCCGAGCACCCGGTCCAGCCGCTCGCCGCCCCGCCCGTCCCGGTGCCGCCGCGCCAGTCCGCGGGGCCCGGACCCCGGCCGGCCCCCGATGTCCCGGCTGCGCAGGCGGACCCAGCTGCGGACACAGTCCCGGCAGCGCACCCAGTCCCGGCACCGCACCCGGACCCGGCACCGCACCCGGACCCGGCACCGCACCCGGACCCAGCACCGCTGACAGCCCCGGGGACCGTGCCTGCTGCGGTGTCGCACGCGGCGCACTGCACCGTGCGCGCCACGGCACCGTCCGGGCTGCTGGCCTGGCTCGCCGGGTCCTGACCGACCGCTGCTGACCGGTCGGCCGTGCCCGGCCGTGACCCGGACCGCTCAGGCGCTGATCAGGACCCGGTCAGCACGCTGCTGATCACCGGCAGCAACGCGGTGAACGCCTGGCCGCGGTGGCTGATGGCGTCCTTCTCCGCCGGCGCCAGCTCGGCCGCGGTGCAGGCACGTCCCTCGGGACGGAACACCGGGTCGTAGCCGAAACCGTTGCTGCCCCGGGGCTCCCGGAGCACCGTGCCACGCCAGTGCCGCGCCAGCACGTGCTCGGCGCCGTCCGGGGTGACCAGTGCCGCTGCGCAGATGAAGGCCGCGCCGCGGCGCTCCTCGGGCACGTCGGCCAGCTGCCCCAGCAGGAGCGCGGTGTTCGCCGCGTCGTCCCCGTGCCGGCCCGACCAGCGGGCCGAGAGCACCCCGGGCATCCCGTTCAGCGCGTCCACGGTGATGCCCGAGTCGTCGGCCACCGCCGTCAACCCGGTGTACCGGACCGCCTCGCGCGCCTTGAGCAGCGCGTTGTCCTCGAAGGTCGCACCGGTCTCGGGTGCCTCCGGGTACTCCGGCACGTCGCGCAGCCCCACGACCTGCACCCCCGGGACCGCGGTGGCCAGCAGCCGCTGCAGCTCGGCCAGCTTGCCGGCGTTGCGGGTGGCCAGCAGCAACCGGGCGCTCATCGGGCCGGACCCGCCAGGGCCTCGGCCTGTGCCCGGGTCAGGTCGGCGCACCCGGCCACGGCGAGATCCAGCAGCTGGTCCAGGGTGGCCCGGTCGAACACCGCCCCCTCGGCGGTGCCCTGCACCTCCACGAACCCGCCGTCGGCGGTGCAGACCACGTTCATGTCGGTCCCGGCGCGGACGTCCTCCTCGTAGGCCAGGTCCAGCCGGGCCTCGCCGTCGACGACGCCGACGCTGATCGCGGCGACCGACTGCACCAGCGGACGGGCCTTGGCCAGCTTCTTCCGCTCGCCCAGCCAGCTGACCGCGTCGGCCAGGGCCACGTAGGCCCCGGTGATGGCAGCGGTGCGGGTGCCGCCATCGGCCTGCAGCACGTCGCAGTCCAGCGCGATCGAGTTCTCCCCCAGCGCGGACAGGTCGATCGACGCGCGCAGCGAGCGGCCGATGAGGCGGCTGATCTCGTGCGTGCGGCCGCCGATCTTGCCCCGCACGGACTCCCGGTCGTTGCGGGTGTGGGTGGCCCGCGGCAGCATCGAGTACTCGGCGGTCACCCAGCCCAGCCCGGAGCCGCGCCGCCACCGCGGCACCCCCTCGGTGACGCTGGCGGCGCACAGCACCCGGGTGCGGCCGAACTCGACCAGCACCGACCCCTCGGCGTGGTCGAGCCAGGAGCGGGTGATGGTCACCGGGCGGAGCTGGTCGGCCCGTCGACCGTCGGGGCGGTGGCCCTCGGCGCGGGTGCGGTCGGGGCTGGTGGCGTCGGGGCGGGTCACGTGGGTCGAGGGTAGTGGGCCGCTGCCCGCCCCACGGCGAGACCGGATCCACGGCGGTCCGGCAGGATCCGGGCATGCGATCGGAGCTGCGCCAGGTGCGCACCGGCGGGGTGCCCAGCGTCGTCGACCTGACCGAGGAGTGCGCGGCGTTCGTCCGGGAGTCCGGTGGCGACGGGTTGCTGCACGTGTTCGCCCCGCACGCCACCGCGGGGATCGCGATCATCGAGACCGGCGCCGGCAGCGATGCGGACCTGCTGGCCCAGCTCGACGTGCTGCTGCCCACCGACGACCGCTGGCGGCACCGGCACGGGTCGCCCGGGCACGGCCGGGACCACGTGCTCCCGGCACTGGTGCCCCCGTACGCCACGATCCCGGTGCTCGAGGGCCGGCTGGCGCTGGGCACCTGGCAGCGGATCTGCTTCGTGGACACCAACGGCGACAACCCGACCCGGCACGTCCGCTTCAGCTTCTTGCCCGGCTGAGCCCTGGGCGGCCGCCGTCCGGCGATGTCCCCGGGGTCTGTCACCATGCCCGCATGAGCGACAGCAGCACCCAGGACACCACCGAAACGGCCCCCATCCGGCTCGTTCCCGGCGATCGGGCGCCCGACTTCACGCTGCCCGACGCCGACGGGAACTCCGTCTCGCTGGCCGACCACCGGGGGCGTCGGGTCGTCGTCTACTGCTACCCGGCCGCGCTCACGCCCGGTTGCACCACCCAGGCCGTGGACTTCACCGCCGCCGCCGGTGAGTTCGCCGCCGCCGGGTTGGACATCATCGGCATCTCCCCGGATGCGCCGGACAAACTCGCCCGGTTCCGGGAGCAGGAGTCGCTGTCGATCACCCTGGTCTCCGACCAGGACAAGGAGGTGCTGCGGGCCTACGGGGCTTTCGGGCCCAAGAAGCTGTACGGCAAGGACGTCGTCGGGGTGATCCGGTCGACGTTCGTGATCGCCGCCGACGGCACGGTCGAGAAGGCCGGGTACAACGTCAAGGCCACCGGTCACGTGGCCAAGCTGCTGCGTGACCTGGGGCTCGACTCCTCCGTTTGAGGATCCTGCTGCCCGCGGACCCCGCTGCCTGACCGGCCATCCGCCGTGTACCGCGACGTCGGGTCGGGCACGACGCAGGCATGAGCGAACAGATCGGCGTCACCGGCCTCGCGACGATGGGGGCCAGCCTGGCCCGCAACCTGGCCCGGCACGGCCACCACGTGGTGGTGCACAACCGCACCCAGGCCAAGACCGATGCGCTGCTGGGCGACCACGGCGGGGACGGCGACCTAGTCGCTGCGACCTCCCTGCAGGAGCTGGTCGCGGGCCTGGAGCGCCCCGGAAGGTGATCGTGATGGTCGCCGCCGGTGCGCCGACCGATGCCGTGCTCGACGAGCTGGCCCCGCTGCTGGACGAGGGCGACGTGCTGGTCGACGGCGGGAACGCCCGGTTCACCGACACCATCCGGCGCACCGCGGACCTCGCCGGGCGGGGTCTGCACTTCGTCGGTGCCGGGATCAGCGGCGGCGAGGAGGGCGCGCTCAACGGGCCCAGCATCATGCCGGGCGGGTCGGCGGAGGCCTACGCGGTGATCGGACCGCTGCTGGAGGACATCAGCGCGCACGTGGACGGCGAGCCCTGCTGCACGCACGTGGGCACCGACGGCGCCGGGCACTTCGTCAAGATGGTGCACAACGGCATCGAGTACGCCGACATGCAGCTCATCGCCGAGGCCTACGACCTGCTCCGGCAGGGGCTGGGCCTGTCTCCGGCCGAGATCGGGGACGTGTTCGCCACCTGGAACGAGGGCGACCTGCAGTCCTACCTGATCGAGATCACCGCCCAGGTGCTGCGGCACACCGATGCCCGGACGGGCAGGCCGTTCGTCGACGTCGTGCTGGACGAGGCCGAGCAGAAGGGCACCGGCCGCTGGACGGTGCAGTCCGCGCTGGACCTGGGCACCCCGGTCTCCGGTATCGCCGAGGCGGTCTTCGCCCGAGCGCTGTCCGGGCACGTCGAGCAACGGGCTGCCGCCCAGCGGGTGCTGCCGGGTCCCGCAGCGGACTGGGCCGACCAGATCGCCGACCGGGACGCCTTCGTGGAGAGCGTGCGGCAGGCCCTGTACGCGGCCAAGGTGGTCGCCTACTCCCAGGGGTTCGACCAGATCGCCAAGGGCGCGCAGGAGCACGGCTGGGACGTGGACCGGGGCGCCCTGGCCGCGATCTGGCGGGACGGTTGCATCATCCGCGCGGCGTTCCTGGACCGGGTCCGGCAGGTCTTCACCGACGAGCCCGACCTGACCACGCTGCTGACCAACTCCTACTTCCGCGACGCCGTCGCCGCCGCCCAGACCGGCTGGCGAGACGTGGTGGCCGGGGCAGCCCGCACCGGCGTGCCCGCCCCCGGGTTCGCCAGCGCGCTGGCCTACTACGACGGGCTGCGCGCCGAGCGCTCCCCCGCTGCGCTGATCCAGGGTCTCCGGGACCGTTTCGGCTCGCACACCTACCATCGGGTCGACGCCGAGGGCGGGTTCCACACCCTGTGGTCCGAGGACGCCCGCGAGGTCGAGGCCTGAGCAGCCGCCCCCTGGGCAGGCCCTGACCAGACGGCGACTGCCGGACTCCCACGACGCCGGCGCCGAGGCGGGTCCTGTCGTCGGGACGACCGTCTCTACGCCAGTCATCCGTCTCACCGGGCCCGAGCTGGATCGGCGAACGCGCTCAGCCCTGACCCGCCTGTCCAGCGCTGCCCCGCTGCCCCGATCCAGGGCCCCCGCCCACCCACGCACGGCGAACTCAGAACGGTGGTGGGTCGGCCACCGGGTCGTGGGGCGGGGGTTCGGCCGCGAGGTCCAGGACCTGGTCGGCGCCGGGTGGTCGGGTGGTACGGGTGGTCCCACCGGGTGTGGTGACGTAGAGGGCGCCGTCCTCGAGACGGAAGTCCCAGTCCGGCGCGTGGGTCTTCAGCCGGTGGTGGTGCCGGCAGAGCAGCACCAGGTTGGTGACGCAGGTCGGGCCGCCCCGGCGGGGGTCCGTGTGGTCGTAGGGGATGACGTGGTCGGCGTCGCTGGCACGAGCGGACTGTCGGCAGCCGGGGAAGCGGCAGTGCCGATCGCGGGCGCGCAGATACCGGTACTGGGCGGAGGTCGGGGTGTAACCGGATGCCGGCCTTGGTGGCCCCAGGCCCCGTCCGGCTCGGAGCGCGGCGGCGATCTCGTCCGGGGTGGCCACGGCCAGCAGGTGCCCGTGGCCGTCGGTCAGCGTGACCGCGAGGCTGCCCCCGACCGGGGGCACGAGGCCCAGGACGTCGATGCGCTCCATCAATGCCCGTACTGCAGATGGGGGCACCGGTAGTCCGTCGACGTGCCCGACCCGAGTGCCGGCGCAGAGCCTCGGATAACCGGCGGCGTCACCGGGGTCCGGCGTCCCGAAGTCCTCGGTCAGCGCGTCCCCTGGGGCTTCCACCGCGCCTCTCCCGCCCTCTGCCCCATCCCCCGTCGCGTCATGCCTGGTCGCGTCATGCCTGGTCGCGTGATACCCGGTCACGTCATCCCCGGTCGAGTCATCGGGATTCGATGCCGCGGGGCCCTCACCGCCGGTGTGTGCACGGCCGGCGACGTCGCCACGGGCGCCCTTGTCGGACGTGGCGTCGGAGGCAGCCGCGCCCGCTCCCGGGCCGGCGTCGGCCGACGTGAGGTTGCACGGACAGCCCAGGTCGGCGAGGTCGGCATTGATCGTGACGTCGACGACCCCGGGCTCGCGCTTCTCCCACGGCCTGGCGATCAGCGCAGCCAGCACGGCGACCCGGATCGCCCCGATAGGCCGGGTGTCACCGTCGGCCTTGAGCCGCTGCGCGTAGGCATCGATCTGGGCGCGGGCGAGCCTGGCGTCGGCGGTGTCCATCTGCGCCGCCCTGAGATCGGCCAACCCGTCCCCGGTCCAGGTCACCGTCACGTCCGCGGCCCGCTTCCGCAGCTCCTTCCGCCGATCCGCGGCGGCGGGGTCGGCGGCGATCAATGCCGCATCCAGGCGCTCCCGCAGCGTGGTGGGCGGGCAGCCCCGGGCGGCCCATCCGACCCCGAGCGCGGCGAGGTCGGCGATCGTGCCGTCGGCGATGGGACCACCGTGGGAGGCGCCCTGCCACCCCAAGGCCTTCACGATGACGTGCGCCCGGGTCTCGTCGATCCGCTGGTCGGCCAACGCGTGCCACACCTCGGGCAACTGCCGGACGAGCACCAGATCGCGTTCCACCAGGTACCGGGTCGAAGGAACCGACATGTTGAGCAGCACCGCGACCTCGTCGGCCAGGAAGTCCTCCGCAGCCTGCAGCGACGGGTCCGGCCGCAACTCGTCGGCGGCTGCGGGAGCGCGCACGTCGGTGCGGCTGCCGGGCAGGTACGGCAGCACGTGGACCGCGCCCAACGTGGCCTTGCGCTCGACCAGACCGGCCTCGTACGCGGCCAGTGTGGACCGCTGACGGCGCACCGATGCCAGCTCCTCATCCAACTCCGCTCCGCTGAGGTCCACGGCGTCAGCCAGCTCGGTCAACCGCGGCACCGGCCCCCTCGCCGACGACGATCCCGCATCGACCGGCGCCGGTACGGCGGGAATCGGGGACAGGCGGGGAGTCACCTCCACCCGCATCCGCAGCCGCGCTGTCATGGACGTAGTCCACCAGGGGGGTCTGACAGAAACCGTGGCACATCCAGGGGTCTGAGCAGGTTATTTTCCGCTACAGAGGCCGTGCGCAACGTGACGACGGCGACCGGCAGCGTGCGAGCGGCCCGCCTCGCCCGGTCATCCGCGCTACCGAGGTTCAGGGTTGACCCTGGGCCCGGCGCGCGAGTGGCGTCCTCTCCCGCGCCGGCGGGGGGTTGACGTGGTCCTCGGTCGCCAGACCATCGAGGAGGAAGCGTGTCCCTGTGGTGGCGTCTCCGCCGTGGCCGACGACGCCTCCGGGGGGCTGGTGAGGTCACCCTCCGCCCGTTCCGCCACCGCCCTGTCGGTGGTCGTTGCTTCCACCACCGATCCCCACGTCCCCCTGATGGGCACTCTGGCCGAGCACACCGCGGAGGGAGAGGCCTGGATCGAGCGCAAACGCGGTCGCCAGGCCGGAGGTCGCGGATCTCCTACGCGGTCGCCGTCGGGACCCAGAGCCCAGCGGCGGGGCAGCCGGGGATGTGGCTCGGCGGCATGGTGCGAACAATGCATGCGTTCGCCATGGCTGTCTCGTCCCTATGCGGGCAGCTCAGACCTAGCTGTCCCCGCGCCGCGCGCGGGCCCGGCGCTTGCCCTCGTGCATCGCGGCCACCCGCGCGACCGGGATGGAGTGCCCCTGGGCGACGAGCTCGGGGTCCAGCAGCTGCGCCTCGGGCAGCGCGTCGGCCCAGGGGTCACCGATGATCCGGGCGGCGGCGTCGGCGACGGTCACGCCGCGGGGGTCGGCGGTGTCCAGGTGGTCCCACGGCACCGGCGCCGAGATCGGCAGCCCGGGGCGGACCCGCGGCGAGTAGGCGACGGCGATCGTGCCGCGGCCGGAGCGGGTCGAGTCCACGAACACCCGGTCCCCCCGCTCGGCGACCACGTACTCCGTCGTCGCCACCGCCGGGTCCAGCGCAGCGGTGCGGGCGGCCAGCGCACGGGTGGCCGCAGCGACGTCCTCGTGCGAGGACCCGCGCACCGGCACCACGAGATGCAACCCGGTGGACCCGGTGGTCTTGACCGCCGCCGACAACCCGGCCTCGGCCAGCGCCCGGCGGGCCAGGCGGGCGGTGGCGACGACGGCGGCGAACGGGGCGTCCTCGGGTGGGTCCAGGTCCAGCACCAACCCGGTGGGTTCGCCGAAGCCCTCCTCGGTGACCCGGGAGAACGGCACGTGCAGCTCCACGGCCCGCTGGTTGGCCAGCCACAGCAGCGTCCGGCGGTCCTCCACCAGCACCTGGTGCACCTCGCGCCTGGCCCGGTCGGACCAGGTGGGCACCGTGCGCACCCAGTCCGGCGCCCCCTTCGGTATGTCGCGCTGCACGAACGCCGCGGCCCCCGGCCGGATCCGCACCGTGGTCAGCGGGCGCCCCGCCAGCAGCGGCACCAGTCGATCGGCGAAGGCGTCGTAGTGGTCGACCAGTGCCCGCTTGGTCACCCCCAGACCGTCACCCAGCTCGTCGTCCAGGCTGGACAGCGAGACCCCGTCCCGTTCCTCCTTGGCACCGGCCACCGCTCAGACCTCGTAGCTGGCCAGCGGGGAGACCAGCTCGGTCTCGGCGAACACCTCGGAGGCGGCGACCAGCTGGCCGATCCGGTCCACCCAGGGCGGCACGTGGGTCAGCAGCAACCGTCCGACGCCTGCGTCCCGGGCGTGCTCGCCGGCCTGGCGACCGGTCAGGTGCAGGCCCGGCGGCAGGCCGGGGACATCGGGGTGGGCGGCCTCGGCCAGCAGCACGTCCGCACCGCGGGCCAGTTCCACCACGGCCGGGCTGACCCCGGTGTCCCCGGTGTAGACCAGCGACCGTCCCCCGGCGGACAGCCGGATCGCGTGGCACTCCACCGGGTGCGCGGTGCGCACCGTCGCCACCTGGAACGGACCCAGCTGCCAGTCCCCCGGGCCCACCGCGTGCACGTCGAACACGTCCTGCAGCGAACCGTCGGCGCCGTCGTAGGCCAGCCGCAGCCGCCGGTCGGCACCATCCGGGGCGTACAGCGGCACCGGGCCACCGGTGGCCTGCCCGGAGTATCGCGCCCAGACCACGAACGACGCCACGTCCAGGCAGTGGTCGGCGTGCAGGTGGGACAGGAAAAGCGCATCGACCTGCTGCGGCGGGAGCATCGCCTGCAGCGCGCCGAAGGCACCGTTGCCCAGGTCCAGGACCAACCGGTAGCCCTCGTGCTCCACGAGGTAGCAGGAAGCGGGCGAGCTCGGGCCTGGGGCCGAGCCGGAGCAGCCGATCACGGTCAGCCTCATGACCGCAGCACCTGGTCGATCTCCGGGCCCAGGAACCGGCGGCCCAGCCGGGCGAACGGCTCGGGGTCACCGGTGGCCAGGAAGGTGTGCTGCGGGGGCGCCGCGGACTCCGGCGCCAGCAGGTCCGCCGTCGTCAGCACGCGGTACACGTCCTTGGCGGTCTCCTCCGCGCTGGACACCAGCGTCACGCCGTCGCCCAGCACCAGCGACAGCACGCCGGTCAGCAGCGGGTAGTGCGTGCAGCCCAGCACCACGGTGTCGACGTCGGCGGCCAGCAGCGGGTCCAGGTAGGACTGGGCCAGCCCCAGCAGTTGCCGGCCGCTGGTCACCCCGCGCTCGACGAAGTCCACGAAGCTGGGGCAGGCGGCGCTGGTGACCGTGACCTGCGGCGCTGCGGCGAACGCGTCGGCGTAGGCACCCGAGGTGATCGTCGCCTCGGTGCCGATGACGCCGACCCGGCCCGTGCGGGTGGCCGCGGTGGCCCGGCGGACCGCGGGCAGGATGACCTCGACCACCGGCACGTCGTAGCGCTCCCGGGCGTCGCGCAGGCAGGCCGCGCTCGCCGAGTTGCAGGCCACCACCAGCATCTTGACCCCGGCCTCGACCAAGTCGTCCATCACGGCCAGGGAGTGCCGGCGCACCTCCGCGATGGGCAGCGGGCCGTACGGGCCGTTGGCGGTGTCCCCGACGTAGCGGACGGACTCGTGCGGCAGCTGGTCCAGCACCGCCCGGACGACGGTCAGGCCACCCACCCCGGAGTCGAAGACCCCGATCGGGGCCGCCGGACCTGGTCGATCGGGCGCAGCACTCGGTGAGGTCCCCATCTCGGGCCCCACGCTAGTGCGCGGCCGGGCCCCGCAGCACGGTGGCCGCGGGCAGCAGGAGCCCGTCGCCGGCCCAGCGGGCACCGGCCAGGTCCCGGACCACCACGTCCGCCGGCGTGTCCAGCGCGGGCTCACCGACTCCCAGCACCCGGCAATCCGCAGCCTGACCGGCCGCGATCCCGCTCGAGCTGTCCTCCAGCACCAGCGCCTGGCCGCACGGGAGACCCAGTCCGGCCGCGGCAGCGAGGTACCCGGCCGGGTCCGGCTTGCCGTCGGGCACGTCCTCGGCGGTGACGAACACCTCGGGCACCGGGATGCCCGCGCTGCGCAACCGGGCCGTGGCCAACGCCCGGGTACCGGAGGTGACCACGGCCCACGACCCGACGGGCAGCATGGCCAGCAGGGCGGGCACGCCGGCCATCGCGGGCACGAGCTCGGAGTCCTCCAGCTCGAACCGGTCGATCAGCGCGGTGGCGGTGGCCCGGTCGGCCTCGGCCACCAGCAGCGCGACGGTGTCGGCCGAGCGACGCCCGTGCACGATGCCGGTCACCCGGTCGGGGTCCAGCCCGTGCACCCCGGCCCAGCGGGACCAGGACCGGTGCACAGCGGCGGAGGAATCCACCAGCACGCCGTCGTTGTCGAACAGCAGCCCCCGCGCCGGGAGATGCAGATCGGGGGCTGTCATGCCCAGAGCTGGCCCTCCAGGGCGGCGGTGGCCTCGTCCAGCGTGCCGGCATAGGCCCCGGTGGACAGGTACTTCCAGCCACCGTCGCAGACGATGAAGCAGATGTCGGCCTTGCGACCGGCCGCCAGCTCCTTCTCGGCGATGCCCAGCGCCGCGTGCAGGATGGCCCCGGTCGAGATCCCGGCGAAGATGCCTTCCCGCTCCACCAGCTCCCGAACGCGTCGCACGGCGTCGTCGGGACCGACGGAGAATCGCCCGTCCAGCATCTCGGGGTCGTACAGCTCGGGGATGAAGCCCTCGTCGATGTTGCGCAGGCCGTAGACCAGCTCGCCGTAGCGCGGCTCGGCAGCGATCACCTGGACGCCGGGCTTGTGCTCCCGGAGGAAGCGGGACACACCCATGAGGGTGCCGGTGGTGCCCAGTCCCGCCACGAAGTGGGTGATCGAAGGCAGGTCGGCCAGGATCTCCGGGCCGGTGCCGGTGTAGTGCGCATCCGCGTTGGCGGGGTTGCCGTACTGGTAGAGCATCACCCAGTCCGGGTTCTGCGCGGCCAGCTTCTTGGCCACCGCGACGGCCTCGTTGCTGCCGCCCGCGGCCGGGGAGCTGATGATCTGCGCGCCGTACATCTCCAGCAGCTGCCGCCGCTCGATCGAGGTGTTCTCCGGCATGACGCAGATCAGCCGGTAGCCACGTTGCCGGGCCACCATGGCCAGCGAGATGCCGGTGTTGCCGCTGGTGGGCTCCAGGATGGTCGACCCGACCTCGAGCCGACCCTCCTTCTCGGCCGCCTCGATCATCGCGATCGCCGCGCGGTCCTTGATCGACCCGGTCGGGTTGTGGTCCTCCAGCTTGGCCCACAACCGGACGTCAGGGCTCGGCGAGAGCGACGGCAACCCGACCAGGGGCGTGCCGCCGAGGGAGTCGACGAGGGAGGCGAAGCGTGCCATCAGGTGGGCCCTCTCTTCGGTGGGGTCAGCCGCCGGCGACCGCGGGCAGGATGGTGACCGAGTCGCCGTCCTTGACCGCGGTGTCCAGGGCGCCGGTGAAGCGGACGTCCTCGTCGTTGACGTAGACGTTGACGAAGCGGTGCAGCTTCCCCTCGTCGGTGACCAGCCGGCCCTTGATGCCCGGGTGCTGGGTGTCGATGTCGTCGACCAGTGCGCCGAGGGTGTCCCCGGTGCCCGTGACGGTCTTGTTGCCGCCGGTGTGGGTGCGCAGGATGGTCGGGATCCGGACGTCGATCGCCATGGTGGAGATGCCTCTCGTTGCTGGGGTCGCCCCGCGCAGCAGGCAGCGGGGCGGATCGCGTACTGGGGGGAACGCCCGCCGGTGGGCGGGGATTCCTGGCGGTGTGCGAGACCTCAGTCGTAGACGACGGTGGTCGGCGAGTGCCCGAACAGGTAGGACTCGACGACGTCGACGTCCTCCTCGGTGATCTGCCCGTCCACGATCCGGTAGCTGCGGAACTCGACCTCGTCGCCCACCGTGCCGGTGCGGGGACCGTGCTCGCGGGTGGAGACCAGCACGTAGTGCGCGAAGGGCTCGGAGGCGTAGCTCACGTCGGTGCGGGAGGGATAGGCCTCGGTCGCGGTGTGCGAGTGGTAGACGACGACGGGCACCTCGTCCCGGTCGTCCATCTCCCGGTACAGCGCCAGCAGGTCCCCGCTGTCGAACTCGTAGAACGTCGGGGAGCGTGCGGCGTTCAGCATCGGGATGAACCGCTCGGGCCGATCGCTGCCGTCCGGTCCGGCGACGACGCCACAGGCCTCGTCCGGGTGGTCCTGCCGGGCGTGGGCCACGATGGCGTCGTAGGTCGCGCGGTCGATGCGCAGCACGCGGCCAGTCTAGGTGGCCTCCGCCGCGGCCGCAGCAGAGGTGCCGAGCAGGACAGCCACCCGCCCGGCGACCGGTAGCGTCCCGACTCGTGGTGCAGAGCCGGTGCTGATCCAGATCCTGATGGTCGCGGGCGTCGTGCTGGTCGCGGTGCCGGCCCTGGTGCTCGGCGTCCGCCGGGTCGCCCAGCGAGGGGGACGCGTGCTGCGCCCGACCGGCCCCGACCGGACCGAGTTCGTGCTCCTCGTCATCGGCCGGGCCCTGGGGCTGCTGGCAATCCTGCTGCTGAGCGGGCTGGTGCTGCTCGCCTCCATCGGCGCCCTGGTGCAGGACCTGTCGGTGCCCAGCCTGATCTACGTGTTCTTCGTGCTGGACCTGCTGCTCGCCGCGCTGGTGGTGCTCACCTCCGGTGGCCCCCGCCGGCGGCCAGCGCGTCGACGAGGGACCCCTGCACGGCGGTGAGCCAGTAGTAGACGGCCAGCTGCTGGCCGTCGGCGCCGGTGGGGTCCTCGGGCGGTTCGGTCTCCGCGGTGATGCCCACCCGGGTGCCCAGCGCCAGTCGCAGGTCGTTCGTGGTCCGCAACCAGGCCCGGGCCTGGTCGTCGTCCAGCTCGACGCCCCCGCCGCCGGCGGGCATGGTGGCGCGCACGATCGCCAGGTCGTCGGCCTTGCCCTCGCGCAGCGAGGCCTCGGTGAGGTCCCGGTAGTCCCGGGCGATGTCGGGATCGGAGGCGTGCCCGGGGGGCAGCAACCGCTCCAGCACCGGGTCCCCCCCGGCGTCGTCGGCGTCCACGGCCAGCAGCTGCTCGAGCTGGTCGACCAGCAGGCCCAGGATCTGCACCTCGGCGTCCGCCAGCCGGCCGCGCAGCACGGCACCGGCCCGGGTGAACGGCGTCACGAGTCGCGCTGGTAACTGGCCCACAGGCCGTAGGCATGCAGCCGGCTGGTGTCGTGCTCCATCCGCTCCCGGGGCCCCGAGCTGACGATCGCCCGGCCTTCGTGGTGGACCTGCAGCATCAACGTCGTCGCCGTGGGCTCGTCGTAGCCGAACAGCTCCTGCAGCACGAACGTCACGTAGGTCATCAGGTTCACCGGGTCGTCCCAGACCACGGTCACCCACGGGCGGTCGAGCTCGGAGTCCTCCCGCGAGGTCGTGTCAGGGGTGCGCTCGGGCGCGAGGGGGCCGGCCACCCCGCCACTCTAGGACGCCCCTCGCCCACCTACGCTCCCCAGCCGTGTGCCCCCCGCCCGCCGACCCCGCATCTTCCCCGCCCGCCGACCCCGCATCCCCCCCGCCCGCCGACCCCGCATCCCCCCGGCCCGCGGGCACCCCGGCGATGCTCACCGACCGATACGAGCTCACCATGCTGGCCGCGGCGCTGGCCGACGGCACGGCGGACCGGGACTGCGTCTTCGAGGTCTTCGCCCGCCGGCTGCCGCACGGGCGGCGCTACGGCGTGCTGGCCGGCACCGGCCGGTTGCTGGAGCAGCTCGCCGATTTCCGGTTCGGGGACGACGAGCTGGCCGCGCTGCAGGACCAGGGGCTCACCGACCCGGCGCTGCTGGACCGGTTGGCCGGCTTCCGCTTCACCGGGGACGTCGACGGCTACGCCGAGGGCGAGCTGTACTTCCCCGGCTCCCCGGTGCTCACCGTGCGCGCCCCCTTCGGGCAGGCCGTGCTGCTGGAGACCCTGGTCCTGTCGATCCTCAACCACGACAGCGCGATCGCCTCGGCGGCAGCCCGGATGATCGGTGCGGCCGGTGGCCGGCCCTGCATCGAGATGGGCTCCCGACGAACCCACGAGCAGGCCGCCGTGGCGGCGGCCCGGGCGGCCTGGCTGGTGGGCTTCGCCTCGACCTCCAACCTGGCGGCCGGGGCCCGCTACGGCGTGCCGACCGCGGGCACCAGCGCGCACGCCTTCACCCTGCTGCACGACGACGAGGCCTCGGCCTTCCGCGCCCAGGTCGCCGCGCTGGGGGTCGGCACCACGCTGCTGGTGGACACCCACGACACCCTGCAGGGCATCGCCACCGCGATCGAGGTGGCCGGGACCGGGCTGGGCGCGGTCCGGCTGGACTCCGGCGACCTGGGGGTGCTGGCGGCCAGGGCGCGCGAGCTGCTGGACTCCCTCGGCGCCACCGGCACCCGGGTGACCGTCACCAGCGACCTGGACGAGTACGCCATCGCCGCGCTGGCCGCCGCACCGGTGGACGGTTACGGGGTGGGCACCTCGCTGGTCACCGGCTCGGGCGCACCCACCGCCGGGATGGTCTACAAGCTGGTCGAGCGGGACGGGGTCCCGGTGGCCAAGCACAGCGAGGGAAAGCAGTCCGTGGGCGGCCGCAAGACCGCCGTCCGCCGGCACGACCCGGCGGGCATCGCGACCGCCGAGGCCGTCGTCGCCGGACAGGTGGAGTCGCGGGACGGTGACCGGGAGCTCAGCGTCCCGCTGGTCCGCGCCGGCCGGCCGGTCGATCCCCTCTCCCCCGTCGAGGCGCTCCGGGCCGCCCGGGCGCACCACGAGCGGGTCCGCGCGACGCTGCCGGCCGAGGCCTGGTCGCTGTCCCGCGGGGAACCTGCGATCGACACCCTGACCGCCTGAGCCCCCACCGGACGTGCTCCCCGGGGGGACCTCGTGCCCGGTGACCTGCAGGTCCCGAGCCCGCAGATGCCCCTGCCGGCATGGGGCAGGATGGGGTGATGAGCCGGGCGCTGCTGGTCGTCGACGTGCAGAACGACTTCTGCGAGGGCGGCAGCCTGGCTGTCGCCGGTGGGGCCGCGGTCGCCCGGGCGATCACCGAGCACGCCGGGCAGGGGTTGGAGCAGGCCCAGTACGCCTGCGTCGTGGCCACCCGGGACCACCACGTCGACCCAGGTGCGCACTTCTCCGACACCCCTGACTTCACCGACACCTGGCCGCGGCACTGCGTGGTGGGTACCGACGGTGTCCAGCTGCACCGCGAGCTGGACCGCGGCGTGCTCAAGGCGGTGTTCGACAAGGGCGAGCACGCCGCCGCCTACTCCGGCTTCGAGGGCACCAGTGACGGGGTGCGGCTGGCCGACTGGTTCGCCGAGCACGGCGTGGACAGCGTGGACGTCGTGGGCATCGCCGCCGACCACTGCGTGCGGGCCACCGCTCTGGACGCGGTCGCCGCCGGGTTGACAACCCGGGTGTTGCTGCCGCTCACCGTGGGCGTGGCCCCGGCCAGCACGGCGGCCGCCCTGGCGCAGCTGGCGGCCGCTGGGGTCCAGCTGGTGGGCGAGCTACCGCCCGAGCGGTGAGGGGTGGGGTCAGGTGGCCTCCAGCACCTCGTCGCGGGTGAAACCGAGTACCTGCAGGACGGCGTCCAGGTAGGGCTGGTTCAGCGCGGTGTGCGCCTGCTCCCGGACGAACGGTTTGGCGTTGAACGCGATACCCAGCCCCGCGGCGCCCAGCATGTCCAGGTCGTTGGCCCCGTCGCCGACCGCGACCGTCTGCTCCATCGGCACCCCGTGCTGGGCGGCGAACCGGGCCAGCGCCCGGGCCTTGCCGGCGCGGTCGACGATCTCCCCCACCAACCCCCCGGTGAGCACCCCGTCGGCCACCTCCAGGGTGTTGGCTGCGGCGAAGTCCAGGCCCAGTGAGGCCGCCAGCGGATCGGTGATCTGGGTGAAGCCACCAGAGACGATCCCGCAGCGGAACCCCAGCCGCTGCAGCGTGCGGATCAACGTGCGGGCTCCGGGGGTGAGCACCAGGTGCTCGCGGACCTCGTCCAGCACGCCGACCGGCAGGCCGGCCAGCGTCGCCACCCGGGCCCGGAGCGACTGCTCGAAGTCCAGCTCCCCGTTCATCGCCGCCGCGGTGATCCGGGCGACCTCCGCGGCCCGACCGGCCCGCGCAGCCAGCTCGTCGATCACCTCACCCCGGACCAGCGTGGAGTCCACGTCCAGGACGATCAACCGCTTGCTGCGCCGGGCGAGCCCGACCTGCTCGACGGCGACGTCAGCGCCGGTGGCCGCAGCCACCGCACCCAGCGCCGCACGCAGGGCCCCCGCCTCCGCCCCGGAGACGGTGAGCTCGAAGCTGGTCACCGGGTAGTCCGAGAGCCGGCGGATGGCATCGATGTTGCCCCCCACGTCGGCGATCGCCTGGGCCGCGCCGCCGACCGCCTGCGGTGGGACGGGCCGGCCGAGCACGATGACGTGGTGCCGGCGGACGCCGTCCCCCAGCCCCCCGGATCCCGCTGCGGCCGCGGCGGGTTCCACCCGCACGTGCATCCCCGATGCGGTGCCGACGCCGGCCGCCAGCGGGGCCAGGCGGTGGGCCAGCGCCTGGTCGTCGGTTCCGCCGTGCTCGTGCACCACCACGCCCAGCACGAGCTCGCCGTGCACCACGACCTGCTCGACGTCCACGACCTCGAGGCCGGGGACCTGACCCAGCGCGCCGAACAGCCGGGCGGTGACCCCGGGGCGGTCGGCCCCGGTGACGGTGAGCAGCGCACCGGAGTGGCTGACGTCGGGCCCGGGTTCGTGCGGCGCGGAGGTCACCCGGTCATCGTGCCCGACCGCCCGGTCCGGTCCGGCACACGCACCCGGCCGCGATCGACCGAGCACCCCCGCCCCGGCACCCCGGGCAGCCGAACGCCCCGCCGGCCGGGGCCGACGGGGCGTTCGCAGGTGATGCGGTGGATCAGGTGCGATCGATCAGCAGCGCTCGATCAGGTGGGGTCCGGGTCGTTCGGCGCCCTGCCGGGCCCCGGTGCCCTGCATCAGCTCGCTGGCGTAGGGGCCGTGCCTCGTGCCGGCGTGCGCCTCGGCCTCCAGCCGCTCCCGCAGGTGCGGGTAGTGCAGCTCGAACGCCGGCCGCTCGGAGCGGATCCGCGGGATCTCCAGGAAGTTGTGCCGCGGCGGCGGGGACGACGTCGCCCACTCCAGGGAGTTGCCGTGGCCCCACGGGTCGTCGCGCAGTGCCAGCTGCCCGTACTTCCAGGACTTCACCACGTTGTAGAGGAACGGCAGCGTGGAGGCGCCCAGCACGAACGATCCGACCGTGGAGATGGTGTTCAGCGTGGTGAACCCGTCGGTCGGCAGGTAGTCGGCGTAGCGGCGCGGCATGCCCTCGTTCCCCAGCCAGTGCTGCACCAGGAAGGTGGCGTGGAAGCCGATGAAGGTCAGCCAGAAGTGCAGCTTGCCCAGCCGCTCGTCCATCATCCGGCCGCACATCTTGGGGAACCAGAAGTAGATGCCGGCGTAGGCGGCGAACACCACGGTGCCGAACACGACGTAGTGGAAGTGCGCCACCACGAAGTAGGAGTCCGACACGTGCCAGTCCAGCGGCGGGGAGGCCAGCAGCACGCCGGTCAGCCCACCGAGCAGGAAGGTGACCAGGAAGCCGACGGCGAACAGCATCGGCGTCTCGAAGGTCAGCTGCCCCCGCCACATCGTGCCGATCCAGTTGAAGAACTTGATCCCCGTGGGCACCGCGATCAGGTAGGTCAGGAAGCTGAAGAACGGCAGCAGCACCGCACCGGTGGCGAACATGTGGTGCGCCCACACCGCCAGCGACAGGGCGCCGATCGCGATGGTCGCGAAGACCATGCCCTTGTAGCCGAACAGCGGCTTGCGGCTGAACACCGGGATGATCTCGGTGATGATGCCGAAGAACGGCAGCGCGATGATGTAGACCTCGGGATGCCCGAAGAACCAGAACAGGTGCTGCCACAGCATCGGCCCGCCGTTGGCGGCGGAGAAGACCAGCGCCCCGAGGTGACGGTCGGCCAGCAGCGCCATCAGCGCGGCGGTGAGGATCGGGAAGGCCAGCAGGATCAGCACGCTGGTGACCAGGGCGGCCCAGACGAAGATCGGCATCCGGAACATGGTCATGCCCGGGGCGCGCAGGCAGACGATCGTGGCGATGAAGTTGACGCCACCGAGGATGGTGCCCAGACCGGAGACGGCCAGTCCGGCGATCCACAGGTCGCCACCGGCACCCGGGGAGTTCGTCGACGTCGGAGAGCGGGCGTGTAGGCGAACCAGCCGAAGTCCGCGGCACCACCGGGGGTGAAGAAACCCGAGATCACGATCAGCCCGCCGAAGAGCGAACAGCCAGTAGCTGAAGGCGTTCAGCCGCGGGAAGGCCACGTCGGGCGCACCGATCTGCAGCGGCATGATCAGGTTGGCGAACGCGAAGAACAGCGGCGTCGCGAAGAACAGCAGCATGATCGTGCCGTGCATCGTGAACAGCTGGTTGTACTGCTCGTGCGACAGGTACTGCAGACCCGGGCGGGCCAGCTCACCACGCATGAGCATGGCCATCAGGCCACCGATCGATGAACCAGGCGAACGACGTGGCCAGATACATCAGGCCGATGGTCTTGTGGTCGGTCGTCCGCAGCAGCATGGAGAGCCGCGAACCCTTCTCAGCCACGTGAGCCGGGCTGGGCCGGCTCACGATCGGCGCCGGTGCGATCGTCACGTCCGGGAGCTTAGACGGTGTCCAGCCGACGCGTGCGGCGGATCGGCCGACACCGGTCGCAGCCTCCGGACGGGACCCGGACGGGTGAGTAAATGGCGTTTGGCGATCAACTCGTGACCATCGACCCGTTTCGACCGACCGCTGGCTGGACACATGATCATCTGCGCCGGAGACACCGGCGCACCGACGGCCCACGACCGTCTCCCACCTGGAGGTCCCCGTGATCTGGAACATCATCGTCTTGATCGTGGTCGGCGCGATCGCCGGCTTCATCGCCCGCGCCGTGATCCCGGGCAAGCAGTCCATGTCGATCCTGATGACCATCGTGCTGGGCATCGTCGGCTCGCTGGTCGGCAACCTGCTCGGCAGCCTGGTCAGCGGTAACGGATTCGAGATCGGCACCGCCGGCATCATCGGCTCGATCATCGGCGCCATCGTCGTGCTGGCGATCTACGTGTACGGCATCCAGAACCGCAAGTCGGTCCGCCGCTGATCCGCCCGCGGCCCCAGGCGAGCCGCCGCGCGCAGGACCTCCCGCGAGGGCCCGGCCACTGTGGCCGGGCCCTCGCTCGCGTGCGGGGGATCGCGGGGAAGCTGCCGGGGGTAGGCCCGGCTCACCCCGGCTCCGCGTACCTGCCGATCTCGACGGCCACCGTCACGCCGACCCGGTCCGGCAGGGCCGCCAGCCGCGCGGCCAGCGCACCGGACGTCAGGTGCCGGGCGTGCGGGCCCATCCCCACCAGGGTGGCCACCGCCGCGTGGTCCAGGTCCAGCACCGTCCGGTAGGACGTTCCCGCCACCCGCCGCAGGGACGGTCGCAGCGCGGTGTCCAGCCGGGCGGCCTTGTCCGGGTCGACCGAGAGCAGACCCAGCGGCCCGATGAGCTCGGCCAGGTGGTCCGCGGCCGGTGTGACGACGACCAGCCGGCCGCCGGGGGCCAGCACCCGGGCGGTCTCGGGACCGTTGCGCGGGGCGAAGACCACCAGCACCCGGTCCACCGCCGCCGTAGCCACCGGCAGCTCCGACCAGCTGTCGGCCACCACCGCCATCGCCCGCGGGTGCGCGCGGGCCGCCCGGCGGGCCGCGTAGCGCGAGGCGTCCAGCACCACCCCGACCGCCGCAGGTGCCCGATCCAGCACCCCGGACAGATGGGTCCCGGTGCCCCCGCCCAGATCCAGCACCGTGCCGGGCATCCCGTCGGCCAGCACGGCCTCGGCCAGCGCGGCGGTCACCCCCGCGTAGTGGCCCGCGGCCAGGAACCCGGCCCGGTCGGCCACCATCGCCGCCGAATCGCCCTCGTGCCGAGCCCCCGAGGGCGGGAGCAGCGTGATGTGGCCCTGCCGGGCCCGGTCGAAGGTGTGCCCTGTCGCGCAGTGCAGGCCGTGGGGCACGACGGTGAACCCGGTACCGCAGACCGGGCAGGCCAGCATGCCCACCGCGGCCGGTGGCAGCGGTGGGATCACCGGCGCGGGAGCCGGTGCAGCACGACGTCGGACAGCTCGCCCGCCTCGGCGGTCGCGGTCATGAAGGTGCAGTACGGCTGGCGACGGCGGTCCGTCGGCGAGCCCGGGTTCACCAGCCGCAGGCCGGTCCCGGTGGTGCTGTCCCACGGGATGTGGCTGTGCCCGAACACCAGCACGTCGACATCCGGGAAGCGGTCCGCGCAGCGCTGCTCCCGCCCCCTGGCGGGTCCGGTCTCGTGCACCACGGCGAACCGGACGCCGCCGAGTTCCACCCGGGCCACCTCGGGCAACCGCTCCCGCAGCACCCCGTGGTCGTTGTTGCCCACCACGCCGACCAGCCGCTGCGCGCGCCGTTCCAGCTCGTCGAGCACACCCACGTCCACCCAGTCGCCGGCGTGCAGCACGACATCGGCGGCCTCGATGCGGGCCCACACCGGCTCCGGGAGGTCCTTGGCCCGGCGAGGCAGGTGCGTGTCCGCGATCAGGGTGAGAGAGACGGCCACGCCACCATGCTCGCAGCCGGCTGCCGTCCAGCGGTCGTCCCCGGGGCATCGCGCGGCCGGCCGCCTCGAGGGTCTGCCGATCGGCGCGGCCAGCCTGCAGGGCCTCGCCACCACCGACCTGCTGACCTCCGGTGCCCAGCTGCTGGGTGGTCGGATCGCCGACTCCTGGGGACGCGCCTCCGTCCGGCCCCCGGTCGTCAGCCCTGTTCGGCGGCGGCCATGGCCTTCAAGCGGGCGTTGTAGGCGTCCAGCTCGGCATCCCCGACCCGGTCGACGGTGCGGTCCCGGGTCCGGTTCCGCCGGTCCTCCGACCCGGCCCACTGGAAGAAGACGACGGCCAGCACCAGCACGGTGGGCAGTTCACCGAAGGACCAGGCGATCGAACCCGCGGTGGTCTGGTCGGCCAGCGGGTCCACGCCCCAGGACGTCGGCGGGGTGGCGAAGGTCTGCACCACGAGGCTGTCGGCCATCATGATCACCACACCGAAGAACGCGTGGAACGGCATCGGTAGCAGGAGCTCGATCATCCGCCCGGCGTGCCCCACGGTGCGCGGCCACGGGTCCTGACCCAGGACCGGTCCGAAGAACAGCAGCCCGGTGGCGGTGAAGTGGGCCAGCATGAACTCGTGGCCCAGCGGGTCGGCCATCAGGTCGTCGAAGGCCGCGGTGAAGTAGACGCCGTAGAGGCTGGCCACGAACAGCGGGATAGTGAACCCCGGGTGCGCCACGAACCGGGCGACCCGGCTGTGCAGCGCCTCCAGCAGCAGCGCCCGCGGCGCGCCGGCCGGGCCCCTGCCGCGGGGCAGCGAGCGCAGCGCGAGGGTGACCGGTGACCCCATCAGCAGCAGCAGCGGGGAGATCATCGACAGCACCATGTGCTGCGCCATGTGCACGCTGAACAGCGACATCGAGTAGCCGTTGAGCTCGGTGCCGGTGACCGCGAACAGCGAGACCGTGCCCAGCACGAACGACGCCGCCCGCCACCACGGCCAGCGGATGCCCGCCCGGCGCACCCGGGCCAAACCGACCAGGTAGCCGACCAGGACCAGCACGGTCAGCCCGGCCATCCAGGACCAGCGGTCCAGGTGCGGGGTGAACAGCCGGGCCCAGGTGGGCGGATCGGTGGGCATCCACATGTCCGAGTGGTCGTGCACGTCCCCACTGTCCCACCGCGACGGGGCGAGGAGAGCGTCGCGCCCGTCACGTCAAGGCTCGGCCCGGCACGTAGCACCGAGGTCGGCTCAGTCGTGGACCGGGGCCTCGTGCGCCCGGTGGGATGCCGACTCCAGCTGGAACGTGCAGTGCGCCACGTCGAAGTGCCCGCCCAGACAGGCGCACAGTGCGTCCAGCACCCGGCCGCCGTGCCCGTCCCGGAGCACCAGGTCGGCCACCACGATGTGCGCCGACAGCACCGGCAGCCCGGAGGTGATGGTCCAGGCGTGCAGATCGTGCACGTCGGTGACGCCCTCGACCCCGAGCACGTGCCGGCGGACCTCGGCGAGATCGACGCCGCGGGGTGCGGCTTCCAGCAGGACGTCGAAGGCCTCCCGCAGCAACGACCAGGCGCGCGGGACGACGAGTGCGCCCACCACGACCGAGGCCACCACGTCGGCCGCGGTCCAGCCGGTCGTGGCGATGACCACGGCGGCGACGATCACCGCCACCGATCCCAGCGCGTCGCCGAGCACCTCCAGGTAGGCCCCGCGCATGTTCAGCGAGGCCCGCTGCCCGCCGCGCAGCACCCCCAGGGCCACCAGGTTGGCGACCAGCCCGAGTACCGCGACCCAGAGCATCAGCCCGGACCGGATCTCCGGCGGGTTGCCGATCCGGCGGACGGCCTCGACGACCACGTACACCCCGACGGCGAGCAGCAGGGCCCCGTTGCCGACCGCCGCCAGCACCTCCATGCGCTGCCAGCCGAAGGTGCGGCGACCCGACGCCGGGCGCTGGGCGAGGGTCACCGCGCCCAGCGCGAGGGCGATGCCCAGGGTGTCGGTGGCCATGTGGCCGGCGTCGGCCAGCAGGGCCAGCGACCCGGACAGCACCGCGCCGACGGCTTGGACGACGAGCACGCTGGCCGTGATGCCCAGCACCAGGGCGAGCCGGCGGCGGTGCCCGGCGGTGACGGTGCCGCCGGCAGCAGCGAGACCGTGGTCGTGGCCGTGCCCCATCAGCCGCCTGCCCGTCGGCAGGTGCCCGGGACGGGGACCCGGGACACCGGGACGTATGCACGCAATCGCATGCCAGCAGTGTGCCGCACCGGATGCCGGACGCAGCGCCCCGGCGGCTGTGCAGGACCTAGAAGGTGACCCCGCGCTCGGCCAGCCACGGGAGCGGGTCGACCTTCTCCCCGTCCATACCGCCGAGGTGCACCTCCAGGTGCAGGTGCGGTCCGGTGGACTGGCCCTGGTTGCCCAGCAATGCGATCTCGTCCCCGGCCCGGACCACCTGGCCGACGGTCACCAGGATCTGCTGCATGTGCCCGTAGACGGTGACGTCACCGTTCTCGTGCTGGATGTAGACGGCCTGGCCGAAGCCGCTGGCCGGTCCCGCCTGCACGACGACGCCGTCCATCACCGCGTGCTCGGGGGTCAGCATCGGCGCGGCCAGGTCGATGCCGGCGTGCAGGGTGCCCCAGCGGGAACCGAAGGTGCTGGTCAGCCGGGCGCCGGGCACCGGGTTGACCGCCTTGGGACGGGCGGCCTCGGCGGCTGCCGCAGCCTGGGCATCCAGCACGGCCTGGTCGGCCGCGGCCTGGGTCTGCGCGGCTGCGGTCTGCTCGGTCTCCCGCTGGGCACGGCTGGCCGCCATCTGCTGCAGCTGGCCCATCGCGTCGGTCTCGCTGATCACCGGGGAACTGGCCGACTGCAGGCCGAGCGCATCGGCCACGCTGGCGGCCTCGGTGGTCGACGTAGTCGTCGCCTGCGCTGCAGGGTCCCCGCTGGCGGTCAGCAGCCCGATGCCGGTCGCACCG
The DNA here is from genome assembly GCA_963759905.1 of uncultured Actinomycetota bacterium. Taxonomy (GTDB): domain Bacteria; phylum Actinomycetota; class Actinomycetes; order Mycobacteriales; family Geodermatophilaceae; genus Klenkia. Next base: position 645,452 of record CAVXBD010000001.1, read on the forward strand.
ACCAGGGCGGCCGCGAGGTAGAGCGCGGGACGGCGCAGCCGGCGGGCGCCCGGCAGCGTCGGCACCCGACCGGTCCGGGTCCGGCGGTGCCGTCCACGGGGCTCGATGCCCGCGGCGACGGCCGTGCCGATCTCGGCGGTGGAGTCCTCGACGTCCCCCGGCGCCACGGCGAGCAGCGCCAGATCGGTGCCGGCTCCCGCAGTCTGCCCGGTGCGCGACCCGGCGAGGGATGGAGTGGTCTGAGCGGTGTCGGCTCCCCCTGCCGCGACCTTGCCCTGGGACCCTGCGTCGACGACGGGACCACCGGCGGAGCACTGGGTGCCGGTCTGCTGGTCCTGGTCGGCGGTGCCGAGTCGATCCGGGTGTTGCGGCTTCATGCACCTGTCTTCCGTCGGCGGCAGTGGGTCGAACGGGATCCATGTAAACACGCCGTGACCTCTTCGTGATCTGCGAGCCTGGGTCACCAGCGCCCGAATGTGGGCGACATCACGACAACAGCTGCCAATTGCCACTGTCCGGTACGTGGTGATGACACAGGGCTGACCCGTGCGGGGGCCGGGGCGGGCAACTGCGAGGAACACCACACCAGACCCTGCCCGCCTGGAGGCCACCGGTGTGCAGCAGGGGACGTGCAGAACCGGCCCGGGGGCGAGCTCCCCCAGGCGCGCAGGAGCCCGGCATCCCGAACAGGACCCCCGACGACCGGTCCGTCCACCTGCCCCAGGCAGGCCTGTGAGGACTTCCGTCAGGAGCGGAACGGAGCGGCGACGGTCTGCGGCCGCCCCCTCCGGGGAGGGTGCCAGGTGCCGGAGTGATCGGTCTCATAGCCGCCGGAGGATGGCTCGGGGGCACTGATGGCCTTGGCTGGAAGAACCCCTGACGTCTGCCCGGTGGAGGACTGCTGTGCCCCGCGCCCTGCTCGCCCTGGCCATCGGCGCCTTCGGCATCGGCACCACCGAGTTCGTGGTGATGGGCATGCTGCCCCAGATCGCCGAGGGCCTGGGTGTCTCGGTGTCGGCGGTGGGCCTGCTGATCAGTGCCTACGCCGTGGGCGTGGTGATCGGCGCACCTACGCTCACCGCGCTGGGCGTGCGCTTCACGCCCAGGCAGACGCTGATCGGCCTGATGGTGGTCTTCGTCGTGGGCAACACCCTGTCGGCACTGGCCCCGGGTTACACCACCCTGCTCATCGCCCGGGTGATCACCGCGCTGGCACACGGCTCGTTCTTCGGGGTCGGTGCCGTCGCAGCACGCCGGCTGGTGCCCCGCGAGAAGGCCACCCAGGCGATCTCGCTGATGATCGTCGGGCTCACGCTGGCCAACGTCGTGGGCGTGCCGCTGGGCACCTTCGTGGCCCAGCAGACCAGCTGGCGGATCGTGCTGGGTGCGGTTGCCGTGATCGGCCTGGTCACCATCGCCGGGCTGGTGGCCTGGATGCCGGCGGTGCACGGCGAGCGCACCGACCTGCGCAGCGAGCTGCGCGCCTTCGGCCGGCGCCAGGTCTGGATGGTGCTGGGCGTGACCATGGTGGGCTTCGCCGCCATGTTCGCCGTCTACTCCTACGTCTCCCCCATCCTCACCGAGCTCGGCGGCATCCCCGAGGTGTGGGTGACCCCGGTGCTGGCCCTGTTCGGTGTCGGCACCACCCTCGGCACGCTGGCCGGGGGGCGCCTGGGCGACCGGTTCGGCTTCCGGTTCGTCACCGCCGGGCTGCTCGCCACCGCCGTGCTGCTGGTCGCGTTCGCGCTCGTCGCCCGTACCCCGGTGGCCGCGGTCGCGCTGCTGGTGCTGTTCGGCACGGTGGCCTTCGCGGTGGGCCCGGTGGTGCAGAACAAGGTGATCGACGCGGCCCGGGTGCGGGGCGGATCGTTGGTCTCCGCCGCCAACCAGGCCGCCTTCAACGTGGCCAACGCGATCGGGGCGGCGCTGGGCGCCGCGGTGCTCACCGCCGGCCTGGGCTTCACCGCACCGATCTGGGTGGGTGCCGCGTTGGCACTGGCCGGGACCGCCGTGGCCGCTGTCGCGATGCGCACCGAGGCCCTGGACGCCCGCACACCGGACCCGGTGCTGGCTGACGTCGAGGTGTGGGAGCGGGCCACGGTGGCCGTGGCCACACCCGCCGCCCCGCTCACCCTGCGGTGAACCCACCCTCCGGGTAGACCGGAGGGCATGACGACGACGGCAGACCGCGCCGGGGACTTCGTCCTCGGCGACCGCACCGTGCACCGGATGGGCTACGGCGCGATGCAGCTGGCCGGACCGCACGTGATGGGCCCACCGGCCGACCGCGCGGCGGCCGTGGCCGTGCTCCGGCGGGCCGTGGAGCTGGGCGTCGACCACATCGACACCAGCGACTACTACGGGCCGCACGTCACCAACGAGATCATCCGGGAAGCGCTGCACCCCTATCCCGAGAACCTCACCATCGTGACCAAGATCGGTGCCCGGCGGACCGCCAGGGGCGAGTGGCCCGAAGCGCTCTCGGCCGCCGACCTGCGGCAGGCGGTGCACGACAACCTGGACCACCTGGGCCTGGACGCCCTGGACGTGGTCAATCTGCGGATGCCCGGGTTCGCCGAGCCGATCGAGCGCTCGGTGACCGAACCGATGGAGACGCTGGCGGCGCTGCACGCCGAGGGGCTGGTGCGGCACATCGGGATCAGCAACGTGAGCACCACGATGCTGGCCGATGCCCGGGCGATCGCCCCGGTGGTGTGCGTACAGAACCACTACAACCTGGTGCACCGCGACGACGACGCGATGATCGACGCCCTGGCCCGGGACGGCGTGGCCTACGTGCCCTTCTTCCCGCTCGGCGGCTTCAGCCGGTTGCAGTCCGCCGCCCTGGAGTCGGTGGCCGGCACGCTGGAGACCGACCCCATGCAGGTGGCGCTGGCGTGGTTGCTGGCCCGCTCGCCGAACCTGCTGCTCATCCCCGGGACGTCCTCGGTGGCGCACCTGGAGGCCAACCTGGAGGCGGCCGCCCTGGTGCTGGGACCGGCCGAGCTGGAGCGCCTGGACGCCATCGGCAGGACCTGAGACTCTCCGCAGGCAGCAGCGCCGGCGTCCGGCCGGGGACTGCGGGTCAGACCCCGGTGGGCACGGGGACCCGACCTGGCCGCTGCGCATCCAGTCGTACTCGGCCCGGTCCAGATGGCCGCGCACCGGCGGGCCCGCACCGCCCACGCTGCGCGGTAGCCCCTCAGCGGGCGCGCTGCACCCGGGCCTCGTCGAACACCGGCTCAGCGGTCTCGCGGACCCACCCGTCGGACCCGAAGACCAGGAACCGGTCGAAGGTGCGGGCGAACCACCGGTCGTGGGTCACCGCCACCACCGTGCCGTCGAAGGCGGCGAGCGCCTGCTCCAGGGACTCCGCGGACAGCACGTCGAGGTTGTCGGTGGGCTCGTCGAGCAGCAGCAGCGTGGCCCCGGACAGCTCGAGCAGCAGCACCTGGAAGCGGGCCTGCTGGCCACCGGACAGCGACCGGAACAACGAGTCCCCGGCAGCGGCCAGCCCGTACCGCCGCAGCACCGCCATCGCCCGCCCGCGGTCGACACCGGGCCGGCCGGGCTCGCCGTGCCACAGCAGGTCGGTGAGCGTGCGCTCGGCCCACTCCGGGTGCGCGTGGGTCTGGGCGAAGAAGCCCGGGACCACCCGCGCCCCGAGCTTCCAGGTGCCGGTGTGCGGCACGTCCTGGCCGGCCAGCAGCCGCAGGAAGTGCGACTTGCCGGCGCCGTTGGAGCCCAGCACCGCGACCCGGTCGCCGTAGTCCAGCTCGACGTCGAAGGGTCGCATCAGCCCGGTCAGCTCCAGCTTCTCGGCGACCAGCACCCGGACCCCGGTCCGCCCGCCGGTCAGCCGCATCGCCACCTCCTGCTGCGGCGGCCGGTCCGGCGGCGGCCCGGCCGCCTGGAACTTGGCCAGCCGGGTCTGCATCGCGTGGTACCGGTTGGCCATGTCCGGGGAGTTCGCGGCCTGCTGCTGCATGGTCCGGGTCAGGTCCACCAGCCGCTGGTGCTCCTCCTCCCAGCGCAGCCGCAGCTCGGCCATCCGCTCGTGCCGGGCCGTGCGGGCCGCGGGGTACTCCCCCCAGCCCCCGCCGTGCACCCATACCGTGCCGCCCTCCACCGTGACCACCCGATCGGCCACCCGGGCCAGCAGCTCGCGGTCGTGGCTGACGAACAGCACCGTCTTGCGGGTCTCCCGCAATCGGTTCTCAAGCCAGCGCTTGCCGGGCACGTCCAGGTAGTTGTCCGGCTCGTCCAGCAGCAGCACCTGGTCCGGTCCGCGGAGCAGGCACTCCAGCGCCAGCCGCTTCTGCTCCCCGCCGGACAGCGTCTGCAGCTCGCGGTACTTGCACTGCTCGTAGGGCACGCCCAGCGCGGCGACGGTGACGGTGTCCCAGGTGACCTCGACGTCGTACCCGCCGACGTCGCCCCAGTGCCCCAGCGCGTGCGCGTACGCCAGCTGCCGGGTCTCGTCGTCGGTCTCCATGAGGGCCAGCTCGGTGGCCTCGACGTCGTCCCAGGCGTGCCGGACCGCCGGCGGGGCCAGGTCGACCAGGAATTGCTGTACGGAGGTGTCGTCCCGGACCGAGCCGATGAACTGGCGCATCACGCCCAGCCCGCCGACCAGCGCGACGGAGCCGGCGTCCGGGCTCAGGTCACCGGTGATGATCCGCAGCAGGGTGGTCTTGCCGGCTCCGTTCTCCCCGACCAGTGCGGCGCAGGCGCCGTCACCGACCCGGAAGGAGACGTCGTCCAGCAGGACCCGCCCGTCGGGCAGGGTGAACCGGATCCCGGTGACGTCGACGTATCCCACCCGGCGAGTGTCCTCCGGCCGGTGGACCGGCCGGAGGACCCGGGCGGCTCACCCGGAGGTGAAGGCGTTCTTCCCGGTGGCGGTGAGCTCCGCGGCGTCGGCCAGCAGCCGCGCCAGTCGGGCAGGTACTGCCCGTCCACCACCGCGCAGACGTAGAGGGACAGGTGCCGCTTCTGCGCGGCGAGCGCGATCAACGGCCAGCGCACGGTGCGGTTGGACGACGCCGGCCGGTAGGGCATGAACCCGTAACCCAGCATGGTGGCCGACCCGGTCGTGACCAGCTCCCGGTCCGACCCCGGGGCGGCAGCGCGCACCAGCTCGTCCACCCGGCGCAGCTCGTCGGCCCGCGGACCGGCGGCTGCGAACCAGGCGTCGATCGGGTCGTCGCCGGCCGGGCCGGACGGATCGGGACCGGTCACGACGGCAGCCGGATCGTCAGGACAGCAGCATGGAGAACAGCACCGCCCCGGCGGCCAGCACCATCGCCGCCACCGCCAGGATGGCGACCAGTCGCTGTCGCCGACGCCCGTCCGGCCCGTTCGTCCCACCCATGCCCAGCATGCCGGGCAAGGTACCGCTCAGCCGACGGCGGTGGCGGGCTGGAACGCCGTCGGTGCGAATCCGGCCTGCGCCTCCAGCTCGCGCACCAGCGGCAGCACTCGCGCACCGAAGTACTCGATTTCCTCCTGGAAGTGCAGGAAGCCGCAGAGGAACAGGTCCACGCCGTGCCGGCGGAAGTCCACGATCCGCTCGGCGATCTGCTCGGGCGTGCCGATCAGGTTGGTCTTGAAGCCGTCGTTGTACTGGACCAGGTCCTCGAAGGAGGAATCGGCCCACATGCCCTTCTTGTCCCCGGTGGACCGGCCGGCCTGGGTGACGGCGTCCCGGAAGCCCTCGACAGCCGGCCGGTTGGCCTTGGCCACGATCTCGCGCAGGGTGTCGTGCGCCTCGGCCTCGGTGTCCCGGGCGATCACGAACCCGTTGAGCCCGAAGCGCACCCGGCGGCCCAGCGGATCGGCCACCGCCCGCACGTCGCGGATCTGCTCGTCGATGCCGGCCAGGTCCTTGCCGTTGGAGAAGTACCAGTCCGACACCCGCCCGGCCATCTGCCGGGCCGCGGTGGAGTTACCGCCCTGGAAGACCTCGGGGTGCGGGCGACCCGGGGAGGAGACCGGCTTGGGCTTGAGGTCGAAGTCCCGGAAGCGGTAGAAGTCCCCGCCGAGGCTGTACCCCTCCTCGGTCCAGATGCCCTTCAGCGCGGTGATGAACTCCTCGGAGCGGCGGTAGCGCTCGTCGTGCTCCAGCCACGGCTCGCCCATCGCAGTGAACTCGCCCTTGAACCACCCGGACACGACGTTGACGGCGAACCGGCCGTTGCTCAGGTGGTCAGCGGTGGCACCCAGCTTGGCCAGCACGCCGGGCTGCCACATGCCGGGGTGCACCGCGGCGATGACCTTGAGCCGCTCGGTGGCCAGCAGCAGGGCCAAGGAGAACGACGTGGACTCGTGCTGGAACTCCGCGCCGTAGCTGGCCATGTACCGCACCTGGGACAGGGCGTACTCGAAGCCGACGGCCTCGGCGGTCCGGGCCAGCTTCTTGTTGTAGTCGTAGCCCCAGTCGGTGCGCTGCTCGATGGTCGAGGTGACCAGGCCGCCGCTGACGTTGGGGACCCAGTAGGCGAACGTGCCGGCCCGCAGCTCGTCCTCGGGTGTGTTGGGTGCGCTCATGGGTGTCTCGTCCTCGCGATGCTTGGAGTGGAGGCGTGCGGGGGCCCCGCAGGGTCGCTGCTGGGGGTGATGCCGGGTCCGGAGCGGTCGCTCAACGCAGACAGGCAGTGGTGCACACCAGGGCGAAGTCGACGACGCGGCGTCGGGTCAGCTCCTGGGTCGGCACGAGCCCCACTTAACCACACCAAACTGGTGCGATTCAGCTCGCGAGAGGTCGACTTCCCCACAGCAGCGTGTCGAGCGCGGTTCCGGCCGGCGTGTCGCGAGGCAGCTGCTCCAGCCGGTCGATCTCCAGCAGCGCAGCGACCGGCGCCAACCGGTCCACCGAGTAGAGGATCGAGGTGTCCTGCGGGCCACCCACCCCGTGCGCCACGTTGTCCACGTCGTGTCCGATCACCAGCAGCCGGCCACCGGGCCGCAGCCACCCGACGGCGCGGGTCAGGACGGCCTGGATGGTGTCGACGGGCAGGTGCAGGTAGGCCAGCACGACCAGGTCCAGCGAGCCCTCCTCCGTCGTCCAGGTGGTGGCGTCGGCGACCACCCAGGTGACGGCGTCCCCGTGCTCGGCGGTCCGGCCCCGGTCAAGCCCCACCGCGGAGAAGTCGACGGCGACGGCGTCCCAGCCCCGGCCGGCCAGCCACCGGGCATTGCGCCCCTCCCCCGCGGCCAGGTCGACGGCGCGACCGGGCTGCAGGTCGGCGACCAGCTCGGCCACCGTCGCGTTCGGTCCGCTGGACCACTGCTGGTCGGCGGCGTAGCGGGCATCCCACGCTTGTGCGTCCACCCCCCCAGTCTGCGGTGCGTTGCCGGACCCCGCTCGGGTCAGCGGGGCGGAAGCACCGCACCCGACACACGGTCGGCCCACGGCAGGGCCGCGGCCGCGGTTGCGGGGACGGACCCAGCACTGCGCCCCGCCGGGTCGTCCGGCGGGGCGCAGTGGTGCGGGGTCGATCAGCTGGTCACGAACCAGCCTGGCTCTGCACCGTGTCCTTCGACTGCTGGGCCTGGTCCTGCACGTCGGCAGCGGCGGACCGGCCCTCGTCGGCCACGGTCGTCGCCGCATCCGCGGCGGTGGACCGCACCGAGTCGATCGCCTGCTGGGCGGCCGGCTTCAGCTGCTCGCCGACCTCCTGGGCCGCCTGCTTGGCGGGCTCGAGGAGCGCGTCCTTGTGCTCGCGGACCACGCCCTCGGCCTGCTGGGCCAGCTCCTTCTCCTTCTCCGAGGCGGGCAGCAGGCTCGACACCAGCCAACCCACCCCGAAGGCGATGAGTCCGGCGGCCATCGGATTGCCCTGCGTCCGTCGCGCGACGGTGTCGGGGGCCTGCTGGACGGCGGCCACGGCCGAGCTGGCCGCGTCCGACACACCCTCGGCGGCGTCGGCGGCGGCATCCTGCACCGAACCGGTGGCGCTGGAGACCATGCCGTGGGCCGAGGAGGTCGTGTCCTGGGCGCTACCCATCACCTTGTCCTTGACGGAGGTGAACCGCCCCTTGGCGGCGGTCACCCGCCGGTCGACGACGCGTGCGGGGTTGACCTTGTCGTTGAGGGCGTCGACGTCGTAGCTGAGCTCGCGCCGCGTGTCCTCGATCTGCCGGCGGATGACGTCCGGGTCGCTGCTGGTCATGTCTGGGCTCCTGCCGTGTGCAAAAGGATGGGGGTCAGTGCGGGGTGAGTGCGCCGGGGACCTTCTGCAGGGTCTCCACGGTGCGCTCGGGCTTGGGGTTGACCTCGGCGAACTTCTTGCGGCCCAGCACGAAGGCCACACCGCCGATCACGCCCCACAGGATCGCCACGATCAGGGCGGCGAGGCCGGTGTCCATCACGTTGGCCAGCGCCCACCAGAGCGCGAAGGACAGGAAGAGCAGCGACCATGTAGCCGGCGAATCCGGCGGCGCCGAACATGCCTGCGCCCTGGCCGGCCTTCTTGGCCTCGGCCTTGACCTCCACCTTCGCCAGCTCGAGTTCCTGGCGCATCAGGCGTGGACAGGTCCTTGGTGACCTCGCCGATGAGCTGGCCGACCGAGGTGCCCTCGACGTCGGGCCGCCCGGTGCCGGTCGTCGGCGTACCCCGGTGCCGCTGTAGTCGGCTGGTAGCTGCCGGTACCCGCGTCAGGGACGTACCCCTGCGGGGACGCCGGCCGGGACTGCCCCGGAATAGGGGTCGGTGTAGGGAGCGGTCATGGCTCAGCCCACCCCACCCGGGCGGCGGGCCGGGTCGTCCCAGCCGGGCGACGTGACCGGGGGTGCCGGGACGACGGGGGGAGGCGTGCTGTCGGCCGCACGGACCGTGCACCCGGGGTGCGGGCGGAGCCAGCGGGTCACCGAGGGGGGCCGGCAGGGCCGGCGACGTACCCCGGGGCGGACACGCCGTGCGGGGTCTGCCCGGACGTCGGAGCAGGGCCGGCGGCGGGTGCGGCATCGGCGTGCGCGGCCTTGACACCGCTGGTCAGCCGTCCGACGAGCACACCGGCCACGGCGGCGCCGAGCAGGAACATGCCCGGCTTGCGGCGGGCGTAGCGGCGGACATCGTCGAGCACGTCCGCGGGGTCCCGGTCCTGCAGCCATGCCGGCGAGGTCCTCGACCTTGCCCGAGGCCTGGTGGAGGAGGTCGTGCGCCGGACCGGACTGGCCACCTTCGCCGTCCACCATGCCGCGCAGTTCCTGGGCCAGCGCGGTCAGTCCGGCCGCTGCCTTCTGCTGCTGGGTCTGGGCCTGGTCGCGGACGTGGGAGCGGCTCTGGTCGAGGAGATCCTTGGCCTGGCGCTGGGTCTCCTGGGCGACCTCCTTGGCCTGGTCGGCGGCGGTCGAGGCGACCTGGCTGCCGGCCTGGGCAGCGGTCTGCTGCACGTTGCGGGCCTCGTCCTTGGCCGTGTCGGCGGTCGAGGGGGTGCCACTGGAGGTGTTCGCGCCCGGTGCGCCGGCGGTCGGCGAGGTGCCGGTCGGCGGGGTGCCGTAGCCCACGGTGGTCGGGGGTGGGAGCGGGGCGTCGATGGAATTGGTCATCGTTACTCCTCGGTGAGATTCGGGTGGTCGAGCTCTCGCCGCGCAGGGCTCAGAACGGCGCGAGGCGCCGTACTGGGGTGCGGCGAGATGACGGGCGAACTGCCACATCGGTCCCCGGCTGCTTCAGGGAGCGCCGCACCGGGCCTCTACCCGGGCATCACGGCCACAAACCGGGCCTGTGCCGGAGCGGCTCCCGATCACGCGATCCTCGGATCGGGCAGCGCCCGGGCCCACGGGGAGGCGCACCTGCAGGCAGTGCTGGCCGAACGGGGTGCGGGCCGAGTGGGTGCAGGGCGAGCTGCGAGCGTCAGCGGCGGGCCCGGAAGTGCAGCCTCTGCCCCGGGGCGAGCTGCCCGCAGCGGTCCACGTCGGGCTCGGCCACGTAGCCGATGACCGGGTAGCCACCGGTGACCGGGTGGTCGGCCAGGAAGAGCACCGGCTGCCCGGACGGCGGGACCTGCAGCGCCCCCCGGACCATGCCCTCGCTGGCCAGCTCGCCCGCCCGACGGCGGGCCAGCACGGGCCCGGCCAGCCGCACGCCCACCCGGTTGCTGTCCCCGGTGACCGTCCACCCGGTGCCGGTGAGCAGCGCCTGTGCGTCCTCGCCGAACCAGTCCGCCCGCGGCCCGGGCAGAACCGGGACCACGACGTCTCCGGCGGCGGGCTCGGGAACCGCGGCCACGTCCACCGCCGCCGGTTCCCCGTCGGGCTCCCCCACCGGCAGCAGGTCGCCGGTGGCCAGCGGCGGCGGTCCCAGCCCCGACAGCAGGTCGGTGGACCGCGAGCCCAGCACCGGCTCGACGGCGATGCCGCCGCGGACCGCCAGGTAGCTGCGCAACCCGCTGGCCGGGGCTCCCAGCCGGAGCTCGTGGCCGGCCCGCAGCCAGACCGGTGCGGCGTGCGGCGCCCCGGCGCAGCGGGCACCGGTCACGGCGACCCACAGCGCGGTCTCCGCCCGCACCCCCAGTCCCCCGGCGGTCACCTCGACCAGGGCCGCCCCGGCCGGGTTGCCCAGCAGCCGGTTGGCCAACGCCGCCGACGCCCGGTCGCACACCCCGGACCGGCCGATGCCCTCCGCTGCGCGGCCGGGTCGGCCCAGGTCTTGCACGGTGGCCAGCGGACCGGTGGCCAGCACGGTCAGCGCGCGGCCCGGCCTCACCCGGGGACCCCGGCGTCGGTGAACCGCACCCGTACCCCCGGTCGCAGCAGCGCCACCGGGTCGCGGTGCAGGTCGAACACCGCCAGCTCGGTGCGCCCGATCAGCTGCCAGCCGCCGGGGGACTCCCGTGGGTAGACCCCGCTGAACTCCCCAGCCAGCCCCACCGAGCCCGCCGGTACCCGGGTGCGCGGGGTGGACCGGCGGGGCACCTCCCAGCCCCCGCCGGTCGCCGTCAGGTAGCCGAACCCGGGGGCGAACCCGGAGAACGCCACGGTCCACGCGGTGCCGGTGTGCCGGGCGACCACCTCGGCGGGGGTGCAGCCCAGCAGCTCCCCCACATCGGCCAGGTCCGCGCCGTCGTAGACCACCGGGAGTTCCAGCACGTCACCGGTGGCCTCCCCGGCGCCCGGGCGCGGTCGGGTGGCCCGCACCGCGGCGGCGACGGCCCCGACGGTGGTGACCGCGGGATCCAGCACCAGCAGCACCGTCCGGGCCGCAGGGACCAGGTCCAGCACCCCAGGCGGCGGGTCCGCGGCCAGCGCGGCGTGCAGCGCCAGCACCTCCTCCAGGGTGTCCTGCTCCACCAGCACGCCGGCGTCCCCGCAGGGCAGCAACCGCATCACCGGCGGGCGGGGTCATCGGGGGCGAAGGAGGCGAGCTCCAGGCCGGAGTCGGCGAGCGCCTCGCGCACCGCCCGGGCGATCTCGACCGCGCCCGGGGTGTCCCCGTGCACGCAGATCGATCCCGGCTGCAGCAGCAGCCGGCCGCCCTCGATGTCGGTCACCGGCTCCCCGGTGGCCATGGCCACGCACCGCCGGGCGATCTCGACCGGGTCGTGCAGCACCGCGCCGGGGAGCCGCCGGGACACCAGGGTGCCCTGCGGGGTGTAGGCCCGGTCGGCGAAGGACTCGGCCACCGTGGTCAGCCCCGCCTCGCCGGCCAACCGCAGCCACGCCGATCCCGGCAGGCCCAGCACCGGCAGGCTGGCATCGAAGTCCCGGACCGCGGCGACGACGGCGGCGGCCTGCTCCTCGTGGTGCACGATCGCGTTGTAGAGCGCGCCGTGCGGCTTGACGTAGCGCACCCGCGACCCGGCGACCCGGGCGAAGCCGTCCAGGGCGCCCAGCTGGTAGATGACCTCCTGGGTGAGCGCGTGCGGTTCCATGTCGATGAACCGGCGGCCGAAGCCGGGCAGGTCCTGGTAGCCGACCTGGGCTCCGATGGCCACCCCCCGGTGCACGCAGCGCTCGGTCACCCGCCGCATGGTGCTGGCGTCCCCGGCGTGGAACCCGCAGGCCACGTTGGCGCTGGTGACCACGTCCAGCAACGCGTCGTCGTCACCCAGCGCCCAGGCGCCGTAGCCCTCGCCGAGGTCGGAGTTCAGGTCGATGCCCATGCCCGAACCTTGCCCCACCGCAACGGCCGGGGCGGGCTGGAACTGCCGACCCCGGTCTCCCGGCGGCTCCGGTTCCTCAGGCCGGGTCGGGCTCCGGTGGTACCTCGGCGCCGGCGGCCTCGTCCCGCTCGGCCCATGCCAGCAGCGGCGCCAGGTCGAACACCTGGGTGTCGATGTCGGCGTGCAGGTCACCGAGCCGGGCGTAGCGCTCGGGCACGGTGGCGATGGTGAAGTCACCGGGCTCGGCGTCGTCGATCTCCTCCCAGCGCACCGGGGTGGACACGGTGCCCTCGGGATTGCCGCGCACCGAGTAGGCCGCGGCGATGGTGTGGTCCCGGGCGTTCTGGTTGTAGTCCACGAACAGCGACGCGGGGTCCCGGTCCTTGCGCCACCACGTCGTGGTCACGTCGTCCGGGGCCCGCCGCTCGACCTCGCGGGCGAAGGCCAGCGCCGCCCGACGGACGTCGGTGAATCCGTGCACCGGGGGGATCCGGACGTACACGTGCAGCCCTCGTCCACCGGAGGTCTTGGGATAGCCGACCGCGCCCAGGTCGTCGAGCACCTCGTGCACCACGCCGGCCACCCGGCGCACCGTCGCGAAGTCGGCCAGCGGCATCGGGTCCAGGTCGATCCGCCACTCGTCGGGCCGCTCGGTGTCCGCGCGCCGGCTGTTCCACGGGTGGAACTCCACGGTGGACATCTGCACCGCCCAGGCGACCTGCGCCAACCGGGTCACGCACAGCTCGTCGGCGGTCCGGTTCCACCGGGGGAAGTGCACCCGGACCGTCTCCAGCCAGGGCGGCGCGCCGGCCGGCACCCGCTTCTGGTGCACCTTCTCCCCGGTCACCCCGGTCGGGAATCGGTGCAGCATGCACGGCCGCTCGCGCAGCGCGTTCACGATCCCGTCACCGACGCTCAGGTAGTAGTGCAGCAGGTCCAGCTTGGTCTCCCCGCGCGCCGGGAAGTAGACCCGGTCCGGGCTGGACAGCCGCACCGGCAGCCCCTCGACGTCGATCTCGAGCGCCGGTGCCTTGGACGACCCGCTGGCCACCGGGCGAGCCTAGCCCGGCACCGGGCCACCGGCCCGGTTCAAGCCGGCAGACCCACCAGGCGCGCGGAGAGCTCCCACAGCTCGGCGGCCCGGCGGTCGTCCCGGGCCGCCGGCAGCGTCAGGCCCGGTGACCGGTCCACGTGGTACCCGCCGTTGCGCCATCCTTCCCGGGCCTCGGCCAGCCAGACCAGGGTGTCCGCGCCCTGGGCCGGGGTCCGGAAGAAGACCGGCAGCGGGGTTGCGAACGCCAGACCCGCCATCCCACCGGACCGGGCGCCGAACGAGCTGGCCACCGCCCCGGGGTCGAAGCAGGTGGCGGTGACGTCGGGGGCCCAGCGCCGGGCGAGCTCGCGGGCCAGCAGGACGTTGGCGAGCTTGGCCTTGGCATAGGCCCGGGTCGCCAGGTACGGCGGGCGGGATTCGTAGGCCCGGGCCAGGTGCCCGCGCGGCACCCAGCCGAACCGGTGCATGAAGGAGGCGGTCAGCACCACCCGCCCGCCGGCGGCCCGCAACTGGTCCTCCAGCAACCGGGTGAGCAGGTATCCGGCCAGGTGGTCGACCTGGAAGGTGGTCTCGTGCCCGTCCGGGGTCGACGACCTGCGGCCGAACGAGCCTCCGGCGTTGTTGCACAGCACGTCGATCCGGTCGAACCGGTCGGTGATCCGACCGGCCAGCCTGCGGACGTCGTCCAGCCGGGCGAAGTCGGCGGTCAGCGGCACGCTTCCTGGCAACCCGGCCGCCACCGCGGCGGTCTTGTCCGGTGAACGGCCCACCACCACCAGCTGCGCGCCGGCCCGGTGCATCCGGGCCGCGGCAGCCGCCCCGATGCCGTCTGAGGCGCCGGTGACGACGACGACCGGCGGCACCGGCCCGCCCCAGGAGACCGTCAGTCCGTGGGCTCCACCAGCACGACCGGGATCTCGCGGTCGGTCCTGCGCTGGTAGTCGGCGTAGTCCGGGAAGGCCGCGACCGCGCGCTGCCACCAGATCGCCTTCTCCTCGCCGCTGATCTCCCGGGCCACCCCGTCGAACACCCGGTCGCCGTCCTGCACGGTCACCTGGTCGGGATGAGCCAGCAGGTTGCCGTACCAGGCCGGGTGCTCGGGCGCACCGCCCTTGCTGGCGACCATGGCGTACACGCCGTCGTGCTCGACCTTCATCAGCGGGTTCTTGCGGACCTTGCCGCTCGTGGCGCCGCGCGTGCTGAACACGACGACGGGCTCCGGGCGACCCGGCAGGGTGTTGGCCTCCCGGCCCCCGGTGCGCTCGTAGGTCTCGACCTGCTCGCGCACCCACCGCTCCGGGCTGGGCTCGTACTCACCGTCCAGTGGCATGAGCCGACCCTAGGACGCCATGAGCCTCCCGACGCCATGGCGCGGTTGTCGGCGCGGGCCCGGACCGGCAGGGTGGTCCCTACACGGGGATCGGCGACGGGAGCGCGAGATGGACTTCGGCAGCATGGCCAAGAAGGCACAGGACGCCCTCGGCGAGGGCGCGGACAAGCTCGAGAAGCTCGCCAAGGACAACGCCGCCACGATCGAGGGCGCCGTGGACAAGGCCGGGAAGTTCGCCAAGGACAAGTTCCCGGCCCAGGCGGCCCGGATCGAGCAGGCCACGACCAAGGCCAAGGGCGTGGTGCCCCGGCACGAGCAGGGGGACACCCCGGCCGCGCCTCCGGCGGCCCCTCCGGCCGCGTCGGCCACCCCCGAGGTCGACCGCACCGCCGCGGAGGCGGCCGGGGCAGACGGGACCACCCCCTCCAGCGCTGGCTACGCGCCACCGGACTCCGCCACCCCCGAGGTCGACCGGATCGCCCGCGACCAGGGCTGACCCGGCGAGACCCGGGCCGGACGCCGTGCGCGCACCGCAGGACCCCAGCGCGACCGCCGACCAGGCAGTGGACCCAGCAGTGGACCCAGCAGTGGACCCGGTGGCGGGTGAGATCGCTGCCGGGTACGCCTTCACCGGCCCGGCCCTGGAGCTCGGCGCCGTCGTGCACGGCGGGACCACGCACCCCGGCGCCCAGGTCCGGGTGCCGCTGTCGATGATGACCCGGCACGGCCTGCTGGCCGGAGCCACCGGCACCGGCAAGACCCGGACGCTGCAGCTGCTGGCCGAGCAGCTCTCCGCCCAGGGCGTGCCGGTGGTGCTGGCCGACGTCAAGGGCGACCTCACCGGGCTGTCCCGGCCCGGCAGCCCCGGCGACCGGATCACCCGGCGGGCCGCCGACACCGCCGACCCCTGGGCCCCGACCGGCTACCCGGTGGAGTTCCTGGCCCTGGGCGGGCTGGGCAGCGGGGTACCCGTGCGGGCAACCATCACCGACTTCGGGCCGGTGCTGCTGTCCAAGGTGATGGACCTCAACGCCACCCAGGAGAGCTCGCTGGGGCTGGTCTTCCACTACGCGGACTCCGCCGGGCTCCCGCTGCTGGACCTCAAGGACCTGCGGGCGGTGATCTCCTGGCTGGTCAGTGCCGAGGGCAAGGCCGACCTGCAGGGTCTGGGCGGGTTGTCCAAGGCAACCGCCGGGGTGATCCTGCGCAACCTGATCGCCCTGGAGGACCTCGGCGGGGACGTGTTCTTCGGGGAACCGGAGTGGGACACCGGCGACCTGATGCGTACCGCCCCGGACGGACGCGGGGTGATCAGTGCGATCGAGCTCGCCCAGCTGCAGGACCGGCCGGCGCTGTTCTCCACCTTCCTGATGTGGCTGCTGGCCGAGCTGTTCGAGGAGCTCCCCGAGGTCGGTGACCTCGAGGTGCCCAAGCTGGTGTTCTTCTTCGACGAGGCCCACCTGCTGTTCTCCGGTGCCAGCAAGGCCTTCCTGGACTCGGTGACCCAGACGGTGCGGCTGATCCGTTCCAAGGGGGTGGGGGTCTTCTTCGTCACCCAGAACCCCACCGACATCCCGGCGGCTGTGCTGGGTCAGCTGGGCAACCGGGTGCAGCACGCGCTGCGCGCCTTCACCCCCGAGGACGCCACGGCGTTGAGCAGGACGGTCCGGACCTACCCCCGGTCCACCGCCTACGACATCGCCGAGACGCTCACCGCCCTGGGCACCGGGGAGGCCGTGATCACCGTGCTGTCCGAACGTGGCGCCCCGACGCCGGTGGCGTGGACGATGCTGCGCGCGCCGCGGTCGCTGATGTCACCCATCGAGGCCACCGAGCAGCAGGCCGCGGTGGCGGCGTCCCCACTGCAGGCCACCTACGGCGCGGCCGTCGACCGGGAGTCCGCCTACGAGCGCCTGGCGACCCGGCTGGCCCCGCCGGCTCCGCCTCCGGCGCCGTCGAGCGCGATCCGCCGGGAGGCGGACCGGGCCGGGCCCGTCCCCCGGCGGCAGCGCGCCCCCGAGCCCGAGCCGGACCTCATCAGCTCGGTCCTGGGCTCCTCGGCCTTCCGGGCTTTCGCCCGCTCCGCGGCCTCGGCCCTGGGCCGGGAGATCACCCGCGGGGTGTTCGGCACCCGCCGGCGCCGCTGAGCTCGTTCGTGGGGGCTCACTCGTTGGGCGGCCTGATCAGGGCGATCACCACCAGGCCACCGAACACGACGAGGAAGATCACGAACGACGTCTGCCCCAGCAACCACGAGGTCAGGACTGCCCCCACCAGGCAGACCACCCCGAGCACGCCGACGGTGACGAGCCTCCCGTTGACTACCGCCACCGCCGCTCCCCTCACCCGGAGCACCGAGCCTGACAGCTGTGGGTCACGACGCCGTCACGATCTCGCCGGGTACACCGACTCGTGATCTGCCAGGCTGGCCCGGCCGGCCACCCGGTCACCCCCACCCCGTTCCACGAACCGACCTGGAGGTCATCGACGTGAGGTACCGAGAAGGTGCGGACATCGACACGTCGGGCGTGCAGGACCGCCGCGGCGGGGGTGGCGGCTTCGGTGGCCGCGGCCTGGCTGTCGGCGGGGGTGGGCTGGGGGTGGTGGGCCTGATCGTCGTGGTGCTCGTCCAGGTGCTCGGTGGCGGCGGCGGTGGGACGGCGGCCGGGTTGTCCGACGTGCTGGGCGGCCTGCAGCAGGGCCAGACCGCGGACAACACCCAGCTGGAGCAGTCCTGTCAGGACGGCTCGGACGCCAACACGTCGATCGACTGCGCCACCGCGGCCGACATCGACTCCATCCAGGACTACTGGGAGCAGGCGCTGCCGTCCTACCAGCGGACCGACACGGTGTTCTTCTCCGGCCAGGTGCAGACCCGGTGCGGCGGGGCGACCTCGGGGTCGGGGCCGTTCTACTGCCCGGCCGACCAACTGGTCTACATCGACCTGTCCTTCTTCGACGAGCTGCGCTCCCGGTTCGGTGCCGAGGGCGGGTTGTTCGTCAACGCCTACGTGCTGGCCCACGAGTACGGCCACCACGTGCAGAACCTGCTGGGCACCAACGCCCAGGTCGACCCCGGCGCGACCGGCCCCACCAGCGGCACGGTGCGGCTGGAACTGCAGGCCGACTGCTACGCCGGCACGTGGGCCAACCACGCCACCACCGTGCCCGATGCCTCCGGCGCCCCGTTGATCGCCGAGATCACCGCCGACGACATCTCCCGCGCGCTGGACGCCGCCGGACGGATCGGGGACGACTTCATCCAGACCACCCTCGGCAGCGGCAGGGTGGACCAGAACGCGTTCACCCACGGCTCCTCCGAGCAGCGCCAGCGATGGTTCAGCACCGGGTTCCAGAGCGGCGACCCGGCAGCCTGCGACACCTTCGGCACCGACGACCTGGGATGACCGAACTCCTGGTCTCCGTCGAGGGCCCGGTCGCCACGCTGACCATCGACCGCGCCGACAAGCGCAACGCGATGACCGGGGCCATGTGGGCCGCGGTGCCCGGGCTGCTGGCCGGGCTGGCCGCCGACGAGCGGGTGCGCGTCCTGGTGGTCACCGGCGCCGGGCCCAGCTTCTGTGCCGGCGCCGACATCGCCGACCTGCTGGGCGGACCCGATCCCGACGACCCGATGGCCGAGCTGCGCGCGGCCAACCTGGCCGCCCAGCACGCGCTCCGGCACTTCCCGCACCCCACGGTGGCCATGGTCCGCGGGCACTGCATCGGCGGTGGGGTGGAGATCGCGGCCAGCTGCGACCTGCGGTTCACCGACGACACCGGGATCTTCGGGGTGACCCCGGCCAAGGTCGGGGTGGTGTACCCACCGGCCCCCACCCAGGCGCTGATCGACCTGGTCGGTCCGGCCACCACCACGCTGCTGCTGATGAGCGGGGAACTGCTGGACGCCGCCGAGGCCCTCCGGGTCGGGCTGGTCGACCGGGTGCTGCCCGCGGCCGAGCTGGAGCCGGAGGTACGCCGGTTCGCACGCGTGCTGGCCTCCCGGTCGGCACTGACCCAGCGGGCCAGCAAGCAGGTGGTGGCTGCCCTGACGCGCGGTGGCGCGGACGCCCGCGGCAACGCCGAGGCGCTGGCCGCCGAGTGGTACCGGGAGACGATCCGCAGCGGGGAACTGGCCGAGGGGGTCCGGGCCTTCGCCGAGCGCCGTCCGCCACGGTTCGGCTGGCGCAGGTCCGACCGTCCTGCAGCCCCCGGAATGCCACCGGGCTGATCGCGTTCCCCCCGCATGACCACCATCGGCATCATCGGGGCGGGCCACATCGGCACCGCCCTCGCGCAGATCTCCACCGACGCCGGCTACGACGTGGTGCTGAGCAACTCCCGCGGCCCGGAGACGCTGGCCGACACCATCGCCGCGATCCAGGCCCGGGACACCCGGCAGGGCTCGGTCCGGGCGGCCACCGCGGCCGAGGCCGGTCAGGCCGGTGAGGTCGTCGTCGTGACCGTGCCGCTGAAGAACCTGGGCGACGTCCCGGTCGACCCCCTGGCCGGCAAGATCGTCATCGACACGATGAACTACTACCCCGAACGGGACGGCCGGATCACCGAGCTGGAGGAGGAGACCACCACCACCGCGGAGATGGCCCAGGCGCACCTGCCGACCTCGAAGGTCGTCAAGGCGTTCAACCACATCTACTCGGCGCACCTCACCGAGAACCGCACACCCACCGGCACCGCGCACCGCCGGGCCCTGGCCATCGCCGGGGACGACACCGATGCCAAGGCGTGGGTGGCCGACTACATCGACCGGATCGGCTTCGACACCCTGGACCTCGGCGCGCTCGCCGAGGGTTGGCGGATCCAGCGGGACACCCCCGGGTACGGCCCCGAGTACGACGTGGCGCAGCTGCGCCAGGCCACCACGGAGGCCAAGCGCTACCGCGACATGTGAGACCCCGGGGCTCAAGCCCCGGGCTTTTTCGGGCTCAAGCCCCGGGCTTTTTCGGGCTCAAGCCCCGGGCTTTTTCGGGCTCAAGCCCCGGGCTTGAGCCCGAAAAAGCCCCCGTCGGGCGCTCCGGCACCCCGGCTCGACGGGCTCTCCCGGCCGGCACCGGTTGGTTGCCCCTCCCAACATGCGCGCTCGGCCCGTCAGCGTGATCCTTTCTGCCTACCGCCGGACCCGGCGGGATCTCGAGGCAGGGGGATGCATGTCCACCGACACCCGCGACCGCGACACGATCACCACCGACGTCCCCGCGCGGCTGGACCGGCTGCCGTTCTCCCGGTTCCACCGGATGGTGATCGTGGGGCTGGGCACCGTCTGGGTCCTCGACGGCCTTGAGGTCACCATCGTCGGCAGCGTCGGGGCCCGGCTCACCGAGGCCGGCAGCGGCATCGACATCTCCGCCGCGCAGATCGGACTGGCCGCCTCCATCTACATCGTCGGCGCCTGCCTGGGGGCGTTGTTCTTCGGTCAGCTCACCGACCGCTTCGGCCGCAAGAAGTTGTTCATGCTCACCCTCGGCGTCTACATCCTGGCCACGGTGGCGACCGCGTTCGCCTGGACGCCCTGGTTCTTCTACCTGTGCCGTTTCTTCACCGGCGCCGGCATCGGCGGGGAGTACTCGGCGATCAACTCCGCGATCGACGAGCTGATGCCGGCCCGGCTGCGGGGCCGGGTGGATCTGCTGATCAACGGCTCCTACTGGCTCGGCTCCGCGGTGGGCTCCGGGGCCTCGATCCTGCTGCTGGACGAGTCGCTGCTGGGTGCCGGCCTGGGCTGGCGGCTGGCGTTCGGGATGGGTGCGGCCCTGGGCCTGCTGATCCTCGTCGTCCGCCGGCACGTGCCCGAGAGCCCGCGGTGGCTGTTCATCCACGGTCGCGACGACGAGGCCAACGAGACCGTCGAGGGGATCGAGCGCGAGGTCGAGGACGAGACCGGCGAGGAGCTCGAGGGCGTCGAGGACACCCTGGAGATCCGCCAGCGCGACGTGATCCCGTTCCGGGAGATCGCCAAGGTGGCGTTCACCCGCTACCCCAAGCGCGCCGTGCTGGGGCTGGCGTTGTTCGTCGGGCAGGCCTTTCTCTACAACGGGTTCACCTTCAACCTGGGCACGCTGATGTCCACCTACTTCGGCGTCGCCTCCTCCTTCGTCCCGGTCTTCCTGGTCATCTACGCGGTCGGCAACTTCCTGGGCCCGGTGCTGCTGGGCCGGTTGTTCGACACGGTGGGCCGCAAGCCGATGATCAGCGGCACCTACCTGGGTTCGGCGGTGATGGCGGTGGTCGTCGCCGTGCTGTTCACCGGGCTGAACCAGTGGACGTTCATCCTGCTGCTGGGGGTGACATTCTTCCTGGCCTCGGCGGGCGCGTCCTCGGCCTACCTCACGGTCAGCGAGATCTTCCCGATGGAGACCCGGGCGCTGGCCATCGCGTTCTTCTACGCCGTGGGCACCGGGCTGGGCGGGATCATCGGCCCGGTGCTGTTCGGCCGGTTGATCGAGAGCGGCGACCCCGGCGTGCTGGTGATCGGCTTCTACGTCTCGGCCGCGGTCATGGCGGTCGGCGGGTTCGTCGAGATCCTGTGGGGGGTCAAGAGCGAGAACGCCTCCCTGGAGTCGATCGCGCAGCCGCTGACTGCCGAGGACGACGCCGACGGGGCTCCGCACGACGGAGCTCAGCACGACGGGGCTCAGCGCGACGGGGCCGAGGGCCGCGGCACGGAGAGATCGGACGATGACTCCGGCCGGGCCGGGTCGACGAGCGCGGGGTCGTCCACCCGTCAGGAGGCCGACACCCGGATCCGCCAGCGCTCGGCCCGCAGGATGGAGTGGGACCGGGCCGGTGCGCGCCGCTACCGCCCCGGACCGGGCAGGTCCATGTACGCGCCCTGGATGGCGGTCAGCGAGAACACCCGCGACGACGTCGCGCTCGATCGGCATGTGGCGGCCCTGGGCCGGGCCGTGGCCGAGCACGGGACCCTCTCCCGCCAGGCGTTGGCCGACGCGGCCGGGGCCCGCTACTGGGGACCGGGGCAGTTCCGCACCGCGTTGTGGCACGCGCTGGACGAGGGGGTCGTGACGGCGACCGGCCGCGGACGGTTCGGCCGGCCCCACTGACCTGCGGGTCCCGGCGCGGGCGTCCCGGTCGGTGCTGACCGGGACGCCCGCCCACCGGGGGAGCAGGTCAGACGAAGGCGCTGAACCCGGTCACCGAGCGGCCCACGATCAGCGTGTTCATCTGCCGGGTGCCCTCGTAGGAGTAGAGCGCCTCGGCGTCGTTGAAGAACCGGATGACATCGTTGTCCAGCACGATCCCGTTCCCGCCGAACAGCTCGCGGGCCATGGCGACCGTCTCCCGGCCCCGGGTGGTCACGTGGCTCTTGGCCAGCGCCGCCTGGTCGTCCCGCAGGTCCCCGGTCTCCTGCAGCTGGGCGACCCGCACCACCATGCCCAGGCTCGCCGTGACGTTGCCCAGCATCCGGGCCAGCAGATCCTGCACCAGCTGGAAGGACCCGATCGGCTTGCCGAACTGCTCGCGCTCCTTCGCATAGGCCAGCGCGGCCTCATACGCCCCCATCTGGCAGCCCACCCCGGACCAGGCGACCCCACCGCGGGTGACCTTGAGGACCTTGTTCACGTCGGTGAACGTGTTGCCGCCCTCGAGCTTGTGCTCGGCGGGGATCCGGCACTCGGTGAAGGTCAGGTCGGCGTTCTGCACGGTGCGCAGCGCGAACTTGTCCTCGATCTTGGTGGCGGTGAAGCCCGGAGTGCCCCTGTCCACCACGAAGGTCTTCACCGCGTCGTCGGCCTCGTCGCGGGCGAAGACGATCACGTGGTCGGCGAAGGTGCCGTTCCCGATCCAGCGCTTGGCCCCGTTGAGCACCCACTCGTCGCCGTCCCGGCGGGCGGTGGTGCGCATCCCGCGGGCGACGTCCGAGCCGCCCTCGGGCTCGGTGAGGGCGAAGGCGCCGATCTTCTGCATGGACATCATGTCCGGGATCCAGCGCTGCCGTTGCTCCTCGGACCCCAGGATCATGATCGAACCCATCGCCAGGCCGTTGTGCACGCCCAGGAAGGTGGCGATGGACGGGTCGACCCGGGACAGCTCGAGGGCCTGGAACCCGCCGTACAGCTTGGACGCCGGGGCCCGGCCGTCCCACTCGTAGGCGCGCCCCACCACGTCGATGGCGGCGAACTCCTGAATCAGGTCCATCGGGAACTCCGCAGCCGCCCATGCGGCGTTGACCCGGGGCTTGACCTTCTCGGCGAGGAACTCCCGCAGGATCCCCAGTTCCTTGCGCTCGGAATCCGACAGCAGCAGTTCATAGCCGAAGAAGTCCCCGGTCAGCAGCTCGGCGGTCATGGATGGCCTTCCTGGTCGGCGACGTCGTCAGGCCCGATCGTCCGCCGGTGGTCGGCTGCCAGCCACTCCGGCGGCCGGCGGCGATGACGGTCCGGGTGGCCGGCGGCGCCCGGTTAGCCTGCCGGCATGGTCTCCCTGGGCACCCCGCTGTCTCCCTCGGCCACCCGCGTGATGCTGCTGGGCAGTGGTGAGTTGGCCAAGGAGGTGCTCATCGCCCTGCAGCGGCTGGGCGTGGAGACCATCGCCGTGGACCGCTACCCGAACGCCCCGGGACACCAGGTCGCGCACCACCAGCGGACCATCCCGATGAGCGACCCGGCCCAGCTGCGCGCCCTCGTCGAGGCCGAGCGCCCCGATGTGGTCGTGCCCGAGATCGAGGCCATCGCCACCCCCACACTGGTCGAGCTGGAGGCCGCCGGCGTGCGGGTGGTGCCCACGGCGCGCGCCGCCCGGCTGACCATGGACCGGGAGGGCATTCGCCGGCTGGCCGCCGAGACCCTGGGCCTGCCGACCAGCGACTACCGGTTCTGCGACTCGCTGGCGGAGCTGCGGGCCGGGGCGGAAGCGGTCGGCTTCCCGTGCGTGGTCAAGCCGGTCATGTCCTCCTCGGGCAAGGGCCAGAGCACCCTGCGGGACGCTGCGGACGTCGAGGCCGCATGGGAGTACGCGATGGCCGGCAGCCGGGTGGCCGGCACCCGGGTGATCGTGGAGGGTTTCGTGGACTTCGACTACGAGATCACCCTGCTCACCGTCCGCTCGCAGCGCGACGGGGCCACCGTGACCGACTTCTGCGCGCCGATCGGGCACCGCCAGGAGTCCGGGGACTACGTGGAGAGCTGGCAGCCCCAGCCGATGTCGGGCACCGCGCTGGACCGGGCCCGGGCGATCGCCGCCGCGGTCACCGGTGACCTGGGCGGCTGGGGACTGTTCGGCGTCGAGCTGTTCGTCCGCGGTGACGAGGTCTGGTTCTCCGAGGTCAGCCCCCGCCCGCATGACACCGGCATGGTCACCATGAGCACCCAGTGGCAGGACGAGTTCGAACTGCACGCCCGGGCGCTGCTCGGCCTGCCGGTGGACACCGCGCTGCGCAATCCCGGCGCCTCGGCGGTGATCTACGGCGGGGTGGAAGGCAGCGGGATCACCTTCGACGGGGTGGACCTGGCGTTGGCCGCTCCGGGGGTGGACCTGCGGTTGTTCGGCAAGCCCGAGAGCTTCACCCGGCGCCGGATGGGTGTTGCGCTGGCCCGCGGGGAGGACGTGGACACCGCGCGCGGGATCGCCCGCGAGGCAGCCGCCCGGATCCACCCGCACGCCTGATCCCCCCGCCCCATCACCACTCGCCCACCACCACTCGCCCATCACCCCGCGGCCCTCACCCCTCGCCGCGGAAGGCGAGCACCGCGGCGGCGGCCTGCTCGTAGGCGGCCAGGCGCTCGTCCGGGACCTCGCCGAACGGCGTGACGTCGACGGCGGCACGGCCGCGGGTCACGACCCGCCGCCAGGTGCCGACCACCCGGCCGTCGTCCACGACCACGGGGAAGAAGATCCCGTTCTGCCCGGGAACCACTCGTTCGACGTGCTCGGCGGGCAGCCCGTGCGAGCGGTCGGTGTAACCCAGCAGCAGCTCGTCGAAGCCGGCCAACGCGCGCACCCCGCCGGGCTCGGGCGGCAGCGGCTCTCCCAGCGTCCAGAACACCGCGTCGCCGCAGCGGACCTCGGTCAGCTCCTCCCGGATGGCGGCGAACCCGGCGCGGACCTCGGTGAGCGTGAGCCCGGACCACCAGGCCAGGTCCCGCTCGGTCGCCGGCCCGTGCCCGGTCAGGTACCGCCGGACGAGCTGGGCCAGGGCGTCGGCACGATTCCCCGGTGCTTCCCCCGGCGCCCACTCGCCCAGCAGCACGAAGCCCTGGGTCGGCCCGCCGGGGGTGCGGGCATGCGGCGGCCCCAGGCAGAGGACCCCCTGGTAGGCCAGTCGTCCGATGAGGTGCGCGCCGCGCTGCCCGGACACGTCGACGCCCGCGTCGCCGATGGCGTCGAGCAGCTCCGCCCGGCCCAGACCACCGTCGGCCGCTGTCCCGGACAGCACCGAGCGGGCCGCCTCCGCTGCCCGGCAACGGTCGGCGTCGGTCAGCCCCAGCTGCCGGTTTCTCGGTGCCGCCCGGGCGATCTGCCGGTCCGACGTCAGCGCCAGCAGCAGATGCAGGTCAGCCGGGGCCAGTGCGAAGAGGGTGCCCCGCATCGGCCAGGACCGGACGATCTCACCGGCGGCGAACGCGGCCCACACGTCCTCGACCGTGCTGCCGGGCACCCGCGACCCGATCGCCCACTCGGCCTGCCGCAGGTCCTGGGCCTGCAGGGCGAGCAGGTGCCGCACCGCCTCCACGACCCCCGGCGGCCGCGCGTCGGCCACGCGCTGGGCGGCCAGCCGCATCCGCAGCAGGGTCCTGTCGTCGACGTCCACGGCCACCTCCGGATCGGTGCCGCGCAGGCTAGCGACGCGGTCTGACAGAAGCGCCCGGTGCCCTGGGGACGACGGCCCGTCGTGCACAGCTCCCCCGGTTTCGCCCTCCCGGCCGTGCCCGTCGGGCACGCTTTCCGGCATGCGCACTTCCTGGCGGGCGTCTCGCCCCGACCGCTCCCCCGACGACGACCCGGTGCTGGCGCTGGTGGTCGCTGCCGCCGACGCTGTCCGGCGCGCGGGGTTGCCCGCCGAGGCCCTGGACCCGGTGGCCGGCGAGCTGGCCCGCCGGTCCCCCGAGCTCGACGCCACCGGTGTGGACGTCGCGCTGACCTCGGCGGTGGGGGCGCTCTACCAGCGGGGTTGGCAGCCGGCCGACGTCGTGCACGTGACGGGGCGGCGGATCAGCGGGCGCGCGGGCCGGCTGGCCGCTGCCCTGGTGCTGGCCGAGGCGGTCGAGAGCCGGGCAGCCGAGCGGGCGCCGTCGTCCTGGGCCGACCAGCTCGGCGGGCTGGGCGGGGCCGCCGGGCTGCGGGGGTGGTGGGCCGGCATCGGGGTGGATGCTGCGACCGGTTGGCGTGATGTCATCCGGGTGCTGGCCCTGCTGCCCACCCTGCCGATGCTGGAACACCTGGTGACCGGCCCCGCGGGCTGGCCGGGCCAGCGCGGTGCGCCCGGGCCCGTGTCGTCAGGCCCGGTGGACGACCGGGCGCTGGGCCGGATCCGGGGGTTGCTGGCCAAGGCCGAGCGGACCACGTTCCCCGAGGAGGCCGATGCACTCGCCGCCAAGGCCCAGCAGCTGATGAGCCGGTACGCCATCGATGCGGTGGTGCTCGCCGACCAGGCCGCCGTGGACCTCGGCGCGGACGTGCTCGCCCGGCGGCTGCACCTGGACGACCCGCACACCGAACCCAAGGCGCACCTGCTCCAGGCGGTGGCCAGCGCCAACGGCTGCCGGGTCGTGCTGCTGGCCGACCTGGGCATCGCGACCGTCGTGGGCCTGTCCACCGATGTCGCACTGGTCGATCTGTTGTTCACCTCGCTGCTGGTGCAGTCCGGGCGGGCGCTGGCCGAGACGACCCGGGCCGGTGGCCGGCCCACCCGGTCGGTCGCCTTCCGGCGGGGCTTCCGCTACGCCTATGCCACCCGGGTGGGTGAGCGGCTGGCCGAAGCGGAGCAGCAGGCCATGGCCCGCGCGGCCGGCACCTACGGAACGACCCTGGTGCCGGTGCTGGCCCGGCGGGAGCAAGCTGTCCACGCGCGGGTGCAGCAGCTGTTCCCCCGGCTGCGCACCCGGCCTGGGCGGATCGTCGACCCGGCCGGCTGGCTCGCCGGCCGGCGCGCGGCCGACGATGCGGACCTGGCGCCGGGGCAGGCGCCGTTGCGGCGGTGACGGCGGTGTCCACATCCCGGTGCGTCAGCGCACCCGGGCCACCGACGCCGACGGAGGCACCACGTCCGGGTGCAGCACCGCGGCGATGGCCTCCACCCCGTCCACCAGCCGGGGTCCGGGCCGCACGACCAGGCCGTCGGCGTCGATCGCCCAGACGGTGCGGCCCGGCAGGTGGCGGGCGACCCTACCGGCCTGCTCCACCGCGGCGGCCAGGCCGTAACCGCAGGGAGCGACCAGCACGAGGTCGGGATCGGTGCCGGCCACGTCCGACCAGGTGGTCGGCAGGCTGCGGCCCCCGGCCGTGGCACCCACCGGCTCACCTCCGGCGGCGGTCACCAGGTCCGGCACCCAGTGCCCGGCGGTGAAGGGCGGATCGACCCATTCGACCACCGCCACGCGCGGCCGGGCCCGCCCGGCGACAGCGTCGGCCACCGTTGCCAGCCGCGCCCGCAGCCCAGCCACCAGCTCATCGGCCCGTTCCGGGACACCGGCCCTCGCCCCCACCGCGAGAATGCTGGCCAGCACCCCCGCCAGGTCGTGCGGATCCAGGGTCAGCACCTCGGCCGTCGTCCCCAGGTGGGCCAGCGCGTCCCGGACCGTGCCGGCCGGTAGGGCGCAGACCTGGCAGAGGTCCTGGGTCAGCACCAGATCCGGTGCCAGGTCGGCGAGCGCGCCGGCGTGCAGCGTGTACAGGTCATGCCCCGCGGCGACCCGGGCCCGCACCGCGCTGTCGATCTCCCCCGGGGACAGCCCGGCGGTCTCCAGCCCACCCACCACCACCTGGGCCCGATCCCGGATCCCGGCGGGGTGGTCGCACTCGAAGCTCACCCCCACCAGGTCGTCGGCGAGGCCGAGGGCGGCCACGATCTCGGTGGCCGAGGGCAGCAGGGAGACCAGGCGCATGACCGGACGGTAGGACGCGCCGGACAGACCCGCGCTCCCGAGCGTTCCGCCACGAACGCGAGGGCACCAAGAGGCCGGGAGCGCCTGTCGGATCGCTGCTCACAGAACTGATGGCGGGCGCGGCGGGAACGGTGGCGACGCTGTTCCCCAGCGCCCGTCCGGGGTGGCACGCTCGGCCACCCCGGCGGGCGCTCGGGTCAGGTGAAGATGCTGACGCCACCCGGCCCGACGAGCAGGCCGACCACGATCAGCACGATTCCCCACAGCAGCTGCTTGCGGACGATGGCGAAGATGCCGGCGATCACGAGGACCACGGCGAGGATCCAGAGCAGTGTGGCCACGGAGGACCTCCTGACGATCGGGGCCGTCGGGATGACGGCCCGAGGAGGGCAAACTAGCCGGGCCAGGGTCGGGGCGCACGTCGAGAAATGATCGGACGCCGAGCCCGCAGTAAGTTCCGTTTACCGACGTCTTAGCAGAAGTTGCCAAGCCCACAGGTCGACGAGGCCGTGGTCAGTGGTGCGCGGTCAGCACCAGTGCGGTCATCGGGGCCTGCACTGGCCCGGTGCCGTAGCGCCGCTCGAGCTCAGCGGTGACGTCGTCGATCGCACCCGCGATGTCACCGTCCCGAACCTGGACCTCCCGACCTGCCGGCGTGCCGGTCAGGAACCCGACGGCGACCTCTCGGGCGGAGCCGGCCCGGGAGATCAGGCCGACCTTCTCCACCGTGACATCGGCGAAGCCGGCGGCCTCGGCATCGGCGACGACCTGGCCGGCGTCACCGTAGCCGTGCGGGATGCGCTGGATGAACGTCGGCGGGTCGGTGGGGAACCGGTCGGCCAGGGCGGCGTGCAGCCCGTCGGCCAGCCCGTTGTCGGACAACCCGGTCCAGACCGCGACCACCAGCCGCCCGTCGTCCACCAGCACCCGTCGGGCTTCCCGGTGCGCGGCGACCCGGTCGGGCACGAACATCAGCCCGAACTGCGAGGTGACCACGTCCACCGAACCGTCGGGCAGCGGCAGGTCCAGCTGGTCAGCCTGCTGCCAGCGCACCCCGGGCGGGCTGGACACCGCGGCCGCCCGGTCGAGCATGGGCTGGGCCAGATCGGTGGCGATGATCTGCGCGTCGGGCAGCGCGGCCGCCAACGCGCGGGTCAGCGCACCGCTGCCCGCGGCCACCTCCAGCACTCGCGCGGGCGCCAGGGCAGCGACCCGATCGGCCATCACCTCGGCATAGGGACCGAACAGCATCGGGACCATGACCGTGTCGTAGACGTCGGGCACCCGCCCGCTGAAGGTGGGGACGACCTCGGTCACCGCATGGCTCCGTCCTGCCGGACGGGGCCCCGCGTCCGGGTCCTGGCTCACCGGACAGTGGACTCCGAGGGGACTCCCTCGTCAATGGGGATGCACCGGCACGCGGCAACCACCTGGACCCCTCCCGCATGATGGGGCGGTGGAGATGCTGCGCCGCTTGAAGGCCGAACGACCCCTGCTGTTCTGGGCTGTTCTGCTGGTGGGCTTCTGGGTCGCGTTCCGGCTGTTGATCTTTGTCGCCGAGCTGATCCTCGGCCCGTTCGGTCTCCCTGGCTGGGCTCCGCTGGCGCTGGTGCTCGTCGGGCTGGTCGTCGTCGCGCGCCGGCAGAACTCGCGCTAGCCGCGGCCCACCGCGGCGACCTATTCCCGACACCGGATGGGCACCGGGCGGATCCGGAGGCTGACGACGTAGGCCGCGAGCGCGAAAGGCCGCTCTCCGAGAGGAGAGCGGCCTTCGCCGAACGGGTGGAGCTGAGGGGACTCGAACCCCTGACCCCCACACTGCCAGTGTGGTGCGCTACCAGCTGCGCCACAGCCCCTTGCCGACCCGGTCTGGTGTGTCCGAGCCGTGGACAACCATACAGTCCCCGGCTCACCGCCTCGGCGGGGGGTCCGGCCGCCGCGGCTCTCGCGCACCGCGCCGGCAACCGGTCACGCGGCCGCGGGCGAGGGCCGCAGCGCACTGCCGATCGCGAGGCCCAACGCCGCGGGGACGGCGACCAGACCGGCCATGAACGGGGCGAGCGCACCCAGGTCACTGGCCAGCACGGCCCACGACCAGCTTCCACTCACGACCCATCCGTTCACCGAGACCAGCACCGCCGACGTCAGCCCGACCAGCACGCCGGTCACCACCCACCGCACGGCGGCGGGCCGGAACGCGCCCCGCCGGCCGTCGACGACGGCCCAGCCCGCGGAGGTGACGACCACCGCCGCCAGCGCCAGCAGCCCGGCACCCAGGGCGTCGTCGGCGGTGAGCGGCAGCACCAGCGGTGCCTGGGAGACCGCGGTAAGTACCACGGTGCGGACGAGGACGGAGCGCAGGAGGGTCATGCGGAGATGGTCGGGGCCAGGCGGCCCCCGGAGCATCCGTAGGACTGCCTAGCGTCCCCGGCCGGGCCCATCAGACGTCCACGCCGCGCGCGGCCAGCCAGGCCACCGGGTCGACCGGGGAACCGTTCATCCCGCCGGCATGCACCTCGAAGTGCAGGTGCGGTCCGGTGGACTGCCCCCGGCTGCCCAGCAGCGCGATGGTGTCACCGGCCTGCACGACGTCCCCGGCGGAGACCTCGATCTCCTCCATGTGCCCGTAGATCGTCACGTCCCCGCTGACGCCCAGGATGTAGACCGCCTGGCCGTAGCCACTGGCGGCACCGGCCCGCAGCACCACGCCGTCCTCGGCCGCGTACTCCGGGGTGAGCATGGGCGCGGCCAGGTCGATCCCCCAGTGCATGGTTCCCCAGCGGGTGCAGAAGCAGGTGGTCATCCGCGCCCCGCGGACAGGCATCACCACGCGGGGTCGGGCGGCCTCGGCTGCTGCGGCCGCAGCACTGGCCGCTTCGGCCTCGCGTTGCGCCCGGGAGGCGGCGACCTCGGCCAGCCGTTGCTGCGCCTCGGCCTCGGTGATCGCCATCTGCGGCCGGAGCTCGGCCTCCTCGGCGAAGCTGGCGCTCTCCGAGGCCAGCAGGGTGTCGGCCACGGACCCGTCGACCACCACCGGGGTGGCCTCGGCGGCCGGTAGGCCGTGGATCCCGAGCACTCCGGCCAGGACGCCACCCAGGGTGAGTGCGACCAGCAGGGCGGCCGGCCGCCGGCGGCCGGTGATGACCGGACGGTGCGCAGCGCCCGGGGAGCGCTGCGCAGCACGGTGCCCCGAGGCCGGCACCCGTTCGTGCGTGCTGCGCATCGCCTGCCCCTGTGATCCCCCGGTCACCCGCCGTGACCACCTGTCAGGATCTAAACACGCTGTGACCGATTCGTGACGAAGCGTCCCGCGTGTCGACATGTCGACACGCGGAGAGATCCAGCTCACAGACCAGGGAGCCCCTGGTCAACTGTGCGGGTGCGGCGCCGGAGCGGGTGCGGGCACCGCCAGCGGCACGCCGCAGGTCTCCCGGGCCGCCGTGCGGCGGGCCAGCACCGCTACCCCGACGACCAGCCCCACGACGCCGACGACCTGGCCGGTGGTGGCCAGCAGCCCGGGGGCCAGCCGCTCGCCGTAGACCGAGGTGGCCAAACCGACGGCGACCAGCGGTTCCAGCACCGCCATCGCCGGGAGCGACTCGATCAGCGCACCGGCCTGGTACGCCCACTGGGCGAACACGATCGACGCCGCACCGGAGGTCACCAGCAGGTAGGTCGTCCAGCTGGTCAGCAGCTCGCCCGGGTGGTGGGCGACGACGTCCTTGAGCACCAGCCCGGTGATGCCGAACCCCGCTCCGGCCGCCAGACCCAGCGCTAGCGCCTTGTGCGGGGCGCTCGGCCGCAGCGCCCACAACGACGCCAGCACCATCACCCCGGCTGCTCCGCCGGCACACACCAGCAGGGCCACCGGTCGGGCGAAACGCATGCCGTGGTCGGGCTGGGCGGACACCACGAACAGGCCCAGGGTGAGGGCGACCACGCCCGCTGCGATCCACTGCCCCGCCTCGGGCAGCACCCGCCCGGGGTGCCGACGGTCGACCAGCGCCCCCAGGGCGAGGGAGATGACCAGGCCACCGGACAGCAACGGCTGCACCACGACCACCGGCCCGAACTTCAGCGCCGCGGCATGCAGCAGGAACCCGCACAGCGCAGCGCCCTGCCCACTGATCCAGGCACGGTTGCGCACGAGCTTGCCGACCAGCCGGAGCACCGCGCCGTCGGGCAGCTGCTCGGCCGCCGAGGTCGCGGCGCGGTGCTGCACCACCGTGGAGACGGCGAAGGCGCAGGCCGACAGCAGGGCCAGCGTGATCGCCAGGGACATGTGCTGGTGCCCGCCAGGCGGAGGTCCCTGGGCAGCCAGCACCTGCCCGAGACCGCTCACGCACCCGAGCTTCCCACGGGTAGCACCCCGCCGCGGGGCGACCGGCCCGGTCGGCGGGTCAGCGGGACGGCACCGGCACGCCCGGCGGTGGCGCGGGCGGGGTGGCGGGCGGGGACGCGGGCGGGGACACCGCCGGCTCGGTGGCCCGGAACCGTCGGGCGGCCAGGGCCCCGCCGACGACCAGGCCCAGCCCGCCCGCCAGCAGCACCGCCACCGCTGCCCGGGCCGCCAGAGCGGGGCCGTTGCTCAGCACGTGCGCCGTCCACAGCACGTCGACGTCGGGTAGTCCCTGGACCAGCAGCAGCCAGCCGGCCACCACGGCCAGCACCCCGGTCAACGAGGCCCGCCCCCGGCGGGCCGCAGCCACAGCCAGCACGACCACCAGGGTGACCAGCACGGCCGGGAGCAGGGCCGCCAGCAGCGCTCCGGCGTGCGAGCCGGCACTCACCGCGGGTTGCGGGGTGCTCCCCGCATGCCACAGCGAGGCGATCGCGCCCAGGCCCAGCGCAGCGGCCATCGGCCCAGTGCCACGGGCCAGGGCGCCGGTGAGCACCACCAGGCCGGCCAGGACGGCGTACAGCGGCCAGATCAGCCACACCGGTGGCGGCGGTGCCCAGCTGAGCTCGCCGGCGACGACCACCGCCGCGCCCCCGTAGGTCATCGGCACGGTCCAGGAGATGACGGTGTGCCCGACGGTCGGGTCGCCGGCCACCGCCGGGGGAAGCAGGCCCTCGCTCATCCAGTGCGTGCGGTGGTCGTGCCACACGTAAGCCGGGCGGGTCGAGACCTGCACCCAGTCCGGGGCTGCCTGCGGGTCGGCGTCGGCCGGCAGGGGGATGTCGCCGTAGCGGTCGAGGTTGATCGTGGTGGCCGGGCTGAGCGCGTTGCGCCAGACGCCGTCCGGTCCGATCCGCAGGTAGGGCTCACCGGAGTAACCGGGGACGGCGAGCTCGGTGCCCGTGGGGTTGACCA
Organism: uncultured Actinomycetota bacterium; assembly: GCA_963759905.1. GTDB lineage: Bacteria > Actinomycetota > Actinomycetes > Mycobacteriales > Geodermatophilaceae > Klenkia. The sequence continues at coordinate 678,337 of CAVXBD010000001.1, forward strand.
CCTCCAGCTCGTCACCGAACTGCAGCACCCGCACGGTGACCCCGGGCAGCGCGGGGGTGATCGCCGTGATCCGCCCGTCGAAGTCGCTGCCGGCCAGCCCGGTGCCCCCGTGCGCGCCAGCCGGCCCGGCCAGTGCCAGCACCCCGACGAGACCGAGCAGCAGCACCAGGGCACGCGAGCCGGTCCGGTTCCGCCGCTGGGTCACAGGGGCCAGTGTCCCGTCACTCCCCGGCGACGATCGCCAGGTCGTGCGCGATGTCCCGCGAGGTGTTGCCGGCGTCGAACGCCACGTCGGCCTGACCATCGGTGCCGTACAGCAGCAGCAACGAGGAGTGCGTCTGGCCCATGTCCTCGGCCAACGGCACCCCGGCGGCCAGCTGGGCACCCTCGACCTGGGACTGGTCCCCGGTCAGCCCCACGATCGCCGGTGCCGGACCGGTGCCGAACCGGTCCAGGTACTCCCCCAGCACCGCGGGGGTGTCGCGGGCCGGGTCGGTGGTCACGAAGACGACGTTCGTCCGCGCAGCCACCGCCGGGTCCACCGTCTGCAGGGCGATGGAGACATCGGCCATCGTGGTGGGGCAGACGTCGGGGCAGTTCGTGTAGCCGAAGAACAGCAGCGTGGGGCCGTCCGCGGTGGCTGCCGCGAAGTCGTAGGCCGTTCCGGTCTGGTCGGTCAACGTGAACTGCGGCTTCTGGTAGGGGTCGGCGAGGTACAGCCCGTCGTAGGGGTCCGACGGGCCGGACACCGTTGCGGGGGCCTCGGCCGCCGCGTGGTCGTGCCCGGCACCGGCCTCGGCCGTCCCGCCGCACCCGGCCAGCAGGAGCAGTGCCCCCGCGGCCAGCCCGATCCGGAGTCTGCGCACCGCTGGTCTCACGAGCCCACGGTACGTCGGCGCGCGGTCAGCCCGAGCCCGAGCCCGGCCAGCCCGGCCACCGCGCCCAGTCCACCGAGGACCAGCGCGATGACGGCCAGCCGGGTGCTCTCTCGTCGCTCTCGCTGCCCGCAGCGGCCTCGGTCCTCACCCCGGCGTCGGTGCTGCCGTGGTGGTCGGCGCCGGTGGCACCGCTGAGGTCCAGCACCGGGGCGGGGTACTCGGGCTCGGCCTGGCCGGAGACCGTGGGCTCGATCCAGGCCGCCTCGCTGCCGTCGCTGTAGGTCTGCACCACGTTGAACGTCACGCTGTCGGTGTTCGGGAACGGCCCGCCGGACAGCGCGAACTCTCCGAACTGCCCGGGCGCGATACCTCCAGCGCCGTCGGCGGAGGTGTACTGCACCACGGTCACCGCCTCGGTGATCTGCTCGCCGTCGGCCTCCACCGGAGGGTCGAGCGGGGTGCGGATCAGTGCGACCGTCCACCCCGCCACCGGCTGCGCCCGCACCGAGGTCAGCGGGGTGTCGGTGGGCAGCTGGATGCGCACCCCGGTGGTGCTGGCGGTGTCGCTCTCGTTGGGCACCCGGAAGGTGACCTTGCCGTACCCGCCGGGACTGGCGTCGGCGGAGGACGCCGAGACGTGCGCACCGGCGATGCCGGTGCCGGCCGCGAGGACCGTCAGGGTTGCCACCGCCAGGACGGTGGCACGGCGGAAGGCGCGGGACATCGTTCTCCTCGTCAGGGGTGCTCGTGGGTGGGGTGCTCAGCGCAGGGGATCACCAGGTGCGCTCAGCGCACGGGGAACGTGGTGACCGCCGTCCGGGCGGTGAACTCGTCCAGCCGGACCGCGACCGTGAGCGTCCAGGTGCCGGCGGTGGGGAGCTGCACGTCGCCGATCGAATGACCGGGACCGGCGGGTTGCAGGGTGACCGGCAGCGGGCCGATCTGCTGCTGGGCCTCGGTCACCGTGATCCGCAACGACCGGGGCTGGGCGAGCTGCCCGGTCTCGTCGAGGACGTAGACGTGCAGGGTGTTGTGGCCCGGGCGGGCGGGGTCGAGAGAGACCTGGACCGTGCCGGCGGCCCCCGACGAACCCTGCAGGGGCAGGGTCAGGTCCACCGGGTCGGCCACCGCGGCCCGGGCCGGCGGCGTGCCGACCAGCACCGCGGACAGCGCCAGCACCATGCTCGCCACGGCGACCTCTCCCAGCACCGAGCGGCGGAACGGGCCGACCTCGGCCACCGCCGACTCGGCCCGGCGCCGGACCACCGGGTCGTCCCCGCCGTCGGCCGCGCCGCTGTCGCTGGCATCGGCCCGGTAGGCGTGCACGACGACGCTCCGGGTCCCGGACCGCGGGCCGCCCAGGCGCTGCTGCACCCAGACCCGGCTGCCCCCCGCGGCGGCCAGCAACCCGAGCACCAGCACCAGCTTGGCGACCAGCAGCCAGCCGTAGGTGGTGGACAGCAGCGCACCGACGGTGCTCACCTCGCGGACGGTCTGCACGACCCCGGACACCACCAGGGCCGCCACCGAGCCGGCTGCCAGCCGGCTGTACCGGGGCAACGCGGTGACCAGCACCCCGGGCGACACCCCCGGGCGAAGCATTCCGGCCAGCAGCAGGGCCAATCCACCCAGCCAGACCGTCATCGCCGCCACGTGGACCGTGGTGACGGCCACCGCCAGCCCGGGCAGCGCGCCGGCGACGGGGTGACCGACAGCCGCCACGCCGAGCACCAGCAGCGCCGCCGTCCCGGCGCCGGCCGCGACCAGGCCTGTCGACGGGACCCGCCCGACCGACGTGCTCCGGGGCGCTGGGTCGCCACCGGCCGCGGCCCGAAAGCCCAGCACCAGCAGCACAGCCAGCAGCAGTGCCAGCACGACCCGGAGCAGCAGCGTCACGCCGTACACCGATGCGCCGGTGGTGGCGAGCAGCTGCGGGTCGGCGAGTCCGGACAGCCCGACACCGGCCGCGTAGGGACCGTGGAGCAGGAAGGACAGCAGGCCGGCGGCGCCGACCCCGCCCAGGCCGGCCAGCGTCAGCCACCGCGCGCGGAACGACGCCCAGCCCGCCGGCCAGCAGGACAGCAGGAACACTGGGCCGCCGACCCCCAGGGCCAGCCCGGCGAAGCCGAGCCAGCGCGCCACCGGCAGCAGCACGGCGATCACCGGGTCCACGTCCCCGCCGGCCGCGACGGCGCCGGCCGGGACCAGGTCGCCGCTCCCGACGACGAAGGCGAAGGCACCCGCCACCGGGTGCGAGTCGGCCGAGACGACCCGATAGGTGACCACGTAGCTGTCCTCGGGCAGGTTCCCGCGCAACGGCACGGTGACCGTGGCGTCGCTGACCGAGGCGGCGCCGGTGTCCACCCGGTTGCCGCTGCCGTCCAGCACCCGGGCGTACCCGGCCCCCAACGACACCCCCTCGTCGAACTGCAGGGTCACCTCCACCGGGGCCGCCGGCAGCCGGGCGTCCTCCCCGGGTGCGGTGGTGACGATGGTGGCGTGCGCGGCGGCCGGGCGCGCGGTCCCCACCTGGGCCACCAGCCCGACGCCGACCAGCAGCAGCAGGAGTGCGGCGGTGCGTCTCACCGGTGCCCCATCCGCAGCGTCACGCCAGCACCCCGACCCCGGCCCGCACCGACCGGCGGCGCCGGCCGAGCCAGGCCAGCCCGGCGGTGACCAGCAGCCCGGCCAGCAGCAGCAGGTGGCCGGTGGCCCGGTCCGCGGTCACCTGCCCGGCGGCGAGGTCGGTGAGCGTCAGCACGGTCAGCACCGCGGTGAAGGTGGCCAGGAAGGGCAGCGCGCCGGGGGCCAGCCGGGGCGCCGCGGCGCAGGCCAGGAACGCCACCGCCAGACCCAGGTTCCAGGCCCCGGTCTCGTGCGCCATGTGCAGCGGGGCGCTCATCGCCCCGGCGCCGTCCAGCAGGGAGGGCGTGGCCAGCCCCACCTGGGCCACGCCGATGGCCAGCAGGGCCAGCCGCAGTGCCGTCGTCACCAGCCGGGAGCGGGCCGCGGCGGCCGCGCCGGGCAACCGGTCGGGCAGCCCACCCAGCACCGCGGCGGTCAGGTCGGGCACCGCGGGCGCCGGCGCCAGCCGGGCCCTGCGGGTCAACCCGTCGGCGGCCTGCACCCACCCGGCGCAGGCCGGGCAGCGGGCCAGGTGCGCGTCCAGGGCGGCCTCGGGGACGGGCGAACCCTCGCCGTCCATCCGGGCGGAGGCCGCCTCGCGGTAGCTGTAGCAGTGCACGGGAGGTTGGTCGTCCCCCGGGCTCACCCAGTTCCCGTCGTCCCCGGGTCCGCGGTGTCACCCGGGACACGCGTCAGGATGAACCCGTGGAAAACCCCTCCGACGAACTGGCCCGAGTCGCCGCGGCCGCCGCCGCCGGGGACCCCCAGGCCGCCGCGACCCTGGTCCGGCAGACCCAGACCGACGTCTGGCGGCTGTGCGCCCACCTCGGGGACCGCCAGTCCGCCGATGACCTGACCCAGGAGACCTACCTGCGGGCTTTCGGCTCGCTGCACCGGTTCGCCGGCCGGTCCACCGTGCGCACCTGGCTGCTGTCGATCGCCCGGCGTACGTGCGCCGACGCGATCCGCAGCTCACGGCGGCGCCGGCTCACCCTGGTCGGCGACGACGACCTGCTGGACCGCGGTGACGACACCGACCGGGTCGGCGAGGGCGCGGTGGTGGCCGACCTGCTGGCCCGGTTGCACCCCGACCGGCGGGAGGCGTTCGTGCTCACCCAGCTGATGGGCCTGCCCTATGCCGAGGCCGCCGAGGTGGCCGGGGTGCCGGTGGGCACGATCCGCTCCCGGGTCGCCCGGGCCCGGGCCGACCTGGTCGAGGCCGTCGGAGAGCGCCGGGGACGGGCCGCCCGGGGCGGTTGACCGCCCGGCGACGGGCGGGCGGCAACCGGGTGCCGGGGTGCTGGAGCGGGTGGGCCGTACCCTTCGCGCGATTCGTCTCGCCCATTCCCTCACGACCGGAGCCGTCCGCGTGCCCTTCCGCCTCACGCCCAGGGACTCGAGCTTCTACGACATGTTCACCGCCTCGGCGGCGAACCTGGTGGAGGCCACGGTCGTGCTGGGTGACTTCGTGCACCAGAACACCCGCCGCGAGGAGCTCGGCCGCACGCTGCGCGACCTGGAACACGCGGGTGACAACGCCACGCACGCGATCTTCCGGCAGCTCAACACCAGCTTCGTCACACCGTTCGACCGCGAGGACATCTACACCCTGGCCAGCAATCTCGACGACGTGATGGATGCGATCGAGGCTGCCGCGGACCTGGTGGTGCTCACCGGCCTCGGCACGCTGCCGGCCGAGATGGGCCAGCAGGTCGCCCTGCTGCAGCGATGCGCCCGGGTCACCGCCGACGCCATGCCCAGGTTGCGGTCGATGAAGGATCTCTCCGACTACTGGATCGAGGTCAACAGCCTGGAGAACGAGGCGGACAAGCTGTACCGCCGGTTGCTGTCCCGGCTGTACTCCGGGGAGTTCGACGCGTTGGAGATCCTCAAGCTCAAGGAGGTGGCCGACCAGCTCGAGGAGGCCGCCGACGCCTTCGAGCACGCGGCCAACGTCGTCGAGACGATCGCGGTCAAGGAGTCCTGAGCCCGCATGGACGGGTTGTTCCTGGCCCTGGTGGTCATCGTCGTGGTGGCGTTGGCCTTCGACTACACCAACGGCTTCCACGACGCCGCCAACTCCATCGCCGTCGCCGTCTCCACCAAGGCACTGACCCCGCGTGCGGCCCTCGCGCTGGCCGCGGTGATGAACCTGGTGGGGGCGCTGATCTCCACGGAGGTGGCGCAGACCGTCGGGGCCGGCATCATCGACACCCCCAGCGGCGGTGACGGCCTGCAGATCGTGTTCGCAGCGCTGCTGGGTGCGATCACCTGGAACCTGATCACCTGGTACTTCGGGCTGCCCAGCTCCTCCTCGCACGCGCTGATCGGCGGCCTGGTGGGTGCTGCCCTCGCCGCGGCCCACTCGGTGCAGTGGATGGGCATCGTGGACAAGGTGATCATCCCGATGGTGCTCTCGCCGCTGGTCGGGTTCGGCCTGGGCTACCTGTTCATGCTGGCCATCCTGTGGACCTTCCGGGGCGCCAACGTGACCCGGGCGTCCCGCGGGTTCCGGTACGCGCAGATCGCCAGCTCGGCCACCATGGCCCTGGGGCACGGCCTGCAGGACGCGCAGAAGACGATGGGCATCATCACCCTGGCGCTGGTGACCTCGGGGCAGATCGACACGTTCGAGGTGCCGCTGTGGGTCATCCTGGCCGCGGCGCTGGCGATCAGCGCCGGCACCTACGCCGGTGGGTTCCGGATCATGCGGACGATGGGCCGGCGGATCATCCAGCTCACCCCGGCCGGCGGCTTCTCCGCCCAGACGGTTGCCTCCGGTGTCATGATCACCACCGCCACGGTGTTCGCCGTTCCCGTGTCCACCACGCACATCACCACCACGTCGATCATGGGGGTCGGGGCGACCCGCCGGCTGTCCGCGGTCCGCTGGGGCGTGGCGGGGAACATCGTGGTCGCCTGGGTGGTGACCCTGCCCGCCGCCGGGTTGGTCGCCGCTGCGGCGTACGCCGTCACGCACGCCCTCGTCGGCTGAACGGAGGGGCCGGGTGTCCGCAGCCGACCCGCCGGGCCCGGATCCCGGTGCCGCCGCCTCACCCACCGGCCTCACCCTCGGCACCGCAGCGGCCCGCTGGCTGCTGCTGGCCACGGTGCTGGCCTCGGCCATGGCGTTCCTGGACGCCACAGCGGTCAACGTGGCGCTGCCGACCATCGGTGCCGAGCTGGGCTCGTCGCTGTCCGGGCTGCAGTGGATCGTCACCGGTTACACCCTCGCGCTGGCCTCGCTGATCCTCCTCGGCGGCGCGCTGGGTGACCGGTACGGCCGGCGGCGGGTGTTCCTGGTCGGCGTGGTGTGGTTCGCCGCGACGTCGCTGCTGTGCGGCCTGGCCCCCTCCACCGGGCTGCTGGTGGCCGCGCGGGTGCTGCAGGGTGTGGGCGGTGCGCTGCTCACGCCCGGCTCGCTGTCGCTGATCCAGGCCACCTTCCGCCCGGTCGACCGGGCCCGGGCGATCGGCCTGTGGTCGGGCCTGGGCGGCATCGCCGGGCTCACCGGCCCCTTCCTCGGCGGCTTCCTGGTCGATGCGGTCAGCTGGCGGTGGGTCTTCCTGATCAACGTGCCGCTGGCGATCGTCATCGTCGTGGTGTCGCTGCGGCACGTGCCCGACAGCCGCGACCCCGGTCGGCACGGCCGCTTCGACGTCGCCGGGGCGGTGCTCACCGCAGTGGCCCTGGGCGGGGTCACCTACGCGCTCATCGACGCCGGCCGCGGGCCAGGCACCTGGGTGGCGGCGGTGGTGGGCGTGCTCGCCGGACTGGGGTTCGTCCTCCGGGAGCGGACGACGGCGGACCCGATGCTGCCGCTCGGGATCTTCGCCGACCGGCAGTTCAGCGGTGCGAACCTGACCACCCTGGCCGTCTACGGCGCGTTGGGTGGGTTCTCCTTCTTCCTGGTCATCCAGTTGCAGACCGTCCTCGGGTACGACGCGGTGGAATCCGGGGCGTCGATCGTGCCGTCCATCCTGGTCATCTCGTTGCTGTCCGCCCGGGCCGGGGCGCTGGCCACCCGGATCGGCCCCCGCATCCCGATGACCGTGGGCCCGTTCGTCGCGGCCTCCGGCGTGCTCACGCTGTCCTTCGTCGACGGCGGCACCCGGTGGGCGACCGGTGTGCTGCCCGGCTCGCTGCTGTTCGGGCTGGGCATGGCCCTGACCGTGGCCCCGCTGACCGCGACCGTGCTGGGTGCCGCACCCCAGGACATGGCGGGGGTGGCCAGCGGGGTGAACAACGCTGTCGCGCGGGCCGCGCAGTTGCTGGCGGTGGCGGCCTTGCCGCTGCTGGTCGGGCTCTCCGGTGATGACTACGCCCGGCCCGACGCGCTCACCGACGGGTACGCCCTGGCCATGCGGTTGTGTGCCGCGCTGCTGGCCCTGGGCGGCCTGGTCAGCCTGGTCACCATCCGGGCGGACGTGCTGGCACCCGATCCGCGCTGACGGGAGCCGTTTCCCTACTTTCTCCATCGAACTGGTAGACATTGTCTCGTGTCGGCGACCGGTCTGCTCCCAGGTGACCTCCTGGTGAGCCGCATCCACGTCGACCTGGTGCGCGTCACCACCGCTGCCTGTCCGGCCGGCTGACCACCCCAGGGCCTCGCGCCCTGTCCCCGGAGCGGTGCGCGTCCGGGGGTTCCCCGTCGTCGGCCCCTCCCCCGGGGCGGTTTCCCCTGGAGTCCCTGTGCGCACCCTCGTTCTCTTCGCCCTGGTCGGCCTGGGCGCCCAGCTCGTCGACGGCAGCCTCGGCATGGCCTACGGCGTGACGTCTACGACGCTGCTGCTGGCCATCGGTGCCAGCCCGGCCGCTGCGTCGGCCACGGTGCACCTGGCCGAGATCGGGACGACGCTGGTCTCCGGGCTCTCGCACTGGCGCTTCGGCAATGTCGACTGGCGGGTGGTGGCCCGGATCGGGATTCCCGGCGCGGTCGGCGCCTTCGCCGGCGCTACCTTCCTGTCCGCACTGGACACCTCCGCCGCCGCCCCGCTGATGAGCCTGGTCCTGCTGGTGCTGGGCCTGTACGTGCTGCTCCGGTTCACCTTCGGTGGGTTGAACAGGCAGCACCTCGGCAAGCCGCTGCGCTCACGCTTCCTGGGCCCGCTGGGCCTGGTGGCCGGGTTCGTGGACGCCACCGGCGGCGGTGGCTGGGGGCCCGTCGGCACCCCGGCGATCCTGGCCAGCGGCCGGATGGAACCCCGCACGGTCATCGGGTCCATCGACACCTCCGAGTTCCTCGTCGCGCTGGCCGCGTCGCTGGGCTTCCTGTTCTCCCTCGGCTCCCAGGGCATCCAGGCCGGCTGGGTCGCCGGGCTGCTGCTCGGCGGGGTGGTGGCCGCCCCGATCGCCGCCTGGCTGGTCCGGCACGTGCCGCCACGGCTGCTGGGCGCCGGCGTCGGCGGGCTCATCGTGCTCACCAACACCCGGTCCCTGTGCACCGTGTTCGACGTCGCCGACGCGGTCCGCTGGCCGGTCTACGCAGTGATCGTGCTGGGCTGGGCCACCGCCGTCTCGTACTCCTGGCGGGCCTACCGGGCCGAGCCCGTGGCCGAGTCCGTCGCCGCGACACGGAGCTCGGCGCGGCCCCACCGCACCGAGCTGTCCGGACAGGGGCCGGTCGGCGCCGGACGCCCCCAGGGTCCGCGCGCCTGACCCGGGCTCGTCCCGGGGCTCTCCTCCGGCGGGGGTGCCGGGCGCGTGCGCGGGTGGGGGAGGCGCTCCGCACCATCCGCTCACCCCGGAGCGTTTCCCCCGCATGTCCGTGCTCCGCCGTCACCCCGGGGCGCAACGTCACCGGGACCAGCGTGGCCTTCGCCGGGTTGTCCGCCTACGCCCAGCTGCTGCACGAGGCGCTGGGCGAGGAGGGCATCCAGGTCTTCCAGCTGATCATCCCGGGCGCCATCGTCGACGGCGACCCGGTCAAGGGCACCCAGGCGCTGGCCGGCCACCTGTGGGACCTGCACACCAGGCGTGACCGCTTCCGGTTCACCGTCGGCGAGGGCTGAGGGGGCTCACCCGGCGTTGCGGAACCCCTGCAGCGCCGGGTGCGACCCGGCCGCGGTGAACAGCGCCCGCGGGGTGAGCCTGGTCCCCGGCCGGGACGCGAAACGCATCGCCCGGGCACTGAAGAGCGCCTCGGTGTTGGGCGGCACCACGAGCAGCTGGATCTGCAGGTGGCCCGGCGTGCAGGTCAGCGAGACCAGGTCGGGGTCACCGGTGCTGAAGCCGCCGACCCGGACCACCCGGTCGCCGACGGCGAGCTTGCGCGGCACCGCATGCCAGGTGCTGAACGGGTAGGTGAACCGGGAGACGGCCACCCCGCGCCGGTCCAGGGCCGCGACGAGCTCCGGGAGCTCGACGGCCAGGTCGGTCGAGCGGGGCCACCAGGCACCGTGCAGTCCTTCCCCGGCATCGGTGCGCAGGCTGACCCGCGCGTCGATGCCTCCGCGAAAGCCCGGCAGTTCCTGCTCCCCGAACCACGCCGCACGGTTGGTTGCCACCGCACCGCCTCTCGTTCCCGGGTCGATCGGCCTGATGCCACACGCCCCCGCGAGACGACGCTAGGCAGCCCACCCGCGTCGTCCCACCGGACACGCCGCACCCCACGGGACCCGTCCGTCACACGGCTCGTCCTGACGGAACGTGACCGCTTGTGCGCGCGTGTCCCCAGCCCTCCGGGATAGTGCCCCCCGGTGCGCGGTTCCCGGCACCGATCCGGTCACCCAGGGACACTGCCGCCGAACCACTGCCGCCAACCACTGCACCCACCACTGCACCCACCACTGCACCCACCACCGGGCCCGGGACGACGACGCCCCCGTCACCGAGGCGGTGACGGGGGCGCGACGGCGGCCGAAGGAGGATCAGGCCGGCTTGGGCTTGCGGTTCTTGGACTTGCCCCGCTCGTTCTGGTCCAGCACGACCTTGCGGACCCGCACGGTGGCCGGGGTGACCTCCACGCACTCGTCCTCGGCGCAGAACTCCAGCGCCTGCTCCAGGTTGAGGATGCGCGGCGGGATCAGCCGCTCCAGCTCCTCGGAGGTGGACTTGCGCATGTTGGTGAGCTTCTTCTCCTTGGTGATGTTCACGTCCATGTCATCGGGACGGGAGTTCTCACCCACCAGCATGCCCTCGTAGACCTCGGTGCCGGGCTCGACCATCATCTGGCCGCGCTCCTGCAGGGAGAACATCGAGTAGGTGGTGGCGGTGCCCTGGCGGTCGGCGACCAGCGAACCGGTCGGCCGGGCCCGCATGTCCCCCAGCCACGGCTCGTAGCCCTCGAGGTTGTGGTTCAGCACGCCGGTGCCGCGGGTCTCGGTGAGGAACTCGGTGCGGAACCCGATCAGGCCGCGCGAGGGCACGATGTACTCCATCCGTGCCCAGCCGGTGTCGTGGTGCACCAGGTTCTCCAACCGGCCGCGGCGGACGGCCAGCGCCTGGGTCAGCGTGCCGACGTACTCCCCCGGGGTGTCGATGGTGACCCGCTCGACCGGCTCGTGCAGCTTGCCGTCGACCTCCTTGGTCACCACGGTGGGGCGGCCGACGGTCAGCTCGAAGTCCTCCCGGCGCAGCTGCTCCACCAGGATGGCCAGGGCCAGCTCGCCACGGCCCTGCATCTCCCAGGTGTCGGGGCGCTCGGTGGGCAGCATGCGCACCGAGACGTTGCCGATCAGCTCCTGGTCCAGGCGGTTCTTGATCAACCGGGCGGTGAGCTTCTTGCCCGAGCGGCCCGACAGCGGCGAGGTGTTGATCCCGATGGTGATCGAGATGGACGGCTCGTCCACGGTCAGCGCGGGCAGCGGCCGCGGGTCGTTGGGGTCGGCCAGGGTGTCACCGATGCCGATGTCGGGGATGCCGGCGATGGCGATCAGGTCGCCGGGGCCGGCGCTCTCGGCCGAGGTGCGGGTCAGGCCCTCGGTCACCAGCATCTCGGTGATCTTGACCCGGGTGATGGTGCCGTCGGCCTTGCACCAGGCGACCTGCTGGCCGTTCTTCATCTCACCGGAATGGATCCGCAGCAGCGCCAGGCGCCCGAGGTAGGGCGAGGCGTCGAGGTTGGTGACCTGCGCCCGCAGCGGCTCCTCGGCGTCGTAGACCGGGGCCGGGATGGTGTCCAGCAGGGTCTGCACCAGCGGGCCGAGGTCCGGGCTGTCCGGGGTCTCGCCGTCGTTGGGACGGGTCAGCGAGGCCTGCCCGCTGCGACCGTTGCTGTAGACGATGGGGAACTCCAGCACGTCGGCGTCCATACCGGCGTCCTCGAGCAGCTCCAGGAACAACTCGTAGGTCTCGTCGACGACCTCGGCGATGCGGGCGTCGGCCCGGTCGGTCTTGTTGACCACCAGGATGACCGGCATGCCCTTGGCCAGGGCCTTGCGCAGCACGAACCGGGTCTGCGGCAGCGGGCCCTCGGAGGCGTCCACGAGCAGGACCACGCCGTCCACCATCGACAGCCCGCGCTCGACCTCGCCACCGAAGTCGGCGTGACCGGGGGTGTCGACGATGTTGACCACGACCGGGTTGCCGTCGGCGTCGGCCAGCCGGATGGCGGTGTTCTTGGCCAGGATGGTGATCCCGCGCTCGCGCTCGAGGTCCATCGAGTCCATGACCCGGTCCTGCGTCGAGTCGTTGTCGGTGCCCTCGCCCTTGGAACGGCCGAGGGTCCCGGCCTGGCGGAGCAGGGCGTCGACCAGGGTGGTCTTGCCGTGGTCGACGTGCGCGATGATCGCGACGTTGCGCAGGTCGTTGCGGGTGGGCATGCGGAGAGGCACCTCAGGAGATCGGGGTATCGCGGCGCCCCTGGAGTCCGGCGAGCACCGCCCGTCGCCGACCGGCGACCTTCCCATGGTAGGCGGTCGGCGGCGTCCTCAGACCCGCTGTGATCGGTCAGCCACCAGGTAACTGGCCCCGGCGGCCACGATCGTGACCATGCTCACCGCCAGCCAGGCCGGCCAACCCACCCCCAGTGCCAGCACGTGGGCCAGGACGAAGGCCGCCAGGTAGACCGCCGAGAGGGCTGCGGTCACCGCCCAGCCGCGCCGCTGCCGCCACAGCCACCCGGCCAGCAGACCCCCCGCCACGAAGACCGCCCCGCCGAGCGCGCGCACCCCGGTGCCCTGGGCGATACCGAAGCCCGCGGCCAGGCCGATCGCGACGGGCAGAGCGCTGGGCAGGGCGGCCAGGCGGGAAGGACGCGCGAGGGTGGTGGTCGACATGCCCCCAGTCTCCCCCGCCCGCACCGTCAAGCCGCCGCCTGGGCGGCGGTGACCGCGGCGGACAACCCGGCGGGTGAGAGGTCGGCCAGCTTCTGCCCACCCACGAAGACCGTCGGGGTGCCCGTCACGCCGTCCTTGGACGCCTGGTCGGTGGCGGTCGCCGTCCAGTCCCGGTAGGTCACCCCGGTGATGTCGGCGGCCACGCCCTCGCCGGTGGCCCCGGCCTGCTGGGCATACCTGATCAGCTGGTCGTCGGTGAGCCCGGACCCGCCTTCGGGCGGCTGGTTGGCGTAGAGCAGGTCGTGGAAGGTCTGCAACGCGTCGGGACCGGCGGTGGAGGCGACGACGGCCGCCGCGTTCAGCGCCCTGGTGGAGTAGTCGTCGTTCTCGCTGGTGTCCAGGAACGCCATCCCGTGGTAGATGACGCGCACCGTCCCGGCGGTCACCAACTGGTCCAGCGTGGCCCCGGTGGAGTCCTCGAAGGCCTTGCAGTTGGGGCACTGGTAGTCCTCGTACAGGTCCACGGTGACCGGCGCGTCGGCCGGTCCGACGGCGAACGCGGTCTGCGAGGTCCCGGCCGCGGTCCCGGCGGGCACCGGCGCGGTCGAGGAGGTCGACGTCCGGGCGGATTGCACCAGGAAGACCGCGACGACGGCGACCAGCACCAGCACCGCGGCCAGCACCCCGCCGGTCACGCTGCGCCGGCGCCGCTGCTCGGCGGCCCGGGCCGCGGCCTCGGCAGCTCGCCGTCCGGCGATCCGCCGCTGCGCCGCAGCGCGGCCGCGGGAGGGTTCACGGGGTGCACTGGAGGGCACGGTGGGGCTCCGTTTCGGGACAGGGACAGGCGGGAGTGCGGCCAGCGGGCCAGGGCCAGGGCGGCGAGCAGGAGCGCGGTGTCCCGGGCGACCTCGACCGGGTAGGCGGTCGCGCCGGCCTGCACCTGACCACCTCCGCCGAAGCAGCCGCAGTCGATCTGCAGGCCGCGCGCCCATGCCGAGCCGACCCCGACCAGGAAGACCCCGAGCAGGACCGCCGAGGCCAGCGCGGCGGCGCGGACGAAGATCCCGGCCAGCAGGGCCAGCCCCACCGCGATCTCCAGGACCGGCAGCCCGAAGGCCACCGGCGCGACCAGTCCCTCGGGGAGCAGCTGGTAGGCGCGGACGGCGCGCACCGCGGCGGCGGGGTCGGGGAGCTTCAGCACCCCGGCGAGCACGAAGACCCCGCCGAGCAGCAGCCGGGCGGCAAGCCCCAGCCAGGGACGCACTGCCGGCCGGCGACGCACTGCCGGCCACGGGCGCACCTGCTGGGACCACACCCCCACACAGTCGTCCCCCGGCCCCGGGAAGTTCCTGGCGGATGCCTGCGGGTCGGCTCAGAGCATGGTGGCGAACTCCTGGATGCGGGCGGCGAAGCGCTCGGGCTGCACCAGGTGCGGGTGGTGGCCCAGCGGGCGGCCGGCCTCGTCGGTCCACACCTCGACCCGGGCGGTGGGGATGCGGGCGGTGAGCCACTCCTCGTACTCCGGGCCGGGATCCAGCCCGTGCAGCGACAGCAGCGGCACGTGCACGGCCGCGACGAGGTCCTCGACCATGCCGTCCAGCTCGCCGGGTGTGTCGTCCAGCAGCGGTGCCCAGATGGCGGTGACGACCTCGCGCACCGGCCGTCGCCGGGCGGCCAGGGCGGCATGGGTCTGCTCGTCCAGCCCCCCGCGCATGGCCTCGAACAACCCCGCCATGAAGGGCTCGAAGCCCTCGCCCCGCAGCACCGGCTCGGCCTCCAGCAGCTGGGCCTGCATCGGGGCCAGGTCCAGCGGCTGGTCGACCACGACCACACCGCGGGTGGGGAAGGACCCGGCGTACACCACGGCCAGCAACCCGCCGAGGGAGTGCCCGACGAGGACCGGGTCCCCGGGCACCCCGCTGGCCCGGTAGGCCCGATGCAGGTCGGCGGCCAGGTCGCGCAAGGCGTAGCTGGCCGCCCGGGCGGAACGGCCGTGCCCGGGCAGGTCGACGGCGACGACGGTGCCGAACCCGGCCAGCAGCGGCACCACGGGAGCGAAGAAGCTGCGGTCCTCGGTGATGCCGTGCACCAGCAGCAACCCGGGTCCGGAACCGCTGACCTCGCGGGCCAGCGGCACGATCGCTGCGCTCACCCAGGTCATCCTGGCCCTGATCACCCGCCCCCGGACAGGGCAGGAGGGCCCGGGATCACGCCGTCCGGGGCCCTCCTTGCCGCAGAGCAGCTCAGGCGGTGCGCAGCACGGCCTCGATCTCGAGCTCCACCGAGATCTTGTCGCCGACGACGACGCCGCCGCCGTCCATCGGCATGTCGATGTCCACGCCGAACGCCTTGCGGGAGATCTCGGTGGTGCCGGAGAAGCCGGCGCGGGTGCCGCCGTAGGCATCCGGACCGAAGCCGTTGAGCTCCAGCTGCAGCGTGGTGGGCCTGGTGATGCCCTTGATGGTGAGGTCGCCCTCGACGGTCCAGTCGTCCCCGTGCGGCGTGACCGCGGTGGACCGGAAGGTCATCACGGTGTGGTTGCCGGTGTCGAAGAAGTCGGCGGACTTGATGTGCGCGTCGCGCTGCTCCTGCCGGGTGTCGATGGAGTCCATGTCGACGGTGGCGACGACGGTGGAGGCCGCCGGGTCCTCGGCGGTGACGATGGTGCCCTCGAAGGCGGTGAAGTAGCCGCGGACCTTGCTGACCATCATGTGCCGGACCGAGAAGCCGACGGTCGAGTGGGTGGCGTCGATGTCCCAGGTGCCGGTCACGTAGCCGGGGATCTGCGTCGTGCTGGTCATGGTGCCTCCAGATGGTTGAGCGTTTGACTGATGTCTGGACCGCAGCATAGTTGAGCCTTTGAGTATTCCGCCAGTAGGCTGCCGACATGACAGCAGACACGGCGGCGCCCTCCGACGCGGAGCCGGATGCCGGGGTCCGGTGGCTGGATGCCGGGGAGCAGCTGGCCTGGCGCGCCTGGCTGTCCAGCACCCAGCTGCTGGCCGACCGGCTGGACCGGGAGCTCACCCGGGAAGCCGGCATCTCGCACGCCTACTACGAGATCCTGGTGCAGCTGTCGGAGACCCCGGGGCGGGCGCTGCGGATGAGCGAGCTCGCCGAGCGCAGCCTGTCCTCCCGCAGCCGGCTCTCGCACGCGGTCGCCCGGCTGGAGGAGCGCGGCTGGGTACGCCGCCAGGTGTGCCCCGAGGACGGTCGGGGGCAGCTGGCGGTGCTGACCGATGAGGGGTTCGCGGCGCTGGAGCAGGCTGCCCCGATCCACGTGGAGAGCGTGCGCGCCCATCTGTTCGACCAGCTCACCCCGGCCCAGGTCCAGGCGCTGCGGGACATCGGCGAGACCCTGCTGGCCCACCTCGACCCGCCCCGCTGACCTCCCTCGGCCTTCGCGGACCCAACCCCCGCCGTCAGCGGAAGAACACGTCCGGGGTGAGCGGCAGCTCCCGCACCCGCAGCCCGGTGGCGTGCCAGTAGGCGTTGCCGATCGCCGCCGCCGCACCCACGATCCCGATCTCCCCCAGGCCCTTGGCGCCCAGCGGGTTGACCTGGGCGTCCACCTCGTCGACCCAGCTGATGTCCAGCTCGCCGACGTCGGCATGGGTGGCGACGTGGTACTCCGCCAGGTCGCGGGTGGCGTAGTGCCCGTACCGGGCGTCGAGCACCGAGGTCTCGTGCAGCGCCATGGACAGGCCCATGGTCATCCCGCCCAGCAACTGCGACCGGCCGGTGGTGGGGTTGATGATCCGGCCCGCGGCGAACACCCCGGTCATCCGGGGCACCCGGACCTCACCGGAGTCCCGGTCCACCCGGACCTCGGCGAAGTGCGCGCCGAAGGCGTGCATCGAGTACCGGGCCGCCTCCTCCCCCGGTCCCGAGGACCCGGTGGCGACGACGCCGTCCGGTGGCAGCTGCCCGCCGAACTCGGCGTCCACCCGGTCGGCCAGTGCCTGCGCGGCGGCCAGGATGGCCGGGCCCCAGGAGGTGATCCCGGTCGACCCCCCGGCGCCGGAGGCCTTGGGCAACCGGCTGTCCCCGATCCGCAGGTCCACCCCGGCCATCGGCACGCCCAGCGCGTCGGCCGCGATCTGGGTGAGCGCGGTCCAGGCGCCGGTCCCGATGTCGGAGGCGTCGATGCTGACCACGGTCGGCCGGCCCGGGACCGCCTCGATCCGGCACTCCGAGGGCCGCCGCCGGCTCGGGTAGGTCGCCGCCGCCACCCCGCTGCCGACCAGCCACCTGCCCACCTCGCGGACCCGGGGCCGGGGGTCGCGGTCGGCCCAGCCGAAGCGCTCGGCGCCCTGGCGCAGGCAGGCCACCAGGTTCCGGCTGCTGAAGGGCACGTCCCGCTCGGGGTCGCGGGCGGGCTCGTTGCGGATCCGCAGCTCCACCGGGTCCACGCCCAGCTCGTCGGCCAGCTCGTCCATCGCGGACTCCAGCGCGTACATGCCGGGTGTCTCCCCCGGGGCCCGCATGATCGTCGGGGGCGGGACGTCGAGCCGGGCCAGCCGGTGCGTCGTCCGGCGGGCGGGCGCGGCGTACATCAGCCGGGTGGCCACCGCGGTCTGCTCGGCGAACTCCGCGTTCTGCGAGGTGTGCTCGACCACCTCGTGGCTGATCGCGGTGAGCGTGCCGTCGTCCCGCGCGCCCAGCCGCACCCGCTGCACCGTCGGCGTGCGGTGCCCCACCAGGCTGAACATCTGCTGCCGGGTGAGCTCCAGCTTCACCGTCCGGCCGGTCACCCGGGCCGCCATCCCGGCGATCAGCTGGTGCACGTGCGCGAACGCCTTGGACCCGAACGCACCGCCCACGTAGGGCGAGACGATGTGCAGCTGCTCCTCGGTGATGCCGAACGCGGCGGTGAGCACCGGGACCAGGTTGTGCGGTCCCTGGTTGGCATCCCACATCCGCAGCACGTCGCCGTCCCAGCGGGCCACCGTGGCGTGCATCTCGATCGGGTTGTTGTGCTGGTGGGGGGTCGTGTAGGTGACGTCGAGCGTCACCGGTGCCGCGGCCAGCGCGCCGTCGACGTCGCCGATCACCGAATCGGTGGCGTAACCGGCCATCAGCTGCCCCGGCGGGTACAGGTCGTCTCGCTCCGGTGACAGCAGCACGTCCGGGGCCTGTTGCTGGTAGCCCACGACGACCCGGGCCGCGGCGTCGCGGGCGACCTCGGAGGTCTCCGCGACGACGGCGGCCACCGGCTCACCGGCGTACTGCACGGCGGGTGACTGCAGCACCCTCAGCTCGTCGGCCACCTCACCCAGCCGGGGCGCGTTCTCGTGCGTCAGCACGGCCAGCACCCCGGGCAGCGCCCGTGCCGCCGCGGTGTCGATCGCGGTGACCGCGCCGGTGGCCACGGTCGAGCCCACGATCACGACGAACGCCGGCGCGCTGCCCAGCTCGTGCTCGTAGGCGTATGGCGCCCGGCCGCGGACCTTGGCCGGCCCCTCGATCCGCCGGACGTCGCGGCCGATCGCCGGGGCCGTGCCCGGGCGGTCGGAGACGGCGGTCACCGGCGGGCCTCCGCGGACAGCTGCAGCAGGGTGCGGGTGATCATGTTCGCCGCCATCGGCACCTTGAAGGCGTTGTCGGGCAACGGCGTGGCGGCCGCCAGCTCGGCCTGCGCGGCCGCAGCGAAGGCTTCCTCGGTGGCCGGCCCGCCGCGCAGCGCGTCCTCGGCCACCGTTGCCCGCCACGGCACGTGCGCCATCCCGCCGAGCGCGATCCGGACGTCGCCGACCACCGCGTCGTCCCCGGTGCCCTGCAGGTCCATCGCGGCCGCCACGCTGACCAGCGCGAAGGCGTAGGAGGCCCGGTCGCGCACCTTGCGGTACCGCGACCGGGTGGCCCACGGCAGCCCCGGGACGTCGATCGCGGTGATCAGCTCGCCGTGCTGCAGGGTGGTGTCCCGGGAGGGGTCGCGGCCGGGCAGCCGGTGCAGTTCGGCGATCGGCACGGCCCGCTCGCCGGCGGGACCCAGCACCCGGACCGTGGCGTCCAGGGCGCGCAGCGCCACCGCCATGTCCGAGGGGTGGGTGGCGATGCAGGTGTGCGGGGACTCCCCGCCCTCGTTGGTCGCCCCCAGCACGGCGAGGCTGCGGTGGTGCCCGCCGACCGCCGCGCAGCCCGAGGCCGGGGACCGCTTGTTGCAGGGCATCGAGGTGTCGGTGAAGAAGGGGCAGCGGGTGCGCTGCAGCAGGTTCCCGCCGGTGGTGGCCCGGTTGCGCAGCTGCCCCGACGCCCCCGCCAGCAGGGCCTGGGCCAGCAGCGGGAAGCGCTCCCGCACCCGGCGCTCCCCGGCCAGGTCGGCGTTGGGCACGGCGGCCCCGATCCGCAGCCCGCCGCCGGGCAGGTCGAGCACCTCGGTGGAGGTGAGCTGCCGGACGTCGACCAGCACGTCGGGGGTGGCCACCCCCAGCCGCATCAGGTCCACCAGGTTGGTGCCCCCACCCAGGTAGGCACCCTCGGGCTCGGCGCACAGCAGGGCCACCGCTCCCGCCGGATCGGTGGCCTTCTCGTAGCGGAACTCCCTCACGCTCGCACCCCCAGCTCGGCGGCGACCGCACGGATCGCCGGGACGATGTTGGCGTAGGCCGCGCACCGGCACAGGTTGCCGCTCATCCGCTCCCTGATCTCCTCGTCGGTGAGCTCGATCCGGTCGGCCGACACGTCGTCGGTGACGGCGCTGGGCCAGCCGGCCGCGACCTCGGCGAGCACCCCGGCGGCCGAGGTGATCTGCCCGGGGGTGCAGTACCCGCACTGGTAGGCGTCGTGGTCGACGAACGCGTCGTGCAGCGGGTGCGGCCGGTCACCGGCCGCCAGCCCGTCGGAGGTGGTGACGTGCTGGCCGTCGGCGGTCACCGCCAGCACCAGGCAGCTGTTGACGCGCCGCCCGTCCAGCAGCACCGTGCAGGCACCGCACTGCCCGTGGTCACAGCCCTTCTTGGCGCTGGTCACGGCCAGCCGCTCGCGCATCGCGTCCAGCAGCGAGGTCCGGGTGTCGACGGCGAGCGGCCGATCCGCCCCGTCCACGTGCAGGGTGATCCAGGTGTCCACCCGCTGATCCTGCCCCGCCGCCCCCGGCGCCGGCTCCCCGGGCCGGACTCACGCCAGGTCGTCGGGAGCCGCAGGCCAGCCCTGGCCCACCTCGCCCAGCGGGGCGCCGAAGACGGCCGGCCGCTTCTCCAGGAAGGACTGCACGCCCTCCGCGGCGTCCGGACCGGCGCCCAGCTCGACCAGCGCCCGGGACTCGGCCCGGTGGGCATCCCACGGGCTGGCCGCCCCCAGCATCGACCAGAGCAGCTGGCGGGACGCCGCGACCGCCACCGGCGAGGTGTGGTCGGCGATCTCGTGCGCCAGGCCGTAGGCGGTGTCCAGCAGCTCCGCGTCGGGCACCACCCGGGAGACCAGCCGGCCGCGCAGCGCCTCCGCGGCGTCGAACACCCGGCCGGTGGCCACCCACTCCATCGCCTGGCTGATGCCCACCACCCGGGGCAGGAACCAGCTGGACGCCGCCTCCGGCACGATCCCGCGGCGGGCGAACACGAAACCGAACCGGGCCGACTCCGCGGCGATCCGGATGTCCATCGGCAGGGTCATGGTGGCGCCGATGCCGACGGCGGCCCCGTTGATCGCGGCGATCACCGGCTTGCGGAGCGCGGCGAAGGGCAGCGCCCCGATCCCGCCCCAGTCCCGGGCGGTGCCGCCGATGGTGCCGGCCTGGGCCGCGGACGCGCTGCGGTCGAAGGTGCCCGCGCCCTGCAGGTCGGCGCCGACGCAGAAGTCCCGCCCGGCCCCGGTCACCACCAGCACCCGGACCGCGTCGTCGGCGTCGGCCGCGGCCGCCACCTCGCCCAGCTCCCGGGCCATCACCGAGGTGTAGGCGTTGCGCCGATCGGGCCGGTCCAGGGTCAGCGTGGCCACCCCGCCGTCCACCAGGTAGGACACCTGCGTCCAGTCGCTCATGGCCGCATCCTCCGGTGGGCGCCGGAGCCGGTCAACGCGCGGGTCCGGTGCCGCCGGCCGGCAGGGACGCTGGCTGCCGCGTCAGCGGGGAGCCATCCGGATCGCACCGTCGAGCCGGATGGTCTCGCCGTTGAGCATCGGGTTGGCCACGATGTGCTCGACCAGCGCCGCGTACTCCTCGGGCCTGCCCAGCCGGGAGGGGTGCGGCACCTGCGCGCCCAGGCTGGCCCGGACCTCCTCGGGGGCGCCGGCCAGCAGCGGGGTGTCGAACAGGCCGGGCGCGATCGTGACCACCCGGATCGCGTACTGGGCCAGGTCCCGCGCGATCGGCAGCGTCATGCCCACGATCCCGCCCTTGGACGCCGAGTAGGCCGCCTGGCCGATCTGGCCGTCGAAGGCGGCGACCGAGGCGGTGTTGACGACGACGCCGCGCTCCTCGCCCAGCAGCTCGACGTCCAGCATCCGCTGGGCGCCCAGCCGGATGACGTTGAAGGTGCCGAACAAGTTCACCGCGACCACCCGCTGGAACGCCTCCAGCGGGAAGGGGCCCTTGGAACCGGCGGTCCTGACCGCGTTCCCGATGCCCGCGCAGTTGACCACCACCCGCAGCGGGCCGAGTTCGACGGCCTGGTCCAGCGCGGCCTCGACCTGCTCGGTCGAGGTGACGTCGGTGGCGGCGAAGTGGGCACCGATCTCGGCGGCGACCTGCTCCCCGGCCGAGGTCGGCAGGTCCAGCAGCACGACCTGGGCACCGGCCGCGCGCAACCGCCGCGCGGTGGCCAGTCCCAGGCCGGAGGCCCCTCCGGTGATGACGGCTACGGCATCGGTGATGTCCACGCGAGCTCCTCGGGGCTGGGCCGACGACGGCCGGTTGACCGCCTGCACCGGCGCCGACAGCATGGCCCAGGTCACCCCCCGGCGCGCACGAGGAGCCCAGCCTTGACCGAGCCCACCGTGCCGCCGACCAGCTGCCTATGCCCTGGGCTGGGGCAGCGACGACCGGGTGAGCCTCTACGGCGCCCCGATGTTCCACATCGCCGCGGTGGCCGGGATGCTGCCGACCCTGCTCTACGGCGGCACGTTCGTGCTCACCCGCTCCGGCGCCTTCGACCCGGCCGCCACCGTGGACGAGCTGGTGTCCGAGCGCGTGTCCAGCTGCTTCTTCGTACCCGCCGCCTGGCAGGCGATCTGCGCGGTCCCCGGGATCGCCGACCGCGACCTGTCCGCGCTGCGCCGGATCTCCTGGGGCGCGGCGCCGGCCTCGACCACCCTGCTGCGCACCATGATGGCCACGTTCCCGGCGGCCGAGCTGGTGACCGCGTTCGGCCAGACCGAGTGCGCGCCGGTGACCTGCTTCCTGCGCGGTGAGGATGCGCTGCGCAAGATCGGGTCCGTCGGCACCCCGATGCTCAACGTCGAGATTCGGGTCGTGGACCCGCAGATGGTCGACGTCCCGCGGGGTGAGGTCGGCGAGATCGTGTACCGCTCGCCGATGGTCATGCGCGAGTACTGGAACGCCCCCGAGGCCACGGCCGAGGCCTTCGCCGGCGGCTGGTTCCACTCCGGTGACCTGGTGCGGCAGGACGAGGACGGCTACGTCTTCGTCGTCGACCGGATCAAGGACATGATCATCAGCGGTGGCGAGAACGTGTACTGCGCCGAGGTGGAGGACGTGCTCGCCGCCCACCCGGAGGTCGCCGAGGTGGCGCTGATCGGGGTGCCGGACCGTCGGTGGGGCGAGGCGCCGCTGGCCGTCGTCGCCCCCCGGGACCCGGCCGCTCCCCCGTCACCGGCCGAGCTGACCGCCTGGTGCCGATCGCGGCTGGCGCACTACAAGTGCCCGCGGGAGTTCTCCTTCGTCGGCGGCCTGCCCCGCAACCCCAGCGGCAAGGTGCTCAAGACCCAGCTGCGCCACGAGCACTCCACGCCCTCCCTGGTGACCCACCCGGCCGTCTGATCCCACCGCGCACCGCCGCACGCATCGAGTGACAGCTGAGCGTGGACGGAAGGCCGTCGCATCCACGCTCAGCTGTCTCTGGGCGTCGTCCACAGGGCGATCCCACGGGCGGCCGGCGGCGGGCACGCTGCCGGGATGCCTCCGGCCCGCCGCCAACCCGCCCTGGACCTGCGGGTCTTCCGGGGCAGCACCGCCGTGCGCCAGGGGCTGCTCACCGCCAACGAGTTGCGGGGGCCGGGCTGGCAGCGGCTGTTCCCCGACGTCTACGTGGCTGCGGGGGCACCTGCCGGCCACGTGCTGCGGGCCCGGGCCGCTGCCGGGCTGCTGCTGCCCGGCAGCGTCATCTCCGGCGCCAGCGCGGCTGTGCTCTGGGGACTGACGGACCTGGCCGGCCCGGACGATCCCGTGGAGCTGACCGTGGCCCCGGGGGCGGCCCGCAGCAGCTGCCCGGGTGTCCGGATCCGCCGTCGCCGGTTGGCTCCGGAGCTGGTGCGGGATCGGCACGGGGTGCGGGTCACCACCCCGGAGCGGACGGCGGTCGAGTTGGCCGCCGGCCTGGACCCGGTCGAAGGCGTCGTCCTGCTGGACCGTTTCGTGGCCGAGCACCTGGCCACCCTGCCGGGCCTGCGCGCCGAGGCCGATGCCGCCGTCGGCCGCGGATGCCGGCGGGCCCGGCAGGCGGCCACGCAGGCCGACGGGCTGGCCGGTTCACCGCAGGAAACCCGGTTGCGGCTGCTGCTGGACCACTGGGGCATGCCCGCCCCGGTCGCCCAGTTCGTCGTCCGGCACGGGGGGCGCTTCGTCGGGCGGGTGGACTTCGCGTGGCCGGAGCGGCGCGTCGCGCTGGAGTACGAGGGCGCGTGGCACACCCGGCAGATCGCGGCCGACCGGCGACGGATCGAGGCGCTGCAGGCGGCGGGCTGGCGGGTGCTGTTCGTGACCGCGGGCGACCTGGCGCACCCCGCTGCACTCCTCACCCGCCTCGCGGCCGCGCTCGCCCAGTGACAGCTGAGCGTGGACGCCGGCCCTCAACATCCACGCTGAGCTGTCACTCGGCGGCGGCCGACCTCAGACGCCGCGCCAGACCGGGGCGCGCTTCTCGGCGAAGGCCCGGGCGCCCTCCTGCGCGTCAGCCGAGGTGAATACCGCGTCGGCCAGGGTGCGCTGGTGCTCGAAGGCCTCCCGATCGGTCCAGCGCACCGCGCCGGCGACCAGCTGCTTGGTGGCCCGGATGGCCAGCGGCCCGTTCACCGCGATCCGCCCGGCCAGCTCCCGGGCACCGGCCAGCGCACCACCGGGCTCGGTGAGCGTGTTGACCAGGCCGAACCGGGCGGCCTCCTCAGCACCCATCGGGTCACCGGTCAGGGCCATCTCCATGGCCCGCTGGTAGGGCAGCGCCTTGGGCAGCCGGAGCACCCCGCCACCGGCGGCCACCAGCGAGCGCTTGACCTCCGGGATGCCGAACCGGGCCTCCCGGGAGGCGACGACGAGGTCGCAGGCCAGCACCAGCTCGAACCCCCCGGCCAGCGCCCAGCCCTCGACCGCGGCGATCAGCGGCTTGCTCGGCGGGGCCTCGGTCAAGCCGGCGAACCCGCGGCCCGGCAGGGCGGGCCGTTCCCCGCGGGAGAACGCCTTGAGGTCCATCCCGGCGCAGAAGTTCCCCCCGGCCCCGGTGAGCACCAGGACCGCCACGTCGTCCCGGCTCTCCAGGTCGTCGATGCCGGCGGCCAGCTCTTTCGTCGTCGCCAGGTCGACGGCGTTGCGCGCCTCGGGACGGTCGATGGTCAGGACGCCCACGCCCTCGGACACCTCGGTCAGCACGGTTGCCATGGGGTGAGTTCTGCCAGCTGCGGCCGGGAGGGTCAACTCCGGCTCAGCTGGTCGCCGGGGACAGCTCCCGCTCGATGTCGGCCAGGCTGCGGTTCTTGGTCTCTGGTACCGCGCGGACCACGTAGATCAACGACAGCACGGTGACGACGGCGTACGTGCCGAACGTGGCCGTCTCGCCGATGGCGGCGATGATCGACAGGTAGCTGACCGCGACCACGAAGTTCGCTGCCCAGTTGGCCATGGTGGCAACCGACGAGGCCCGACCGCGGACGGCCAGCGGGAAGATCTCGCTGATCAGCAGCCACACCACCGGGCCCAGGCTGACCGCGAAGGACCCCACGTAGAACGCCAGCACGATGGTGGTGACGACGGCGCCGGCGCCGGAGATGTCGAACAGGAAGGCCACCGCGAGGCCGGCCAGGCCCAGCGTCATCCCGCTCATGCCCCAGATGAGCAGGGCCCGCCGACCCACCCGGTCGATGACCTTGATGGCCACGACGGTCATGACCACGTTGGTGACACCCACGACGATCAGCGCCAGCAGGGCCGCCGAGGCACCCAGACCGGCGTTCTCCAGCACGGTGGGGGCGAAGTAGATGACGGTGTTCACGCCGGTGATCTGCTGGATGACCGCCAGGGTCACCCCCAGGATCAGCGCCGGCCGGAGTTTGGGGGCCAGCAGCGAGCGGTCGGCGCCCTTCTCCTCCTCGGTCGCCGTGCCGCGGATGTCGGAGATCTCGGACTCGATGGCCTCCTCGGAGTCCCGCAGGGTGCGCAGCACGGTGCGGGCCTCGTCCTCGCGACCCTGGCGGACCAGCCAGGCGGGGCTCTCCGGCTCGCGGATCATGCCGAGACCCAGCACGACGGCGGGCAGCAGCGCCAGACCCACGCTGATCCGCCAGTCCCCGCTGCCGGCCAGGAAGTAGGCCACCAGCTGGCTGATCAGGATGCCGGAGGTGATGGACAGCTGGTTCAGGCTGACCAGCGCACCGCGACGCTCGGGCGGGGCGATCTCGCCGATGTAGACCGGGACCACGAACGAGGCCGAGCCGACCCCGACGCCGATCAGGAACCGGGAGAGCAGCAGCACCCAGAACGCCGGGGCCACGATGGACAGCACCAGCCCGACGACGAAGACTCCCGCGGTGGCGATGATCGCCTTGCGGCGGCCCAGCGCGTCGGCGGTGCGGCCGGCGATCAGCGCACCGATCGCGGCACCCACCAGCAGGATGGAGACCACGGTGCCCTTGCTGAACGGGGTGTCCAGGGAGAAGTCGTCGCTGATGTTGGGCAGCACACCCCCGATGACCCCGGTGTCGTAGCCGAACAGGATGCCGCCGACGGCGGTCAGTGCCGCGGCCTTGGTCACCGCCCGCCGGTGGGCGTCCTGCGCCGCAGTGGTGGTGTCGGTCATGGTGCCTTCTTCCCCGGGTGTTCGTTGCAGCCGTCAACCGGATGATCGTCCGCCTGTTGCTGCACCACGGCATCCGGGAGGGACCGCGCTCCCCCGCGCAGGGGGGCCGTTCAGCGCCCGGGACGGCGCCCGGCCACCGAGGCCAGCCGGCCGATCACCAGGAAGACCCCGGCCAGCAGCAGCAGTCCCGTCGTCGGGGTGCCGGTGCGGGCCAGCTCGGCGGGCCCGCCGGTGGCCATGACCGGGTCCACGTGTCCCGGCGCATTCCCGGTGGGCTGGGCAACGGGTCCGGGAGCGGCGGGCCCGGGGGCGGCCGGCCCCGGAGCGGCGGCCGGTGCGGCCACCGGCTCGGGCGCCGGGCAGGCGGCCAGCACGGCATTCCCGAGGGCGACCGCACGCGACCCGTCGTCCAGCACCAGCACGACGCCGGTCAGCACGCCCGGCGGCACCGGGCCGGTCAGGCTCGTCAGCGGCAGCGCACCGGTGAACCGCCCGCCGCTGACCTGGATGTCACCGCTGGTCAGCCGGACGTCCCGGTCACCACTGGCGCCCTGCACCAGCACGCGGTGCACCCCGCCGGTCAGCCCGGTGGCCTCGACGGTGGCCAGCACCGCATCCGGGGTGGCGCAGTCCCGGGACAGCGTGACGGTGACCGCTGCGGTGCACCCGGAGGTGGTCGTCACCGTGGCCGGGAACACCATGTCCGCCACCAGCACGGCGACGTCGAGCTGCACGCGTTCCTGCGGGAGTCCGGTCAGCTCGACAGCAACCCGGCCCCCCGCTCCGGCCGTGGTGGCGATCCGGTCGACACCGGAGACGACGACCGTCACCGGGGTGCCGGCGGCCAGCTCGGGGATCGTGACCACCAGGTCGACCACGCCCAGGCAACCCTGGGTCGCGGTCGCCGTGGCGACCGGCGCCGTCGCCTCGGCCGCGGGGACGGGGTCGTCGGACTGGACCTCCTCCGCCGGTGCCTCCGCCACCAGCTGCCCGTCCGCTCGTGCCTGGACCTCCGGCGCCTGGACCTCCGGCGCCGGGACCTCTGTGCCGGGACCTCGTCGCCGGGACCTCTGGCGCCTCGACGTGTGGTGCCTGGACCTCCGGTGCTGCTGCGTCCGACACCTGGATGTCGAGGCCCTCGCTGTCGGCTGCCTCGTCACCCGGAGCCTCCGGGGCCACCGCGTCGGGACCCCCCGCCTCGGCGTCCGACAACTCGTCGCCGGTGGATCCGTCGCCCAGGACGTCGACGGTCGCTGATGGGACGGTCACGGGCGGGACGGTCGCGGGCGGGACGGTCTGGGCTGCGGCGATCCCCGGTCGGCCGAGGAGGAGCCCGGCCAGCACCGTCAGCACGACGAGCGCCGCCGCCGCGAGAGCGACCGGGCGCACTGCGAGAACCCGCACGAGACCGTCCTGTCCTGCACCCGACCAGCGGGTACGAACCACCGACCCCACCGGTCAGCGCGAACACGCAACGTGACAGCGCGAGGACCGTTCAGCCAGGCCAGCTGCCCGAGGTCACCCTCGCGGGGTATCGGCCCCGGGCGTGTGATCACGCTCCGCAGTCGCGGACTGACTCGACCGCCTGCTCGGCGGGGTCAACCCGCCCAGACCTCGCGGACCTGCTCCAGCACGGCAGGCGCCTGGGCGTGACCGGCCCGCGCGGCGGGCTCCCTGGCGGCCGGGTCGAGCACGTTCTTGCCGATGGCGGCGACGCTGGCCGCATCCGGGCTGAGCACGGCGACCCGGGAGACCAGACCGGTGACCTGGGCATCCACGCTGGCCATCGGTCCGATCCCGCGCACGATCGGCGCGATGACCACGATCCGGTCGTAGCCGGTCGCCAGGTCCACGTTGGCCACCGACCGCATCCCCCCGTCCACGAAGCGGCGCCCCCCGATCGTGGTGGGCGGGTAGACCCCGGGGACGGCGCAGCTGGCCGCCACCGCGGAGACCAGGTCGACACCGGAGTCCCGGGTGAACGTCTCGGCCGCCCCGGTCGCGGCGTCCACCGCGGTCACCAGCAGCGGCCGGGCCGGCCACCCGGTCTCGGGCAGCCGGGCGGTGATGGCGGCCCGGCGCTCGGCCTCCGGAGGCGTCTGGCCGGACGCCTCGGCGGCGAGCGCCAGCGCACCCACCCGGCGCCGGAAGGCGACGTCGTCCCCCCGGGTGCGCAGCATCGCCCAGCCCAGCCGGAGCATCAACCGGCGTCCCATCCGGGCCGGCGGGCCGGTCTCCACCACGGGCCCGAGCTGGGCCGCGTACAGCTGGGCCAGGTCCGCCGAGCTGCGCAGCTGAGCCCCCACCACGGACCCGGCCGACGTGCCCACCACCAGATCCGCGCTGCGCAGGTCCACCCCGGCCTCGGCGAGCCCCGCGATCAGCCCGACCTCCCAGGCGATCCCGGTGATGCCGCCGCCGCCGAGGACCAGTGCCGTACGCCCGTTGCTCACCGGGTCATCCTCACCCACGCCCGGGACCCGCCGGGTGCAACGCTCTCGCTCGACAGCGACTGTGGTGCGCGCCACTCTGGCCGGTATGACGGCGACGACCCGGACCGACCACCCCGCCGACCCCTGGCCACCCGGGCTGCCCCGTCACCTGGACTACCCGCAGGTGCCGGTGGGTTCGGTGCTGCGCGCCGCGGTCCGCCGCTGGGGCGGGCGAACGGCGTTCACCCAGGACGGCGTCGAGCTGTCCTTCACCGAGCTGGGCCGCCGGGCGCACGCGGTGGCCGCCGGGCTGGCCGAGCGGGGGGTGGGCCGGGGCGACGTGGTGGCCGTGCACCTGCCCAACTGCCTGCAGTACCCGGCGGTCTACTACGGGGTGCTCCTGGCCGGGGCGACCTTCTCCCCCACCAACCCGCTGCTGGCCCCCGGAGAGCTGGCCCACCAGCTCGCCGATGCCGGGGCCCGGGTGCTGGTCACCTGGGAACCGGCGCTGCCGGTGGTGCAGGCCGCCATCGGCGGGACGGCGGTGCAGACGGTGATCGTCACCGGGCCCGCCCAGATCACCGATCCCGATGCCCCGGTGGCCCTGGTCGACCTGGGCCTGACCGACCGGCCGGTCAGCCTGGCCGAGCTGCTGGCCGCGGACCCGGCCGATGCCCACCGGGACGCCGGGGTCGACCCGGCCCGGGACCTCGCCCACCTGGCCTACACCGGCGGCACCACCGGGGTGAGCAAGGGTGTCGCGCTGCCGCACGGCCGGGTCGTCACCAACGTGCTGCAGTCCTCCTGCTGGGTGTCGGGC
This sequence comes from uncultured Actinomycetota bacterium, assembly GCA_963759905.1. Classification (GTDB taxonomy): domain Bacteria; phylum Actinomycetota; class Actinomycetes; order Mycobacteriales; family Geodermatophilaceae; genus Klenkia. The sequence continues at coordinate 707,491 of CAVXBD010000001.1, forward strand.
TCGCTGCCGGACACCGATGCCTCCGGCGACGTCACGCTGCGCCAGGTCGGCGGGGCGGACGAGTTCCCGGTCCGACTGGGTACCGGCTGCGGCATCAACCTCACCCCGTGGTTCCACGCGATGGGGGTGATCGGCTACCTCAACGGGCCGGTGATGATGGGGTCCACGGTGGTGGTGCACGACCGGTTCGACCCGGTCCGCTACGTCGCCGACGCCGTCGCCCACCGGGTCACCTCGATCGGCGGTGCGCCGCCGGTGTTCGTCGCCCTGCTGCAGGTCCCGGGCATCGCCGACGCCGACCTGTCCAGCGTGCGCCTGGTCTCCAGCGGCGCGGCCCCGCTCCCGGTGCCCCTGATCGAGCGGCTGAGCGCCCTGCTGCCGGAGGCGGTGATCGGCGAGGGCTACGGGCTGACCGAGGTCACCATGCAGGCCACCGGCAACCCGGTGCACGTCACCGGGCTGCGCAAGCCCGGCACGGTGGGGCTGCCCGTCTTCGACACCGAGATCGCCATCCAGCCGCTGGGCGGCGGGTCCCCGCTGCCGGCCGGTGAGCGCGGGGAGGTCTGCATCCGCGGCCCGCAGGTGATGCTGGGCTACGCCGGCCGGCCCGAGGCCACCGCGCAGGCGATCGACGCCGAGGGCTGGTTCCACACCGGGGACGTCGGGGTGCTGGATCCCGACGGCTACCTGGCCATCGTGGACCGGACCAAGGACATGCTGCTCTACAAGGGCTACAACGTGTTCCCGCGCGAGCTGGAGGAGGTGCTCTTCGGCGTCCCGGGCGTGGCCGGGGCGGCCGTCGTCGGCCGACCGGACGACGCTGCCGGGGAGCTGCCGGTCGCCTACGTGGTGCGCCGGGCCGATGACGGCCGGTGCCGCGCTGGACCGGGACGCGCTGATGGCCGCGGTCGCCGAGCAGGTGGCGCCGTACAAGCGGCTGCGCGACGTGGTGTTCACCGACGCGATCCCGGTGTCGGCGGCCGGCAAGGTGCTCAAGCGCGAGCTCGCCGCGCGGGAGAGGCAGCGGGAGGCCTGACCCGGACGGGGTGTCCGCGTCCACCGGGAAGCCGGCAGCTCACTACTGTCCCAGCGGTGAGCCCGTCCCCGACCCCGGTGTCCCCCCGGTGCTGAGCGACCACGGCGGGGTGCAGCTGGCGCACCAGGAGGAATCGTCGTTCCGCCAGGTCGGCCGCCGGGTGGTGATCGCCGCGACCGTGCTGATCGCCACGGTGGCGATCGTCTACTTCGACCGGGCCGGCTACCGGGACAGCGCCGGCGGGGAGCTGTCGTTGCTGGACGCCACCTACTACGCCACGGTCAGCCTCTCCACCACCGGCTACGGCGACATCACCCCGGTCACCCCCAGCGCGCGGCTGGTCAACATCCTGCTGATCACGCCGCTGCGCATCCTGTTCCTGCTCATCCTCATCGGGACCACCCTGGAGGCGCTGACCGCGCGCTCGCGGGAGGAGTTCCGGGTCCGTCGTTGGAGGTCCTCCGTGCGCCAGCACGTCATCGTGTGCGGTTACGGCACCAAGGGCCGCAGCGCGATCCGCGCCCTGCTCTCCACCGGGACGACCGCCGACCAGATCGTCGTCGTCGACCCCAGCCCCGCCTCGATCGAGGAGGCCAACTCGGTGGGCCTGACCGGGATCGTCGGGGACGCCGGGCGGGCCGACGTGCTCCGGCGGACGTCGATCGAGAAGGCCCGCGCGGTCGTCGTGGCGGCCAACCGGGACGACACCGCGGTGCTCATCACCCTCACCGTGCGCCAGCTCAACCCCAGCGTGCCCATCACCGCCAGCGTCCGGGAGGAGGAGAACGCCAGCCTGCTGCGGCAGTCCGGGGCCGACTCGGTGATCACCTCCTCCTCCACGTCGGGACGGCTGCTGGGCCTGGCCACCGACAGCCCTCGGGTGGTGGCGGTGGTGGAGGACCTGCTCACCTCGGGCCACGGCCTGGACCTGACCCAGCGGACGGTGTCCGCCTCGGAGGTCGGGCTGGGCGCCCGCCAGCTGCGCGACGTGGTGCTGTCGGTGACCCGGGGCGGCCGCTCGCTGCGCTTCGACGACCCGCAGATCGGCACGCTGCAGAGCGAGGACGTGCTCGTGGTGGTCCGCTCGCACAACTGAGCGCACCCTGCTGACCGGCCGGTGGGCCACCGGGGTTGTGCCGACCCAGGGGCGGCGGCCGCCGGTCGCGCCCGGGTCCTCGGGCCCGCCCGCAGCACCGGCTCAGACCGGCCTGGAGCTCCCAGCGACCGCGCAGCCGGTTCAGCCGCGCCGGCTCGGCGCCACCTCGCGCACCATCACGCAGTTGCCCTGGCCCTTGAGCCGGTCGTAGGTGAAGCCTGCGCGCTCGTACATCGAGCGGGTGCCGTTGTAGAGGAACGACGAGTTCTTCTTCCGGACCCCGCCGGTGTCGTGCGGGTAGCCCTCGACCAGGCCACCGCCGGCCCGGGCGATCAACTCGACCGCTCCGCGCAGCGCGATCGCCGCCAGACCCCGACCGCGGAGGCCGCGTTCGACCAGGATGCAGGTGACCCGGTAGTCCGGCAGACGCTGTGCCGTGGCCACGTACTCCGTGCGGTGGTGGATGCTGGGCAGCTCGTCGGGTGAGCCGTACTGCGCCCAGGCGACGGCCCGGCCACCGTCGAAGACCAGCGCCGCGTGGGCCATCCCGCCCGCCACCAGACGCCGCTTGAGTGCCCGGTTCCCCTCGGCGCTCACGCCCTTCTCCACGCAGTCGGGGTGGAACTTGGTGCACCAGCAGCTGGCGAACATGCCCCCGTTCCGCTCGACGAGGGCGGTGAAGTCGTCGAACGTCTTTGACGTGAGCGCCTCGATCCTGACGTCGGACATGCCGGCACGGTACGCAGGATCGCCCACCGTGGAGTCCTTCGCTCCAGCAGTCATCGCGCTGGACGAGCCGCGGGCCGATCAGCTGTCGGGCAGCTCGGCAAAGGTCCGCTTGGCGTCCCGGTACCAGTCCATCGACTTCTTGGGGTGCCGCCAGCGCCCCTTCATGTCCTCCCGGGCCTGCCGGTGGGTTGCGTCCCCGGCCTGCTCGGCGTCCTTGAGGTGCTGGTCCTGGTCCTTGATGACGTCGTCGGCGGTCTCGCCACGGTGCTCGAGGTCGCAGGGGCCACCCAGCTGGCGGCAGGTCATGGTCTTCATGTCGGGAACTCCTCGGCTGTCGATGCGTGTGCCCTGAGGCGCGGCGGCGCCAGGGGGCTCCATCCCACCACCGCCGACGTTCCCCGGGAAGGGGAGACGAGTGCCGACCATCCCGCTGAGCTGGGGATTCGACCAACGGGAAGCCTCGAACCCTGGTATCTTTCATACATACGTTCGATGTCCTGGGGAGGTGATCCCGCTGCCCGTGAGCACACCTGTGGGCACCTCCCGATCCGGCGAGGACTGGGTACCCGAGCACCTGGCGCCCGGCGCCCTGGGCGCGGACCGGCCGGCCTCGTCACCTGCCGCCGCGGCGCGCCGGTTGCCCGACCCGCCGCCGCCGGACGTGGCCGCGGTGATCGAGGCGCTCACGGCCGTCGCCACGGCTGACCGAGCCGGTGGCTCACCGCGGGAGGCGCTGCTCGATCGGGTGCGGGGCCTGGGCCGGGTGCTGAACATGGCCGCCGCGGAGCTGGCGCGTGCGGTCGCGCATGCCGAGGCGGTCGAGGCTGCCCCCGCCGACGGATTGACCGGGATGAAGGCCTGGACGCGCGGCCACCTGCACCTCAGCGGCAGCGTAGCCGCGGCGCTCCTGGCGCAGGGTCGGCTGTGCGTGCGGATGCCGGTGCTCGGCGCCGCTGCCGCTGCCGGCGCGGTGAACCCCGACCTGCTGGACCCGACCGTCGTGGACGCTGCGGTGAGGTTGGGGTCCGGGGCGAGCGTGACGAACCTGGTCGCCCGGGCGGCCGCCTGCGACGCCGACATCGCGCGGATCGTGCTAGGCCCCGACGGCCTGCCGCTGGATGTGGGCCGCGCCCACCGGCTGGTGCCCGCGCACATCCGGCGCGCCGCCGAGGTCCGCGACGGCGGGTGCGTCTTCGCCGGGTGCCAGGCACCGGCCTGGTGGTGCGACGCACACCATCTCGTGCACTGGATCGACGGCGGGGCGACGTCGCTGGACAACACGGCCCTGCTCTGCGAACGCCACCACACCCAGGTGCACCACGGCTTCTCGATCCGGTGGGACGACGTCGAACACCGATGGCGCACCTTTCACCCGGGGGACCGCGAGATCCTCCTCGGACCGATCGGAGCGCGAGCCCCGGATCCACCGCTGTTCGACCGTTCCGCGGCATGACCACGGCGTGGTCAGCTCATGTCAGCGGGCGCCCCCGGCCGTGGCCGCGCACAGGGCGCGACCACGACCAGCGGGGTCAGACGTCCCGGTCCAGCAGCTCCTTGAGGTTGGCGTCCACCGCGTCCAGGTAGGTCTTCTCGAACCCGAAGAGGCCGAAGTGCCCGGCGATGCTGGGCAGCACCCGCAGCTCGGCACCGGGCACCATCTCCTGCTCCCGGCGGCAGTCCCGGACCGGGAAGAACATGTCCTCGTCGATCGGCATGACGAAGGTGGCCGCGGTGATCCGGCCCAGTGCCGCGGCGAGGTCCCCGTCGGTGTGCCGGGCCACGTCGCCGCGCTGCCACTTCCAGCCCATGGTGAGCAGCGCGTTGGGGTCCATCGCGCCGAAGACCGCCTGTACGAAGCGCTCCTGGAACTCCTCGTAGGTGTCCCAGGTGACGTCCGGGATCTCGATGCCCGCCCAGAAGCCGGACCGCCAGAACTCCGTGGACAGCCCCATGATCGCCCAGATGTCGGCGTGCCGGCGCAGGCCAGCGGCCACCTCGGTGTTCGACGAGTACTCCCCTCCGGCCCAACCGGGGTCTGAGGTGATGGCGTCCATCAGCGCGCGGGTGAACAGGAAGTCGTGCGGGGTGTTCTGCGCGGTCCCGGCGATCGGGGCGCAGCGGGCCACCTGGTCGGGGAAGCGCACCGCCCACTCGTAGGCCTGCTGAGCGCCCATCGAGCCGCCCACCACCAGCGCCCACCGCTCGATGCCGAACAGCTCGGCGCCCAGCTTCTGCTGCGCGACGACGTCGTCACCGATGCGCACCTTGGGGAACTTGCTCATCGCGATCGAGGGGTCGTCGGTGGTGTGCGGGGAGGTGGACAACCCGTTGCCGATCTGGTTGACCACCACGATGAACCAGCGGCTGGGGTCCAGCGCGCGGCCGGGGCCGATGTAGACCTGCCACCAGGTGGCGTGCGTGCCGCTGAACCACGTCGGGATCAGGATCGCGTTGTCCTTGGCCTCGTTCAGCTCCCCGTAGGTGGCGTAGGCCAGCTGGAGGTCCGGGATCCGCCCGCCCTCCTCCAGGTCGAAGGACCCCAGCGAGTGCAGCTGGTAGTCGCCCTGCACCTCGGGTGTGTAGAACGGGTTCTCGATCACGTGCGGCTCCTCGTCGAGCAACAGGGGTGGGCCACGTCACCCTCATCGACCGGGACCACCGGCACCACCCCCGTTCGTGCTGGCCCCGAGGGGCGCGGGCGGCCGGCACCCTGCCCCCGGCGCAGCCGGAAAAGGTCACGCTGCGGTCACGACCCGGGCCGTCGGAGTGTCCGATCCCGACCGGCCGGGCAGGCACAGGGATCGCCGCCGTCCACCCGGAGGAGTCATCCGTGCGCACCGTCCGCCCCGTTCTCGCTCTGCTCCCGCTCGCCGTGCTGGCAGCCTGCAGCAGTCCCTCGACCAACGGCCCCGGCAGCGACGCTGCCGAAGCGCCGGTCAGCGACGAGCCGGTACCGGTGGAGCGCACCGCGGACCTGATGGACACCCAGGGCAGCGTGCTGGGCCAGGTCACCTTCCGGCAGTCGGTGACCGACACCGGTACCGAGATCGAGGTGCAGGCCTCCGGGCTCGCCGCCGGGTCCCACCCCATCACCCTCCACTCCGTCGGTGACTGCTCGGTGACCGGCGGGGAGTTCAGCGCCGTCGGAACCGAGATCCCCGACGCGAGGATGTCGGCGGTGGTCGTGGAGGCCAACGGGCTCGGCGAGATCACCGCGCAGGTGGGCCCCGACCTCGGCGACTTCCTGGACTCCGACGGCACGGCCCTGGTCGTCGCCCCGCCCGAGCAGGCCACCGGAGCCGGACCGACCGGGTCGCAGATGGCGTGCGCCGCGGTCGGCTCGACCGAGGACTGATCGACCTGCCCCCGGTGCCGCGGTCACCAGGCGTGACGGCGGCGGCGCCGGTCGTCGATCGCGACCACCACCCAGGCGGCCAGGGCCAGGCCTGCGATCAGCCCCCAGGTCCGCAGCCCCAGTGGGGCGGACCGGAACGTGGCGTGGAAGGCCGGCAAGTAGGTGAAGGCCGCTTGCGCCAGCACCTGCAGCACCACCCCGCCCAGTGCCCACGGGTTGGCCCACAAGCCGGTGCGCCCGGCCCGCCCGGTCAGTGACCGGCAGCTGAGCAGGTACAGCAGCTCGATCGCCACGAACAGGTTGACCGCCGCGGTCCGGGCCACCTCCGGGGAGGACCCGGCGGCCAGCTCGTGGTGGAACAGCCACCACGTCCCGGCCACCAGCAGCGCGGACAGCAGCAGGACCCGGCCCAGCAGGGAGCGGGTCAGCAGCGGTCGCCCGGGCGCGCGCGGGGGCCGGGCCATGATTCCGGCCTCGCGAGGTTCGAAGGCCAGCGTCAGGCCCAGCAGCACCGCCGTGGTCATGTTGATCCACAGGATCTGGGTGGGCAGGATCGGCAACGCCACCCCGAACGCGATCGCGACCAGGACGACCATGCCCTCCCCGACATTGGTGGGCAGGGTCCACACCAGGAACTTCGTCAGGTTGTCGAAGACCCCCCGGCCCTCCTCGACGGCGGCCTCGATGGTGCCGAAGTCGTCGTCGGTGAGCACCATGTCGGCGGCCTCCTGGGCCACCTCGGTGCCGTGCAGCCCCATGGCGATGCCGATGTCGGCCTGCCGCAGCGCAGGCGCGTCGTTGACCCCGTCGCCGGTCATCGCGACCACCCTGCCGCGGGCCTGCAGCGCCTGGACCAGCCGGAGCTTCAGCTCTGGGGAGACGCGGGCGAACACGACGGCGTGGTCGGCGGCGTCGGCGAACTCCTCGTCGGTGAGCCCGGCCAGCTCGGCCCCGGTGCGGACGTCACCGGGCTGCCGCTCCCCCAGCAGGCCGACCCGCTCGGCGATGGCGACCGCGGTCCGGTCGTGGTCCCCGGTGATCATCTTCACCGCGATACCGGCGGACCGGCAGACCGCGACCGCGTCCGCCGCAGCCGCCCGGGGCGGGTCTAGCATCGCCTGCAACCCGGTCAGCACCAGCTGCCCGCGCAGCGCGTCCTCGGCGACCTCGGCGCCCATCTCACCCTTCGTCTCGCCGATGTCGACTGCGTCGTCGGGGCCGAACCGGACGGCGGTGGCCAGCACCCGGAGCCCCTCTCCCGCCATCGATTCGGCGGAGGCGAGAGCGGCGGCGCGGTCGATCGGGCGGGTCCGGCCCGCGGCGTCCAGCTCGCTGCCGCACCACGCCACCACCCGCTCCACCGCACCCTTGACGAGCACCACCCGTCGGCGCCCGGGCTCCGCGTCCCGGTCGGCGTGCAGCGTCGCCATGTAGCGGCGGTGCGAGCTGAACGGCACCGTGTGCAGCCGGGGCAGCCCCGGGCCGGGCAGCGCTGCCGGTCCGGCGGCCAGGGCGACGTCGAGCATCGCGACCTCGGTGGGTTCGCCCACGGCCACCGGCCGCCCGTCCCGGGTGCTCACCGTGGCGTCGGTGCACCCGGAACCGGCCAGCAGGCTCCACCGCAGCGCGACGTCCGCGGTGGGGTCGGCCGGTACCCCGTGCTCGTCGAGCAGCCGACCGGCAGGGCCCTCGGCCCGGTAGCGGGTGTCCGGCGTGCGGAGCTGCTGGACGGTCATCCGGTTCTCGGTCAGGGTCCCGGTCTTGTCCGTGCAGATCACGGTGGTGCTGCCCAGCGTCTCCACCGCGGGCAACCGGCGGACCACCGCCCGCCGGCGGGCCATCCGGGCGACCCCCACCGCCAGGGTGATGGTGACCGCGGCCGGCAGCCCTTCCGGGATGGCACCCACCGCCAGGGCGATCGCGGCGGTCACCATGTCGACGGCCCGCTCCCCGCGGGCGATCCCGAGGGCGAAGGTGAACGCGGCCAGGCCGAGGATGGCCACGGTGAGGATTCGGCTGAACCGGGCCAGCTTGAGCGTCAGCGGGGTCTCCGGGGCGGTGGCCGCCCCCACCAGCCGCTGGATCTCCCCCAGCTGGGTGCCGGCACCGGTCCCCACCGCGACCCCGGCCCCGGTCCCCGCCGTCACCAGCGTGCCGGCGTAGGTCATGTTCCGCCGATCGGCGACCGGGGTCCCGGCCGGCAGCGCCGCCTCGTTCTTGCCGACGGCCGCGGATTCGCCGGTCAACGCCGACTCGTCCACCCGCAGCTCGGCGACCCGCAGCAGCCGGAGATCGGCCGGCACCTTGTCCCCGGCCTCGACGAGCACCAGGTCCCCGGGAACCACGTCCTCGGCGGGCAGCCGCTGCACCTGGCCGTCCCGGACCACCCGCGCGTGGGTCGTCACGATGCTGCGCAGCGCCTCCAGGGCGGCCAAGGCCCGGGTCTCCTGCACGTAACCCACGACGGTGTTGAGCAGCACCACCCCGGCGATCACCGCCGCGTCCACCCGCGCACCCAGCGCCAGCGCCGTCGCCGCAGCCGCGAGCAGGATCAGCACCAGGGGGTGCCGGAGCTGGTGCAGCACCCGGGTCAGGGCGCCGTCCACCGGCATCCGCGGCAGCACGTTGGGGCCGTACCGGGTGAACCTGGTGGCCGCCTCGTCCGTGGTGAGGCCGCGATCGGCGTCGGCGTCCAGCCGCTGCACCACCTCCTCGGCGGGTAGCGCGTGGTCGGACCGGGCCGGCCCGGACACGGTGCTCGTCACGCCACCCAGCTCACCGGCCCGCCCACCGGTGGCGCAGCGGACTTCGGACCCGGGGGCAGGGTCGAAAGACCGGCACCCGGTGCGGGCCGTAACCCGCCCCGGCCGGCTGCACCCGGGTCGACCGACCCCGGCGGGCCGGCCTCCCGGCCCTGGCCCGGTGGGACACCCCGGCCGCATCGTGACGGGAGGGACGACGACACCGGCCGGGAGGCAGCGATGACGACATTTCTGTGGGTGGCAGTGATCGTGCTGCTGTGGGTCGGCCTGGGACTGGTCGGGGCACTGGTGCTCGCCCGACGGGGCATGCGCGACCGGCGCTGGGCCTTCGTGGGCGCGGTGCTGGGCCCGATGTTCCTGCCCATCGTGGCCGAGCGCGGGCGCCGGACGACGGTGCTCCTGGAGCGATCACCGGAGGTGAATCACCACCCCGGTTCACCCCGGGTGGTGGTGGGCGTGGACGGTTCGGCGGAGTCCGACGAGGCGGTCCGGCTCGCGGCCCGGCTGTTCGGCACCGGTGACGCCCGGGTGGTGCTCGTGGCGGTGGCCGACCCCGACGTCGCCGAGTTCGGCGACGCGGCCCGGCAGCAGGCCTGGCACGAGCTGCTCACCCAGCGGGCCGGCTGGTGGCCCGCCGGCGGGCACGAACCGGTCACGGAGGTGCTGTGCGGTCAGCCCGACCGGGTGCTGCTGGCCACCGCCGAGGCCGAGGGATCCGATGTCGTCGTGGTCGGCCGGCGCGGCCACGGGCTCTCGCACCGGCTGCTGGGCAGCGTCGCCGACGCCCTGAGCCGGCAGACCCGGATCCCGGTGCTGCTGGCCGGTGGCAGTGCAGCGCCCTCCCCGGAGCCTGCTCAGGCGCACGGCACCGCGGCCGGTGGCACCGGGCGCGCACCGGGCTGAGGCCGGCCCGGGCGGCTCGCGCCAGGTCGCCGACCGTCCCCCACCATGACGTCGAGCGGGCTCTGGCAGCGCAGGATGGTGCCGTGCCTGCCACCCTCCCGCTGCTGCCCACCACCGTCGTCGGCAGCCTGCCGCAGCCGGACTGGCTGATCGACCGCGACCGGCTGGGGCACCAGTTCCCGCCCCGGGTGCGGGCCGCCGAGCTGTGGCGCGTCCCGGCGGAGTTCCTGGCGCAGGCGCAGGACGACGCCACGCTGGTCACCCTGCGCGCGCAGGAGGAGGCCGGGCTGGACATCGTCGGGGACGGCGAGATCCGTCGGGAGTCCTACTCCAACCACTTCGCGACGGCGCTGTCCGGGCTGGACCTGGAGCACCCGGGCACCGTGCGCAACCGGTCCGGCCTGGACATCCCGGTGCCCCGGGTGACCGGACCGATCGGGCGCACCCGTCCGGTCCAGGTCGACGACGTCCGCTTCCTGCGCGCGCACACCGACCGGGCCGTGAAGATCACCGTGCCGGGTCCGTTCACCATGGCCCAGCAGGCGCAGGACGACTTCTACGGCGAGGACCGGGCGCTGGCCCTGGCCTATGCCGACGTGGTCCGGGAGGAGATCGCCGACCTGTTCGCCGCCGGCGCCGACATCGTGCAGCTGGACGAGCCGTGGTTGCAGGCCCGGCCCGAGGTGGCCCGCCGGTACGGCGTCGAGGTGCTGGACCGCGCGCTGGCCGGCGCGGCCGGGACGGTGCACGTGCACCTGTGCTTCGGCTACGCCGCGATGGTGGCCGACCGGCCCGAGGGCTACTCGTTCCTGCCCGAGCTGGCCGACGTGCCGGCCGACGCCATCTCGGTGGAGACCGCTCAGTCGCACCTGGACCCGACCGCGCTGGCCCCGCTGCGCAGCAAGGGCATCGCGCTGGGCGTGCTGGACCTGTCCACGCCGGAGGTGGAGTCCACTGAGACGATCGTCGACCGGGTCCGCCGCGCGCTGGACCACGTCGACGTCGACAAGCTGGTGCTCTCCAGCGACTGCGGGCTGAAGTACCTGCCGCGCGCATCGGCCGAGGGCAAGATGCGCGCGCTGGCCCAGGCCGCCGCGCTGCTCCGCCAGGAGCTCTGACCGGGGCCGGTCAGACGTGCCGCAGCGTCATGCGCTTGAGCCGCATGATCAGCGTCATCCCGCCGGACTCGGCGAGCTCGCGCTGGCGCTCCTGCAGCTGACGACCCAGCTCCTCCAGCCGCGCCTCGCCCAGCGCGTGCGACTGGGGGAACATCCGCTCCTCCTCCTCGGCCGCGTGGTGGCGCAGCGTGGACTCCAGCATCGCGACCTCGGGGATGAACTCCGGGTCGTCCACCGCGGTGCGCATCACGGTGGCCAGCTGGTCGTCGATCTGCCGGTGCTCGGCGTGCGCCACCGACAGCAGCGGCGACACGTCCACGACGGCGGGGTAGAACAGCTCGTCCTCGATCTGGGTGTGCACCTCCAGCTCCCGCAGCAGCTCGTCGCGCACCCGTTCCCGGAGCTCGAGCTGGTCCGCACCGCTCTCCGCGAGCTGGCGCAGCAGCCCGCGGAGCACGTCGTGGTGAGCGGTCAGCACCGCGTCGGCCTTCATCGAGATGCCTCCTGCAGCGTCGTCGTGGCCTCCGGGCCCCGCCACGCTGCCCGGCGGCGGACCTCGACCCGACCGTCGCGCAACCGGGTCTCGAAGCACGGCAGCGGCGCCGTCGAGGGACCCTGGGCCGGTTCCCCGGTTGCCAGGTCGAAGCGCGAGCCGTGCCAGGGGCAGACCAGCTCGCCGCGGTGCAGCCACCCCTCGCCCATCGGGCCGCCCAGGTGCGGGCAGACCCCGCCGACGGCGTGGACCTCGCCGTCGGAGGCCACCAGCACCACCGGTACACCGTCCACCTCGGCGGCCACCGGTGTGCCCTCGACCAGGTCGGACTCCGGCAGCACGGGGGTGAACTCGCGTGGCTCGGGGCTGCGGTCGGCGTGGTCGGTGCCGACACCGTGGCGGTAGGCCAGCGCCCCACCGAGCCAGCTGCTGGCCAGGGTGATCGTCAGGCCCGTCGCGGCGGTGAGCCGGGCCCGGCCGGCCCGGCCGCGGCCGCGATCGACGAGCGACCAGCTGAACAGCGCCAGAGCGGCGCTGTTGAGCCCGGCGTGCACCAGGCCGACCCGCCGGGCGCCGTCGTGCGTGTGCTGCCAGTCGGTGAACCCGGTCGCCGCGGACGCCACCGCGCCCGCCACCCCGACACCGATCACCGTCCGCGCCGCCTGGCCGACCCCCGGTCCGCCATGGCCGGTGGCGTCCAGCCCGTCCAGCACCAGCGCCGAGGTCCAGGCGCCCACCGGCACGGTGACCAGGGCCGGGTGGATGGGGTGCCCGGCCCACACCCCGTGCAGCAGGTCCTGCAGCGGACGGGCGTACCGGCCGGCGAGCAGGTACGTCAGCGCGATGCCGTGCTCCACCTCGTACCCGGGGGCGTCCAACGCCTGCCACCGCTCGACGGCACCCAGCGCCCGTTCCAGCTGACTCCGCACGCTCACCACGAGGCGTTCTCTCCGGTCACGTGCAGCCCGTTGCCCCGCCCCCAGGGGTCCGAATCGCGAATGCGCCGATGATTCGGGGCAGGGGTGTCCGGGGCAGCACCCCCGGAGGACGACGGGGCAGGCGACGACGGGGGCTGGCATGGAACACCACGAGGTACTCATCGTCGGCGGCGGGAACGCGGGGATCTCGCTGGCCGCGCGTCTGCTGCGGGACGGTGCGTCCGACGTCGCCGTGGTGGCGCCGCAGCCGGTGCACCGCTACCGGCCGCTGCTGAACTACGTCAGCGCCGGCGAGGCCTCGATGGCCGACCTGGACCGGCCGATGCAGGACGTGCTGCCCGCCGGGTGCCGCTGGATCCAGGACAGCGTGGTGGCCGTGGACCCCGCGGTGTCCACGGTCCGCACCCGGGCCGGGCGCACGCTGCGCTGGTCCACGCTGGTGCTGTGCCCGGGAATGGTGGAGGACTGGGCGGCGACGCCGGGGCTGCAGGCGGCCTACCTCGACGGGTGGGCGGTCTCCAGCTACGTGCCCAGCGCGGCCCCCCAGGTGTGGCCGCGGCTCACGGCGCTGCGCAGCGGCTCGGTGCTGTTCAGCGTGCCGCCCGAGCCGGCGCCCTGCGCCCCGACCGCGCTCAAGCCGCTGCTCATGGCGTGCGACCACTGGCAGCGGGCCGGGGTGCTGGCCGACATCGACGTCCGGCTGGTGCTGCCCGAGGCGACGGCGACCGGCCTGCCCGCGGCGGACGAGCGGCTGGAGTCGATCCTGGCCTCCTACGGCGTCGAGGTGCTGCGCGAGGCGCGCATCACCGAGGTGGACCCCGACGGCCGGGCCGTCACGGTCGCCACCCCCACCGGGCCGCGCGTGCTGGGCGACCTGGACGTGGCGCACGCCGTACCGCACTACCGGGCGCCGCAGTGGATCGCCGGCAGCGGCTTGGCCGCCGACCAGGCACCGGGGCTGGTGGACATCGACCCCGGCACGCTGCGGCACCGCCGGCACGCATCGATCTGGGCGCTGGGTGACGCGGCGGACCTGCGCACCCGGTCCTCGGGCGGCGGGCTGCGCCGGCAGGTCGACATCCTGGCGAAGAACATCGCCGCGGCCGCGCGACGGCAAGCGGTTGCAGACCTACGACGGCTACACCGTCATGCCGATCACCACCGGCCGCCGGACGCTGATGCTGGGCGAGGTGGACCGCAGCATGCGGCCCACCCCGTCGGCGCGGCTGTTCGACCTGGCCAAGCCCCGTCGCGCGCAGTGGTTCTTCGACCGGTACGTCCTGCCGCAGATCTACTGGCGGCGGATCCTGCGCGGGAAGGTCTGAGCGCGTCGTCAGCGGCGCCAGGCCGGGCCGAAGGCGCGGGTCAGCTCGGCGCGGGCCCCCTCGCCGGGGGTCGGTGCGCCGCGGCCCAGGGATCGGCGCCCGATCCGCAGGCCGGTGCCCGTCAACCGCCGGATGGCCACCAGCGTGGCGGCGACGGCCAGGGTGCGGGCATCGGGGTCACCGGCCAGGCGCAGCAACCCCGCCGCCAGCAGCAGGTCCAGGAACACCCCCAGGGCCAGCGCGGGCCGGGACGTGCGCACCAGGACCAGCGCGCCAGCCAGCAGGGCGGCCCCGCTGAGCAGCACGGCGACCTGGGGCAGCACGGTCACCGGTGATCGGACTCCGGGGCACCGGGCCGGTCGGCACCGGCCGCGGGTCCCCGATCACCGGACCGCGCCCGGGAGACCTCGCGGCGCTCCTGCTCGATCTCCCGGCTCAGGAAGTAGTTCAGCGCGGTGCGGATCGCGGCCACGGCGGCGAGCTGACCGAGTTCGCGGAAGCTCGGCGCCACCGCGGTCCGCAGCACGTCGCTGGCCAGCTGGAACTCCAGCCCCAGGGCCAGGAACCGGCCCAGGGTCAGGCGCACCGGCACGAACGCCTCGGCGTCCCTGGTGCGTAGCCCGACCACGACGAAGCGCAGGAAGGACAGCACCGCGCCGACGATGATGATCACAGCGCCGCAGGCCTCCACGACGGTGACCAGGTCGGCGACGATGCGTTGCAGGAGTTCTTCCACGCACCGCCGCTACCCGGACCCGGTCCCCGGTTACCCCTGCGTGCGGCAGCAGGCGGGCGGCGGGCCTGTGTAGTGGTCCGAGCCCGGTGCGCATGCACACGCCGTCGAGACCGCTGGCGCACGGGAGGGACCTGCGCCCCGCGGCCAGCCGGAGACGAAAGGCCCTGCCTACCTGTGCCCCGGCTGTGCAAGCTGCCAGTCAGCGCGTCCACACCACGACTGACGAGAGGCAGGCCGGGTCATGACCCAGACGCTGAGCGACAGGATCGGGGACCTGCGGGCCGCGATGAGCGGTCCCGTGCACGGTGACGACGACCCCGGTTACGACGAGGCGCGGCGGCTGTGGAATGCCGCCATCGACAGCCGGCCGGCCATGGTGGCCGAGTGCGGCAGCGCATCCGACGTGGCCGCCGCGATCGGGTTCGCCAGGACGCACGGGCTGGAGATCGCCGTCCGCGGTGGCGGGCACAGCATTCCCGGCTTCTCCTCCTCCGACGGCGGGCTGGTCGTCAACCTGCGCCGGATGAACCGGGTGGAGGTGGATGCCGACCGCCGCATCGCCCGGGTGCAGGGCGGGGCCTTGCTGGCCGATGTGGACGCCGCTACCCAGGCGCACGGTCTCGCGGTCCCGGCGGGCCTGGTCGGTCACACCGGGATCGGCGGGTTGACCCTGGGGGGTGGCATGGGGTGGTTGACCCGGATGGGCGGCCTCGCCATCGACTGCCTGGTCTCGGCAGAGGTGGTGCTGGCCGACGGCCGGATCGTGCGCGCCGCCGAGGACGAGAACGCCGACCTGTTCTGGGCCGTGCGGGGCGGGGGCGGCAACTTCGGGGTGGTCACCGAGTTCGAGTTCCGGTTGACCCAGGTCGGGCCGATGGTGCAGTTCGGGCTGTTCTTCTGGGACGCGTCGCAGGGTCGGGAGGCCCTGCGGTTGATGCGGGACGTGGTCGCCGACCTCCCCCGGTCGATGAACGCCGTGCCGGCCGCGGCGATGACGGCCCCACCTGCGGAGTTCGTGCCGGCCGAGCACCAGGGGAAGCAGGGGTACGCCTTGATGCTGGTCGGCTTCGGCGATCCCGCCGAGCACGAGCAGGTAGCCGAGCGGATCAGGGCGACGCTGCCCCCGCTGTTCGAGCTCGTCACGCCGATGCCGTACACGGGCCTGCAGACCCTGCTGGACGAGGCCAACGGCTGGGGGTCCTACGCCTACGAGAAGAGCGGGTACTTCACCGACCTCAGCGACGAGGTGATCGACACGCTGGTGGACCTCGCCCCGCGCAGGACCTCACCCATGTCTGTCGTGCTGTTCTACCGGCTCGACGAGGCCTACTGCGAGGCCGGCGAGGCCGACACCGCATTCGGCGGCGGTCGGACAGCCCGTTACGCGGGCTTCGTCATCGGCCTGACCCCCACACCCGAGATGCTGCCCGCGGAGCGCGAGTGGGTCCGGTCGATGTGGCAGGCGTTGCGCCCGCAGATGATGAGCACCGGCACCTACGTCAACGCCCTGGAGGGTGCGGACGCGGGCGACGTCGAGGCCGCCTACGGGCGGAAGTACCAGCGTCTGGTGGACGTCAAGGCCGCCTACGACCCCGGCAACGTCTTCCACCGCAACGTCAACATCGCTGCACCCGGGAGCGCGGCGTAGCGCGGCTGACCCCTCACGACGAACCGCCCCGGACCTGAGCGGTCCGGGGCGGTTCGTCGTACTGCTCGAGGTCCCCGCGCGAGCGGGCGGGAATCTCAGGGGTGGAGGTGGCGGGAATCGAACCCGCGTCCTTCGACGCATCACCAGGGCTTCTCCGAGCGCAGTCCGCTCTGTCCCTACTCGACCCCACCGGTCCCACGAACAAGCCGGTGCGACGGGCCCAGTCGCTGTTGGGTGTCCCATGCGGATCCGCGACCGATCCGCACGGTGAGCCATCTAGCTGATGCCAGGATCCGGGCCGATGGCGAAACCCGGGCTGACAGACTCACTCCTGCTGCTTAGGCAGCGAGAGCGAAGTCGCGCTGACTGGAGTCGGCGCTTGTGTGGTTTGCAACGCGTGGTTAACGAGCTCATCGTTGCCTTCCTCGGCCCGCTTCCCCTGATGCCACGACCGAAGTCGAGACCAATCACCCCCTGTGCAGTTGTACGTAGAGCGTAACCCCCCGGGCCGCGCAGGTGTTCCTAGATCCAGTCGCGGTGCTTGAACACCACGTAGAGGGTGGCGCTGACCGCCACCATCAGCGCCAGCGCGAAGGGGTAGCCGAACACCCAGCCCAGCTCGGGCATGTGCTCGAAGTTCATCCCGTACACGCCCCCCACCAGCGAGGGGGCGAAGAGGATGGCCGCCCAGGCGGAGATCTTCTTGACCTCCTCGCCCTGGGCGATCGAGGTCTCCGACAGCGTCTTCATCTCCTCGTTCTGCCGCTGGGCGACCAGCGTGGCGTTCACCGTGAGGATGTCCCGCAACTGCAGCCGGAAGCCGTCCACCCGCTCGTTGATGCCGGTGACGTGGTCGGCGACATCGCGCAGATAGGCACGCAGCTCCTCGTCCACGCCGTACTTCTCGAACCCGGCGGTGATCGCCGCGCAGATGCCGGTCAGCGGGGCGCAGGCCCGCTGCACGTCCAGCACCTCCTGGGACAGCTCGTAGATCCGCCGGGACACCCGCGGGTCGCCGTGGAACACCTCCAGCTCGATCTCGTCGATGTCGGAGTCCAGGCCAGCCACGACCGGCGCGTAGCCGTCCACCACGGCGTCCAGGATCGCGTACAGCACCGCCTCGCTCCCCCGGGCCAGCAGCTCCGGGTCGCTCTCCAGCCGACGGCGCACCCGGGACAGGTCCGGGGACTCCGCGTGCCGGACGGTGATCACGAAGTCCCGGCCCAGGAACAGGTGCAGCTCGCCGAACTCCACCTCCTCCCGGGCATCCAGGTACCGGGCGGCCTTGAGGACGACGAACAGCGTGTCCCCGTACCGCTCGAACTTGGGCCGCTGGTGGGCGTGGATGGCGTCCTCGACGGCCAGCTCGGGCAGCCCGTACAGCTCGGCGAGCTCCCCCAGCTCGTGCGGCTCGGGCCTATAGAGCCCCAGCCAGACCAGCCGGTCCTCGGCGAACCCGTCGGCCAGCCATTCCCGGCTCTCGGCCGGCGTTTCCGGGGTGGCCACCCGCTTGCCGCTGCCGTAGACCGCGTTGTCGATCAGCTTGGACGCCCGACCGGGCAGTTCCAGCCGGGGCGCGGGCGCAGGTGCGACCCCGCCGGGACGGGGCCGGCGGGTGAGCGTGGTCAGTGCGGTCAGCGGGGCGGTGAGCTGGGGACGGCGGCGGTCGGCCACGACGGGCTCCCTGGGGGGTGGTGGAGATGCGGGACGTCGACAGAGGTCCCGCGCACCCCCTCCCGCCGCGGCGGGAGCATCGGAATGCGGCCGCGTCAGGCGGCGGGGACCTCGGGACTGTGACTGGGGGGCTCGCTGCGCACCGCGCGCCACCTCCCGTCCGGCTCTCCCGGTCCCGCTGCGGGACCGTCGTCCATGGTGACACGCCCGGGACGCCGCCGGGCGACCGGACGGCGACCGGTCCGCGAACACCACCCGCGCGAGGCGCCCGGTCCCTCCCGGGCACCCCGTCGCGGGGATCAGCCCGCGACCTCGCCCTCCGGCGGTGGCACCTGCAGCGCCACCAGGAACCGGCTCACCATCGCGTACCCGCCGATGGTGACCATCAGCTCGACGATCTCCCGTTCGGTGAACTCCGCGCGCACTTGCTCGAACAGCAGCTCGGGCACCTCGATGCCCCAGGTGGAGGCATCGGTCAGCTCCAGCACCAGGTTCTGCCGGGCGTCGAAGTGCGCCGAGGGGTCCTGCTCGTAGAGCGCGTCGATCTGCTCCTCGGTGATCCCCGCCCGGCGGGCGGCGGCCTTGTGCGCCACCCACTCGAACGCGGCATTGTTCAGCACCGCGACCCGCAGGATGACCAGCTCGCGCAGATCGGCGGCCAGCGACGAGCGGTGCCGCAGCGCCCCCAGCAGCTGGTTCCAGCCGTCGGCGACCGGCGGGCTGTGCAGCAGCAGCCGGTCCAGCGCGGACAGCTCACCCCCGCGGCGGGCCGCCATCCGCTCGGCGACGGGGGCGTGCTCGGCCCCGATCTCGGGGAAGGGCAGCCGGGCCGGGCCGGTGGCCTCGTGCGGCGCCGTGCGCTCCCCGGCGCTCACTTGGCACCGGCCAGGACGCCGGCCGGGTAGGCCCCGTTGGTGACCAGCGTGCGGGCCATCGGCCGGGCCAGCTCCACCACCCGCTCGGTGCCCTCGGTGCCGAGATGGTCGAACGGCGCCATGGACAGCGCGTCGGTCCGGGCCTCCACGGCGGCCCGCTGGGCCTCGCCGTCGTCGGTGAGACCGCCGTCGTCGACGATCCCGCGTTCGGCCAGCCGCTCCCAGGCCGCGGCCCAGTCCTCCTCGGTCCAGCCGCGGGTCTGCTGGGCGGCCTGCACGGTGAAACCGCGTCCGGTCGCGGTGTGCGTGACCAGCGCCTCCAGCCCGGTGAGCCCGTGTTCCTGCAGGGCCATCAGGTGGCCGTCGCCGCGGTACTCCCGGATCAGGCTCACCGCGTGCCACAACCGGGTCACCGGGTCGGTGGGCCAGGCCAGGTCGGCGTGCCCGGCGTACAGCGGACGCGCCTCCGGGCGCAGCGCGGTGCAGGCATCGGCCAGCAGGTCGCCCAGCTCCGCCACCTGCTCGGGAGGGGTGTCCCCCAGCAGCCGGGTCAGCGCGACCCGGGCCGCGTCGAACCGGGCCGCGCAGACCGCTTCCGGGGTGGCCAGCGTCCAGCAGCGCGGCACGTGCCGGGCGACCAGGTCCGGGGAGAAGTTGCAGAAGGTCGCCGTCACCACGCCGGGCCCGACGGCCCCCATCGGGGCGGCCCGGCCCGCGAAGTACGTCATCCGCCCGGGCCGCAGCCCGACGGCGGTCAGGTGCTCGTCGAGCTCGGGGGCGAAGTAGATGTGCGAGTGCAGCGGCTCGATCGTCCGGTGCGCCCGGCTCGCGAGGCGGGGGTCGGTCCCCGGCGGGGCTGGAGGTGTGAGCTGATCCACGCTGACCATGGCGGGACCTTATCGGCCGGGTGCCGGCGGGCGCGTCAGGCCACCGGCGGCAGCTGCCGGGACCAGGACACCTGGGTCCGCCGGGTGCTGAACCCCAGCGACTCGTAGAGCCCCAGCGCCTGGGTCACGTTGTCGGTGTCCACCTCCAGCGAGGCGGTGTCGCAGCCGGCCGCGGCGGCGGTGCGCAGCGCAGCGACGATCACCGCCTTGGACAGCCCCCGCCCCCGGGCCGTGGGGACGACGCCGATCTGGCCGTAGTAGGCGTCGGTGGTCCCGGTCGCCGCGGTGTCGGCCTCGTAGACGTAGGCCAGCACGTACCCCAGCAGCTCCTCGGCCTCCAGCGCCAGCACCGACAGATCGGGCCGGAAGGACCGCTGGCCGGTGAACATCGACTCCCACGAGGTCCGGTCCCGCTCGCTGGAGCCGTAGTGCTCGGTGAACGCGGCGTTGTGCGCCAGCCGGACCTGCTCGTCCCGGGCCCAGTCGAAGGGGGCCAGGGTGACCCCCTCGACGGCGCGGGCCTCGGGCAGCTCCACCAGCGGGCGGGTCATCTGCTGGAACCAGCGCAGCGGGGTCAACCCGGCGCGCCGGAGCAACCCCTCCAGCCCGGAGACCGACGCCTGCGCCAGCACGGTCAACCGCGCGGCGGCCTCGGGGTGGCGCTGGGCGTGGATCTCGGTGCCGCGGGTCAGCTGCCAGTCCAGCAGGGCCCGCCCGATGGCCTGCCCGCGCCGGTCGGGGTGCACCAGGCCGTCCAGGTGCACCCCGTAGGCATCCCGGAAGGTGGGCGGGGCGAAGGTCACCCCGGCGGCCACCAGGTCGTCCCCGTCGAGCACCACCAGCGTGTCGGCCGAGCCGTCGACGAAGGGGGCGAACCAGAACTCGGCGAGGTCCTCGGCGTCGTGGTGCTCCCCGGTGTCGTCCACCCGCTCGGCGGCGGCGTGCAGGGCAGCGAGGGCGGGCAGGTCGGCCCGGGCCAGCGGGCGGGTGGTCAGGCCGGCGGGGAAGATCACGGCTCCCGAGGCTAGGGGGTGACCCCGAACAACCGCGCGCCGTTACCCCAGACCACGGCCGCCAGCCACTCCTCCCCCAGCCCCAGCCGGTGCAGTGCGTCCAGCTGGTGGGCGTAGGGATAGGGGATGGCCGGGAAGTCGCTGCCCAGCAGCACCTTGTCGCGCAGCGCCGACAACCGCGGCAGCAGCGCCCGGTCGAAGGGCATCAGCGCCTCGGTGAAATCGGTGGCGAACATGGTGGTGTCCAGGTGCACCCCGTCGTACTGCTCGGCCAGGTCCAGGAACTGCGGCGTACTCCGGCATGCCCAGGTGAGCGATCACCAGCTGCAGCCGGGGGTGCCGCTCCAGCAGCCCGGCCATCGGCTCGGGCCCGGTGTGCTCCCCCACCAGCGGGCCGGACCCGCAGTGGATGACCACCGGGGTGCCGGACTCCTCCAGCCGGGCCCAGACGGCGTCCAGCAGCTCGTGCCGCGGGTCGAAGCCGCCGACCTGCACGTGCACCTTGAACACCCGGGTGCCGGCCGCGATGGCCGCGGCCACGTAGTGCGGCGCCTCGGGCTCGGGGAAGAAGGTGGCCGAGCGCAGCACCTGCGGGTGGGCGTCGGCGAACTCCCCGGACCAGTCGTTGAGCCACGCCGCCATCCCGGCCTTGTGCGGGTAGGGCAGCGTGGAGAACGCCCGCACCCCCAGGCCTGCCAGCTGGTCCAGTCGCTGCTCGACCGGCCCGCTGTACTGGATCGGCCAGGGAGCGCCGTAGTGCGTCTCGGCCTGGGCGAAGTAGGCCCAGACCTTCTGCTGCACCCGGGGCGGCAGGAAGTGCACGTGCACGTCCACCAGCCCCGGCACGCCCAGCTCGGCCCACCAGCGCGGCACGTCGGCGTCGTCGGCCGGTGGCAGGAGACCCGGGCTCATCGCAGGGTGACCACGACCTTGCCGCGGACGTGCCCCGCGGCGACCAGGTCGTGCGCCTCGGCGGTGCGCTCCAGCGGGAAGGCCCGGGCGATCGGCACCCGCAGCTGACCGTCGTCGGCCAGGTGCGCGAGCTCCTCCAGGTCGTGGGTGTCCGGGCGGACGAACACGTACCGGCCACCCAGGTCGTTCACCGCCGGGTCGACGACCGAGGCCACCCGGGCCCGGTCGCGCACCTGGTCCGGGGCGTCGGCCAGGGTGGCCCCGCCCACCAGGTCCAGCACGGCGTCCACCGGTTCGGTCGAGCTGCTCGCTCAGCGGGCCGGCGGCGTAGTCGTAGACCTCGGCGCACCCGGCGTCGGTGAGGAAGCCGTGGTTCTTCGGGCTGGCGGTGCCGATCACGTGCGCACCCAGCGCGACGGCGATCTGCACCGCGTTGAACCCCACCCCGCCCGAGGCGCGGTGGATCAGCACCCGGTCGCCCTCGCCGACGTCGAGGGCCTCGGTGAGCGCCTGGTAGGCGGTGAGCCCGGCCAGCGGCAACGCGCCGGCCTCGGCGAAGGACAGCGACGCGGGCTTGTGCGCCAGGCAGCGCTGCGGGGCGGCCACCAGCTCGGCGCAGGTGCCGAGGCCGACGTCGTCGCGGCGGACGTAGCCGAACACCTCGTCACCGGCGGCGAACGCGGTGACCGCAGGCCCCACCTGCTCCACCACCCCGGCCACGTCCCAGCCCGGCACGATCGGGAAGTGGTGCGGGAACGCCGCGGCGAGCCCGCCGGAGCGGATCGCCAGGTCCACCGGGTTGACCCCGGCGGCGTGCACCCGGACCAGCACGACGTCCGGGCCCACCGGTGGGGTCGGGCAGGTCCTCCCGCAAGCGACAGGACCTCGACCCCGCCGAAGGAGTCGTAGGCGATGCCCCTCATTCAGCTGCCCTCGCCGGGCTCATCGCCGTCGCCGGGGTCATCGTCGTCCGCCTCGCTTCACGTAGGAGCCGAAGGCGCGTTCCATCTCCCGGCGGCTGTCCCGCTCGGCGAGGTCCTGGCGCTTGTCGTAGCTCTTCTTGCCCTTGGCCAGGGCGAGGGTGGCCTTGACCTGGCCGTCCTTGAAGTACAGGTCCAGCGGGACGAGGGTCAGCCCGCCCTCCTTGGTCTTGCCGATCAGCTTCTCGATCTCCGCGCGGTGCATCAGCAGCTTGCGCTTGCGCCGCGGGGTGTGGTTCGTCCAGGTGCCCTCGGTGTACTCCGGGATGTGCACGTGGTGCAGCCACACCTCGCCGTCGTCGACCATGGCGAAGCCGTCGACCAGCGAGGCACGACCCATGCGCAGGCTCTTGACCTCGGTGCCGGTCAGCACGAGACCGACCTCGTAGGTGTCGAGGATGGAGTAGTCGTGCCGCGCCTTCTTGTTCTGGGCGATGAACTTCCGCCCCTGTTCCCGCGGCATGCCCCCAGGCTACCGACGCCCCGCCACCGCACCCCGCTCCCGCCCCCTCCCCCCGGTGATCACGGACCTGGGTGCGCGACACGCCGGGGCGGGCCGTACGCAGGTCCGTGATCGTCGGCAGGAGTGGGTGGGGGAAGGGGGTCAGAGGCGGACGTAGAGGCGCAGCGTGACGTAGGCGGCGATCGCGGCCAGACCGACGCCGGCGCCGGCGATGATGGGGCTGATCGTGGCGATGACGCCCCAGTCGACCGGTGGGATGATGCCGGCCCGGATCGGCCCGGCCAGCGTCCGGTCGATGAACAGCACCTTGGTCAGCACCAGCCCGACCGTGGCCAGCAGCGCACCCAGGAACCCGGCCAGCGCGGCCTCGAGGATGAACGGCAGCTGGGTGTACCAGCGGGAGGCGCCGACCAGCCGCATGATGTTGGTCTCGTTGCGCCGGTTGAAGGCCGCGAGCTGGATCGTGTTGGAGATCAGCAGCAGCGCGGCCAGCGCTTGCACGACGGCCACCGCGATGGTGGCGTTCCGGGCCCCGTTGAGCAGGCTGAACAACCGGTCGAGGAAGTCGCCCTCGTCGCGCACCTGGTCCACGCCGTTCTGCCCGTTGGGGAACTCCGCGGCGATCACCGAGTAGCGCTCGGGGTTCACCAGCTCCACCCGGAAGCTCTCCGGCAGCGCGTCCGGGTCGGTGTTCTGCACCAGCGCGGGCTGCTGGCTGAACTGCTCGGTGAACCGCTGGTAGGCCTCGGCCTTGGACTCGTAGATGAAGTTCGCGACCTCCGGCGAGGCGGACAGCTCGTCGGAGATGGTCTGCCGCTGGGCGTCGGTGACGTCGTCGGCCAGGAAGATCGAGACCTGGACCTTGTCGTAGTAGATCGCGCGCATGTCGCTGATCATGTTGGCGATGACCAGCCCGGTCCCCATGAGCGCCAGCGAGATGCCGGTCGTCAGGATCATGGCGACCGTCATGGTCAGGTTCCGGCGCAGCCCGGTGGCCACCTCGGAGAGGACGAAGTTGACGCGCATGTATCCCTCAGTCGTTCCGGTTCCGGGGCCCGGTCAACGGCCGACGCCGTAGACGCCGCGCGACTGGTCGCGGCTGACCGTGCCGTCGTTCAGCTCGATCACGCGACGGCGCATCGAGTCGACGATGTGGTAGTCGTGCGTGGCCATCACCACGGTGGTGCCGGTGCGGTTGATCCGCTCCAGCAGCAGCATGATGCCCTGGCTGGTCTCGGGGTCCAGGTTGCCGGTGGGCTCGTCGGCCAGCAGCACCAGCGGCCGGTTGACGAACGCGCGGGCGATGGCCACCCGCTGCTGCTCGCCACCGGAGAGCTCGGTGGGCAGCCGCTCGGCCTTGCCCTCCAGCCCGACCATCTCCAGCACCTCGGGCACGACCCGCTTGATCGTCTTCTGCGGCTTGTTGATCACCTCGAGGGCGAACGCCACGTTCTCGGCGACCGTGCGGTTGCGCAGCAGCCGGAAGTCCTGGAAGACGCAGCCCATCGTGCGGCGCAGCTTGGGCACCTGCCACTTGCTCATCGTGTTCAAGGTCTTGTCGTTGACCTTGATCGGTGCCCTTGGTGGGGTCGTCCTCCTTGAGCAGCAGGCGCAGGAAGGTGGACTTCCCGCTCCCGGAGGCCCCGATGAGGAAGACGAACTCGCCCTTGTCGATCGTCATGGAGACGTCGTCCAGCGCCGGCCGAGGGCTCGTCGGATACAGCTTGGTGACGTGTTGCAATTCGATCACGAGGTGTCACGCTACCCGTCCGATGGCGCATGCTCGTCCGTCGCGTCGGCGTGCCGGGACACATCTGAACGCCGGCTGGGAACGCGCTGGACGCCGGTGCGGACGACGCGCCCGGCCCGCTGCGTCCAGACTGTGGGCGCGCCCCCGATGCGCCCGACCCCCGCCCCACCACATCCTGGAGGACCCCCGTGGGCTCGGCCACGACCAACGCGCTCTACGCCCTGCTAGGCGGCACCGGGCTGGCGCTGGTGCTGTTCCTGCCCTGGGCCGCGCGCCGCTACCGGCGGCACGGCAACCTCGGGGTGGGTGATGCGCTGATCGGTCTGGGCGTGGCGGTGTACGTCGTGGCGGTGCTCGCCTACACGCTGCTGCCGATCCCGGCCTCGGATGCGCTGGCGTGCGCCGGTGGTCCGGCCGGCACCCAGCTGCAGCCGCTGGCCACCCTGGAGGCCATCAACCGGGCCGGTGGCTTCGACGACCCGGGCGCGCTCATCGCCAACACCCGGGCCTCGCAGATGCTGCTCAACATCGCGCTGTTCGTGCCGCTGGGCATGTTCGTGGGGCACCTGGCCGGGCGCGGGCTGCTGCGTGGCGTCGTCCGGGCCGTGCTGGCCGGGCTGGCCCTGTCGCTGCTGGTGGAGCTGACCCAGCTGACCGGGGTGTGGGGGCTGTTCTCCTGCGCCTACCGGGTCTTCGACGTCGACGACCTGCTGGCCAACGGGCTGGGGGCGCTGCTGGGCGGGCTGGTGGCCCCCCTGCTGCGGCTGGTCCCGGGCCAGGGTGCGGTCGACCCGCACCGGGTGCGCCGGGTGACGCTGTTCCGCCGGCTGCTGGGCATGGGGTCCGACGTGCTGGCGGTGCTGCTGCTGGCCGGTGGCCTCGCCGGGGTGGTGGCCGTGGCCGACGTGCTGCTGGGCCAGGCCGACGGGCTGTCACCCCGGGCGCGGCTGGTGATCGGCCTGGTCCCGGCACTGGTCCAGCTGGTGCTGGTGCTGCGCACCGGACGCACGCTGGGCGAGGCCGTCGTCCGGCTGCGACCCCACCCGCGCCCTGGGCCGCTCCGGCGGGCCCTGCGCTGGGCGGTGGGCATCGGGGGCTGGACCGTGCTGGGTGCGCTGGACCTGCCGCTGTGGCAGGGCGCGTTCACCGTGGCCGCGCTGGTGGGGGTGCTCCTCACCCGGGACCGGCGCGGGCTGGCCGCGGCGGTGCTGGGACTACGGGTCCTGGACGAGCGGGACCCGCAGCTGCTCACACCTCCGCTGCCGCCTGCTCCTGCTGCTTGCGCCAGCGGATCCCCGCCTCGATGAAGGCGTCCAGGTCGCCGTCGAGCACCGAGCCGGGGTTGCCGCTCTCCACCTCGGTGCGCAGGTCCTTCACCATCTGGTAGGGGTGCAGCACGTAGGAGCGCATCTGGTTGCCCCAGCTGCTGCCCTCGCCCTTCAGCGCGTCCATCTCGGCCTTCTGCTCCCGCTGCCGGACCACCAGCAGCCGGGCCTGCAGCACCCGGAGCGCCGCCGCGCGGTTCTGGATCTGGGACTTCTCGTTCTGGCAGGACACCACGATGCCGGTAGGGATGTGCGTCATCCGGACGGCGGAGTCGGTGGTGTTCACCGACTGCCCACCGGGGCCCGAGGAGCGGAACACGTCCACCCGGATCTCGTTCTCCGGGATGTCCACGTGGTCGGTCTGCTCCACGACGGGCAGCACCTCGACCCCGGCGAAGGAGGTCTGCCGGCGGCCCTGGTTGTCGAAGGGCGAGATCCGGACCAGCCGGTGGGTGCCCTGCTCCACCGACAGCGTGCCGTAGGCGTAGGGCTGCTTGACCGTGAAGGTGGCCGACTTGATGCCGGCCTCCTCGGCGTAGGAGGTGTCGTAGACCTCGGTGGGGTAGTCCTTGCGCTCGGCCCAGCGCAGGTACATCCGCAGCAGCATCTCGGCGAAGTCGGCGGCGTCCACTCCGCCGGCTTCGGAGCGGATGGTGACCAGGGCCTCGCGGGCGTCGTACTCCCCGGACAGCAGGGTGCGGACCTCGAGCTCCTCGATGGCCTTGTGCAGGCTCTCCATCTCGCGCTCGGCCTCGGCGCGGGTGGCCTCGTCGTCCTCCTCGGCCGCCATCTCCCAGAGCACGCCGACGTCGTCGATCCGGGCCCGCAGGTCCTCCACCCGGCGCAGGTCGCCCTGCAGGTAGGACAGCCGGGAGGTCAGCTTCTGCGCGCTCTCCACGTCGTCCCACAGGTCCGGGGCTGCGGACTGCTGCTCCAGGTCGCGGATCTCGTCGCGCAGGTCGTCGAGCTTGAGCACGGCCTCGATGGACCGCAGCGTCCCGTTGAGGTCGTCCAGGCGGGAGGAGAAGTCAGCGGCCACGTCTGTCCACGGTAGTGGTCGGCTGCAAACCGCCCCAGCGCAGGCTCGCGCCGGCTCGGGGTGGGGCCGGAGCGCTCAGCCGGCGACGACGGCGCGGCGGCGGCTGCGCGAGCGCAGCCAGCGGGGCAGCTCTTCGGCAGGCATCGGCCGGGCGATGTGGAAGCCCTGGGCATAGGTGCAACCCAAGGCTGCGACGGTGGCCAGCTGGGCCTCGGTCTCCACGCCCTCGGCCACGCTGCGCATGCCGCAGGCCCGGGCCAGCCCCACCACGGTCTCCACCGCGGCGGCGGACTGGCTGGCCTGCTTGGAGTCCGTGGCCGACACCCCCGCCACCAGGCTGCGGTCGATCTTGAGGATCCCGGCGGGCATGGACACGATCTGGCCCAGGCAGGAGAAGCCGCTGCCGAAGTCGTCGATGGACACCTCGATGCCCGAGACCCGCAGCTCGGCGAACTGCGCGGCGGCGCGCTCGGGGTCCTCGGCCACGCTGGTCTCCGTCAGCTCCACGACCAGCCGCTCGGGCCGCAGCCCCCAGCGGACCAGGGCGGCGGTGACGTCGCCGACCAGCGTGCCGGACCCGATGTGGGTGGCGCTGATGTTCACCGCGGCGGTCAGCGGCAGGCCCATCGCGTCCCAGGCGGCGGCGTCCCGGGCCACCGTGCCCAGCACCCAGCGGGTCAGCTCGTCGACCAGCCCGTTGGCCTCGGCGATCGGCACGAAGTCGCCGGGCGGCAGCGAGCCCGCGCACCGGGTGCTGCCAGCGAACCAGCGCCTCGACGCCGGTCACCGCCCGGGTGCGCAGGTGCATCAGCGGCTGGTAGTGCACCACCAGCTCGCCGGCGGCGATGGCCTCGCGCAGCTCGGCCGGCCACCCACAGCCGGCGCTGGGCGGCGATCCGCAGGTCCGGGGTGAAGAGCCGGACGGCGTTGCGACCGGCGGCCTTGGCCGCGTACATCGCCAGGTCGGCGTCCCGGAGCAGGTCGGACGCCCGGTGCTCGACACCGCCGGGAGCCACGCGCGATACCGATGCTGGCCGTCAGGGAACGTCTCCCCGGCGATCGCGAACGGGTCGCTGAACACGCCCTGGCAGCGCAGCGCGAGGGCCGCGGCGGCGGCCTCGTCAGAACCCCGGCCCAGCACGACGAACTCGTCCCCGCCGAGCCGGCCGACGGCGTCCTGCTCCCGGGTCTGCGCGGCAAGCCGGCCGGCGACCGCGCGGATCAGCTCGTCCCCGGCGTCGTGGCCCAGGCTGTCGTTGACCGCCTTGAACCCGTCGACGTCCAGGAAGAGCACCGCCACCGGCCGGTCCCCGGCACCCTGCAGTTCGGCGTCGATGAGGTCTTGCAGGTGCCGCCGGTTGGGCAGGTCGGTCAGGTGGTCCACCCGGGCCCAGCGGGCGCTGGCGCGCACGGCCTCGACCCGGGCGCTGATGTCGGTGTGCGTGACGACCAGCCGGCCGGCGTCGTCGACCCGCGAGGCCTGCACGTGCACCCACTGGCCGATCCCGCCCGGGGACAGCGCGCAGTCGACCGAGACCGGGGCACCGCCCTCGATGGCCAACTCCCCCAGCGCGGCCAGCAGCCCGCGGGTGCCCTCGTCGTCACGGACGGCGAGCACCGCCTCGACGTAGTCGTCGCCGACGCCGAGCGACATACCCGGCCGGTGCCGCAGCTGGTCGATCCAGGCGGCGTTGACCTGCAGGATCGTGCCGTCAGGGTCGAGCAGCACGGCCGGGGCAGGCAAGGCATCCAGCACCGCACCCAGCTCGACAGGGGCCCCCGCGGTGACCCGCGGTGAGCGGTGCCCGCCGGCACGGGTGCCGTCCACGACAGGGACGGCGGGTGACGGCACGCAGGGCACTGTAGATAAGGACAGGCCGCGCTCGCCGGGTCACCCAGGGCCAGCGCCGCCGCTATCGGAGTGTCGCCCGCGGCGTGTCGCGCCCCATCCGTCACTGGTGTCGCAGCAGCCTCACGACACGCCGTCCGACACGCCGACTGCTCCCTACCTGGCGCGCAGGCCGTTGCCATTCCGAGGCTAGCGGGTGCAGCATGCCGCTCCCCACTCACCCAGGAGAGGCCATGCACGCTCGGGTCAACACCGGTCGGCTCGTCGCCGACGCAGACATCCCCGGTTACCGGGACGCCGCTCGCACGGCCATGGGCAGGGTGGCCCGGTCGCCCGGCCACCAGGGCAACCTCGTGCTCGTCGACGCCGACAGCCGGTCGGTGATGGCGGTCTCGTTCTGGGCGGACGAGGACGCCATGCTCGCCAGCGAGCAGGCGGCGCAGGAGGTCCGGGACGATGCCTCGATGGATCCGGTCCAGGAGCGCACCGTGCAGCGCTTCGAGGTGGCGCTGCTGGACCTGGCGGAGGCGACCTCCGCCTGAGGCGGGGGGAGGTCGACCCCGACCGGGCCGCTCCTCACCCGGACGGAGTGCTCGCTCCCCAGCGGCTCGCCGCGCGATCAAGCCCGCACCGGCTCGTGCCGAGAGACCCTGGGTGAGGAATCCCGCAGCCACCGGCAGTCCACGACATGGCCGTGCGCTCCGCCTGGTCACCGCCGCGCTGGGGGTGGTGCTGCTGGCCACCGCGATCGGCACCACGGTGGCTGCGAGCCGGGCGACGGCGCGGGGCGACCTGGACAGCAGCATGTCCTCGGTGGCCTCGTTGACCGCGGCCGAGCTGGGCGAGTACTTCGACCGGGCCCGCAGCATCGAACTGCTGCTGGCCCAGAGCGCGACGTTCCGCCAGTTCGAGCGCGCCGAGGACGCACCCCGCGACGAGGCCGCCCCGGTGACCCTGCAGCTCGACCGGTCGGCCGCGGAGGCCGCTGCCGCCATGGCCTACCTGGAGGAGCTCTACCCCGGGCGGATCAGCGAGGCCTGCCTGATCGGCTCGGACGGTCACGAACTGGCCCGGGTGGTCCGAGGTGTGGTCGCGGCACCGGAGGAGCTGTCGCACGAGGAGGCGGAGGCACCGTTCTTCGCGCCCACCCTGGCGCTGCCGCAGGGGCGGGTCTACCAGGCCGCGCCCTACCTCTCGCCCGACACCGACGAGTGGGTCATCTCCAACTCCACCCCGATGACCGGGGAATCCGGGGAACCGTGGGGCCTGGTGCACTTCGAGGTGTCGCTGGAGAGCTTCCGCCCCGGCGCCGCCGCGCAGGGGTTCGCCGTGTCGATCGTGGACACCGCGAGCGGCCGGGTGCTGCTGGAGGACGACCAGCCCGTGGACGACGGCGAACTCGGCCGGCCGGCCGGCCAACCCCTCCAGCGGCTGCTGTCGTCGGCCCCGGCACCCGAACCGGCCACGATCGGCGACGAGCGGGTGGTGGTGTCCCGGGTGCCCTCGCAGCAGGACAACGCCAACTCCTGGGCGGTGGTGGTGAGCGCCCCGTCCTCGACCGGGAGCTGGTGGCAGTCGGTGGGGCCGGCCCCCGTGGTCACGACCCTGGCCGCGCTGCTGCTGCTGGCGTTCGCCGGGCTGCACCTGCGCAACAACAACCGGCGGATCCGGGACGCCAGCCTGACCGACGAGCTCACCGGGTTGCCGAACCGCCGCCTGCTCACCGACCGGCTGGACCAGGCGCTGGCTCTCGGCCGGCGCGACGGCACGCCAGCGCCGTGCTGCTGCTCGACCTGGACCGGTTCAAGGAGGTCAACGACACGCTCGGTCACCAGTACGGCGACGAGCTGCTCCGCGCCGTCGCCGCCCGGCTGTGCGCCGCCTTCCGCGAGACCGACACCGTGGCCCGCCTGGGCGGGGACGAGTTCGCCGTCCTGCTGCCGGAGGTGGCCGGCGAGGCAGGCCGCGGTGCTCACCGGCCCAGCGGTGCATCGCCGCCCTGCACGAACCGTTCGTCGTGCGACGGCTTCACGCTGTCGGTGGAGGCCAGCTTCGGGCTCGCGCTCGCGCCCCGCCACGGGCAGAGCACCGATGCCCTGATCCGGGCCGCCGATGTGGCCATGTACGACGCGAAGGCCGCCAAGTGCGGGGTCGTCGTCTACGACCCCGACCTGGACGGCAACAGCCTGAGCCGGCTGGCGCTGCTGGGCGAGCTGCGGCACGCCATGCAGGAGGGCGAGCTGGTCCTGCACTACCAGCCCAAGGTCGACATGGCCGACGGTCGGGTCACCGGCGCCGAGGCGCTGGTGCGCTGGCAGCACCCGACCCGGGGGCTGGTGCCACCGGCGGAGTTCATCCCGATCGCCGAGGGCACCGGCCTGATCCTGCCGCTGACGATGCTACACCCTGGACCTCGCGGTCGCCCAGGCCCGGTCGTGGCTCGACGGCGGATCACGGATCCAGATCGCGGTCAACCTCTCCCCCCGCTGCCTGCTGGAACCGGCATTCCCCGCCCGCGTCGAGGAGGTGCTCGACCGGCACGGCCTCCCGCCGCAGCTGCTGCGGCTGGAGCTGACCGAGAGCACGATCATGGCCGACCCGACCCGGGCACTGGCCGCGCTCACCCAGCTGCATTCCCTGGGTCTCTCGCTGTCCATCGACGACTTCGGCACCGGGTACTCCTCGATGTCCTATCTCAAGCGCCTGCCGGTCGACGAGCTCAAGATCGACCGCTCGTTCGTCATGGAGATGCTCGCCGACGGCAACGACGCGGTGCTGGTCCGCTCCTCGATCGACCTGGGGCACAACCTCGGCCTGGCCGTGGTGGCCGAGGGCGTGGAGGACGAGGGCACGCTCACCGCACTGTCGGCGCTGGGTTGCGACGTGGTGCAGGGGTTCCACCTGGCTCGGCCGATGACGTCCGAGGCGTTCCAGTCCTGGCTCGACGCGCGACGGGTCGAGCAGATGCCGCTCCCCTCGGCCTGAGGAGAGAGTCGACAGGCCGCCCGGCGGGTCGGTCAGGGGTCGACGTACCGGTCCCGCTCCACCACGAACTGGCCGGTGGCGGTGTTGGTGTCGATGAACTCCGGCAGCAGCGGTACCCGCACCGTGACGGTGACGCACACGCTGAACTCCTCCCCCGGGGACAGCGCCGGCACGTAACCGCCCGCGGTGGCCGAGCAGACCACCCCGGCCGGCACGTAGGCCACCCGCACATCGGTGGCGTCCACCGACTGGTCGGCCACCACCAGGGCCGCGGCGGCCTCCGCCCGGGCCGCCCCGCTGACCGGGTCCGGGGCGGTCCCGATCGCCCGCCCGGCCTCCCGGGCGCCCGCGTCGGCGGCCAGCACCCCGCGCTGCACCGCGGAGAACCCGGCCACCAGGTAGACCAGCGGCACGAACACCACCAGCGCGATGAACACGAATTCCACGATCGCCGAGCCGCGCTCGGCCTCGAACCGGGTGTGCGGCTGGGTCACGGGGCCTCCTCCACCGCGCGGCCGGTCACCTGCAGCGGCAGCAGGTCCCCCAGCGAGGCCAGCAGGCTGGGTACCGACCCGTCGCAGCGGACCACCACCAGGGTCAGCCCGCTGCGGTCGGTCTCCAGCCCGCTGCTGCACCGCAGTCCAGCCGCCGTCCGGGCGCCGGTGGCCCGGGCGACGACCTCCAGCGCGCGGTCGGCCCCCACGCCCGCCGGCACGTCGGCGTTGGCCCCGTACCGCGCGCCCTGCTGAGCGGCCGCGGTCACCACCGCCCGCAGGTGCACGTAGACCGCGACCTGCAGCACCGCCAGCAGCAGCACCACGACCAGTACCGACACCATGACGAAGTCGACGACGGCGCTGCCCCGCTCCCCGTCGGCACCGCCGCGGCGCGGGGTCTCAGGGGGCTCAGCCACCACCGGCGGTCACCGAGGCCAGCGCGTTCTGCACCGCCGTTACCACCGCCTCGCGGAACGGGATGAGGATGGCCAGCACCAGCGCCGCGGTCATCACCGTGATCATCACCCAGCCGGGCACGTCGCCGCGCTCGGGATCGGGGCCGCGCAGCCGGGCGGTCAGCGCGAGGGCAGCAGCCAGCAGGGTGGTCAGGAACGGCATGGAGGGGTCTCCTCGGCTCTCACGGCGGACCCTCACTGGGCGAGGGTGACGATGCTGATCAACCCCGGGAACAGGGCGAACAGGACGGTGACGGGCAGCACCAGGAAGACGACCGGGACCATCATCTGGATCTCCTTGGCACCGCCGGCCTCCAGCAGCCGGCGTTTGCCGGCCTCCCGGACGTCGGCGGCCTGGGCGCGGAGCACCTCGGCCAGCGGGGTGCCGCGCTCCATCGCGACGATCACGCCATCGACGAACCGGGCGAGGGCGTCCAGCGAGGTCCGGTCAGCCACCTGCTGCAGCGCCTCCACCAGTGGCACCCCGGCCCGGGCCCGGCCCAGCGCCGCGCCGAGCTCGCGGGCCAGCTCGCCGCCGGACAGCCGGGTGACCCGAGCGATGGCGGCGGTCGGGCTCTCCCCGGCGGTGACGGCGAGGGCCAGCAGCTCGGCCACCACCGGGAACTCGGCCAGCAGCAGCTCCTCGCGCCGGGCCACCTGCTGGCTGAGCCACCAGTCCCGGCCCAGCACCCCGCCCACCAGCCCGGCGGCGCAGAGCAGCACGCCCGACAGCAGGTTCACCCCGCCGGACACCACCGAGCCGACGGCGACCAGCAGCGCACCACCCAGCAACCCGAGAGCACCCCACACGACCTGCTCGACCCGGATGTCCTCCACCGTGGCCTCGGTGGCCAGCGCGTCCAGTCGTCGCCGCACGGCGACCCGCCCGCCCAGCAGCCGGTCCACGAACCGGGCGCCGTCGGCGAGGGCGGGGCCGAAGACCCGGCGGGCCGCGCCGAGCAGGCCCGGTTGGGTAGCGGTGCCCAGCAGCCTGGACGGCGCTGGCGTGTCGTGCACGTAGGGCGCGAGCCGGTCCACCAGCCGGATCGGGCGCAGCGGCGGTGCGTACCCCAGCACCAGGACCAGACCGGTGGCGAGGCCCAGCCCCAGCAGCACCCCGGTCGTGCCGGCGGTCACTGCAGCACCCGGATGTCCTGCGGCAGCCGGCCGATGCGCAGCATGAGCCGGTAGGCCAGCACGCAGACCACGCCCCCGCCGAGCAGGATCGCCGTCCCCACCGGGCTGTCGTAGGCCGCCAGCGTCTGCTGCTGGGTGGCCAGCAGCAGCAGGACCGCCCACGGCGCCCCGACCGCCAACCGGGCGGCGTTGACCACCCAGCCCTGCCGGGTCTCCAGCTCTGCGCGGGCCCGGGCGTCCTCCCGCAGGAACGTCGCCAGGGTGCGCAGCACCCGGCCCAGGTCGCTGCCGCCCACCTCCCGGGCCACCCGCAGGGTCTCCACGATCCGGTCCCCGACCGGGTCGGCCAGGTCGGCCTTGAGCCGGTCCAGGGCGTCGGCGAACCGACCGGTGGCACGGTGGTCGGCGGCGAACCGGGCGAACGGGGCACGCAACGCCTCGGGCCCGCGGGTGGCCAGCGCGGCCAGCGCCTCGGGCAGCGACAGCCCGGCCCGGACCGCCGAGGCCAGGTTGTCCACCACCTCGGGCCACACCTCGCGCAGGTCCGCGCGGCGCTTGAGAGCCAGCCGGCGGACCAGCACCCAGGGCGCCGCCGCGCCGAAGCCGGCGAAAACCAAACTGATGGTCACCGTGCGGGTGGTGACCAGCACGAGCACCGCCACGACCAGGCCGGCCACGACCTGCAGCGCCAGCAGCTGGGCGGGGTTGATCCCGGTCAGCCCCGCGGCGGACAGCAACTGCTGCCGGCGGCCCGGCACCCGGACCCGCGCCACCCTCCGCTGCGGCGCCCGGGGGCCGCTGCGCCAGACCAGCAGCAACCCCACCCCCAGCGCCAGCCCCAGCAGCGAACCCGACACGGTCACCGGGACTCCCCCAGCAGCGCGGGCAGGTCCAGCCCCAAGGCAGCGAACCGCTCCGGGTGCGGCGGGTAGCCGTCCGCGCGGACCAGGCGCCCGTCCCGGGTGGTGAACACGTCCGCGGTCTCCACCACCGCGCCTTCGGCCCGGCCCGGCAGCGCTACGACCTCGCGGACCCGGCGGTGCCCGGCGGGGTCGGTGCCCACGTG
This sequence comes from uncultured Actinomycetota bacterium, assembly GCA_963759905.1. Classification (GTDB taxonomy): domain Bacteria; phylum Actinomycetota; class Actinomycetes; order Mycobacteriales; family Geodermatophilaceae; genus Klenkia. The sequence continues at coordinate 742,537 of CAVXBD010000001.1, forward strand.
CACCACCAGGTCCACGCTGCTGGCCACCGTGGGGACGACGAACGCGTGCCCGATGTTCTCCCCCGCCAGCAGCGGCAGCGTGCACATCTTGACCACCGCCTCGCGGGCGCTGTTGGCGTGCAACGTGCACATGCCGGGCAACCCGGAGTTCAACGCGATCAGCAGGTCCAGGCACTCCTCCTGGCGCACCTCGCCCACCACCAGCCGGGAGGGCCGCATCCGCAGCGCCTCCTTGACCAACCGGCGCAGCGGGATCTCCCCGGCGCCCTCCAGGTTGGCCTGCCGGGTCTGCATCGCCACCACGTCGGGCAGCGGCACGCGAAGCTCGAAGACCTCCTCGCAGGTCACCACCCGCTCGCGGGCTGGGATCGCGGAGCACAGGCAGTTCAACAGCGTGGTCTTGCCCGCCTGGGTGCCCCCGCTGACCAGGATGTTCAGCCCGGCGGCGACGGCGGCCTCCAGGAAGCGGGCCACCTGGGCGGGCAGCGTGCCCAGCGCCACCAGCTCGTCCAGGCTGTGCGCCTGCAGCACGAACTTGCGGATGTTGACGGCCATGTGCCGGCGGGTGACATCGGGAATCACCACGTGCAGCCGGGACCCGTCAGGCAGCGTCGCGTCCACGAACGGTGTCGACATGTCGATCCGTCGACCCGAGGTGCGCAGCATCCGCTCCACCAGGTCGGCCAGCTCGCCGGCGCCCAGGATGGTGGTGGTCAGCTCGCTGCGGCCCCGGCGGGCCACGAACACCCGGCCCGGCTCGTTGACCCAGATCTCCTCCACCTCGGGGTCGTCCAGCCAACGCTGCAGCGGCCCGAACCCCGCCACCCGGTCCAGCACATCGCGGACCACCGAATCGGGGTCACCCATCGGGGGCAACGCCGCCGACAGCGACCGCTCGGAGTAGTCGGCCACCACATCGCGCACCAGCACCCGGATCGGCGCCGGATCGGTGAACGGGTCCAGGCCACGACGGCGGATGAGCTCGCGCACCTCGCCGTCGACCACGTCCAGCGCACTGGCGAACGGCACCGGCACCCCCGCGTGGCCAGTCGATGGAAACGAGACTGGCGGGAATCTAGGTGCCGACTGTGCCTGGTGGGGGCCGATCAGCCCGCCTGTGGACGCAGAGCGGGAACGACCACTCGATCGGGTGAACCGGACCGCGGCGCCGACCCGAGACGTTCCGACCGTGGCCTCGCCCCAGTGAGGCGCTCATCGGCATGAGCGTGCGTCTCGCGGCGGGATCCATCACGCCTCAATCGCAGCGGGGGGCGGGCGGTCAGGGCGCTCTACTCCCTCACGTTGCAACCATGAGTGGCCCAGTTGCCAGCGCCCACACAGCGGTCGGTGTACCGAATCCTGCACGCGGAACCCCGGCACTCATCGAGGTGAGAAGGATCATCATGTGCTCGTGAGGCACCTCGTGCGTGGCGGTGGGGAGGCCGCGCGGACGGCGAGCCGGGTCCGCCCGTCGAGCATCATCCCGGTCATCTCGTCGTTCCTGGCGGTCCTCGTTCTGCTCGCTGTCGTCCTCCGGAGCCTGCTGCTGGAAGAGGAGGACGAGGAGGAGGGCGAACCTGGCAGCTACGACGGGGCCAGAGTGGAGCCGCCAGCGGGAACCCTCCCCCACGAGGCCCAGTACCTGGACTCGGTCTACGAGGCGATGGGTAGCTACAGCCGGACTGCCAAGCGGCGATTGCGCAGGTACTACCTGATGAACACCCTGGCGCTCGCCAGCTCCGGCGCAGTCCCCGTGGCCGTGGCTGCCTCGTCACCGGGTTGGGTCGTGGCCGCTCTGGGCGGGGTGGCGGTCACCGCACAGGGGGTGCAGCAGCTGCTGCACGATCACGAGATCGGAGCCGAGAGCCACGCCCTGGCTGTCGCCCTGGGACGAGCGCTCCGGCGGTTTCACTTCCGCGCAGGAGCGTCGACCGGCGAAGGGCAGCGCGCCTTGTTCGCCGAGCTCGTCGAGGTCGTCGAGGATCTGCGCGTCGGCCACGGGACGGTTGTGCTCGACCTCGTCCGGAGGGGAGCAGAAGCCACGATCCTGCCCACCCGCTGAGGAACGGCGGGAGGGACGAGAGCGATCCGCTCCTGGCCGAGTGCCTTCGACGCCAGGACGGGGGCAGGGTCCCGGCGTCGTCGGTCCTCCGAAGAGTGGACCGTTCAACCACCGCTCATGCGGCGCGACCCGGGTCACCGCGACGACCACGCGAGCCGACTGCTGATCGCAGCCGGATGATCACCGTGCGCCACCCACGGGCTCAGTCGAAGGTCAGCACCAGCCGGCCGCGCACCCCGCCGGCCTCCAGCCGGCGGTGCGCCTCCGCCGCGTCGGCGGCGGGCACCGTGCCGGCCACCCGCAGGGTCAGCTGACCGGCCTCCACCTGCTGGCGCAGCCGGTCCAGCGCCGCCCGATCGGTGCCGTACTCGCGCACCACCACCGGATGCACCCGCAGGCCCCGCTCGCCGTCCCCGCGGTAGCCGCGCACGGTGGCCACCGCACCGCCGTCGCGCACCGCCGGCAGCACCTCGGCGTCCTGCACCGAGCCGTCGGCGAGCCCGTCCACCCCGTCGGGGTAGCGCTCGCGCACCGCGGTGGCGAACCCCTCCCCGCGGGGCAGGACCACGTCGGCGCCCAGCTCGCGGACCAGGTCCTCGTCGGCGGGCGCGGCGTCGGCGACCACGGTCAGCCCGTCGGCCTTGGCCAGCTGCACCACGTACCCGCCGAACGAGCCCGCCGCCCCGGTCACCGCCAGCACCTGCCCCGGCGCCAGCGCCCAGCTTGTCCAGCGCCAGCCGCGCGGTCAGCCCGTTCATCGGCAGCGTGGCGGCCGCGACGTCGTCCACCCCGGCCGGCACCCGGGTCACCGAGCCGGCCGGCAGCGCGATCTGCTCCCGGTAGCCGCCGTGGTCCCCCACCGGCAGCACGATGGCCATCACGTGCTCGCCGACGGTCAGGTCGGTGTCGGCGTCCGGGCCGATCTCGTCCACCACGCCGGCCACGTCCATCCCCGGGATCCACGGCATCTCCTGCGGCGCGCCCCGGCGCTGGGCGTAGGTGCCGTTGCGGGCGTACGTGTCGGTGGGGTTCACCGTGGCGGCCCGCACGGCGAGCCGCAGCTCCCCCGGCCCGGCGTGCACCTCGGGCACGTCCAGCAGCTGCAGGGCCTCCGGCCCACCGAACTCGGTCACTCCGACGGCTCTCATGCCCGGTGCAAGTCCCCGGCCCCGCCTGCGGATTCCTCCCGGGTTTCCACAGCCGGCGTGCAGCATCCCCACGGTCGGGCACCAGCCTGGCGGCACAAGGTCCCACCATGCCCCCGCTGATGGCCGCCGCGCTCGCCACCGATGAAACCGACGGCACCGCACGCCCGCCGGTGCTGGACGTCGTGGTGCCCGTGCACGACGAGGAGACCGACCTGGAGCCGTGCCTGCGGCGGCTGCACGCGCACCTGTCCGAGCTGCCCTTCCGGTTCCGGATCACCGTCGCCGAGAACGCCAGCACCGACGGCACGCTGGCCGTTGCCCGCCGGGTGGCCGCCGAGCTGCCCGAGGTGCACGTCCGGGTGGAGACCGAGCCCGGCCGCGGCCGCGCGCTGCGCGAGGCCTGGCTGGGCAGCGACGCCGCGGTGCTGGTCTACATGGACGTCGACCTGTCCACCGACCTCAACGCGCTGCTGCCGCTGGTGGCCCCGCTGATCAGCGGGCACTCCGACCTGGCCATCGGCACCCGGCTGGCCGGGCAGTCCCGGGTGATCCGCGGTGCCAAGCGCGAGTTCATCTCCCGCAGCTACAACCTGCTGCTGCGCGGCGCGCTGGCCACCCACATCTCCGACGCCCAGTGCGGGTTCAAGGCCATCCGCTCCGACGTCGCCCGCCGGCTGCTCCCGCTGGTGGAGGACACCGGCTGGTTCTTCGACACCGAGCTGCTGGTACTGGCCGAGCGCTCCGGGCTGCGGATCGCCGAGGTGCCGGTGGACTGGGTGGACGATCCCGACAGCCGGGTGGACATCCTCGCCACCGCCCGGGCCGACCTGGCCGGGATCGTCCGGATGCTGCGGGCGCTCACCACCGGCCGGCTGCCGATCGCCGACCCTGCGAGCCGAGATCGGCCGCGGCCCGCTGGTCACCGGGGACGGCGCCGTGCCCGGCGTGCCGGCCGGGCTGGTGGGCCAGCTGGCCCGGTTCGCCGTCATCGGGGTGCTCTCCACGCTGGCCTACCTGGTGCTGTTCGTGGCGCTGCGCGGCGCCATCGACGCCCAGCCGGCCAACCTGGTGGCCCTCGGCGTGACCGCGGTGGCCAACACCGCGGCCAACCGCCGGGTCACCTTCGGCATCCGCGGGACCGGCGGAGCAGCCCGCGCCCAGCTGCAGGGGCTCATCGTGTTCGGCCTGGGGCTGGCACTGACCAGCGGCACGCTGGCCGGGTTGCACGCCTGGGACCCGGGCGCCACCCGGTCCACCGAGGTCGCGCTGCTGGTGGGCGCCAACCTGGCGGCCACCCTGCTGCGCTTCGTGCTCTTCCGGGCCTGGGTGTTCCGCATCCGCCGGGCACCGGTGCAGGCCACCCCGTCCGTCCCGGAGCTGGAGATCGCGGCCCGATGAGCGCGCTGCTGGACCACCCCGCCTCGACCTCTGGACCCGACTCCCGGCCCGATCCCGGTCCGGCCGGGACCGGATCCCGCGCCCGGTTGCGCCGCAGCTGGCGCGGCCGGGACGACGACCCGGTGTGGGTCCGCCCCTCACTGCTGACCCTGCTGGGGGCCACCGGCCTGCTGTACCTGTGGGACCTGAGCGCCTCGGGTTGGGCCAACGCCTTCTACTCAGCGGCGGCGCAGGCCGGGTCGCAGAGCTGGGAGGCCTTCTTCTTCGGCTCCTCGGACGCGGCCAACGCCATCACCGTGGACAAGCCGCCGCTGTCGCTGTGGGTGATGGACGCCTCGGTCCGGCTGTTCGGGCTGTCCTCGTGGTCGATCCTGGTGCCGCAGGCCCTGATGGGGGTGGCCACCGTCGGCGTGGTGTACCTGGCGGTCCGGCGGGTGGTGGGCCCCGGCGCGGGGCTGCTGGCCGGGGCCGCGACGGCGCTCACCCCGGTCGCGGTGCTGATGTTCCGGTTCAACAACCCCGACGCGCTGCTGGTGCTGCTGCTGACCATCGCCGGCTACGCGCTGGTCCGGGCGGTGGAGCGGGCCTCGCTGCGCTGGCTGCTGGCGGTGGGCGCGCTGATCGGGCTGGCCTTCCTGACCAAGATGCTGCAGGCGCTGCTGGTGGTGCCCGGCTTCGGGCTGGCCTACCTGGTGGCCGCGCCCACCACGCTGCGCGCCCGGATCGGGCACCTGCTGGCCGCGGGTGGCGCCCTGGTGGCCGCCGCGGGCTGGTGGATCGCGGTCGTGGAACTGGTGCCCGCCAGCTCGCGGCCCTACATCGGCGGGTCGCAGACCAACTCGGTCTGGGAGCTGGTCTGGGGTTACAACGGGCTGGGCCGGCTGACCGGGGACGAGACCGGCAGCGTGGGTGGCGGGCTGGGCTGGGGCATCACCGGGCTGGACCGGCTCGTCAGTGCCGAGATCGGCGGTCAGGTGGCCTGGCTGCTGCCTGCAGCACTGGTGGGGCTGGTCACCGGGCTCGTCGCGGTCGGCCGGGCGCCGCAGACCGACCTACGGCGGGCCGCGCTGCTCGCCTGGGGCGGTTGGCTGCTGGTCACCGGCCTGACGTTCAGCCTGATGGCCGGCATCTTCCACGCCTACTACACGGTGGCGCTGGTCCCGGCGATCGCTGCCTGCGCCGGCATCGGCGGTGGGCTGCTGTGGCAGCGCCGGGCCGTCTGGTGGGCCCGGATCGTGCTGGCCGCCACCGCGCTGCTGACCGCGGTCTGGTCCGCCGAACTGCTGGGCCGCACCCCCGGTTCGCTGCCGTGGCTGCCCTCGGTGGTCGTGCTGGCCGGCCTCGGCGCCGCGGTCGGCCTGCTGCTGGCGCACCTGCGCAGCCGGTTCCTGCTGGCCGGGGTGCTGGCAGCCGGGCTGGTGGCCGCGCTGGGTGGCCCGGCCGCCTGGGCGGTGGACACCGCGACCCAGCCGCACACCGGTGCCATCCCCAGCGCCGGCCCGTCCACCCACCGGTTGTTCCCCGCCCGGGTCACCGGCCCCGGCCCGGGTGCGGGTCGCACCGGGTTCACCCCGCCCGGGGCAGCTGCCGGTCCGGCCGGACCGCGGCCGACCGGCGGGTTCGGCGGGTTCGGCAGCGCCGGGCAGACCGGCAACCTGCTCGACGCCGGCACGCCCAGCGCCGAGGTCACCGCCGCACTCACCCGCAACGCCTCCTCCTACACCTGGGTGGCGGCGGTCATCGGGTCCAACAGCGCGGCGGGCTACCAGCTGGCCGGCGGGCACCCGGTGATGGCACTGGGCGGGTTCAACGGCAGCGACCCCGCACCCACGCTGGCCCAGTTCCAGCAGGACGTGGCCCGCGGCGAGATCCACTTCTACATCGCCGGCGGGATCGGGATGGTCAGCCCCACCGGCTCGGACGACGCCCGCCAGATCGCCGAGTGGGTCGTGCAGAACTTCCCGTCCAGCGTCGTCGGCGGGGTCACCCTCTACGACGTGAGCGCGATGACCTGAGCGCGACGACCTGAGCGCGACGACCTGAGTGCACCGACCGGCCGACTGCCGGCGACGCGGCCGCGCGGTCAGCGGATCCAGGGCGCGAGGAGTCGCACCGCCGTCCGGTCGGGGGTCCGGTAGGTGCTCACCGCGCCGTCGTGCCGGTGCACGGTGAGCACCACGGGTTCCGCCGGTGACGACGGCTCGGTCACCTGGATCCAGCTGACCGAGTCCCCGGCCACCCGGTGGACGCCGTCCAGCCAGGATGCGTACTCCGCCGACGACCCGGCCCGCCGGAACAGCGGCGCCCCCGGGTTCCGGCGCACCCGGTGCCCGGCCTGGTCGGCGGCCCGCGCCTGCGCCCGGTCGCCCAGGCGCTGGCGGCGGTCCCGGGCACGGAAGCGGGCCACCTGCACCACCGCGACGGCCAGCACCGCCAGGGCGGCGACCAGCAGCACGGTGGCCAGCGGAGCCGCCGCGTCCCCCACCAGCCGGGCCGCCACTGCCAGCCCGGCGAAGGCGGCCAGCAGCCCAGCCAGCCGGCGGATCTGCGCCCGGGTGTCGGACAACCCGCGGGCCGCACCGGGCAGCTCTATCCACCCGTCGTCGTAGACCGCCAGCCGCCACCAGTTCCCGTCGTCGTCCGCGGCGGACACCCAGCCCCGTCTGCTCACGCCCGGCATCCTCCGCCCCGACGGGTCAGCGCTTGCTGGCGTACTCCTTCAGCAGCCCGCGGCTGATGATCGTCTTCTGGATCTCGCTGGTGCCCTCACCGATCAGCAGGAACGGCGCCTCGCGCATCAGCCGCTCGATCTCGTACTCCTTGGAGTAGCCGTAGCCGCCGTGGATCCGGAAGGCCTGCGTGGTGACCTCGGCGCAGTACTCGCTGGCCAGCAGCTTGGCCATGCCGGCCTCCACGTCGTTGCGGGCACCGGAGTCCTTGAGCTTCGCGGCGTTGACCATCATCAGGTGGCTGGCCTCGACCTTGGTGGCCATCTCGGCCAGCTGGAAGGCGATGGCCTGGTGCTGGGCGATCTTCTTGCCGAAGGTCTCCCGCTGCTGGGCGTACTCCACGGCCAGCTCGAAGGCCCGGATGGAGATGCCGCAGGCGCGCGCGGCGACGTTGACCCGGCCGACCTCGACGCCGTCCATCATCTGGGCGAAGCCCTTCCCGGGCACCCCGCCCAGGATGTCCTCGGCCGCGGCCCGGTACCCGTCGAACACCATGCTCGTGGTGTCCACGCCCTTGTAACCCATCTTCTCGATCTTGCCGGGGATGGAGAGCCCGGGCTTGACCTCGCCGAATCCGGTGGGCTTCTCCACCAGGAACGTGGTCAGGTTCTGGTGCGCCTTGTCGGCTCCCTCGTCCGTCCTGACCAGCGCCGCGACCAGCGTCGAGCTGCCGCCGTTGGTCAGCCACATCTTCTCGCCGTCGATGACGTAACCGCCGTCGGCGTCCTTCGTGGCCTTGGTGCGGATCGCGGCGACGTCGGAGCCCAGGCCCGGCTCGCTCATCGAGAAGGCCCCGCGCACCTCACCGGTGGCCATCCGGGGCAGGTAGTGCTGCTTCTGCTCCGGGGTGCCGTGCTGGGCGATCATGTAGGCCACGATGAAGTGCGTGTTGATCACGCCCGAGACGCTCATCCAGCCGCGGGCGATCTCCTCCACGACCAGCACGTAGGTCAGCAGGCTCTCGCCCAGCCCGCCGTACTCCTCCGGGATCGTCAGGCCGAACAGGCCCATGTCCTTCATCCCGTCGACGATCGCCTGGGGATAGGTGTCGGCGTGCTCCAGCTCCTGGGCGTGCGGGATGATCTCCTTGTCGACGAACCGTCGGACGGTCGACAGGATCTCGGTCTGGATGTCAGTCAGATCGGCGGTCTGGGCCAGGCGGGTCATCGAGCACTCCTCGGGGGACGACGGTGTCCGTGGTGGTTACCGGTGAGTATGGGCCAGCGCACGCCGGTTCCCGCGGGTGTCCTTGGGCACACCGGCGCCCGACTACCGTCGCCGCCGTGACCTCCCGCCGCAGCCGCCTGCTGCTCGCCCCCCTCGCACTGACGCTGCTGCTGGCCGGGTGTGGCAGCACCGACGGGCAGTCCAGCCCGGCGGCGACCTCTGCGAGCGCCCCGGGCGCCACCTCGCCCGAGCCCGCGCCGGCGCAGGCCGAGGCATCCGCCGCGGCGGCGCTGGATCCGGCGGCGGTCACCTCGGCGCAGGAGGCCGCGTTGGCCAGTGCGCTGCGGGCGACCGACCTGCCCCAGGGGTGGACGGTGCAGGCCAACCCGGTGCCCGACGGCGACCTGAGCAACAACCCCTCCTTCCGGGGTCTCTGCGAGGCCGACTTCCCCTCCGAGGCCCGCCGCACCGCGAAGTTCCCGGTGGTGGGCGTGGACCCGCAGGGCACCTCGCTGGTGACCAGCGAGTCGCTGTCCTACGACTCAGCCGAGGGCGCCGCGCAGGCGCTGGCCGAGCTGCGGACGGCGTTCGCCGGCTGCGAGGGACCCGACCGGACCTTCGTCCCCCCGCCGTCGGCCGACGGGCTGGCCGCGGACAACGTGGTCGAGCAGTACCAGCTGACCACCGGCACCGCGCAGGTGATCGTGGCCCAGGCGCGCGGGTCGGTCGTGTCCGTCGTGATCGGGGACGCCCCGGATGTCACCCTGGCCGCTGCCCGGTCGATCGCCGGTCGGCTGGCCCAGCTGCCCGCCTCGGTGATCGGCGCCTGACCGCCCAGGAGGACGACGTGAGCCAGCCCGACGACGACTGCTACCGGGGCGATCCTCCGATCCAGCGCGGCGCTCCGGACGGACCGCCGCCCTACGGCCTCGGCGCCGGGCCGCCGCCGGGGTACGGGCCGGCCTACGGCCCCCCGCCGGGGTACGCACCGGGCGGGTACGGGACGACAGGGGGATACGGGGCGACAGGGGGGTACGGGGCATCAGGGGAGTACGGCCCGCCGCCGGGGTACGGGCCGGCGGCGGGGTACGGCCAGCCGGTCTACGTGGTCCGGCGGGCGACGAACAGCACCGCGATCCTGGCGCTGGTGTTCGGTTTCGTGCTCCCCCCGGTGGGGCTGGCGCTGGGCATCACCGCCCGCCGGCAGATCGCCCGGACCGGCGAGGAGGGCGACGGCCTGGCCCTGGTGGGGATCGTGATCGGCGGGATCGGCAGCACCGTCTACCTGCTGCTGGTCGTGGTCTGGCTGGTGGCGCTGGCCGCCGTGACCAGCAGCTTCTGACCCGTCCCGCTCCCCCGCCGGCACCGGAAACCGGCGAGGGGCAGGCGGTGGCTCACCCCTCGGGCGGGGTGAACGACGACGTGCGGGACATCGCCGCGGCCCGGCCCTTGCCGGCGATGACCAGCGCCATCTTGCGGCTGGCCTCGTCGATCATCTCGTCGCCCAGCATCGCCGAGCCCTTCTTGCCGCCGGCCTCGCTGGTGGCCCACTCGTAGGCGTCCAGGATCAGCTCGGCGTGGTCGTAGTCCTCCTGAGAGGGTGCGTAGATCTCGTTGGCGGCGTCGATCTGGCCCGGGTGCAGCACCCACTTGCCGTCGAAGCCCAGCATCGCCGAGCGCTTGGCCACCTCCTCGAACGCCGGCACGTCGCGTACCTGCAGGAAGGGGCCGTCGATGGCCTGCACGCCGCGGGCCCGGGCGGCCATCAGGATCTGCATGAGGATGTAGTGGAACGGGTCGCCCGGGTAGTCGGGGTGCAGCGCGCCCACCACCAGGGACTTCATGTTGATGCTGGCCATGAAGTCGGCCGGGCCGTAGATGATCGTCTCGATCCGCGGGCTGGCGAAGGCGATCTGGTTGACGTTGATCAGGCCCTGGGCGGTCTCGATCTGCGCCTCGATGCCGATCTTCCCGACCTCCAGGCCGTTGGCCTTCTCGATCTGGGTGAGCAGCATGTCCAGCGCCTGCACCTGTCCGGCGTCCTGGACCTTCGGCAGCATGATGGCGTCCAGGTTCGCCCCGGCCCCGCCGACCACCTCGATCACGTCCTGGAACGTCCACTCGGTGGTCCAGTCGTTCACCCGGACGGTGCGGATCTTGTCGCCCCAGCCGCCCTCGTTGAGGGCCGCCACGATGTTCTTCCGGGCGCCGGGCTTGGCCAGCGGCGCGCAGGCGTCCTCCAGGTCCAGGAACACCTGGTCGGCGGGCAGGCCCTTGGCCTTCTCCAGGAACCGGGGGTTGCTGCCGGGGACGGCGAGGTTGGAACGACGGGATCGGAGCTCGGCCACGGTGCCTCCGCTGATCGGTGGATGGTGAACGGAGACTAACCAGCGGCCCGGCGGCGCCGGCGGCTCAGGTGATGGGCTCGGTGACGGTGGCCGGCCGGGAGGCCCGCACCACCAGCGCCACCCCGACGACGACCGCCGCCATCCCGGGCAGCGCCAGCAGCGGCGGCACCTGGCCCAGCAGCACCAGGGCCACCAGCAGCGCGCCGGGCACCTCCAGCAGGATCGCCAGCCCCACCACGGTGGGCCCCACCGAGGACAGCACCAGGTTGAACAGGGTGTGCCCCAGCAGCTGGGCGCAGAAGGTGATGGCCGCGATCAGCCACCAGTCGGCGGCGGAGAACCCGACCAGCGGGACCCCGAACACCGCCGCGGACACCGCCACCACCACCGCGCAGGTGGAGTAGCAGACGACGGCGTAGGCGGAGGTGGCCAGCCGGGTCCGCGCCCGGGCGCCGGCCAGCACGTAACCGGCCGCGAAGATCGCGCCCAGCAGGGCCAGCGCGTCCCCGGTCAGCGCGCGCAGCGACACGGTGATGTCCACCCCGGCGATCAGCGCGACCCCTACGACGGCCAGCGCCAACCCCCACCACACCGCCGCGGGCAACCGGACCCCGGTGACCCGGGCGGCCAGCGCGGTCCACACCGGGGTGGTGGTGACCAGCGCCGTGGAGGCCGCCACCGTGGTCATCGACAGGCTGGGCAGCCAGGCGGCGAAGTGCGCGGCCAGGAAGAGCCCGGCCAGCACCGAGCTGCCCAGCTGCCGCGGGCGCAGCCCGCTCAGCGTGGACCGCTCGCGGGTGAGCAGCACCGGCAGCAGCACCGCGGCACCCGCCGCGTTGCGCCAGAACGCGATGGCCAGCGCGGGGGCGGCGACCAGCGCGGTGAGCGGCGCGGACAGCGACACCCCCAGGATCGGCCACCGCCATCAGCCCGACGTCGCGTCCGCCGGGCCGGTGCACCGCCCAGGCCGGCGGGGCCGACCCGGTGCTCATGGCGAGACGCTGCTCATGCCGGGACGCTGCTCATGCCGGGACGGCGATCGTGCCCGCCGCGACCGGGTGCACGTCCCCGGCCACGGTGGCCGACACCGCCCGCCCGCCCGCGACGGTCACGGTGCCCGCCAGCACCGAGGGCCGCCGGACCAGCGCCCCCTGGTGCAACCGGTAACCGGTCTCGCCGTCGGGCACCAGGCCCTGCTCGGCCAGCCAGATGCCGGTGCCCAGCGCCGCCGAACCGGTGGCCGGGTCCTCCTCCCAGCCCAGCCCGCCGGCGAAGACCCGCACGGTGTGCTCGGCTGCCGGCCCGCGGGCGAGCAGCGAGATGCCGCCCTGCACGTCGGGCAGCAGCGCGGCCAGCGCCCGGCGGTCGGCCACCGCGCGGTCCAGCGCGTCGGGGTGCACGTCCAGCTGGGCGAACTCGATGCCGCAGCCCACCAGGTGCGCGGGCCGGCCGGTGATGTCGGCGGGCGTGAGCCCCACCGCTCCGGCCAGCGCCGCGGGGTCGGGGCCGGGCCGCAGCTGCACCGGCCCGCCGGTGAGCCGGGCGCCGGTGGCGCTCACCTCGACCGGCACGGTGCCGACGCCGCAGTGCTGCTGCACGGTGCCCGCGGGCAGCCGACCCAGCCGGACCAGGGTGTGCGCCGTCCCCACGCTGGGGTGCCCGGCGAAGGGCAGCTCGGTCTCGGTGGTGAAGATCCGCACCGCGTACCCGCCGTCGGCCACCCGGCCGACGAAGGTGGTCTCCGACAGGTGGAACTCCAGCGCGATCGCCTGGCACTGCGCGGTGCTCAGCCCACCGGCGTCGAGCACCACCGCCAGCGGGTTCCCGGCGAACGGTCGCGGGGCGAACACGTCCACCACCTGGTAGCTCAGCGCAGCGGTCGGGGCGGGCACGGCCGCGACGGTAACCTCCGCACCGGTGGCCCTGCTCCCGAGGTCGCTCCCCCGACGTGTCCTCCTGGAGGTGCCGTGCCGACGGTGACACGGGCCTACGTCTCCCGGCTGGCCGGGCTCACCGTGTTCGACCCCAACGGCGACCGGGTCGGCAAGGTGCGCGATGTCTGGTGGCGCTGCGGGTGGGCACCGCGACCCCGCGGGTGCTGGGGCTGATCGTGGAGGTGGTCGGCCCGGCGGCGGATCTTCTGCCCGATGGGCCGGGTGACCGCGGTCGACGCCAGTTCGGTGATGCTGGCGTCGGGCACGGTCAACCTCAAGCGCTTCGAGCAGCGGGCCGGGGAGACCCTGGTGCTCGGTGAGCTGCCGACCGCCGGGTCACCATCGCCGAGAGCGGCCGCCCGGCGACGGTGACCGATGCCGCCATCGAGCAGACCCGCACCGGGGACTGGGTGCTGTCCCGGCTGGCCGTCTCCGAGCCGGGTCGGCTGGGCCGCCGCGGGCACACCCACCAGCTGGCCTGGGACGAGGTGGAGGGGCTGGCGTTGCCGCAGACCGGCCAGTCGGCCGAGACGCTGCATCGCCACCTACCGGGACCTGAATGCCGCCGACCTGGCGCACGCCCTGCAGGACCTGCCGCTCAAGCGCCGGCACGAGGTCGCGGACTCCCTGGACGACGAGCGGCTGGCCGACGTGCTGGGCGAGCTGCCCGACGCCGAGCAGATCACCATCCTGGGCACGCTGGCCGAGGGCCGGGCGGCCGACGTGCTGGAGGCGATGGACCCCGACGACGCCGCGGACCTGCTGGCCGAGCTGCCCAACGTGGACCGCAACCGGCTGCTGGAGCTGATGGAGCCCGACGAGGCCGAACCGGTGCGCCAGCTGCTGAAGTACTCCGAGGACACCGCCGGCGGGATGATGACCAGCGAGCCGGTCATCCTGGCCCCGGACGCCACCATCGCCGAGGCGCTGGCCCGGGTCCGCGCCCCCGAGCTCACCCCGTCGCTGGCCAGCCAGGTCTACGTCTGCCGCCCTCCCTCGGCCACCCCCACCGGCCGCTACCTGGGCCTGGCGCACATCCAGCGGCTGCTCCGAGAACCGCCCTCCACGCTGGTCTCCGGCGTGCTGGACGACCTGGAGCCGCTGCGCCCGGAGACCCCGCTCGCCGAGGTGACCCGCTACTTCGCCACCTACAACCTGGTGGCCGCACCCGTGGTCGACCCGCAGGGCCGGCTGGTCGGCGCGGTCAGCGTGGACGACGTGCTGGACCACCTGCTGCCCGACGACTGGCGCGAGCGGGCCCGACGTGGCTGAGGTGACCCGTGGTTGAGGTGACCCGTGGCTGAGGACCGTCGGCCGGAGGGGCGGCTGGACATCCCGCGCACCGGCCGGACCGCGTTCGGGGTGCTGCGGCTGGACCCCGACGCCGTCGGCAAGTTCGCCGAGGGCATCGCCCGGTTCCTGGGCACCGGCCGGTTCCTGGCGGTGCAGACCCTCATCGTGATCGTCTGGATCACCCTCAACGTGGCGGCGGTCAACTTCCGCTGGGACCCCTACCCGTTCATCCTGCTCAACCTGGCGTTCTCCACCCAGGCCGCCTACGCGGCGCCGCTGATCCTGCTGGCCCAGAACCGGCAGGCCGACCGGGACCGGGTGCAGGCCGAGGAGGACCGCAGCCGGGCCGCCTCCACGCGGGCCGACACCGAGTACCTGGCCCGGGAGCTCGCCTCGCTGCGGGTCGCCGTCGGCGAGCTGGCCACCCGCGACTTCATCCGCGGCGAGCTGGCCCGGATGGTGCCCGAGGAACTGACCGAGGAGACCGCCGAGCGGCGCAAGAAGGAGCGCAAGCGCAAGCGGGACCAGGCCCGGGACACCGCAGCGGCCTCCCGCGACTGAACCTCGGCGGGAGCGGCCCCCGCCCGGTGGCGGCGCCGGGCAACCAGCACGGTGGGCGGGATGACCGGACCGGGCGTACCGGGTTCCCCGTCGTCAGCAGGCCCATCCCGACCCGCAGGAGGACCCACGATGGCACCCGGACGTCGCGCTGCTCCGCCTCGTCGCCGGCCGGCTCGATGAGTCCGCTGCGCAGCTGGTGGGCCGGCACCACCCCGGTGCACCCGGAGACCCGGGTGGCGCTGCGGCGGCGCTGGGCGGAGCTCCCGGCCGCGGCACGCACCGCGGCGCAGACCCTGGGTCGACACGCGGTCGGGTGCGAGGGCACGCACGGGGTGTTCCCCCGCTGCGACCTGGCGTGCACCCCCTGCTACCACTCCCGGGACGCCAATCGGGTGGCCACCGACGGCGGGCACACCGTGCGCGAGGTCGGCCGGCAGATGGCGGTGCTGCGAGCGGTGCGGGGCCCGCACGCGCACGCGCAGCTGATCGGTGGCGAGGTGACCCTGCTGGACCCCGACGACCACGCGGCCGCGCTGCAGGTGATGCGCGACCACGGCCGGGAGCCGATGAGCATGACCCACGGGGACGTCGGCGCCGACTACCTGCGCCGGCTCGTGCTGGGCCCGGACGGTCGGCGCCGGCTGGACCGGGTGTCCTTCGCCGGGCACTTCGACATGCTGATGTTCGGCCGGCGCGGCCTCCCCCGCCCGCCGGACGAGCAGTCGCTGAACCCGTTCCGGGAGAAGTTCGCCCGGGACGTACGGGCGCTGCGCCGGGCCCACGGGGTGCGCTCGTTCCTGGCGCACAACATGACCGTCACCCCGCGCAACCTGGGCCAGCTGGCCCAGGTGGTGCAGCAGTGCAAGGACTACGGCTACGGGTTGTTCTCCTTCCAGCCGGCGGCCTTCGTCGGGGACGACCGGCGGTGGCGGGAGGACCACGGTGACCCCACCGGGGACGAGGTCTGGGCCCAGATCGAGGCCGGCGCCGGCACCCGGTTGCCCTTCCGCGCCCTGCAGCACGGCGACGAGCGGTGCAACCGCACCAGCTACGGCTTCTACGTGGGCGCGGACTACCACCCGGTCCTGGACGACGCCGACCCGGTCGACCTCGCCGCCCGGGACGCCTTCCTCGCCCACCTCGGCGGGGTCCGGTTCACCGGGCGCCCACCGGCACAGCTGGCCGTCGCGCTGCTGCGGGTGGTGGCCCGGCACCCCGGCGTCGCCGGGCACGCCGGCCGCTGGCTGGTGCGCCGGGTCCGGCGGATCGGGCTGCGCCGGTTGCTGCGGCACGGGGTCCGGCCGGTCACCTTCGTGATGCACTCGTTCATGGATGCCGCCGACGTGGCACCGGCCTGGCAGGCGATGCAGCAGGGCGTGGCCCTGACCGACGCGCGGGGGCGGGCCACCCAGGAACGGCTGTCGGCCTGCTTCTACGCGATGGCCCATCCCGAGACCGGGGAGCTGGTGCCGGCCTGCGTGCAGCACAGCGTGCTGGACCCGGCGGAGAACATCGCGCTGCGCAGGTTGCTCCCGCTCACCCCGGTCGGTCGGAACCGGGCCACCGGCACCGCCCGCGACGGCGCCCGGGCGCTCCGGTGACCTCCGTACCCGGCCCGGGTGCACCGGTGGTGGAGGTGCTGTGGCGTCCCGGCTGCTCGTACTGCGCCCGGCTGCGCAGCGGGTTGCGGCGAGCCGGGATCCCGACCGTCGAGCACGACATCTGGTCCGACCCGGACGCCGGGAGCCGGGTCCGGGCGGTCACCGGAGGCGACGAGACGGTGCCCACCGTGCTGGTGGGCGCGGCCGCGCTGGTCAACCCCTCGGTGCGCCAGGTGGTGGCCGCGCTGCACGAGCAGTTCCCGGACCGGGCCGCCGAGCTGCTCGGCCCCTCTGGCGGGCCGGCCGGGCCCGAGCCCGGCCCCGGTCTGCTCGTGGCCGCGACCGCGGGGGCGGGACTGCTCTGGACAGCGCTGGCCTGGCAGCGACCGGACACCACCTGGCACGCCGCGCCGTTCCTGATGGCAGCACTGGCCCCGTGGCTGCTGACCCGGCCGACCGGCCGGAACCCGCTGGCCCGGGTGGCCCGGGTCGCGGCCGCCTCGGCGGCCGCCACCGTGGCGCTCACCCTGCTGCTGGCGACGGCGGGGTGGCTGCGCGGTCCGGTGCTCACCGGACCCGGCTCGGCACCGGCGGAGGCGGTGCTGCTCGCCGCCGCCGGAGCCGGGCTGGTCCTGGGCCTGCAGTGGCAGCGCACCCGCCGACGGTCCCCCGGCGAGTGACCGGTGGTCCGCGCGGCAACCTCGGGAACACCCGGGGCAGGCCACCGGGTTGCCTGACCGTGGAGGCACCGAGCGGGATGACTGCGGCCGGTCGCCAGCGGGACTTCACCCGGTACGTGGCACCGGAGATCGAGGTGCTGCTGCGGGTGGCCCGCACGCTGACCGCGTCCACCGCCGAGGCCGAGGACCTGGTGCAGGAGACGGTGATCCGGGCCTGGCAGGCCCTGGACCGCTTCGACGGCCGGCACCCGCGGGCCTGGCTGCTGACCATCCTGCGGAACACCAACAAGAACATGCACCGCCGTCGCCGGCCGGAGGTGCTGGCCGAACCGGCCGACCACGCCCAAGCGCGCCCGGCGTTCGGTCCCACCGTCTCCAGCGGGCCGGAGGAGCAGCACCTGGACCGCGTCCTGGACGACGACCTGGACCGCGCCGTGCAGGCGCTGGCCCCGCAGTTCCGGACGGTGCTGGTGCTCGTCGACCTGGACGACCTCTCCTACGCCGAGACGGCCAGGGTGCTCGGCGTGCCCATCGGCACGGTGATGTCCCGGCTGTCCCGCGCCCGCCAGCGGGTGCGGGACCACCTGCTCGCCCACTCGTCCCACCTCACCTCGGGAGGCCAGCGGTGATCACCCGGCTGCGCATGATGCTCACCTGCCACTGGACCGGGCGGCACGTGCACCGCTACCTGGACTCCGACCCCGCGGCCCCGCTGACCGCCGCCGAGATCAGCCGGCTCGAGGGGCACCTGGCGGTGTGCGCCCGATGCGCCGAGGCGACCGGCGACTACCGGCTCATCGAGGCCGGCCTGGCCCGGTTGGGCGCGCTCCGGACGCCGGACCCCGCGGCTGTCGACCGGATCCGCAGCGTGGTCCACCGACTGGGCAGCGAGCGCGGCGAATGACCGCCACCTCGACCGGTGCGGTCCCGCAGCTGACGACACCGTCGGGCGATCCCTGGGACCTGCTGGTCATCGGGGGTGGCACCGCCGGCATCGTGGCCGCCGGCACCGCGGCCCGCTTCGGCGCCCGGGTGCTGCTGGTCGAGCGGGCCCGCACCGGCGGGGACTGCCTGTGGACCGGCTGCGTGCCGTCCAAGGCCCTGCTGGCCGCCGCCGGCGCTGCCCACCGGGCCCGCACCGCCGCCCGGCTGGGCGTGGACACCGGCTCGGTCACCGTCGACTTCGCGCAGGTCATGGCACACGTGCACGAGACCGTGGCGAGCATCGCGCCGGTGGACTCGGTGGCGTCGCTGCAGGTCCGCGGGGTCAGCGTGGCTACCGCCGAGGCCGTGCTGACCGGACCGGGCACCGCCCTGGTCGGGGACCGCCCGGTGACCTTCACCCAGGCGCTGCTGGCCACCGGCGCGCACCCCACCGTGCCCGACCTCCCCGGGCTGGACCGGGTCGACCACCTCACGTCCGACACCGTCTGGGACCTGACCGAGCTGCCCGGCCGGCTGGTGGTTCTGGGCGGGGGCTCCATCGGCTGCGAGCTGGGCCAGGCCTTCGCCCGGTTGGGCTCCCAGGTGACCCTGGTCGAGGGCGCGGACCGGGTGCTGCCGCAGGAGGACGCCGACGCCGGCGCCCTGGTGCATGCCGCTCTGCAGGACGACGGCGTGCACGTGCGCGTCGGTTCGGCGGCGACCTCGGTCGCTGCCGGCCACGTGCTGCTCGACGACGGTTCCCGGGTGGAGTTCGACCGGCTGCTGGTCGCCGTCGGTCGCACGCCGCGCACCGCGGGCCTCGGCCTGACCGACGCCGGGGTGCAGACCACCGGCCGCGGCACCGTCGTCGTCGACGACCACCTGCGCACCACCAACCCCCGGATCTGGGCGGCCGGGGACCTGACCGGGCACCCCCAGTTCACCCACGTGGCCGGCGTGCACGGCAGCCTCGCCGCCGGCAACGCCGTCCTCGGGCTGCGCCGGCGGGTCGGACCGGACCGCGGTCCCCCGGGTCACCTTCACCGATCCGGAGGTCGCCGCCGTGGGGGCCGCGACGACCGGCGGGGATCCCACCGTCGACCACGTGGACATCGACCGCGCCGTCACCGAGGCCGACACCACCGGCTTCACCCGGTTGTCCCTGGGCCGCCGGGGACGGATCGTGGGCGCCACCGTGGTGGGGCCGCGGGCCGGGGAGACCCTGGGCGAGCTGACCCTGGCGGTCTCGCAGGGGCTGCGCACCCAGGACCTGGCGGGTGCCACCCACGCCTACCCGACCTGGAACGACGCGGCCTGGAACGCCGCCATCGGGCACGTCCGCGGTCGGCTGGCAGCACCCGTGGCGTCCACCGCGCTGCGGCTGGTGAGCCGGACCCGGTCCCGCTGGCTGCGCCGGTGAGCGGCGCCGTCCCGACCGGTCAGCGCAGCGCCCGGTAGCCGACGACGATCCGGTGGGCCGCGCTGACCCCGACGAGCACGGCCCAGCCGAGCGCGATCTGCCAGGCGATGGCTGGACAGCACCAGCCACAGCGCGTGCACCGCGATGGTCTCCGCCCCCTCGGCCACCCCGCCGAGGAAGGACAGCGACCGGCCGTCGTCGAGCTGCCGACCATGCTTCTCGGCGAGCGAGGAGAACGCCAGGAACGCCGTCCCGTTGACGTAGTAGGCCGCCAGCACCAGCAGGAACGGCCACCACGGCGCCCCGTGCGCGGCATGCGCGCCGACCGCGACCCCCACCACGGTGGCGCCGTAGACGGTGAAGTCGCTGACGATGTCGAGGAAGCCGCCGGCACCGGCGCCGGTCGGGCCGCGCCGGCGGGCCAGCGGGCCGTCCAGCCCGTCGGCGGCCCGGGAGACCAGCCACAGCACCAGCGCCGCGTTCCAGGCCTGCACGCCCGCGGCCACCGCCGAGCCCAGACCCGTCGCCAACCCCAGCAGGGTGAGCCGGTCCGGGGTGATCCACCGACGGTCGAGCCGGCCGGCCAGCCAGGCCAGCCCGGGTTCCAATGCCGGGCGCAACCGGGCGTCAAGCACGGCGGGCCCAGCGCCGGGCCACCAGCAGGCCGCCGGTCACCAGCACCAGCGCAGCACCGGCGGCGGCGAGGAACGGCGCCGACCCCGGGTGGTCACCCCGGGCGCCCAGGGTGACCGCCACCAGGGTGCCCGGCAGCATGCCGACCGCGGTGCCCACCACGTAGTGCCAGGTGCGCACCGGGCTGACTCCGCACGCCAGGTTCAGGGCGGTGAACGGCACCAGCGGCACCAACCGGAGCACCAGCACGGTGAGCAGGCCGCGGCCACCGGTCAACCGGGTCAGCACCGCGCCGGCCCGCGGGGGCAGTCGGCGGGCCACCCACCGCCGGCCGAGCCGGCGGGCCACGGCGAAGGCCACCACCGCACCGGCGAGTGCACCGGCCAGCACGACCGCCACCCCGAGCCCGATGCCGAACACCACGCCGGCCGCCACCGACAACGCCGACTTGGGCACCGGCAGCAGCGCGGACACCGCGTAACCGGCAGCGAAGGCGGCCGGCGCCCACCAACCCGCCGCCTCGGCCCAGACCCGGATCGCGGCGACGGTCGGCAGGTCCAGCCAGCCGGCCAGCGCGAGGTAGGCGGCTGTCACGAGCACCACGACCACCGCCGTCGCGGACGCGCCGGTGCGGGCCGACCACCGGCTGGCCCGCCTTCCCGGTGGGACGGGCCCGCTCGGTCCGCCCGGCTCCCGCAGCTCCTCCACCGTCGTCCCCACCGTCGTCCCCACCGTCGTCCCTAGCTCCGGAGACCCCATCCAGCTGGATCGGGCTCGTCTGGTCGAACCGGGAAGTCCCCAGCACCCGAACCGTGTTCCCGACCGGATCATCCGTGCCCCGCCGGATCCACGACCCGAACGCCCCCGAGGAGCCCCGCGTGCGCACCCGACCCCGCTGGACACGAGCCACCCTGGCGGCCGGTGCCGCCGCCCTGGTGGCACTGGGTGCCTGCTCGGCCCCGGACAGCACGCCCACCCAGGTCGCGAGCGAGGACTTCACCGGCATCCTGGACGCCGCCCGGGGGCAGACGGTGGCGCTGTGGATGTACGGCGGGGACAGCCAGGGCAACGCCTACGTCGACGACGTGCTCACCCCGGCCGCGGCCGAGCTGGGCGTGACCCTGCAGCGGGTGCCGGTCGCCGACACCGCCGACGCCGTCAACCGGGTGCTGTCCGAGCGGCGGGCCGGGGTGACCGACGGCGACGTGGACCTGGTGTGGGTCAACGGAGCCAACTTCGGCACCGGCCAGCAGGCCGGCGCCTGGTTGTGCGGGTGGCCGCAGCAGCTGCCCAACACCGCCCTGGTCGACCCCGCGGACCCGCTGTTCCGCACCGACTTCGGCACCCCCGTGGACGGTTGCGAATCCCCGTGGCACCGGGCGCAGTTCACCCTGGTCTACGACTCCGCCGCCATCGACGACCCGCCGACCAGCCTGGCCGGCGTGCTCGACTGGGCCCAGGCCCACCCCGGCCGGTTCACCTACCCGGCCCCGCCGGACTTCACCGGTTCGGTCTTCGTCCGGGAGGTGCTGCGCGACGTGGCGGGCGGGGAGCTGCCGCCGGCCTTCGACCAGGACGCCTACGACCGGCTGGCCCCCGCGCTCTTCGACCGGCTCACCGCCCTGGCCCCCTCGCTGTGGCGGGAGGGCCGGACCTACCCGCAGTCCGGCGGGGAGCTCGACCAGCTCTACGCCGACGGGCAGGTGGACATGACCATGACGTACGGGCCGGCGACGCTGACCGACCTGGTGGCCGGCGGCACCTACCCGGCCGGAACCCGGGTGCTTCCCCTGACCGAGGGCACCGTCGGCAACGCCAGCTTCCTGGCCATCCCGGCCACCTCGGGCTCCTCGGCCGGCGCCAGGGTGGTTGCCGACCTGGCGCTGTCCCCCGAGCAGCAGGCCGCCAAGGCCGACCCGGCCGTCTGGGGCCAGTTCCCGGTGCTGGCCCCCGAGCTGCTCGATCCCGACCAGCGGGCGCTGTTCGACGCACTGCCCGCCTCGCCGGTCGTGCCGCCCTACGACGTGCTGTCCCGCAATGCGCACCCCGAGCTGGCCGCCGGGTGGGTGACCGCGGTCGACAGCGGTTGGCGGTCCACGGTGCTGGAGGGCTGAGCGGGACGGCAGGGAGACTCATCCGCGTGAGGACCGGTGATGGGGTCGGGCGCATCGGGAGGGGCACGACCGGCCGTGCTCCCGCCGACCGCGCGCGGATGCGGGCCGGCCTGCGGGTGCTCCCGGCGGTGCTGCCGGTCGTCGTGGTCCTCGGGGTGGGCATCGGGGCCGTCCTCGCGCAGAGCCTGGGTCTGCTGCCCCTGGTCGGTGCGGCCCGGTTGACCGCGGTGGCCTACACCGATCCCGGCACCCCGCTCGGTCGGGCTGCGGCCCTGTCGCTGGGCATCACCGCCGCGGCGACCGCGATCGCCGCCGCCGTCGGGGCCGTCGCCGGCCTGGTGATGGCGGCCGGGTCCCGGGTGGTGGGGCTGGCCGGAGCGCTCACCGTGCCGGTCCCGCACCTGATCGGGGCCACCACGATGGGCCTGCTGCTCGCCGACGCCGGCGTGCTGCCGCGCTGGCTCCAGGTCACCGCGTCCTGGCCCGAGCTCGTCAGCGGCCCGTGGTGGATCGCCGTCGTGCTGGAGTACGCCTGGAAGGAGTCGGCGTTCATCGCCCTGCTGGTGGCGGCCACGGCCGGGGACCGGCTGGTGCCCCTCACCCGGACGGCGGCGACCCTGGGCGCCGGTCGACGGGCCCGGTTGCGGTACGTGGTGCTGCCGCTGATCGCCCCCGCGGTGGTGGCCGGGGCCGGGATCACCGCCGTCTACACGCTGGGTTCCTACGAGGTGGCCGCGGTGCTGGGCCGGCCGGCCCCCGAACCGCTGGCCAACGCCGCGGTGCGGTTGTTCGGCTCGATCGACCTGGCCGCCCGCCCGCAGGCGGCCGCGGTGGCGGTGCTGACGATCGCGGTCTGCCTGGCCGCCGCGGCGGTCACCGTGCTGGCGCTGCGCCGGGTGCAGGCATGGCGGTGACCGCGGCCCGGGTGACCACCGCGGCCCGCCGCCTGGTCCGGGCTCTGCTGGTGGGCTGGTTCGTGCTGCCGCTGGTGCCGTTGCTGATCTGGTCGGCCGCCGGGAGGTGGTCGTTCCCGGATGCGCTCCCCCGCTCCTGGGGCCTCGGCGGGCTGCGGGAGGCCGTCGCGAACGGTGCGGTGGACGCCGCCGCCCGGTCCACGCTGATCGGCCTGGCGGTGGCCGGGCTGGCGCTGCCCGCGGGCAGCCTGGCGGCCCGGGCGCTGGTCCGGTTGCCGGTCCCCGCCCCGCGCCTGGTGGCAGCACTGCTGCTGGCCCCGGTGGCGCTGCCGCCGTTCGCCGTCGCGATGGGCCTGGACGTGGCGCTGCTGCGGGCCCGGGTGCCCGGCCCGGTAGGGGTGGTGCTGGTGCTGACCGTGGCGGCGCTGCCCTACACGGTCTACGTGATGCGGCTGGCGCACGGCTCGCAGGACCCGGCGGTGGAGGAGGAGGCCCGCACCCTGGGCGCCGGCCCCTGGGCAGTGTGGTGGCGGGTCCGGCTGCCGCTGCTGGCGCCCGGGTTGTCCGCCGCCGCCTTCCTGGCCTTCCTGGTGGGCTGGGGTGACTACGTGGTCACCCTGCTGATCGGGGGTGGGCGGCTGGTCACCCTGCCGCTGCTGGTGGGCTCCGCGGTGGCCGGCACCGGCAACGACGGCGTCGTGGCGGTGCTGGCCCTGGGCGCACTGCTGCCCCCGCTGGCGCTGCTGGTGCTGGCCGGCCGGCTGGGTCGGCGAGCCCGGTGAGCGCCCGCCTCGACCTGGTGGGCCTGACCCGCGTGCACGGTGCGGAAGCCGCGCTGGCCGATCTCACCCTCGCCGTCCCGGCCGGTGGCTGTCTGACCGTGCTGGGGCCCTCCGGGTCGGGCAAGTCGACCCTGCTCCGGCTGATCGCCGGGTTGGAGGAGCCCACCGCCGGCAGCGTCGGGATCGACGGGCAGGACCAGCGCGGCGTGCCCGCCGAGCGGCGCGGGGCGGTCCTGGTGAGCCAGCGGCCGCTGCTGTTCCCGCACCTGTCCGTGCTGGACAACGTGGCCTTCGCGCCGCGGCTGGCGGGCGGGTCGCGCCGGGCCGCCCGGGCCGCGGCGGCCGACCAGCTGGAGGTCGTGGGACTGGCCGGGCTGGCCCACCGGGGGGTGGACCAGGTCTCCGGGGGGCAGGCCCAGCGGGTCGCGCTGGCCCGCGCCCTGGCCGCCGGCCCCCGGGTGCTGCTGCTGGACGAGCCGTTCAGCGCGCTGGACAACGTGCTGCGGACCGGGATGCACGAGCTGCTGCTGCGGGTCCGGGAGCTGGTGTCCCCCACCATCGTGCTGGTCACTCACGACCACGCCGAGGCCGCCGCGCTGGGTGACACCGTCGCGGTGCTCGAGCACGGCCGGTTGCAGCAGCACGCCCTTGTGCCCGAGCTGTTCGCCCGGCCGGCGTCCCCCGAGGTGCACCGGATCACCGGGGGCCGCACCGAGGTGCCCGGCGTCGTCCGGGGCGGCGTCCACCACTCCGCCCTGGGCGCCCTGGCGCTGGCCGCCGACCTGGGAGTTTCGCTGCCCGACGGTCCGGCCGTGCTGCTGCTCCGGCACGAGGTCGTGCAAGTGACCGCGGCCGGCCCCGGGGTGGCCGGGGGGACCATCGCGACCCGGCTGGACCTCGGGGCCCGGGCGCTGCTGGGGATCGAGCTGGGGTCCGGCCCCGACCGGGTGCTGGTGCACGCGGAGGTGCCGGCCCACCGTCCGCTGCAGGTCGGCTCGACCGTGACGGTGCACGTGCCCGGCGACGCGCGCTGGGCGGTGCCGCTGCGCTGACTACCCGGGGGCTTTTTCGGGCTCAAGCCCGGGGGCTTTTTCGGGCTCAAGCCCAGGGGGTTTTTCGGGCTCAAGCCCGGGGCTTTTTCGGGCTCAAGCCCAGGGGCTTTTTCGGGCTCAAGCCCGGGGCTTTTTCGGGCTAAAGCCCGGCGAGGAGGTGCACGGCGGCGCCGGCGGCGGCCGCCAGCAGCAGGACGACGACGAACGGCGCCCGCAGCGCCAGGGCCAGCGCGGCGACCGCCAACCCCACCAACCGGCCGTCGGCCACCAGCCGGTCCCCCGAGGTCGCCACCTGCACCGCCACCAGCGCGGCCAGCAGGGCGGCCGGGACGAACTCCACCACCCGCACGACCACCGGGTGCCGCACCCAGGTGGCGGGCACGCTCACCCCGGCGAGCTTGAGCAGGTAGCAGCCCAGCGAACCGACCAGCACCACCGCCCACAGCGTCCCGGTGCTCATGCCGATGCCACCTGCCGCCAGCGCCCCGCCAGCGCCACCGCCACCACGGCGGTGAGGACCTGCACCCCCGCGGGCACGACCGGGGTGAGGACGAGGGCCACCACCGCACCGCCCAGCGCGACCCGGCGCTGCGCCGCGGGCTCGGCCCAGGTCCGGCGTAGCCGCGGCCACAGCAGGGCCAGGAACGCGGCCGGGACGACGGCGTCCAGGGCCGCCTGCGCGGTGCCCCCCAGCCCGTCGGCCCCCAGTGCGCCCACCAGGGTCATCAGGTTCCAGCCCAGGAAGATCGTGGCGCCGCCGGTGGTGAAGGCGACGCGGGCCAGCTGCCGGTCCGGCGCCGCCACCGCCAGCGCCGTCGTCTCGTCGATGACCCAGTGCGCGGTCAGCGCCCGCCGCACCCAGCCGCGGGGCTGCAGCAGCGGCACCAGCCGGACTCCGTAGACGGTGTTGCGGGTGCCCAGCAGGAGCGCGCTGCCGATCGCGGCCAGCGCTCCCCCGCCGGCACCCAGCACCCCGACCAGGGCGAACTGGGAGGCACCGGTGAACATGAGCAGGCTCAGCGCGCAGGCCTGCCAGGGGTCCAGCCCGGCGGTGACCGCGGCGGCCCCGAAAGCCGCCCCGTACAGGCCCACCGCCACGCCCAACCCGACCGCGTCCCGCACGGTGGCGGCACGGCTGGGGTCACGGGTCACGGTTGCGCAGCGTAGGGCTCGCCCGGCGGTCGCCCCGGACCGCCGAGGCACCCGGTGCCAACCGCCGTACAGTGAGGGTGGGTCCGCCGCGCGGGTCGCCGTCCGTCCGGACGGGGCGACCGTGCAGCCCGCGGGCCACCCGATGCGAGGAGACACACCACCGCATGACCGACACGCTGACCGGCTCCCCGGCCCTCGACGCCGTCAACGCCGCCCTGGCCACGGTCCAGGACCCCGAGATCAACCGGCCGCTGCCGGAACTCGGCATGATCAAGGACGTCCAGCTGGGCGTCGGCGGGGACCCCGGCGCCGTCCGGGTCGAGGTGTACCTCACCGTCTCCGGCTGCCCGATGCGCGACACCATCACCACCCGGGTCACCGAGGCCGTCAGCCGCGTCCCGGGCGTGACCAGCGTGCAGGTCGGGCTGGACGTGATGAACGACGAGCAGCGCACCGAGCTGCGCAAGACCGTGCGCGGCACCGACGCCCCGGACGCCGTCATCCCCTTCGCCCAACCCGGCTCGCTGACCCGGGTCTACGCGGTCGCCTCCGGCAAGGGCGGGGTCGGCAAGTCCAGCGTGACGGTGAACCTGGCCGCGTCGCTGGCCCGGCGTGGGCTGAGCGTGGGCGTGGTCGACGCCGACATCTACGGCCACTCGGTGCCCCGGATGCTGGGTGTGGACGACAAGCCCACCCAGGTCGAGAACATGATCATGCCGCCGCAGTCCTACGGCGTGAAGGTCATCTCGATCGGCATGTTCACCCCGGGGAACACCCCGGTGGTCTGGCGCGGGCCCATGCTGCACCGCGCGCTGCAGCAGTTCCTCGCCGACGTCTGGTGGGGTGACCTGGACGTGCTGCTGATGGACCTGCCCCCGGGCACCGGCGACGTCGCCATCTCGGTGGCCCAGCTGGTGCCCAACGCCGAGATCCTGGTGGTGACGACGCCGCAGCAGGCCGCCGCCGAGGTGGCCGAGCGGGCCGGGGCGATCGCCACCCAGACCCACCAGCAGGTGGTCGGCGTGGTGGAGAACATGTCCTGGCTGGAGCTGCCCGACGGCTCCCGGATGGAGCTGTTCGGCTCCGGCGGCGGCCAGGCGGTCTCCGACGCGCTTACCAAGACCCTGGGTGCCCGGGTGCCGCTGCTCGGTCAGATCCCGCTGGACACCCGGTTGCGCGAGGCCGGCGACGCCGGTGCCCCGATCGTGCTGGCCCAGCCCGACGCCCCGGCGGCGCAGGCGCTGGAGAAGATCGCCGACGGGCTCGCGGTGCGCTCGCGGGGCCTGTCGGGCATGTCGCTGGGGCTCACCCCCGTCCGCAAGTGAACTGAACGGCGAGGGGCCCGACTGCCTGGCAGCCGGGCCCCTGTCCTCAGGTGGTGCGGTCGTGACGTGCGGGCGTTCAGGTGGCGTCGGTGTCGTACGGCGCGGGGCGTGAGCGGTCACGCCGAGCCGGGCCTGCCGGGGCCGCACCAGCCAGCGCGGCAGCCCCGCTCCCGGCCACCCGAGCGGTGGCCGATCCGTTCCCGGCAGCCCGCTGCACGGGTGGCCCGTCGTCGTCACCCATCAGCTGCTGACGCAGGAACGTCCTGGGGTGGTACTGCCGCAGGTCCAGGTCGCGCAGCTGGTCGAAGTCCTCGCCCAGGCTGTCGTTCAGCTGGCCGCGCACCCCGGTGACCGCCTCCCGGACCCGCTTGAGCCCGGCCGCCGCGTCCTTGGCCAACGACGGCAACCGCTCGGGGCCGAAGATGAACAGCGCGGCGAGGCCCAGCACGATGATCTCGCCCCAGCCGATCGAGTCGAACACCGTTGGGTCTCCCTGTCCTGGGCCTGCGCTCCGTGCCGCCCCACTGTAGGCAGCCACCCGGTGTTCGGATCCGGCCGTTCCTCGGGCTGTTCCTCAGGCTGTGGTGAGCGTCGCCCGCACCTCGAAGGACGTGCCGCCGTCGCGCACGACCTCCACCGTGACGGTGTCCCCGGGTGATCTGCGGTCGACGGCGACCACCAGCTCCTCCGAGCTGCCCACCGGCGCGCCGTCCACCGCGATGATCACGTCCTGCTCGGCGATGCCGGCCTCGGCAGCCGGGCTGCCGGGCTCCACGTTCACCACCAGGGCGCCGTCCCGGGTGCCGTCGGTGACCGACCGGGCCTGCACCCCCAGCGAGGCGTGCACCGCGGTGCCGGTGCTGATCAGCTGCTCGGCGACGGTGCGCACGGTGTCGATTGGGATGGCGAAACCCAGGCCGATCGAGCCGCCGCTGGTGCCGTTGCCACCAAGCGAGGCGATCGCGGTGTTGATCCCGATGACCGCCCCGGTGCCGTCGACCAGCGCGCCCCCGGAGTTGCCCGGGTTGATCGGGGCGTCGGTCTGCACGGCGCTGATCACCGCGTTGGTGTCGCTGCCCTCACCGGACAGCCGCACCGGCCGGTTCAGCGCGCTCACGATCCCGCTGGTCACCGTGCCGGCCAGGCCCAGCGGGGATCCGATGGCCACCACCGGGTCCCCCACCACGACCGCGTCGGCCGAGCCCAGGGAAGCCGCCACCAGGCCGGGCTTCTCCACCTTGATGACGGCGATGTCGCTGGCCGGGTCCCGGCCCACGATCTGCGCGGCCGAACCGCTGCCGTCGTCGAACACGGCGCGGATCTCGGCCCCGTCCACCCCGTCGGCACCGGAGACGACGTGGTTGTTGGTGACGATGTAGCCGTTCTCGGCGTCGACGACGACGCCGGACCCGGTGGCGCCAGCGTCCCCCACCCGCACCTCGATGGACACCACCGCCGGGCTCACGGCGTCGGCGATCTCGGCCACGGAGCCGGGCTCGCGGCTGATCCCCGGGGAGACCTGGGACAGCTGGGTACCGGGCTGCAGCAGCGGCTGCTCGTCGGCGGTCCGGCCCAGGAACCAGCCCAGCGTGCCGCCCAGGGCCGCCACGAAGACCAGGGCCATCAGCGCCAGGGCGCTGAGGCGTACCGGGACGTCGCCGAGCCGGACCCGCCGACGGCCCTGCGCGTCGACCAGAACCGGACCGGTCTGCTCCTGCTCGGCGTACTGCGCAGGTGCACCGAGCCGGGCCGGGGAGTGCGGGTCGCGCCAGGGGTCCTCCGCGGCGTCGGACTTCCACCACGGGCCGGCCGCGGTGCGCCGCCGACCGGGCCGGCCACCGGGGGGCTCCCCCAGCCCTCGCTGCCCGTCGCGCGGGGCGAACGCGCGCAGCACGGCCTCGGGCGGGGGTGCTGAGGCGGGCCGGGGTGCGGGGCCGGACGGCCGGTCGCCGGCGAAGGGACCGGTGACGGTGGCCGGGCGACCGAAAGCGGCCTGCTCCTCCGGCGACGGCCCGGGGTCGGGGCGCACCGACGAGGGCTCCTCCTCCGGGCGGTCGAAGGAGCCGGTGGCGCCCGCGGGACGGGCGAACCCGGCGCGGTCCGGGCCGGGCTCGGCGCCGTCGGCCGGGTGGGGCGCCAGGGGGCCGGTGCCCTCGGGCGTGCGGTCGGACGGAGTGCTCAGGGTGTCCCGCCGGTGAACTCGGTGGTGGTGCCGACGGTCAGCGTCCGGACGACGGGTGGCACGACCTGGGTGTGTTGGTCGGGATCGACGCTGGCCTGCCCCTCGCCCGGGCGGGCCACCGGAGCGCTGTGCGGGGCCGGCAGGCTCACGGCCAGCGCCACCACGCCCAGACCGAGCCCGGCCAGCCCGGCCGCCATGCCACGCCGCAACCAGCGGGCGTGACCGGGACGATCGGCCGTCTCGTGCGGTGTCAGCGAGGCGGAGAACCCCCCGGACCGGACGCCGTCGGCTCCGGCCAGCAGCGGTCCGGAGCCACCGAACCCACCGCTGGCCGAGACGTCGGCGGTGAACGGGATCGCGTTCAGCCGGGACAGCAAGTCCCCGGGCACGGTGACGTCCCGGCTGTGGTGCAGGGCGTCCTTGGCCTCGCGCTGGGCCTGGACCGCCAGCCGGCAGGTCAGGCAGCCGGACAGGTGCTGCGCCGCGCGGTTCATCGCGCCGCCGGAGAGCTCACCGTCGACCAGCGCGGCGATCGCCTCCTGCGCGAGGTGGGTCACCGGGACGTTCACCGCAGGTCCTCCGCCGGCAGCGGACGCCGCTGGGGTGCCAGGTGGGCCAGCGCTTCGCGCAACTGCACGCGGCCACGGTGGATCCGGCTGCGCACGGTGCCGAGCTTGATGCCCAGCGTCGCCGCGATCTCCTCGTAGGTCAGACCCTCGATGTCGCAGAGCACGACGGCGACCCGGAATTCCGGGGACAGCGCGTCGAGCGCTGCCTGCACCTGGGGGTCGAGGTGCGTGTCGGCGTAGACCTGCTCGGGCGAGGGGGCAGTGCCGGGCAGTCGCTCGGTGTCCTCGGGCAGCGCGTCGAAGCGGATCCGCTGCCGGCGCCGGACCATGTCCAGGAAGAGGTTCGTGGTGATCCGGTGCAACCAGCCCTCGAAGGTGCCCGGCGAGAAGTCGGCCAGGGAGCGGAACACCCGGACGAAGGTCTCCTGGGTGAGGTCCTCGGCGTCCTGCGGGTTGCCCGACAGCCGGTAGGCCAGCCGGTAGACCCGGGCGGAGTGGTCCCGGACGACCTGCTCCCACGTCGGGGCCACCCAGATGTCGGTGGCGGCAGGCTCGGTCACCCCTCCAGGGTCGCAGATCGCAACGGCCGAGACCTCCGCAGCGGGGGCCGAGTCGGCGGCTGGGCTGGCAGCCGGGGTCGTGTCGCCGGATCCTGGGGTGGCACGCGTGAACCGCACATCTGTCACAACGGCCGGAAGGGTCCCCGGTGTTCCCGTTCGGGCCGTTGACAGCCACGGCACAGCCAGCCCGGCCGGCCCCGACCCCGATGCCGTGTCGCCGCCGGTGAACCCCCCGGCCGGACCTCCCTGGCACGTCGGCGCGACACCGCCGGAACCCGCCGCGGGGCGGACCCGGGGACCGGGCCACTACCCTCGCCCGGTGACCAGCGCCGGACCGCCGCCCGTGGGGGGCTCGCCGACCGACGCCGCGGCCTACGCGGACAAGTTCGCCGCCGAGTCCCCGGCGCTGGCCGCAGCCCGGCACCGGGCCACCGCCGCGGTCGGCGCCCTGGGCACGGTCCCACCGGTGGAGCCTGCCGTGGGTGCGACCCTGGCCGTGCTGGCCGCTGGGGTGGGCGCCCGGTCGGTGGTCACGATCGGCGGTGGGGGCGGGGTCTCCGGACTCTGGCTGCTGCAGGGCATGCGCGCCGACGGCGTGCTCACCGCCCTGGATGCCGACCCCACCGAGCTGCGAGCCGCCCGCCGCACGTTCGCCGACGCCGGCGTGCCCAGCGGGCGCACCCGGCTGATCTTCGGCACCGTCGGCGAGGTGCTGCCCCGGCTCTCCCCGGAGGCCTACGACCTGGTCACCTGCGCCGGGCACCCGGCCGAGTACTCCCAGCAGCTGCCTGCGCTACTGGGGCTGATCCGACCAGGGGGCTGCCTGGTGCTGCACGGCATCACCGCCGACGGCAAGGTCGGAGACCGTTCCCAGCGCGACCCGCAGACCGTCGCCTGGCGGGAGATGGTGCGCGCGGTCAAGGACGACGAGGGCCTGGTCTGCGCGGTGCTGCCTGTGGGGGCCGGGCTGCTGGTCGCCACCAAGCGGAGCTAGCCCCTGAAGTCGTACCGGTCGACGGCCTCCCACGGACCTCCCAGGTACCGCCACAGGCCCAGCCCGACCGCCGCAACGGTCCGCGGGCCGGACGTCCCGGCCAGCTCGTCCCGCAGCGCACGGGCGGCCGCCGGGGTGACCTTGTTCTGCACCGTGACGTGGGCGTGCCGCCAGGACGCGTCCTGCCGGGTGAGCCAGGGGTGCCAGGACGCGGCCAGACCTGCCCGCAGCCGGTGCAGCTGGTCGGAGTCCAGGTCGTAGGCCACCCCCCGGCCCAGCAGCCGCAGCCCGGTGACCTGCACGTCGAAGCCGGGCCGGTCGGCCGCCGTCGCCAGGTCCCGGGTCACCGCGGCCAGGTGTTCGCCGGGGACTGCGTGGAAGAGCGTGACGTGTGCCGCGAGATAGTTCCGATCGGCTGGGAAGTGCCGTGCGCGCAGGGCATCGAAGTGCGCCTGGGCGTCGTCGGCCAGCAGCAGGGTCACCACCAGGGGGCGCTCGGCCCCCTGGTGATCGACGTCAGACGATGGCCCGGGCACCCTTGCCCAGCACGGTGACCCCGCCGGCGCTGACGTGGTACCGAGACCGGTCCTCCTCCAGGTCGACCCCGATCCGGGCGAACGGCGGGACGACGACGTTCTTGTCCAGGATGGCCCGCCGGACGACGGCGCCCTCCCCGATATGCACGCCGTCCATCAGCACGCTGTCCTCCACCGTGCTGGCCCGGTCGACCCGGACCCCGGGGCTGAGCACCGACCCGCGCACCGACCCGCCGCCCACGATCACCCCGGCGCTGACCATCGAGTCCTCGGCCCGGCCGCCCAGCACGAATTTCGCCGGCGGCAGCTGCGGGGGCAACGTGTAGATCGGCCAGCGGTCGTTGTAGAGGTTGAACACGGGCGTGACCGACCGCAGGTCCATGTGCGAGTCGTAGTAGTTGTCCATGGTCCCCACGTCGCGCCAGTAGCCGTGGTCGCGGTCGGTGGCTCCGGGGACGATGTTGGTGGAGAAGTCGTAGACCCAGGCCTCCCCGGCGTCGGCCAGCATGGGCATGATCGAGCCGCCCATGTCGTGTACGGAGGACTCGTCCTCGGCGTCGGTGCGCAGCGCCTCGAGCAGCGCCTCGGTGGTGAACACGTAGTTGCCCATCGAGGCGAAGCTCTCCTCCGGGGAGTCCGGCAGCCCTGGCGGGTCGGCCGGCTTCTCCAGGAAGCCCTTCACCTTGCCCTCGGCGGTCGCGTCGATGACCCCGAACTCGGTGGCCTCGTGCCGCGGTACGCGCAGCCCGGCCACGGTCACCCCGGCGCCGGTCTGCAGGTGCTGGTCGATCATCTGGGCCGGGTCCATCCGGTATACGTGGTCGGCGCCGAAGACGACGACGATCTCCGGGCGGGCGTCGTAGATGAGGTTCAGCGACTGGAAGATCGCGTCGGCGCTGCCGGTGAACCAGCGCGGGCCCAGCCGCTGCTGCGCCGGCACCGGCGTGACGTAGTTGCCCAGCAGGCTGCTCATCCGCCAGGTGGTGGTGATGTGCCGGTCCAGCGAGTGCGACTTGTACTGGGTCAGCACCGCGATCTGCCGGATCTCGGCGTTCACCAGGTTCGACAGCACGAAGTCGATCAACCGGTAGTTGCCGCCGAAGGGAACGGCTGGTTTGGCCCGATCCTGGGTGAGCGGGGAGAGGCGTTTGCCCTCTCCACCGGCGAGGACGATGCCTAGGACCCTGGGGCTGCCACGCATGGGAGCAACCTAGCTGCTGAGCTGGCGTTCCGCCCCGCCCCTGTGCGCGGTGCGTCACATCGGGGCCCCGGTGGTCCGCGCTGCCCGCCTCGGCGGGCCGATGGCCGGGACCGGCTGGCCTGGGGTGATGGCCACCCGGTTCGTGTCCGGCCGTTCGGGTGGGCGTGGCTCGTCGGTGCATCCATCGGTACAGCCACTGCATCGAAATCCCCCCATACACCGCACAGCTGGGTCGTGTGCGCGACTGTCCACAGCGGTGGCAGCTATCCACAACCCGGCTCTGAACTGGCCTTTCGCCTTGTCCCGGTCGCGACCGTGCGCTAGTATTCGTACACACGTTCGAAACAGCTTCAGGTTGAGGGGGAGGGTCGGGATGAGCGAGCCGGGTGAGTTCGGTACCGCCGCCGCGGCCCTGTCCGCCCTGTTGTGCGAGCAGGACGAGGCGCTGCGGTTCGGGGTGCAACTGCACGAGCGGTTGCCGGTGCTGCTGGCCCTGCGGAACCAGCTGGATGCCGCGGTGGCGCGCACGGTGCGCCATGGTGAGCTGTCCGGGTTGGCCGAGATCGACGGGCTGGCCTCGATGGGTTCCTGGCTGCGTGGGCATGCGCGGGTGTCGGGTCCGACCGGGTCGCGGATGCTGGCCATGGGGCGGGCGCTGCAGCAGTTGCCGGCGCTGTCCGCGGCGTTCGCGGCCGGGCAGGTGACCGCCGACCAGGTGCTGACGATCGCGGCGGTCACCACCCCGGAGCACCTGGCCGCCGCCGAGGCCGCCGGGATGGACCTGGCCGAGACCGACGCCACGTTGACCGAGCTGGCTGCCTCCGCGCCGCACAAGGATGTCGTGGTGGCGGTGGGGCACTACCTGTCCCGGCTGGATCCCGACGGGCCCGAGCCCGATCCCACCGAGACGCGGGGGCTGACGCTGTCCAAGCGTGGGGACGGGTCGCTAGGGGTGCACGGGCAGCTGGACGCGATCGGTGGGGAACGGCTGCAGGCCGCGCTGGAGTCGGTGCTGGGGGCCTCGCGGGTCGCCGGGGATGTGCGGACCCGGTCCCAGCAGCTCGCCGACTCCCTGGTGCAGCTGTGCGACAACCAACTCGCGGCCGGGACGCTGCCCACCCTGCGCACCCGCAAGCCGCAGGTCGGGGTGTTGATCCCGTGGGCGGACCTGCAGGACCCGGCGGTCGGACCCGGTGCTGGGGTGATGGACTTCGGGGCCACCATCTCCGCGGCCAAGGCCCGGATGCTGGCCTGCGATGGGGAGATCACCCGCATCGTCATCGGACCCGACAGCCAACCCCTCGACGTCGGCCGGACCCACCGGGTGGTGCCGCCGCATCTCAGAAAGGCAGTCGAGGTGCGGGACCGGCGCTGCGTGTTCACCGGCTGCGGAGCCCCCAAGTACTGGTGCGACGTGCATCATCTGACGCACTGGCTCCACGGCGGAGCAACCTCGCTGGCCAACTCCGCTCTGCTGTGCGAAGCCCACCACACGAAGGTCCACCACGGGTTCCGGGTCGAACGCGATCCGCGCAACCGGTGGACCACCTACAGGCCCGACGGCTCGCAGATCAGCACCGGACCGCAGGCTGGACCTGGGCCCACCACCGGGCCCACCCACACCCCTGCCACCGGTGGACTGGACCGCCCTCGACGGGCTCCAGCCCGCAACCCGAAGCTGACACCGACCCAGCGAGCCAGACCACCATCCCGGCCCGGCGGACGCCTGCCTGCGTCCACCGGGCCGGCGTGCGTGCAGGCGCGGCCCTACCAGGCATCGCTAGCGTGCCCGGAGGCCTTCTGGGCACCCCGACGACGACAGGACTCACCATGGCGAGACGACGGTGGAACCAGCTCAGCCCGCGCACCCGCCGGCTCATCGTGCTGGCAGCGCTGGCCGAGAGCGCGGTCAAGACCGTGGCGCTGGTCGACCTGGCCCGGCGTCCTGCGGTGCAGATCCGTGGTCCCAAGTGGGCCTGGATCACCGGGGTCGCGCTGGCCAACTCCGCGG
The DNA here is from genome assembly GCA_963759905.1 of uncultured Actinomycetota bacterium. Lineage (GTDB taxonomy): Bacteria > Actinomycetota > Actinomycetes > Mycobacteriales > Geodermatophilaceae > Klenkia. The sequence goes on from CAVXBD010000001.1 coordinate 777,827, forward strand.
GTCTGGTCCCGGTGATCTACCTGCGCATCGGACGGCGGGCTCGGCCCGAGCTGCATTGAGCCAGCGATCCGGGCCCGGACACCTCTAGGGTCGGGCGCATGCGCGTGGGAGTGATCACCCGGGAGTGGCCGCCGGACGTCTACGGGGGTGCCGGCGTCCACGTCGAGCACCTGGTCGCCGCCATGCGGGGACTACCCGACGGGCCCGACCTGGACGTGCACTGCTTCGGCGGTCCGCGCGAGGACGCCACCGGGCACGCCGTCCCCGCCGGGCTGGCCACGGCCAACGGAGCCCTGCAAGCCGTCGGGGTCGACGTGGAGATCGCCGCCGCGCTCGGCACCGCCGACCTGGTGCACTCGCACACCTGGTACGCCAACCACGCCGGCCAGCTCGCCTCCCTGGTGCACGGCATCCCGCACGTGGTCACCGCGCACTCACTCGAGCCCCGCCGGCCGTGGAAGGCCGACCAGCTCGGTGGCGGCTACCGGCTGTCCAGCTGGATCGAGCGCACCGCCTACCTGGCCGCCGATGCCGTCGTCGCGGTCAGCAACGGGATGCGCATCGACGTCCTGGACGCCTACCCCGACCTCGATCCCGCCCGGGTGCTCGTCGTGGGCAACGGTGTCGACGCGCAGGCCTACCGGCCGACCCCCGACGCCGACGTCGTCCGCGGGCTCGGCGTGGACCCCGACCGGCCCTACGCGCTGTTCGTCGGCCGGATCACCCGGCAGAAAGGCCTGGTGCACCTGCTGGCCGCCGCCGAGCAGCTCCCCGAGAACGCTGGGCTGGTCCTGTGCGCCGGCGCCGCGGACACCCCGGCCGAGCGCCAGCAGGTCGCCGACGCGGTCACCGAGCTGCAGGCCCGCCGGACCGGGGTGGTGTGGATCGAGGAGATGCTGCCGCGGGAGAAGCTCGTCCCGCTGATCACCGGTGCGACCGTCTTCGTCGTCCCGTCGGTGTACGAGCCGCTGGGCATCGTCAACCTGGAAGCCGCGGCCTGCGGCACTGCCGTCGTCGCCTCGGCCGTGGGCGGCATCCCCGAGGTCGTCGCCGACGGCCGCACCGGGCTGCTGGTGCCCTACGACGAGGCCGACCCGCAGGCCTTCGCGGCGGGGCTCGCCGGCCGGATGGCCGAGCTGCTGGCCGACCCGGACCGGGCCGCGGAGATGGGCCGGGCCGGCCGCGAGCGGGTGCTGGCCGAGTTCGGCTGGCCCGCCATCGCCCAGCAGACCGTGGACGTCTACCGCCAGGTGCTCGCCGCCCGCGGATAGCCCGCGCGGTCAGACCAGCGCAGTGCCGATCAGGCCCTTGCGGGTCACCAGCCCGGCCAGCTCGGACTCCGGCAATGCCTCGGTGCGGGCCGGGCGCTGCGGCAGCACCAGGTACCGCGATTCGGCGCTGGCGTCCCACACCGCCACCGCCGTCGACGCCGGCAGCTCGACCCCGAACTCGGCCAGCACCGACCGGGGGTCGCGGACCACCCGGGACCGGTAGGCCTCCGACTTGTACCAGCTCGGCGAGGGCCCCAGCAGCGCGATCGGGTAGCAGCTGCACAGCGTGCACACCACGACGTTGTGCTCGTCGGCGGTGTTGGCCACCACCTTGAGCCGCTGCTCCTGCAACCCCCCGGCCATGGACAGCCCCACCTCGGGCAGGGTGGCGTTCGCATCGGCCAGCAACCGGGACCGGAACCCCTCGTCCACCCAGGCCCGGGCCACGATCCGGGCCCCGTTGGCGGGGGTGCCGCCAGCGGCGAACTCGTCGATCCGCCGGTCGATCTCGCCGCTCGCGAGCAGCCCGCGGTCCTCCAGCAGCGCCTCGACGTGCCGGACCTGCGCCGAGATCGTCGAACTGCCGTGGTCGTCGCTCATGCCGGTCCCTCCAGGTGGTCGTGCCAGAGCTCGACGGTGACCGTGTGGTCACCGTCGCCGAACAGGTCCCGCGCGGCGAACCGCACGTGGTAGACGGGCTGGGCCGGGACGTCCAGGCCGCGGGCCCGGTCATCGGCCAGCGGGTGCCGGCCGGCCAGCTCGACCACGACCCCCGTCGCCCCCCGGGCGTACCCGGGCAACCGGGTGTGCCCCGCCGGGTCCACGGTGCGGGTCCGCACCCGGTCACCAGGGCCGAACGCAGCCGCCGGACCGGTCACGGCTGCAGCTCCTCGGCCGTGCAGACGCCCTTCTCCACCAGCAGCGTGCTGATCGCGGCGAACCACCGCTCGTAGTAGGAGGACCCCAGCAACTCGCTGACCGGCAATCGCTCCTGCGCGTCCCGGAACTCGTCGAGGTTGTAGATCCCTCGCCGGATCAGCGCTCCGTTGAGGGCGAACACGTGCGCCTCCCAGTCGGCGTGGAAGCGGGGTTCGTCCGGCTCCTCCACGATCGCCGGGAACCCGGCCATGCCACCCACGTCGTTGATTCGGCTCACCGGTCCTTCCTACCGCCCCGGGCCGGGGTACGGTCCACGGGCCGGTGCGCCAACCGGTGACGTGTCGTCAGCGAAGTCCGGTGCGAACCCGGCGCTGTCCCGCAACTGTGATGGGCTCCGGGAGACCGGGGTCCGGAGCCAGATCGCCTGGTGCCACGTCCTGTTCCGACCCTCGCGGCAGGGGTCGCGCAGCCGGGTCCGGGCATCCCGTCGGCGTTCCCGCCGCCCGTCGCTGGAGACCCCGTGCCCCGCGCTCCCCGTGTGCTCACCGTCCTCGCCGCCGCACTGCTGGCACTCACCGCCTGCGGTGGTTCCAGCTCCGCCGACGGCACCGCTCCCCCGCCGTCGTCCGGCGCCGGTTTCCCGGTCACCGTCAGCGGTGACTCCGGTCAGGTCACGCTGGCCGAGGCACCCACCCGCATCGTGTCCATGTCGGCGACCGCGACCGAGATGCTGTTCGCCCTCGGCGCCGGCGACCAGGTCACCGCGGTCGACAGCACCTCCACGTTCCCCGCCGAGGCCCCGGTCACCGACCTCTCCGCGTTCACCCCCAATGCCGAGGCCATCGCCGGGTACCGCCCCGACCTGGTGGTGCTCAGCGACGACCTGAACGGGCTGGTCGCCAGCCTGCAGGAGCTGGAGATCCCGGCCCTGCAGCTGTCCGCCGCGGCCACCCTGGCCGACAGCTGGGACCAGATGACCACCCTCGGTGCGGCCACCGGGCACCCCGACGAGGCCGCCGCCCTGGTGCGCGACACCCAGGACCGGATCGACGCTGCCGTCGCCGACGCGGGCGGCGCCGGTGAGGGCCTGAGCGTCTACCACGAGCTCGATCCCAGCGGGTACAGCGCGACCAGCAGCACGTTCATCGGCAGCGTCTACACGCTGTTCGGGCTCACCGACATCGCCGACGCCGCGGACGACGGCAGCGGCTACCCCCAGCTGTCCCCGGAGTACGTGGTCGGCGCTGCGCCGGACGTCGTGGTGCTGGCCGACACCGTCTGCTGCCAGCAGGACGCCGCCGCCCTGGCCGCGCGCCCCGCGTTCGACACCCTCCCGGCGGTCCGGACCGGGCGGGTGGCCGCCGTCGACGACGACGTCGCTTCCCGCTGGGGCCCGCGGGTGGCCGACTTCGCCGAGCAGGTCGCCGCCACCCTGCGGGGCTGACCTGATGACCAGCGTCCGCCGGCACGCGACCACCACCGCACCGGTGCGCCGTCGCCGCCCGGTGGTCGTGCTGGTGGGCGCCGGGCTGGCGGTGCTGGCCGCGGTGCTGGTGGGCGTCGGGGTGGGTGCCCTGCCGCTGGCCCCCGGGCCGGTCCTGGCCACCCTGGCCGACCGGGCGCTGCGCCCGTTCGGCGGCTCGGTCGGCGGCGGGCTGGACCCCACGGGCACCGCGGTGCTGGTGCAGCTGCGGCTGCCCCGGGTGGTGCTGGCGCTGCTGGTGGGCGGTGCGCTGGCCATCGCCGGCGCCGCCTACCAGGGCGTGTTCCGCAACCCGCTGGCCGACCCCTACCTGCTGGGGGCGGCCGCCGGGGCCGGGCTCGGCGCCACCCTGGTGATCGCCTACGCCGCCACCGCCACCGTGCTGGGTGTCCCGGTCGTGCCGCTGGCGGCCTTCCTGGGAGCGCTGGTCGGCGTGGGCGCCTCCTTCGCGCTGGGCACCGCGGCCGGCGGCTCGTCCAGCGCCACCCTGCTGCTGGCGGGGGTGGCGGTGGCCTCGTTCCTGGCTGCCGGGCAGACGCTGGTGCAGCAGCAGAACAGCGACGACCTGCGCGAGGTCTACGGCTGGCTGCTGGGTCAGCTGGGCCGGGCGCGGTGGTCCGACGTGCTCCTGGTGCTGCCCTACCTCGGGGTCGCCGTGACGGTCCTGCTGCTGTGCGGCCGGGCGCTGGACGTGCTGGCCGTCGGGGACGACGAGGCCCGCTCGCTGGGCGTGCACCCGGGTCGGCTACGGCTGCTGGTCGTGGTGGCCGCCTCGCTGGCCACCGCGTCGGCCGTCGCGGTCAGCGGGCTGATCGGCTTCGTCGGGCTGGTCGTGCCGCACGTGGCCCGGCGGCTCGTCGGTGGCGCGCACCACCTGCTGCTGCCGGTGTCGCTGCTGGTGGGTGGTGCGTTCCTGGTGCTGGCCGACCTGCTGGCCCGGACCCTGCTGAGTCCGGCCGAGCTGCCGCTGGGCGTGGTCACCGCCTTCATCGGGGCACCGTTCTTCGCGGCCCTGCTGTGGCGCCGACGGTGAGCTCGCGGGTGGAGGTGCTCGACCTCGGGGTGACGCTGGGCCGGGCGCGGGTGCTGGACGGTGTCCGGCTGGGTGTCGAGCCAGGAGGCTGGCTGGCCGTCATCGGGCCCAACGGCGCCGGCAAGTCGACCCTGCTGCGGGCGGTGCTGGGTGTGCTGCCGCACACCGGCACGGTGCGGTTCGACGGGGTGGGACTGGCCTCGCTGTCCCGCCGGGACCGGGCCCGGCGGTTGGCCTACGCACCCCAGCTGCCGGTGCTGCCGGAGGCGGCCACCACCCGGGACTACGTGACCCTGGGTCGCACCCCGCACCGGCCACTGCTGGCCGCGCCCCGCGCCGCCGACCGGGTGGTCGTGGCCGACACGATGGCCCGGCTGGGACTCGACGCGCTGGCCGACCGGCAGCTGAGCACGCTGTCCGGGGGTGAGCAGCAGCGCGCCGTCCTGGCCCGGGCGCTGGCCCAGCAGCCCGCGGTGCTGCTGCTGGACGAACCGACCGCGGCGCTGGACCTGGGGCACGCCCAGCAGGTGCTCGACCTGGTCGACGAGCTGCGCCGGGCCGACGGGCTGACCGTGATCAGCACACTGCACGACCTGTCGCTGGCCGGGCAGTACGCCGACCGGCTGGCGCTGCTGGCCGGTGGCCGGGTGGTCGCCGAGGGGCACCCGGACGCGGTGCTGACCGCCGACGCGCTGCAGACCTTCTACGGGGCGCGGGCCTCGGTCGTGTCCGGCCCGGACGGGCCCGCGGTACTGCCCACCCGCCGCCCGAGCTGAACCCCCGGGTCAGCGGGTGAACGTGGCCCGGGCGTCGCTGAGCCCGGCGCCGTCCGGGGCTCGCAGCACCGGGATGTCGCCCAGCCGGTCGACGACCGGGCCGGGCGCGGTGACGTCGCGCAGCAGGATCTCCGCCACCCGCCCGGGGTAGGCGGCGGCGAACTCCGAGTAGAGCGCCGGATCGTGCTCGCCGGTGTCGCCCACCAGCGTCCAGTGCACACCCGGCAGGTCCTCGGCCAGCCGGAGCAAGGAGCTGCGCTTGTGCGCCTGCCCGTCGCGGAACCACCGGTCGGGCTGCGGCCCCCAGTCGGTGAGCAGCAGCGGCCCGGGCGGGAAGCCGTTGCGCTCCAGGAACCGGGCCAGCGGGCCGATCAGGTTCCACGGTCCGTTGGACAGGTAGAGCACCGGCACGGCCTCGGGCCCCTCGGTCAGCTCGCGCAGCAGGTCGGCCATCCCCGGCACCGCCCGGCGGCGCCCGGCGCGCTGCAGGAACGTCCGCCAGAAGGCCCGCAACGGGTGCGCGATCTCGGTGACCAGCACGGTGTCGTCGATGTCGCAGACCACGGCCCGGTGCGCGTCCGGCGACACCAGGTGCGCCGGGGCCGCCGCCGAGCGGTCCCCCGACCGCAACCGCACCGGCACCGTCGACCGTCTCGGGAGCGGCCGGTCCACCGTGACGACCGTGTCCACCAGCCCGTCCCGGTCGCTGAGCACGGTGCAGGCCTGGCCCGCGACCTCCACGTGCACCTGGGTACGGGGGGCCTCCAGGGTCAGGAACCGCTGCCAACCGGGGATCCGCAGCCGGGACTCCGGGTGGGTACCGGCCGGGGCCAGCAGCACCCGGCCCAGCACCCGCACCCGGCCGTCGCTGCCGTATCCGGGGAAGGGCAACGGCGCCGGGGACCAGCCGCGGCGCCGGGCGATCCGCGAGGCCAGATCGCGCAGGGCGATCTCGACCCGGTACGCCAGGCCCACCAGCGTGGTCATCGGCCCGGTCGCCGATCGGTCGAGGGCAGCGGGGTGGCCGGCATCACGGCAGCCTAGAGCTCCCGCCCGACCAGCAGCAGCGCCCGGTTACCACCTACCGTCGAGCCCGTGGCGCGGGTGGTGGTGATCGGGGCGGGTCTCGGTGGCCTGGCGGCCGCCGCCCGGCTGGCCGCCGGCGGGCACCGGGTCACGGTCCTGGAACAGGGTCTCCAGGTGGGCGGCAAGCTCGGCTGGGTCTCCCGGGAGGGCCACGGCTTCGACACCGGCCCCAGCCTGGTCACCCTGCCCCAGGTGTTCCGGGACCTGTTCGCCGCGACGGGCGCGCCGCTGGAGGACGTGCTGGACCTGGTCCGGTTGGATCCCGCGGTGGCCTACCGGTTCGCCGACGGCACCCGGCTGGAGATGCCCGGGCGGCTGGACGCCGTCCCCGCCGCCATCGAGTCCGCACTGGGCTCGGGGGCCCAGTGGTCGGCCTTCCTGGCGCGTGCCGAGCAGATGTGGCGGGTCACCGAGCAGCCGTTCCTGCGCTCCCCGCTGCGCGGCGCCCGCACGCTGGCCGGGCTGGCCCGCTCCACCACCGACGTGACGACGGTGGCCCCGTGGTCTTCGCTGCGCCGGCTGGGCGCGGCCTACCTGACCGACCCGCGGTTGCAGGTGCTGCTGGACCGGTACGCCACCTACTCCGGGTCCGACCCGCGGCGGGCCCCGGCGGCGCTGGCCACGGTGCCCTGGGTCGAGCAGGCCTTCGGGTCCTTCTACGTCCGCGGTGGGCTGCACCGGCTGGCCCTCGCCGTCGCCGACCGGGCGGTGCAGTGCGGTGCCGAGCTGCGCACCGGCACCCCGGTGTCGCGGGTGCTGGTGGCCGGCGGCCGGGCGGTGGGGGTGCAGCTGGCCGACGGCTCGCGGCTGTCCGCCGACGTGGTGGTGAGCAACGCCGACGCCACCGCGCTCTACGACCGGCTGCTCCCCCGCGGCGCCCCGGTCCGCCGGGCCCGGGCGGCGCTGGCCCGGGCCACCCCGTCCTCCTCGGGTTTCGTGCTGCTGCTGGCGCTGACCGGCCGGACCCCGGACCTGGCCCACCACACGGTGCTGTTCCCGGCCGACTACGACGCCGAGTTCGACGGGCTGTTCGGGACGGCGGGAGCCGGCCCGGCACCCCTGGCCGACCCCACCGTCTACGTCAGCGCGCCCGACGACCCCGCCACCCGACCCGACGACGCCAGCGAGTCCTGGTTCGTGCTGGTCAACGCGCCGCGCCACGAACCCGGCCAGGGGGTGGACTGGGACGCGCCGGGGTTGGCGGAGTCCTACGCCGACACGGTGCTGGCCGTGCTGGCCCGGCGTGGCCTGGAGGTCCGGGACCGGGTGCGCTTCCGCGAGATCCGCACGCCGGCCGACCTGGCCCGGGCGACCGGCAGCGTCGGCGGATCGATCTACGGCACCTCGTCCAACGGCGCCCGGGCGGCGTTCCTGCGGCCGGCGAACGCCGCCCCGCTGCCCGGGCTGTTCCTGGTGGGCGGGTCGGCTCACCCGGGGGGCGGGCTGCCCCTGGTGGCGCTGTCCGCGGAGATCGTCGCGGGCCTGGTGGGCCCGGCCTGAGCCGGGTCGCTCAGGCCCGCGCGGCCCCCAGCCCCAGCACCGCGGCCAGTCCCAGCGCGCTGCGCGGGGCGTAGGCGGTCCGCCACAGCCCCCCGTGCGCGGCGGCGTACGCCTCGTCCTGCCAGGGCAGCTCGTGCGCGGGCCCACCGCCGGTGTGCAGGTCGTGCACCAGCAGCGCAGCCATCAGCACGTTGGCCGTGGCCGGCTCGAACACCTCCACGCCGAACCGGTGCGCCCCGGCGTAGGCCGCGGCCAGCGCCCGGTTCTTCAGCACCGACCGGGTCCGGGTCGGCGGGGCGACGTTCATCGACACGGTGCTGCCGGCGGCCCGGGCCACCGTGGCCCGCCAGCGCTGCAGCCGCTTGGCCAGGGCGTAGTTCGGGCCTTGCTGCGGGACCAGGCTGTCCGCGATCCCCGGGTCGGTGCCGGGCACGTAGGCGCGGTGCAGCAGCCGGCCGCCCGACAGGGTGCGCAGCGGGCGGCCCAGCAGCTTCGCCGGTCGGGAGCGGGCCGCGTAGGCGGCCACCGAGGCCCGCACCGCGTCACCGGGGACCACGAAGGCATCGGTGGGGGTGGCCAGGAAACCCAGCGCGAGCTCGGGTCGGGCCGCCTGCAGGCGCAGGGTCAGTGCGTCCACCGCGGTGGACACCCGGACGTTGTCGGCCCCGTCGGCGTAGACGTAGTTGCCCAGCACCGGGGTGCCGGGCAGCTGGGCCAGCCAGTCGGCGACCGCCGGCACCTCGGCGACCAGGTCGGCACCCGACCCCGCGCCGGCGCCGTCCCCCTGCGGGACCAGCAGGGTGCCCGCGCCGCGCCGGGCGGTGTCCAGCACCCGCTCCCACAGCCGCGGGCGGGGCAGGTCGACGGCAGCCACCGTCGCACCCCAGTGCAGCAACGCGGTCAACGGGCCCATCTCCGCCCCCGCCCCCAGCACCGCGACCGTCCGGCCCGGCAGCGACAGCCACTCGGGGTGGGCCGCCACCAGGCGCACCGCCTCGGCGCAGCTGGGCTCCACGATGCCCCCGGCGACCCAGGCGTCCAGCCGGTGGGACAGCTCGTCCCCGGTGAGCCGGCGCCCGTGCCAGGGCAGGGTGAACTCGCCGGCCGGCTCGGCGGAGCCGCGGACCGTCTCGCTGCGCAGCACCCGCCCGGCCGGGGCGGTGGCCAGCGCCGCCAGGTCCGTCTCGGTGCCGTCGAGAACGACCCGCATCCGATCGTGCAGCGCGTCCAACCCGGCGCTCGCGATGGCCAGCGCCGCCTGCCGGGACTCGGCACCGGCCTCCACCGTCCGGCGCAGGTGCGGCAGGTAGCCGGTGCGCCAGGTGGTCTCCTGCTCGGCGGCCCGCGCCCCGGTCGGGTCCACCGGGTGCAGCGCGGCGGCGATCACCGCCCGGCCCACCGCCGAGGTGCTGCGCCGGCCGTCGGGTCCGGCGGGGAAGACGACGCCGAGTGGCTGCCCTCCGGAGACGGGTCCTGCGGTGGGGCCAGCGGTTCCGGTCACCCGGTGATCCTGCCCGACCCGGGCTGCCCCGGGGCGGTCAGGACTGCTCCAGCCACCGGACCAGGGTTCGGACGGCGAAACCGGTCCCGCCCTTCACCACCTCCGCGGCGTCGGCGGCGGACCGGGCGGGGCCGGCCACGTCCAGGTGCGCCCAGGGCAGGTCACCGGCGAACGGCTGCAGGAACAGCGCGGCCGTCGTCGCCCCCGGGTCGCCGGGCGCGTTGGTGGCGTCGGCGACCGGGCTGTCCAGCCGGTCGCGCAGGTGTGCCACGTGCGGCTCGGACATCGGCATCCGCCACCACCGCTCACCGGTCTCCGCCCCGGCCCGCAGCAACGCGTCGGCCAGCCCGTCGTCGGAGGCGTAGAGCGCCCCGGTGCGCGCGCCCAGGGCGGTCCGCGCGGCCCCGGTGAGGGTGGCGACGTCGACCAGCACGGTGGCGCCCAGGTGCAGCCGGGCGTGCGCCAGCGCGTCGGCCAGCACGAGCCGGCCCTCGGCGTCGGTGTTGCCCACCTCGGTGGTGCGCCCGCCCACGTGCCGGACGACGTCGCCGGGGCGGTAGGCCGATCCGGACACGAGGTTCTCCGCCAGCGGCACCACCGCGGTCACCCGGACCGGCAGGTCCAGCCGCACCGCGGCGTCCACCGCGGCCAGCACCGCGGCACCGCCGGCCATGTCGGTCTTCATCTCCCGCATGCCGGCGGTGGTCTTCACCGACAACCCGCCGGTGTCGAAGGTGATGCCCTTGCCCACCAGCACGAGATGCCGGTCGGCACCCCCGGTGCCGCCCGGGCGGTGCTCGGCGACGACGACCCGCGGCGGCCGGGAGGAGCCGCCGCCCACGGCCAGCACACCGCCGAACCCGCCGGCCGCCAGCTCGGCCGGGCCCAGCACGGTGACCCGGGTCCCCAGCCGGTCCACCGCGCGGTCGGCCAACCAGCCGGGTCCGGCCACGTCGGGTGGGGTGGCGATCAGGTCCCGGGCCCAGAGCACCGAGCCGGCGACCACCCGGGCGTGCTCGACGTCGGCCCGGTCGCCGGCGGAGGTGACCAGCAGGACGGTCTGCAGCCGGGGCGGGTGCGGCGTGGACAGGGTCCGGAACCGGTAACCGGCCAGCAGCGCGGCCTCGGCAGCGGCACGCACCTCGGCGGCGCCGGCCGGGCCGACGCTGCTGTCCAGCGGCAGCACCAACCGGGTGGCCCCGAACTCGGCCAGGGTCTGCGCGCGACGGACCGCTACGGAGACGTAGCTGCGCAGGTCGGGCAGGGTGGCGTCGCCGATGCCCACTGCCAGCACCGAGCGGGGCCGCCGGCCGGGCACCGGGGCGTTGGTGATGCCGCCGGGCCGCCCGCCGTTGCCGGTGTCGGCCAGGGCCCCCGCCAGCCAGTCCGGGTCCACCACCGGGGTGGGCGCACCGGTCAGCCAGCCCGGCAGCGCACCCCGGCCACCGACCGGGACCGCCAACAGGTCGGACGAGGTGAGCTCCGGTACCGCAGCGGCGAGCTCCAGCCCCGGATGCGCAGCGGCCCCGGTCGCCGGCGTCGTGCCGGCGGCCGGGGCCGTCTGTCCTCCCGCGGGGCTGCCCTCGGGCAGGCTCGCGGAGCTGGTCAGCTGATCGCGCCCTGGAGAGCCTCGGACAGCGCCGCCGCCTCGTCGGGCGACAGCTCGACGACGAGCCGGCCACCACCCTCGAGCGGAACGCGCATGACCAGGCCGCGGCCCTCCTTGGTGACCTCGAGGGGACCTTCACCCGTGCGCGGCTTCATGGCCGCCATGCGTGCCTCCTTCACCGGCCACCCGCAGACCCGTGCTGGCTGCGGTGTGGCTGTCCGTCCGTGCTGAACCAGAGCTGGTCCCATTCTCCCGCATGCCGGTTGCGGGACCAACACGACCCTCAGCCGAAGGAGGGGGACCCGGCCCGGAAGCACTCCTGGACGTGGTCGTCGACCATCCCGGTGGCCTGCATCAACGCGTGCGCGGTGGTCGGCCCGACGAAGGCGAACCCGCGCCGCTTGAGCTCGGCGGCCATCGCGGTGGACTCACCGGTGATGGCCGGGACGTCGGCCAGGGTGGCGGGGTTCGGGCGCGGCCCGGTCGGCGCGAAGGACCACAGCAGCGCGTCGAGCCCCCCGGGCAGCGCGAGCGCGGCCCGCGCGTTGCCGACGGCGGCGAGGATCTTGGCCCGGTTCCGGACGATCCCGGCGTCGGCCATCAACCGGGCCACGTCGTCGTCGGTGAACCCGGCGACCGCCTCGATCCGGAAGCCCGCGAAGGCGGCCCGGAACGCCGGGCGCTTGCGCAGGATGGTGATCCAGGACAACCCGGACTGGAAGGCCTCCAGGCAGACCCGCTCGAACAGGGCGTCGTCACCGTGCAGCGGTACGCCCCATTCCTCGTCGTGGTAGGCCACGTACTCCGGCGCGCTGGTGGCCCACCCGCAGCGCTGCACCTCGCCGGGCCCACCCATGCCGCTGAGGCTAGCGTTGCCGATCATGCGCGTCCTCGTCACCGGCGGAGCCGGGTTCATCGGCCAGCACGTCGTCGCCGCCCACCTCGCTGCCGGGCACGAGGTGCGCGTGCTGGACGCGCTGCTGCCCGCGGTGCACCCGGTCTACCCCGACGGCCCGCCCGGTCTGGACGGCGTGGAGCTGGTGATCGGCGACGTCCGCGACGCCGGGACGCTGGACCGGGTGCTGGCCGGGGTGGACGCGGTCAACCACCAGGCCGCCATGGTTGGCCTGGGCATCGACGTGCAGGACATGCCCAGCTATGCGGGTATCAACGACCTGGGGACCGCGGTGCTGCTGGCCGCGATGGCCCGCGCCGGCATCGGGCAGCTGGTGATGGCCTCCTCGATGGTGGTCTACGGCGAGGGCCGCTACACCTGCCCCGAGCACGGCACCGTCCCGGCGGCCCCGCGCCGGGCCACCGACCTCGACGAGGGCCGCTACGACCCGCCGTGCCCGCACTGCGGGCGGCAGCTGGCGTGGGAGCGGGTCGGCGAGGAGACGCCCACCGACCCGCGCAACACCTACGCCGCCACCAAGCTCGCCCAGGAGCACCTGGCCTCGGCCTGGGCCCGGTCCACCGGCGGCACCGCGGTCGGGCTGAGGTACCACAACGTGTACGGGCCGCACATGCCCCGGGACACCTTCTACGCCGGGGTGGCGTCCATCTTCCGGTCCTCGCTGGAGGCCGGCCGGCCCCCGCAGGTCTACGAGGACGGCGGTCAGATGCGGGACTTCGTGCACGTCACCGATGTCGCGCAGGCCAACCTGCGGGCCTGGGCACACCCGCCGGCGGAGTCCACGCTGCGCACCTACAACGTGGCCAGCGGGACCCCGCACACCGTCGGGGACATGGCCCGCGCGCTGGCCGAGGCCTTCGGTGGCCCGGAGCCGGAGGTCACCGGGCAGTACCGGATCGGCGACGTCCGGCACGTGGTGGCCAGCCCCGCCCGGGCCGAGGAGGAGCTGGGCTACCAGGCCGCGGTCGCCTTCGCCGACGGGATGCGGGAGTTCGCCACCGCCACCCTGCGGGCCGCCCCGCAGGGTTGACCTGCCCGCTCACCCCGAACCGAGCACCGCGGCGCCGTCGCTGAGCACGGTGAGAGCGATGATCTCCCCCGGCGCCAGGGAGGTCGCCGCGGTGAGCTGCATGTGCCCGGTGGGGGTCGTACCCCAGGTCGCGGCCCGCTCCACCCTCCCGTCGGGACCGGTGACCTCGAGGCTGAACGGGCCGTCCGCGTTCAGCCCGGACACCTGCAGCGAGAGCTCCGCCCCCCAGGGCCGGGCGTGCGCCAGGACGTTGCCCACCGCATCGGTGACCGCCCCGCTCCCACCGGCGCCGGGCAGGGCTACCAGCGCGAAGGCGGTCCCATCCGGCCCGGCACCGCGGTCCAGGCGCTGCCCGACCACGACACCTGCCAGTAGCAGCACCACGGCCGCGGCGGCCGCGACCAGGCCGCGGACGACGACGCGTCGGCGCCGCCGACCCACCTCCACCCGGACGGCCTCGAGCAGCTCCCGCGGAACCGGGCCTTCCTCGGTGACGTCCCGTGCCGGGCCGACCCCCGGGTCAGGTGCCAACCGGAGCAACCCCGGCAGGGGCGCGTACCGGGCCAGCTCGGCACGGCAGTCCGCGCACCCCGGCAGATGCCCCTCCACGGCCTGCCGATCCGCCGGTTCGAGCCCGCCCAGCACGTGGGCGCCCAGCAGCTCGCGCATCCGGTCGTGTCCCTCGCTCACCGCACGACCCCGTTCTCCTCCAGCGCTGCCCGCAGGGCACGGACGGCGTAGTAGCTGCGCGACTTCACGGTTCCCTCCGGGATCCCGAGTTCTCGGGCGGCCTCGGCCACCGTTCGCCCCTCGTAGTACAGGACGCGCACCACCGCCCGGTGTTCCGGACTGATCTGCGCCAGCGCGTCGGCGACCAGCCAGCCGTCCTCGATCCGTCCCAGCACCTCCGGCGACGCGGCCGCGTCCAGCGCGGCCGCGTCGTCGACCAGTGCCGGGCGGCGCCGCGTGGCCCGCCACTGGTCGGTCAGCACGTTGCGCGCCACGGTGATCAGGTAGGGCCGCGGGTCCGGCCGTCCGTCCAGCGCGCCCCACGTCCGCCAGGCGCGCAGCAAGGTCTCCTGCACCACGTCCTCGGCGCGCTGCCGGTCACCGTCCACGTACCGCAGCGCGAAGGCGAACAGCGCCCCCGCGTGCTCCCGGTACAGCTGGGTCATCAGCTGCCGGGCGCTGCCGGCCCCCTCCGCCACCCGGTCCACCCACCCCTCACCGCGAGCCGCTCGCGGCTGCACCTGCCCGAGGGGAGGTCAGGCGGCTGCCCCGCTGATCGTGAACGTCACGGTCTCCACATCGGAGGCCACCCCGAGCGCCCTCAGGTCCTCGCGGTCGACGACCCCGTTCCCGTCGAGGTCGGGCACCACGTCAGGAGCGTCGTCGAAGACACCGTCGCCGTCCAGGTCTGCGACCACGGCGACGGTGAGCGTGGTGACGACGTCCTGCCCGGCGATGGGCGCACCCACGATCCAGGTGTCCCAGATCTGGGCACCGTGCTGGGAGCGGTCGGTCACCCCGGTGAGGTTGAACAGGTTCGCCAGGTTGGTGCCCGGGCCGGTGAACCCGGGTCGTTCCGCGGTCGTCGTCGACGTCAGCACGACCAACCCGGGCAACCGGTCGTCCTGACCGGTGCTGAACGTGCCGGGGAACGGCGGGATGGCGTTGTGCTCGGGCGGCCCGGTCAGCTGGAGCCCGGAGAACCCGGCAGCGGGCAGCCCGCCCCGGTAGTCCACGGCCAGGTCGACCACCCACCCGGCGCCCGCGATCCCGGCCACGTCCCCGTGGCGCGGGGACTCGATCTCCACGCGCACCGCGGAGCCACCCCGGCCACCGGGCGCGTGCTCGGAACCGCCGTCGGAAGCAGCCGCGACGGACCCGGCGACTGCAGCAGCGGTGAGGGTGGCCACGGTGCCGGCGACGACGACCACGGTCCGGGTGGGTCGAGTGCTCATGGGTGCTCCCATTGTCGGGCGGGCAGCTCATCTGCCCACACCGCGCTGTACGTCGTGCCGCCCCTCCCGGTTCACCCGTGACGGGGTGAGATCGTGAGGACCTCAGGCCGGCACGGGTACCGCGGACCGGGCGCGCCGGGTGGCCAGCACGCAGCCGGCCAGCACCAGCGGCAACCCGACCGCGATGCCCAGGGTGAACGGCTCACCCAGCAGCAGCACCCCCAGCAGCACGGCGACCGCCGGGTTGACGAAGGTGATCACCAGCGCGCGCTGCGGGCCGACCTCGCGGATCAACTGGAAGAACAGCGCCAGGGCCAGTGCCGTGCAGACGACGCCGAGCACCAGCACCGCCAGCAGCGCGTTCCCGCCGGCGGCGCCCACCTGGTCCAGCCGGGGCAGCGCGAACGGCGCGTAGACCACCGCGGTGATGCTCAGCGCCACCGCGCTGGCGGCCACCCCGGAGACCTGGGACAGCTGCCGGCTGATGATCAGCGGCGCGGTGCCGTAACCGATCACGGTGAGCACCACGGCGCCGATGGCCATCAGTTGCGCACCCGCGACGTCCAGGCCGAGCAGGGCGGCGATCCCGATCACGCCGAGCACCATCCCGCCGATCCGGATCGGGGACAGCCGCTCCTCCTCCCCCACCAGCCGCCCGGCCAGCGCGGCGACGAAGGGCACGGTGGCCACCAGCAGGCCGGTCAGCGAGGAGGACAGCGACTGCTCGGCGATGGACAGCAGCAGCCACGGCCCGGTCATCTCCAGCACGGTGAAGGCCAGCAACGGCCGCCACCACCGGATGATCCCGCGCAGCTGACCGCGCGCCAGCACGTAGGGCAGCAGGATCACCGCCCCCAGGGCGCAGCGGCCGAACACCACGAGCACCGGGTCCAGCTCGCCGACGGCCACCTTGATCAGCAGGTACGGCAGGCCCCAGACCACCGACATCGTGACGAACAGCACCCAGCCCCGACGACTCACGGCGACATCCTGCCCCGCCGTCCCCCCGGACCCGCCCCGGGGCTTTTTCGGGCTCAAGCCCCGGGCTTTTTCGGGCTCAAACCCCGGGCTTTTTCGGGCTCAAGCCCCGGGCTTTTTCGGGCTCAAGCCCCCGGGGGTCACCACTCGGTGCGGACGGTGACCTCGATGGCCAGCGCCAGCACCGCGCCCAGGGCGAGCCAGGTGCGGCGTTGCCGGGGCGGCAGGAACGCCGTCGCAGTCAGCACCCAGACGTAGAACGGCAGCCAGATCCGTTCGGTCTCGCCACGGACCAGCCCGGTGGCGTCGCCGGCCAGGATGCCCACCAGCGCGGCCACCGGCAGCAGGGCCAGCCGGTGCCGGCGCAGGCAGGCCAACCCGGCGACCGCCGCCGGCCCCACCGCCAGCGCACCGGCTGCCAGGTTGGAGAACACGAAGAAGGCCAGTGGCCGGCTGGCGTAGGACGGCCCGGAGCGCACCCGTCCCCCGGCGGCCTGGAACCCCTCCAGCCACCAGTAGCCACCCGCCGCGAACAGCGCGACGACGGCGAGCACCCCCACTCCGCCGACCACCAGCACCCGCAGCACTCCCGCCCAGCCCAGCCGGGCGCGCTGCAGCAGCACGACGGCGAGGGCCACCAGGCCCAGCGAGGTCAACCCGAAGGACAGGAACAGCGACAGCCCCAGCAGCAGCCCGCCGCCGAGCGCCTGCAGGTCCCGCCGCCACCCCGGCGAGCCGGCCGCGGCCGTGGCCAGCCCGGCGATCCCCCAAGCCGACACCCCGGCGAACAGCGCGTCGGCGCTGGTGGCCACCCACAGCGCGATCGGGGCCAGCACCAGGAACGGGGCGACGACGCGGGCGCGGCCCTCGTCGGCCACCGCGCGCACGGTGACCAGCACCGCGGGGACGGCGAGCGCCCCGCCGGCGATCACCAGCGCGGCGTCCCAGCCCAGGCCGGTGAGCCCCAGCCGGTCCAGCAGCACGAACGCCAGCAGCGCGGCCGGCGGGTGACCGGCCACGTGGGTGGTCCACGGGTCGGGCGACAGCGCCGGCACCGAGGCGGTGAAGGTGGACAGGAACTCCCCCACCGAACCCACCCGGCCGACGTCGTGGGGGTACTCGTAGCGGGAGGACAGCGGCTCGGGCAGCCGGCCCCAGCCACTGGACAGCGCCAGCGTCACCGCCCAGCCGGCCGCGGCCACCGGGGAGAGCCACAGCAGCGCTCGCCACCGGCTGCGCGCGGCCAGCCCGGGACCCCAGAGCACCCCGGCCAGGCCGACGGCGACCGGCAGCAGCACCCGGGGGGTCAGCACCAGATCGAATCCGCCGCGCAACACGTATCCGCCCAGCAGGCTCAGGCCCACCCCGGCCTCGTCCAGCCGCCAACCGACCAGCCCGACCACCACCACGAACACCGCGGTGCCGACGACGGCGAGCACCGGCGCCCGGCCCGGTTGCCGGTGCGTCCCGGACTCGTGGACGGGCGCCGACGACCCCGGGCTGGTCACCTGCCGGACTGTAGGTGCCCCGCCGTGCAGCTGCCCCGACCGGCCGTCGCGACCGGCGGCCGGGGCCGGTCCCCGATAGCGTCCACCGGGTGCCCGACGTCGTCTTCCCCTGTCTCGACGAGGCCGGGGCGCTGCCCTGGGTCCTCACCCGCCTGCCGGAGGGGTACCGGGCGATCGTGGCCGACAACGGCTCCACCGACGGTTCGGCGCAGATCGCCGCCGCCCACGGTGCCACCGTGGTGCACGTGCCGCAGCGCGGGTTCGGGGCCGCCGCGCACGCCGGGCTGGAGGCGGCGACCGCCGACGTCGTCTGCTTCTGCGACGCCGACGCCTCGATGGACCCCGGCCAGCTGCCGCTGGTCGCCGACCCGGTGCTCGCCGGGCAGGCCGACCTGGTGCTCGGCCGCCGCCGGCCCAGCACCCGCAGCGCCTGGCCGGTGCACGCCCGGGTGGCCAACACCGCGCTGAGCGTGCTGATGCGCCGCCGGACCGGGCTGCGGCTGCACGACCTGGGCCCGATGCGGGCCGCCCGGCGCACCGAACTGCTGGGGCTGGGCATCACCGACCGCCGCTTCGGCTACCCGCTGGAGATGGTCACCCGGGCCGCCGACGCGTCCTGGCGGATCCGCGAGGTCGACGTCGACTACCACCCGCGGGCCGAGGGCACCACGTCCAAGGTGACCGGCACCGTGCTGGGCACCGCCCGGACCATCCGGGACATGTCCAAGGTGCTGGGCCGGTGACCCAGCTGCTGGTCATCACCAAGGCACCGGTTCCCGGCCGCAGCAAGACCCGGCTCACCCCGCCGTGCACCCCCCTGCAGGCCTCGGCGATCGCCGAGGCCGCCGTCTCCGACACCCTGGACGTGGTCCGGGCGACCCCGGTGAACCGCCGCGTGGTGGCGCTGGACGGTGACCCCGGGCAGCTGGACCTGCACGACCTGCACGTCGTGCCGCAGGTCGAGGGAGATCTGGGTACCCGGCTGGCGGCGGCCTTCGCGACCGCGATGACCGGCCCGGACGGCGATCTGCCCACCCTGCTGGTGGGCATGGACACCCCCCAGATCAGCCCCGCCCTGCTCACCGACTGCCTGCAGCGCCTGGTCGAGGGCGGGCCGGGCACCGCGGTGCTGGGCACCGCCCCGGACGGCGGTTGGTGGGCGCTGGGCGTGCACTCCCCGGCCGCGGCTGCGGTGCTCCCGGCGGTGCCGATGTCCCGGGAGGACACCGCGGTGAACACCCGGGCCGCGCTGGAGGGCGCCGGGCTGACCGTGCTGGACCTCCCGGTGCTCACCGACGTCGACCACTTCCCCGACGCCGTGGCCGTGGCGCGGTTGTGTCCGGCCGGCAGCCGGATGCAGCGGGTGGTGGCCGAGGTCGCCGCGACCTTGCATGCGCCATGACCCGTCCGGGTTCCCCGCGCGGGACGAACACCCGGTGATACTGGGCCGGCCACCTGGAGGTGCCGCATGACCCGATCGCTGGACCGGGCGCTGGGCGCCCGGTTGCCCGACCCGCCGGACGCGCTGCGCCGGGGCCCCTTCCGGGACGGCGCCTTCCCCAGTCCGCTGCACACCGAACGCCGCACGTCCCGGGTCGGGGTGTGGCTGGGCGCGGGGTTCGTGGTCTGCTTCCTCACCGGGCTGACCAGCCACCTGGTGCAGCAGCCGCCGTCCTGGTTCGTCTGGCCGGCGTCCCCGGTGTGGTTGTACCGGGTCACCCAGGGCACCCACGTCAGCGTCGGGTTGGCGCTCATCCCGCTGCTGCTGGTCAAGCTGTGGACGGTCTACCCCAAGCTGTTCAGCTGGCCCCCGGCCCGCACCCCGGCCCAGCTGATCGCCCGGGTGGCGGTGCTGGTGCTGGTGGGGACCTCGGTGATGCAGCTGGCCACCGGGCTGATCAACTTGTCCCAGTGGTACCCGTTCGGCTTCTTCTTCACCATCGCGCACTACTGGACCGGCTGGATCGCCGTCGGCGCGGTGGGAGTGCACGTCGGCGCGCTGGCCCCGCAGATCCGCCGGGGTCTGGCCCGGCGCGGCAGCCCGGCCGCGGTGGCCGGGCTGGCACCCGCCGAGGCAGCGCAGCTGATCGCCGTCGACGAGGCCGCCGAGCACGGCGCGGTGAGCCGGCGGGCGTTCGTGGCCACCGCCGGGCTGGCCGCCGGGGCGGTCGCCCTGACCACCTGGGGACAGACGGTGACCCCGCTGGGCCAGGTCTCGGTGCTCGCCCCACGGATCCCCGGGTTCGGGCCGCAGGGGCTGCCGGTGAACAAGACCGCCGCCGGTGCCGGGGTCACCGAGACCGCCGTCGACCCGGCCTACCGGCTGGTGGTGGAGGGCCCGCAACGGCTGGAGCTGAGCCTGGCCGACCTGCAGGGCTTCCCGCAGCGCACCGAGATCCTGCCCATCGCCTGCGTGGAGGGGTGGAGCAGCAGTGCCGAGTGGACCGGGGTCCGGTTGTCGGACCTGCTGGCCGCCGCGGGACTGCCCCGGGACACCGAGGTGACGGTGGAGTCGCTGCAGACCGGCGGGCTCTACCGGGTCAGCACGGTGTCCCGCGCGCACGTCTCCAGCCCGCGCACCCTGTTGGCACTGCGGCTCAACGGCGCGGAGCTGGACATCGACCACGGCTACCCGGCGCGGCTGATCGGACCGAACCGGCCCGGGGTCATGCAGACCAAGTGGGTCACCCGGGTGGCCCCGGGCTCAGGGGGGATCGGCGGATGAGCACCGAGCCGATGAACAACCAGACGATGAAGACCGAGACGATCGACAGCCGGTATGCCAGCGACCCGGCCCGCCCGGCCGGTTCGGCGCTCACCCCCTGGTGGCGCTGGCTGTTCCTCGTCCCCGGTCTGCTGGCCGTGGGCTACGGCGTCGTCGGGCTGGTGGGCGCCGGCGACCGGGTGCCGCTGTCGGCGTGGACGACGTGGTTCGTCGGCAGCGCCCTGGTGCACGACCTGGTCATCGCGCCGGTCTGGCTGGGGCTGGGCTGGCTGGCCGCCCGGGTGCTGCCTCGCCCGGCCCGCGGCCCGATGGTGGCCGGGGCCGCGGTCAGCGGGGTGCTGACCCTGGTGGCCTGGCCGTTCGTGCTGGGGTACGGCGTCGACCCGCGCAAGCCCTCGTTCCTGCCCCGCGACTACGGGCAGACGCTGCTGGTGCTGGTCGCGGTGGTGCTGTTCGTGGCCGCCGTGTGGGCGACGGTGGCCACGCTGCGCGCCCGCCGCCGGCCCGGTCAGGCGGCGCGGGACTCGGCGTAGCGGGCGAACCGCTTCAGCGACAGCCGCACCCCGGCCACGAAACCGGGCTTCACCAGCGGCCAGCCCAGCCGGCCCAGCGCGCCCAGCGGCAGCTCCAGGGTCTCCACCCAGACGAACGTCGAGCCGCTGGGCCGGGCACGCACCTGGAAGCTGCCGGTGCCGCGCACCACCCGGCCGGTGTGCACCACGTCCACCGAGTGCGGCGGGTCCCAGCCGGTGACCGTCATCAGGTCCAGCACGCCCAGGCGACCGCCACCGGGCGTGGGGATGCCGGTGCGGGCCTCGATCCGCCCCCCCACGCCCTGCGCCGGGCCGTCCACGGTGCGCACGTCGGTGAGCAGCATCCACTCGCCCTGGCTGGTCCAGTCCACCAGTGCGGCGAAGACCTGCTCCGGGGTGGCATCCACGTCCACGGTCTCGACCAGCTCAGGCACCCGGGGGCTCCTCGGATTCGGCGCGTCGGTGCGACCCGGTGGCCACCCCGTCCTCGTCTGCGCCACCAGCTTGGTCGGCGTCGCCGGGGTCCGCAGCGTGAGCCCCGTGCGGCCGCTCACCCCCGCTCAGCTCAGCCTGCAACCGGGCGATCTCGAGGTCCCGCTCGTCGAGGGTCTGGGCCAGCTGGTCCAGCAGCCAGTCCACCTCGGTCATCCGGTACCCGCGGACCGCGACGGAGACCTGCAGCGCCCGCACGTCGTCCCCCAGCACCGGCCGGTCGTCGGGCAGCTCGACCGGCGAGCGGTCCAGTTCAGCCGGCGGCTGGGTCTCCCCGCGGCCCAGCAGCAGCGCGGCGCCCAGGAACAACAACCCGCCCACCAGCAGCAGGCCCACCAGGAAGACGACAACGGAGAGCACCGGCGGTTCAGCCGTCCACGGGTGCGGGGTCCCCGCTGGTCTGCCCGGCGGCCTCCCGGGCCAGCTCGGCGGCCTCGATGACCGCCACCGCCTCGGCCACGCTGTCGGTCACCGTGATCAGGTCCAGGTCGTGCGCGGCGACCGTGCCGTGCTCGACCAGCGTGCCGCGGATCCACTCGACCAGCCCGGACCAGTAAGCGCTGCCGAACAGGATCACCGGGAACCGGGTCACCTTGGTGGTCTGCACCAGGGTGAGCGCCTCGAAGAGCTCGTCCAGCGTGCCGAAGCCGCCGGGCAGGATCACGAAGGCCTGCGCGTACTTCACGAACATCGTCTTGCGCACGAAGAAGTAGCGGAACGCGATGCCCACGTCCACCCACTCGTTGAGCTCCTGCTCGAACGGCAGCTCGATGCCCAGTCCCACCGACATCCCGCCGGCCTGGCAGGCGCCCTTGTTGGCCGCCTCCATGACACCGGGGCCACCACCGGTGATCACCGCGTAACCGGCCTCGGCCAGGGCCGCACCCAGCTCGACCCCGGCGGCGTAGAACGCGTCGTCGGGCCGGGTCCGGGCACTGCCGAACACGCTGACCGCGCGCGGCAGGTCGGCCAGCAGACCGAATCCCTCCACGAACTCGGCCTGGATCCGCAACACCCGCCACGGATCGGCGTGCACCCAGTCCGACGGCCCGCGCCGGTCCAGCAGCCGCTGGTCGGTCGTCGTCCCCTCCTGGCGGGGGTCGGGCTCGCCGCCGCGCAGCTGCACCGGTCCGCGGTGCCGGGCTGGGCGCTCGCGGCGGTGGTTGCGCTGGCCGGGCAGGGTCACGCGGTGCTCCCCGAGAGGTAGGCGACGAGGGCGTCCTCGGCGGGCTGCAGCCGGTCGACGACGACGTGCTCGTCGCGGGTGTGCGCGAGCTGCGGGTCCCCGGGCCCGTAGTTCAGTGCCGGGATGCCGAAGGCGGCGAACCGGGCGACGTCGGTCCAGCCCAGCTTGGCCCGGGCCGGCCGGCCCACCGCGGCGACGAAGGCCGCGGCGGCCGGCTCGGACAGTCCGGGCAGCGCTCCCCCGCTCATGTCGGTCACCTCGCAGGTGACCCCGGCGGCCAGCGCGTCGGCGAAGACCTCGCGCACGTGGGCCTCCGCGTCGTCCTCGTCGCGGTCCGGGGCGAACCGGAAGTTCACCGTCACCCGGCACTCGTCGGGCACGACGTTGCCGGCCACCCCGCCCTCCACCCGCACCGCGTTCAGGCCCTCGTGGAAGGACAACCCGTCGATGTCCACCTCCCGGGCCCGGTAGGCCGCCAGCGTGCCGAGGATGCCGGCCGCACCGTGGATGGCGTTGCTGCCCAGCCAGGACCGGGCACTGTGCGCCCGCCGCCCGGGGACGGTCAGCACCACCCGCATGGTGCCCTGGCAACCGCCCTCGACCACCCCGTCGGTGGGTTCCAGCAGGATCGCCAGGTCCCCGTACAGCCAGCCACGGCGTTCCCGGGCGACCCGGCCGAGGCCGTTGCGAACCGCCTCGACCTCCTCGTTGTCGTAGAAGACGAACGTGATGTCGTGCGCGGGCTCCGTGCCGGGCACCCCGAACCGGCCGGCCAGCCGCAGCATCACGGCGTCCCCGGCCTTCATGTCCGAGGTCCCGCAGCCGTAGAGCCGCTGCGCGCCGTCCACGGTCTCCAGCCGGGAGGGCAGGTTGCCGGCCAGCGGCACCGTGTCCAGGTGGCCGGCCAGCACCACCCGGGTCGGCCGCCCGAGGTTGGTCCGGGCCAGCACCGCATCACCGACCCGCTCCACCTCCAGCCCGCCCAGGGACCGCAGCGCGGACTCCACGGCGTCGGCCAGGGCCTGCTCGGCGCCGGAGACCGACGGGGTGTCCACCAGGGCGCGGGTGAGCGCGAGGACGTCGGCGGTCAGGTCCAGCGGAGGGGCGGTCACGACGACGAGCGTAGAGAAAGGACCCGACCGCCCCCCACGACCCGCTCCGCGCGCCGCGGGTCCCTACGGCCGGGCCCGACCGACCGCCACGCTCACCCCCCCCGCTCCGCGCGCCGCGGGTCCCTACGGCCGGGCCCGACCGACCGCCACGCTCACCCCCCCCCCGCTCCGCGCGCCGCGGGTCCCTACGGCCGAGCCCGACCGACCGCCACGCTCACCCCCCCCCGCTCCGCGCGCCGCGGGTCCCTACGGCCGGGCCCGACCGACCGCCGTGCCAACTACGCGCTCCGTCGGGCCTGGGGCACTGCTCGTCGGTAGCCTCGACCGACGTGACCACTCCCGCAGCCGCCCCGTCCGGCGCGACCGCCGTCGGACTCGCCACCGTGACCACCGCCGGGGTCGTGCTGGACACCTGGTACCCGGCCCCGACGCTGACCTCGGGCGGGACGACGGGCACCAGCCCGCTGGGCACCCTGGAGGTGGAGGGCGAGCTGGGCAGCGACTTCGGCTCGCTGATCCGCTACGACGACGCGCGCGGCGTCGAGGTGGTCGGCGTCCGGACCACGATCGCCGACCTGTCGGCCGCCCCGGTGGACGCCCACGACGTCTACCTGCGACTGCACCTGCTCTCCCACCGGCTGGTCCGCCCGCACGGGTTGAGCCTGGAGGGCCAGTTCGGCCTGCTCACCACCGTCGCCTGGACCTCCGCCGGGCCGGTCGAGGCCGCCGACTGGACACCGGTGCGCGCCGCCAAGGTGCGGGCCGCGCACGGCCACGTGACCGTCACCCATGTCGACAAGTTCCCCCGGATGGTGGACTACGTGCTGCCCGCCGGCGTGCGCATCGGGGACGCCGACCGGGTCCGGCTGGGCGCGCACCTGGCCGAGGGCACCACGGTCATGCACGAGGGTTTCGTCAACTTCAACGCCGGAACACTGGGCGCCTCGATGGTGGAAGGCCGGATCTCCGCCGGCGTCGTGGTCGGTGCGGACTCCGACATCGGCGGTGGTGCCTCGATCATGGGCACGCTCTCCGGGGGCGGCAAGCAGGTCGTGTCGATCGGCTCGGGCTGCCTGCTGGGGGCCAACGCCGGGGTGGGCATCTCCCTCGGCGACCGGTCGGTGGTCGAGGCCGGGTGCTACGTCACCGCCGGGTCCCGGGTCTCGCTGCCCGACGGGTCGGTGGTGAAGGCGCTGGAGCTGTCCGGCCGGGAGGGCCTGCTGTTCCGCCGCAACTCGGTGTCCGGAGCCCTGGAGGCGCTGCCCAGGGACGGCGACTGGGGCGCGCTGAACGCCGCCCTGCACGCTAACTGACCGCATCCCCCGCCCGGACTTTTTCGGGCTCAAGCCCCCGGACTTTTTCGGGCTCAAGCCCCCGGGCTTTTTCGGGCTCAAGCCCCAAGTTCGGGATCGAGCCCGGGTCAGGTGAGCGGGGCCGGCTCGGCAGCAGGGTCGGTGAGGTGCTCCAGCAGGGCGACGACGAACTCCTGCGGGCGCTCGACGTGCGGGCTGTGCCCCACCCCCGGCAGCACCACCTCGCGGTAGGAGCCACCGGTCGCGGCGTACCGGTCCAGCACCGCCCTGGTCTGGGACACCATCGGCTGGGGCGGGAAGGACTCCGCACCGGGCCAGCCCGGCACGGCCCCCACCGAGCCCAGGAACGCCAGGTCGAAGGCCGAGGTGTCGCTGACGATCTGGTCGGCGTCCCCGCGCAGCCAGAGCACCGGCGGCTTGACCGCCAGCTCGGTGATGCCCGAGACGTCCAGCACGGTCGGGGCCATGGTGTTCAGCACGCCGCGGTGACCGGGGGCCGCACCGGGCCAGGCTTCGCTGGTGACGGCGTCCCCGGGGTAGTGGTCCGGGCCGGTGCGGGTGGTGAGCATGGCGGTGACGAAGACGTCCTCCAGCTCGGCGTCGATCGGCAGGCTGCCCGGCGCCACGTAGAAGGCGCGCAGGATCGACCGCGGGCTGGTGGGGGCGTCGGCCGTGGTGTCCCCCGCGGCGATGGCCGCGACGAACTCCGGGTTGGCGGCCCCACCGCCGGAACCGGCGCCGTCGGGGTGCACCAGCGTGCCGTCGGTACCCCGGGTGCCGCCGAAGCCGTACGGCGACACCGGCGCCACCAGGGTGACCGAGGCGACCCGGTCGGGATGGTCCAGCAGGTGCTGCAGGACCACCCCGCCGCCCATGCTCCACCCCACCAGGTGCACCCGCTCCAGCCCGAGGGTGTCGATCAGCGCGGCCAGGTCGTCGGAGAAGTCCCGCACCCCGCGGCCGGCGTCGACCGGCTCCGGGTCGGTGCCGCCGAACCCGCGCAGGTCGACGGCCAGCGCCGTCCGCCCGGCGGCGTGCAGGGCGGCCATCGGTTGCTGCCAGAACAGCGCCGAGCTCACGTTGCCGTGCACGAAGAGCACCACCTCCCCACCGGCCCCCGGGTCGACGGCGTCGGGGTGCAGCACCTGCTGGGTCAACCGGGGGGTCGTCACCGGAGTCGCGGTGGTGCCGGGCAGCAGTCCGTCGGTCATCGCGGGGGTCCCTCCGAGGGCGGGTGTGGCCGGGGACACCGTAGCCAGCCCGGCCGTGGCGGGGCGGTCCACCCGGTCGGCTCACCTACCCTGGTCGGGATGACCAGCGCGCGGGCCGGGACCCGACCGGCTCCGGCCCGGCGTCGCCCGCCGGCCCGCCCGGTGCAGCGCCGTCGCCGGTCGCGCCGCCGCGGCAGCAGCCGGATGGCCGGGTTGTGGGCGCCGCTGCTGCTGGTGGTGGTCGCCGTCGTGGGGTTGGCCTGGGACACCGACAGCCAGGGGGTGCCGGCCGTGTCCGGACGCTGCACGATCGCCGGTTCGGCGCTGACGTTGACCACCGAGCAGGCCGCCAACGCGGCCACCATCGCGGCGGTGGCCCGCTCCCGCGGGTTACCCGCGCGGGCCATCGTCATCGCGCTGGCCACCGCCCAGCAGGAGTCCCGGATCCGGAACCTGGCCTATGGCGACCGGGACTCCCTGGGGTTGTTCCAGCAGCGCCCCTCGCAGGGCTGGGGCTCCGCCGCCCAGGTGCAGGACCCGGTCTACGCGGCCGGGAAGTTCTTCGACGGTCTGGTGGAGGTGCCGGGCTGGGAGAGCGGACGGCTGACCGATGTCGCCCAGGCGGTCCAGCGATCCGGATTCCCGGAGGCGTACCAGCAGCACGAGGCGATGGCCCAGACCCTGACCGACGCCCTGCTGTCCACCGAACCGGCTCGGCTGTCGTGCAGCTTCACCCCGGTCGACGCCGCGGGGCCGCTGGAGGACCGGGCGAACGCCGTGGCCGACGTGGCCCGGGCGGAGGCCGGCACGCCCACCGTGCTGGCCGGCGGGCTGGTGTCGGTTGCCGCGGCGGGCTGGCCCGAGGCCAGCTGGGCGGTCGCGCACGCCGAGCGGCTGCAGCTGAACCAGGTGCAGTTCGCCGGCTGGGCGTGGACCCCCGGGGACGGCTGGACCCCGACCGGTGCGGACACCGGCCTGCTGCTCCAGCTGGCCGGCTGAGGGCTCTCAGCCGGCCAGGCGGTGGACCGCGGCGTCGATCCGCTCGTCGGTGGCGGTGAGCGCCATCCGCACGTGCTGCTGCCCGGCCGGCCCGTAGAACGACCCGGGGGCGACGACGATGCCCAGCCCCGCCAGCCAGTCCACGGTGGCCCAGCAGTCCTCGTCCCGGGTGACCCACAGGTACAGCCCCGCCTCGGAGTGCTCGACCCGGCAGCCCGCGGCCTGCACCGCGGCCATCAACCGCTGCCGACGGCCTGCGTACCTGGTCCTGGCCAGCTCCACGTGCGCGTCGTCGGCCAGCGCGGCGGCCGCCGCGGCCTGCACCGGGGTGGGCACCAGCAGCCCGAGGTGCCGGCGCGCCTCCCAGACCCGGGCGACCAGCGCCGGGTCCCCGGACAGCAGCCCGGCCCGGTAACCGGCCGCGGTGGACTGCTTGGACAGCGAGTGCACCGCCAGCAGACCGCTGTGGTCTTCTCCGGCGATCACCGGGTGCAGCATCGAGCGCGGCGTGACGTCCCAGCCCAGCTCCACGTAGCACTCGTCGGCCACGACCGGCACGCCCCGCGCGCGTCCCCACCCCACCCAGGCGCGCAGCTGGTCGTCGGTGAGGACCCGGCCGTGCGGGTTGCCGGGCGAGTTCAGCCAGACCAGCACCGGGTCGGCGACGTCCACCGGCGGGACGTCGCTGCGCAGCACGTCCAGCCCGGCCACCACGCGCACCCACCTCGTAGGTCGGGTAGGCCACCTCGGGGATGACCACGGTGCCGTGCCCGGCCAGGCCCAGCAGGGTGGGCAGCAGCGCCACCAGCTCCTTGGACCCGATGGTCGGGATGACCGACGGGACCGCACCCAGGGGGTCGGCCAGCGTGACGCCCAGCCGGCGGGACAGCCAGCCGGCCGCCGCGGTCCGCACGTCGGCGGTGCCCAGCGCGGTGGGGTAGCCCGGGGCGTCCCCGGCAGCGGCGAGCGCCGTCCCCAGCAGCGCCGGCGTGGGGTCCACCGGCGTGCCGATGGACAGGTCCACCACACCCCCCGGGTGCGCGGCGGCCCGCCCGCGGGCGGGCCGCAGCGAGTCCCAGGGGAAGTCCGGCAGCGAGCGGGGGGTCACTCCCCCTGCGGCGGCAGCGCCGCGACCAGCGGGTGGTCCTTGGGGATCTTGCCGGTCTTCGCCGCACCACCGGGGCTGCCCAGGTCGGAGAAGAACTCCACGTTGGCGTTGTAGAAGTCCTTCCACTTGTCCGGGACGTCGTCCTCGTAGTAGATGGCCTCCACCGGGCAGACCGGCTCGCACGCACCGCAGTCGACGCACTCGTCGGGGTGGATGTAGAGCATCCGCTCGCCCTCGTAGATGCAGTCCACCGGACACTCGTCGATGCACGCCTTGTCGAGGACGTCGACGCAGGCCTGGGTGATGACGTAGGTCACGGGTTCCCTCCCGGGGACGTGCGGCAGGCCCGAGGGGCCGAGCCGGACAGTGCAGACGCCGGTCAGTATCTCCTGCGTGTCAGGGTCCGGCGCGACCGGTGGTCTCCCGCGTGCGGCGACAGCTCAGCGGACACCTCCGACCGGTGTGCTCAGCAGCCGGCCGACGGCGAAGGACCCGGTCAGCACCCCGACAAGCAGGAAGGACAACCCCACCACCTGGGTGGCCGCCGTCGCCCCGGTGATCAGCAGATCGCCCTCGGGACGGCGCACCGTGGCCCCGATCGCCACCGCGCCCCAGACGCCCACCGGGAGCACCCCCACCACCCGGGATCCCGACAGCAGGTGGGCCCCGCGGGGCAGCAGCAGGTTGCCCACCGCCGCTGCCAGCACCGACACCGGCACCGGCACGACCCCCAGCCGCAGCGGCAACCAGAAGACCTCGACCGTGGCCAGCCAGAACGCGAGCAGCACCGCCAGGAGCCCCCAGCCGGCCAGCCGCAGCAGCCTCACAGCCCGGCGAACAGGTCGGACTCCCAGCCGTGCTCCCCGGCGCCGGGTCCCCGCCGGCCCCGCACCAGCTGGTAGTACTCGGTGGTCAGGACCTCCTGGCCCAGATTGTTCGACAGTGCGAAGAATTCCCCGTCCAGGGTCAGCTGGGTGGCGTGCGCCCGCATCGCGGCCTCCTTCTGCCTCCGGTACGCGGTGCCGTCGACCTCTGCGGTCACCAGGTGGTCAGCCACCGCGAAGGGGATATCCCCGGCGTCGGTCACGCCGTCGTAGCGGGCCTGCTCGGCGTGGGCCAGGGCGTCGATGCCGCGCTGCAGCACCGACACCGGCACGCAGGTCCAGTAGACCTTCGCGACCGCGTGCGCGGCGCCCAGGTCGGGCCGGTAGTCGGGGTCGGCGGCCGCGTCCACCGCCCGCATGGCCACCCGGTGGGCCTGCACGTGGTCGGGGTGCCCGTAACCGCCGTGCTCGTCGTAGGTGACCAGCACCTGCGGCGCGACGTCCCGGATCACCGCGACCGCCGCCGCGGTCGCCTCGTCCGGGTCGGCGTTCCAGAACGCCCGCGCGGCGTCGTTGGGCGGGGTGCCGACCATGCCGGAGTCCCGCCATCGGCCGGCCCCGCCGAGGAACCGGTGGTCGGTGACGCCCAGGGCGGCCATCGCGTCGGCCAGCTCGCCGATCCGGTAACCGCCGAGCTGGTCTGCCTGGTCGGCGGCGAGCTGGGCCAGCGCCGGCACCAGCACCTCGCCCTCCTCGCCGAGCGTGCAGGTCAGCAAGGTGACCCGGGTGCCCTCGGCGACGTAGCGGGCCATCGTGGCGCCGTTGTTGATCGATTCGTCGTCGGGGTGGGCATGCACCAGCAGCAGGCTGCGGTCGGCGGGGTCGAGGGTCACGCCGGTCATGATCCCCGACCCCGGCACCGAGCTCAGAGCACCCGGCTGACCTCCGCGTAGTGGCAGGCGCTCTGGTGGCCGACCCCACGGTCGGCCAGCAGCGGTTCCACGGTGATGCACTTCTCGCGGCGGTTGTCGTCCAGCTCGTTGGCGAACTTCTGGCAGCGGGTCCGGAACCGGCACCCCGAGGGCGGGTTGGCCGGGCTGGGCACGTCGCCGGTGATGATGATCCGTTGCCGGCTGCGCTCCCGGCGCGGATCGGGCAGCGGGATCGCCGAGAGCAACGCCTGGGTGTAGGGGTGGGTCGGGGAGTCGAACAGGTCGTCCCGCCGGGCCACCTCGATGATCTTGCCGAGGTACATCACCGCGACCCGGTCGGAGATGTGCCGGACCACCGACAGGTCGTGCGCGATGAACAGGTAGGACAGGCCCAGCCGGTTCTTCAGGTCCTCCAGCAGGTTGATCACACCGGCCTGGATGGACACGTCCAGGGCCGACACCGGCTCGTCCAGCACCAGCACCTTGGGCTCCAGGGCCAGGGCCCGGGCGATGCCGATGCGCTGCCGCTGCCCGCCGGAGAACTCCGCGGGGTACCGGTTGGTGTGCTCGGGGTTGAGCCCCACGGTCTCCACCAGGGTGCGCACCCGCTCGCGGAGCTCGGCGTCGTCGGAGGTCAACCCGTGGATGATCAGCGGCTCGGCGACGATGTCGAACACCGGCAGCCGCGGGTTCAGCGAGGCGTAGGGGTCCTGGAAGACGATCTGGATGTCGCGGCGCAGCGGCCGCATGGCCTTGCGGTCCAGGCCCACGATCTCCTGGCCGCGGAACAGCACCGACCCGCCGGTGGCGGGTTGCAGGTTGAGGATGGCCCGCCCGGTGGTGGACTTGCCGCACCCGGACTCCCCCACCAGGCCCAGCACCTCGCCCGGGTACAGGTCCAGGTCCAGCCCGTCGACGGCGCGCACCGCGCCCACGGTGCGCTTGATCAGCCCACCGCCCTTGATCGGGAAGTGCTTCTCCAGCCCGCGGACGCTCAGGATGGGTTCACGGCCCTCGATGCTGCCGGGGCTGTCGGGGCGGTCGTCGGTCGGCGCGCTCACGAGCGGTCCCCGTCCTTCGGGCTGGGCTCGCTGAGCAGCGAGCCGGTGGGTCGGCTGCCGGGGTCGGCCCGGGTCTGCTCCCCCGGCGGGTCACCGGGCGCGGCGTCGCCGTCGGACCGCGTCACGTCGGGGGCCGGCGCCACCTCGTCGTCGTCGTCGTACCCGGTCGGCGGGGCGAACACCGAGGAGGCGTCCCCGTGCGCCTGCGCCACCGCGTCGGTGCGGATGCAGGCCGCGGTGTGCCCGCGTCCGACGTCGACCCGGTCGGGCTCGACGACGTCGCACTCGGCGACGTGCAGCGGGCAGCGCGGCGCGAAGGGGCACCCCGGGGGCATGTTGACGACCGAGGGGGGCGAGCCCTTGATCGGGGTGAGCCGCTGCTTGGTGGAGGAGTCCAGCCGCGGCATGGAGCCCAGCAGGCCCAGCGTGTAGGGCATCCGCGGCTCGTAGTAGATGTCCTCCACCGAGCCGATCTCCACCGGGCGGCCGGCGTACATGACCAGCACCCGGTCGGCGATCCCGGCGACCACGCCCAGGTCGTGGGTGATCAGCACCATCGCTGCGCCCGTCTCGGTGAGCGCGGTCTGCAGCACCTCGAGGATCTGCGCCTGCACGGTGACGTCGAGGGCCGTGGTGGGCTCGTCGGCGATGATCACGTCGGGCTGGTTGGCCATCGCGATGGCGATCACCACCCGCTGGCGCATCCCGCCGGAGAACTCGTGCGGGTAGGACCGGACCCGCTCCCGGGCGTTGGGGATGCCGACCATCTCCAGCAGGTCGGCGGCGCGGGCCTGGGCGGCCTTGGAGGACAGCGACCGGTCGTGCGAGCGCAGCGTCTCCTCGATCTGGAAGCCGATCTTGTAGACCGGGTCCAGCGAGGTCATCGGGTCCTGGAAGATCATCGACACGCCCTTGCCGCGGACCCGCGACATCGCCCGGTCACTCTGGCCCAGCAGCTCCTGGCCGCGGTACTTCACCGATCCGGTCACCCGGGCCGAGGCCGGCAGCAGGCCCATCACGGCCAGCGAGGTCACCGACTTGCCGGACCCGGACTCGCCGACGATGCCGAGCACCTCCCCGGAGCGGAGCGTGTAGTCCACCCCGCGGACGGCGTGCACCAGCCCGTCCTCGGTGGGGAACCGGACGTTGAGGTCGGACACGGTGAGCAGCGGGGCCGCGGCGTCGAATCCCGGCAGGCTGGTGGCGCGGGTCCCGCCCTGGGACATCGCCCCCGTGGACCCGGTAGCAGTGGACCCGGTGGCAGTGGACTGGGTGGCAGCAGTGGTCACGTGGTTCCCCTCAGGCCCGCACGCGGCGGTTGCTCGGGTCGAAGGCGTCCCGGATCCCGTCGCCGATCAGGTTGATCGACAGCACGATGATCAGCAGGGTGACGCCGGGGAAGTAGAAGAGCCAGGGTCGCGTCGTCGTCGCCTGGACCCCGTCGGAGACCAACCGGCCCAGCGACGTCTGGTTGGCCCCGTTGACACCGAAGCCCAGGTAGGTCAGCGACGCCTCCAGGATGATCGCGGTGGCCGCGGCCAGCGTCGTCCAGACGATCAGCGAGCCCAGCGCGTTGGGGATCAGGTGCTTGAAGATGATCCGCACGTTGGAGGCGCCCAGGGCGTGGGCGGCCTCCACGTACTCCTTCTCGCGCAGCGAGAGGAACTGGCTGCGCACGATCCGGGCCAGGTCCAGCCAGCCGAACAGGCCCAGGATGATGCCCACCCCCAGCGGGGTGCGGGAGCCGGGGAAGTTGCTGGCCACGACGATCAGCACCACCAGCAGCGGCACGGTGAGGATCAGGTCCACGAAGCGCATCAGCAGGCTGTCCACCCACTTGCCGAAGTAGCCGGCCAGTGCACCGACCAGCAGGCCCAGCGGCAGCGCGATGACGACGAACAGCAGCACGATGAACAGCGACCGCTGCACGCCCTGCATCAGCCCGGCCAGCAGGTCGCGTCCGATGGCGTCGCTGCCCAGCGGGTAGCCCAGCGTGCCGGGCGGAACCGACTGCGCACCGGAGTTCTGGCTGGCGTAGTTCACCTGGTAGACCAGCGGGCCCAGGAACCCGAAGACCAGCAGCAGCACGAACACGATCAGCCCGGTCATGCCGACCTTGTTGTGCACGAAGCGGCGGACGATCTGCTGGCGCTGGCTGCGCGCCTTGACGGTGAACTCGCGTTCGGCACCGCCGCCGGCGGGTGTGCCGGGCTCGGCGGGGACGGCGGCCTCGGGGGTCGCCTGCTTGGTGGCCATGGGGGAAAGCTCTCCTCTGCCGGTCAGGCGAGACGGATGCGCGGGTCGAGGACCGCGTAGAGGATGTCGGCGACGAGGTTGAACACCACGACGAACACGGCGCTGATCAGCAGCCAGCCGAGCACCACGTTGATGTCGTTCTGCCCGATGCCGTTCTTGATCAGGTACTCGCCCATGCCGTGCCAGACGAAGACGGTCTCGGTGATCACCGCGCCACCGAACAGCGTGCCGATGCCCAGCGCCACGACCGTGGTCAGCGGGATCAGTGCGTTGCGCAGCCCGTGCTTGACCACCGTGCGCCGGTAGGTGAGGCCCTTGGCCCGGGCCAGCCGCATGTAGTCCGAACCCAGCACGTCGAGCATGGCCGAGCGCTGGAAACGGCTCCAGGCGGCGAAGGACAGCAGCGCCAGGCTGATCGTGGGCAGGACCAGGTGCCCGATCCGATCGGCCCAGATCTCCGAACTGGTGCCGTAGAGCTCGATGCCCGGGGTCTGCTCGCCGATCGTGTAGAGCACCTGCCGGCCGAAGATGTCGTTGATCCCGCCGGCCACGAACTCCTTGAGGATCGCGGCGAACCAGAAGGTCGGCAGCGCGATCAGCAGGTAGGCCAGGAAGGTGAAGACGTAGTCCGAGGGCTTGTACTGCCGGACCGCGCCGATCACGCCCACGATGATCGCCAGCAGCACCGCGATGATGATCGCCAGGACGATCATCCGGCCGGTGACCATGAGCCGGCCCGGGAGCTGGTCGGTGACCGGGGTGCCGTTGATGGTGTTGCCGAAGTCCCCGGTGAACACCCCCGACAGCCAGCGCCAGTAGCGGACGAAGAAGTTGTCGTTCAGGCCCAGCTGCTCCGCGATCCCGTTCAGGTATTCCTGACTCGGTGGGGGCTGCCGCTGCCGGAAGCGTTGCAGCGGGTCGAAGCTGGCCGCAGAGAGCGCGAAGACCAGGAACGAGCTGGCCAGCAACACGAAGACGGACGCGATGATCCGTCGGATCGTGAAGAAGAACATGCGGGGACCTTACGCCGAGAGCGGAAGTCGTCCGGTCGGAACGACCTGTCCAGCGGGTTGTCCTGACCCACCGGCAGATCGGTGCCGGAACGGGTCAGCGGGAGCGGTGGCGGGGCGCCCGCAGGGCGCCCCGCCGGGGGTCGACACCGCCTCACACAGGCCCGGCACGGGGCCGTCACAGCGGGCCGGGACACAGTACGGCCCCCGGGGGGATGAGCCCCCGGGGGCCGCGACTGCGATCGGGTGGAGCACCCGGCCTCAGGGACCGGGGTGGTGCCGTGCGGGGTGACTCAGCAGCCGCGGGGGCTGAGGGTCACTGCACCGTCCACTGCTCGGAGTTCCAGAGCGGGCCGGCCTGCGAGGCGTTGTCCTCGACGTTGTTGATCGAGTTCTGCCAGGCCAGGAAGGTCGGCTTCTGGTACAGCGGGATGGTGGCCAGCTGGTCCCACAGCAGGGCGTCGATCTGGTTGCCCAGTTCGGCCTGCTTGTCGGGGTCGGGCTCGGACACCAGCTCGTCGTACAGCGCGTCGATCTCCGGGGTACCGGTGCGGCTGTAGTTCTGCTGCACGTTGTCACCCACGGGGGTGCTGTAGATCGACTGCGTCGAGGACACGAAGGGCGACCCGACCCAGGCGAAGAGCGCCACCTGGAAGCCACCGGCCTCCAGCGAGGTCGGCTTGTCCGCCCCGGCGAAGATGTCCGGGTTGGCGTTGAACGTCGCCTCGATGCCGGCCTCGGCCAGCTGCGGGATGGCCACCTCGATGGTGGTCTGACGCAGCGGGTTGTTGGCCGTGGTGTCGATCTGGAAGGACAGCCGCTGCCCGTTCTTGGCGTAGACGCCGTCGGCACCCAGCACGTAGCCGTCGGCCTCCAGCGCCTGCTTGGCCTTGTCCACGCTCTGCGACTGGTACTGCTCGGGCGCGGTGTTCTTGTACTGCGGCTGGTTGTTGAAGTAGATCCGGTTGTTCAGCACCTCGGCGTCGGAGGAGAACTGCCCCACCGTCTGGTCGACGATCTTCTGCCGGTCCAGCGCCATGCCGAAGGCCTGCCGGACGACCGGGTCGGCCAGCAGCGGGTCGGTGGTGTTGAAGTCGAAGTGCTCGAAGGACAGACCGAAGGACACCGAGCTGTTCACGTTCGGCTTCAGGCCCTCGACCTGGTTCACCAGGTCCAGCTGCGGCTGCGGGTAGATCACGCCGAGCTCACCGGACTGGATGCCCTGCACCGCGGTGGTCGGGTCGTTGCCGATGTTCTGCACGACCAGCTGGGCCAGCCCGGTCGGCTCGCCCCACCACTCCGGGTTCGGCGTCAGCACCACGATCTGGCCACCGACGTCGATGTTCTCCTTCTTGATCTGCCACGGCCCGCCGGAGATGTCCCCGACGATGCCGTCGCTGATCGCCCAACCGGCGGTCAGGGTGTCGCAGAGGGCAACCGGGTCCTCGTTGTCCATCAGGTGCGCCGGGAGGATGTTCCCGAACAGCGCCTGCCAGTCGGCGTAGGGGCTGGAGTAGGTGACGGTGACGGTCTTGTCGTCCTCGCCGGCCTCGACGGACTCGATCTGCTCGTAGCCGGTGGTCGACAGGGTCGACGCGCAACCGCCGTCGGCCGGGTCGCCCGAGCGGCTGGCCTTCCACGTGAACTCGAAGTCGGCGGCCGTGATCGGGGTGCCGTCGGACCAGACCGCGTCGGGGCTGATCGTGTAGGTGTTCACCTGGGTGCCACCGTTGTCGTCCAGCGTGGGCTCCTCGGTCAGCAGGTTCTCGTCGTAGGTGACCGAGAAGTCCGGCTGGATGACGAACGCCGACGGGAGGACCCGGATCAGCAGGTTGGCCACGGAGGTGGCGTTGCCGGCCGCGATGTAGGGGTACAGGTTCTCCGGGAAGTCGGTGGACTCGCCGTAGACGACCCGCCCGGATCCCGAGGAGGCGTCGCCACCGCCGCCGCCGTTGTCGCTGCTGCCGCCACCGCATGCCGACAGCGCCATCGCGCCGGCCATGCCGGTGGCGATGAGCACTGCGCTGCGCTTGCTCAACTTCACCTTCGTTTGCCTCCTCGACCCGCCTGCGCGGGGGGACTGACCTGGTCTGACCACACCGGACGCCATCGGCGACCGGAACGGACTGGGGACGAGCCTGGACGCACCTGGCAGACGGCTGTCGACCGGGGACGTCCCGCGGAACACTAGGCACCCCCTGGGGAGGAATCCACGGCCGTCACCTATTTGTGACCTGGGCTCAGCAGTTGATCCGCCCAGGTCCTCTCCGGCCGGAAGGACCCTGTGAATGTGCTGGACGGGCCGCAAGTGTTCCTGCGCTGCGGGGTCTCCGCGTCACTCCTTGCGCGACACGGTTGGGCGATGGGACGGCCGGGGTTCCTGGGACACGACGCCGGGCAGCCGGCGACCACTTGCCGACCCACGCCCCGGGCGGGGTGTGGCCGCCGCCCGTGCGGGTAGGAGCCTCCTTGCACCAGCCACCGAGGTGAGGAGCACGCCATGAGCGCCATGGACAAGATGAAGAACAAGGCCGAGGAACTGATGGGCCAGGGCAAGGAAGCGGCCGGTGACGCCACCGACAACCGCGACCTGCAGGCCGAGGGTCAGCGGGACCAGGCCAGCGGTGACATCAAGCAGGCCGGCGAGAAGGTCAAGGACGCCTTCAAGTAGGCCGCCCGCAGCACGCGCCACGAAGCGCCGCCCCGGTACGCCGGGGCGGCGCTGGCACGTCACGGCCCGCCCGGAGGAGCTTTTTCGGGCTCGAGCCCCGGGCTTTTTCGGGCTCAAGCCCGGGCTTTTTCGGGCTCAAGCCCCGGGCTTTTTCGGGCTCAAGCCCCGGGGGTTCGGGCCTCGAGCGCGGATGCGATGCGGGCGACGACGTCATCCAGCCGCCGGAGGTCGTAGGAGCTCAGCCGGATGATGTGCCACCCGGCCGCGACCATCCGCGCGTAGCGCTGGTCGTCGCGCCGGATCTGCGCGTCGTCGAAGTGGTACTCCCCCTCGTACTCGACGACGAGCCGCGCCTCCTCCCATGCGAGGTCGACGGTGCCCAGACATCTGCCGTCCTGGTAGACGACGAACTGGGGAACCGGAGGCTCCAGCCCGGCCAGGACGCAGGCCACCCGCACCCGAGATTCCGGTGGGCTCCCCGCGCGCCGGTCCACCAGGGCCAGCACGCCGGCGGCCCGGGTCGAGCGCCACTGACCGCGACGCCGTCCGAACTCACGGGCGAGGTCGCCCTCGGACAGCACCGCCGCACGCAGCATCCCGTCGAGCAGCGCGACGGCGGTTCCGACGGACTCGGTGGTAGCCACGTCCCATGCCGTGCGGCCCGGCGTGGTGAGACGGAGGCCGGTCTCGCGGTGCACCTCGACGTCGCCGGGCCGCAGCTCGGTCTTGTGCACGCGCACCCCGCGAGGGCCGTCCCAGGGACAGCCCGACCGGGCCACCACGAGCACCGGATCGGTGGATGCGGCGAACGGCGCCCCGTACCAGCCGGCCGCCGAACGCCCGCCCAGTGCGGCGTCCCGCGGCATGACCAACCCGGCGGCCCGTGCCCGCAGCTGGTGACTGTCCTCGGCTGCTTGGTCCACGTACACGTTGTGCAGGACCCGGCGGTAGAGCCCGCTGTGGAGCTGTTTGCGAGTGAGGAAGCCCTCCGAGACCGCATGCGACCCGATGAAGAGGCCCTCCGGGAGCCAGTGAGTGCGTGCCACGTGACGAGGATCAGGCCAATCACCCGGCTACTGCCCGCCTGTCCACAGGCGCTGCCCGAGCTGGGGCTTGAGCCCGAAAAAGCCCCCGGGCTTTAGCCCGAAAAAGCCCCCGGGCTTGAGCCCGAAAAGGCCCTCACGGGGATGAGTCTGGGCAGGGGTGCCGGAGGGTCAGCCGAGGCGGGCGAGGAGGTCCTGGACGGCGGGGAGGAGCGGGCGGTCGGCGGGGATCCAGGGCAGGTCGGCCAGCTCGTCGGCGGTCAGCCAGCGCAGTTCGGTGTGCTCGAG
This sequence comes from uncultured Actinomycetota bacterium, assembly GCA_963759905.1. Classification (GTDB taxonomy): domain Bacteria; phylum Actinomycetota; class Actinomycetes; order Mycobacteriales; family Geodermatophilaceae; genus Klenkia. The sequence goes on from CAVXBD010000001.1 coordinate 816,125, forward strand.
GGCCACCAGCTCACCGCCGGTGAGCCGCCCCCACCAGACCCGCAGGGACGACGCCCCGGGCGCCCCACCGGCCACGACGCCGTCCAGCGGCACCTCACCGAGGAATGCCTGCGGCGCGATCTGCACGCCCAGCTCCTCGCGGCACTCACGGACCAGCGCGTCCAGCTCACCCTCCCCCGGCTCCACCTTGCCGCCGGGGAACTCCCACAACCCCGCGAGCGGGCCGGAGGCGCGCTGGGCCACCAGTACCCGGTCACCGGAGACCAGGGCGGCGCCCACCACGGCGACGACGTCCTCGGCGCGGCGCACGGCCGCCGCACCGAGCAGGTCCAGGTGGGCCCGCATGGCCACGACCACCCGCCGCCGCAGGACGGTCTGGTCCAGCAGCCGGCCCAGCACACCGGGCACCCGGGTGCACCAGTCCACCTGCTCGTCCACCAGGGTGCCGGCGCCGGTGGGATGGAACTGCCGGGTGTGCGTCACCGAGGCCAGCAACCCGCCCGACCCGCGGTACCGGTCCGACCACGGCCGGTCGGACACGACCTCGGTCAGTGGCCACGGCCACGGCCGGCCCAGCGCGCGGGCGACGTCGAAGGTCACCGTCAGCGGCGCCTCCACCACGGTGGTGAATCGCAGCTGGAACACCACCGGAGTTTCCCAGACCAGGCAGGATGGTCCGCGTGCGCATCTCTGCCCGGGTCGACTACGCCGTCCGGGCGGCGATCGAGCTCGCCGCCGCCAGCCCCGGCAGCCTGACCTGCGACCGCATCGCGGAGTCCCAGGGCATCCCGTCCCGGTTCCTGCAGGCGATCCTGGGCGACCTGCAGCACGCCCGGTTGGTGACCAGCCAGCGGGGTCGGGACGGCGGTTACCGGCTGGCACTGCCGGCCTCGGAGGTCTCCATCGCGCGGGTGATGCGGGTCGAGCAGGGTTTCCTCGCCGAGGTGCACGGCCAGCGCCCGGAGGACGCCAGCTACCCCGGGGTGGCCAAGGAGCTGACCAGCGTCTGGGTCGCTGCCCGGGATGCCTACCGCCGGGTGCTGGAGCAGGTGACGCTGGCCGACGTGGTGGCCGGCACCCTGCCCCCGGCGGTCGCCGAGCTGGCTGAACTGGAGAGCGCCTGGCGTTCCTTCGGCACGGCCCCCCTGGACTGAGGGCTCCGGCGACCAGCGTCCAGCCGCCAGGGATCATGACGGCATGAGCGGTGTCGCCGTGCTCCTCACCGGGCTGTCGGGTGCGGGCAAGTCCACGATCGCCGATGCCCTGGTCGCCGAGCTGACCGCCGAGGGCACCGCGGTCACGGTGCTGGACGGCGACGTCGTCCGCACGCACCTGTCCAGCGAGCTCGGTTTCGGCCGGGAAGACCGGGACCTCAACATCCGCCGGATCGGCTGGGTGGCCGGTGAGGTGGTCAAGCACGGCGGGACAGCGGTCATCGCGGCGATCGCCCCGTTCGAGCAGGCCCGCCAGGAAGCCCGCGGGCTGGTCGAGCGGTACGGCCGCTTCGTGCTGGTGCACCTGTCCACCCCGCTGCAGGTGTGCGAGGGCCGCGACGTGAAGGGCTTGTACGCCGCGGCGCGGCGCGGCGAGATCGGCGGGTTCACCGGCATCAGCGACCCCTACGAGCCGCCGCTGCGGGCGGAGCTGACCATCGACACGTCCCGGACCCCGCTGCCCGACGCGGTCGCGGCCGTGCGGGGTGCACTGGCCGGTGTGGGAGGATTCGCCCCGTGATCGGACGCCTGGCCCTGCACGACGCGCTGCTCGTCGCGCGTCTGCACGTGGACCTCGGGCGGATCACCAGCGCGGCCTGTCGCGCCTGCTGAGCACCTGCGACCCCCTCCCCCGCAGCAGCAGCCGCCTCTGAGACCCCGTCCGGGTCCGGGCGCAGATGGAGTTCTGCCGTGTCCACATCCACCCGCACCACCAGCACAGGGCAGGGCCAGTGGGCCCTGGGTTACCGCGAGCCGCTCAACCCCAACGAGCGGATGAAGAAGGACTCCGACGGGCTCGAGGTCCGTCAGCGCATCATCGACATCTACGCCAAGGGCGGTTTCGACTCGCATCGACCCCGGTGACCTGCGCGGCCGGATGCGCTGGATGGGGCTCTACACCCAGCGCGCCCAGGGCATCCCCGGCGGGAAGACCGCCGTGCTGGAGCCCGAGGAGCTCGAGGACTCCTACTTCATGCTGCGGGTGCGGATCGACGGCGGGCAGCTGTCCTCAGCCCAGCTGCGGGTCATCGCCGGCATCAGCTCGAGTTCGGTCGCGGCGTCGCGGACGTCACCGACCGGCAGAACGTCCAGCTGCACTGGATCCGGATCGAGGACGTCCCGGCGATCTGGGAGCGGCTGGAGGCCGTCGGCCTGTCCACCACCGAGGCCTGCGGTGACACCCCCCGGGTGATCCTGGGCTGCCCGCTGGCCGGGGTGCTGGCCGACGAGGTGCTGGACGCGACCGGCGGCGATCACCCAGACCGTCGACAAGTACGTGGGTGACCCGGCGTTCTCCAACCTGCCGCGCAAGTTCAAGTCCTCGATCTCCGGTTGCGCGCACCACTGCACCAACCACGAGATCAACGACGTCGCGTTCGTCGGCGTGCGCAACGCCGGGGGCGAGGTCGGGTACGACCTGTGGGTCGGGGGCGGGCTGTCCACCAACCCGATGTTCGCCCAGCGGCTGGGGGTCTTCGTCCGGCCCGAGCAGGTCTCCGACGTGTGGGCCGGGGTCTGCGCGGTGTTCCGGGACTACGGCTACCGCCGCTCCCGCACGCACGCCCGGATCAAGTTCCTGATCGCCGACTGGGGGCCGGAGAAGTTCCGCCAGGTGCTGCAGGAGGAGTACCTGGACGGCCCGCTGCCCGACGGCCCCGCGCCGGACCGGCCGGCCACCGACCAGCGTGACCACGTGGGGGTCGCCCGCCAGGTCGACGGCGCGCAACGCGGTGGGCTTCGCGCTGCACACCGGGCGGATCGGCGGCCAGCTGCTGGCCACCGTCGCCGACCTGGCCGACCGGTTCGGGGCCGGGCCGCATCCGGACCACGGCCGACCAGAAGCTGGTCATCCTGGACGTCCTGGACGCCGACGTCGAGGACCTGGTCACCGCGCTGGCCGAGCACGACCTGCAGGTACGGCCCAGCGTCTTCCGGCGGGCGACCATGGCCTGCACCGGGATCGAGTTCTGCAAGCTGGCGATCGTGGAGACCAAGGGCCGGGCCAAGGAGCTCACCGCCGAGCTGGAGCGCCGGCTGCCCGACTTCGACGAGCCGGTGACCATCAACGTCAACGGCTGCCCCAACTCCTGCGCCCGGTTCCAGACCGCGGACATCGGGTTCAAGGGCATGGTGGTCGGCGGGGAGGAGGGGTTCCAGGTCCACCTCGGCGGGCACCTGGGCTTCGAGTCCTCCATCGGGCGCAAGCTGCGCGGGCACAAGGTCGCCGCCACCGACACCGCCGACTACGTGGAGCGGGTGCTGCGCGGCTACCTGGAGCACCGCGAGGACGGCGAGCGGTTCGCCGCCTACGCGGCCCGCGCGGACGAGGACTGGTTGCGCTGACCGGCGGCGCCCCGGCGGGGAGAACCCGGCAGCTGCCACCCTTCTACTGCCCGTACTGCGGTGAGGAGACCCTCCGGCCGCGGGACACCGAGAGCGAGTGGCACTGCGGGTCGTGCCTGCGCACCTTCGCGCTGCGGACGACGGGAACGGGGGTGCAGCGACCGTGAGCGCGACGACGGTGGAGCCCACCCCGGAACTGGCCGCCGGGGCCGATGCCCTCTTCGCCGGGATCACCGACCCGGAGCAGCAGGCGCTGGCCGTGCTGCGCTGGGCCGGGGAGACGTTCGGCGATGCCTTCGCCCTCACCTCGTCGATGGCCGACGGCCTGCTGGCCCACCTGGCATCCCGGGCGCACCCCGGGGTGCAGGTCGTGTTCCTGGAGACGGGTTACCACTTCGCCGAGACGATCGGCACCCGGGACTGGATCGCCTCGGCGATGGACGTCCGGGTGCTGTCGGTGACCGCCGAGCAGACCGTCGCCGAACAGGACGCCGAGTTCGGTCCGGCACTGCACGACCGGGACCCCGACCGCTGCTGCGACCTGCGCAAGGTGCAGCCGCTGGCCCGCACGCTGGCCGGCTTCGCCGCCTGGGGGTCCGGCGTCCGGCGGGCGGAGTCCGCGACCCGCACCCACACCCGGCTGGTGGACTGGGACGCCAAGCGCGGCATGGTCAAGGTCAACCCGCTGGCCGCCTGGACCGACTCCGACGTCGACCGCTACGTCGCCGAGCACCGGGTCCCGGTCAACCCGCTGGCCGAGCTGGGTTACGCCTCCATCGGCTGCGCGCCCTGCACCCGCCCGGTGGCCCCCGGCGAGGACCCCCGGGCGGGCCGCTGGGCGGGCTCGACCAAGACCGAGTGCGGCCTGCACACCTGATCGACGCTGCGGGCGGGCGCCCGGCAGCCGAGACTGGTGCGATGACGCGCCCGCAGGCACTCACCGCCGACGAGGTCTCCGCCGCGGTGGCCGAGCTCACCCACTGGGACGGCGACACGCAAGGGATCTACCGCCGGCTGGACCTGGACTCCTTCCGCGCCGCCGTGGAGGCGGTGGTGCGGATCGCCGATCTGGCCGAGGAGCTGGACCACCACCCCGACCTGGACATCCGCTACGACACGGTCCGGGTCTCGGTGATGACGCACTCGGCCGGCGGGGTCACCGAGCTGGACCTGGAGCTGGCGCGGCGGGTGGACACCCTGTTCCCGGCCGACCCGGCCGGCTGAGCCTCAGGTCGGCGGGAGCACCAGCAGCGCCAGCAGCCGGTCGGCCTCGGCGTCCGGGTCGGTGGTCAGCCCGGTGTGCACCGCCGAGGGCTGCACCACCGTCGACCGGGGCGCGGTGAGCCAGCGGAACCGGGAGCCCAGCGCCTCCCGCCCGGCGGCCCCCGCGTCCGGGGACGCCGCGCAGACATCGGCGGCGGCCTGCAGCGCCCAGGTGATGGCCTGGGCATCGGCGGTCGGGTCCAGCGCGTGCAGCCGATCGGCGTCCAGGTGCACCCGGGATCCCAGGTAGTCCCGCTGCCGGCAGTAGACGATCACAGCGGCGTTCAGGCACTCGCCGCGCTCGACCCGGGGGATGACGCGGAGCACCGCGTACTCGAAGGTCTCGCTCACCGCTGGGTGACCCCGGGCGGTGGGGGCGGGCCCAGCCATCCCGGCCGGTTCTGCCCGCGGGCCGGGGCCGGCCGGCCGGCCCCGCCGTCCGCGGCGGCCTGCACCAGCGGTGCCACCCAGGACGGGCGGGCCGCCAGCCGGGCGAGCAACTGGGACACGTACCGCTCCCGGGTCACCGCGGCGGGCTCCTCGGGGTCCGGGCCGCGCAGCCAGGCATCAGGTACCTGGGCCAGCGTCCGCTCCAGCAGCGGGCGGGTGACCAGCGGTGCCAGCGCGGCATCGGCGGCCGCGACATCGGGCCGGCACTCGATCAGCGCGTGCTGGCCGGCGTCGTAGGGCCGGGCGACGGCGGCCTCGGCACCGGGCCAGTGGTGGTGGAAGGTCAGCGCGGCACCGTGGTCGATGAGCTGCAGCCGGCCGTGCCAGAGGAGCATGTTGGGGTTCCGCCAGGACCGGTCCACGTTGCCCACCAGCGCGTCGAACCACAGCACCCGCCCGGCCAGCTCGGCGTCGACGTCGGGCAACCCGGCGGAGGAGTCCAGGGCTCCGGGGAGGTAATCCATGCCCAGGTTGGTGCCGGCGGAGAGCCGCAGCAGCTCCTGCACCTCCTGGTCGGGCTCCCCCACCGCGAGCTCGGCGGCCACCTGCACGGTGACCAGCGCGGGGACCGGCAGGGCCAGGGCCCGGGCCAGCTCCCCGCAGATCACCTCGGCGGCCAGCACCGGGACGCCCTGGCCGGCCGACCGCCACTTGACCACGTAGGTGCCCAGGTCGTCGGCCTCCATGAGCCCCGGCAGCGACCCGCCCTCGCGCAGCGGGAGGACGTAGCGGGTGGCGGTGACCGAGGGCAGCACAGTGTGGCTGACGGTACCGGCGACCCGGCCGGAACGGACGCCGGCCTGCGGATCAGCCCGCCGCCAGCCGAGCCCGCCCGGCCTCGGTGATCAATCGCTCGTCGCCGTCCACGGCGAGCAGGGGCGGGTCCTGCCGGTAGAGCCGGGCCACCAGGTGGCTGTCCGGCGCGACCTGCCGGGCGATCTGGTGCGCCTCCAGCTTGTGCAACCGCCCCCCGGGCGCCTGCGCGAAGCGTTCCAGGAGCTGCCGCTCGGCGCCGGCGTCGGGGGTCGCCGGCGACCCGCCGGCCGGCTCGGCGTCCAGCAGCGCGGTCACCGCCCGGCTGAACGTCTCGGCCAGATCGCGGATCCGCTCGTCCCGCGACGGGGTGCCAGCGGTCCCGCCGGCGCCCTGCCAGGTGCGCTGCGGGTGCCGGCGCAGGTACTCCGCCTCCAGGTCCAGCATGCGGTCGGTGTGCGTGCGGAACTGCTCCGCGGTCCCGTGCAGGAAGACCCAGTGCCGCGTGGCATGAGCCTGCAGACCCTGCCGCTCCAGGTCCTCGTCGGACAGTTCGGTGACCGGGACCCCGGAACGCTCGGACACGATGACCTCCAGGTGGGTGACGTGGGTCACCATCCTGGCCCGCCGGAGCTCGCCACGGCCAACCGGCGTCCACCGGGCCGGGGCCGCGGGGTCACTCGGGCGGGAAGGCCAGGCCCGCCCCGACGACGGTGACGCCCACCTCGGCACCGTCCGCGGGGATGTCGGTGCCGTGCAGCCGGGCGGCGACCGTGAGCCCGGCCGGCAGCCGCACGGCCACCCGGGCGTCGTGGCCGTAGTAGTCGACACCGACCACGCGCGCCGGGACGGCCGGCGCGTCGACGGAGGTGAGTTCGAGCTGCTCGGGGCGCAGCAGCACCCGCGCCCGACCGTCCCCGCAGGTCCTGGTCAGCGGTACCGGCCCGAGGGCGCAGTGCGCGACCCCGCCGCGTACGTCGGCGTCCAGCACGATCGCATCTCCGACGAAGGCGGCGGTGGTCAGGTCCTGGGGCTGGTTGTAGAGGGTCTGCGGGTCGGCCAGCTGCACCAGCCGCCCACCCCGCATCACGGCCACCTGGTCGGCCATCGACAACGCCTCCGCCTGGTCGTGGGTGACCAGGACCGCGGTGGCCCCGCTCGCCCTGAGCGCATCGGCCACCGCGTCCCGGGTCTCCTCGCGCAGCGAGGCGTCCAGGGAGGAGAACGGCTCGTCCAGCAGGACCAGGGACGGGCGGGCGGCGAGCGCGCGGGACAGCGCTACCCGCTGCTGCTGGCCGCCGGAGAGCTGGTGCGGGTAGCGCGACGCCAGCGCCCCGTCCAACCCGACCAGGGCCAACAGCTCGTGCACCCGGGCGACGTCGTTGCGCTGCCGCCGGGGCAGCCCGAACGTGACGTTGGCGGCCACGGTCAGGTGCGGGAACAACCCGCCTTCCTGGGGCACGAAGCCGATCCCGCGATGGCGGGCAGGCACCCCCCGGCCGGCTCCGCAGACGACCCGGCCATCGATCTCGACGGTGCCGGCATCGGGGTCGTCGAAGCCGGCGATCAGCCTCAGCAGCGTCGTCTTGCCGCAGCCCGAGGGCCCCAGCAAGGCCGTCAGGCTCCGGCTGGGCACCACCAGGTCGATGCCGTCCAGCACGGGCGGGCCACCGAAGGACTTGGTGATGCCCCGCAGGGTCAGCGAACTCATGGGATCAGACCTCGTCGGACGTCACGGGACAGCAGGAAGGTGGCAGGCATCGACAGCAGGACCATCGACACGGCGAACGGTGCGGCTGCCCCGTACTGCAGGGAGCTGGTCGCTGCCCAGAACGCGCTGGCCAGCGTGGTCGTGCCGGTGGGCACGAGCAACAACGTCGCGGTCAGCTCGGTCACCACGGCGAGGAAGACCAGCGCGGCACCCGCCCCGAGACCAGGCGCCAGCAGCGGCAGGGTCACCCGCGCCCAGCGGGCCGGCCCGCTGACTCCCAGCGAGGTGGCCACGTCGTCGTACAGCCGAGGGACCTGCTCCACGGCCGACCGGATGTTCACCACCGCCCGCGGCAGGAACAGGATCGCGTAGGCGGCCAGCAGCACCGGCACCGACTGGTACAGGCCCGGGGTGTAGCGGATGCTCAGGGTCACCAGCGCCAGCGCCACGACGATGCCGGGGACGGCGCTCCCCAGGTAGGTGGTGCGCTCCAGCACGAGGGCACCCCGGCTCCGGGCGCGAACTGCCAACCAGCCGGTGGGCAGGGCCAGCGCGGTGGTCAGCACCGCCGCCACCGCGGCCAGCGTCAGCGTGCTCCCGGCGGCGGCGCCCAGGTCCGCCCAGGGGAACCGGCTGGAGGCCCCGCGCACCATCCAGAAGGCCAGGCTGGCCGTCGGCACGACGACGGCCAGGCCGACCAGCAGTCCCAGCGCCCCCAGCGCCGGCAGCACTCCCCGCCCCAGGTCCACCGGCCGGGGTGGGCGGGCGGCCCCGGCGCCGGCGCGGGCGTAACCGGCGCGCCCGCGCAACCGGAGCTCGGCCAGCAGCAGGACCAGGCACAGCAGCACGAGCACCCCGGCCAGCATGGTGGCGCCGGGCCCGTTGAAGGTCGCCCGGTACTGGTCGTAGATGGCCGTGGTGAAGGTGGGATAGCGCAGCATCTGCAGCGCCCCGAACTCCGACAGCAGGTGCAGGGCCACCAGCAGGCCGCCGCCGAGGGCCGCCACCCGCACCTGGGGCACCTGGACCCGGGCGAGGACCGCCCAGCCGGACAGGCCCAGCCCGCGGGCTGTCTCCTCCAGCGCCGGGTCCAGCCCGCGCAGGGCCGCGGCGACCGGCAGGTACACGAACGGGAAGTAGGACAGGGTCACCACCAGCAGCGCACCGCCGTAGGTGTCCATCCCAGGCAGCAGCGAGATCCAGGCGTAGCTGTTCACGAAGGCCGGCATCGCCAGCGGCGCGACCAGCAGCACGTGCCAGACCCGCCGGCCGGGCAGCCGGGTGCGCTCCACCAGCCAGGCCGCCCCGACCCCCAGGACCAAGCACATCCCGACGGTGGCGGCACCGAGCCGGACGGTGTTGCCCAGCAGGAACCCCACCCGGGGCCGCCAGACCAGCTCACGGACCCCCGTCCAGCCCACGTCCGCGGTGGCCAGGGCGATGTGCACCAGCGGCAGCACTGCCAGGCAGGCCACCAGCACGGCCAGGGCCAGCACCACCGGGGAGCGGCGCAGCGGCGACCCGGGGCGGGTGTGGGCGGCCGACCACCCGCCCGGACCGGCCGGGGTGACCGGCCGGTCGGAGCGAGTGGTGGGCGCGGAGGTCAGAGCAGACCCACTTCCTGCATCAGCTCGATGACCTGCGCACCGTTCAGGGAGGACGGGTCGATCTCCGGGGCGTCGAGCTCGGCCAGCGGGCGCAGCGCCGGCGCGGAGTCCACGCCGTTGCCCACGACGTACTCCATCGCGGTGCTCCCCGCGGCGCGCTGCTGGGCCTGCTCGCCGGTGATGTAGGCCAGCAGCTGCTGGGCCTGCTCGGGCTGGTCGGAGGAGGCCAGCACGCCGGCACCGGACACGCTGACGAAGGCACCCGGGTCCTGGTTGCCGAAGTAGTGCAGGGACACGTTGTCGCTGTTCTCCCCGGACTCGGCCTGGTCCTTGTACCAGTAGTAGTGGTAGATCACCCCGGCGTCGATCTCGCCGTCGTCGACCGCCTTCATCACGGCCCCGTTGCCCGGGTAGATCTGACCGTTGCGCGCCATCCCGGTCAGCCACTCGCGGGTGGCGTCGGCACCTTCCAGCTCCAGCACGGCGCTCACGATGGCCTGGAAGTCCGCACCGCCCGGCGGGAAGCCGACGCGCCCCTGCCAGGCCGGGGAGGCCAGGTCCATCAGCGAGGCCGGCAGCTCGGACTCCGGGACCCGGTCCGGGGCGTAGGCCAGGACCGTCGACCGGGCGGCGATGCCCACCCACTCACCGGAGGACGGGTTGTACCGCTCGGGCACCTGGGCCAGCGTCGCGGCGTCCACCGGCGCCAGCAGACCCCGGTCGGCGACCAGGTCGATGGAGGGGCTGTTCTCGGTGAGGAACACATCGGCCGGCGATGCCGCGCCCTCGGCCACTAGCTGGTTGGCCATCTCCGCGTCGTCACCGGCGCGCAGTTCGACCTCGATGCCGGTCTCCTCGGTGAACCCCTGCAGCATCGCCTCGACCAGGTCGTCGTGCTGGGCGTTGTAGACCGTCAAGGGCTCCGCCTCGGCGGTGCCGCCGGTGGACCCACCGCAGGCCGCGAGGGCCAGCGCCAGGGTGGTCGTGGCGAGCGCTGCTGCGCTCCGTCGTGCAGACGTCATCTCGTCAGGGCCTCCTCGTTAGGTAAGGCGTACCTAACCACATGGCGGCGTGCTGCCCAGCACGCACCTCAGCTCCCGCTGGGACCGAACCGCTCCACCCGCACCGCGGCCGGCGCGAACCCCAGCCCGACCAGCAGCTGGCTGGCCGTCTCGGCGAACCCGGTCGACCCGCACACGAAGGCGGTCTGTCCCGGCTCCCAGAGCGGCAGCAGGTCCATCGCGGTGAGTCGACCGGGCGGTCGGATGCCGCGCGGCTCACGGGTCAGCACCACCAGCGCTCCGGCGTCCACCAGCTCCTCGGCGTAGGGCAGTTCTGCCATCGTCCGGGCCGAGACCGCCACCCGCAGCAGGTCGCTGCGACCGATGGCGCGTGCGTGCCGGACCATGGCGACCAGCGGGACCACCCCGGTGCCACCGCCGACCAGCAGTGCCGGGGATGCACCGTCCCAGGCGAACCAGCCACCGATCGGACCGCGGATCTCCAGCTCGTCACCGGGCTCGGCGACGTCGGCCAGATAGGTGGACACCTCGCCGTCGTCCAGTCGCTCGACGAACAGCTCCAGCAGCGGGTCCTCCGGCGCCGAGGCCACCGAGTAGGACCGTTGCGCCGTGTAGCCGTCCGGGGCGGTCAACCGCAGCACGTAGTGCTGCCCGGGCAGGTGGTCCACCCGGTCGGCCACGTCCAACCGCAGCTGCACCGACCGGGCGAGGGGGCGGGTGAGCCCGGCGACGGTGGCCGTCGTCCAGCCCCCGGCCGGGGCGGCCGTGCCACCCAGCAGGTCAGCCACCCTCAGTCACCCTGGTATCGCTGCTGGCGCCACGGGTCGCCCCGGTCGTGGTAGCCGTTGCGCTCCCAGAAGCCCTGCTGGTCCCGCTTGAGCACGTCGAGCTTGGTCACCCACTTTGCGCTCTTCCAGAAGTACAGGTGCGGCACCAGCAGGCGGACCGGGCCGCCGTGCTCCAGGGACAGCGGTCGGCCGTCGAACTCCCAGACCAGCCAGGCCTTCCCGCCGGTGAGGTCCTCGATGGGCAGGTTGGTGGTGTAGCCGGACTTCGACGTGGCCATCACGAAGCGGCCCTCCTCGGTCGGCTGGGCGACCTCCCACAGCGCGTCCAGGGAGACCCCGGCGAACCGGGTGTCGAACTTCGACCAGGTGGTCACGCAGTGGATGTCCCCCCGGTACTCGCTGCCGGGCAGGTCGTGCACACCCGCCCAGTCCCAGGTGGTCGGGTGGGCGACCTGCCCGGCGACCGTGATGCTCCAGGTGTCGGTGCTGATCCGGGGGGTGGGTTCGGCGGTGAGCACCGGCCAGTCGCTGCCGACGTCGTACTGCCCCGGGGGCAGTCGCGGGTCGCGGGGCTGCCGGCTGCGGCCGAAGAAGCCACGGGTCGTGGTGGGCACTGTGCCTCCCTGGTGGTGGTGCGCCTGCTGGTGGGGTGGCCCGTCATGGGTGTGCGTACGGGAACACCGGGCAGCCTCCGGTCGTTCCGCGGTGAGCCTGCCCTTACATGAGACGTGTCACTCGGTGTTCACATGGGTCTCACCTGTGCATGGTCGTACCGTGGGCGCGTGGCGACAGTGACGACGCAGCAGGTTGGGCAATCGGCGGGTGCGACGGCGGGCCCGAAGCGGGCCCCCAAGACCGGGCGCTGGGGTTCCTCGGTCTTCAAGAAGGCCGTGATGGCGGTGACCGGGATCATCATGGTCCTGTTCCTCATCGCCCACATGATCGGCAACCTGCACGTCTTCCAGGGCGCTGCCTCGTTCAACGACTACTCCGAGTGGCTGCGCTCGGTCGGTGAGCCCGCGCTCCCGCCGCGCACCCTGCTGACGGTCATCGAGCTGGTGCTGGTGCTCTCGGTGTTCGCGCACGGCTGGGCCGCCGTCTCGCTGTGGCGCCAGGCCAAGCGCGCCCGGCCCGTCGGCTACGTCACCAAGAAGCGGGTCCAGCAGAGCTACTCCTCGCGGACCATGCGCTGGGGCGGGGTGATCGTCGGGCTGTTCATCGTCTACCACCTGCTGGACCTCACCTGGGGGGTCGCCAACCTCGACGGCACCGGCGCCACGCCCTACGACCGGTTGATCGCCAGCATGTCCAACCCGGTCGTCGTCTTCTTCTACGTGCTGGCCCTGGTCACGCTGGGCTTCCACCTCCGGCACGGGGTCTGGAGCGCCACCCAGACGCTGGGCCAGACCAACAAGCGGCGCGAGCGCGGCGTGAACCTCTTCGCCACCGCCTTCGCCGTGATCCTGATCGGCGGCTACCTGGTGGTCCCGTTCGTCGTCCTCACCGGCATCGTGGCCTGAGACAGGAGCATCGGATGTCCCTCGAACTGTTCACCGCCGGCGACCCCATCGCCGACACCAAGGCGCCCCGCGACGTCCCCATCGGGGAGCGTTGGAGCGAGCGGAAGTTCCGCGGCAAGCTGGTCAACCCGGCGAACCGTCGCAAGATGTCGATCATCATCGTGGGCACCGGGCTGGCCGGCGGCGCTGCGGCCGCCACGCTGGCCGAGGCCGGCTACCGGGTGAAGTCCTTCTGGTTTCAGGACAGCCCGCGCCGGGCCCACTCGATCGCCGCACAGGGTGGCATCAACGCCGCCAAGAACTACCGCAACGACGGCGACAGCGTGCACCGGTTGTTCTACGACACGGTCAAGGGCGGGGACTTCCGCTCGCGGGAGGACAACGTCCACCGCCTGGCCGAGATCAGCACCCAGATCATCGACCAGTGCGTGGCGCAGGGCGTGCCCTTCGCCCGCGAGTACGGCGGCCTGCTGGACAACCGCTCTTTCGGTGGCGCGCAGGTCTCGCGCACCTTCTACGCCCGCGGCCAGACGGGTCAGCAACTGCTGATCGGCGCCTACCAGGCCTTCGAGCGGCAGGTGGCGGCCGGGAACATCGAGACCCACTCGCGGACCGAGATGCTCGACCTGGTCGTCGTGGACGGCAAGGCCCGCGGCATCGTCGTCCGCGACCTGGTCAGCGGCGAGGTCACCACCCACGTGGCCGACGCCGTGGTCCTGGGCACCGGTGGGTACTCCAACGTCTACTACCTGTCCACCAACGCCAAGGGCTCCAACACCACGGCCATCTGGCGGGCGCACAAGCGGGGCGCGTACTTCGCCAACCCCTGCTACACCCAGATCCACCCGACCTGCATCCCGGTCTCCGGGGACTACCAGTCCAAGCTGACCCTGATGAGCGAGTCGCTGCGCAACGACGGCCGCGTGTGGGTGCCCAAGGAGCGCGGCGACAGCCGCCCGCCGCAGGACATCCCCGAGGACGAGCGGGACTACTACCTGGAGCGCAAGTACCCCGCGTTCGGCAACCTGGTGCCCCGCGACATCGCCTCCCGGCAGGCCAAGGCGGTCTGCGACGAGGGCCGCGGGGTAGGCCCCGGCGGGCTGGGCGTCTACCTGGACTTCGCCGAGGCCATCCAGCGGCTGGGCCGCAAGGCGGTCGAGGCCAAGTACGGCAACCTCTTCGACATGTACGCCCGGATCACCGGTGAGGACCCGTACGCGGCCCCCATGCGGATCTACCCGGCCGTGCACTACACGATGGGTGGCCTGTGGGTCGACTACGACCTGCAGTCCACGATCCCCGGCCTGTTCGTGATCGGCGAGGCCAACTTCTCCGACCACGGGGCCAACCGGCTGGGTGCCAGCGCCCTGATGCAGGGCCTGTCCGACGGCTACTTCGTGCTGCCGAACACCATCACCGACTACCTGGCGGCGGGTCCCTTCGAGCCGGTGCCCGCCGACCACCCGGCGATCGTGGAGGCCGAGGCCGGCGTGCAGGCCCAGGTCGAGAAGTTCCTGTCGATCAACGGCACCCGCACGGTGGCCTCCTTCCACCGCGAGCTGGGCCGGCTGGTCTGGGACTACTGCGGCATGGAGCGCACCGCCGAGAGCCTGCGCAAGGCGCTGGACCGCATCCCGGAGATCCGCAAGGAGTTCTGGACCAACGTCAAGGTCGCCGGTGACGCGCACACGTTCAACCAGAACCTCGAGCACGCGGCCCGGGTCGCCGACTTCATCGAGCTCGCCGAGCTGATGTGCATCGACGCCCTGCACCGCGAGGAGAGCTGCGGCGGTCACTTCCGCGCCGAGAGCCAGACCCCCGAGGGCGAGGCGCTGCGCAACGACGAGGAGTACGCCTACGTCGCGGCCTGGGGCTGGACGCCGGAGGGCGAGCCCCCGGTCCTGCACAAGGAAGCCCTCGAGTACGAGTACGTCCACCTCGCACAGCGGAGCTACAAGTAATGAAGCTGACCCTGAGGGTCTGGCGCCAGCACCCCGCCGTCAAGGGCAAGATGGCGACCTACAAGCTGACCGACGTCTCCCCGGACATGTCGTTCCTCGAGATGCTCGACGTCCTCAACGAGCAGCTGATCCTGGAGGGCGAGGACCCGGTCGCCTTCGACCACGACTGCCGCGAGGGCATCTGCGGCAGTGCGGCGTCATGATCAACGGGCAGGCCCACGGCCCGCGAGCAGACCACCACCTGCCAGCTGCACATGCGGTCCTTCTCCGACGGCGACACGATCGACATCGAGCCGTGGCGCTCCGGGGCTTCCCGGTGGTCAAGGACCTCGTCGTCGACCGGCCGGCCTTCGACCGGATCATCTCGGCCGGCGGGTTCATCTCCGCGCCGACCGGGACCGCGCCGGACGCGCACGCCACGCCGGTGCCCAAGGTGGACGCGGACGCCGCGTTCGACGCCGCCACCTGCATCGGCTGCGGCGCCTGCGTGGCGGCCTGCCCGAACGGCTCGGCGATGCTGTTCACCGCCGCCAAGGTGACCCACCTCGGGCTCCTCCCCCAGGGCCAGCCCGAGCGGGACAGCCGGGTGCTGACGATGGTCGCGCAGCAGGACGCCGAGGACTTCGGTGGCTGCACCAACATCGGCGAGTGCTCCGCCGTCTGCCCGAAGGGCATCTCGATGGAGACCATCTCCCGGCTCAACCACGACCTGCTCGGCGCCCTCCGCGCCGGTGGGGTACCCACCAGCTGACCTGGTGCGTGCTCGGATGGGGGCGGTGGACCTGCGGGTCCGCCGCCCTTTTCCATCGTCCGACGGCTTCCTGACGACGGATTCCCCGCCCGGAGTGCCGGGATGCCACCATGGTGGCCAGCATTCGACCGAACCGAGGGATCTGACATGACCGACCTGCTGGACACCACCGGGCTGCGGCAGCGGCGCCACCTCGTCACCGAGGTCCCCGGACCGCGGTCACGGGAGCTGATGGCTCGCCGCGCCGCCACGGTGTCGGCCGGGGTGGGCACCACGCTCCCGGTCTTCGTCGCCCGGGCCGGCGGCGGTGTCGTCGAGGACGTGGACGGCAACAGCCTGATCGACCTGGGCTCGGGCATCGCCGTGGTCAGCGTGGGCAACAGCGCCCCCCGCGTGGTGGAGCGCGTGCAGGCGCAGGTCGCCGAGTTCACCCACACCTGCTTCATGGTCACGCCCTACGAGGGGTACGTGGCGGTCTGCGAGGCCCTGGCCGAGCTCACCCCGGGCACCCACACCAAGAAGAGTGCGCTGTTCAACTCCGGCTCCGAGGCGGTGGAGAACGCGGTCAAGATCGCCCGGCACGCCACCGGCCGGCCCGGGGTCGTGGTCTTCGACCACGCCTACCACGGCCGCACCAACCTGACGATGGCGCTGACCGCGAAGAACATGCCCTACAAGCACCGGTTCGGCCCCTTCGCCGGGGAGATCTACCGGGTTGCGATGAGCTACCCGTTCCGGGACGGGCTGTCCGGAGCCGAGGCCGCCGCACGGGCGATCTCGCAGATCGAGGTGCAGGTCGGGGCCGGCAACACCGCGGCCGTGCTGATCGAGCCGGTGCAGGGCGAGGGGGGCTTCATCGAGCCCGCACCCGGCTTCCTGACCGCGATCAGGCAGTGGTGCACCGCCAACGGCGTGGTGTTGATCGCCGATGAGATCCAGTCCGGCTTCTGCCGTACCGGTGAGTGGTTCGGTTGCGACGCCGAGGGCGTGGTCCCGGACCTGGTGACGACGGCCAAGGGCATGGCCGGTGGCCTGCCGCTGGCCGCGGTCACCGGTCGCGCAGAGCTCATGGACGCGGTGCACCCGGGCGGGCTGGGCGGGACCTATGGCGGCAACCCGGTGGCCTGCGCCGCGGCCCTGGGCGCCATCGAGACCATGCGGGCCGAGGACCTCAACGGCGCCGCGCGGGCCATCGGCGAGCGGATGCTCCCCCGGCTGCGGGCGCTGGCCCAGCGCTTCCCGGCCATCGGGGACGTCCGCGGCCGTGGCGCGATGATCGCCCTGGAGCTGGTCCGGCCGGGCAGCACCGAGCCCGATGCGGCGCTGGCCGGCGCGGTCGCCAAGGCGTGCCACGCCCAGGGCGTGATCGTGCTGACCGCCGGCTCCTACGGCAACGTGCTGCGCTTCCTGCCGCCGCTGGTGATCGGGGCCGACCTGCTGGACGAGGCGCTGGACGTGCTGGAGGCGGCGTTCGAGCGGGTGGTCGGCTCCTGATCCGCCGGCTGCACGGGGCTGACTGGGCCCTGCTCCGCGACGTCCGGATCCGCGCGCTGCGCGCGGACCCGGACGCGTTCGGCCCCACCCTGGACGCCGAGCGGGAGCTCAGCCCGGCGCAGTGGCGGGCGCGGCTCACCGACGGTGCCTGGTGGCTGGCTCATCCGCTGGGCCTGATCGGCGCCGGCCTCCAGGACCGCTCGTCACCCGGTCCGGGGTTCGGCCGGGACGCCGTGCTGACCGGCATGTGGGTGGCCCCACCGGCCCGGGGGCAAGGCCTGGGCGCAGCGCTGGTCGGCGCGGCCGCCGGCTGGGCGGTCGCGCAGGGTGCGGACCGCCTGGTGGCCCGGGTGTTCGACGACAACGCCCCCGCGACGGCCGTGTACGCCCGGCTGGGGTTCACCCGAGACGGGGTGGCCGCGCTCAGCCGGCGGCACCCCCCGCGCACCTGGCACGTCTGGGTCCATCCGCTGCTGCGCGGGTGAGCGGCCTGCCCGGGACATCCGCCCGGGCAGGCCGGTGCTCAGGCCTTGACCATCCCGTGCGGGTCGATGACGAACTTCTGGGCTGCGCCCTTGTCGAAGTCCGCGTAACCCTGGGGCGCCTGGTCCAGGCTGATCGTGGTGGCGTTGACCGCCTTCGCGATCTGCACCTTGTCGTGCAGGATCGCCATCATCAGCCCGTGGTTGTACCGCATCACCGGGCACTGACCGGTGGTGAAGGACAGCGACTTCGCCCAGCCGGTGCCCAGGCTGATCGACAGCGAGCCCACCTTGGCGGCCTCGTCGATGCCGCCCGGGTCCCCGGTGACGTAGAGCCCCGGGATGCCCAGCGCACCGCCGGCGGCGGTGATCTCCATCAGCGAGTTGAGCACCGTGGCCGGCGCCTCCTTCGAGGCACCCTCGCCGTGCCCGCGGGCCTCGAAGCCGACGGCGTCCACGCCGCAGTCGACCTCGGGTACGCCGAGGATCTGCTCGATCTGGTCCTTCGGGTCACCCTTGGACACGTCGACGGTCTCGCAGCCGAAGCTGCGGGCCTGCGCCAGCCGCTCCTCGGCGAGGTCGGCGACGATGACCACCGCGGCACCCAGCAGCTGCGCGCTGGCCGCAGCAGCCAGGCCCACCGGGCCGGCACCGGCGATGTAGACCGTGGAGCCGGGCTTGACCCCGGCGGTGTAGGCGCCGTGGAAGCCGGTCGGGAAGATGTCCGACAGCATGGTCAGGTCCAGGATCTTCTCCATCGCCTGGTCCTTGTCGGGGAACTTCAGCAGGTTCCAGTCCGCGTAGGGCACCACCACGTACTCGGCCTGGCCACCGACCCAGCCACCCATGTCGACGTACCCGTAGGCCGCTCCGGGACGGGCCGGGTTGACGTTGAGGCAGATCCCGGTCTTGCCCTCCTTGCAGTTGCGACAGCGGCCGCAGGCGATGTTGAACGGCACCGAGCACAGGTCGCCGACCTTGATGAACTCGACGTCGGAGCCCACCTCGGCCACCTCACCGAGGATCTCGTGGCCCAGGATCAGCCCGGGAGGGGCCGTGGTCCGCCCGCGGACCATGTGCTGGTCGCTGCCGCAGATGTTGCTGGTGACCACCTTGAGCACCACGCCGTGCTCGAGCTTGCGGCCCACGTTCGCCGGGTTGACTCCCGGTCCGTCCCGCAGCACGAGGTCCGGGTAGTCGATGTCCTGGATCTCGACCTTGCCCGGCTCGATGTATGCAACGCCTCTGTTGCCAGCCATCCGTATGACTCCTCGCTCGTCGTGGGTCGTACGCGCCGCTCGGTCGCCCCCGGCCCCGGCGGGCCGGAGGCACGGCACCCGACCGAGTGTGCCCTGGGGCACACCCCCTGGGAAACCCCAGGATCAGGAGGGCGCAACCTTGTTGCAAACGATTGTGCGGCAGTGCGCAGCCGCAAGGCGGTCCGGGCGCCACCCGCCGACGGTCACCCCCGCGCGTGCGAGGTCGCTGCTGCCGCGACGGGCTGGGAACTGCTTGTGCCCCCGGCAGCGGGGTCCTAGCGTCCCCAGCGCCGACCAACCACTTCGCCCACGTCAGGACCGCGCCGTGAAGAAACTGATCAACGATCCCGCCGACGTCGTCGCCGATGCCCTGCGCGGGATGGCCGCCGCACACCCCCAGCTGCGGGTGGACCACGAGAACCGGGTGATCTTCCGAGGTGATGCACCCGTGCAGGGCAAGGTCGGGCTGGTCTCCGGCGGCGGGTCGGGGCACGAGCCCATGCACGGCGGGTTCGTCGGACCCGGGATGCTCGACGCGGCCTGCGCCGGGGAGGTGTTCACCTCCCCGGTCCCCGATCAGATGGTGGCCGCCACCCAGGGCGTGGACGGCGGCGCCGGGGTGCTGCACATCGTGAAGAACTACACCGGTGACGTGATGAACTTCGAGATGGCCGCCGAGCTGGTCGCCGCGGAGTCCGGCACCGAGGTGGTCACCGTCGTGGTCGACGACGACGTCGCGGTGCAGGACAGCCTCTACACCGCCGGCCGTCGCGGGGTGGGCACCACGGTGCTGCTGGAGAAGATCGTCGGTGCCGCCGCCGAGGAGCGCCGCCCGCTGGCCGAGGTGGCCGAGCTCGCGCGCCGGATCGACGCCTCCGGTCGCAGCATGGGCATGGCCCTGACCTCCTGCACCGTGCCGGCCGCCGGCAAGCCCACCTTCGACCTGCCCGAGAGCGAGATGGAGATCGGCATCGGCATCCACGGCGAGCCGGGCCGCCGGCGGGTGCCGCTGGCGCCGGCACGCGAGGTCGCCCAGATGCTGGTGGAGCCGATCCTGGCCGATGCCACGTTCACCGACGGCGTCATCTGCTTCGTCAACGGCCTGGGCGCCACCCCGCTGCTGGAGCTGTACGTGGTCTACGCCGAGGTGGTGGCGATCCTGGAGAAGTCCGGGATCGGCATCGCGCGCTCGCTGGTGGGGCCGTACATGACCAGCCTGGACATGGCCGGTTGCTCGGTGACCCTGCTGCAGGCCGACGACGAGCTGGTCCGGCTGTGGGACGCACCCGTCAACACCCCCGGCCTGAGGTGGGGCGCGTGAGCGTGGAGGTCGAGCAGCTGACCGCCTGGCTGCGCCGGTTCGCCGAGCTGGTGCACGAGAACAAGGACGAGCTGACCGCGCTGGACTCCGCCATCGGTGATGCCGACCACGGGGCCAACATGGACCGCGGGATGACCGCGGTCGTGGCCGCGTTGGACGAGACCGCCCCGGCCGACGCCGCCGCCCTGCTGAAGAAGACCGGCACGACGCTGGTCAGCAAGGTGGGCGGCGCCAGCGGGCCGCTGTACGGGACCCTGTTCCTGCGGATGGCCGGTCCGGCCGGATCCGGCGAGCTGGACGGGGCGGGCTTCGCCGCGGCGCTGCGCGCCGGGCTGGACGGCGTGGTCGCCCGGGGCAAGGCCGAGCCCGGGGACAAGACGATGGTCGATGCGCTGGGTCCGGCCTGCGATGCCCTGGACGCCGCGGTGGCCGACGGGCGACCCCTGGCCGACGCGCTCGCCGCGGCCGCGACGGCGGCCGCCGATGGCCGGGACGCCACCACCCCGATGGTGGCCCGCAAGGGCCGGGCCAGCTACCTCGGCGAGCGCAGCGCCGGCCACCAGGACCCGGGGGCGACGTCCACCGCGCTGCTGGTGGAGGCGGCGGCGACGACGCTGGGTGCGGCGTGAGCGTCGGCGTCGTCGTCGTCTCCCACAGCCGGGCACTGGCCGATGCGGCCGTCGAGCTGGCCCGGCAGATGCTGCCCGGCCGCGAGCTGGCGATCGCGGTGGCCGCCGGCATGCCGGACGGCTCGCTGGGCACCGACGCCACCGCGGTGTCCGAGGCGATCGGCGAGGTCGATTCCGGGGACGGTGTGGTCGTGCTGATGGACCTGGGCAGCGCGGTGCTGTCGGCCGAGATGGCCCTGGAGTTCCTGGACGACGACCTCCGCGAGCGGGTGACCCTCTCCCCCGCGCCGCTGGTCGAAGGCCTGGTGGGTGCGGTGGTGGTGGCTGCCGGTGGGGCCACCCGCGCGCAGGTGGCCGCCGAGGCGGCGCGGGGGCTGGCACCCAAGGAGGCTCAGCTGTCTGGGTGATTGCTGCCCCCATCGCTCCCCCCTCGGGGTGCAATATGAACGCAGGGTGATGACATCGTCACGCAATCCCTGAGCTACTAGCGAGCCGTCACTGGACGGTTCACGAACACTCACGGAGAGCGAGACGACAGGATGTCTCCACGTTCACCCGGCGCCGGTGGCGCCGATCGCCGCACCCGCGGCCGGCCCCGGAGGGCCACTGCGGCGTTCCTGGCCCTGGGCACCCTCACCGGTGGGGTCGCGCTGGCGTCGCCGGCAGCGGCGGCCGAGCTGCCGTACCCGACCACCGACAAGGGGTCGCTGTACAACATCGCCCAGGTGGTGGGGGCACACGACTCCTACCGAGCGGGCTGGACCGGCGCCGGCGTCGGGGTCGCGGTGATCGACACCGGCGTGGCCGCCGTCCCCGGGCTGACCAGCGGCAACGTCGTGACCGGGCCCGACTTCTCCTTCGACAGCCAGGACCCCGAGCTGGCCGGCCGGGACGTCTACGGGCACGGCACGCACATGGCCTCGATCATCGCCGGCCGCGACCAGGCGGGCCCGCCTGCCTCCTACACCGACCCGGGTCGGTTCACCGGCATCGCTCCGGACGCGACCCTGATCAGCCTCAAGGTCGGGGCCAGCGACGGCTCGGTGGACGTCACCCAGGTGATCGCCGCACTGGACTGGGCCGTGGCACACCGCGCCGACTACAACATCCGGGTCATCAACCTGTCCTACGGCACCGACAGCACGCAGGCCGCAGAGGTGGACCCGCTGGTCTTCGCCGCCGAGAACGCCTGGCGGAACGGGATCGTGGTGGTCGTGGCCGGCGGCAACGACGGCGTCACCACCCGCCGGCTGGCCAACCCGGCCCAGTCGGAGAACCTCATCGCGGTGGGGGCCGATGACACCCAGGGCACCGTGGACCCCAACGACGACGTCGTGCCGACCTGGGCCACGCTGGGCACGGACAAGCGGCACGTGGACCTGGTCGCCCCGGCGGTGTCGGTGCTCGGCCTCCGTGTTCCCGGCGGGTTCGCCGACATGCAGAACCCGAACGCTCGTGTCGGTGACCGCTTCGCCCGGGCCACCGGTACGTCGCAGGCCGCCGCCGTGGTCAGCGGCGAGGCTGCTCTGCTGCTGCAGCGCTACCCGACCATGACGCCCAACCAGGTCAAGGAGCAGCTGGAGAAGACCGCCGAGCACATCAAGGGGGTCAGCGACAGGTACCGCGGCTCGGGCCTCACCAACGTGTTCGAGGCCCAGTCGAAGAAGCCCAACGGCAGGGACGCCAAGCTCAAGCACGCCAGTACCGGCACCGGCTCCATCGAGGGCTCGCGCGGTTCGTCGCACGTGGCTCACGACGGCGCGCCGCTGCAGGGCGAGTTCGACATCTTCGGCAACACCTGGGACAGCGCATCCTGGGCCGCGGCCAGCGCCGCCGGGACCGTCTGGTCCGGGGGCACCTGGCGTGGCGCAGCCCTGACGTCGAGCTCGGCCACCGGGACCAGCTGGCAGCCGGTCGAGTGGACCCGGCCCGCCTGGGATGCCCGGATGTGGCGCAGCGACGACTGGGAGTCCCACCAGTGGCGCAACGGCTCCTGGACCGGGAACTCCTGGTCGGCCCGGATGTGGCGGGACCAGGACTGGTCGGCGCGGATGTGGCGCAGCGCGGACCTGGCCCAGGCGAGCTGGGGCTGAGCCGATGCCTCGACCATCGACGTTGCGCACCCGGATGTGGGCGGCTCGCACCCTCAGCCCGATCGCGGCCTGATCCGACCATCTGCGCGGGCCGGGGGCGCAGCTGCGTCCTCGGCCCGCCGGGGGCTTCCCGGAGGGGTGCCCCATCCCCGGACGTGGTGGTTCCACCCTCCGGGTGATGACACCTAAAGCGATTGCCCCACTACTGAACGTGTGCGCCGATGCGGCGGACATCCAAGGACGAGAGCAGGACGACATGACGTCACCACCGCTGGGCCGCCGCACGTGGCCCAGGCAAGCACCACGCAAGCTGATGGCCACCGCGCTGACCGTGGGCACCATCGCCGGGATGGCTGCCTTCGCGGGACCGGCCCAGGCCGCGCCCGCGGTCGACAAGGGGTCGCTGGCCCACATCGCCGAGACGGTCGGTGCGCTGGCCTCCTACCGGGCCGGGTTCACCGGTGCCGGCATCGGGGTCGCCCTCATCGACACCGGGGTCACCCAGGTCCCCGGTCTGAATTCCGGCAACGTGATCGACGGACCCGACCTGTCCTTCGACAGCCAGGACCCGGAGCTGGCACACCTGGACGCCTTCGGGCACGGCACCCACCTGGCCTCGATCATCGCTGGACGGGACGTCGCCGGCACGCCGGCCTCCTACGCCGACCCAGCGCGCAAGAACGTCGTGGGCATCGCCCCGGACGCCCGGCTCATCTCGGTCAAGGTCGGTGCCAGTGACGGCGCCGTCGACGTCACCCAGGTCATCGCCGGGATCAACTGGGTGGTGGAGCACCGCAACGACCCCGGGCTCAACATCCGGGTGATCAACCTGTCCTACGGCACCGACTCCACCCAGGACACCAGGACCGATCCGCTGGCCTTCGCGGTGGAGAACGCCTGGAAGAACGGCATCGTGGTCGTGGTCGCCGGCGGCAACGACGGCTCGGACAACATGAACCTGGCCAACCCGGCGCGCGACCCCTACGTGCTGGCCGTCGGCGCCTCGGACACCCAGGGCACCGTCGACACCTCTGATGACACCGTCCCGGCCTGGGGCACCCGCGGCACCAACGCCCGGCACGTCGACGTCGTCGCACCCGGGGTCTCCGTCCAGGGCCTGCGGGTGCCCAACGGCTACGCCGACGAGCGCAATCCCGGCGCCCGGGTCGGCCAGCGGTTCGCCCGCGCCTCGGGCACCTCGCAGGCCGCTGCGGTGGTCAGCGGAGAGGTCGCCCTGCTGCTGCAGGCCAACCCCCGGCTGACCCCGGACCAGGTCAAGCGACAATTCATGACCACCGCGCACGCGTTCGACTCCACGTCCAACCAGTACCGCGGCAACGGGGTCACCGACGTCCGCGCAGCCCAGCTCAAGGACGTCACGAACGCCAAGCAGCCGGCCACCTTCTACGGCACCGGCACCGGTTCCTTGGAGGCCTCCCGGGGCACCTCGCACGTCTCCCGGGACGACGTCGTCCTGCAGGGCGAGGTGGACATCTTCGGTGCGGCGTGGAACGGCGCCGCCTGGGCCCGGGCCACCACCGCCCTGACGGTCTGGAACGGGGGCTCCTGGCGGGGGCAGGTGTTCAGCGGCGACGGCTTCACCGGCAGCGCCTGGCGGACCGCCACGTGGACGTCCAACGCCTGGGACGCCCGGATGTGGCGGGACGCCGACTGGTCGGCCCGCATGTGGCGCGGGGGCTCGTGGAGCGGCGCGTCGTGGAACGCCCGGATGTGGCGGGACGCCAGCTGGTCGGCCCGGATGTGGCGCAGCGCGGACCTCGCCACGGCGAGCTGGGAGTGACCGCGAGCACGTCCCGCACGGGACGCACCCGGATGTGGGCTCGGCGCACGCGCTGACCCACCACCCCCAGGGGTGA
This sequence comes from uncultured Actinomycetota bacterium, assembly GCA_963759905.1. Classification (GTDB taxonomy): domain Bacteria; phylum Actinomycetota; class Actinomycetes; order Mycobacteriales; family Geodermatophilaceae; genus Klenkia. The sequence continues at coordinate 840,663 of CAVXBD010000001.1, forward strand.
GGCGGGGCGGGCCGCGCTGCAGAGCGCGCCCCGCCCCGCCGACAACACAGCAGAGGACCACTCCTCGACCGGACAGCCAGGGAGGGCACGGCATGCACGACACCACCGGCGCCGCACCCCGGCTGCGACTGCCCAGCATCCCGACCGTCCTGGTGCTGGCGCTGGCCCTGGGCCTGGTCGCGCTCAGCGTCGTGCTGTCCGGGCCGGTGCTGGGTCACCCTGCTGCGCTGGACGCGGTCGACCTGCCCTGGTGGGCGCTGGCCGTCGCCTTCGCCGCCACCGAGGCCTTCGTGCTGCACATCCAGGTCAAGCGGGAGGCGCAGACCGTCTCGGTCAGCGAGCTGCCCCTGGTGCTGGGCCTGTTCTTCGCCTCCCCCGTGCACCTGCTGCTGGGCCGGCTCGTCGGGTCCGCTGCCATCCTGATCGCGCACCGCAGGTCCGCCCCGCTGAAGACCGCGTTCAACCTGGCCCTGGTAGCGGCCGAGACCGCCGTCGCCGTGACCGTGTTCATCCTGCTCGCCCCGGACCCCAGCAGCAGCACCCCGATGACCTGGCTGGCCGCCTACGCCGCCGCCCTGCTGGCCAATGCCGTGGGCGCGGTGGCCATCGGTCTGGTCATCGCGGTGTACGACGGGGGCCTCGACCCCAGGGCGCTGCTCCGGGATGCCGTCCTGGGCCAGGCCGCCGCCCCGGTCGTGGTCACCGTCGGGTTGGTCTCGGTGACCAGCCTCAGCGCCGTCACGCACAGCGCCTGGCTGCTCGTCGCCACCGGCGCCGGGCTGCTGGTGGCCTACCGCGCGTACGCCGGACTGTCCGACCGACACCTGAACCTGGAACGGCTCTACCGGTTCAGCCAGGCCGTCGGCAGCGCGCCGGAGATGGACGGGGTCGTCGGCAACGTGCTGGCCGAGGCCATGGAGATGCTCCGGTCCGAACGCGCCGAGGTGCTCTTCGTGGCCAGCTCCGGCGGTCAGCTCGCCCGGGTCCGGCTCGGCGCGGCCGGCCGGTTGTCCCGCTCGGAGGAGCCACCGAGCCCCGGTGACGAGTGGCTGCTGCGCAGCGTCGTCACCGGCGCCGAGCCGGTGCTGCTGCCCCGGATGACCCGGGACCCCGACGGCCGCCGGTGGCTGGACGAGCAGGCCGCCCGGGAGGCGGTCGCCGTCCCGCTGCGCGGCGGTGCCGGCATCATCGGCGCCCTGGTGGTCACCGACCGGCTCGGCGACGTCCGCAGCTACGACGACGACGACGTGCTGCTGCTGGAGACGGTGGCCAACCACGCCGGCATCGCGCTGCAGAACGGCGAGCTGATCGACAAGCTGCGGCACGAGGCGCTGCACGACGCGCTCACCGGACTGCCCAACCGGACCTTCCTGCAGCGCCGCCTCGGTGCTGCGCTGGACGCCGTCACCACCGGCCGCAGCGTCGGCGCGGCCGTCATGATCCTGGACCTCAACGGCTTCAAGGAGGTCAACGACACCCTGGGCCACCAGCAGGGGGACCTGCTGCTGGCGGAGGTGGGCCTGCGGCTGCAGACCGCCGTCGGCCGGGCCGGGGTGGTCGCCCGGCTGGGCGGGGACGAGTTCGCCGTGCTGCTGGCCGACACCGACGACGAGTCGCACGCCGTGGCGATGGGCCGGCGGGTGCTCCGCGCCCTGGACGAGCCGCTCACCCTGGACGGTCTGGAGGTGGCCGTCAGCGGGTCGATCGGCATCGCCCGGGCGCCCCTGCACGCCACCGACGCCGCCGGGCTGCTCAAGCGCGCCGACATGGCCATGTACGACGCCAAGGCCTCCTCCCGGGGGTTGCGGCTCTACGAGCCCGAGCTGGACACGCACAGCGCCCGGCAACTGGTCCTGGTGCCCGAGCTCCGCGCGGCGCTGGAGTCCGGCGACATCGTGGTGCACGTGCAGCCCAAGGCGCGGTTGGCCACCGGCGAGGTGGTCGGCGTGGAGGCCCTGGTGCGCTGGGAGCACGCCCAGATGGGCACCATCCGACCCGACGAGTTCGTCCCGGTCGCCGAGCGCAGCGGGCTGATCGGCCCGCTGACGTCCACCGTGCTGTCCGGCGCGCTGGCCGCCTACCGGGACTGGCGGACCGCCGGGCACGACCTGCACATCGCGGTGAACCTCTCCACTCGCAGCCTGCACGACGTGGACCTGGTGGACGAGGTCGCCCGCGGGTTGCGGCGGTACGGGGTGCCCGGCGACCGGTTGACCCTGGAGGTCACCGAGGGCTCGGTCATGGCCGACCCCGGCCGGGCCATCGCCGTGCTGCACCAGCTCCGGGAGCTGGGCGTGCGGTTGTCGGTGGACGACTTCGGGACGGGCTACTCCTCGCTGTCCTACCTGAAGAAGTTGCCCGTGCAGGAGGTGAAGATCGACCGCAGCTTCGTCAGCGGGCTGGCCGACGACGCCGGGGACGTGGCCATCGTGCGGGCGATCGTGGACCTGGGCCGCCACCTGGGACTGCAGGTGGTGGCCGAGGGCGTGGAGGACCAGGCCACCTGGGACCTGCTGGCCGGGATGGGCTGCGACCTGGTGCAGGGCTACCTGCTCGGCCGGGCCATGCCGGTCGGCGAGCTGCCCGACTGGCTGGACCGGCGGGCTGCCGAACCAGGCCGGACCGCGCTGCGCGCCATCTGAACGGGCCCTGCTCCACCTCGTCCGAGCAACGGCGGGGATGCCCTAGCCTCGCGGCTGTGAACCGGCTGAGTCCCCGCGGAGAACACTGATGGCCAGCGGGCTGTTCGCCCTGTTCGATGATGTCGCGGCACTGGTCCGGCTGACGGCTGCGTCGCTGGACGACATCGGCGCCGCCGCCGGCCGGGCCGGTGTCAAGGCGGCCGGCGTCGTCGTGGACGACGCTGCGGTCACCCCCCGCTACGTGCAGGGCCTGGAGCCGAGGCGCGAGCTGTCGATCATCGGCCGGATCGCGAAGGGTTCGGTCCGCAACAAGCTGCTGATCATCCTGCCGGCGATCCTGCTGCTCAGCCAGTTCCTGCCGTTCCTGCTCACCCCGATCCTCATGCTCGGTGGCACCTACCTCTGCTACGAGGGCGCCGAGAAGCTCTGGGAGAAGGTGTCCGGCCACCACCCGGCGGCCACCGCGGCGAAGCCGGAGACCGTTCCCGACCTGGCCGAGCACGAGAAGACCGTGGTCTCCGGTGCCGTCCGGACGGACTTCATCCTGTCCGCGGAGATCATGGTGATCGCGCTGAACGAGGTGGACGAGGAACCGTTCCTGTCCCGCGCGATCATCCTGGTGATCGTCGCCCTGCTGATCACCGCGCTGGTGTACGGGGTGGTGGCGCTGATCGTGAAGATGGACGACGCCGGGGTGTCGCTGGCCGCCCGGCCGCAGCGCGCGATCGCCGGCCTCGGACGCGGGCTGGTGCGGGCCATGCCGATCGTGCTGGCCACGCTGGCGACCGTGGGCGTGGCCGCGATGCTGTGGGTGGGTGGGCACATCCTGCTGGTGGGTGCCGAGGAGCTGGGGTGGGCCTGGCCCTACGGGTTGGTGCACCACGTCGAGGAGGCCGTGCACGAGGCGGCCGGCGCGCTGGGCGGGGTGCTGGGATGGCTCACCAACACCGCGCTGTCCGCCCTCGTCGGGGTGCTCGTGGGTGCCGTGCTGGTGGGTGTCCTGCACCTGCTGCCCCGCCGGAAGCGCGCCGGCGCCGCGCACTGACCTCCCCGACGGCTCAGCCCCCGCGGGCGAACAGCTCCGCGGCCTGCGCCTCGTCGACGAACGGGTACTTCACCCGGAACTGGGCGAGCGCGTCGGCCACGGTGAGCACGTGGGTCTCCCGTCGACCCGCGGCATCCAGGGTCTGCACGGTGACCATGTCCTCGTTGATCGGCACCCAGTGGGTCTCGGCGTAGTCGGTGAAGACATTGGGCACGCCGTGGACGGTAGCCGGGCAGGATGCCCGGCATGGACTTCCGTCTCGAAGTGGTCGTGGTGCCGGTCTCCGACGTGGACCGGGCGAAGACGTTCTATGCCGAGGCCTGCGGCTTCACCGTGGACGTCGACCGGCAGGTCAGCGAGACGTTCCGGGTGGTGCAGCTGACGCCGCCGGGGTCGGCCTGCTCGGTGACCATCGGCCAGGGCCTCGCCGCCATGGCGCCGGGCTCGCTGAAGGGGCTGCAGCTGTGCGTCACCGACGCGGTGGCCGCGCACGCCGAGCTGGGCGGCCGCGGGGTGCCGGTGAGCGAGGTGGTGCACTTCGAGGGCGGCAGCACCGTGCCCGGCCCGGCCGGTGACTACGAGACGTTCTTCTTCTTCGACGACCCGGACGGCAACAGCTGGTCGGTGCAGCAGATGCCCCGGCGCTGACGGCCGGAGACATGGGCAGCCCCGCCCCGGCCGCGTGAACGGCCGGGCACGGGGCCTGTTCCCCAGCCCATGGCGAGTGGGCGGGGGACGTGGTGATGACGGTACGCACCGCCCCCCGGCACTCAGGACAGCGGGACCGCCAGGGGCAGCTCGATCTGCTCCAGCGCCGCGGTGACCGCGGTGGACAGCCAGCCGGCGGCCAGGAACAGGCCGGGCAGACCCTCGCCGCCCGAGAGCGTCGCGGCCGAGATCCCGGCCCAGCACACCGCGTCGCAGACCGTCGTCGTCACGCAGGCGCTATCGGCAGCCCGCGCCGCGGGCCGGACCCACTCCCCGCTATGCCTTCCCGGGCGCAACCGGCCGGACGGGCCGCTGGTGTCCGGCCCGCTGGGCGGCGAACCCGGCCTGCAGCGCATCGGCGAGGGCGAGGGCGGTGTCGGATGCGGCGGGCACGGCGGTGATCGTCGTCATGCCAGCGCAGTCTGGCCCCGCGCGGGCGCTCGTGGGGGCACCATCCGGCAGCTGCGTGTCACAACTCGGTCACGCTCGGCTCGCTCCCCGGCGGGCTCAGGCGAACCGGGGGCAGGCCGGCGATGGTGTACGTCGTGGGGGCGATGCCGATGCCGGCGTCGTCCAGACCGGCCAGGATCTCCCGGCTGATGGCGTCCTTGATCTCCCGGACGCCGCGGTGCGGGACCAGGAACCGCACGGACAGCTCCAGCCAGGTCTCGGTGATCCGCCAGTACACCGCCGGGTCCAGGGAGGCGTCGGCCATCGCGTATCGGGCGCGCATGCGCTGCAGGGCGCGCTCGGCGGCGGGATCGTCGACGACGGCGTGCCCCCGCGCGGCACCGAGCAGGATCGCCTCGGCGCGGGCCCGGTCGGCGTCGTAGCTGATCGAGAGGACGATCTCCTCCCACAGGTAGGGGAAGTCGCGGCTGTAGTTGTAGACCGGTTCGCTGAAGATCGCGCCGTTGGTGACGGTGACCAACCGGCCGGTGTACTGGCGCGAGTTGACCCAGACGGCCGGGTCGGCGGACGCCACCGAGGGGGGCTGCCCCATCTCCATGATCGTGGTCTTGAGGAAGCCCAGCCGGACCACGTCGCCCCGGACCCCGCCCAGGGTGATCCGGTCCCCGATCCCGAAGGTGTCACCGCGCAGGATCACGAAGTAGGCGGCCAGGGAGAGGATCACCTGCTGCAGGGCGAAGGCCAGGCCGGCCGAGATCAGGCCGATGCCGGTGGTGATGTCGGAGTCGGGGGTGACCCAGATCGAGACGACCCCCAGCACCAGGACCACGGTGACCACGACCTGGATGGCCTGGCGGACCCAGAACCGCCGGGGGTCCCCCACACCACCGCCGAGGGTGCCGCGGGCCAGCCGGAGCGCCACGGCGCGGAGCAGCAGCAGCAGCCCGATCAGCGCCAGGGTGAACAGCAGCTTCACCCCGGTGCTGGTGCTGACCCCCACCAGCGTGACGCCGAAGACCTCCACGGCGCCTGCGGTCAGCACGGCCGCCCGCTCCCCAGCAGACGCGCAGCGGTGATGCTTCCTACCGGGACCACGAGGCCCTCCCTCTGCCGGCAAGACCGCAGTCTGCGGTCCCCGCCAGGCTGGGAGCAACCCGATCCCGGAGAACCCAGCACCGCCTGTTGCAAGCCCCCCCCCGATGATCACGGACCTGCGTGAGCAACACGCCGGGCGCGGGTGACCTGGGGTCCGTGATCGTCTGGGGCAGAGCTCGCGGGCACCGCACGCCGGGTGACGACGCGTCGGACGGGGATCGAGGGCAGCGTGATGGGCAGGTTCCCTGCGTCCGGTTGGGCAGCAGGCAGCCACCGAGAACCGGGCAGGTCCGCGCCGAGCACACCGGTACCAGGATCTACAGACGTCACGGGCCCCCGCTAGCGGGGGCAAGTACCTGAGCAGGTCGGGGCTCGGCGTCGGCACCTGGTCGACCACGATGGACACGGTCCACCTGGCCCCCTGTGCACGACAGGGCCGGTTCCGACCGACCTGCCCCGGGAGCGGTCCGCCGTTCCGGCCGCGTGGCCTGCACCGATACGTCGATGCAGGAAGTTCTGCGCATCGTGATCCGATCGGCCTCCCGAGCGCGACAGTGTGTCCGTGCAGCAGCTCTCCGACTCCGAGCTCCTGGGTCTGATCGCCCAGCGTGACGAGGCTGCCCTGCGCGAGCTGGTGGAGCGGCACTCGGCTTGGCTGCTGCTGAGGCTGCGACGGCGTACCCCTGACCGGGACCTGGCCGCCGAGGCGCTCCACGACGCCTTCGTCGCGGTCTGGCGGAGCCCGCGCTCGTTCCGGGGCGAGGGGGACGTGGGGGCGTGGCTGTGGGGGATCGCGATCCGGCAGCTGGTCTCCCGGCTGCGCAAGCGGGCGCAACCAGTGCCCATGGAGGCCCGGCTGCTGTCGGCCCTGTCACCGACCGTGCGCAGCGCGGAGGACGAGCTGCTCATCGCGGTCGAACACGGCTCGGTCGGCGACGCCCTGCGCTCGCTCTCGCCCGAGTTGCGGCTGGTGCTGCAGGCGACCGTCGTCGACGGGCTCTCCACGAGGGAGGCCGCGCACCTCCTGGGAGTCCCGCAGGGCACGGTCAAGAGCCGTGCCCGCATCGCGAAGTCCAAGCTGCGCGCGCAGTTGATCTCGTTGGAGGCAGGCTCATGACCTGGCACATCGGAACCCCCGCCTGGGAGGCCTACGACGCGGGTCGCCTCGACCCGGCCGCCGAGCTCAGCCTCGAGTCCCACCTCGTCGGATGTGCCGAATGCCGTTCGGCAGCGAGGTCCCAGGTTCCGGTGGAGACGGTGGAAGCCGTGTGGTCCGGCGTACGGGCGACGATCTCCGCCCCTGCTCCGTCGCCCCTCCAGCGGACCATGCGCCGCCTGGGCGTAGCACCCGATGACATCGTGGTCGTCTCCGCCGCCGACTCGTTCCTGGTCCCGTGGGTGGTCGCCATCGGCTTCGCGATCGCGTCCGCCTGCGTCGTCGGGCTGGCTGGTCTGGGCCCTGCCAGCCGCGACGCAGCATTCCTGGCACTGGCCCCGCTCGTTCCCGTACTGGCGGTGGTGTCGTCCTACGACGCACTCGACCCGCTGCGCGAGGTGACGGCCACGACGCCCTACAGCAAGCTGCGGCTCGCCCTGCTCCGGGCGGCCGCCGCTCTCGCGGTCGCCGTTCCGGCAACGATGGCCGTCGGACTCGTGGTCCCGGACATGGATGATCTCGCGCTGGCCTGGCTGGCGCCTGCGCTCGGGCTGACCGTGGCGGCGCTGGTGATGCTCACGTGGTTCGAGGCGTGGGTGACCGGCGTCCTCCTGGCATCGGTCTGGGTGACGGTGGTCGCCGTGCTCCGCATCGGGGACCGTGTCGAGGCATTGACGACGCCGGCCGGGCAGGTCGCGCTCGTGGTCGGGGCGGGCGCGCTCGCACTCGCCCTCGTGCTGCGCACCTCGACCCTCCACCTCCAGGGCGGCGAGCTGTGAGTGCCACCGCATCGTTCTCGGGAGTCTCCAAGAAGTTCGGCCGCGCCCTCGCACTGCAGCCCACGACTCTCGACCTGCAGCGAGGGGTGGTGGGACTGCTGGGGCCGAACGGCGCAGGGAAGACCACGATGCTGCGCCTGCTGTCGACCGCGCTCCCCCCGAGCAGCGGGCGCATCGTGGTCGCCGGCTTCGACGTCACCGAGTCCCACGCAGATCGCGTCGAGGCTCGACGGCGGATCGGCTACTGCCCGCAGGAGGTCGTCTTCCCGCGCGGCATGACGGCCTTCGCCTTCCTGGACTACCTCGCGGTGCTCAAGGAGTGGACGAACACCGGCCGGCGCCACAGCGAGGTGCAGCGGGTGCTGGATCTCGTCCAGCTCGGCGACCGAGGCGCCATGAAGGTCGCCAAGCTGTCCGGCGGACAGCGCCGACGGCTCGCCGTCGCCCAGGCCCTCATCGGTTCGCCCGACCTGCTCATCCTCGACGAGCCCACCACCGGACTCGACCCCGAACAGCGCGCGTCCCTGCGAGGCCTTCTCTCCGGCCTCGCCGGGACCGTGGTGATCTCGACGCACCAGACCGAGGACGTCTCGGCCCTGTGCGACCGAGTGCTCGTCATCGACGCCGGAGCCGTCCGCTTCGACGGCACGGTGCCCGAGCTCCTGGGCACGGCAGCCGGCCGTGTCCACCTCGGACCCGCCGCAGCCAGCGGCGCGGTCCAGACCTGGACGACCGGAACCGGGCTGGTCCGGTCCGTCGGGGGGCAGCCCGCCCCCGACTCCTCCGTCGTCGACCCGTCGGTCGAGGACGCGTACCTGCTGCTCCGCTCGGAGCGGCACACACCTCAGGGAGTCAACCGATGAGCACCACCTACGAGACGGGCTCTGCGCTGGGCGTCCTGGCCCGTCAGGAGATCCGCAACTACCTCACGCACAAGCTGTTCTGGTTCGGCGCCGCGATGACCGCCCTGGTGGTCGTCTCCATGTTCGCGTGGGATGACACCGGTTCGGCCGCGGCCTACATGATCGGTCCCGGGGCCATGCTCGGAGTCCTCGGACTGGTGATCATGTTCGGGCTGACCCGCCGCTCCGATCGTGCCGCGGAGGCGGCCGGCGCGGTCGCCGTTCCCGAGCGCATCCGCACGCTGGCACTGGCGTGCGCGGTCGTGGTGCCATTCACGGCCGCGATGGCGGCCTACATCGCCGCCGTCGTCGCCTGGTACGCCAGGCCGCCCCAGGCGTGGGTCGTCCCGCCCGGGGTGAGCAACCTGTTCATCCACGCGGAGATGTTCGGCGACGGCGTCATGTGCGCCGTGGGCGGACCGCTCCTCGGGCTACTGCTCGCTCGATACCTCCCCAAGCGCGGCGTCGCGGCCATCGCCTCGGTGCTCCTGGTCCTGGCCACGATCATGCTCCAGGGCAACTTCGCCGGCGGGCAGCCCTACCGGGTGTTCTGGTTCTGGACCTACTTCCTCGGGCAGCTCGGTTGGGGTGCCGACCCCGACGGGGCGATCCACTTCACGACCGCACCCGGCAACCCGTTCATCTGGGTGCTCTACCTGGGGGTCGTCTGTGCGCTCGGCATCGTGGTCGCCGTCCTGCACGACCCCGAATCGGACCGGCCCCGGTTGCGCACGGTCGCACTCGGCCTGGGCGGGCTCGCTCTGGTGCTCGGAGTGCTGACCATGGTCGTCGGCTACCCCGACGTGCTCGTCAACCCCATCCCCTGCGCCACCTGCTGATGACCGGCTATGTCGCCAGGGCGATCCCGTGGACGCGGGTCACCCTGGCGGCAGGGCTCGTCATCGTGCTCATGGAGCTCGTCCGGTGGAACCCGTGGGTGCTGTGGCCGCTCGAGGGGGCGGCGGTCGGTCTGCTCGCCGGGGCGACGGCCTGGTGCTTCGACGAGACGTCCGCCGCCGTCGTCGACTCAGCGCCTCGCGGTCTCGCTTGGCGCACGATGGCGCGCAGCCCCGGGCCGCTGCTGCTCCTCATGACCTGGACTGCCGTCGTGCTCCACGCGGGCGATGCAACCACCTTCGGGCACGGCGACGAGATCTGGATCCAGGGCCTTGCGGCCGGCCTTGCCGGTGCGGCCTACACCACCTGGCGACGCTCGTGCGGGGAGGCGTCACCAGGGTCGCGGTTCGCCACGGCCGTCGTGCCGGCGACCACGGCGTGGGCGCTGCTCCGCCCGCTCGATCGCCGCCTGCCCGCCTTCCCCTTCGCGACCACCACGCCCGCCGGGTGGGAGCACAGCGCCACCGGCTGGGTCGTACTCGCCATCGTCGCCGCGGTCGTGCTCGGTGTCGTGCTCGCCGACACCCGCTGGTGGAGGTCGCCCCTGGCGATGCCGGGTTGTCGAGCCGCTGAGGTCAAGGCGGACCCGGTGCTGACCGGGGGGAGTCACCATCACGTCTGAGCTGCTGGTTCAGACGTTGAAGCGGAACTCCACCACGTCGCCGTCGGCCATCACGTAGTCCTTGCCCTCGATGCGCACCTGGCCCTTGGTCTTGGCCGCGGCCATCGACCCGGCCGCGACGAGGTCATCGAAGGAGACCACCTCGGCCTTGATGAAGCCGCGCTGGAAGTCGGTGTGGATGACCCCGGCGGCCTGTGGCGCGGTGGCACCGACCGGGATCGTCCAGGCCCGGGACTCCTTGGGGCCGGCGGTCAGGTAGGTCTGCAGCCCCAGCGTGGCGAAGCCGACCCGGGCCAGCTGGTGCAGCCCCGGCTCGTCCTGACCGACCGCGGCCAGCAGCTCAGCGGCCTCCTCGTCGGGCAGCTCGGCCAGCTCGGCCTCGGTCTGTGGCGTCCAGCACGATCGCCTCGGCGGGTGCGACCAGGGCGCGCAGCTCCTCCAGCAGCTCGGCGTTGGTCAGCTCGTCGGAGTCGACGTTGAAGACGTAGAGGAACGGCTTGGTGGTCATCAGGCCCAGCTCGCGCAGCGGTTCGGCGTCCACCCCGGCGGAGAAGAGGGTCTTCCCGCTGTCGAGCACCTCGCGGGCGGCCAGCGCCGCGTCGTGCACCGCCTTGCGCTCCTTGTCCTTGCGCATCTCCTTCTCCAGCCGCGGGATCGCTTTCTCCAGCGTCTGCAGGTCCGCCAGCAGGAGCTCGGTGTTGATCGTCTCGATGTCGTCGGCCGGGCTCGACCTTGCCGTCCACGTGCACCACATCGGGGTCGGTGAACACCCGGATGACCTGGCAGATCGCGTCGGACTCGCGGATGTTGGCCAGGAACTTGTTGCCCAGCCCCTGGCCCTCGCTGGCCCCGCGCACGATGCCGGCGATGTCGACGAAGGACACCGTGGCCGGGATCTGCTTGGCGCTGCCGAAGACCTCGGCCAGCTTCCCGAGCCGGTCGTCGGGAACCCCGACCACCCCGACATTGGGCTCGATCGTGGCGAACGGGTAGTTCGCGGCGAGCACATCGTTCTTGGTCAGGGCGTTGAAGAGGGTCGACTTGCCGACATTGGGCAGCCCGACGATCCCGATGGTGAGACTCACGGGGGACCAGCGTACGGGCGCCCGAACAGGGCGGGATCATCGAGCGATGGGTACCCCTGTCGACCTGGCCGCCGTCCTCGCCACCGTCACCGAGCCGTGGTCCCCGCGCACCGTGGCCGTGCTCAACGACTACGACCTGCGGGTGGTGCACACCAAGGGCGAGTTCACCCGGCACAGCCACCCGGAGACCGACGAGGTCTTCCTGGTGCTCACCGGCTCGTTGACCATCCGGCTGGACGACGGCGAGGTCACGCTGGGTCCCGGCCAGCTGTACGTGGTGCCGGCCGGTACCCCGCACCAGCCGTTCTCCCCCGACGGCGCGCAGGTGCTGCTGGTGGAGCCCAGCGCGACGGTGAACACCGGGGACAACCCCGGTGAGCTGACCGCGCAGCGTCGGGTGGTCTGACCACCGCCCCGTCCGAAACCCGCCAGACCGGGGTGCGGGGCGCTGGCATGCTCGAGGCGTGACAGGACTGCTGGCCGACCGCGCACCGCTGGATGCCGACCGCTGCTACCGCGCGGTGTCGGCCCGGGATGCGCGCTTCGACGGCTGGTTCGTCACCGCCGTGGCGACCACCGGCATCTACTGCCGGCCTTCCTGCCCGGCCCGCACCCCGTTGCCGGGCAATGTCTCCTTCCACGCCACCGCCGCCGGCGCGCAGGCCGCCGGGTTCCGGGCCTGCCGCCGGTGCCGGCCCGACGCCGTGCCCGGGTCCCCGGAGTGGGACGTGCGGGCCGACGTGGTCGCCCGGGCCATGCGGCTGATCGGTGACGGCGAGGTGGAGCGCACCGGTGTCTCCGGGTTGGCCGCCCGGTTGAGCTACTCCGAGCGGCAGCTGCACCGGCTGCTGGTGGACGAGCTGGGGGTCGGGCCCGCTGGCCCTGGCCCGCGCCCAGCGGGCGCAGACCGCCCGGGTGCTCGTGGAGACCACCACGCTGCCGATGGCCGAGGTCGCCTTCGCCGCCGGGTTCGCCAGCATCCGCCAGTTCAACGACACCGTCCGCGAGGTCTTCGCCACCACACCATCCACCCTGCGCGCTGGGGCCTCCCCGGTGTCCGGACCCTCGGGCTGGCTGACCCTGCGGCTGGCCGCACGCGCGCCGTTCGCCGCCGACGAGGTGCTGCTGTTCCTGGGAGCGCACGCGGTCGACGGCCTGGAGGAGTGGGACGGGACCACCTTCTCCCGCGTGCTGGACCTGCCACACGGACCCGGCGTCGTCCGGCTCTCCCCCGCCGCGGACGGCGCCGCGGTCACCGCCCGGCTGCAGCTGACCCAGCTGCGCGACCTGGGTGTCGCGGTGGCCCGCTGCCGGCGGCTGCTGGACCTGGACGCCGACCCGGTCGCCGTGGACGACGTGCTGGCCGCGGACCCGGCGCTGACCGCCCTGGTCCGGGCTGCGCCCGGGCGGCGGGTGCCCACCTCCCCGGATGCCGCCGAGGCCGCGGTGCGCGCCGTGCTGGGTCAGCACGTGTCCCTCGGTGGCGCGCGGACCTTCACCGCCCGGCTGCTGACCGCGGCCGGCACGCCGCTGGACGAGCCGGTCGGCACGCTGACCCATGCCTTCCCCCGCCCGGCCGCACTGGCCGGTGCCGACCTGACCGGCATCGGCCTGACCCAGGCGCGGCGGCGGACGGTGCACGCCCTGGCCGCGGGACTGGTGGCCGGGGACATCGCGCTGGATCCCGGCGCCGACCGCGCCGAGGCCACCCGCGCGCTGCTGGCCGTGCCGGGCGTCGGGCCGTGGACGGCGTCCCTGGTGGCGCTGCGCGGGCTGGCCGACCCCGACGTGTGGCTGCCCGGTGACCTGGCCCTGCGCCGGAGCCTGGTGGCGCTGGGCAGCTCCGACGCGGACGCTGCGACCCGCTGGCGGCCCTGGCGCTCCTACGCCGTCCTGCACCTGTGGGCGATGGCCGCGCCTGCCCTGTTCACCCGGCACCCCGCACCTGAGGAGACCCCGTCATGACCGCACGGCACGCCACCACCTCGACCCCGGTCGGCCCGTTCACCGTGCTGGTCGACGGCCCTGACGACATCGTGCTGGCCAGCGGCTGGACCGCCGACATCGGTGACCTGGTGCCCGTCGTGCACCGCGCGCTGCGCCCGGCCTCGGTGCAGGCGGTCGACCACCTGCCGGTGCTCGACGTGGTCGACGCCTTCCACGCCGGGGAGATCGGGGTGATCGACCGGGTGGCGGTCAGCCAGCGCTCGGGCCCGTTCCTCACCGAGGCCTGGCAGGTGCTGCGCACGGTCCCGGCCGGCCACCCGGACAGCTATGCGGAGTTCGCCGCCCGCTGCGGGCGACCCACCGCGGTCCGGGCCGCCGCCGGGGCGTGTGCGCGGAACGCCGCGGCGCTGTTCGTGCCCTGCCACCGGGTGCGCGCCACCGGTGGCGGGATGGGTGGGTTCCGCTGGGGGACGACGGTGAAGAGCTGGCTGCTGGACCACGAGGCGGCTCACGCCGGCGCGCCCGTCGCCGGCTGAGCGCTTTCTGTCGTACCCCTGGGGCAACCTGCGGGCATGGACGCCTCCTCCCTGCTGCTCGGGTTGCTCCTCGGGGCCCTGCTGGCCACCGCGGTCACCCTGGGCGTCGTCGCCCTGGTCGGTCGTCGGCAGCCGCGGCCCGACAGGCTGGAGCCCGTGCACGAGTCGCTGGACCACCTGCACCGGTTGATCGCCGGCATCGAGCGGGACCGGGCCACCGCGCACGGTGAGCTCCGCGAGCAGGTGGGCACCGTGGGGCAGACCTCGGCGCAGCTTCGCCAGGAGACTGCCGCGCTGGTGACCGCGCTGCGCACCCCGCACGTGCGGGGCCGGTGGGGCGAGGTCCAGCTGCGCCGGCTGGTCGAGGTGGCCGGCCTGCTGGAGCACTGCGACTTCGTCGAGCAACCGGCCGCCACCAACGACCAGGGGGCCGGCGTGCGCCCCGACCTGGTGGTCACCCTCGCCGACGGCAAGCAGGTGGTGGTGGATGCAAAGGTGCCCTTCGCTGGCTGGATCGAGGCGGTGCAGGCCACCGAGGAGTCCGTCCGGGTGCGCCGGGTCGCCGAGCACGCCCGCCAGCTGCGGGCCCACGTGGACGTCCTGGCCGCCCGGCACTACCCCAGCGCCTTCGAGCCTGCGGCGCCGTTCACGGTGCTGTTCGTGCCCTCGGACGGGTTCCTGATCTCCGCGCTGGAGGCGGAGCCGCAGTTGCTGGAACACGGTTTCGCCCGTGATGTCGTGATAGCCACCCCCAGCACGCTGCTGGCCCTGCTGCGCACCGTGGCCTACTCCTGGCGTCAGGAGCGGCTGGCCCGGGATGCAGGCGCCGTGCTGGAGGTCGGCCGCACGCTGCACGCCCGGCTCAGCACGCTGTCGGGGCACCTGACCCGGCTGGGGTCGGCGCTGGGCTCGGCGGTGGGTCGGTACAACGACACGGTCGGCAGCTACGAGCGGTCGGTGCTGGTGGCCGCCCGCCGGTTCGACGACCTGGGGGTGGCGGCGACCCCGGTGCCGGCGCCGGAGGTCGTGCAGGCCCCGGTGCGGGCGTTGCGCACGGTCCGGGACGACGAGGCGGGGCCGGTGCTGGATCACCACGACGAGAGCTGGGGCCGGCCCCGGCACGAGGACCGCGGAGGCGCGCTGGGCTGAAGGCCCGGCACCGGCCACCCGGTGCGCATCCGCCACTCCCGGTCGCCTCCAGCGTCGTAACAGCTCCGGCGGCTACCGTCAGCCCCCAGCGGCGGGGCACGTGACACGTTCCGCCAGGAACGAGGAGGTGCACCATCGCACCGGTCAGAGCTGTCGAGTCCAGGCGGGAGGGTGCCGTGCGTGCTGAACGCGGCGACCCCGACGACCTGGGTGGCTACCACTCAGGCGAGCCCCGCGACCCGCGCCCCCGCTCGGGCGCTCCGCGGAACCGGTCCGCCGGCGGGGATCGGCCGGCCCGGCGGGGCCCGTCGGAGGGCCGACTCGATGCCCAGCGCCCCCGTTCCGGGAACCCCCGCGAGCAGCGCGCACCCAGCCGGTCCACCCGCCCGTCCGGCGGCATCCGCGGATCGCTCGGTGTGCTGGGCATCTTCCTGGTCACCCTCGCGGCGGCCGGCGCCGATTCCTTCGTCGGGGTCGGCCTGGGCACGCTGACCCTCATCGCCCTGGTGGCCGGCACCGTGGTGGCTGCCCTGGTGGTCCGGCGCGGGGACCTGGCCACGGTCGTGGTCGCCGCGCCGCTGGTCTTCGTCGGGGTCGCCCTGGTCAACATCGCGCTGGCCCCCTCGGCGACGCTCAACCTCGCCACGCTGGCCACTCTGCTTATCCGCGGGTTCCCGGCCATGGCCATCGCGGTAGCAGCCGCGCTGGTGCTGACCGTCGTGCGGTTGGTCGCCCGGCGCTGAGGCCCCCTCGCACGAGCACGACCCGTCCCCCCGGGGGGACGGGCCGTGCTGTGTCGGGCGGACCGGCCGATCGATCACTCCGCCGAGGTGTCGACCGCCAATGTCTGCTTGCGCTGCTTCAGCTCGTGCGGGAGGGCGAAGACCAGCCGCTCCTCGGCGGCCTTCACGGTCTCCACATCGGGGTAACCGCGCTTGCCCAGCCAGTCCAGCAGCTCGCTGACCAGGATCTCGGGCACGGAGGCACCACTGGTCACCCCCACCGTGCGGACCCCCTCCAGCCAGGCTTCGTCGACCTCGGAGGCGTAGTCCACCAGGTAGGAGGCCCGAGCGCCGGCCTCCAGCGCAACCTCGACCAACCGGACCGAGTTGGATGAGTTGGTCGAGCCGACGACCAGCACCAGGTCGCACTCGCCGGCCATCTGCTTGACCGCCTGCTGCCGGTTCTGCGTGGCGTAGCAGATGTCGTCGCTGGGCGGCGCCTGCAAGCCGGGGAAGCGGCCCTTGAGCTGACCCACCGTCGCCAGGGTCTCGTCCACCGACAAGGTCGTCTGGGACAACCACACGACCTTCTCCGGGTCCCGGACCTGGACGTTCGCCACGTCGTCGGCGCCGTCCACGAGCTGGGTGTGCGTCGGGGCCTCACCCATCGTGCCCTCGACCTCCTCGTGCCCGCGGTGGCCGATCAGCAGGATGTCGTAGTCGTCGTCGGCGAACCGCTTGGCCTCCTTGTGCACCTTCGTGACCAGCGGGCAGGTCGCGTCGATCGTGCGCAGCGATCGCGCAGCGGCCTGCTCGTGCACGGCCGGGGAGACCCCGTGCGCGCTGAAGACGACGACCGCCCCCTCGGGCACCTCGTCGGTCTCCTCCACGAACACCGCCCCGCGTCGCTCCAGGGTCGCCACCACGTGCTTGTTGTGCACGATCTGCTTGCGTACGTAGACCGGGGCACCGTGGATCTCCAGGGCCCGTTCGACGGCGATCACCGCACGGTCCACCCCGGCGCAGTAGCCCCGGGGATCGGCCAGCAGGACCCGTCCGCGCTCAGAAGCCATGGCCCCACTGTAGGTCGCGGCCGCCACCGCTCCCCCCGGATGGAGAAGCGGCCCCGCCTCCCGGAGAGCGTCACCGGCGCCACTGGGGCAGGCTTGCCCTCATGGCCCGTGAGATCCCCGAACCCGTCCGCGCCGCCGCCGGGCTGGCTGCGACCCTGCTCGACGAAGCCCGCAAGCTCCCCAGCACGCTGCCCGCCCTCCCGGTGCGGGCCCTGGGCCTGGTCATGCAGACCTCGCTGAAGCTCCAGCAGGAGTACTCCGGGCTGGTCGCCCGGGGGGACGAGGTGTTCACCGGGTTGCGCGGCGACGCCGAGCCGGGGTTGGCCACCTTCGACGACGACCTGCCCGGCGCACCACCCCCCGTCGGCAACCTGGGGTCGCGGACCTCCTCCTTCGACCGGGTGGCCGCCGACCCGGTGGACTCCTTCGACGACGAGCACGCATCCGCCGGAGGCCCACCGCCCACCGTGGTCGACGAGGCCGCCGCGATCGGGGAGGACGACCTCACTGACGAGACCCTCGCCGAGGAGGAGCTGCTGGCCGAGGGCCTCACCGCCGACCTGGGCGATGCCGACCTGACGGACGCCGAGGTGGCCGGCCTGCCCGGCGACCCGCAGGCAGACGACATCACCTCCACCGTCGACGAGCTCGCGGCGAACATGAGCGACAACGCGGCCGAGGACGACGCGCTGATCGCCGCCTCGGAGCGGGCCATCGAACACACGGACGACGCTGCTGGCCCAGGCGTGAGCGAGGAGCCCGAGGGTGGCAGCGACCTGTCCGGCTCCCAGGCGGCCGGAGCTTCCCCCATCGACGGGTACGACGGGTTCACCATCGCCCAGCTGCGCGGGCGCCTCCGTGGTTACCAGCCGGTCACGGTCGAGGAGCTGCTGGCCTACGAGCAGGCGACCCGGAACCGCACGCCCTACGTGACCCTGTTGCGCAATCGCAAGGAGAAGCTCGACCGCGAGCGGGGCTGAGCGGCGGCCCCGTCCGCCGGGGCTTAGTCCGATCGACCGAGAGAGCCCCTGCCGTGGTGGTTCAGCGCGCGCAGAGCGACAGTCGTTCCACCGTGCTGGATGTGCCACCCCGGTCCCGGCCCGGCCTGGCTTCTCGACCCGGCCGACCGGGCCGGTGGCGCCTCGGACCTCTCCGGAGTCGGGTCCGGGAGCACGTGGCGCATGCCGGCGCCTCCGCTACACCCTGCCGGCCGTTCCGCGCTTGCCACTGTCCACAGCATTCGACGTATCCACAACCCTGCCCTGAGCTGCCTCTTTACCTTGCCCAGGTCACGAACGCGCGCTAGTATTCGTACACACGTTCGAATAGCCAGTCGGGTTGAGGGAGGGTCGAGATGAGCGAGCCAGGTGACTTCGGTACCGCCGCCGCGGCCTTGTCCGCTGTGCTGTCCGAGCAGGACGAGGAGCTGCGGTTCGGGGTGCAACTGCACGAGCGGTTGCCGGTGCTGCTGGCCCTGCGGAACCAGCTGGATGCCGCGGTGGCGCGCACGGTGCGGGCCAGGTGAGGTGTCGGGGTTGGCCGAGATCGACGGGCTGGCCTCGATGGGTTCCTGGCTGCGTGGGCATGCGCGGGTCTCGGGTCCGACCGGGTCGCGGATGCTGGCCATGGGGCGGGCGCTGCAGGTGTTGCCCGCGCTGTCGGCCGCGTTCGCGGCCGGGCAGGTGACCGCCGACCAGGTGCTGGCGATCGCGCCGGTCACCACCCCGGAGCACCTCGCGGCAGCCGAGGCTGCGGGGATGGATCTGGCCGAGACCGACGCCACGTTGACCGAGTTGGCTGCTTCCGCGCCGCACAAGGATGTCGTGGTGGCGGTGGGGCACTACCTGTCCCGGCTGGATCCCGACGGGCCCGAACCGGATCCCACCGAGACCCGCGGGCTCACCTTGTCCAAGCGCGGGGACGGGTCACTGGGGGTGCACGGGCAGCTGGACGCGGTCGGCGGGGAGCGGCTGCAGGCTGCCCTGGAGTCGGTGCTGGGGGCTGGGCGGGTCGCGGGGGATGTGCGGACCCGGTCCCAGCAGCTGGCCGATTCGCTGGTGCAGCTGTGTGACAACCAGCTGGCGGCCGGGCAGCTGCCCACGCTGCGCACCCGCAAGCCGCAGGTGGGTGTGCTGATCCCCTGGGCGGACCTGCAGGACCCGGCCATCGGACCCGGTGCTGGGGTGATGGACTTCGGGGCCACCATCTCCGCGGCCAAGGCCCGGATGCTGGCCTGTGATGGGGAGATCACCCGCATCGTCATCGGACCGGACTCCCAGCCCCTGGATGTGGGCCGCACCCACCGGGTGGTGCCGCCCCACCTGCGCAAAGCCGTCGAGGTGAGGGACCGGCGCTGCGTGTTCACCGGCTGCGGAGCCCCGAAGTACTGGTGCGACGTGCATCATCTGACGCACTGGCTCCACGGCGGGCAGACCTCGCTGGCCAACTCTGCTCTGCTGTGCGAAGCCCACCACACGAAGGTCCACCACGGCTTCCGGGTCGAACGCGATCCGCGGAACCGGTGGACCACCTACCGGCCCGACGGCTCGCAGATCAGCACCGGACCCAGGCTGGACCTGGGGCCACCACCGGGCCCATCGGCGCCCCGCCCACCGGTGGACTGGACCGCCCTCGACGAGCTCACGGTCCGCCCGTCCCGCTGATCACCTGCCACCCCGCATCACCCGCCGGCCCGGTGGACGCGCACCCGCGTCCACCGGGCTGCGCTGCGTGCGGCGTACCGGGGTGGGAGGGCATCTCCGGGCAGGTCGGCCGAACCGTCGGTGGCACCTGGCAGGCTCGACTCGTGACTGCCCCGTCCTCGCCCGAGCAGCCGTGGCCCGTGCGCACGGTGGCCCGCAAGGTCGCCGAATGGATCGGCCGGCTGGGTGAGGTCTGGGTCGAGGGCCAGGTCGCCCAGCTCTCCCGCCGCGGCAGCGCCACCGTCTTCCTCACCCTCCGGGACGCCGCCGCCGACCTGTCCGTCCCGGTCACCTGCCATCGGGACGTCGCCGACCGGCCCGGACTCACCCTGACCGAGGGCGCCCGGGTGGTCGTCCGGGCCCGGCCGGACTACTACGTCGCCCGCGGTTCGTTCTCGCTGCGCGCCACCGAGATCCGGGCCGTCGGGCTGGGTGAGCTGCTGGCCAGGATCGAGCGGATCCGGGCCCTGCTGGCCGCCGAAGGCCTCTTCGACGCCGCCCGCAAGCGTCCGCTGCCCTTCGCGCCGGCCGTGGTCGGGCTGGTCACCGGCCGGGACAGCGCGGCCGAGCGGGACGTCCTGGTCACCGCTCGTCGCCGCTGGCCGGCGGTCCGCTTCGCCGTCCAGCACTGCGTGGTCCAGGGCCCCTCTGCGGCCGCCGCGGTGATCGACGGGCTGCAGCGGCTGGACGCCGACCCGGCTGTCCAGGTGATCGTGCTGGCCCGCGGCGGCGGTTCCGTGGAGGACCTGCTGCCCTTCTCCGACGAGGGCCTGGTCCGGGCCATCGCTGCCTGCCGCACCCCGGTGGTGACCGCCGTCGGGCACGAGACCGACACCACCCTGGTCGACCACGTCGCCGACGTCCGGGCGGCCACCCCCACCGATGCCGCGCACCGCGTGGTCCCCGAGATCGGTGAGCAGCGCCGGCTGGTCGATGGGCTGCGCGCGCGAGCCCGGGCCCTGGTGACGGCCCGGCTGGAGCAGCAGGAGCGATGGTTGGAGTCGGTGCGCAGCCGCCCTGCCCTGGCCGACCCGCAACGCCTGCTGGCCGGGCGGGCCGAGGATGTCACCGCCCTGCGCCACCGGGCCACCCGCACGGTCACCCACCGGGTGGATGTGGCCGAGCGGGACCTGGAGCACGCCCGTGCCCGCGTCGCTGCGCTGTCCCCGGCGGCAACCCTGGACCGCGGCTACGCCCTGGTCCAGCGCGCCGACGGCGCGCTGGTCCGCGACCCGGCCCAGGTGGATGACGACGAGGCGCTGACGGTCCGGCTGGCCGGTGGCCGCCTGCCGGTCCGGGTGGACCGGCAGGATGGACGACCGTGAGCACCTCGGACCCGGCCCCCACGCAGAGCTACGAGCAGGCCCGCGAGGAGCTGGCCGACGTCGTCCGCCGGCTGGAGGGCGGGGGGCTCACGCTGGAGGAGTCCCTGGCGCTGTGGGAGCGCGGCGAGACCCTGGCCGGCGTCTGCCAGCACTGGCTCGACGAGGCGCGCGAACGGCTCGCGGCAGCCGCCCCGCCGGAGCCGCCCACCGGGTGAGTCAATCCCCCGGTGCGGCCACCGCCACCGCCCCGGCGAGGGTCTGCAGCTCCTCGTCGGACGCGGACCCCGTGACCACGGCCGTCGCCCCGTCGGCGAGCAGCCGGTAGGCGGTCTCCTCCCGGGTGGTGGTCAACCGCTCCCAGGTCCTCCCGCCGATCGTGGTGCTGCCCTCGTCGGTGGCCCCGCCCAGCACATCGATCAGTGCGGAGGCCCGGTCGTCGTCGCTGATGACGTAGCCGGCGAACTCCTTGCCGGGGGTGTACCAGCCGATCTGCAGGGTCACCGGGTCGCCCGGGGCCTCGGCCTTGCCGGCGTCGGTCCGGATGCTGGTGGGCCGCCACCCGGCGGGCAGGTCCTGCGGCACCAGCAGCGGGTAGCCGGCCCGGGCGGCGGCCAATTGCGTCGACGACGTCGTCTCCACCGTGCGGATCGGGTCCGCAGGGTTCTGCCGCAGGGTGGTGAAGCCGACGATCACCAGCACCAGCACCGTCAGCGGCAGCAGCGACCGGACCATGTTGGCGGCGTTGAACTTCTGTGCCCGGACCTGCGCGGAGGACGGCGCCGGGGCAGGACCAGCGGGATCAGCGGCGCGTTCACCCTGGGGTGCGTTGTCGGCCATGCCCCTAGGATCGCAGCACAGCTCCCCCATCCCGCCGCCCAGCGCCCGAGGGGTCGGGCGCGGACCTCCGGGCCCTCGCCTCCTGCGGACCCACCGGGCGGCGCACCGCCCCGCCGGGCGGCCGTCCGAGGAGGTCCCGTTGTCCCTGCCCGTCCCCGACGGTCCGCCACCCGCCCACCCCTCCGCGTACAGCAACCAGCCGCCGAGCGGCGGACGGCCCAGGCCGGACCGCAACCTGGCGATGGAACTCGTCCGGGTCACCGAGGCCGGGGCCATGGCCGCCGGCCGCTGGGTCGGCCGCGGCGACAAGAACGGTGGCGACGGGGCCGCGGTGGATGCCATGCGCGCGCTGATCCAGACCGTCAGCATGCGTGGCGTCGTGGTCATCGGGGAGGGCGAGAAGGACGAGGCCCCGATGCTCTACAACGGCGAGGAGGTCGGCGACGGCACCGGTGCCGAGTGCGATGTGGCCGTCGACCCCGTCGACGGCACCACGCTGATGGCCAAGGGCATGCCCAATGCCGTCTCGGTGCTGGCGGTCGCCGACCGCGGCGCCATGTACGACCCGTCCGCGGTGTTCTACATGGACAAGATCGCCACCGGCCCGATCGCGGCCGACGTGGTGGACATCCGGCTGCCGGTCCGAGAGAACATCCGGCGGGTCGCCAAGGCCAAGAAGGCCTGGCCGGCCGACGTGACGGTGTGCATCCTGGATCGCCCCCGGCACGCGACGCTGGCCCAGGAGGTCCGCGACGCGGGCGCCCGGATCAAGTTCATCAGCGACGGTGACGTCGCGGGGGCCATCGCCGCGGCCCGCGAAGGCACCGGCGTCGACCTGCTGCTGGGCATCGGGGGCACCCCCGAGGGGATCATCACCGCGTGCGCCCTGAAATGCATGGGCGGGGCGCTGCAGGGCCGGTTGTGGCCCAAGGACGACGACGAGAAGCAGAAGGCCATCGACGCCGGCCACGACCTGGACCGGGTGCTGGACATCGACGACCTGGTACAGGGGGACGTGTTCTTCGTGGCCACCGGCATCACCGACGGGGAACTGCTGCGGGGGGTGCAGTACCGGGCCGGAGGGTGCACCACCCAGTCCCTGGTCATGCGGTCGCGGTCGGGCACGATCCGCTCCATCGAGAGCCTGCACTCCCTGGAGAAGTTGAACCAGTACTCCGCGGTGCCCTTCGGCGACTGACCGCCGGCGCGAGCACCAGCGCGACAGCACACGGCCCGGCCCCCTGCACGGGGGCCGGGCCGTCGTCGTGACCGGTCAGTCGATCGTGTCGCAGAAGAAGACGCTGGCCTCGTCCTCGGGCACGCGGCCGCCGCAGGTGTCGCCGTAGGTCTCGTAGTCCGAGCCGATGTCGGCGTTGACCCACAGGTCGGTGCAGGCTTCCCAGTCGCCGTCGAAGCAGCCCTGCGCGTACCCGTCCAGCTCCGCGTCGTTGCCCAGGCCGTCGGGCGAGGCGGGGTCCCCGACGGTGTCGAAGAAGCTGCTGCCCGGGGACGAGGGGGAGGACGACGACTCGGCCGGGGAGGTCGGCGCCGGCGCCACGGCACCGTCCGCCGTGCTCGACGTCGACCCGCTCCGCACCCCGAACAGCAGCACCAGTGCGGTCACCACCGCGGCGAGGACCACGACACCGGCGGCGGCCAGCACGATGATCGTGGTGCGGTTGCTGGAGCGGGGCTGCTGGCCGTAGCCGGGCTGCCCGTAGGACTGCTGCGCGTAGGGCCCCTGCGCCCAGGGCTGCTGCCCGTAGGGGCCCTGCTGGCCCTGCCCCCAGGGCTGCTGCCCGTACTGACCGGGCTGACCCTGCTGACCTTGCCCCCAGGGCTGCTGGCCGGACTGGCCCTGTCCGTAACCGCCCTGGCCATAACCGCCCTGCCCGTACTGGTCCTGCCCGTACTGGCCCTGCCCGTACTGGCCCTGCTCCCAGGGCTGCTGCCCCTGGTGTCCCTGCTGCCCGTACTGGTCCCAGGACTGCTGGCCGTACTGACCCTGACCCTGACCCAGGTTCCAGGGCTGCTGCCCGTACCCACCCTGCTGGCCAGGCTGGTCCGACGGACCGGAGGGGCCCTCCTGATCGGACGGCCTCCCGCTCTGCGGACCGTCGGGGGGCGGGTACGGCGGCTGGGACACGTGGACTCCTCGGTTCCGGACAGTGGCCCGCGGATCCTAGAGACCACAGCGGGCTCCCAGCCACCGCCTGGACCCACCCGGGTGGGTGCGATCGGCCCGATCCACCGCCGCGGACCACCGGCGCTCCTGCTCGGCAGGTCTGCTGCCGCACTGTCTAGGGTCGGGCACGGACACCGCCTCGCGCGCCGACCGGGCCGGGCGGTCCACCCAGCAGACACCGACAGATCTCCGGGAGCGCAGCGTGGCCACCGAGCAGGACTTCCGCATCGAGCACGACTCCATGGGGGAGGTCCGGGTCCCCGCGCACGCCAAGTGGCGGGCCCAGACCCAGCGGGCGGTGGAGAACTTCCCGATCAGCGGCACCCCGATCGAGCGGGAGCTCATCGGTGCGCTGGCAGCCATCAAGGGCGCGGCGGCCACCGTGAACGCCTCGCTGGGCGTGCTGCCGGACGACATCGCCACCGCCGTCCGCGACGCCGCGCAGCAGGTCGCCCGGGGCGACTGGGACGAGCACTTCCCGATCGACGTGTTCCAGACCGGCTCGGGCACCTCGAGCAACATGAACACCAACGAGGTCATCGCCACCCTGGCCACCGAGGCCTCCGGGCTGCCGGTGCACCCCAACGACCACGTCAACGCCTCGCAGTCGTCCAACGACGTCTTCCCCTCCGCCATCCACATCGCCACCACCCGGGCGGTCGTGGCGGTCCTGGTGCCGGCCCTGGACCACCTGGCCGCCTCGCTGGAGCGCAAGGCCACCGAGTTCGCCGAGGTGGTCAAGAGCGGCCGCACCCACCTGATGGACGCCACCCCGGTCACCCTGGGCCAGGAGTTCGGCGGGTACGCCGCGGCCATCCGGTACGGCATCGAGCGCCTGCAGGCCTCGCTGCCCCGGATCGGCGAGCTGCCGCTGGGCGGCACCGCGGTGGGCACGGGGATCAACACGCCGCCAGGGTTCGCCGCCGCGATCATCAGCACGCTGGCCCAGGAGATGGACCTGCCGCTGACCGAGGCACGGGACCACTTCGAGGCGCAGAGCTCCCGGGACGGCCTGGTCGAGGCCTCGGGGCAGCTCAAGACGATCGCGGTCGGCCTGGTGAAGATCTGCAACGACCTGCGCTGGATGGGCTCGGGCCCGCGGACCGGCCTGGGCGAGATCGCGCTGCCCGACCTGCAGCCCGGCTCCTCGATCATGCCGGGCAAGGTGAACCCGGTGCTGCCCGAGGCCGCCATCCAGGTGGCCGCGCAGGTCATCGGCAACGACGCGGCCGTCACCTTCGCCGGCACCACCGGCTCCTTCGAGCTCAACGTGACGCTGCCGCTGATCGCCCGCAACGTGCTGGAGTCCATCCGGCTGCTGGCCAACGTCAGCCGGCTGCTGGCCGACCGCTGCATCGACGGGATCACCGCGAACGTCGAGCGCTGCCGGGAGCTGGCCGAGTCCAGCCCGTCGATCGTCACGCCGCTGAACAAGTACATCGGCTACGAGGAGGCGGCCGTCGTCGCCAAGCAGTCGCTCAAGGAGCAGAAGACGATCCGCCAGGTCGTCGTGGAGCGCGGCTACGTCTCGGCCGGGAAGCTCACCGAGCAGCAGCTGGACGACGCCCTGGACGTGCTGTCGATGACCCACCCCTGAGGGGCCGGACGGCCGGCGGCGCGGCTCTCTGTCGCGCCGCCGACCGGACTCGGTACCGTTCGCGCCGATGACCGAGACAGACGTACGCCTGGCCTACCCCGGTGGGGACCTCAACCTGCCCGTCGTCCCCTCCACCGAGGGCGCCGAGGGCATCGACACCAGCAAGCTGCTGGCCACGACCGGCAAGGTCGCGCTGGACATCGGCTTCGTCAACACGGCCGCGTGCACCTCGGCCGTCACCTACATCGACGGCGACGCGGGGATCCTGCGCTACCGCGGTTACCCGATCGACCAGCTCGCCGGCAAGGCCAGCTTCGTCGAGGTCTCCTACCTGCTGATCCACGGCGAGCTCCCGACGCCTGCGCAGCTGGCGGACTTCGACCAGAAGATCCGCCGGCACACGCTGCTGCACGAGGACCTCAAGCAGTTCTTCAAGGGGTTCCCCCGCGACGCGCACCCGATGCCGGTGCTGTCCTCGGCGGTCAGCGCCCTGTCGACCTTCTACCAGGATTCGCTGGACCCCTTCGACCAGGCGCAGGTGGAGATGTCCACCTACCGCCTGCTCGCCAAGCTGCCCACCATCGCGGCCTACGCCTACAAGAAGTCGGTCGGCCAGCCCTTCCTCTACCCGGACAACTCCAAGGGCCTGGTGGAGAACTTCCTCCGGATGACCTTCGGGTTCCCGGCCGAGCCGTACGAGGCCGACCCGGAGCTGGTCAAGGCCCTGGACATGCTCTTCGTGCTGCATGCCGACCACGAGCAGAACTGCTCCACGTCGACCGTCCGGCTGGTGGGTTCCTCGCACGCCAACCTCTTCGCCTCGGTCTCGGCCGGGATCAACGCGCTCTTCGGCCCGCTGCACGGCGGCGCGAACCAGTCGGTGCTGGAGATGCTGGAGGCCATCCAGGCCGACGGCGGGGACATCCGACGGTTCGTCCAGCGGGTGAAGGACAAGGAGCCCGGGGTCAAGCTGATGGGCTTCGGGCACCGGGTCTACAAGAACTACGACCCGCGCGCCGCCATCGTGAAGTCCACCGCGGACACCGTGCTGGACAAGCTGGGCGGCAACAGCCAGCTGCTGGACCTGGCCCGCCAGCTGGAGGAGGTCGCGCTCACCGACGACTACTTCGTGCAGCGCAAGCTCTACCCCAACGTCGACTTCTACACCGGCCTGATCTACCGGGCGATGGGCTTCCCGACCCGGATGTTCACCGTGCTGTTCGCCTTGGGCCGGCTGCCCGGCTGGATCGCCCAGTGGCGGGAGATGATCGAGGACCCGGCCACCAAGATCGGCCGCCCGCGGCAGCTCTACACCGGTCCCACCGAGCGGGCCTTCGTGCCGATCGACCAGCGCTGAGCCCGGCACCGCAGCGGGGTCGCTCCGCTGGATCGTGGCCCCGTCGTCCTCCGTGGACGGCGGGGCCGCGTCGTCCACGGGCCGGCCCGGTTCTGCCCGGCGGGCCGGGACGACGCGCCGTACCGTGCCGACGACGGACGCGCAGCCAGGAGGACCAGTGGACGATCCCGACCCCGGCCGGGAGGGGGACGTCCTCCTCGTGCCGCCCGTGCCGCTGGCGTCGGGAATGCGGTTGCCCGATGGCCGCCGGATCGCCCGCGTGGACCTGGTGGTGACCACCGAGGACGGCGAGCGGACCACCATCGCCCTGCGCGAGCAGCACGGCGCCTGGTGGGCGCCGAGCCGCTGACCAGGGGAACTGCTCCCCCGGGAGGGTGAGGCCGGGCCGCCCGATCGTGGCTCGCCCTCAACAGGGCCGACGGGGATCCCGATGTCCATCACGGACACCGGTCGACGGTCGCCCGCCACCGGCGTGGGCGCGACACGGTCCCCGGAGGGAGACCCGTGCCGCCGACGACGCGCGCCTCCTCCCCCGGCCGGCCTCCGGCCCAGACCGCCCGGCAGCCCCACGCGCGTCCCTCGACCGCGGCCCGGACCGCCGCGACGCGCACCCCGACCCGCCCGGCCTCCGCCCGGGCGTCCACCGGTCGCGTGCCACCGCGGGTGCCCAAGCCCGCCCAGCGACCCACCGCCCTTCGACCTCTCGCCCCGCTGACCGCCGTCCCGCGCAGCACCGATCCCCGCCGGGTCGATCCCCGCCGTGTCGATCCCCGGCTTGCCGCCCGGGCGCGGGCGCGTGCCCGGGCCGCCGCGCGCGAGGCCCGCACGGCCCGCCGCGCCGAGACCCGACGGCGCCTGCTGACCGGACTGGTGTGCTGGGCCCGTCGCGCCGGCGCGGTCGGCACGGCGCTGGTGGTGGTCCTGCTGACCGCGGTCGTGCTGTCCGGCACCGGGTTGCAGCCACCGGCGGCCGCCTCGGCACCGCTGGACCTCACCGCCCGGGCCACCGCGCTGCGGGACGCCCTGACCGGCACCACCACCGAGCTGCTGGCGGCCTCGGCCGCCACGGACGCCGCCGAGGACGCCCTGGCCACCGCCCAGGCCGCCCAGCAGCAGGCCGACGCGGCACTGGCCGCCGCACGGGCCGAGGTCGGGGTGTCGGCAGCCGACCTGTACCGGGACACCACGACCGGTCGGGTGACCGCCGCCGGGCTCCCCGGCAGCGGTGATCCCGCCGTGGCCACCGACCTGGCCGTGCTGGCCGCCGGTACCGACCAGCAGCTGGCCACCCGAACTACCCGGGCCGCCCTGGCCGCCCGGGCGGCCCAGGTGGCGGCGGATCGGGTCAGCACCGCGACAGCCGTGCTGGCCGCCGCTCACCAGCGGACGACCGAGCTCGCCACGACCGCCCGCGACCGGGCCACCGGTACCGACGTCGCGGTCACCGCGGCGCTCGCCGGGCTGACCGCCGCCCCCACCTCCCCCGACCAGCAGGCCGCCGACGATGCCGCCCGGCAGGCCTGGCAGGCCCGGCTCGCAGCCCTGGCCTCCGCCGGGATCACGCTGCCCAGCACCGCGCAGCTGGCCTCGGGGGACCTGCCACCCGGGCTCGCACCGGTGCGCGACGCCCTCGGCACCGTCCTGCCCGGGGTGGCCTCGGGCGTGGTGGCCGGCCAGGTGGTGTCCGTGCCCTCGGCGGAGACGGCGACGGCCACCAGCTACGCGCTGGCCCAGCTCGGCACGCCCTACGTTCCCGGAGGGACCGGTGCCGCTGGCACCGACTGCATGGGCCTGACCGCCGGCGTGTGGAGCGCCGCGGGGCACCCGCTGGGCCCCACCCTGGTAGCGCAGTGGGCCGCCGGCACCGTGCTGCCCGCCGACCAGTGGCAGCCCGGGGACCTGGTGTTCGGCAGCGACCCCGCGGCTGGCCTGGACGACGTCGGGATCTACGTGGGCGACGGGCAGGTGGTCACCGCCTCGGCGGTCACCCACCAGGTCGCGGTCCGCAGCGCACCGCCGGGTGCCACCGCGGTCCGGGTCACGGTGCCGCCGGCGACGCCCAACGTGGCGCCGGCCTCGGACGGCTCCGTGTCGACGCTGTGCGGCGCACCCCCGGTGACCACGGTGGCCGCCCCGGTCGACCCGGCCTGGGGCGGCTGGTCCAACGGGCAGATCCCCGCGTCCAGTCTGTGCTCGATCGGTGGCGGCCAGCTGCTGCGCTGCGACGCCGCAACCGGCTACGACGCGCTCGCGGAGGCCTATGCCAACGCCTTCGGCACGCCGCTGTGCATCACCGACTCCTACCGGTCGCTGGCCGCGCAGGTCGATGCGCACGAGCGCAAGCCGCGGATCACCGCGACCCCGGGGACCTCCAACCACGGCTGGGGCCTGGCGGTGGACCTGTGCGGTGGGGTGAACGGCTTCGGCACCGCCCAGCACGCCTGGATGGACCGCTGGGCGGGCCGGTTCGGCTGGGTGCACCCGGACTGGGCGCAGGCCGGCGGGGAGAACCCGGAGCCGTGGCACTGGGAGTTCGGCGTACTCGCCGACTGACCCCCGGTGCCTCAGGTCCAGGCGAGCTCGGCCAGCTCCCGCCAGGGCAGCGTCACGCACGCCTCCGCGGTCTCCCCGGCCAGCCGTGCGGCGACCTGGGGCTCGGCCCAGGCGACCGGGCGACCCGGGGTGACCACGACACGCGCGTCGGACAGCCGCAGTCCGAGCCGCGCGGCGCGGGCCAGCACGTGCTCGGGTGAGCTGCAGGCCGCTGAGGCCAGCAGCGGGTCGTCGGCGTCGAGCAGCAGCACCGGGCCCTCCACCCGGGACCGCACCACCACGTCGGCGGCGCGGTCCACAGCAGCAGCCTGGATGGCCAGCACGTCACCGGCAGGGGTGAACGGGTGCGGCACCCAGCCGACCACGGCGTCCCCACGGTGCACGACGACCTGCCAGGCCACCATGCGCTCGGTGGCATCGGCCCAGCCCAGCACGGCGATCCCGGAGCCGGCGGCCTCGACATCGGTCACCGGGCGTCGGTCCAGCCAGCACTGCAGCGCGGCGTCCAGGCCGGCGGGGGTCATGTCCAGCTGGTCGCGGGAGATCGCGTCAGCCAGGTCGTCGAGGTGCACGCGGCAGCTGCGCTCGTCCTCCTCGACCACCAGGGTGGTGCCGTGCGCGTCCTCCTGGACGGCCAGCTGCAGCCCGGGACGCCCCTCGGCGCACAGCCGGAGAGCGGCCGCGCGCAGGTCGGCCGGGTCGCAGGTGGGCCGGGCCAGCCGGGGCAGCAGGCGCAGCGCGGAGCCGAACCGGGTCATCGCCGGGGGGTCAGGCGCTGCGGCCGCCGGTGAGCGAGGCGCGCACCGTGGCCGGGAGTTCGGGCAGGCTGAGCGTGCAGGCGAGCTCCATCGCGGACAGCCGCACCGGCAGGGTGTCGGCGTCCCAGCCGGTGACCAGCCGGACGCGGGCGGCCGAGGAGGGCCAGACCACGTCGCGGGCCCGGGCCACGTGCAGCTCGGTGAGCACGTCGAGCAGCCGCTCGGCGGTCATCGCCGGCAGGTCCGGGCGGGTGAGGGCGGACTCCAGCGCGGCGGTGAGGTCGTCCCGGTCGGCCGCGGAGAGCCAGTGCGGCACCAGGACCACCGTGGTGATCGGCTCGGTCACCATCATCGTCATCGTCGACACGCTCCTGCTCGCTCCGCGGGACGCCCCCGTGTTCACTCCTGTCACAGCTGTATCGGCAGTTCACCCGAATTGTGGAGTCCGGTCACCCGGCCAGTTCCAGCAGCCGGTCCTTGAGCACCCGCTCGGCCCGGTCGGCGTGCACGTTCATGTTCCGCACCGAGGTGCCCAGGTCAGCGGCGAGCTGGGTCTTGGTCTGACCACCCCAGGTGGTCAGGTACCAGGTCACCCAGCCCAGCACGTTGGGCTGGCCCGCGCGCTGGTCGGCACGCGCGGTCGGGTCGGGAGCGCAGGCCGCGGTGAGGGCGTGCGAGAGCAGCGTCTGCTCGGCCTCGCCGAGGATCTCGTCGGGCGCCTGGGCGGTGTCGGGCAGCAGGTGGTCGGCGCCGTCGGGCACCCCGTCCAGCGACTGCAGGTTCCGCAGGCCGTTGAGCGTTGCCACGCTCTGCGCGTTCTTGCGCAGCACCGCGACGCTCTGCCCCAGCAGCTCGGCCAGCTCGCGCTCGGTGGGCCGGCGCTGGTGGCTGGCCACGAACGTGGCGATCGCCTTCTGCTGCTTGTTCTCCGTGTCGGTGGCCGTGCGGCCGAACGCGGCCCGGCCCAGGTCGTGCACCCACTTGGACAGCTGGGTGGCCAGGAACGCCCCGAACGGGACCCCCTTGGTCTCGTCGTACTGCGCGACGGCCTTGAGCACCCACTCGCTCACCTGCTGCACGACGTCGTCGTTGTCCGGGATGTGCAGCCGGATGGTGCTCATGTTCCGCTGCAGCCGCTTGAGGCTGACCGGGCCGTAGTGCCGGCACAGGTCGGTGAGGAACTGCGCGGGTAGGTCCCGCGGGGCGCGGCGCCGGACCCCGCTCTCGGCCCGCAGCCCGATCGTGCGGTGGCCGTGCACCGCGCACCAGTTCTTCACCAGCGCGGAGAGCGCGGCGGCCTGGCCGGCGTCGCCGTCCACCCGGTACAGCCCCTCCCCCTCGTCCAGGGTGACGGTGACCCCGTCGGGAAGGGCGGCACGGAACTCCGCGAGGGGCAGCTCCCGCTCGGTCCGGAAGTGCACCCGGTCGCGCAGCGTGATGGGCGTCGTCGCCCACGCCTCGTCCTCGGTGATGCCACCGAACACCAGCGGGCCGGTCGGGCGGCGGGGCGGTTCGGACACCGGGGACTCCTGTCGTCGGGTCGGATCTCGGGGGAAGACGACGACGCCGGGGGTCCGGTGCCGCCGCGGGATCGCGTCTCGGTGAGAGGACGAGGTGCGACTGGTGCAGGTGGTGCGGGTCGTGCGGGGTGCGGGCGGTACGGGTGGCGCGCGCTCAGGCGCTGACGGCGTCCAGGACCTCCGACGGCCACACCGGCGCACCGGCGAAGCCGCCGCGGTCGGTGGCGCCCGAGTGCAGGAACGGCGCCACGACGGCGCTCTCCTCGGCGGTGGGCTCGGTGGCGTAGACCGGCATGTGGTCATAAAGCACCGTGAACAGGTCGCTGACGAAGCCGTACGCGGCCTGGGCGGCGGCGGAGAACCGGGCGACGTCGGCGCGCGGGCCGAGGTCCACCGCCACGGTGACCCGCAGCACCCGATCGTCCTTGCTGAGCCCGGCCAGGGCCACCGGGACGCCGGCGTGCTCGGTGGCCAGCTGCGCGAGCGCCGCCAGGCACTTGCGCGCGGCCGCCCGCCGCGGGCGCAGCTGGACGTGCACGAAGAGGTGCTCCGTACCGTCCTGGTCGGACGTCGCGGGCAGGTCGACCACCACCCCGGAGTCCACCCCGGAGTCGTCCCGGTGGGTCGCCCCCTGGTTGGCCGTACCTGCCGTGCTGGTCGCGCTGCGTGCCATCTCCATCGCCCCCTGTCACGTTCTCAGGGAGAGGATTGCGCACTACGTGGCGAGAGTTAAGCCAAAACGGGGTTCGTGTCGCCCAAGGACTTCGGGTTTCGTGGGCAGATCACGCCAAAGCGCGCGTCGCCGTGTCGCCGCCATCCTGAGCGGCTGCTGTGCCAGGGGCGGACCCCTTGGTCCCACCGAGGGCCGCGGTCAGCGCGCCGACCGCGTCGGCCGCGACCCGCACGGCCAGGCTGCGCGCCGCCGCGATCTGCCGGTAGACCTCTTCGCGGTGGATGGACACCTCGCGGGGGGCCTTGAAGCCCAGCCGGACGGTGTTGCCACGGACCTCGACGACATGCACCTCGATGTCGTCGCCGATCCGGATGGTCTCGCCGATGGTGCGGGTGAGCGTGAGCACCAGTACCCCTCCATGGGTCTCGGTGACCGGCCGGGATGCGGCCGGGTGGAGCGCGTGTCGCGGTCCTCCCCCCATGATCGGCAGCCCGACCGGCGGTCGGGGTCACCCCTGGGGCGGGTGGGACACGTCGTGCGGATGCGTCAGCGGAGGTAGTCCACCAAGGACGTCTGGATGGTCGAGGCCGTGGTCTGCAGGGCCGCCTGGTAGGCGGTCTGCCGCACGG
Organism: uncultured Actinomycetota bacterium; assembly: GCA_963759905.1. GTDB lineage: Bacteria > Actinomycetota > Actinomycetes > Mycobacteriales > Geodermatophilaceae > Klenkia. The sequence continues at coordinate 873,568 of CAVXBD010000001.1, forward strand.
TGAGGTCGAGGTAGGTCTTGGCCTGGTCGATGTCCTCGGCCTCGGACAGCTGGGCCCGCACCGACAGCGCCTGGGCGGCGTTGATGGAGGCGACCTGCTCGAGCCGGGAGGTGCGCACGCCGATCTGGGCCCGGGTGGTGGTCATCCGCTGCGCTGCGGCGTCGATCTCCCCGAGCCGGCTGCTCAGCCCGCTGGGGTCCGAGCGCAGCTGCGCAGCGACGCCGCTCAGCAGCGCGAAGACGTCCGACCCGGTCGGACCGAAGGCGGCCGGCCCGTCGATGCTGGTGGGCACGGTCTCGGCGTCGGAGATCCGGACGCTCTGGGTGGTGCCGGTGCGCCCGACGTAGCTGCCGTCGGCGGCGTAGGCCGCCGTCCCCGCGGTGGTGCCACCGAAGACCGGCACGCCGGAGACGGTGCGGTTGGCGACCGCCAGCATGCTCTCCCGGATCCCCTCGACCTCGGTGGCCAGCGCGGCGTTGCTGGCGGCGGAGTTGACTCCGGTGTTGGCGCCCTGGGTGACCAGGTCGCGGACCCGGTTGAGCAGGTTGCCCATGGCGTCCAGAGCGGTGTCGCCGGCGTTCAGCGTGGTCGTCGCCGAGGAGATGTTGGCGGTGTAGCGGTCGTTGGTGCTCAGCTCGGCCCGGGACCGCATGGCGGTCGAGGTGCCGCTGGGCGAGTCCGAGGGCTTGCTGATCGCCTTGCCCGAGGAGATCTGCTCCTGCAGCTTGGCCAGCGCCGCGAGGTTGGCCTGCATGCCCCGGGCACTGCTGTCCGCGATCGCGCGGTGGGTGATGCGCATCAGAGACCAACCCTTCCGGTCCTGTTGATCAGGGTGTCGAGCATCTCGTCGATCGCGGTGACGACCCGGCTGATCGCGGCGTAGGACTGCTTGAACACCAGCATGTTGGTCATCTCCTCGTCCAGGCTCACCCCGCTGACCGACTGCCGGGCGGCGTCGATCTGGGTGACGATGGCCGAGGCCGATGCGGCTGTACTGGTGGCGCTGGAGGCCTGCACCCCGAGGTCGGTGATCATCGCCCGGTACGTGGCGTCGGGAGCCGAGGCGCCCTTGCCCAGCTGGGCGATCGCGTCGGCGTTGCCGCCGTCGTTGGACTTGTCGGGCGCACCGGCCGGCCCGTAGACCTTCGACGCGGCGAGCTTGCTGCCGTCGGTGGTGGCCAGGGAGATCGTGCTCGCGTCGATGGTCGTGCCGGTCCGGGCGGTGAAGAGGGCGGCGCCCTGGTAGCCGTCGGCGTCGCCGCCGCCTGTCTGGGCGGCGTTCACCGTGGCCGCGATCTGGGCCGCGACCCCGTCCAGCTGGCTGCGCAGGCCCGGCAGGATCGTGTTCATGGCCTGCAGCTGGCCACCGATGGTGCCGCCGGCGGTGACCGGGGTGCCGCCGGGGTCGAGCACCAGTCCCGCGGTGCCGGTGCCGGCCCCCGGGGAGGAGGTGGGTGACAGCAGCCGCACCGCGACCGAGCCGCGGCCGGAGACCACGGTGTTGCCACCGATGACGACGTCGGTGCTGCCGTCGGCCTTGGGCACGCCGACCGCCCCGATGGACTCGGCCAGCTGGCCGATGAGCATGTCGCGCCGGTCCTGCAGCTCGTTGGAGTCCAGCTTGCTGTCGGTGGCGGAGATGATCGTGCCGTTCAGCGCGGCGATCTGGGCGAGGGTGGCGTTCAGCTCCCCCAGCCCGTCGGCGACGTCGATCCGGGTGGAGTCCCACTGGGCGTTCAGCGCCTTCGCGGTGCTGTTCAGCGAGTTCACGACGTTCTGGCTGGCGGCGATGACGGCGGTCCGTGCGGCCGGGTCGTTCGGGGTGGTGGCCAGCTGGCCCCAGGCCGACCACTGCTTGGTCAGCGAGGCCTGCAGGCCGGTGTCACCGGGCTCGTTGAAGGAGAGCTCGGCCTGCCCGTAGGCCTTGTCGACGGCGGCGGCCTGGGCCGAGGTGCCGTGCTCCAGCTGCCCGCGGCGCTCCAGGAAGGCGTCCCGGATCCGGGTCACCTGGTCGGCTGAGACACCCTCGCCCACCCCGGTGGAGGTGGAGTAGAGCCCCTGGACCGAAGCGGCCGACAGCGACCGCAGATCCGCCCGCTGGCGGGTATACCCCACGGTGGCGGCGTTGGCGACGTTCTGCGCGGTGACCTCGAGGGCCCGCTGGTGAGCCGACAGGACGTTGGCGGCGACGTTGAGGGAGGAGAAGCCACTCACAGCACACCGTCCAGGCTGACCGAGCGGTGCGGCCGGCCGGCGGCGCGACCGGCCGCGGTGTACGTGCGGGGCTGGTCGGGACGGACCGACAGCAGCGCGTCGTCGATCGCGGCCAGGCCGCTGGTGATCAGCTCGCGGTTGGCGTCGGACAACCCGCGCAGCTGGGTCACCAGGCCCAGCAGCTGCTCGTGGTGGGAGATCAGCAGGTCGTCCCAGGGGGCCGGCACGTGCTCGGCGATGGTGCGCAGCGACGGGTTGGGCTCCAGCCCGAGGGTCGCGGCGATCACCTCGGTGACGGCGCCGCGCTCCACCTCGAGGGTGCGCAGCTGCTCGAGCACCACCTCGATCTCGTGGGCGATCCGGGGCAGCCAGCGGTTCTTGCCGCTGATGATCAGGTACTGCTTCTCCTCGGCCTTGAAGAGCAGCAGGTCCAGGAGCTCCTGCTCGCGCCAGAGCAGGGTCGACAGGTGCTGCAGGTCCACCGCTGGCTCCTCTCGTCCTCGCCGTCCGGCAGCACGTCTGTGCTCCCGGTTCCTACTGCCGTCTTCGGCAGCACCCGTCCGGGCTCAAGCCGAAGCGCCCGCCGAGGCAGGAATTGGTCGTCCAGGGTCAGGTGGGACTCGTGGGACGCCGAGATAGACCCTCGTGAAGCCCCCACGCCCGTCGCCTCCCCAGGCGGGTACCGCGTCGACGTCTCGCACGTCACCGCCTCGCACGTCCTCAGGGCCGGCCGTCCCGCCGACCCCGCGCGACGTCGATGCCCTGGTCACCTCGCACCTGGCCCTGGCCCAGTACGCGGTCAACGCGGTCGCCGCGCGGATCTCGCTGCCCGGACACGTCAGCCGGGACGACCTGCTGTCCTGCGCCCAGGTCGCCCTGGTCGAGGTCGCCCGCCGGTTCGACGCCACCGCGGGGGCCACCTTCGCCACCTATGCCCTGCCCCGCCTGCAGGGCGCCGTGCTCGACGAGCTGCGCTCGGGTGACTGGGCCAGCCGGTCGGTCCGGGCGGCGGCCCGGCGCACCGACGCCGCTGCCGACGTGCTGGCCGCCCGGTTGGGCCGGCCGCCCACGCGCGCCGAGCTGGCCGCCGAGCTCGACGTGGCACCCAGCGAGATCTCCGCGCTGCAGGTCGACGTGCACCGCGCCGTCATGGTCAGCATCGACGCCGAGTCCGGGGAGGACGGCGGCACGTTCGACCTGCCCTCGGCCGCCGACTCCCCGGAGCGGGCCGTGGTGAAGAGCGAGCGGGCCCGCTACCTGCACGAGGCCATGCGCGCGCTGCCCGACCGGTTGGGCGAGGTCGTCGAGCGCAGTTTCTTCGGTGACGAATCATTGACCGACATCGCGGCCGACCTCGGGGTCACCCTCTCCCGGGTCTCCCAGATGCGCGCCCGCGCCCTGACCCTGCTGCACGCGGCGATGAGCGAGGTGTGGGACGAGCGACCCGTCGTCGCCGAGGGCGGCGTGCGCGCCCGCAACCAGCAGGTCAGCTATGTCGAGCAGGTGGCTGCCCGCAGCCGCCCCCGCGGCGCGGCCAGCTGGCCCGCCCCCCGCTCCCCCGCACAGATCCGGGCCGTCTTCACCCAGCCGGCCTGACCCACGCTCCCCCGTCGGGGGCAGCCAGAAAGTCCTCGGGGTTTCCGCTCAAGTCAGGGGCCCTGACAGCCGTTATCTGGTCTGTCACCCCGCAGCACGGATGCAGCGGGACTCACCAGCACAGCCTTAATCCAGGAGGATCACCATGGGCATGCGCATCAACACCAACACCGCGGCGATGAACGCCTACCGCAACCTGTCGGTCAACGACTCGGCGATGAACAAGTCGCTGGAGAAGCTGTCCTCGGGCTTCCGCATCAACCGCGCTGCGGACGACGCGGCCGGCCTGGCCATCTCCGAGGGCATGAAGGCCCAGATCGGTGGCCTCAAGGTCGCGGTCCGGAACACCCAGGACGGCGTCAGCGTCGTGCAGACCGCAGAAGGCGCGCTGGCCACCAGCCAGGGCATCCTGCAGCGCATGCGCGACCTGTCCGTCCAGGCCGCGAACGACGGCGGTCTGTCCACCGACGCCAAGAAGAACATCCAGTCCGAGATCACGCAGCTGAACGCGGAGCTGACCCGCATCGCCGACACCACCAAGTTCAACGGCCGGTCGCTGCTGGACGGCAACTACAGCGGCACCTTCCAGGTCGGTGCGAACGCCACCGAGGTCATCACCGCCTCGGTCAAGTCGACCGGTGCCTCCGGGGCCGTCAGCTCCTGGGCCAACGGTGCCGCGGTGACCACCGCGGCTGCCGCCACGTTCCTGCTGAACGGTGTCACCACGACCACGGCCGTGCTGACCGCCTCGACGGACGCCAACAACATCGCTGCCCAGCTGAACGCCGACAACAACTTCAAGTTGGCGTACACGGCGTCGGTGAACGCCACCGGTGGCCTCGAGGTCCGCTCGAAGGACAACACCATCGCCGGTGCCATCACCGCTGGTGGCGGTCTGAACGCGGCCGGCACCAACACGGCCGCTGCCGCGGCCACCGGTGGCTTCTCCGCCACCGCCCTGGGTGTCGCTGCCATCGACGTGACGGGCGCGGGCACCACCGGTGCCAACGCCGCGCTCGTCGCCCTGGACAAGGCGATCAGCTCGGTCTCCACCGCTCGCGCCGACCTGGGTGCCATCCAGAACCGGTTCGAGCAGACCACCGCCAACCTCAACATCGCGGTGGAGAACCTGACCGCCAGCCGGTCGCGGATCGTCGACGTCGACATGGCGTCGGAGATGACCGAGTTCAGCAAGAACCAGATCCTGGTCCAGGCCGGCACCTCCATGCTGGCCCAGGCCAACCAGTCCGCCCAGTCGGTGCTGAAGCTCCTGCAGTGAGCTGAGGCGGGGCAGGCACCCGCGACACAGCACTCCCGGTGAGGGGGGCGACCACCCGGTCGCCCCCCTCGCTGCTGTGCCCGCTCGGGTGGATCACCCCGACGGGGGAGGTCGGCGACTCGGCTCAACAAGGGCCGCGGAGCGCCGATCAGAGAAGGGCAGAACGACTGCGCATCCAGCACGAAGGAGGACAGAACGACATGGTGACACTGGGAGTCGACGGGCTGGTCTCCGGACTGGACACGACGTCGATCATCACGAGCCTCATGAACGTGGAGGCCCAGCCGCAGACGCTGCTGAAGAACCAGCTCACGGTGACGCAGGCCAAGGCCACTGCCTACCGGTCGGTGAACACCCGCTTCGACGCCATCCGCACCGCCGCCGAGGCGCTCACCGCCACCGGCCTGGCCGCCGCCCGGACGGCCAGCAGCTCCGCTACCTCGGTCGCCGCGAGCGCCACGTCCGCGGCCGTGGACGGATCCAGGATCGGCTTCCGGGTGGAGCAGCTGGCCAGTGCCAAGACGGTGATCAGCACCGGCAGCTGGGCCTCGCCGTCGGCGCAGCTGCGCGACCAGGCACAGCCGGCTTGGCCGATCAAGGTCCTGGACAGCAGCGGGGCCACCGTGGGCAGCATCGATCTCCCCGCCGACGCGACCCTCTCCGACGCCATCTCCGCCATCAACGCCAGCGGCTACGGGGTGCGCGCCACGATCGTGCAGATCGGGATGAACGAGTTCCGCCTGCAGGTGAGCAGCGACGGGACCGGCACCGCGGGTGCGCGGACGCTGCAGGGCGCGGACGAGACCACCGGGACCGCCGAGTCGGGCTTCTTCGTCTCCGAGGCGCGCAACGCCAAGATCTCCCTGGACAACCCGGGCGGCTTCGTCCTGGAGTCCTCCACCAACACCTTCTCGAACCTGATGACCGGGGTCTCGGTCACCGTGTCCAAGGCCGACCCCTACGGGGACCCGACCGTGATCCGGGTGGGCAACGACCCCGCCGCACTGACCAGCAAGGTCCAGGCCCTGGTGGACGCGGCCAACGGCGCCCTGGGCGTCATCAAGGGCTACACCGTGTCCACAGCCGGCACCGCGACGGCGACCCTGCAGGGTGACCGCGCCCTGGTGCAGCTGTCCGACCAGGTGCTCTCGGCGGTCTCCAGCGCGATCGGCGGTGCCAGTGCAGCCACCATCGGCCTGCAGCTGAAGAAGGACGGCACCATCGCCTTCGACAGCGCCGTCTTCGCCGCCAAGCTGGCCGCTGATCCCGACGCCGTCGCCAGGGTTCTGGGCGGCACCGCGGCCGTCACCGACGCCAACGGCGACATCACGACGGCCGAGGTCACCGGGATCGCCGGCAAGCTCTCCGCCCTGGCCAAGACCGCCAGCGACTCCTCGACCGGCACGCTCGTGGCGCTCGCCGACGGCCGGGACTCCCTGGCCAGGGGCATCCAGGACAAGATCGACGCCTACGACATCCGGCTGGCCTCCCGCAAGGAGACCCTCACCAAGCAGTTCACCGCGCTGGAGACCGCCCTCAGCGCCATCAAGAACCAGTCGTCCTGGCTCAGCAGCCAGATCGGCCAGCTGTACAACCCCAACAAGACCTCGTGACCGTGCGCTCCCCCGACGCCCAGGAGATCTCCCGATGACCGCTGCCCTGCGTGCCCGGTTCGTGAACGACTCGGTCGCCACCGCTTCCCCCCAGAAGCTGCTGGTGATGCTGTACGACCGCCTCGCCCTGGACCTCGAGCGGGCCCAGACCGCGCTGGAGGACGGCGATCGGATCGGCGCCAGCGAGCTGCTGATGCACGCCCAGGACATCGTCCTGGAGCTGCACAGCACGTTGCAGGTCGACGGCTGGGACGGCGGTCCGGCGCTGTCCGCGCTGTACAACTGGGTCTACGGCGAGCTGGTGCTGGCCAACGTCAAGGGCGAGTCCCGCCGGGTGGCCGACTGCCGCATCGTCGTCGAGCCCCTGCGGGACGCCTGGGCCGAGGCCGCAGCAAGCCTCGGCTCGATGTGAGCCTCCCCGGCCTGCGGGCCGTCGGCGTCACCGAGTACCGCCCCGCCCCTGCCAGCCGCGCCGAGGACCGCCACCGCGGTGACCGGCAGCAGCCCGAGCGCCGGCCCCGCACCTGGGCCGAGACCCTGGATGCCATCGAGGCCGACACGCAGTCCGCCGAGCGCACCCTGTCCGGCGCCTCGCCCGAGGAGATCGCCGCCTGGGGACGACGTTCCACCGACTGGGTCCCCCCGTCCGGGCTGGGCCCGCTGCCGGCCGACCTGCGCGAGCGGGCCGCCCGGTTGCTGCAGCACCAGCTCACCGTCGCCGAGGCCCTGGTGGACGGCATCCTGCAGTCCCGCCGGCAGCGCGACGTCGCCGCCCGGATGTCCCAGACCCCCAGCCGCCCGGTGTCCTCCTTCATCGACCGCCCCGTCTGACCCAGCACCACCCCCACCCACCCCCTCCCCCGGTGATCACGGACCTGGGGGAGCAACACGCCGCCCGGGACTGACCTGGGGTCCGTGATCGTCGGGATTTCGGGGCGGGGGGGCTAGCGGGGTGGGACGGCGCAGGTGACCCGGGGGCCCGACGGGCCCCGGGTGCCCGAGGGGCCCCGCTCGGCTCGGGCGCCACACGAGTCACAGCAGCACGATCGGCCCCGGTGGTCACGACCGGTCGGGGCACTGCCGATGAACGGTGTGCGCGAGGAAAGGCCCCCTCCCCGGGGACCTGCCGCCCACCAGCCGGAGGCACCAGGATGACCCGCCGCACCCCTGATCGGACCGACGTCCGATGATCGCGGACACGACGATGACCGCGCTGCACGCGGCCCTGTCGGGGCTCTCCCAGCGGCAGCGCGTCAGCGCGGACAACATCGCCAACATCAACACCCCGGGCTTCCTGGCCGGCCGCACCGACTTCGAGTCCTCGCTGCGCGGGGAGCTCAGCGACGGCCAGAACCCCGTGGTGGGGGCAGGTGCCACCTCCCGGTCGCTGGCCGCCACCCGGACCGACGGCAACAACGTCAACCTGGACTCCGAGACGGTCATCGCCACCGAGACCGGCCTGCGCTACCAGCTGGCGCTGAGCGCGCTCAACGGCAAGTACGACCTCCTGCGCAGCGCGCTCCGGACGCAGTGATGAGCGTCTTCAGTGCGATCTCGATCAGCGGCTCGGGGATGACGCTGCACCGCAAGTACCTGGACGCGGTCTCGGACAACATCGCCAACATCAACACCGCGGCGCCGAGTGACCAGGAGGCGTTCAAGGAGCGCTTCATCGTGGCGCAGGCCGTGGACTACGGCTCGGGCACCGGTGGGGTCCGGGTGGCCGGCGCCGCCTTCGGCAGCAGCCGAGGGCAAGCTCGTCTACTCCCCCACCAACCCGCTGGCCGACGAGCAGGGCTACGTCCGGATGCCCGACATCGACCTGGGCACCCAGATGACCAACCTGCTCATCGCCCAGCGCGGCTACCAGGCCAACATCAGCGCGATCTCGCGTGCCACCGACGCCTACCAGGCGGCCCTCCAGCTCGGGAAGAACCTGTGACCATCAACCCGGTCTCCATGACCACCGGTCTCGGCGTCGGCTTCAGCGGCGGCTACTACAACAACGGCGCCAGCAACAGCGTGCCGGCCACCGACGTGAGCGGGATGCTCACCACCGGTCTGGGCTCGCTGGGCAGCGCCACCGCCACCCCGGCCACGCAGCCCACCACGACCGCCGACGGCAGCTCCTTCGCCGACATCCTGACCCAGTCGATCGGGCAGCTGCAGGGCCTGCAGAGCACCGCCGACGGCTTCGCCCAGCAGGCCGCCACCGGCGACCTGCAGGACGTGCACGACTACATGATCGCCGCCAGCGAGGCCCGGCTGGCCACCGATGCGGTCGTGACGATCAAGAACAAGGCCGTTGACGCGTTCAACGAGATCATGCGGATGCCGATCTGATGCCCGCCGTCCTGGCCGGTCCCCTGGACCGCATCCGCGCCACGCTGGCCACCATGACCTTCGCGCAGAAGGTCACCGTCCTGGTGCTCGTGCTCGGACTCGCCCTGGGCGGCTTCCTCTTCGTCCGCTGGGTGACCGCGCCGACCTACGCCCCGCTGTTCTCCAACCTCGCCTCCACCGACGCCTCCGCGATCGTCGACGAGCTCAACGCCGAGGGCGTCTCCTACCAGCTGGCCGACGGCGGTTCCACGGTCATGGTGGCCAAGGACTCCGTCTACGACCTGCGCCTGACCATGAGCGGCAAGGGCCTGCCCGCGGGCTCGGACACCGGGTACTCCCTGCTGGACCAGCAGGGCATCACCACCAGCGAGTTCGAGCAGAAGACCACCTACCAGCGGGCGCTGGAGGGCGAGCTGTCCAACACCCTGGAGGCCCTCGACGGGGTGCAGACCGCGGTGGTGCACATCGCGCTGCCCAAGGACCAGGTCTTCGCCACCGACGCCGGCAAGCCCACCGGCCTCGGTGCTGCTGCAGCTGCGGGCGGGCACCCAGCTCTCCGGTGAGCAGGTCTCCTCGGTCACCCACCTGGTCTCCTCCAGCATCGAGGGCATGACCCCCGACCAGGTCACCGTCAGCGACTCCACCGGCCGGCTGCTGTCCTGCCGGAGACCGGCGTGGCGGGCCAGCGACCCAGTCCCAGGCCGAGACACTCGGACGTACGAGCAGCGGCTGGCGGCAGAACGCCCAGCGGATGCTGGACGCCGCGGTCGGCCCCGGCAACGCCGTCGTCTCCGTCGCCGCCACGCTGAACTTCGACCAGAGCAACAGCACGTCGCAGACCTACAGCTACCCCACCCCGATCCCGGCGCTGGCCGACGCCAGCACCACCGAGACCTACACCGGCAGCGGCGCCGGCGCGGCCGGGGTGCTGGGCACCGACGGAACGGCCGACGCGACGTCGGGCGGCGGACGGCTCCTACGACAAGACGTCCACGACGGCCAACAACCCGATCGACACCACGACCACCACCACGATCGCCGCCCCGGGTTCGGTGGACCGGCTCACCGTGTCGGTGCTGATGAACTCGGCCAAGGCCGGCACCGTGCCGCAGACCACCATCCAGGACCTGGTCAGCAACGCCGTGTCGCTGGACCCGGCCCGCGGGGACGCCATCACGGTGGCCTCGATGCCCTTCGACACCACCGCGGCCACCGCCGCGGCCGCCGAGCTGGCGGCCTCCGCCGCCGCGGACGCCAGCACCCAGAAGTGGTCGCTGATCAAGACCGGCGCCATCGTCGGCGGGCTGCTGCTGCTGGTCCTGCTGGTCTGGTTCCGCAACCGCAAGCGGCAGGCCGACTTCGAGGAGGACTACGAGGCCCTGGAGCTCGAGGCGGCCGACGACCTGGACCCGCTGATGGTCGCCAGCACCCGGGACGCCGCCCTGGGCCTGCGCACCTCGGCGGCCATCGAGGCCCTGGAGCGGCAGCGGCTGCGCGGTGAGATCACCTCGATGATCACCGCCCAGCCCGACGCCGTCGCCTCCACCCTGCGCGGCTGGCTGGCCGAGAGCCCGACATGAGCCTGACGAGCGTGGAGCAGATGGTCGGCCTGGAGCCCGGGGGCGAGCTGGACCGGGCTCCGGTCCGGCTGCCCCGCCGTGACCTGCTCGGGGTTGCGCAAGGCCGCGCTGTTCCTGGCCCAGATGCCAGCGAGGAGGCCGGCGCCGTGATGGCCCAGCTGACGCCCGCGGAGATCGACGCCCTGACCGGTGAGCTGATGCGGCTGAAGAACGTCGCCCCCACCGACGTCGACGACGTGCTCTTCGAGTTCCACGAGCGGATGAACAACCCGCTGGTGCTCGGCGCCGGTGGCGTGGACTTCGCCCGCGAGGCGCTCGCCGCCGGGCTCGGCGACCAGGAGGCGGCCGCCGTCCTGGGCCGGCTGCAGGGCGCCTACACCGACCCGCCGTTCACCTCGCTGCGCAACGCCGACACCCGGCAGCTGCTGAGCTTCCTGCAAGCGAGGAGCACCCGCAGATCATCGCGCTGGTGCTGGCGCACCTGCCGGCCACCCAGTCCGCCGAGCTGATGAGCCGGCTGACCCCGGAGCAGCAGGCCGACGTGGCGTTGCGGATCGCGATGATGGACCGCACCTCCCCGGAGGTCGTGCGGCTGGTCGAGGACGAGATCAGCCGCCGGATGGGGTCGCTGCTGGCCTCCCCGGAGCTGTCCTCGGCCGGTGGCGTCACGACCCTGGTGGAGATCATCAACCGCGCCTCCCGGCCGACCGAGAAGTCGATCCTGGAGTCGCTGTCGGCCAGCGACCCCGAGCTCGCCGAGAAGGTCCGCTCGCAGATGTTCGTCTTCGAGGACATCGTCATCGTCGACGACCGGTCCATGCAGCTGGTGCTGCGCGAGGTGGCGACGGCGGACCTGGCCGCGGCGCTCAAGGGCGTCCGCGACGACGTCCGGGACAAGGTCATGCGCAACCTCTCCGAGCGCGCGTCGCTGGACCTGCAGGAGGAGATCGAGCTGCTCGGCCCGGTCCGCGCGGCCGCGGTCGGCGAGGCGCAGGCCCGCGTGGTCGCCGCGCTGCGCGCCATGGAGGAATCCGGCCAGATCGTGATCGACCGGGGAGGCGAGGATGACCTCATCGCCTGAGGGCGCGGTGCTGCGCGGGGACTCCACCGCGCGCGCCGTCGCCTGGGACCGCAGCGCGCGGCCCGGCCGCCCGGTGCGGGCGGTGCCCGACGTCGTGGCGCACCCGGTGCTGCCCGACCGGTCGTCCGAGCCCGACCCCGACGCCGTCGGCCCGATGCCGACGGTGCTGCGCGGCGGCGCGCCCGCAGCCACCTCGTGGGTGCCGGACCGCCGCGCCCCGGGGGCGCACGGCCGCCGGGTCGGGGACTCCCCCGCGCTGCGGCTGGAGGAGGTCTACGCCGCCGAGCTGGACCGGCTGCGCGAGCAGGCCCGGGCCGAGGGCTACGCCGCCGGGCACGCCGAGGGCCTGGCCGTCGCCGACGCCGCCGTCGCCCAGGTGCAGGACGAGGCCGCGGCGCGCCTGGCGCTCACCCAGCAGCGCTGGGAGGCCCGCACCGCCTCGGCCGTCGCGGCGCTCACCTCGGCCTGCGCCCAGGTCGACGCCACCCCGCCGCTGGGCGGCGAGGAGTTCGAGGACATCGTGCTGGGCGCCACGCTGACCCTGGTGGAGGAGGTGTTCGGCCGCGAGCTGCAGGTCGCCCGCCGGCCAGGGCTCGATGCGCTGAAGCGTGCCCTGGCGCTGTCCCCCACCGACGGTCCCACCGTCGTGCGGCTGCACCCCGACGACCTGGAGCGCATCCCCGCCGCCGTCCTGGAGCAGGTGCCCGGCACCGTGCGGGTGGTCGCCGACGAGACGGTCGAGCACGCCGGCGCGATCGCCGAGACCGGGGTCAGCCGGGTCGACGCCCAGCTCGGCCCGGCGCTGCAGCGGGTCCGGGACGTGTTGTCCGCGTGAGCGTGCCCGACGTCCTGGAGCGCGCCCGTGCCGCCGGCCGCCCGCTGTGCACCGGCGCGGTGACCGGCGCCATGGGCCTGACCATCTCGGTCGAGGGCGTGACCGCCGCCGTCGGGGACATCGTGGAGATCGGCGGCGACCCGACCACCGGGACCGCACCCCTGCAGGCCGAGGTGGTGGCCCTGCACCGGGACCGGCTGACCTGCATGCCGCTGGGCGAGGTGACCGGCATGCACGTGGGTTCCCGGGTGCGACCCACCGGCCGGCCGCTGCAGGTGCCGGTCGGCACCGCACTGCTCGGTCGCGTGCTGGACGGCCTCGGTCGGCCGGTCGACGGCGGTCCCGCGCTCGCCGGGCGGGCCCGCTTCGTCGACCTGGCCACCGAGACGCCGCACGCGCTCACCCGCACCCGGGTGGACCGGCCACTGTCCTTCGGCGTCCGGGCGCTGGACACCCTGGTGCCGGCCGGCCGTGGTCAGCGGCTGGGCATCTTCGCCGGGTCCGGGGTCGGCAAGTCCACCCTGCTGGCCCAGATCACCCGGGGCACCGACGCCGACGTGCGGGTCATCGGGTTGATCGGTGAGCGTGGCCGCGAGGTGCGCGAGTTCCTGGAGGAGAACCTCGGACCCGAGGGCATGGCCAACACCGTCGTCGTCGTGGCCACCTCCGACGAGCCGCCGCTGGTGCGGCTGCGCGCGGCGTTCGTGGCCACCCGGATCGCGGAGTCCTTCCGCGACGAGGGCCGCGACGTGCTGCTGCTGATGGACTCGATCACCCGCACCGCGATGGCCCAGCGCGAGGTGGGGTTGTCCGCCGGGGAGCCCCCGGCCACCCGCGGCTACCCGCCCAGCGTGTTCGCGATGATGCCGCGGCTGCTGGAGAAGGCCGGCACCGGCCAGGTGGGTTCGATCACCGGGCTGTACACCGTGCTGGTGGAGGGCGACGACCACAACGAGCCGATCGCCGACACCGCGCGCTCGATCCTGGACGGGCACGTGGTGCTCACCCGGGCGATGGCCACCGCCGGGCACTTCCCGGCCATCGACGTGCTGGAGTCGATCTCCCGGGTGGCCTCCGCGGTCACCCCGGCGCACCGGATGGCCGACGCCCGGGAGGCCCGGCGGCTGCTCGGGGCGCTGCGGGACGTGAAGGAACTCGTCGAGATCGGCGCCTACCAGGCCGGCAGCGATCCGCTGGTGGACCGGGCCCGGGCCCTGGAACCCCGGCTCACCGGCTTCCTGCGGCAGACCGTCGAGGACAGCACGAGCCCTGAGGACTCCTGGGCTCGGTTGCACGCCATCGTGGGCGCCGGGTGAAGCGCGGGGCCTTCCGGCTGCAGGCGGTGCTCGAGTTGCGCAGGTCGCAGGAGCGCACCGCCGCCGTGGCCGCGGCGGACGCCGCCCGCCGGGCCACGCTCAGCGAGCAGCACGCCACCGAGGCCGGCGCCGCGCTGGCCGGTGCGTACGCGCCGACCGGGGTGGACGGCGCCGGGTTCCTGGCGGCGATGGTCGGGCGGGCCGCGCTGTCCACCGACCTGGTGGAGGCGCGGGCCGCCGCGACCGCCACCGCCGAGCAGTCGGTGGCGGTGCGGGCGGCGTGGACCGCGGCCGCCCAGCGCGCCGCCGCGCTGGAACGGCTGGCCGAGCGACACCGGCTGGCCGCCGTCCGGGCGGTGCGGGCCGCCGAGGAACGGGCCGTGGACGACATCGTCACCGGCCGGCACGCCGGCACCACCGCTATCGCCACCAGCACCGATCGGGAGGAGACGACGTGGAGGGACTGACCGCCGTCCAGGGCCGCATCGCCGAGATCCAGCAGCGGATGGCCACCTTCGCAGGCGCCACCTCGGTGTCGGGCTCGGCCTGGCTGTCCGCCGCCGCAGCCGCCGGGCTCACCAGCCCGGCCAGCTCGGCGACCGGCTCGGGCACCACCGCCGCGAGCGTCTCCGGGGAGACCGCGGTGGTGGACGCCGCCAAGAACTACCTCGGCGTGCCCTACCTGTGGGGCGGCACCGACCCGACCAAGGGGCTGGACTGCTCCGGTTTCACCCAGCGGGTCTTCGGGGACCTGGGCATCTCCCTGCCCCGGACCTCCAGCCAGCAGGCCACGGCCGGCACCGCCGTCGCCGGCCTCGCCGATGCCCGCCCCGGGGACCTGGTCTTCTTCGACAACAGCTCCTCCCGCGCCGGGATCGACCACGTCGGCATCTACCTGGGCGGGGGCAAGATGATCGCCGCCCCCCAGTCCGGGGACGTGGTGAAGATCCAGGACGTCGGCTCGCCCACCGTGATCCGCCGGGTGCTGCCCAGCTCCACCGCGGCGGCCGGCTCCGGCGCCTCGACGGTCGGTGCCGGGTCCTCGCTGGCCGGGGTGCCCTACAGCGACCTGTTCACCGCCGCCGGCGCCCGCTACGGCATCTCCCCGGCCCTGCTGGCCGGGGTGGCCAAGGTGGAGTCCGGGTTCGACACCACCGCGCGCAGCAGTGCCGGCGCGCAGGGGCTGATGCAGTTCATGCCGGCCACCGCGGCCGGGCTGGGCGTCAACCCGCTCGACCCCGCCTCGGCGATCGACGGTGCAGCGAAGTACCTGAGCCAGCTCAGGACCCGGTTCGGCTCCACCGAGCTGGCGCTGGCCGCCTACAACGCCGGTCCCGGTGCGGTGTCGCAGTACAACGGCATCCCGCCCTACCCCGAGACCCAGTCCTACGTCCGCAAGGTCACCGCGGCTGCGGCGGGTTACGCATGACCCGCCCGCTGGCCAGCACGGCCACCATGGCCCCCCAGGTCGGGGCGACCTCGGGCTCCCGGCCCTCGGCCGCACGCCGCGAGTCCGCGGACGCCTTCGCCGGGCTGCTGCAGGACCAGGTCCAGCAGGACAACGTGCAGGACAACGTCCAGGACAACGTCCAGGACAAGGTGCAGGACCTCGACCCGGCCGGCATCCCGGCAGGACCCGCGCCTCGCCGCGCGCCGGGGGCGACCACCGCGGGCGACCCGGTGGACGCCGACCCGGTGGCCGTCGATGCCGGGAGCGGCACCGGCTCGCCCGGGCCGGTCGGGGACGCGCCCTCGGCGGTCGACGACGCATCACCGGACAGCTCGGGGACGCCGGCTGATGTGACCCCGGCAGTACTGGCGCCGGCCTGGTTGGTGCTGGCACTGCGGGCGGGGGCCACGGCCACCGTGCCCGTCGGAGGCACCGTGCCCGCCGGAGGCACCGTGCCCACCGGAGACACCGTGCCCACCGGAGACACCGTCCCGACCGGGAGCACCGTCCCGACCGGGAGCACCGTGCCGACGGCGGGCACCGTTCCGGCCCCGGTCACCGTGCCGACGGCGAGCACGACCGGCGCCGCAGCCACGACGTCGACCCTGAGCACGGACGCGACCACGGACGCGACGGGCCCGGATGCAGGCGGCCCGACGCAGCGGGGTGCGGTCCCGGTGGAGACCCCTCCGGCCGGCCCCACCCGGGTCGACGTGACCTCGGCCGACGACCGGTCCGGAGCCGGGGCCGGGGACGGCGACCTGCGCTCCCCCGGTGGGTTGCCGGCCATGGCTCCCTCCTCTGCGACTGCCCTCCCCGGGGCGGCAGCGCCAGCGATGGGGATCCCGGACGCACGATCCACCCCACCCACGCCCGCGTCCATCGCGTCCCCGACCGCACCGTCGACCTCCGCCGCGCCGGCCACCACGCCCCCGACCTCCACGCCGCCGGCCACCACGCCGCCGGCCACCGCACCGCCGACCACCGCACCCCCGACCACCGCACCGTCGGCCGCCGCAACCCCCTCCAGCGCACCGTCGGCCACCGCACCGCCAGCACCCACGGCCACCGACCCGCTCGGCCTCCCGGGCGCTCCCTCGCCGGCCCAGCCTGCCGACGGGCCGGATCCCGGTCCCGCCGACGGCACCGGGTTGCCGGCCACCGGCAGCACCGCCCCGCTGACCCCCTCGGCCGCACCGATGGCAGCGGCACCGGCAGCCCCTCCGGCCCCGCCGGTCGCCGCCCAGCTCGCCCCGCAGCTGACGGCGTTGGCCGCCCTGCCCGGCGGCCGGCACGCGGTGACCGTGGTGCTGGCCCCGGAGTCCCTGGGTGAGGTGCACGTGCAGCTGACGGTCAGCGGCGACCAGGTGACCGTGACCCTGGCCTCGGGACACGAGCAGTCCCGCGCCGCGCTGGCCGAGGCACTGCCCGACCTGCGTCGTGACCTGGCCGCCGCCGGCCTGACGGTCACCGCGGCCGACGTGTCCGGCGACGTGCCGGGACAGTCGACCGGTGGGCGGTCGGATGCCCAGCAGTGGGGCCCGGGTGGGAGCTGGAGCCAGGGCTGGGGTCACGGTTCCGGCCAGCGACCCGCCGCCGATCGGTGGGCCGCGACGGTACCGACCGGCCGGGGGACTGCCGATGAGAACCCTGACACCACCAGCACCACCCGTCACACCCGTGCCGGGGCCGCCGGCGTCGACGTCCGCGTCTGAGGAAGGACCACCGTGACCGCTCCGCTCACCACCGGTGTCAGCACGCCGATCGCGGGCCTGATCGGCAGCACGCCGACCACCGCGACCGGCACCACCGGGATGGACAAGGACACGTTCCTCAAGCTGCTGGTCGCCCAGATGAGGTACCAGGACCCGCAGAGCCCCACCGACTCCAGCGCCTTCATCACCCAGACCGCGGCCTACTCCCAGGTCGAGGCGCTGCAGAACATCGCCGACCAGAACGCCTCCATGCTCGCCATGCAGCGGGCCACCAGCGCCGGTGCCCTGGTCGGCAAGACCGTGACCTACACCGACAGCGACGGCACCGCGGTCACCGGCACGATCAGCTCGGTGACCATCGCCACCGATGCCGACTCCTCGGTGGCCACGATCGACGGGAACGCGGTCCCCGTCGGCCGACTCACCACCATCTCGGCCTGACCCGCCCCCCTCGCGTCGACCCGCCTCCCCCGACCCACCAGGAGCTCCCCCGTGCTGCGTTCGATGTTCTCGGCCATCTCCGGCCTGCGCGCCCACCAGACCAAGATGGACACCGTCGCGAACAACATCGCGAACGTGAACACGGTGGGTTACAAGACCTCCAACACCGTCTTCGAGACCACCCTCACCCAGGTGCTGCGCGGCGGGAAGAACCCCGACGCCACCGAGGGCGGGTCCAACCCGGCGCAGGTCGGGCTGGGCGTCAAGCTGGCCGCGATCACCACCGACTTCGGCCAGGGCAAGACGCAGAACACCGGCCGGGCGCTGGACTTCATGATCCAGGGCGACGGGTTCTTCGTCACCCGCAACGGCAACCAGCAGCTGTTCACCCGGGCCGGCTCGTTCACCTTCGACGGCAGCGGCAAGCTGATCACCGCCGACGGCGCGGTGCTGCAGGGCTGGATGGCCGACGACGCCGGCAAGGTGGTCACCAGCGGGCCGGTCGGCGACCTGGCCGTCTCCTACGGTGCGGTGAAGAACCCCAAGCCCACCGATGCCACCACGCTGGCCGGCAACCTGCTGTCCGGGGCGAACGGGACCGACACCCAGGTCGACGCGCAGACCCAGATCGACATGTTCGACGGGCAGGGCACCAAGCACACCGTGTCCTTCGCCTGGACGAAGACCGCGGACAACACGTGGCAGGTGCAGGCCTCCAGCGACGGTGCGGCCGTCGGCGGCGCGCATGCCGTCACCTTCGGGCCCGACGGCAAGATCGACACCGTGGACGGCAACGCCGTCCCGCTCGGGCCCGACGGCGAGCCCAATCCCACCTTCTCCTTCACCCCCACGTGGGTGGGCGCCGTGGACGTGAACGTGGACATGTCGGCGCTCACCCAGTTCGCCAGCGGCGCGGCGATGAACGCCACCACCCAGAGCGGTTACGCCGCCGGCAGCCTGAACAGCTTCTCCCTCGCCGACGACGGCACCATCACCGGCGTGTACTCCAACGGCCAGCGCCAGGCGATCGGCCGGCTCGCGCTGGCCACGTTCAACAACCCCAGCGGCCTGGTGAACATGGGCAACACCAGCTACGCGATGGGCGAGAACTCCGGCAACGCGCTGATCGGCACCGCCGGCAACGGCTCGCTGGGCACGCTGTCCTCCGGTGCCCTGGAGATGAGCAACGTGGACCTCTCCGAGGAGTTCACCGGCCTGATCATCGCCCAGCGCGGATTCCAGGCCAACAGCCGCGTGATCAGCGCCTCCGACGAGCTGCTGCAGGACCTGGTCAACCTCAAGCGCTGACCCCCAGCACACCGCGCGCCCTTCCGCACGGCCCGGTCATCCCTTCGGGGGGGCCGGGCCGTTCGGCTACAGAGATCCCGCCGACGGACCGATGACACAAGTGCCCGCCCGGGCCCCACCCCTCGACCAGCTGGAGCCACCGGTGATCTGCCTGACCCGCCTGAACGGGGAGGCCTTCGCGCTCAACCCCGATCTGATCGAGCGCGTCGAGGCCCACCCCGACACCGTCATCTCACTGACCGACGACGTCCGGTTCCTGGTCCGGGAGAGCGTCGAGGAGGTACTGCGGGCCATCCGCGACTACCGCGCCGACGTGCTGGCCACCGCCTACGCGATGGACCGCGGCGCCTACCCGGTCGTCGAGCACACCCCCCGGCCCACCGCCACGGCCGACCACTCGGTCCTGGCCTTCCCCATCCGCGAGGAGCGCTGACATGGATCCGGCAACCCTGATCGGTGTCGCGGTCGCCCTCGTCGCGATCATCGCTTCGATGATCATGGAGGGCTCGTCCCCCATGGCCATCATCCTGCTGCCCCCGATCATCCTGGTCTTCCTGGGCACCTTCGGTGCCGCGGTCGCCGGCTCCACCATGGCCGACGTCAAGAAGATCGGCGCCTGGTTCAAGATGGGCGTGCTGCCGGCGGCGGTGCCCCCGGCCACCCAGCAGATCCAGACCCTGGTGACGCTGGCGGAGAAGGCCCGCAAGGAGGGTCTGCTTGCCCTGGAGGCCTCCATCAAGCAGATCGAGGACCCCTTCCTGCAGCGCGGACTGCAGATGGCCGTCGACGGCACCGACCCCGAGGACCTCCGGCACGTGCTGGAGAGCGAGATCGTGGCCAAGAAGGCCGAGGACAAGGTCGCGGCCAAGTTCTTCACCGGCATGGGCGGTTACGCCCCCACCATCGGCATCATCGGCACGGTCATCGGGCTCATCCACGTGCTGGAGAACCTCAACAAGCCCGAGACCCTGGGTCACCTCATCGCCGCCGCCTTCGTCGCGACGCTGTGGGGCGTGCTGTCGGCCAACGTCTTCTGGCTGCCCTTCGCCGCCAAGATCACCCGGACCAGCGACCTGCAGGCCGCCCAGATGACCCTGCTCGTGGAGGGCATCTCCGAGATCCAGGCGGGCACCAGCCCGCGCTCGGTCCGGCAGAAGCTGATCAGCCTCGTCCCGCCCAGCGAGGCCGCCGCGGCAGCCGCGGCGTGAGCGGGTCCAAGCCCTCCGGTCGCCGGCGGGTCGCCCACCACGAGGAGGAGGAGCACGAGAACCACGAGCGGTGGCTGGTCTCCTTCGCCGACATGATGACCCTGCTCACCGCGGTGTTCATCGTGCTGTACTCGATCAGCCAGGTCGACCAGCTGAAGTTCGCTGCGCTGGCCTCGGGTCTGAGCCAGAGCTTCGGCGCACCGACCAGCGTGCTGGAGGACGGTTCACCGGTCCAGGACCCCGGCGTGCTGGACGCGCTCAGCGACCCCATGCAGATCAACACCCAGCTGGACCCGACCACGCAGGCCGACCCCGCCCAGGTGGACCAGGCCACCGCCCAGGCCGCCGCCCAGCACAGCGCTCAGGTCGCGGCCGAAGCCGCGGCGACCTACCAGCAGTTGCTGGCCGCGCAGCAGGCCATCGCAGCCGCACTGGCTGCCGCCGGTCACCCCGACGCGGTGGAGTTCAGCATCGACGAGCGGGGCCTGGTGGTGCACGTCGTCGCCGACCAGGTGCTGTTCGGCCCTGAGCAGGCCGGGTTGCGCGCCGAAGGGGCCGACGTGCTGGACGCGATCGCCCCGACGCTGGCGGCGTTGCCCAATCAGCTGCGGATCGAGGGCCACACCAACTCCATCCCGGTCACCCCCGGTGGCCCCTTCCCGTCCAACTGGGAGCTGTCCACCGCCCGGGCCACCACGGTGCTCCGGCACCTGACCGAGACCGACGGGCTGCTCGAGTCGCGGCTGTCCGCGGCCGGTTTCGCCGCCACCCGACCGCTGATCGCGGACACCGATCCGGCATCGGTGTCGGTCAACCGGCGGGTCGACATCGTCGTCCTGTCCGACGCCTCCACCGAGGCCAATGCCCAGCTGCCCGGCCTCGCCGCGGCCGACGCCCGCGGCGCCACCGCCCCGTCCAGCCCATCCACCGCCCAGGAGAGCACCCCGTGAGCGCACCCACCCGGACACCCCCGATCGCCAAGCCCGCGACCAAGCCGGCCGCCAAGGGCACCGCAGACGCCGACGCCGAGGACGAGCCGGGCGGCGGGGGCAAGAAGAAGCTCCTCGCGATCGTGCTGGTCGCGCTGCTGGCCGTCGGTGCCGGGCTCTACTTCTTCGTGTTCTCCGGCAGCGAGACCGCGGCCGAACCCGCCCCGGTGCCCGGCATCGTGCTGGTGCTGGACCCCGTCGCGGTGAACCTGGCCGGCAGCGGCTACCTGAAGGTCGGGGTGACCCTGCAGCTGACCGAGGAGGCCGGCGAGACGGCCCCGGACGGCGCCAAGGCCACCGACATCATCATCGAGACCTTCTCCGGCGCACAGCTGGCCGATGTCACGGGCAACCGCGATGCGCTCAAGGCCGAGCTCACCCAGCGGATCGAGGACGCCTACAACGTCGACGGCGCTGACCTGGTGATGGGCCTGTACTACACGCAGTACGTCACCCAGTAACCCCTCCCCCCGGGCCCCGGAGCCGGAGCGCTGCCACCTCGGCCGCTCCGGCTCCGTGACGTCCGGGACTCGTGGGGCGGTCAGGATCGCCGTCCGCACCGCCGATGAGGGGGGCGTGACCCTCGCCGACGCAGCACCCGTGCCTCGCGGCGCGGCGCTGATGGCGGCCCGCCGGCGACGCGGGGAACCACGCAGCTACGACTTCCGCCGGCCCACCAAGCTCTCCCGGGACCACGTCCGGGTACTGCAGAACGCGCTGGAGCTCTTCGCCCGGCAGTGCGCCACCAACCTCACCCAGGTGCTGCGCACCGAGGTCAAGATCGAGCTGGGCGGGATCGACCAGTTCGCCTACGACGACTACGTGGCGCACCTGGACAACCCGGTCTTCATGACCGTGCTGAGCTTCGAACCGCTGCAGGGCCGCGGCCTGCTCACCTGGTCCCTGGACATGGCGATGGCCATGATCGACCAGCTGCTGGGCGGCTCCGGGGACTCCGCGCAGCCGCAGCGGCCGATGACCGGCATGGAGACCCGCCTGACCCAGTACCCGGTCGAGCGGGTGCTGCACGAGCTGGCGCAGGCGCTGCGACCGATCGTGCGGATCGACTTCGGGCTCGAGGGCTTCGAGTACAACCCGCACCTGGCCCAGCTCGCGGTGAGCTCGGAGACCGTGGTCGTGGCGTCGTTCTCGCTGTCGCTGGGCGAGCGGGAGACCGAGGCCACGATCATGCTGCCGTTCGCCCCGTTCGCCCCCGCCCTGCACGACGCCACCTCCCCGCAGCTGTCCGCCCAGGCGCTGCGCGAGCGCAAGCTGGCCTCGGAGGCTCTGTCCCAGCGGTTGGGCGCGGTGCCGGTGGAGGTCAACGCCCGGTTCCGGCCGCTCACCGTGCCCAGCGCCGACCTGCTGTCGCTGGCCGTGGGCGACGTGCTGCTGCTGCGCCACCCCCGGGACAGCCCGCTGGAGGTCACCACCAACGACGTCGTGTTCGCGCACGCCGTCGCCAGCAACCACCGCCGGCGGTTGGCCGCGGAGATCGTCACGACGCCCGGCCCCACCACCTCAGGTCTCACCACCACTGCAGCGAGGGACGCCCTGTGAGCACCAGCACGAACGGACGCACCGACGACGCCGCCACCATCACCGCGGCGGTCGTCAGCGCCGCGCAGGCCGCCGGTGCACTGCTACCCGCCCCCTCGGCGCTGTCCACCGGCTCCGCCGTCGACGACCCCGACATCGCACCCCTGCCGGGCAGCAGCCCGGCGGCCATCACCGCCCGGTTGTCCGGCGAGGTCAGCGGCGACGTGGTGCTGATCGTCGCCGGCCCGCTGGTCGAGGCACTGGCCAACTCCCCCGTCGGCAAGCTCGACGTCGCCGCCGCGATGCGCCCCGCGCTGGAGGCAGCGGCCGCCGTGCTGGGCCGGGTCACGGTGACCAGCGAGCGGATGGAGGAGCCCGAGGCCGCCCTGGACGGGCTGCGCGACAAGGGTGTCTTCCTGGCCGTCCCGCTGCTGGCCGGCGGGGAGCACCAGGCCACCTTCGCCCTGCAGGTCACCCTGCCCCGCCCGCAGACCCAGCGCGGCAGCCTGGAGCTGCTGCGCAACGTGGCGATGGAGGTGACGGTCGAGATCGGCCGCACCCGGATGACCGTGCAGGAACTGCTGTCGCTCTACCCCGGCGAGATCGTCGAGCTGGACCGCGCCGCCAGTGCCCCGGCCGACCTGCTGGTCAACGGCACGCTGATCGCCCGCGGCGAGGTCGTGGTGGTGGACGAGGAGTTCGGGCTGCGGATCACCGAGGTGGTCACCGATGCCGCGGCCGCCGAGCTGGGGCAGCAGTCGGCATGACCTGGATGATCATCCGGCTGGTCCTCACGCTGGCCTTCGTCGCCGGGGTGCTGTGGTTCGCCGCCCGGGTGGCCAAGAAGCGCGGGCTGGGCGCGGGTGGTGGCCTCATCGAGGTCGTCGCCCGGCAGCGGATGGGCCGGACGAGCACCGTCAGCGTGCTGCGGGTGGCCGACCGGGTGCTGGTGATCGGGACCACCGAGGAGCAGGTCACCCTGCTGGCCGAGATGGACTCGGAGATCGTCGAGGAGGTGCTCGCCGAGGCCGAGGCCGAGCGGGAGGAGCAGCAGGCCGCCCGCCGCGCGGCCCTCGCCGCCCGGGCCGCCGCCCGCCGCCCCACCCTGTCCCTGGGTGTCGGGCAGCCGGCCGCCGGCGCCGTCGACCGGGACGCCCCCACCGGGGAGATCGGGCTGCCGCCGGTACCCGGCGCCCGGCGCAGCCGTCGTGTCCCGGCCGCGGTCCGGCACGGCAGCACGTCGTCCCCCACCGGCCTGCTGGCCGGCTCGGTCTTCGACCGGGCCGGCTGGACCTCGATGGTCGAGGGGCTGCGCGAGCGCACGGTGCGCAAGTCGTGAACGCGCGGGAGCGACGGGCCCCCTGGGCCGCCCGGCTGGGGGTGGTCACCGGCGGTGCGCTCACGCTGCTGACCCTGCTGGCCACCGCGGCCCTGGCCGCACCGACCGCTCCCACCGACCCGACCGCACCCACCGCCCCGGTGGTGGACGGCTCCACCGGGGCCGGCGGTCTGGACATCAACATCGGCGGCAACAGCCCGTCCAGCGCCATCACCCTGATCCTGGCCATCACGGTGCTGTCGATCGCGCCGTCGCTGCTGCTGCTGGTCACCTCCTTCACCAAGATCGCGGTCGTCCTGTCGCTCACCCGCAATGCGCTGGGCCTGCAGAACGCCCCGCCGAACCAGGTGCTCACCGGGCTGGCATTCTTCCTGACCATCTTCGTGATGGGTCCGGTGATCACCGACATCAACCACATCGCGGTGCAGCCCTACCTGGACGGGCAGCTGTCGGTGGGCGCGGCCTACGACCTGGGGGTCGAACCGCTCAAGCACTTCCTGCTGGCCAACACCCGCGCCGACGAGCTCAAGCTGATGGTGGGGCTGTCCCGGGAGACGATGCCCGCCGACCCCGAGTCGGTCACGATGCTGACCCTGGTCCCGGCCTTCGTGCTCAGCGAGCTCAAGAGCGCCTTCATCATCGGGCTGGTCGTGTTCATCCCGTTCCTGGTGCTGGACATGCTGGTCAGCGCCGCGCTGATGGCCATGGGCATGATGATGGTGCCGCCGGTGATCGTCTCGCTGCCGTTCAAGCTGCTGCTGTTCGTCGTCGTCGACGGGTGGGCCTTGATCACCACCGCCCTGGTGGGTTCCTACGGGACGTACGGCTAGTGAACGACGCCCAGATCACCGACCTCGCGGTGCAGACCATGATCGTGGCCGCCAAGGTGTCGGCACCGATCCTGCTCACTGCGCTGCTGGTCGGCTTCGCGATCTCGCTGTTCCAGGCGGCCA
Organism: uncultured Actinomycetota bacterium; assembly: GCA_963759905.1. Taxonomy (GTDB): domain Bacteria; phylum Actinomycetota; class Actinomycetes; order Mycobacteriales; family Geodermatophilaceae; genus Klenkia. The sequence goes on from CAVXBD010000001.1 coordinate 898,367, forward strand.
CCCAGATCCAGGAACCGACGCTGTCCTTCGTGCCCAAGATGATCGCCGTCGCGATCGCGCTGGTCGTGACGGGCAACTGGGTGCTCTCGGAGCTGGTGTCCTTCACCAACTCGCTCTTCGCGTCGCTGCCGTCCCTCCTCGGCCGGAGCTGACCGGGTGGACCTCCAGGTCCCCGAGGCGACGCTGGCGGCCCTGCTGCTGGCGACGGCGCGCACCGCGGGTTTCGTGATCCTGGCGCCGCCGTTCAACTCCAAGGCCATCCCGGCCGCGGTCAAGGGCGCCCTGTCGGTGGCCCTGGCCCTGGTGGTCTTCACCCAGGTCCGCGACGAGCTGGGCACCCTGTCGGTCGGCTACCTGCTGCTGACCGCGCTCACCGAGGTGGTCATCGGCGCCGCGCTGGGCTTCATCGTGCAGCTGTTCTTCAGCGCCGTGCAGCTGGCCGGCGACGTGCTCGACGTGGCCGGCGGGTTCTCCCTGCAGCCGGCCTACGACCCGCTCGCGATGACCACCAGCTCCACCATCGGGCGGCTGCACAACCTGCTGGCCGTCGCCCTGCTGTTCACCAGCGGCGGCCACCTGTTGCTGGTGCGCGGGCTGTACACCTCCTACGAGGGGCTCCCGCTGGGCGCGGTGCTACCGGCCGACCAGCTGGGCCAGACGCTGATCCACGCGGTGTCGATGATGTTCCTGGCCGCGATGCAGATCGCCGGGCCGCTGGTGGCGGTGCTGCTGCTGTCCGACGTGGCACTGGCCCTGCTGTCCCGGGCCTCGCCGATGATGAACGTCTTCGCCCTCGGCTTCCCGGTCAAGATCATGCTGACCCTGGCCATGCTGGGGCTGACCTTCCCGCTGCTGCCTACCGCGCTGGACTCCCTGCTGGAGACGGCGACCACGGCGTTCCTGGCCCTGAAGGCCTGACCCGGTGGCCAAGGACGGACCGGGCGGTGAGAAGACAGAGAGGCCCACACCGCAGCGCCTGAAGAAGGCGCGCAAGGAAGGCCAGATCCCGCGCACCGCGGAGCTGGGCACCTGGCTGGGCGTGGTGGCCGCCAGCTTCCTGCTGCCGCTGATGGTCAGCACCTCCTTCTCCGGTGCCCAGCAGCTGTTCCTGCAGATCGGCACGGTGGCCCGCCGCCCGGACGCCACCGCGATCACCACCCTGCTGGGCGAGGCGTTGTCGGCGTTCCTGTCCGCGGTGCTGCCGATGGCGGCCGGGATCCTGGTCGTGGGGGTGCTGGCCTCGGCCAGCCAGGGCGGCATCGTCTTCGCCAGCAAGCCGCTCAAGCCCACCTTCGCCAAGCTGAACCCGCTGCCCGGCATCAAGCGCATGTTCGGCGGTCACGGTCTCTGGGAGACGACGAAGGCACTGATCAAGACGGGCGCGATCGCGGTGGCCATCGTGATGACGGTCGACCGGGCGCGCACCCTGGTGGCCTCCTCGGGTTCGATGCCGCTGGCCACGGTCGCCTCGGTCTTCACCGATTCGGCGCTGCTGATGCTCCGGGTGGCCGCGATGACCGGGCTCGTGCTGGCCGTCGCGGACTACCTGGTGGTGCGGATGCAGAGGATGAAGAAGCTGAAGATGAGCCACTACGAGATCAAGCAGGAGCACAAGCAGCAGGAAGGCGACCCGCATGTCAAGGGCCAGCGTCGGGCGTCGATGCTGGCCGCGGCCCGCAACCGGATGATGACCGACGTGCGCACCGCGGACGTGCTGCTCACCAACCCGACGCACGTGGCCGTGGCGCTGAAGTACGACAGCGGCTCGGGGGCCCCCCGGGTGGTCGCCAAGGGCGCCGGTGAGGTGGCCCGACGGTTGCGCGAGCTGGCCGCCGAGGCCAACGTGCCGATGGTCCAGGACATCCCGCTGGCCCGGGCGCTGCACGCCAGCTGCGACCTCGGCCAGGAGATCCCCCCGCAGCTGTTCACCGCCGTCGCCCGGGTGCTGGCCTTCGTCATGCACCTGGGCGTGCAGGGCATCCGGGGCGGGGTGCACCGCCCCGGCTTCTCCGCACCCGACCTGACCGGCCTGCCGGTGGCCGGCCGGCGGCGGGTGACCGGCAGCCCCACCGACACCGCGAGCCCGGCCGCCGCCTGAGAGGTACCGACCGGGGGCCCGACTGCCGATGGAACCCCTTCGTGAAGTGGACGACGGCTGCGGTGCCTGTGGGTGTCGTGGCGATCGTCCTCATGCTGGTCGTGCCGATGCCGGCCGTCATGCTGGACATGCTCATCGGCGTCAACATCGCCGCCTCGCTGCTGATCCTGCTCGTGGCCATGCGATCAAGCGGCCGCTGGACTTCGCCGTCTTCCCCTCCGTCGTGCTGATCGCCACGCTGCTGCGGCTGGCGCTGAACGTGTCCTCCACCCGGCTGGTGCTGTCCAACGGCTACGCCGGCAAGGTCATCGAGGCCTTCGGGCACTTCGTGATCAGCGGCTCGCTGGTCGTCGGCCTCGTGGTGTTCATGATCCTCGTCGATCATCCAGTTCGTGGTGATCACCAACGGTGCCGAGTCGGGTCGCCGAGGTCGGCGCCCGCTTCACCCTGGACGCGATGCCCGGCAAGCAGATGGCCATCGACGCCGACCTGAACGCCGGGTTGATCAACGAGGCGCAGGCTCGCAAGCGTCGCGCCGACGTCACCGCCGAGGCCGACTTCTACGGCTCGATGGACGGTGCCAGCAAGTTCGTCAAGGGCGACGCCGATCGCCGGCGATCATCGTCATGCTGGTCAACCTGATCGGTGGCTTCGCCATCGGCATGGTGCAGAACGGGCATGACCGCCGGCCGACGCGGTCAGCACCTACTCGCTGCTGACCGTCGGCGACGGCCTGGTCTCCATGATCCCGGCGCTGCTGCTGTCGACCGCCACCGGCATCATGGTCACCCGGTCGGCCACCGACGGCGACATGGGCAACGACCTGATCGCCCAGCTCGGGCGCAACAAGCAGCCGCTGCAGATCGCCGGTGGCGCGCTGTTCGCGCTGGTGCCTGATCCCCGGCCTGCCCAAGCTGCCGTTCCTGCTGGTCGGGTGCGCTGTTCCTGGTCGCTGGCCACCCGGGTGACGGAGGAGCAGCTGCCCAGCGAGGCCGACGAGGCCGCCGCCGCCCTGCCCGCCGAGACCGTCCCCGGACTCCCCCGAGGCCATCGCCGAGAAGATGCGGGTGGACCCGCTGGAGCTGGAGGTCGCCTTCGACCTGGTGGAGCTGGTGGACACCGCCCGCGGCGGCGACCTGCTGGACCGGGTCAAGGCGCTGCGCCGCAAGGTCGCGATGGACACCGGCCTGGTCATCCCGCTGGTCCGCACCCGGGACAACCTCGACCTGCCGGCCTCGCAGTACGTCATCTGGCTCAACGGTGTCCCGGTGGCCAAGGGCACCTCCCCGGCCGGCACCGTGCTGGCGATCGGGGACAACCTGGACGGGCTGCCCGGCAAGCCCACCCGCGAGCCGGTGTTCGGGCTGGCCGCCAAGTGGGTGCCGGCCGAGCTGCAGCGCCAGGCCGAGATGGCCGGGGCCACCGTCGTCGACCGGTCCTCGGTGATCACCACGCACCTGGCCGAGGTCGTCCGGCAGAACGCCGCGGAGCTGCTGGGCCGCGAGGACGTCAAGCTGCTGCTGGAGATGGTGCGCCGCACGCACCCGGTCGTGGTGGAGGAGCTCACCTCGGCCGCCATGTCGCTGGGCCAGGTCCAGCAGGTCCTGCAGGCGCTGCTGGAGGAGAGCGTCTCGATCCGCGACCTGGTCCGGATCTTCGAGGCGCTGTCGCTGCGGGCCAAGACCGCCACCGACCTGGACAGCCTGGTGGAGGCGGCCCGGGCCGCCCTGGGTCCGGCGATCAGCCAGCCCTACGTGACCGCCGACGAGAAGCTGTACGTGATGACCCTGGACCCGGGCTTCGAGCAGCGGCTGCTGGAGTCGGTGCGGCACGCGGAGTCCGGCGCGGTGCTGGCACTGAACGCCGGCCAGGTCGACGCCCTCGCCCGGGGCACCAGCGACCTGCTGGACGACGCCGAGAAGCTGGGCATCACCGCACTCCTGGTGTGCTCCCCGCAGGTCCGGCCGGCGCTGTCCCGGCTGATGCGCCAGGTGGTCGCCCGCTGCACGGTGATCAGCTACACCGAGGTGTCCCGGACCGCGCAGATCGAGACGATCGGGGTGGTGAACGGTGCCGTCGCGCTCGCCTGAGCCGCCGTCGGGGACCACCCGGGACGAGGCCATCGCCGCCGCCCGCGCCGAGTACGGCGCGGACGTGCGGATCCGCGGGGTCCGCCGGGTGCGGACCGGCGGTGTGGCCGGTTTCTTCAGCTCGGAGAAGTACGTCGCCGACGTGGTGCCGGAGCCCGGGTCCGGTACCGCCCCGGCCACCCCGCCTGCCGCCCCCCGCACCGCACCGGCCGGTCCCGCGGGGACCCCGACGACGGGTGCGGTGCCCGCGCTGTCCTCGGCGGATGCGCTGGCCCAGTGGCCCTCGGCCGGCCTGTCGGTCGACGACCTGCTGGCCGTCGCGCACCAGGTCAGCCGTACCCAGCGGGGCACCGAGGAGGCCCCCACGTCCGTGCTGGCCGCGGTCGACCCGCTGGCGGAGCTGGCCGACCTGTTCGGGTCCGGACCGTCGGACGTCGCGACGTACTCGCCGACCTCGCTGGCCCGCCCGGCCGCGCCCCGACCCGCAGCCACCTCCGCTGCCGTGCCCGCGCCCGGCGCGCGTCGGCCCGAAGCCCGAGCCCAGGCCCCAGCCCCAGCCCCGGTCCCAGTCCCAGCCCAGGCCCAGGCCCAGGCCCAGGCCCAGGCCCGGAAGCTGACCACCCGCCGCGAGGCACAACCGGCCGGGCCGGCCACACCCGCCTGGCAGCGGACCTCCCGCACCGCTCCCGGCGGGACCACCCCGACTCCGCCGGCCCCGGCGGCGACGCCGGCCCCCGACGAGGCATCCGAGGCCGAGGAGGGCACCCCGCTCTCGCCGTTCACCGCCGCCCTGATGCGGATGGTGACCCAGGACGACGAGGTGCAGACCGCGGTGGCCGGTGCCGCCGAGGAGGTCGCCCGCGCGGCCGAGGGGACGGCGGGGACAGACCCGGCCGCCGAGGAGCAGGCCCGGCAGCTGACCCTGGCCCGCGAGGCCGTGGCTCGCGAGCAGGCCGAGCTGGCGGCCGAGCAGGCTGCCCTGCAGGCCGCGCGGGCCGAGGCGGAGGCCCTGCAGGCGGCCCGGGTGGAGGCTGCGGCCCGCCGCGCCGAACTGCGGGCGCAGGCCCGGGCCGAGGCAGCCGCCCTGCAGGCGGCGGCGGTCGAGGCAGCGGAGGCCGAGGCAGCGCTGGACGAGGCGGCGAAGGCCCAAGCGGCAGCGGTCGAGGCGGCAGCGGTCGAAGCAGCAGCGGAGGCGGAGCGGCGGGAGCGGGACCGGGCCGCTCGTGCCGAGGTGCGCTCCCGGGCCACCGCGCGCCGGACGGCCGCCCGCGAGTCGGCCGTCGCCGACCTGGCCCGGGTGGAGCGGGACCGCGCCGAGGTCGACGCCTACGAGGTCGCCGCGCAGCTGGCCGCGGCGCAGGCCGGGACCGACCGGGTCCAGGCGGACGGGGACGGTGCGGACGGGCGCGGGGCAGGCGGGGACAGGGCAGGCAGGGACAGGGCAGGCAGCGACTCAGCCCAGGAGACCACCCGGTTCGAGGTCCCCGCCGTCCGCACCGCGCCCGCCATCCGGCCCGCCCCGGACGCCCGCAGTGCCGGTTCGCGCCGGCCGCGTCCGGCGCCTGCTGGACGGACTGCCCTGGTCCGGGCCGCCGGTGAACGCGCCGAGCGCCGGATCGCGGAGCCGCCGGCCGGCGGTGACGACGGGTCCGCTGTCGGGGGCAGCGCCGTGGGCCCAGCGGTCACCGTCCCGGGGGCCTCGGCACCGGAAGGGGCCACGGTCGGCCCCGCCCGCGACCGGGCGCACCGGCTGCGGTCGGTGCTCGCCGCGTTGCCGGCCGCACCGCTCCCGCCGAGCACCGGGGTGCCGATGCTGGGCACCAGCCGGGATGCCGCGGTGGACGGCGTGGTCGCCGGTCCCCCCGGGCCGCCGCTGGCCGGATGGGTGCTGGAGGCGATGGCCGACGGGCTGCTGCCGCTCGCCCCCGGTGGCCCTCCGGTGACGAGCACCCCACCGGGCGAACCCGCCCTCCACCCACCGTCCCCCAGCCGGCCGACGGTTCCCGCGCTCCCCCGCTCCAGCCAGCCGAACATCCGGGAAGAGGACCAGCAGGTGTCCATGGACCAGCCCAGCATCGAGTCGATCCCCTCGTCGGACCCGGCCGCGGAGGCGGTGGCCCGCGCGCCGCACCGCCGCAGCCTGCCCACGGTGCAGCCACGGGCGGGTAGCCGGGCCGGCCGGCGTGCGGCGGACCGTCGCGCAGCGGAGCTGTCCGTGCCGGACCCCGCGGTGGCGACGATGTGCGAGCAGGCGACGGTGGCAGAGTCGGCCACCGTGGCACAGCCCGAACCTGCAGTCGCGGCACCGCCGGCGCTCTCGGCCGGCACCGACCTCTGGGGCGCGCCCGTCATTCCCTCGTCGGCCGACGCCGGCCGGCACCGCCCGCAGGGCACGGCCCCCACCACCGCGTCCCCCACCCCGTCCCCCACCACCGCGCCCCCACCCCGTCCCCCACCACCCTGTCCCCCACCCCGTCCCCCACCACCGTGTCCCCCACCCTGTTCCCGGCCGCTGAGGCGACCCCTCCCGCGCACGCCGCCCCCGCGGCGCATGCCGCACCGGCTGCGCACGCCACCCCGGCCGCGCACGCCGCCCCGGCCGGGGTCGGCGCGTCCGCCGCGCACGCCGCCCCCGACGCAACCGCTCCGGTGCCGACCACCACGGCTGCGCACGCCCCGTCGGCCACGGCCGAGGAGGACCCGCACCTGGAGGCACTGCGCGCGGCCGCCCTGGCCGGCCGTGGCACCAGCCCGCGGCGCCGCCGCGCCGACCGCAAGGACGACTCCGCCGGCCGGCACCGTCCTGCCGGCACCCCGGCCCAGCCCGCGACCGACCAGGAGACCCCCCTGGAGGGTGTGCTGGTGGCCGTGGCGAGCCCGCCGGCCGAGGAGCCGCTGCACGCCCCGGACCACGCCAGTGGCTTCGTGGACGTCATCGAAGCAGTCGCCGACAGCGACTTCCTGCGCGACCCGGCGCTGCCGGTGCGCGACCTGGCGCCGGAGGTCAGCAGCGAACTCGTGGAGGAGATGGCCCGCGAGATGGCCGAGGGCATGGCCGAGGAACTGGCCCGCACCGCCAGCGACCCGGCGCCGCTGTCGATGGACGTCACCACCGTGCTCCCCCCGCTGAACGGCCTGGCCGGCTCGCCTGCACCCCGGGTGCGCGGCCAGCGCCCGCCGGTCCCGCCTGCCCCGGTCACCCGCGGGGGCGCGCGGCAGCGCGCGGTGCCCCCGATGCCCTCGTCCCGGTCGCGCGCCAGCGTCTCCACCGGGGACGGCTGGGCGACCGTGACCCACCTGGTCCCGGTGCCCCCGGTCGAGTCCCCCGCCCCCGCCCCAGCAGCCGAGCCCACCGTGGCCGGGTTGGCCGGCCTGGGCATCCCGGCCCCGGTGCTGGGTACCGGGTTCACCGCCGAGGCGACCTCCCGAGGTGTCTTCGCGGCCCTGGCCGCTGCGCTGTCCCGGTTCCTGCCCGCGGCACCGTCGGCGCCGTCCGAGGCCGGGGACGTGCTGGTCGTCGTCGGCCCCGGCGCCGAGGCGCTGACCGCCGCCCGGGCGCTGGCCACCTCGCTGCGGCTTGACCCGGCGCGGGTGCAGTGGGCCACCCGGGGTGAGCTGGCCGGGTTGTCCGGCCGCGACACCGTCGTCGCCACCGCAGCGGTGGCCACCGCGCGGCGGGAGCTGGCCGCGGCCGCCGGCGTGCCCACCGTGGTGGCCGTGGACGTGCCGCTGCGTGACGCGGCCTCCCCGTGGGTCGCCGCCATGCTCGGCGCCTGGGCCCCCACCGCCGTCTGGGGCGTGGTGGATGCGACCCGCAAGCCCACCGATCTGACCAGCTGGCTGGCCGCGCTGCCCCGGGTGGACGCCGTCGTCGTCACCGACACCGACGCCTCCACCGACCCCGCCGCGCTGCTGGACGGGCTGGGCGTCCCGGTGGCCGTGGTCGACGGGGCCCGGGCCACCCCGCACCGCTGGGCGGCCCTGCTGTGCGAGCGGCTGGCCGGCCGGCCGTGAACCCGCTGCGCTGGGACGTCCTCGGCGCAGCCCTGCTCCTGGCCGCCCCGGTGCTGCTGCTGGCGGCCCAGGGGCACCTCGACGTGGACGAGCTGACCACCCGCCTGCCCTGGTGCCTGCTGGCCGGTTGGGTGGCCAGCTCGTTGCTGCGCGCGGCCCTCAACCCGCGCCCGGCAGCCCGGCCACCCCGCCAGCGGGCAGCCACCCGGGCCGAGGAGCACGCGGGTTCCTGAGCGCGCCGGGGGGTGATCGCCGCGGCGGTCACCCCCCGGCCGGGCTCAGAGCGGCAGGTCCTCCAGCATCTCGGTGACCAGCGCGGCGATCGGCGACCGCTCGGACCGGGTCAGCGTGACGTGGGCGAACAGCGGGTGTCCCTTCAGCGCCTCGATGACCGCGGTGACGCCGTCGTGCCGACCCACCCGCAGGTTGTCCCGCTGGGCCACGTCGTGGGTCAGCACCACCCGGCTGTTGGTGCCCAGCCGGGACAGCACGGTCAGCAGCACGCCGCGCTCCAGCGACTGGGCCTCGTCGACGATGACGAACGAGTCGTGCAGCGAGCGCCCGCGGATGTGGGTCAGCGGGAGCACCTCGATCAGCCCGCGGGCCAGGATCTCCGTGAGCACCTCACCGCTGACCAGCGCGCCGAGGGTGTCGAAGACCGCCTGCGCCCAGGGCGCCATCTTCTCGCCCTCGGCGCCGGGCAGGTAGCCCAGTTCCTGCCCGCCGACGGCGTACAGCGGCCGGAAGATGACCACCTTCTTGTGCGCCCGCCGCTCCATCACCGACTCCAGGCCCGCGCACAGCGCCAGCGCCGACTTGCCGGTACCGGCCCGCCCGCCCATCGACACGATCCCGACCTCGGGGTCGGCCAGCAGGTCCAGCGCGATCCGCTGCTCGGCCGAGCGGCCGTGCAGGCCGAAGGCCTCCCGGTCACCGCGGACCAGTTTCACCTGCTTGTCCGGGGTCACCCGGCCCAGGGCCGAGCCGCGGGAGGACAGCAGCACCAGCCCGGTGTGCGTGGGCAGCTCCGCGGCGGCGGGCAGGAACACCGACCCGGCGTCGTACAGCGCGGAGATCTCCTCCTCGGTGAGCGACAGCTCGGCCATCCCGGTCCAGCCGGCGTCCACCGCGCCCAGGCCCCGGTACTCGTCGGACTCCAGGCCGACCGCGGCCGCCTTGACCCGCAGCGGTACGTCCTTGGTGACCAGGCAGACGTCCTTGCCCTCGGCCCGCAGGTTCAGCGCGACGACCATGATCCGGCTGTCGTTGCCGTCGTTGCGGAAACCGGCCGGCAGTGCCGTGGCGTCGGAGTGGTTGAGCTCGACGTGCAGCGTGCCGCCGGCGTCACCGATCGGCAGCGGTGCGTCCAGCCGGCCGTGCTGCACCCGAAGGTCGTCCAGCAGGCGCAGGGTCTGCCGGGCGAACCAGCCCAGTTCCGGGTGGTGCCGCTTCTCCTCGAGTTCGCCGATGACGACCAGGGGGACGACGACGTCGTGCGGCCCGAAGCGCAGCAGCGCCCCCGGGTCCGACAGCAGGACGGAGGTGTCGAGGACGTACGTGCGGCGTGAGGTCACGGTGCGACTCCCGACAGGACGCGCCGGGCGCGTCCCGCATCGAAGGTGGCCGGGCCCCGGCGCAGAGGCCGGGATCCGGCCCCCCTGGTCGACAGCTCGCATCGCACCAACCGGGCCTCCCGTGTCCGGCGAGGCGGGCTCCCCGGACACCACGGACGCTAGGGCGACGACATGGCCGGCGGGTGGGTTACGGGCATCGACGCGCCGGGGAATCACCCGTCGGGGTCAACCGGACTCCTTCCGGAACTGCGAGGTGCCGTACCAGCCGCCCAGCCCCGCCAGCAGCACCGTGAACGCCAGCCCCCATCCGACGTCGGGGGACCCGAAGTCACCGGCGAACAGGGCACGGGCGCCGTCGACGACGTGGCTGAACGGGACCAGGCTGGACACCGTCTGCAGCCACCCCGGCGCCAGCGTCATCGGCAGGAGGATGCCCGAGAGCAGCAGCACCGGGAACAGCACGACGTTGAGCAGCGGGGCGAAGGCGTCCTCGCTCTTGAGGGTCAGCGCCAGCGCGTAGGAGATCGCGGCCAGGGAACCGCCGAGCACCGCGACCAGCGCGATCGTCAGGACCACGCCGCCGATCGAGGCGTGCAGCCCGAAGGGCACGGCGACCAGCACCAGCACGGCGCCCTGGACGGCGAGCACCAGGACGTCGCGCAGCACCCTGCCCAGCAGGAGCGCCGCCCGGGGCGCCGGGCTCACCCGCTGGCTCTCGATGACCCCGGCCCGGTACTCGGCGATGAGGCTGAACCCGACGAACGCGGTGCCGAACAGACCCAGCTGGACCAGGATCCCCGGCACGAAGACCTGGTAGGCATTGGCCCCGCCCAACTGGCCGGCGATCGGTTCCAGCAGCGGCCCGAACAGCACGATGTAGAGGACCGGCTGCAGGAGGCTGATGACCAGCCACGCCGGGTTGCGCAGCGAAGTGCGCAGAGCCCGGGTGAAGACGGTCCCGGTGTCGCGGACCAGCGTGCTCACGGGCGGCTCTCCTCGGGTGCGGCTGCGGGGATGTCGGCCGGCTCCCCGGCGTGCTCGCCGTCGCGCAGCGAGCGGCCGGTGACGGTCAGGAACACGTCGTCCAGGCTGGGCCGGCGACTCTCCACCCCGGCGATCTCGATGCCGGCCGCGTCCAGGTCCCGGAGCAGGGTCACCAGCGCGGCCCCGCCGGCCGGGACCCGGCAGCTGACCCGGTCGCCGGCGACGTGCGGGGCCTCTGCACCGGGGAGCCCGGCCATCCGACCGGCGATGTCGCCCGAGCGCTCGGGCCGGGTCGCCGTCACGGTGAGCAGGTCACCACCGACGGAGCTCTTGAGGGCATCCGGCGTGCCGGAGGCGACGATGGTGCCCTTGTCGATCACCAGCACCCGGTCGCACAGCGCATCGGCCTCGTCGAGGTAGTGCGTGGTCAGGAAGACGGTGGTGCCTCGCTCGCTGCGCAACGCCTCGATGTGCTCCCAGAGGTTGGCCCTGGCCTGCGGATCCAGGCCGGTGGTGGGCTCGTCGAGGAAGACCAGCCCGGGCACGTGGACCAGCCCCATCGCGATGTCCAGCCGCCGTCGCTGTCCACCGGACATGGCCTTGGGCTGGCGCTCCCAGAGGCCGTCCAGGTCGAGCTCGGCGAACAACCGCTTCCCCCGGGCGGTGGCCTCGGCGGTGCTGACGCCGTAGAGCCGGGCGTGCGAGACCAGCTCCTCCCCCGCGCGGTTCTCCGGTGCGGTGGACCCGGCCTGGGAGACGTAGCCGATCCGCCGGCGGACCCCGACCGGGTCGGCGAGCAGATCGCACCCGGCCACCGTGGCGGTGCCGGCGGTCGGGGCCAGCAGGGTGGTGAGCATCCGCATGGTGGTGGTCTTCCCGGCCCCGTTGGGTCCCAGGAAGCCGACGATCTCCCCGGCCTGCACGTCGAGATCGACGCCCGCGACGGCGCGGACGTCGGCGGCCGGCTTGCCGCGCCTGCCGCGCTTGCCGGCGAAGGTGCGGGACAACCCGCGGGCGTGGATCACCCAGCGATCATGGCGGTCCCGATCAGCCGAGTCGAGATCGTTCCGCTCTCCGCGGACGGACGGCCAGCAGCGCCCAGACGACCGGCACGGCCAGCACCGGCCACTGCACCGTCAGGTCGCCCACCCAGCGCAACCCCAGCACCAGGAAGACCGCCAACGTGGTCGCCGACCACAGCCCCAGCAGGCGCTTCTCCCTCGGCGTGTGCCTCATCCGGTGAGCTCGGCAGCGATCGTCGCCGGGGTGAGCGGTTCGTCCAGCAGCCGCAGGAAGCGCGTCGCCGCCGGCTGATCGGCCGGCCGGGCCGCCAGCCACCCGGCGAGCAGGTCGTACCCCTCCACGTAGGTGGTGATGTAGGCCCGCCACAGCGGGTGGGTCAGGAAACGGATCTGCTGCGCCGCGCGGTCATAACTGACCAGCGACCAGCGCTGCAGGTGCGCGATCACCTCGTCGGTCGAGGCACCGCGGTCGTGCAGCATGAGCGCGGCGTCCTGGCGCACCCGGTTCAACGGCGCCGCCGCGGCCGACACCCGCTCGGACAGCTCCCCGTCCAGGCGCAGGCCCAGGTCGGCCAGCACCTCCTGCGCCCAGGGGCCCCAGCCGGGGCCGACCGCCGCCTGCAGCCCCAGGTCGGCCAACCCCTCGGCCATCAGGCACTCCGGGGTGTTGACCAGGAAGACGGTGTGCTCGAGCCGTCCGTCGCGGGCGACCAGGCCGCGCTCCTTGCGGCAGTGCTCGGTGTGGTGGCCGGGGTAGGCCTCGTGCGCCACCAGGTGCGGCAGCTGGCCCAGCCGGTGCGGCAGGTCGGCGTTGATCGCGACCCGGGAGCGGAAGTCACCCTCGTAGTAGTTGAACCCCGACCACGGCTGATCGGTGACCACCGCGTACTGCACGGTCTCGGACTCCGGCAGTCCGTAGCCCTCCCGCACCCGGTCACGCAGCGCGCTGGACAGCGCGTGCACCGCGTTCTCCAGCTCGTCCGGCGGGCACTCCTCGCGCCGGCGGTGCCGGGCGTAGCGCTCGGACAGCGTGCCGGGGCCAGGCAGCAGACCCGCCAGCTCCTGGTGCGCGGCCGCGTAGTCCGCGGGGTCCCCCAGCGTGACCTCCACCTGGAAGTAGGCCGTGACCTCCTCGAGGAACCCGACCGGCTCGTCGGCCATCTTCCGGGCGGTGCACTCCAGGGCGGTGAGCTGGCCCCGCAGGTAGCCGACCCGGTCGCCGGCCAGGTCGGTGGCCTCGAGCTCCCGGAGCAGCCCGCGGGCCTGCTCCCGCAGGCGCTGCGGGGTGGGCATCGGCTCGTCCGCCACCGCCGCCCGCACCCGCCGGTCCCCGGTGTAGGCGTCCACGAACCCCTGCTCCAACCGGTCGAACCGCAGCCCCAGCTTGACGTACTCGAGGGGGACGTCGACCGCACCGGATGCCATGACCGGAGTCTCCCAGGCGCGGTCGGGCGGCGATCAGCCGCCGAAGCGGCGCTGGCGGGCGGCGTAGTCGCGCAACGCCCGCAGGAAGTCCACCCGGCGGAACTCGGGCCAGTAGACGTCGGTGAAGTAGAACTCCGAGTGCGCGGTCTGCCAGAGCAGGAAACCGCTGAGCCGCTGCTCCCCGCTGGTCCGGATCACCAGATCCGGGTCCGGCTGCCCCCGGGTGTACAGGTGCTCGGCGATGTGCTCGACGTCCAGGCTGCCGACCAGCTCGTCCAGCGTGGTGCCCCGTTCGGCGTGCTCGGCCAGCAGCGAGCGGACCGCGTCGGCGATCTCCCGCCGTCCGCCGTACCCGACGGCCAGGTTCACCATGGCGCCCGACCTGCCCCGGCTGGCCTCCTCGGCCTGCTTGAGCACCGTGGTGGTCTCCACCGGGAGCAGACCCAGTGCCCCGACGGCGTTCAGCTGCCAGCGCCGGTCGGGCCCCGCGAGATCGGTGGCGACCCCCTCGATGATGCGCAGCAGCGGGGTCAGCTCGGGCTCGGGCCGGCTCAGGTTGTCCGTCGACAGCAGGAAGAGGGTCACCACCCCGACCCCGGCCTCGTCGCACCAGCCCAGGAAATCCGCGATCTTGTCCGCCCCGCGGCGGTGCCCGTCGTTGACGTCCTCCAGGCCGATGGCCCGGGCCCAGCGCCGGTTGCCGTCCACGATCACGCCCACGTGGTGCGGGACCGCCGTGCGGTCCAGCCGACGGACCAGCCGGCGCTCGTAGAGCGCCGTCAGCACCGTCCGGACCTGCTCGCGCGCCCCCACGGTGAGCCACCCTAGGACTCCGCGCGGCAACCCGGGCCACTCGCGCCCCACCGGGCCGCCGACCTCACAGCTGCACAGGGTCCCCCGGCCTGGCCGTCGAACGTAACCTCGGTCCATGAGCTCATCGCACGACCCCGCCGAGACCGTCCGCGTGGCGTCGGACGGGACCGAGCTGGAGGCGCCCCTCGGCCAGGGCCTCACCGCGGTGCTGGCCGAGGGCGAGCAGGTCGAGCAGGTCCGGCGGGACGGGGAGTGGCAGGTCGCGGACTTCGGCGACCGGGACTACGACCACCCCGACACCCGTCCTCGGCTGCGCGGCTGGCTGCACCTGTTCGCCGCCTTCGGTGCGGTCGTCGCCGGCGCGGTGCTGATCCCGGTGGCCTGGGTGCAGGGCGGGCTGCGGGCCGGGTTGCCGGTGAGCATCTACTGCCTGACGATCCTGGGCCTGTTCGGGATCAGCGCCGCCTACCACCGCCGGCGCTGGTCCCCGCGGGGCTGGAAGCTGATGAAGCGGCTCGACCACTCGATGATCTTCCTGTTCATCGCCGGCACGTACACGCCGTTCGCCGCGCTCGCGGTGCCCTACCCGAACAACTGGTGGATCTTCGGAGTGGTCTGGGCCGGCGCCCTGGCCGGGATGGCGCTGAAGCTGATCTGGCCGACCGCGCCCCGGTGGCTCGGCGTACCCATCTACCTGGCCCTGGGCTGGGTCGCGGTCTTCGTGCTGACCGACATCCTCCAGCTGGCCGGGGTCACCGCCATGGTGCTGCTGGCGGCCGGTGGTCTGCTGTACACCGTCGGCGGGGTGGCCTACGCCATCAAGCGGCCCAACCCGTGGCCGGGCACCTTCGGCTACCACGAGGTCTTCCACGCGATGACGATCGTGGCGGCGGCCTGCCACTACATCGCGGTGTACTTCGCGATCTTCAACTCGCCCTTCGTCTGATCCCGCGGCCGGGCCGCCCGCCTCAGGCGGTCCGCAGGTCGGCGGCCGGGAAGGGCGGCCGGGTGTCGAGCCGGACGCTCAGCCGGCCGGCCAGCCGCCAGGCCCGGGCCGTGAGGTCCCGGTCGGACTCGGTGACCAGGTTGCCCATGACCCGCAGCGCCACCGTCATCAGCGCCTGGGACCGCATGCCCACCGGCCCGGCCGCGGGCAGCAGCCTCGGCACGGTGAGCAGCCCGGCGAGCCGGCGGGCGATGGAGAACGCCTCCCCGTAGTGCCGGCGCAGCGTCGCCGGCCACGCCAGCGACCAGTCGTCCTCCGCCAGCAGGCCGGCCAGCGTGCGGCCGGTCTCCATGCCGTAGTCGATGCCCTCGCCGTTGAGCGGGTTCACGCACCCGGCGGCGTCACCCACCAACGCCCAGTTCCGGCCGGCCACCCCGGAGACAGCCCCACCCATCGGCAGCAGCGCCGACGCCTTGGCCCGGACCGCCCCGGACAGCTGCCACTCCTCGCGCCTGGCGGCGGCGTAGAAGTCCAGCAGCGGCTTGAGCTGCACCCCGGCGGGGCGCTTCGCGGTGGCCAGCGTGCCCACGCCGATGTTGACCTCGCCGTCGGACAGCGGGAAGACCCAGCCGTAACCGGACAGCAGCTCGCCCTCGGTCCCGCGCAGTTCCAGGTGGCTGGAGATCCACTCGTCGTCGCTGCGACCGCTGGTGACGTAACCCCGGGCCGCCACCCCGTAGGCGGTCTCCCGGTGCCATTCCCGGCCCAGCACCCGGCCCAGCGGCGAGCGCACCCCGTCGGCCACCACCAGCCGGCGGCAACCGACGGTGCTGGTGGTCCCGTCGGGCCGGGTGAAGTCCACCGCGGTGACCCGGTCGCCCTCGTGGCGGACGTCGACGGCCTTGGCGCCCTCCATCGGGACCGCGCCGTCGTCCAGCGCGACCTGCCGGATGCGGGCGTCCAGCTCGGTGCGCGGCACGGCGCCGCCGTGGTCGGGCAACGCACCGCCGGGCCAGGGCAGCAGCAGCTCCTGCCCGAAGCCGGCCGCACGCAGGCCCCGGTTGCGGCCGTGCGAGCGGACCCAGTCCCCCAGCCCCAGCAGGTCGAGCTCGGCGATCGCGCGCGGGGTCAGCCCGTCCCCGCAGGTCTTGTCCCGGGGGAAGACGGCCGCGTCGGCGAGGACGACGTCGTGTCCGGCCCGAGCCGCCCACGCGGCCGCCGCCGAGCCCGCGGGCCCGGCTCCCACGACCAGGACGTCGGTGCTCTCAGGGGTCGTCACCCCTTCAGTGTCCCTGGTTGTCGTCCCTCGTCGCCCCGGCCTCAGCCGAACAGCGGCAGACGGTCGACCGCGTCCCCCAGCGCCGAACGGTCGGTGGCGCGCAGCGGCGCCCTGCCGGTGCCCTTGAGTGCCGCGGACCGGTCGTCCCACGCCGCCGGCAGCGGGCCGCCCAGCAGGCCGACGAGCACCCGGCGGACCTCGGCCAGGGGACCGTCTGCCGGCCCGGGCAGGTCGAGCCCGGCCACGACATCGAGGTGGTGCACGGCGGTCTCCACGGTGAGGCTGGACAGCACGTCGGCGGCGGTCAGCACATGCCCCTGGGTGGAGACGCGGTCGTCCATGGCGATCCTGCTGGCGGCCACCAGCACCGCCTGGGTCGTCCCCCGGTAGGTGCCGACCAGGTCGGTGAAGCCTGCCCGGGCGCTGGCGATGATCCGGGTCCGCCACACCCCCTCGTCGTCCGGCATCGGCTGCCAGTCCCGCCAGTAGGTGACGGCGTCGGTGTCGACCGGGCCGGCAGCGGGTGTGCAGAGCGCCACCAGTCCGCGTTGCGCGTCGTCGACCAGGTGCTGGGTGAGATCCAGGAGCGTCCATCCGCTGCACCCGCTGGGGGTCCAGCAGAGCCCGGGGTCCACCGCGGTCAGCAGCCCGGCCAGGTCGCCGTAGGCCTGGCGCAGGAGTGCCAGGGGGACGTCGCCCGTCCCGTCGTCAGCCATGACGTCCACCCTGGCACCTGCGGGATCAACCCACCTGCGGACCGCGGCCCCGGACCTCCTCCACGGACTGCATCGCCTGGCGCAACTCGCTCAGCCACTCCTCGGCGTGCTCCCCGACGAGGCGGACCGACCAGGCGAGCGCCTCGGAGCGGGACCGGGCGACGCCGGCGTCGACGAGGGTGTCGAGCACCTGCCGCTCGGGCTGCCGCAACCGGGTCATCACCGGGACCGACAGCGTGGTGAACAGCTCACGGGTCTCCCCGCAGGTCGCCCCCCAGGCAACCGACCGGCCGTAGCGGGCCTGCGCGGCGTCGGCAATGGCCATCCGCTGCTCCCGGGTCTGCTCCCGGAACCGGGCGATCCGCCCGGCCTGGGCCGCGGCGGGATCGGCGTCGGCGGCGTCCGGGGTGCCGACCGCACCGACCACGGTGATCTCGTCCCGGTCGACCTGCAGGTCGACCGGGCCGGTGAACCACTCGTCGGGCAACCGTCCGGCGAACCAGCCGGCCACCTCGGCTCGATCGACCGGCGGCGCCTCGGGCTGGCGGCCGCGGCCGCCGGGCCCGCCGGGGCCGCCGAAACCGCGACCGCCGGGGCCGCGCCGGAACGGATCGGGGGGGAAACGGTGGTGAGCGTGCATGGTGCCCTCCTCAGAAGCCCTAACCCGCATCACTGTAATACTGTAATCAAGGAAGCGGTGGGGGCGAAGGTCCCTGGTGCGCAGGCGACCTGGCCGGGACCATCGGCCTCCCGGCCCCTGGAGGTCACCGTGCGTACCCGGCCCCGACTCCTGGTCCTGCTCGTCATCGGCCTGCTGGCCGGACTGGGATTGGCAACCCCGGCCGCGTCCGCCACCGCGCCCTACTGCGGGATCACCTGGGGCTCGCTGGCCAAGAGCTCGGGGGTGACCGCTCCCGGCGACGTGATCAGCGGCGTTCGCGCCGGTCGGCATGCCTGCTACGACCGGCTGGTCGTCGACTTGCGGGGCGACCCGGCGTTCGGCTCCTACGACGTGCGCTACGTCCCGGTGGTCCGGCAGGACGGCTCCGGCTTCCCCGTCCCGCTGCGCGGCGGGGCGGACCTGCAGATCGTGGTCCGGGCGCCGGCGTACGACGACATGGGCGCCGCCACCTACCTCCCGGCCCACCCGACCGAGGTGGTCGGCGTGGCCGGCTACCGCACGTTCCGGCAGGTGGCCTGGGCCGGATCCTTCGAGGGACAGACGACGCTGGGGCTCGGGGTGCGGGCCCGGCTGCCCTTCCGGGTGCTGGTGCTCCCGACCTCGGGCGGCACCCGCGTGGTGGTGGACGTCGCGCACCGCTGGTGAGCCCGCGCACCACGGCACGGTGCACCACGGCACGGTGCACCACGGCACGGTGCACCACGGCACGGTGCACCACGGCAGGTGCACCGCGCACGGTGCACCGCTGCTGTCCGCAGCACCGACGACCGTGTCGTCAGCGGGACCCGGTCGGCCCCTGGTCGTGCTCGTGAGCGGGCTGATCGGAGGGCGTGCCGGGCCCGGCGCGCCGGGGCGGTTCGATGGCACGCGGCGCCCGGCGCAGGGTGTCCAGCAGCTCCTCGCCCGGGCGTGACTGCTCGAACAGTTCGGAGGCGTCGTCCGGCACGACCACCGGCTCGTCCTGGGGCTCGAAACTGCGCGGGATGCGCCTGAGGTGGGTGGTCATCGACCGGCCCAGCAGCAGGATCGCCACGAGCAGCACCAGGACCAGCAGCAGTCCGAACGGCCCGGACTTGCCGACGTCCTCGGGCAGCTGGTCACCGGCCGCGGCCAGCAGGGCCAGGCCGTTCATCGCACACCGACCTCGGTGCGGATCCCGGCGAACAGGTCGTCCTCGGGATGGGTGCTGTCCACCAGCGAGCGGGCCAGCTCGTAGTCCTCGGTGGGCCAGACCTGCTGCTGCAGGTCCAACGGCGTGGAGAACCAGCGGCCGTCCGGGTCGATCTGGGTGGCATGGGCCAGCAGCGCACGGTCCCGGACGTGGAAGTACTCCCCGCAGGGCACCCGGGTGGTGACCCGGTGCGAGATGTCCTTGGTCGGGTCCCACGTCCGGAGCATCTCGGCGTACGGGGAGTCCAGCCCCGACGTCAGCAGCGCCTCGTGGATGGCCTTGGTGCGGGGCAGCGTGAAGCTCATCTGGTAGTAGAGCTTGCTGGGCTGCCAGGGCTCACCGAGCTCGGGGTAGCGGTCCGGGTCGCCGGCGGCCTCGAAGGCGTGCACCGAGATCTCGTGCGTCTTGATGTGGTCCGGGTGCGGGTAGCCACCCCGCTCGTCGTAGGTGGTCACCACGTGGGGCCGGAACCGCCGGATCAGCCCGACCAGCGGGGCGGCCGCCTGCTCCAGCGGGACCAGCGCGAAGCAGCCCTCGGGCAGCGGCGGCAGCGGGTCGCCCTCGGGCAGCCCGGAGTCCACGAAGCCCAGCCATTCCTGACCCACGCCCAGGATCTCGCGCGCCGCGGCCATCTCCTCGGAGCGGATCTGCGGCAACCGCTCCCACACCTCGGGCCGGTCCATCCGGGGGTTGAGCACCGACCCCCGCTCGCCACCGGTACAGGTGGCCACGAGGACGTCGACGCCCTCGGCGACGTACTTGGCCATCGTCGCGGCGCCCTTGCTCGACTCGTCGTCCGGGTGGGCGTGCACCGCGAGCAGTCGCAGCTGGTCCGTGTCGGTCACCGGACCATCGTCCCACCCGCTCGGCAGGCGCGGCGGCGAGACCTGCCACACCCGACCGCGCAGGCGACCGTCGCCGGTCCCGCCGGTCTCGTAATCGCCCTGCGAGTCACCGCGATGGGTGCCGCGGCCTCGGCTGCGGTGTTACGTTGGCGGATCAGCTGGCCGCTCCCCACTCGGGGGGCGGCTGTTCGACTTACGGGAGCGGTCTCATCGTGTCCACCACAGACCAGCAGGACTCGGGCGTCTGGCTGACCCAGGAAGCCCACGACCGTCTCAAGGGCGAGCTGGACGCACTCGTCGCGGGCCGCCCGGCGATGGCGGCCGAGATCAACGCCCGGCGCGAGGAGGGCGACCTCAAGGAGAACGGCGGCTACCACGCGGCCAAGGACGAGCAGGGCAAGCAGGAGGGCCGGATCCGGCAGCTCACCGACCTGCTGCGCAAGGCCCGGGTGGGCGAGCCGCCCACCACGGTCACCAACGCGGCCCTGGGCACGGTCATCACGATCGCCTTCGACGGCGACGAGGACGACACCGAGAAGTTCCTGCTGGGGTCCCGAGAGATCGCCGGCACCACCGGGGTGTCGGTCTACTCGCCGGAGTCCGCGCTCGGCTCGGCGATCATGGGCGCCGAACCGGGGAGCACGGTGACCTACCAGGCACCCAACGGCCGGGACATCACCGTGAAGGTCCTGGCGGTCGAGCCGTTCGTGCCCTGAGCCGGTGTCGACGACGTCCTCGCGCGCCCGGTCCCGGCGCGCCGAGAACACCGACTTCGTCTGCGGGCACTGCCAGGTGCTGGTGCCGGCGAACACCGACGGTCACTACCGCAACCACTGCCCGTTCTGCCTGTGGTCGCGGCACGTGGACGACAAGCCGGGCGACCGCGCCTCGACGTGCGGTGAGCTGATGCGGCCGGTGGGTCTGGTGGAGAAGTCGGGCAAGGGCTGGCAGGTGGTGCACCGGTGCGAGGCATGCGGCCACCGCCAGCCCAACCGGCTGGTCCGCGACGGAATCGCGCCCGACGACCTGGATCTGGTGCTGCAGCTGCCCTGGCTGTAGCACCCGGATCCAGGCACGGCTGTCGGGTCCGGGGTCAGCGGGCGACCAGGCCCCGTCGGCGCAGCAGCGGACCGGTGTCGGCGTCCCGGCCGACGACGTCCCGGAAGGCGCCCAGCGGGTCGACCGACCCGCCCCGGGACAGCAGCTTGCTCCGGAAGGCATCCCCGTTGGCCCGGGTCAGCCCGCCGTTGGCGGTGAACCACTCGACGGTGTCGGCGTCGAGCACCTCGGACCAGATGTAGGAGTAGTAGCCGGCCGAGTAGCCCCCGGCGAAGATGTGCTGGAAGTACGTCGTCCGGTAGCGCGGCGGGACCAGGTCCCAGGCCACCCCGGCCGACTCCAGCGCCGCGGCCTCGAAGGCGATCGGGTCCTCGACGACCGTGTCGGGACCGATCCGGTGCCAGGCCTGGTCCAGCAGCGTGGCGGCCAGGTACTCCAGGGTGCCGTGCCCCTCCCCCCACAGCGCAGCCGCCCGGATGGCCGCCACCACCTCCGCATCCAGCGGCTGACCGGTCTCGGTGTGCCGGGCGTAGTGGTCGAGCACGTCGGGCCACAGCGCCCACATCTCGTTGACCTGGCTGGGGTACTCGACGAAGTCCCGCGGCACGCTGGTGCCGGAGAACCGCGGGTAGCCCACCGAGGAGGACAGCCCGTGCAGGGCGTGTCCGAACTCGTGGAACAGCGTGGTGACCTCGTCCAGGGTGAGCAGCGTGGGCTGCCCGCCGGCAGCGCGCGTCACGTTCAGCACCGTGAAGACGACCGGCTGGGTGCCCAGCAACCGGGACTGGGACACGAACGAGCTCATCCAGGCCCCACCGCGCTTGCCGTCCCGGGCGAAGTAGTCCCCCAGGTAGAGCCCGACGGGCTCCCCGGCCGCGTCGCGCACCTCCCAGATGCGGACGTCGGGGTGGTAGCCGGGCAGGTCGGCGCGTGGGGTGAACGTGTAGCCGTAGAGCAGCCGGGCCGCGTGGAAGACCCCGTCGACCAGCACCCGGTCCAGCTCGAACCACGGGCGGAGCGCGGCGCTGTCCACGGCGTAGCGCTCGGCCCGGACCCGCTCGGAGTAGTAGGCCCAGTCCCAGGCAGCCAGCTCGACCCCGTCGGCGGCGGCCAGCTCGGCCAGCACCTCGCCCTCGGCCCGGGCGTTGGCCACCGCCGGGCCGACCAGGGTGGCCAGCAGCTCGTCCACCGCCGTGGAGGTCTGCGCGGTCTGGTCGGCGGCGATCAGGTCGGCGTGCGTGCCGAAACCCAGCAAGCGGGCCCGGACCGCGCGCAGCTGGGCGATCTCGGCGGCGATCGGGCCGTTGTCGTGCCCGCCGTCCGACGCCCGGGACACCGAGGCCTGGTGCAGCCGGCGACGCACGTCCCGGTCGCGCAACCGCGCCATTGCCGGCTGGCCGCTGGGCAGCGCGAGGGTGAGCAGGTAGCAGCCCGCCTGCCCGCGCTCGGCGGCGGCACCGGCCGCGGCGGCGATCTCGGCGTCGCTCAGGCCGGCCAGCTCGGCGGGGTCGGTGACCAGCACCGCAGCTGCCTCGGTGGCCACCACCAGCTGCTGGCCGAACGTGGTGGACAGCTCGGACAGCCGCAGGTTCAGCGCGCGCAGCTCCGCCCGGCCGGCCTCGTCCAGCTGCGCGCCGGCCAGCACGAAGTCCAGGTGGTACCGCTCCACCAGCCGGACCGCCTCGGCGTCCAGGCCGTGGTCGCCGGCCTGCACCGCCCGGTGCACGGCGTCGAGCCGGGCGAACAGCACGGGGTCGAGCCGGAGAGCGTCGGCGTGCGCGGCCGCCAGCGGTGCGATCTCCCGCTCGATCTCGCGCAGCCGGTCCGAGGAGCTCGCCGCCGCCAGCGCGTAGAACACCGCCTGCGCCCGGTGCAGCAGCGCCCCGGCGCGCTCCATGGCCAGCACGGTGTTGTCGAAGATCGGCGGGTCGGCCTGCCCGGTCAGCTCGGCGATCTCGGCCCGGTGCGCCGCCATGCCGGCGACCAGCGCCTCCCGGCAGTGCTCCAGGGTGATGTCGGCGAACGGGGGCAGCTCGAAGGGCAGCGCCGAGGGCGTGGCGAGCGGGTTGTCCGGGGACAGGGTGTCGGCTGCGGGGGCGGGCGTCTCGGTGCTCATCGCCGCCCATCCTCGCTGCCGTGGCGCGCCGGCGCGCTCCGGGCAGACCGCAGCTCGCCGGCTGCCGGCACCGTCAGCGGCTGGAGGTGCGCAGGTAGGCCCGCACGGCCAGCGGCAGGAACACCGCCAGGATCGCTGCGGCCCAGATCAGCGTGTACAGCACGGGGTGCTGCAGCGACCAGGCGTCGGGCACCGGCACGCTGGCCGGCTGGTTGCCGAACAGGTTGCGGGCGGCCTGCACGACGGTGGAGACCGGGTTCCACTCCGCGAAACTCCGCAGCACCGACGGGAAGCTCTCCAGCGGGACGAAGGTGTTGGCCACAAAGGTGAGCGGGAAGATCACGATGAAGCTGGCGTTGTTCACCACCTCGGGGGTGCGGACCAGCAGGCCCACCATGGCCATCATCCAGCTGATCGCGTAGGCGAAGACCAGCAGGATGAGGAAGCCGCCGATGGCCTCGGGCACCGAGCTGTGGATGCGCCAGCCGACGGCCAGACCGGTCAGCGCCATCACCAGGATCGAGATGGCGTTGAGCCCCAGATCGGCCACCGTCCGTCCGATGAGCACCGCCGAGCGGGACATCGGCAGCGAACGGAAGCGGTCGATCAGCCCCTTCTGCAGGTCTTCGGCGAGGCTGGCACCGGTCGTGGTGGATCCGAACACCACGGTCTGGGCGAAGATGCCCGGCAGCAGGAACTCCGCGTAGGTGATGCCGTCGGGCAGGGTGATGGCACCGCCGAAGACGTAGCGGAAGAGCAGCACGAACATGATCGGCGACAGGGTCGCGAAGACGATCAGGTCCGGCACCCGCCTGACCTTGATCAGGTTGCGGCGGGTGATGACCAGGCTGTCGGACACGGTGTGCGCCAGTGCGCTCATCACGCGGCCTCCTCGTCGCTGTCGGAGCTGTCCGAGCCGTCGGTGCTGTCGGTGCTGTCGGTGCTGTCGGTGCTGTCGGCGCTGTCGTCGGCAGCGTGACCGGTCAGCGTCAGGAACACATCGTCCAGGTCGGGACGGCGCAGGCCCACGTCGAGGATCTGCACCCCGCTTCCC
Organism: uncultured Actinomycetota bacterium; assembly: GCA_963759905.1. Classification (GTDB taxonomy): domain Bacteria; phylum Actinomycetota; class Actinomycetes; order Mycobacteriales; family Geodermatophilaceae; genus Klenkia. The sequence continues at coordinate 922,255 of CAVXBD010000001.1, forward strand.
TCCAGCCGACGCAGCGCCTCGGCCAGCGTGCCGGCGCCGCCGGTGACCGGCAGGGTCAGCCGGCGGGTCTGCTCGTCCCGTCGCGGGGCATCCAGGGCGAGCGGTCTCAACAGCTCGGCGGCCCGCGCCAGCCCCTCGATCGAACCCAGGGTCAGCTCCAGCCGCTCACCGCCCACCTGAGCCTTGAGCTCGTCCGCGGTGCCCCGGGCGATGACCTTCCCGCGGTCGATGACGACCATCGTGTCGGCCAGCCGGTCGGCCTCCTCCAGGTACTGGGTGGTCAGCAGGATGGTCGTGCCGTCCGCGACCAGGTCGGCGATGAAGTCCCACATGCCCAGCCGGCTGCGCGGGTCCAGCCCCGTCGTCGGCTCGTCCAGGAACAGCACCCGGGGGCGGGCGATCAGCGAGGCGGCGATGTCCAGCCGGCGGCGCATGCCTCCGGAGTAGGTCTTGGCCGTCCGGCCCGCGGCATCGGCCAGGTCGAACCGGTCCAGCAGCTCGGTGGCCCGGGCCCGGGCCTCCTTCTTGGACAGCCGGTACAGCCGGCCGACCATCTCCAGGTTCTCCACCCCGGTCAGGTACTCGTCGACCGCGGCGTACTGCCCCGTCAGCCCGATCACCCCGCGCACCTGCGCGGCCTGGGTGGCCACGTCGAGCCCGGCGACCCGGGCCCGGCCACCGTCGGCCCGCAGCAGGGTGGACAGGATCCGCACCACCGTGGTCTTGCCCGCCCCGTTGGGGCCCAGCAGCCCCAGGACGCTGCCCTCGGGGACCGTGAGGTCGACCCCGGCGAGGGCGGTGAAGTTCCCGAACTTCTTCACCAGCCCCTCGACGACGACCGCGTCCGTGCCGCTACCTCGTCGTGTGCTGCCCATGCCGGCACTGTAGGTCGAGCCACCGACAGGTTCGGCACAGCTCGCGCACAGCGCAGCCGGCGCTCAGCCCCCGGTAACCGCGTAGCCGGCCCGGGCCAGCGCGCCGAGCACCTCCCGGGCGTGGTCGGGTCCGCGGGTCTCCAGCACCACCGCGACCTCCACCTCCCCCAGGTGCAGCCGCGCCGTGGTCCGCTCGTGCTCGACGGAGAGCACGTTGGCCGACACCGCGGCCAGTTCCGCCAGCAGCGCCGCCAGCGACCCGGGCCGGTCCGGGACCCGGACCCGCAGCGAGAGGTAGCGGTCGGCGGCGGCCATGCCGTGCTGCACCACCTTGAGCATGAGCACCGGGTCGATGTTGCCCCCGGAGATCACCGCCACGACGGGCGCGCGGAACGCCCCGGGGTCGGCGAGCACCGCAGCGACCGCGGCCACCCCGGCCGGTTCCACCACCAGCTTGGCCCGCTCCAGGCAGAACAGCAGTGCCCGGGACAACTGGTCCTCGGTGACCGTGCGGACCTCGTCGACCAGACCGGCCACGTGGGCCAGGGTCAGGTCCCCGGGGGCGGCGACGGCGATCCCGTCGGCCATGGTGGTCATCGAGGTCAACGGGACCGGGGTGCCGGCGGCCAGCGACGCGGGGAAGGCCGCCGCGCCGGCCGCCTGCACGGCCACCACCCGGACGCCGGGCTTGCGGGCCTTGACCGCGGCCGCGATCCCGGACACCAGACCACCACCGCCGGTGCACACCACGACGGTCGCCACGTCCGGGCACTGCTCGACGATCTCCAGGCCGACGGTGCCCTGCCCGGCGATGACGTCGGGGTGGTCGAAGGGATGGATGAAGACCGATCCGGTCTCCTGCGCGTAGGCGACCGCCGCGGCCAGCGGGGCGGTGAGGGAGTCCCCGAGCTGGTGCACCTGCGCGCCGTAGCCCCGGGTGGCGGCCAGCTTGGGCAGAGGTGCCGTCTCGGGCATGAAGACCGTGGCCGAGGCACCCAGCTCCCGGGCGGCCAGGGCCACCCCCTGGGCGTGGTTGCCGGCGCTGGCCGCCACCACGCCGGCCGCCCGTTCGGCGTCGGTCAGCCGGGCGATCCGGGTGTAGGCCCCGCGGATCTTGAACGACCCGGTGCGCTGCAGGTTCTCGCACTTCAGCCAGACGTGTCCGCCGACCCGTTCGGCCAGCGCCCGCGAGTGCTCCAGCGGCGTGCGCCGGACCACGCCGGCCAGCAACGCCGCCGCGGACTCGACATCGGCACCGGAGACCAGCGGCACGGTCGGACGGTCCTCGGGGGTGCTCACCCGGCCGATCCTCGCAGGGCAGGTCAGCAGAAAGCGTCAGGAGGGACCGGCAGCCGGGATGCCAGCTGCGAGGACCCCGGATGTCACACCCCGGTCGTACCGTTGTCGAGGTGACGGACGCCGCCTCGCAGACACCCCCCGCTCCCACCACCCTCGGCGAGCTCCGCGCCCGCGGGACCACCCCCGTCGGCGTCAAGGCCGAGATCCGCGCCAACCTGCTCGCCCGGCTCGCCGCCGGCGAGCCCTCGCTGCCCGGGATCGTCGGATTCGAGGACACCGTCGTCCCCGAGGTCGAGAGGGCCCTGCTCGCCGGCCACGACCTGGTCCTGCTGGGTGAGCGCGGCCAGGGCAAGACCCGGCTGATCCGCACCCTGGTGGGGCTGCTGGACGAGTGGACCCCGGTCCTGGCGGGCAGCGAGCTGAACGAGCACCCGCTGGCCCCGGTGTCGGCGTGGGGCATCCGCCAGGTCGCCGAGCACGGTGACGCCACCCCGGTCGGCTGGCTGCACCGCAGCGACCGGTTCGGGGAGAAGCTGGCCACCCCCGACACCAGCGTGGGCGACCTGATCGGCGACGTCGACCCCATCAAGGTGGCCGAGGGCCGCACCCTGGGCGATCCGGAGACGGTGCACTACGGCCTGGTCCCCCGGACGAACCGGGGGATCTTCAGCATCAACGAGCTGCCCGACCTGGCCGAACGGATCCAGGTGGCGCTGCTGAACGTGCTGGAGGAGCGGGACATCCAGATCCGCGGCTACCGGGTCCGGCTCCCGCTGGACCTGCTGCTGGTGGCCAGCGCCAACCCCGAGGACTACACCAACCGCGGCCGGATCATCACTCCGTTGAAGGACCGCTTCGGCGCCGAGGTCCGTACCCACTACCCGATCGAACTGGAGGACGAGATCCGGTTGCTCGACCAGGAGGCGCAGACCAGCTGGGTAGGCCTGCGGTCGGGCTCCGCAGCGGACACCGGGCACACCGGCCTGGACGCGCCGCTGGTGCCCGAGCACCTGGTGGAGATCATGGCCCGGTTCACCCGGCTGGTCCGCGAGTCCAGCCAGGTCGACCAGCGCTCCGGGGTGAGCGCGCGCTTCGCCATCGCCGGCCTGGAGACCCTGGCCGCGTCGGCCGTGCGCCGGGCCGCCGTGGCCGGGGAGCTGCGTCCCGTCGCCCGGGTGGTCGACCTGCCCTGCGTCGTGCCGGCCAGCCGCGGCAAGGTGGAGTTCGCCGACGCGAGCTCCGACCCCGAGGACGAGCGCGAGATGGAGGTGCTGGAGCACCTGCTCCGCCAGGCCACGGCGCAGACCTTCCGGGCCCGCTGCGGTGGGCTGGACCTGACCGGCCTGCAGGAGCACTTCACCGGCGGGGAGGTCGTGGAGTCCGGTGACCTGGTCTCGGCACCGGCACTGCTCGGGCAGCTGGGCACGGTGCCCAACCTGGCCCAGCTGCTGGGCCGGCTCGGGGTGCCCGAGGGCGAGGAGTCCGCCGAGCAGGCAGCCGCCGCCGTCGAGTTCGCCCTCGAAGGCCTGTGGCTCACCCGCAGGTTGGCCAAGGACACCGACGGCAACCGCACCGTCTACGGGGCCTGACGGTGTCCGGGGGGCAGCGCCGCAACCGTCCGGCCCGGGGATACCGGTACGGCCGGTGGCACGGGGGGCCCGACCCGCTCGCCCCGCCCTACGACCTGGGCGACGCGGTGGACGCCATCGGTGACCAGGTGCTGGGTGGCAGCAGTGTGCGCGAGGCGCTGCGCGACCTGCTCCGGCGCGGGTTGGACGGCCGGCGGGGGCTGGACGAGCTGCGCCGGTCGGTCCGGGACCGGTTGCGCCAGGCCCGCCAGGCCGGGCGGATGGACGGCACCCTGGAGCAGGTCCGGGAGTTGCTGGACCGGGCGCTGGAGGCCGAGCGCCGCGCGCTGTTCCCCGATCCGGACGACGCAGCCCGGCTGGCCGAGGCCGAGCTGGACGCCCTGCCGGAGGACACCGCCGGCGCGGTCCGCGCGCTCAAGGACCACCAGTGGCGCTCCCCGGAGGCCCGCGCGGCCTACGAGCAGATCCAGCAGCTGCTGCAGCGGGAGGTGCTGGACAGCCAGTTCCAGCACATGAAGCAGGCCCTGCAGCAGATGAACGCCGAGGGGTCGGACGGCAACCAGGCCGTCAAGGACATGGTGGCCGATCTCGCCGCGCTGCTGGACGCGCACAACCGGGGTGAGGACACCGACCAGCAGTTCACCGAGTTCATGGACCGGCACGGGCAGTTCTTCCCGGACGACCCGGAGACGGTGGACGAGCTGATCGACTCCCTGGCCCGCCGGGCCGCCGCCCAGGAGCGGATGATGGCCGGCCTCTCTCCCGAGCAGCGCGCGGAACTGTCGGACCTGATGGGTCAGGCCATGGCCGATCTCGGCTTGGCCAGCGAGATGGCGCACCTCAACGACGCGCTGCGGCAGGCCCGCCCGGACCTGCCGTGGGGGCAGCGCGGCCAGGTCCCCGACGGCGAGCAGGGCCTGGGCCTGGGTGACGCCACGACGGCCGTGGCGGAGCTGGCCGACCTGGAGGCACTGTCCAACCAGCTGTCCCAGGGTTACGCCGGTGCCAGCCTGGGCGACGTCGACGAGGAGCTGCTGGAGCAGGCCCTGGGCCGGCCGGCCGTGGACGACCTCGCCGCCCTCCGTCAGCTGGAGCGCGAGCTGGAACGGCAGGGTCACCTGACCCGCACCGAGGGCCGGCTCGAGCTGTCCCCCAAGGCGGTCCGCCGGCTGGGCGCCACCGCTCTGCGCCGGGTGTTCGCCCGGCTGGAAGCCACCGGTCGGGGCGAGCACGACGTGGCCGACGCCGGGGCAACCGGTGAGCTGACCGGGGCCTCGCGGGAGTGGCAGTTCGGCGACGAGCAGCCCCTGGACGTCGTCCGGACCGTCCGGAACGCCGTGCTGCGCACGGCCGGGCAGCCTCGGCCGGCCGACCAGCGGGCGGTGCGGATCGCGGTCGAGGACTTCGAGGTGGTGGAGACCGAGCGCCGGACCGGGGCGGCGGTCGCGCTGCTCGTCGACCTGTCCTACTCGATGGCGCTGCGCGGCACCTGGGGTGCGGCCAAGTCCACCGCGATGGCCCTGCACTCGCTGGTCACCACCCGGTACCCGCAGGATGCCATCGAGATCATCGGCTTTTCCTCCACGGCGCAGGTGCTCCGGCCCGAGACCCTCGCCGAGCTGAGCGTGGACACCCTGCAGGGCACGAACCTGCAGCACGGGTTGATGCTGGCCCGGCGCTTCCTGAGCCGGCACCACGATGCCGAGCCGGTGGTGCTGGTGGTCACCGACGGCGAGCCCACCGCGCACCTGGAGAGCGACGGGACGCCGTTCTTCTGCTGGCCACCGATGCCGCAGACGATCGCCAAGACCGTCGCGGAGGTCGAGCGGGTGGCCCGGTCGGGCGCCACGATGAACGTGTTCGCGCTGGACCCCGAGCCCGCGCTGGTGCAGTTCGTGCACGACATCACGCAGCGGGCCGGTGGCCGGGTGTTCATGCCCGACAGCGACCGCCTCGGCGAGTACGTCGTGGCCGACTACCTGCGCACCCGCCGCGGGCGGCGCGCGCACTGACCGGTTGACTGGGCCGGTGAGCACCGAGACCAGCCCGACCGGCACGGTGACCGTCCACCAGGTCGACGCTGCGACCACGTATCCGCTGCGGGCCGCGGTGCTGCGGGTCGGTCGGCCGGTCGAGATCGACGGCGACGACGACCCCGGCACGCTGCACCTGGCCGCCACCCTGCCCGGGGCCGCCGGGCCCCGGGTGGTCGGGGTGGTCAGATTCCATCCTGCCCCGTGCGCGTGGCAGCCGGACGCCGGACGGCCGTGGCAGCTGCGCGGGATGGCCACCGACCCGCTGGTGCGCGGTGCCGGTGCCGGCCGCGCGCTGGTGGCCGAGGGCCTGGTCCGGCTGGCCACCGCGGGCGCCGACCTGGTGTGGTGCGACGCGCGCGAAGCCGCGGTCGGCTTCTACGAGAAGATGGGCTTCGCCCTGGTCACCGACAGCTACGACGTCCCCGCGGTGGGACCGCACCGCGGCATGCTCATCCGGCTCCCGCTCCGATGACCCTGCAGCGCGGGCCGGACTACCGCGCCCGGGTGACCTGCCCGGTCGATCCCACTGCAGCCGTCAGGCGGAGGGCTAGCCTCGGCCCGGCGGATCACCAGGGCGAGGGACGGGGGCAGTCGTGACGCGGGCGAGCAGGGCACGGCGCCTCGCCACGGGCGCGGTCTACGGCGGAGGCGGGGTAGGCCTGGCCGGCGCCGCCCTCGTCGCCGTGCTGCGCGGGGAGGCCCGGTTGGCGCGGCGACGGGTGGAGGCACGCACCGCCCAGGCCGACCCGCCCACCGGGGAAGGCCGGTACGGCCACCGCCGGGGTGCACCCCTGGTGCTCGCGGTGCTGGGGGACTCCAGCGCCGTGGGACTCGGCGTGGACACCGCGCAGGAGACCCCCGGCGTGCTGGTGGCCGCGGCCCTCACCGAGCTGGCCGAGCGCCCGGTCCGGCTGGTCAAGGCCGCCGTCTCGGGAGCCCGATCCACCGACCTGCCCGCCCAGGTCGAGGCGGTCCTGCCGCACTCCCCCGATGTCGCGATCATCATGATCGGCGCGAACGACGTGACCAGCCGCACCAAGCCCGCGGTCGCGGTGCGCAACCTCGCCGAGGCCGTGCGCGCGCTGGAGGCGGCGGGGTGCCGGGTCGTCGTGGGGACCTGCCCGGACCTGGGGACCATCCGCCCGATCGCGCAGCCACTGCGCACCCTGGCCCGCCGGTGGAGCCGGCAGCTGGCGGCCGCGCAGACCATCGCCGTCGTCGCCGAGGGCGGGCGCACCGTCTCGCTGGGATCGCTGCTGGGCCCGGCGTTCGCCACCGACGCGACGATGTTCTCCAGCGACGAGTTCCACCCCTCGGCGGCCGGCTACGCGGCGGCGGCCGCCGCCCTGCTGCCCTCGGTCGCGGACTCCCTGGGCGTCTGGCCCGCCGCAGCCGACCGCGGGCTGCGGTCGCTGCGCCGGGATTCCGTCCGCCCGGTCGCCCAGGCCGCCGCCCGGGCCGCCGGACGCCCGGGCACCGAGGTCCAGGCCACCGAGCTGCACGGCCAGGGGGCCGGGCCGCGCGGCCCGTGGGCCCGGCTGCGCCGGCGCCGGCCGCCCGAGATCCCCACCGCCGCGGAGGCGCAGGCAGCAGCCCAAGGCCATCCGTCGGCCAGTGGGGCGGCCCACCCGGTCGGCTGACCCGTGCCCGGCGGGCGATGGGTTACCAAGGAGTAGCTTCGGCACCGACCCGACGCCACCACGCGGGTGGCGCCTCACCGTGGAGGTCTCCGTGCCCGAAGCCGTCATCGTCGCCGCTGCCCGATCCCCGATCGGCCGCGCGTTCAAGGGGTCTCTGAAGGACCTGCGCCCCGACGACCTCACCGCCACCATCGTCCGGGCCGCCCTGGACCAGGTCCCCGAGCTCGACCCCACCGACATCGCCGACCTGATGCTCGGTTGCGGCCTGCCCGGCGGTGAGCAGGGCTTCAACATGGGTCGGGTGGTCTCGGTCCTGCTGGGCATGGACCACCTGCCCGGCACCACGATCACCCGGTACTGCTCCTCCTCGCTGCAGACCACCCGGATGGCGATGCACGCCATCAAGGCCGGTGAGGGCGACGTCTTCATCTCCGCCGGGGTGGAGATGGTGTCCCGGTTCGCCAAGGGCAACTCCGACGGCCTGCCGGACACCGAGAACCCGGTCTTCGCCGACCGGAAGGCCGCCGTGGCGAAGGTCGCCGCGACCGGTGCGGACTCCTGGGTGGACCCGCGCGAGCAGGGGGAGATCCCCGACGTCTACATCGCGATGGGCCAGACCGCGGAGAACCTCGCGCTGCTGGAGGGTGTCTCCCGGCAGGAGATGGACGAGTTCGCCGTCCGTTCGCAGAACCTGGCGGAGAAGGCGATCGCCGACGGCTTCTGGTCCCGGGAGATCACCCCGGTGACGCTGCCCGACGGCACCGTGGTCTCCGCCGACGACGGCCCGCGGGCCGGCACCACCCTGGAGGGCATCTCCGGGCTCAAGCCGGTCTTCCGGCCCGACGGCCGGGTCACCGCGGGCAACGCCTGCCCGCTCAACGACGGCGCAGCCGCCCTGGTCGTCATGAGCGACACGAAGGCCGCCGAGCTCGGGCTGACCCCGCTGGCCCGGATCGTCTCCACCGGGGTCACCGGCCTCTCCCCGGAGATCATGGGTTACGGACCGGTGGAGGCCTCCCGGCAGGCACTGGCCCGGGCCGGCATGACCATCGACGACATGGACCTGGTGGAGATCAACGAGGCCTTCGCGGCCCAGGTCATCCCCTCCTACCGGGCGCTGGGCATCGACATCGACAAGCTGAACGTGCACGGCGGCGCGATCGCCGTCGGGCACCCGTTCGGCATGACCGGCGCCCGGATCACCGGCACCCTGCTGAACGGGCTGCGGAGCACCGACGGCACCTTCGGGCTGGAGACCATGTGCGTCGGCGGCGGCATGGGCATGGCCATGGTGCTCGAGCGCCTGAGCTGACCACCCCCCGCACGGCCAGAGGCCCGGTCCCCCTCGCGGGGGACCGGGCCTCTGTGGTGAGTGCCTGGAACGGCCTCGGTGCAGGATCCCGAGCCGCGCGGAGCGTGGCTCGGGGGGCACCGAGGTCCTGCTACTCGCGGAAGTAGCTGAGCAGCCGCAGGATCTCCAGGTACAGCCAGACCACGGTCACCAGCAGGCCGAAGGCGATGTACCAGGCGAACTTCGGCGCCACGCCCCGACGGATGGCCTCGTCGGCCATGTCGAAGTCCAGCAGCAGCGAGAACGCCGCGACACCGATGACGACCAGGCTGAACACGATCGCCAGCGGGCCACCGTCGCGCAGGCCGGTGTTGAAGCCGAACAGGCTGGCGACCAGGTTGACCAGCATCAGCGCCAGGACGCCGAACATCGCGCCGACCACCCAGCGGGTCAGCTTGGGGGTGACCCGGATGGCGCCGGTCTTGTAGACCACCAGCATGCCGGTGAAGACACCGAAGGTGCCGATCACGGCCTGCACCACGATGCCCGGGTAGACGGTGTTGAAGGCCTCGCTGATCGCGCCGACACCAGCACCCATCAGCGCCGCGTAGGCCAGGGTGGCGAACGGGCTGGCGATCTGCTTGAACGAGATCACCATGCCCACCACGAAGGCGACCAGCACGGCCGGCAGCGCCAGACCCCACGCCGCGCTGCCCGGGGCGAACCAGACAGCGGCGGCGGCCAGCACGGTGACCAGGAAGGAGATCCCGGTCTTGGCGACGACGTCGTCCATCGTCATGTACTGCGCGCCGGTCGCGGTGTACGGCGAGGGCTGGGCGTACGGGCTCTGCTGGGCCGGCGCGCCATAGGGCTGCTGCGCCGGGGAACCCCAGCTGCCGGACTGGCCGGACTGCGTCGCGCCGGGGAAGCCCCGACTGAACGCCGGGTTGCTGCTGGGCATCGTCATCTCCCTGAGGTGACTCGGGTCGGGTGCGTGGGTTGCTCGTCGAGCGTCCCACTCGTCGGTCACAACGCCCGACCTGCGCTCAGCGTTCCTGGGAGGCCGCTGGGCCCACGCAAGCCACGTCCCTGCGGGTCGGCTGAGCCGACCGCGTCCGGCAGGACGGGGAGATCACGTGGTGCCGTGGCCATCCGATGCGGTTGACGTCGGTCAGCAGCCGACGCTGCGCAGCGGCGGTGCCCCCGGTGGGGTTCGAACCCACACTGGGACCCTTTTAAGGGGCCTGCCTCTGCCGGTTGGGCTACGGGGGCGGTGCGGTCACCAGCCTGTCACGCCCGACCGGCCAGCTCGGTGGCACGGCGCAGGACCGCGTCCAGCATCGGCTCGGTCAGCCGACCGGTGAAGGTGTTCTGCTGGCTGACGTGGTAGCTGCCCAGCAGGGTGAGCGGCCCGCTGGGGCCCTGCAGCTGCACCTCCACCCCGTGCCCGAACGGCGGGCGGGGTCGCGGCAAGGTGACCCCTGCGGCCGCCAGCACCGGCCACAACGCGGTCCAGCCAAAGCCGCCGAGCACCACGACGACCCGCAGCCGGGGCAGCAGCGCCAGCTCCCGGGCCAACCACGGGGCGCAGGTGTCCCGCTCCGCCGGGGTGGGTGCGTTGGCCGGCGGCGCGCACCGGACGGCGGCGAGCACCCGCGCGTCGGTCAGCTCGAGACCGTCGTCCCGGTGCACCGAGGTCGGCTGGTTGGCCAACCCGGCCCGCCACAGCGCAGCGAAGATCCAGTCCCCGGACCGATCACCGGTGAACACCCGCCCGGTCCGGTTGCCCCCGTGCGCCGCGGGTGCCAGGCCCACCACGGCGATCCGCGCATCGGCCGGCCCGAGACCGGGGACCGGGCGGCCCCAGTAGTCCTCATCCCGGAAGGAGGCGCGCTTGACCACGGCGACCTCCTCCCGCCAGGCGACCAACCGGGGGCAGGCACGGCAGCCCGCGATGCGCCGGTCCAGCTCGGCCAGGTCCAGCGCGGTCCGGGCACCCCGGGTCACTCCCGCCGGGGTGCGGGTCACCGGGAATCCGTCTGCATCGAGCGCCACCCACCCAGCACAGCACAGCGGCGGGCGGCATGATCGTCGGGTGGCCAAGAAGCAGAAGGTGAAGACGCCGGCGTTGTACAAGCTGCTCGGTCCGGTGATGGCAATCCCGACCGGCATCGTGGTGAAGAAGGTCGCGGACGCGGCCTGGCTCAAGCTGCGCGGCACCCCACCGCCGAAGAACCCCGACGTCCCCGGCGTCACCTGGGGCGACGCACTGGCCTGGGCCGCGGTGTCCGGGATCCTGGTGGCCTTCGGCCGGCTGGTGGCTGCCCGCGGCGCCGCGAAGACCTACACCGCGCTGACCGGCAAGTACCCGGCCGGGGCCAACGCCGAGAGCGCAGCCTGACAGCCCCGGTGCCCCCGCGACGCGCTGCGCGCGCCGCGGGGCCCTGCACCGGGGCCGACGGGGCCGACCGGAGCCGTTGTCAGGCGCGGGCGAGGGTCAGGGCGATGCCGTCGAGGATGTCGTGCTCGCTGACGACGACCTCGTCCAGGGCCAGCGCATCCATGATCACCCGCAGCACGAGCGACCCGCCGCCGATCACGTCCACCCGGCCCGGGTGCATGACCGGGAGCGCCGCCCGCCGGGCGCGGGTGGCGGTGAGCAGGCCCGCGGTCACCGAGCGGACCGCGGACACGCCGATCCGTGAGCCGTGGATGGCCACCGGGTCGTAGGCCGGCAGCCCCAGGGCCAGCGCCGCGACCGTGGTCACCGACCCGGCCAGCCCCACCAGGGTGGCGGCCTCGCCGACCGGCACCTCGGCCACCACCTCGGCCAGGGCGGCCCGGATGTCGGACTCGGCGGCCTGGATCTCGTCGGCGGTCGGCGGGTCCCCGCGCAGGTGCCGCTCGGTGAGCCGGACGCACCCCACGTCGACCGACCGGGCGGCGCGGACCCCGTCGTCGTCGCCGAGCACGAACTCGGTGGACCCGCCCCCGATGTCGACCACCAGGTAGGGCGCCGCCGGCGGTGCATCCCCGTGCGCGCGGGCCGCCCCGGCCAGCGACCCGGTGGCGCCCCGGAAGGACAGCCGGGCCTCCTCCAGGCCCGGCACGACGTCGGGCAGCTGGCCCAGCGTGCCGGCCACCATGTCCTCGAAGTCGGCCCGGTTGTCCGCGTCCCGGCTGGCGCTGGTGGCCACCATCCGCACCTGCCTGGCGCCCAGGTCGCGGGCCGCCGCCGCGTACTCGGCCAGCACCCGACGGGTGCGCTCGATCGCCTGCGGGGCCAGCCGGCCGGTCGCGTCGACCCCCTCGCCGAGCCGGACGACCTCCATCCGGCGCAGCACCTCCACGTGCGGTCCGGACGGCGGGACGTCGGCGATCAGCAGCCGGATCGAGTTGGTGCCGCAGTCGATGGCGGCGACCCTGCTCACGGGGCCGACCGGACGTCCGCGGGGTCCTGCGGGGAGGGGGCGGCGCAGGGTCCCGCTGCCCACCACTCCCCCATGCCGGCCAGCGCGCGGTCCCCGATCGGATTGACGCCGGGACCTGCGGCCAGCGCGTGCGCGGCGAGGGCGTGCAGGCACTTGACCCGGTCGGGCATCCCGCCGGCGCTGGCCCGGGTGGGCAGCACGTCCGCGGCGTCGCGGGTGGCCAGGAAGGACTCGTGCGCTGCGGTGTAGGCCGCGGCGAGCTCGGGGTCGGTGGCCAGCTCGGCCTGCCACTGCCTCATGGCGCCTTCGGACTCCAGCCGGCTCGCGGCGGCGCTGGCGCGGGGGCAGGTCAGGTAGTACAGCGTGGGGAACGGGGTGCCGTCCTCCAGCCGGGGAGCGGTCCGCACCACGTCGGGCTGCCCGCAGGGGCAGCGGTGCGCGACCCCGACCAGCGCCCGCGGGGGCCGTCCGAGCTGCCGGGCGACGACGTTCCGGTCCTCCGGGCTGACAGGGGTGCTCACCCGCTGAGTCTGCCTGACTGCTTCCGCTCCCGTGACCTGCCCCCGCCGGGCGACGCGCTCGAACGGCCCCGGTGCAGGGACCCGCCGCGCGCGGAGCGCGTGGTGGGGGGCACCGGGGACCTCAACGGTCGGCCGTCGCGATCGACTCCAGCAGGCCCAGGTACCACGGCGGCTGCTGGTCCCGAGCGGCGTCCGGGGCCTGCGCAGGCTCCTCCCCGGCCGCGACCGCACCGTCCCCGACCACGATCAACCGGTCTCCCGGCAGCACGAAGTTCAACCGCTGGCGGGCCTGCTGGGCGAGGTAGGCGGGGTCGGCCTGCCGGTCGAGCTCGGCCTGCAGCTGCGCCTGGCGAACCGACAGCGCCTGGCGCTCGGCGGCCAGCTGGGCCAGCTCCTGACGGCCGGCCACGTAGGACCGGACCGGACCGGCCAGGGTCAGCGCCAGCAGCAGGACCAGGGCACCCAGCAGCACCGCCCGGCCGGTGAACAGCGGCGTGCGCCGCGCGGCGGTCGCCGTCCGGGCGGGACGACGGGTCCGGCGTCGGCCCTGCCGCAGGTCGGCGCTCCCCCGGGCCCCCGCCCGTTCCGGCCGCGAGGCGGTCCGGCGGCGGGGGCCGCCGGAGGTGCTGCGCCGGGTGCGGGCGGTGGCCACGGGGGGTGCGCTCCTGCTCGTGCGTGCCGGTCGGCCGCTGCGCTCGCTCAGCTCGGGGTCAGCCGCGGGAAGGCGGCGGCCCCGGCGTACCGGGCGGCATCGTCCAGTTCCTCCTCGATCCGGAGCAGCTGGTTGTACTTGGCAACCCGCTCGGACCGGGCCGGGGCGCCGGTCTTGATCTGCCCGCAGTCGGTGGCGACGGCGAGGTCGGCGATCGTGGTGTCCTCGGTCTCCCCCGACCGGTGGCTCATCATCGACCGGTAGCCCGAGCGGTGCGCCAGGTTCACCGCGTCCAGGGTCTCGGTGAGCGTGCCGATCTGGTTGACCTTGACCAGCAGGGCGTTGGCCGCGCCCTGCGCGATCCCGTCGGCCAGCCGGGTGGGGTTGGTGACGAACAGGTCGTCGCCGACGATCTGCACCCGGTCGCCCAGCGCGCTGGTCATCTCCACCCAACCCGACCAGTCCTCCTCGGACAGCGGGTCCTCGATGGAGACGATCGGGTAGGCGTCGAGCAGCCCGGCGTAGTACTCGATGAGGTCACCAGCGGACAGCGTCCGGCCCTCGAAGGCGTACCCGCCGTCGGAGTGGAACTCGGTGGCCGCCACGTCCAGGGCGAACGCCACATCGCTGCCGGGGGTGTACCCGGCCTTCTCCACCGCTTCGGTGATCAGGTCCAGCGCGTCCCGGTTGCTGGGCAGCGACGGGGCGAAACCACCCTCGTCGCCCAATCCGGTGGCCAGCCCGCGCTTCTTCAGCACGGACTTCAGCGAGTGGTACACCCCGGCACCCATGGCCAGGGCCTCGGCGAAGGTCGCCGCCCCGATCGGCGCGATCATGAATTCCTGCACGTCGACGTTGCTGTCGGCGTGCGCGCCCCCGTTGACGATGTTCATCATCGGGACGGGCAGCAGGTGGGCCGACGGTCCACCGACGTAGCGGAACAGCGGGAGTCCGGAGGACTCGGCGGCAGCCTTGGCGACCGCCAGGCTGACCCCGAGGATCGCGTTGGCCCCCAGCCGGGACTTGTCGGGGGTGCCGTCGAGGTCGATCAGGGCCTGGTCGAGCAGCCGCTGCTCGCTGGCCTCGAAGCCCACCAGCTCGGGGCCGATCACGTCCAGCACGCCGTCGACGGCCTTGGTGACGCCCTTGCCCCCGTAGCGTTCCCCGCCGTCGCGCAGCTCCACCGCCTCGAAGGCGCCCGTGGAGGCACCGCTGGGCACCGCCGCACGGGCGATGGTGCCGTCGTCGAGAGCGACCTCGACCTCCACGGTGGGGTTTCCGCGCGAGTCGAGGATCTCCCGCGCGCCGACTGCTTCGATGCTGGCCACGGGGGCAGCCTAGCCACCCCGGTGGCACGTGCGGAGCCCCCCGCGCCGGGGGTGCGCGACCATGGGCGGCGATGTCCACGCCGTCGAACCGACCTCTCCCCGCTCCCCCGGCCGCCCGCACACCCGGGCGGTCCGGCAGGTCCTGCTGGGCCTGGTCCCGGTGCTGGTGGTGGGTGCGGTGCTGCTCACCGTCCTGGCGCTGCGGCTGCCCGCGGCGCAGGCCCCGCTGGCCGCGGCGGATGCCACCGCGCAGGCCACCGTGCTGAGCAGCGGCCTCGCCCCGGCCGGCCGCGGGGTGCAGGTGGGCTTCGACGACGCCGACGGGGTGGCCCGGACCGGCGTGCTGGTGCTGCGCCGCGCGGTGGACGTCGCGGCCGGCACCCCGGTCACGATCCAGTACGACCCGTCCGGCGTCACCGGACCCGGCTCCCGGGTCTACGCCGACTCCGACGCCGCGCACGGCGCGGTCGGTGACGTGCTGTTCGGGTTGGTGGTGGTCGCGCTGGTGGTCCTCGCCGTCGCCGTGGTCAGCGGGCTGCGGCTGCTCACCCGCCGGCGGCTGGCCCGTCGGGCGACCAGCACCGTCACCGCCACGCATCTCGTGGTGCGGCGCGGGCTGCTGGTGCGCAGCTGGCTGGAGCTGGGGACCCCGCGGGGGCTGCGCTGGCTGCCGGTGCACTGGGCCCCGGAGGTGGACCGGCTAGTCGCCGACACCCGGATCCAGGTGCACGGCGACCCGACCCAGGACTCGCTCCTGCTGCCCGTGCTGGCCGGCCAGCAGGTGTGGCCGTCGGGGCGGATGCGGCGCAGCGAGCCGCGGGGCGAGGTCCGTCAGGCCGGCGTTGACCCCACAGCCGCGGACGTGGGGATGACGCGCCAGCTGCGCGCGGACGGGGTGGCCGCGGTGCTGGCCCCGGTGCTCGGGGTGCTGTGGGCCTACGTGGACGGCAGCGGCCCGGCCGGGTTCGTGGTGGCCACGGCGCTGGCCGCGACGGTGCTCCTGTGGCTGCCCCAGGTGCTGGGGTCCGACCCGCGCGCCACCAGTCGCTGAGGGGCTCAGCCGGTGGCGGGGTCCTCGCCGGCGTCGGCCCGGTCGGACTCGCGCTGGGCCTGCTCGGTCTCGCTGGGCCCGGTGAAGGCGCGGGAGCGCCGCTGCGCCTCCACGCTGCCGGTGAACAGACCGTGGGCCCGGGGGCCGGGCTGCTGCGCCGGGATCAGCGTGGTGTCCGCGGCAACCGGCTCGGCGGTCCCGCCGAGCCGGTAGCCGGCGGCGCCCTCGTTGCGCACCTTGGGCAGCGCCTGCGGGTGCTCCCGCTGCAGCCACACGACCAGGCCCTCCCGGACGTCGCAGCGCAGGTCGAACAGGGTCGGCCCGTCCTTGGCACTGACCAGCACCCGCACCCGCACGAGGGTGCCCACCGCATCGGTGACCTGCAGGACCTTGACCCGCCGGTCCCACAGCTCGTTGCTCGCCAGCAGCCGGTCGGTCTCGGCCCGCATGTCGGCCAGCGGCACGGTCCAGTCGACGTCGAGCTCGACAGCACCCAGCACCGCGGCCTCGGTCCGGGTCCAGTTCTGGAACGGGGTGGTGGTGAAGTACGTCGACGGCAGCACCATCCGGCGGTCGTCCCAGATGTGCACGACCACGTAGGTCAGGGTGATCTCCTCGATCCGGCCCCATTCGTCCTCCACCACGACCACGTCGTCGACCCGGATGGCGTCGGTGAAGGCCAACTGCAGGCCGGCGAAGACGTTGGCCAGGCTGGTCTGCGCGGCCAGGCCCGCCACGATGGAGATGACCCCGGCGCTGGCCAGGATCGAGGTACCGGCCGCGCGGGCGGAGGGAAAGGTCAGCAGCATCGCGGCCAGCGCGATGACCGCGATGATCACCACGGTCAGCCGGCGGATCAGCGACACCTGGGTGCGCACCCGGCGGGCGTGCCGGTTGTCCACCACGTCCACGTCGTAGCGGGACAGCGCGATGTCCTCCACCACGAAGGCCGACACGGCGATCAACCAGCCCACCGTGGCGATCAACGCCAGACCCAGCACCCGCACGACGGCGTCCCGCCAGGCCCCCACCTCCGTGGCCGCGTCCAGCACGGCGGTGACCGCGATCAGCACCAGCAGCACCCGGAAGGGCCGGCGACCGCGGGCGGACAGGTCGCCCACCACCGGCGAGCGCCGGGCCAGCCGGGTCACCAGGCGCCCGACACCGACCGCGACCAGGTAGGCCAGCACGGCGGCCCCGGCGACGACGACCAGCATCAACCAGGTCCCGCCGGGGACCACGTCCTGGACGACGTCGGTGGCGGCGGCGGGTGCACGGAGGGACAGCAGCGGGTGCTCCTTCAGCGGCGGGGACGGTCCGGACGGGACCGGCCGCCACCCACGCTAGGGGCGGCTGCGGTGGGCGGCAGGTCCTGACGTCGTGCGTCGAGCCACACGCGTGCGGCGGGCCACAGCCGGGGAGCGGGCCGCAGCCGTGCGCTCAGGCGCCGGGCGCACCGGGAGCGCCCGGGTCGAGGCGGGCCTCGGCGGCGGCATCGAGCGCCGAGGCGTACCGGCGGACCGCGCCGCGCAGCGCGTCCTCGGCGTCCCACCCGCGCAGCTCGGCGGCGACGGCGAGGGAGAGCAGCTGCTCACCCAGTTCCTCCGGGCTGCCGGCGGCGAGCTCTGCGGCCCGTGGCGTCGGCAGGTGCGCCCGCCGGGCTCGGCGGGCCAGCGCCGCCCCCCAGGCGGTGGCCGGCTGGGAGCGGGAGACGCCCTCGGTGGGTGAGCGCCGGTTCTTCTCGGCCTGCTTGATCTCCTCCCAGCCGCGCTCGACGGCCGCCACGTCCCGGGGGCCGGCCGAGCCGAACACGTGCGGGTGCCGGCGGACCAGCTTGGCCACCAGCTCGTCGGCCACGTCGTCGACGTCGAACCGGCGCTCCCCGGGCGCCTCCGCGGCCACCCGCGCGTGGAAGGCGACCTGCAGCAGCACGTCACCCAGCTCCTCGCGCATCGCCACCGGGTCCTCGTCGGTGAGCGCGTCGTAGGCCTCGTGCGCCTCCTCCAGCAGGTACCCGCGCAGCGAGGCGTGGGTCTGCTCGGCGTCCCACGGGCAGCCACCGGGCGAGCGCAGCCGGTCCATCACCGCGACGACGTCCAGCAGGTGGGCCCCCGCCGGCTCGGGCGCACCGGGCAGCGCCTCGGCGCCGGCGGCCTCCGCGGGCGTCAGCAGCAGCACGTCGTCGGGACCGGCGTCATCGGGGGTCGCGACGTCCCGGACCGCGATCCCGGACGCGCGCAGCACCTGCGCGGTGGCCGCGGCCCCCGGCAGGGCCAGCACCGAGGTGGCGGCGGTGAGGGCCTGCCAGGCGGCCGGGTGCAGCAGCCCGGGCAACCGCGGGCTGACCGTGACCAGGACGCTCACCGATTCAGTTCCCGGCCGGGCTGCCCGGGGCCACCGCGCCGTCCTCGAGCACGGTCACCACGCCGTCGCCGGCCACCACCGACCCGTCCTGCAGGGTGCCGTACCGCGGGTTCACCGTGACGTCGAGACCGGCCCTGACCTCGTCGACCAGCGGCTTGGCGGCGTCGGAGGCGGCCTTGCGGGCCGTGCTGGTCAGGTCGCCGGCCAGCGCCTCGAAGGGCGGGGCGGTCACCTGACCGACCAGGACCCCGCCGGCCTCGGCCACCGGGAGGGTGAAGACCCCCGCGGGCAGCACGCTGCGGATCGGGTCGGCCAGCACCGAGGGCACCTGGTCGATCGACTGCAGCTGGGGGGCGGCCACCGTGTACTGGCCGGCGTACTGCGCGGCCAGCGCGGCGTAGGACGCCGGATCGGCCCGCAGCTGGGCGGCGACGGCGTCCGCCGTGGCCTGGTCCGGGACGGTCAGGTAGCCCAGCTCGAACTGCTCCCCGGATGCGGCGGCGTCGGCGTAACCGGCCCGGATCCCGGCCTCGGTGAGGTCGGCCAGCCCCGCGGCCTGCGCCACGTCCTCGCGGATCAGCAGCTGACGGATGATCTCGCGCGCGTCGTCGGGCAGCAGCCCCTGCTGCTGGGCCAGCTGCGCGTACAGCTGGCCCTCGTCCTGACCGGCCAGCAGCTCGGTGATCCGGTCCTGCACGTCGGCCGCACCGACCTGCACGTCGTAGCGCTGCTCGACCACGTCGTACACCTGCTCCCCGAGCATCAGGTTGAGCACCTGGCGGGTGAAGTCCCCGGCCGGCAGCGAGGCGGCGTACGCGGCCACGGCGGGGTCGGCGAGCCGGGCGTCCACCGCGGTCGACAGCTCGTCGGTGGTCACCTGCGCGTCGCCGACGTAGGCGGCGACGCCGGGTGAGGTCCGGCACCCCGCGGTGCTCAGGACCAGGCCGAGGAGAGCCACACCGAGGGCCAGCAGGGACGTGCGAGGGCGTCGGGCCACGCGCCAGACCCTGCCACACCGACACCCCCGACGACCGTCGGTCACCGTCGACCGGTCCACCGCAGCCGTCAGCTGGCCGCAGCGACCGGCTGCTCCAGCACCGAGGCCATCAGGGCGTGCAGCTTCTCCAGCAGGGCCACGTCGCGCAGCGGGGTGCGCCGGTCGGGTCCCACCGGCAGCTTGAGGGAGACCGTGTTGACCCCGCCCTTGTACGTGGCACCGTCGGCCAGCCGGGCCAGCTTCATCTGCTGGGACTCCCGCAACTCCACCGGGCTGACCCGCACGTTGCGCCCGGCCATCGACACCTCGGTGACGCCGAGGGCGCGCATCGCGGCGCGGAAGCGGGCCACGGCCAGCAGGTTGAGCACCGGCGCCGGAGCCGGGCCGTAACGGTCGGTCAGCTCGTCCAGGACGGCCTGCGCCTGGTCGTCGTCCTGCACCGAGGCCACCTTGCGGTAGGCCTCCATCCGCAGCCGCTCCCCCGGCACGTAGTCGTGCGGCAGGTGCGCGTCCACCGGCAGGTCGACCCGCACGTCGGCCGGCTCCACCGCCGGGGACTCCCCGGTGGCCTGCGCGCGGTAGTCGCTGACCGCCTCACCGACCAGCCGGACGTAGAGGTCGAAGCCGACCCCGGCGATGTGCCCGGACTGCTCGCCGCCCAGCAGGTTGCCCGACCCGCGGATCTCCAGGTCCTTCATCGCCACGGCCATGCCGGCCCCGAGGTCGGTGTTGTTGGCGATCGTGGTCAGCCGGTCCACCGAGGTCTCGGTCAACGGGCGGTTGGGGTCGTAGGTGAAGTAGGCGTAGGCACGCTCCCGCCCACGGCCGACCCGGCCGCGGATCTGGTGCAGCTGGGAGAGCCCGAAGGTGTCGGCCCGGTCCACGATCAGGGTGTTGGCGTTCGGGATGTCCAGGCCGGATTCCACGATCGTGGTGGCGACCAGGACGTCGTACTCCTTCTCCCAGAAACCGACCATGATCTTCTCGAGCTCGTGCTCCTTCATCTGCCCGTGGCCGACGGCCACCCGGGCCTCGGGGACCAGCCTGCGGATGGTGGCGGCGGCCTTGTCGATGGACTGCACCCGGTTGTGGATGACGAAGACCTGGCCGTCGCGCAGCAGCTCGCGGCGGATCGCCGCCGCCATCTGCTTGTCCTCCCACGCCCCGACGTAGGTGAGGACCGGGTGCCGCTCCTCGGGCGGGGTGAGGATGGTCGACATCTCCCGGATGCCGGTCAGGCTCATCTCCAGGGTGCGCGGGATCGGCGTGGCCGACATCGACAGCACGTCGACCGCCGTGCGCATCGTCTTCAGGTACTCCTTGTGCTCCACCCCGAAGCGCTGCTCCTCGTCCACGATGACCAGGCCCAGCTCCTTGAAGCGGGTGGTCGGCTGCAGCAACCGGTGCGTGCCGACGAGCACGTCGACCTCGCCGTCGGCCAGCTTGCGCAGCGTCTCGTCGCTCTCGGTCTTGGACTGGAAGCGCGACAGCACGGCCACGGTGACCGGGAACTGGGCGAACCGCTCGGAGAAGGTCTTGAAGTGCTGGTTGGCCAGCAGCGTCGTCGGCACCAGCACCGCGACCTGCTTGCCGTCCTGCACGGCCTTGAACGCCGCCCGCACGGCGATCTCGGTCTTCCCGTAGCCCACGTCGCCGCAGATGATGCGGTCCATCGGCACCGGCTGGGCCATGTCGGCCTTGACCTCGTCGATGGCGGCCAGCTGGTCGGGGGTCTCGGTGAACGGGAAGGCGTCCTCGAGCTCGCGCTGCCAGACGGTGTCGGGCCCGAAGGCGTGCCCCTTGGTGGCCATCCGGGCGGAGTACAGCCGGATCAGCTCGGCGGCGATCTGCTTGACCGCCTTGCGGGCCTGGCCCTTGGTCTTGGCCCAGTCCGCGCCGCCCAGCTTGGACAGCGCAGGCGCCTCGCCACCGACGTAGCGGGTCAACTGGTCCAGCGCGTCCGTGGGTACGAAGAGCCGGTCGGCAGGCTGGTTCCGCTTGCCGGGGGCGTACTCCACGATCAGGTAGTCGCGCTGGCCGCCGTGCACGGTGCGGCTGACCATCTCCACGTAGCGGCCGATGCCGTGCTGCTCGTGCACCACCAGGTCACCGGGCTGCAGCTGGACCAGGTCGACGGCGTTGCGCCGGCGGGCCGGCATCTTGGTGGCGTCCCGCATCGAGGTGCCGCGCTGCCCGGTGAGATCGTGCTCGGTCAGCAGAGCCAGACCGACCCCTGGGAAAGCGAAGCCGGCCTCCAGGTTCCCCTGGGTGACGTGCGTGATGCCGGCCTCGGGGCCACCGGCGATGTCGGGGACCAGCCGGACCCCGAGGTCGGCCTCGGTGAGCTGGTCGGCCGCGCGCTGCGCCGGACCGGGTCCGGCGAACGTGAGGACGACCTGCCACCGGTCCCCGGCCCACCGCCGCAGCTGCTCCAGCGCGGCGTCCTGGTCGCCGTGGAAGCGCTCGACGCCGGTGGCGTCCAGCGTGACGTGGGTGTCGTCGTCCTCGACCTGGAGGGTGAAGGCGCCCGTCGTCCACCACGGCAGCCCGCGTCCGCGGGCGCCGTCGGCGACGTCCTCCAGGTCCCGGAACGAGGAGGCGCCCAGGTCGATCGGTGCCCGACCGTCACCGTCGGAGGTACTGGCGGCGGTCTGCCAGGAGGCGGCCAGGAACTCCTCGGCGGTGCGGACCAGGTCCGCCGCCCGGCTGCGGACCCGCTCGGGGTCGCACACCAGCACGTGGGTCCCGCGGGGCACCAGGTCGGTGAGCAGTTCCATCCGGCCGGCACCGATCAGGGCCGGGGTGAGGGCCTCCATGCCCTCCACCGCGATGCCCTCGGCGAGCTGACCGGCGACCTCGGCGAGCTCGGGATGCTCGGTGGCCAGCTCCCGGGCGCGCTCCCGGACCTCGGCGGTGAGCAGCAGCTCACGGCAGGGCGGGGCCCACAGCCGCTCGGGACGCTCGTCCAGCGAGCGCTGGTCGCTGGCTGCGAAGTAGCGCAGCTCGTCCACCTCGTCGCCCCAGAACTCGACGCGGACCGGGTGCGGCTCGGTGGGCGGGAAGACGTCCAGCAGCCCGCCGCGGACGGCGAACTCCCCACGCTTCTCGACCAGCTCGACCCGGGTGTAGGCGGCGTCGGCGAGGCGCTTGCTGATCACGTCCAGCTCGGCGCTGTCCCCGGCGGCAAGTTCGACCGGGACCAGGTCGCCCAGCCCGGGGGCCAGCGGCTGCAGCAGGCTGCGCACCGGCGCCACCAGGACGTCGATCCGTCCGGTGCCGGCCTCGGGGTGGGTGAGGTCGCGCAGCACGGCCAGCCGGCGGCCCACGGTGTCCGCGCGAGGGGAGAGCCGCTCGTGCGGCAGCGTCTCCCAGGCCGGGAAGACCTCCACCCGGCGGTCGGGCACGAAGCAGCGCAGCAGGTCCGCCGTCTGGTCGGCGTCCCGCTCACCCGCAGTGACGACCAGCACGGGGACCGAGGCACCTGGCGCGGGGGCTGCCAGCGCGGCGGCGACCAGCGGCTGGACCGTCGGTGGTGCGGTGACGGCGAGGTCGGCGGAGCCGGCCAGGTCGACCACCCGGGCGATGCCGGGGTCGGTCAGGACGACGTCGAGCACGCCGCGCAAGGTCACGCTGGTTACTCCTGGGGGTCCGTGGCCACCGCATCACCCGTCCCGGCCAGGTGCCGGGGGTGCGGAGCCGGACCCAGGTTAGACCGGCGCGGCCACTGCCGCCCGGCCCCGCTGGGTGACGCCGCCGACGCCCGCGCCCGGGCCACCGTCACTGCCGCCAGGCGCGCACCCAGTCGATCATCATGGCCGCGGCCGGGTCAGGATTCGAGCCTCGCGCCATGGCCAGGCTGAACACCAGGAACTGTGGCAGGTCGTCGGCGCCACTGGTCACCGTCGCCTCGGGGTAGCGACGTCCGTCGAGGAAGAAGTCGATCCTCCCGCCGGAACGCAACATGCCGTAGGTGTGCCAGCTGTTCCGGTAGTCGACTCCCACCGTGCCGTAGGAGGACTGCTGGTTGCTCCCGTCGGTCAAGTGGTAGACGCCCAGGGGTCGCGATGTGACGTCGGTGCCGATGAACTCGGCGATGTCGATCTCCGGTGGCCAGGTGTCCGCCGGGATGGTCCAGAACGTGGGCCACAACCCGCTGCCGGCCGGGATGAAGATCCTCGCCTCGACGTAGTCGCCGTCCTGGAGGCTGAAGGAGTCCTGGGACGACACCGTCCCCGACGAATGCGTGTAGGCAACGCCCGAGATCTCTGCCGTCTCCGGTCGCGTCCGGAGCACCGCGTGGCCATCCTCGACGGTGACCCCACGGGGGGCGAAGAAGGCGCCTTCGAGGTCGGGATTGAACGCCCCGTCCGCGGCCGAGCCACCGAACCTGTTCACCCGCCACCGGGTCCGGTCTATCGCCGCGCCCTCGAACTCGTCGGCGAACACCTGGTGCCAGGACCCGGCAGGGGACAGCGAACCGTTCAGCGGGGGAGCCGGGAAACCCCACGGGCTCAACCCGGTGACGTCGACCACCGGCGTGTCGTCTGCGTGGGCTTGCACCGTCGCACTGGACCCGGCCAGGAAGACTCCGCCCACGAGCACGAGCGACGCGGCAAGCGCGCAGCCTGCGTAGGCCCATGCCCATAGACGGTCATGAACCCTTGTCACCGTCGCCGCCCCCTCGTCCAGATCAGTCCACCGAGAGCAGCTCCCGGCACAGACTTCGTCGGGATGTCGTTCATCCCCGTTCCATGAGACTCACCGAGAGTCACACCCGTCAACAACGACCACCCGTTGTCACCCGTTGGGGCACGCCTGTCTCGCTCCTGCGGGTCACGACCTGGCGTGCACCGCGTTCTGCGCCGCCTCCAGGCCTCGCTCGAGCAACAGCTCGGTGGCGTCGGCAGCCTCGCCGATCAGCAGGTCCAGGGTCTTCCGCTCGGTGGCGGAGAAGTCCTTCAGCACGAAGTCGGCCGGGTCCTGGCGGCCGGGGGGGCGACCGATGCCGACCCGCACCCGCAGGTAGTCCTTGGTTCCGGTGGACCGGGAGATCGAACGCAGACCGTTGTGCCCGCCCTCCCCCCCGCCGCGCTTGAGCCGGACGACGTCGAAGTCCAGGTCCAGCTCGTCGTGCACCACGACCAGCTCGGTGGGCTGGATCGAGTGGTACCCCAGCAGGCCCTGCACCGGGCCACCGGACTCGTTCATGTAGGTGGTGGGCTGGGCCAGGACCACCCGTCGTCCGGCCAACCGACCGTCACCGGAGACCGCCCGGGCGCGCGGCCCCTTGCCCGCCGACAGCTTGGCGCCTGCGCGGGTGGCCAGCTCGGCCAGCACCATGGCGCCGACGTTGTGCCGGTTGCCGGCGTAACCCGGTCCCGGGTTGCCGAGCCCGACGACGAGGAAGGGCCCGGTCGCCGGCTCGGGAGACGCCGCAGGGGCGCCGGCGGTGCCGGCGCCCCTGCGGGCCGTGCTCTCGCTCAGTTCCGTCCTCCGGTGGGTGCAGAGGTCAGGCGTCGCGGGACTTCTCGGCGGAGTCCATGGACTCGCCGCTGCCCTGGTCCTGCGGCTCGGGCACGACGTCGCCGTCGGTGCCGGAGTCCTCGCGCTCGATGCCGGCCTCGGCCTCGGCGCTCTCCAGCTCGGCCTCCAGCGCCTCGGCGGTGGGGGCGGCCAGGAACCCGACGACCTGCGCCTCGGGGTCGGTGAGCATGGTCGACCCCTCGGGCAGCACGAGGTCAGCAGCCGAGATGCCCTCACCGGCAGCGCGCCCGGCGATGTCCACCTCGATGGACTCCGGGATGTTGGCGGCGTCGGCCTCGATCGAGACGGTGTTGAGCTCGTGGTTGGTGATCGTGTCGGGGGCGGGGTCACCGACGGTGATCACCTGCACGTCGACGTGCACCTTCTCGCCGCGACGCACGACGAGCAGGTCGACGTGCTCGTGCACCCGGGTGAGCGGGTCGCGCTGGATCGCCTTGGTCAGCGCCAGGTGCTCGGTGCCCTCCAGGGTCACGGTGAGCAGCACGTTGGTACCGCCGTTGCGCAGCGCCGCGGCGAACTCGCGGGCCGGCAGCGACAGGTGCTGGACGTCCTGGCCGTGCCCGTACAGGACGGCGGGGACGCGGCCGGCGCGCCGGGTGCGGCGGGCGCTGCCCTTGCCGAACTCGGTGCGGGGTTCGGCGGCGAGGCGGAAGTCAGCCACGGTGGTGTGCTCCAGTCATAGATCCGGTGGGTGGCCGGCGCAGCGACGCGCAGGACACTCCGGTGGAGGCACACGCACGTCGATCACGGACAGCGGACACGGGTCCGCCTCCCTCGCCGGGCAACGACTCCAGGGTACATGGGCGGCGCCGGGGCCCGCTCCGAGCCCGGCGACCCGCTGGAACGGCCCCGCTGCAGGGGCCCGCCGTCGAGCCTGCGAGGGGTGGGGGCAGCGGGGTTCTCTCTCAGCTGGCGCCGTCGAAGAGGCTGGTCACCGAGCCGTCCTCGAAGACCTCCTTGATGGCCCGGGCCAGCAGCGGGGCGATGGACAGCACGGTGAGCTTGTCGAACCGCCGGTCGGGCGGGATCGGCAGCGTGTTGGTGATGAGCACCTCGGATACCTGGCTGTTCTTCAACCGGTCCACCGCGGGCCCCGACAGCACGCCGTGCGTGGCGGCGATGACGACGTCGGCGGCGCCCTCGGCGAACAGGGTCTCGGCAGCCTTGGTGATGGTGCCGCCGGTGTCGATCATGTCGTCGACCAGGACGCACACCCGGCCCCGGACCTCACCGACCACGCGGTTGGCCACCACCTCGTTGGGCCGGGTCATGTCCCGGGTCTTGTGGATGAAGGCCAGCGGGGTGCCGCCCAGCTTGTCGCTCCACCGCTCGGAGACCCGCACCCGGCCCGAGTCCGGGGAGACCACGGTGAGGTCGCGGTCACCCCACTTGCGCTTCACCTCGGCGATCAGCAGGTCCATCGCGAACAGGTGGTCGACCGGTCCGTCGAAGAAGCCCTGGATCTGCGCGGTGTGCAGGTCCACCGACATCAGCCGGTTGGCACCGGCGGTCTTGAACATGTCGGCGACGAGCCGGGCGGAGATGGGCTCCCGGCCGCGGTGCTTCTTGTCCTGCCGCGCGTAGGGGAAGAACGGCGCCACCACGGTGATCCGCTTGGCCGAGGCGCGCTTGAGCGCGTCGACCATGATCAGCTGTTCCATGAGCCAGGTGTTGATCGGGGCGGTGTGGCTCTGCACCACGTAGGCGTCGCAGCCCCGGACGGACTCCTCGAACCGCACGAACAGCTCACCGTTGGCGAACTCGTAGCTGGCGGTGGGGGTGGGGGTCACCCCCAGGTGCGCGCCGATCTCGTCGGTCAGCTCGGGGTACGCCCGTCCGCTGAACAGCATCAGGGACTTCGTCGGCGTCTGGCGGATCGAGCTCATGACACGGGCCCCTGGTGGTCGGCGGCTGGGGTTTCTGGTGCTGCGGCTGCACTGGCTCCCGCGACTGCGGTGGCTGCCTCGGCGGCTGCGGCCGCGGGCGTCCCGGGGCGGCGCCGGCGCACCCATCCTGCCACGTTCTTCTGCCGGGCCCGGGCGACCCCCATCGCCCCCGGGGGGACGTCGTCGGTGATCACCGAACCGGCCGCGGTGTAGGCACCGTCCCCCACCGTGACCGGGGCCACGAACATGTTGTCGGCACCGGTGCGGGCATGGCTGCCGATCGTGGTGCGGTGCTTGGCGACCCCGTCGTAGTTCACGAACACCGTGGCGGCCCCGATGTTGGTGCCCTCGCCGATGGTGGCGTCACCCACGTAGGACAGGTGCGGGATCTTGGCTCCCTCCCCCAGCGAGGCGTTCTTGGTCTCCACGAACGTGCCGACCTTCGAGCCGCGGGCCAGCCGGGTGCCCGGGCGCAGGTAGGCGAAGGGACCGACGGAGACGTCGGGCCCGACGACGGCCAGCTCGGCGTGCGTGCGGACGACGCGGGCCCCCTCCCCCACCTCGGTGTCGGTGAGCGTGGAGTCGGGCCCCACCACCGCACCGGTGCCGACGACGGTGGCCCCCAGCAGCTGGGTGCCGGGCTGGAGGACGGCGTCCGCGGCGACCTCGACGGTCACGTCCACCCAGGTGGTGTCCGGGTCGACGACGGTCACCCCGCCGCGCATCAGGCCGTCCAGCACCCGGTCGTTGAGGGTCCGGCGTCGGGCGGCGAGCTCGCGCTGGTCGTTGCAGCCCAGCGTGTCCTCGGCGTCGGCCGCCCGGTGCCCGCCGACCGGCACGCCATCGCCGACGAGCAGCCCCAGCACATCGGTCAGGTACTGCTCGGCCTGGTCGTTGCCGGCCCCCACCCGGGTCAGCGCCTCGCGGACGAGCTGGGCGTCCCCGACGTAGACCCCGGCGTTGACCTCGCTGATGGTGCGCTGCTCGGGCGAGGCGTCGCGCTCCTCGACGATCGCGGTCACCCCGCCGCCGGTGTCCCGGACGATCCGCCCCAATCCGGTGGGGTCCGGCACCGAGGCGGTCAGCACGGTGAGCCCGGCCCCGGTCGCGTGGTGCGCCTGCACCAGGGTCTGCACGGTGGACACCCGGAGCAGGGGGGCGTCACCGTTGACGATGAGCACCGGTCCGCTCAGCCCGGACACGGCGTCCAGCGCGACGGCCGCCGCGTGCCCGGACCCGCGTTGCTCGGTCTGCACCACCGGCAGCGCCAGCGGGGCGATCCGGGCCAGGTGCGCCTCCACGGCCTCCCGCCCGGACCCCACCACGACGACGGTCTGCTCCGCGCCCAGCGGCGCGGTGGCCGCGAGCACGTGCCCCAGCATCGACCGGCCACCGATCGCGTGCAGCACCTTGGGCGTCCGGGATCGCATCCGGGTGCCCTGCCCTGCGGCCAGGACGACGACGGCGCTCACCGCGGACGGCACGGGCGCGGGCGGGACGGTCGGTTCCGGGGCGCTCACGCGGGGGTTCCTCCAACTACAGCGGACGGCGGACACAGCTGGGGGACTCGGACTCGAACCGAGACTGCACGGCTCCAAAGGCCGGCGGGCTGCCGATTACCCCATCCCCCACTCCCCCGGTCGACCCGGGAGGCAGGGTCCGAGCCTAGGGCGCACGGTCCGGTGCGGCGACCACGGGACCGGCGGTCAGCCGACCAGCCGGGCGCCGGGTACCGGTCCGTGCACCGCACGGACGGTGCGGAACACGCCGTCCCCGGCCAGCGAGGCGGCGATGGCGACGGCGGACTCGGCGTCGGCGACCAGCCCGGCGACGGTCGGCCCCGAACCGCTGACCAGTGCACCCAGCGCACCGGCGGACAGGACAGCGCGCAGGCCGCGGCGCAGTTCCGGGCGCAGTCCCACCGCGGGGGCCTGCAGGTCGTTGGCCAGCAGGCCGGCCAGCGCGCCGATCGGTCCGTGCAGTGCGGCCAGGACGTCCTGCGGGCTCCCGGCCGTCGAGCGGGATGCCAACCGCCCGGCGGCGCGCAGGCGGTCCAGCTCGCCGTAGACGGTGGGGGTGGACAGCCCCTCTCCCGCGATGCCCAGCACCCAGTCGGTCCGCTGCCGGGCCAGCACGGGGGTCAGCAGCTCGCCGCGACCGGTGCCCAGCGCGACCCCGCCCTGCAGGCTGAACGGCACATCGCTGCCCAGCCGGGCAGCCAGCTCGGCCAGGTCCGCCCGGGTCGCGCGGGTGCCCCACAACGCGTCCAGCGCCACCAGCGCGGCCGCCGCGTCCGCCGACCCGCCGGCCAGCCCGGCCGCGGCCGGGATCGACTTGTCGACGTGCAGCGCGGCGTGCGCGCTGATCCCGGCATGCCGGGCCAGCAGCTCGGCGGCCTGCCACACCAGGTTGCGCCGGTCGGTCGGGACCGCACCGTCGGCAGCACCCTCCCCGGCCACGGTGACCGACACGCCCTCGCCGGGGCGGACGGTCACCGTGTCGAACAGCGACACCGCCAGGTAGACGGTGCTCAGCTCGTGGAAACCGTCGGCCCGCAGCGGCCCGACACCCAGGTGCACGTTGACCTTGGCGGGGGCGTGCGCGGCCACCGACCCGTCCCCGGCGATCCGGCCCGGGCCACCGGAGGTTGCGTGGGCCACGCCGGTCAGCCTGCCGGTACCGGGTCGGTCGCCGCGAGCCGGGCGAAGTCGGTGACCGAGAGCCGCTCGCCCCGGGTGGTGGGGTCGATACCGGCGGCCCGCAACCGGATCTCGGCTGCGGCGGGGCTGCCGGCCCACCCGGCCAAGGCTGCTCGCAGGCCTTTGCGCCGGGTGGCGAAGGCGGCGTCGACGGCGGCGAAGGTGGCGGCCCGGTCACCCACCGGGGGCTCCCGGCGGGTCAGCTTGACCAGGCCGGAGTCGACGTTGGGCACCGGCCAGAAGACCGGCCGCCCGACGGCCCCGGCCCGGCTGACGTCGGCGTACCAGGCGGCCTTCACGCTGGGCACGCCGTAGGCGTCGGTCCCGGGCCGGGCGGCCAGCCGGTCGGCCACCTCGGCCTGCACCAGCACCAGGGCGGTGCGGATCGAGGGCAGCAGGGCCAGCAGGTGCAGCAGCACCGGGACGGCGATGTTGTACGGCAGATTCGCCACCAGCGCGGTGGGCGCCGGGCCCGGCAGATCGGTGATCCGCAGCGCGTCGGCGGTCACCACGGTCAGTCGGTCGGCCAGGTCCGGTCGCCGCTCCGCGATGGTCCGCGGCAGCTGGTCGGCCAGCCGGGCGTCGATCTCCACCGCGGTCACGTGGCCGGCCGCGGGCAGCAGACCTAGGGTCAGCGACCCCAGTCCGGGGCCCACCTCGCAGACGACGTCGTCCTCGCGCAGGTCGGCGGTGCGCACGATCCGGCGGATCGTGTTGGCGTCGTGCAGGAAGTTCTGCCCGAGCTGCTTGGTGGGGCGCAGGTCGAGCTGCTGGGCCAGGCTGCGGATCGCAGCCGGGCCCAGCAGCCCGTCACCGGCGCCGGGAGGAGTGCTCAGCTCCTCAGCTGAACAGTCGCGAGCCGCAGGCCGGCCACGGCGAGGCACCGCGCGCGGCGTAGGTGGCCTCGCCGATCGCGATCTGCTGCTCGCGGGTGGCCAGGTCCGGGCGGGAGGCGTACTGCCCGCCGCCGTAGGCGTTCCACGTGCCGATGTTGTACTGCAGCCCGCCGTAGTAGCCGTTGCCGGTGTTGATCGACCAGTTGCCGCCGGCCTCGCACCGCGCCAGCGCATCCCAGTTCAGCCCGGTGGACGACGCCGGAGCCGCAGCACCGGTGTTGCCGCCACCGGAGGAAGGACGAGGACGAGGACGGGGCCGCCGCTGCCGGGGCCGGCGTCGGGGCCGGCTTGGTGCCGACGCTGACCTGCTCGTCGACCGGCTGCCGGGTGACGGCCACGTCGGACTGCACCCGGCTGGTCTCGACCCCGTCGGTGACGGTGACGGTGAAGGTGGTGGTCTGCTCGCCCTCCACCCCCTTGGTGGTGACCTTCCTGGTCCCCTTGGTGGCGTCGGGGTCCTCGGTCTCCACCGTCTGGTAGTCCACGGCCTGCGTCTCGGTGACCTGGCTGACCTGGACCCGCCACACCTGCAGCACCATCCGATCCATCAGCGGTGCCGTCGGGTACAGGCTCATCCGGTCGGTGGCGGACAGCGTCAGGCCCTGCTCGGCCAGCAGGTCGCCCGCCGTGCCGGCGGTCGTGGTCACCGCCTGGGACGTCCCGTCGGCGATGACCGTGACGGTCTTGGGGGTGGTGACCTGCAGGGCCATCCCGTCCAGCGGCAACCGCTCGCTGCGGGAGGCCGACAGCACCAGCCCGTCGTCGCGGTACCCCAGCTGCGCGAGGGCCTCGTCCACCGACAGCGCGGTGGTGGTGATCGTGCGGGTCACCCCGTCGACGGTGAGCTCCAGCGGGCGGGCGCGGTTCAGCACCACGGTGTCGCCGTCGCCGAGGGGCGCGTCCACCGAGGGCAGCACGACGTCCTCGTCCGCCACCTCGAGGCCCTCGTCGGTGAGCAGCTCCCCGGCGGTGGCTGCGTAGGTGCTCACCTCGCGGGAGTCGCCGTCGACGGTGATCGTCACGGACTTCTGGGCCAGCAGGTAGGCGGTGGAACCGCCCACGAGGCCCAGGAGCACCAGGGCGAAGAGACTGAGCTTGAGGGTTCGGCGCACAACACATCCACGGGGTTACGGGGCCCGGGCAGGGGAACGGACGGACGGCAGCGCGCACGCGTCCCTGGGAGGGACCCGCTCGCGCTGTGCCCGACGGCTGCGCCACGAGAGGCGCCGTCCGGGTGTTCCCCACCCCGACTGGTCGGTCACGACACGATAACGAACCTGGCACGGAAGACAATGCTGCGTGCACAGGTAATCAGGTCGCCGAGTCGACAAGCGGTAGCCACGCCGACACCTTGCGTGATGTCCACGCTGGTGTGCGGGCCGTCGGGACGGTCTCGCGCGCTCACCGGGGTGTGAGCAGACTTACGGCGCAGAGGTCGTCACGGCACAGAGCTCAGCCGGCCAGCGCCGGGGCGGTGTGCCGGACGGGCTTGAGCCAGGTGAGCAGGAAACCGCCGACCGCGAGCCCTGCGGTGATGGCAGCGAAGCCACCGGCCACCAGCGCCACCGGGACCAGGTCGATCCCGTCGGAGACCCGGTCCCCGAGGTCCACCCCGGTGATCAGCAGCAGCGCACCCAGCGGGAGCAGGGCCACCATGGTGCTGGCGGCGGTCACCAGGTGCGCCGTCCAGGTCCGCAGCGCCTCGTCGACCGGGACGTCGGCGCCGTCGGCGGGCAGCGGGCGGACCAGCACCCGCAGCAGCGCGATCTCGGCCAGCACCCAGGCACCCGCCGGCACCGCGACGGCGATCGTGACGGCCGGGGCGTCCAGCCGGTCGGCGGACCACAGCAGCCCGGCGGCCAGCAGCGCACCGGCCGCGCAGGCACGCATGCTCCACAGCAGCCACAGCGAGATCTGCTCCCCTCGGCGGGGGCGGCGGGCCGGCCGGGACAGCGCCCAGCGCGGCCGCGGCCGGGTGGCCTCGGCGAGGAGCACCCCGGCGAGCAGGCCGACGGTCAGCGTCGGGAGCCAGAGGAAGACCGAGGCCTCGGCCAGGAGCACCACGCTGGCCACGATGGCCAGCAGACCCAGCAGCAGACCCAGCTGGCGGAGGCGCCGTCCGTGCCGGGCCTGCCGCTCCAGCACCGCAGCACCCTCCTCCGAGGGCGGGATCAGCTCCACCCCGCCACCCGCGACGGCCCGCCGGTCGGCCGCCCGCGCCCACCCCCGGGCGAGCAGCGCGGCGGGCAGCAGCACGGCCACGACGAGCACGACGGCGATGAGACGACCCACGCCACCAGTGTCCCCCTCCGCCGGCCCGGGCGGCGAGGCGCACCGGTCCGGCTACCAGGGACCGAAGACCCGTTCGGCGGTGACCGTGAGGGTCTCGCACATCCGGGTGAGCTCCACACCGGTCACCTCGGCCAGCGCCCGCACCGTCAGCGGGACCAGCCGGGAGGCGTTGGGGCGGCCGCGGTGGGGAACCGGGGTGAGGAAGGGGCTGTCGGTCTCCACCAGCAACTGCTCGACCGGCGTGCGGGCCGCCGCCTCGCGCAGGTAGCCCGCGTTGGCGAAGGTCAGCGTGCCGGCGAAGGACAGCACCGCGCCCCGGTCGGCGCACCGGCGGGCGAACGAGGCGTCCCCGGAGAAGCAGTGGAAGACGGTGTGCTCGGGCATCCCCTCCTCGTCCAGCACCCGGAGGATCTCCTCGTGGGCGTCCCGGTCGTGGATGACCAGCGCGACCCCGTGCCGCTTGGCTATCGCGATGTGCGCCCGGAAGGACTCCTCCTGGGCCGCCCAGCCCTCCGGTCCGGTACGGAAGCGGTCCAGCCCGGTCTCGCCCACCGCCCGCACCCGGGGCAACGCCGCGAGCCGGTCGATCTCGGCCAGCGCCTCGGGGGTGGCCGCCCCGGCACCGGCCTCGTTGGGATGCAGCGCCACGGCGGCCAGCACGGCGGGGTGCCGGGCGGCGAGGTCGGCCGACCACCGCGAACTGACGACGTCGACCCCGACCTGGACCAGCCGCGTCACGCCGACCTCGGCGGCGGCGGTGATCTCGGTGTCCACCTCGGCGTCGGTGGGGGTCCGGTCCTCCCCGCCCACGGCGATGTCCAGGTGGGTGTGGCTGTCCAGCGCGGGAGCCGGCAACGGCTCCGGGGACGGCGGCGGTTCACCGCGACGGTTGGCCCGGGAGGACGACGACCGGCTCAGGACCCCTCCTCGAAGCGGCGCAGCTCCTCCTCGACGATGGACTCGTCCAGCTTGGTGAACACCGGCGTGGGGGGGGCCAACGGCGTCCCCGGCGTGATCGGGGTGGAGGCCCAGACCGCCTGGCCGGCGGCGTAGTCCCCGGTGATCACCGGGTAGGCGCTGCCGTCGTCGAGGTCGGTGACCTCCTCGATCCGCGGCGCCACCGACCACACGCCCTCCCCGCCCAGCAGCTCGTGCACCCGTTGGGCGGAGTGCGGCAGGAACGGGGACAGCAGCGCGTTGCAGTCCTTGATCGCCTGCAGCGCGGTGAACAGCACCGAGTCCCGGCGCGCCGGGTCTTCCTTGAGCTTCCACGGGGCCTGGTCGGACAGGTACTTGTTGGCCTCGCCGACCACCCGCATGGCCTCGTTGACCGCCGCTTTCTGCCGGTTGCGGCCCAGCAGCTCCCCGATGGGTGCGAAGGCGCCCGAGGTGGTGGCCAGCAGCGCCCGGTCGGCGTCGGTGAGGTCCCCCGGCTGCGGGACCGCCCCGATGTTCTTGGCCGCCATCGACACCGACCGGTTGACCAGGTTGCCCCAGCCGGCCACGAGCTCGTCGTTGTTGCGGCGGCGGAACTCCGCCCAGGTGAAGTCGGTGTCCTGGCTCTCCGGGCCGGCGACGGCGATGAAGTAGCGCAACGCGTCGGCGTCGTAGCGGGCCAGGAAGTCCCGCACGTAGATGACCACCTGCCGGGAGGAGGAGAACTTGCGCCCCTCCATGGTCAGAAACTCGCTCGACACCACCTCGGTGGGCAGGTTGAGCCGGCCGTAGGAACCCGGGCTGCCACCCCGGTCCCCCTCGCCGTTGTAACCGAGCAGCTGGGCGGGCCAGATCTCGGAGTGGAAGACGATGTTGTCCTTGCCCATGAAGTAGTAGGCGTCCGCATCCGGGGACTGCCACCACTGCCGCCAGGCCTCGGGGTCCCCGGACCGGCGGGCCCACTCGATGGACGCCGACAGGTAACCCACGACCGCGTCGAACCAGACGTAGATCCGCTTGTCGTTGCGGTCCTGCCACTGCGGCAGCGGGACCTTGACCCCCCAGTCGATGTCCCGGGTGTAGCTGCGCGGCTTGAGGTCATCCAGGAGGTTGACGCTGAAGTTCAGGACGTTGGGCCGCCAGCTCTTCCGGGTGCCCAGCCAGTCCCCCAGCGCGCGGGTGAACGCGGGCAGGTCCAGGAACCAGTGCTCGCTCTCCACGAACGACGGGGTCTCGCCGTTGATCTTGCTGACCGGGTTGACCAGGTCCACCGGGTCCAACTGGTTGCCGCAGTTGTCGCACTGGTCCCCGCGCGCACCGTCGTAGCCGCAGATCGGGCAGGTGCCCTCGATGTAGCGGTCGGGCAGGGTGCGCCCGGTCGAGGGGCTGATCGCACCGAGAGTGGTCTGCGGGAAGACGTAGCCGTTCTTCAGCAGCCCCAGGAAGATCTCCTGGCTGACCGCGGCGTGGTTGGCCGTCGTGGTCCGGGTGAACAGGTCGTAGCTCATCCCCAGGCCGGCCAGGTCCCCGACGATGACCCGGTTGTTCCGGTCGGCGATCTGCCGGGGGGTGACCCCCTCGGCGTCGGCGGCCACGGTGATCGGCGTGCCGTGCTCGTCGGTGCCGCTCACCATCAGCACCCGGTCCCCGGCCATCCGGTGGTAGCGGCTGAAGACGTCCGAGGGGACGCCGAAGCCGGAGACGTGTCCGATGTGCCGCGGGCCGTTGGCATAGGGCCAGGCGACCGCGGTCAGGATGTGCCGATCACTCACGGGCCGAGCCTAGTGATCGCTCCCCAGCGGCTTCCCGGCGCAGCCCGGGGCCGTGACTCAGGGGGTCGTCGCGCTGCCCGTGGCCGACGGGCTCCCAGCGGGGGTGGGTGACCCCAGCACGGCCACGGCGGTGAGCGCCAGCCCGATCCCGGCCACGGTGACCGCGCGGATGCCGGGGTGCCGGACCGGTGCCCGGGTGGGCCGGGTGGCCGGTCGGGGTCCGGCGACCCAGTCCCGGGCGGAGACGCCGGTGGCCAGGAGCAGCTTCGCCAGCGGGACGGCGGCGCCCAGCAGGGCCAGCCCGGGAACCGGGAGTGACGACCCCGCGACGGTTGCGCGGGCGACCCCATCGCCGAGCCCCGCCACCCCGATCACCGCGAGCAGCAGCAGCTCCCCCAGCCCCACCGCGACCAGCAGCCGCGAACCGGCGCCGTCCAGCAGGACCGCCCCGCCGCCGGCCGTGGCCACCACCCAGCCGGCGAGCAGCAGCAGGGTGCCCACGACGACGACCCCGGGGGGCCGGATCCCGGTGCCCCAGAGGGCATCCAGCGAGGTGAGCCCCGCGGCCAGCAGCCCGACCGACTGCAGCACCGCCAGCGCCCCGGCCGCCACGACGGTCAGCGGCGGACGGCGCCGGACCGGCTGTGCCCGACCAGCGGGCGGCGGCCGGTGGTCGGGCACGGCCGGGACCCCGGCGGGCAGCGGGTGCTGCCAGGTGGCGGTGCTGGACAACGGGGGGCTCCCTGACCGGGGACGGGTGGTCTCTGGTCAGGTCGTCACGCAGTGGGTCGGTCCGCAGACGGCAGCGGGGCCGGCTCCCCCTCCGGGTGAGCCGGCCCCGCGGCGCCGCGGACACCGCCGCGCGGGGGTCAGCTGCGCACGGGGGCCGTGCTGTGCTCGTGGTCGCCACCGGGGGCCAGGCGGCTGTGCCGCCGTCCGTACCCGTAGTAGATGGCCACCCCCAGCGCCATCCAGACGGCGAACCGGATCCAGGTGTCGGTGGGCAGGTTGAGCATGAGGTAGAAGGACGCCAGCGCCGCGGCGATGGGCAGCACCGGCATCAGCGGGACCCGGAAGCTGCGCGGGAGGTCCGGCCGGGTGCGGCGCAGCACGATCACCCCGACGGAGACGAGCACGAAGGCGAACAGGGTGCCGATGTTCACCAGCTCGGCCAGGGTGCCCAGCGGGATCAGCCCGGCCATCACCGCCACCACCCCGCCGGTGATCAGGGTGATCCGGTAGGGGGTGCCGTAGCGGGGGTGCACGGTGGCCAGCCCGCGGGGCAGCAGGTGGTCCCGGCTCATCGCGAACAGCACCCGAGACTGGCCCAGCAGCAGGATCATCACCACCGAGGTGAGCCCGGCCAGCGCGCCGACCGAGATGATGCCGGCGAAGAACGGCAGCCCGACGCTGGAGAAGGCCCCGGCCAGCGGCGCCTGGGTGTTCAGCTCGGTGTAGTTCTGCATGCCCACCACGACCAGGCTGACCAGGACGTAGAGCACGGTGCAGACGGCGAGCGAACCGAAGATGCCGCGAGGCAGGTCCCGGCTGGGGTCCTTGGTCTCCTCGGCCGCGGTGGCGACGATGTCGAAGCCGATGAAGGCGAAGAACACGATGGCCGCCCCGGCGATGATGCCGCCCACCCCGAAGGTGCTGGGGGTGAAGCCGGACAGCAGCTGGATGAACGGCTGGGTCAACCCGGTCTCCCCTGCACCGGCCCGGGCCGGCGGCACGAACGGGGTGAAGTTGGCGGCCTTGACGTAGAAGACGCCGACGACGATGACCAGCAGCACGATCGCGACCTTGATCGCCACGATCACCGAGGTGATCCGGGAGGACAGCTTGACGCCGAGGATCAGCACCCCGGTCATCAGCAGCGCGATGGCGATCGCCGGGATGTTGAACCGCGCGGTCTCCCCGGCGATGGTCTCCGGCAGGCCGATGCCGATGTCGGACAGCAACTGGTTCAGGTAGCCCGACCAGCCGACGCTGACGGTGGCCGCGCCCAGCGCCAGCTCCAGCACCAGGTCCCAGCCGATGATCCAGGCCGTCAGCTCGCCGAAGGTGGCGTAGGAGAACGTGTAGGCCGAGCCCGCCACGGGCACGGTCGAGGCGAACTCGGCGTAGCAGAGAGCAGCCAGCCCGCAGACGATGCCCGCGATCACGAAGGAGATGGCCACCGCCGGCCCGGTGGTGCTCTGCGCCACCTCGCCGGTCAGCACGAAGATGCCGGTGCCGATGATCACCCCGACCCCGAAGACGGTGAGGTCCAAGCCGGTGAGGTTCTTCTTGAGCCGGTGCTCGGGCTCCTCGGTGGCGGCGATGGAGTCCTCGATCGTCTTGACCCGTCGGCCATTGGATCCGGCCATCTGAACCCCCTGGAGAACCGTTGGTGATCACAACCGACCGCGGCAGCGTGCCACGCATCACCCGTCGCCGCA
The DNA here is from genome assembly GCA_963759905.1 of uncultured Actinomycetota bacterium. Classification (GTDB taxonomy): domain Bacteria; phylum Actinomycetota; class Actinomycetes; order Mycobacteriales; family Geodermatophilaceae; genus Klenkia. The sequence goes on from CAVXBD010000001.1 coordinate 959,795, forward strand.
TGATGAACCGGCCCACCCGGTCCCGCAGCACCCGAGGAGGCCATCCGTGACCAGCGCCACCAGCCGCAGCCGGCTCCCCCGGCCCCGCCCCGGCCCCCGGCTCTCCCCGGAACCGGCCGCCGCCGTCGGCGCCGAGGGGGGGCGCCGCGACCCTGGCGACCCGGTGATCGGCTGCGGGGTCTACGTCGGCGGGGAACGCCTGCCCGACATCGATCCGACGCAGGCGCTGGCCCTGGCCCGGGAGCGCGACGGGTTCGTCTGGCTCGGCCTGCTGGAACCCACCGAGGCCGAGTTCGAGTCCCTCGCCGGGGAGTACGGGCTGCACCCGCTGGCCGTCGAGGACGCCGTGTTCGCCCACCAGCGACCCAAGCTGGAGCGCTACGACGACGCACTGTTCATGGTGCTCAAGACGGCCCAGTACATGGAGCACGAGCGGCTGACCGCGACCAGCGAGGTGGTGGACACCGGCGAGGTCATGGTCTTCCTCGGCCCGCACTACGTGATCACCGTGCGGCACGGTCGGCACGGTGGCCTGGCCGACCTGCGCGAGCGGTTGGAGGCCCAGCCCGACCTGCTGTGCCACGGGCCGTCCGCGGTGCTCTACGCCGTCGCCGACCTCGTCGTGGACCACTACGTGGAGGTGGCCGCCGACGTGGAGCAGGACGTGGAGGAGCTGGAGGCCTCGGTGTTCAGCCCCGAGCGCACCGACGACATCGGCCGGCTCTACCAGCTCAAGCGGGAGCTGATGAGCCTGCGCCGGGCGGTGAGCCCGCTGGAGCTGCCGCTGAACGTGCTGTCCGAGCGGCAGGTCGACGTCGTCCCCGAGGACATGCGGTCCTACTTCCGGGACGTGCAGGACCACAGCATCCGGGTGCGGGATCAGATCGGGTCGCTGGACGAGCTGCTCAGTTCCATCCTGCAGGCCTCGCTGGCCCGTACCTCGCTGGCCGACAACGAGGACATGCGCAAGATCTCGGCCTGGGCCGGCATCATCGCGGTGCCCACCTTCATCGCCGGGGTCTACGGGATGAACTTCGGCCACATGCCCGAGCTGTCCTGGCCGATGGGCTACCCGCTGAGCCTGCTGCTGATGGCGGTGGCCAGCCTGCTGCTCTACCGGGCCTTCAAGCGCACCGGGTGGCTGTAGCGGCCGATCAGCCGGGCGGGGCCTTGGCGGCGACCACGGCGTCGAAGACCACCCGCTTGGACAGCCCGGTGCGGGCGACGACGAGCCGGATGGCGTCCTTGCGACTCTCCCCGGCGGCCTCCTCGCGGGCCACCTCGGCAGCCAGTTCGGCTGCCGTCAGCGACACCGGCCCGGCGGGGGCGCCGCCCACGACCAGGGTGATCTCCCCACGCACGCCCTCGGCGGCCCAGCCGGCCAGCGAGCCCAGGGTGCCTCGGACGATCTCCTCGTGCGTCTTGGTCAGCTCCCGGCACACCACGGCGGGGCGGTCCTCGCCCAGCACCGCAGCCGCGTCGAGCAGCGCGTCGGCCAGCCGGTGCGGGGACTCGAAGAAGACCATCGTCCTCGGCTCGGTCAGCAGCGCGGCGAACGCGGTCCGCCGGCCCCGCCTGGGCAGGAACCCCTCGAAGCAGAACCGGTCGCAGGGCAGCCCGGAGACCGCCAGCGCGGTCGTCACCGCCGACGGCCCGGGCACCGACGTGACCTCGATGCCGGCCTCCACCGCGGCCCTGACCAGGGTGTAACCCGGGTCGGACACCGAGGGCATCCCGGCGTCGGTGAGCAGCAGCACGGTCTGCCCGGACTCCATCGCGGCGACCAGCCCGGGCAACCGGGACGCCTCCACGGTCTCGTGGAAGGTCACCACCCGGCCGGTGAACGTCACGGCGAGGTCGGCGGCCAGCCGGTGCAGCCGGCGGGTGTCCTCGCAGGCCAGCACATCGGCCTGGGTCATCGCCGCGGCCAGCCGGGGCCCCACGTCGCCGGGCTGCCCCAGCGGGGCCCCGCCCAGCACCAGTCGTCCGGTCACCGGCCGAGCCTGTCACGCCGGGCCGGTCATCAGCGCCACCTACCCTGGCCGCCATGGCGCTGCTGGCCCCCGAGCGGATCGACGACGCAGCGCACCGAGACCTCGCCCCAGCCCGCACCCGGCGCGCCCCCGGCCGGGCGGTCAGCCGGTCGACCCCGCCGTTGCCCACCGACCGGGCGCTGGCCTGGGCACTGACCGCGGTGCTCGGGATCGCGACCTTCGTGGTGCGGCTGTGGGATCTGAGCTACCCCGCCGACCTGCTGTTCGACGAGGCCTACTACCCGCCCGAGGCGAACGAGATCCTCGAGTGGGGCTACGAGTACAACCGCGGGTACACCTTCATCGTCCACCCGCCGCTGGGGAAGCTGCTGATCGCCGGGGGCATCAAGCTCTTCGGCTACGACAGCTTCGGCTGGCGGTTCCCCTCGCTGGTGGCCGGCACGGTGGCGGTGGTGGTGCTCACCCGGCTGGCCCGCCGGCTGACCGGTTCCACCCTGCTGGGCCTGGTCGCCGGCCTGCTGATGGCCCTGGACGGGTTCTCCTTCACCGTGGGCCGGATCGGCCTGCTGGACGTGTTCCTGCAGGCATTCGTGATCAGCGCGGTGGCCTGCCTGGTGGTGGACCGCGACCGGGTCCGGCAGCGGGTCCGCGAGCACGCCGGCACCGCCACCGGCTTCGCGCTGGGCCCGCGGGGTTGGCGGATCGCAGCCGGCGTGCTGTTCGGCTGCGCCGGGGCCGTCAAGTGGTCCGGGATCTACTTCCTGGCCTTCTTCGCCGTGCTGAGCCTGTTCTGGGACCGGGCGGCCTGGCGTGAGGCCCGGGTACCCCGGCCCACCCGCACCACGCTGCGCCGGGGGCTGCCCGGCGCGCTCTGGGCGCTGGCCGTGCTGCCGGTGCTCACCTACCTGGCCACCTTCACCGGCTGGTTCGCCGGGGAGAGCTCGCAGGGCCGGCACTGGGCCGAGCAGCACCCGGACACCTCGTTCGGTGTCGTGCCCGGCGCGCTGCGCTCGCTGTGGCACATGCACGGCGAGTGGCTGGCCTTCCACAGCGGGCTGTCCACCCCGCACCCGTGGCAGTCCGGCCCGTGGTCCTGGTTGGTCGACGGCCGGCCGATCCTGCTGTGGAACCCCCAGGGGCTCACCGACGCGACCGGCGACCAGGTGGTCCGCTACATCCTCATGGTGGGTACGCCCACGCTGTGGTTCGCCTTCGCCCCGGCGATGCTCTGGCTGCTGTGGCGGATCGCGGCGCGGCGGGATGCCGCGGCGCTCACCGTGGCGGTGGGCATCGCCGCGGGCTGGCTGACCTGGTTCGTCAACCTGGACCGGACCATGTTCATCTTCTACATGGCCCCCGTCGTGCCGTTCTTCGTGCTGGCGGTGACCCTGGCCCTGCAGGACGTGCTGGGCTCGCCGCGGGCGCCGGCGTTCCGCCGCTGGCTGGGCCTGGGGGCGGTCAGCCTGTACCTCGCCGTCGTGGCCCTGACGTTCGCCTTCTTCTACCCGGTGCTGTCCGGGCAGCCGTTGCCCTACGCCGAGTGGCTGCAGCGGATGTGGTTCCCCTCCTGGTTCTGAACGCCCGGTGGCACGATTGCATAGTTGAGTTGTACAACTGACCTGTGCAGATCGAACGGCTCGACCTGGCGGAGCAGCTCGTCGACGTCGTCGTCGGCCTGCGCCGGCTGACCGACCCGCGGTCGGGCCTCAGCCTCACCGCCGCCGCGACGCTGGCCACCCTGGCCGGCGGCGGGCCGGCCCGGCTCACCGACCTGGCCGTGGCCGAAGGCGTCAGCCAGCCCTCCATGACCTCGCTGATCGCCCGGCTGGCCAACCAGGGCCTGGTCGCCCGGCACGCCGACCCGCACGACGGCCGGGTGGTCGTGCTGAGCCTGACCGAGGACGGCGCCCGGCTGCTGGCCCGGCGCCGCGCCGAGCGGTCCGCCCGGCTGGCCGGTCCGCTCGCCGACCTCGCCGACGCCGACGTCGCCGCGATCGGGGCCGCGCTCCCGGCCCTCGCCCGGCTGGTCGGGGCCCTCCAGCCGTGATCCGGCACAGCAGCGATCCGGCACAGCGGTGACCCGACACAGCACTGACCCAACACAGCACTGGCCCGGCACACACACCCCCACCGACAACCGAACCGGAGGTGACCTGGTGAGCGCTGAGCGCGCGACAGGCACGACTGACAGCTCGACGGCGCCCGCTGCCCCGCCGTCCCCCACCCCGCCCACCCCGCCGTCCCCCACCCCGCCCACCCCGCCGTCCCCCACCCCGCCCACCCCGCCGTCCCCCACCCCGCATGCCTCTGGGCTGCTGGGTCAGCCCAAGGCGGTCTACGCGGTCGCTTTCGCCTGCGTGGTCAGCTTCATGGGCATCGGTCTGGTGGATCCCATCCTGCCCTCGCTGAAGACCCAGCTCGGCGCTTCCGAGAGCCAGGTGACGCTGCTGTTCACCAGCTACCTGGTGGTCACCGCCGTCGCCATGCTGGGCACCAACTGGGTGTCCAGCCGGATCGGCGCCAAGCAGACGCTGATCACCGGGCTGGCGATCATCGTGGTCTTCTCCGCACTCGCCGGATCCTCCGGTTCCATCGGCGGGATCGTCGGCTTCCGGGCCGGCTGGGGCCTGGGCAACGCGCTGTTCATCGCCACCTCGCTGGCGGTCATCGTCGCCTCGGCGTCTGGTGGCTTCGCCGGTGCCATCGTGCTCTACGAGGCAGCGCTGGGCCTGGGCATCGCGGCCGGCCCGCTGGTCGGTGGCCTGCTGGGCAGCATCAGCTGGCGGGGCCCGTTCTTCGGCGTCGCCGCCCTGATGGCCATCGCCCTGCTGGCCACCGTGGTGCTGCTGGACGCCACGCCCAAGCCCGCGCACCGCACCCCGCTCTCGGCGCCGCTGAAGGCGCTGCGGCACCGCGGGCTGGCCACCATGGCGATCACCGCCCTGCTCTACAACTGGGGCTTCTTCACCATGCTGGGCTACGCCCCGTTCCCGATGGAGCTCTCCGCGATCGAGCTGGGCTACGTCTTCTTCGGCTGGGGCCTGCTGGTGGCCCTCTTCTCCGTGGTCGCCGCCCCCCGGTTGCAGGCCCGCTTCGGCACCGCGCGCAGCCTGTACGCCGCCCTGGGGCTGTTCGCCGTGGACCTGCTGCTGATCGCCGTGTTCACCGACACGACATGGGCGCTGATCAGCTGCGTGATCGTGGCGGGGGCGTTCATCGGCATCAACAACACCCTGACCACCCAGGCCGTCATGCAGGTCAGCCCGGTGGAGCGTCCGGTGGCCTCGGCCGCCTACGGCTTCGTCCGGTTCCTCGGTGGCGGGCTGGCCCCGTTCGCCGCCGGCAAGCTGGTGGAGGCCTTCGACGTGCACGTGCCGTTCTACCTGGGTGCAGCCGCGGTGCTGGCCGGGGTCGCGGTGCTCTCCACCGGCCACCGGATCCTGGCCCAGGCCGACACCGGGATGGACACCGACGGCCACGCGGTGAGCGGGCACGGCCGCCCGGACGACGTCGGCGGTGAGGTGGCCGACGAATTCGGCGGCGCCGCGGCCGCGATCGACGGCGAGGTCGAGGCCGAGCTGGCCGCCCGCCGGCGCTGACCCGTACTCGCACCCCGCCACCGCACCCCGCCCCGCCCGCCACCGCACCCCGCCCCGCCCGCCACCGCACCCCGCCCCGCCCGCCACCCCGGCCCGCTGCGGACCGGGACGGCGGGCGTTGCGCGGCAGTGCCAGAGTCAGGGCATGGACAGCTCCCCGCGGCGGGTCAGCACCGAGGTCGACGGCGACATCTGGCGGATCACGCTGGACCGCCCCGAGGCCGGCAACGCGATCGACCTGGCGATGGCCGATGCCCTGGTGGCTGCCATCGACAGCCGCCCGCCGCAGACCCGGACGGTGCTGCTGCTGGGTGCCGGTTCCCGGTTCTGCGTGGGCGGGGACGTCGCCGGCATGGCCGGGTCGGACGACCTGGCGGACTTCGTGAGCACCCTGGCACACCGGTGGCACGCGGTGGTCCGCCGGGTGGCCGGCTGCCCGGTGCCCGTCGTGGCCGGTGTGCACGGCGCGGTGGCCGGTGCCGGCATCGGGCTGCTGGGTGTCTGCGACCTGGTCGTGTGCGCGCGGTCGACCAGGCTGCGGCCGGCGTACGGCGCGATCGGGCTCTCCCCGGACGGGGGCAGCTCGTGGGCGCTGGCCCGGGCGTTGGGCCCCGCGCGAGCGGTGGACCTGCTGCTCACCAACGGCACCCTGACCGCCGCCGAGGCGCACGAGTGCGGCCTGGTCGGCCGGCTGGCCGAGGACGCCGAGCTGACCACCGCCGCGGTCCAGCTGGCCCACCAGGTCGCAGCGGGCCCGGTGCGGGCGATGGTGCGCACCCGCGCGCTGGTCCACCGGGCGATGACCGCGACCCTGGAGGACCAGCTGGCGGAGGAGGCCAGGCTGATCACCGAGTCGGCAGGCGACGCCGAGGGCCGGGAGGGCGTTGCCGCGTTCGTCGGGAAACGACCCGCGGACTTCCCCGCCAACGCATCCTGAACCGTGTCCGAACGCACTCAGGCCGGGCCCGTACGGGCCCGGCCTGCGTGCTGGGAGGGTGGAGCTGAGGGGAATTGAACCCCTGACCCCCTCGATGCGAACGAGGTGCGCTACCGGACTGCGCCACAGCCCCCTGTGCCGATGAGACTACCTTCCACCGGCACCGCCTCCGCAGGGGGGCCGTCGCTCAGCCGGTCGCGCTGCGCGGGCGGTAGACGTCGATGTCGGCGAAGCCGATCTCCTCGTCGTCCAGCCCCACGACCGCACTCTGCTGCCAGTCCCCGGCGGCCGGCACGCCGGCCGCGACGATCCGGCCGGGGCGGATCGGGTGCACCGGGGCGAGCGGGAGGCTGGGCAGGGGACGGCTCGCTGCTGCCGGGCGCTGAGCGGGTCGCTGCGGGCGGCGCTCGACCGGACGCGCGGCCGCCGGCCGCTGGGCGGGCCGCTCCACGGGGCGCCGCGCCGGCGGCCGCTGCACCGACCGGGCCCGCCGTCGGGCGGCCGCCCGGCGCTCCCGCTGGGCCGCGGCCCGCAGCACCATCAGGTAGCCGACGACGGCCAGGTCGAGCAGCACCTGCGGCGCCCACAGCCAGGGGCGGTAGGCCAGTGCGCCGACCAGGGTCAGCAGCGTCAGGCCGACCAGACCGGCCAGGGTGCGCCGGCGGACGGCGTGCACGTCGACCTGCAGCTCACCGCTGCTGCGCAGCGCGGCCCGGTCGATGTCGACCCGTTCGGTCTCGGCATGGACCACGGGGTCCACGCTGCGTCGTCGTTGCAGCGTCCGTCCGGCGCCGGACATCCCGGCTCCGGCAGGTGCTGCGTCGCCCCGGGTGACCACCATCGGCACCAGCACCACGAACCACAGCACGACCAGAGCGGCCAGCAGCACACCCGATCCCATCGCGAACCACCCCGCATCCGTCCTTGGCACCCGTGTGTGCGGCACCGATCCCTGGCGCCACACGAGTCACACGGGTCACTCGGGTAGCAGGTTAGGGCGGGTGCCCCCCCGGACGAGGGAGGCTCACCGGCATTCGGCCGTGTCGTGTCGGGCCTGATCGGCGTGTCGCGCACCGCGGCGTGTCGCCCCGGTGCCGGACGGCGGCTCAGGACGGCGCAGACCGCTCCCAGTGCGCCAGCACGCCCCCGCGGTGGTCGCTGGACAGCAGCGCGTAACCGATGTGGTCCCGCCAGTCGCCGTCGATGTCCAGGTAGGCACGGAAGAGTGCCTCCTCGCGGAAGCCCAGCCGCTCCACCAGCCGCCGGCTGGGCCGGTTCTCCGGCCGCACGTCGGCCTGCAGCCGGTGCAGACCGACCGCGGTGAAGGCGTGGTCGCAGACCAGTGCCACCGCCAGCGACGCGATCCCACGCCCGGAGACGTCCTGGTCGAGCCAGTAGCCCAGGTGCCCGGAACGCAGCGCCCCGTGGACGACGTTGTCCACCGTCACCTGCCCCACCAGCCGCCCGCGGTACCGGATGGCCAGCGGCAGCGAGCTGCCGGTACGGGCCCGCCGCTCCGCCGCCCGGCGCATGCCGCGGTAGACCGCGGGGGTGTGCCGCTGCGCCCAGCCGGCCGGGGCCGAGGGTTCCCAGGGCGCCAGCCAGGTCTCGTTGGCCCGGCGCAGCCGGGACCACTCGGCGGCGTCGGAGCGCCGCAGCGGGTGCAGCGCGACGTCGGCGTGCCCCAGCTCCACCGGCCAGCCCGGGTGCAGCGCCGGCTCAGCCCAGAAGCCGGCGCTCACCCCGGCCACGACCGCGGGCGCCGGCCGGCTGCCGCGCCGGCCACCGCCTCGGAGCGGGCCCCGCCCGAGAAACGCATCCGCAGGTCAGCCGCCCAGCAGCATCGGCATGACCGTCACCAGCCCACCGGGGGACACCTCGGTGACGTCCTCGTCGACGACGATCAGGCAGTTCGAGCGGGCCATCCGGGCAAGCACCGCGTCGGTGCCGGACTCCCCTCCGCCGACCGGCTCCACCACGTACCCGCCGTCGGGGTGCCGCATCACCTGGCCGTGCAGGTACTGCCGGTACCCCAGCGGGGACAGCAGCTGCTGGGCCGAGACCGCCTGCACCGTGCGCCGGAACAGCTGCCGCTTGCCCAGCATCAGCCGGATGGCCGGGCGCACGAAGACCTCGAAGGCCACCAGGGCCGCCACCGGCTCACCAGGCACGCAGATGACCGGCACGCCGTCCCGGCCGAGCCGGCCGAACGCCTGGACCGAGCCGGGGTGCATGGCGACCTGGGTGAACTGCACGTTCCCCAGCTCGGCCAGCGCCTCCTGCACCAGGTCGAACCCGCCACCGGCGAACGTGCCGGCGATGAGCACCACGTCGCTGCGCAGCAACTGGCTCTCCAGCAGCTCCACCAGCCGCCGCCGGTCGCGGGGCACGATCCCGGAGCGGTAGGCCTCGGCGCCGGCGTCCCGGGCCGCCGCGGCCAGGCCGTAGCTGTTCACGTCGACCACCTGACCGGGGATCGGGGAGGCGCCGACGTCGACCAGCTCGCTGCCGGCGCAGAGCACCGAGACCCGCGGGCGGGGCCGGACCAGCACCCGCTCGCGCCCCACGGCGGCCAGCAGGCTGATCTGGGCGGGTCCGATCGGGGTGCCCACGTCGACGGCGGTGTCCCCCACGGCGACGTCGTCCCCGACGAGCCGGACGTAGCTCCCCGGGGCGAGCTCGACGTGCACCCCGACCCGGGCCGCGCCCTGGTCGGTCCACACCGCGGGGACGACGACGTCGGCTCCGGTGGGCAGCATCGCGCCCGCGGCGACCTTGTGCGCCAGACCGGGGCCGATCGAGCTGGGCTCGGCCGGGCCGGCGACGCTCTCCCCCACTACCGCCAGGTCCACCGGCCGGTCGGGGTCGGCACCCACCAGATCCCCCGAGCGAGCGGCGTAGCCGTCCAGCGCGGCCTGGTCGAACGCCGGCAGGTCGCGGGCGCTGACCACGTGCTCGGCGCAGAGCAGGCCCTGGGCATCCAGGACGGCCAGCTCGATCGGGTCCGGCGTGGGCGCTGCGGCCAGGATCAGGTCCAGGTGCTGCTCGACGCTGCGCACGGTCGGGACGTCCGCCTGGGCGTCCGTCTCGCGTTCACCGGTGCCGGAGCGCGCGTCCGGCTCGTACCCGTCGGACGGGACCTGCCGGGGCTGCTCGTGCACCGCCGTGGCCGGTCCGCGGACGCCACCGATCTGCTGGGTGGGCTGCACCACGACCGGGGAACCGGTGCCGAGGTCGATCTGAGTGGTGTCCCGGGACCCCCGGAACCACCCGCGTGACTTGTCCTCGGTCATGCCCACCACCGTCGTCGAACCCTCGAGACCTCTGCCCGCGGGGCGCGGCGCGCCCCGGGTGGGTCACGTCGACCGCACCGGTTCCCGATGGTGCCCTCTCGGGCGCCGCCTCAGGCCGGCGACGCGCCCTCGGCGGGCAGGTCGGCGACGAACTCACGCAGCCAGGGGCGCAACGCCGGGCCCAGGTCGTCCCGCTCCACGGCCAGTCGGACCACGGCCTTGAGGTAGTCCAGCTTGTCCCCGGTGTCGTAGCGGCGCCCGGAGAACACCACGCCGTGCACCGGGACGCCCTGCTCCACCAGGGCCAGCAGCGCATCGGTCAGCTGGATCTCGTCACCCCGGCCGGGCGGGGTCGCCCGGATGGCGTCGAAGATCTCCGCGGACAGCACGTACCGGCCGATGATGGCCAGGCTGGAGGGTGCCTCGTCCCGGGGTGGCTTCTCCACCAGACCGGTGACCCGCACCACGGTGTCCCCCTCCCCCGCGTCGGTCTGCGGGGCGTCCTCGACGGCCACGGCGCCGTACTTGTCGATGTTGTCCACGCCGACGTCCAGCAGCGCGATCACGCACCCGCCGTGCTCGGCCTGCACCGCGAGCATCTGCTCCAGCAGCAGGTCCCGGGCGTCGATCAGGTCGTCACCCAGCAGCACCGCGAACGGCTCGTCACCGACGAACGCCGCCGCCTGCAGCACCGCGTGGCCCAGCCCCTTGGCCTCCCCCTGGCGGACGAAGTGCACCTGGGCGATGTCGGTGGAGGCGTGCACGGCGTCCAACCGGGACTTGTCCCCCTTGGCCTCCAGCGCGGTCTCCAGCTCGGGGGTGCGGTCGAAGAAGTCCTCGATCGCCGCCTTGTTCCGGCCGGTGACCATGAGCACCTCGCCCAGGCCGGCGCGGGCTGCCTCCTCCACGATGTACTGCAGCGCCGGGCGGTCCACCACCGGCAGCAGCTCCTTGGGCACGGCCTTGGTAGCCGGCAGGAACCGGGTGCCCATCCCGGCGACGGGGATGACGGCCTTGCGGGTGGGCGAACTGGTCGGGCTCGGCATGGATCGAGCCTAGCCAGGGCCGGTCGGTGCCAGACTCCCCCGTCGTGGTGACCTCGAAGGTGGTCCTGCGCACAGCGTTGCTGGCCGCGCGGGACCGCCGGCCTGCCGGCGAGCGCGCGGCCGCTGCGCTCGCCGTGGCCGAGTACCTGCAGCGGCACCTGCACGGTTACCTGCCGGGGACGACGGTGGTGGCCGGGCACGTGCCCACCGACGCCGAACCCGGACACGGCCAGTTGCCCGCGGCGCTGGCCGTGCCGGGCACCCGGGTGCTGCTGCCGGTGGTCCCCCCGACCGGCCGCGAGCTGGACTGGGCGGTCTGGACCGGACCGCTGGCCGAGGGGCGGTACCGGCTGCTGGAGCCGACCGGACCCCGCCTGCCGGCCACCGCGCTGGGCGAGGCCGGCCTCGTCGTCGTCCCCGCGCTGGCGGTCGGCCGGGACGGCACCCGCCTGGGCCGGGGCGGCGGGTACTACGACCGAGCCCTGGCGTACGCCGCACCCACCGCGGTGCTCGTCGCCGTGCTCTTCGACGAGGAGTTGCTGGACGAGCTGCCGGCCGAGCCGCACGACCGCCGGGTGCACGCGGTGGTGACGCCGTCGCGCGGCTGGGTTCAGCTCGGGGCCTGACCCCCGCCCAGCAGCGGCACGTCGGACACCATCTGGATGTGCGCGGCCATCGCGGCGGCGGCGGCGGCCTCGTCACCGGCCCGGATCGCGGTGGCGATGGCCCGGTGGGCGTCCAGCGAGCGGTGCGGGCGACCCTCCTGGGCCAGGGACTCGATCCGGCTCTCCCGCACCCGGTCGCTGATCTCGGCCATGAACCGGGCCAGCAGGGCGGAGTGGCCGGCCGCGGTCACCGCGGCGTGGAAGCGCTCGTCCCCGGTGACCCCCCGGCCACCGGCCGCGACGTCCGCGGCCATCCCGGCCAGGGCCGCGTCGATCTCGGCGAGGTCGGCGTCGGTCCGGCGCCGGGCGGCGAGCGCGGCCAGCCGCACCTCCAGGGCCTCCCGGGCCTCGATCACGTCACCGAGATCCTCCCGGCGGGCCGACAGCGCGGCCAGCACGGTGTCCGGGCGCGGGGCGGTGAGCAGCACGGTGCCGTCCCCGTGCCGGACCGCCACCACGCCGGTGACCTCCAGCGCCACCAGCGCCTGGGCCAGCGTGGCCCGGCTGACCCCGAGCGAGGCGGCGAGCTCGCGCTCGGCCGGCAGCCGGTCGCCGGGCCCCAGCCCGGCCGAGGCAGCCCAGCTCAACAGCTGGTGCACCACCTGCTCGTAGAGCCGGTTGCGGCGCAGCGGCGCCGGACCACTCGGCACGGTCAGCACCTCCCGCGCAGTCGATCGTGTCGCTTGACACACTAGCCGCAGGAGCAGAGGCTAGGCCACTGCGTCAGTGATCCACATGGCTGCTCGGCTATCCCGGGTCGTCGTCGCCGGGCCGCTCCTGGTCCGGCTGGTCGTCGTCCCCGGGTGGCTCTGATGGGAGGTACCACAATGACCGGACCGTTGGACGGCGTGCTCGTCGTCGACCTGACCCGGGCCCTGGCCGGGCCGCACGCCGGGATGATGCTGGGCGACCTGGGAGCCCGGGTAATCAAGGTGGAGAATCCCGGCAGCGGGGACGACACCCGCGGCTGGGGCCCCCCCTTCGTGCAGCCCGAGGACGGCGCCGGCCGGGAGTCGACCTACTTCCTGTCGACCAACCGGAACAAGGAGTCGATCACCCTCGACCTGAAGGACGAGGCGGACAAGGCCACGCTCACCGAGCTGCTGCGCCGCGCCGACGTGCTGCTGGAGAACTTCCGGCCCGGCACCCTGGCCCGGCTGGGCTTCGGCACCGATGTGCTGGCCGGGCTCAACCCGCGGCTGGTCACCCTGGCCATCAGCGGGTTCGGGCACGACGGCCCGGAGGGCGGCCGGGCCGGGTACGACCAGATCGCCCAGGGCGAGGCCGGTCTGATGTCGCTGACCGGGTCCGGGCCGGAGGACCCCCAGCGGGTCGGCGTGCCGATCGGGGACCTGCTTGCCGGCATGTACGGCGCCTACGGCGTGCTGGCCGCGCTGCTGGAACGGGAGCGGACCGGGCGCGGGCAGGTGGTGCGCACCTCGCTGCTGGCTGCCGTCGTGGGTGTGCACGCCTTCCAGGGCACCGCCTGGACGGTGGCGGGCCAGGTCGGCCACGCCCAGGGCAACCACCACCCGTCGATCGCCCCGTACGGGCTGTTCCACTGCGCCGACGGCGGCAGCGTGCAGCTGTCCTGCGGCAGCGAATCGCTGTGGCGCCGGCTGTGCGCGGAGTTCGACCTGGACCCCGAGGCCGACGGGTTGGCCACCAACGGCGAGCGGGTCGGCAACCGGGCCCGGGTGATCGAGCTGCTGGAGGGCGCCTTCGCCGCGATCGACGCGGAGACCCTGCTGGCCCGGTTGTCCGCGGCCGGCGTGCCGGCCGGCAAGGTGCGCACCATCGACGAGGTCTACGGCTGGGACCAGGCGCTCTCCCAGGGCCTGCTGGTGGACGTCGACCACGCGACCCTGGGCCGGGTCCAGCTGCCCGGGCCGCCGTTGCGGTTCTTCTCCCCCGGCACCGAGGGCGAGACCGAGACCACCCGCACCGGGCACCTGGCGCCCCCGGTGCTGGGCGGTGACGGGGACGCCATCCGTGCCTGGCTGGCCGGGCCGCCCGACGCGGTCCCCCAGCCCGCCGGGGACGACGTCGAGGACGGGCACGCCACGTGACCGGCCTCGACGTGACCAGCTCCGACGGTCGGCGCGCGCCGGCGGCCAGACCTCGCCGGCTGGACGCCCGGGCGCTGCGCGACCTGGTGCTGGACCCCGGCTCCTGGCGCAGCTGGGACACCCCGGTGCCCCCGCGGGCGGAGGACGACGACTACACCCGCGAGCTGGCCCGGGCGGCGGAGAAAACCGGCCAGGACGAGGCCGTGGTGACCGGTGAGGGCACCCTGCGTGGCCGCCGGGTGGCCGTGGTGGCCGGCGAGTTCGGCTTCCTGGCCGGCTCCATCGGGGTGGCCACCGCCGAGCGGTTGATGGCCGCCGTGGAGCGGGCGACGTCGCTGGGGTTGCCGCTGCTGGCCGCCCCGGTGTCCGGCGGCACCCGCATGCAGGAGGGCACCGTGGCGTTCCTGCAGATGATCGGCATCACCGCGGCCATCGCGCGGCACAAGGAGGCCGGGCTGCCCTACCTGGTCTACCTGCGCAGCCCCACCTTCGGTGGGGTGTTGGCCTCCTGGGGGTCGCTGGGGCACGTCACCATCGCCGAGCCGGGGGCGGCCATCGGCTTCCTGGGCCCCCGGGTCTACGAGTCGCTGTACGGCGAACCGTTCCCGCCCGACGTGCAGACCGCCGAGCACCTGGCCCAGCACGGCCTGATCGACGCGGTCGTGCCGGCCGAGGAGATCGCCGAGGTGGCCGACCGGGCACTGCGGGTGCTGGCCGCCCGTGCCACCTGGCACCGCGGCGCCCAGGTGGAGGGGCCGGTCGCCGGTGACGGCACCGACGCCGACGACCCCGAGGACGGTCGGAGCGCCTGGGACGTGGTGACCGCTTCCCGGCGGGCCGACCGGCCCGGGGTGCGCAGGCTGCTGCGCACCGCGGCCACCGACGTGGTGGCACTCAACGGCACCGGCGCCGGCGAGTCCGACCCCGGGCTGCTGCTGGCGCTCGCCCGATTCGGCGGGGCGCCCTGCGTCGTGCTGGGCCAGGACCGGCGGGGTCAGTCGTTGTCCGCACCGCTGGGCCCGGGCGCCCTGCGCGAGGCCCGGCGCGGGATGCGGTTGGCCGCCGAGCTCCGGTTGCCCCTGCTCACCCTCATCGACACCCCCGGAGCGGCGCTGTCGGTGGAGGCCGAGGAGGGTGGGCTGGCGGGGGAGATCGCCCGCTGCCTGTCCGACCTGGTCATGCTGCAGGCGCCCACGCTGGCCGTGCTGCTGGGTCAGGGCACCGGGGGTGGCGCGCTGGCCCTGGTGCCGGCCGACCGGGTGCTGGCCGCGGCCAACGGTTGGCTGGGGCCGCTGCCGCCGGAAGGCGCCTCGGCGATCGTGCACCGGACGGTGGACCGGGCCGACGAGATGGCTGCCGCGCAGGGCGTGCGGGCCACCGACCTGTGGCGGGCCGGGATCGTGGACCGGGTGGTGCCCGAGCGCCCCGACGCCGCCGACGAACCGGTCGAGTTCTGCCTGCGACTGGGCCGGGTGCTGGCCGAGGAACTGGCGGGACTGCTGGGTCGCGACGACGTGGAGCGCCGGCGCAGCCGGATGGCCCGGTACCGCACCCTGGGACGCTGAACCGGGGACCCGGCGACTGCCGTGGTGCTCACACTTTCCCGCCGGGTCGTGGACGGCGGTCCCGGTGTGGCGCATCATTGGCAGTCGCCGGGTGCGAGTGCCAAGCCCGGAGACCATCAGGACAAGGAGCGACACCGCCGTGCCCACGTACCAGTACGCCTGCACCAACCCCGAGACCCGGCACGAGTTCGAGGTGGTCCAGTCGTTCACCGACCCGGCGGTCGCCGTCTGCCCGGACTGCGGTGCAGCGGTACGCAAGGTCTACGGCTCGGTCGGGGTGGTCTTCAAGGGCTCCGGCTTCTACCGCACCGACAGCCGTGAGTCCGGCTCCAAGACCTCCGCGTCGGTGGCCAAGGACTCCTCGGGCGGGTCGAAGGAATCCGCCTCGTCGGGTGGGTCCGGGGCGTCGAAGGAGTCCTCCTCCGGCAACGGCTCGTCCGGCAACGGCTCCTCGAGCTCGGCGGCAGCCTCGTCCTCCTCGTCCTCATCGGGCAGTTCCTCCTCCAGCGGTTCGAAGGCCGCCAACTGAGTCCAGCACCACCCGCCGACATGCCGCCGGCCGCCGTCCACAACCCGGGTCGCCGTCCACAGTCGGTTGCAGCACCCTCCTTCGACCCACCCGCGGAGTCGAGGCTGGGCAGGTGCCTGCCACCTGGCTGCGTCGCCCGCGCCACCCCGTCCACCTGCTCCGCCGGCTGGTAGCCGGCCTGCTGGCCTGCGCCGCGCTCGTGCTCGCGCTGCGTCCGGCCGCGGCTCCACCCGGCGCGCCCTCCCCGGGTCGCACGGCACCCGTGGTCGTCGCGGCCGGTGACCTGCCCGCCGGGACGCTGCTCGCTGCCGGTGACGTGGTCCCGGTGGACCTGCCGGTCGACCGGTTGCCCGACGGGACCGTCGCCGACCCGGCCGCGCTGGTGGGTGGCGTGCTGGCCGCTCCGTTGCGTCGCGGCGAGCCGGTCACCGACGTCCGCCTGGTGGGCCCCGGGCTGTGGTCGGCCGTGCCCCCGGGGCAGGTCGCCACTCCCGTCCGGCTGGCCGATCTGGGTGTGGCAGCCCTGCTGCGGCCCGGGGATCGGGTCGACGTGCTGGCCGCGCGCCCGTCGGCACAGGTCCCGGTCCCCCAGCAGGTCCCGCAGCAGGTACCGCAGCAGAACCCCGTGCGGGTGGTGGCGGCCGGTGCCGTCGTGCTGGCCACCGGCGGGGGTGATCCAGCGGCCGGTGGTGCTGGGACCGGACTGCTGGTGCTGGCCGTCACCGCGGACACCGCGGCCGAGCTGGCGGCCGCGGCCACCGACGCGACCCTCACCGTTACCCTCGGGCGGCCCCCGCCGTGAGACCCCTCGTGGCCTCGCGCCTCCCCTGCGTCGACAGAGGTGCTCCACCCATGCTCTCGGGCTTCAAGGACTTCCTGCTCCGCGGCAACATCGTCGACCTGGCCGTGGCGGTGGTGATCGGCGCCGCGTTCACCGCCGTCGTCACCTCGTTCACCGAGTCCTTCCTGCAGCCGCTGATCGGCCTGCTGGGCGGCGGCGGGATCGACGGGGGCACCTTCGTCATCGACGGCCAGCAGTTCACCTGGGCGGCCTTCGTCAACCAGGTCATCACCTTCGTGCTGACCGGTGCGGTCGTGTACTTCGTCGTCCTGGTGCCGATGCGCCGGTTGCTGGAGCGCCGGCGGTCCGGCGAGGAGGCCGGCCCGGCAGGTCCCACCCAGGTGGAGCTGCTGGTGGAGATCCGCGATCTGCTCCGCAGCCAGCAGGGCCTGCCCGCGGCGGAGAACCCGATCGGCCCGGGGACGAGCGCGCTGCCCGGTCAGCTCTGAGCCGACCGCCCGGTCAGTCGCTCCCCCAATGCGGCGGGCGGTCCTCCAGGTGCCGCCGGTCCTCGCCGCGCTCCTCGGCCCGCTCCCCCCAGCCGATGTCGCTGTCGTCGGGCGCGCGCTCGGCCCAGGAACGGACCTGCGGTTGCGCGACCGGCTGGCCCAGGCCCTCCAGCACGACCGCGGTGGGCAGTGCGGCGAGCACCGGGCCGGGGACGGCGAGCTTGCTGCCCCGGGTGCCGGACCCGATCACCACCAGGTCCGTCGCCGCCACCGCGGCATCGATGAGCACCGGCCAGCTGTCGGGCAGCCCCACCGGGGTGATCCCGCCGAACGCCATGCCGCTCTCGGCCACCGCGACGTCCTGCGGGGCGAAGGAGGCCTTGCGGGCGCCGAGGTGGCGCCGGATGAGTCCGTTGACGTCGGCCCGCGTGCTCGCCAGCACCAGGCAGGCCACCAGGGTCGTGGCACCGCCTCGGCGCGCTGCCACCACCACGCAGTTGGCCGAGGCCCCCGGTGCTACCCCGTAGGCAGCGGTGAACGCGGCGGTGTCGGCGAGCTCGGGGTCGATCTGGGCCACCCAGGCCGGGCCCGCCAGGCCGGGCAGCGCGGCGGCCACCGGATCGGCCAGCAGGTCGGCGCGGTCGGTCGCGGGGACCCAGGTCAGCGAGCCCAGCACGGGTGCGGTCATGCCCCGATCGTGCGTCACCGGTGCTCCCGGACGCAGCCCGGGGTCGCCGGCTGCGCCGCCCCGGCTGTCCCCGCCGGCCGCGGCGGACCAGGATGTCGGTCGTGATCGGGCAAGTGCACGCCATCGTCCTGGACGCCCCGGACCCGCACGCCCTGGCGACCTTCTACGCCGGCCTGCTGGGCATGCAGGTGCGCGGGAACCCCGGTGAGGACTGGGTCGTGGCCACCGGCGCGGGTTACCGGCTGGCCTTCCAGGCCGCGCCGGACCTGCAGCCGCCGGACTGGCCCGACCCGGCCCGGCCGCAGCAGTCCCACCTGGACGTCCGGGTGGCCGACATCGACCAGGCCGAGCCCGCGGTGCTGGCCCTGGGGGCCCGGCGCCTGCCCGGTGGCGGTGGCGACTTCCGGGTCTACGCCGACCCGGTGGGCCACCCGTTCTGCCTGATCTGGGATGCGCCCCTGCCCCCGCCCGCGGTCGAGCAGGAGATCCGATGAGCCGCCCCGAGCTCCGGCCCCCCAGTGCCTTCGTCGTCGCCACCGGGTTCACGCCTGCGGAGGCGTCCGGTACCCGGGTGACCGGCACCGTCGAGCTGGGCCCGGATCAGCACACCCCCTGGGGCGTGGTGCACGGCGGGGTCTACGCGGCGGTCATCGAGTCCGCGGCCAGCATCGGTGCCAGTGCGGCGGTGGCCGACCGGGGTCAGTTCGCGGTCGGGGTCAACAACTCCACGGACTTCCTGCGACCGGCCACCGAGGGTCGTCTCGACGTGCTCGCCGAGCCGGTCCAGCAGGGCCGGACGCTGCAGTTGTGGCAGGTGACGCTGACCCGGGCCACCGATGGGAAGACCGTGGCGCGGGGGCAGGTCCGGCTGCAGAACGTCCCGCTGCCGGCCGGGTGAGCCTGCGGGTCGGCCACCGGGTCGAGAGCGCCGTCGCGGCAGCCGTGGACTGCGCCGGTGCCCTCGGGCTGGTCGTCGGGGAACCGAAGGTGCTGCACGACGGCGCCAACGTCGTGCTGCACCTGGCTCCCGCGCCGGTGGTCGCGCGGGTCGCCACCGTGACCGCGATGCTGCGTCCCGACGTCCTGGGGCACCTGACCCGGGAGGTCCGGTTGGCCGAGCAGCTGACCGCCCGGCAGGCGCCGGTGGTGCCGACCTCGGACGTGCTGCCCGCCGGCCCGCACACCTCCGGTGGCCGGGTGCTGTCCTTCTGGCAGTGGCAGGACCTCCGGCCGGTGTCGCCCACACCGCGGGAGGCCGGTCGGGTCCTGGGCGCGTTGCACGAGGTCCTGGCCGACGTGCCGGCACCCGACGGCGAGCTGCTGGACACCCCGTTGGCCGACCTGGCGACCTTCCTGGCCCGGGGACGCGCGCTGGGTGCCGACCCGCGGCTGCTGGACCAGGTCGGGGACCTGGTGGAGCGGCTGCGTCCGCGGCTGGCCGGAGATGAGCGGGCCCTGCACGGCGACGCGCATCCGGGCAACCTGCTGGCCACCGCGCGCGGCTGGCGGTGGTCGGACCTGGAGGACACCTCGCCCGGGCCGCTGGCCTGGGACCTCGCCTGCCTGCGCGCCACCGGCCGACTGGACGGTCGGGCCGCCGTGGATGCCTGCCCCCACCCGTTGTCCGATGCCGAACTCGCGCCCTTCCTGCTGCTGCGCCGGCTGCACGTCGCCGCCTGGGCGGTGGCCATCGCCAGCGGGCGGCCCGGGCATCTCCCCGCGGCGGTCCACCGGCTGCGGACGGCGGTCGACCTGGTCAGGGCCGGACTGCGGCAACCAGGTCGGGGTTCATGGTGACCCGGAACAACGCTCGTGGGTCCTGCATCGCCGCGGGCGGTCGGACCCCGGACCGGGGGACGACGCGCTCGAAGCGGGCCGATCTCCGGTGCGGCAGCAGCTCCCGGCCGGCGTAGGCGTACTCACCGGTCACCTCGCCGAGCAGCAGGCCCGAACCGCCGTCCACCGGCACCGCGACCGGATCACCGGGCCGCATGTCGTGCAGGAACGCGGCCAGCTGCCGGAGGTCCTTCGCCGGGCGCCGGCCGGTCAACGTGTGGGCCAGCGCCCGCAACTGGGCAAGCTCCAGCCCCGCCGCGTCGACGTCCACCCCGGCCTGGGTGCCCAGGCCCACCACCCCGGTGGCCAGTGCTGCTCCGAGCTCGGGGTGGGCCCGGGGCCGCACCACCCAGACCGGGGTGCCGACCGGCGGCGGCGCGGCCGGCAGGGCGTCGGGTTCGGGCCAGACGTACTCGAGGTCGTCGGGGTCCCCGGGGAACAGCGGCCGGTAGGTTCCTGGCTCCTTGGCCAGCAGCTTGGCGCGGTGCGACCGGTGCAGCGCCTCGTCCCCGAGCCAGGACGGCAGCTGCCCGGCGGCGGCCAGCTCGGCCTGGGTCCCGACTCCCGGAGCGAACTCCTCGATCTGCGGAGCAGTGCTGTCGGCGAAACCACGCGCCACCCACTCGGCCACCGTCTCCAGCCCGTACCGCACCAGCGCCGGGATCCGGCCACGCCACATCAGCACCGCCGGGTGGGTCGCCCAGCCGTAGTCGGGCAGCTCGAGCGCACGGAGGATCTGCAAGGTCTCCACCCGCTGCTTGCCCAGCCGGGGCGCATCCAGCAGCCGGGCGCTGCCGGCGAAGTCGGCAACGGGGAGGAAGGTCTGCACCCCGTCCAGTGTGGGTCAGCCGCTGACGTCCAGCGCGTCGAGGGCGGCCTCCCAGCGCTGCCGGCGCTCGGCCTCGGACTGCTCCCACCATGCCGTGCCGCGTTCGCCCAGGCCGGTCTTGGCCGCCTGCACCAGCGCCCGGGCGGCCCGCACGCCGTCGTCGTCCCCTGCTGCCTTCGCCGTCCGGACCCCGCTGCGCCCCCGGCCGAGGTGGTGCAGCAACTGCTCCCGCACGTCCTCGGGCAACAGCGGGTCCTGGGCCCGCCAGCGCCGCCCGTCCACCACGATCCAGTGGCCGTCGGCCGTGCGCTCGACCTCTCGGCTCACGAGCTCACCACGTGCGCTGCCGGGAGGACCGACGGTGCCCGGCCGCTCAGCGGACCAGCCTGCCGGCCACCCGGGACAGCACGGCGCCCAGCGGGGCGTCCACCCGGACGTCGGCCTTGTCGTCCCCACGCGTGGGTCCGGCGTTGACGATGGCCACCGGGATGCCGTCCCTGGCCGCGCGCAGCACGAACCGGTAGCCGCTCATGACCGTCAGCGAGGACCCCAGCACCACCAGGGAGCGGCCACCGGTCACCAGCTCGTAGGACTGCTGGACCCGAACGGGTGGCACCGTCTCGCCGAAGAAGACGACATCGGGCTTGAGCGGTCCCCCTCCGCATGCCAGGCAGTCGACCATCACGAAGTCGTCCAGCGCGGCCTCGGGCAGCTCCACGTCACCGTCCGGGTTGACCTCGTCGTCGACCGGCTGCGGGCCGAAACCGGGGTTGGCGATCCGCAGCCGGACGTCCAGCGCGGCGCGGTCGGCGACGTCACCGCAGGCCAGGCACACGGTGCGGTCCAACCCACCGTGCAGCTCCAGCACGTCGGTGGCGCCGCCGGCCTGGTGCAACCCGTCGACGTTCTGGGTGATCAGTCCGCCCACCAGACCTGCCTGCTGCAGCGCGGCCACGGCCCGGTGGCCGTCGTTGGGGCGGGCCCGCTCGATCTGCCGCCACCCGATGAAGCTGCGGGCCCAGTAGCGGTGCCGGGCCCGGGGGTCGCGGGTGAAGGTCTGCCAGGTCATCGGGGTGTGCCGGCGCAGCGACCCGGTGGCCCCCCGGTAGTCCGGGATGCCGGACTCGGTGGACAGCCCGGCGCCGGACAGCACGACGGCGTTGCCGTTCCCCAGCAGGTCGGTCAGGTCGTCCAGGCCGGCCCAAGCAGGGGCACGGGCAGCGGTCAGCGGGGCACCCACGCGGTCCATGGTCCCTGTTCCCCGGCCGTCGCGCCCGTGCCGCCGGGGTCAGGGGGCGGTGAGCTCGCTGTCGAGCCGGTCCAGCATCTCGTCGTAGATCCGGCGCAGCCCCTTGGGGGCGAAGGTGCGCTCGAAGAACCCACCGATCCCGGATGCACCGTCCCAGCTGGTGCGGACCTGCACCAGGCTTCCCCCCGCATCGGCGGGGACCACGGTCCACGTGGTGACCATCGAGGAGTTGGCGTCGGTCTCCACCAGCCCGCCGTCGGGGTGCTCGGTGACCGCCACCCGTTGGTCGCGCACCCGCTTCTCGGTGGCGGCGAGCTTCCAGTGCACCCGGGTGCCCGCGCCCTGGCCACCGGACTCCACCCGGTACTCGCTGAACCGGGGTCCGGCGATGCGCCGCCGGGTCCCCTCGTAGTCGGCGAGTGCGGCCCGCACCCGGTCGGCGGTGGCCGGGACGACCCGTTCTGCGGTGGCGATGACCTGACCCATGCCCGGAAGTCTCCCAACCGGTCACCACCCACGCCGACGGGGCACCCACAACGCGCATGCCCGGGCCGAACCGCGGCGCACCCCGGCGCACGGCGGGTCGGCGTCCGGGAGCAGCAGGCCCCCGTCGTCCTCGTCGACCTCGAGCAGGTCCTCGCGCAGCTGCCAGCCGTTGAGGAACACCTCGCAGTCGCAGAAGCCACCCCGCTCGCCGAGCCGACGCAGCAGGGCACTCGCCCGAGGGGCACGCACGTCCCGCCATCGGCGGGCCCACCGCAGGGTGCTGTCGCAGCCGAACTGGCCGACCATCCGGGCGCAGTAGCAGAGCACGCACTCGGCCGGGCCGGGCGCGGTGATGGCCTCGGCGAGCTCGGCGACGAACTCCTCGGCAGTGGCGGGCGTGTCGGTCACGGTGTCCTCCTGGGGGTCGGGTGCCCAGCCGACCAACCGGGGCCGACACGGCGCCGCCTGCTGTCCACAGCGGCCGCCCTCCTCCACAGATCCCGCAGCCGCCACCTACCAGCCCCCTCACCCCCTCCCCTCGACGATCACGGACCTGCGCGAGGTGGGCCGCGGCGTGTTGCTGCTGCAGGTCCGTGATCACCGGGGAGGGGGGTCTTGCCGGCCGCGTGGCGGCCGCGGTGGCCGGACCACCTGCTGCTTTACCGAGCGCCGATGCTGGGGCTGGTCACCGTGGTCGCCACGGCCTGGATCGCCTTCTGCGTCGTCGACGCCCGGGACGGGGGGACGGTTGGTTGGCAGCTGCCTACCGCCTGGACGGCTGGGCGGCGTCGGAGAAGTGGGCCTACCTGGTCACCGAGCTGGTGCCACTGCTGGTCTCCACCGCGATCGCCACCGCGTTCTGGTCCGCCGGGCGCCGGCACACCCGCACCGCAGCGCGGAGCAGCGCATCGGCTGCGGGGTGCGGGGGCGCGGGGTGCGGAAAACCTGCCCGGTGCGTCACCGGGGGCCGCCGACCGGGACCGAGCCCGCGGCGGCCCGGCCGACGACCATCCCCGCTCAGCAGCAGGCGGTGACCCCGCCGGGCCGGACAGGGTTCGAAGACTCCAACGCATCGGGCTGGGCCCCGGGCCCACCGGCGAAGGTGGCGCTGTCGGCCAGCACGGTGTAGATCTCCCAGCGCTCCCCACCGGGGGTGTTCTCCACCCAGAACTTGGTCTGCTTGGCGTAGCAGCACACCGATTCCCGCTCGTCGGTCGACGCCAGGCCGACCGTCGCCAACCGGGTCTGCTCGGCGTCCACCTCGTCCACGGAGCCGACCTCCACACCCAAATGGTTCAGGCTGCCGCCGGAGCCGGGGTTCTCCAGCAGGACGAGCTTCAGCGGTGGGTCGACGACGACGAAGTTGCTGTACCCGGGGCGGGTCTTGGCCGGCTGGATCCCGAAGAGCTTGCTGTAGAAGGCGGTGGCCGCCTCGACGTCGTCGACGTTGAGGGCGAGCTGGATGCGGGACATGGAACCCTCCCGGGCACTCGATGGCTTAGATATTGACGTTCATCAATATGACAGTCATATCGACGGACGTCAATGCGTCTGCGATCGCAGGGCACCCCGGTCCGTCCGCGACCCTCCGGTGCCGGACCCGTTGCGCCGTCCTCACCTCGGCCGGCGCCGTCTCGTGCGCGTCGTCTCGCGCCTCACCGACCACCCGAGCAGTCGGCGAACCCGCCGACGGCTCGGGCTCGTGGCAGTTCACCTCGGCGCAGTCGTGGCCAGCGGCCGGGCGGTCAAACGCGCAAGCGAGGCCGGGGGTAGACGACGCCTCAAGCGCTCCGACCGCGCCCGCCAACGGTCGGCCCGAGGCGTCGACCATGGGTGCCCCCAGCAGGATTCGAACCTGCGACACACGGTTTAGGAAACCGATGCTCTATCCCCTGAGCTATGGGGGCTCACCGGCGCACGGGGCCGGTCGGGGGTGCCTGACGAGGTTAGCGGCGGCCTGTCGCCCGGTTCCGGCATGGGTGCCCTACGCCCCTCCCAGCAGTGATCAGGGACCCTGATCAACGTCTCCCCACCCCAGGCAACGTTGGTGAGGACGGCGGGACGGTGATCAGGTCACCTGATCAACGCTGACCCGCGTGCCCGCGCGTCGTGGCGCTCCGGGAACACCCGAACGGGGAGGATCGTCCCTTCGTGCAGGAGCGAGAACAGAGCACAACGGTTACCTTAATTCTCCGCAGTACCGGAGAGGTACGTATGGGAACCGGCAATGGCGCCGGTCAGGGGGGTGTACGGAACACGATGAGCAGCGCACGCGCAGATCCACGTCGAGGACGTCCCCGACCGGGGCCGGTTCGAGGTCTCGGTCGAGGGCCGGGTGGTGGGGCTCGCCAGCTACCACGTCGACGGTGACGTGATGACGTTGCCGCACACCGAGATCGACCCGTCCGCGGCGGGCCAGGGGATCGGCACGAGCCTGGTGGCCGCCGTCCTGTCGGCTGCTCGGGAGCGCCACCTCACCGTGCTGCCCTACTGCTCCTTCATCCGCCACTACCTGCACGAGCACCCCGGCGACGTCGACCTGGTGGCCGAGGCCGACCGGCCGCACTTCGGCCTGGAGCTCGCCAGCAGCTGACGAGCTCGGCCCACGAACTGACCGCGCCACCCACCAGCTGGCCGCGCGCGGTGGGAACCGGCACTTACCGTTCCAGGGTGCCTGCTGTCATGTGGTTCCGCCGCGACCTCCGGATGGCCGACAACCCGGCCCTGCTGGCGGCCCGCGAGGCCGGGGACGTGCTGCCGCTGTTCGTGGTCGACCCGGCGATCTGGGGGAAGTCCGGCGACCCGCGCCGGCACTTCCTGGTCGGCTGCCTCGCCGACCTGCTCGAGGCCACCGACGGGCACCTGGTGGTCCGGCACGGCCGGCCCGAGGACGTCGTCCCCGCCGTGGTCCGCGAGGTCGGGGCAGCCAGCGTGCACATCGCCGGGGACACCGGCCCCTACGGCCGCCGGCGCGACCGGGCGGTGGAGAAGGCGCTCGCCGACGTCGAACTGGTCCGCACCGGGTCGGCGTACGCGGTCGCGCCGGGCACCGTGACCAAGGACGACGGCGACCCCTTCAAGGTGTTCACCCCGTTCTCCCGGGTGTGGCGGCGAGCACGGCTGGCCCGATCCTGCGCCGCGACCGGGCAGGCTCGGCTGGGCGCGGGCGGGCAGCGACGGCCTGCCCGAGGCCCCCGACCTGGGTGACACGCAGCTGCTGGAACCCGGCGAGGCGGCGGCGCTGGCCCGCTGGCGGGAGTTCCTGGACGAGCGGATCGCCGACTACGACGACCAGCGGGACCGTCCGGACCTGGACGCCACCAGCCGCATGTCGGCGCACCTGCACTTCGGCACCGTGCACCCGCGGACCCTGCTGCACGACATCGCCGAGTCCGGCCAGACCGGCCCCGGTGTCGACACCTACGTCACCGAGCTGTGCTGGCGGGAGTTCTACGCCGACGTGCTCTGGCACCGCCCCGAAACCGCGCGGGAGTACTACAACCCGGAACTGGCCGGCATGACTTACTCCTCCGGCACGGGCGCCGAGGAGGACTTCACCGCCTGGGCGCAGGGCCGCACCGGATTTCCCGTGGTGGACGCCGGGATGCGCCAGCTGCTGGCCCAGGGGTGGATGCACAACCGGCTGCGCATGATCGTCGGCAGCTTCCTGGTCAAGGACCTGCACCAGGAGTGGACCCGGGGTGCCCGGTACTTCATGCAGCACCTGGTGGACGGCGACCTGGCCAGCAACAACCACGGCTGGCAATGGGTGGCCGGCACCGGCACCGACGCCTCGCCCTTCTTCCGGGTCTTCAACCCGATCACCCAGGGCAAGAAGTTCGACCCCGACGGGAACTACGTGCGCCGCTGGGTCCCCGAGCTGCGCGAGCTGCCCAGCACCACCGTGCACGAGCCGTGGACCGCCCCGGGCGGCGTGCCGGACGGCTATCCCGAGCCGATCGTCGACCACAAGCACGAGCGGCAGGTGGCGCTGGACCGCTACGCCGCGGCCCGCGGGCGCTGATCAGCCGCGGTTGCGGATCCACCCGGGGAACAGACCGGAATCCAGCATCTGCCGGCGCAGCGGGGTCAGCAGTTCGACCAGCCTCGTGGTCCGCTCCTCCCCCAGGTGCGCCCACGGGTCGAGGGCGAGCAGATCCGTGATCGTCTCCACGTCACCCCGCACCGCCCGACCGGCGTCGGTCAGCCCCGCGCCGTCGAGCAGTCCGCGGGCCCGCAGGCGCCCGACGCCGGCTGTCCACTCCTCATCGGTCCAGCCCCGGCTCGCCCGGACGAACTCCACCGAGTCGCTGGCCAGCCCGCCGGTCACCAGCGCCTCGACCGGGTCCAACCCGGCGGACTGCAGCGCTGTGACGTGCCCGTCCCCGCGGTGCTCGCGGATCAGCAGGCCGGCGTGCCAGAGCTGCAGGAGCGGGTCGGCCGGCCATTCCTGCGCGGACCAGGCGGCGTAGACCGGCCGCCCGGCCGGTGACAACCCCGCACACGCCTCCCGCGCCAGCTCCACGGCCTCGGCGACGTCGGGCTCGCCCAGCTCGGCGTGCAGCCGGGTGGCCACGGCCTGCGACCGCGCGGCCGCCCAGTCCGCCGGGGGCGCGGCCGCCCACACGGCGGGCACGGCGCCGGCGACCAGGGACGGGGCGAAGACGTAGAACGTGGCCACGACCAGCTCGGGCCCGCACGGGCCGAACGCCGACGCCCGGGCCGCGAAGTAACCGGCCCGGGTGGCGCCGACGCCGAACCGGTCGTAGGCCTGCTGCACCTCCGGGGCGAAGTAGGCGGTGACGTGCAGGGTCTCCAGGGCGCCCCAGGCGCGCCGGCCGAGGTCCGGGGTGACGGTCACCGGGCGATCCTGCCCTGCCGTGCGCCACGGGTCACACTGGACGGGTGAGAACACCGCCGCGGCCCGGGGCTCCGCGTGCCTGAGGGCCACACCCTGTTCCGACTCGCCCGCGAGCAGCACGAGGCCTTCGCCGGCCGCGAGGTGCACGTGACCAGCCCGCAGGGCCGGTTCGCCAGCCAGGCGGAGCTGGTCGACGGCCGGGTGCTGGACGAGGTCACCAGCTACGGCAAGCACCTGTTCGCCAGCTTCGGCCCCGACGTGGTGCACGTGCACCTGGGCCTGTACGGCAAGTACACCTCGGGCACCGGGCTGCCTCCCGAGCCGCGCGGCGCGCTGCGCATGCGCTGGGAAGGCCCGGGCGTGGACGGCGCCGGGGTCTGGACCGACCTGCGCGGGGCTACCGCCTGCGACCTGATCACCGACGGCGAGGCGCAGCTGATCCTGGACCGGTTGGGCCCGGACCCGCTGCGCAAGCGCTCGGATCCCGGCCGCGCCTTCGACCGGATCTCCCGTAGCCGGGTGGCGATCGGGGCGCTGCTGATGGACCAGGCCGTGCTGGCCGGGGTGGGCAACGTGTACCGCGCGGAGCTGCTGTTCCGGCACCGGGTGTCGCCTTTCCGGCCGGGCCGGGCACTGGACCCCGAGACCTGGGCCGCCATGTGGGCGGACCTGGTCACGCTGATGAAGGCCGGGGTGCGGGCCGGCCGGATCGTCACCACCGCCCCGGTCGATCGCACCCGCAAGCGGGGCGCGGCCTCCCGGCTGGACGCGCACTACGTCTACCGCCGGACCGGCCTGCCCTGCCGGGTGTGCGGCACCGAGGTGCGCACCGAGGTCATGGTCAGCCGCAACCTCTTCTGGTGCCCGGTCTGCCAGGCGGTGTGAGCCGGGGCTGCAAGGCGGTATGAGCCGGGGCTGCAAGGCGGTGTGAGCCTGTGCTGCAAGGCGGTGTGAGCCCGGTCCGCCCGGCCGGTGCGCGGCCGGGGGACCGTCGACCTCAGCTCAGCTGGCCCTTGGTGGCGTCACCAGCCAGCACCGGGCGGACCAGCTGCACGTCCAGCGGCGCGGCCAGGTCGTCCTTCACCGACTCGGTGAGGGTGTTGAAGGTGGTGCCGGCCCCGTGCGCCTCCAGCGCCGCGCCATCGGCCCAGCGCTCCACCATGACCAGGATGCCCTTGCCGGCGTGCAACGCGTACAGCTCGCAGCCGGGCTCCTCGTGCACCGCGGGCACGGCCTGCTCGAACGCTGCGCGGACGGCGTCGAAGCGCTCCGGCTTGGGCGTGATGGTGGCGATGACGGTGACCGACACGGGTCGTCCTCCAGCAGTTCGGGATGGGGATCGGTGATGACATCCGGTGATGGCCTGGTGCAGACCGCACCGACCAGGTCAGGATGCCAGGCGTGAGCGACCCCGGCCTGTCGCCGTCGAGTACCCGCCCGCTGCGGATCGCCGTGGTCGGGGCCGGACCGGCGGGCATCTACACCGCCGAGGCCCTCGCCGGGCAGGACGACGTCCCGGTGGCGGTGGACCTCATCGACCGGCTGCCCACCCCGTTCGGGCTGGTCCGGCACGGGATCGCGCCCGACCACGTCAAGATGCGCGCGCTGCGGGACACCCTGCGCCGCACGCTGGACCACCCCCGGGTGCGCTTCGTCGGCAACGTGGACATCGGGGTGGACCTGAGCATCGCCGGGTTGAGGGCGCACACCGATGCGGTGGTCTTCACCCACGGTGCCTCCGGGGACCGCCGGCTGGGCATCGACGGGGAGGACCTGCCCGGCAGCCTGGCCGCCACCGACCTCGTCGCCTGGTACACCGGGCACCCCGACGCCGACCGTGCACTGGTGGAGGCCGCGCTGGCCCGGGCCCGGGACGTCGTCGTGGTCGGGGTCGGGAACGTAGCCCTGGACGTGGCCAGGGTGCTGGCCCGCACCCCCGCGGAGCTGGCCGGCACCGACATGCCCCAGCACGTGCTCGATGCCCTGGCCGCCGCACCGGTGCAGCGGATCACCGTGCTGGGCCGGCGGGGCCCGGCCCAGGCCAGCTTCACCACCCAGGAACTGCGCGAGCTGGGGCACCTGGCCGGTGCCGTGGTCGTGGTCGACCCGCCGGTGGTGGACGCGGACTCGCCCGACCGGGCGGTGGCCCGCAACCTGGCCGCGATGGCGGACTGGGCCGGGCACGTGCCCGAACCGGGCCTGGTCACCCTGACGCTGCGCTTCTTCGCCCGACCGGTGCGGCTGGACGGCCTCGACCGGGTCACCGGGATCGCCGTCGAGCGGACCCAGGTCGATGCCGCCGACCGGCTGACCGGTACCGGGGAGGTCGACGTCCTGCCCGCCGACCTGGTCATCCGGTCGATCGGCTACCAGGGCCGCGACCTGCCCGACCTGCCGGTGGACGACCGCACCGGGGTGGTCGCCAACGCCGGCGGGCGGGTGCTGCGGGAGGGTTCGGTCAGCCCCGGGGAGTACGTGGCGGGCTGGATCAAGCGCGGACCGACCGGTGTCGTCGGCACCAACAAGCACGACGCCCGGGACACGGTGCAGGCGTTGCTGGCCGACGCCGCGGCCGGTGCGCTGGGCGTCCGGGGACCCGCCGGGGACCTGGTGAGGACCTTGCTCGAGCGTGGCGCCCGGCCGGTGCTGCTGGACCACTGGCAGGCCATCGACGACGCCGAGGTCGCCCTCGGCGCCACCCGTGGCCGGGCCCGCACCACGCTGCACGAGCGCGCCGCGCTGCTGGCCGCCGCCCACCCCGACCAGGGGTGACGGCCCTCAGCCGGAGTTGCGCAGCGCGGTGGCGACGCCGTTGATGGTCAGCTGGATGCACCGGCGGACCAGCTCGTCGTCGTTCCCGGAGCGGCGCCGGCGGAGCATCTCCACCTGCAGGTGGTGCAGCGGTTCCAGGTAGGGGAAGCGGTTGCGGATGGACCGGGCCAGCGAGGGGTTGTCGGCCAGCAGGTGGTCGTCCCCGGTCACGGCCAGCAGCATCCGGCAGGTCCGCTCGTGCTCGGCGGTGATGACGTCGAACACCCGGTGCCGCAACTCCTCGTCTCCCACCAGCGAGGCGTACCGGGCGGCCAGTTCCAGGTCGGTCTTGGCCAGCACCATGCCCATGTTGGACAGCACGGTGCGCAGGAACGGCCACCGCGCGTGCAGCTGCTGCAGGGTGGCCAGCCGGGCCGGGTCACCGTCCACCCAGGACTCCAGCGCGGTCCCGGTGCCGAACCAGCCCGGCAGCATGATGCGCACCTGCGACCAGCTGAACACCCACGGGATCGCCCGCAGGTCGCTGATGCTGTCCCCGGCCTTGCGCGAGGCCGGCCGGGACCCGATGTTCAGCTCGGCCAGCTCGCGGACCGGCGTGGCGGCCCGGAACCACTCCACGAAGCCCGGGGTGTCGTGCACCAGGGCTCGGTAGGCGGCCTGGGCACGACCGGCCAGGTCGTCGAGCAGCGCGTAGGCGTCCTCGGCGTCGGATCCCAGGCCCTCCAGGGACAGCAGCGAGGACTCCAGGGTGGCGGCCACCAGCGCTTCCAGGTTGCGCCGGGCCAGGTGCGGCTCGGCGTACTTGGCGGCGATGACCTCGCCCTGCTCGGTGATCCGCAGCTGCCCGGACACCGACCCCGGGGGTTGCGCCCGGATCGCCTCGTAGCTGGGCCCGCCGCCCCGACCCACCGTGCCACCGCGGCCGTGGAACAACCGCAGCCGCACCCCGGCCCGGGCGGCCACCTCGACCAGCGCCAGCTCGGCTCGGTACAGCGCCCAGTTGGCGGCCAGGTAGCCGCCGTCCTTGTTGCTGTCGGAGTAACCCAGCATGACCTCCTGGGTTCCGCTGAGCTCGCCGTCCGACGCCCCGGCCCGGCCGTCCACCATCGCCCGGTACAGCGGCTCGTCCAGCATCGCGGCCAGCGTGGTCCCGGCGGCCTGCAGGTCCCCGATGGTCTCGAACAGCGGGGAGATCATGATCGGCGAGGACGGAGAGCCGTCGGCATCGAGGGTGACCAGCCCGACCTCCTTGAGCAGGACCGCGACCTCCAGCACGTCCGACACCGACTCGCACATGCTGATCACGTAGTTAGGGATGGCTCTGGGGCCCAGCAGGCGCACCTGCTCGGCGGCGGCGGTCAGCAGGTCCAGTTCTCCGCGGGCCAGCTCGGACAGCTGCGCATCGGCCCGCACCAGCGGGCGACGCAACCGCAGCTCGCCGGTCAGCAGCTCCCGGCGGGCGGCTTCGTCGAGGGCGGCGTAGTCCTCGCACACCCCGGCCCAGGCCAGCAGCTCGGCCAGCACCTCGGCGTGCACCGCGCTGTTCTGCCGCATGTCCAGCCCGGACAGGTGGAAGCCGAAGACCTCCACGGCGTCCCGCAACCGGCGCAACCGGTCGTCGGCCAGTGCGCCGGCGGCATGGCTGCGCAGCGAATCGGCCACCACGTCCAGGTCGGCCAGCAGCTCACCTGGGTCGGCGTACGGCTCCAGCTCGACGTCCGGCAGCGGGCCGGGCACGTGGCCCAGCACCCGGACCGCGGTGGCCGCGAGCCGACGGTAGATCCCGCGCAGCGCGCGGCGGTAGGGCTCGTCGGCCCGGAACGGCGAGTCGTCGGCCGCAGCATCGGCCAGCGCCTGCAGCTGCGGGGTCGGGGTGACCAGCCGCGCGGACATGGACAGCTCGTCGGCCAGGCACACCAGCTCGGCCAGGTGGTGGCCCAGCGCGGTCTCCGCGGCCCGGGAGGTGGCCCGGCGGACCGCGGCGGCGGTGACGAAGGGGTTGCCGTCCCGGTCCCCGCCGATCCACGAGCCCGGCCGCAGCATGGGCTCGGGCAGCAGGTCGGCCTCGGGCCAGCGCTGCCGCAGGGCCTTCCGCAGGTCGGCGTTGACCGCCGGGATGACGGCGAACAACGACAGGTCGTAGTACCGCAGGGCCTCGTCGATCTCGTCCTCCAACCGCAGCTTGGACAACCGCAGCAACGCGGTCTGCCAGAGCGTGAGGACCTCCCGCCACAGCTGGGCAGACCAGGCCTGCTCGTCGGGGGCGGCCTCCCGGCTGCGCATCAGCTCGGTGACGTGCCGTTGCACCTGGGAGACGGTGCGCCGGCGGACCTCGGTGGGATGCGCGGTGACGACCGGGCTGACCAGGGCGCCGGACAGCTCCCGGGAGACGGTGGCCGGGTCGAGCTCTGCGGCGTCCAGCAGGTCGAAGCTGGCCGCCAGGGTGCCCTTCTGGGGAGGCGAGCCCTCCCGGCGGTGGAACTGCCGACGGCGCTCGTGGTGCAGGTCCTCGGCCAGGTTGGCCAGCAGCGAGAAGTGGCTGAACGCCCGGATCACGTGGTTGGCGCTGCGGAGGTCCAACCCGGCGAGGGACTCGGCCAGCCCGCTGCGGTCCACCTCGGAACGGCGGATCCGGAACGCCTCCACCCGGGCGGCCTCGATGACGTCGAAGACCTCCTGGCCGGCCTGCTCCCGGACGACCTCGCCCAGCACCCGGCCCAGCAACCGGATGTCGGCCCGCAGCGGGGCATCCCCGGCCCGCTCGTCCTCAGGGTCGTGCGGGTGCCCGGCGGGGCGGAGGTCGGCGACGTCGACGGTGGCTTCAGACACGGGGCGCATCATGCCGAGCACGTGTGACGGGTTCGTGTCGTGGGGAGGATGGACCGGTGCTGACGCTGACCGCGACCCCCGTGACCGGCATACCCCCGGCCCAGCACGGCGAGGGACCGACCTGGGACGCAGCCCGCCGCGAGCTGCTCTGGGTGGACATCGAGGCCGGGCAGGTGCATCGCGGGACGGTGTCCCCGGCCGGTGCGGTGACCGAGATCGCCGTGCACCGGGTTGGCGGGAGAGCAGGGGGCACGGTCGGTGTCGTCGTCCCGGCGGCGCAGGGCGGCTGGCTGCTCGGTGCGGACGGCGGCTTCACCCACCTGTCCCCCGCCGGCGACGCGACGGTGCTCGTCGAGCTGGCCGGCGAGGGCGGCAGCGACCCGACCGGCACCCGGATGAACGATGGCGCGGTCGACCCGGCGGGCCGGTTCTTCGCCGGCACCATGGCCTTCGACGGCCGACCGGGTGCCGGCTCGCTGTACCGGGTGGACCTCGACGGCTCGGTGCACACCGTGCTGCGGGACCTGACGATCAGCAACGGCATCGACTGGACGGCCGACGGCCGGACGGTGTTCCTGGCCGACTCCGGGGACGCGACGGTCCAGGCGTTCGACTACGACGTGGCCAGCGGCGCGTTCGGCGCCGGGCGGGTGGTGATCGACCTGTCCGCCGACGACGCCGGCACGCCGGACGGCCTGACCGTGGACGCCGAGGACCACCTGTGGGTCGCTGTCTGGGGCGGCGGTCAGGTGCGCCGGTACACCCCTGAGGGCACGCTGGTCGCCGTGGTCGTGGTGCCCACGCCGAACACATCCAGCTGTGCGTTCGCCGGACCGGAGCTGGCGGACCTGGTGATCAGCACGTCCACCCAGGGACTCACCGCCGCCCAGCGCGCTGACGGCCCCGACGCCGGCCGACTGTTCCTCGTGCGACCCGGGATCCGCGGCCGGGCTGCCGAGGTCTACCGGGGCCCGACCGGCCCGCTGATCCAGGTCTGAGCCCAGGGCCCGCCTCGAGACGAGGTCAGCCGGGCGCCCCTTTCGAGGTGTGCCGCAGGGCTTGTGCCCGGGAGCGCTGCAGCCCGGGCAGCTTTCGTCCGAAGAGCAACGCATGCGTCTCGCCACCCGACGGGTCACCAGCCTCGGCGTCCCCGGCGCCGTGCTGCGTCCCGCCCTGATTGCCATGAGCATCGTGGTCTTCGCGGCGGCGACGTTCTTGACGCTGCACATCCAGGACCTCGGCGAGCGGGACATGACGGTGCAGCAGGACCTGCTGGCCACCCTGGTCGAGCTGCGGACCCAGGACGCGCTCGAGTGGCGGGCGATCAGCGCCCGGGTTGCGCCCGCGGACGTCCGCCCGGCGCTCGGCGAGTCGCGCGACACGGCCAGCTCGCTGCTCGCCGGAGCGGCGCCCGGTGACACCGAGCTGCGGGAACTCCTGGCCGCCTACGACACCGCCGTCGACCGAGAGCTGGACCTGCTGGCCGCGGGCCGGCTGGACGATGCCGTCGACGTCGACGAGGAGGAGGTCGACCCGGCCTTCGAGGCGGCGCTCGACGCCTTGGGTGACCGCGGGGACCAGGCCGCTGCGGCGTCCGCCACGAACCGTCACCGCAGCGACGTCCTGATGGTGGCCACGGTGATGTGCGCCCTGGGCCTCACCACGCTCTTGCAGAGCCGACGTCGCCGGGCCGAGGTCCGGCGGGATGCCGAGCGCCGCGGCGAGGCGCGCTACCGCGCCCTCGTGGACCGGTCGGCCGACCTCGTCCTGGTGGTCGACCCGGCGGGTCGGGCCACCTACCTGAGCCCCTCGGCCGAACGCGCGTTCGGCGTCCAGGACCTGGGGGGGTCCGCGGACGCCCCGTTGTCCCTGCTGGCGATCACCCACGAGCAGGACCGGGGTCGCCTGTCTGCGGTCCTGGCGTCCCCGGATGCCGCCGATCGGTCGGTGCAGGCCCGCTGGCGCAGCGATGGCCGGTGGCGGATGTACGAGATCTCCGTCCAGGACCTCACCGACGTCCCGGCCGTCTCCGGCCTGGTGATCACCGCGCACGACGTGACCGATCGGCACGCCCTGGAACGCGAGATGGAGCACCGGGCCCTGCACGACGCGTTGACCGGCCTGCCCAACCGGGTCCTGCTGGCCGACCGCTTCGAGCAGGCGCTGCACCACGCGCAGCGGACCGGGACCGGGGTGGGTCTGCTGCTCATCGACCTGGACCGGTTCAAGGAGATCAACGACACCCTGGGCCACCACGTGGGGGATGCGCTGCTGGAACGAGTGGGCCAGCGGATGGTCGGTGCGCTGCGGGCCGTGGACACCGTGGCCCGGCTGGGCGGCGACGAATTCGCGGTCCTGCTGCCGGACGTGGCCAGCGTGGCCGACGCCCTGGCGGTCGCCAGCACGGTGCAGGCCGCGCTGAGCGAGACCTACCCGGTGCTCGGCGTGGACCTCGATGTCGAGGCCAGCATCGGGGTGGTGGTGTCCGGCGAGCACGGGGACGACGCCACGACCCTGATGCAGCGGGCCGACGTGGCGATGTACGTGGCCAAGCAGAAGGCCGTGGGCAGCTTCGCGTACGACCCGGCGATGGACGCGCACAGTCCCGAGCGGTTCGCCCTGCTGGGCGACCTGCGGCGCGCCGTCACCCAGGACGAGCTCTTCCTGGAGTTCCAGCCGCAGGTCAGCCTCAGCAGCGGTGAGGTGTGCGGGGCCGAGGCGCTGGTGCGGTGGGCCCACCCGACGCGGGGCCGCGTGGCCCCCGGGGACTTCATCCCGCTGGCGGAGAACACCGGGCTGATCGGACCGATCACCGGTCAGGTGCTCGACCTGGCCCTGGCACAGGCCCGGCGGTGGATCGAGGACGGCACACCCCTGCAGGTCTCGGTCAACCTCTCGGCCCGCAACCTCTCCGACGAGCACGTCGAGCGGACCGTGCTGGACATGCTGGCCCGACACGGTGTGCCGGCTGCGCTGCTGAAGCTCGAGGTCACCGAGAGTGCGCTGATGACCGATCCCGTGCGCGCCCGTCTGGTGCTGCAGCGGCTGGACTCCCACGGCATCCAGATCGCGATCGACGACTTCGGCGCGGGGTACACCAGCCTGACCCAGCTCAAGGACCTACCGGTCACCGAGCTCAAGCTGGACCGCTCCTTCGTCAGCTCGATGTGCTCCCAGGACAGCGACGCCGTGATCGTCCGGAGCCTGGTGAAGCTCAGCCACAGCCTGGGCCTCACCGCGGTCGCCGAGGGGGTGGAGACGGCCGAGGTGCTGGACAGCCTGCGGGAGGCCTTCTGCGACGTGGCCCAGGGCTTCCACGTCGCCCGCCCGATGTCGGCCGCCGCCTTCGACGCCTGGCGCGCCACCCGCGACACGACGGTCGCGGTGGGGACACCGGCGGTGGCCGCGGGCTGACCCGGCCGGCACCCGGCCGCGGATGCGGGTGCCAGCCGGTACGTCAACGCCCGCCCCGGCGGGCGCCGGTCACCAGTTCTCGATGGAGCCGGCGAAGATCCGGGCGAGGTCCTCCTCGGTGGGGGTCCGCGGGGCGGTGGCCAGCAACCGCTGCTGCTTCATCGTGCCGGGCACCAGGTCGGGGATGTCGTCCTCGGTGTAGCCGACCGCGCCGATCCCGTTGGGGATGCCGATGTCGCGCATGAGCGCGGTGAGCGCGCGCGGGCAGCTGCTCGGAGGCCCGGTCGAGGGTGTCCATCCCCGGCGCCAGCATCGCGCGGCCGCCAGGTGCCGCTCCGGCGCGCTCTCGAAGGTGAAGCGGAACGCCTCCGGCGCGGTCAGCGACACCGACTGGCCGTGCGGCACCATCGCCTCGTCGGAGGGGTAGCCCGCCGGGCGGTAGTCCTTCACCATCCCGGCGATCGGGTAGGCGTTGGCGTGCGGGATGTGCACCCCGGCGTTGCCGAACCCCATCCCGGCGAAGGTGGCGGCCAGCATCATGTTGCTGCGCGCCTCCAGGTCGTCCCCGTGGTGCACCGCGGTGCGGAACGACGAGGCGATGAGGCCCAGCGCCCGCTCGCACCACAGGTCCGAGACCGGGTTGGCGCCGCAGTAGGTGACCCGCTGCTCGGGCTGTCTTGCGGTCGAAGGAGGTGTACCAGCGCGCGGTGTAGGACTCCAGCGCGTGGCAGACGATGTCCATGCCGGAGGCGGCGGTGACCTCGGGCGGCAGCGACAGGGTCAGCAGCGGGTCGATGATCGCCAGCGTGGGGCGCAGCCGCCAGTGGCTGATCCCGGTCTTCACCTTCATCGACAGCACGTCCAGCACGCACATCGCGGTGCTCTCCGACCCGGTGCCCGCCGTGGTGGGGATGGCGATGAGCGGCTTGAGCTGGCCCTGGGGCGCCGCGGCCCGCCCGATCGGGGCGTTGATGTAGTCCATCAGCTCGCCGCCGTCGGTGGTCATCAGGTTGACGGCCTTGGCGGTGTCGATAGCCGAGCCACCGCCCACGGCGATGAATCCGTCCCACGGGCCGCTGCCCCCGGGCATAGCCCGCAGCCTTGTCCATGCTGTCGTCGGTGGGCTCGACGTGGCAGCCGTCGAAGATCTCCGAGGTGATCCCGTAGCGGGTCAGCGAGTCGGCGACCCGATGCGGGATGCCGCCGGCCGCGACCGTCGGGTCGGTGAGGATCAGCACCCGCCCCACCCCGAACTGGGTCATCTCGAAGCCGACCTCGTCCACGGCGCCCGCGCCGAACTTCAACGGCGGCGCGCCCCAGGTGAAGATCGTCTCCTCGGTGAGCTCGGGCTGGTTCGTGCTGGTCACAAGGCACTCCACAAGGTCGGCGGGTCGGGACGGGTGCACCCGCGCGGCGGCCGGAGAGCGGCGGTGCGCGGAGTCCGGGCCCTGGTCGGGGAGGACGACCAGCGGCCCGGCGGAGCGAGTTTCGCACACTCCCAGCAGCCTCGAGTGGTGTCAATCACAGCGGGCCGTCACATTGGACGGAGACCGTGGACGTCGGTCGCGCCGCACCCCGCCTGCCCCACCGGGGCCGGCCGGGCCGGGGAACCCCCGGCGCGCGGACGGGAGGTGCCGAGAGGGTGGTGCCAGGGACTGATGCCGACCTCACAT
Organism: uncultured Actinomycetota bacterium; assembly: GCA_963759905.1. GTDB lineage: Bacteria > Actinomycetota > Actinomycetes > Mycobacteriales > Geodermatophilaceae > Klenkia. The sequence goes on from CAVXBD010000001.1 coordinate 997,418, forward strand.
CTCCCCGTTTGCGTATACCCCCGGGGGTATCTATGGTGGACGTCGTGGGCCTCCCGCCGGCCGAGCAGACCGACGCCGCCAGGAAACCCCCCGGCCGCCGTTACGCACTCGCCCGCGCCCGGCCCCACCCCCACCCCCAGCACACCGAGGAGCACACCGATGAGCAGCGACTCCCCCATCACCCCGGCCGAGCTCGCCGAGGACACCACCGGCGTCCAGGTCGTCGACGTCCGCGAGCCCGACGAGCTGGCCAGCGGACGCATCCAGGGCAGCACCAACATCCCGCTGGGTCAGCTGGCCGCCCGGGCCGGTGAGCTGGATCGGGACACCCCGGTCGTCACCGTCTGCCAGAGCGGTCGTCGCAGCCTGCAGGCCGCCGACACGCTCGCCGCGGCCGGCTTCCGCGCGCGCAGCATGGACGGCGGCATGTCCGCCTGGTCCGAGGCCGGCCGGCCGACCGTCTGACACCTGAACGTCCCCTCCACCCCGAACACAGGAGAGCCGACATGCAGATCGACATCATCGAGACCACGCAGCCTCGGCGACCGCAGCTACCTGGTCAGCCATGACGGCAGGTCGCCGTCGTGGTCGACCCGCAGCGCGACATCGACCGGGTCCTGGCAGCTGGCCGACCGACCGCGGCGTGACCGATCACGCCACGTGCTGGAGACGCACGTGCACAACGACTACGTGACCGGCGGGCTCGAGCTGGCCCAGCGTCACCGGCGCCGACGTACGTGGTCCCGGCCGGGGACGACCGTGGCGTTCGAGCGGGTCCCGGCCGCCGACGGCGACGTGCTCGCAGCCGGCGGCATGCGGCTGCGGGTGCTGCACACCCCCGGGCACACCCACCACCACGTCAGCTACGTGCTGGCCGACACCGAGGGCGAGGTGCAGGCGGTGTTCACCGGCGGGTCGATGCTGTTCGGCGCCACCGGGCGGACCGACCTGGTCGGCCCCGAGCACACCGACGAGCTCACCCACGCCCAGTTCCACTCGGTGCGCCGGCTGGCCGCCGAGCTGCCCGAGGGCACGCGCGGTGTTCCCGACCCACGGCTTCGGCAGCTTCTGCTCGGCCACCCCGACCAGCGGCGACCTCCTCCACCGTCGGCGAGCAGGCGCAGGTGAACCCGGCGCTGACCCAGGACGAGCAGGAGTACGTCGACACGCTGCTCGCCGGCCTGGACGCCTACCCGGCCTACTACGCGCACATGGCGCCGATCAACCGGCCGGGCCCGGCACCGGTGGACCTGTCACCGCCCGCAGCCGGTCGACGCCGGCCGAGCTGCGCCGCCGCATCGACGCCGGCGAGTGGGTGGTGGACCTGCGCGCGCGCACCGCGTTCGCCGCCGGGCACCTGCCCGGCACGCTGAACTTCGAGCTGTCGACCAACTTCGTCACCTACCTCGGGCTGGCTCTACCGCTGGGGGCCCCGCTCACCCTGATCGGCGAGAGCGAGCAGCAGGTCGCCGACGCCCGCCGGGAGCTGGTGCGCATCGGCATCGACCGGCTCGCCGGTGCCGCTGTCGGCGACATCGACGCACTCGCCGCCGGGCGCGAGCTGCGCTCCTACCCGGTCAGCGACTTCGCCGGCGCTCGCCGCGGCGATGGAGGACGCGCCGGTGCAGGTCGTGCTCGACGCGCGCCGCGACGACGAGCGCGCCGCGCGGCGACGTGCCGCGGCTCGCTGCACATCCCGCTGCACGAGCTGGCCGAGCGGCTCGACGAGGTGCCCGACGGCGAGGTGTGGGTGTACTGCGGCTCCGGCTACCGCGCCTCCATCGCGGCCTCCATGCTGGACTCGCGCCGGCCGTCGGCCGGTGCTGGTCAACGGCTCCTACGACGCCGCGACACCGGTGCCGCCGGCCGCACGGTCTGCACGCCGAGTCCGCACGGTCTGACCGGCGCCGGCAGCCCGCCCGCACGCGGTGGCAGCCGGGCTCGGGCTACCAGCGTGCGTCACCCCGCACAGCGTGCCAGCCCCGCTCCCGACCACCTCGAACGCACCGATGACGACGCGACCGCCGCCGTCGCACACCACGTGAGCACGCCCGCGACCCTGACCTGATCGCCCCCACCGCGCTCGACCGGCCGGCGCCGAGGCTCCCCCGCTCTGATCGACGTCCGCACCCCGGCCGAGTACGAGACCGCCCACGTGCCCGGCTCGCTCAACGTCCCGCTGCCGCTGGTCCAAGCGCACGCCGAGCAGCTCGCCGCGCACCTGGACGGCCCCGTGGTGCTGGTCTGCCAGACCGGCAACCGGGCCCGCTCCGCGCACACCGCCCTGGCCGAGGCCGGTGCCGAACGAGCTGCACGTCCTCGACGGTGGCATGGACGCGCACGCCGCCGCCGGCCGCCCGGTCCGCCGGGGTCGGCCGCGCTGGGCGCTGGAGCGCCAGGTGCGGCTGGTGGCCGGCAGCCTGGTGGCCGGCAGCGTGCTCGCCAGCCTGCGCTTCCCCAAGGCCCGGCTTCCTGGCCGGCGGGGTCGGCGCCGGGCTGACCGTCGCCGCGCTCACCAACACCTGCGCGATGGGCGCGGCGCTGTCCGCGCTGCCCTACAACCGCGGCGCGGCAAGCCGGTGGACCTGCCCACCGTCCTGGACGACGCCTCGGGACGACGACGGCATGATCGCCGCGCGATCGGCCTCGGCCTGGTCATCGGCGTGCTGGTCGGGCTGCTCGGCGGCGGCGGTTCCATCCTGGCCGTCCCGGCCCTGGTCTACGGCTGCCGGTCAGCCGCTGCCGCCGGCCGTGGCCACGTCGCTGCTGGTGGTGGGTGTCACGGCCGTGGTGGCGCTGGTCCCGCGCCTGCGCACCGGTCAGATCGCGTGGCGGATCGCCGCGCTCTTCGGCGCGGCCGGTGCCGTCACGGCGTTCGCCGGTGCCGCGGTCAACCGGCTGCTGCCCGACGGCGTGCTGCTGGCACGTTCGCCGCCCTGATGATCGCCGCCGGCATGCGGATGCTGCAGGACAAGCCGCAGACCGGTGCGGCGCTGCGCCACCGCCGGCGGCCCGGTGAACTGGCGGCGGTGCCTGCCGCGGACCCTGGCCGGTGGGCTCGTCGTCGGGTTCCTCACCGGCCTGCTCGGGGTCGGCGGTGGGTTCCTGATCATCCCCGTCCTGGTCATCGTGCTGGGCCTGCCAATGGCCACCGCGATCGGCACCTCGCTGGTGATCATCGCGGTGAACTCCGCCGCCGGGTTCGTCGCGCACGCCGGCGAGGCCCCGCTCGACGTACCGATCACCGCGGGCTTCACCATCGCCGGGGTGGTCGCCGCGCTGATCGCCGGGCGGCTGGCCACCAAGGTGGACACCGGGAAGCTCAAGCGCTGGTTCGCCTGGCTGGTGTTCGCCGTCGCCATCCTGGTGCTGGTCCAGGTCGGGCTGTCCCTGGTCGGCTGACACACCAGGCCGGCATCGGTGCCGGCGGTGCCCGGGTGGGATCCCCCGCCCGGGCACCGCGGCATCAGGACCCGAAGGTCTCCCGCCAGGCCGGCAGCAGCTCCCGCCGGGTCCAGTCCAGGTAGGGCTGCTGCTGGTCCCCGCCGATCTGGACCAGGGCGAGGTGGGTGAAGCCGGCGTCGGCGTAGGCCTTGGCGGCCTCCAGCACCGCCTCCACGTCGTCGCCGCACGGGATCGCTGCGGCCACGTCCTCCTCCCGGACGAACGCGCTGGCCGCCTCGAAGCCTGCGGTGCCCGGCAGGTCGGCGTTGACCTTCCAGCCAGCCCGAACCAGCGGAACAGCTCGTGCGCCCGGCTGACCGCGGCGGCCTTGTCGGTCCCGTAGCTGATCGGCATCTGGCCCACCCGGTTGCGGCCCGCGCCTCCCGCGGCATCGAACATCTCGCCCAGCTCGGGCTTCGGCTCGGTCGCGATCATCACGTCGGCGTACTCCGCGGCGAGCTCGCAGGACTTCCGGCCCGACACCGCGATCCCGATCGGCACGCCGCCGTCGGGCAGGTCCCAGATCTTGCCGCCGTCGACGTCGTAGTACTCGCCGTGGAACGTGGTGTAGCCCTCGCCGGCCAGCAACTCCTTGATGATCTGCACCGCCTCGGCGAACATCTCGTGCCGCACCGCGACCGGCGGCCAGCCCTCCCCGATCACGTGCTCGTTGAGGTTCTCCCCAGCGCCCAGCCCCAGGGTGAAGCGCCCGCCGGACAGCAGCTGCAGGGTCGCCGCCTGCTGGGCCACCACGGCCGGCCGGTACCGCATGATCGGGCAGGTCACGTAGGTCATGAGGTCGATCCGGCTGGTGGCCTGGGCGGCCGCGCCCAGGGTCACCCACGCGTTCGGGGCGTGCCCCATCGAGTCCAGCCACGGGAAGAAGTGGTCGCTGCTCACCGCGAAGTCGAAGCCGACCTCCTCGGCGCCGACGACGTGCGAGATCAGGTCCACCGGTCCGGCCTGCTCGGTCATCATCGTGTAGCCCAGCTGCATGCTCATGCGCACGAGCTACCCCGCCGCCGCGCCGGCCCAACCCGCAACCGGTCAGTCGTGGGCGGCCCGGAGCGCCTCGCGCAGCTTGGTCTTGCCGCGGGTCCGCAGCAAGGCGCCGGCGTAGACCCGGCCGCCGATCCGGACGACGGCGGCGATCGCCACGAGCATGAGCGTCACCGCCAGGGCCACCTCCCACACCGCTGCCTCGCCGGCGGCCATCCGCACCGGCATGACCAGCGGGGACAACCCGGGCACCAGGGAGGTGACGGTCGCCAACGGGGTGCCAGGATCCTGCGCGGCCTCCAGCGAGACGAGGAAGGCGACCACCAGCAGCAGGGTCGTCGGGGTCAGCACGCTGGTCAGGTCCTCCTGCCGGCTGACCAGCGAGGCCGCGACGGCGAAGACCGAGGCGTAGAACGCGTACCCCAGCACGAACCAGGCCACCACCGAGACCACCGCGCCGAGAACCTCGCTCGGCACGTCCACGACGTCGAGGGCGAGCGCGCCGACGACCCCGACGACCGCGACTATGCCCAGCTGCAGCAGGCCCAGCAGGCCGAGCCCCAGGATCTTGCCGGCCAGCAGCTGCCAGGGCCGCATGGTGGCCAGCAGGATCTCCACCACCCGGGAAGACTTCTCCTCCACCACGCCCTGGGCGACGAATTGGCCGAACAGGATGAGCAACCCGTAGAGCACGACGACACCGATCAAGGCCACCACGGCCGCCGGGCCGGTGTTCTCGGCGGCCGGGTCCAGCACCGTGAAGGTGACCGCTGGCGCAGGGGTGAGGGTCACGCCCTGCTCATCGAGTTGGCGGGCAACCGACAGCGCCCCGACCGCGGTCTCGGCGATGGCGGCCGCCCCGGAGTCCCGGCTGGTCGCGACCACCACCTCGGGGTCGGTTCCGGTACCGCGCAGCAGCACGGCCGCCACCTCCCCGTCGCTCACCGCCTGCCGGGCGGCGGCCTCGTCGGGCAGGTCGTGCACGGTCACCAGGGTGCCGACCTGCTCACCGGCGCGGACCAGGGCCTGCTCGACCTGGGCGCTCCCGTTGACGGAGCCCAGCTCCGTGGTGGGGGTACTGCTCTGGGTGGCCAGCTGGAATCCCATCACGCCGACCACGAGCAGCACGATCACGACCGAGCTGATGATGAAGCCCTTGTCCCTGACCCGGGTGGACATCTCCCGGGCCGCGACCAACCGGACCTGACCGAAGGTGCTGCTGGGGGTAGCCGCCGACGGTGTCGGCGGGGTGCCATGGACGGTGCTCATGCCGCGACCGGCGGCGCGGCGACCGCTTCGCGGAACAGCTCGACCAGCGTCGGTTCCCGCCACGCGAAGTGGCTGACCCGACCGGTGGCCAGCGCGGCGGCCAGCACGGTCTGGTCGTCGGTGCCGGGCTCCAGCTCCAGCACGGTGTCGCCCCGCTGCTGGCTGACCACCCGCACGCCGGGCAGGCCTCCGGCCCACCCGGCCGGCGCGTCGGGCACCACGACGCGCAGCTGCCGGTCTGCCTCGGCCGAGCGCAGCTCGGTGACCGTCCCGCTGGCCACGATCCGGCCCCGGGCCAGGATCCCTACGGCGTCGCAGAGCCGCTCGACCAGGTCCAGCTGGTGGCTGGAGAAGAGCACCGGGACGCCGCGGCGGCACTGCTCGGCCAGCGCCTCGGCCAGCGAGTCCACCCCGACCGGGTCCAGGCCGGAGAACGGCTCGTCCAGGATCAGCACGTCGGGCCGGCTGATCAGGGCTGCAGCCAACTGCACGCGCTGCTGGTTGCCCAGCGACAGCTTCTCCACCCGGTCACCCCGGCGCTCGCCGATCCCCAGGCGCTCGGTCCAGTGCTGCGCCGCAGCGGTCGCCTCCGGGCCGCTCAGGCCGTGCAACCGGGCGAAGTAGACGAGCTGCTCGATGACCTTCATCTTCGGGTACAGGCCACGCTCCTCGGGCATGTACCCGATCCGCCGCCGGGACTGCTCGTCGAGCCGCAGGCCCGCCCAGCGCACCTCGCCGGCGTCCGCGCGGGCCAGGCCCATGGCGATCCGCATCGTGGTCGTCTTCCCGGAACCGTTGGACCCGCAGAAGCCGTACATCTGGCCGGGGGCGACGGCGAAGCTCACCCCGTCCAGCACCTGGATGTCCCCGTAGGCCTTGGCCAGTCCGTCGAATTCCAGCACGACACCTCCCGAGCGGCTGCGTCGGGCGACCGTATCGCCCCGCCGGGCTGCGGGACGGCCGGCACTGGGGTCTCATGGGAGCTGACCGGTGCAGGAAGGGCTCCGGTGGCCGGACTCCCGATCACCGGGGGCAGCGAGCGGTGATCACCCGGTTCGAGCGCCGGCCGGTCCCGCCACTCTCGGGGGCGGGCGGAACCGGCCGGCCTCAGTCCTGCGCGGGCTGTCGCCGAGCGCGGTGGCTCGGGAAAGGGCGGGTCAGGAGGCGGTGGGCTCGGGCTGCCCTGCCGGCCAGACCGGGACGGCCCCGGACCGGACCACGGCGTCCCGCTCGTCGGCCAACCGCATCCCGGCACCGATCACGAGGGCCAGAGCGAGTCCGCCGAGGACCCACGCGGTGAGCACGATGAGCAGCACTCGATCACCATCGACCCGAACCGCGCCCAGCTGTAGTCCCCGGACCGGGGGGGACCTGCCCGGTCGGGTGGTGACCCTGGGTGATCGCCAATCGGTCACCCCTCCGGCGTCAGCCGGCCCGGCGCCCCAGCGCGCGGTAGGACCAGCCGGCCGCCTCCCAGGCGTCCCGGTCCAGCGCCTGCCGCCCGTCCAGCACCGCCTTGCGGGCCACCACCGTGCCGAAGGCGACCGGGTCGAGCTCGCGGAACTGCTTCCACTCGGTCAGCAGCAGCACGGCGTCGGCCCGCTCGGCAGCCTCCTCGGCACTGCCCACCACGTCCAGCTGCGGCCACGACCGGCGGATGTTGTCCCCCGCCGCCGGGTCGGTCACCCGCACCGTGGCCCCCTGCAGCTGCAACTGCGCAGCCACGTTCAGCGCGGGTGAGTCCCGGATGTCATCGGAATCGGGCTTGAACGCCGCACCCAGCACCGCGATCCGCTTGCCCAGCAACGACCCGTCGCAGACCTCCCGGGCCAGCTCGACCATCCGGATCCGGCGGCGCATGTTGATGTTGTCCACCTCGCGCAGGAAGGTCAGTGCCTGGTCGGCACCCAGCTCGCCGGCCCGGGCCATGAACGCCCGGATGTCCTTGGGCAGGCAGCCCCCGCCGAACCCCAGCCCGGCGTTGAGGAACTTCCGGCCGATCCGGTCGTCGTGCCCGATCGCATCGGCCAACTGCTTCACGTCGGCCCCGGTGGCCTCGCACAGCTCGGCCATCGCGTTGATGAAGGAGATCTTGGTGGCCAGGAAGGAGTTCGCCGCGGTCTTCACCATCTCCGCGGTGGCGTAGTCGGTCACCACCATCGGCGTGCCCGCCGACACGATCTGCGCGTACACCTCGTCCAGCAGGCCCCGGGCCCACTCCCCCGCCGGTCCCTCGGGCAGGCCGTACACCAACCGGTCAGGATGCAACGTGTCCTGCACGGCGAACCCCTCGCGCAGGAACTCCGGGTTCCAGGCCAGCTGCGCCCCCGGAACCGCCGCGGTCACCAGCCCGGCCAGCCGGGCCGCCGTCCCCACCGGGACCGTGGACTTGCCCACCACCAGCTCACCGGGAGCCAGCACGCCCAGCAGCGAGTCCGTGGCCGCCTCCACGTAGCGCAGGTCCGCGGCGTACTCCCCGCGCTTCTGCGGCGTCCCCACGCACAGGAAGTGCACCTGCGAGCCGGCGGCCGCGGCCATGTCGGGGGAGAACCGCAGCCGGCCCGACGCCAGCGAGGACCCCAGCAGCTCGTCGAACCCCGGCTCGTGGAACGGCGCCTTCCCCGAGGCCAGCAGCTCCGCCTTCGGCACGTCCACCTCGATGCCGACCACGTCGTGGCCCAGCTGGGCCATCGACGCCGCGTGCACCGCACCCAGGTACCCGCACCCGATCACCGAGATCTTCACCCCGGCATCCTCCCAGGCGCCGCCGGGGCGGACCCGCGGGGACCGGTTCACCGGGCGAGCCGTCAGCTCCGGCGGACCCCCGTGCCGACGGCAGCCGCCATCTCCGCGGCCCGGGAGGCGCGGAACAGCCAGAACGACGGCACCGCTACGGCGACGGCGACCATCGCGACCACGATGAGCACCCCGCCGGACACCATCGCCGCGGTGACCCCGAACGCGCTGGCCACCGCCCCGGCCCGCAGGTCACCCAGCCGCGGCCCCCCGGCCACGACGACGATGAACACGCCCTGCATCCGCCCGCGCATCTCGTCCGGGGCGGCCAGCTGCAGCATCGAGGAGCGCAGCACCGCGCTGACCATGTCCCCGGCGCCGGCCACCGCCAGGCACGCCACCGCGACCCACAGCGAGCCGGCCACGCCGAACCCCACGATGGCCACCCCCCACACGCCGATGGCGCCCAGCACCACCGCACCCTGGCGGTCCACCCGGCTCACCCAGCCCGAGGTCAGCCCCATCACCAGCGAGCCGATCGAGATGCCGGCGAACAGCCAGCCCAGGGCATTGGCGTTGCCGCTGAAGGAGGTCTGGGACAGCTGCGGGAAGACGGCCTGGGGCCAGGCGAGGAGCATCGCGATCACGTCGACGACGAAGGTCATCAGCAGCACCGGCTGGGTGCGCAGGAAACCGAACCCCTCGCCCACCCCGCGGACCGCCGCGCCCAGCCGGAGCCGGCCCACCACACCCCGCGGCGGCAGCGCCGGCAGCCCCCGGATCAGCAGCACGGCGACGGCGAACCCGGCGGCGTCCACGGCGTAGGTCAGGAACAGGTCGCCGAGCCCGATCAGCAGGCCGGCCAGCAGCGGGCCGGCGATGACCCCGATCTGCCGGGTGGTCATCGCCAGGGCGTTGGCCGCCGGCACCAGCTCGGCGCCGACGATCGCCGGGATCGCGGCGCTGCGGGTCGGCTGGTTGACCGCTGCGAAGGCGGACACGAACGCCGTCAGCGTCCACAGCACCGCCAGGTGCCCGGCCCCCGGGAGCGCGGCCTGCACGGCCAGCAGGGTGCTGGTGACCGCCGCCCCGACGGAGGTGATCAGCATCAGCCGCCGGCGGTCCATCGCATCGGCGATCGCCCCGCCCAGCAGACCGAAGACCACCAGCGGGACCAGCGCCACGATCGAGGTCACCCCCACCATCAGCGAGGAGCCGGTCAGCCGGTAGACCTGGAACGGCACGGCCACCAGCGTCATCTGCTGGCCGAACATGGTCACCGTGATGCCGGCGAACAGCCGCCGGTAGGCCGGGATCCGCAGCGGGGTGGTGTCGATCGCGAACGTCCGGCCCCGCCGCCGGGGCCCGCGCCGGGCGTCCGACGTGTCGGGGGCGGCGGGGTCCGTCACGGGGCGAGCCGCCGGACCACCCAGCTGCCCCCCTCCGCGTCGTCCCGGACGAACTTCAGCCGGTCGTGCAGCCGGTCGTGCCCGCCCTGCCAGAACTCCACCGTCTGCGGTCGGACCCGGTAGCCGCCCCAGCTGGCCGGGCGGGGCAGCGGGCCCTCGGTCTGCGCGTCCAGGTCCCGGAAGGCGGCCACCAGCTCGGCCCGGGAGGCCACGGTGGAGGACTGCACCGTCGCGGCGGCGGCCAGCTGCGCCCCCCGCGGGCGGGGGTCCCACAGGGCGTCGGAGCCGGCGTCGTCCAGCCGGGTGGCGGTGCCGGTGATCCGTACCTGGCGCTGCAGGGCGTGCCACGGGAAGACCAGCGCGACCCGGTCGTCCAGCGCGAGCTGGGCGCCCTTGGCCGAGGCGTGGTTGGTGACGAAGACCAGGCCGTCTTCGTCGAGGCCCTTGAGCAGGACCACCCGCGCGTCCGGGGCGCCGTCGGGATCGGCGGTGGCCAGCACCATCGCGTTGGGCTCGGGCAGCTGCGCGGCCACGGCGTCGTCGAACCACCGCTGGAACTGCGCCAACCAGGTCGGGGCCAGCGACTCCTCGGAGAAACCACCCTCGTCGTAGTCACGGCGCATCGTGGTCAGGTCGGGCACCGGGCCATGCTCCCACCCTGCAACGGGTCGTGCTCCCGCCCTGCAACCAGCCGCGACCGGGGTGTGATGGTGGTCGCATCTCGGCCCGCGCGGGACGGTCCGGTGCGGACGGCGGCTCAGCGACGGCCTAGGTTGTCGGCAGCCGTGCGCCTACCAGCGCGCGGATCCCGCGCGCAGAGGAGCATGCAGGATGGCGGACGACTTCGTACCGGGCCTCGAAGGCGTCATCGCCTTCGAGACCACCATCGCCGAGCCCGACAAGGACGGCGGTGCCCTGCGCTACCGCGGCGTCGACATCGAGGACCTGGTCGGCAAGGTCACCTTCGGCAACGTCTGGGGCCTGCTGGTCGACGGCAAGTTCGGCGCCGGGCTGCCACCGGCCGAGCCCTTCCCGATCCCGGTGCACACCGGCGACGTCCGGGTGGACGTGCAGGCCGCGCTGGCCATGCTGACCCCGATCTGGGGCTACCGCCCGCTGCTGGACATCACCGACACCGAGGCCCGCGACGAGCTGGCCCGGGCCGCGGTGATGGCGCTGTCCTACGTCGCGCAGTCCGCCCGCGGCATCGGCATCCCGGCCATCCCGCAGAAGCGGGTGGACGAGGCCGCCACGATCGTCGAGCGCTTCATGGTCCGCTGGCGAGGCGAGCCCGACCCGCGGCACGTGGCCGCCGTGGACGCCTACTGGACCTCGGCCGCCGAGCACGGCATGAACGCCTCCACCTTCACCGCCCGGGTGATCGCCTCCACCGGCGCCGACGTGGCGGCCTCGCTGTCCGGGGCCATCGGCGCGATGAGCGGCCCGCTGCACGGTGGCGCGCCGTCCCGGGTGCTGCACATGCTCGACGGGGTCGAGGAGTCCGGGAACGCCGAGACCTACGTGAAGAAGCTGCTGGACGACGGCGAGCGGCTGATGGGCTTCGGGCACCGGGTCTACCGCGCCGAGGACCCCCGCGCCCGGGTGCTCCGCCGGGCTGCCGAGGAGCTGGCCGCGCCCCGCTTCGAAGCCGCCCTGGCCCTGGAGAAGGCCGCGCTGACCGAGCTGCGCGAGCGCCGCCCGGACCGCCCGATCGAGACCAACGTCGAGTTCTGGGCCGCGATCGTGCTGGACTTCGCCGAGGTGCCCAGCCACATGTTCACCTCGATGTTCACCTGCGCCCGCACCGCCGGGTGGTGCGCGCACATCCTGGAGCAGAAGCAGACCGGCCGGTTGGTGCGCCCCTCGGCCCGCTACGTCGGCCCGGACCCGCGCAAGCCCGAGGACGTCGAGGGCTGGGACACCGTCCGGACCAAGAAGATCGACGAGCCCGCCCCGGCCTGAGCACGGACCCCCTGCCCCCACCACTCGCAGGCTCGCGGCGGGTCCCTGCAGGGGGCCAGGGACCGTCGTGTCCATCTCTCGAAACGGAAGCCGCATGAGCATCACGATCCCGACCGAGCTGCTCCCCGCCGACGGCCGCTTCGGTTGCGGGCCCTCCAAGGTGCGCCCCGAGGCCCTGCAGGCCCTGGCCACGGTGGGTTCCGGGTTGATGGGCACCTCGCACCGCCAGGCCCCGGTCAAGGGGCTGGTCAAGCGGGTCCGCGAGGGGCTGGCGCAGCTGTTCGACCTGCCCGAGGGGTACCAGGTCGTGCTCGGCAACGGCGGCTCCACGGCGTTCTGGGACGCCGCGACCATCGGGCTCGTCCGCCGGCAGAGCGCGCACGGGACCTACGGCGAGTTCTCCGCCAAGTTCGCCTCCGGGGTGGCCGAGGCACCGTTCCTGGCCGACCCGGTGATCGCCAAGGCCGACCCCGGCTCGCTGGCGCTGCCCGCCGCGCAGCCCGGGGTGGACGCCTACGCCTGGGCGCACAACGAGACCTCCACCGGCGTGATGGCCCCGGTGACGCGGCCCGAGGGTGCCGACGCCGATGCCCTGGTGCTCATCGACGCCACCTCCGGCGCTGGCGGTCTGCCGGTGGACGTCGCGGAGACCGACGTCTACTACTTCGCCCCGCAGAAGTGCTTCGCCTCCGACGGCGGACTGTGGCTGGCACTGATGAGCCCCCGCGCCCTGGAGCGGGTGGCCGAGATCAAGGCCAGCGACCGCTGGATCCCCGGGTTCTTGGACCTGTCCATCGCGGTGGACAACTCCGGCAAGGACCAGACCTACAACACCCCGTCGGTGGCCACCCTGTTCCTGCTGGCCGAGCAGGTGGACTGGCTCAACGGCCTGGGCGGGCTGCCGGCCGCCGTCGCCCGCACCCGGGACTCCTCGGGCAGGCTCTACGACTGGGCGCAGCGGTCGGAGTTCGCCACCCCGTTCGTGTCGGACCCGGCGCACCGGTCTCTGGTCGTGGGCACCATCGACTTCGACGAATCGGTCGACGCCGCCGCCATCGCGAAGGCACTGCGCGCGCACGGCGTCGTCGACACCGAGCCCTACCGCAAGCTGGGCCGCAACCAGCTGCGGGTGGGCTGCTTCCCGGCCGTGGACCCCGACGACGTCAGCGCGCTGACCGCCTGCATCGACCACGTGGTCGGCCAGCTCTGAACCTCGGGTCGCCGGCCGGATCCGGGCCGGCGACCCGACGTCGGGGTCGCACACGCGTTCACGGCACCAGCCAGGTGTCCTTGCTGCCGCCGCCCAGGCTGGAGTTGACCACCAGCGACCCCTCGCCGAGCGCCACCCGGGTGAGCGGCGCCGGCACCACCCGGGTGCTGGACCCGGCCACGGCGAAGACCCGCAGGTCCGCCCGGCGCGGGACGACGATCCCGTCCACGAGCGTGGGGACCGTGGAGAAGTCGATCGGCTGCTGGGCGATGAACCGGTGCGGTGCGGCGGCGACCTCGGCGACCAGGGCGGCCAGCTCGTCGACCGAGCAGGTGGCACCGAAGACCGCGCCGCGCCCGCCGTAGCCGTCGACCGGCTTGATCACCAGCTCGTGCAACCGGTCCCGGACCGCGGCGTAGTCCACCGGGTCGGCCAGCACCCAGGTGGGCACGGTGGCCAGCACCGGCTCCTCCCCCAGGTAGAACCGGATCATCGCCGGGACGTGCCGGTAGGTGGTCCTGTCGTCGGCGACCCCGTTGCCCGGTACGTTGGCCAGCGCCAGCCGCCCGGCACGCACCGCGCCGGCCAGCAGCACGTCCAGCGGGGTGCCCTGCGGGTTGACGTGCGCGGCCAGGTCGAACTCCTCGAAGCGCCGGTACAGCACGTCGACCGGCATCCGCTCGCCATCCACCTCGACCGCCACGCCACCAGCCGGCGTCGCCCACAACCGGTCCGGGGTGGCCAGCGGGATCCCCATCGCCTCGGCCAGCAGCCGGTGCTCGAACCAGGCGGTGTTGACCGGCCCGTCGGTCAGCAGGGCGATCTGCGGGATGCCGGTGCAGGCGGGCGGGGCGGCCTGCGCCAGCGCGGCCCGCAGCATCGCCACCGCTTCGTGCGGCTCGGGTAGCAGGTCGATCCCGTCGAACAGCTGCGGCATCGCGGTCCGGCTGCTGTCCCGGTTCACGATCGCGTAGCCCAGGCCCGAGGGGACGCGGAGGTTGTCCTCCAGCACCACCCAGCCGTCCTCGCCGTGCAGCAGGTCCAGCCCGGCCACGGTCACCCGCTGCTGGCCCGGCCCGGCCAGCGACACCGCGCCCGGCCGGTACCCGGGGCTGCGGGTGACCAGCCACTCCGGGACCACCCCGGCCCGCACCGCCTCGGGCCGGTCGTCCCGGGTGTCCGAACGACGCCGGCCCAGCGGCCGGTAGGCGTCGGCCAGGAAGGCGTTCAGCGCCCGGGTGCGCTGCTCGACTCCGGCCGCCACGTGGGCCCAGTCCCCGGCGCCCACCACCCGGGGCAGCGGATCCAGCGGGAACGGCTGCTCGCGCAGTTCGCCGTCGACGAACGTGCCGACGACGACGCCGCGGGCCCGCCGTTCCCGACCCATCTCCCCGACGACCGAGGCCAGCCCGACCCCGCCGAGTTCCTCCAGCACCGGGGCGACCGGCGCGTAGCCGGGCAGCAGCGAACCGTCGGGACCGACGGCCTCGTCCCGGACGGACCCCGGGTAGCGGGCGAAGACGCCGGTCGCCTCGGTCATCCGACCCTCACAGCCGGCGGTCGTGCCAGTCCATGGTCCGCTCGGACCGGGGAGGGCAAGCGTTTCAGCGCGGTCATCGGGCAGATCGTAGCCAGCGTCTCACGATCAGTGACCAGGTCATCGTGCGCCGTGGTGGAGGCCGCAGCCATCCAGGGCTCGGTGCCCGGCCAGCGAGCCGCCGGGAGCGAGGAGGTCCCGACGCGCTCAGCGGATGCCGTGCCGCTGCAGCCACAGCTCCAGCAGCCCGACCTGCCACAGCTGGTTGCTGCCCAGCGTGGTCCGGGCCCGGTTCGGGTCGGCCAGCAACCGCTCGGTGTAGTCGGTGCGGAACAGCCCCCGCTCGCGCGCCTCGGGAGCATGCAGCGCCTCCCGCACCGAGGCCAGGTACTCCCCCTGCAGGTGGCTGATCGCCGGCACCGGGAAGTAGCCCTTGGGCCGGTCGATGACGTGCGCCGGGATGACCGTGCGGGCGGCCTCCTTGAGCACGCCCTTGCCCCCCTGGGCGAGCTTGAGCTCCGGCGGCACGGCCGCGGCCAGCTCGACGAACTCGTGGTCCAGGAACGGCACCCGGGCCTCCAGCCCCCAGGCCATGGTCATGGTGTCCACCCGTTTCACCGGGTCGTCGACCAGCATGACCGTGGAGTCCAACCGCAGCGCCCGGTCCAGCGTGGTGTCCGCGCCGGGGCGGGCGAAGTGGTCGGCGACGAAGGCCCGGCTGACGTCCTCGGCCAGCAGCCACCGGTCGGTGAGGATCCCGGCCAGCTCGGCGTGCGGGCGGTCGACGAACACCGACGAGTAGGCGTCCACGGCCCGCGTGGTGGGCACCCCGGCCAGCGGCGGGTACCAGTCGTAGCCGGCCAGCACCTCGTCGGCGCCCTGCCCGCTCTGCACCACCTTCACGTGCCGGCTGACCTGCTGGGCGAGCAGGTAGAAGGCCACGCAGTCGTGGCTGACCATCGGCTCGCTCATCGCCCCGATCGCGCCGTCCAGCCCGGCGTGCACGTCCGCGCTGGGCACCAGCAACCGGTGGTGGTCGGTGTCGAAGGTCTCCGCGACGACGTCGGAATAGGCGAACTCGTCACCCGCCCGGCCGCCCACCGCCTCGAACCCGATGGAGAAGGTGGCCAGGTCCCGCTGTCCCTCCTGCGCCAGCAGGCCGACGATCAGGCTGGAGTCCAGGCCGCCGGACAGCAGTACCCCGACCGGCACGTCGGCCACCAGCCGCCGCCGGACGGCGACCCGCAGCTGCTCCAGGACCAGGTCCTGCCACTGCACCGGGTCCAGGTCGGCGAGGTCGGCGCGGCGCTCGTGGGTGGGCGCCCAGTAGACCCGGTCGGACTCCCGGCCGTCGGCCTCGTAGGTCCGCACGGTGGCCGGGGGCAGCTTGCCCACCCCGGCCAGGATGGTGTGCGGGGCCGGCACCACGGAGTGGAAGGACAGGTAGTGGGCCAGCGCCACCCGGTCGATCGAGGTGTCCACCCCGCCCGCCCGCACCAGTGCAGGCAAGCTGGAGGCCAGCCGCACCCGGCCCGGCCCGCGGCTGACGTACACCGGCTTGACGCCCAGCCGGTCGCGGGCCACGACGACCCGGCCCGAGCCCCGCTCCACCACCACGACGGCGAACATGCCGTGGAACCGCTCCACGAACGCCGCGCCCCAACGGTGGTAGGCCTTGAGCACCACCTCGGTGTCGCTGGTGGAGGCGAACCGGTAGCCCGCGGCGCGCAGCTCCTCGCGCAGCTCCCGGTAGTTGTAGATGGTCCCGTTGAACACGCAGGTCAGCCCGAGCTCGATGTCCACCATCGGCTGGGCACCGGCATCGGTCAGGTCGATGATCCTCAGCCGGCGGTGCCCCAGCGCCACCGACCCGGACTGCCACATGCCGGACCCGTCCGGGCCGCGGGGGGCCAGCTCCTCGCACATCGCCGCGACCGCGGCGACGTCCGCCACCCCGCCGTCGAACCGGATCTCGGCCGCGATTCCGCACACTGGGCGCCTCCCCCGCACCGGACCCGCCGGTGTCCTCACCGCCAGCCTCCCGCACCGCTGTGGCCACGACGTGGCGCCACCGCCCCCCGCGAGGCCTTTCTCGGGCTCGGACCCCCGCACCACCACGGGTTTCGTCGGGCTCGAGCTCCTCGGCCACCAGCCCACCAGGCGTGTCTGCCCGGACGCTCCCCCTCTCCCGGTTAGCCTCGGCTCGGGTCCGGTCTCCCGGCCCACCCCGACGGCTCCCCTGGAGGTCGCCCCCATGCGCACCCTGCGCCTCGTGGCGCTCTCCGACGACGGCCGCAGCATGGTCCTCGCCGCGGACGTCCCGGACTCCATCGACAACGGGGAGCGCTTCTACCTGCCCATCGACGAGCGGGTGAAGGCCGCCGCGCGGGGTGACGCCCAGCGGGTCGCCCAGATCGAGCTGGACCAGGGCAACGCGCTGCCACCCCGGGTCATCCAGGCCCGGATCCGCGCCGGGGAGACCCCCGAGCAGGTCGCGCACGCGTCGGGCACCTCGGTCGAGCGGATCATGCGATTCGCGCACCCGGTGCTGCAGGAGCGCGAACGGGTGGCCCAGCAGGCCCAGAACGCCCGGGTCCGGTTGTCCGAGGGCACCCCCAGCGTGCCGCTGGAGCAGTTCATGTCCGACCGGCTGCGGCTGCTGGGCGCCGACCTGGACGCCGTCCGCTGGGACGCCCACCGCACCGAGGAGGGCAGCTGGCAGGTACGGGCCGCGTGGCGGGCCGGGCACAAGTCGGGCACCACCAAGTGGAGCTACGACACCGCGACCCGGACGGTCACCCCGGTGGACGCCACCACGATGGACTTCGCCGAGGGCACCCGGCTGGTGCGGGTGGTACCCGACGTGCCGGCCGGGCTGGCCGTCCCGGCCCCCGACGTGGTGGCGCCCCGCCGCGCGATGGGGGTGGTCCGTGCTCCCGGCCGGGCCGAGCGCACCCTGGACCCGGGCCGGGACCTGCCGGCCGTCGAGGCCCGGGCCACCTCCCGGGCCCCCGCAGCGGATACCGCCCGGGATGCCGCCGACGACCGGGCCGGCGACTGGGCCGACGACCGGGCCCAGGACGTCGGCGCCGGCTGGCCGGCCGAGGACCTGGATGCCGATGTGCGCAACGTGGTCCCGGTCGACGGCAACCCGGTCGACGTCCTGTTGTCCGGTGACGGCGGCCCGGAGCACGACACCGTGGTCTTCGACCGGATCGACCCCGAGGCCGAGGACCCGCGCGCAGCCATCCCGGCCTGGGAGGACATCGTCTTCGGGGTCCGCCGGCACCGCTGAGCGACACCCCGGAAAACCGGTGTCCGGGAACCGGTGAGCCCGCCTAACCTTCGGGGGTGACCGGCCCGAGCACGCCCGAGCCGCCCGCCGACACCCGGGGGCGGTTGTCCGCGCTACGCCGGCTGTGGCCCTTCGCCCGGCCCTATCGCGGCCTCCTGGTGCTCACCTTCCTGGCGGCGCTGCTGGCGACGCTGACCCAGCTGGTGGTGCCACTGGTCGTCCAGGCCGTGGTCGACGGCCCGATCGCCGACGGCGACCGGGCCGGGCTGGTGCCGCTGCTGGCCCTGGCGCTGGCCTTCGGCGTCGCCGAGGCGGTGCTGTTCTTCCTGCGCCGGTGGGCGATGAACTCCTCCAGCCTGCGCATCGAGCGCGACCTGCGGGACACCCTCTACCACCGCCTGCAGCGGCTGCCGGTCGCCTTCCACGACCAGTGGTCGTCGGGCCAGCTGCTGTCCCGGGCCACCACGGACCTGGCCACGGTCCGCCGCTTCGTCGGGTTCGGTGCGGTGTTCCTGGTGGTCAACCTGATCACCTGCGTCGTGGTCGGGGTGCTGCTGGTGGTCAGCTACTGGCCGCTGGGGGTGGCGGTGCTGGCCACGTCGGTGCCGCTGACCGTGGTCGGGCTGCGCTGGGAGCGGCTGTACAACACCCAGGCCCGGGCCGTGCAGGACCAGCAGGGCGAGCTGACCACCGATGTCGAGGAGGCGGTGCAAGGCATCCGGGTGGTGAAGTCCCTCGGCCGCAGCCGGCTGGTCTTCGACCGCTACGACCGCACCGCGGTGCGGCTGCGCGACCTGCAGCTGGCCCAGGTGGGCACGCTGGCCCGGCTGTGGGTGGTCTTCGAGTTCCACCCGCAGATCACCCTGGCGCTGATCCTGGTGGGCGGGGCGTTCGCGGTGAGCTCCGGGGCGCTCACCATCGGCGGGCTGATCGGGTTCGTGGCGCTTGTTCACGGTGCTGCTGTGGCCGATCCTCTCGCTGGGCTTCCTGCTGGCCCAGGCGCAGGAGACGGCCAGTGCGTGCGACCGGATCGGGGAGCTGCTGGACGCCCCGATGACGGTGCGGGACACCCCCGGCGCCCGCACCCGGGTGGTCGGCCGACCGGCCCGACTGCGCTTCGAGGGCGTGGGGTTCGCCTACCCGGGCTCGGCCGAGCCGGTGCTGGCCGGGCTGGACCTAGATCTCGCCCCCGGGGAGACCCTCGCCCTGGTCGGGGCGACCGGTTCGGGCAAGACGACGGCGACCGCGCTGGTGGGCCGGCTCTACGACGTCACCGCCGGGCGGGTGACCCTGGACGGCCACGACATCCGCGACCTGCCGCTGGCCCAGCTGCGCACCGTGGTGGCCACCGCCTTCGAGGACGCCACGCTGTTCTCGATGAGCGTGCGGGAGAACCTGACCCTGGGCCGGCCCGGGGCCGGTGACGCCGACGTGACCGAGGCCATCGCGGTGGCCCAGGCCGGGTTCGTGCACGACCTGCCGTGGGGCCTGGACACCCGGATCGGCGAGCAGGGCCTGTCCCTGTCCGGAGGTCAGCGCCAGCGGCTGGCCCTCGCCCGGGCGGTGCTGGGCCGGCCGTCGGTGCTGGTGCTGGACGACCCGCTGTCGGCCCTGGACGTGCACACCGAGGCGCTGGTGGAGTGCGCGCTGCGGGACGTGCTGGCCCAGACCACCGCGCTGGTGGTCGCGCACCGGGCCTCCACCGTGCTGCTGGCCGACCGGGTGGCGCTGCTGGAGGGTGGCCGGGTCACCGCGGTGGGCCGGCACACCGACCTGCTGGCGCGCGTGCCCGCCTACCGGGCGCTGCTGTCGAGCGAGTCCGAGCTGAGCGGGAGCGGCAGCCGATGAGCAGCACCGCCGACCCCGCCGCCGGCCCGGTCGATCCCGCCGCGTCCTGGCGCGGCGTGGCGACCGAGGGCGACGAGGACCTCTCCCTCTCCGCCGGGGTGTTCCTCCAGCAGCGCTCGCGGCGGCTGCTGGGTGAGCTGCTGCGCCCGCACCGGCGGGCGCTCTGGCTGCTGCTGGCGCTCATCACGGTGCAGAACGCGGCCTGGTTGGCCGGACCGTTCCTCATCGGGGTCGGCATCGACGTCGCCGTCCCCGCACTGGTCGACGGCGATCCGTGGCCGCTGGTCGGGGTCACCGCCGCGATGGTGGCCGCCGCCTGCCTGGACGGGGTGCTCCGGCACCGGTTCCTGATGGGCTCGGGCCGGGTCGGGCAGGCGGTGCTGCTCACCCTGCGCCGCCGGGTGTTCACCCACGTGCAGCGGCTGCCGCTGTCCTTCCACGAGCGCTACACCTCCGGCAAGACGATCAGCCGGTTGACCAGCGACGTCGAGGCGCTGGCCGAGCTGCTGGACGAGGGCCTGGACGGGCTGCTCACCGCACTGTTCAGCGTGCTCACGATCGGCGTCGTCCTGGTGGCGCTGGACGTACCGCTGGGCCTGGTGGCGCTGGCCGGGTTCCCGCTGCTGATCTGGCTGGCCCGCTGGTTCCAGCGGAACTCGGTGCTGGCCTACCGCCGCACCCGGGAGACCATCGCGGCGCTGATCGTGCAGTTCACCGAGACCTTCGGCGGGATCCGTGCGGTCCAGGCGTTCCGCCGGGAGGAGCGCAACGACGCGCTGCACGCCCAGCTGGACGAGACCAACCGGCAGGCCTACGACCGGGCCTACTGGCTGATCGCCGTCTTCGTGCCCGCGGTCACCATGATCGGCAACGTGGTGGTGGTGGCGGTGCTGGGTTACGGCGCACTGCGGGTGATGGACGGCGACCTGGCGGTGGGCACCCTGGTGGCCTTCCTGCTCTACCTGCGCCGCTTCTTCGACCCGTTGCAGGACATCGCGATGTTCTACAACAGCTGGCAGTCGGCGTCGGCGGCGCTGGAGAAGCTGTCCGGGGTGCTCGAGGAACCCTCCAGCGTGCCCGACCCGGCCGACCCGACCCCGCTGCCGCACGCGCGTGGCGAGGTGGTCTTCGACGGCGTCCGGTTCGGCTACGGCGCGGCCACCGTGCTGCCGCAGCTGGACCTGCGGATCCCGGCCGGGCAGACCGTGGCGCTGGTCGGGGCCACCGGGGCCGGCAAGTCGACCCTGGCCCGGCTCGCCGCCCGCTTCTACGACCCGGTGGCAGGGCAGGTGCGGCTGGACGGCGTCCCGCTGGACCGGCTGGCCGACGCCGACCTGCGCCGGGCGGTGGTCATGGTGACCCAGGAGAGCTACCTGTTCTCCGGCTCGGTGGCGGACAACATCGCCTTCGGCCGGCCGTCGGCGTCCCGTGCGGAGATCGAGGCCGCGGCCGCCGCGATCGGGGCGCACGGGTTCATCAGCGCACTGCCGCAGGGCTACGACACCGATGTGAGCAAACGGGGTGGGCGGCTCTCGGCCGGGCAGCGGCAGCTGGTCAGCTTCGCCCGGGCGTTCCTGGCCGATCCCGCGGTGCTGGTTCTCGACGAGGCCACCAGCTCTCTCGACGTGCCCAGCGAGCAGCTGGTGCAGCGGGCGCTGCAGACCCTGCTGGCGGACCGGACCGCGGTGATCATCGCGCACCGGCTGTCCACCGTGGAGATCGCCGACCGGGTGCTGGTGATGGAGGCCGGCCGGCTGGTGGAGGACGGCTCCCCCGTCGACCTGGTCGGCGGGGCCGGCCGGTTCGCCGACCTGCACCAGGCCTGGCTCGACAGCCTCGTCTGACCGCCACCGGGGCCACGGCACCCCGTTCTCGGGGAAACCGGGGTGCCGAGCCCCCGCTGGGGCCCCGTTTCGAGGAAACCGGGCCCCAGCCGGGCACAAGGTGCCCGACCTGCACGTTGGGGTGGACGAGCGACCTGGCGGGTCCTCGACGCAGCCTGAGGGGCGTCCTCGCGTCACCCGTCGTCGCACGGAACGGAGGCAGCACATGGCCGCATCGGTCTCGATGCCCATCGGGGGCGTGCAGGTGGGGTCCTACGACGACTACGCCGCC
The DNA here is from genome assembly GCA_963759905.1 of uncultured Actinomycetota bacterium. GTDB lineage: Bacteria > Actinomycetota > Actinomycetes > Mycobacteriales > Geodermatophilaceae > Klenkia. Next base: position 1,019,242 of record CAVXBD010000001.1, read on the forward strand.
GCCCAGCGCGCGGTCGACTTCCTCTCCGACGAGCAGTTCCCGGTGGAGAACGTGCAGATCGTCGGTACCGACCTGCGCTCGGTGGAGCAGGTCACCGGCCGGCTGACCTTCGCCCGCGCCGGGATGGCGGGGGCGGCGTCCGGCGCCTGGTTCGGGCTCTTCGTCGGGCTGCTGCTGGGCATCTTCACCCCCGACGGGAGCAGCTGGGTCGCCTCGGTGTTCACCGGCCTGCTGATCGGGCTGGTCTTCGGCACGCTGTTCGGCCTGGTCTCCTTCGCGGCCACCCGCGGCCAGCGGGACTTCGCCACCAGCGGCCGGCAGATCGTGGCGGCTCGCTACGACGTGCTGTGCAACCCGCAGTTCGCCGAGCAGGCTCGCGCGCACCTCGCCCGGCTGTCGCTGCGCAACTGACCGCCCGCCCGGGTCAGCGGAGGGTCGCGAAAGCCACCGCGGCGGCGGCGGCGACGCCGAGGGAGTCCACCCCCGAGCGCATCGGGATCCGGGCGCGCACGGCGACGGCGGCCAGCGCGGCGTCGCTCAGTCCGGGCCCCTCGGCGCCCAGCAGCAACGCCGTCCGCGGGTGCTGCACGGGATCCAGCGCGGTCAGGTCGAGGGCGTCGGCGGCCGGGGTGAGCGCCACCGTGGTGTACCCGGCGGCGCGGACCCGCTCCAGGTCGCCCGGCCAGTCGGTGAGCACCCGCACCGGCAGGGTCAGCACGTGCCCCATCGACACCCGGACCGAGCGCCGGTAGTAGGGGTCCGCGCAGGTGGGGTCGAGCAGTAGTGCGTCGATGCCCAGCGCCGTGGCCGAGCGGGCGATCGAGCCGATGTTCTCGTGGTCGTTCAGGCCCTCGAGCACCGCGATCCGCCGGGGGGCGGCCGGATCGGAGCCGGCCAGCAGCGCGGCCAGGTCGGGGGTGGCCGGGCGTTCGGCCGAGGCCAGCACACCCCGGGTGAGCCGGAAGCCGATGGTCTCCGAGACCACCCACTTGTCCGCCTCGTAGGCCGGGACACCCGCGGGCAGGTCGAGGGCGGCCACCCGGCCGGGCACCCCGAACACCGCGCGCAGCGCCAGCCCGGACTCCAGCAGCCGCTCGACCGCGGTGACGCCCTCCACGATCACCGGCCCGGTGCCGCGCTCGGTGCCCGGACGGCGGTCACCGGCGTGCAGGTCGTGGAAATCGGCCACCCGCTCGTCGCGGGGGTCGGTGATCAGCTGGGGCACGACCGCCGATCATGCCCTCCCGTCCGGCGGGCCCTTCCCGGGCGGAGGCCGGTGGGCCTGCGCGGTCCGGCGCGAACGGCGAGGATCGACCGGTGAGCACCCCCCGCACCACCGTGATCGGCGCCGGCATCTCCGGTGTCGCCTGCGCCCGCGCGCTGACCGCGGCCGGCCTGCCGGTGCGGCTGCTGGACCGCGGCCGGGCCCCCGGCGGCCGGATGGCCGGCCGCACGCTGCACGGCCGGGCCGTGGACCTGGGCGCCTCCTACCTCACCGTCGACCCCGACGGCGCGTTCGCCCCGGTCGTCGCGGACTGGGTGGCCCGCGGCCTGGCCCGGGAGTGGACCGACACGTTCTCGGTGGCCGGACCCGACGGCATCGGGGAGACCAAGACCGGCCCGATGCGCTACGGCGCCGCGGGCGGGCTGCGCAGCCTGGTGGTGGACCTGGCCGGCGGGTTGGACCTCACCGGCCAGCGCACCGTGGAGTCCGTCCGCGACGCCGACCGGCCGACCGTCGACGGGGAGGCGTCCGACGCCGTGGTGCTGGCGCTGCCCGACCCGCAGGCCGTCCGGTTGCTGGCGGACGGGTCCACCGCCCGGGCCGCACTGGACCCCGGAGCCTGGCAGGCCACCCTGGCCGTCGCACTCGGCTGGCCCACCCGGCAGTGGGACGCCGACCTGCACGGTGCGTTCGTGCACGACCACCCCGACCTGGAATGGGTCGCCGACGACGGCGACCGCCGCGGCGACGGCGCGCCGGTGCTGGTCGCGCACACCACGCCAGGGTTCGCCGCCCAGCACCTGGCCGACCCGGACCTGGCCGGTCCGGACGTCGTCGCGGCGGTGCGGCAGGTGCTGGGCATCGGTGCGGAGCCGGAGTGGAGCCATGTGCACCGCTGGACCTTCGCCAAGCCCACCGCGCCCCGGGAGCAGCCCTTCCACCTCGACGGTGGGATCGGGCTGTGCGGGGACGGCTGGTCGGCCCCCTCCAAGGTGCAGGGCGCCTGGACCTCCGGGCACGCCCTCGGCGAGGAGCTGGCCCGCCGGCTGGCCGGTTGACCGAACCGGCCACTCCCGCTCGGCCTGCCCCTGCAGCGGGAGTCCCGGGCAGCGAGCCGAGCCCCGGCCAGCCCCGGGAGACCCCTAGGGTCGGTCACGATGAGCGAGCCGACCCCGTTCCGCTTCCCGGGTGACCTCGCACCGGCCGGTGGGACCGCCACCCCGGCCACTCCGGCCGCGATGTGCACCGACGTGGGAAAGACGTACCGGACGGCGACCGAGTCGGTCACCGCGCTGGCCGGCATCACCGTCGCCCTGCCCCGGGGCCGGGTGACGGTGGTGGTGGGGCCGTCGGGGTCCGGGAAGTCCTCGCTGCTGCGCCTGCTGGCCTGCATCGACTCCCCCGACGCCGGCACGGTGCAGATCGGCGGCCGTCGGGTGGGCGCCCTGGGCGCCCGGGGCCGCCGGCGGTTGCGCCGGGAGCAGGTGGCCTACCTGTTCCAGCGGCCCGGGGAGAACCTGCTGCCCTACCTGGACGCCGCGAGCCAGGTCCGGTTGGCCGCACAGCTGCGCGGCACCCGCATCGCCGAGGAGGAGGTGCTGGCCCTGCTGGACCGGCTCGGGCTGGCCCACCGGGCCGACCACCGTCCCGGCCAGCTCTCCGGCGGGGAGCAGCAGCGGCTCGCGGTGGCCTGCGGGGTGGTGGGCTCCCCCGCGCTGGTGGTCGCCGACGAGCCGACGGCCGAGCTGGACACCGCGTCGGCAGAGCGGGTGCTGGCCGCGATGACCGATCTTGCCGGCGACGGGGTGGGCTTCGTGGTCTCCAGCCACGACCCGCGGGTGATGGCGGTTGCCGACGGGTTCATCCGGCTCGACCACGGCCGGCTGGTGGACCGGTGAGCGGGTTCACCGCGACCGGGCTGGTCAAGCGGTTCACCCGCGGGGCGGAGACGGTCACCGCACTGGACGCGGTGGACCTGACCGTGGCCGCCGGGGAGGTAGTGGCCCTGGTGGGCCCGTCGGGATCGGGGAAGTCCACCCTGCTGGCAGTGCTCTGCGGCTGGGAGGTCCCCGATGCCGGCACGCTGACCCTGCACGGGGAGCTGGCCGGCCGGGCGCCGGAGACCCTCGGCTGGACCGAGTTGGCCCTGGTGCCCCAGGCCCTGGGGCTGGTCGCCGATCTCGACCTGGGTGACAACGTCGCACTCCCGGCCCGGTTCCGCGGGGCCGTGCCGCGGACCGCCGACCGGGCCGACCGGCTGCTGGTCGACCTGGGTCTGGACCACCTGGCCGCCCGCTACCCGCACCAGGCCTCCCTCGGTGAGCAGCAGCGGGCCGCGGTGGCCCGGGCCCTGCTGCTCCACCCGGCGGTGCTGCTGGCCGACGAGCTCACCGCGCACCAGGACCGCGGGCACGCCGACCGGCTTCTGGACGCGGTCACCGGGGCCGCCCGGGACGGTGCGGCCGTGCTGCTGGCCACCCACGACGAGCAGGCCTGGGCCCGTGCCGACCGGGTGCTGGGCATGCGGGACGGCCGGCTGACCGAGGGCGGGCCGGTGTGAGCCGGCCGCCGCTGTGGCGGCTGGCCCCGTGGACCCGTGCCCCGCTGCTGGGCCTGCGCCAGCCGGCCGCCGTCCTCGCCGTGCTGGTGACGACGGCGATCCTGGCCTGCGCCACAGCCTCCGCCCCGCTGTTCCTGTCCTCGGCCCGGTCCGCGGCCCTGCAGCAGCAGCTGGCCGTCGGCTGCGCGGAGGCCGGCTGGGGCCAGATCGGTCTCGCCGCCCGGGTGCTGGACCAGAACGGTGACCCCACGGGGCGGACGGCCCCGGGCCGGCGGGAGGACCAGGCACTGGTCGCCGCGTGGGCCGCGGTCGGGGAGACCAGCACCGCGGAGGTGGCCATCGCCTCCCCGTCGCCGGTCCGGGACGCCGCGGGCCGGCCGGCCTCGATCCCCGGGCAGCTGCTCTACCGGACCGGCGCCCTGCAGCAGGTCCGCTGGGTAGCCGAGCCGGCGCCCGGCGCCTCCGGCCTGCTGGTGCCCGAGACGTGGGCGCAGGGCGCCGGCATCACCGCCGGTGACACCGTCACCGTGACCGGGACCCCGGTCCGGGTCGTCGGGGTCTACGTCGACCTGTTCCGCTACGACGCCGGCTCCTACTGGTGCGACTACCGGCAGCTGTACGCCAACGACACCAATGCCAACACCCCGCCCCCGGCGCTGCTGCTGCCGACCGACCCCGCGGTCTTCGACGCCCTGGCCGCCGGTGCCGCGGGCGTCTCGGTGGCCCGGGAGGTCCCGGTCCGGGCCGTCGACACCTCGGTCGGCGCCGCGCGCGCGGTGCTGGCCCGGCAGGAACGGGCGTTGCAGCTGGCCGTGCGCGTGCTGGACGCCGACCCGCAGTGGGGGTTCCAGGGCAACCGGTTGACCGACCTCGTCGAGCGCGCCGAGCTGGTCGAGTCCGGGTTGCGCGGCCCGGTCGTGCCGGTCGCGGTGGCCGGGGCGCTGCTGGCGCTGGTGCTGGTCGCGGCCGCCGGCAGCTTCTGGGCCGACCGGCGGGCCACCGAGGTCCGGTTGCTGGCCGCCCGCGGGGTGGGGCCGGGCCCGCTGGCCGGCAAGGCCGCCCTGGAACTCGGCCTGCCGGCGCTGGTCGGGGCCGTCGCCGGCTGGGGTGCCTCCCGGCTGCTGATCACCGCGCTGGGCCCTGCCGACGACCTGGACCCCGGCGCCACCAAGGGTGCGGTGTGGGCCGGGGTGGCCGCGTTCGTCCTCGGACTCGCCGCCGCCGCGCTGGTCGCTGGGCTGCGGGCCCGGGGCACCGCCGAGCGGCCACTGGGCGCCGCGCCCGGCTGGCCGACCCGGGTGCCGTGGGAGCTGGCCCTGCTGGTGGCCGCGGCCTGGTGCTGGGTGCTGCTGCAGGACCGGGATCCGGTGGTGCTGGTGCGCCGGGTCGCCCAGGTCAACGGGTTGCTGGTGGCCTTCCCGCTGCTGGCGCTGGCCGGGGCGGCGGTGCTGGCGGCCCGGCTGCTGACCGGGCTGCTGCCGCGGTTGCGCCGCGCGGTGCGGGACCGGGGCCCGGCGGTGTTCCTGGCGGTGAACCGGCTGGCCGCGGCCCGCGCGGCGACCGCCACCCTGCTGGTCGCGGTCGCCCTGCCGGTGGCCGTGCTGGGTTACACCGCCACGTTGACCGCGAGCTCGCGGGCCACGCTGGAGGCCAAGGTGGGCGTGCAGATCGGGGCCGGTGCCGCGGTGCTGTCGGTGTCCCGCTTCGACCCCACCCCGGCGGTCACGGCGGCCGGGGCCTACGTGGTGCGGTACGGCGCCGCCAGCGTCGCCGCGCGCGCCGGGCAGGGGAACAGCCGGGGCCGGGCCGCCGTCCAGGTGCTGGCGGTGGACCCCGCCGACCTGGCGGGCACGGCGTTCTGGGTGGACTCCTTCGCCGAGCAGCCGCTGCCGGACCTGCTGGCCCGGCTGGACGGCCCGGCGGTGGCCGACCGGTTGCCCGTGGTGGCCGCCGGGCTACCCCTCGGGCCGGTCGACCTGCGGCTGGGCAGCCGGGGTGTCCCGGCACAGGTGGTCGCCGTCGCCGATGTGCTGCCCGGCCGGCGCACCACCGACCCGGTGCTGCTGGTGGCCGCCGACCGGCTGCCGGAGATCGGGCGCTCCGCGGGTGCCGACCGCACCGCCGAGCTGTGGACCGACGGCGACCTGGGCGCGGCACAGGAGGCCTTCACCGCGGCCGGCAGCGACCGGAACCGGACCATCGTGCCGGCCGACGTGCAGACCACGGCCGCTTTCCTGGGCATCACCTGGACCTTCGGGTACCTGTCGGCGCTGGCCGTCTTCGTAGGCGTGGTCGCGGTGGGCGGGTTGCTGCTCTACCTGGAGGCCCGCGCCCGCACCCGGGTCGCCGGCACGGTGATGGCCCGCCGGCTGGGGTTGTCCGGGCGCGCCCAGCTGGGCTCGCTGCTCGCCGAGCTGGGCGGGCTCACCGCGGTCGGGCTGGCCCTCGGCGGGGTGCTCGCAGCCGGAGCGGTCGGGGCGGTCTACCGCAGCCTGGACGTGGACCCGGTGCGGCCGCCCACCCCGTTGCTCGACGTGCCGTGGACCGCGGTGGGCGGCACGGTCGCCGCGACCGTGGTGGTGGCCGCACTGGCCACCGGTTACGCGCACCGGGCCGCGAGCCGCGCCGATCCGGCCACCGTGCTGCGCGAGGAGGCCTGACACTCACCCGGTGAGACGCTTCACCGACCGCACCGACGCCGGCCGCCGGCTCGCCCGACCGGTGCAGTCGATGGTGTCGGCGCTGTCGGCGCTGCCGACGCCGGCCGGCCCGGTGACCCTGGTGGCGCTGCCCCGCGGCGGGGTCGTGGTGGCCGCTGCGCTGCGGGCCCGGCTGCGGGAGCTGGGTATCGAGGTGGGTATGGCGGTGCTGCCCGTGGCGAAGGTGCGCCACCCCGCCCACCCCGAGGTCGCCCTGGGGGCGGTCACCCGGGACGCCACGGTGGGCCCCTGGTCCCGCGACGTCGACGACGCGTCGTTCGTCGAGCTCACCGCGACCGCACGCCAGGACCTGGCCCGCCGGACATCCGTGCTGCCGCCCGCGTCCCCGACCGGGCCGGCCGCGCTGGTCGTGGACGACGGGCTGGCCACCGGTGCCACGGTCGAGGTCGCCATCGCCCAGCTCCGGCACGACGGCGTGCGGTGGATCGGGGTGGCCCTGCCGGTCGCCGAACCGGGGACGTGGGCGCGGATCCTGGCCGAGGTGGACGCCGGGGTCGCGCTGGACCTGCCCGTGCCGCTGCACTCGGTCGGCAGCCACTACCGGGACTTCACCCAGGTCTCCGACGAGGAGGTGCGGGCCGCCCTGGGTGGCTGAGTCGACGGCCCAGCAGCGTCAGCGGGGGGCGCGGGCCAGCTGCCGGGACTGCGCGACCAGCCGGCCGGTGGAGTCCCAGATCCGGTAGTCCTCGTCCAGCCAGCCGCCGGTGATCTCGCCGGCCCGGCGCCTCGACCAGGCACCAGCCCGGCGCGGGCAGCGCGCGCACCAGCACCTGCAGCTGCACCGTCGGCGCCCAGCCCAGGCCGGCCCGATCGACCAGCTGGTGGGCGGCAGCACGTCGGCGAACAGCAGCAGGCGCCAGCGGGTCGGGTGCTCGGCCGTCGGCGAACCGCACCCAGGCCCGCATCACCGGCTCCCCCGACGGCGGCCCACCGCCCAGCCGGCCGTCGCCGGGTCCAGCCGGGTCTCCACCCGCTGCACCAGCCCGGCGGCCGGGGCCCGGGTGGACGCCAGGTGGGCGTGCTCGGCGATCGAGACAGCACTCCTCGACCGGGGTCGCGTCCGGCATCGGCCGCGGTCACCGGGTCGGGTCCCCGGCCCCCAGCGTCGCCGTCGTCGCCTGCGACCGAGAGCGACCGGGCCGCCGGCATCGGCGAGCAGCGACGGTGCGCGTGCTGCAGCGTCCGCCCGGCCGGGCCGGAGCGTGACCTGCACGGTGGCCGGCCCGGCGGTCGCCGCCCGCAGGTAGCTGGCCGACACCGCCACCGGGTGCTCGTGCGGGCAGGCCTGCACGGCGGCGCGGGCCAGGACCGACAGCAGGTAGCCGCCGTTGAGGATGCCGCCGCCGACCTCCCAGCCCGGGTCCAGCTCGGCGGTGAACCCGCCCTCGGACGGGGGTCAGCGCGGTGGCGGACGTCGAAGGTCTGCGGCACGCGGCACAGGGTGCCAGTGTGGGGGCATGGAACAGACGCACCTGGGCCGCAGCGGGCTGTCGGTCTCCCGGCTCTGCCTCGGCACGATGAACTTCGGGCCCGAGACCGCGCGAGGCGGACTCGCACGCGATCATGGACCGCGCGCACGCCGAGGGCGTCAACTTCTTCGACACCGCGAACGTCTACGGGTTCGACGCCGGCAAGGGCCGCACCGAGGAGGTGCTCGGCACCTGGTTCGCCCAGGGCGGCGAGCGCCGGGAGAGGACCGTGCTGGCCACCAAGGTCTACGGCTCGATGACCGACTGGCCCAACGACACCTTCCTGTCCGCCCGCAACCTCGTCCGGGCCTGCGACGCCTCGCTGCGGCGGATGCAGACCGACTGGATCGACCTGTACCAGTTCCACCACGTCGACCTGCGCACGCCGTGGGAGGAGATCTGGCAGGCCTGCGAGACGCTCGTGGCGCAGGGCAAGGTGCTCTACGTCGGCTCGTCCAACCACGCCGGCTGGCAGCTCGCCGCGGCGAAGGAGGCCGCCGCGCAACCGGCACTTCACCGGCCTGGTCAGCGAGCAGTCGCACTACAACCTGCTGGTCCGCGACATCGAGCTCGAGGTGATCCCGGCCGCGGAGCACTACGGCATCGGCATCATCCCGTGGAGCCCGCTGCCGGGCGGCCTGCTGGCCGGGGTGCTGGCCAAGCAGGCCGGGCAGCCGGCGCAACGCAGCGAGCGCGAACCAGAAGCGGGTCGAGGAGGTCCGCGCCGCAGCTGGAGAAGTACGAGGCAGCTGTGCCGGGTCGTGGGGCCACGCGCCCGCCGACGTGGGACTCGCCTGGCTGCTGCACCCGCCCGGCGGTCACCGCCCCGATCGTCGGCCCGCGCACGATGGAGCAGTTCGAGGCCTCGCTGTCCGCGGTGGACGTCACCCTGGACGACGAGCAGCTGGCCGCCTGGACGAGATCTTCCCCGGCTACCGGACCGCCCCGGAGGACTACGCCTGGTGAGGCAGCGCGGGCTCTGACATCGGCCACCGGCCGTAGCGCTGGTACGGGCCGGCCGGGCTGACTGCGCCAGCAGCACCAGCTCGGTCACCGGCCAGGCCGGCCCGTGGTAGCCGGCCAGCGCGCCGGGCAGCGCACCGGCCGGGAGGCATCGCCGCGCCGGCGCCCGGCCAGCGGCCCAGCGTGAGGTGCGGCACGGTAGGGCCGGTCCTCGACGGGGACCCCGGCGTGCCGGGCCGCGGCGGCCGCCCGCTCGGCGATGGTGGCCAGCGCCGGGACGTCGCCGGTGACCCCCGCCCAGAGCACCTGCGGGCGGCGCCCGCCGAAGCGGCCGGCGCCGGTCAGCCGCAGGACGATCGGCGGGGCACCGGACCGCCCGCCGGGCCCAGTGCGGACAGCAGACCTGTCAGTCGCACCCCGGGCACGTCCCCGAGGAAGGCCACCGTGACGTGCCAGCCGGCCGGGTCGGTCCACCGTGGTTCACCGGGCGAGCCGTGCACCGCCGCCACCCGCCCGCCCAGCGCGGCCATCGCCTCGACCGGCGGGCTGACCGCCAGGAACAGCCGCCGGTGCTCAGCCGCGGGCCTCCGGGGGCTGACGACCAGCCCGGCGTCGGTCAGCGCGGTGAGCAGCCGCAGCCGCTCCAGCTCGCGTTCCTCGCCGGGGTCGCAGGCCGGGAGCCGGTGCGGCACCTCCAGGGTGGCTGCCGCCTCGATCAGCACGTCGTCGTAGGCCGCCTGCAGCCCCCGGCGGTGGGCGGCCGGAGTGCCGGCGGACACCAGCGCCAGCTCCCGGCCCAGCCGGCGCAGGTCCAGCGCGACCGACTGCAACGGACGCCGGGTGGGAGCGGCGGGGAGCCGCCGGCCGGCCCCGGGCCGGGCACGGGACGTGCGTCGACCCGGTCGTCGACCCAGCAGCCGGCCCGGGGTGCGCCGTCCCGGCCGGCGGTGCAACTGGCCGGTGAACGCCCGCATGGACAGGTCCATCAGCGCAGCCGCAGCCAGCACCATGGCGAACACGAGCCCCAGCTGCACCGGCCAGGAACCCAGCACCGCGGAGAACGAGGACACGCCCGCACGGTAGGCCCCGGTGAGCCGGGCCACAACGTCCCGGACCGGCCCCCGACGGGCAGCTCAGCGGCCGGGTGCGACCTGCTCGCCGGGCGCCTCGCCGTCGGCGGTCTCGGTCAGCGCCGCGGTGACCGCAGGGATCGGCCGCCGGCCGCGGGGCGGGGATCGACGTGCAACCGCAACCGGGGCGGTGTCCGCCGCGCCTCCAGCCGGACGTGCCGGCCGCGGGCCAGCAGGGCCCCGGCCAGCGTCGCCGCGATGACCACCACCGAGCCCCCGGCGATGAGCCCCCACCGCGCGCCCAGGTGCTCGGCGACCCAGCCGATCAGCGGTGCACCCACCGGGGTACCGCCCATGAAGGAGGTGAAGTACAGCGCCATGATCCGGCCGCGCATCTGCGGCTCCACGCCCAGCTGCACGAAGGAGTTGCAGGCCACGCTGAACACCAGGGCGGCGGCCCCGGTGGGCACCAGCAGCAACGCGAACGACCAGTACCCCGGCATCAACCCGGCCAGCACCAGCAGCACGCCGAAGGTGCTGGCAGCCAGCAGCAGGAAGCGTTGCAGCGGCCGGCGGCTGCGCCGGGTGGACAGCAGTGCCCCGGACAGCGAACCCACCGCGTACGCCGTGGACAGCAGACCGAACGCCCCGGCACCCAGGCCGAACACCTCCCGGGCCATCAGCGCGATGGTGATCTGGGTGTTGAACCCGAACGTGCCGACGACGAAGGCCAGCAGCATGGCCAGCTGCAGGTCCGGGTGCTCCCGGGTGTAGCGCAGCGCAGCACCGAGCTGCCCGCGCGCGCGGGCCACCGGTGCGCTGGGCTGCAGCTCCTCCTCGCGCATCAGCACCAGCGCCAGCATGGTGGCCCCGAAGCTGGCGGCGTTGACGAAGAAGGCCGGCGCGGTGTCCCCGCCCGAGGCCGCGATCAGTCCGCCGGCCAGCGCGGGGCCCACCAGCCGGGCCCCGTTGAAGACGGTGGAGTTCAGGCTCACCGCGTTGACCAGGTACTCCGTCCCGACCATCTCCGAGACGAAGGACTGCCGGGCCGGCATGTCCAGCGAGCTGACCGCTCCCAGCCCCAGCGCCAGGGCGAACACGTGCCACAGCGCGATCGCCCCGGTGACCACCAGCAGGGCCAGCACCAGCGCCAGCACGCCCATCACCGCCTGGGTGAGGAGCAGCATCCGGCGCTTGTCGTAGCGGTCGGCCAGCACCCCGCCGTAGAAGCTGAGCACCAGGCTGGGAGCGAACTGCAACGCGGTGACCACGCCGAGAGCCACCCCGCTGCCCCCCGACAGCTGCAGCACCAGCCAGTCCTGGCCGATCCGCTGCATCCAGGTGCCGGTCAGGCTGACCAGGTTGGCCGAGACGAACAACCGGAAGTTGTGCACCCGCAGGGCGCGGAACATGCCCGGCCCCCGGGTGCGCGGGCTGGCGTCGTCCCTGGTGTCAGGCGTCGTGCGCCCCCGCGGGGTCAGCCACCGGCCAGGTCGTCCATGATCCGGGCGGCCTCCCGCAGGGTCGCCCGGTCCTCCGGGGACAGCTCGTGCAGCCGGCTGGACAGCCAGGCCTCGCGGGCGCGGGCCTCCTCGGTCAGCAGCGCCTCGGCGGCCGGGGTCAGGTCGATGACCACCTGCCGCCCGTCGGTGGGGTGCGGCGTCCGGGTGACCAGGCCCTTGCTCTCCAGCGCCACCACGACCCGGGTCATCGACGGCGGCTGCACCCGCTCGTGGCCGGCCAGCTCGCCGGGGCTCATCGCCCCGTGCCGCTTGAGCGTGGACAGCGCCGCCAGGTGGGTCAGGGTGACCGAGGTGTCCACCCGCTGGTTGCGCAGCCGCCGGGAGAAGCGCATCACCGCCAACCGCAGGTCGTGCGCCAGCGCCGCGGTGTCCAGCGTCGTCCGAGCCACACGCACACCTTATCTACTGAGGCCAGGTAAGGACGTCGCCCGGCACGTGCCGGTCAGAAGAGCTGCTGCAGCGGCTCCAGCGCGAAGTAGGCGAGGAAGAGCGCGGCGATGACCCACATCAGCAGGTGCACGTCGCGGGTCCGTCCGGTGGCCACCCGCAGCAGCACGTAGCTGATCACCCCGGCGCCGATGCCGTTGGTGATCGAGTAGGTGAACGGCATCAGCGCGATGGTCAGGAACGCCGGGATGACCAGGGACATGTCGTCCCAGGCCAGGTCCCGCACCTGGCTGATCAGCAGCGCCCCCACGATGACCAGCACCGGGGCCGCGGCCTCCGACGGGACCACCTGCACCAGCGGGGTGAAGAACACCGCGGCCAGGAACAGCGCGCCGGTCATCACGCTGGCCAGTCCGGTCCGGGCGCCGTCGGCCACCCCGGAGGCACTCTCGATGTAGGTGGTGTTGGAGGACACGCTGGCCGCGCCACCGGCTGCCGCGGCCAGCGAGTCGACCAGCAGCACCGGCTGGGACCGCGGCAGGTTGCGGTCCTCGTCGAGCATCTCGCCCTCGGCCCCCACCGCCGTCACCGTGCCCACGGTGTCGAAGAAGTCCGCGATCATGATGGAGAAGACGATCAGCAGCGCGGCGATCGCACCGATCCGGGAGAACCCGCCGAACAGCGAGACGTGCCCGATCAGCGAGAAGTCGGGCAGCTCGACGATCGTGTCCGGCAGCGTGGGCACCTGCAGCGCCCAGCCCCGCGGGTTGATCGTGCCGTCCGCGCCGAACGTCGGGCCGACCTCGGCGATCGCCTCCACCACGATGGCGAACACGGTGGTGACCACGATGCCGATCAGCAGGCCGCCCCGGACCCGGCGGACCACCAGAACGCTGGTCAGCGCCAGGCCGACGACGAAGGTCAGCAGGGGCCAGCCGGCCAGCGAGCCGTCGATGCCGAAGGTGACCGGCACGGCGCCGGACTGCGCCCGCCGCACGAACCCGGCGTCGACCAGCCCGATGATGGTGAGGAAGAAGCCGATGCCGACCGCGATCGCCGTCTTCAGCTGGGCCGGGATGGCCTCGAAGACCGCACGTCGGAAGCCGGTGAGCACCAGCACGGTGATCAGCAGGCCCTCCAGCACGACCAGCCCCATCACCTCGGGCCAGGACAGCTGGGTGGCGGCGTAGACCGCGACGATGGCGTTGATGCCCAGCCCGGCGGCCAGCGCGAACGGGTACCGGCCCACCACGCCCATCAGGATGGTGAGCACCCCGGCGACCAACGCGGTGACCGCGGCCACCGAGGCGAAGGGCAGGCTGTTCCCGTCGACGTCCGCACCGGACAGGATGATCGGGTTGAGCACCACGATGTAGGCCATCGTGAAGAAGGTGACCAGGCCGCCGCGCAGCTCGCGGGCCACGGTCGATCGTCGCTCGGTGATCGAGAAGTACCGGTCCAGCCCGTTCTTCGGGCGGACCTTGGGCCCGGAGCTGCGCCGGACGCTGCCCGCGCTGCGCGGCACGGTGACGGCGTCCTGGGTGTCGGGGTCGGTGTCGGGAGCGCTGGGGCGGGACGAGTCGGGCAAGGGGGACTCCCGGGTGCGGCACCGGGGCCGGCGCGGAGCGCGGCACTCCTGGTGGGTCGGACGACGAGCGGCGACAGCGTGCCACATCGGCGCACCCGCCCCGCCGCACGCGGATCGGAGCGGACCTAGAGTCGCCCCGTGCCCGCGCCCACCCGCCCGTCCCCGCCACCGCTGCGGGTGGACACCGCCCGCGTCGTGCTGGCCGGTGCCGCACTCTGGGTGGTGGCCCTCGTCGTGCTGCTGCTGCTGGGCGACCGGGTGGACCGGGTGTGGACCTGGACCTGCGTCTACGGCATCGCGCTGGCCGGCGCCGGGCTGGGCCTGATGCGCTGGCAGCGCCAGCGCTGACCCGCCCCGACGAGGGCGGTTCCCGGGGCGAACCGCCCTGTGGGGTCAGCTGAGGGTGTCGTACACCGAGGTGTCGTAGCGGGCAGAGGTGACCACCTCGGCGGGCGGCCCGTCCACCACCTCCAGGGAGGCCTGGCTGTGCGCGCCGCAGCCGTGGTCGACGGTGACGACGTGCCCGTCGGCCGGGGCGACCGCGTTGGAGCACACCCCCAGCTCGGTCCGGAGCGACCCGGCCAGCGGCATCCAGAAGCCGCAGGTGCCGCAGGGTCCGGGAGCGTGCCGGGCCATCGCCGAGCGCGGGCCGAAGTCCCCCTCGACCCACCGGGCCAGCGCCTCCCGGCGGCCCTGCACCGACAGGACCCGCTCCCGGCCCAGACCGATCTCGGCGGCCACCTGCCGGCCGGCGGGGTCCTCGGCCGCGTCGTCGTCGGCCAGGTAGGCCGGCACCAGCCGCGGGTCGTCCTCGGTGGTGGGCAGCACGTCGCCGACGGAGAGGTCCCCCGGACGCAGCCGCTCGTGCCAGGGCACCCACGCCGGCGCCAGCAGCGCGGTGTCCCCGGGCAGCAGGACGACCTCGTCCACGGTGACGTGCTCGTCACCGGGGACGTGCGCCATCGTGACGGCCCAGTGCCAGCCGACGTAGCCGGGCAGCGCCGCGGCGAAGGAATGGGTGAGCACCTCGCCGAGGGCCCCCGGGTCGGTGACGGGCTCCCGGGAGACCCCCTGGTGCTCACCGACCTCGGCAGCAGCCCCGGCCACCAGGACCGCAGCCGCCCGGGCGACCTCGACAGCGGCGGTCAGCACGTCCAGGGACGCGCCGCCCACCAGCGCGGCAGCGGCCTCGGGGGCGGCCTCGGGGGCGGCCTCGGGGGTGGACTCGGGGGCGGGCTCGGGGGCGGGCACGGCATCGGACACGCTCCCATGGTCCCCCAGCCGGGCACCGGACCGCTCGCGGGGTGAGCTGTCCAGCCGCCCTGGTGGGGCACCATGGTCTCGTGCCTGCCCGCCCTGCTCCCCGGCCGCACTCGCGGCGGGCCCGGCGCCGGGCCGCCGGGGGCGACGGCGACCCCGCCGGGGCTCAGGCGGACACCACACCACTGGAGCCAGCCCGGTCGGGGACCCGGCCGCTTCCGGTGGCCGCCGGCGCGCGGCCGGAGAAGCGCACCGCCACCCGGGTGGCCGCGCACCGCACCCGCGAGCTGACCGGGGCCGCGGTGCGCCGGGTGGACGCGGCCAGCCGGGCCGACGGGGCCGGGGAGAGCGGCCTGGCGGGGCTGCTCTGGGTCAACGCGCTGCACATGGCCGGCGACGCGATGATCGCGGTCTCGCTGGCCGGCACGCTGTTCTTCGCCGCTTCCGCCGACGCCCAGCGCGGCAACGTGGCGCTCTACCTGCTGGTCACGATGGCCCCGTTCGCCGTGGTGGCGCCGATCATCGGGCCGCTGCTGGACCGGCTGCACCGCGGCCGGCGGTGGGCGCTGGCCGGCAGCCTGGTCGGCCGGGCCGTGCTGGCGGTGGTGATGGCCGCCCACTACGACGACCTGGCGCTGTACCCGGCCGCCCTGGGCGTGCTCGTGCTGTCCAAGGCGCTGAACGTGCTGCGGGCGGCCGTGGTGCCGCGGGTGCTGCCCAGCCGCATGTCGCTGACCTCGGCCAACGCCCGGCTCTCGGTGTTCGGGCTGCTCACCGCTGCGGTGCTGGGTGCGCTGGGGGCCGGTATCGCCCGGATCGCCGGGTTCGACTGGCTGCTCTACACCACCGGGGTGGTCTTCGTACTGGCCGCGCTGCTGGCCGTCCGGTTGCCCGGGCACGTCGACGCGCCGCTGCCGGGGTTGCCGGCCGACGTCCTCACCGACGGCATCGACGCCAGCGGGCACCGGTCGCGGCGGGCGCTGGGCCCGCACGTGGTCACCGCGCTGCGGGCCGTCGCGGCGCTGCGCGGGCTGATGGGCTTCCTGACGATCTTCTCCGCGTTCCTGGTCCAGGCCACCATCCCCGACGGCTGGGAGGCCACCCTCGCCCTCGGCGGGATCGCCACCGCCGCCGGTGTGGGCAGCGTGCTGGGCACCGGCGTGGGGTCCCGGATGCACACCACCAACCCGGACCGGCTGGTGCTGGCCGCGGCCGCCTCGGCAGCGGTGGTCACGGTGGCTGCGGCGGTGCTCTACAGCTTCGCGATGGCGGCGGTCGTCGCCGGGGTGTCCGCCGTCGCCAACGCGCTGGGCAAGGTGGCGCTGGACGCCATCATCCAGCGCGAGGTGCCCGAGATGCTGCGGGTCTCGGCGTTCGCCCGCTCGGAGACCCTGCTGCAGCTGACCTGGGTGTTCGGCGGCGCGCTGGGCATCGCCCTGCCCACGATCGGGTGGCTGGGGTTCACCGTGGCGGCGTCCCTGCTGGTGCTCGCGGTCGGCCTGGTTGTCTGGGGTCTGCGCCCGGGCCGCCGGAGCAGGGGCGGCGACCGACCGACGACCCAGGATCAAAGGTGGGCATGAGCAGCGCGGGCAGGGCAGGCGGGGGAAGGACGGTCAGGGCACGGCGCCTGGGGGGACTGCTGGCCGGGCTGACGCTGCTGACCGGCTGCGCCTCCGGGGGTGGCGGCAGCGCCGACGGGTCCGACACCGCGCCCACCGTCCGGGTGCAGTCGGGCAACCAGGACGTCACCGTTGAACCCACCCAGTACTGCCTGGCCGGCGACGGGCAGCGCTACTCCGGCACCCCGCCCATCATCGAGGTGTCCCCGGACAGCACCATCGCGCTGCGGGTGGACCCGGCGGTGGCCGCCCAGGGCTGGAGCGTGCAGGTCTACGACGACCAGCTGGCCGAGCTGATCGGCGAGGTCGCCGTCCCCGACGGCACCGAGACCTTCACCAGGATCAACAGCTCCGACGTCGTCCCCCCGGCGTTCTACCTGGTGGTGGTGGAGAAGTCCGACGACGCCAGGTGCAGCGGGCTGTCCGGCGCCTGGCCGGTGGGCTTCGTGCGCAGCGGCGGGGGCGCCGGCTCCGACGGCGCCACCCCCGCCCCGACCAGCTGAGCCGGCGCCCGTCAGCCCTCGAGGTCGGCGGCCACCGCGCGCAGCACCGAGGCCACCTTGCCGGCAGCCTGCTTGTCCGGGTGCCGCCCGTGGCGCAGCCCGTTGCCGACCGAGTCCAGCAACCGGATCAGGTCCTCGATGATCGGCACCAGGTCGTCGGGCTTCTTCCGGGTGGCGGCCACGGCCGAGGGCAGCGGATCCAGGATCGTCACCTGCAGCGCCTGGTCCCCGCGGCGGCCCTGCACGATGCCGTACTCCACCCGCTGGCCCGGCTTGAGCTCCGCGGTCCCGGCAGGCAGCGCGTCCTTGTGCACGAACACGTCCGACCCCCCTTCCTGGGAGAGGAAGCCGAAGCCCTTCTCCGGGTTGAACCACTTCACCTTGCCGCTGGGCACGTCGATTCCCTCGCTCGCTGTGGGTCGCGCCGGCCGGTCCGGCCGGGCGCTGGACGGCGGCCCGCAACCGGGCGCCGGAGCCCCAGGCTAGCCCGCCCACCTCGGCGGACCGGCCGGTCCGTCGGCGGCGCACCTACCCTGGCGCCGTGCCCCCGGCCCAGCCCAGCCCGCACCCGGACTACCGCTTCAGCCTGGCCAACGAGCGCACCCTGCTGGCCTGGCTGCGCACCGCCCTGGCCCTGGTGGCCGGCGGGGTGGCGGTCGCCCAGTTCGTCCCCGAGCTCGGTGTGCCGGGCGGCAGCCTGGTGGTGTCGCTGGGCCTGCTGCTGGGCGGGCTGCTGACCGCGCTGGCCGGCTACCGCCGGTGGAGCCGGGCCGAGGCCGCGATCGCTGCGGACATGCCGCTGCCGGCGAGCACGCTGACGGTCTGGGTGATCGGCGCGGTAGCGCTGCTGGTCACCGTGCTGGTGGTGCTGGTGCTCGTCGAGGCGTTCCGCTGAGCCCCGGTCCCGGGGAGACCCAGCCGGCCCGCACCGCCCTGGCCTGGCACCGGACCGGGCTGGGCGTGCTGGCGGTCGCCGCGCTGCTGGCGCGGGCCGCCGTCGCCCGCGGTCAGCTGCTGCTGCTGGTGCCCGCCGGGGTGGTGGCGCTGGCCGGGCTGCTGCTCTTCGGCGTGCTGGCTCCCCGCCGGGACGCCACCATCCGGTGCGCCACCGACCGCGGCGGACCGGGCAGCGACCTGGCCGCGGTCCGCCGGGCCACGGCCGTCGTCGTCCTCACCGCGCTGACCGCGCTGGCCACCGAGCTGGCCCATCGCCGGTGAGCGGGACCCGGGCCGGCCGGGCTCAGGCGTTGCGGATGGCCGCCGCGTCCTGCAGACCCAGCTCGGTGACCGAGACCTCGCGCATCTCGACCTTGCGCACCTTGCCGGTCACGGTCATCGGGAAGTCGGCGACGACCTTGACGTAGCGCGGCACCTTGAAGTGCGCCAGCTTGCCGGCGCAGTACTCCTTCAGCGCCTCGGCGGTGAGCTCCGGGGCGCCCGGGCGCAGCCGGACCCAGGCCATCAGCTCCTCGCCGAACCTGGCGTCGGGGACGCCGATGACCTGCACGTCGGCGATGTCGGGGTGGCCGTAGAGGAACTCCTCGATCTCCCGCGGGTACACGTTCTCCCCGCCCCGGATGACCATGTCCTTGATCCGGCCGACGATGTTCAGGTAACCCGCCTCGTCCATCACCGCCAGGTCTCCGGTGTGCATCCAGCGCGCCCGGTCCAGCACCTCGGCGGTCTTGGCCGGCTCCTCCCAGTAGCCCAGCATCACCGAGTACCCGCGGGTGCACAGCTCGCCGGTGGTGCCGCGCGGCACGGTCAGCCCGGTCGCGGGGTCCACCACCTTGCTCTCCAGGTGCGGGTGGGTGCGCCCCACCGTGGAGGTGCGCCGGTCCAGGTCGTCGTCGGCACCGGTCTGGGTGGACACCGGCGAGGTCTCGGTCATGCCGTAGCAGATGGTCACCTCGGCCATGCCCATCTCGTCGACCACCCGCTTCATCACCTCGACCGGGCACGGCGAGCCCGCCATGATCCCGGTGCGCAGGCTGGACAGGTCGTAGTCGGCGAAGTTTGGCAGGGCCAGCTCCGCGATGAACATGGTGGGCACGCCGTAGAGCGAGGTGCACCGCTCGTCCTGCACGGCCCGCAGCGTCGCCGCCGGGTCGAAGCCCGGCGCCGGGATGACCATCGTCGAGCCGTGCGAGGTGCAACCCAGGTTGCCCATCCCCATGCCGAAGCAGTGGTAGTAGGGCACCGGGATGCAGACCCGGTCGGCCTCGGTGTACCCGCAGCCCTCCCCCACGAAGAACCCGTTGTTGAGCAGGTTGTGGTGGGTGAGGGTCGCGCCCTTGGGGAAGCCGGTGGTGCCCGAGGTGTACTGGATGTTGATCGGGTCGTCGGCCGACAGCTCGGCCTCGCGGCGGGCCAGCAGCCCCCGGTCGGCGGCGCGACCGGTGGCCATCAACCGCTCCCATTCCGGGTCGCCGAGGAAGACGACCTCGCGCAGGTCGGGGCACTCGTCCCGCACCTGCTCCACCATGGCCCGGTAGTCACTGGTCTTGAACGCCGGCGCGGCCACCAGTACCGAGATGCCGGCCTGCTGCAGCACGTAGGACAGCTCGTGGGTCCGGTAGGCAGGGTTGATATTGACCAGGACGACGCCGAGCTTGGCGGTGCCGTACTGCACGAGGACCCACTCGGCGCAGTTGGGCGCCCAGATGCCGACCCGGTCGCCCTTGGCCACCCCGAGGGCGTCCAGGCCCAGCGCGCAGGCGTCCACGTCGTCCACCAGCTGGGGGTAGGTCCAGCGGCGGCCGGTGGCGCACTCCACCAGCGCCTCGTGGTCCCCGACCCGCGCTGCCGTCCGGTCCAGGTTGGCCCCGATGGTGTCGCCCAGCAGCGGGACGTCCGAGGTCCCGCTGCTGTAGGACGGCAACGCGGGGGCGGTCATGCCCGCTCGCCCGGACGGAGCTGGACGCCGGCCCGGTTGGGCTTGTCGGTGGGGTGGACGTAGCGCAGCCGGTCGGCCGGCAGCGGGAACGAGTGGTCCTCACCGAACGGGGACAGCGACCCGGTCATCTCGCTGATCAGCTCGGTCAGCGGCGGGCCGCCGTCCTCTGACTGACCCCAGCTCGGCTCCCGCAGGTGCGCGTGCTTCTCGTTCTTCTTCGCCATGACCGTCTCCTGTCCTCGCGTCCACGGCCGATCGCGGACTGCCTGGGGGACATCTTCCCGCGCAGTAGACCGGCGGCGCAGCACCCCACGCCACCCCCGGTCAGGGGTGCCCGCCCCGCTCGCCCCAGGCAGCTAGTGTCGCCTGCTCGTGAGCCGCGCTCTGGACGTCGTCGCCCCGCCCCGACTCGGGAGCGGTTTCCGCTGGCTGCTGGCGTCCAGCTGGACCTCCAACCTCGGCGACGGGATCGCGCTGGCCGCCGGCCCGCTGCTGGTCGCCTCGCTGACCCGGGACCCTTTCCTGGTCTCCCTGGCGGCCACCGTGCAGTGGCTCCCGCCGCTGCTGTTCGGGCTGCTGGCCGGCGCGGTCACCGACCGGCTGGACCGCCGGCTCATCGTGGTGGTGGTCGACCTGGTGCGCGCTGCCGTGCTGGTGCTGCTGGCCGCCGCGGTCGGCGCCGGCGGCGTACCGATCGCGGCGGTCCTGGGGGCGCTGTTCGCGCTGGGCACCGCGGAGGTCTTTGCCGACAACAGCTCGCAGACCCTGCTCCCGACCCTGGTGGCGCGCGCGGACCTGGCCACCGCGAACGCCCGGCTGCAGACCGGGTTCATCACCGTCAACCAGCTCGCCGGGCCACCGCTGGGTGCCGCGCTGTTCAGCGCCGCGGCCTGGCTGGCCTTCGGGGCGCAGGCCGTCGTGGTGGCGCTGGGTGCGGTACTGGTCTCCCGGGTCGTGCTGCCGGCCGGCGCACCCGCCGGGCCGCGGGCCACCCGGTTGTGGCACGACGTCGCCGAGGGCTTCGGGTGGGTCCGCCACCACGCGGCGGTGCGCACCCTGGTGCTGACCATCCTGATCTTCAACGTCACGTTCGGGGCCGCGTGGTCGGTGCTGGTGCTCTACGCCACCCGCCGCCTGGGCCTGGGCGAGGTGGGGTTCGGACTGGTCACCACCGTGGGCGCGCTGGGTGGGCTGGCCGGGATGGCCGGCTACGGCTGGCTGACCCGCCGGGTCAGCCTGGGCAACCTGCTCCGGGTCGGCCTGGTGATCGAGACGCTGACCCATCTGGCCCTGGCCCTCACCGGGAGCCCCTGGGTGGCCATGCCGGTCTTCTTCGTCTTCGGCGCGCACGCCTTCATCTGGGGGACGACGTCGGTGACCGTCCGCCAGCGAGCGGTACCGGCGCAGCTGCAGGGCCGGGTGGGCAGCGTGAACCTGGTGGGCACCTTCGGCGGGCTGGTGGTGGGCTCGGCCATCGGCGGCGCGCTGGCCCAGCGGTACGGGGTGACGGCGCCGTTCTGGTTCGCGTTCGTCGGGTCGGCGGTGTTCGTGCTGGTCATCTGGCACCAGCTCCGGCACGTGGCGCACGCCGACGAGGCGCCCGACCCGGCCCCGGTCTGACCGGCTCCCGGGGTCAGCGGCTCGTCTCGCGCGCGCCGAACAGGGTGCCGGCCCCGTCGGTGGTGAGCACCCAGCGGCGCTCACCCACCCGGGCCACCCGCACCTCGCGATCGGCCAGCCGCTGCACCGCCCGGGTCCGCCAGGTGGCCGTGGACACCAGCCGCAGCCGGACCTCGGGTGTGCCGTCGGCCGGTTCCACCAGCAGCGCCGCCGGGCCGGCGATCCGCAGCGTGCCGGGCACCCAGTCGGTCCGGGCCAACGCCCGGGTCCAGGTCAGCACCCGCAGCAGCGCACCCACCCCGGCCGCGGTCACGGCCACCCCGCCGAGCACCAGGGCCAGCACGAGCAGGCCGGCGAAGGGAACCCGCTGCCCGCCGTCCTCGGTCACCCGGACCGTGGCCACCGCCAGCAGCACCCCCAGCACCACGGCGACCGCGCCGCCACCGACCCAGCGCAGTGCACCCGCCCGGGTGGCGGCCAGGTCGGTGCGGGTCTGCGGGTGGTCCAGGGCGTTGCGCACGCATCGGATGCTGCCACCGGCGCCGGGCACGTAGCGTCGAGGTGATGTCTGCCGACCGACCTGCCACGCTCGCCGCCTGGCTGCGCACCCGCTCCGACGAGGAGCTGGGTGCGCTGCTGGCCCTGCGGCCGGACGTGGCCCGTCCGGCCCCGGCCGACGTCGTCGCCCTCGCCACCCGGTTGGCCGTGCCGGTGTCGGTGGACCGGGCGCTGGACGAGCTGGATGCCGCCACCCTGCAGGTCCTGGATGTGGTGCTGCTGGCCGAGACCGACGGCCTCAGCCCCACCGAGGTGGCCGGGGCGCTGCCCTCGGTGCCTGCCGCGACGGTGCACGCGGCCCTGCAGACGCTCACCACCCGTGCCCTGCTCTGGGGGGACGACGAGCTGCACGCCCCCGACGCGGTCCGCCGTGCCGTCCGGCACCCCGCGGGTCTCGGTCGCCGCGGCAGCGACCTGCGCACCGCGGTACCGGCGGACGTGGCCGAGGTGCTGGCCGGGCTGGACGAGGACGAGCGAGCGGTGCTGGAACGGCTGGCCGGGGACCGCCCGGTGGGCCACCTGCCCGACGACCGGGGCAGCGGGCCCGACGGCACCGACTCCCCCGCGCGCCGGTTGCTCCGGCGGGGACTGCTGGCCCGCATCGACGCCGTCACCGTCGAGCTGCCCCGCGAGCTGGGCCTGGCCCTGCGCGGGGACCAGCCCCTCGGCCCGCCCCGCATCCGCCCGGAGCCCCCCGTGGTGCAGCGCGACCCGGCGGTCGTGGACCGGCAGGCCGCCGGCGCAGCGCTGGAGGTCATCGGGCGCACGGTGGAGCTGCTGGGTGCGCTGGAGGCCGAGCCCGCCGGGCTGCTGCGCAGCGGCGGGCTGAGCGTGCGCGACCAGAAGAGGCTGGCCCGGGAACTCGGGGTGGGCGAGGCCGACGCCGCCTTCCACGTGGAGCTGGCGCACGCGGCCGGCCTGCTGGACGTCGGAGGTGCGCACCGGGACGAGTGGTTGCCCACCCGGGCCTACGACGGCTGGCGCGACCTGGACCTGCCCGACCGGTGGGCGGTCCTGGCCGAGGGCTGGCTGGAGTCGGTGCGGCTGATCGCGCTGGTCGGCCAGCGGGACGTGGCCGGCAAGGCGGTCAACGTGCTGTCCCCCGACGTGGTCCGGCAGACCGCGCCCACCATCCGCCGCTCCGCGCTGGCCGCGCTGGCCGACTACCCGCCCGGGCACGGGCTGGTCCCCGACGACCTGGTGTCCCTGCTGCGCTGGCGGACCCCCCGGCGGGCCGACCGGCTGGTGCTGGTGCCCGCACTGCTGGCCGAGGCCGGGCGGCTGGGTGTGCTGGTCGGAGGGGTGCTGTCCGCCGCTGGGCGCGGGTTGCTCGCCGCCGGGGCGGACGGCGCCGGGGACGGCATGCGCGGCCTGCTGCCCGAGCCGGTCGACCACGTGCTGGCCCAGCCGGACCTGTCGCTGATCGCTCCCGGGCCGCTGGTCGCCCAGCTGGCCCAGCAGCTGGCCGCGGTGGCCGACGTCGAGTCCTCCGGTGGGGCCACGGTCTACCGGGTGAGCGATGCCAGCGTGCGGCGGGCGCTGGACGGTGGGTGGTCGGCGGCCGAGCTGCACGACTTCTTCGCCGGCGCCTCACGGACCCCGGTGCCGCAGGCGCTGGACTTCCTGGTCGACGACGTGGCCCGCCAGCACGGCCGGCTACGGGTCGGCGCGATCGAGTGCTACGTGCGCAGCGACGACCACGGGTTGCTCTCCCAGGTGCTGTCCGACCGGCGCACCGCGACCGCCGAGCTGCGCCGGCTGGCCCCCGGGGTGCTGATCAGCGGGTTGCCGGCCGACGAGGTGCTGGCCGTCCTGCGGTCGGCCGGTTACGCCCCGGCCGGGGAGTCCTCCTCCGGTGCGGTGCTGACCCGCCCGAGGGCCGCACCCCGGGCGGCCGGCCGGCGGTCGGCCGGGATCCCGGCGGTGGGCCCGCGGGTGCTGGCCGCGGGCGACGTCACCGCTGTCGTGCGGGAGATCCGCGCCGGGGACGCCGCGCTGGCGGCCCGGCGCGTCGATCCGCTCCGGCAGGTCCCCGGCGTGACGACGGCCGGCACCCTGGAACTGCTCACCCGCGCGGTGCGCGAGGCGATCCCGGTCTACCTGGACTACGTGGACCACCTGGGCACCGGCAGCCAGCGGGTGATCCGGCCCCTGTCGCTGGTCGGCGGGTTCCTGCAGGGCTATGACGAGGGGCGCGGGGAGAACCGCACGTTCGCGGTGCACCGGATCAACTCGGTGGCACTGCTGGCCGATACCGCGACTTGAGCCTCTGCCCACGAGCCCCGTTCCGTGATCCACTTGGTCATGGTTGGTCTGCGCAACGACTGCGCGGGTCGGGCGGACAGGGCGAGGTGACGTGCACATGGAAGGCGGAGGGACGGTCGCCGACCGGTTGACGACGGTGCTGGGCACGGTCCTGGGCACCGAGGACGTCCCGGTGCGGCTGCGCGGCTGGGACGGGTCGTTGGCCGGGCCCCCGGGCGCACCCGTCCTCGCCGTCCGGGACCGCCGGGCGCTGCGCCGGCTGCTGTGGTCACCGGGCCAGCTGGGTCTGGGCCGGGCCTACGTGGCCGGCGAGATCGAGATCGAGGACGACGTCTTCGACACCTTCGCCGCGCTCAGCTCCGTGGGCAAGCTCGCCGAGACCGGCTCGATGCGACCGGCCGCCCTGACCGACCGGCTCACCCTGGCCCGCACGGCTGCCGGGCTGGGCGCGCTGGGCCCCGAGCCCGCACCCCCGCCGGAGGAGGCCGACCTGCACCGGCAGGGGCTGCGGCACTCCCGCCGCCGCGACGCCGCCGCCATCTCCCACCACTACGACGTGGGCAACGACTTCTACGCCCTCGTCCTGGGCCCCTCGATGGTCTACTCCTGCGCCGTCTGGGACTCCCCCGACAGCGGGCTGGACGCCGCGCAGGAGACCAAGCTGGACCTGGTCTGCCGCAAGCTGGGGCTCACCGGGGACAGCCGACTGCTGGACGTCGGCTGCGGCTGGGGCTCGATGGCCCTGCACGCGGCCGGGCGGTACGGCGCGACCGCCGTCGGCGTCACCATCTCCGAGGAGCAGGCCACGCTGGGCCGCAAGCGGGTGGCCGAGGCCGGGCTGACCGACCGGATCGAGATCCGGGTGCAGGACTACCGGGAGGTCACCGACGGCCCCTACGACGCGATCAGCTCGATCGGCATGTCCGAGCACGTCGGACGGGCCCGGCTCGGTGTGTACGTGGACCGCCTCGCCGGTCTGCTGCGCCCGGGCGGGCGGCTGCTCAACCACGCCATCGCCTGGAACGCCGGGACCACCCGCTGGAACACCGACACCTTCATCGCCCGCTACGTCTTCCCCGACGGGGAGCTGATCGGCCTGGGCGACATGGTCGGCGCGGTGGAGGCCGGTGGGCTGGAAGTGGTCGACGTGGAGGCCTTGCGCCGGCACTACGCGTTGACCCTGCGCGCCTGGGTGGCCCGGCTGGAGCAGAACTGGGACGCGGCCGTCGCGGCCAGCACGGTGGGCCGGGCCCGGGTGTGGCGGCTGTACATGGCCGCCTGCGCGCTGGCCTTCGAGAGCGGGTCGATGGGCGTGGACCAGATCCTGGCGGTCAAGCCCGGCGGGGAGCAGCCACCGCTGCGGCGGACCGGCTGGGTCTGAGGGCGCTGCGCGCCTCACCCGGCCAGGTTGTGGGAGGCGACCCACCCGGGGTCCGGCTCGACCGGCTGCACCAGCTCGACGACCAGCCCGTCGGGCCCGGCCACCTGGAACCGCCGCTGCCCCCACGGCTCGCTGACGAGCGGCTTGAGGATCGGGACCCCACCGGACACCAGACGGTCGTGCTGGGCGTCCACGTCGGTGACGACGAACGTCAGCATGGTGCCGCGCACCCCCGCAACCGGCTCGACCCAGGTCTCGTGGTCGTGCCGGACGAAGTCGACCCGCAATCCTGCCTGGTCCACGTGCTGGGTGCTCACGTACCAGCCGAGGTCCACCAGAACCTGGAAGCCCAGGTGCTCGGCGAACCATGCACCGGCAGCCGTCGGTTCCGTGGCGGCGAACGCTGCGCCGACCTGGGTCACCTGCATGCTCATTCCCTCCGTCGTGGTGGACCGGCCGTGGTGGACCGGCCGTGGTGGACCGGTCGTCGTGGACCGGCCGTGGTGGACCGGTCGTCGTGGACCGGCCGTGGTGGACCGGCCGTCGTGGACCGGCCGTGGTGGACCGGCCGTGGTGGACCGGCCGTCGTGGACCGGTCGTCGTGGACCGGTCGTCGTGGACCGGTCGTCGTGGACCGGTCGTCGAGGCTGCCATGAGGGCCCGACCGTCGTGCCGTGCCACCCGGAACCGGTACAGCCACGAGCCCAACTGAGCTGTGGATTCACCGAGCGACGCCTGCGGGGCTGCGCTAGGATTCGAACACGCGTTCGATAGAGTGGGGGTGATCCGGTGCTGGATGCAGCAGCAGGCATCCCGCTCCTCGACGGGTTCGACCCCTTCCCCGATGGCGGCACCTTCCGGCTGGTCCCGCCCGCTTCCTCCGACGCCCGCTCGGCCGAGCGCGAGGCGGCCCGGCAGCTGTCGATGGTGCCGCCGGACGACATCGCCGCTCTGCTCGCCGCGGCCGCGGAACTGGCCACCGGCGCCACCGTCGACGGGCCGTCGGCAGCTCGGGCGCCCGCACTGCTGGCCCGGGTCCGGGGGCTGACCCAGCTGGCCGGCGTCATCGACGCCGCGCTGGCCGTCACGGTGCGCGCCGCCGAGAGCGTCCGGGCCGCCGAGTTCGACGGCCACACGTCCATCAAGGCCTGGATGCCCGGGCACCTGCAGGTGTCCGCGGCTACCGCCGCCCGGGCGGTCCGTGCCGGACGGACGCTGGAGCAGCTACCCAGGTGGGCCCAGGCCGCCCGGGCCGGCCAGGTCACCCCGGACCAGACCGCCGTCGTGGCCAGGGCCGCAACCCCCGCCCGGCTGGACGCCGCGGTCGAGCTCGGGGTGGACCTGCACGGTCCTGACGGCCTGGACGCCACGCTGCTGGCCTGCGCAACCGGCGACCACCCCGAGACGCTGCCCGCCGTGGTCAAGCGCCTGCTGGACTGGATCGACCCCGACGGCCCGGAACCCGACCCCACCCGTTCGCGCGAACTGCACCTCACGCCCTCGGCCGGCGCCGAGGGCGGCGGCACCATCCACGGTCGGCTGGACGCAGCCGGCTACGAGAAGGTCGCCACCGCGCTCACCGCCTACCAGCAGGCCGGGCGGGTGGCTGACGACGACCGCAACCACGCCCAGCAGATGGCCGATGCCCTGGTGCAGCTGGCCGACAACGCACTCGCCGGCGCCGACACCCCCATGCTGCGCAAGCACCACGCCCAGATCGCAGCCACGATCTCGGCCGAGGACCTGCTCGACACCGCCGAGGTCGCCGGGGCCGCCCGCCTCGGGTCAGGTCAGATCGTCTCCAACACGGTCGCTCAGCAGCTGTCCTGCGACTCGGTCGTCACCCGGGTGCTCTTCGGCCCGGACGGGATGCCGCTGAACATCGGTCGCGCCCAGCGGCTGGTCCCCGGGCACATCCGCAAGGCCGCCGAAGCCCGCGACGGCGGCTGCGTCTTCGCCGGCTGCCTGAACCCGACCTGGTGGTGCGACGCCCATCATGTCCGGGAATGGATAGCCGACCACGGGGAGACCTCGGTGGAGAACACCGCGTTGCTGTGCGAGCGGCACCACACGAAGGTCCACCACGGGTTCTCGATCGAGTGGGACCCGGTGGAGCACCGATGGCGGACGTATCGGGATACCGGTGCCGAAATCCTCACCGGCTATCCCCCGATCAGACCCGTTGCGCAGCACAGGCCCCCTGGCCAGGGGTTCTGCGCCGATGGAGCGCGCTCGCCGGTGCCGGTGACGCGGGGGTCGTACCGTGGATCCTCGTGAGCGATGGCCCCCTGATCGTCCAGTCCGACAAGACCCTGCTGCTGGAGGTCGACCACCCGCAGAGCAAGGAGTGCCGGGCCGCGATCGCGCCGTTCGCCGAGCTGGAGCGCAGCCCCGAGCACGTGCACACCTACCGTGTCACCCCGCTGGCGCTGTGGAACGCCCGGGCAGCCGGGCACGACGCCGAGCAGGTCGTGGACGCCCTGGTGCGTTACAGCCGCTACCCGGTGCCGCACGCCCTGCTCGTCGACGTCGCCGACACCATGGACAGGTACGGCCGGCTGACGCTGTCGACCAACCCGGTCCACGGCCTGGTGCTGACCACCACGGACCGGGCAGTGCTGACCGAGGTCTCGCGCAGCAAGAAGGTCGCCCCGATGCTGTCCCACCGCATCGACGAGGACACCTTCGTGGTCAACCCCTCCGAGCGCGGCCGGCTCAAGCAGGCGCTGCTGAAGGTCGGTTGGCCGGCCGAGGACCTGGCCGGGTACGTGGACGGGCAGGCCCACCCGATCGAGCTGGACCAAGCCGACTGGCACCTGCGCGACTACCAGCAGGAGGCCGTGGACGGCTTCTGGGCCGGCGGTTCCGGTGTTGTCGTGCTGCCCTGCGGGGCCGGCAAGACGCTGGTGGGTGCCGCGGCGATGGCCCAGGCCAAGGCCACCACGCTGATCCTGGTCACCAACACCGTGGCCGGCCGGCAGTGGAAGCGCGAGCTGGTGGCCCGCACCTCGCTGACCGAGGACGAGATCGGCGAGTACTCCGGCGAGCGCAAGGAGATCCGCCCGGTCACCATCGCCACGTACCAGGTGATCACCACCCGCCGGAAGGGCGAGTACCGGCACCTGGACCTCTTCGACGCCCAGGACTGGGGCCTGATCGTCTACGACGAGGTCCACCTGCTCCCGGCGCCCATCTTCCGGCTGACCGCCGACCTGCAGTCCCGCCGCCGGCTAGGGCTGACCGCCACATTGGTCCGCGAGGACGGCCGGGAGGACGACGTGTTCTCCCTGATCGGCCCCAAGCGGTACGACGCGCCGTGGCGGGACATCGAGGCGCAGGGCTACATCGCACCCGCCGAGTGCATCGAGGTCCGGGTCAGCCTGGACGACGAGGAGCGGATGACCTACGCCGTCGCCGAGCCCGAGGAGCGGTATCGGATCGCGGCCACGGCCCAGTCGAAGATGCCGGTGATCCGCCGGGTGCTGGAGCGGCATCCCGAGGAGCAGAAGCTGGTGATCGGGGCCTACCTGGACCAGCTCGAGGAACTCGGCGCCGCCCTGGACGCTCCGGTCATCCAGGGCTCGACGACCAACAAGGAGCGGGAGCGGCTGTTCCAGGCGTTCCGGACCGGGGAGATCAAGACCCTCGTCGTCTCCAAGGTCGCGAACTTCTCCATCGACCTGCCCGAGGCCGCGGTCGCCGTCCAGGTGTCGGGCACGTTCGGGTCGCGCCAGGAGGAGGCCCAGCGGTTGGGCCGGGTGCTCCGGCCCAAGGCCGACGGCCGGACGGCGCACTTCTACACCGTGGTCAGCCGGGACACCCTGGACAGCGAGTACTCCGCGCACCGCCAGCGGTTCCTGGCCGAGCAGGGCTACGCCTACACGATCGTCGACGCCGCCGACCTGGCCGGCCCTGGCGAGGTCAACGGGCCCGACTGGGCGGACGAGCAGCCCGCCGGGGACTGACCGACCCGCGGCCCCGGCCGCGCCACCGGCCGGGACCGCAGGGCAAGATCGGGGAGTCCTGATCCCGGGACCCGTGCGAAGGAGAGGCCCTCGTGTCCGTGCGATCCACCACCCGCCGCGCCGCGGCCGCCGCCCTGGCCGTCACCGCCACCGCCCTCGGGCTGGCCGGTTGCGGGGGCGACTCCTCGAGCGGATCCGCCGGTGGGGCCGGCGCCACTCCCACCCAGGCGCTGCCCAGCGTCACCGCCGACAGCGCGCTGGCCGCCCAGGTGCCGGCGTCGGTGTCCGCCGACGGCGTGATCACGGTGGGCAGCGACACCACCTACGCACCCAGTGAGTTCCTGGCCGCCGACGGCACCACCATCCAGGGCTTCGACGTCGACCTGTTCGGGCTGGTCGCACAGAAGCTGGGGCTCAAGGCCGAGTTCGTCACCGCACCTTTCGACTCCATCATCGCCGGGGTGGGCTCGGGCAAGTACGAGGTCGGCGTCTCCTCCTTCACCATCAACCCCGACCGGCTGGCCCAGGCCACGATGGTCAGCTACTACGCCGCCGGCACCCAGTGGTCCACCCGGACCGGCAACCCCGACGAGGTCGACCCCGACGACGCCTGCGGCCTGGCCATCGCCGTGCAGAAGGCGACCGTCCAGGTCGAGGACATCACCGCCCGCTCCCAGGCCTGCACCGACGCCGGGCGCCCGGCGATCACCATCGACCAGTACGAGGGCCAGGACCAGGCCACCGCGGCCGTGGTGTCGGGCAAGGACGTCGCCGGCCTCGCCGACTCCCCGGTGATGGCCTACGCGGTGCAGCAGACCAACGGGCAGCTGGAGCTGCTGGGCGACGTCTACGACTCGGCGCCCTACGGTTACGTGCTGCCCAAGGACCAGGCGGCGTTCGGCCAGGCCATCGCCGACGCGCTGTCCGCCCTGATCGCCGACGGCAGCTACTCCGCGGCGCTGGAACGGTGGGGCGTGCAGGACGGCGCGATCACCGACCCCACCGTGAACCCGACCGTCGGCTGAGCGCGGAGAACGGTCAGCGATGAGCGAGGGCCCCGCGACGCGGACCGAGCACCCCGAGGCCATCCGGGCGATCCCCGTCCGCCACCCGGGCCGCTGGGTGGCGGCGGCGGTCATCGGCGTGCTGGTGGTGATGTTCGTCCACATGCTGGCCACCAACCCGGTGTTCCAGTGGTCGTTCATGGTGGACAACATGTTCAGCCCCGCGGTGCTCCGCGGGGCCCGGACCACCCTGCTGATGACCGTGCTCGCCATGGTGATCGGGGTGGCCCTGGGCATCGTGGTCGCCGTCATGCGGCTCTCGCCGAACCCGGTGGTCTCCGGGGCGGCCTGGGCCTTCGTCTGGTTCTTCCGCGCCATCCCCCGCATCGTGCTGCTGTTCTTCGCGGCGAACCTGGGCGCCCTGTACGCCACCTACGACCTGGGGTTCCCGTTCGACCGGCAGCTGATGGACGCCCTGGGGTTCAGCGCCGACCTGCGCTTCCTGAGCCTGGACGGCAACCAGATCTTCGCCGGCTTCACCGCGGGGCTGCTGGGCCTGGCACTGTCCGAAGGCGCCTACATGGCCGAGATCGTCCGGGCAGGCATCCAGTCGGTGGATCCCGGGCAGGCCGAGGCGGCCGGCGCGCTGGGCATGAGCCGGGGCGCCACGACCCGACGGATCGTGCTGCCGCAGGCGATGCGGGTGATCATCCCGCCGACCGGCAACGAGACCATCGCGATGCTCAAGGACACCTCGCTGCTCATCGCCGTCCCGGTGACCAGCGAGCTGAACTTCCAGCTGCGGGCCATCGGCAGCCGGACGTTCCAGATCATCCCGATGGCCGTGGCCTCGATCCTCTGGTACCTGGCGCTGTCCAGCGTGCTGATGGTCGGCCAGTACTTCGTGGAGAAGCGGTTCAGCCGCGGCTTCGGGGCTCGGGAGACCCGCGCGCAGCGCGGTGCCCGCCAGGCCCGGGACGCCGCCGATGCGCCTGCGGCCGGCACCGGCGCCACCCCGGGGAGCAGCCGGTGACCAGCATGCCGCCAGGCTCCGAGCCCGCAGCCCCGACGGCGGGACCGATGGTCCGTGCCGAGGGCGTCTGCAAGTCCTTCGGGCACGTGGAGGTGCTGAAGGGCATCTCGTTGGAGGTCGCGCCGCAGGAGGTCATGTGCATCATCGGGCCCTCGGGCTCGGGCAAGTCCACCTTCCTGCGCTGCATCAACCACCTGGAGAAGGTGGACCGGGGCCGCTTGTACGTCGACGGCCGGCTGGTGGGCTACCGGGAGCGCGGCAAGGAGCTGCACGAGCTGCGCGACCGGGAGGTCGCCGCCCAGCGCCGGGACATCGGCATGGTCTTCCAGCGGTTCAACCTCTTCCCGCACATGACCACCCTGGAGAACGTCACCGAGGCACCGATCCAGGTGAAGGGCACCGGCAAGGCCGAGGCCCGGGCGCGTGGGGCCGAGCTGCTGGACCGCGTCGGGCTGGGCGACCGGTTGCACGACTACCCCAACCAGCTCTCCGGCGGGCAGCAGCAGCGGGTGGCCATCGCGCGCGCACTGGCCATGGAACCCAAGCTGATGCTCTTCGACGAGCCCACCTCCGCCCTGGACCCCGAGCTGGTCGGGGAGGTCCTGGACGTGATGCGGGAGCTGGCCCGCAGCGGGATGACCATGGTCGTGGTCACCCACGAGATGGGCTTCGCCCGGGAGGTCGGGGACACCCTGGTCTTCATGGACGACGGGGTGGTGGTCGAGGCCGGCGACCCCCGCCAGGTGCTGGGCGACCCCCAGCACGAGCGCACCCGGGCCTTCCTGTCCAAGGTGCTGTGACCCCGGTCGCCTGACGCCGCCGGGACTCCGGTCGTCCGACCCCGCCGGGGAGACGCTGCCCACACCGCGCCTGCCCCGTCCGGGGAACGTGCAGTTCAAGAGCTCGTCCTCGCGGTCTCTACACGACGTCGGACGGCGCGCACAGGGCGGCCCGGGCTGGGCGTGTCGTCCGATCGCGGGTCAAGATGGACCACGCCATGGCCTCCCCCGCACCTGTCTACGCCGCCGGCGCGCGTCCCCTCCGGGCGTGGCAGCAGACCGCTCTCGCGAGGTACGAGGAGGAGTCCCCCAAGGACTTCCTCGTCACCGCGACCCCCGGTGCCGGCAAGACGACCTTCGCCCTGACCCTGGCGGCCCGGCTGCTGCAGCGCCGCGAGATCGCCCGGGTCGTCGTCGTCGCCCCCACCGACCACCTGCGCCTGCAGTGGGCCGACGCAGCCGACCGCGCGGGCATCGTGCTGGACCCCGGCCTGACCAACGCCGTCGGGCCCGTCCGCGCCGGCACGTCGGGCTACGTCACCACCTACGCCCAGGTCGCCGGCAAGCCGATGCTGCACGCCGCGCGCGCCACCTCGGTGAAGACCCTGGTCATCCTGGACGAGATCCACCACGCCGGGGACGGCCTGTCCTGGGGGGAGGCGGTGGCCGAGGCCTTCGGCAACGCCCGCCGCCGGCTGTGCCTGACCGGGACCCCGTTCCGCACCAAGGCCGACGAGCGGATCCCCTTCGTGCGCTACGAGGAGGACACGTTCGAGGCCGATGACGGCGAGCGCGGCGTCGGCCTGGCCTCCCGGGCCGACTTCACCTACGGCTACAAGGAGGCCCTCGCCGACAGCGTCGTCCGGCCCGTCGTCTTCGCCGCCTACACCGGCACGGCGCGCTGGCGGAACTCCGCCGGCGAGGTGGTCGCCGCCTCGCTCACCGAGGCGGGGACCAAGTCCGTGGAGATGGCCGCCTGGCGCACCGTGCTGGACCCCAAGGGCCAGTGGGTGCCCCACGTCATCGCCGCGATGGACGAGCGGATCACCCACCTGCGCGAGCACGGCATCCCCGACGCCGCCGGCCTGGTGCTCGCCTCCGACCAGGACGATGCCCGGGCCTACGCCAAGATCGTCCGGCGGATCACCGGCAAGGCACCGGAGCTGATCCTCTCCGACGACCCCAAGGCGTCGAGGAAGATCGAGCGCTTCGCGCACGGGTCGGCCCGGATCGCCGTCTGCGTGCGGATGGTGTCCGAGGGCGTGGACATCCCGCGGGCCGCGGTGCTCGCCTGGATGACCTCCTACCGGACGCCGCTGTTCTTCGCCCAGGCCGTCGGCCGTGTCGTGCGCGCCCGCGACCCGCACGAGTCGGCCACGGTGTTCCTGCCCGCCGTCCGCCCGCTGCTGGCGCTGGCTGCGGCGATGGAGAACGAGCGCAACCACGTCATGCCCCCGCCCAAGCGGACCGAGGACGACCTCGAGGCCCTCGACCTCGACGCCGGTGAGAAGGAGCCGCGGGAGGGCGCCCTCCCCCAGTGGGAGGCGCTGGAAGCCGACGCCCGCTTCGCCCACGTGCTGCACGGCGGCACCGCGCACACCGGCGCCGGCAACCGTCCCGCGCTGGCCGACGACGAGGCGGAGTTCGTCGGCATCCCCGGGCTGCTCACCCCCGAGCAGACCGCCGAGCTGCTGGCCAAGCGGGACGACGAGCTCCGGCTGCGGATCGCCGCCAGCCACCGGCACGACGACGCGGGTGACTTCATGCTGGTGGACGAGCCGCCGGAGGAGGAGGCCCGGGGCTGGCGGGACGCTGCCGAGCTGCGCCGGGAGATCAACCGGCTGGTGTCGCGGGTCTCGGCGAGGACCTCCACCCCGCACGCGGTGGTGCACACCCAGCTGCGCCAGTCCGTGCCCGGCCCGCCGTCGGCAGCGGCCTCGGTGGACGTGCTGCGCGCCCGCCGGGAGCGGCTGCGGACGATGCTCTGACCGGGGTCACCGACGCCGGTGGTCCGGCGCAGGCCTAGCGTCGTACTCCGGTGGGTAGGTTCCTGCCCCGCCCGACTCCCCTGCAGCCACGAGGACCTGATGACCGGCAACGCCACCCAGCGCGTCGCGAACACGGCGGTGCTCAGCGTCTGCGCCGTCGACGCCCCGGTGGTGGTCACCTCGGCGGAGATCGACGACCGGCTGACCGCCACCTTCACCCGGGTGGGCCTGCGCCCGGGGATGATGCAGCGGCTGGCCGGCATCCACGAGCGGCGCTGGTGGGCCGAGGGCACCACGTTCGCCGACGGCGCGGCCACCGCCGGGGCCAAGGCACTGGCCGAGGCCGGGGTGGATCCCGGCCGGGTAGGGCTGATGATCAACACCTCGGTCAGCCGGGCCCACCTGGAACCCTCCACCGCGGTCGGGGTGCACCACGCGCTGGGGTTGCCCTCCTCCTGCCAGGCCTTCGACGTCACCAACGCCTGCCTGGGCTTCCTCAACGGCATGCAACTGGCCGCCGCGATGATCGACAGCGGCCAGATCGAGTACGCCCTGGTGGTCAACGGGGAGGACGCCCGGGGCATCCACGAGGCCACCATCGACCGGTTGAACGCCGGGGACGCCGACGCCAAGCACGTGTTCGCCCAGTTCGCCTCGCTGACCCTGGGTTCGGGGGCTGCCGCCATGGTGCTGGGCCGGGCCGACGACCATCCCGAGGGCCACCGGGTCGTCGGCGGGGTGACCCGGGCGGCCAGCGAGCACCACGGCCTGTGCGTGGGCGACATGCACGACATGCGCACCGACAGCACCGGGCTGATGAACGCCGGGCTGGCGCTGAGCCGGGCGCTGTGGGCGGAGAGCGCGCAGGAATGGGGCTGGACCGGTGGGCTGGACCGCTACGTCGTCCACCAGGTCTCCACGGTGCACACCCGGGCCATCTGCGCGGCGCTGGAGCTGGACCCGGCGCGGGTGCCGCTGACCTTCCCCACCCGCGGGAACCTGGGCCCGGCCGCCATCCCGATCACCCTGGCGGGCACGGCGGACTCGCTTTCCGACGGCGACCGGGTGCTGCTGATGGGGATCGGATCGGGGCTCAACGCCTCCTGCCTCGAGATCGTCTGGTGACCCGCCGGCAGGCTGCCCCCGCGACCTTCCCCCCGGCGCTGCCCGGCCTGGACCCGGCATGGTCCCGGTTGGTCCCCTTCGCCGATGCGGCCGGGGTGCAGCGCACCGCGCACGTGCTGGACACCCACGCCGGCCGGCCCACCGACGACGTAGTCGGCACCCTGCTGTGCGTGCACGGCAACCCGACCTGGGGGTACCTGTGGCGCCGGTTGCTGGCCGAGCCGCCGGCCGGCTGGCGGGTGGTGGCCCCCGACCAGCTCGGGATGGGCCACAGCGAGCGCCTGGACGTGCCCCGCACGCTGGCCGGCCGGGTCGACGACCTGGGCCGGCTGACCGCGGCCCTGGGCTTGGACGGCCCGGTGGTGACGGTCGCGCACGACTGGGGTGGCATCGTCTCCTCGGGCTGGGCGGTGGACCACCCGGGACAGCTGCGCGCGATGGTGCTGACCAACACCGCGGTGCACCAGCCCCCGCCCGGCGCCGGCCCGCTGCTGATCCGGGCCGCGCACCTGCCACCGGTCCGGGAGACGGTGTGCGTGGCCACCCCGGTCTTCGTGCGGGCCACCACCGCGCTGACCCGGCCGCTGCCGGACCGCGCGGTGCGGGACGCCTACGCCGAGCCCTACCGCGGTGCGGCGCGGCGGACCGCGGTGGGTGACTTCGTGGCCGACATCCCGTTCGCCGCCGACCACCCCTCCCGCCCGGCCCTGGACGACATCGCCGGCCGGCTGCGCGGGGTGGACGTCCCGGCGCTGCTGCTGTGGGGTCCCCGCGACCCGGTGTTCGGCGAGGACCACCTGCGCGACCTGCAGGACCGGCTGCCGGCCGCCCGCACCCACCGCTACCCGCACGCCTCGCACCTGCTGCCCGAGGACGCCCCGGAGTACGTCACCGCGGTCGGTGCCTTCGTCGCGGAGCTGGACACCGCGGCCCTCCCACCAGCCGCCGTGCCGGGCGAGGACGACGCACCCCAGCTGTGGGCGCGACTGGAGGCACGGGCCACCGACCACTCCCCCGCGGTGGTCGAGGTGGACGGCAGCACCACCAGCTGGGCCCAGCTGCACCGGCGGGTCACCACGGTGGCCGGCGGGCTGGTGGCCGCCGGCGTCCGGCGCGGGGACCGGGTGGCGCTGCTGGTGCCGCCGGGTACCGACCTGACGGTCGCGGCCTACGCGGTGTGGCGGGCCGGGGCGGCGGTCGTGGTGGCCGACCGCGGGCTGGGGCTGCGCGGCATGGGCCGGGCGCTGCGCAGCGCCCGGGTGGACCACGCGATCGGCACCCCGCAGGGCCTGATCGCCGCCCGGGCGATGCGGCTGCCGGGCGGGCGGTTCGGCACCCGGGCGCTGCCCGGCGGGCCGCCCGGTCTGGACCAGCTGGCGGGCGGACCGCAGGGCCGGCTGCCGGAGGTGACCGGTGAGGACCTGGCCGCGGTGCTGTTCACCTCCGGCTCGACCGGGCCCGCCAAGGGTGTGCTGTACCGGCACCGGCAGGCTCGCGCGCAGGTCGCCCTGGTCCGTCGGGTCTACGCGCTCACCGACGCCGACCGGCTGGTCGCGGCGTTCGCGCCGTTCTCCCTGCTGGGCCCGGCGCTGGGCATCGCCTCCACGGTGCCCGACGTGGACGTCACCACCCCGGGCAGCCTGACCGCCCCGCTGCTGGCCGACGCCGTCGCCCGGCTCTCCGGCACCGTCGTGTTCGCCTCGCCCGCCGCGCTGCGCCGGGTGTCGGCCAGCACCGGGCAGCTGACCGCCGGGCAGCGGACCGCGCTGGGCGGGGTGCGGTTGCTGATGAGCGCCGGGGCCCCGGTGCCGGTGCCGCTGCTGCGCGAGCTGGCCGGGCACCTGCCGGCGGCGGACCTGCACACGCCCTACGGCATGACCGAGGCGCTGCCGGTCACCGACGTGTCGCTGACCGAGCTCGAGCTGGCCGGCACCGGGAACGGGGTGTGCGTGGGCCGCCCGGTCCCCGGGGTCGAGGTGTCCGTGCTGGGGCCCGCCGGCAGGGCCGGCGCCGAGCCCGACACCACCGGGGAGATCTGCGTGCGGGCCGGGCACGTGCTCGACGGGTACGACGCGCTGTGGATGACCAGCCGGGCCGCCGCCCGGCTGCCGGGGTGGCACCGCACCGGGGACGTCGGGCACCTGGACGCGGCCGGCCGGTTGTGGATCGAGGGCCGGGCGGTGCACGTCATCGACACTCCCGACGGCGCGGTCACCCCGGTCGGCGTGGAACAGCGGGTGGAGACGGTGCCCGGGGTGGCCTCGGCCGCCGTGGTGGGGGTCGGCCCGCCGGGCACCCAGCAGGTCGTGGTCGTGCTGGCCGGCCCCCGGGGGCCGTTGGCCGATCCCAGCACCACCGCCGCCGTCCGGGCGGTGGCCGGGGTGCCGGTGGCCGCGGTGCTCACCCGGCCCGACCTGCCGGTGGACATCCGGCACGCCTCCAAGATCGACCGCACCGCGGTGGCGCGGTGGGCCGACGGGGTGCTGGCCGGCCACCGGTGAGGGTGTCGCGGTGAGGGTGCCGCGGTGAGGGTGCCGCGGTGAGGGTGGTCGTCACCGGTGCCAGCGGCATGCTGGGCCGCGGTACCGCGCAAGCGCTGCTGGACCGCGGGGACGAGGTGACCGTGCTGCAGCGCGGCCCGGCCGGCCTGGACACCCGGGAGGTCCGTGGCGACGTGGCCGACCCGGCAGTGCTCCAGCGGGCCGTCGGCGGGGCCGAGGTGGTCGTGCACCTGGCGGCCAAGGTCGACGTCGTCGGGCCGTGGCAGGAGTACTGGCGGGCCAACGTGCTGGGCAGCCGGAACGTGCTGTCGGCCTGCCGGGCCGCCGGCGTGCGCCGGCTGGTGCAGGTCAGCTCGCCGTCGGTGGCGCACGCCGGGCACGCCCTGGTCGGGGTGGGGGCGGGACCGGCCGATCCGGACGCCGCCCGCGGGGCCTACGCCCGGTCCAAGGCGATCGCCGAGCGGGAGGCGCTGGCCGCCGACGGCGCCGCCCTCGCCGTGCTGGCGGTCCGCCCGCACCTGGTGTGGGGGCCCGGGGACACCCAGCTGGTGGGTCGGATCGCCGCGCGGGCCCGGGCCGGTCGGCTGCCGCTGCTGGGCGCCGGCGCGGCACTGATCGACAGCACCTACGTGACGAACGCCGTGGACGCGCTGCTGGCCGCCGTCGACGCCACCGCGCACGGCACCGCGCTGGTGGTCAGCAACGCAGAGCCCCGGCCGGTCGCCGAGCTGCT
The DNA here is from genome assembly GCA_963759905.1 of uncultured Actinomycetota bacterium. Lineage (GTDB taxonomy): Bacteria > Actinomycetota > Actinomycetes > Mycobacteriales > Geodermatophilaceae > Klenkia. The sequence goes on from CAVXBD010000001.1 coordinate 1,057,977, forward strand.
GGCCGGCATCTGCGCCGCGGTGAGCGCTCCCCCACCCACCCGGCACGTTCCGCGGGCGGTGGCCCTGGGGGTCGGTGCACTGACCGGGGGCGTGTGGGCCGCGCTGGGCCGCCGGGACACCCCGCCACTGACCCGCTTCCTGGTGGAGCAGCTGACCACCGCGCACTGGTTCGACCAGCGCCGCACCCACCAGCTGCTCGGCTGGGCCCCCCGAGTCACCCTGGAGCAGGGGTTCGCCGCGCTCGCCGAGCACCACCGGGTCACCGGCGGCGGATCGCCTCCGGGGCCAGCATGACCGCACCGGCCGGCACGTCGCGGACGACCGTGGCGTTGGCCCCGATCACCGCGCCGTCACCGACCCTCACCGGACCCACCACCACCGCCCCGGCCCCGATCCGCACCCGGTTACCGATCACCGGCTGACCCCGGCCGGTGTGCCCCACCGTGACCTGCTGGTTGACCCAGCAGTCGGCGCCCACGGTCACCGCGGTGAGCGTGGTGGCGAACCCGTGCTCGATGAACAGCCCCGGCCCGATGCGGGCGGCGTTGAGGTGCAGCGTGGGCAGCGGCCGCCACAGCGCCCGCAGCAGCATCCGCAGCGGCACCGGCAGGGGGGTCAGCCGGTAGTGCACCAGGGAGCGGAACTCCGGGTACCGGACCACCAGCCAGCCGAACCGGGCGCGCGCCGACATCCGGGCGACGTCCGGGCGGCGCAGGCAGTCGGCCCACCGCCGCGCGTCGGCCCGCAGCAGCGGCCCGGCCTCGGCCCGCTCCACCACCGCCCACAGCGGCGCGGTCAGCCAGCTGCTCAGCACGCCGGCAGTCTGGCAGCGTCGGTGCGGACGCCGTCAGCGCAGCTCCTCACCCGCCGTCTCGCGCAGGGTCAGGATGGTCAGGAAGGCCACGGTGGCGGCACCGGCGACGTACCAGAAGAACCACAGCGGGTGCCCGGCCTGGCTCAGCGCGGTGATCACCAGCGGCGCGGTGCCGCCGAAGATCGCAACCGTGAGGTTGTACCAGGCCCCGATGCCCACGCCGCGCAGCTCGGTGGGGAACAGCTCGCTCATCACCGCCGGGGCGATCGAGGCCAGCAGCGCGTACAGCCCCAGCCCGACGACGAACACCACCACCAGCGAGGGCAGCGAGGGCCGCACCAGGAACGACAGCGGCACGATGAGGATCGCGATGCCCGCCGACCAGACCAGCATCTGCGGCTTGCGGCCGAAGCGGTCCGACAGCGCCCCGAACGGATAGCACAGCGCCACGAAGATCGCGGTGCCGATGGACAACGCGGTGAACACGTCGGTGCCGTCGACCTCGCGGAAGTTGATCGCGAAGGGGGTCAGCGCGGAGAAGAACGTGTAGTAGCTCAGCGTGGACAGCATCGTGAAGGCGCACAGCTGGGCGACCGCCTTGGGGTGGTCCCGCAGGGTGAGCCACAAGGGGTTCTTGGTGGCCCGGGCCTTCTCGGCGTTCTGCTCGAACTGCTCGGTCTCGGCCAGCGAGCGGCGCAGCCACAGGCCCACCAGGCCCAGCAGGCCCCCGGCCGCGAAGGCGATCCGCCAGCCGTAGGCCTGCAGCTGCGCCTCGTCCAGCACCGACGTCAGCAGCACGCCCAGCAGCGAGGCCACCAGCAGCGCGCTGCCGGTGGAGATGTAGAAGAACGCCGAGTAGCGGCCGCGCCGGGCCGGCGGGGCGATCTCGGCCAGATAGGCCGAGGCGTTGGAGACCTCCCCGCCCAGCGACATGCCTTGGGCGATCCGGGCCAGCAGCAGCAGCACCGGGGCCAGCCAGCCCACCGCGTCGTAGGTGGGCAGGATGGCGATGACCAGCGAGCCGCCGGCCATCAGCAGGATGGTCAGCAGCATCCCGGCCTTGCGCCCGCGCAGGTCGGCGAAGCGGCCCAGCAGCCAGCCACCCAGCGGCCGGAAGAAGAAGGCCAGCGCGTACGCCGAGGTGGCGCCGATCAGGGCGAGCGCCCGGTTCTCGCTGGGGAAGAACTGGCCGGCGAAGTAGACGACGAAGGTGGCGTACACCGTCCAGTCGAACCACTCGACGGCGTTGCCGATGCTGGCCGAGACCAGTGTCTTCACCGGGAGCTTGTGCTGCTCGGTAGTGCCCTGCTGGACGGTGCTCGCCACGGTGTCTCCGGTCGTTAGAGCGCTGGATCGTGAGCGAGGGTAGTGATCGGGCTCTCGGTCCGCGCACCGAGGTGGGGTGGATCTCCCCCTGGCCCCGCCCGGCCAGGCATGGCCGGCCCGCGCTCCGGGCACAGCAGACCCGGATGCGGGCCCGGCACGGAGCGGGTGGCACCAGCCGAGAGGAGCACCGTGACCGAGACCGGGACGACCGACAGCGACCTGCCCCCCACCATCTTCGTGCTCTACGGCGCCACCGGTGACCTGGCCCGGCGGATGGTGCTGCCGGCGTTCTTCTCCCTCGCCCAGTTCGGGCTGCTGCCCCCGCAGTGGCGGCTGGTCGGCAACGGTCGCGGCGACGTGTCCCACGAGGACTTCCAGGGCCGGGTGCACGACGCCCTCGTCGAGTTCGGCCCGCACCCCGACCAGGGGCCCTGGGACGAGTTCGCCGCCAACCTGCGCTTCGCCGGCGGTGGCTTCGACGAGACCGACCCCGGCAGCCTGCTCGACGTGCTGGAGGAGACCAGGGCCGAGCTGGGTGGCGAGCCCCAGCACGTGCACTACCTGGCCGTCCCGCCCGCGGCGTTCGGCAAGCTGACCCGGGCACTGGACCAGCACGGGCTGACCGAGGGCTCGCGGGTGGTCTACGAGAAGCCGTACGGCACCTCAGTCCGGAGTCCTTCCGCGAACTCGACGAGCTAGTGCTGTCGGTGCTGGACGAGGAGCAGGTCTTCCGGATCGACCACTTCCTGGGCAAGGAGGGCACCCAGGACCTGCACGTGCTGCGCTTCGCCAACGGGCTCTTCGAGCACGTCTGGGACCGCGAGCACGTTCGCCAAGTGCAGATCGACGTCCCCGAGACCCTGGACGTCAGCCAGCGCGCGGAGTTCTACGACGCCACCGGCGCCACCCTGGACATGCTGGTCACCCACCTGTTCCAGGTGGCCGCCGAGGTGGCCATGGAGCCGCCCACCGACCTGTCCCCGGCCGCCCTGCAGGAGGCCCGGGAAGCCGTGCTGGCGGCGTTCCGGCCGCTGGCCAAGGAGGACGTCGTGCTGGGCCAGTTCGACGGCTACACCGGCATCGACGGCGTCCCGGACGACTCGGTCACCGACACCTTCGTCGCCGTCCGGCTGTGGGTGGACACCGACCGCTGGCACGGCGTGCCGTTCCTGCTGCGCACCGGCAAGAAGCTGGCGGCCTCCGAACAGCGTGTCAGCCTGCTGATGGCCAAGCCCGACGGTCCGGTCAGCCGGGTGCCCGGGCACGGCAACGTGATCTCGCTATCGCTGGCCGGGGCAGGTTCGCTGGACCTGCGGTTCGTGGCCAAGAAGCCCGGGCCGGCACTGGTCCTCACCGAGGCGACGACCTCGCTGGACCTGGCCGACATCGACGGGGGTACCCCGCTGCCGCCCTACGTCTCGCTGATCCACGACGTGGTCACCGGCGACCGGTCGCTGTTCACCACCAGCGACGGCCTGTCCCGGGCCTGGGCGACCGTGCAGCCGCTGCTGGACGACCGGCCCGCGGTCGAGCCGTACGCGCCCGGCTCGTGGGGTCCGACGGCGGCGAACGCCCTGGCCGCGCCGTGCGGCTGGCTGCTGGGCCAGACCGAGGACTGAGCCGGTACGCGATCAGCCCCTCCCGGCGGGTGCGCGGGGAGGGGCTGATCGCTGCTGCGGTGGGTCCGGACCGGACGCTGGTCGCCTCGCGGCGAGTTGCGCATCTGCGGCTCCAGTCCCCCGGAGGGCGGTAGTCCGCAGCGGCAGTTATCCAGTGGAGCCCGGGGACACAGATCGCCCGGCCCGGACGTCCTCTACCTTACGCCGCCGGCAGCGACCCAGCAGTGCGCGCTGGGACACCCTTCCGGTCCGCGATCGGTGCCTGGCCTCAGTTGAAGCCGCGGTCGTCCTGCTTGAGGGCGGTGTCCACGGTGAGCGCCGCAGCCAGCACCAGGCTGGCCAGCGGGTCGGGCAGTCGGCGGTGCACATGCACCACGTAGTTGTCCGCCGTGGTGAACATGGTCTTGGCCAGGCCCTCCCAGGTCTTGGTGATCCGGGCGACCTCGACGCCGGCGTGATCGGTGATGGCGAAGTTCCAGGCCCGCCAGTTCTCCGCCTGGATGGCACCGGCCAGCCGGCCCTCCACCACCAGGTCGAACCGGATCTTGCCGAAGACGTTGGCCTGCACGATCTCCCCCACCGGCGACCCGTCGGCCCGGGACACCAGCACCCGCGACTTCATCAGCTTGGCCGGGCGGGTCAGGTTCAGCACCACCCCCGTCGCGTCCCGCACCTCCAGGTGGTGGGTCAGGTACTGGTCGAGCTGGGAGACGAAGCGCAGGGCCTTGCGCACCGTGGACTGGCCGACCTGGACGACGGCGCCCAGCTGCTGACCGTTCCCGTCGAAGACCGCGTACTCGTTGGTCAGCTCGATGAGCTTGGCCCGCTGGTTGACCACCAGGGTGGGCTGCTCCAGCAGCACCGAACGGGCCCCGCTGCCGGATCCGGAGGGCGAGGGCGGCGGCCCACCGGGTTGCCGGTGCTCGGTCCACCGGGCGCCGTCCCACCAGCGGGTCCCGGGGGTACCGGCCGGGTCGGGGTACCAGCCCGGCGGGGGCGGCGGCTGCGTCATGCCCGGCACCGTAGTGCGGCGCAGCGCGGCTGCGAGACTGGCGCGCGTGCCGGAACTGAGAGACGTCGAGACCCGGGTCCTGGCGGCCCTGGACCGGCCCTGGCTGACCGACCGGCTCCGCGAGCTGGTCGCGGTGCCCTCCGTGGGCGGCACCGCCGCGGAGTCCGAGGCGCAGCACCTGGTGGCCGGCTGGCTGGCCGACCAGGCCGCCGAGGTGGACTGCTGGCCCATCGACCTGGTCGCCGCGGCCACCGCGGAGGACGCGCCGGGCCAGGAGGTCGTCCGCGAGGAGGCCTGGGGGGTGGTGGGCACGGTGCCCGGCGCCGAGGACGGCGAGCCCGGGTTGGTGCTCTGCGGGCACACCGACGTCGTCCCGCCCGGGGACCCCGCGCTGTGGCCGGGTGATCCGTTCGCCCCCCGACTGGTCGAGGGCGTGCTGCACGGCCGCGGCACCTGCGACATGAAGGGCGGGTTGGTGGCCGTGCTGGCCGCGGTGGCCGCGATCCGGGCCGCGGGGGTGCGGCTGGTACGCCCGCTGGCGGTGCACAGCGTGGTGGGCGAGGAGGACGGCGGGCTGGGCGCCTGGGCCACCTTGGCCCGCGGGCACCGCGGCGCGGCCTGCGTCATCCCCGAGCCCACCGCCGGAGCGGTGATGACCGCCAGCGCGGGGGCGCTGACCTTCCGGCTGACCGTGACCGGGTTGGCCGCGCACGGCGCGATGCGGGACACCGGGGTCAGCGCTATCGCGCTCTTCGAGCACGTGCACGCGGCGCTGGCCGAGCTGGAGGCGTCCCGGCAGACCGACGTGCACCGCTTCCTGGGCACCCGGCTGCCCTACGGCATCTCGATCGGCACCCTGCACGCCGGTGACTGGTCCAGCACCGTGCCCGACCGGCTGGTCGCCGAGGGTCGGTACGGGGTGCAGGTCGGTGAGCCGGTGGAGTCCGCCCGGGGCGTGTTCGAGGCCCACCTGGCGCGGGTCAGCGCGGCGCACCCGTGGCTGGCCGAGCACCCGGTGCGGGTGGACTGGGTGGGCGGCAGCTTCGCCAGCGGTCAGCTGGCCCAGGGCTCCGAGCTGCTCCCGGCGGTGCAGCGGGCGGTTCGCGACACCGGGCGCCCGGAGCCCGCCGACCGGGCGGTGCCGGCCGGCACCGACCTGCGGTTGTACGCGGCCGCCGGCATCCCGACGTTGCACTACGGACCCGGGGACCTGGGCCTGGCGCACGCCCCGCGCGAGCAGGTGCCGCTGGACGACGTGGAGCACGTCGCCGGCGTGCTGGCGCTGACCGCGCTGCGGCAGTGCGGGGTGCACTCGTGGGCGTGACCTTCCCCGACTGGGCGGCGCTGGCCGGGGAGTCGGAGATCTCGCGCACCGAGTGGGCGGCCGTGGTGGGTGCCTGGTCGCAGCAGCACCGCCGCTACCACGACCTGCACCACCTGGCCGCCGTGCTGGGGCTGGTCGGGGAGCTGTCCGCGGACGCGACCGACCCCACCGCGGTGGCCCTGGCCGCCTGGTACCACGACGTCGCCTACGACCCGCAGCGATCGGACAACGAGCAAGTCAGCGCGGCCCGGGCGCGGATCGGGCTGCTGGGACTGGTGCCCGATGCCACGGTCGCCGAGGTCGAGCGGCTGGTGCTGCTCACGGCCACGCACGACCCGGCCGAGGGCGACGCCAACGGGGCGGTGCTCTGCGACGCCGACCTGGCCGTGCTGGCCGGCCCGCCCGAGCACTACGCGGCGTACGCCTCGGCGGTGCGCGAGGAATACGCGCACCTGTCCGACGAGGAGTTCACCGCAGGGCGGATCGCGGTGCTGGAGCACCTGCTGGCGCTGCCGGCGCTCTACCGGCTGCCCCGCACCGCGCAGCTGTGGACCGACGCCGCGCGCCGGAACCTCACCGCCGAGCTGCAGCTGCTGCAGGCGCGCGGAGACCTTCACCCGGACGGGTGAGCACCGCCGTCTTCCGGTGGCACCGGTCACCCCGGGGCGCCACGGTTGCCCGACGGTGGGCAGCCGAGCACGGTGGCCCCGGGAGAAGGAGTACGACCATGCGGCTCGGAACCGGCATCTTCCTGCTCGCCCTCGGTGCGGTGCTGACCTTCGCGGTCACGACCCAGGTGCAGGGCATCGACCTCACCGTCGTCGGCTGGATCCTGATGGCCGTCGGTGCGCTGGGCATCGTCGTGGAGCTGGCCGTCTGGGCGCCCCGCCGCCGTCGGGTCACCCGCACCGACGGCTACGACGGCGGTCCGGTCCGCCGGTCCACCACCGAGGAGACGTACTGAGCTGAGCCGGCTCGGGGCTTCCTGACCCGCAGGCCGGCCGCCATCAGCCTCGCCAGCAGTTCCCGGCAGGACACCTCCTGCGCGCCGGCGGCCACCGCCGCGGCGTAGTGCTCCACCGGCACGTCGTAGTGGTCGCCCTGGAACACCCGCCGCGGGATGCCCAGCGCGGCCGCGAAGGCGTGCAGCTCCTCGTACCCGGTGTCGCTGACCAGGTGCGACCACACCCGGCCGCGCCAGGGCCAGACGGGGGTGTCGATCAGCACGGCCACGCAGCACAGTCTGCTGCCGGGCCGGGCGGCGCGCCCGCCTGCCCCGGGAGGGGACCGGGTCCGTCCCGGGGCGCCGCTACGGTCAGCGGCGTGGACACGGACACCCGCTGGGGCATCGTCGGACCGGGCCGGATCGCCGAGAACGTCGTCCAGGACTTCCCGCACGTACCCGGCGCGACGGTCACCGCCGTGGCCTCCCGGTCGGGTGACCGGGCCCGGGACTTCGCCGACCGGTTCGGCATCGGTACCGCGTACGGCAGCTATGCCGAGCTGGTCGCCGATCCCGAGGTGGATGTGCTGTACCTGGCCACCCCGCACCCGCAGCACCACGCCCTCGCCCTGGCGGCCATCACCGCCGGGAAGAGCCTGCTGGTGGAGAAGTCCTTCACCGCCACGGTGGCCGGCGCGCAGCAGGTGGTGGACGCGGCCCGGGCCGCCGGGGTGTTCGTGATGGAGGCCATGTGGACCCGCTTCCAGCCCGCCGTCGTCCGGCTGCGGGAGCTCGTCGACGACGGGGCGATCGGCGAGGTCCGCTCGGTGCAGGCGGATCTGGGGGTGGCCCGCGAGTTCGACCCGTCCGACCGGCTGTTCGCCCGCGAGCTGGGCGGCGGCGCGCTGCTGGACCTGGGCGTCTACGTGGTGTCCTTCGCGCAGATGCTGCTGGGTGACCCGGTGACGGTGCGGGCCACCGGGTCCACCTTCCCCACCGGGGTGGATGCCGAGGCGGCGCTGCTGCTGGGCTTCGACGACGGCCGCAGCGCCACGCTGACCACCTCGCTGCGGCACCCCACGCCCGGGCAGGCCCGGGTGTTCGGCACCGCCGGCTGGATCGACGTGCTCCCCCGGTTCCACCATCCGGCCACGATCGTGCTGCACCGGTCCGGTGCGGACGCCGCGGAGATCACCCTGCCGGCCACTGGAGCCGGCTACAGCCACGAGTTGGCGGAGGTCACCGAGGGGCTGCGCGCCGGGCGCACCGAGTCCGCGGTCATGCCGTTGGCCGACACCCTGGCGGTGATGCGGGTGCTGGAATCCGCGGCCGGTCAGCTCGGGGTGTCCTTCGCCGAAGCCTGAGGCCTGCACGCCGAACGGGGCGGCCCCGCAGTGCGGGACCGCCCCGGTCAGGACGTGCTGTGCTGGGTGGTGCTGTGCTGTGCGGGTGGGGCTGGACTCAGAAGTCCATGCCGCCCATGCCGCCGTCGCCACCCGGCATCGCCGGCGCGGACTTCTCCGGCTTGTCGGCGATGACGGCCTCGGTGGTGAGGAACAGCGCCGCGATGGAGGCGGCGTTCTGCAGGGCGGAGCGGGTGACCTTGGCCGGGTCGATGATGCCGGCGGCGACCAGGTCGACGTACTCGCCGGTGGCCGCGTTCAGGCCCCAGCCGATCTCGGAGTTGCGCACCTTCTCCGCAACGACGCCGCCCTCGAGGCCGGCGTTGATGGCGATCTGCTTCAGCGGGGCCTCCAGGGCCACGCGGACGATGTTCGCCCCGGTGGCCTCGTCACCCTCGAGGTCGAGCTTCTCGAACGCGATGGTGGTGGCCTGCGCGAGCGCGACCCCACCACCGGCGACGATGCCCTCCTCGACGGCGGCCTTGGCGTTGCGCACCGCGTCCTCGATGCGGTGCTTGCGCTCCTTGAGCTCGACCTCGGTCGCGGCACCGGCCTTGATGACGGCGACGCCACCGGCCAGCTTGGCCAGCCGCTCCTGCAGCTTCTCGCGGTCGTAGTCGGAGTCGGACTTCTCGATCTCGGCGCGGATCTGGTTGACCCGGCCGGCGATCTGGTCGGTGTCCCCGGCGCCCTCGACGATGGTGGTCTCGTCCTTGGTCACCACGACCTTGCGGGCGCGGCCCAGCAGGTCCAGCCCGGCGTTCTCCAGCTTCAGGCCCACCTCCTCGGAGATGACCTGGCCACCGGTGAGGATGGCGATGTCGCCGAGCATGGCCTTGCGACGGTCACCGAAGCCGGGGGCCTTGACGGCCACGGACTTGAAGGTGCCACGGATCTTGTTGACCACCAGGGTCGCGAGGGCCTCGCCCTCGACGTCCTCGGAGATGATCATCAAGGCCTTGCCGGACTGCATGACCTTCTCCAGCAGCGGCAGCAGGTCCTTGACCGAGCTGATCTTGGAGTTGACGACGAGCACGTACGGGTCGTCGAGGACGGCCTCCATGCGCTCGGTGTCGGTCACGAAGTAGGGCGAGGTGTAGCCCTTGTCGAAGCGCATGCCCTCGGTGAGCTCGAGCTCCAGGCCGAAGGTGTTGCTCTCCTCGACGGTGATGACGCCTTCCTTGCCGACCTTGTCCATCGCCTCGGCGATGAGCTCGCCGATGGCCGGGTCAGCGGCGGAGATGGAGGCGGTAGCAGCGATCTGCTCCTTGGTCTCCACGTCCTTGGCGGTCGAGAGCAGGTACTCCGAGACCGAGGCGACGGCCTTCTCGATGCCCTTCTTCAGGGCCATCGGGTTGGCGCCGGCGGCGACGTTGCGCAGGCCCTCGCGGACCAGGGCCTGGGCCAGCACGGTGGCGGTGGTGGTGCCGTCACCTGCGACGTCGTCGGTCTTCTTGGCGACCTCCTTGACGAGCTCGGCCCCGATCTTCTCCCACGGGTCCTCGAGCTCGATCTCCTTGGCGATGCTCACACCGTCGTTGGTGATGGTGGGGGCACCCCACTTCTTCTCCAGCACGACGTTGCGGCCCTTGGGGCCGAGGGTGACCTTGACGGCGTCGGCGAGGGTGTTCATACCCCGCTCGAGACCGCGGCGGGCCTCTTCGTCGAAGGCGATCATCTTGGCCATGTGGTGATGTCCTCCATGCGTGGCTCGCTGCTGGCCGGGCGGTGCCCGCGACGGACGGCACCCGCGCCGTGGACGCTCCTTCGGCCCACGCGCCAGTGCCTCACCGGTCCGACCTGGTTGGCACTCAGGTGCTCCGAGTGCCAACGACGAGTCTGGCACTCGACCCCGGCGAGTGCAAGAACAGGGGGTCCCGTGGCGCCCCGGATGGGGGGCGCGACGGGGGCTCATGCCGCCCGGACGGCGTCGGCCGGCGGTCCCTTCTCGCCGTGGACGACCTCGACGTCGACCCGCTGACCCTCGGCCAGGCTCTGGTAGCCCTCCATCTGGATGGCCGGGTAGTGGACGAAGACGTCCTGCCCGCCGTCGACGGCGATGAAGCCGAAGCCGTTCTCGGCCTTGAACCACGTCACGGTGCCCTGTGCCACGTGCACTCCCCCGCATCTGCGGTGACCGGCCCTGGATTCGCGACCGGCCCGCACCGTATCGAAGGAGTCCGTGAGGTCAGCCCTGTGCGCTGCGGTCCGCGCCGGGACCGGCGGCCTCAGCCGATCAGGCCGGCGGCCCGCAACGACCGCAGCGAGGGATCCACCCGGTGGGTGGGCCCCACGACCGGCATCAGCGGGTCCAGCGTCTTGAGTCCCTCACCGGTGTTCAGCACCACGGTCTCGGCCGCCGGGTCCAGCACCCCGCGCTCGACGAGCTGGCGCAGCACCGCGGTGGTCACCCCGCCGGCGGTCTCCGCGAAGATCCCGGTGGTGCGGGCCAGATCCCGGATGCCGGCCACGATCTCGGCGTCGGTCACCCGGCCGACCGCGCCACCGGTGCGCCGGATGGCGTCCAGCGCGTAGGGGCCGTCGGCCGGGTTGCCGATGTTCAGCGACTTGGCGATGCCGGTGGGCCGGACCGGCTTGACCACGTCCCAGCCGTTGTCGAACGCGGTGGCGATCGGGTCGCAGCCGGCTGACTGGGCGCCGAAGAGGGTCCAGTCGGTGGCCTCGACGATCCCTGCCGCGGCCAGCTCCCGCCAGGCCTTGTCGACCTTGGTGAGCAACGAGCCCGATGCCATCGGGATGACCACCTGGGCAGGGATCCGCCAGCCCAGCTGCTCGGCGATCTCGTAGCCGACGGTCTTGGACCCCTCGGCGTAGTAGGGCCGCACGTTCTGGTTGACGAAGGCGCAGTTCTCGAACTCGTCGGTCTCGGCGAGTTCACTGGTGAGCCGGTTGACCTCGTCGTAGGACCCGTCGACGGCGATCAGCGCCTGGCCGTACACCGCGGACTGCACGATCTTGCCGGGCTCCAGGTCCGAGGGCACGAAGACGTAGGAGTCCAGGCCGGTGCGGGCGGCGTGCGCGGCCACCGAGTTGGCCAGGTTGCCGGTCGAGGCGCAGGCGATCGAGGCGAACCCGAAGCCCCGGGCCGCGGTCGCCGCCAGGCTGACCACCCGGTCCTTGAAGGAATGCGTGGGGTTGGCCGAGTCGTCCTTGACCCACAGCGGGGCGGTGAAGCCCAGCTCGTCACCCAGCCGCTGGGCGCGGACCAGCGGGGTCATCCCCGGGTCCAGCGTGACCCGCGAGCCCGGGTCCTGGCCGGTGGGCAGCAGCGCGACGTACCGCCAGATGTTCTGCGGGCCGGCCTCGATCTGCTCGCGGGTGACCGCGCGCATCAGGTCGGGGTCGTAGTCGACCTCCAGCGGCCCGAAGCACTCCGCGCAGGCGTGCTCGGCGATCAACCCGAACGTGGCCCCGCAGTTGCGGCACACCAGGCCGCGGGCGGGGTTCGGTGGGATCTCCTGGTCGGTGGCACCGGTCGTGGGAGCGGTCATGGTCATACGACGACTACCTCCTCATCTTCCCCGCGTCGGGCCGTCGAGCCGCGCAGGACGGAAGGGGCACCTGCACGGCGCGCGCGAGCACGCCGGTGGTTGCCGGGGCTTCAGCGGGCCGTGTCCCTCTGCCCCTCTGGATGAGTGGAACGCCCGAACCGTACCGGAGCCGGGGCCTTGGCAGGATGTGAGCATGGCCGCCCGGATCGTCTACACCGACCTCGACGGCACGATGGTCGGGCCCCGGGGGTCCTTCTTCCACACCGCCGGACGCGAGCTCACCGACTCCCCGGCACTCGCCCTGCTGGACCTGCACCGCACCGGCATCCCCCTGGTGCTGGTCTCCGGGCGCACCCATGCCCAGCTGCAGGAAGCGGGCCGGGTGTTCGGCGTGGACGGGTCGATCGCCGAGCTGGGGTCGGTGGTCAGCTGGGACGCCGGCCGCTCCACCCAGCTGCTCACCGGCGAGCTGCCCGAGCGCTACACCGGTCGCACCCCGATGGACGTGCTGGTCGAGCTGGGCGTCGTGGAGGCGCTGGTCGCCGAGCACGCCGGCCGGCTGGAGTGGCACGCCCCCTGGCACGCCACCCACTCCGCCGACGCGCTGCTGCGTGGCTGGGTGGACACCGACGCCGTCGACGCCTGGCTGGCCGGGCAGGGCTGGGGGTGGCTGACCGTGAAGGACAACGGCCGGGTGCCCCGGACCAGGCGGATGACGCTCACCGACCACCCCGGTCACGGTTGCGACCCGCACGTCTACCACCTGCTGCCGCGCGGGATCGACAAGGGCGCAGCGATCGCCTGGGACCTGGCCCGGCGCGGGATCGACAGCCGCGACGCCGTCGCCGTGGGTGACTCGGTCAGCGACCTGGAGATGGCTGCGGCCGTCGGCCGGCTGTGGATCACCGCCAACGGTGCGGCCGTGCCGGGCATGGCGGAGCGGATCGCCGCGCTGCCCAACGTCGGCCGCACCGATGCCCCGATGGGCGAGGGCTGGGCCCAGGCGGTGCGTGCCGCGCTCTAGCTGGTCACGTCCCGGCGGGAGAAGTGGCGGAACGCCAGGGCGGTGAACAGCACCGCGTACAGCAGGGACTGCACCACCCCGCGGAACAGGTCCCCGCTGTCCACCGGGGTCTGCAGCAGGTCGGTCCAGGCGAACTCCCCGGCGGTGGGGAAGTAGTCCCGGATGCTGCCCAGCTGCTGGATCTGGTCGAGGATCGCGAAGATGAACATGGTGAACACCGAACCGCCGACCGCGGCGAGCGGTGCATCGGTGATGGTCGACAGCCAGAACGCCAAGGTGCCGACGACGAGCAGGTGCACCGCCAGGTAGCCGACCATCCCGGCCAGCCGGAGCAGCCCCTCGCCCTGGCCGATGGAGATCCCGATCGGGGTCTGGATGTCGGCGAACCCGAACGCGATGCCACCGGCCAGCAACGCCACCAGCACGACGGTGAGCAGCGCGGACACCGACAGGACGAGAGCTGCGGTCCACTTCTGCCGGAGCAGCCGCATCCGCGGCACCGGGGTGGCCAACGCGTAGCGCAACGAGCCCCACTGGGCCTCGCTGGCCACGGTGTCCCCGAAGAACAGGGCGTAGACGACCACCAGGAAGAAGCCGGTGGTGGCGAACAGCACGAAGAGGGTGAAGTTCAGCCCGCTGGCGGTGGCGACGTCGACCAGGTTGAGCCGGCTGTTCGACCGGGCCTCGGCCGAGGCGCCCAGCTTCAGCGCGGCGATGAGCACCAGCGGCAGCGCCAGCATCAGCAGGAACACCCCGATGGTGCGCCGCCGCTTGAACTGCCGCCGGAGCTCGACCGACAGCCGGAGCGTGCGCCCAGGCCGGTAGCCGGCGACGGCCCCGGTGGGCTGGACGGTGCTGCTCATGACTCCCCCACCAGCGACAAGAATGCATCCTCCAGGCGGCGGCGGGGGGTGATCTGGTCGACCCCGATCCCGGCCCCCACCAGCGCGCTGACCGCGGCGGCCCGGGTCGCGCCGTCCAGCTCGATGACCAGCCCCTCGTCCGAGCGCTCCACGGTGGTGCCGGTCAGCCCGGTCAGCACCTCGACCGCGCGGTCGGTGTCGGCCGGGTCCGCCAGCACCACCAGGACCGCTCCACCGGTGCCGATGATGTCCTCCACGGTGCCCTCGGCGACCTTCTGCCCCTTGGCCATCACCACCACGTGGCTGCAGGTCTGCTCGATCTCGGCCAGCAGGTGGCTGGACACGATGACGGTGCGACCGGTCTTGGCGTAGTCCTGCAGCACCTCGCGCATGGCGTGGATCTGCGGCGGGTCCAGCCCGTTGGTGGGCTCGTCGAGGACCAGCAGGTCGGGCAGGCCCAGCATCGCCTGGGCGATGGCCACCCGCTGCCGCATGCCCTGGCTGTAGCTGCGCACCCGCTTGTCCAGTGCCGCGCCGAGGCCGGCGATGGCGATGGCCTCCTCCAGGTGCGCGTCGGCCGCGGGGCGGCCGGTAGCGGCCCAGTACAGCTCGAGGTTGTCCCGGCCGGACAGGTGCGGCTGCAGCCCGGTGCCCTCGACGAAGGACCCCAGCCGGGACAGCACCGGGGCGCCCGGCGAGGCCGGGTGCCCGAACACCGAGATGGTGCCGGCCGAGGGCGAGATCAGGCCCATCAGCATCCGCAGCGAGGTGGTCTTCCCGGCACCGTTGGGTCCCAGCAGGCCCAGCACCTGGCCGCGCCGGACCTCGAAGGACAGGTCCCGGACAGCGGTGAAGCCGTCCTTGTAGGACTTGGTGACCCCGGAGAAGCGCAGTGGCACGTCCTCCCCGTCGGGGGCCACGACCGACAGCTGCCGGCGTCGGTGCCGGCCCCACAGCGAGGCGGCCAGGACGCCCAGCAGCCCGAGCCCGACCACGACGGCCAGCAGCGCCCACCAGCGGGTCGCGCCGGACTGGCCCTGCACCGTGCCGCTGACCGTCGGCGCCGCCAGCGCGCTGCCGGGGGCCAGCGCGACGGCGTACACCCCGGCCTCCGCCGGGGCGGCGAAGGCCTGGTCGGTGGAGGAGACCAGCACGCGCATGGTGTGACCGGCCTCGAACCGGTGCACGATCCCGGGCAGCGTGACCTGGACCTGGGTGGGTGCGGTGGGGTCGGTGGACAGCCCGCTCAGCGCCAGCGGGGCCACCAGTCCCGAGGGCAGGGTGCGCGAGCCGTCCGGCGAGACGTCGTAGAGCTTGCCGAACAGCGTCGCGCTGCCGGTGGCCGAGGAAACCGCGAGGGTGACCGTGGAGGCGCCCACCACGTCGGTGGCCGTCTGCAGGGGCGCGGAGTCGAAGAACGCGAACTGCCCGGGGATCTCCACGGTGGCCCCGCCCAGCGCGGCCCCCAGCGAGCCCAGGCCCGGCACGGTGCTGATGGCGGCGGGGTTGCCGCCCGGCGGGGTGACCACCGGCTGGATCGAACCGGTGAGCGGCACCTCGATCCGCCGCGCGGGTGCGGCGTCGCCGATGCCGGGGTAGCCGGCGGCCTGCTCGGTCTGGCTGCCGCCCTGCACGGTGCCGGCAGCGGCGCCGACGCCGGTGGGTACCGGGAAGGTGAAACCGGCGCCGGGGTCGGTGCCCTGGCCGCGCAGGTGGACGTCGAACCAGCCGGCCACCAGGTCGCGCAGGTCGGCGGTGGTGGCGTCCGAGGCGCTCTGGTCGTGCCCGCCGTCGTACCAGACCACCTGTACCGGGGTGCCGGTGGCGGCGATCCCGCGGGCGTTCGCGTCGGCCTGGCCGAGCCCGAACAGCGAGTCCTGGGTGCCCTGGACGAGCAGCGTGGGCGCGGTGATCCGGCTCAGCACGGGGGCCGGGGAGGACCGGTCCAGGATGGCGGCGATCTCCGGGGTCAGGGTGCCGGTGGAGGCTGCCGCCTGGTAGGCGGCGCACACATCGGCCCGGAACCGGCCGCAGGTCAGCGCCTGGGTCACCGCCGCGGAGTCCAGCGTGGCGGGGTCGATCTCCGGCCGCCCGCCGGTCCCGGTGCTGCCGCCGGTGAGCGCGGCCAGCAACCCGTCCCCGGTGGGCACCGAGCCGGCGCCGAAGAACAGCCCCGACCACAGCCGCTTGAACACCCCGGTGTCCTCGGTCGCCGGGGTGGCGGCGACGGTGCCGGCGTCGACCGGTCCGGCCTGGGAGGGGAAAAGCGCCGAGGTCAGCGAGTTCCAGGTGATCTGCGGGGCGATGGCGTCGACCCGGTCGTCGTACCCGGCGGCCAGCAGCGCCAGCGCACCGCCGTAGCTGGCACCGGCCACGCCGACCAGGGGGTCACCCGGGGCGTCGAGCTGCACGTCGTCCCGCGTGGCCAGCACGTCCAGCAGGGTGGACAGGTCGGCGACCTCGTAGCGCGGGTCGTCCAGGCCGATCTGCCCGGTGCTGGCACCGAAGCCCCGCGCTGAGTAGGTCAGCACCACGTAGCCCCGGCCGGCGAGGTCGCGGGCGTCAGCGGCCACCGAGGCCTTGCTGCCACCGAAGCCGTGCGCCAGGACCACGGCGGGGGCGGGGGTCTCCGCCGTGGCCGAGGCCGGCAGGTACAGGGTGGTGTCGAGCTCCACCGCGTCGGCACCGGTGCCCGAGGGGATCCGGGTGTCGGTGGTGGAGATGTCCTCGGCGGCCGACGCCGGGGTGGCCAGCGGCACCCCGAGGGGCACGGCGAGCAGGGCGGCTCCGAGGACGGTGGCGAGGAGGGCGGCGGTCCTCGCGCGGGCGCCGGGGCGCGGGCGTGGAGGCACGAGCCCGCGGGTGGGACGCACGGCCGGTGAACGGTCGGCGACCGGACTGTGTTCCGCACCCGGCGAGACCGGGTTTCCGCTGTGTCCGGCCGTGCCCGGCCCGCGGCGCACCGGCCTCATCGGCCGCCCGCGGTCAGGGCCGCCAGCTCCCGGTGGCGACCACGACGATGCCGGGATCGGGCACGTCCGGGATCTCGAAGAACCGGACGGCCGGCCCGCTGATGTCGGGGAACTGGACGGTGAGGGATTCCGCCGCCTGCTGCTGGGTGCTGTCGCCCTCGGTGTAGTAGACGGTCGTCGTGGCGACGTCCTGGCCACCGTAGGCACCCAGGGAGCGGATCTCCCAGCCGCCGGCGGCGAGCGCGTCCCCCACCTCGGCGGCCAGGCCGTTGATCCCGGCACTGTTGAGCACCGACACCGGCGCGAACACCGGGCCGGTCGCGGCCGGAGCCGCGGTCGTGGCCGGCGCGCCCGCGGTCGTGGCGGCCGCGGACGAGGTGGCCGAGGCGGTGACCGACGCCGGGTCGGCGGAGGCGGTGTCGGTGCCGGGCCGGCTGAACGCCCAGACCGACAGCGCGACCAGGGCCACCACCACGACGGCGACCAGCACGCCCACCACGGCGCGCGAGCTGCGCGGGCGTTCCGGGGTGGGCGGGGTCGCGGCGGGCGGGGCCTCGGCGTCCCGGCGGCGGTCCTCCTTGCGGCGGATCGCGTCGGCGGCCTGGCGCTCGGCACGATCGGCCGCCCGGCCCACCGGGCCGGTGTCGACCGGGGGCGGGCCGTCCGGGCCGCCGTCGTCCGGCGACCGGCCGGTGGTCCCCGCTCGGGAGGCGGCCTCGACGGCCGCGTCCCGGGCCACCCGGGTGGACCGGGTGGGGCTGGGATCCTGTTCCCCGGCGGGACCGTCGGGGGTGGCGTCGACCGTCGGGGGGGTGCTGCTGGGCGCGGCTGCCGGTGGACCGGGGGTGGCGGCCCAGCTGGGCAGGCTGGTGGTGCCGGGCGTCCTGCCGGTGGAGGGCCGGGAGCCGGCCAACGGATCGACCGTGGTGGGCGGGCCGCCGACCGGCGGTGCGGTCTGCGACCCGGTGTCGGGTCCGCGGCGAGCCGGCGGGGCCGGCTGCGGGATCGGCACGGCCGACGTCGCCGGCCCGGGGGGCACCGGAGCGGGCTGCTCGCTGTCGGATCCCTCGGGACCGCCCGGGCGTGGCGCGGCTGCCGGCTGCACAGCGGTCGCCGGCGGCGCGGTGGTTGCCGCGGCGCGGTGGTTGCCGGCGGCGCAGTGGTCGCCGGCGGCGCGGTGGACCGGGCGGGGGGCGGCGGCGTGGGGCGGACCTGGCGCACCGGTCGGCCGGAGAGCGGGTCCTCCCCCGGCGGCAGCAAGCCCTCCCGCCGGCGCTCGGCCCGGGTCCGCCCGCCCAGTGTGGTCAGCTGGTCGTCGTCGGGCCGGGGCTCGAGGACGGGGGTGGCGTCGTCGTCCGGTGCCCGCCGCCGTCCGGTCGCGGGGCTGTCGTCGGCCGGCTGCTCCGGCTCACCGTCCGATGTTCCATGCCTCCCCACGGTGACCGAGCCTAGTGGTCCCTACAGATCGATGCCCAGACTCCGGGCCGAGCGCTGCCGCTGCCGGGTGGCCCGCATCCGGCGCAACCGCCGGACCAGCAGCGGATCGGCCGCCAGCGCCTCGGGCCGGTCGATCACCGCGTTGAGCACCTGGTAGTAGCGGGTGGCCGACAGGCCGAACTGCTCGCGGATGGCCGCTTCCTTCGCCCCGGCGTAGCGCCACCAGTGCCGCTCGAAGGCCAGCACGTCACGTTCCCGGCGCGGCAGGCCCGATGCGTCCCCGAGCGCCCCGTCGCCGTCGGCCGCTCCGGTCGCGTCCGGGACCGGCGGCGGGGTGACGGGGGCGGCATCGCTGCTCATCGGGGGTGGTCCTCCAGCTCTGGCACGGCGTCCTCCGGGGGCGCGCGAGCGGGCACCGGAGGGCGGGGAAGCACCGACGCTAACCCGCCCCGGCGCGACCCGCCCGGACCTCGTCCGGGCGCGTCCGCCCCACCGGCACCGTGCGGTCGCACAGGTCCCGGTGGCGTCACCGAACGCCACCGGACGACCCCTGCGGGCCACCCTCGGCGCGCCGTGCGGCGGGGCTCAGAGACCGGCCGGGACCGGCGCGACGACGACCCGGCGGTGCGCCCGGGCGGCCCGCAGGCTGTCCGCGGTGAACACCGCCAGCGCCACCCAGACGATGGCGAATCCGGCCAGCCGGGCCGCGGGCATCGGCTCGTCGTAGACGAACACGCCGATGGCCAGCTGCATCAGCGGGGTGAGGTACTGCAGCAGGCCGACGGTGGACAGCGGAACCCGGCGGGCGGAGGCAGCGAAGAGCAGCAGCGGCACGGCCGTGGCCACCCCGGAGCTGGCCAGCAGCACCGCGTGCCCGGCACCCGCCTGGCCGAAGGAGGCCTGACCCGAGCCTTGCAGCACGCCCAGCACCACCGCGGCCGGGACCAGCACCACCAGGGTCTCCAGGAACAACCCGGGCGCGGCCTCCACCCGGACCAGCTTCTTCATCAGGCCGTAGGAGCCGAACGTGCCGGCCAGCAGCAGCGCGATCCACGGGGGGCGGCCGTAGTCGACGGTCAGGACCACGACGGCCAGCCCCGCCACACCGACCGCGACCCATTGCAGCCGACGCAGCCGCTCGCCGAACACCAGGACCCCCAGCAGCACGCTGACCAGCGGGTTGATGAAGTAACCCAGCGAGGTCTCCACGACGTGCCCGGAGTTGACCCCGTAGACGAAGGTCAGCCAGTTGCCGGCGATGAGCACCGAGGCGCCGGCGAGCACCAGCATGGTGCGCCGGTCCCGGACCGCGGCGCGGACCAGGGACCAGCGCCGCAGCACGGTGAGCAGCACGGCGACGAACACGACCGACCAGACGACCCGCCAGGCCACGATCTCCACCCCGCTGGCCGGCTCCAGCAGCGGGAAGTAGAGCGGGAACAGCCCCCACAGCCCGTAGGCGGCCAGTCCGGCCAGGACACCGGTACGGCGCTCGCTCACCGGCGAACCGTACGCCCGCGCCGCACCGTCAGCCGTGGGGCGGGCAGTGGCTCACCGGCAGTGGCTCACCGGCGGCGGCGGAGCAGGGCGGTCGCACCCGCCGCCAGCCCGGCGCCGGCCACCGCGGCCACCGCACCGTGGTAGCGGCTGGCCCAGATCTGGACGTCCCAGGTCCACTGCTGGTCGCTGAACCGCCCCTCGGCACCGAAGTCCCGACCGCCCTCGCCGTCGGCGGGCTCGTACAGGTTCACCGGGTCCTCCGGTGAGGCGTGGTCGTCGGTGAGCTGACCGGCGATCCCGCTGCGCGCCAGGTACCAGTCCATGAACTGCGGCCACAGCTCGCTGCCCAGCACGGTGTAGACCGTCGGGGTGCCGATCCACCACGCGCGCCGGCGCGGGTGCTCGGCCGCGTGCACCAGCACCTGCCCCATCAGCTCGGGGGCGTAGATCGGGGCGACCGGCTGCGGGCGCCGAGGCATCTTGTTCAGCACCCAGCTGAACTGCGGGGTGTTGACCCCCGGCAGGTCGACCCGGGTGAGGTGCACGTTGCTGCCCTCGGCCTTGAGCTCGGTCAGCAGCGACTCGGTGAACCCCTTCACCGCGTGCTTGGCCCCGCAGTACGCGCTCTGCAGCGGGATGCCCCGACGCCCCAGCGCCGATCCGGTCTGCACGATCACCCCGCGGTCCCGGGGGCGCATCCGGCGCAGGGCCGCCATCGTGCCGTAGACGAAGCCCAGGTAGGTGACCTCGGTGACCCGGGCGTACTCCGCAGGGGTCAGCTCGGCGAACCGGGCGAACGCCGCGGTGAACGCGACGTTGACCCAGATGTCGATCTCACCCAGCTCGGCCTCCACCCGGGCGGCCGCGGCCTCCACGGCATCGGCGTCGGCCATGTCGACCGGGACGACCAGGGGCGTGCCGCCCGCAGCCCGGACCTCCCGGGCCGCGGCCTGCAGCCCCACCTCGCCGCGGGCCAGCAGGGCGACCCGGTCACCGCGCCGGGCGAAGGCCACGGCGGTGGCCCGTCCGATCCCCCCGCTGGCGCCGGTGACGACGACGGTGGCGGTCACGACTGGTCTCGGCTGGGCAGGCACATCGCAGGCTCCCGGGGTGCGCGCGGACGGGGACCGCCCAGGTGTGCTCCGCCAGGACGGGTCGGCAAACGCCGACCCGCGTCCTTCCAGCGAATTCCCAGGTCCGGCAAGCGGTGCGGCCCACGGGCGGCACGCTCAGCTGGTCTGCAGGTACTCCACCAGGGCGGCGCGCTCGGACTCCAGCTCGTCGAGCCGGGCCTTCACGACGTCGCCGATGGACACCAGACCGGTCAGCTGCCCGGCCACGACGACCGGCACGTGGCGCACCCGGTGCTCGGTCATCAGCTCGGCCAGTTCGAGCACGGTGCTGTCGGGTCCGCAGGTGTGCACCTCACCGGTCATCAACCCCGAGACCGGGGCGTCGAGCACCGCGGCCCCGTGCTCGTGCAGACCCCGGGCCACGTCCCGCTCGGAGAGCACGCCGTCGACCCGGTGACCGTCCCCGGACACCACCACCGCGCCGATCCGGCGGTCGATGAGCTGGGCCAGGGCCGTGCGCACCGGGGTGTCCCCGGTGACGGTGACCACCTCGGCCCCGCCGGTCTTGCGCTGGAGCACCTGGCTGATCCGCACACCCACCACCTCCGCGAGAGGGCCCAGTGTGACGTGCCTCACCGTCACCGGCAATGCCCCTGGAGACGCCGCTGCCCCCGACCGCCTGAGCGGACGGGGGCAGCGAGCGCACCGCGATCAGGGTTCGATGGTCACCTTGATGGCCTCGCCGGAGGCGACGACGTCCAAGGCCTTGTGCACGTCGTCCAGTGGCATCCGATGGGTGATGAGATCGGCAACCGGCACCTCACCGGAGGCGATCAGCCGCAGCGCCTCGGCGTTGTGCGCGGGGCTGGACCCGTTGGCCCCCACGATGGTCAGCTCCCGGTAGTGCACCAG
Organism: uncultured Actinomycetota bacterium; assembly: GCA_963759905.1. GTDB lineage: Bacteria > Actinomycetota > Actinomycetes > Mycobacteriales > Geodermatophilaceae > Klenkia. The sequence goes on from CAVXBD010000001.1 coordinate 1,079,712, forward strand.
GTTGGAGTCCACCGACACGATCGGGTTGTCCTTGGGCAGGCCGCCGAAGAAGCTCACGACGCCCTCGCGGGCGACCATCTGCAACGCCTGCTCCTGGGCCGCCCCCGAGGCCGCGGCCACGATCACCACGTCGACGCCGCGGCCTCCGGTGAGCTCCTTCACCGCGGCGACCGGGTCGGTCTCCTCCCCGGCGATGGTGGCGTCGGGGTGCACCCGGTCGGCCGACAGCTTCAACCGCTCGGCGTTCAGGTCCACCAGGAACACCCGCTTGGCCCCCTTGGCCCGGGCAAGCCGGACGTGCAGGCAGCCGATCGGGCCGGCCCCGATCACCACGACGTCCTGCCCCTCCCCCACCCGGGCCAGCGTCTGCCCGTTAAGCACGCAGGCCAGCGGTTCGGCCACCGAGGCCTCGTCGAAACCGACGCCGTCGGGGATCCGGTTGAGCCCGTCCACGGCGAGCACCGCGGCCGGTACGACCATGTACTCGGCGAAACCTCCCTCGAAGTCGTAGCCCATCGAGGTCTGGTTCTCGCAGACCGTCATGTTCCCTCGGGTGCACTCCTCGCAGGTGCCGTCCGGGATGGCGGCGATGACCTGGACGCGGTCACCGCGCTGCCAGCCGGTGGTGCCCTCGCCGAGTTCGACGACCTCACCGGCGATCTCGTGGCCGATCACCCGCGGAGGGCGGATGTTCGGGTGCCCGAACCGGAAGATCTTCAGGTCGGTACCGCAGGTGGAGCAGTTGCGGACTCGGATCTTGAGTTCGCCGGGACCGGGCGTGGGCTCGGGCGCGTCCTCGATGCGGACGTCGCCGGGGGCGTAGAACCGGGCGACCTTCATGTGCTGGGCCCTCCTGTCGTCTGGGGTGCTCGGGCGGGCGGGCCGCTCAGAGCTCGTCCTCGTCGTCGTCGTCGTCGATGCTGGTCAGCAGGGTCTGCACCTGCTCGACGGTGCTGGCCGAGCGCAGCGCCGCGGCCCGGTCGGGGTCCATCAGGACCTGGGCGAGCGCGGCGAGCACCGGCAGGTGCCCGTCGCCGACCGCGGCGATGCCGATGACGATCTCGGCCCGGCCGTTGCCCCAGTCCACCCCCTCGGGATAGCGGACCACGGTCAGCGCGTCGGCCTTCACCCCGGCCTTGCCGGCGTTGGTGCCGTGCGGGATGGCGACCCCCTCCCCCATGTAGGTGGAGATGGACTCCTCGCGCTCGATCATCGAGTCCACGTAGCTGGCATCCACGGCATCCGCGGCCAGCAGCAGCTCACCGGCCTGCCGGACGGCCTCGAACTTGTCCCCGGCCTGCCCGTCCAACCGGATCCGGCTGGGGTCGAGCAGACCGGCGACCAGTCCCTCAGCCACTGATCGTCGTCCCGCCCTGGATGGCCTTGACCACGCCCTCGACGGCGGGGTCACCGACGAAGAGCTCGAACGGGATGACCGGCTTGCCCTCGGCGAGCCGGCGGGCCCGGTCGGCCAGCTGGGAGTGGGTCAGCACCACATCGGCGTCGGCCGGGATGGCGTCGACCGGGCTGTGCTCGACGGTGACGTTGTCCTTCTTCAGCCGCTTCTTGAGCTGGTTGGCCAGCAGCACGCTGCTGCCCATCCCCGCGTCGCACGCGATGACCAGCTTGCGGACGTCCTTGCCTTCGATGGTCGTCATGGGGTGATCAGGCTCCTGGGTTGTCGGTACGGGTGGCGGAGGAGGGTGCGGTGGCGGGGCGGTCGTCGATCGGGTGCTGGCCGGCCTCGACGGCGGCGTCGATGGCGGGGTCGAGCCGCTCACCGCGACCGAAGCCCAGCAGGATGGAACCGACGATGAAGGACACCGCCGCGGCGATCACGACGCCCAGCAGGACACCGAAGTAGCCGCCGCGCGGGGTCTGGATCAGGTAGGCGAAGATGCTGCCCGGCGAGGGCGAGGCCACCAGGCCGGCACCGGTGACCATGAAGGTGCCGACGCCGGCGGCGCCACCGCAGATCGTGGCCAGGATCATCTTCGGCTTCATCAGCACGTACGGGAAGTAGATCTCGTGGATGCCGCCGAAGAACTGGATGACGATCGCGGCCGGGACCGAGGGGCGCAGCGAGCGCGGGCCGAAGAACAGGTAGGCCAGCAGCAGGCCCAGGCCGGGGCCGGGGTTGGACTCGATCATGAACAGGATCGACTTGCCGCTGTCCGCGGACTCCGCGGCACCCAGCGGGGTGAAGACGCCCTGGTTGATGGCGTTGTTGAGGAACAGCACCTTGGCGGGCTCGACGATGATCGAGGCCAGCGGGAGCAGGCTGTGGGTGATCAGCCAGTCCACGGCGTCCCCGGCGACCCGGGTGAAGGCGCTGACCGTCGGGCCGACCGCCCACTGGCCGAACACGGCCATCGCGCCGCCGATGATGCCGAGGGAGAAGTTGTCCACCAGCATCTCGAAGCCGGCCCGGGTGCGCTCCTGGACGAAGCCGTCGGCCAGCTTCACCAGCCACGCGGTGGCCGGGCCCAGGATCATGGCGCCCAGGAACATGGGGGTGGCACCGGTGTAGTCCGGGCTCAGGATGGCTCCGGCCCCGACGGCAGCACCGATGGTGGCGATGGCACCGGCGACGGCACCTCGCTGGCCGTGCACGATGCGACCACCGGTGTAGCCGATCAGCAGCGGCAGCAGGAACGTGATCATCGGGCCGACGAGCAGCGCGAAGGTCTCGTTCGGCAGCCAGCCGGTCGGGATGAACAGTGCGGTGATCAGACCCCAGGCGATGAACGCCCCGATGTTGGGCATCACCATCCCGGCGAGGAAACCACCGAAGCGCTGGACCCGTGCTTTCGCACCGGTGCCCGTCGCCTTGGGCGTGTACTCGGTCATGGGCGTACTCCCTGCTCCCTGATGTCTGCGGACGTGTCAGCTGCGTGGGCGGTGCCACCCGCGAGGCGCGGGATGGATGTGGGGCGGGGGCGGGTGACCGCCTCGGCGGCGGTGGCCCGGCGGCCGGTCATACCCGGCTCACCCGCGGGCCGGCGGCGGCCAGCTCGGCGGCGGTGCGCTCGTCCAGACCGGAGTCGGTGATCAGCAGGTCGACCGAGTCCAGGTCGCCGAAGTGCGCGAAGTGGTCGTGCCCGACCTTGCTGTGGTCGGCCAGCAGCACCACCCTCCGGGCGGCCGCGATCATCGCGGTCTTCACCGCCGCCTCGGCGGGGTCCGGGGTGGTCAGGCCCCGCTCGACGGAGACACCGTTGGTGGCCAGCAGGGCGACGTCGACGTAGACGCCGGCCAGTGCCGCCAGCGACCAGGCGTCGACCGAGGCCAGCGTCCGGGCCCGCACCCGGCCACCGACCATGAGCACGTTGAGGTTGGGGAAGGCCGCGAGCTTGCCGGCCAGCGGGAGCGCGTTGGTGACGACGGTGAGCTCGCGGTCGGTGGGCATGTGGTCGGCCAGCCGGGCGGTGGTCGTGCCGGCATCGATCAGCACGGCCCCGTCCTCGGGCAGCTCGGCGATGGCCGCCTTGGCGATCCGCTCCTTCTCCGCGGTGAGCACCACGTCGCGGGCGGCGACCGCGGGTTCGAAACCCAGCCGCTCGACCGGGATCGCGCCCCCGTGGACCCGGCGGAGCACCCCGACCCGCTCCAGCGCGGTGAGGTCCTTGCGGATGGTCTCCGGTGCCACGTCCAGCTCGGCGGCCAACTCGGTGACCTCGACCCGGCCCACCGAGCGGGCCGCCCGCAGGATGTGCTCCTGCCGCTCCTCCGCGTACACGTGACCCCCCTCACCTCGACTGGTTGCAGGTATGTGTCTACCGCCACATCCGGGTCGAGTCAAGTGCATTCGGGCGCAAACGGTTCTCAGATCGTGCTCGGTCGGAACGTGAGTGTGACACGGAACACAACCCTGGTGACCGTCTCGCGTATCCGGGAGCCCCCTGCCGAAGGTCGTGGGCACCGACGTCGGCCGGCCCCCGGCCGGTGCACGGAACGCCTACCGTCACAGGCGTGCAGCGCGTCCGCCCGAATCCGGTGCGATGGGTCTGGTACGCCCTGGGGGGCGGGCTCCCCCGCCAGTACCGGGACTGGGTGCTGGCCGACACCACCCGACGCACCTGGGCCGTCCGGCACCTGGCCCGTGCGCTGGTCCAGCTCGCCCCGGTCCTGCTGATCTGCCTGCTGGCCGTGCCGGTGCCGTTCGGTTTCCGGGCCGCCGCGGCCGGCGGTGGCCTGTTCCTCGGCCTGCTGTTCTCCGCCGCCTACATGGTCGAGACCACCGAGCACCGCGCCGTCAAGGCGGGCTGGCCGCCGGGGACCGCGGCGCGGGTGCGCGCCGAACGGGCCGAGCACGACTCGACGGAGCGGCATGCCCGCTACCGCCGGGACGGTGGGGGCAGCTATGACTGATCCACTGGCTGGGCCGGCCCGCCGAGCACCCGGACCGTGCCTGTCCCGCCGCGCCCTGCTCGGCGCCGGGGCCGGCGGCGGTCTGGTCCTCACCGTGGCGGCCTGCGGTGCGGGTGTCCCCGCCGTCGACGGGGTGGCCGGCGGTGACCGCATCGCCGCGCTGGCAGACGTCCCGGCCGGCGGGGCCCTGGAGCTGCAGCTGGACGGACGTCGCGTCCTGCTGGTCCGCTCCCCCGCCGGCGCCGTGGTCGGCTGGGACGCGCAGTGCCCGCACCGGGGATGCACGGTGCGGGCACTGGACGGGGGCGGGCTGGGCTGCCCGTGTCACGGTTCGGCTTTCGACCCGGCCACCGGTGAGGTCCTGGAGGGCCCCGCGACCCGCGGGCTGACCCCGCTGCCGGTCACGGTCAGCGGCGAGCAGGTCCTGCTGGGCTGACGGTCAGGCCTCGTCGACGCGGAAGCCGATCTTCATGGTCACCTGGAAGTAGCTCACCTCGCCGTCGACGACCTGACCGCGGATCTCCTGGGTCTGGAACCACTCGATGTTCCGCACCGTCTCACCGGCCCGGCGGACGGCGGTCCTGATCGCGTCGTCCACGCTGGTGGTGCTGCTGCCGACGATCTCGCTCAACCGGTACACGTGGTCGCTCAACGGGTCTCCCAGCACGTGGCCACCGGCTCTCCGGCAGCGGGTGCACCGACCCTGGCACGCCCGCGGGAGGTCCGCGCGCTGGCGCCGGGCCGACCGCCTGCACCGGCCAACCGGACCGGGGCGACCAGGAGGCAGCGATCACGACGGGACGGAGCCCCGTGTCCGGATTGAACGGACGACCTTCCGCTTACAAGGCGGGTGCTCTACCACTGAGCTAACGGGGCGGGGAGCCGGAACGCGACCCGGCCCAAGGATAGGGATGCTCTCCCCACGACGCCGGACCGCCCACGACGCCGGCCCCGCGACCGGGTCGCCGGGCTGCGCCGGCAGGGCAGGGTCCTCCGGCGCGACGCCGGGCACCCGTCGCGCACGTCGCGGTACGCACCGCCCGGGCTGGGCGCGGAAGTGCTCTCGTGCTCGGCCTCCGGGACATCCGGCCCTGCGGATCCGACCTTCCCGTGGCCTAGGCATAGGCGGACCGGGTAGCGCCCCTCCGTAGCGACCCCGTGCTGCCACCGGCTCCGGTGCCAGGCAGTCGAACCCCGAGGAGACTCCATGGTCAGCCCCGTCGTCGTCGGGCTGGACGGCTCCGGTCGCAGCCTGCGGGCGTTGATGTGGGCCGCGCACAACGCCTCGATGCGCGGGGTCCCGCTGCACCTGCTGCACGTGATCACGGTGCCCGAGCTCAGTTTCCCGTACTCCCGTCACGAGGCTGCGGTGGACCAGGGCCGGGAGGTCCTCGGCGAGGCCAGGACCTTGGCCGGCCATGCCTTTCCCGATGTGGAGATCACCGCGGAGATGCCCTCGGGGCCGACCGCCCCGCTGCCGGTGGACGTGTCGGCCGTCCCCGTCCTGCTGACGGCGTCCGACCATGCCGCGGTGATGGTGCTGGGCGCCCGGGGTCACGGGGTCGGGGACGCCCTGCTGGGATCGGTCGCCTTCCAGGTCGTCGGCCACGCCCGGTGCCCGGTGGTCATCGTCGGGCACGTTCCGGCCGGCCACCGCAGCGTCGTGGTGGGTACCGACGGTTCACCCGACGCCCGGGCCGCGCTGGAGTACGCGTTCGGGGAGGCCGCCATGCGCGGCTACCGCCTCGACGTGGTCACCGCTGTCGGCGAACCACGCCACGCACCGCCCGGTGTCGAACCCCCTGACCTGGACGAACCCCTCGCCCGCGTCCACTCCGAGCTCCAGGAGGAGCTCGAACCGCTGCGAGCCCGGTATCCCGGCGTCGACGTCACCGTGCACGTGCGCCCGCAGGAGCCGGTCCGCGCGCTCGCCGATGCCTCCCAGCGCACGGATCTGCTCGTCGTGGGCTCCCGGGGCCGGGGCGGCTTCCACGGTCTGACCCTCGGTTCGGTCAGCCACCGGCTGCTGCACCAGGCCGCCTGCCCCGTCGCCGTCGTCAGGACCTCCGCGGGGTAGCGAGACCCGTCGCAGCCGGGTGGTGCCACGCCGAGCTGCCGACCGGGCCCACCGGTCCCAGGATCAGGGCATGACGAATCCGACGGTGGCCCTGCTCGGCACGGGCACGATGGGTGCTGGCATGGCTCGCTGCCTGCTGCGCGCCGGCATCCCGGTACGGGCCTGGAACCGCGACCCGGCCAAGGCCCAGCCACTGGCCGAGGACGGGGCGCAGGTGTGCCCCGACGCGGCCGAGGCGGTCCGCGGCGCCGACGTCGTGCTCACCATGCTCTTCGACGCCGACTCCGCCATCGACGTCGTACGGCAGGCCGCGCCGGTGGCCGGGACGATCTGGTTGCAGACGACCACGGTGGGCATCGACGGCGCCGCGCGCACCGTGACCGCGGCCGAGGAGCTGGGCCTGGTGCTGGTCGACTGCCCCGTCCTGGGCACCCGCAAGCCCGCCGAGGACGGTGCCCTGGTGATGCTGGCCAGCGGGCCGCGCGAGGACGTGGCGGCCACCCTCGAGCCGGTGCTGGACGCCGTGGGCAGTCGCACCCTCTGGCTCGGCGAGGCCGGCCGGGGCAGCCGGTTGAAGATGGTCTGCAATGCGTTCGTGCTGTCGGTGACCGCCGGCCTCGGGCAGTCCGTCGCGCTCGCCCGCGGTCTGGGCCTCGACCCGGCGGACTTCCTGTCCGCCATCGACGGCGGCGCAGTCGACTCGCCCTACGCCCACGTCAAGGGGCCGCAGATGATCGCCGGGGACTTCCCGGTCAGCTTCTCGCTCACCGGTGCGCGCAAGGATGCCGGGCTGATCGTCTCCGCGCTCGGGCAGGCCGGGGTGGACGACCGGCTGGGGACGGCGATGCTGGACATCCTCAGCAGCGCGGTCGACCGGCTCGCCGACCCGTCGCGGGTGGACATGGGCGCGATGGTCGGCGGCTTCTAGCCCCGCCACCTCAGGCGGGGCCGGCCGCGGTGTCCCCCTGGATGTGCTCGGTCGGGTCGCTGTCCGGGCCGGCCCCGGTGGACAGCCAGCGGGAGAACCCGACCGGGTCGCGGCGTTCCAGTTCGTCCAGGGTGTCCTGCCGGCGGGCGACCACGTGCTGTCGGGTGGTGGGCTCCAGCGCCGCTGCCAGTGCCCCGCCGGTGCGCAGCCATTCCCTGCTCAGCGCATCGGTGGACAGCTCGGTCACCGGCGCCAGCGTGGGCGGTCCGGCGTCCGGGCCGGGTACCGGGGCTGTGGCCGCGATGCGGGTGCGCCGCAGCCAGACCACCAGCCCGACCGTCAGCCCCGCCAGTCCACCGATGGTGACCAGCGCACCGCCACCCACCGCCGCCAGGCCGGCGAGCACCAGCAGGGTGCCCATGGTCCAGGCAGCGGACTGCCAGGAGGCCGCCACCGCACTCCGCCGGGCGACACCCCGGGCCGGGTCCTGCGCCGCGACGCCGGCCCCCAGGCAGGCCGCGACGCCGCCGGCCAGGGCGACCGCGGCCACCCCGGAGCCTTGCAAGGTCAGCCCGCCGAGCACCGCGAGGGCACCCACCGGGGCGAGACCCGCGGCCAGCAGGGCGCGGGCGATCGGGCTGCGGCCGGACACGGGACCTCCAAGCAGGGCACCGGCCGCCGGGTGGCAGCGGCACAGGCAGTCGGGCGAGCGCGAGCGCGGGACCAGGACGACCGGGGTTCGCACCGGGGAGGCTGCCCGGATGTCGTGGAGGTCGCGCTCCCAGGGTGCACCGACCGGCCCGGGTCCGCCCGTCGACCCGGCGCCGGGCAGGATCGCCGTCCGTGGGGTCCTCGGTGGTGCAGCTGGGACCGGGCCTGGTCGTCGTGCTGGTGGTCCTGGTGCTCATCGCGGCTGTCGTCGGCCGGGTCTCCGGCCTGGGCCAGGAGCGGCCGCTGGTGCTGGCCTCGGCCCGCGCCACCGTGCAGCTGGGCGTGGTCTCGGTGCTGGTGGTCGCGGTGGTCCGCTCGCTGTGGACCTCGGCGGCGTTCGCGCTGCTGATGCTGGTGGTGGCCGCGGCCACCTCGGCCGGCCGGGTCACCGGCTCCCCAGTGCGCCGGCCCGGGCTGGTGGGCCGCACGCTCACCCTCGGCCTGCCGATCGCGGCGGGGGTGCTGCCGGTGCTCCTCCTGGTGCTGGCCAGCGGTGCGGTCCCGCTCCGCGGCGAATCGGTGGTGCCGGTGGCGGGGATCGTCATCGGCGGCTCGATGACGGCGACCTCGCTGGCCGGCCGGCGGTTGCTGGACGAGCTGAAGCAGCGCCGCGGTGAGGTGGAGGCACTGCTGGCGCTGGGGTTCGCCGACCGGGATGCGGTGCTCGAGGTGGCCCGTCCGGTGGCGTCCACGGCGCTGGTGCCGGCCCTGGACCAGACCCGGACGGTCGGGCTGGTCACCCTGCCCGGCGCCTTCGTCGGCGTGCTGCTGGGCGGCGGCACCGCGCTGCAGGCCGGGGCCGCGCAGCTGCTGGTGCTGGTGGGCCTGCTGGCCGCGGAGGTCATCGCGGTCTGGGGGGTGACCGAGCTGGTGGCCCGCGGCCGCGTCGGCCGCATCGGCTGAGGCGTCCAGGGATCTCACAGCCCACGTGCAGCAACGGGGCAGTCCCCCGACGCACAGTGGATCCAGCGAGCGGAGACGCCCTCGCGAGGATGGGGAGGACGACGTGAGCGAGCAGCACCGACCGGCCGACGAGACCGGCCAGAACGGCGACCGGTTCCCGACGGCGGGCCTGCCGCCGCAGCAGCCCCCGCCGGCGCACCCGCAGCAGGTCCCCCCGCACCAGGGCTGGACCGGTCAGCAGGGCTGGGGTGGCCAGCCGGGCTGGACCGGTCAGCACACCGCCCCTCACTTGGGCGCGCCGCATCCAGGCGCGCAGCACGCACCGCAGCCGGCCTACGCGACGGCCGGGGCACCGGTGGGCGGCCAGCTGCCGCCGGCCTTCACCCCGCCCCGCCCGGTCCCGCGCACCGCACGCTGGCGGCTGGGCGTGGCCGGGCTGGTGGCCGGGGCCCTGATCGGGGGCGGCGCCGGGGCCGGCGTGGTGGGCCTGATGGGCACCGAGTCGGGCGGTTCGACCACCGCCACCTCGGCCCAGAACGTGGTCATCACCGACCCGCAGACCGCGACCTCGGCGACCGCCGCGGCGGCCAAGGCGGCCCCCAGCGTGGTCACCATCTACGTCACCGACAACGCCGGCTCCGGCTCCGGCTCCGGCGTGGTGCTCTCGGCCGACGGCTACGTCCTGACCAACAACCACGTGGTCAGCCTGGACAGCTCCACCACCTCGGCCACCATCCAGGTGCGCACCGCGGACGGCGCGCTCTACGACGCCACCGTGGTCGGCACCGACCCGTCGTCGGACCTCGCGGTGGTCAAGCTGGGGAATGCCTCCGGGCTGACCCCGGCCACGTTCGCCGACTCCGGTGCCGTGCAGGTCGGGGACCTCGCCGTCGCCATCGGCGCACCGCTGGGCCTGTCGAACACCGTCACCGACGGCATCGTCAGCGCCACCAACCGCGCCGTGGCCACCGGGTCGAACACCGACCAGACCGTGATCGACGCCATCCAGACCGATGCCGCCATCAACCCCGGCAACTCCGGCGGCGCCCTCGTCGATGCCGCTGGCGAGGTGATCGGGATCAACTCCGCGATCGCCACGGTGGCCAGCTCGGGCGTGCCCGGTCAGCAGTCCACCCAGAGCGGCAACATCGGTGTCGGGTTCGCGATCCCCGGCAACACCGCCAAGCGGGTCGCCGAGGAGATCATCGCCAACGGCTCGGCCAGCCACGCGCTGCTCGGGGTCAGCGCGCAGACCGACGCGGTGAACTCCGAGGTGGGTGACGGGGCGAAGGTCGCCCAGGTCAGCGCCGGTGGCCCGGCCGCCCAGGCCGGCATCGCCGTCGGAGACGTGATCACCGCGGTCGGCGACCGGGCGATCACCACCTCGACCGAGCTGACCGCCGCCGTGCGCAGCTCCTCCCCGGGCGAGAAGGTCACCCTGACCGTCCGGCGCGGGAGCAGCACCAGCACCGTCGACGTGACGCTGGGGACAGCCACCAGCTGATCCACGTCCCGCTCGATCCAGGCCGGCGACCCGGCACCGTCCCCCTCGGTGCCGGGTCGCTGTCCGTCGGTGTCCCGGGCGCGCGGGTGGGCCCGCGCGACCGCTCCTAGGCTGGGCCCGTGCCGGCCCCTCCCGCTCCCCCGCTGCTGACCGGCTCGCTGGACGACCCGGTGCGCGCCCGGGACCTGCAGAAGATGAAGCGGCTGGCCACCGGTCTCTTCGTGCTGGCGGCGCTGGTCTTCCTGGTCTGCGTGCTGGCCGGCGGGGACCGGACCTGGGTGGGGTACGTGCGGGCCACCGCGGAGGCCTCGATGGTCGGCGCGCTCGCCGACTGGTTCGCCGTCACCGCGCTGTTCCGGCACCCGCTGCGGCTACCCATCCCGCACACCGCGATCATCCCGCGGAAGAAGGACCAGATCGGGGCCAGCCTCGGCGCCTTCGTGCAGGAGAACTTCCTGACCCGGGGCGTGGTGGAGGAGCGGGTCGCCGCCGTCGACGTGCCCCGCCGGGTGGGGGAATTCCTGGCCGCCCCCGGCCGGGCGGAGCGGCTGGCCGGGGACGCCGGGGTCGCCCTCGGTGCACTGGGGGACCTGCTGCGCGACGAGGACGTGCAGCCCGCCGTCGCCGCGCTGGTCGACCGCCGGCTGCGGGAGACCCCGGCGGCACCGGTACTCGCCCGCGTGATCGAGCTGGTGATCGAGGGCGACCGGCACCAGGAGGTGCTCAGCGCAGGGCTCACCGCGCTGGCCTCGTTCCTGGAGGAGAACCAGGCGGTCTTCCGGGCCCAGCTCGGGGACGCCTCCCCGTCGTGGGTGCCGGTCTGGGTCGACGACCGGGTCTTCGACAAGATCTTCTCGCTGCTGCAGGGCTTCTTCGCCGAGGTGGGCGAGGACCCCCGGCACGAGCTGCGGCTGTCCTACGACAAGCGGCTGCGGGCCTACGTGCAGGCGCTGCGGACCGACCCGGAGACCGCGGCCCGGGTGGAGAAGCTCAAGCACGAGCTGCTGGACCATCCCGCGGTGCGCACCTGGTCGGGCTCGCTGTGGACGAACGCCAAGAACGCCGTCATCGCTGCCGCCGCCGACCCCGACTCCGAGCTGCGGGCCCGGGTGGCCGCGTTGATCCGGCACGTGGCCGAGCTGCTGCAGACCGACCCCACGGTCCGCGAGCAGGTGCAGCGGCAGAGCCTGCGGGCCGTCGGCTACGTGGTGGACCGCTTCTCCGGTGACCTCGCCGACCTGGTCAGCAGCACGGTCGCCCGCTGGGACACCGAGGAGACCAGCCGGCGGATCGAGCTGCAGGTCGGCCGGGACCTGCAGTGGATCCGGGTCAACGGCACCGTCGTCGGCGGGCTGGCCGGGCTGCTGCATCCACACCGCCGCCCAGCTGCTCGGCTGAGCCCCCCACTCCTCCCCCGATGATCACGGACCTGGCTGAGCGACTCGCCGGGTGCGGTCGACCTGGGGTCCGTGATCGTCGCGGGAGGGCGGCTCAGCGGCGAGCGGTCGCTGCGGCGAACAGGGCGATCCCGGCGGCCACGCTGACGTTCAGCGACTCGGTGTCCTTGGTGATCGGGATGGACAGCACCACGTCGCAGCGCTCCCGGACCAGCCGGGACAGCCCGGTGCCCTCGGCACCCACCACCAGGGCCAGCGGGTCGGTGAACCCGTCGTAGTCGTGCAGGCTCATGTCGCCGTCGGCCGCCAGCCCGACGGTCTGCAGCCCCGCCTCCTGGTAGGAGGCCAGCGAGCGGGCCAGGTTGACCGCCCGGGCCACCCGGATCCGGGCCGCGGCCCCGGCGGAGGTCCGCCAGGCCGAGGCCGTCATGCCGACCGCGCGCCGCTGCGGGACCACCACCCCGTGCGCGTCGAACGCCGCTGCCGAGCGCACCACCGCGCCCAGGTTCCGCGGGTCGGTGACCCCGTCCAGCGCCACCACCAGCGGGGGCCGCAGGCTGTCCCGGGCGATGTCGAGCAGGTCGTCGGGGTGGGCGTAGTCGTACGGCGGCACCATCAGCCCGATGCCCTGGTGCAGGGCACCGTCGCTCATCCGGTCGAACTCGGCCCGGCCGACCTCCAGCAGCGGGAGGCCACGGTCGGCCGACAGCTGCACGGCCTCGGCGATCCGCTCGTCGGTGCCGCCCCGGCTGGTGTCCCCGGTGACGACGTAGAGCGCGGTGGCCGGGATCCGGGCCCGCAGCGCCTCCACCACCGGGTTGCGGCCCAGCAGCAGCTCGGGCTGCTCCTCGTTGCGGCGCTGCACCCGGGCCCGGTTGTCCCGCCGGGCCGCGACCTGCTGGGCCTTCTTGTGCGCCGGGTGGTGCGGTCGTGCCGCGGCCGGTGGGGTCGCACCCCGGCCGGCCAGCGAGCGGCGGTTCTTGCCGCCGGTCCCGGTGGTGGCCGTCTTCTTGCCGGCGCCGGCCGACCGGCCGCGTCGTTGGCTGTTGCCCGCCATCAGCGGGTCACCTCTCTCCGTGCTGCATCCGTGCGGGTCACCGGCTGAGTTCCCAGCGAGGCCCCGACGGGGTGTCCTCGACGCTGACGCCGAGGGTGGTCAGTTGGTCGCGGATGGCGTCGGCCGCGGCGTAGTCCTTGCGGGCCCGGGCGGCGGCCCGCTGGTCCAGCGCCAGCCGCACCAACCCGTCGGTCACCCCGGCGAGCCGCTCGTCACCACCGGATCCGCCCCACTGCGGGTCCAGCGGGTCCAGTCCCAGCACGCCCAGCATGCCCCGCACCGAGCCGAGCACGCCCGCTACCGCGACGTCGTCGCCGCTGGCCAGGGCCGTGTTCCCCGCTGTCACGCAGTCGTGCACCGCGGCGATCGCCGCCGGGGTGCCCAGGTCGTCGTCCAGTGCCGCGACGAAGTCCGCGCACAGCACGGGCGGTCCACCCGGACCGACCCGTTCGGCGGCCCGGCGGACGAAGGACTCCAGTCGACGGTAGCCCTGGGCGGCCTCGGCCAGCGCGGCGTCGGTGAACTCGATGGTCGACCGATAGTGCGGGGCGACGAGGTAGTACCGCAGCTCGACCGGCCGGACCCGGGTGACGACGTCGTCGACCAGGGCGGTGTTGCCCATCGACTTGCTCATCTTCTCCCCGCCCAGGGTGACCCAGCCGTTGTGCAGCCAGTACCGGGTGAACGGGTCCCCGGCCGCGGTCGACTGGGCCTGCTCGTTCTCGTGGTGCGGGAAGCGCAGATCCAGCCCCCCGCCGTGCACGTCGAACTCTCGCCCCAGGTACTTGTGCGCCATCGCGGAGCACTCCAGGTGCCATCCCGGACGCCCCCGGCCCCACGGGGTGTCCCAGGATGCGCTCTCCGGGTCGGTCGGCTTGTGCGCCTTCCACAGCGCGAAGTCGCGCGGGTCCTTCTTCAGGTCGTCGCTGTCGGCATCCCCGGCCGGCTGCAGGTCGTCCAGCTGCTGGCCGGTCAGCGCGCCGTAGGCCGGCCAGGACCGGACGTCGAAGTACACGTCACCGCCGGCCGGGTAGGCGTGCCCGCGCTCGATGAGCCGGGCGATCAGCTCGATCATCTCCGGCACGTGCCCGGTGGCCCGTGGCTCGTAGGTAGGGGGCAGCGTGCCCAGCACGTCGTAGGCCCGGGTGCAGGCCAGCTCGTTGCGATAGGCCCAGTCCCACCACGGGACCCCGTGAGCGGCCGCCTTGGCCAGGATCTTGTCGTCGATGTCGGTGACGTTGCGGACGAAGGTGACCTCGAGACCGCTGTGCGTGAACCACCGGCGCAGCACGTCGAAGGCCAGCGCGGCTCGCACGTGCCCGATGTGCGGGGGACCCTGCACGGTGAGCCCGCAGACGTACATGGAGACCCGTCCGGCACGCAGCGGCGTGAAGTCACGCACGGCACGGGCAGCCGTGTCGTACAGGCGGAGGCTCACCGGGCGCAGTGTACGGACCGGCCGAGGGTCTCCGTCCCGGTCGCGGGTCGGACCTGGGTAGCGTGCGGATGGTGCCCGGACCAGGCCTGCCCACCCCGTCCCCCGCGCTGCCCGCAACCAGCGGAGCGCTCGGGCTGGTGGTGACCCCGGGCCCGGGGTCCTGGGTGGAGCTGGCGATCGATGGGCTCTCCCTGGTCGGTCACGCGCTCGTGGCCATGCGCCGGGTACCCGGGCTCGAGGTCCGGGTGCTGGGCGAGCCGTTGCCCCCGACACCGGGGGTCGAGCCGGACCGGCCGTGGCGGGAGCTGGTCACCGGCCCGTTGGTTCTGCACGACGCGGCCTGTCCGTTGCTGTCCGCCGGCGCCGTGGAGGCCGCCATCAAGCGGCAGACCGATTCGGGTCCGAACACGGTCGTCGTCGGGGTCCGGCCGATCACCGACACCCTCAAGCAGGTCGCGGACGGCGTGCTGGTGGGGACGGTGGATCGGGAATCGGTCATCGCGCTGGCCTCACCCGTGGTCGTCGGGCCCGGGCTGCTCGACGCCCTGGCGGCGCAGCTCCCCCGGGCGGGTCAGCTGGCCGACCTGACTGCGGTGCTGGCCGCGCTGCCCGGCTGCGAGCGGTTGTCGCTGGAGGTGCCCTTCCAGGGTCGCCGGCTCGGTGGCCCCGACGATGTGCTGCTCATCGAGTGCCTGCACGCGCTGAGCTGATCCCGCCGCTCGGCTGATCCCGCTCGCTGCGGGCGACCAGCGCCTCGGCCAACGCAAGGTCCTCCGCATAGGTGATCTTGATGTTGGTCGACGGCCCCGGCACGTGCCGGACGGCCACCCCGGGGGCGAAGCGCTCCACCGTCGCCGCGGTGTCCGAGCCTTCGAACCCCGCCTCGGCAGCCGCCCGGTAGGCCGCCAGCAGCACCTCTGCCCGGAACGCCTGTGGGGTCTGCACCCCGACCACCTCGCCAGGGTGCCCGACCAGGCCCTCCCGGTCCAGCACTGCGGGTTGCCGACGTCCCGGCACCGCCCCGCCGTGCTCGCCCGCCACCGCCACGACCTCGGCGAACAGGCCGGCACCGCTCAACGGCCTGGCTGCGTCGTGGACCACGACGACGTCCACCTGCCCGGCCTGTACGGCCGGGGCCAGGACGGCGAGAGCGCGGTCCTCCGAGGCGTGCCTGGTGGCCCCCCCGACGACGACGGCCACGTCCCGCCCGGGCGCCTCACGGGCCAGTACGTACCGGGCCGCATCGACCTCGTCGGCCCGCACCACCAGCACCACCGGACCGATTCCGTCGTCGTCCCGGGTCGCATCCAGGCTCCAGACCAGCACCCGCCGCCCCGCCAGGGACTGGAAGACCTTGTTAGTCGCGTACCCGGTCCGGGTACCCGAACCGGCCGCCAGCAGGACCAGCGCGGCGCGCCCGCTCACGCACCCGCCGGGGCGGCACCAGCTGCCCCCTGGGCAACCCGGGCCAGGCGCAGCCAGGTGTCCACCACGGTGTCTGGGTTCAGCGACATCGTCTCGATCCCCTGCTCGACAAGCCACTCCGCCAGATCGGGGTGATCGCTGGGGCCCTGCCCGCAGATGCCGACGTACTTGCCCCGCGCCAGGCAGGCCCGGATCGCCATCTCGAGCACAGCCAGCACCGCCGGGTTGCGCTCGTCGAAGGATGCGGCCACCAGGCTGGAGTCACGGTCCAGGCCCAGCACCAGCTGGGTCATGTCGTTGCTCCCGATGGAGAACCCGTCCACGTGGTCGAGGAAGGCATCGGCCAGCAAGGCGTTGGAGGGCAGCTCGCACATCATCACGATTTGCAGGTCGTTCTTGCCGCGGGCCAGCCCGTGCGTGCCCAGCAGCGCCACCACGCCCTCGATCTCGGCTACCGTCCGCACGAACGGGATCATGATCTTCACGTTGGTCAGGCCCATCTCGTCGCGCACGTACCGCAGCGCCTCGCACTCCATGGCGAAGCACTCGGCGAAGTCCTCCGACAGGTACCGGGAAGCCCCCCGGTAGCCCAGCATCGGGTTCTCCTCGTGCGGTTCGTAGAGCTCCCCGCCAACCAGGTTGGCGTACTCGTTGGACTTGAAGTCGCTCATCCGGACGATCACCGGCTCCGGGGCGAAGGCGGCCGCGATCATCGACACGCCCTCGGCGACCCGCTGGACGAAGAAGTCCCGGGGCGAGGGGTAGGCAGCGATCGTGTCCCGGATCTGGCCCTGCAACTTTTCGTCCAGCGAGTCCAGCTCCAGCAGCGCCCGCGGATGGATGCCGATCTGCCGGTTGATGATGAACTCAAGCCGGGCCAGGCCGACCCCGCGGTGCGGCAGCCGGGAGAACGCGAAGGCTTGCTCCGGCGTTCCCACGTTCATCATGATCTTGGTGGCGATGTCCGGCATCTCGTCGAGCCTGGTCTCCTCGACCTCGAAGTCGACCAGGCCCTCGTAGACCAGTCCGGTGTCGCCCTCGGCGCACGAGACGGTCACCTCGGCCCCGTCGGCCAGCACCCGGGTCGCCGTCCCCGTGCCCACCACTGCCGGGATGCCCAGCTCGCGGGCGATGATCGCGGCGTGGCAGGTCCGCCCGCCCCGGTTGGTCACGATCGCCGACGCGCGCTTCATGATCGGCTCCCAGTCGGGGTCGGTCATGTCCGCCACCAGCACCTCGCCGGCGGTGAATTCGTGCATCTGGTCGATGTCGGTGAGCACCCGCACCGCCCCGGCGCCGATCTTCTGCCCGATGGCCCGGCCCTCGACCACGGTGGTCCCGGTGCCGGTCATCCGGTAGCGCTCGGTGCGGGAGCCGGCGCGTGACTGCACCGTCTCCGGCCGGGCCTGCAGGATGTAGATCTTGCCGTCCAGGCCGTCCTTGCCCCACTCGATGTCCATCGGCCGGCCATAGTGGTCCTCGATCTGCAGCGCCTGCCGGGCCAGTTCGGCGACCTCGTCGTCGGTCAGCGAGAGCCGGGCCCGGTCCGCCGGGTCGACCTGGACGAACTCGGTCGTCCGGCCGACCGCGGTGTCATCTGTGTAGACCATCTTGGTGGCCTTCTCGCCCACCCCGCGCTTAAGCACCGCCGGGCGCCCGGCCCGCAGGGCGGGCTTGTAGACATAGAACTCGTCCGGGTTGACCGCGCCCTGCACGACCCCCTCGCCCAGGCCGTAGGCGGCGGTCACGAAGACCGCATCGCGGAAGCCGGACTCGGTGTCCATGGTGAACACCACGCCGGAGGCGCCGATGTCGGAGCGGACCATCCGCTGCACCCCGGCAGACAGGGACACCGCCTCGTGTTCGAAGCCGTGGTGCACCCGGTAGGCGATCGCCCGGTCGTTGTAGAGCGAGGCATAGACCTCGCGGATGGCCTGCAGCACCGCGTCGATGCCGCGCACGTTGAGGAAGGTCTCCTGCTGCCCGGCGAAGGAGGCATCGGGCAGGTCCTCGGCCGTGGCGCTGGACCGCACCGCGAAGGAGACGTCGGCCTCACCGCCGGCCAGCCGCTCGTAAGCAGCCCGGATGTCGGCCTCCAGCGCCGGCGGGAACGGCTGCTCCACGACCTCGCGGCGAATTTCCCGGCCCGCGGTGCCCAGCGCCCGGACGTCGTCGGTGTCCAGGTCCCGCAACCGCTCACCGATCCGGGCGGCCAAGCCGGTGTCCCCCAGGAACCGCTGGTAGGCCGACGCCGTGGTGGCGAAGCCGTCTGGGACGCTCACCCCGGCCTCGGCCAGGTTGGAGATCATCTCCCCGAGCGAGGCGTTCTTGCCGCCGACGACCTCCAGGTCGCCCAAGCCCAGGTCGGCGAACCAGCGCACGTTGTCGGCGTCGCTCGCGGGAGTGCTCTGGTCAGCGGTGTCGCTCATGGTCGGGAGTTCCTCTCTCGCCGGGGGGCACGGCCGTTCTGTGGACGCTCACCGGAGCGGCGGCGTTCCTTGGCCAGGGTCTGGATCACGACGGCAGCGATCTCCTCGACGGAGGCCGCCGAGGTGTCCACCGTGGGCAGATGGTGGGTCTCGTACATCGCGACGGCCCGGCGCAGCTCGAAGCGGCACTGCTCCTCGGAGGCGTACCGGGATTCCGGTCGACGCTCCTGCCGGACCCGGCTCAGCCGGGACACCGTGGTGGTTAACCCGAAGCAGCGGCTGCGCAGCTCGCGGACCGGCAGCGGCAGGTCAGTGGTCTCGAGATCCTCGTCGACCAGCGGATAGTTGGCGACGAAGAGGCCGTGCTGCAACGCCAGGTACATGGCCGTCGGCGTCTTGCCACACCTCGAGGGAGCCAGCAGGACGACGTCGGCCCGGTCCAGCCCGCGCGGCCCCAGCCCGTCGTCGTGCTCGATGGCGAACTCGATGGCCGCCATCCGGTCGTTGTAGCGCCGGATGTCACCCACCCCGTGCAGCCGGCGCGCCTCGCGCACCCCCTTGGCGCCCAGCAGCTGCTCCACCCGGCTCATGTGCAGGCCGAAGAAGTCGATGATCGGGGCGCGGGTGCGCAGCAGCTCGGCACGTACCTCGTCGACCGCGGCGGTGGTGAACACCAGGGGGGCGACCGGCCCGTCCATGGCCTCGTCCAGCTGCGCGACGACCGCGCGGGCCTCCTCGACCGAGGAGATGAACGGGATCAGCGTGCGCTCGAAGTGCATGTCGGGGAACTGGATGAGCAGCGCGTTGCCCATCGTCTCGGCGCTGATGCCGGTGCTGTCGGAGAGGAAGTAGACGGGGGTGACCGGCGGGCCCCCGCCGGAAGGTGCCGCGCTCACCGCAGGTCCTCCCGGACGGGAGGACGGGACGGGACCACGACGACGTCGTCGCTGACCTGACGGGACACGCTCACCTCGAGACCTCGGGGACGTCATCGTGACCTGTTCGAGCCGTCCGGTCCACCACAGCTTCGCCCGCAGCGCTCTGGCCCGTCGCGGGCCAGCCGGCCCGGGGCACGACGAGCGCGGTGGCCACAGCGGCCAGGCCCTCGCCCCGCCCGGTCAACCCGAGACCGTCGCTGGTGGTCGCCGACAGCCGGACCACGGCCCCGAGCGCGCTGGTGAGCGCCGCGACCGCCTCGTCCCGGCGCGGACCCAGCCGGGGGACGGTGCCGATCAGCTGAACGGCCACGTTGCCGATCTCGAAACCGGCGGCGCGCACCAGGCGGGCGGTCTCGGCCAGCAGGGTCAGCCCGGAGGCGCCGGCGTACTCAGGGCGGGAGGTGCCGAACACCCCACCCAGGTCACCCACCCCCGAGGCGGACAGCAGAGCGTCGCAGGCCGCGTGCGCGACCACGTCGCCGTCGGAGTGCCCCGCCAGCCCGGCCGGGGCGCCCGGCCAGTGCAGCCCGGCCACCCAGAGCGGCCGTCCGGCCTCCAGCGCGTGGACGTCGACCCCGACCCCGACCAGCGGTAGCTGCACGCCGGAAGTCTGCCAGCCCGGGAAAGCGTCGAGCCCCCGACCGATGGTCGGGGGCTCGTCGTGCCCGGTCTGCGGGACCGGGGTGGTGCAGGAGTGGATCAGCTGGCGAGGACCTCGTCCAGCAGGATCTCGGCCTTGTCCTCGTTGGTCCCTTCGGCGAGCGCCAGCTCGCTGACCAGGATCTGGCGGGCCTTGGACAGCATCCGCTTCTCGCCGGCGGACAGCCCGCGGTCCTTGTCGCGCCGCCAAAGGTCGCGCACGACCTCGGCCACCTTGTTCACATCGCCCGACGCCAGCTTCTCGAGGTTGGCCTTGTACCGGCGCGACCAGTTGGTCGGCTCCTCGGTGTGCGGTGCGCGCAGGACCTCGAAGACCTTGTTCAGGCCTTCCTGGCCGACGACATCGCGGACCCCCACGATCTCCGCGTTGTCGGCCGGTACCCGTACGGTCAGGTCGCCCTGGGCGACCTTCAGCACGAGGTAGGCCTTCTCTACGCCCTTGATGGTCCGCTTTTCGATCGCCTCGATGAGCGCAGCGCCGTGGTGCGGGTAGACGACGGTCTCGCCGACAGTGAAGCCCATGTGTGTGTGACCCCTTTCGCTGTGCTCAGAATACCACGTCACGGGCCGGGGGGAACTGGTTGGTCCTGCCAAACGTGCAGGTCAGAGGCTTGTTGCAGGTCAGGTCGGGGTTGACAGAGGGTGGTCGGTGTGCTGGTGGAGGGTGCAGGGTCCCGGCCGGGGGCCGGCCGGGTGCTGCTGGCCATGGCACTGGCGACCCACCTGGGACCCACGGTGGCGGTCACCACGGTGGCCGCGCTGCTGGCCGTCACCGCCGGCGCGGGGCCGGGCCGGGTGACGCTGGTGACCGCGGCGGTGCTGGCCGGGCAGGCCTCGATCGGCTGGAGCAACGACTGGCTGGACGCCGACCGGGATGCCGTGGTCGCCCGGACCGACAAGCCGACCGTGCAGGGCCTGGTCACCCCCGGGCGGCTGCGGGCCGCAGCCGGCCTGGCGGTCGTGCTGGCCGCGGTGCTCTCGCTGGCGCTCGGCGTCCTGCCGGGGCTCCTGCTGCTGGGGGTGGTGGCCGGGGGCTGGGCCTACAACGCCGGGCTCAAGCGGACCGCGGCCTCCCTGCTGCCCTACCTGGTGGCGTTCGGACTGCTCCCGGCCGGCGTGGTGGCCGCAGCGCCGGGCGCTCCGCCGGCGCCGTGGTGGCTGGTCGCCGCCGGGGCGGCCCTGGGCGGGGCCGCGCACCTGGCGAATGTCGCCCCGGACCTGGAGGACGACGCCGCCACCGGGGTGCGTGGGCTGCCGCACCGGCTGGGCGCCGCCGCCTCGGCGGCGCTGGCCGCCGTGCTGCTGGGTGGCGCCTCGCTGGTCCTGGTGCTGGGGCCCGCCGGGCCCCCGGGTGTGCTGGGCTGGGTCGCCCTGGTCGTCGCCGTGCCGGCGCTGGTGGTGGCCGCGCTGGCCAGCACCCGGCGGGCCCGCCGGCTGGCTTTCCCCGCGGTGATGCTGCTCACCGTGGTCGACGTCGTGCTGCTGCTGGTCGGCGGCAGCACCCTGTCCTGAGCATGATCAGAACGGGTCGGTACCCCGCCGCCGCTCCTGGTCGACGACCTCGGCCCGGTCCTTGAGCCGGTCCAGGCCGGCCAGCGGGCGCGCCATCCGGTGGTTGCCCGCCAGCGCCGGCGCGGCCCGGTCCAGGAAGCCCCAGTACCCGGCGGTGAACGGGCAGGCGTCCGCCCCCAGCCGCTTCTTCGGGTTGTAGCGGCAGCCGCCGCAATAGTCGCTCATCCGGTCGATGTAGGCACCGCCCGAGGCGTAGGGCTTCGTGGCCAGCACCCCGCCGTCGGCGTGCTGGCTCATGCCCACCACGTTGGGCACCATCACCCAGTCGTAACCGTCGAGGAACATCCGGTGGAACCAGTCGGTCATCGCCAGCGGGTCGATGCCGCGCTGCAGGGCGTAGTTGCCCAGCACCATCAGCCGGGGGATGTGGTGCACCCAGCCGCGCCGCCGGAGATCGGTGAGCACGCCGGACAGGCAGGCGGCGTCCACCTGGGTGGTGTCGAGCTCGGCCAACCAGTCCGGCACCGGGGCGTGCGCGTCCAGCGCGTTGCCGTGCCGGTAGTCCCGGCCCAGGAACCAGTAGAGGTGCCAGATGTAGTCGCGCCAGCCCATCACCTGCCGGACGAAGCCCTCCACCGAGTTCAGCGGCAGGCCGTGCTCCCGGTAGGCGGCCTCGGCCCGGTGCACCACCTCGACCGGGTCCACCAGCCCCAGGTTCATCGGCGCCGAGAGCAGCGAGTGGGCCAGCCACGGCTCCTCGGCCAGCATGGCGTCCTCGTGTGGGCCGAACGCAGCCAGCCGGTGGTGCAGGAAGTCCCGCAGCCGGTGCAGGGTCTCCTGCCGGGTCACCGGGAACAGCCGGGGACCGTCGTCCCCGACGAAGGACACCTCGCCCTCGGCCGCCCACCGGTCCAGGTCGGCCCGCACCTGCTCGTCGATCTCGTCCTCGACCGGCAGCCACGGATCCGGCACCGGCGAGCGCCCGTCGGCCGGCGGGGGCTCCCGGTTGTCCGCGTCGAGGTTCCACCGGCCACCGGCCGGCTCCGCACCGTCCATCAGCACGTCGTGCCGGCGTCGGGCGTCGCGGTAGAAGTCCTCCATCAGCAGCGGGCGGCCCCGGCGGCCCGCCGACCGGCCCCCGGCCCAGGTGGCGAAATCGGCCTGGTCGGTGACGAACCCGCGGGCGGCCAGCACCTGCATCCCGTCCTGGGCCAGCACGAAGTCGCGGCTATCCCAGGTCGTGGGGGCGCAGACGCTGAGCGGTCCGCGGACCTGCGCCAGCGCCTCCCGGTACGTCCGGGTCTGCAGGAAGACCGCCTGGTCGCCGAGCTCGGCCGCCCGGTGCCGCAGCGCGGAGAGCACCAGGTGCGCCTTCTGCCGGTGGAACCGCCGGCGCGCGAAGACCCCCCGGGACTCCACCAGCAGCACCTGCTGGTGCGGGTCGTCCAGGAAGTGCGGGCCCAGCTGGTCGGCGAAGCACCAGCGCCGGGTGTCGGGGGCACGCGCCGGGAAGTCCGCGAGCGCCGGGTCCTCCCCCGTGCCCTCCTGCCGCTGCGCCACCGGCCTCACCTCCCCGCGCGCATCGTGGGCAGACCGTTAGGCTCAGCGCGACTCGAGCCGCCGATGCCCGGCGGCCGGAGAGCTTTCGAGGAGGCCGTCCGCCGTGAACCGCGTTCTGCGCACCGCCGCGATCGGTGTGCTGGTGCTGTCCCCCGCGGTCCTCTCCGCCTGCAGCGCCGGTCAGATCGCCCAGACGGCCACCCAGGCCCGCGACATCCGCGGTGGGCAGGCCGACGTGGGCGACATCAGCCTGCGCACGGCCAGCACCGCCTACCCGCAGTCCGGCGCCTACGAGGCCGGTGGGGACGCCCGCCTGCTGGTGGTCATCGCCAACTCCGGTTCCTCCGACGACGTGCTCACCGACATCTCCGGCGAGGGCTTCTCCTCGGTGCAGATCACCGACCCGGCCTCCACCTCGGAGGGTGAGACCACGGAGATCACGATCCCCGCCGGGCAGAACGTCTACATCGGCGACGGCGGCCCGTCGGTCACCCTGGTCGGGCTCGACGAGACGCTCACCCCGGCCCAGTCGCTGGACGTGACCATGACCTTCCGGGATGCCGGTGAGGTCACCCTGCCGGTGCTGGTCGGTACGCCGTCCCGCGACCTGCCCCGTGGTGAGGGCTTCGATTTCCACGGCGGCGAGGAGTAGCCGCCCTGCCGGCGCGGTTCTGTCGGACCCCCGGGGCACGATGACCTCGTGCCCCCCACGATCGTGAAGTCCCGCCCCGCCCACCGCTGCACCGAGTGCGGGTTCGCCTCGGCCAAGTGGGTCGGGCGCTGCCCGGAGTGCCAGGCGTGGGGCACGCTGGCCGAGATCGGCGGGGCGCCGGTCAGCGGGCTGCGGGCGGTGGCTGCCGGCCCGGTCACCGGCCGGGCCCGGCCCATCGCCCAGGTCGAGCTGGCCGGGGCACGGGCCGTGCCCACCGGCATCGACGAGTTCGACCGGGTGCTCGGCGGTGGGCTGGTCCCCGGCGCCGTGCTGCTGGTCGCCGGCGAGCCGGGGGTGGGCAAGTCCACCCTGTTGTTGGAGGTGGCCCACCGGGTGGCCGCCAGCAACGGACCGACGCTGATGATCTCCGGGGAGGAGTCCGCCGCCCAGGTGCGGTTGCGGGCCGAGCGGATCGGCGCCCTGCACGACGACCTTTTCCTGGCCGCGGAGACCGAGCTGTCCGCCGTGCTCTCGCACATCGAGGACGTCGCCCCCACGTTGCTGGTGCTGGACTCGGTGCAGACCGTGCGCTCCCCCGCGGTGGAGGGGACCGACGGCGGCGCCACCCAGGTCCGCGCGGTCGCCTCGGCGCTGACCGGCATCGCCAAGGCACGCGGCATGACCGTGATCCTGGTCGGGCACGTCACCAAGGACGGCGCGATCGCCGGGCCCCGCGCACTGGAGCACCTGGTGGACGTGGTGATCAGCTTCGACGGCGAGCGACACTCCACGCTGCGGATGGTGCGGGCCACCAAGAACCGGTTCGGTCCGGCGGACGAGATCGGCTGCTTCGAGATCAGCGACGCCGGCGTGGTCGGCGTCCCCGACCCCTCGCACCTGTTCGTCTCCCGCCGCTCGGCGCCGGTGGCCGGCAGCTCGGTGACCGTGACCATGGAGGGCAGTCGGCCGCTGCTGGCCGAGGTGCAGGCCCTGGTGGCGCCGTCCGGCGGCGGCTCCCCGCGGCGAGCGGTCAGCGGCCTGGACCCGCAGCGGGTGGCCATGATCAATGCCGTCGTCGAGCGGCGCGGCGGGGTCCGGCTGGCCGACACCGACGTCTTCGCGGCCTCCGTGGGCGGGGTGCGGATCACCGAGCCGGCGGCCGACATGGCGCTGGCGCTGGCGATCGCGTCGGCGGCCAAGGACCGGGCGATGCCCAACGGTGTGGTGGCCATCGGCGAGGTGGGGCTGTCCGGGGAGATCCGCCGGGTCGGCGGCACCGGACGCCGGCTGGCCGAGGCGGCCCGTCAGGGGTACACCGTGGCCCTCGTCCCGCCCGACTCCGGCCAGGCGCCGGCGGGGATGCGGCTGCTCGAGGTGCCCGACCTGGGTGCGTTGTTCGCCCGGTTGTTCTGACCACTGCAGCGGTCACCGGGTGGGCCGCGGCCCGGGTATCCGGGTACCGGTGGGACCGTTCGACCGGACGCCGTCCCCTAGACTCAGCCGACGCACCACCTAGGAGCAAGGAGCACGCGTGCCCCCCGCTGTGGACCCGGAGATCGCCCTGCGCGAGCTCCTCGGGCGGATCGCCCCGGGAACGGCGCTGCGGGACGGCCTGGAACGCATCCTGGCCGGGCGCACCGGCGCGCTGATCGTGCTGGGCTACGACCGGGTGGTGGAGTCCCAGTGCACCGGCGGGTTCGCCCTCGACGTGGCACTGTCGGCGACCAGGCTGCGTGAGCTGGCCAAGATGGACGGCGCGGTGATCGTTTCCTACGACGGCACCCGGATCGTCCGGGCCGGGGTGCACCTGATGCCCGACCCCACCATCCCCACCGAGGAATCGGGCACCCGGCACCGCACCGCGGAGCGGGTCGCCCTGCAGACCGGCTTCCCGGTGATCTCGGTCAGCCAGTCGATGCACATCATCTCGGTCTACGTGGCGGGCCGGCGGTACACCCTGGAGCACCCGACCACGATCCTGGCCCGCGCCAACCAGGCCCTCGCCGCGCTGGAGCGGTACAAGCTCCGGCTTGACGAGGTCGCCAGCACGCTGTCCGCGCTGGAGATCGAGGACCTGGTCACCGTGCGGGACGCGATGAGCGTGAGCCAGCGGCTGGAGATGGTGCGCCGCATCGCCGACGAGATCGAGGGTTTCGTCATCGAGCTGGGTACCGACGGCCGGTTGCTGGCCCTGCAGCTCGACGAGATGCTGGCCGGGGTCGAGGAGGACCGCGGTCTGCTGGTCCGGGACTACCTGCCCACCGACGGCCGGCGCACTCCCGACGGTGCCGAGGTGCTCGTCGACCTGCGCGCGCTGACCGCCACCGAGTTGCTCGACCTGTCCGCGGTGGCCCGCTGCTACGGCCTGCCCACCTCACCGGACGCGCTGGACTCCCCGGTCAGCCCGCGGGGTTACCGGCTGCTGGCCCGGGTCCCCCGGCTGCCCGCCGGCATCATCGACCGGCTGGTGGTCCACTTCGGAGGCTTGCAGAAGCTGCTGGCCGCCACCATCGAGGACCTGCTGTCGGTGGAGGGCGTCGGCGAGGCCCGGGCCCGCGGCATCCGCGAGGGTCTGTCCAGGCTGGCCGAGACCTCCATCCTGGACCGCTACAGCTGAGGAAGGCCCTCGTCTCCCCCCAGGCAGAGCCGAACTAGACCAGGGTGAAGGGCGCCGGTGCGCCGACTCTGGTGTCCAGCCGGCCCTGCAGCTGGTACTCCCCCGCGGGCGGGTTCACCCGCTGGGCGGTGCAGCCCGGGTCGCTGGTCAGCCCACCCCACAGCACGGGGAGGAGCACCTGCTCCCCGGCGGCCAGGGTGCGCGGGTCGTTGCTGTTCTCCGGGAAGCAGTCGTTGCTCCCCCACACCCGGTTCCCGGACCCGTCGATGAGCACGATCTCCCGCAGGCCGGCGTCCAGTGATCGCGTGCAGGACACCGGCGAGGTGTTGGTAACCACCAGCGTGAACGTCGGCTTGCTGCCCACCGCTGCCTGCGCCGGCTCGGGGCGCACGTCCACCGCGATCATCTCGTCGGTGCAGCCCTGGCCCTCCGTGTACGCCGGTGCAGCGGGTGTCTCGGCCGGGGCGGCCGTGCTGGGCTCCGGCGCGGCGCTCTCCGACGGCGGGGCCGGGGTCTGGACCGCGGCGAGGGAGGGCACGACCTGCTCGAGCGAGGGGGTGCCCAGCGTGGGTGCGGCCGAGGAGGACCTCGCGTCGGCGGTCGGGGCTGCACCACCGCCCCCGCTGGCGGCGGCGATCGCGACCCAGCCCCCACCGACCACCAGCGCGAGGAGCAGCCCGAGCAGCAGAGCGCGCCGTCGCCAGTAGACGACGGCGGGCAGCTCGCCGACCGGATGCAGCACCTCTCCACGCTATCGGCTGCCCGATGGCCGGTCGGGTCGGCTCGCCGGGCCGGGGCGTGCCCACCGGCCCTCGGTGCTACCGGCGGCGGCCGGGGCCGGCGTGCGAGGGTGCAGCCATGATCCTCGTCATCGCCCGCGCCCAGGCCCGCCCCGACCAGCGCGACACGCTGGTGGGGCTGCTCGTCGCCGCGGCCCGCCGGGCCCGGACCGAACCGGGCAACACCAGCTATGCATTCTCGACCGACCTGGAGGACCCCAACTCCTTCGTGTCGGTGGAGACCTGGGACTCCCGGGAGGACCTGGACCGGCACATGGCCACCCCAGAGCTTGGCGAGCTGCTGGCGGCCCTGCCGCCGCTGGTCACCGCGGAGCCCACGATCACCGTGCACGAGGTCGCCGCTTCCGCGCCCTACGGCGGCTGACCACGGCTGGGAGACTGGCTGCCCGTGAGCTCCTCCCAGCCCGTCCCGCTCGCGCTGGCTGTCCCGCGGGGCACTCCTGCCGGGCCCGGTGACCGGATCGTCGACTGGTACGACTCGGCCGCCCGGGACCTTCCCTGGCGGCGGGTCGGGGTAGATGCGTGGGCCGTGCTGGTCAGCGAGGTGATGCTGCAGCAGACGCCGGTCGCCCGGGTCGAGCCGGCCTGGCGGGAGTGGCTGGCCCGCTGGCCGACGCCGGCCGACCTGGCCGCCGCGCCCACCGGGGACGTCATCCGGGCCTGGGGCAAGCTGGGGTACCCCAGGAGGGCCCTGCGCCTGCAGGCCGCCGCCCGGGTGATCGCCGCCGAGCACGGCAACGTCGTGCCCAGCTCGGTGGAGACCCTGGAGTCGCTGCCCGGTGTGGGCACGTACACCGCCCGCGCGGTGGCGTGCTTCGGCTACGGCCAGCGGCAGCCGGTGGTGGACACCAACGTCCGGCGGGTGGTGGCGCGGCTGGTGCACGGCCGGGCTGAGCCGCGGCCGGCGCGGGCAGCCGACCTGGCCGACGTCGCCGCCCTCGCGCCGGACGACGAGAGCCGCGGGGTCCGGTTCTCGGTGGCGGTGATGGAACTGGGGGCGCTGGTGTGCGTGGCCCGCACCCCCCGGTGCGGCGCCTGCCCGGTACGCACCGGGTGCGCCTGGCGGCTGGCCGGCTCCCCGCCGCACGACGGCCCGCCCCGCCGGGTACAGGCCTTCGCCGGGACCGACCGACAGGTCCGCGGGCGGTTGCTGGACGTGCTCCGGGACGCCCCGCACCCGGTGGGACCGGCCGCCCTGGACGCGGCCTGGACGGACCCCGTCCAGCGCTCCCGGTGCCTGGACTCGCTGCTGGCCGACGGCCTGGTCGTGCAGACCGAGGGCAACCTGTTCGCCCTGCCGTCCTGACCCCCCGCCGACAGGGGGCCGGTGGGCTTTTTCGGGCTCAAGCCCCGGGCTTTTTCGGGCTCAAGTCCCGGGCTTTTTCGGGCTCAAGTCCCGGGCTTTTTCGGGCTCAAGTCCCGGGCTTTTTCGGGCTCAAGCCCGGGGGCTCGGGGGGCTGGACATGCGGCGAGGGCCGCCACCCGGTAGGGGGTGACGGCCCTCGTCGGGTCGTGCGTGCTGCGATCAGTCGGCCGTGGTGGCTGCCGGACCGTCCTCGTCGTCGGCCCCGGTGAGGGCGACCGGCGGGGTGTCGGGCAGGTCGATCGGCTTGGGCTCGCCGCGGAAGGTGAACGTCGACTTGGTCGCGTCGGCGTCCTCGGCGACGTCCACCACGATGATCTGGCCGGCGGCCAGCTCCCCGTAGAGGATCTTCTCCGAGAGGGCGTCCTCGATCTCGCGCTGGATGGTGCGACGCAGCGGCCGCGCCCCCAGCACGGGGTCGAACCCGCGGGCACCCAGCAGCTTCTTGGCGGCCGGGGTGACTTCCAGGGCCATGTCCTTGTTCGCCAGCTGGCCCTCGACCCGGGTGAGCATGAGGTCCACGATGTGGACGATCTCGTCCTCGGTCAGCTGGTGGAACACGACGATGTCGTCGATGCGGTTGAGGAACTCCGGCCGGAAGTGCTGCTTGAGCTCCTCGTTGACCTTGAGCTTCATCCGCTCGTAGTTGCTCTGGTCGTCGTTGCCGACCTGGAAGCCCAGACCCACGGCCTTGGAGATGTCCCGGGTACCGAGGTTCGTGGTCAGGATCAGGATCGTGTTCTTGAAGTCCACGATCCGGCCCTGACCATCGGTCAGCCGGCCGTCCTCCAACACCTGCAGCAGCGTGTTGAAGACATCGGCGTGCGCCTTCTCGATCTCGTCGAACAGGACCACCGAGAACGGCTTGCGCCGCACCTTCTCGGTCAGCTGACCACCCTCGTCGTAGCCGACGTAACCGGGAGGGGCACCGACGAGACGGGACACCGTGAACCGGTCGTGGTACTCGCTCATGTCGATCTGGATCAGCGCGTCGTCGTCGCCGAAGAGGAAGTTCGCCAGCGACTTCGCCAGCTCGGTCTTCCCGACGCCCGAGGGTCCGGCGAAGATGAAGGAACCGCCGGGACGGCGCGGGTCCTTCAGGCCAGCCCGGGTGCGCCGGATGGCCTGGCTGACGCTCTTGATGGCCTCTTCCTGGCCGATGATCCGCTTGTGCAGCTCCTGCTCCATGTTGAGCAGCCGGGAGGTCTCCTCCTCGGTGAGCTTGAACACCGGGATACCGGTCCAGTTGGCGAGGACCTCGGCGATCTGCTCGTCGTCGACCTCGGCGACGACGTCCATGTCACCGGCCTTCCACTGCTTCTCGCGCTCGGCCTTCTCGCCCAGCAGCTGCTTCTCCTTGTCCCGGAGGTTGGCTGCCTTCTCGAAGTCCTGCGCGTCGATCGCCGACTCCTTCTCCCGGCGGATGCCGGCGATGCGGTCGTCGAACTCGCGCAGGTCCGGCGGGGCCGTCATCCGCTTGATCCGCATCCGGGCCCCGGCCTCGTCGATCAGGTCGATCGCCTTGTCGGGCAGAAAGCGGTCGGAGATGTACCGGTCGGCCAGCGTCGCGGCAGCGACCAGGGCGCTGTCGGTGATGCTGATCCGGTGGTGCGCCTCGTAGCGGTCGCGCAAGCCCTTGAGGATCTCGATGGTGTGCTGCAGCGTCGGCTCGCCGACCTGGATGGGCTGGAAGCGGCGCTCGAGCGCGGCGTCCTTCTCCAGGTGCTTGCGGTACTCGTCCAGCGTGGTGGCACCGATGGTCTGCAGCTCGCCGCGGGCCAGCATGGGCTTGAGGATGCTGGCGGCGTCGATCGCGCCCTCGGCGGCACCGGCCCCGACGAGGGTGTGGATCTCGTCGATGAACAGGATGATGTCGCCGCGGGTGCGGATCTCCTTGAGGACCTTCTTCAGCCGCTCCTCGAAGTCACCGCGGTAGCGGGACCCGGCGACCAGCGCGCCGAGGTCGAGGGTGTAGAGCTGCTTGTCCTTCAGGGTCTCGGGCACCTCGCCCTTGACGATGGCCTGCGCCAGTCCCTCGACGACGGCGGTCTTGCCGACGCCGGGCTCCCCGATGAGCACGGGGTTGTTCTTGGTGCGGCGGGACAGCACCTGCATGACCCGCTCGATCTCCTTGCCGCGCCCGATGACCGGGTCGAGCTTGGAGTCGCGGGCGGCCTGGGTGAGGTTCCGGCCGAACTGGTCCAGGACCAGCGACGTCGACGGGGTGCCCTCGGCGGGGCCACCGGCCGCGGCGGGCTCCTTGCCCTGGTAGCCCGAGAGCAGCTGGATGACCTGCTGGCGGACCCGGTTGAGGTCGGCGCCCAGCTTCACCAGGACCTGCGCAGCGACACCCTCGCCCTCGCGGATCAGGCCCAGCAGGATGTGCTCGGTACCGATGTAGTTGTGGCCCAGCTGGAGCGCCTCGCGCAGCGAGAGCTCCAGGACCTTCTTGGCCCGCGGGGTGAAGGGGATGTGCCCGGACGGGGCCTGCTGCCCCTGACCGATGATCTCCTCGACCTGCTGCCGGACGCCCTCGAGCGAGATGCCCAGGGATTCCAGCGCCTTGGCCGCGACGCCTTCACCCTCGTGGATCAGGCCCAGGAGGATGTGCTCGGTGCCGATGTAGTTGTGGTTGAGCATCCGGGCTTCTTCTTGCGCCAGGACGACCACCCGACGGGCGCGGTCGGTGAACCGTTCGAACATCTGCTTGCTTCCCCTCTGACCGGCTCGGACGTGCGGTGCTGCTTCCCTCGCGGGCTGGTGCGGACCGACGACCTCGGCGACTGTCTGTCGATGGACGGGTGCCGGTCGTTCCACTGTAGTCACGGACGCGGGGGCGGGAGCGCCGATGCACACCCTGTCCCTCGACCCGTCCTGCACAACTGATGGTGACCGGGCCGTGTTCCGGTCATGTCACGCCGAGAGCGAACAACCCATCGCCTGGGCGCCCCCCGTCCCGGAGCGCGCCCCTCGGGAGCACAACGGCCGGGAGCACGACGGCCGGGCGCACGACGGCCCGGCCCCTGAGCGGGGACCGGGCCGGACGTGGTGCTGCAGTTCCCCTCGCAGGGTCCCGGCGCGAGCGAGCGAGTGCCGGGGGGCGAGGGCGGCCCCCTCGCAGGGTCCCGGCGCGAGCGTGCGAGTGCCGGGGGGCGAGGGGGTCCTTCTAGTGGGCGGCCTCGAAGGCGTCGACCACGCTGGCCGGAATGCGGCCGCGGTCGCTCACCTCGTGACCGTTCTTGCGCGCCCAGTCACGAATCGCGCCCGCCTGCTCGCGATCCATCCGGCCCCCACCACCGGTCGCCTTGGAACGGCCACCACCGGACGCGCGGGCGCCCCGGGCACTCACCTTCCGGGCAGCATTGACGTAGGTGGAGAACGCGTCGCGCATCTGCTGCGCATTCTTCTCGGAGAGGTCGATCTCGTACGTCGTCCCGTCGAGGGAGAACGTCACGGTCTCGTCCGCAGCGACGTCGTCATCGAGGTCGTCACTCAGGATTACCTGGACCTTACGAGCCATATCATTCTCATTTCCTGTAGTTCGCGGCCCCCATGGTGCAGCGCACGAGTGCGCTCATCCACATTCCACCATGAATGGCGCGGCGGAGCGAATGTCGCACTCATTCTCCAGAGGATCTCACCCGAGTGAATGGCTCAGGAGGTGATGGGGCGCACCAGAGGAAACAGGATGGTCTCGCGAATTCCGAGACCGGTCAGCGTCATCATGAGCCGGTCCATCCCCATTCCCACACCACCGGTGGGCGGCATCCCGTACTCCAGCGCCTCGAGGAAGTCCTCGTCGAGCACCATGGCCTCGGGGTCCCCGGCCGCGGCCAGCAGGGCCTGGGCCGTGAAGCGCTCGCGCTGCACGACCGGGTCGACCAGCTCGGAGTAGCCGGTGCCCCGCTCGATGCCGCCGATGTAGAGGTCCCACTTCTCCGCGACCCCCTCGATGCAGCGGTGCGCGCGGGTCAGCGGGGAGGTCTCGGTCGGGTAGTCCAGCACGAACGTCGGCGCCTGCAGGGTGTGCTGGACGAGTGCCTCGAAGATCTCCTCGACCAGCTTGCCGGCCCCCCAGGCGGGATCCACCCCGATCTCGTGCCGCCCGGCGATCGCCCGCAGCGTGTCCACCGGTGTCTGCGGGGTGATCTCCTCCCCCGCGGCGGCCGACGTCACCTCGTACAGCGACACCTGCGGCCACACCCCGGACAGGTCCACCTCGGTACCGTCGTGGTGCCGGGCCACGTGGTCGCCGAACAGCGCCGCGCAGCTGTCCTGGACCAGTTCGCGGGTCGTCGTCGCCATGTCCTGGTAGTCCGCGTGCGCCTCGTAGAACTCCAGCATCGCGAACTCCGGGGAGTGCGAGCTGTCGGCACCCTCGTTGCGGAAGTTCCGGTTGATCTCGAAGACCCGGTCCAGACCGCCCACGATGCAGCGCTTGAGGAACAGCTCGGGGGCGATGCGCAGGTACAGATCCAGGTCGAAGGCGTTCATGTGGGTGCGGAAGGGCCGGGCGGTGGCCCCGCCGTGCACCACCTGCAGCATCGGGGTCTCCACCTCCAGGTAACCCCGCGCCGTCAGCCCGGCCCGGACGGCGGCGTTCACCGCGGCCCGCTGGGCCACGACGCGCTGCGCCTCGTCGCGGACGATGAGGTCCACGTAGCGACGGCGGACCCGCAGCTCCTCGCTCATCGGCTTGTGCGCCACCGGCAGCGGGCGCAGCGCCTTGGCGGCCAGCTGCCAGCTGTCGGCGAAGACCGACAGCTCGCCCCGCCGGGAGGTGCCGACCTCACCGGTGACCAGCACGTGGTCACCGAGGTCGATGTCGGACTTCCAGGCAGCCAGCGACTCCTCGCCCACCCGGTCCCGGGAGAGCATCACCTGCAGCTCGGTGCCGCCCTCCCGCAGCGTGGCGAAGCACAGCTTGCCGGTGTTCCGGCTGAAGATCACCCGCCCGGTGACCCCCACCTGCGCACCGGTCAGCACGTCGGCGTCCAGGTCCGGGTTCGCCTCCCGGACCGCGGCCAGCGAGGTCGTGCGGGCCACCTTCACCGGGTAGGGGTCGGCCCCGGCCTCGCGCAACCGGTCGAGCTTGGCCCGGCGGACCCGCACCTGCTCGGGGAGCTCGTCGTCGGGCTGGTCGGGTGGTTCCTCGGTCACCCGGGTGAGGGTACGGATCACGGCCGGGTGGCTCAGCGCACTCCCTGGTGCCGCTGGTGGGCCAGTCGCAACCCGTGCACGGTCAGATCGGGCTCGCGTTCGCCGATGGACCGGCAGCTGTCCACGACCAGCGGGTGCAGGCCGCCGGTGGCCACGACCAGCGGGGCGGCCCCGAAGGAGGCCACCAGCTCCCCGGCGATCCGGGTGACCAGCCCGTCGACCAGGCCGGCGAAGCCGAGCACCACCCCGGACTGCAGCGCGGCCACGGTGTTCTTGCCGATCGCGTGGGTCGGCACGGTCAGCTCGACGGTGCGCAGTTGGGCCGCCCGCGTGGCCAGCGCGTCCAGCGACACCTCCACCCCGGGCGCGATGGCCCCGCCCAGGAACTGCCCGGCCGGGCCGACGGCGTCCACCGTCGTCGAGGTCCCGAAATCGACGACGACGACCGGCCGACCGGTGCCGTCGGGACGGCGGCCGAAGAGCTCGTGCGCGGCCAGCGCGGTCACCACCCGATCAGCGCCCACCTCGCGTGGGTTGTCCACGTGCAGCGCCACCCCGGTGCGCACGCCGGGGCCGATCAGGGTGACCGGGACCTCGAGCCGGTCCAGCAGCTGGCGCAGCGCGGGCAGCAACTGGGGCACCGTGGAGCAGGCCACCACCCCGGTGACGTCGGCGTCCCGGAGCAGCCCCCGCCACAGCAGCTGCAGCTCGTCCGCGGTGGCCCGGGGCTGGGTGCGGACCCGCCAGCAGCCGGCCACCCGGTCACCGTCGAAGGTGGCCAGCACGGTGTGGCTGTTCCCGACGTCGACCGCCAGCAGCATCAGCTGCTCCGCAGGTCGAGGGCCAGGTCGAGGATCGGGGCACTGTGCGTCAGGGCGCCCACGCTGAGGAAGTCCACGCCGGTGCCCGCGACCTCGCGCGCCCCGCCCAGGGTCAACCCGCCGGTGGCCTCGGTCTGCGCCCGGCCGGCCACCGCGGCGACCGCCTCGCGCAGCAGTTCGGGGCGCATGTTGTCCAGCAGCAGGAAGTCCGCCCCGGCCTGCACGGCTTCGACCGCCTGGGCCACGGTGTCGGCCTCGACCTGCACCGGCACCCCCGGGGCCCGCTCGCGGACCGCGGCGACCGCGGCGGCCACCGACCCGGCGGCGGCCACGTGGTTGTCCTTGACCATGGCCACGTCGTAGAGGCCCATGCGTTTGTTCGCCCCGCCGCCGCAGCGCACCGCGTACTTCTCCAGCGGCCGCAGCCCGGGCGTGGTCTTGCGGGTATCCAGCACCACCGCCCCGGTACCGGCGACGGCGTCGACCCAGGCGCGGGTGGCGGTGGCGATCCCCGACGCCCGGCTGGCGATGTTCAGGGCCGACCGCTCGGCGGCCAGCAGGGACCGGATGTGACCGGTGACGGTCAGCAGCACGTCACCGCGACGCACCCGGTCGCCGTCCGCGGCGCCGGCGACCAGGGTGGCCGACGGGCACAACCGGGTGAACACCCGGGCGGCCACCGGCAGCCCGGCGAGCACCCCGTCGGCCCGGGCGACCAGGTCGGCGGTGCCCCGCTGGGTGGCCGGCACGGTGGCGGCGCTGGTGACGTCGTAGGCCACGGCCTGGTCGGGGGCGTGCGGCAGCGGCGGGCCGCCGGTGAGGTCCTCGGCCAGGGTGCGCTCCACCAGGTCGGTCACCCAGGCCTCGTCCAGACCGGTGCCGGTGAGGTCGCGCGGGTCGTGCCGGGCGGCGGCCGGGCCCGCGCTCACCAGTCCACCGCCGGGGGCGCGCCGACCGGACGCGGGGTCAGCTGCAGGTCCCCGTCGCGGCCCAAGCGGATGTCCAGGTGCACCCGCCAGTCGTCCTCGGCGTCGGGGTGGTCCTCCCGCCAGTGGCAACCGCGGGTCTCGGTGCGCGCCCCGGCGGCGGCGGTCAGCGCGGTGCTGACGGTGAGCAGGTCGGTGGCCTCCCAGCCGGGCACCCCGGGTTCGACCGGGCCCAGCCCGGCGGTGAGCTCGGCCAGTTCGGCACCGGCGAGGGCGAGCCCGGCCCCGCTGCGCAGCGCGCCGACCCGGGCCGACATGGTGGCGGTCAGCCGGGTGCGGGCTGCGGGGTCCAGCAGCCCCCCGGTGTGCGCCAGGTGCGGGAGGACCTCCTCGGGCACCAGCAGCTCGGTGGCCAGCGCCGCGCCGATCCGGCCGGCGAACACCAGCCCCTCCAGCAACGAGTTCGAGGCCAGCCGGTTGGCCCCGTGCACCCCCGTGCAGGCGACCTCACCGCAGGCGTAGAGGCCGGGCAGCGTCGTCCGCCCGGTCAGGTCGGTGACCAGCCCACCGGAGGCGTAGTGCGCGGCCGGGGTGACCGGGACCAGCTGGGTGACCGGGTCGATGCCGGCCTCCCGGCAGCGGGCCACGATGGTCGGGAAGCGCGCGGCCAGACCTGGCACGTGCCGGGCGTCGAGGAAGACGTGGTCGACGCCGTCGCGGAGCTGGACCCGGGTGATGGCCTTGGCGACGACGTCCCGCGGGGCGAGCTCGGCCAGCGGGTGCACCCCCACCATGAACCGCTCGCCGGCCGCGTCGCGCAGCAGCGCGCCCTCCCCGCGCAGCGCCTCGGACACCAGCGGCTGCTGGCCGCGGGAGTCCGGACCCAGGTAGAGCGCGGTGGGGTGGAACTGGACGAACTCCAGGTCGGTGGCCACCGCGCCGGCCCGCAGCCCCAGGGCCACGCCGTCCCCGGTGGAGACCTCGGGGTTCGTCGTCGCCGCGTAGACCTGTCCCATCCCGCCGGTGGCCAGCACCACGGCACGGGCCCGCACGGCACCCACCCCGTCCGCGCTGCCCTCACCCAGCACGTGCAGGGTGACCCCCGCGGCCCGCCCGGCCACATCGGTGATCAGGTCCAGCACCATGGCGTGCTCGACCAGGGTGATCCCGGGATCGGCCACGACGGCGTCGTGCAGGGCGCGCTGCACCTCGGCACCGGTGGCGTCCCCGCCGGCGTGCACGATGCGGTCCGCGTGGTGCCCGCCCTCCCGGGTCAGCAGCAGGTGACCGTGCGGGTCGCGGTCGAAGGCAGCACCCCAGCTGATCAGCTGGCGGAGCCGGTCGGGACCCTCGGTGACCAGCGCGTGCACGGCGGCCGGCTCGCAGAGCCCGACCCCGGCCTCCTCGGTGTCGGCCGCGTGCGCGGCGGCCGTGTCGGACTCGGCCAGCACGGCGGCGATGCCGCCCTGCGCCCACCGGGTGGAGCCGTCGTCGACCTCCACCTTGGTGACGACGGCGACCGACAGCCCCGCGGCCCGGGCGTGCAGCGCGACGCACAGTCCGGCGACCCCGGACCCCACCACGCAGACGTCCGCGGTCAGCTCCCAGCCCGGCGCCGGGGCGGCCAGCCGCAGCGGCAGACCGGTCGGCAGCGGCGGGCCGGCCACCGGGGGCGCGCTGGGAACCGCCGCGACGGCGCTCACCGGCCGGGGCGGTCGGTGACGTCCCCGCGGACCAGGTCGTTCCCGGCCACCCCGGGCGGTGGGCTCGCCGGGTCGCTACCCAGGTCGACGATCCGGTTGGCCGCGTCCACGTGCACCACCGTAGGGATGTAGGCCTTGGCGTCGGCGTCGTCCATCAGCCCGTAGCTGATCAGGATGACCAGGTCACCGGGATGCACCAGGTGCGCCGCGGCGCCGTTGATGCCCAGCACGCCCGACCCGCGCTCACCGGGGATCACGTAGGTCTCCAGCCGTGCACCGTTGGTCACGTCGACGATGGCCACCTGCTCGCCGGGGAGCAGGTCCGCGCCGTCCATCAGGTCCTCGTCGACGGTCACCGACCCCACGTAGTGCAGATCGGCCTGGGTGACGGTCGCCCGGTGGATCTTCGACTTGAGCATCGTGCGCATCATCGGGGAGCCCCCATCTGGAGAGACGTGTTGTCGATCAGCCGGGTGCCGCCGGCGCGGGCGGCCAGCAGCAGCCGGGCGGGGCCGGTGGCCGGTGCCGGTCCCAGGTCGGGGTCGGTCAGCTCGAGGTAGTCCACGACCAGCCCCGGCTCGCCGGCCAGCACGCTGCGCGCGGCGGCCAGCACCGCCTCGCTGCCCTGCGGACCGGCCGCCTGCCCGGCCCGCAGCGCGGCCGAGATGGCCGCTGCGGCCGACCGCTGGGCCGGGTCGAGGTAGCGGTTGCGGGAGGACAGCGCCATGCCGTCGGGTTCGCGCACCGTGGGCACCCCGACCACCTCCACACCCAGGGCCAGCTCGCGGGCCATCCCGCGGATCAGGGTGAGCTGCTGGTAGTCCTTCTCGCCGAACACCGCGGCGTCCGGGCGTACCAGCCCGAACAGCGTGGCCACCACGGTCAGCACCCCGGCGAAGTGACCGGGGCGGACCGCACCCTCCAGCACCTCGCCCAGCGGACCGGGCTGCACGGTGATCCCCAGTGCCCCGGGTGGGTAGACCTCCTCGACACCGGGGTGGAAGACCACGTCGGCACCCTCCTCGGCCAGCGCGGCGAGGTCGGCGTCCCAGGTGCGGGGGTAGCGGTCGAAGTCCTCCCCGGGCCCGAACTGGGTGGGGTTGACGAAGACCGACACCACGACGGTGCCGCCCCGGGCGCGGGCGGCGCGGACCAGGGTGCGGTGCCCCTCGTGCAGCGCCCCCATCGTGGGCACCAGGA
This sequence comes from uncultured Actinomycetota bacterium, assembly GCA_963759905.1. GTDB lineage: Bacteria > Actinomycetota > Actinomycetes > Mycobacteriales > Geodermatophilaceae > Klenkia. The sequence goes on from CAVXBD010000001.1 coordinate 1,117,864, forward strand.
CGACGGGACCGGGCAACCGGTCCAGCGCGACCCGCAGCTCCGGGACGGTCTCGGCCACCACCGGGGTGGCCAGCGTCGTGGTCACCGGGACACCTCGGTGGCATCCAGCAGGTCGGTCAGCGGGGCGGCCTCGTGCGGCTTGAGCCGACCCGCGGCCCGGGCCCGCTCGGTGGTCCGGCGGGCCATCGCCACGTAACCGCCCACCGCGTCGGGGGCCCGGTCGGCCAGCGTGGCCAGGTGCCCGGCCACCGTCCCGACGTCGCCCCGGCTCACCGGGCCGGTCAACCCCGCGTCCCCCCGGCGCAGCCCGTTGTCCAGGGCCGCACCGAGCAGCGGGCCCAGCACCCGGGCCGGGTCGACGACCCCGGCGATCCGGAGCAGGTCGGCCGCCTCGGCGACCAGCGTGACCAGGTGGTTGGCCCCGGTCACCAGGGCTGCGTGGTAGAGCGTGCGGTCGTTCTCGGCCACCCAGAACGGCTCACCCCCCATCTCCAGCACCAGCGTCTCGGCGACCGCCCGGTGCTCGGGCCGACCGGTCACCCCGAAGCCGACGGCGCGCAACCGGTCCAGGTCCTCGTCGCCGCCGGAGAAGGTCATCGCCGGGTGCAGCGCCAGGCTCAGCACGCCCGCCTGCTCGGCCGGGGCCAGCACGGCCAGGCCGTGCGCGCCCGAGGTGTGGAAGGCCAGCTGCCCGCGGCGCCAGACGCCGGTCTCGGCGAGGCCCGCGACCAATCCAGGCAGCGTGTCGTCGGGGACGGCGAGGACCACCAGGTCGCTGGCGGCGACCACCTCGTCGGCAGGCAGCAGCGGGACCCCGGGCAGCCGCCGGGCGGCGCGCTGGGCGGACGCGGTGGACAGGCCCGCGGCGGCGACCACGTCGTGGCCGGCGGCGGCCAGCGCGGCGCCCAGCACGGAGCCGACACGGCCGGCGCCGACGACGCCGACGCGCAGCCGGGCGGGCGCGGCCGTGGGGGCGGGAAGGCCGGCGGCGGACGTCGCGCGGCGGTGCTGGCGAGCAGCCATGGCGGTGCACCTCTCGTTCCAGTCCCTCGCGGGTACCGGACTGTCGGCGGTGCGGGCCCTCGTCGTCGAGGGACCGCAGGTGGTGCTGGCGTGCATGTTCCTGGCGTGCGCGGTGCGGTGACCCGGCCACCTGCTGCGACCGGTGTGTGTCACGCAGGTGTCGTGTCGTGGCCAAGTCTGTTGCTCCCGGCCCCGCACGGCAACGCCCCTGGGCTGTGGGCTGACTCACCGCCGGGCCGGTCGGGGGTGGTGGCTAGGTTCAGTCGTGTCGGCGACGCGGCCGACCACGGCACACGAGGAGCACGGTGAGCACGTCTGACTTCGCAGGACGCACGGCACTGGTCACCGGCGGCAGTCGGGGCATCGGGCTGGCGATCGCCCGCTCGCTGGTCGACCGGGGTGCGCGGGTGGTGCTGACCGCGCGCAAGCCCGACGCCCTCGCCGAGGCGGTCGAATCCCTCGGCGGGCCGGAGGTGGCCGTGGCCGTCGCCGGCAACGCCGCAGACCCCGAGCACCGGGCCGAGGCGGTCCGGACCGCCGTCGACACCTTCGGCAGCCTGGACTGCCTGGTGGGCAACGTAGGCATCAACCCGGTCTACGGACCGCTGATGGACGCCCCGCTGGACGCCTTCCGCAAGATCCTGGACACCAACGTCGTCGGCACGCTGGGCCTGGTGCAGGAGGCCTACCGGGCCTGGATGTCCGAGCATGGCGGTTCGGTGCTCATCGTGGCGTCCGTGGCGGGCCTGAAGTCCAGCGAAGGCATCGCGGCCTACGGCGTGAGCAAGGCCGCGCTGATCAACCTGACCACCCAGCTGGCCGTCGAGCTGGGCCCCACCATCCGGGTGAACGCCGTGGCCCCGGCGGTGGTGAAGACGAAGTTCGCCGAGGCGCTCTTCACCGGCCGGGAGGACGACGTCACCCGGCAGTACCCGGCCGGCCGGCTCGGGGTGCCCGAGGACATCGGCGAGGCCGCTGCCTACCTGCTCTCCGACGGGGCCGGCTGGGTCACCGGGCAGACCCTGGTGCTCGACGGCGGCGCGCTCTCCCAGGGCCCCATCTGACCCATCCCCTCCCCCGATGATCACGGACCTGGGTGGGCGGCACGCCGGGGCGCACGTCACGAAGGTCCGTGATCGTCGGGAGGGGTGGCGCTAGCTGCGGCCGAGGATCCGGGCGAGGACGTCGTCCTCGGGGGCGTCGCCGTCCTCGCGGTGCCGGCGACGACGACGGCCACCGGCTCCGGTCACCCCGGACTCGGCCAGGATCTCGGTGAGCCGCTGGTGCCCGGCCGTGTCGTCCACCTCGGGCTCCCGCTGGGGTTCCCGGCGGGCCGGCGGAGTGTCCTCCGGGGCCGCCCGGCGGTGCCGGCGCTGCGGCTCCTGGCCGGGCGAGGACTCCCAGAGCGCGGACTGCGGTTCCGCGGCGGGCTCGGGCTGCGCGGCGGTGGCCGGCTGCGCGGCGGTGGCCGGCTGCGCGGCGGTGGCCGGCTGCGCGGCGGTGGCCGGCTGCGCGGCTGTGGCCGGCTGCGCGGCTGTGGCGGGCTGAGCGGCGGGCTCCGGCCGGGGGGCCGGCTGCGCGGCGGGCTCCGGCCGGGGGGCCGGCTCGGGCTGCGGGGCGGACCCGGGTCCGGGGTCGGCGAGGGCAGCCCAGCGGGTGGTGGTCTCCAGCAGGGACGCCGGCTCGGGCTCGGGCCGGGTGAGGGGCACCGCCGGAATCGGCGGCACCAGGTCGCGCTCCTCCAACCAGTCCAGGGGCGCCGGCGGCCCGGCGGCCGCCGGCAGGTCCTGCCGCAGGTCCGCGCTCGCCGGGGTGGGGCGGGCCGTGGGCTGCCGGTCCGCCGACGGGGCCGAGGCCGGTCGCCGGGCCGGGGCCGGCACCGGCGGCGGGACGGCGCGAACCGGGGTCTCGTCGCTTACCGGGTCCGGGACGGGCGCGGCGGACGGGGCTGCGGTGGCGGTCGGTTCCGGAGGTGCTGCGGGCAACGCGTCCGGCGTGCTCCCGCCCGGCGGCTCGTCCCAGGACGGGGTGCCCTCCAGCAACCGGTCCTCGCCGCGGTCGAGCCGGACCCGCTCCCCGGGCATCCGGATCGACTGGGTGCGCATCACGATCCGCTCGACCAGCATCTCCCCGGACAGCTGCTCGGTCAGCTCGTGCCGCAACCGGCTCATGTCCGACCGCAGCTCGCCCAGCCCGGCCAGCTGGTCGCGCAACCCCGCGAGACCGGCCAGGTCACCGCGCAGCTGGTCCAACTCGGCGCGCATCGCCTCCTGGCTCTCCCGGCGCAGCTGGTTCTCCAGCCGCAGCTCGTACTCCCGGCGGGCGGACACCTCGCGTTCCAGCTCGAGCGCATAGGCCTGGCGCAGCTCGTTCTCCCGGCCGGCGGCGACCGCCTGGTCGGTCTTGCGGCGACCGGCCGAGAAGGCCGCGATGACGAAGGCCCAGGCCACCGCGATGACGGCCAGCCGCAGGTACAGCGCGTTCTCGGTCAGGAAGACCGCGAGGGTGGCGGCGATGGCCAGCGCGAAGCCCAGCGCCAGCCCGGTGACCCGCAGCGCGGATGGCAGCGAGGAGGTGCGGGGAACGGCGCCGGCCGCCCGGCCCGCGGCCCGGTCTGTCGCTCGGGTGGCGCCTGATCCTGCGCTGCCCGGCTCGCCTGCCACGGGGGCCAGCCTACGGGCAGCCGCGGGACCCCGACGGCACCGCCGCCGGGCCCCGTGCAGCGCGGGGTGCCAGAGTGGCCGCTGTGACGCTGACCCTCCTCGACTGGCGCCGCCGGGTGCACCTGCTCTACGCGGAGGCCCGGGGAGCCGAGGACCCCGAGCAGGGCTGGCGGGCCTGGCGGTCCGGTCGGGACACGCTGTTCGCCGAGCACCCGGACTCCCCACTGGACCCGGTGGCCCGCACGGCCTTCACCGGTCTACCGGTCGCGCCCTACGACCGCTCGCTGCGGTTCACCCCCCGGCTGGACACGGGGGTGGAACCTCAACGGCTGCAGCTGCCGACCGCCGACGACGGCGTGGTGGCGATGGATCGGATCGGCCGGGTCACCCTCGGCGAGCTGGGCAGGCTGGACGTCTGGTGGCTGGCTGGCTACGGCGGCGGGATCTTCCTGCCGCTGCGGGACGGCAGCGCGGGGCGGGCGAGCTACGGGGCCGGCCGGTACCTGCTGGACACCATCAAGGGCGCCGACCTGGGTGGAGCGGGCGGGACCCTCGTCGTCGACCTGAACTTCGCCTACCACCCCTCCTGCGCCTACGACCCCCGCTGGTCGTGCCCGCTGCCGCAGCAGGGCAACCGGATCGACGCCGTCGTGGACGCCGGTGAGCAGCTGCCTGCGGGCGGCTGGTACTGACTGCACCCGGATACCCGGAGGACCCGCTCACCCCCCGCGGCGCAGGGGGGTGACCGGGTCCTTCTGTGGCCGGTCCGCGGGGGCAGCCGGGTCTACCGACGGCCCGGCTGCAGGGCCCCGCGGCGCGCGGCGCGTGTCGCGGGGGGCAGCCGGGTCCTCTTACTACTTGGCGAAGACCGGGTCGGTCGACAGCGCCAGCGCCAGCGAGATCTGGCCCTGCTGCAGCGCCTGGTTGGTGGGGGCACCCAGGTCGTACTGGTTCACCGAGGCGAAGGTGAAGCCGTAGACCTCCTCGAGCCCGGGCTGGCAGAACGGCCGGGTCGGGCACTCGGGGGTACCGCCCAGCACCAGCGAGCCGTCGGAGCAGGCGTCGGCCAGCTCGGACAGGGTGGTGATCCCGCCGAGCTGGTCCTGCAGCGTGGTGGTGATGGCGAAGGCGTTGGCGTCCTCGGCCTGGGCCGCCTCGCCGAAGGTCAGCCCGTTGGCGTCCCCGAGCCCGCGCAGCACCTCGACGCTGGAGTCCAGGTCACCGCTGACCACGGCCTCGTCGGGGTTGCCGTCCAGGTACTCGGCCAGGGTGCCCACGTACTCCGGGAACACCTGGAACTCCCCGCGCTGCAGGGCCGGCAGGTAGGCCTCGCGCTGGCCCACGGTCTGCACCGTGGCGGTGAACCCGGCGTTGTTCAGTGCGCCGGCATACACGTTGGCCAGGATCTGGCTCTCGGTGAAGCTGGCCGCCCCCACGACGACCGGGCCGCTCCCGGTGACCCCGGAGCCCAGGTCGTTCTCGGCCACGTAGGCGGCGGCGACGTCGGTCGCGCTCTGCCGCTGCACGTCCACGGCGGCGTTCAGGCCCACCAGGTCGTCGGTCGTGAGCACCGCAGAGACGGTGTTCAGCGCGTCGACGGCGGTCGGGTTGGCCTGCGCGTAGGGGGTCGCCAGCATCGGGATGACGTTGTCGACGGCCTGCAGTTCCTTGTCGTCCTCGAGCACGACGAGCTGGTCACCGGCCACCGGGGCGCAGGCACTGCCCGAGGCCTCGCCACCCCCGCCGCTGGCGCTGGTGCCGGACGAGCCGGACTCGCCGCACGCCGCGGTGGCCAGCACCGCGGCGATGGCGAAGGGAGTGAGTACGCGGGCGCGCATGCGCATGGTGTCCGCCTTCTGTGTCCCGCGTCCCCCGCTCGGGGGACGTCGCGTGTCTGGCGGGAGGTGTCCCGCAGGGGAGACTGAACCCCCGTGCCCCGACCGGCGCAAACCCTGCTGGGGTGCTGTTGCGATTCCGTTACACCGGGGACGGCCGGCGCGCCGCACGGTCAGCGCCGCTCGCCGACCCCGGCCGGGATCGGCTGCTCCCGCTCCCCCGGTCGCTCCCCCAGCCCGGTGGAGGGCTCGTCGACCGGGTGGTCGGCGTCCCGGCGCCGGAACGGCAGCTGCTTCGCTCCCGGGGTGACCAGCCAGCTGGTCACCGAGAGCACCACCTCGGTGAGCACCGCCAGGGCGGCGACCAGCAGCGCCCCTGCCACCACCACGCCGCTGTCCTGCCGGGCGAACCCGGTCCGGATGATGTTGCCCAGCGTGCCGCCACCGAGCAGCGCCGCCAGCGTCGCCGTCGCCACCACCTGGACCGCGGCCGTGCGGATCCCGGTCATCATCAGCGGCACCGCCAGCGGCAGCTCGGCGCGCAGCACGACCTGGGACTCGCTCATCCCCATCGCCCGGGCGGCCTCGACGACATCGGGGTCGACCTCGCGGAACCCGACATAGGTGTTGGCCAGGATCGGGGGGATCGCGAAGACGGTGAGGGCGATGACCGGTGCCCAGATGGTGAACCCGATGGGGGTGACCGCGAAGATCGTCAGGATGGCCAGGGTCGGGACGGCCCGGGACACGTTGGCCAGGCCCACGGTGAAGCCACCGCCGCGGCCGGTGTGCCCCAGCGCCATCGCCACCGGCAGGGCGATCAGCACCCCGAAGAGCAGGGCCAGCCCGGCGATCCGCAGGTGCTCCCCGGTCAGGTCCAGGATGCCGCGCGGGCGGGTCCAGTTCAGCGGGTCGTTGAGGTAGACCACGGCGCTCCGGAAGGCGTTCACGCCACGGCCCCCGCCCGGGTCCACGGGGTGAGGACCCGCTCGAGGACGGCCAGCACCTGGTCGGCGACCAGCGCGATCACCACGCAGGCCAGCGTGCCGAACACGATCGGCGGCCGGTAGTAGTTGGCGCCGAAGCCGTTGACGATGATGATCTGGCCCAGCCCGCCCTGCCCGACGATGACGCCCACGGTGACCAGCGCGACGGTGGACACCGTGGCGATCCGGATACCGGCGATGATCGAGGGCAGCGCCAGAGGCAGCTCGACCCGCCAGAGCAGCCGGCCAGGTCCGTAACCCATCCCGCGGGCGGCCTCCACCGCGTCGGCCGGCACCGATTGCAGCCCCACCAGGAAGTTGCGCACCAGGATGACCAGCGAGTACAGCACCAGACCGGTGCCCACGGTGGTCTCCGACAGCCCGGTGAACGGCGCGATGAACGCGAACATCGCCAGCGAGGGGATCGTGTAGATCAGCGTGGAGAAGCCCAGCACCGGTCCGGCGAGGTAGCGGCTGCGCCGCGCCAGCAGCGCCAACGGGAAGGCCACCGCGGCCCCGATCAGCACCGAGACCAGCGTCAACCTGACGTGCTGGACCAACAGCGGCATGATGAGGGACCAGTTGTCCACCACCCACGACGTGCTGAACCAGGGGTTCGGACCGGCGTCCACCGCGAGGACCGTCAGGTTGCTCGCCTCGCTCACGCCCGAGCGCCGTTCAGGAAGGCCACCGAGTGGACGCTACTGGCACCACGCCGACACCGACCACCGCTGAGCTCGGCTCCTCCGGTGCGGAGCCCATCCGGCTGGAGGGGGTCAGCAAGGTCTACCCCGACGGCACCACCGGGGTGGCCGAGCTCGACCTGACCTTCGCCGCCGGTGAGCTGACCGTGCTGGTGGGCCCGTCGGGCTGCGGCAAGACCACCACGATGAAGATGATCAACCGGATCATCGAGCCCAGCACCGGCCGCATCTTCGTCGGCGACGACGACGTGACCCGGGTGGACGCCACCACGCTGCGCCGCCGGATCGGCTACGTCATCCAGAACGTCGGGCTCTTCCCGCACCAGTCGATCCGGACCAACGTGGCCACCGTGCCCCGGTTGCTGGGCTGGGACAAGCAGCGCACCCGGGACCGGGTGGAAGAGCTGCTGGACGTGGTGGGTCTGGATCCCGCGGTGCACGGGGACCGCTACCCGCACCAGCTCTCCGGCGGCCAGCGGCAGCGCGCCGGCGTGGCCCGGGCGCTGGCCGCCGACCCCCCGGTGCTGCTGATGGACGAGCCGTTCTCCGCCGTCGACCCGGTGGTGCGCGAGCGGCTGCAGTCTGAGTTCCTGCGGCTGCAGGAGTCCGTCCGCAAGACCATCGTCTTCGTCACCCACGACATCGAGGAAGCGGTACGCCTGGGCGACCGGATCGCGGTGATGAGCGAGGGTGGCAAGGTCGAGCAGTTCGCCACTCCGGCCGAACTGCTGGGCAAGCCCGCCAGCGCGTTCGTGGCCGACTTCGTGGGCTCGGACCGGGCACTCAAGCGGCTGGCGGTCACCGGCATCGAGGTCGAGGACCTGGAGCACCCGCCCGTCGTGCACGTCGAGGACACCCTGGCCCGCGCCCGCGAGGTGCTCGAGCGCGCCGGCGCCCGCTGGGCCGTGGTGCTGGACGACTCCGAGACCCTGCACGGCTGGCTGTCGGCGGACCGGGCGCAGGGCGTGGGCACGGTCCGCTCGGCCGGCAAGCGGATGGAGGCCTGGGTGCCGGTGGACTCAACGCTGAAGAACGCCTTCGCGATCATGCTGCGGATGGAGGCCGGCTGGGTCGCGGTGCTCGACGGCGACCGGTTCCTGGGTGTGCTGACCCCGGAGTCGCTGCACCGGGCGCTGCGTCGGTCGGTGGAGGGCCAGGTCCCCGAGACCGCCGGCGCCGCCCTGGGCTGAAACGGGAGGCGGGCCCGTGTCGGGGACACGGGGGCCCCGGCGCGGACCGGCCCCCGGGTTCTGCGGAACCGGGGCCGCGAGGGCGATCAGTAGAGCGGGTCGGGCTCGGCCGAGGCGTCCTCGTCGTCGACCCCGCCGGGGGGCACCCGGCAGGCGCCCTCCAGGACCAGCGCGGCGACGACCAGCAGCGCGGACAGCAGCACCCCGATGCCCACGGCCACGGTGTCCGACGCCGCCGCCGCCAGCCGGCCGGCCTCGGACAGCACGTGGACCCCCGCGCCCGCCCACAGCCCCGCGAATCCCGCACCGACCCAGGCGCTGGCCTGGGCCAGCACGGCCAGCCGGGCCACCAGCATCGGCTCCACCGGCCGGGCCGCCGCAGCCGCCGACCGCCCGGGCGCCGGGCGGCGGTCCCGCTCGGCGGCCAACCGGGCCCGCAGCGTGCGCGCGCCCAGTCCCTCGGCGACGGCGAGCAGGCCCAGCGGGACCGGCTGCCACCAGTGCAGCGCGGGCAGGTCGCCGTAGAACTGCCGGACCACCAGCCAACCCACGACGGCCACGCCGGCCGCGAGGACCAGCAGGTCCCGCCGCGAGACCGGCCTCACGCCAGGTGCTCCCACCGCTCGACGCCGGCGACGTCCGCAGCGGGCAACCCGGCCACCAGCTCGCGCACCGGTCCGTGCCCGGGCAGCACCGCGCCGGGATCCAGGTCCACCCAGGGCACCAGCACGAAGGCCCGCTCGTGCGCCCGCGGGTGCGGCAGGGTGAGCTCCGGGTCGGCGGATAGGACCGGGGCTCCGTCGTCGCCGGTCACGGTCAGCACGTCCACGTCCAGCGTGCGCGGGCCGAACCTGACCTCCCGGGTCCGCCCGGCGGCCTGCTCCAGCTCGTGGGCCAGCGCCAGCCAGCCGGCGGCGTCGCGGTCCCCGCGGACCACCGCGATCGCGTTGAGGTAGGCGGGCTGGGCGACCGGCCCCCACGGCGGGGTCTCGTAGAGCACCGACCGGGCCACCAGGCCGTGCCCGGTCAGCGCGGTCAGCGCGGCGCGCAGCGTGCCGGCCCGGTCACCGAGGTTGGCGCCCAGTGACAGCACCGCCCGGCTCATCGGGTGCGCCGGATCGCGACCGTCACGTCGTCGAAGGGCACGCCGAGGTCGGCGTCGGGCTTGTGCACGGTGATCCCCACCGCGGTCACCAGCGGGTCGGCCAGGCACACGTCGGCCAGCCGCTGGGCCAGGGTCTCCAGCAGGTCCACCGGCTCCCCGGTGAGCACCGCGTGCAGGCGCTGGGCCAATTCGGCGTAGTTGACCGTCTTGGCCAGGTCGTCACCGGCGGCGGCCGGGGCGGTGTCCACGTCGAGCACCGCGTCGACCGAGAACGTCTGCCCCCGTTCCCGCTCGACGGCGTACACGCCGTGGTGGGCGTGGGCGGTGAGCCCGCGGACGGCGATCTGGTCAGGCACGGGGCCTCCGGGGTCGGTCGGTGCGGGCGAGCTGGACGGCGGCCACCGTACGGACGGCGTCCACGGACGGGCCGGCGTCGTGCACCCGGACCCCCCAGGCGCCGGCTTCCGCGGCCAGCACGGTGGTGGCCAGGGTGGCGGCGTCGCGCTCCTCGGCCGGGCGGGGGACGCCGTCGGGGCCGGCCAGTAGCCGGCCCAGGAAGCTCTTCCGGGAGGCGCCCACCAGCAGCGGCAGGCCCAGCGCCAGCAGGCGGTCTAGGCCGGCCAGCAGCGCCCAGTTGTGCTCGGCGTTCTTGGCGAACCCCAGACCCGGGTCCAGCACCAGCTGGGTCGGGATCCACCCCGGCGGCGACGACGTCCTCCACCCGGGCGGTCAGCTCGGCGCACACCTCGGTGACCACGTCCCCGTAGCGCGCCGCGGCGTACATCTCCCGGCTGTGGCCACGCCAGTGCATGAGCACCCAGGGCACACCGCGGTCGGCGACGAGTGCAGCCATCCTGTCGTCGGCCAGTCCCCCGCTGACGTCGTTCACCAGCGACGCCCCGGCGTCCAGGGCGGCGGCGGCCACCTCGGCGCGGGTGGTGTCGATGCTGACCTGCACCCCGGCCGCGGCCAGTTCGGTGATCACCGGGACCACCCGGGCGCACTCCTGCCCCGCCTCCACCCGGTCCGCCCCGGGCCGGGTGGACTCCCCGCCCACGTCGACCCAGTCGGCCCCGGCGGCATGCATGGCCAGCCCGTGCGCCACCGCCGAGGGCGTGTCGGCGAAGCAGCCACCGTCGGAGAAGGAGTCCGGGGTGACGTTGAGGACGCCCATCACCTGGCAGCGGTCGAGGTGCGGCAGCGTCACCGGCCCAGCACGAGGCTCATCGCCTCGCTGCGGGTCGCGGCGTTCTCCTTGAACACCCCGCGGACGGCCGAGGTCATCGTCCGGGTACCCGGCTTGCGGACCCCGCGCATGGCCATGCACAGGTGCTCGGCCTCGACCACCACGATCACCCCGCGCGGCTGCAGTGCGGTCATCATCGCGTCCGCGATCTGCTTGGTCATCCGCTCCTGCACCTGCGGGCGCCGGGCATACACCTCGACCAGGCGGGCCAGCTTGCTCAGCCCGGTGACCCGGCCGTCGTGGCCGGGGATGTAGCCGATGTGCGCCACCCCGTGGAAGGGCACCAGGTGGTGCTCGCAGGTGGAGTACAGCGCGATGTCCTTGACCAGGACCAGCTCGTCGTGGTCCTCGTCGAACGTCGTGGACAGGATCGCTGCCGGGTCCTGCCGGAGCCCAGCGAAGGTCTCGGCGTAGGCCCGGGCGACCCGGCCGGGGGTGTCCCGCAGGCCGGGGCGGTCGGGGTCCTCGCCGACCGCGATGCAGCAGCTCGCGCACCGCCGCCTCGGCCCGGGCGTGGTCGACGCCGTCCACGATCGGACCGGGCTGCAGTGCGGCCAGGATGTCGGTCACAGCGGCTGCCCGGCGTCGCCGACCGGCACCGGCTCCTCGCACCTCGGCCGTGGCCGTGCCCGTTGGACCGGGCCCGCTCGGCCGGGGTGAGCACCGGCGGCTGGTCGGACGGCGTCCGCTTGCCGAAGCCGTTGTAGGGCGCCAGGTTGGGCCGCTTCGTGCACGCCGGCGCAGATGCGCGCCATGTCCTCCTTGGACAGCGTCTCCTTCTCCATCAGCTCGAGCACCAGGCTGTCCAGCACGTGCCGGTACTCGACCAGGATCTCCCAGGCCTCGTCGTGCGCGGCCTCGATCAGCGCCCGGATCTCGCGCGTCGATGTCGGCGGCGACGGCCTCGGAGTAGTCCGACCGCGAGCCCATGTCGCGGCCCAGGAACGGCTCGGCGTCGGTGCTGCCGTACTTGACCGCACCCAGCTTGGCGCTCATGCCGTACTGGGTGACCATCGCCTTGGCCATCGCGGTGGCCTTCTCGATGTCGTTGCCGGCGCCGGTGGTCGGCTCGTGGAAGACCAGCTCCTCGGCCGCCCGGCCGCCGAGGGCGTAGGCCAGGGTGTCGATCATCTCCGAGCGGGTCTGGGTGTACTTGTCCTCGGTCGGCAGGACCAGGGTGTGCCCCAGCGAGCGGCCGCGCGGCAGGATCGTCACCTTGTGCACCGGGTCCAGGTTGGGCAGCGCGTGCGCCACCAGGGCGTGCCCGCCCTCGTGGTAGGCGGTGACCTTCTTCTCCTTCTCGCTCATCGCCCGGGTCTTGCGCTCGGGGCCGGCGATCACGCGGTCGATCGCCTCCTCGAGGGTGGCGTCGGTGATCAGCGTGCCGCTCGTGCCGGGCGGTGAGCAGCGCGGCCTCGTTGAGCACGTTGGCCAGGTCGGCGCCGGTGAAGCCGGGGGTGCGGCGGGCCAGCGTGGTCAGGTCGACGTCGTCGGCGCAGCGGCTTGCCCGTGGCGTGCACCTCGAGGATCGGCGACGCGGCCGAGCAGGTCGGGACGGTCGACGGCGATCTGCCGGTCGAAGCGGCCCGGGCGCAGCAGCGCGGGGTCCAGGATGTCGGGCCGGTTGGTGGCGGCGATCATGATGACGCCGCCCTTGACGTCGAAGCCGTCCATCTCGACCAGCATCTGGTTGAGGGTCTGCTCGCGCTCGTCGTGCCCGCCGCCCATGCCGGCGCCGCGGTGCCGGCCGACGGCGTCGATCTCGTCGATGAAGATGATCGCCGGGGCGTTGGTCTTGGCCTGCTCGAACAGGTCGCGGACCCGGCTGGCGCCGACGCCGACGAACATCTCGACGAAGTCCGAGCCGGAGATCGAGTAGAACGGCACGCCGGCCTCGCCGGCCACCGCGCGGGCCAGCAGCGTCTTGCCGGTCCCGGGCGGGCCGAACAGCAGCACGCCCTTGGGGATCTTCGCGCCGATGGCCTGGTACTTGACCGGGTTCTGCAGGAAGTCCTTGATCTCCTGCAGTTCCTCGATGGCCTCGTCGGCGCCGGCGACGTCGGCGAACGTCGTCTTCGGGGTGTCCTTGCTGACCGCCTTGGCCTTGGACTTGCCGAACGCCATGACCCCGCGGCCACCGCCCTGCATCGAGTTGAACAGCCAGAACAGCAGGCCCAGGATGATCAGGAACGGCAGGAAGCTGACCAGGATCGACACAGCAGGTTGTCCTGGGTGACGTTGGTGTCGAAGTCGACCCGGGGTCGGTGGACCCGCTGCCGTCGCGCGCCCCGGACCAGGTCGTAGATCTGCGGAGGCGGCCCCGGGCGGGTAGGACGTGGTGATCTTGTCCTCGCCGTCGACCGCGCGCGCAGGTCGAGGTCGAGCGTCTGTTCCTTGTCGTTGATCGTGACGTTGGAGACGTTGCCGTCGGCGAACTGGGCCAGCGCCGTGGAGGTCGGGACCTCCTCGTAGCCGCCGTTGCCGCGGAAGGAAGGCAGCACGATCGCGACCAGCAGGACGACCAGGGCGACCCAGAACCAGACGGACCGGAAGATCTTCTTACGTTCCATACACCGATGCCGGGCGTCCGGGTGACGTGTCAGACCGGGGTGCCCGTCGACCCTCCTGATCGTCCGGGGACGCCGCGCGACCCGAGGTGGGCACCTGCGTCGCGAGGGGCGACGTCGTCGCGACGACGGTACACCGGGACACCTGTGCAACCGCTGGTCCTCCGCTGACCGCCACCCGGCCCAACTGGCCCTCGGTGCAGGGCGTGAACCGGCCCCGGCAGGGCCCCGCGGCGCGCGAGCGTGCCGTGGGGGGCGAGGGTCCTCTTACTGGTAGACCTCGGGCTTGAGCGTGCCGATGTAGGGCAGGTCGCGGTAGCGCTCGGCGTAGTCCAGGCCGTAGCCGACGACGAACTCGTTGGGGATGTCGAAGCCGATGTACTTCACCGGGACGTCGACCTTGACCGCGTCGGGCTTGCGCAGCAGCGCGCACACCTCCAGCGAGGCCGGCCGCGCGGCCGCCCAGGTTCTTCAGCAGCCAGGACAGCGTCAGGCCGGAGTCGATGATGTCCTCGAGCACCAGCACGTGCCGGTCGGTGATGTCGCGGTCGAGGTCCTTGAGGATCCGGACGACGCCCGAGGAGCTGGTGGCCGACCCGTAGGAGGAGACGGCCATGAACTCCATCTGCGTGGGCAGCTGCAGCGCCCGGGCGAAGTCGCTCATGAACAGCACGGCGCCCTTGAGCACCCCGACCAGCAGCACCTCCTGCCCGGCGTAGTCGGCGGCGATCTGGTCGGCGAGCTCGCCGATCTTGGCCTGGATCTGCTCCTCGGTCAGCAGCACGTGGTCGATGTCGGGGCCGTACCCGTGGTCGGGGCCCAGCGGTCCGGCGGGGGTGGCGCTCACGGGGCGGGCTCCTCGGTACGGGATCGGTCGACGGCGCGCGTGCCGGGGCTCCTGGCTGCCGCGTGTGCTCGGCAGCAGGGCCAGGGTGCCAGACGCCCGGACGACGCCCGCGCCGCCGGGTAGGTCGACCCGGCCCTGGCCGCGCCAGCGCGACCAGCAGGGCGTCGACGGCGTCCAGGTGGACGGCGGCAGGTCGGGCACCCCGCCGGCCAGCAGCCAGCCGCGCAGCACCCGCCGGCGCAGCGCGGCGGGCAGCGCGGCCAGTCCCTGCGAGCCGGCAGTCGGGCGCCGGTCCAGCGGGGCGTCGGCGGCCAGCGCGTCCAGCGCGTCGAGGTCCTCCCGCAGCAGGTCGGCCGTGCGCGCCAGCGCGGCGGCGACCCCACCGCCCAGCACGTCCTCCAGCAGCGGCAGCACCTCGGTGCGCAGCCGGACCCGGGTGTAGGCGGGGTCGTCGTTCCACGGGTCGTCCCAGACCGGCAGCTCCAGCGGCGGCGCAGGCGGCCCGGGTCGTCGCCCGGCGGACCCCGAGCAGCGGCCGCCAGAACGGCGGGCCGCGCGCGCCGACCATCCCGGCCACCGACCGCGGGCCCGCAACCGCGGCCCAAGCCCGAGCAGCACCGTCTCGGCCTGGTCGTCGAGGGTGTGCCCCAGCGCGACCCGGGCGCCGTGCTCGGCGGCGGCCGCCCGGCAGCGCGGCGTACCGGGCGTCCCGGGCGGCGCCCTCCGGCCCGCCCGGCCTGCCCGACCTCGACCGCAGGCGACCATGACCGGGGCGAGCCCCAGCCCGCGCAGCAGCTCGGCGGTGCCGGCGGCCCGCGTCGGCGGAGCCGGGCTGCAGCCCGTGGTCGACGGTGACGGCGCCGGCCGTGCGCGCCGGCCCGGGGGGCCTCGAAGGCGACCGCGGCGGCCAGCGCCAGGGAGTCGGCGCCCCCGCTGCAGGCCACGAGCACCGGCGTGGCCGGTCGGTCGTCACCGGGGTCGCGGCGCAGCCCGGGGCGCACGGCGCTGCGGACCGCGGCGACCGCCGGGTCGGGGCCCACCGGGTCAGACGGGGAGGGCGGGCGGCTGCAGCACCCGCTCGACCCACCGGTCCGGGTCGGTCAGCTCCTCCTTCAGCGGCAGGGTCTCCGGTCCCGTCCAGACGGGGTTGAACCCGTCCATGCCGACCCGCTCGACGACCCCGGCGACGAAGTGCCGGCCGTCGGCGTACTGCTGCATCTTCTGCTCCAGGCCCAGCAGCCGGCGGAGCACGCGGTCCAGCGGTCCAGGGCCCTTGCGGCGCTGGCTGAAGCGCTTGCGCAGGGTGGCCACGGTAGGGACGACGTCCGGGTCCCACGCCGTCCATCACGAACTCCGCGTGCCCCTCGACCAGGCTCATCACCGCGGTCACCCGGTCCAGCACGGCCTGCTGCTCGGGGTCGGCGATCAGCGCCATCAGGCCGGCGGGGGCGTCGCCCTCGACCGGGGTGCCGCGCACCGCGTCGGCCAGGCTGCTGAGCACCTCGCGCAACCGCTCGCGCAGCACGGCCGGGTCCAGGTCGCTGGCCGCCACGAACGCCCCCACCTGCTCCTCCAGGTAGCGGTGCAGCCACGGGAAGGCGGTGAACTGCAGCTGGTGGGTGACCTCGTGCAAGCAGACCCACAAGCGGAAGTCGTAGGGATCCACCCGCAGCCGGCGCTCGGCCTCCACGATGTTGGGGGCCACCAGCAGCAGCCGACCGCCACTGCCGAACACCTCGTACTGGCCCAGCACCTTGGAGGAGACGAAGGCCAGCACCCCGCCGGCCTGCACGCCGGTCGCCCGCGCGCCGATGGCCTGGGCGATCGCGCCCGGCCGCCGGCCGGTCTTCTCGGCCAGCGCGTCGGCGAGCGGGTCCAGCAGCGCGGCCATCCCGGCGGTGTTGGCGTCCACCCAGCCGGGCCGGTCGACCACGGCGACGGTCGGCGTCGGGGCGTCGTCGGCCGGGCGCAGGCCGGTCAGACCCTCCACGTGCGCCACGGCTGCGGCGGCGCACTCGTGCAGTTCCGCCACGACGGCCGCGGCCTCCTCGCGGGTGGTCTGCGGACCAGCGGACACCAACCGGCGGGCGGTGCGCCCGGCGAGGGACCAGTCGACGAGGGAGCTGCTCATCGCTCAACCGTACGCAGCGGGGCTGCCCGCGAGCGGCTCACCTGCAGCCGCAGCCGGCGAGTGCTGCTGCCACGTCGTCCAGCGCCGCCTCGGCGGCCGCGAGGTCCCCGGTGGTGCCATCGGCCAGCAGCGCGAAGGCCAGCAACCGGCCGTCGGTGGTGACGACGAGCCCGGCCAGCGCACTGGTGCCGGCCAGCGTGCCGGTCTTGGCCCGGACCGCGCCCGGTCCGGAGGGCGCAGCGTCCCCGCGGTCGGCCAGCGTCCCGGTGTACCCGGCGACCGGCAACCCGGACAGCAGCGCACCGGCGGCCGGCAGCGTGCCGTCCGCGGCGGCCTCCAGCGCGTCCACGAGCAGCCGGGCGGGGACCCGGTCGTCGCGGGAGAGCCCGCTGCCGTCGGAGAGCGCGAGCCCGGTGGTGTCGAGCCCGGCGGCGGCGACCGCGGCCGGAACGGCCTGCGCCGCGCCGGAGAAGCTGGGCTCGGCCCCGGTGGCCAGCGCGACCTGGCGGGCCAGGGTCTCGGCCAGCAGGTTGTCCGAGGCGGTCAGCGCCTGCTCGACCAAACGGGCGACCGGGGCCGACCGGACCTCCCCCAGCACGGTGCCCGCGGCCGGCGAACCCGCGGCGGTCGCGGTGGTCGGGCCGGTCCCGGCGGACATGGGTGGCGCCGTCCCGAGGCTGACCGGCACCCCGTCGGCCCCCAGTGTCGCGGCCAGCGCGGCGCCGGCGTCCAGGCCAGGCTGCCCGGAGCGCTGGGTCAGCCCCGGGCTCACCCGGGCGCCGTCGACCGCGGTGGCGGTGACCGGCGCCGCATAGCTGGAAGGGGCATCGTCGGTGCCCCAGCCCGGGGCCGTCAGCGGGCCGGTGAACAGCGAGTTGTCGACCACCACGGAGGTCACCTGCTGCCCGCCCAGCGCGGCCTGCACCTGCCTGCCGAGGTCGGCGACCGTGGCGGCGCCGGGGTAGTTCTGCGACGGTTCGGTGCTCGACAGCGTCGGGTCGCCCCCGCCGACCAGCACCACCTGGCCCGGGGTCGACCCGGCCACCACGGTGGTGCCGATGGTGGCCTCGGGCCCCAGCGTGGTGAGCGCGGCGAGCCCGGTCAGCAGCTTGGCGGTGGAGGCCGGGGTGCCGGGATCCCGGGCGTCGAGGTCGAGCAGGGTGGCCCCGGTGGCCACGTCCACCACTTCGGCGGACAGCCCGGTGCCCAGTGCGGGGGCGGCCAGCAGCGGGCCCAGCAGGGCCTGCAGCGTCGCCGGGTCCGGGACGGGGGCGTCGGTGCCCAGCGCGGCCAGCACCGGGTCGGGCTCTCCCAGTTCGGGCAGCACCGCGTCGGGCACGGCGGCGGCATCCGCAGGGATGGCGGCGACCGCGTCGGGGTCCCGGTCGTCACCGGCATCGATGACCAGCAGCACGGCGCCGGCCACCACGACGACGGCCAGGCAGAGGGCCACCAGGATCTGCCAGACCCGCCGTCGCCACCGCGTGGCGGGGCGCGGAGCGAGGCTGCCGGTGGGGTCCCGCGGGGCGCGCGCGATGGCCCACACCCCCACCTCGACGACCTCGGCGACCCACGCCGGGCCGGCGTGGGCCACACTACGTCGGTGCAGTTCGACGTGACGGTAGAGATCCCCAAGGGCCAGCGGAACAAGTACGAGCTGGACCATGCCACTGGACGCATCCGGTTGGACCGGATGTTGTTCACCTCGACGCGGTACCCGGCGGACTACGGGTTCATCGAGGCGACGCTGGGTCAGGACGGTGACCCGCTGGACGCCCTGGTGCTGCTGGAGGAGCCGACCTTCCCCGGGTGCCTCATCACCTGCCGGGCCATCGGCATGTTCCGGATGACCGACGAGGCGGGTGGGGACGACAAGGTCCTCACCGTCCCGGCCACCGACCCGCGGATGGCCCACCTGAAGGACATCACCGACGTGTCGGAGTTCGACCGCCTGGAGATCCAGCACTTCTTCGAGACCTACAAGGACCTCGAGCCGGGCAAGAGCGTGGAAGGCGCCGACTGGGTCGGCATCGCCGAGGCCGAGGCCGAGATCCGCGACTCCTTCGAGCGCGCCAAGCAGGCCGGCAGCACCCAGCACTGACCCTCTGCCGACCGGCCGGACTCACGGCCGCCGAGCGCACCCCGGACGACCGGCGGGCGCCGCACCCACCCGGGTGCGGCGCCCGTCGTCGTCGGTGCCGGTGCGGTCAGGCCGGCACGGCTGCCAGCTCCAGCCGGGCGCGGGCCTGCGCGTACTCCCTGGCCAGCCGGGCCACCAGCTCGCCCGCGGGCACGACGGCGTCCACGGTCCCGATGCCCTGGCCCGAGCCCCACACGTCGCGCCAGGCCTTGGCCTCCCCCGAGCCGAAGCTCATCGCGCTGGGGTCGGACTGCGGCAGGTCGTCGGGGTCCAGCCCGGCCGCGGCGATGCTGCCGCGCAGGTAGTTGCCGTGCACGCCGGTGAACAGGTTGCTGTAGACGACGTCGGCGGCGGAGCTGTCCACCACCATCTGCTTGTAACCGGGGCTGCTCATCGCCTCCTCGGTGGCCAGGAACGCCGAGCCCACGTAGGCCAGGTCCGCCCCGGCGGCCTGGGCGGCCAGCACCGAACTGCCGTGCGCGATCGCACCGGAGAGCACCAGCGGCCCGTCGAACCAGGACCGGATCTCCCGGACCAGGGCGAACGGGGACTGGGTTCCGGCGTGCCCGCCGGCGCCGGCGGCCACCGCGATGAGCCCGTCGGCTCCCTTCTCGATCGCCTTGTGCGCGAACCGGTCGTCGATCACGTCGTGCAGCACGATCCCGCCGTAGGAGTGGATCGCCTCGACGATGTCCGTCCGGGCGCCCAGGGAGGTGATCACGATCGGCACCCGGTAGCGGACGCACAGCTCGACGTCGGCTTCGAGCCGGTCGTTGGAGCGGTGCACGATCTGGTTCACCGCGAACGGCGCGACCCGCGCGCCGGTGGCCGCTGCCGCCGCGAGCCGCTCCTCGATCTGGGCCAGCCACTCGTCGAGCTGGGACACCGGCCGGGCGTTCAGCGACGGGAAGGAACCCACCACGCCGGCGGTGCACTGGGCGACGACGAGGTCGGGGCCGGACACCAGGAACATCGGCGAGGCCACCACGGGCACGCTCAGCCGGTCGCGGAGCACGTCGGGCAGGGTCATCGGGCAGGTCCACCTCTCTGTGGCGCCGCGGGTGCGGTGCGCTGCTCAGGGCAGTGTGCCTGCCCCCGCTCGCCACTCCCTGGGCGACCGATCGCCCGGGCGTGGCCGTCGTCGAGTGACAGCTCAGCGTGGATGGCGAGGGCCGGGACCCACGCTCAGCTGTTCCTGGACGGTGCGCTGCACCCATCGGTGCGGATGGAGCCGCCTGTCGGAATCGAACCGACGACCTTCTCATTACGAGTGAGATGCTCTACCGACTGAGCTAAGGCGGCGGGCGTGCCGGAGTGAGCTTACGGGAACGGCTGGCCGCCCCCGAGCACCGGTGCCGGTTGTCAGGCCGGCAGTCGCAGGGCCACGCACATCGCCTCGATCGCCACCTGCGGCTTGACGTTCTGCTCCAGGGCGGTGCGGGCCGCCAGCACCGCGTCGATCCGGCGGAGCGCTCCCTCGGCGCCGACCTTCTTCGCCAGCTCCAGGGCGTCGGCCCGCCGATCAGGATGGGCCAGCTGCGGCACCCGGGACAGGTCGCCACGCACCGTGTCGATGACCAGGGCGTCCCGGTAGAGCGCCGCGAGGTCCACCAGCGCACGGTCCAGGGAATCCCGGCCGAGCCGGGTGGCCCGGGACTTCTGTCGCTTCTCCAGCTCCTTGAGCTGACCCGCACCGCGGCTGGCAGCCGCCACCCCCGGCCCGCGGGCCCCCACCCCGAGACTGGCCTTGACCGCTTCGGTCTCCGGCCCGTCGGCGGCCGCGCTGGTCCGGTCGGACTCCTCCTTGGCGGCCGTGACCAGGTCGTCGGCGGCATTCAGGCAGGCCGCCAGGCTGACCAGTGACAGCGGCACGTCCAGCACCGCCTTGCGGGACAACCGGGCGGACTCGTCGCGGGCCAGGTGCCGGGCGCGACCGACGTGCCCGCCGGCGGCGGCCGCCGACCAGGCCGCCAGCGCCGGGTCCACTCCGTCGCGGCGGACCAGCACCTGCGCAACCGCGTCCGCAGTCGGCGTCCGCAACGCCACGACCCGGCACCGCGACCGGATCGTCACCGGGACGTCGTCGGGGTGCAGCGAGGGCGCGCAGAGCAGGAAGACCGTCCGCGCCGGGGGTTCCTCCAGCATCTTCAGCACGGTGTTGGCGGCCTGCTCGGTCATCCGGTCGGCGTCCTCGACGATCACCACCTGGAAGCGGCCCCCCGACGGCGCCCGGCCGGCCATCCGGACGATCTCGCGGACCTCCGCCGACCCCGATGGACAGTCCCTCCGGCGCCACCACCCGCACATCGGCGTGCGTGCCGCCCAACGCCGTCCGGCAGGCGTGGCAGGTGCCGTCCCCGCCCGCCGGGCACTGCAGGGCGGCGGCGAAGGCCCGGGCGGCCACCGACCGGCCCGACCCGGGCGGGCCGGTGAACAGCCAGGCATGGGTCATCGACGTGGGGTGCCCGACCGCCTGCTGCAGCTCGGCCACCACCGCCGGCTGCCCCACCACGTCGGCCCAGACCCCGCCGGGTACCCCGCTCACGGTGCCGGCTCCGCGGTCGGGTCCACCGGTCCGGTGGCGGGCGGCACCTGCGCCGGACGCCGGGCCAGCAGGTCGGCCACCCGTGCCCGGATCGCGGCGGCGAGCTCCTCGGGTGACCGCCCGGCGTCCAGCACCAGGTAGCGGTCGGCGCCGGCCTCGGCCAGCGCGCGGAAGGTGTGCCGGACCCGCTGGTGGAACTCCAGGGACTCGGCCTCCAGCCGGTCGGCGGTCGCCCGGCCGCGGGCCCGGGCCAGCCCCACCTCCGGCGGCAGGTCCAGCAGGATCGTCAGGTCCGGCTGCAGGCCCTGGGTGGCCCAGCGGGAGATGGCGCGGACGTCGTCCATCGGGATCGTCCGCCCGGCGCCCTGGTAGGCCAGCGAGCTGTCCACGAACCGGTCGGTGACGACGACCTCGCCGGCGTCCAGCGCGGGACGCAGCACGTCGTGCACGTGCTGGGCCCGGTCAGCGGCGTAGAGCAGGGCCTCGGCGCGGGCCGACAGCCCGGCGTTGGCCGGGTCCAGCACGATCCGGCGGATCGTCGACCCCGTCGGGGTCGCCGCCGGGCTCGAACGTCGCCCGGCTGACCAGGCCCTGCTCGGTCAACCAGGCCTGCAGCAGGCGGACCTGGGTGGACTTGCCGGCACCCTCCCCGCCCTCGAAGGCGATGAACACCCCGCCCCCTTCGAGCCGACGGCGCGCGGTGGAGTCCCGGCGCAGGGCAGTGACCACATCGGCCATGAGCGGCACCTCCGGGCCATGGTCCATCTGTCGGTAGGCAACCACCCCGACCGCCAGGGCGAGCAACCCGGCGACCAGCAGCATGACCCGTTCACCGGTGACCGGGAGGACGAACGCCCCGAGGTCCACGGTGTGCCGGCCGATCAGACCCACGGCGAACGGGGCGACGGCCAGGGAGACGATCAGCGCGGCCCGCACCAGCGACTGGACGAGTGCGAACGTGCGTCCCCGCAAGGCATCCTGCACCTCGGTGCCCAGCAGGGTGAAGCCGGCCAGGTAGGCGACGCCGGCGAAGAAGCCCATGCCGACGACCAGCAGCAGGGCGATCCACAGCGCGAACGTCCAGGCCAGGACCAGCACCATCGTCCCGGCTCCCACGATGGCGATGCCGAACAGGCGCTCGCGGGCCAGGTCCCGGGCCACGCTGGGTCCCAGCGCGATGCCCAGGCCCAGACCGATGAAGACCGCCCCGAAGAGCAACCCGTAGGAGGCGTCCCCACCACCGAGCGCCTGGGTGAAGGCCTGCGCGGTGGCGATGACGACCCCGGCAGCCACGAACGCCCCGGTGATCCCGACGACCAGGCCACGCACCAGCGGGGTGTGGCCGGCGAAGGCGAAGCCGCCGGTCAGCGTGCCCAGGAAGCTCTCGCGGCCGGTGGCGCTGCCCGCGGCCCGCCGCCCGCTGATCGACGGCAGCTTCCAGATCACGACGGCGGCCACCCCGAAGGTCAGCGCGTTCAGGTACAGCGCCAGGTCTACCTCGGTCAGCCCGGGCAGCAGGCCGCTGATCTGCCCGCCCAGGCTGGTGAGCAGCGCGAAGACCGCCGCGGCCAGCACCGGGGTCAACCCGTACGTGGTGACCAGGGAGAGCTGGTTGGCCGGTTCCAGCTGGTCCCGGCGCAGCATGTTGGGCACCGCGGCGTCCTTGGCCGGGATCCAGAACAGGCTGATGGCCTCGATCAGGAACTGGGCCACGAACAGCCAGGCCAGCCCGCCGACCAGCGGGATGGATGCGAACAGCGCGAACCGCAGGATGTCGCTGACGACCATGGTGTGGCGCCGGTCGAACCGGTCGGCGAACGCCCCCGCAACCGGGCCCAGCACGATCGAGGGCAGCAGCCGGAACAGCAGCACCCCGCCGAGGGCGAAGTTGGCAGCGGCGAAGCTGTCGGCCAGCGCGGTCGCGGTGGCGGTGATGGCCAGCAGACCCAGCCAGTCACCGAAGCTGGACAGGGCCGTGGACAGCCAGAGCCGGCGGAAGTCACGGACCCCGAGCACCGCGCGCAGCTTGGCCACCAGGCCGACGGCCGGCCGGCCGTCCGCGCCGTGCTGATTACCACCGTGCTGGACGCCGGGGTGGACCACCGGTGGGTCGGGGTCGCTGTGCAGCCCGGCCAGCGCGTGGCCCCCGGCGGCGGGCGCCGGCGGCGCGCCCGCCGCTGCCCGCCCGACACGTGCGTGCGCCGCCGGGCCGTCCTGGGACGGCCGGCCCTGCGGTGTCGGTGAGGCGCTGATGAGGTGGCCCCCGGGGTCTCGGGCGTCGGTCACGGGCGGACCGGGGTGGGCCCAACGGTCCGCCCGTCACGGTACCGGGGGTGGCCGACGATCCGAGCGGCTGCGCGGGCCCTCCCGCGGACCGCACCTGCTCCACGGGCAGCCCCTCGTGCACGGGGTCGGCGAGGGAGAGGCGGGCCAGTCCAGTGACCGGCCACCGGTCTCGGCGCGGGACGAGCCGGTAGGACCGGGTCACCGACTGCAGCTCCAGCAGTGCCGTCCCCGCCGTGTCCGGGGAACCGGCCAGCAGGTCACGCAGCCCGCGCGGCAGCTCGTGCCGCCGGGCGGCGGACATGCCCGCAGGGGGCGAGCACCGAGCAGGAGGGTGACCGCATCAGCCCCCGGGCGCAGCACCGCTCAGTCCGCGGCCACCGACCCGGAGGACGTCCGGCGGGCTGCGGGCGGCCGGATCCAGCCTGCGGATGATGCCGCCCCGGTCGCGCCGGCCGTGGCCCGCACGACAACCGGTCCCGCCGGGGCGTCACCGGGACAGGGGCCCGACGCAGGACCATCCCCGCCGATCGACGGCTCAGCTGCCGGCGGGGATGACCCCGCTGTCCCCGGTGGTGGTGCGGGCCGCGGTCTTCCTCGCGGCGGTCGTGGTCGTCTTCTTCGCCGTCGCCTTCACCGCCTTCGCCTTCGCCGTGGTCGCCTTCGCCGTGGTGGTCTTCTTGGCGGTGGTCTTCTTGGCCGCGGTCTTCTTGGCCGTGGTCTTCTTGGCGGCGGCCTTCTTGGTGGCCTTTTTCTTCACCGGAGCCCGCTCGCGCCGGTCGGCCAGCAGTTCGGCGGCACGCTCCAGGGTGATGCTCGAGCGGGTCGTCGCCCTTGCGCAGGCTGGCGTTGGACTCCCCGTCGGTCACGTAGGGCCCGAACCGGCCCTCCCGGACGGTGACCGGGCCCTGGGACACCGGGTCGACACCCAGCTCGGCCAGCGGCGGCTTGGCCGCGGCCCGCCCGCGCTGCTTGGGCTGGGCGAAGATCGCCAGCGCCTCCTCCAGCGTGGTGCTGAACAGCTTCTCCTCGGCGTCGATCGACCGGGAGTCGGTGCCCTTCTTCAGGTAGGGCCCGTACCGGCCGTTGAGCGCCTGGATCTCCTCGCCGTCGGGCGCGGTGCCGACCGTGCGCGGGAGGGTTAGCAGCCGCAGCGCCTCCTCCAGGGTCACCGTCTCCGGGGACATCGAGGCGAACAGGCTCCCGGTCCGGGGGGACTCCTTGCTGTCCTCGGGCACCACGGTCGTGACGTAGGGCCCGTACCGGCCGGCCTTCACCAGCACTGTCTGACCGGTCTCCGGGTCGATGCCCAGCTCGCGGTCACCCGAGGGTGCGTTCAGCAGTTCGGCGACCCGTTCGCTGGTCAGCTCGTCGGGGGCGATGTCGTCGGCGATCGAGACCCGGGCCCCGTCGTCGCCGCCGGCCTGCAGGTACGGGCCGTAGCGGCCGACCCGGACCACCACCGGCTGGCCGTCGGGGCTGGTGGCGCGCAGCGGGATGGAGTTGACCCCGCGGGCGTCGATCTCCTCCAGCCGCTGCCCGACGATGGACTTCAACCCGCCCGAGGCGGCGATACCCCCGGCGTGCCCGCCCCCGCCACCGAAGTAGAACTCGGTCAGCCAGTCGACCCGGCGCAGCGTGCCGCCGGCGATCTCGTCGAGCTCACCCTCCAGCGAGGCGGTGAAGTCGTAGTCGACCAGGGCCGCGAAATGCTGCTCCAGCAGGTTACCACGGCGAAGGCCACGAAGGACGGGACCAGCGCGGAACCCTTCTTCCAGACGTACCCGCGGTCCTGGATGGTCTGCATGATCGAGGCGTAGGTGGAGGGCCGGCCGATGCCGAGCTCCTCCAGCGCCTTGGTCAGCGACGGTTCGGTGTACCGGGCCGGCGGGCTGGTGGTGTGGCCCTTGGGCTCCAGCGCGGTGGTGTCCAGCCGCTGACCGCGCTCCAGGCGGGGCAGCCGGCGCTCGCTGTCGTCGGCCTCGGCATCCCCGCCCAGGTCGTCGTCCTTGCCCTCGACGTAGGCCCGCAGGAAGCCGGGGAAGGTGATCGTCCGGCCGCTGGTGGAGAACTCGACCGCCTCGTCGGTGGAGGACCGGCCGGCCAGCCGGACCGAGACCGTCTGCCCGACGGCGTCGGCCATCTGGGAGGCCACGGTGCGCTGCCAGATCAGCTCGTAGAGCCGGAACTCGTCGCGCGGCCAGCTGCCCGGCGAGCTGCCCGGGGGTGCGGAAGGCGTCGCCCGCCGGGCGGATGGCCTCGTGCGCCTCCTGGGCGCCCTTGGTCTTGCGTCGCGTAGCGGCGTGGCTCGGCCGGGACGTAGGCGTCGCCGTACAGCTCGCGGGCCTGGGTCCGGGCGGCGCCGCAGCGCGGTCTCCGACAGGTTCGTCGAGTCGGTGCGCATGTAGGTGATGTGGCCGTTCTCGTACAGCCGCTGCGCGGTGCGCATCGTCTGCTGCCGAGGACCAGCCGAGCTTGCGGCCGGCCTCCTGCTGCAGCGTCGAGGTCATGAACGGCGCGTACGGGCGGCGCCGGTAGGGCTTCTCGTCGACCCGGCTGACCGCGACCTGGCGTGCCCTCCAGCCGGGCGGCCAGGCCGCGGGCGCCGGCCTCGTCCAGGTGCACCACGTCGCTGCTGGCGCGTGCCGGTGTCGGCGTCGAAGTCCCGGCCGGTGGCGACCCGGCTGTCGTCCAGGGTGACCAGGTTGGCGCTCAGCTGGGCGGGCTCACCGGCATCGGTCGCGGCACCGTCCCGGGCGACCGCGAAGGTGCCCTCCAGGGACCAGTAGTCGGCGGCCAGGAAGCGCATCCGGGCCCGCTCGCGCTCCACCACGATCCGGGTGGCGACGGACTGCACCCGGCCGGCCGACAGCTTGGGCAGCACCTTCTTCCACAGCACCGGGCTGACCTCGTAGCCGTAGAGCCGGTCCAGGATGCGCCGGGTCTCCTGCGCGTCGACCAGCGCGGTGTCGAGTTCCCGGGGGTTGGCGACCGCACGGGCGATGGCCTCGGGGGTGATCTCGTGGAAGACCATCCGGCGGACGGGCACCTTCGGCTGCAGGGTGTCCACCAGGTGCCAGGCGATGGCCTCGCCCTCGCGGTCCTCATCGGTGGCGAGGTAGACCTCGGTGGCGTCCTTGACCAGCTGCCTGAGCCGGGTGACCTGCTGCTTGCGGTCGGGGCTGACCACGTAGAGCGGGTCGAAGCCGTTGTCGACGTCGACGCCCAACCGGGCCCACGCCTCGCCCTTGTGCCGGCGGGCACGTCGGCGGCGTTGCGTGGCAGGTCCCGGATGTGCCCGATGCGAGGACTCGACCACGTAGCCGCTGCCGAGGTACCCGGCGATGGTCTTGGCCTTGGAGGGGGACTCCACGATGACCAGCGGCTTGCCCCCGGCGGCTGCCGCGGCACGGGTGCGCGGCGGGGTCGCCTTGCCGCCCGCGGCGGAATCCTGCGGGGTGGCGGCGGTCGTCTTCGTGGTCCTGGTGGGCAACGGGGCTCCTGTCGGGTGCTGCTGACTGCAGGCGCCGGGACGGACCCGGGCACCGAGGGCGGCAGCGGGTCGGCACCCCCTCGGCCTGCGCCACGGTAGGCCACCGCGATGGCAGGGGGCGTGCCGCCGGAGCCACCCGGGCGCGCCGACCACCCGCCCGGGTGCCCTCATCCAGGGTCCGAGGTGCCCGGTGCGACCCCCGCGACGACCTCGGCCACCGCGTGCAGCGTGGGGTGCTCGGGGTCGAAGTACTCGGTGTGCCCCTGCCACCAGTCGACCGGCAGCGTCCGGTCGCCGAAGTCCGTGTCCCACGGGCTGGGCCCGAACCAGTCGACCCAGGACACCGGGTCCGCCGGGCTCCACGCCCCGTACACCTCGGGGGCCTCCAGCCTGGCCGCGGCAGTGCCCGGGCCGGTCCCTGGGCTGCCCAGCAGGACCAGCGCGTCGGCGGCCAGCCGACCCTCGGCTCGGGCGGCCCGGCCGGCCACCACCGTGCCGTAGCTGTGCGCCACCAGGGTGGTCCGCGGCGGGGGTGGGCCACCGAGCGTCGCCGGACCGCTGCGCGCGGCAGCCAGTCCGTCCAGGGCCCGGTCCAGCACCGGTCCGGCCCGATCGGCCCGGCCGGCGGAGAGCACCGTGCCGAAGCCCGGGGTGCGATACCCCAGCCAGACCAGGGCGGCGACGGCGAGACCCGGCGCAGCCGCCTCGGCCAGGGCCCGGACCGCGCCGGCGTCCCCCACCAGCCCGGACAGGTCGTCGGTCGGCGAGGTGTTCATCCCCGGCACCAGCACCCCGACCGCACCGGCGGTGTCCAGGTCGCCCACCGACACCGCCACCAGGTCGTCGGCGGGCTCGAAGAGCACCAGCTGGGCCTTCGTGCCGGCGGCCGCCAGCCGGGTGAGCTGGTCGGCGGTGATGCGCGCGGTGTCGTACCCGGTGCGTGCACATCGGCCAGCGCCAGGTCCAGGGACCTCCGGTTGGCCTGGTCCCGGGCCCAGGCGGGCAGCCCGTCCAGCTGCCCGACAGCCGCCGGATCCCCTGCGATCACCTCCTGGCGGATCGCCGGGGTCAGCCCGGACCACCAGTCCGCTGCCTGCGCGGGGTCGGCCACCGGGA
This sequence comes from uncultured Actinomycetota bacterium, assembly GCA_963759905.1. Classification (GTDB taxonomy): domain Bacteria; phylum Actinomycetota; class Actinomycetes; order Mycobacteriales; family Geodermatophilaceae; genus Klenkia. The sequence continues at coordinate 1,145,738 of CAVXBD010000001.1, forward strand.
CCGACGGGGTCGGACCGGCCGGTACCAGCGCCGCCACGTCGTCGTACCCGGTGACCGGGGCGGCGTCGGTCACCCCAGCCGCTCCCAGCGGGTCCCCGGCTGCGGCGGCCGACACCGCCGCCCGGCCGGCCGCCTGCAGTGCGTCCCGGGCCCAGGCCATGGCCCGCGCGCCGGCCTGCTCCTGATCCGCGATCGAGGCCAGCTGGTCGGGAGCCATCAGCGGGGTGGCCGTGGGGGTGGGTGCGAGCAGCACCCCGTCGTCGGTGAGCGTCACCGGACCGGATGCGGCGGTCACGGCGGCGGTGGCCGCGCAGTCCTGGGCCTCGGCCGCGGCGGTCACCACCCCGGCCAGCGAGGTGGCGGAGTCGGCCAGGGCGCGGGCCACCAGCGCACCGGCACTGCCCAGCTGGAGCACCGCCGCCCCGGCCACGGACCCGGCCGGCCCCGACCAGCAGGCGGCATCGGTGAGTCCCCGCCCCAGCACGTCGAGGCGGAACAGCCAGGGCGGGAGGCGATCGGCGACCAGCTGCAGGGTGCCGACCGATCCCCGCAGGGTGGGCAGGTCCCACCGGGAGATCGCCGCCAGGCCCGGCGGGGCGTCCTCGCTCACCGCGCCACCGCCGCGTACCCGTGCCGACCGGACAGCGACTCGGAGAGCAGGCCGTCCAGCTGGCGGTAGGAGGCCACCGCCTGGCTCAGCGTGGTGGCCAGCACCCGGGTCCGGTCGGACAGCACGGTCACCAGCGACGCCCAACCCAGCCCGGCCGCGGTCAGCTCCCGGGCGGCCGGGCCGCTCAACGAGCGGCCCAGGTCGGACCCGGTCGCCCGGGTGAGGCCGGCTTCTTCCGCCAGCTCGGCAGCCAGCAGACCCAGCCGGGCGGCCAGCACGGCCAGGGTGTCCAGCGGGACGGTGACGACGTCGGGCACGGTGCGCTCCTGGGTTCGGGGCCGCGGGTGGCCCGGTCGGAGACCGAGCGTGGCCATCGGCCCCGGGACTGCGGGCGCCGCCGTCCACAACCGGTGGTGGCGTCCACAGCTGCGCCGGGGGCTGGCACGCCACACGCAGGGCGTGCCTGTCCGGCCGGTGGGCGTGAGGTGTGACAGTGGAGAGGTGTCCGCACCCGTTCCCGAGCCGCCGCCGGTGCCCGCACGGGCGCTCCCCGGGGACCAGCTGCTGGAGGCGCTGCTGGCCGACACCCCGGCCGAGGACGCACCGGTCACCCACGTGCACCGCCTGCCGGTGCGGGAGAGCCGGCACGGTGCCTGGCCCGCCTGGGTGCCCGCCGACCTCCGCGCCCGGCTCGCCGACCGCGGGGTGCTGGCCCCGTTCAGCCACCAGGTCGCCGCGGCCGAGCTGGCCCACGCCGGGCAGCACGTCGTCGTCGCTACCGGTACGGCGTCGGGGAAGTCGCTGGCCTACCAGCTGCCTGCCCTCGCCAGGCTGGCCGAGGACGACCGGGCGTGCGTGCTCTACCTGGCCCCCACCAAGGCGCTGGCCCGCGACCAGCTGGCCGGGGTCGCCGCGCTGGCCGACCCCTCGGTGCGCCCCGCGGCCTACGACGGGGACACCCCCACCGAGGAACGGGACTGGGTCCGGCGGCACTCCCGCTGGATCGTCACCAACCCGGACATGATCCACCGCGGGATCCTGCCCGGGCACCAGCGCTGGTCCTCCACGTTGCGCCGGATCGCCTACGTGGTGGTCGACGAGTGCCACGCCTACCGGGGGGTCTTCGGATCCCACGTCGGTCACGTGTTGCGCCGGTTGCGGCGGATCTGCCGCCGCTACGGCGCCGACCCGGTGTTCGTGCTGGCCTCGGCGACGGTGGCCGAACCCGCTGCTGCCGCCACCCGGCTGGTGGGCGCCCCGGTCACCGCGGTGACCGAGGACGGGTCGCCCCGGCCCGGTGCCACCTTCGCGCTGTGGGAGCCGCCGCTGACCGAGCGGACCGGGGAGCACGGGGCACCCCTGCGCCGGTCGGCGGCCGCCGATGCCGCCGGGCTGCTGGCCGACCTGGTGGAGCAGGGCGCCCGAACCCTGGCCTTCGTCCGGTCCCGGCGGTCCGCGGAGTCCGTGGCCGATCAGGCGCGGCGGATCCTGGGCGACCGCGGCCGGGCCGACCTGGTCCGGCGGGTGGACTCCTACCGAGGTGGCTACCTGCCCGAGGAACGGCGCGAGCTGGAACGTGCGCTGTCGGCCGGGGACCTGCTGGGGGTGGCGACGACGAACGCCCTGGAGCTGGGCATCGACATCGCCGGGCTGGACGCCGTGGTCCTGGCCGGGTACCCGGGCACGCTGGCCTCGCTGTGGCAGCAGGCCGGCCGGGCGGGGCGGGCCCAGCGGGAGTCGCTGGTGGTCTTCGTGGCCCGGGACGACCCGCTGGACCACTACCTGGCCCACCACCCGCGCGCGGTCTTCGGGCGACCGATCGAGGCCACGGTGACCGACCCCACCAACCCCTACGTGCTGGGGCCCCAGCTGTGCTGCGCGGCCGCCGAGCTGCCGCTGACCCCCGACGAGCTCCCCGACTTCGGGGGGCCGGCCGCCGAGGCCCAGATCAGCGAGCTGGTCGCCGCCGGGCAGCTGCGGGCCCGCCCCACCGGCTGGTACTGGGCCGGTCGGGGCCGGCCGGACGTGGACATCCGGGGCTCCGGGGCCGAGCCGGTGTCGATCATCGAGGGGTCCACCGGCCGGTTGCTGGGCACCGTGGACGGCGACGCCGCGCACTCCGCGGTGCATGCCGGTGCGCTGTACGTGCACCGCGGGGAGACCTACGTGGTGGATTCCCTCGATGTCGAGGACGCCTGCGCCGCGGTGCACCCCGAGAGCCCGGAATGGACCACGGTCGCCCGGGACGTCACCGACCTGGCGATCGTGGCCACCGACACCACCCGACGGTTGGGGACCGTGACCGCGCACACCGGCACCGTGGACGTGACCAACCAGGTGGTGGCCTACCAGCGGCGCCGGCTGGGTACCGGCGAGGTGCTGGCGGAGTTCCCGCTGGACCTCCCCGCCCGGCAGCTGCGGACCCGCGCGGTGTGGCTCACGCTGGACGAGCGCGCGATCGCCCGGGCCGAGCTCGACGACCTGGCGCTGCCCGGCTCGCTGCACGCCGCGGAGCACGCCGCGATCGGCATCCTTCCGCTGCTGGCCACCTGTGACCGCTGGGACCTCGGTGGGGTCTCGACCGCGCTGCACCCGGACACCGGCGCGGCCACGATCGTCGTCTACGACGGTCATCCCGGCGGCGCCGGTTTCGCCGAACGGGGGCACGCGGTGCTCCGACGCTGGCTGACCGCGACCCGGGCCACGGTGGCCAGTTGCGAGTGCGAGAGCGGCTGCCCGTCCTGCGTGCAGTCGCCCAAGTGCGGCAACGGCAACGACCCGCTGGACAAGGCCGGTGCGGTCCGGGTGCTGGACGTGGTCCTGGACGAGCTGGCCATCGCTGGGGACGCCGCTGGGGACGCCACCGACGACGAGGACACCGCCACAACCGGCGACGATCGCGGCGCCGCCGCTGCGGAACCGGACCCCCGCGGCCTCGGCGGGCCCTTCGCGGAGGCCCGGGCGGCCACCTCCGCGGCACATTCCCGGGCGCTGCGCCGGCGGCAGCGGCTGGGCGGGTCGCAACCGGTGTCGACCCTGCGGCCACCCCCGGCCGCCGGCCCTGATGAGGACGTGCCCTGGCCCGGTGACGCCGATGCCCCGGCCGAGCCGGAGGACGCCGGTGCCGCGGAGGACCGGTACACCCGTCCGGACGAGGACGACCTGGTCTTCTGAGCGCGCCCCGGTCCGCCGGACCTCGGCCGTCCCGGCCGCTCGGGTGATGCCCACGGCTTCCATGGATGCGGCCAGGGCGCCCCCCGGCGCAGCGTCTCCGGCGGGCGTCCCTGGCGGTACCGGTCCGGCGCGTGCCCGCCCCTGCGCCCGCAGGACGCCCAGCGGACCCAGCCGCACCGGCACGCTGACCTGCACGGTCACCACCGCGTCCGCGGCAACCGCGCACGAGGTCAGCACCGCCCCGTTGTCGGTCGCGACGGCGCCGGCCCTGGCACAGGCACCCGGATCGCCGAGCACGGCCCGGCCGGCGGCAGCCAGCGCCGCGAGGTCCGCCGCGGTCGTAGCCCGGTGCCGGGCGACGACCGCGGCACCCAGCAGCACCGTCACCGCACCGACCGCGGCCAGCAGCCCGGACATCGCCAGCATCCACACCGTCGCGGAGCCGCGGTCGCGCCCCTCCCCCGGTGTCCCGGCGGTGCGGCGGGTCTGGACCGGCGCGGTCACGGCGCCGCACCGCCGACCCCGGGTTCCAGCAACCCGGTGGCCGACGCCGAGACCGTCACGGCCAGCGGCAGCGGACCCAGTGGCCGCACCCGGGCCGACACGGTCACGGTGACCTGGTCACCGGCCGTCGTCGTCACGGTGCGGGAACCGTCGGGGCCGGCCCGCTCCACCAGCGACACCACCACCGCGCCGCTCTCACCCCGGGCAGCCGCCCGGGCACCCTCCCGGGCCGCGTCCACGCAACGCAGCTGCGCGCCGACCACGACCACCGCAGCGACGGCGCCGGCGAGCACGAGCAGCAGGACCGGCAGCACCACGGCGGTCTCGGCCGTGACCATCCCGCGGTCGGCGTGCCAGGGCAGCCACCGGCAGCGGGTGGTGGGACAACCGGGGAGGACCGCCGGGGCGGACCCGGCACCCCGGCGGCCCCGTCTCACGACAAGGTGGCCAGCGCGTCGGCGACCAGGCCGCCCAGCGCCGTCACCACCGACGCGCCGGTCACCACCTTGTAGAGCACTGCCGCGAACGCGCAGGCCGCCACCGTCCCGACCGCGTACTCCGCGGTGCTCATCCCGGCCTCGGGGTCGGCCGTGAGCCTTCCCCAGCCCCGGGCCCAGCAACCCCGCTCTGCTGTCATCGCCGGCGGGCCGACCGTCGGCGGCACCCCGCCGTCCCCCTGCCCCGCTCCCGTCGCGACGTCCCCGGTCCGGTCCTGCGTCATCTGGTCCACCGTTCGCTCCTCCCGCGGCCCGACCGTCGGACCACCGGCCGAGCGTCGGGCCGACGACGGCGGTGCGGGACGGTCGCCGAGGACCTGTGGACACCCACCGCGCCTGTGCATGCCGGAGAGCGCCGCCACCGGGCGGTGTGCTCATCCGAAGACGTCCGTGGCGATGCCCAGCACCAACGGCGCCACCCCCAGGCAGAGGAACGCCGGCAGGAAGCACAACCCCAGCGGCGCCAGCACCCACACCCCGGCGCGCTGCACGGCGGCCGCGGTGTCGGCTCGTGCGGTCGACCGGCTGTCCTCGGCGAGCCGCTGCAGGGCAGGCACGACCGCCGAGCCGGACTCCCCGCTGCGCACCACCGCTCGTGCCAGGCCGGCTGCCGGGGCCGGCAGATCGGCCCATGCGGTGCGGGCGGCGGCACCCAACCGCAACCGCCCCGCCACCTCCACCAGCCCCCGTCCCAGGGGCCCGTCCACCGCGGCGCCCACCGCGGCGACCGCGCTCACGACGGGCGTGCCCCCGGCCAGGCAGACCGCGAGCAGGTCGGCCGCCACCGGCAGGTCCAGCCGGACCCGTGCGGCGCCGTCGTCGGCCCGCGGGCCGGTCCTGCGCAGCAGGCGGTCGACCCCGACGGCGACGGCTGTGCCCAGCAGCAGGGCACCCGGTCCCGGACCGGTGAGCACCGGGACCAGCAGGCCCGCCACCCCGGCGAGCATCCAGCGCCGTACCCGACCGGGCGGGTCGGCTGGGTCCGGTGCGGCGGGCTCCGGCTGCGGTCGGGCCAACCGGTCCGCAGCCGATGCGCGGCCGGGCCCCCAGGTCATGACGGCGGCAGCCAGCAGCAATGGGACTACGGGGCTCATGCGCGGGCAGCCCGGCGCACCAGCCGCGCCGACCAGGCCAGACCTGCCGCCTCCAGGCCCACGCCGCCGAGCAGCAGCGCGGTGCCCACCGGTGTCGTGGTCAGCACCCGCCACGGGTCGGCCCCCACGCCTGTGCCCATCAGCAGGCCGAGCACGGGCAGGCCGGCCAGCACGGCGGCCGAGGCACGCGGGCCGGCCACCAGCGACCGCAGCTCGTCCGCGGTGCGCGACCTGGCCCGCAGGTCGTCCTCGGCGGCAACCACCGCCGCAGCCAGCGAGCAACCGGTCCGGGCGCTCACCGACGCCGCCGCGGCCACCCGGGCCAGCGCCGCACCGATGCCGCCGGGGTCGGAGGGATCCACCCGGCCGGCCTGGATGGCTGGGGCGATCGCGGCGGCCGTCACCGGGTGCGGGCAAGCCGACACTGCGGCTCGGATGGCCTGGGGGGCCGTCCGCCCGGCCCGGAGCTCCGCCGCCAGTACGCCCAGCGCCTCGGCCAGGGCCCGGACCTGCGCCTGGAGGTCGTGGTCGGTCGCGCGCCGCCGCCAGGCCCGGACCCCGGCCGCGGCCGCACCGGCGGCCAGCACGGCCACGACCGGTGTCGACACCAGCACCCCGGCCAGCCCGGTGGTCGTCACCACCAGAGCCGCCAGGGGCAACCGGGCCGTCGGACCGGTCCTACCGCCCCGCAGCCCGCGGGCGCGACCGGCGGCAACCGACGAACCCCGCGGCCAGCAGAGGAGCCCGGCGGCCAGGCAGACCAAGGCCGTGCTCACCGGCTGCCCAGCAGCGTGGACAACTCGTCCGCGGCCGGGGCCGGACCACCGCCGGCCCGCCAACCGGGGACCACCTCGATGAGCTCCCCCCGCCGCCGGACGACGCCCAGCTCGTCCACCCGGCGGCCGGTCGGCCCCCGGCGCAGGTGCACGACCACCGACAGGGCCGCGGCCGCCTGGCTGTGCACCGCGTACCGGTCCAGCCCCGCGGCCACCCCGAGCGCCTCCAACCGGGCGGGCACGTCGCCGGCCCGATTGACGTGCAGCGTGCCGCAGCCGCCGTCGTGACCGGTGTTCAGCGCGGCCAGCAGGTCGACCACCTCGGCACCGCGGACCTCGCCTACCACCAGCCGGTCGGGCCGCATCCGCAGTGCCTGCCGGACCAGGTCGCGCAGCGTGACCGCGCCGGCCGCCTCGACATTGGGTGGCCGGGTGAGCAACCGGACCACGTGCGGGTGCGCCGGGTCCAGTTCGGCGGCGTCCTCGCAGAGCAGCAGCCGCTCCCCCGGTTCGGTGCAGCCCAGCAGCGCCGACAGCAGGGTCGTCTTCCCCGTGCCGGTCCCCCCGGTGACCAGGAAGGCCAACCGCCGGGACACCAGGGCCCGGACCAGCTCGGCGGACCGGCCGGGCAGCGCCCCGGACGCGGTCAGGTCGGCCAGCGACCGTCGGACCCGACGGAGCACCCGCAGCGACAGGCAGGTGCCCGATCCCGAGACGGGCGGCAGCACGGCGTGCAACCGGGTGCCGTCGGGCAGGCCCACGTCGGCCCAGGGCGCGGCATCGTCCAGCCGGCGTCCGGCCGACGCCGCCAGCCGGACCGCCAGCCGCCGAACCGCCTCGTCGTCGGGGAAGTGGACACCGGTCAGCTCCAGCCCGCTGCCCCGGTCCACCCAGACCTGGTCCGGGCCGTTCACCAGCACATCGGTCACCCCCGGCAACCGGAGCAGCGGCTCGAGCAGCCCGACCCCGGACAGCTCGTCCACGGCCTCCCGGACCGCGTGCAGCACGTCCGCGCCGCCCAGCAGACCACCGGACTCCTTGCGCACCAGGGCGGCGACCGCGGCCTGGGTCGGGGTACCGGGGTCGGCGGCCAACCGGGCCCGCACCCGGTCGACCAGCGGCAGCGCCTCAGGCACCGGTGGCCTCCGCCACTCGTCCGAGCCGGGCCAGCAGCTGCCGGCTGACCTGGCCCAGCGGGCTGCGTGGTCCGGTCTGGGGCGGTTCCCCGCGCTCACCCCGGACGAACGCCGACCGGTCCGGTCCCAGCTCGGCGGCCACCGGCCGGCCCAGGACCGCGGCGACCTCGCCCGGACTCAGCCCACCCGGCGCGGTGCGCACCACCAGCACCGCGCGCGCCCAGGCGTCACCGTCCAGCAGCGGGCCGGCGACGGCCAGCGCGCGTACCCGGGCCGGCACCACCAGCACGGCCAGGTCAGCCTCGGCCAGCACCGGTTCGGCCAGTCGCAGGTCCCGGGAGGGCAGGTCGACGACCACCGTGCGGCCCACCGACCGGGCTGCGGAGGTGACGGCGAGCAGCGCCTCGGCCGGGATCTCCCCGGGTGAATCCCGGGCGGCCGCCACCACGTGCACCCCGTGCACCTGCGGGAGCGAGGCGAGCACGGACGCACCGTCGACCCGGCCCCGGAGCCCCGACAACTCCGGCCAGCGCAGCCCTTCGGCCCATTCCGCGCCCAGCAACAGGTCCACCCCACCGCCGGAACCGTCGGCGTCCAGCAGCACCGACCGCCCGGCGGTGAGCGCCAGCGCGGTCGCGAGCGTGCTGACCCCGGCGCCACCGCAGCAGCCACCGACGGCGATCAGCGGCCCGGGCTCCACCGGTTCGCCGACCGCGGCCACCGCGCGTTCCAGCAGCCATCCCTCGTCTCGGGGCAGCACCACGACCCGCTCGGCCCCCACCGCGAGGGCCGCCTCGAACCCCGCCCCGGTCAGCTCCTCCCGGGTGGCCACCACGATGCCCGGACGACGCGGCAGCGCCCGCACCGCCGGCCACCCCGAGCACATCGGAGCCCAGCACCACCAGCGGTGCGGCGCGATGCGCCCGGCGCATCGCGGCGGTGCCGTTCGTCAGCTCGGGGGTGGTGCCGGCGGCGGCCAGCAGCCGGAGCAGGTCGTCGACCAGCAGGTCGTCGCTGCTGACCACCAGCGGGCGGGCCAGGTCCTGGGGTGCGTTCGTCCACGGGGGCAGTGAGCACCACGACCGGGCCGCCCGACCGCAGCTGGGCCGATCTGTGCACAACCCGTCGGGGTGTGGACGACGGCGTGCCGGGCGTCGGCGGGCCGTGCTGCGCTTAGCCTCGTGCCTCATGACCCGCTCGGCGGCGTTCTTCGACCTGGACAAGACGGTCATCGCCAAGTCCAGCACCCTGGCGTTCGGCCGCCCGTTCTTCCACGGTGGCCTGATCAACCGCCGAGCGGTGCTGAAGGGCGCCTACGCCCAGTTCGTGTTCTCCCTCGCCGGGGCCGACGACGCCCTGATGGAGCGGATGCGCGACCAGATCACGACGATGTGCACCGGCTGGGACGTCGAGGTGGTGCACGACATCGTCCGGGAGACGCTGCACTCGATCGTGGACCCGCTCGTCTACGCCGAGGCCACCGACCTCATCGAGGCGCACCGGGCCGCCGGCCGCGAGGTCGTGATCGTGTCCAGCAGCGGCGCGGAGATGGTGGAGCCGATCGGGGAGATGCTCGGGGTCGACCGGGTCGTCGCCACCCGGATGGTGGTGGCCGACGGCCGGTACACCGGCGAGATCGACTACTACGCCTACGGGGAGAACAAGGCGCCGCGATGCGCGAGGTCGCCGCGGAGATGGGCTACGACCTGGCCGACTGCTGGGCCTACTCCGACTCCACGACCGACCTGCCGATGCTCAGCGCGGTCGGCCATCCCACCGCGGTCAACCCCGACCGGGGGCTGCGCCGGGTCGCGGTGGAGCGGGGGTGGCCGGTGCTGGAGTTCACCCGCCCGGTCGCACTCAGCGCGCGGACCGGGCCACCCCGGGCGCCTCTGGTGACCGGGGCCGCGGTCGGTGTCGGGGCCGCCGTGGTGGGTCTGGCCTGGTACGCCCGGAGGCGCACGATGCAGTCGCTCGCCGTCCAGGGTGTCGGCAGTGGGATCGGCCCGCGCCGGCGCCGGCGTGGGGCCTGACCGGCACTCCTCCGGCGGGTCGGCGCACCCCCAGCCGTCCCGCACGCCATCCTGCCCGTCGTGATCACCGTGGTGCTCGCCTGGCTGGCGGTGCTGGGCCTGGGTGCCGGGGCGCTCGTCGTGGGGCGCGACGTGCGGACCGGGCGCCGTCCGGTGGGTGCCGAGCGGGCCGGGGTCGTGCTGACCCGCTCCGGGCCCTGGACGGGCCTGCTCTTCGGGGTGCTGTTCGCCCTGCTGAGCGGCTCGTGGCTGCTGGCCGCCGCGCTGGCCGGGGCGGCGGTGCTGCTGACGGCGGGTGTCGGCTTGCTGCTGGCACCCGCCTGACCCGGGTGTCGCGGCAGACTCCCCCCGTGGCCGTCCTGTCCGACGGTGGGATCACTCGCCGACGCGATCTGCTCGCCCCGCTGTGGCGTGCCGTCGTGGCCTTCCGGCTGCTGGCCTGGGGGGTCGCTCTCGTGGGGTTCCTCCGCGCGCGGGAGGAGTACCCCGGGATGGCCGGTCCGGTCCTGGTGCTCGCCGCGATGGCCGCCTGGACCGCCTGCTGCACCGTCCTCTACCTCCGTCCCGAGGGACGACGGACCCGGTTCGCCCTGGTCGACCTGGCGGTCACCCTGGGCGTGCTGGCCGGCGTCTCGACCACCCAGCCCCCGGAGGCCTTCGCTGGTGGAGCCCCGATCCTCAGTTCGTTGTGGGTGGCCGGCCCGGCCTACGCGCTCGCACTGACCAGTGGCCGGGACGGCGGGCTGGTGGGCAGCCTGGTCGTCTGGGGCGCGGTGACGGCGCTGCGGCAGCGGATCGGGGACCAGGAGCTGTTCAACCTGGTCCTCTTCGCGCTGTCCGCGGTGCTGCTGGGGTACGCCGCGACCACGACCCGGGCAGCCACCCTCGCGGTGCAGCAGGCCGCGGCCACCGCGGCCGCCGCCGCGGAGCGGGAGAGGCTGGGCCGGGCGGTGCACGACGGGGTGCTTCAGGTGCTGGCAGCGGTGCGCCGTCAGGGGGAGGCCGGTGGGGACGCGACCCCCGAGCTGGCCCGGCTGGCCGCCGAGCAGGAAGTGGCGCTGCGGGCGCTGCTGACCTCGGCCGCACCCGCCGACGACGGGGGCCGGGCGGACCTGGGCGCCGCGCTGCGCCTGCTCGCCACACCCCTGGTGGAGGTCGCCTCCCCCGCCGATCCGGTGCTGTTGCCGGCCCGGGTGACGGCCGAGCTGACCGCGGCAGTCCGCGAGGCCCTGGCCAACACCGCGGCGCACGCCGGGTCCGGTGCGCACGCGTGGGTCAGCCTGGAACCTGCCGACGACGAGGTGGTCGTGGTGGTCCGGGACGACGGCCCCGGCATCCCCGACGGGCGGCTGGCCGAGGCGGGCGCCGCAGGGCACCGCGGGATCAGCTCCTCGATCTGCGGCAGGGTGGCCGACCTCGGTGGCAGCGCGGCGCTGCGGACCGGGCCGGGCCAGGGCACCGAGTGGGAGTTGAGCGTGCCGAGCGCACCGGAGGGGGACCCAGGGACATGACGACGGTGATGGTGGTCGACGACCACCCGATGTGGCGCGAGGCGGTCGAGCGGGACCTGACCGGGCGAGGGTTCGACGTGCTGGCCACCGCGTCGGATGCGGCCTCGGTGGTGCGCCGGGCCCTCGCGGTCCGGCCCGACGTGGTCGTGATGGACCTGCAGCTGGGCGCGGGCTCCGGCGTGGACGCCACCCGCGACGTGGTGGCCGCACTCCCGGCAACCCGGGTCCTCGTGCTCTCCGCCAGCGCCCAGCAGGCCGACGTGCTGGAAGCGGTGAAGGCCGGCGCGTCGGGCTACCTGGTGAAGTCCGCGTCGGCCGACGAGCTGGCCGACGCCGTGACCCGCACCGCCGCCGGGGACGCGGTGTTCTCCCCGGGCTGGCCGGGCTGCTGCTCGGGGAGTACCGACGGTTGCAGTCCGGCCCGGAGGACTCCACCCCCCGGCTCACCGAGCGAGAGACCGAGGTGCTGAAGCTGGTCAGCCGGGGGCTGTCGGCCCGGCAGATCGCCGACCGGCTGGTGGTCTCGCACCGGACCGTGGAGAACCACGTGCAGAACACGCTGCGCAAGCTGCAGCTGCACAACCGGGTGGAGCTGACCCGCTACGCGCTGGAACACGGGATGGACCAGGACGACTGACCTCCCGCACCCTCCCCAATGTGCATGAAGATGCAGTCTTCTGCATAATCTCTGGCATGTCCAAGGTTCTCACTTCCCTCCCCGTGGGCGAACGCGTCGGCATTGCCTTCTCCGGTGGCCTGGACACCTCGGTGGCAGTGGCCTGGATGCGGGAGAAGGGCGCGGTGCCGTGCACGTACACCGCCGACATCGGTCAGGCCGATGAACCCGACATCGAGTCGGTCCCCGGCCGTGCCACGCAGTACGGTGCCGAGCTCGCCCGGTTGATCGACTGCCGCGCCGCCCTCGTCGAGGAGGGCCTGGCGGCCCTGACCTGCGGGGCCTTCCACATCCGCTCCGGCGGCCGCGGCTACTTCAACACCACCCCGTTGGGCCGCGCGGTGACCGGCACGCTGCTGGTCCGGGCGATGCTGGAGGACGACGTCCAGATCTGGGGTGACGGCTCCACCTTCAAGGGCAACGACATCGAACGCTTCTACCGGTACGGCCTGCTGGCCAACCCCGGGCTGCGGATCTACAAGCCCTGGCTGGACGCAGCCTTCGTCACCGAACTGGGTGGCCGGACCGAGATGAGCCAGTGGCTGGTCGAACACGGTCTGCCCTACCGGGACAGCACCGAGAAGGCCTACTCGACCGACGCCAACATCTGGGGCGCCACGCACGAGGCCAAATCACTGGAGCACCTCGACGTCAGCATCGAGACGGTCCAGCCGATCATGGGTGTCCGGTTCTGGGACCCTGACGTCGAGATCCGCGCCGAGGACGTGACGGTCGGGTTCGAGCAGGGCCGCCCGGTGTCGATCAACGGCGCAACCTTCGCCACCCCCGTCGATCTCGTGCTGGAGGCCAACGCCATCGGTGGGCGGCACGGGCTGGGCATGAGCGACCAGATCGAGAACCGCATCATCGAGGCCAAGAGCCGCGGCATCTACGAAGCCCCGGGCATGGCGCTGCTGCACACCGCTTACGAGCGACTGGTCAACGCGGTGCACAACGAGGACACCGTGGCGACGTACCACAGCGAGGGCCGCCGGCTGGGCCGGTTGATGTACGAGGGCCGCTGGCTGGATCCGCAGGCCCTGATGATCCGGGAGGCCCTGCAGCGCTGGGTGGGTACCGCGGTCACCGGATCGGTCACCCTGCGGCTGCGCCGGGGCGAGGACTACTCGCTGCTGGACACCGCTGGGCCGATGTTCAGCTACCACCCGGACAAGCTGTCCATGGAGCGCACCCAGGATTCCGCCTTCGGACCGGTGGACCGGATCGGGCAGCTGACCATGCGCAACCTGGACATCGCCGATTCCCGGGCCAAGCTCGAGCAGTACGCCGGGCTCGGCATGGTCGGTGGCACGCACGGCGCCCTGCTGGGTGCCGACGGGTCCGGCCCGACCGCGCTGATCAGCGCGATGGAAGCCGGCGGCGCCCAGACCATCGCCTCGCGCGGGCAGGTGCCCGTCGACGAGGAGTTGCTCGACCGGGCGGCGATGGAGTCCGGTGCCGACTGAGGCCCCGACCCTGCAGCCGACGCACCCCCGACGGCCGGGTGACCGCACCCGACGGGAAGGCACCGTCGTTCCAGGACGGGTCACCCCGTTGCGCCGACGCGTGCCTGCACGATCGAGGCGTTCCACGTCGCCAGCGCCAGGGCGCTGTCCCGCAGGGTGCGGCCCTGCGCCAGCGCGTCGGCGCTGGCCGTTGCGACGAACCGGCCCAGCGGCACCGCCTGGTCGAGCCGACCCGGGGAGGTCCGCCCTCACCCACCGCCCGCCCGGCGCCGTCGAACCCCATGCGCAGCATGCCGCCGTCCCTCGCGTGAGCCAACCGCGCGCCCCTGCTCGGCATACCGCTCCTCCACCCGCGGCGCCCGCACGAAGACGAACACCGCAGCGACGAGCAGCGCGCCGCTGGCAGTGAGCAGCGCGGCGGAGGTACCCGCGACGAAGGCCGCGCGGGCGGCCCGGGCGAGTTCGGCACCGGCCGGCCCCAGCTGGTCGGTGGCCCCGGAGGAGACGAACGCGATCGAGGACCGGGCGCCGTCGGCGATCTGCTGCGGCAGGCCGTCCAGTGCCGGGGCCAGGGTGGTGCGGTAACCGCTGATCAGCATGCTGCCCAGCACGGCGATCCCCAGCGCGCTGCCGAACTCCCGGGAGACGTCGTTGACCGCGGAGGCGACACCCTGCTGCGCGTCGGGCAACGAGGAGGTGATGGCGGTGGTCGCCGGGGTCCCGGCCAGCCCCATGCCGAGCCCGAAGAAGGCCAGCCCGATGTAGAACACCAGCGGGTCGAAGCTGGTGTCCAGCAGGGACATCACCCCCAGGCCGACCGCCAGGCTGGTGAGCCCGGCAGCACCTACCCGGTTGGTGCCGAGCCGGACGGCGAGCCCGGGGGCCAGCCGCGCGGTGGGGATCAGGATGAGGGGCAGCGGGAGCAACGTGACGGCGGCCTGCAGCGGGCTGCGCCCGATCACGAACTGCAGGTACTGCAGGACGATGAAGAAGAACCCGAACGCGGCGAAGAACTGCACGGTCACCGACACCGACCCCGCGCCGAAACCGCGCAGTGCGAACAACCGCACGTCCAGCAGGGGGTGCCGGGCCCGCAACTGCCAGACCACGAAACCCCCTAGGGCGACCAGCGCGACCGCGGCGGCGGACAGGGTGGTGGGGTCGGTCCAGCCCCGGTCCACACCTTCGATGATGGCGAACACCAGGGACGAGACGCCGACCAGCGAGGCCAGCGCGCCCGGGACGTCCACCGCGGGGGCCTGCGGGTCGCGGGAGGCGGGGACCACCAGCAGGGCCCCGACGAGGCCCAGGGCGGCCAGCGTGACGTTCAGGCCGAAGAACGAGCTCCAGCTGAAGAACTCCAGCAGGATCCCCGACGCGAACAGGCCGAGCACGGCCCCGCCGCCGGCCACCCCGACCCACACCCCGACCGCCCGGCCCCGCTCGGCGACCGGGAAGGAGGTCGTGATCACCGACAGCGTGGTCGGCATGACCGCGGCAGCGCCGACACCCATCAACGCCCGCGCCGCGATGAGGGTGGTGGGGTCGGAGATGGTCAGCGCCCACGCCGCCGCGCCGCCGAAGACCGCCAGGCCGACGACGAGGATCTCGCGGCGGCCGTACCGGTCGCCGAGGGCGCCAGCGGTCAGCAGCAACCCGGCGAACACCACGGTGTAGGCATCCACGATCCAGGTCAGCTGGGTCTGGCTGGCCCCGGTGTCCCGGGCCAGGTCCGGCAGCGCCACGTTCAGCCCGCTGACGGCCGACACCACCATCATCAGCGCGATGGCCACCACGGCCAACACCGCCCGCCGGCGACCGGGCGAGAGCTCACCGGCCGGTCCGGCGGGGGCGGGTGCGCCGCCGGCGGCGGCGGGACCCGGGCCTGCGGTGGCCGGACCAGAGGTGGACGGATCGAGGTCCATGAGCCCTCCCGGGGGTTCGCTGCACGTGCGCGGAATTCTGCACCTGTGGAATTATCGGGTCAAGGCATTACCGTGGAGCCATGTCGGACCCCTCCCCCGCCCCGGGAGCCGCGCCCCCACCGGTCGACGCGCGGCCGCGGCCGGGCCGGCGGACCGGTCGGCGCCCCGGGGACAGTGGCACCCGTGCCGCCATCGAGGGCGCCGCCCGGCGCCAGTTCGCCGACCAGGGCTTCGACCGGACCTCGATGCGCTCCGTGGCCCTGGCGGCGGGCGTCGATCCGGGGTTGGTGGCGCACTACTTCGGCAGCAAGCACCAGCTGTTCACCGCGGCGGTGGACCTACCCATCGACCCCGCGGTGGTGATTCCCCGGGTGGTGGCCGGGGACCGCGCCGGCATCGGCCGCCGGCTGGCCACCGCGATCGCCGCGGCGCTGGCCTCCCCGGCGGCATCGGCCACCATGATCGGCCTGGTCCGCTGCGCGGCCACCGAACCCGCCGCCGCGGCGGTGGTGCGGGACCGCCTCACCCACGACGTGCTCACCCCGCTGGCGGCCGCCCTGGGGATGGACCGGCCCGAGGTGCGGGCGGCCCTGACGGCGTCCCAGGTGGTCGGCCTGGTGATGGCTCGGGAGGTGGTGGGGCTGACGGCCCTGCGGACACTGACCACCGAGCAGCTGGTCGGCCTGGTGGGGCCGACCTTGCAGCGCTACCTGGCCGACCCGCTGGACCTCTGACCGGCCGGACGTCAGACCCCCAGCTTCTCCCGGACCCGCTCGACCAGCGTGCTGGCCGCCGACACCGGGCTGAACGCCCGGGCGGCAGCGGTGAGCGCGGCCTGCTCGTCGGCGGTCAGGTCCAGCTCGGCCGCGGCCACGTTGAACTCCAGCTGCTCCACGCTGGAGGCCCCCGGGATCGCGACCACCTGGGGCAGTCCCAGCAGCCAGGCCAGCGCGACCTGCGCCGGACGCGCCTCGTGCGCGGCGGCCACCTCGCGCAGCAGGTCCAGCAGCGGCTCGGCCCGGCGCAGGTTCTCGGTGCCGAACAGCGGGTTGAGCGCCCGCACGCCCGAGGGGCGGTTGTCAGCCGAGTACTTGCCGCCCAGCAGGCCCTGGGCCAGCGGGCTGTAGGCCATCACCATCCGGTTCTCGCGCTCGGCGAAGGGCACGAGGTCGGTCAGCGGACCCGCCGTCGCCAGGGAGAACTGCACCTGGTTGCTCACCACCGGCCGCCCGAGGGCGGTGTCGGCCGCCTGCCAGCGGTCCAGCGAGTAGTTCGAGACGCCCACCGCGCCGATCTTGCCGGCGTCCAGCAGCTCGCCCATCCCCTTCATGATGATCGAGTCGGGCACCACCGGGTTGGGCTGGTGCACCTGGTAGAGCGGGATCCGGGTCAGCTGCAGCCGCTTCGCCGAGCCGGCGAACCGCTGCCGGATCACCCGCGGGAACGGCGCGACCGGGAAGATCTTGCTGGCCACCACGGCGTCGGTCCGCCGGTTCCCGAGGGCCTCGGTGAGGATCCGCTCGCTGCGCCCGAACCCGTAGACCTCGGCGGTGTCGAACAGCGTCACGCCCAGCTCGAGCGCCCGCCGGACGATGGCCCTCGCCGGCCCGGACGCGTAGTCGGCGCCATAGCCCCATTCCCGGGAACCGAACTGCCAGGTGCCCAGTCCGATCCGGCTGACCTGGCCCAGACCGTCGACCTCGAGGAAGCGCATGGCCTCCAGGGTGCCCCAGGCGTGACGGCGCCGCCCCCCAGGGCCTCAGCCGCGCAGCAGCGACTCGCAGATCGCCAGGCCCTCGACGGCACCCAGCTCGGTGGCCCGGCAGCAGTGCACCAGCCACCCGGCCACCCCCTCGGCCGTGCCCGACCGGTACCCGCCCAGCGCGTCCGCGTAGGCCGGCGCACCCAGCTCGGCGAAGCCGACCTCGGGCACCGACACCGCCTTGGGGTCCAGTCCGCGGGCGATCCCGGTCAGCCGGCCGGCCGCCCGGGCCACCACCCCGTCGGCCACGCCGAACGGCTCGACGGCGGCCAGCTCGCCGTGCACCACGGCGGCGATCAGCACCGCCGGCGCGGTGGTGGCCCCGGTGGCCAGGGTGAAGACCCCGCTCAACCGGGCTCCGGCGTGCGCACCCGGCCGGCCCAGGTCGGCCGCGGCGGCGAGGTCGGCGGCGGCCAGCACGTGCAGCCGGGCCAGCACCTGCCCGGGGGCCCGGTCCCAGGTCTCCACCATCGAGCCCAACCCGACCGAGACCCGCAGCGCGCCCTGCAGGGTGGGCTCGCTGACGTCCCCGGAGCGCACCTGCGCCAGCGGGACGTCGATGCCCTCCAGCGACGCCGAGGCGCGGGCCCCGCGCAGCGCGGACTCCGCGCTGACCCCGGCGGACTCCCGGCGGAGCACCTTGTGCCCCAGCAGCCGGTCGATCGAGGTGCGAGCGGCGTCGGCGGCGTCGCGCACCCCGGGCAGGTCCAGCAGCGGGGCCAGCGGGTCCGGACCGGCCGGGCGGGTGGGCCGCGGGGCGGCCCGCCGGGCTCCCAGGCCGGAGGCGCCCGGCCCGTCCGTGGGAGGGCGCATCGGGATGGTCACGCCGAGCACGGTAGCCAGGGCCCGGCTGCGAGCGGGCACCTAGGCTCTGGACCCGATGACCATGCTCCTGCTCGTCCGGCACGGACAGAGCACCTGGAACGCCCGCGGCCTGATGCAGGGCCAGACGGCGCACGTCCCGCTGACCGATCTCGGGCACTCCCAGGCCCGCGGCGCGGCCGCCGAGCTGGCCGCTCTGCGGCCGGGGGCGCTGGTCTCCAGCGACCTGCGCCGCGCGGTGCAGACCGCCGAGCACTGCATGGCCGCCACCGGCCTGCGCTTCGCCACCACCCCGCTGCTGCGCGAGCAGGGCTACGGGGTGCTGGAGGGCCGGCCGTCCCGCGAGCTGTGGGACGTCGTGGACTGGACCGACGTGCACTGGTCGGCGCAGGGCGGGGAGAGCCTGGCCCAGCTGCACGCCCGGGTCGCCGGGTACCTGGCGGCGCTGCGCGCCGACCCGCCCGCGGACGTCGTCGCCCTGGTCACGCACGGGGACACCATCCGGGCTGCGCAGGCGGTGCTGGCCGGGGACGGCCCGGAGGCCATGCCGCACGAGACCCCGCACAACGGCACCGTCACGCGGTTGCCGCTGTGAGCCGCACGCTGGTGCTGGGCGGGTCCCGGTCGGGCAAGTCCGGGTACGCCGAGGCGTTGCTGGAGGGCCGGGACGACGTCACCTACCTGGCCACCTCCGACCCCCGCCCCGGCGACGCCGAGTGGGCCGAGCGGATCGCCGCGCACCGGGCCCGGCGCCCGGCCAGCTGGACCACGAGGGAGACGACCAACCCGGGCGAGCTGGTGGTCCCCGGCACCTACCTGGTGGACAGCATCACCACCTGGGTGACCGCGATGATGGACGCCAGCGGCGTGTGGGAGGGCGGTCGCCGGGCCACCGACCGGCTGGCCCGACGGGTCGACGAGCTGCTCGAGGCGTGGGTGATGACGCCGGCGCAGATCGTGGCGGTCAGCGACGAGGTGGGTCTGGGCGTGGTACCCGAGACGACGTCGGGCCGGTTGTTCCGGGACACCCTGGGCACGGTCAACCAGCGGCTGGCGGCCACTGCCGACGAGGTGTGGTTCGTCGTCGCCGGGCTGCCGCAGCGCCTGCGATGAGCGGCCCGGCCGAGTCCTTCGGCCTGCTGACCGTGTTCCGGGTGCCGGCCACGACGTCGGCCCGCGGGGTGCTGCCCTGGGCGCCGCTGGTGGGCCTGACCCTCGGCCTGCTGGCCGCCGGGACCGCGTGGCTGGGTGCCCGGTACGCCTCCCCGCTGGTCGGGGCGGTGCTGGCCGTCGCCCTGCTGGCCTGGCTGACCCGCGGCCTGCACCTGGACGGGCTGGCCGACACCGCCGACGGGCTGGGTCCGCTGCGCGGCCCGGAGCGGGCGCTGGCGGTGATGCGTTCGGGCGACGTCGGCCCCTTCGGGGTGGCCACCCTGGTGCTGGTGCTGCTGCTGCAGGTGGCCTGCCTGGCGCAGCTGCTCGCTGTGGACGGCGGCTGGCTGGGACTGGTGACGGCGGTGCTGGCGGCCCGGCTGGCGATGAGCCGGACCGGTCTGCCGGGGGTGCCGACGGCGGCGGGGTCGTCGCTGGGTGCGGCGGTGGCCGGCACGGTGTCCCGGGTGTGGCTGGCGGGCTGCGCGGTGCTGGCGGCGGGGCTCGTGGTCGGTGTCGCGGCCGTGCTGGGGAACCTGGAGCTGGCCGCCCGGCTGCTGGCCGCGGCCGGTGTGGGTCTGGCCGCCGGAGAGCTGCTGCACCGCCGCGCCCGGGCCCGGTTGGGCGGGGTGACCGGTGACGTGATGGGCGCCGCCGGGGAGGTCACCGCGGCTGCCAGCCTGCTGGCCGCGGCGGTACTGCTGGGCGCCGGGCCGTGACCCTCCGGCTACCGGGGGGCCGGTTCGACGATCTGGTGGCCGGTACCGCGGTGCAGTTCCCGCCTCCCGAGCGGGTGGTGACCGCCGCCGTCGCCACCGAGGTGCTGCCGGCGCTGCGCGAGCTGCAGGCGGCCACCTCGGCAGGCGCCTGGGCCTACGGGTTCCTGGCCTACGAGGCGGCCGCCGGCCTGGACCCCAGCCTGCCCGTCGGCGAGCCCGATCCGAACGGCCCGCCGCTGCTGTGGTTCGGCGTCGGCGGGCCGCCGCAGGACGTGCTGCCGCTGCGCGCCGGCTCGGCCCGGGCGGCCAGCCGCTGGGTCCCGGACTGGTCCGACGCCGAGCACGCCGGGGCGGTGGAGCGGGTGCGCCGGCACATCGCCGCCGGGGACACCTACCAGGTCAACCTGACCGACCGGCTGCGGGCGAACCCGCTGCGGGGGGACCCGGTGGAGCTGTACGCCGACCTGGCGCTGGCCCAGCGCGGGGCGTTCAACGCCTACCTGGACACCGGTGCGCACGTGGTGGTGTCGGCCAGCCCCGAGCTGTTCCTGGAGTGGTCCGGGGAACGGTTGCGGACCCGGCCGATGAAGGGCACCGCGGCGCGGGGGCCGACCACCGCGGCCGACCGGGAGCGGGCCGCGGCGCTGCTGGCCGACCCCAAGGAGCGCGCCGAGAACCTGATGATCGTGGACCTGCTGCGCAACGACCTGTCCCGGGTGGCGGTGACCGGCAGCGTGCAGGTGCCCGAGTTGTTCGCCGTGGAGCGCTACCCCACGGTCTGGCAGCTGACCTCGGAGATCACCGCCCGGACCCGGCCCGGCGTCGAGCTGGTCGAGGTGCTCACCGCGCTGTTCCCCTGCGGGTCGATCACCGGGGCACCGAAGGGCGCGGCGATGCGGGTGATCCGGGACCTGGAGCCCGGCCCTCGGGGGGTCTACTGCGGGGCCGTCGGTGTGCTGGCCCCGCCCGAGGCCGCGGTGCAGGCCCGGTTCGCCGTCGCCATCCGGACCGCCGTGGTGGACCGGCGGACCGGGGCCGCGGTCTACGGCAGCGGGGGCGGGGTCACCTGGGACTCCCGGGCGGACGCCGAACGGCGCGAGCTGCTGGCCAAGGCCGCCGTGCTCACCGCGCCGGCCGGGGACCACGAGCTGCTGGAGACCCTGGCACACCTGCCCGGTGCGGGCTGGCGGGACCTGCCCCGCCACCTGGCCCGGCTGGCCGACTCCGCGGCCTACTTCGACTTCCGCTGCGACCCGGGCGCGGTGCGGCGCGCGCTGGACGCGGCGGTGGCCGGGCGCACGACCGCCGGCCGGGTCCGGCTGCGGCTGGCCCGGGACGGGACCGCGACCGTCGAGGTCGCCGACCTGCCTGCGCCGGCGCACCGTCCGGTCACCCTGGCCCTGGACGACGTCCCGGTGCGTGCCGACGACGTCTGGCTGCACCACAAGACCACCCACCGGCAGACCTGGACCGCAGCGGCCGCGCGGCACCCGAGCGCTGATGACGTGCTGCTGGTCAACGACCGAGGCGAGCTGACCGAGACCACGATCGCGAACGTGGCCGTCCGGCTGTCCGGTCGCTGGTGGACCCCGCCGACGTCCTCGGGCTGCCTGCCCGGGGTGGGCCGGGCCCGGTTGCTGGCCGAGGGCGTGCTGGCCGAGCGGGTGCTCCGCCCGGCCGACCTGGCCGGCGGGGCGGAGCTGGCGGTGGTCAGCTCGCTGCGCGGCTGGCGCCCGGCGGTGCTGGTCGACCCGCCGGGTCAGCCCACCGAGACCCTGCCGCCCGGCGCTCGGCCCACCGGCACTCAGCCCACCGACACCAGGTCGACGACGAACACCAGCGTGGCGTCGGGCGGGATCGGCCCCTGCCCGGACGGGCCGTAACCCAGGTCGCTGGGGATGACGACGTACCGGCGCCCCCCACGGCCATGCCGGTGACCCCGGTGTCGAACCCGGGGATGACCTGCCCGGCGCCCGCGGTGAACGGCAGCGTCTCGTCGTCACCCCGGCTCCACGAGGAGTCGAAGGACTCCCCCGTGTCGTAGAAGGCGCCCACGTACTTCACCTCGACCGGCGCCCCCGCCACCGCCGTCGCGCCGTCGCCGACCACCACGTCGCTGATCACCAACCCGCACGGGGGTGGCCCGTCGGCTGCGGGCACCTCGGGAGCCTGGGTGAGGTCGGTGGACACCGACGCCGGGGCGTCCGCGGTGGCCGGGCTGCTGGTGCACGCGGCAGACGACGACGACGTCGCCGCGGCCTCGCCGCCGGAGTCCCCGCCGCAGGCGGTGAGCAGCAGGGTCGTGGCCAACCCCAGCAGGGTGGGGGCCAGCAGGGTGGGGGTGCGACGGATCACGGGGTCCTCTCGGGCAGGGCGGGGGTCGGGGTCTCGGCCGGGGTCTCGGCGCCGGATTCCAGGTCGCCCTCGGTGTCCAGGTAGACCTGCCTCAGGTCGGCCATCAGCTGCGGGTCGGGCTCGGCCCACAGCCCGCGGTCGGCGGCCTCGAGCAGCCGCTCGGCGATGCCGTGCAGCGCCCAGGGATTGGACTCCTCCAGGAACGCCCGGTTCTCCGGGTCGAGCACGTAGGTCTGGGTCAGCTTCTCGTACATCCAGTCGGCCACCACACCGGTGGTGGCGTCGTAGCCGAACAGGTAGTCCACGGTGGCGGCCATCTCGAAGGCACCCTTGTAACCGTGCCGGCGCATCGCGGCCAGCCACTTGGGGTTGACCACCCGGGCCCGGAACACCCGGGAGGTCTCCTCGACCAGCGACCGGGTGCGCACGTGCTCGGGCCGGGTGGAGTCCCCCACGTAGGCCTTCGGCGAGCTGCCGGTCAGGGCGCGCACGGTGGCGACCATCCCGCCGTGGTACTGGAAGTAGTCGTCGGAATCGGCGATGTCGTGCTCGCGGGTGTCGATGTTCTTGGCCGCCACCGCGATCCGCCGGTAGGAGGTCTCCATGTCCGGCCGGGCCGCCACGCCGTCCAGGTCGCGGCCGTAGGCGTACCCGCCCCAGACGGCGTAGACCTCGGCGAGGTCGGCGTCGGTGCGCCAGTCCCGGCTGTCGATCAGCGACAGCAGCCCGGCCCCGTAGGCGCCGGGCTTGGACCCGAAGACCCGGGTGGTGGCCCGGCGGCGGTCCCCGTGCTCGGCGACGTCGGCCTCCACGTGCGCCCGGACGAAGTTCTGCTCCGGGGTCTCGTCCAGCCCGGCGGCCAGCGTGACGGCGTCGTCCAGCATGGTCACCACGTGCGGGAACGCATCGCGGAAGAACCCGGAGATGCGCACCGTGACGTCGATCCGTGGCCGGCCCAGCTCGGGCAGCGGGACGGGCTCGAGCGTGGTGACCCGGCGTGACGCCTCGTCCCAGACCGGCCGGATCCCGAGCAGCGCCAGCACCTGGGCCACGTCGTCGCCGCTGGTGCGCATGGCCGAGGTGCCCCAGACCGAGAGCCCGACCGAACGCGGATGGTCACCGGTCTCGCTGACGTACCGGTCCACCAGCGACTCGGCCAGGCCCTGCCCGGTCTCCCAGGCCAGCCGGGACGGCACCGCGCGCGGGTCCACGGAGTAGAAGTTGCGCCCGGTCGGCAGCACGTTGACCAGCCCGCGCAGCGGCGACCCGCTCGGTCCGGCCGGCACGTAGCCACCGTCCAGCGCGTGCAGCGCCATGTCGATCTCGTCGGTGGTCCGGGCCAGCCGCGGAACCAGCTCGGTGACGGCGAACTGCAGCACCCGGCCCACCTCGGCGTCCGGCCCGCCCAGCACCTCGGCGACGACGGCGTCCACCGCCCCGGCCGCCCAACCGGCCGCCTCCATGCCGGTGACCAGGGCCAGCGCGCGGGCCTCCACGTCATCGGTCTCGTGCAGCCCGGCGGAGCCGTCCTCGACCAGGCCGAGGGCCTCGCGCAGGCCGGGCAGGGCCACCGAGCCACCCCAGATCTGGCGGGCGCGCAGGATCGCCAGCACCAGCCCGACCCGGGCCTCCCCCTCCGGTGGCGAGCCGAAGACGTGCAGCCCGTCCCGGATCTGGGAGTCCTTGACCGCGCAGAGCCAGCCGTCGACGTTGAGGATCATCTCGTCGAACTCGGCGTCGTGCGGGCGGTCGTCCAGGCCCAGGTCGTGGTCGAGCTTGGCGGCCTGGATCAGGGTCCAGATCTGCTGGCGGACCGCCGGGAGCTTGGGCGGGTCCATCGCGGCGATGTTGGCGTGCTCGTCGAGCAGCTGCTCCAAGCGGGCGATGTCGCCGTAGGTGTCCGCGCGGGCCATCGGCGGGACCATGTGGTCCACCAGCACCGCGTGCGCCCGGCGCTTGGCCTGGCTGCCCTCGCCGGGGTCGTTGACCAGGAACGGGTAGACCATCGGCAGGTCCCCCAGGGCCGCGTCCGGGGCGCAGGCCGCCGACAGGCCCACGGTCTTGCCCGGCAGCCATTCCAGGTTGCCGTGCTTGCCCACGTGCACCACGGCGTGCGCCCCGAAGGACGACCGCAGCCAGTGGTAGGCCGCCAGGTAGTGGTGGCTGGGCGGCAGGTCCGGGTCGTGGTAGATGGCGATCGGGTTCTCCCCGAAGCCCCGCGGCGGCTGCACCATCACGACCACGTTCCCGGCGCGCAGCGCGGCGAAGACGATCTCGCCGTCCGGGTCGGAGCTGCGGTCGACGAACAGCTCCCCCGGCGGCGGCCCCCAGTGCTCGACCATCCGGTCGGTGAGCTCGGCGGGCAGCGTGTCGAAGTAGGCCCGGTAGTCCGCCGCCGGGATGCGCACCGGGTTGCCCGACAGCTGCTCCTCGGTGAGCCAGTCGGGGTCCTGGCCACCGGCGGCGATCAGCGCGTGCACCAGCGCGTCGCCGTCCAGTTCCGCCACCCCGGGCAGCGAACCCGCACCGGCGCCGGGGCCGATGTCGTAGCCCTTCCCGGCCATCGCGGCCAGCAGCCGGACCACCGAGGCCGGGGTGTCCAGGCCCACGGCGTTGCCGATCCGGGAGTGCTTGGTCGGGTAGGCCGACAGCATCACCACGATCTTCCGCTGGGCCGGTGGGGTGTGCCGCAACCGGGCGTGCGCGACGGCGATCCCGGCCACCCGGGCGCACCGCTCGGTGTCGGCGACGTAGGAGGTCAGGCCCTCGTCGTCGACCTCCTTGAAGGAGAACGGGACGGTGATGATCCGGCCGTCGAACTCCGGGATGGCGACCTGGTTGCCGACGTCCAGCGGCGAGAGCCCGTCGTCGTTGGCCGTCCAGGTGGCCCGCGGGGTGCCCAGCACCAAGCCCTGCAGCACCGGCAGGTCGAGCCGGGCCAGCTCACCGACGTCCCAGGCACCGTCGTCCCCACCGGCCTGGGCGGTGGCCGGCCGGGACCCGCCGGCCGCGAGCACCGTGACGACCAGGGCGTCCATGGTGCGCAGCACGTCGAGCATCTCCGGGGCCACCGAGCGCAGCGAGGCGGTGTAGACCGGCACCGGCACACCGCCGGCGGCCTCGATCGCCTCCGCCAGGGCGTGCACGAACGCGGTGTTCCCGGCCAGGTGGTGGGCCCGGTAGTAGAGGACGGCGATCCGCGGACCGGTCGCGGCGCTGGGCCGGTCCATCAGGCCCCAGTCGGGCGCGACCGCGGGCGGGTCGAAGCCCTCGCCGTCCAGCAGCACGGTGTCGGCCAGGAAGCGGTGCAGCGAGACGATGTTGTCCGGTCCGCCCTGCGCCAGGTAGGCGTGCGCCTCGATGGCGACGCCCATCGGGACGGTGGACAGCTCCATCAGCTCGGCGTCGGGCAGCTGCTCACCGCCCAGCACGACGACCGGGACGCCGGTGGCCAACAGCGGGGCGAGCATGTCCTCGTACTTCCGCCGGACCCCGAGGATCCGGACGACGACCAGGTCGGTACCCGCAGCGAGGTCGACGATGCCCGCGCTGCCGAGCCGGACCGGGTTGCCCAGCTTCCAGTCCGAGGCCGAGGTCTTCGCCGTGAGCAGATCGGTGTCACTGGTGGACAGCAGCGTGAAGGTGCGCACGATGGCCTTCCCTGGGGGTCCGCGCCCCGGTCGTCGGGCACGGCAGCCGGAGTGTCTGGCTCACCCCCGCAGGGGGTTCACAGTGGCGGGACCGCACCGGGCTCGCACCGGTTTCCTGCCTGCACTGCCGTGGTTGCCGCCGACGCTACCGGTCCGGCCCAGCGCCGCCCGTGGTCCGGTCGACCAGCACGGACTTCGCATCAGGTGAGACAGATCACCGTCGGCCGGTCATGATCAGCGGATCACCGGGGCGGACACGTCCCGGCACGGTCGAGGAGGTCTCCGGAATGGGTGCACAGCTGGACGGCAGCAGGATCGACGAGGTCCTCGCCCGGGCGGTCGAGTCCGGCGCGGTGCCGCACGTGGCGGCGATCGTGGCCGATCGCGACGGGGTGCGCTACGAAGGCGCCGCCGGGCCGCGGGACGCCGGCGGGAGCGGGGACCCGGTGACCACCTCGACCCAGTTCCGCATCATGTCGATGACCAAGATGGTCGCCACCACCGCTGCACTGCAGCAGGTGGAGCGCGGGGAACTGGACCTGTCGGCCCCGGTCTCGGAGTACCTCCCGGCCTTCGCCGACCTGCAGGTGCTGGAGGGGTTCGACGGCGAGCAACCGGTGCTGCGCGCCCCGGCGAGCCAGGCCACCGTGCACCACCTCGTCACGCACACCAGCGGGCTGGGGTACTGGTTCTGGAACGCCGACCTGATGCACTGGGAGGCGGTTACCGGGACCCCCAACGTCGTGCCCGGCACGATGCAGGCCTTCACCGCACCCATGACGGCGGATCCCGGGACGGCGTTCGTCTACGGGATCAACACCGACTGGCTCGGCCGGGTGGTGGAAGCGGTAGCCGGCACCACGCTGGACCGGGTGATCGCCGAGGGCGTCACCGGCCCGCTGGCCATGGACGACACGATGTTCATCCTCGACGAGCACCGGCAGCAGAACCTGGTCCCGGTGCACGTGCCGGGCGAGGCCGGTGGCTGGACACCGGTCGGGGAGATGCTCAACCAGTCCCCCGAGTGGTTCGCCGGCGGCCACGGCCTCTACTCCACACCCCGCGATTACATCCGCTTCCAGCGCGCCCTGCTGCGTGGCGGCGAACTCGATGGAGCCCGGATCCTGCGCGAGGACACCGTCGACGCCGCCTTCAGCAACCAGATCGGCGACCTCGGGTTCCCCGCCGAGATCACCACCGCCGACCCGGCGACCACCGACTCGCTCGCTGTAGGACCCGGGTGGACCTGGGGGCACGGGCTGCTGCTCAACAGCGCCGACGTGCCCGGTGGGCGCAAGGCCTGGACGGGCGCCTGGGCAGGCCTGCTGAACACGCACTTCTTCATCGACCGGACGTCGGGGATCTGCGCGTCGATCTACACCAACAGCCTGCCGTTCATCCCGCGCGACGGGGCGTACCGGGTCTACCAGGAGTTCGAGCAGGCGCTGTACGCGTCGTTGTGAGCGCGGCTCGGCCGGCCGACCGGCCGGGGTGGGGGCCGGGCGGCCGGTGGCCGAGTGGTCGGGCGGTGGCCGGGCGGTCGGGTAGCCGGAGGGCCGGCTGGCCGCGCCGGTTATACGACGGGGGTCGCACGGAGCCGAGTTCGCGAGCAGCTCGCCCATCGGAGGTGGTGAGGGCACCCACTAGCAGATCCCTCTCGCAGGTGCCGGTGGTTGTCCACAACGACAACTCCATCCACAACCCTGCCCTGAGCTGCCCATTTGCCTTGCCGGGGGCACGAACGTGCGCTATTGTTCGTACACACGTTCGAAGAGGTAAGGAGGGTCGGGATGAGCGAGCCGGGTGACTTCGGTACCGCCGCCGCGGCCCTGTCCGCTGTGCTGTCCGAGCAGGACGAGGAGCTGCGGTTCGGGGTGCAACTGCACGAGCGGTTGCCGGTGCTGCTGGCCCTGCGGAACCAGCTGGATGCCGCGGTGGCGCGCACGGTGCGGGCCGGTGAGCTGTCCGGGTTGGCCGAGATCGACGGGCTGGCCTCGATGGGTTCCTGGTTGCGTGGGCATGCGCGGGTGTCGGGTCCGACCGGGTCGCGGCTGCTGGCGATGGGGCGGGCGCTGCAGGTGTTGCCCGCGCTGTCGGCGGCGTTCGCGGCCGGGCAGGTGACCGCCGACCAGGTGCTGGCGATCGCGCCGGTCACCACCCCGGAGCACCTCGCGGCAGCCGAGGCTGCGGGGATGGATCTGGCCGAGACCGACGCCACGTTGACCGAGCTGGCTGCCTCCGCGCCGCACAAGGATGTCGTGGTGGCGGTGGGGCACTACCTGTCCCGGCTGGATCCCGATGGGCCTGAGCCGGATCCCACCGAGACGCGGGGGCTGACGCTGTCCAAGCGTGGGGACGGGTCGCTGGGGGTGCACGGGCAGCTGGACGCGGTCGGCGGGGAACGGCTGCAGGCTGCCCTGGAGTCGGTGCTGGGGGCCGGGCGGGTCGCCGGGGATGTGCGGACCCGGTCCCAGCAGCTCGCCGACTCGCTGGTGCAGCTGTGTGACAACCAGTTGGCGGCCGGGACGCTGCCCACCCTGCGCACCCGCAAGCCGCAGGTGGGTGTGCTGATCCCCTGGGCGGACCTGCAGGACCCGGCCACCGGACCGGGTGCTGGGGTGATGGACTTCGGGGCCACCATCTCCGCGGCCAAGGCCCGGATGCTGGCCTGCGATGGGGAGATCACCCGCATCGTCATCGGACCCGACAGCCAACCCCTCGACGTCGGCCGGACCCACCGGGTGGTGCCGCCCCACCTCCGCAAGGCCGTCGAGGTGCGGGACCGGCGCTGCGTGTTCACCGGCTGCGGAGCCCCCAAGTACTGGTGCGACGTGCATCATCTGACGCACTGGCTCCACGGCGGGCAGACCTCGCTGGCCAACTCCGCTCTGCTGTGCGAAGCCCACCACACGAAGGTCCACCACGGCTTCCGGGTCGAACGCGACGCGCGCAACCGGTGGACCACCTACCGGCCCGACGGCTCGCAGATCAGCACCGGACCCAGGCTGGACCTGGGGCCACCACCGGGCCCACCCACACCCCGGCCACCTGTGGACTGGACCGCCCTGGACGAGCTCGAGCCGGCGCGCCCGAGATGACCAGCACCCTGCATGCCGCAGCCCGGTGGACGCATGTCTGCGTCCACCGGGCTGCGTCGTGCTGCGGGACCTCAGCCGCGGGCGCGGAGCTCCCGGCGGAGCACCTTGCCGCTGACCGTCTTCGGGATCTCGTCCAGGATCTCGATCTGCCTCGGGTACTTGTAGGCCGCCATCCGCTCCTTGGCGAACGCGGTGATCTCCTCCGCGGTCGCGGTGGCACCGGCCTTCAACGAGACGTAGGCCTTCACCGTCTCGCCCCGGTACTCGTCCGGCACACCCACCACGGCCGCTTCTCGCACCGCCGGGTGCTCGTAGAGGGCGTCCTCGACCTCGCGCGGCCAGATCTTGTAGCCCCCGGCGTTGATCTGGTCCTTCTTGCGGTCGACGATGTAGAACCAGCCCTGCTCGTCCATGTACCCGACGTCGCCGGTGTGCAGGACCCCGCCGGGCAGCGCCTTCGCGGTCTCCTCGGGCTTGTTCCAGTACCCGACGACCACCTGCGGGCCCGCCGTGACCAGCTCACCGACCTCGCCCACGGGCAGATCGGCGCCGTCCTCGCCCACGATCCGCACGACCGTGTTGTAGGTGGGCACCCCCACCGAGAGTGCCCCCGAGGCCTCGTCCACCGGTGCGCCACCGGAGCGCGGGACGGCGTGCGAGGGCGACGTGGTCTCGGTCAGCCCGTAGATGTTGTGGATGTACTGCCCGAACGTGTCCTGGAAGGCCCGCACCGTCGACGGCGGCACCGGCGCACCGCCCGAGTAGATCTTTGTCAGGGTCGCCAGCTTGCCCTTCTCGGCGTTGGCCGCGTTCATCATCGCGATGAACACGGTGATCGACCCGACCGTGAAGGTGACCCCCTCCGCCTCGATGGTGTCCAGCGCCAGGCTCGGCTCGAGCCGGTACATCAGCACCAGCGGCATCCCGGTCAGCTGAGCGATCGCCACGTGCGCGACGAGCCCGGTGATGTGGAACAGCGGGGCAACCCCCAGCACCACGTCGTTGCCGTCCAGGCCGCACCAGTCCCGGTAGGTCTGGGCGTTGAAGACCACGTTCCGGTGAGTGGTCATCGCCCCCTTCGGCGGCCCGGTCGTGCCCGAGGTGTAGGTCAGGAACGCCACGTCGTCCGGGCCCAGCGACACCTGCGGCGGCGTCGCCCCGCGGAACTCGGTGAGCATCTGCTGCAGGTCGGTGGTCCCCGGGCAGTCGATCCGCTCGACCCCCGCGAAGGCGCGAGGTTCGTTGCGCGTCTGGAACTCCAGCTCCGAGGTCGTGATGACCTGGCGCACCGACGTCGTGGGCACCACGTCGACCGCGACGTCGCGGTAGAGCGACTGCAGCGCCACCAGCACGGTGGCCCCGCTGTCGGTCAGCAGCTCGGTCAGCTCGCGTGCCTTGTTCATCGGATTGATCGAGACCGCGATACCGCCGGCCTTCCACGTACCGATCTGGGCGATGAGGAACTGCGGCACGTTCTGGCTGAAGACCGCGACCCGCTCCCCCGGCGCGAACCCGCCGGCGGTGATGCCGGCGGCGAACGCGTCGGTCAGCGCGTCGAGCTCCGACCAGCTGATCCGACCGTCGAAGTAGCGGATGGCATCGGCATCGGGGGTGCGCGCCACGGTCGCGGCGAACATCTCCAGCGCACTGCCGTACTCCGGGGTGATCTCCACCGGCTGACCCTCGTCGTAGCGGGCCAACCACGGCTTCTCGTCGTAGACCGACATGGCCCGGCTCAGCGGATCGCGACCGGGTTGACCGGGGCGCCGGTGCCGTTGACCACCTTGAGCGGCGCGGCCACGTACAGGAAGGACCAGCGGTTGTCCGCAGCACATGCATCCGCGAGGTCGTCCAACCAGGCGATCTCGGTCAGCGTGACCCCGAGGTTGCGCATCAGGGCGCAGTGCAGGGGCAGCGCCACACCGGAGACCGGGTCGTAGGTGACCTCGTTGGCGATCGTGTCGGTGACCAGGTTGGGCACCTCGCGGTCCTGGAACCACTGCACCAGCTCGCGCGAGTACGTGAGGCCCGGCTCGGCGAAGCCGTCGTAGAAGGTGGCGGGGTCGTTGAGCTCGTACCAGTACTTCATCCAGCCCGTCCGGATGACCAGGATGTCGTGCGGCAGGATCTCCACGCCCTGGGCGGCCGCCGCGGCCTCCAGATCGGTGTGGTCGAACGTCTCGCCCTTGGCCAGGTACTCGACCCCGCGGTGCCGGGCCATGTCGATCAGCACGCCGCGACCCACGATGCCCTTCTCGGCGATCGGCAGCACCGAGGCCTTCTGCATCGCGTCGACGGTGCTGCGTGCGTCGTAGCCGTTCCAGAGCTTGCCGTCGTACCAGACGTGGCCCAGCGCGTCGTACTGCGTCGACCCCTGCAGGAAGATCTTCGCGGTGTCGTCGGCGTAGTGCAGACCGCCCGGGAACTGGGGTGCACTGTCGCTGTCCCAGGTGGACTCGTCCAGCTCGTTCTGCCGCTTGATGCCCTCGCGGCCGGGCCACAGCGGGTCGCCGGGAGCCTCCGTGCGACCCATCTGGATCTGCAGCGTGAAGGTCTCCCCGCTCTTGACGTGCTGGACCCCACGAAGCACCTCGGCGGCGTCCAGGTAGTTCAGCGACCCCAGCTCGTCCTCGGGGCCCCACTTGCCCCAGTTGGACGGGGCGTCGTCGCCCAAGACCTCGCGCATGGCAGGAACGTCGGACATCGTCGTCTCCTCGATGGATGAGCTGGATCGGATGAGCGGGGCGCCTCGGTCAGCCGAGCGCTCGCACGGTCCCTGGTGCCCTGGATGATGCAGGTCACACCAGGGAGGGTCAAGGGTCCGCCCGGTCCCCACCCCGCCCCAGCAGGTTCAGCGCGAAGCCGACGTACTGCCCGGCGAGCGCCTCCGGGGTCAGCGCACCTCCCGGCCGGTACCACTGCGGGATTGCGGTGCACATCGTGACAACGGCGCGTGCCGCATCGCCCGGTGCCGCGGCCTGCAGCCGACCGGCCCGCACGGCGGCGGCGACCTCGTCGTCCATGGCCTGCTGCTGTGCCCGTCGGACCGCGGCGAGCCGGGCGTAGTCCACCGGCACCAGGCTGCGCATCTCGCTGGCGCCCAGGAAGCCGGCCTGCCGCCGGTGGCTGTGGAACAGCGCCAGGCACTCGACCAGCAGGCCGACCCGCTCCCGCGGCTCGCCACCGTCGGCCCGGGCCGCCCGCATCCGGGTGTCGAGCTCCCGCATGGTCAGGTCGAGCAGGGCCACCAGCATGTCGTACTTGCTGGGGTAGTAGTGGTACAGCCCGGACACCGACAGCCCGGCGCGGGCGGCGATCGTGCGGATCGTGGCGCCGTGGTAGCCGAGTTCGACGAAGGCGGCCAGCGCCGCGCCCAGTGCCGGATCCAGCCGCAACGGGTCGTAGCGCCGCCAATCCGCAACCGGGACGACCTCGGCGGGACCGGGCGGCGGGCCCGGGGTGGGAGCGGCCGTCCCGGGCGGGTCCCCCACCCCGGGGGCCGGCAGGCCGGCCGCGGGCCGGAACACCCACTCCACCGGGACGTCCAGCAGTTCCGCTATCCGGGCCACCCGGACCGCGCTGACCCCGGTGTGCCCGTTCTCGATCGCGCTCACCGTCCCGGGGCTCACCTGGAGCAGCCCGGCGAAACGGCGCAGACTGATCCCCCGCGCGGTGCGCAGCCGGCGGATGGCCTGCCCGATCCCCGGGGGCCGTGCGTCGGAGGTGCTCATCGGGATCACCTCGGGAGGTGGCGGGACAGGTCGGGACGGGACCCTGCAGCTGCGTTCACTGGAACTGAACGTTCATCCTTCCTGAGCGTAAGCCGTGACGGCCCGCGGTGACCAGGCCCCGCCCCGTCGAGATCGACGACGGCGTCGATCCGGGTGACCGATCGGACGGGGACCGGGCGGAGGCCTGTTCCTGGGCCACGTCCTGGACCGAGGTCCTGGTCCGTGGTCCCGGTCGTGGTCCCGGTTGTGGTCCTGGCCGTGGTCCTGGTTCGAGCGCCCCGCCGGAGCACCGATCGGTCGCACGGTCCCCGCCGACGACGGCTCCACCGCCGGCACTGCGGCCTCGTCCGCGGAAGTTGACGCTGTCGGCCCGCGACCCTAGCGTCGGAGTCGCCGTGCACCGCCGCACGTGTTCAGGAAGGCTGATCATGACCACATCCCTGGCCGCCCCCTCGCGCACCGCCACCGACCTGCACGCCCGGATGGTGGACTTCCTGCGTGAGGAGGTGCTGCCGGCCGAGCCGGAGTACCAGGCGGCCCGCGCCGCGGCCGGGCCGGACGGTCACCA
Organism: uncultured Actinomycetota bacterium; assembly: GCA_963759905.1. Classification (GTDB taxonomy): domain Bacteria; phylum Actinomycetota; class Actinomycetes; order Mycobacteriales; family Geodermatophilaceae; genus Klenkia. The sequence goes on from CAVXBD010000001.1 coordinate 1,178,997, forward strand.
GACGCCCGAGGTCCTGGAGCGGCTGAAGAAGGCGGCCCAGGCCGCCGGGCTGTGGAACCTCTTCCTGCCGGCGGAGTCGGGGCTGACCCAGCTGGAGTACGCACCGCTGGCCGAACTCACCGGCTGGAGCCTCGAGCTGTACCCCGAGGCCACCAACTGCGCGGCACCGGACACCGGCAACATGGAGCTGCTGCACCTGCTGGGCACCCCCGAGCAGAAGGAGCGCTGGCTGGAGCCGCTGCTCGCCGGCCAGATCCGTTCCGCGTTCGCGATGACCGAGCCCGCGGTGGCCAGCAGCGACGCCACCAACATCGAGACCCGGATCGAGCGCGACGGCGACGAGTACGTGATCACCGGCCGCAAGTGGTGGACCAGCGGGGTGCTCGACCCCCGCTGCGAGGTCCTGGTGGTGATGGGCAAGACCGATCCGCAGGCCCCCAAGCACCGTCAGCAGTCCATGCTCGTCGTCCCGCGGCACACCCCGGGGATCACCGTCGAGCGGGACCTGCCGGTGTTCGGCCAGCACGACCTGCACGGACACGGCGTGGTGCGCTTCGACGGCGTGCGGGTCCCGGTGAGCAGTGTGCTCGGCGAGGAGGGCGGCGGGTTCGCCGCGGCGCAGGCCCGGCTGGGTCCGGGCCGCATCCACCACTGCATGCGCGCCCTGGGGGCGGCCGAACGTGCGCTGGCGATGATGGTCGCGCGTACCCAGCAGCGGGTCGCCTTCGGCCGCCCGCTGGCCGAGCAGGGCGTCGTCCAGCAGCAGATCGCAGAGTCCCGGCTGGACATCGAGCAGGCGCGGGCGATCTGCCACCAGGCCTGCGCGGTCATCGACGCCGAGGGCAACAAGGCGGCCAAGGACCTGGTCGCGATGGCCAAGGTGGCCGTCCCGCGGGCCGCCGGCCGGGTCATCGACCGGGCCATCCAGGTGCACGGCGGAGCCGGCGTCACCGACGTGACCCCGCTGGCCGCCATGTACGGCTGGCACCGCGCGATGCGGCTGTTCGACGGGCCGGACGAGGTGCACCTGCGGTCCCTGGCCATGTCCGAACTCGGCCGCACCCCGCTGGTCCCGCTGGCCCCCGTCACCGTCTGACCCCTACGTGTCGACCCACGGCGCACCGACCTGCGGCGTGCAGGGCCGGAGACCGTCCAACGCTTCTTGACACTCCGGTTACAACTACGCCGCGACACTGGACACGCACAGGGAGTGGCCGCGAGGGTGGGCCGATGAGCGGATACGGGGCACCCCTGCACCTGACCACCGGCGATCTGCTGGGCTCCTCGCGCCTGGCCACGACCTGCCTGCGGGCGCTGGCCGACATGGGCCGCCCGCTGGCGGCCCGCGAGCTCATGGCCCGGCTCAACCCCCGCCCCGCCGGGGGCGACCACCACGCCTGGACCGCCCGGCACGCCCTGCTGCAGGACGCGGTCGAGGAACTGGCCGACGCCGACCTGGTCCGGGTGTCCGGCGCCCCTGCCGCCGCCGTGCTGGAGCTCAACGACCGGCCCGACGTCCGGGCCCGGATCAGCGGCTGAGCTCGGGCCCTGACGTCCAGCGACCGCCCACCACCACGGTCGCGCCCCGCTCGTCGTCCCGGACCACCCGCGCGGTGAACCCGCCGGCGGTCACCGCCGCGGCGGTGCCGGCGGCCTGACGATCGCTGGTCTCGATCAGCAGGTGCCCTCCCGGGGCCAGCCATTCCCCCGCCCCTGCCGCGACCCGGCGATGCAGGTCGAGCCCGTCGGGTCCGCCGTCCAGCGCGGTGATCGGTTCGTGGTCGCGGGCCTCCGGTGGCAGGTCGGCGATCGCCGCGCTCGGCACGTAGGGCGCGTTCACGCAGAGCAGGTCCACGCGGCCCAGCAGATCGGCCGGCAGTGCCGCGAACAGGTCGCCCTGGTGCACCCGGCCCCCGGCCGGCTCGACGGCCGCCCGGGCGTTGGCCACCGCCACCGGATCGAGGTCGGCGGCGACGAGCTGCGCACCCGGCAGCTGCGCGGCCACCGCCAGCCCGATGGCCCCGGACCCGCAGCACAGGTCGACGACGACGGCGCCGGGCCGGCCCAGGGCCACCGCCGTCTCCACCAGCAGCGCGGTCCGTTGCCGGGGCACGAAGACCCCGCGGTCCAGCTGTACCCGCAGGCCGCTGAAGTCGACCCAGCCCAGCAGCTGCTCCAGCGGTTCGCCGGCCACCCGCCTGGCTACCAGCGCGTCCAGCGCGGGCCCGTCGGCGGCGTCGTGCAGCAGCCGGGCCTCGTCCTCGGCGAAGACGCAGCCGGCTGCTCGCAGCCGAGCGACCACCTCGTCGGCCGGGGATCCCTGGGGGGACAGGCCGTCGCGCACGGTGGCGCCGAGGACCACCTCGAGCAGCCGCTCCAGCTCCCCCACCTGGGGCGTCGTCCCAGCGATGAGGTGCTGCACGAACCATCCGTCGACGACGGCGACCGCGGCCCTTACCCGGTCGGGGTCATGAGTCTGCGTGCCGGCCAGCTCCGCCAGCAGCGTCAGCCACGGCGCCGTGGCTGCGCGCAGGGCCGGCCGCCGGGCGGCGAGCAGGTAGAGCTCATAGCCGGCGAGCACCTGGTCCCGGTCGGCGGTGAACAAGGCCACCAGCTCTCCGGCCAGCCAGGCCGGGTCCGCGCCGGCGGGCGCGGCGGGGACCGCCGCGACGAGTTCCTCGGCCTGCCCGGCCAGGGCCGCGGCGAGCAGGCCGTCGGTATCGGTGAAGTGGTAGGCCAGGGAGCTCTTGGGTACCCCCGCCTCGGCGGCCACCGCGCGGTGCGATACCGCGGACACGCCCTCGCGGGCCACCAGCCGACGGGTGGCGGCCAGCAGCTCGGACCGTCGCGCCCTGCCCCGGGCTACCCGGCCGTCCTCCCCGGCTGTGCTGCTCACGCCCGGCTCATGCCCCGGCGTGCACGACGACGACGCCCGCGACGATCAGCGCGACCCCGAGCAGCTGCCGGCGACCCAGCCGGTCACCGAAGACCGCGGCGCCCCCCACCGCGGCCAGCGCGATGCCCGAACCGGTCCAGATGCCGTACCCCACCGCCAGCGACAGGCCGGCGGCCAGCGCCCGGGCCATCAGCGCCACCGACGCACCGATGCCCAGCAGGGTCAGCACCACCCAGCCGGGGCGGCGGAACCCCGCCGAGGCCCGGAGCGCGCCGATGCCCACCACCTGGGCGCCGACGGCGCCGGCCAGCCAGCCCAGTGCCACGCCGCTCACGGAGTCCCCGCCGGAGTCCCCGCCGCAGGACTCGCGGTCTGCACGACGACGACGCCGGCGCCCAGGATCAGCAGCCCGCCGACCTGGACGGCGGTCAACGGGTCGCCGAACAGGAATGTGCTGGCGGCCGTGGCGGCGGCCAGCCCCAGCCCGGTGAGGGTGGCGTAGGCGGCGCCCAGGGTGAGCCCGCCGCCGTGCAGCGCGCGTGCCAGGAGCCACAGCGACACCGCGTACCCGGCCAGCGTGCCCACGGTGGGGAGCGGGGCGGTGAACCCGTCGGAGACCCGCAGTGCCAGCGTGCCGGCGACCTCGGTCAGCACCGCACCCAGCAGCAGCCAGGCCGATGTTCTGGGACTCATGTCCTACATCCTGGCACCTGCCGTGCCGCGGGCGGCCCCGCCGGCGGGTTCACTGGGACGCATGCCAGGCCGGGAGCAGTTCGTGCACGAGCAGTGGCGCGCCCTCCTGCCCACGGCCTACCTGCTCACCGGCAGCGACGCGGCCGCGGGCGAACTGCTCACCCGCGGGCTGGCCGCGGCGGGCCGGCTGCAGGGCTCCGGGGACCGGACCAGCGCCCTGGCGGGACTGGTCCGTGCCCACCTCACGCGCTGGCGGGTGCGCGGTGACGGGTCGGTCCGCGGGGCGAGCGCCGGCAGTGCGCCGGCAGCATGGTGGAGCCCACCGGCCGAGGCCGCGGCCGCCGCCGCGCTGGCCGCCGCCCTGCACCGCCTGGACCGGTGCCAGCGCACCGCGGTCGTGCTGCGGTGGCACGAGGGGTTGCCGCCCGATCAGGTCGACGCGCTGGTCCCGGGCACCGACCTGGCGGCGGTGGCGGCCCGGCTGGCCCACGAGGTGCCCGACCCGGCCGACCTGCCCGCTCGGTTGGACGGCCTGGCCGCGCAGTGCGACACCAGCGGGCTGACCGACCAGACGGTGGCCCTCGGCGTCGCCGCGGTCCGGTCCGCGCGGCAGCGGCGGGTCGGCACCGCCGTCCTGGCCGCCCTGGCCGTCGGGGTCGGTGCGATGGTGCTGCCCGGGGCCTTCCCGGCGGGCCTCGCGACCGTCCCGACCCCGGAGGCGGCCGACCCGCTCATCGCCGGACCGGTCCGGGGTTCGCTGGCCGGGGACGGCGCACTGCTGACCGACGCGCTGGCCGCGGTCGACGTGCCGGGAACCGTGCTGGGCACCGATCCGCCGCCGGCCCGGGTGGTGTTCGCCGGCGACCTGGGTGGTGCCCGGGCGGTGCTGCTGGTCCAGCAGGACGCCGGCGGGGTGGTCACCACCTGGTTCACCGGCCCGGCCGGGACCGGCGTGGACCGGCTGCAGCGGATCACCACCACCTCCGACCGCGTCCCGGCCGCCAGCGCCGTGGCGCTGCCGGCCGGGCTCCCCGGGGAGCCAACCCAGCTGCTGGTGGTCGCCTCGGACGGGGACCAGGTGCAGGTCTCCCCCGGCGTGGACATCGGGCCCGACGGCACCGCAGCACGCACCTTCGACCCGGTCGGAGCGCCGGACGGCGTCGCGGTGGCCGAGGTGCGGGCCGACCCGCGGGCCGCCCGGTTCCAGGTGGTGCGGGACGGCGCGGTGCTGGTCACCGGGGTGCCTCGGGGCGCGGACCGGACCACCGCCACCGACGACGCGGCCGCCGACACCACCGGCGCGCCGGTGCCGGCCCGGTCGGGCTCGGTGGGCGGGTCGCCCGGCGGGCTGGCCCGGGCCCTGGACACCGTCACCGCCGGCACCGGCTGGGCGCCCGGCGATCTAACGGTCTCGGTGCTGGGTGCGGGCAGCTTCCCGCTCGCCGGTGGGGCCACCGCACAGTCGGTCACCGTGGCCGCGGCCCTGCCCGGTGGCGGGCTGGTGACCACCACCGCCTGGGTCTCCACCGGATCCCGGCCGCAGCGCGCGGGCGCCTGCGGAAGTGCCGCGTACCCGGCCGGCACCGACCCGGCCTCGCTGACCGTCGTCGCCCGCTGCGGGTCCTACGCCGCGGACAGCTCCACGTTCGGCACCACCGTGCTGGTGGCCGCCCCGCCGGACATCCCGGTCCGGCTGGGCACCGCCGCCGGTGGCACCCAGGTCACCCCCGACCTGGTCGGCGGGTGGGGGTACGTGATCACCGACGCCGAGCAGCTGACCGAGTTCGCCACCGACGGGGTGACCGGCACGGTCTCCCGCGAGGGCGCCGACGTGTTCTCCCGGTGAGCGGTGATCCGTGCTGAGCGGCGGCCCGTGGCCGGCTGCGGTCCGGGCCGAGCGGCAGCTCAGCGGTAGCGGGCGGCGAACCGGCCGGGGGTGGTGCCGGTGACCCGGGTCCAGTCCCGGACGAAGTGGGCCTGGTCGGCGTACCCCAGCAGCGCGGAGATCTCGGCCAGCCCGGTGTCGCCCGCCCGCAACCGTTCCGCGGCCTCCTGCAGCCGCCGGCGCTGCACCAGCCACTTGGGGGTCAGCCCCAGCCGGCGGTGCAGCAGCCGCTGCAGGGTCCGCTCGGTGAGCCCGGCCTGCTCGCACAGCTGGGCCACCCGCAGCAGGTCCGGCTGCCCCTCGACCAGGGCTACCACCCGGTCGACCAGCTCACCTTCGGCGTCGACCGGGAGCACCGGGCGCAGCGCGGTGCCGAACGCGGCCATGGCCTCCCGGTGCGCGGTGACGTCGTGCGGATCGGCGGCCATCGCGGCCCGCACCGCGCGCGTCAGGTCGGCACCGGCGGGGCCCAGCACCTCGGTGATGTCGACATGTCGATCGGTGAGCTGCGCCATCGACCGGCCGGCGACGAGCGCCCCTGCCGCCGGCGTGCACATCACCCCCACGGCCCAGCCCTCACCGGTGAGCGTCGTCGTCGACAGGCCGGTGACCGGGCCGTAGAACCGGGCGTAGTCCGAGGCGACCACCAGCAGGCTGACCGGGTACTGCAGGACCTGCTGCACCGATTCCTCCCCCGGCGGAACCGACCACACCGGGATCCAGAACCGCTGGACCACCGGCCGCAGGTCGGCGTCGGGCTGGTAGCGGTAGAGGGCGTGCGAGCGGTCGTCGGGGGCCCGCAGGTGGGCGCGCTCGACGGCGTCCGACGATCGTCGCGGGCCGTCCGGGGTGTCGGTTTTCATCAAGACCCAGCGTGGCGGATCCGGCCAGGATCGGCGGCATGAACGCCATCGCCACCTCCTACGCGGCCGCCTCGACGGCCCTGTCCACCGTGCTGGACGCCGTGCCCGCGGACGCGTGGTCCCGGCCGTCACCCTGCGAGGGGTGGACCGCCCAGCGGGTCGTGCAGCACATCGTGGACGCCCAGCGGGACCTGCTCGCGACGCACGGCTGCGACCTCGGTCCTCCCCCCGACCTGGCCGATCCGGCGGCCGGCTTCGCCCAGCATGCCGCTCGGGTGCTCGACCAGGTGACCGAGGACAGCCTGGCCGACCGTCCCTACGACGGCTTCTTCGGCCCGACGACGCTCGGCGCGACCCTGGAGCAGTTCTACGTCTGGGACATGGTGGTGCACCGCTGGGACATCGCCCGGGCCACCGGCGGGGACGAGACGCTCACCGCGGACGAGCTGGCCCGGGTCGAGGCCGGCGCGGACTTCTTCGGCGAGGCGATGTACACGGCCACCGTCTGCGCTCCGGCGCTCCCGGCACCCGCCGGCGCCGACCGGCAGACGGCGCTGTTGGCCAGGTTGGGCCGGCGCGCCTGACTTCAGCCGGCGGCGCCGAGGGCGTCGGCCACCCGGTGGTGGATGGCGGCCTCCGCGGCCCGGTGCTGGCGCTCCAGCGTGCGGGCCAGCGCCCGGCGCGCCCAGCCGTCGGCCGGGGCGAGGGTGACCAGCTGGCCGAACGCCTGCTCGGCCTTCGCCAGCTGGGCGGACTCGAAGCAGGCCCGACCCAGCAGCTCCAGGACGGCGACGTTCTCCGGTTCTGCGGCCACCACCGGGGCCAGGATGCCGACCGCCTCGGCCGGTTGTCCGCTGGTCAGGAACAGCTCGGCGCGCAGGTATTCGGAGTGCAGGTCGATGCCGGTCATGCGGGCCTCCTCTCAGGCGGAGGGCACAACGCGACCGGGGCCGCTGCGCTTCCCGCCGTCCTGGGGGGCAGGATCCTCCGGGTGAGCGCAACCGTCGAGACCCCTGGCACCGACCGCGAGCAGGCCCGCCGACGGGCCGTGCCGGTGCTCGTCGCCAGTCAGATGCTCGGCGGTGTCGGGGTGGCCAGTGGGATCGCCGTCGGTGGGCTGCTCGCCGAGCAGGTCTCGGGGTCCACGGCATTGTCCGGTCTGGCGCAGACCGCCACCGTGCTGGGCGCGGCCGGGCTGGCCCTGCCCCTGGCCCGGCTGGCGTCGGCGCGGGGACGGCGCCCGGCGCTGGCCACCGGCTACGCGCTGGGCCTGGCCGGGGCCGGGTTCGCGGTGCTGGCCACCGTCGTGGACTCGTTCTTGCTGCTGACGTTCGGGCTGCTGCTGTTCGGCGGGGCCACCGCTTCGGGTCTGCAGGCCCGCTACGCCGCCACCGACGCCGCGACCCCGGCCACCCGCGGCCGAGCGCTGTCGGTCGTGGTGTGGGCCACCACGGCCGGGGCGGTGGCCGGCCCCAACCTGTCCGGGCTGGGCGGCCGGCTGGGGGCCGCCGTGGGGCTCACCCCGCTGGTCGGCCCGTTCCTGTTCTCCGCGGTGGCCTTCGCGGCCGGCGCCACCACCGTCTGGGTGCTGCTGCGCCCGGACCCGCTGAGCCCGGACCTGCTGCGCGCCCGACCGGTCACCACCCCCGGTGCCGCCCCCGCGGCGCGACCGGCCCTGGCCGAGACGCTGCGTGCGGTGCTCGCCGTGCCCGCGGCCCGGCTGGGCCTGGTGGCGATCGCCACCGCGCACGCGGTGATGGTCGGGGTGATGGTGATGACCCCGGTGCACCTGGGTCACGGCGGCGCCTCGCTGCAGGTCATCGGCATCGTGATCAGCGTGCACATCCTGGGCATGTACGCGGCCTCACCGGTGATGGGCTGGCTGGCCGACCGAGCCGGCCGGGTGCCGACGCTGGCCCTGGGCGCCGGGTTGCTGGCCGCCGCCCTGCTGGTCGGCGGGCTGGCCGACGCAGGCGCCCGCGGCTGGGTCACCGTGTCCATGCTGCTGCTGGGGCTGGGCTGGTCGGCATCCCTGGTGGCCGGGTCGACGCTGCTGTCGGAATCGGTGCCCGAGGCAGTGCGCACCTCCGCGCAGGGCGCCTCGGACCTGGTGATGGGGCTGGCCGGCGCGCTGGCCGGGGCGCTGGCCGGCCCGGTGCTGCAGGCCGGCGGGTTCGGCAGCGTCGCGGCCGCTGCCGCGGTGCTGCTGGTGCCGCTGGTCGTCCTGCTGTCCCGGGGACCGGCACGCCGGGCCGCCCGGGCGTCGTGACCGCGCCCCGCGACCGCCCCGACGCCTGCCCCGGTGCGCTGCAGACGCACACCGCAGCCGACGGCGAGCTGGCCCGCGTCCGGGTGCCGGGCGGGTTGCTGACCGCCCGGCAGCTGCGCACCCTGGCCGCCGCCGCCCGCGAGCTGGGCGACGGGCACCTGGAGCTCACCAGCCGCGGCAACCTGCAGCTGCGGGGGCTGGACACCGGCACCGACCTGGGCGAGCGGCTCGCCGCCGCCGGCCTGCTGCCCAGCCCCACCCACGAGCGGGTGCGCAACGTGCTGGCCAGCGCGCTCACCGGTCGGGACGGCCCCGTCCCCGGCAGCCCGGGGCACCTCGACGTCCGGCCCTGGGTGCGCGCGGTGGACGCCGGGCTGCTGGCCGACCCCGCGCTGGCCGAGTTGCCCGGCCGGTTCCTGCTCACCCTGGACGACGGCCGCGGCGACGTGGCCGGGCGGGGTGGGGACGTCGGGCTGCTGGCGCTGTCCGGCGCCGAGGTGGCACTGCTGCTGGGCGGCACCGACTCCGGGCTGCGCGCCGCCCCGGCGGACGCCGTCGGGCTGGTCCTGGCCGCCGCCCGGGCCTTCGCCGCCGAGCTGTCCGGGCAGGGCGGGAGCGCCTGGCGGTTGCTCGAGCTGGTCGACGGCCCGGCCCGGGTGGCCGCGCGGCTGCCCGGCACCGCGGTCGCGCCGGCCCCGGTGCCCGGCCCGCCGCCGTGGGGGCCGGTGGGTGCGGTGGTCCAGCCCGACGGGCGGACCGCGCTGGTCGGGGTGGTCCCGCTGGGCCGGTTGAGCGCCGACCAGGCCGACCTGCTGGCCCGGTTGACACCGGAGGTCCAGCTGACCCCGTGGCGCAGCGTGGTGGTGCCCGACCTGGCCGAGGACGACGTCGACGATGCCGCGGTCGACCTGCACCGGACCGGGTTCGTCTTCGACGAGGCCAGCCCCTGGCTGCGGGTCACCACCTGCGCCGGCCGGCCCGGGTGCGCCAAGAGCCGGGCCGACGTGCGGGCCGACGCCACCGCCGCCGTGGCGGCCGGCACGCTGCCGGCCGGCGGGTTGCCGCAGCACTGGGCCGGCTGCGACCGGCGCTGCGGCCGCCCGCCGGGCGCGCTGGACGTCGTCGCCACCGGCCAGGGGTACGTCCTGGGCGTCCACTAGGTCCCACCGAGGACCAAGGTCACGGTTCGGGGACGTGTTCTGCGTCACAGCTGGTGCACAGCTGTCGCACTGCCCTAGCGTCCGGCAGAACGTCCGCGACGAAGGGTGATACCCGTGTCCACGTCGATCGTCGTCGGTCTCGACGGCAGCGCAGCCAGCGGGAGGGCCGCGGACTGCGCAGCCCTCGAGGCCCACCGGGACAACCTGAAGCTGGTGCTGGCCTGCGTCATCGCCTGGTCCCCGTACTCCCTCACCACCCCCGAGGAGAACGAGCGGCGGGCGGTGGACAAGAAGCGCGAGATCCAGGCCGCCCACGAGCGCGTGCTGGACCCGGTGCTGGAGCGGCTCAGCCGCAAGGACCTGGAGCTGGAGGGCGTGGTGCGGCACGGGCACCCGGCCGAGACCCTGGTGGCGCTGGCCAAGGAGCACGACGCCAGCCGCATCGTCGTCGGCCGGATCGGCCAGAGCCGGGTGCGGACCCTGCTGTTCGGGTCCACCCCCAGCCACCTCATCCAGCTCTCCCCGGTCCCCGTCCTGGTGGTGCCCTGATGAGCACCACCCCGGTGCTGGCCGCCTCCCTGGACGAGCGGATCAACGACTTCTTCACCCCGATCTCCGACGCCATCTCCTCGGTGGTCTTCGCCGAGGTGCCGCTGGACTTCGTCGGCGAGGACGTCGGCCTGCCGCTGATCGTGGTCTGGCTCGTCGTGGCCGGCACGTTCTTCACCATCTACCTGCGCGGTTTCCAGTTCCGCGCGTTCACGCACGCCATCCAGCTGATCCGCGGCCGCTTCGACAAGCCCGAGGACGCCGGGGAGGTCACCCACTTCCAGGCCCTGGCGACGGCGGTGTCGGGCACCGTCGGGTTGGGCAACATCGCCGGGGTCGCCGTCGCGGTGTCCCTGGGTGGCCCGGGTGCCACGTTGTGGATGATCGTCGCCGGCCTGGTGGGCATGTGCACCAAGGGCGTGGAGTGCACGCTCGGGGTCAAGTACCGCAAGGTCTTCCCGGACGGCCGGGTGTCCGGCGGCCCGATGTACTACCTGCGCGACGGGCTGGCCGAGAAGGGCCTGGGCACGCTGGGCAAGGTGCTGGCGGTGCTGTTCTGCCTGTTCACCCTGGGCGGGGCGGTGGGCGGTGGCAACATGTTCCAGTCCAACCAGGCCTTCAGCCAGGCCCGCTCGGTCACCGGCGGGGACGACGGCTTCCTCGGCGGCGGCGCCGCCGGTGTCGTCTTCGGCGTGGTGCTGGCGCTGCTGGTCGGGGCCGTGATCATCGGCGGGATCACCAGCATCGCCCGCGTGACGGACAAGATCGTGCCGTTCATGGCGGTCTTCTACGTGACCGCCTGCCTGCTGGTGCTGGCGGTCAACGTCACCGACCTGCCGGCGGCGCTGGGCTCCATCGTCACCGGGGCGTTCAGCCCGGAGGCCGGCTTCGGCGGGTTCGTCGGGGTGCTCATCCAGGGCTTCCGCCGGGCCGCGTTCAGCAACGAGGCCGGCCTGGGGTCCGCGGCCATCGCGCACTCGGCGGTCAAGACCAGCGAACCCGCCTCCGAGGGGCACGTCGCGGTGCTGGAGCCCTTCATCGACACCGTCGTCATCTGCACGATGACCGCGCTGGCCATCGTGGTGACCGGCACCTACCGGGACGACTCCAGCGCAGCGGGGGTGCAGACCACCTCGGCGGCCTTCGAGACGGTGGCCGGCTGGTTCCCGATCGTGCTGGCGGTCGCCGTCATCCTGTTCGCCTTCTCCACCATGCTGGCCTGGTCGTACTACGGGCTGAAGGCCGCGACCTACCTGTTCGGCGAGTCCATGCTGGTGGACCGGACCTGGAAGGCAGTCTTCTGCCTGTTCGTGGTGCTGGGCGCCGCCGCCTCGCTGGACCCGGTGATCGGCTTCTCCGACAGCATGATCTTCTCCATGTCGCTGGCCAACATCCTGGGCCTGTACCTGATGGCCGGGGTGGTCAAGAAGGAGATCTACGGCTACCGGCAGAAGCTGGCCGACGGCACCATCGCGCCGACCCACGAGCGGGTCTGACCCCTGCTGCGGGGGCACCGGTCACCTCCGCCGCCCGGCCCGGCAGACTGCGGGTCGACGGCGGTCGGAGAACCGGTGAGGGTGAGTCAGACGTACGACTACGAGCACGACGGCGCCGAGATCTACCGGCAGTCCTTCGCCACCATCCGGGCCGAGGCCGACCTGGACGGGTTGCCGGCCGATGTCGCCCAGGTGACCGTGCGGATGATCCACGCCTGCGGCCAGGTGGACCTGGCGCAGGACGTGGCCTTCTCCGACGGGGTGGTGGGCAGGGCCCGGGCGGCCCTGCACCGCGGCGCCCCGGTGCTCTGCGACGCGCAGATGGTCGCCGCCGGCGTCACCCGACGGCGACTGCCCGCCGGCAACGAGGTGGTCTGCACGCTCAACGACCCCCGTACCCCGGAGCTCGCGGCCCAGCTGGGCACCACCCGCACCGCGGCAGCCATGCAGCTGTGGGGCGAGCAGCTGGCGGGCGCAGTGGTGGCCATCGGCAACGCGCCCACCGCGCTGTTCCACCTGCTGGAGCTGGTCGCCGCCGGTGCGCCCCGACCGGCGGCCGTCGTCGGCATCCCGGTCGGCTTCATCGGCGCGGTGGAGAGCAAGGACGCCCTCGCCGCCTCCGACCTGGACTTCCTGGTGGTCCGCGGCCGGCGCGGCGGCAGCGCGATCACCGCCGCCGCCATCAACGCGATCGCGAGCACCGCGGAATGAGCGGGCGGCTGTACGGGGTGGGGCTGGGTCCCGGTGACCCCGAGCTGGTGACGGTGAAGGCGGCCCGGTTGATCGCCGCTGCGGATGTCGTCGCCTTCCACGCCGCGCAGCACGGCCGGTCGGTGGCCCGCGCGCTGGCCGAGCCCTACCTGCGGGCCGGGCAGCTGGAGGAGCTGCTGGTCTACCCGGTGACCACCGGGACCACCGACCACCCCGGCGGCTACCAGGGCGCGATCGACGAGTTCTACGAGGCGGCCGCCGCCCGGCTGGCCGCCCACCTGGACGCCGGCCGGGACGTGGTGGTGCTGGCCGAGGGCGACCCGTTCTTCTACGGCTCCTACATGCACATGCACAAGCGGCTGGCCCACCGGTACCCCACCGAGGTGGTGCCCGGGGTGACCAGCGTCAGCGGGGCCGCCGCGGTGCTGGGCCGGCCGTTGGTCGAGCGGGACGAGGTGCTCACCGTGCTGCCGGGCACGCTGGACCCCGAGGAGCTCGGCGAGTGGCTGGCCACCACCGACGCCGCCGCAGTGCTCAAGCTGGGCCGCACCTTCCCGGGCGTCCGGGACGCCTTCGAGGCCGCCGGGGTGCTGGACCGCGCCTGGTACGTGGAGCGGGCCACCACCGACCGGCAGCGCGTCCTGCCCCTGGCCGAGGTCGACCCGGACACCGTGCCCTACTTCTCGCTGGCCCTGCTGCCCAGCGAGCTGACCGGCCCGGGCAACCAGCCCGCCGCGGTCGACCGCACGCCCACGACGGCCGGTGAGGTGGTCGTGGTCGGGCTCGGCCCGGGAGCGCGCGGCTGGACCACGCCGGAGGCTTCTGCCGCGGTGGCCGAGGCCGACGACCTGGTGGGCTACGGGCCCTACCTGGACCGGGTGCCCACCAACCCCCGGCAGACCCGGCACCCCAGCGACAACCGGGTCGAGGCGCAGCGGGCCGCCGCGGCGCTGGAGCTGGCCCGGTCGGGACGGCGGGTGGCCGTGGTGTCCTCCGGGGACCCCGGGGTCTTCGCGATGGCCGCGGCGGTGCTGGAGGTGGCGGCGACGGAGTTCCCGGACGTGCCGGTGCGGGTGCTGCCCGGGATCACCGCCGCCCAGGCGGTCGCCGCCCGGGCCGGCGCCCCGCTGGGGCACGACTTCTGCATCCTGTCGCTGTCCGACGTGCTCAAGCCGTGGACCGTGGTGGTCGACCGGCTCCGGCACGCCGCGCTGGCCGACCTGGTGATCGCGCTGTACAACCCGCGGTCCCGGGCCCGGCCGCGGCAGCTCTTCCAGGCCCGGGACGTACTGCTGGAGGTCCGCGAGCCGGCCACGGTCGTCGTCGTCGGCCGGGACGTCGGCGGCCCCGAGGAGTCGGTCACGGTGACCACGCTGGGGGAGTTCGACCCGGGTGCGGTGGACATGCGCTGCCTGGTGCTCATCGGCTCCACCCAGACCCGGGTCACCCCCTCCGGGCAGGTCTACACCTCCCGCCGCTACCCGGACTGACGCCCCGCGCCGCCCTGCGCTGCCCCGTTCCGGGAAACCGGGCTCGCCGCGTCCCCACCGTGCCCGGTTTCCCCGAGACGGGGGCCCGGGGGAACAGGACGACGTCGTCCCGGCTTGCAGTTCCTCGTGATGACCCGACAGCTGTCCCGGCCGGCGGCGTTCTGGTCGGTGGCGCTGTTGCTGGTCCTGGTGCTGGCCGCCTCCGGCGTGCCCTCCCCGCTCTACCAGGTCTACGCCGCGGAGTTCGGCTTCTCCTCGGGGGTGCTGACCGTGGTCTTCGCGGTCTACGCCTTCGCCCTGCTGGCGGCCCTGCTGGTGGTCGGGGGGCTCAGCGACCACGTCGGACGACGGCCGGTGCTGGCGGTCGCGCTGCTGGTCGAGGCGGTCGCGATGGGCATGTTCTTCGTGGCCGACGGGGTCGGCTGGCTGCTGGCCGCCCGGATCGTGCAAGGCCTGGCGACGGGGGCGATGACCGGGGCGTTCGGTGCCGCGCTGCTGGACCTGCAGCGGCCGGACAAGCCGCTGGGCCCGCTGGTGAACTCCGCCTCGCCGGGCTTCGGCCTCTCCGCCGGGGCCGTGGGCGCCGGGGTCGCGGTGCAGTTCCTGGCCTCCCCCAGCAGCTGGGTGTTCGGCCTGCTGGGGGCTCTGTTCGTGCTGGCCGCCGGCGCGGTCTGGCTCGGCCTGCCGGAGTCCTCACCCCGGGCGCCGGGGGCGAGGGCATCGCTGCGGCCCAGCGTGCACGTGCCCCGGACCAGCCGCCGCGCCTTCCTGGTGGTGCTGCCCTGCCTGGCTGCGACCTGGGCGCTGGGCGGGCTCTACGCCTCGCTGGGACCCTCGCTGGTCGCCGGGGTGTACGGCGTGGACAACCACGTGGTGGGCAGCCTGCTGATCCTGGCGCTCAACGGCACCGGGCTGGTCGGCTCCCTGGCCACCCGGGGTCTGGCACCGACCCGCGGAATGGTGGCCGGCGCCCTGGTCTTCGCCGTCGGGGTGGCCGGCACCGTCACCGCACTGGCCGTCGGCTCGCTGCCGGCATTCTTCGTCGCGGCCGTCGTCTCCGGCTTCGGTTTCGGGTCGGCGTTCCTGGGTGCCATGGCGACGGTGACCTCCGGGGTGGACCCGGCCGCCCGGGCCGGGCTGCTGTCGGCGGTGTTCACCGTCAGCTACCTGGCGTTCAGCCTGCCCGCGATCGCCGCCGGGGTGGCCGCCACGCACATCGGGCTGACCCGCACCGCGGAGGTCTACGGGGCCGGGGTGATCGTGCTGGCGCTGTCCGCGGTGGGCGGGCTGGTGCTGCACGCCCGCCCGACGCGGGTGCCGGCCCCGGAGCTGGCCACGGCCGACTGACCGGTCACAGGCTGAGCCGGCGCTGCTCGCGCAGCGCCGCGAACACCTGCGCGCGCAGCAGGTCGGCCATGCTGTCGCACAGCTGGGTGTACTCCACGATCACGGTCCAGCCGCCCTCGTCGGGCGTGACCCGGTGCAACCGGCCGGGCAGCGGGAAGACCGCGCCGCGCAGGGTCACCCCGACGTCCACGGCGGCGCCCTCCTCCGGGGCCTGCCCGGTGGGCAGCACGGCGCAGCGCAGCCCGGTCTCGCTGACGTCGGTGGTCCGGCCGGCGAAGGTGCGGCCGGTGGTCCGGTCGGTCAGCTGCACCCGCAGCCGCAGCGGAGCCCGGACGGCGTCCCGGCGGTTGCCCCGCTCGGTGGGGCCCTCGGGCACCACCTGCCAACGGACGCCGTGCCGGACGGCACCGCTGAGCACCACCCTGGCCTGCACCATCCGCACGCCCTCGGGCCCGGTCCAGTAGAGCTGCACCGGTCCGGTCATCGGCATCGCCACCGGCAGCTCGACCACCAGCCCCGGATCCCGCAGCCGGGTCACCTGGCCGGTCACCACCTCGCCGTCGACGACGACGTCGATCAACGCTCCGGGCATCGGGAGGTCGGACTCCGATTGCACGTACGCACCCCCTCGGATCGCGCGGGACAGGCGTCCCGACCACGAGGTGATCGGCGCCGCTCGCCGGCTTCCGCAGGTCCCGGACGGGTGATCACCCAGGGGGGTCACAGCTGCGGCGCAGGCCCGTCGGGCAGCAACCCGGCGAGCGCCGCCGGCACCTCGGCCGGGGTGGCGACGACGACCGCGGCGCCGGCCTGGGCCAGCTCCCCGGGGCGGGCCGGACCCCAGCCGGCCCCGATGCAGGGCAGGCCGTGCACCCGCGCACCCACCACGTCCTGGGCCCGGTCCCCCACCAGCACCGGCCACTCGCCGTCCGGGTGCGCGGCCAACGCCGCACCCACCACCTGCTGCTTGTGCCGGACCCGGCCGTCCAGGGTGGCCCCGTGCACGCTCGAGACGGTCCCGACGAGCCCGACGTGCTCCAGGATCTGCCGGGCGAAGGGCTCGGGCTTGCTGGTGGCCACGGCCAGCGTGGCGCCGTGCGCCCGCAGCGAGGCCAGCAGGGTCCTGATGCCGGGGTAGACGGGCGCGTCGAACATCGCCCCGGCCGTGTAGTGCGCCCGGTAGGCCGCCACCGCCCGGTCGACGTCGTCCCCGCCGACGCCGAAGACGGCGGCGAAGCCGTCCTGCAGCGGTGGGCCCACCATCGCGGTCAGCTGCGCGGGGGTGGGTTCGGGCAGGCCGAGCTCGGCGGCAGCGACCCGGATGCTGGCGTGGATCCCGGGCGAGGAGTCCACCAGGGTGCCGTCCAGGTCGAGCAGGACCAGCCTCATCGGGTTGCCCGGGCCAGCACCCAGGCGAGCGCGTCGGGCACCGTGCCGACCACGTCCAGGCCCGCGGGCAGCGGGGGCCGGCGGACCAGCACCACCGGGAGGCCCAGCTCGCGGGCCGCGGTCAGCTTGGCCTCGGTCATCGGCCCTCCGGAGTCCTTGGTGACGACGACGTCCACGTCGTAGCCGGTCAGCAGGGCACGCTCGTCGTCGACGCTGAACGGCCCGCGGGCCAGCAGCAGGGTGGCACCGGCCGGAAGGGGCTCGGTGGGCGGGTCCACCGAGCGGACCAGCACCCGCCCGGCGAGCCCGGCGAAGGCGCCGATCCCCTGCCGCCCGGTGGTCAGGAAGACCGTGCCGCAGCCCGGCCCTTCGCTCAGCATCCCGCCCACCGTCCCCGCCGCATGGCCCAAGGAGTCCGCCCAGCGCCAGTCGTCCCCGGGTCCGGCGGTCCAGCCCGGTCGGTGCAGCCGCAGCAGCGCCGTCCCGGTGGCCCGGCAGGCCTGCACGGCGTGCGCGGTCATGGTGGCGGCGAACGGGTGGGTGGCGTCCACGACGGCCTGCGGCCGGTGCTGCTGCAACCACTCGGTCAGCCCCGGCACGCCACCGAACCCGCCGACCCGGACCTGCCCCTGCGGCAGCAGCGGCTGCGCCACCCGGCCCGCCAGGCTGCTCACCACGTCGGTCCCGGCGGCCAGCAGGCCCGCGGCCAGCGCGCGGGCCTCCCCGGTCCCGCCCAGCACCAGCACGGTCATCTGCCCGGCCCGCGGTCGGCGGCAGGGGGCACGATGGTCCGGTGACCAGCGCGGAACGTGAGGCCGGCAGCGGGCTGCGGCACGGCTGGACGACCGGTGCCTGCGCCACCGCGGCCACCACCGCCGCCTACACCGCCCTGCTCACCGGCACCTTCCCCGACCCGGTCACCGTCGACCTGCCCCGGGACCGGCACCCGGCGTTCGCCCTCGCCCGGGAAGAACTCGCCCCCGGCAGCGCCACCGCGACCATCGTGAAGGACGCCGGGGACGACCCCGACGTCACCCACGGGGCGCTGATCGGCGTCACGGTCACCCACGGCGAGCCCGGCAGCGGGGTGGCCTTCGTGGCCGGGGAGGGCGTGGGCACGGTGACCAAGCCCGGGCTGCCGCTGGCCGTCGGCGAGCCGGCGATCAACCCGGTGCCCCGGCGGCTGATGCGCGAGCACGTGGCGGCCGTGGCGACCGCGGCACGGCGGCACCGGTGACGTGGTGCTGACCGTGTCGGTCGAGGGCGGGGCGGAGCTGGCCGCGCAGACCTGGAACCCGCGGCTGGGCATCCTGGGCGGGTTGTCCATCCTGGGTACCACCGGGGTGGTGGTGCCCTACTCGTGTGCCTCCTGGATCGACTCGATCCGGCGGGGCATCGACGTCGCCCGCGCGGCCGGGCACACCCACGTGGCCGGCTGCACCGGCTCGACCAGCGAGGACACCGTCGCCGGGCTGTACGGGCTGCCGGAGGACGCGCTGCTGGACATGGGCGACTTCGCCGGCGCGGTGCTGAAGTACCTGCGCACCCACCCGGTACCCCGGCTGACCATCGCCGGCGGGATCGGCAAGCTGGCCAAGCTGGCCGACGGGCACCTGGACCTGCACTCGGCCCGCTCCCAGGTCTCCCCCGCGGCACTGGCCGAGCTGGTGGCCGGAGCGGGTGGCCCGGGCGAGCTGGTGGCCGGGGTGGCGGCGGCCACCACCGCGCTGGAGGCGTTGCAGCAGTGCCAGGCCGCCGGGCTGCCGCTGGGTGACCTGGTGGCGGCCGGGGCGCGGGAGACCTGCCTGCGCACCCTGGCCGGCGCCCCGGTCGCCGTCGACGTGGTGGTCGTCGACCGCGGCGGGGCAGTCGTCGGCCGCGCCTGAGCCGGCCGTCATCCGCGGGTGCGGGCGGTGGAGTACAGGTGGCTGTCCGGGAAGGCGCCGGCGGTGAGCACGGGGCCCACCACCACCACGGCGGTGCGGACGACGCCGGCCGCCGCGACCTGCCCGGCGATGTCGGCCAGCGTGCCGCGCAGCACCAGCTCGTCGTCCCGGCTGGCCCGGGCGACGACGGCGACCGGGCCGTCGTCGCCGTAGTGCCGGGCCAGCTGGGGGGCCAGCTCGGCGATCCGCTGCACCGCCAGGTGCAGCACCAGGGTGGCCCCGGTCGCGGCGTAGGCGGCCAGCTGCTCCCCCGGCGGCATGGGGGTGGACCGGGCGCTGGTCCGGGTGAGCACCACGGTCTGGCCCACCCCTGGCACGGTCAGCTCGCGCTTGAGCGTGGCTGCTGCCGCGGCGAACGCCGGCACCCCGGGCACCACGTCGTAGGGCACCCCAGCGGCGTCCAGTCGGCGCATCTGCTCGGCCATCGCACTCCACACCGAAGGGTCCCCGGAGTGCAGCCGGGCGACGTCGTGGCCGGCGGTGTGCGCGGTGACCAGCTCGTGGGTGATCGCGTCCAGGTCCAGCTCGGCGGTGTCCACCAGCCGGGCCCCGGCCGGCGCGGTGTCCAGCAGCTCGCGGGGCACCAGCGCCCCGGCGTACAGGCAGACCGGGGCGGCGGCGATGATCCGGGCCGCGCGCAGCGTGATCAGGTCGGCCGCACCCGGCCCGGCCCCGATGAAGTGCACGGTCACCCCACACCCCGGGCTTTGTCGGGCTCAAGCCCCCGGGCTTTGTCGGGCTCAAGTCCCCGGGCTTTTTCGGGCTCAAGGCCCCGGGCTTTTTCGGGCTCAAGTCCCCGGGGGGTCATCGGGTCACCGACCAGATGGTCACCGGCATGGCGGCCTTCCAGCCGGTGAAGGCACCCACCGGCTCGCCGCGCTGCACCGCGAGGCGGACCAGCTCCCCGCCGACCCGACCGTGCCAGTCGGCCAGCACCGCCTCGGACTGCACGGTCACGGCGTTGACCACCAGCCGGCCGCCGGGGCGCAGCGCCGACCAGCAGCTGTCCAGCAGCAGCGGGGTGGTGGCCCCGCCGCCGACGAACACCGCGTCGGGCACCGGCAGCCCGTCCAGCGCGCCGGGGGCCGACCCCACCACGACCTGCAGGTGCGGCACCCCCAGCCGGCCGGCGTTGCGGGCCGCCCGCTCGGCCCGCGCCGGCGCCGCCTCCACGGCGACCGCCCGGCAGGCGGGGTGGCTGCGCAGCCACTCGATGCCGATCGACCCGGCCCCGGCGCCGACGTCCCAGAGCAGCTGCCCGGGCACCGGGGCCAGCCGGGCCAGCGTCACGGCCCGGACCTCGCGCTTGGTCAGCTGGCCGTCGTGCTCGTAGGCCTCGTCGGGCAGCCCCGGGGTGGTGGGCAGCGGCCCGACCCCGGGGTCGGCCCGGCACTCCACCGCGGTGACCACCAGCGGGCCGGTCCGGCCGGTGGTCTCCACCGCGGTCGCGGTGGTCACCGATTCCTCGGGCCCGCCGAGCGCGGACAGCACGGTCAGCACCGAACCTCCGTACCCGCGATCGGTGAGCAGCGCGCCGACCGCGGCCGGGGTGCCGCCGTCGGACCCCAGCACCAGCAGCCGCCGCCCGGGCTGGATCCACGGGTGCAGCAGCTCCACCGGCCGGCCCACCAGCGGGACGACGTCGGTGTCCTCCACCGCCCAGCCCAGCCGGGCGCAGGCCAGCGACACCGACGAGGGGGCCGGCAGCACCCGGACCCGCTCGGCACCCAGCAGCCGGACCAGGGTGGACCCGATCCCCGACGTCATCGGGTCCCCCGACGCCAGCACGACGACCTGCCGGCCGGCCAGGGACTCGAACAACCCGGGCAGGGCCGGCAGCATCGGCGAGGGCCAGGCCAGCCGGTCCGCGTCGACTCGGGCCGGGACGAGCGCGAGCTGGCGGTCGCTGCCCAGCAGCACCTCCGCGGCACCGATGGCGGCGCGGGAGGCCGGGGCGAGCCCGTCCCAGCCGTCCGCGCCGATGCCCACCACGACCACGCTCACGCTCACGCCGGCAGCTGACCCTCCGGGCCGGCGGCCTCGGCCAGCAGCCGCTCGCGCACGTCGGCGGGCAACCGGTCGACGTAGACGGTGCCGTCCAGGTGGTCGCACTCGTGCTGCAGGCAGCGCGCGGCCATCCCGGTGGCCTCGATGCAGGTGGGCTCACCGTTGGCGTCCACGCCGTCCACCCGGGCCCGGAACGACCGCTCCAGTTCCGCGTAGGGACCGGGCACCGACAGGCAGCCCTCCTCGGTGACCTCCACCTCGGGCTCGCCCTCCACCGGTTCCAGCACGGTCAGCACCGGGTTGACCACGTAGCCCACGACGTCCTCCCCGTCGGCGTCGGGGCAGTCGATGACGAACACCCGGGCGTCGACGCCGATCTGGTTGGCCGCCAGGCCCACCCCGTCGGCGGCCTCCATGGAGGCGAACATGTCCAGCAGCAGGCGCTTGAGGTCCCGGCCGAACTCGGTCACCGGGGTGCAGGGCCGGTGCAGGACCTCGTCGCTGCCGTAGGTGACGATCGGCCGGGCGACGCCGTCGTAACGGCCGGGCAGGCGCATGAGGGCCGATCGTAGAGGGGCACCATCTCCTCCCGTGGACCTCCCGACCGCCGCCGGACTCGCCCTGGGCTCCCTCGCCGACGCCGTACTGGGCGACCCGCGCCGCCGGCACCCGGTGGCCGGGTTCGGCCGTGCCGCCGCCGCGCTGGACCGGCGGCTCTGGCGGGACCACCGCGCGGTCGGCGCCGGATACTGGCTGGCCTGCACCGCACCAGTCACCGCGCTGGGCCTGGCGGCTCACGGGCTGACCCGCCGGCACCCGGTGACGCGCACGGCGCTGACCGCGGTGGCGACCTGGGCGGTGCTGGGCGGCACCTCGCTGGGCCGGGCGGGGACGACGATGGCCGACCACCTCGCCGCGGGGGACCTGGCGGCAGCCCGGGAGCACCTGCCGGCGCTGGCCGGCCGGGACCCCGCCGGGCTGGCCGAGGACGAGCTGGTCCGGGCCACCGTGGAGTCGGTCGCGGAGAACACCTCCGATGCCGCCGTCGCGCCGCTGCTCTGGGGGGCGGTCGCCGGGATCCCCGGCCTGCTGGCCTACCGCGCGGTGAACACCCTGGACGCGATGGTGGGGTACCGCAGCGACCGGTACCTGCGGTTCGGCTGGGCGGCGGCCCGGGCCGACGACGTCGCCAACTGGCTGCCCGCCCGGGTGACCGCCGCCGTCACCGTCGTCGTGGCGCCACGGGTCGGCGGTTCGGCCCGGGAGGCGCTGCGGGTGTGGTGGCGGGACGGCGCCGCGCACCCCAGCCCGAACTCCGGGCGCTGCGAGGCCGCCGCGGCCGGCGCGCTGGGGGTCCGGCTGGGTGGCCGGAACGTCTACGGCGCCCGGGTGGAGACCCGGCCCACGATGGGGAACGGTGCGCCCCCGGTCCGGGTCGACGTGCGGCGCGCAGTGGTGTTGTCCCGGGCGGTGTGGACGACGACCGCGGCGCTGGCCGTCGTGGCCCGGTTGCTGCGCCGCTGAGACCCGCCCGCGGACGTGACCCTTCCCACCCGCGGGACCCCTCGGGCGTCGGGGATGATGCCGGGGTTGCCCGGACACGGTCGTCGGGGGAACCCGAGGAGGGGAGGCCGGGGTGTTCTACTTCATCGCCCGGTTCGTGCTCAGACCGCTGTTCATCCTGTACTGCCGCCCCACGGTGGTCGGCAAGGACCGGATGCCGCTGACCGGGCCGCTGCTGCTGGCCAGCAACCACCGGTCGTTCATCGACTCGATCGCCATCCCGCTGATGGCTCCGCGCAAGGTCGGGTACCTGGCCAAGGCCGAGTACTTCACCGGCACCGGGGTGAAGGGCTGGCTGTCCCGGACCGTGTTCACCGCCCTGGGCGCCCGGCCGGTGGAGCGGCAGACGCACCGGGCCGCGCAGGCCGCGCTGGACACCGTGCTGCACGCCCTGGAGGCCGGTGAGGCGTTCGGCATCTACCCCGAGGGCACCCGGTCCCGGGACGGCCGGTTGGCCCGCGGCAAGACCGGGGTCGCGTGGCTGGCGCTGACCGCGGACTGCCCGGTCGTGCCGGTGGCGGTGCACGGCACCGAGCTGGTCCAGCCGATCGGGGCCCGCTACCCCCGGCCGCACAAGGTCACCATCACCTTCGGCGAGCCGCTGACCTTCCCCGAGCAGCGCGGTCTGGCCGGGAACAACGCGGCCCGCCGGGTGGTCACCGACCGGGTCATGCGGGAGATCGCCCAGCTCTCCGGGCAGGAGACGGCCGGCTGGTGAGCGGGGCGCTGCTGGTCGCCGGCACCACCTCGGACGCCGGGAAGTCCGTGGTCACGGCAGGGATCTGCCGCTGGCTGGTGCGTCAGGGCGTGTCGGTGGCGCCGTTCAAGGCGCAGAACATGAGCAACAACTCGATGGTCACCGCCGACGGCGCGGAGATCGGCCGGGCCCAGGTGGTGCAGGCCGCCGCCGCCCGGGTGGAACCCGAGGCCGCGATGAACCCGGTGCTGCTCAAGCCCGGCGGGGAGAACTCCAGCCAGGTGGTGGTGCTGGGCCGGGCCGTGGCGGACGTGACCGCGCTGTCCTACCGGCCGATGAAGGCGGCGCTGCTGGAGCAGGCACTGGCCAGCCTGGCGGACCTGCGGTCCCGGTTCGACGTGGTGGTCTGCGAGGGCGCCGGTTCCCCCACCGAGATCAACCTGCGGGCCGACGACATCGCCAACATGGGCCTGGCGACGGCGGCCGGGCTGCCGGTGGTGGTGGTCGGCGACATCGACCGCGGCGGGTTGTTCCCGGCCCTGTACGGCACGGTGGCGCTGATGCCCCCGGCCGACCAGGCCCTGGTGGCGGGCTTCCTGGTCAACAAGTTCCGCGGCGACGTCGCGCTGCTCACCCCCGGCCTGGACACCCTGGCCCGGCTGACCGGGCGGCCCACCCTGGGCGTGCTGCCCTGGCTGCCGGGCCTGTGGCTGGACGCCGAGGACTCCCTGGACCTGGACGGCGAGCGGGGCCCGTCGCTGCCGCCGCTGGGCGAGGACGTGCTGCGCGTGGCGGTGGTCCGGTTGCCCCGGTTGTCCAACGTGACCGACATCGACGCCCTGGCCGCCGAACCCGGGGTGCTGGTCCGCCTCGCCACCCGCCCCGAGGAGCTCGCCGACGCCGACCTGGTCGTGCTGCCCGGCACCCGGTCCACCGTGGCCGACCTGGGCTGGCTGCGTGACCGCGGGCTGGATGTCGCGCTGGCCCGCCGGGCCGCGGCCGGGCTGCCGGTGCTGGGCATCTGCGGCGGCCACCAGATGCTGGCCCGCACCATCCGCGACGACGTGGAGTCCCGGTCGGGCACCGTCGCCGGGCTGGGTCTGCTGCCCACCGACGTCGTCTTCGCGCGGGACAAGACCCTGGGCCGCCCGACCGGGGCGGCGCTGGGCCACCCGGTGCACGGCTACGAGATCCACCACGGGGTGGTGACGGTGGACCCTGCCGCCGAGCCGTTCCTGGACGGCGCCCGCGCCGGGGCGGTGTTCGGCACCACCTGGCACGGTGCGCTGGAGACCGACGGCTTCCGGCGGGCGTTCCTCACCGAGGTGGCCCGGTTGGCCTCCCGGCGTTTCCTGGTGGCCGGTGACACCGAGTTCGCCGCGGTGCGGGAGCGCCGGCTGGACGCCCTGGGTGACCTGATCGCCGAGCACGCCGACACCGGCGCGCTCTGGCGGCTGATCGAGCAGGGTCCGCCGACCGGGCTGCCGCTGCTCCCCCCGGGCGCGCCCTGATGGATCCCCGGCGCTTCCTGGACGCCCAGGACCCGGTATGGGCGGGCGTGCTGGCCGAACTGAGGGCCGGGCGGAAGCGGACGCACTGGATGTGGTTCGTCTTCCCGCAGGTCGCCGGGCTGGGCCGGTCGGCGACCGCCGCGTACTACGCCCTCGACGGGCTCGCCGACGCCCGGGACTACCTGGCGCACCCGGTGCTGGGCCCCCGGCTGCGGGCGGCGACCGGGCTGCTCACCGAGCTGGCGGGCACCAGCGCGTCCGCGGTGTTCGGCTCACCCGACGACCTCAAGCTGCGCTCGTCGATGACGCTGTTCGCGCACGCCGACCCCGACGAGCCGGTGTTCGGCCAGGTGCTGGCGCAGTGGTACCCCGAGGGCGAGGACGGGGCGACGCTCAGCCGGCTGTGACGGCCGCCCGCACCTGGTCCGGCCAGGGGACGGCAGCGCCGTCCACGGTGGCCACGTAGGTCGTCCGGACGACGCAGCACAGCCGGTCGCCCACCGAGACGGTGAACCGCAGCCTCAGGCTGGTCCGGCCCAGGGCGTCCAGCTCGCAGTGCACGTCCACCACGTCCCCCCAGGCCGCGCTGGCACTCCACTCCAGCGAGCTGGCCTTGACCATCGGTGCGACCCCGGCGACCCCGTCGGGGTCCCACCGCAGCCCGACCGAGGGCCACCAGGCGTTGCTGGCCTCGTCGGCCCACACCAGGTAGTTGGCGTTGAACACGACCCGCTGGTCGTCGCACTCGCTGTACCGGACCGGTGTGCTCCAGGTGACTGCCACAGGGGCAGACGGTAGGGGTGTGACGGGTGGCACCGAGGAGTAACACGGACGCAATCCCGGCTGTGGTCTCCTGCCGCGGTGACCAGCGTCGTGCCTCCCGTGACCAACGGCTATCCGCAGGCCTCGGCCCGCGCGGTGGAGAAGGTGATCGACCACGTCGACCACCACTGCGCCAGGTTCATCGCGCTCTCCCCGTTCGCCACCCTCGCCACGGTGGACGAGCACGGCCAGCCCGACGTCTCACCGCGCGGTGGCGGGCCCGGGTTCGTCCGGGTGCTGGACCGGCACACCCTGGCGCTGCCCGACCGGCAGGGCAACAACCGGATCGACAGCCTGCGCAACGTCACCGGCAACCCGCGGGCGACGCTGATGTTCGTCGTCCCGGGCATCGAGGAGACGCTGCGGGTCTACGGCAGCGCCCGGTTGGTCCGCCCCGAGGAGCTGGCGGCGGACCTGACCGAGTTCGGCAAGCAGCCGCTGTCGGTGCTGGTGCTGGATGTCGAACGCGCGTACTTCCACTGCGCCAAGGCCGTGATGCGCGCCAAGCTGTGGGACCCCGGCAGCCAGGTGCACCGGTCGGTCTTCCCGCCGATGGGCCAGGTGTGGCGCGAGCACACCCGCGGGGTCTCCCCGGACCAGTCCGACGAGCAGATGCGCGCCGAGCTGGCCCTGGAGCTGTAGCGCCGCACCGGCGACCTCAGCCGTCGGTGCGGCGCTCGTACACCCCGACGACCTCGCCGCGGAAGAACTCGCCGATCCCGTCGAATGCGGCCAGCACCTTCTCGTGGTCCCAGTCGTCCACCACGTGCACCTCGTGGTCGTTGTGCTCCAGCGCGCCCTGCGGGTAGTGCACGATCGGGATGCTCAGGTAGACCGCGCGCTTGGCCGCCTCACCGGCCCGCCGCCACAGGTCCTGGGCCTCCTCGACGGTCATGTGCTCGGCGACGTCGCCCAGCACGACCACGTCGGCCTCGGGCAGCGGGGTCGTCCGGGCATCCCCCAGCAGCACCTCGTCGTAGAGCTCGCGCAGCCCGTACTGCTGCACGTAGGGCTCGAAGACCTCCAGTGCGGTCATCCGGGCGGGCCGGGCCTGCGCCAGCAGCTTGGCGTAGGTGCCGGCCCCTGCCCCGACGTCCAGCAGCGACTCGGGGGCGAGCTCGGTGATCTTGCGGCGGGTCCAGTCCTTGCCCTCGGGCGAGCTGATCGGCACGCCGGGCAGGTTACGCACCGATCGCGGTGCCCGACCTCTCGAAACCGTCGGTTGCCGGTTCTAGGGTCCCGGCATGGCACACACGTTCCAGGTCACGATCGACAGCGCGGCCCCGCACGAGGCCGCCGACTGGTGGGCCGAGGCGCTGGGGTGGGAGCGTGAACCCAGCGACGAGGCGTTCATCCGCGAGATGGTCGACGCCGGGTACGCCCAGGAGTCCGACACCATGCGGCATCGCGGCGAGCTGGTGTGGACCGAGGGCGCCGCGATCCTGCACCCCACCGGTCAGGCGCCGCGGATGCTCTTCCAACTCGTGCCCGAACCCAAGACGGTCAAGAACCGTATGCACCTGGACGTCCGGGTCGGTGCCGAGCAGCGGGAGAGCGAGGTGGCCCGGCTGATCGGCATGGGCGCCCGGGAACTGCACCGCGGCCAGCAGGGCCCGAACAACTGGGTGACGATGGCCGACCCGGAGGGCAACGAGCTCTGCCTCACCTGACCGGGGTCGGGGGGCTACTCCCGAGCGAACTCCAGCGCCGCCCGCCGGGCGGCGACCGCCTGCTCGGCACGCACCCGGGCCCGCTGGCGCTTGCGCACGTGCTCGGGCGTCCGGTAGCGGGCGTCCTCGACCAGCTGGAACGAGGCCAGCACGCTGGCCTGGAGCTGGGATGTGCCGAACAGTCCGGTCGTGGTGGCCGGTCGAGCTGGTTGTGCGCTGGTCATGACGTGCCTTCCCCGTGGGGACGGCACGGCCGTCCTGGCCGGTGCTTAGCCCACGCACGGTCTTCGCAATCCTGGATGTGACCGGTTCGACCCTCGCGGCATCAGCCACCCCGCTCGCCCCACCCGTCACTCGCGTGTCCCTTCACCGCAGCAGCCCCACCGGGTGCGCCGTTCCCGGGTCCCCTACCGTGCCCGGCATGGCATCGCGCTGGTCATCCCTGCTGAGGAACGTGGTGCAGTCCGTGGTCCGCGAGGGCGGGCAGCAGCTGCGGGCCCGCGCCGGCGCAGCGCCGCGCAGCGCACGGACCCGGGCGCCGATGCCGGCTCGGCCCTCCCCCGAGGAGCTGGCCCGCCCGGCCGGCCGGAGCGCCGACGACTTCACCGGCCGCGGGGAGATCAGCTACGCCCCGCGCGCGGACGGGCGACCCGATCCCGGTGAGATCGTGTGGGCCTGGGTGCCCTACGAGGAGCACGACGGCCGGGGCAAGGACCGGCCGGTGCTGGTGATCGGCCGGGACGGCGCGGACCTGCTGGGCCTGATGCTGACCAGCAAGGACCACGACCGGGACGCCGCCGACGAGGCACGGCACGGCCGGTACTGGGTGGACATCGGCACCGGCGGCTGGGACCGGCAGGGCCGGCCCAGCGAGGTGCGGCTGGACCGGGTGCTCCGGGTGGACCCCGACGTCGTCCGGCGCGAGGGCGCGACGCTGGACCGGGCGCGATTCGACGCCGTCGCCGCCCAGGCCCGCCGGGTGCTGGGCTGGTGAGTCAGCTGGCGCGTTGCAGCCACCGGGAGACCAGCGGCGCGGTGAGCAGCATGACGACGAGCCGGAGCACCTGCACGGCCAGCACGAAGGTGACGTCGGCGCCGCTGTCGGTGGCGGTGGCCAGCACCGCGTAGAGCCCTCCCGGGGTGGTCGCCAGATAGCCGGTGAGCGGACTGGTCCCGGTGACGGCGGTGAGCACTGCCCCCATCCCGGCGCAGGCCAGCACCAGGGCGACGATCACGCCCAGCGCCAGCGGCAGCGCCCGGCCCACCGTGCGCAGGCTGTCGCGGGTGAAGGTCAGGCCCACCTGCAGGCCGATGACCACGAACGCAAGGCCCTCCAGCCCAGCCGGCACCTGCGCGCCGCGGGACAGACCGGTCAGGTCCAGCGCGCCGGCCACCAGCATCGGACCCAGCAGCGAGGCCACCGGCAGCCGGGTCAACCGGCCCAGCGGGATGCCCAGGCCGACGCTGACCACGGTGAAGGCCACCCCGGCCCACCAGCCCGGGCCGGCCTCCGTCGCCGCGCCGGCGCCGGTGCTGGTGGCCCCGAAGCCAACCACCGCCACCACCGGCATGGCCACCACGATGATGAGCACCCGCAAGTACTGCAGCACCGCCACCAGCCGGGCGTCGGCACCCAGCTCCCGGGCCATCACGGTGATCCCCGAGGCGCCCCCGGCGATCATCGAGAAGGCCCCGGTCACCCGGCTCACCCCGGGCCGGCGGGCCATCACCTGCCCGGCTCCCAGGCTGAGCAGCAGGGTTCCCAGCGTCACCGCCAGCACCGGCAGCCAGTCCGCGGCGATGGCCGCCAGCGTGGACAGCGAGACCAGCGCGCCGATGGACACCCCGATGACGGCCTGCGCCCCGGTCATGCCGCGCGGCGGGAGCACCAGCCGGCGCTCGACCAGCAGCGCCCGGCACAGGCCGGCGAGCAGGCCGGCGAACAGCGGCGCCGAGGGGATCGACGCCCAGCTGAACCCGGCCGTCAGGGCCGCGGCGACGACGAGGACCGCAGCCCCGTCGGCCAGCAGCCTCCCCCGTCCCCCGCGCACCCGCTCACTGTGCTCCTGCGGTCCAGCTCACCCGCCGGTGATGCGGCGCAGCTCGGCCACGTGCGCGGTGAAGGCCGTCCGGCCGGATCGGGTCAGCGCCAGGCTGGTCCGCTGCCGGGAGGCGATGGTGGCCTTGCGGACCTTCACGTAGCCGGCGTCCTCCAGCTGCTTCACGTGTTTGGACAGCACCGAGTCGCTCACCCCGACGGCGTCCCGAACGGCGGCGAACTCCATCGTGTCCACCGCGGCCAGCAGGCCGCACACCTGCAATCGGGGCGGGGCGTGCACGACGGGGTCGAAGCGGGCCTCGACCGCGGTCACGGGGTCGGCTCCCCCCGCAGTTCGCGCTGGTAGATCGTGGTCCACCAGCGGCTGATCGCGGCGATCGCGATGCCCAGCACCAGGCCGGCGACGACCATGGCGCCGCGGAGGCCGGCGCCGTACTCCAGTGCCGCCGCGACCCCGACGACCAGCACGTAGCCGATCACCCAGACCCGGATGGCCCGCCGGGTGGGCCCGGGCCGGAGGCCGTTCACCCACATCCCGGTGTGCCGCACGTAGGCCCGCTTCAGCAGGGCGACGCCGACCAGCGCGAGGACCGCCGTGGCGACCGTCCACCACACCGAGCGCAGCGACGCCTGGCCCAGCAGCGCGAACACCAGCAGACCCAGCGCGGGGTCGTACCACCAGGGCTGGCGGGCCCGGTCGGCCAGCGCCGCCCGGTCCGCCTGCAGCGCAGCCAGCTCGCCGGCCGGGCCGGCCGGTAGCTCGTCTCTTTCCATGTCGGAAAGCATGGAACCCACTTTCCGATTCGTCAAGTCACTTGGTGGGGGTGTTCCCGCGGATGCCGGTCGTGGTCTGATGAGCGCGAACTGCGACGGCAGGGAGGAAGCCGGTGAGATTCCGGCACGGTCCCGCCACTGTGAGCCGGCCGCCCATCGGGGCCGGGGAGTCAGGAACTTCCGCCGTCGCCACCTGCCACCTCCGGCAGTCGCGGTCGACGACACCGGGGAGAGGACGCACCCGTGGTGTACCCGTTCAGCGCCGTCGTCGGGATGGACGACATGCGACTGGCCCTGCTGCTCAATGCCGTCTCCCCCGCCGTGGGCGGGGTGCTGGTCCGCGGGGAGAAAGGCACCGCCAAGTCCACCGCGGTCCGTGCGCTGGCCGCGGTGCTGCCGCCGGTGGACGTCGTGACCGGTTGCCGGTTCGGCTGCGACCCGACCGCACCCGACCCGGCCTGCCCGGACGGCCCGCACCCGGCCGACTCCCCCGCGCTGGCCCGCCCGGCCCGGCTGGTGGAGCTACCGGTCGGCGCCTCGGAGGACCGGCTGGTGGGCTCGCTGGACCTCGAGCGGGCGCTCACCGAGGGCGTGAAGTCCTTCGAGCCGGGCCTGCTGGCCGCCGCGCACCGGGGAGTGCTGTACGTCGACGAGGTCAACCTGCTGCACGACCACCTGGTGGACCTGCTGCTGGACGCCGCCGCGCTGGGCCGGGCCTACGTCGAGCGCGAGGGCGTCTCGGTGCAGCACGCCTCCCGGTTCCTGCTGGTGGGCACCATGAACCCCGAGGAGGGCGAGCTCCGCCCGCAGCTGCTGGACCGTTTCGGGCTCACCGTCGAGGTCGCCGCCCCGCGGGAGCCCGCGCTGCGCGCCGAGGTGGTCCGCCGCCGGTTCGCCGCCGACGCCGACCCGACCGCCTTCGCCGCGCAGTGGGCCGACCCGGAGTCCTCGCTGGCCCGGCAGATCGCGCAGGCCCGCGCCCGGTTGCCCCGGGTGGTGCTCGGTGATGCCGCACTGACCCAGGTCACCGCGGTCTGCGCAGCCTTCGGGGTGGACGGCCTGCGCGCGGACATCGTCACCGCGCGGGCGGCCATCGCGCACGCCGCGTGGGCCGGGCGGGAGACCGTCATCGAGGACGACGTCCGGGTGGCCGCCCGGCTGGCCCTGCCGCACCGCCGACGGCGCAACCCCTTCGACGCACCCGGGTTGGACGAGCAGACCCTGGAGCAGGCGCTGGACGACGCTCGCCCCGACGACCCGGACCCCGACCCCGCACCGCCCTCGGACCCCAGCCCCCCGGGGTCTCAGGGCGATGAGGGGGGTGATGAGGGGGCGGCCGGCCCGGGCCCCGCAGGCGGCGCCGAGCAGGTCGGCCCGGCCGGGGCGGGTGCGGGGCAGCCCAGCCCCACCCCGGCCGCCGGCGAGGCGCCGCCCGAGGCCACCCCGGTGTCCTCCCGGCCCGCCGTCGCCCCCGACCCGGTGTTCCGCACCCGCCGGCTGGAGGTACCCGGCATCGGTGCCGGGGTGGCCGGCCGCCGGTCCAAGGCGCGCGGCGACCGCGGCCGGGTGGTGGGCTCGCGCCGTCCCGAAGGCCCGGTCAGCCGGCTGCACCTGGTGGACACCGTGTTGTCCGCCGCCCCGCACCAGCGGGTCCGCGGCCGGTCCGGGCCGGGCCTGCGGCTGGCCAGGGAGGACCTGCGCCAGGCCACCCTGGAGGGCCGGGAGGGCAACCTGGTGCTCTTCGTCCTGGACGCCTCGGGATCCATGGGCTCCCGGGCCCGGGTGGCAGCGGTCAAGGGCGCGGTGCTCTCGCTGCTCACCGACGCCTACCAGCGCCGGGACAAGGTCGGGCTGATCACCTTCCGCGGCGGCACCGCCGAGCTGGCCCTGCCGCCCACCTGGTCGGTGGAGGCCGCCGCTGCCCGGCTCACCGACCTGCCCACCGGCGGGCGCTCCCCGGTGGCCGCCGGGCTGCTGACGGCGCACGAGACGCTGCGGGTGGAGCGGGTGCGCGACCCCCGCCGCCGGCCCCTGCTGGTGGTGGTCACCGACGGGCGGGCCACCGGCCCCCGCGGGGTCGACCACCTCGCCGACGCGCACCGGGCCGCCGGGCTGCTGCAGGCCGCGGGCACCGCCGGTGTGGTGGTGGACTGCGAGTCCGGGCACGTCCGGCTCGGCCTGGCCGGGGTGCTGGGCGCCCACCTGGGCGCCCCCACCATCCGGCTGGCCGACCTGGCGGTCGAGTCGCTGGTGCGCGCCGTGCAGGACGCCGCCTGATGCCGCAGGGACAGGTCAGCGCGGTCCCCGCCGACGGCCTCACCACCCGGCAGCGTCGCAACCGTCCGTTGCTGGCGGTGCACACCGGGGAGATGAAGGGCAAGTCCACCGCGGCCTTCGGGATGGCGCTGCGGGCCTGGAACCAGGGCTGGTCGATCGCGGTCTACCAGTTCGTCAAGAGCGCCAAGTGGAAGGTCGGCGAGGAGGACGCGCTGACCGCGCTGGGCCGGGTGCACGCCGAGACCGGTCAGGGTGGCCCGGTCGTCTGGCACAAGATGGGCTCGGGCTGGTCCTGGTCCCGCCGGGCGGGCACGGAGACCGACCACGCCGCCGACGCTGCCGAGGGCTGGGCGCAGATCAAGCGCGACCTGGCCGCGCAGGCGCACCGGTTCTACGTCCTCGACGAGTTCACCTACCCGATCCGCTGGGGCTGGGTGGACGTCGAGGACGTCGTCGACACGCTCACCCACCGCCCCGGCAGCCAGCACGTGGTGATCACCGGCCGGTCCGCACACCCCCGGCTGGTCGAGGCCGCCGACCTGGTGGTGGAGATGACCAAGGTCAAGCACCCGATGGACGCCGGGCAGAAGGGCCAGCGGGGGATCGAGTGGTGAGCACCCGCATCCCCCGCATCGTGCTGGGCGCCCCGTCCTCCTCCTCCGGCAAGACCTCGATCGCCACCGGGTTGATCGCCGCCCTGACCGACCGCGGGCTCACCGTCTCCCCGCACAAGGTCGGGCCGGACTACATCGACCCCGGCTACCACGCGCTGGCCGCCGGCCGACCGGGCCGCAACCTGGACAACTGGCTGGTCGGCGAGGACCGGATCGTCCCGCTCTTCCTGCGCGGCGCCACCCACCCGTCCCCCGCCGACATCGCCGTCGTCGAAGGCGTGATGGGCCTGTTCGACGGCGCCAGCCACCCCAGCGTGCCGGCCGGTTACGGGTCCACCGCGCAGGTGGCCGCCCAGCTGCAGGCCCCGGTGGTGCTGGTGGTCGACGCCAGCGCGCAGGCCCGCAGCGTCGCGGCCGTGGTGCACGGGTTCGCCACCTTCGACCCGACCGTGCGCCTGGGCGGGGTGGTGCTCAACCGGGTGGGCTCGGACCGGCACGAGGCGATCCTGCGCGAGGCCCTGGACTCCGCCGGGGTGCCGGTGCTGGGCGCGGTCCGCCGGATCGAGGCGCTGCAGACCCCGTCCCGGCACCTCGGCCTGGTTCCCGCCGCCGAGCGCAGCGCCGAGGCGGTCCGCACCGTGCGGGCCCTGGGTGCGGTGGTGGGTGCCAGCGTGGACCTGGACGCGGTGCTCCGGCTGGCCCGCACCGCCCCCGACCTGGACCCACCCGCCTGGGACCCCGCCACCGAGGTCACCCGCACGCCCGGCCGCCCGGTGGTCGCCGTCGCCGGCGGGCCGGCCTTCACCTTCGGCTACGCCGAGACCGCCGAGCTGCTGGCCGCAGCCGGTGCCGAGGTCGTCGTCGTCGACCCGCTGCGCGAGGACGACCTGCCCCCGGGCACCCGTGGCCTGGTCCTCGGTGGCGGCTTCCCCGAGGTGCACGCCCCCGCACTGGCGGCCAACGTCGGGCTGCGGACGGCGATCGGGCAGCTGGCCGCCGGCGGCGCCCCGATCGCGGCCGAGTGCGCGGGGCTGCTGTACCTGGCCCGCGCACTGGACGGCGAACCCATGTGCGGCGTGCTGGACGCCGACGCCGCGATGCACCCCCGGCTGGCGCTGGGCTACCGGGCTGCGGTGGCGCTGAGCGACAGCGTGCTGGCCCCGGCCGGCACCCGGGTCCGCGGGCACGAGTTCCACCGGACCCGGACCGACCCCGGCGCCGGGGCAACCCCGGCCTGGCAGTGGAGCGCCGAGGGTCCCGAGGGCTTCGTGCAGGGCGCGGTGCACGCCAGCTACCTGCACCTGAACTGGGCCGGGTCGCCGGCCATGGCGAGCCGCTTCGTCGCCGCCGCGGCCCGGGTGCCGGAGGTGACCGGTGCACATCGCTGAGGGGTTCCTGCCCCCGGCGCACGCCCTGGGCTGGACGCTGGCCGCCGCCCCGTTCGTGGTGCACGGCGCTCGGGCGGTGGCCAGGGAGGTGAAGGAGAACCCGGAGTCCACCCTGCTGCTGGGGGCCGCCGGGGCGTTCACCTTCGTGCTGAGCGCCATCAAGCTGCCCTCGGTCACCGGGTCCTCCTCGCATCCCACCGGCACCGGGGTCGGCGCGATCCTCTTCCGCCCCCCGGTCATGGCCCTGCTGGGCACCGTGGTGCTGCTCTTCCAGGCACTGCTGCTGGCGCACGGCGGGCTCACCACGCTGGGCGCCAACGCCTTCTCCATGGCGATCGTGGGGCCCTGGGCCGGGTTCGGGGCCTACCGGCTGACCCGACGACTCAGCGGCAACCTGCTGGCCGGCGTCTTCGCCGGGATGGCCCTGGCCGACCTGGCCACCTACGTGACGACGTCGCTGCAGCTGGCGCTGGCCTTCCCCGACGCGCAGACCGGGTTCCTCGGCGCGGCGCTGAAGTTCCTCGGCGTCTTCGCCCTCACCCAGATCCCGCTGGCGATCGGCGAGGGCCTGCTGGGGGTGCTGCTGTTCCGGGTGCTGACCACCAACGCCCGTCCCGAGCTGGAGCGGCTGGGCATCCTTCGCCCCGCCCCCGAGCTACGTCCCGAGACAGCACCCGGGCTTCATCCCGAAAAAAGGCCCCCGGACTTCATCCCGAAAAAGCCCCCGGACTTCATCCCGAAAAAGCCCCGGGTGGGGACGACGGGGTGGCCCGGTGAACCGCCGGCGGTTGGTGACCGGGTTGCTGGTGCTGGGGGTGGTGGTGCTCTTCGCGGTCCCGCTGCTGCTCGACGGCGGGCGCAGCCGCTACACCGGTTCGGACAGCCAGGCCACCGCCGTGATCGAGCAGAGCGACCCGGGTTACCGGCCGTGGTTCTCGTCGGTCTTCGCACCCTCCTCGGCCGAGGTCGAGTCGGGGTTGTTCGCCCTGCAGGCCGCGCTGGGCGGTGGGGTGCTGGGGTATGCGCTGGGCCGGTTGCGCGGCCGCCGGGTCCAGCGGGAACAGGCGGAGGGGGCCCAGCACGCCCACCATCCCGGGCAGCCACAGGACCGCCAACCGTGACCGGGCTGGCCGTCGACGACGCCGCCTGGGCCAGTGCCTGGCGCCCGCGCGCGGTCGGGGACAAGCTGCTGCTCGCCGGCGGGCTGGTGCTCTGCGCGCTGCTGCTGCCGGTCTGGCCGGGGTCGCTGCTGGTGGGTCTGGTGGCCGTGGCGCTGGCGCTGGGACCGGCCCGGGTGCCTGCGCGTGTGTTCGGCCGGGCCATCCGGCTGCCGCTGGCCTTCGTGGGAGTCGGCGCGGTCACCGCGGTGGTCCAGGTCGGCGCCGGTGGGATCGGCTGGGCGCCGGACGCCGCGGCGCGCGGCGGTGCGCTGGTGGGGCACGCCCTCGCAGGCGGGGCCGCGGTGCTGTTGCTGGCCACCACCACCCCGGTGTCGGACCTGCTGCCGGCGTTGCGCCGCGCCCGGGTACCGGCCGCCGTGGTGGAGGTCGCC
This sequence comes from uncultured Actinomycetota bacterium, assembly GCA_963759905.1. GTDB lineage: Bacteria > Actinomycetota > Actinomycetes > Mycobacteriales > Geodermatophilaceae > Klenkia. The sequence continues at coordinate 1,214,625 of CAVXBD010000001.1, forward strand.
TCGGTCACCTACCGGCTGCTGTTCGTGCTCCTGGAGAGCCTGCGCACGATCCGCGAGGCGCAGACCGCCCGGATGGGGCACTCCACGGTGCGCCGGTCCTACCGGTCCTCCGGGGTGCTGGCCGCGGCAGTGCTGACCCGCTCCTGGGACCGGGCCCGCCGGCTGCAGGAGGGGCTGGCCGGCCGCGGCATGGAGACCGGCCTGCGGGTGCTGCCGGAGTCGCTGCCGGCCAGCCGGGTGTTCCGGGCCGGCACCGTGGCGGGGCTGGTCGTGCTGTGCGCCGTCTCGGTGGCCCTGCGGTGAGCCACCAGCAGCTCGCCGCGCTGGACCTGGTGGTGGGGTACACCCGCGGCACCCGGGTCCTGGACGGGGCCTGCCTGACCGTGCCCGAGGGCCGGCGGCTGGCCCTGCTGGGCGCCAACGGCTCGGGCAAGACCACCCTGCTGCGCTGCCTGTCCGGGGCACTGACCCCGCAGGCGGGCCGGATCACCGTGGACGGCAGCCCGGTGCCGCACACCCGATCGGGCCTGCGGGCGCACCGGCAGGTCGTCCAGCTGGTGCTGCAGGACCCCGATGACCAGCTGTTCAGCGCCTCGGTAGCGCAGGACGTGTCCTTCGGGCCGCTGAACCTGGGGCTGCCCGAACCCGAGGTCCGGGCCCGGGTGGCGGAGGCCCTGGACCTGCTGGCCGTCACGGGGCTGGCCGCCCGGCCCACCCACCAGCTGTCCTACGGGGAGCGCAAGCGGGTGGCCATCGCCGGGGCGGTGGCCATGCGGCCGTGCGTGCTGCTGCTGGACGAGCCCACCGCCGGGCTGGACCCCTCCGCGGTCACCGAGGCGCTGGCCGCGCTGGCCCGGTTGCAGGACTCCGGTTCGACGCTGGTGCTCAGCACCCACGACGTGGACCTGGCGCTGGGTTGGGCCGACCAGGTGGCCGTCGTCGTCGACGGCCGGGTGGTGCAGGGCCGACCCGAGCAGGTGCTGGGCGACGACGACCTGCTGGCCCGCGCCCGGCTGGACCGGCCCTGGGCGCTGACCGTCGGCGCCCGGTTGCAGCAGCTCGGCCTGCTCCCGGCCGGACCGCTGCCCCGGGACACCCCGGCGCTGCTGGCCGCCCTGCCACCCCGCCTGTCGGTGCCCTGGTGAGGGTGGTGGGGGTGGGCGCCCGCCGCGGGGTGGCCGCCGCGGAGGTGCTGGCGGCGGTGGACCGGGCGCTGTCGGTCGTGGGCGGGCCGGTCGGTGCACCGGCCACGCCGGCCACGACGCCGACCACGACGCTGGCCACGCTGGACCGCCGGGCAGCCGAGCCCGGCCTGGTGGCCGCGGCCCGGGCCCGCGGCTGGACGCTGACCGCGCACTCCGCCGCCGAGCTGGCCGCCGTGGGCACCCCGACGTGGTCGGCCCGGGTGGCCGCAGCGGTCGGCACCGGCAGCGTGGCCGAGGCCGCCGCCCTGGCCGGCGGCGGGCAGCTGGTGGTGCCCCGCACGGTGCACGGCCGGGTCACCGTGGCGGTCGCCGTCCGATGACCGGTCCCCTGGTCGAGCCCGTCCTTTCCGCCACCCCCGAACTCGACCTCACCCACCACGGGGACGTCGAGGCCACCCCGGGCCTGGTCGACCTCGCGGTCAACGTCCGGGCCGGGGCACCCCCGCCCTGGCTGCGCACCGTGCTGCATGCCGCCGTGGAGGACAGCGCGGCCTACCCCGCGCCCGGTGCGGCCCGGGCCGCGGTCGCCGCCGCGCACGGCCGACCGGAGTCCGAGGTGCTGCTCACCGCCGGCGCCGCCGAGACCTTCACGCTGCTGGCCCGGGCGCTGCGCCCGCGGCTGGCCACCGTGGTGCACCCGTCCTTCACCGAGCCGGAGGCGGCGCTGCGGGCCGCCGGGCACCGGGTGCACCGGCACCTGCTGGCCCCCCCGGAGTTCCTGCTCCGCCCGCCGCCACCCGAGGCGGACCTGGTGGTGCTGGGCAACCCCACCAACCCCACCTCGGTGCTGCACCCGGGAGCCGTCGTCGCGGCGCTGTGCCGACCGGGCCGGGTCACCGTGGTGGACGAGGCGTTCGCCGACACCGACCCCGGTGAACCCGAGTCGCTCGCCCGGCGCCGGGACCTGCCCGGGCTGCTGGTGGTCCGCAGCCTGACCAAGACCTGGGGGCTGGCGGGGCTGCGGGTCGGGTACGCCCTGGGCCCTGCGGACCTGGTCGCCGCGCTGGCCGCGCACCAGCCGCACTGGCCGGTGTCCACCCCGGCGCTGGCCGCGCTGGTGGCCTGCAGCAGCCCCGCGGCCCGGGCCGAGGCCGACGCGCTGGCGGCCCAGGTGGCGGTGCACCGGTCGGCCCTGCTGGCGTTGCTCCCGACCGGGGTCCGGGTGGTCGGGACCCCCCGGTCCTCCTTCGTGCTGCTGGCCGTCCCCGGCGCCGCCCGGGTGCACCGGCAGCTGCGGGACCGCGGGTTCGCGGTCCGCCGCGGCGACACCTTTCCCGGGCTGGACCCGGACCACCTGCGGGTCGCCGTGCGTGACCCCGCCACCTCGGCTGCCTTCGCCGCCGCGCTCACCACGATCCTGGAGGAGCCATGAGCCTGCCCGACACCCCGACCCCCATCCCGCCCGCCACCCCGATCCCCATCCCGCCCGCCACCCCGACCCCCATCCCGCCCGCCACCCCGACCCCCATCCCGCCCGCCACCCCGTTGCAGACGACGATCGCCGCCATCGCCGGCCGGGACGCCGCCGCCGAGCGGGCCGCCCGCGAGCGGCTGGACCGGATGACCAAGCCGCCGGGGTCGCTGGGGGTGCTGGAGGACGTGGCCGCCCAGCTGGCCGGCACCGCCGGCCGCTGCCCCGCCCCGCTGCCCACCCCGGCCGCCGTGGCGGTCTTCGCCGGGGACCACGGCGTGCACGCCCAGCGCGTCACCCCCTGGCCGCAGGAGGTGACCGCGCAGATGGTGGGCAACTTCCTGGCCGGCGGTGCCGTCGTCAACGCCTTCGCCGCCACCCTGGGGGCCGACGTCCTCGTGGTGGACGTCGGTGTGGCCACCCCGATCGAGCCGGCGCCGGGGTTCTGGGACCGCAACGTGCGCCGCGGCACCGCCGACCTGTCGCAGGGCCCGGCGATGACCCTCGAGCAGGCCCGCCAGGCCGTCGAGGTGGGCATCGAGGTGGCCACCGCGCTGGCCGCCGAGCACGCCTGCCTGGTGACCGGGGACATGGGCATCACTAACACCACCGCCTCGGCCGCCCTGGTGTGCGCGTTCACCGGTGCCACCCCGGAGCAGGCCACCGGCCGCGGCACCGGGGTGGACGACCCCACGCTGGCCCGCAAGGTCGAGGCGGTCCGCCGCGCGGTGGCCCGGGTCGACCGGCCGGCCACCCCGGAGCAGGCGCTGGCCGTGCTGGCCGAGGTGGGTGGGCTGGAGCACGCCGCGCTGGCCGGGTTCGTGCTGGGCGCCGCGGCCGCGCGGGTACCGGTGCTGCTGGACGGCGTCATCGCCGGGTCCGCGGCCCTGGTCGCCGCTGCGCTGTGCCCCGCCGCGCTCGAGCACGCCCTGGCCGGGCACGTCTCCGCCGAGCCGGGGCACGCGCTGGCCCTGCGGTCCCTGGGCCTGCGCCCGCTGCTGGGCCTGGACCTGCGGCTGGGCGAGGGCACCGGCGCGCTGCTGGCCCTGCCCCTGGTGACCAGCGCGGCCCGGGCACTGCGGGACGTGGCCACGTTCGACTCCGCCGGCGTCACCGGGAAGGCCTGAATGTCGGCCCCGCCCGACATCCCGGTGTCCGCGGTGTACCCCGTCGGTCTCCGGTTGGCCGGCCGGCGGGTGGTGGTGGTCGGCGGCGGGCAGGTCGCGCACCGCCGGGTGGCCGGGCTGCTGGAGGCGCACGCCCAGGTCACCGTGGTCTCCCCGGCGCTCACCCCGGCCCTGGAGTCGCTGGTGGCGCCCGGGGCACTGACCTGGCTGGCCCGGCCCTACGCCACCGGGGACCTGGCCGGGGCCTGGTACGCGGTGGCCGCCACCGACGACCCGGTGGTCAACGCCGAGGTGGCCGCCGACGCCGAGGCCGACCGGGTGTTCTGCGCCCGGGCCGACGACCGCTCCCGGTCCACCGTCTGGACCCCGGCGGTGGGTCGGCAGGGCGACCTGGTGATCGGGGTGCACGGCGGCGGGGACCCGCAGCGGGCCATCGGGGTCCGGGACGCCGTGCTCGGCGGGTTGACCGACGGCAGCATCGCCGACACCGTGGCCCGGGCCCCGGCCGGGCGGCCCGGCAGCGTCGTGCTCGTCGGCGGTGGCCCCGGCGATCCCGGGCTGATCACCGTCCGTGGCCGGCAGGCGGTCGCCACCGCCGACGTCGTGCTGGCCGACCACCTCGCCCCGCAGGCATTGCTGGCCTCGCTGCCCGCGCACGTCGAGGTGATCGACGCCTCGAAGCTGCCCCGCGGCCGGTCGATGGCCCAGGAGCAGATCAACTCCCTGCTGGTGCAGCATGCCCGGGCCGGCAGGCGGGTGGTCCGGCTCAAGGGTGGCGACCCGTTCGTGTTCGGCCGCGGTTGGGAGGAGCTGGCAGCCTGCACCGCGGCGGGCGTGCCGGTGGAGGTCGTCCCCGGGGTGACCAGCGCGATCGGGGTGCCCGGGCTGGTCGGCGTCCCGGTGACCAACCGGGGCATGACGCACGAGTTCGTCGTCGTCTCCGGGCACGTCCCGCCCGGGCACCCGGCCTCGCTGGTGGACTGGCCGGCGCTGGGCCGGTTGCGCGGCACGCTGGTGGTGCTCATGGGCGTGGACACCGCGGCGGCCATCGCCGCCGCGCTGATCGAGCACGGGCGGGCCGCCGACACCCCGGTGGCGGTGGTGGTCGACGGGGCCACCCCCACCCAGCGGCTGCTGCGCACCACCCTGGCCGGGCTGGGCGCCACCATCGTCGCCGAGGTGGTCCGGCCCCCGGCCGTGTGGGTCGTCGGGGACGTCGTGGCGCTGGGGGTCGAGCGGGTGAACGGCTGAACGGCTGAACGATCGTGGGGCGGGGCGGTACCGTCGGGACGGGACGACCCCGCCCGGGGCCGGCCGGTGGAGGTGCCCCGTGGAAGCCCTGCTCGTGCTCGTCCTGCTGGCCGTCCTGCTGACCGCCGGGATGGTCACCGGCTCGGTCCTGCTCACCCGCCGGGTGGTCCGCGTGGTGCAGGCCAGCCCCGCCGTGCGCCGGGCCGGTGAGCTCGGCGGCTACCTGGGCACCGCGGTCGCGGTCGCCCGGCACCCGGGTCGCACCGACCGGACCGCCGCCGTGCTGGCCGCCCGGGTGACCACCGCCTCGGTCGGGCTGCGCCGCGAGGTGGCGCTGGCCACCCGGGCCGGTGCGCACCTGGGGGACGTGCCGGCCGTGCTGCCCGGGCTGACCGACGAGGCCTTCGCGCTCTCCCGCGAGCTGCGCCGGCTGACCACCTGCACCGTCGGTCCTGCCGGCACCGACCTGTGCGCCGCGGCCCGCACGCACCTGACCGCGGTCGCCGAGGTCACTGCGGCCGTGCGGGCCAGCACCGCGCTGCCCGCCGCCGTCGACGGGGTCACCGGCGGGGTCACCGCCGAGGCCTCCCGGGTGGCTGCCGACCTGCGCGCCTACGCCGGCGCCTACCGCGACCTGATCCGCCCGGTCAGCCCCAGCTGAGCATCCGGGCGGCGGTGTCGTCCAGCAGCACCTGACGCTCGGCGGCCGGCCGCCGCGGGCAGGAGGTGCAGGTGGCCTCCTGCGGCACCCGCCAGATCAGGCAGCAGGACGCCCGCTGGGTGAACAGCTGGCCGCCGGCCGCCACGAAGCGCGGCGCCGGCAGTCCGGTCGCCCGGGCCAGCGGCGCGGCCAGCGCCGTTGCCGCCGGCACGTCGCCGCGCGAGCGGCCCAGTGCCAGCAGCTTGTTGGCCAGCGCGTCGGTGGCGATGGCGCGCAGCGGCGCCTCGCGGACCCCACCGGCCTCGGCGACCGCGGCCACCACGCACGCCAGGGCGTCCTTCAGGTCGCCGACCACGTCGTCCCCGCCGGCGGCCGTGGCCGTCGCGGCCCACGGCAGGTCACCGACCAGGTGCAGCGTGGTGTGGGCCAGCCGGGCGGACAGCGGGCGGCCGGCCACCAGCCCGGCGAGGACCGGGCCCAGCAGCACCAGGGACGCCGAGTACCACCACAGGGTGGCCAGCACCCGACGGTCCTGCGTCCGGGCGGTGCGCGCCCGGTCGGCCAGCAGCTGGGCGGTCCACCCGGGATCGGCCAGCGCGGTCGCCGGCACCGGGCGGGCATCGGGGGGTGCCAGCAGGCCCAGCATGGCCGCACCCGGGAAGCGGGCGGCGACCCACGCCTGGGCCTGCCCGGGCTCGGCGGCGGTGTCCTCCGGCGGGGTCACCGGGCCAGTCTGCCCGCCGCCGCCGCGGTCGGCACCCGTCCGGCGCGTGCCCCCGGAGCGGTCCGGGTCGCCGCCGTGGGCGCCAGCGTCCCTCGACCTGCCGCCCGACGGTGCGGGCCCCTAGGGTCGGGCGAGGCAGCGCCGCCGGACCGGACATGCGGCGCCGGACACCGAGGAGTGCCGTGAGCGAGAGCGACCCGCAGGGCCTGACCAGCGAGATCCCCGACAGCGGCGTCTTCGACCCGCCGGCCGAGCTGGTCGAGCACGCCAACGTGACGGCCGCGGACTACGAGCGCGCCGAGGCCGACCGACTGGGCTTCTGGGCCGACGCCGCACGGCGGCTGGAGTGGTCCACCCCGTGGGAGGAGGTGCTGGACTGGACGAACCCGCCGTTCGCCAAGTGGTTCGTCGGCGGCGAGCTGAACGTCGCGGTCAACTGCGTCGACCGGCACGTCACCGCCGGGCACGGCGACAAGGTCGCCTACCACTGGGTGGGCGAGCCCGGCGACACCCGCACCATCACCTACGCCCAGCTCAAGGACGAGGTCTGCCGCACCGCCAACGCGCTCACCTCGCTGGGCGTGCAGGCCGGGGACCGGGTCGCGGTCTACCTGCCGATGATCCCCGAGGCGGTCATCACCATGCTGGCCTGCGCCCGGATCGGTGCGGTGCACATGGTGGTGTTCGGCGGCTTCTCCCCCGACGCGCTGGCCTCCCGGGTCTCCGACGCCGGCGCCAAGGTCGTCGTCACCGCCGATGGCGGATACCGCCGCGGCGCGCCGTCGGCGCTCAAGCCGGCGGTCGACGAGGCGCTGGCCAAGCTCATCTCCGACGGTGCCCCCGGCGTGGAACACGTCGTGGTGGTCAGGCGCACCGAGCAGGACGTGGACTGGACCGAGGGCCGCGACCAGTGGTGGCACGACCTGGTCGAGAGCCAGTCCACCGAGCACGAGGCGCAGCCCTTCGGCGCCGAGCACCCGCTCTACATCATGTACACCTCCGGCACGACGGCGAAGCCCAAGGGCATCCTGCACACCGCCGGTGGCTACCTGACCCAGGTGTCCTGGACCCACTGGGCCACCTTCGACCTCAAGGCCGACACCGATGTCTTCTGGTGCGCCGCGGACGTGGCCTGGGTGACCGGGCACTCCTACATCGTCTACGGCCCGCTCTCCAACGGCGCCACCTCGGTGATGTACGAGGGCACCCCGGAGACCCCGCACCGCGGCCGCTGGTGGGAGATCGTGCAGGAGTACGGGGTGTCGATCCTCTACGCCGCCCCCACCGTCGTCCGCACGTTCATGAAGTGGGGCGCCGACGTCCTGGAGCCCTTCGACCTGTCCTCGCTGCGGGTGCTGGGGTCGGTCGGCGAGCCGATCAACCCCGAGGCCTGGCTCTGGTACCGCAAGAACGTCGGCGGCGGCACCGCAACCGTGGTGGACACCTGGTGGCAGACCGAGACCGGTGCGCACATGATCGCCCCGATGCCCGGCGTGGTGGCCACCAAGCCCGGGTCCGCGCAGCGGCCCATCCCTGGCGTCAGCGCCGCGGTCGTGGACGAGGAGGGCAAGCCCATCGAGCCCGGCGCCACCGGCTACCTGGTGCTCACCGAGCCGTGGCCGGCCATGCTGCGCACCATCTGGGGCTCCGACGACAGGTACGTCGAGACCTACTGGAACCGGTTCGGCCCGACCACCTACTTCGCCGGGGACGGCGCCAAGCTCGACGAGGACGGCGACATCTGGCTGCTGGGCCGGGTGGACGACGTGATGAACGTGTCGGGTCACCGGATCTCCACCACCGAGGTGGAGTCGGCGCTGGTCAGCCATCCGACGGTGGCCGAGGCAGCGGTGGTGGGTGCCACCGACGCCACCACCGGTCAGGGCATCGTGGCGTTCGTGATCCTGCGCGGGGACGCCGTGGACGGTGGCGAGGAGCTGGTGAAGACGCTGCGCCAGCACGTCCGCCGGGAGATCGGGCCGATCGCCAGCCCGCGGCAGATCATGGTGGTGGCCGAGCTACCCAAGACCCGGTCGGGCAAGATCATGCGCCGACTGCTGCGGGACGTGGCGGAGAACCGGGAGCTCGGGGATGTCTCCACGCTCACCGACTCCTCGGTGATGGACCTGATCGGCGCCAAGATGCCGCACGCCGGCAGCGAGGACTGAGCGGGGGTCGGGGCCTCCGGCCGGGGCCTGCTCGGGCTCCGGTCGGGGCTCCGGTCGGGGCCCCGGTCGGGTCCCACCCCCCGGGGTGGGTGATCAGGGGGCGCGACACGCGCCGCGATGAGGCACGATCACGGTCAGACACCGGGGCCCGGCAGAACCCAGTAGCGCCGAGCCCGCGGCGCCGCCCGGCTCCCGCCGGCCCGGCAGCACCCGTGCAGCACAGTTGGAGGAGGACCACCCGTGGCCCACAGCGCGCCGACCACCCGCCTGTCCGGACAGCCCGCCGGCCCGGCGGAGCCCTCCGTCGGTGCCCTGGTGCAGAGCGCCATGGCCGACGTGTCCACGATCATCCGCAGCGAGGTGGCACTGGCCAAGGCCGAGGTCGGCGCCTCGGTGAAGACGGCCGGCATCGGCGGCGGGCTTATCGCCGCGGGCGGGGTCATGCTGGCCTTCGCATCGATCTTCCTGTTCATCGGGATCGCCGAGTTCCTCACCTGGCTGGGCCTGCTCCGCTGGATCTCCTACCTGATCGTCTTCGGCGGCCTGGTGCTCCTCGCCGGGCTGGCCGTCCTGGTCGGCATCCGGCTGACCAAGAAGCTCCGCAAGCCCGAGCGCACCATCGAGACGCTGAAGGACCTGCCCGACGTGATGCGCCGGGAGGCGCCCGGTCAGCGGCAGCACGACCTGCCGACCGTCCGGGACGGCCAGGTCGTCCGGCAGGACCCGCACACCCGGCTCGGCTGACCCGGCCCGCCGTGTCGCTGGTCCCCGACGACGGCCCGCCGGATGCCACCAGCGTGCTCCTGCCGGGACCGTGGCAGCACCGGGACATCTCGGCCAACGGGGTGCGGCTGCATGCCGCCGAGGCCGGTAGCGGACCGCTGGTCCTGCTGCTGCACGGCTACCCGGAGTTCTGGTGGGCCTGGCGGCACCAACTGGTGGCCCTGGCCGCAGCGGGTTTCCGGGCCGTCGCGGTGGACCTGCGCGGTTACGGCGCCAGCGACAAGCCACCCCGCGGGTACGACCTGCCGACGCTGTCCGCCGACGTCGCCGCGGTGGTGCGGGCCCTGGGCGAGCCGGACGCCGTCGTGGTGGGGCACGACTGGGGCGGGCTGCTGGGCTGGACCATGGCCGCACTGCACCCGCGGACCGTGCGCGGCCTGGTGGTGCTCTCCGCCGCCCACCCCCGGGAGTTCCGCGCCGCGATGGCCCGCCCGGCACAACGCCGGGCCTCGGCCTACGCATTGCGCTACCAGCTGCCCCGGCTGCCCGAGCAGCGGCTCACCCGCCACGACGACGACCCGGTGGCCGAGCTGCTGCGCCGCTGGACCGGGACGGGGTGGCTGCAGACCACCGACTTCGCCGAGGCGGTCGCCCGGTACCGCCGGGCGGCCCGGATCCCGCAGGCCGCCTACGGGGCGATGGAGTTCCACCGCTGGGCCTTCCGCTCCCAGCTGCGCCCCGACGGGCTGCGGTACGCCCGGCGGATGGCCGCGCCGGTGACCGCCCCCACCCTGCAGTTGCACGGCGCGCAGGACCGGTGCGTGCTGCCCGGCACCGCCCGCGGGTCCGGGCGGTACGTGGCGGGCCGCTACGAGTGGCGGGAGCTGCCCGGGGTCGGGCACTTCCCGCACGAGGAGGTGCCCGACGCCGTCAGCACCGCGATCGCCGACTGGGCCCGGGCCTGACCGGCAGCTATTCGCAGGGACCGGTGTCGACCGCGGCGGTGGCGGTCTCCCCCGCGCGGGCGGCGTCGGCCACCTCGTCGTCGGTGAGCGCGTACCCGGTGTCCGGGTCGTCGATGGCGGAGGCGAAGACCACGCCCAGCACGCTGCCGTCGGTGGCCAGCAGCGGCCCGCCGGAGTTCCCGGCCCGCACCTGCCCGTAGAGGGCGTAGACGTCGCGCACCACGGTCTGCTCGGCCCGGAAGTCCGGGCCGCTGATGTCCCCGCGGTCACGCACCCGGGCCGGGCCGACGTAGAGCCCGCCGCCACCGGGGTACCCCATGATGATGGCGTCGGCCCCGGAGTCCACCGGCTGCGCGCTGAAACTCAGCGGCACCTGCGGCAGCCCGGGCACGGCCAGCACCGCGACGTCGGTCTCCTCGTCCAGGTAGACCGCGGTGGCGTCGTAGCTCTGCCCCTCCGCGGTCACCACCGGTGAGGTCACGCCGGCCAGCACGTGCGCGTTGGTCATCACCCGTTCGTCGGCGTAGACGAAGCCCGACCCGTCGATCTGCCGGGAGCAGGAGGCGGCCACCCCGCGGATCTGCACCACCGAGCCGCGGACCTGGGTGACGACCGGGCTGGTCAGCAACCCCTGGTCCGGGGCCGGGACGTCGCGCACCCGGGTGGGGGTGAGCGGATCCAGCACATCGGGCAGCCCGCGCCGGTCGATCGCCTGGCGCAACGAGTCGTACAGCGAGCGGACCCCGGCGGGCACCCCGCGGTCCACCACCTGCACCAGGGTGGACTGGCGGACCTGGCCGGCCACGGTCGGGAACGCCGAACTGGCCAGCGGGGTGGCCACCATCCAGGCGACCAGCAGCACCGCCACCGCGGACACCACCGCCCCGGCGACGGAGTCCACCACCTTGGCCGGTTCCCAGGTGACCCGCTTGCGGATCGCGCGCCCCACCACCCCGGCCACCAGCTGACCCAGCAGCGCACCGGCCAGCACCACGACCAGGGCGACGAACACCCGGGCCAGGGTGGACCCGGCCAGCTGGTCGGCCACCGGTCCGGACAGCTGCGCGCCGGCGACCGCGCCGCCGAAGAACCCGATGAAGGACGCGGCCGAGACGATCAGCCCCTGCCGGAACCCCGACAGGGCGAACAGCAGGGCCAGCACGATGAGCGCCAGGTCGACGAGGGACACCCGGTCACCCGCTCACCGTCATCGTGCCGACCTGCCCCAGTGCGACGTGGAACGTGCACTCGAAGGGATAGTCGCCCGGTGTGGTCACGGTGAACTCGATGGTCTGGCTCTGCCCCGGGGCCAGCAGCGGGATCTCCTCGGTGATCTCCGCGGGGCCGGCCTCGGCCGTGAACGCGAAGTTGTGGGTCAGCTGCTTGGCCACGTTGGTCACCGTCAGCCGGACGGTGCCCGGCGCGACGGTGAAGGTGCTAGGGGTGAAGACGTAGTCGTCCCCGGTCTCCAGGGTGATCTCCTGGACCCCGGCCTCGTCGGTGGCGACCTCCCCGACGCCGGCGTCCGGGGTGCGGGTGGCCGCCGGGGTGGCCGGGGTCTGGTTGGTGCAACCGGCCAGCAGGCCCAGGGTCACCAGCACCGCAGGGACCAGCAGGCGCATCCGGTGCAGGGAAGGGTTCATCGCCGTCGGACCGTACGCGGCTCAGCTGAGGACCCGGCTCCGTCGGCCACCTTCGGCGCGGCGCGCTGCTCCCCCGCCGTCCCGCCCCCAGACCGGGGCGGCGCGCCCCGCCGGACCCGGTCCTGCGCCCCGGCCAGCGGCCGGACGTCCCGGGTGTCCCAGGGCCGGGCCAGCCCGCATGCGGTGAGCACGCCGTCCAGCACCCCGGCGGTGAACCCCCACACCACCATCCCGGCGACGGCGAACGCCGGCCCCACGTAGCCCGACGGGTGCCGGACCCGGAAGCGGTTGGCCGGGTCGACCAGGTCGGCGAGCGGCACCCGGGCCACCTGGGCCACCTCGAACGGATCCCCGGTGGTGATCTCGCGCGGGTCGTCCCACCACCCGACCACCGGGACGACGAGGTTGTCGCTGGGCCCCAGGAACAGCTCCGGCAGGACGGCCAGCACCCGCACCGCGGCCGGTTCGACGCCGACCTCCTCGTGCGCCTCGCGCAGCGCCGTGCCGACCGGGTAGTCGTCGTCCGGGTCGGCCCCGCCGCCGGGGAAGGCCGGCTGGCCGGCGTGCGTGCGCAGGTGGCCGGACTTCTCGATCAGCAGCACGTCCGCCCCGCGGGGCCCCTCGCCGAACAGCACCAGCACCGCCGACCGGCGGGCGGTGTCCGAGGCGTCCTGCCGGCGGTGCCGCAGTGGCAGGTCCCCGGACGTGGCGACCAGCCGGCGGACGTGCTCGGGAACGCCGATGAGGTCGTCGAGGTCGATCCCGTCGGTCACGGCGTGGCCCCCAGGTGCACGGTCACGGCGTGGCCCCCAGGTGCACGATCACAGCGTGACCCCCAGGTGTTCGGCCACCAGCTGGCGGAACTGCTCCAGGTCGGCCACCGGGCCGATCTGGGTGTAGGCCAGCCCACCGTCGGCGTCCAGGAAGTAGCTGACCGGCAGCACGTTGAGCCCCTGCCCGGCCATCAGGTCACCCTGCATGTCCAGTGCACTGGGGAAGGTGACCCCGGCGTCAGCGGCGAAGGCGTCGGCCGCGGTGAGCGAGTCCTTGCTGACCACGCCGATCACCGACAGCTGCTCACCACCGGCGTCGGCGAGCTGCTGCACGACCGGCAGCTCCTCCCGGCACGGACCGCACCAGCTGCCCCACAGGTTCAGCACGGTCGGCACACCGCGGGCCCGGCCCAGGTCCAGCGATCCACCGCCGATGCACTCGAAGGTCAGGTCCGGCAGCAGCTGCGCGCCGGCGGCGGCGGCCGGCGGCTGCGCCGGGCAGGGCTGCAGGGTGGTGTCGGCACCGGTGACGTCCTGGGTGGCTGCACCGGCACCGGCACCGGCACCGGTCGGGCCGGCTGTGCAGCCGGCCAGCAGCGCCACCAGGGCGACCAGCGCCGCGGCGACCAGCGCGCCGGCCCGCCGGCCCCGGCTCACAGCGTGTCCGAGGCGGCCGGGGACTTCACCAGCGCACCCGCCACCACGGGATCGGTGGGGCCGGTGCCGTAGGAGGGGCACCAGCGGGCCAGCCCGCAGGCCCCGCAGGCGGGCTTGCGGGCGTGGCACACCCGCCGGCCGTGGAAGATCACCCGGTGGGAGAAGTCGGTCCACTCCCGCCGGGGCAGCAGCTCGGCGACCTCGGTCTCGACCTTTACCGGATCGGTCTCCTCGGTCCAGCCGAACCGCCGCACGAGCCGACCAAGGTGGGTGTCGACGGTGAGCCCGGGCACCCCGAAGGCGTTGCCCAGCACCACGTTGGCGGTCTTCCGGCCCACCCCCGGCAGCGTCACCAGGTCCCGCATCCGGCCGGGCACCTCGCCGTCGAACCGCTCGACCAGGGCGCGCCCGAGCCCGATCACCGAGTTGGCCTTGGCCCGGAAGAAACCGGTGGGACGCAGGATGGTCTCCAGCTCCTCCCGGTCGGCCCCGGCGAAGTCGGCCGCCGTCCGGTACCGGGCGAACAGCGTCGGCGTCACCGTGTTCACCGTCCGGTCGGTGGTCTGCGCGCTCAGCACGGTGGCGACCAGCAGCTCCAGCGGCGTGCCGAAGTCCAGCTCGCAGTGCGCGTCGGGGTGGATCAGCGCCAGCTCCCGGGACATCCGCCGGGCCCGGCGGGTCCGGGCCAGCGACGACTCGTCGGGATCGACCGGGGAGACGCCGGACCGGGCGGCGCGGCCGGTCCGCCGTGGCGGGGTCGGCACGGCGTACGGCTCGGTCCGGGCAGCGACATCGGCCGGGCCGTCGACATCGGTCGGGGCGGCGGGCTGGGGCGCGGCCCCGACGGCGGCATCGGAGACGGCATCGGACACGAGCCCGAGGGTAGGCCGGGGGTGGGACAGGGTGGGTGCGGAGCCGGGCGGGGTGGGTCGGGGTGCCGATGGCCGCCGACCTGTCATGCTCGTACCAGTCGGCCCACCCCGCCCAGGGGTACCGGGCCGCCCGACCGACCGACCGACGTCGTCCCTTCCCCGCCGGCCGCCGCCGCCGGAGACGCACGCACAGGAGGTGCCCGTGGTCGCCCTCATCGTCATCCTGTTCCCCCCGCTGGTCATCGCTTTCCTGCTGGTCATGGAGCGGGTGGAGGAGCCGCTGCGGCGGCCCACCTCGCAGCGCCAGGTGGAGGAGTTCCTCGCCTCGGCGACCCCTGGTGACGTCGACGAGCTGGCCTCCTCCGGCATCCGCCGGGCCATGGAGCGCTGGCGGGGACGGCGCACCCAGCGCACCGCCGCAGCTCGGGAACCGGTCGTCTCCCAGCAGCACCGGGACTGAGCCCGGCCACTCGGAGTGGGCAGCGTCGTGACGCACCGCATGGTGAGTCTCGGCACAGGCCCTAGACTCTCCCCGGACGTGGGTGATCACTGCACCCGCGACGACGTCGTGAGAGGTGCGCTGGTGGACGAGGTCCTTGCCCAGTCCGGTCTGTTCCAGGGGCTGTCGGAGGACGCTGCCGAGCCGACAGCGAGTGGTCTGGAGACGGTGAACCTGCCCCGCGGGCGGGTCATCTTCAACGAGGGCGAGCCCGGGGACAGCTTGTACGTGGTGCTGTCCGGGAAGATCAAGCTCTCCCGCCGCTCCCCGGACGGCCGCGAGAACGTGCTCGCCGTGATGGGACCGTCGGACCAGTTCGGCGAGCTGTCGGTGTTCGACCCGGGCCCGCGGACGGCGACCGCCACCGCGGTCACCGACGTCCGGCTGGCGAAGATGCCGCAGGCCATGCTGCGCCCCTGGATCGAGGCGCACCCCGAGGTGGGCGAGCGGCTGCTGCAGGTGCTGGCCCGCCGGTTGCGCCGGACCAACGACTCCGTCGCGGACCTGATCTTCACCGACGTGCCCGGCCGGGTGGCCAAGGCGCTGCTGCAGATGGCCGACCGCTTCGGCAGCCGGGAGTCCGACGGCCTGCGGGTCAAGCACGACCTGACCCAGGAGGAGCTGGCCCAGCTGGTCGGGGCCTCCCGCGAGACCGTGAACAAGGCGCTGGCCGACTTCGTGCACCGCGGCTGGATCCAGCTGCAGGGCAAGTCCGTCGTGGTGCTGGACGAGGACCGGCTGCGTCGTCGCGCCAGGTAGGACGCCGGTCCGGCCTCGTTCCGGGGCCGGGCCGGGCCGTCCTCAACCCGGTAGGGGCACGACCAGTCGGATCCGCGTGCCGTCGGGCAGCACCGCCCAGCGCTGGCCGTCCGCGTCGTGCTCGAACGTGGGACTGATCGGCTCCAGCGGGTCCGGCGGGCTGCCGGCCAGCGCGGCCGCCACGTCCGGGAACGGGCGCAGCTGGGTCAGCGTGTGGATGGTGGGCGGCAGCATCGGCCGGGTGCCGGCGGCCAGCTCGGCGAGTGCGGCGGCCGCGGTCAGCCAGGACACCTCGTCGGCCTCGCCGGAGACGTCGCGTGCCTCCTGGCCCTGGGGCATCAGCGCGGCGAAGAACTTCGTGTCGTAGCGGCGGGTCTCCTGCGGGGGGGTGATCCAGTGCGCGTAGGGCCGCAGCAGGTCCGACCGCAGTGCCAACCCCCGCCGGGCCAGCAGCTCCGACAGCGCGATCTCCCGGCGCAGCAGCGCCTGGCGCTGGGCCTCCCAGTCCTCCCCCGACACGTCCGGCACGACGCCACCCGACGCCGGTCCGGCCAGCAGCACCCCGGCCTCCTCGAAGGTCTCCCGGACGGCGGCGCACACCAGCTGGCGGGCCATGGTCGGGGGGCAGCCCCAGGTCGCCGCCCAGTCGTCGGGACTGGGGCCCACCCAGGTCACGTCGGCGTCGGCGTCCCGCGGGTCCACCCCGCCACCGATGTAGGCGGTCATCCCGCCGGCGAAGGGCATCCCCTTCGTCCGGCGCTGCAGGTGCACCTCCAGGCCCGTGCTGCCGTCGCGGAGCAGGAGCACCGTGGCCGCCTGCCGGATCGGCTGGCTCACCGCAGTTCGACGGTGAGCTCGACCTCGACGGGCGAGCCCAGGGGCAGCTCGGCCACCCCGACCGCGCTGCGCGCGTGCGTCCCGGCCTCGCCGAAGATCCGGCCCAGCAGCTCGCTGGCCCCGTTGACCACCCGAGGCTGACCGGTGAAGCCCTCGGCGCTGGCCACGTACCCGACCACCCGGACCACCCGGGCGATCGCGTCCAGGCCCACCAGCTCGTCGATCGCGGCCAGCCCGTTCAGCGCGCACACCTTGGCGTCGTGGGCGGCGTCCTCCACCTCGACCGAACCGCCGACCTTGCCGGTGCGGCGCAGCCCGCCGTCGACGAAGGGCAGCTGGCCGCTGGTCATCACCAGCTGGCCGGTCCGCACCGCGGGGACGTAGGAGGCCACCGGGGCGGCCACCGGCGGGAGCCGCAGCCCCAGCTCGGCCAGCCGAGCGGTCCAGCTCTGCGGGGAGGACGGGGTGCTCGGTGCGGTCACCGGTGCCGCCTCAGGCCGAGGGTCGCTTGAGGTAGGCGACCAGCTGGTCGCCTCCGCCGGGACCGGGCAGCACGGTCACCAGCTCCCAGCCGTCCACCCCCCACGAATCGAGGATGGCCTTGGTGTTGTGGGTCAGCAGCGGGATGGTCGCGTACTCCCACGTACGGCGGGCGGTGTCGCTCATGGGCCCGGACGCTAGCAGCGCACGACGCCACCCACCGGGGTGTGACGGCCGCGGCACCCGCCGGGCGGGCGGTCCCCCCGGTTGCGCTCGTAGGCTCGCACCGTGAGCTCCGAGCCGTTCCCCGTGCGCTGCCACGTCGTGACCGGCAAGGGCGGGACCGGCAAGACCACGGTCGCCGCCGCCCTGGCCCTGGCCCTGGCCGCCGACGGGCACCGCACCCTGCTGGTCGAGACCGAGGGGCGCCAGGGCATCGCCCAGCTCTTCGACACCCCGCCGCTGCCCTACGAGGAGCGCCGGGTGGCCGTGGCCCGCGGCGGCGGGGAGGTCAAGGCGCTGGCCATCGACCTCGAGGAGGCCCTGCTGGAGTACCTGGAGCTCTTCTACTCGATGAAGCGGGCGGGCCGGGCGCTGCGCAAGATGGGCGCCATCGACTTCGCCACCACGATCGCCCCGGGCCTGCGCGACGTGCTGCTCACCGGCAAGGTGAAGGAGGCCGTCACCCGCCGGGTCGACGGGCGCCGGGTGTACGACGCCGTCGTGGTCGACGCACCCCCCACCGGTCGCATCACCCGGTTCCTCAACGTCACCGACGAGGTCGCCGGGCTGGCCCGCTCGGGGCCGATCAAGACCCAGAGCGACGGTGTCATGGCCGTGCTGCGCTCCCCGCAGACCGCGGTGCACCTGGTCACCCTGCTGGAGGACATGCCGGTGCAGGAGACCGCCGACGCCATCGACGAGCTGACCCGCACCGGTCTCCCGGTCGGTTCGGTGATCGTCAACATGGCCACCGAACCGCTGCTGCCGGCCTCCAGCCTGGGCCGGGCGGCCGAGGGTCGGCTCACCGCGGCCGAGCTGGCCCCGGCGCTGGCCTCGGGCGGGGTGCCGGCCGATCCGGCCATCGCCGCCGGCCTGGTGGCCGAGGCCGTGGAGCACGCCCGCCGCTGGCAGTCCCAGGACGAGCTGCGACACCGGGTGGCCGAGCTGGGCCGGCCCACGGTGGAGCTGCCCCTGCTGACCGGCCCGATCGACCTGGGGTCGCTGCACGAGCTGGCCGGCCGGCTCGAAGCTCACCTGAGCGCCGGGATCGCCGCGTGAGCGCCCCCCGCACGGCGCCGGCGATGGACCTGGCCGCGCTCATCGCCGACCCGACGACCCGGATCGTGGTGTGCTGCGGCGCCGGCGGGGTGGGCAAGACCACGACGTCGGCCGCGCTGGCCCTGGCCGCGGCCGAGGCCGGCCGCAAGGTCGTGGTGCTCACCATCGACCCGGCCCGCCGGCTGGCGCAGGCCTGGGTCTGGCCGAGCTGGACAACGAGCCCCGGCGGGTCGTCGTGCCCGAGCTGGACGCGACCGCCGGTGGCGAGCTGCACGCCATGATGCTGGACATGAAGCGGACCTTCGACGACATCGTCGCCGCTCACTCGACCCCGGAGCGGGCCGAGACGATCTTCGCCAACCCCTTCTACCAGACCCTGTCCTCCTCCTTCGCCGGCACGCAGGAATACATGGCGATGGAGAAGCTGGGCCAGCTGCGGGCCAGCGACACCTGGGACCTGATCATCGTGGACACCCCGCCGTCGCGGTCCGCGCTGGACTTCCTGGACGCCCCGAACCGGATGAGCCGGTTCCTGGACGGGACGATGATCCGGTTGCTCACCGCCCCCGCCCGAGCCGGTGGCCGGGCGGGGCTGCGGCTCGTCGGTGCCGGTTTCATGTTCTTCAGCCGGATCATCTCCAAGATCCTGGGTGGCCAGCTGCTGAACGACATCTCCTCGTTCGTCTCCGCGCTGGACACCATGTTCGGCGGTTTCCGCGAGCGGGCCACCGCCACCTACGAGCTGCTCCGCCAGCCGGGGACGTCCTTCCTGGTGGTCGCGGTGCCCGAGCCGGACGCGCTGCGGGAGGCGTCCTACTTCGTCGACCGGCTCTCCGCCGAGGGCATGCCGCTGGCCGGCCTGGTGCTCAACCGCACCCACCCGCCGGCCACGACGGGGCTGTCGGCCACCCGGGCCGAGGCCGCCGCGGAGGCGGTGGCCGAGGCCGGCGGCAAGGGCGCGAAGCTGGCCGCCGGGGCGCTGCGGGTGCACGCCGAGCGGATGACCCAGGCCGCCCGCGAGCAGCGGCTGGCTGACCGGTTCACCAGCGCGCACCCCGAGGTCGCCGTCCGCACGGTGCCGGCGGCCGCCGGGGACGTGCACGACCTGGACGACCTGCGGACGATGGCCGGGGAGCTCACCGCCGCGGACGGCGACACCGGCACCGGCACACCGCGCACCAGGGTGCTCCCCGCCCGTCGCTGAACCCGCCTGCGCGTCCGGGCTCGGAGCCGCCGGACGGGTGCCGGTGGCAGGTACCTTGGCCAGCGATGAGTGACACCGCTGCTTCCAAGTCCGGCGCCCTCGCCAAGCTGGCCGCGACCGTCGTGGTCGCCGGGGCGCTGGTGGCCGGGATGATGTTGCCGTTCGTGGGCGGGAGCGGGCTGGTCGCCCGGAACTCCGCCTCGCTGCTGGACGCGCTGCCGGTCGAGCTGACCGACCAGATCCCCAACGGCAACACCACGGTGCTGGCCGCCGACGGTTCGGTGATCACCCAGTTCTACGAGAACAACCGCACCCCGGTGACCGCCGACCAGATCGCGCCGATCATGAAGCAGGCGCTGGTCGACATCGAGGACAGCCGCTTCTACTCGCACAACGGCCTGGACGTGCAGGGCACGATGCGCGCGCTGGTCACCAACCTGGCTGCCGGCGGGGTGCAGGAGGGTGGGTCCACGCTGACCCAGCAGCTGGTCAAGCAGACCCTGCTGCAGACGGCGAGCACCCCGGAGGCCCGCGCCGCGGCCACCGAGCAGTCCATCGGCCGCAAGCTGCGCGAGGCCCGGCTGGCGCTGGCCCTGGAGGAGACCTACTCCAAGGACGAGATCCTCACCCGGTACCTCAACATCGCCTACTTCGGCGCCGGCGCCTACGGCATCCAGGCCGCCTCGCAGCGCTACTTCTCGGTCGCCGCAGCGGACCTGAACCTGGCGCAGGCCTCGGTGCTGGCCGGGCTGGTGCAGTCCCCCACCAACGACGACCCGCTGCAGGACCCGGCTGCGGCGCAGGCCCGGCGGGACCAGGTGCTCAACCGGATGCACACCCTGGGGCACATCACCGATCAGGAACTGGCCGACACCACCGCGCAGCCGGTGGTCACCGCCGAGGGCCAGAACCCGCCCAACGGCTGCGTCAACGCCACCATCGGTGGGTTCTTCTGCGCCTACCTGGAGGGGTACCTGACCACGACCCTGGGGATGAGCCAGCAGCAGATCGACAACGGCGGCTACACCATCCAGACCACGCTGCGCCCGGACATCCAGGCCGCCGGTGACCAGGCGGTGCTCAACACCCTGCCGATGGGCGCCGACCTGGCCGGGATGTTCACCGCTGTCCAGCCCGGCACCGGCCACGTGCTGGCGATGAGCGTCAACCGGACCTTCGGCTGCGACGCGGCCGCCGACGCCTCCTGCGAGTCCGTCGTGCTGAACACCGTCGCCAGCCAGGGCTCGGGGTCGACCTACAAGGTCTTCACCGCCGCTGCGGCCCTGGAGCAGGGCTACTCGCAGTACTACACGCTGACCACCGGCAACACCTACAGCTCGCGGGTCTACAAGAACGGCGGCCGGCCCTACACGGTCAGCAACGCCGGGAACTACCCCGCCACGCTGGACATGGTCGGCGCGCTGTACCGCTCCTCCAACACCTACTTCGTGGGGCTGGAGGACGCGCTGGGCTCCATCGAGCAACCGGTCCGGGTGGCCCAGCGGATGGGCATGCACTTCGACCAGCCCAACCAGACCCCGGCGGACCAGATCATCGCCGAGGAGCGCGGATCGTTCACCCTGGGCGCCGAGGCCACCAGCCCGCTGGACCTGGCCAGCGCGTACTCGACGTTGGCCGCCAGCGGTACCCAGTGCGATCCGACGCCGGTCACCGCCATCACCGACCGGAACGGCAAGCCGGCGACGCTGCCCGACGGCACCGCCATCGACACCGGTGACACCTGCACCGCCGCGGCCGTCCCGGTGGGCGTGGCCAACACGCTGAACCAGATCCTGCGCAAGGACGTCGAGCCGGGGAACCCCGGCCAGACCGCGTCCCGCGCCTACGTCCCGGGTCACCAGATCGCCGGCAAGACCGGGACCAGCCAGAGCAACTTCTCGGCGACCTTCGTGGGCTACACCCCGGAGTACACCGCCAGCGTGATGGTGCTCAACCCCAAGCAGAACCAGAACGTGGGCGGGTTCGGCGGCAACAAGCCGGCCACCATCTGGAACGACGCGATGACCCCGATCCTGAACGCTGCACCCACCGCGGAGTTCCCCCCGGCCGACGAGGCGGTGGCCAACGGCAACACCCGGTTGGTGCCCACCTGCTCCTCGGTCAGCGAGTGCCAGTCGGCCATCACCGCCGCCGGGCTGCGCTACGCGGGTCAGACCAGCGTGGACTCCAGCGAGCCGGCCGGCACCCTGGTGGGCCTGAACCCCGGCGCCGGGTCCCGGGTGCAGGAGGGTGGCGCGGTGTCGGTCCAGCTGAGCAACGGCTCCGGGTACACCCCGCCGGCCCCCGATCCCGCCCCGGCCCCGGCGCCCGCCCCGGTGGACCCCAACGCCCCCGACACCAACGGGGACGGCCAGCCGGGCTGACCCGCCCGGTCGGGGACCGAGCCGATCAGCCCAGCTGGCGGCGGACCTCGGCGGCCACCCGGCCGCCGTCGGCCCGCCCGGCGACCCGGCCGTTCGCCTGGCCCATGACCTTGCCCATGTCGCCCATCCCGCTGGCGCCGGTGGCCGAGACGACCTCGGCCACCAGGGCGGCGAGTTCCGCATCCGACAACTGGGCGGGCAGGTAACCGGCCAGCACCTCGCCCTCGGCGCGCTCCCGATCGGCCTGCTCGGCCCGGCCGGCCCCGCCGAAGGCCTCCGCGGCCTCCCGGCGCTTCTTGGCCTCCCGGCGCAGCACCGCCTGCACCTCCTCGTCGGAGAGCTCGCGGGCCTCCTTGCCGGCCACCTCCTCGGCGCTGACGGCGGCCAGCACCATCCGCAACGTGGCGGTGCGCAGCTCGTCGCGGGACTTCATCGCGGTGGTCAGGTCGGCGCGCAGGGTCTGCTTCAGGTCGGACACGCTCCGAAGCGTCGCACGCGCCGCGGGCCCGGGACGACCGACATAGGCTGATCCGATGCGCCCAGCACTGGCTGTCCCCACCGCCGCCTTCACCGCCGGTGCCGCGACCGTCGGGTACGCCTCCCTCATCGAGCGCACGCGATGGACCCTGCGGCGCTTCGACGTGCCGGTGCTGCCGCCGGGCCAGCGGCCGCTGACCGTGCTGCAGATCTCCGACATCCACATGACCGCCGGTCAGCGCTCCAAGCAGGAGTGGATCGCCGGGTTGGCCGAGCTGGAACCAGACCTGGTCATCACCACCGGGGACAACCTGGCCGGGCACGACGCCGTGGGGCCCACGCTGCGGGCACTGGACCCGCTGCTGGACCGGCCCGGGGCGTTCGTGCTGGCCAGCAACGACTACTTCGCCCCCAAGCCGAAGAACCCGTTCAAGTACTTCTTCCCCGGGCACAAGCGGGTGCACGGCGAGTGGCTGCCCTGGCAGTCCTTGCGGGACGGCAAGACCGCCCGTGGCTGGCTGGAGCTGGACAACGCCCGCGGGGAGCTCACCGTGGACGGGCGACGGATCGTGCTGGCCGGGTTGGACGACCCGCACGTCAAGCGGGACCGCTACGAGCAGATCGCCGGCCCCGCCGATCCCGACGCCGACCTGCGGATCGGGCTGGTGCACGCCCCCGAGCCCCGGGTGCTGGACCGCTTCGCCGCCGACGGTTACGACCTGCTGCTGTGCGGGCACACCCACGGCGGCCAGCTGCGGGTGCCCTTCTACGGCGCGCTGGTGACCAACTGCGGGATCGACCGGGACCGGTGCCGGTGGCTGCACCGGTGGGCCGAGCCCACCCCCGAGCACCCCGCCGGGACCTGGCTGCACGTCTCCGCCGGCCTGGGTACCAGCCCGTACGCCCCGGTCCGGTTCGCCTGCCCGCCCGAGGCCACGCTGCTCACGCTGGTCGCCCGGGAGGGCTGAGGACCGCCGTCGGACCTCCGGGGGTCGTCGGCTAGGCTGTCGGAGGACCTCGGGGTGTGGCGCAGCTTGGTAGCGCGCGTCGTTCGGGACGACGAGGCCGCAGGTTCAAATCCTGTCACCCCGACCACCAGCAGAAGGCCCGCCTCCGCCGAGGCGGGCCTTCTGCCGTTCTCCTCCCCCCGGGTCCTACGGTGCCTGGCAGTCCCCCGACGACGTGAGGTGCCCCGATGAGCCGACCCGCCCCCCTCGACCTGGCCGGTGCGCGTGCCGGCACCGCGGCCGAACGGTTGGCCACCGCGCTGGAGCGGGCCCGCGCGGTCCAGCAGCTCGGTGCGTTCCTGTCCCTGACCGGCCCCGGGACCCCGGCACCGGTGGCCCACCCGGACCCCGAGCCCGGCGCGCTGGCCGGCGTCCCGGTCGCGGTGAAGGACAACCTGGACACCCTCGACCTGCCCACCACCGGCGGGACCCCGGCGCTGCGCGGGTCCCGGACCGGCCGGGACCATGCGGCCGTGGCCCGGCTGCGCGCGGCCGGCGCGACCGTGCTGGGCAAGACCAACCTGCACGAGCTGGCCCTGGGCATCACCAGCAACAACGCCGCCTTCGGCCCGGTCCGCAACCCGCACGACCCCGCCCGGGTCGCCGGCGGGTCCTCCGGGGGGTCCGCGGTCGCGGTGGCCACCGGGGTGGTGCCGGTGGCGCTGGGCACCGACACCGGTGGCTCGGTCCGCATCCCGGCGGCCATGTGCGGCGTCGTCGGCTTCCGGCCCACGGTGGGCCGCTGGGGCGGCACCGACCGCTCGGTGCCGATCTCGGGCACCCGGGACACCCCCGGCGTGCTGGCCAGCACCGTCGCCGACGTGGTCACCATCGACCGGGTGGTCACCGGGCTGGGCGCCGCCGCGGTCCCGGGCGCGCACGCGCTGCGGCTGGGGGTGCCCCGGCCCGGATTCTTCGACCGGCTGCACCCGGACGTGGCCGCCCGGATCGGCGAGGCGCTGGACCGGCTGTCCGACGGCGGCGTGGAGCTGGTGGAGACCGAGGTGACCGCCGCGCACGAGCTGGACGCCCGGTGCGGGTTCCCGATCGTGTTCGCCGAGGTGCCCCGCGAGCTGCAGCACTACCTGGCCGGTCTGCCCGCGGGCGCCCCCACGCTGACCGAGCTGGTGGCCCAGGTGGCCTCCCCCGACGTGCGCGGCGCCCTGGAGCACGCCCTGGCCGACCGGGTGCCCGCCGACGTCTACCGGCAGTGCCTGGCGCTGCGCGAGGAGCTCCGCACGGCCTACCACCGGTCGATGCACCCGGCCGTGGGGGCCGGGCTGCACGCGCTGGTCTACCCCACGGTGCCGCTGCCGGCCCCGCCGGTCGGGGACGACGCCGACACCGAGCTGCTGGGCAGCCGGGTGCCCACCTTCCCCACCGTCATCCAGAACACCGGGCCCGGGTCCACCGCCGGGATGCCGTCGATCTCGCTGCCCGCCGGGCACACCGCCGCCGGGTTGCCGGTAGGGCTGTCGCTGGAGTCGCTGCCGGACACCGACGCCCGGCTGCTGGCCCTCGCCCGCCGGGTGGAGCAACTGCTGGCCGGCTGAGCTGAGCTGGGGGACACACCGTTCCACCCGGCGGTCCGGGCCCGCGTGCCGCACCCTGGCACCCGATGACCGAATGGCTCCTCCTGCTGGCCGCGGTGCTGCTCACCGTGCTCACCGGGTTCTTCGTCGCTGCCGAGTTCTCCCTCACCACCGTGGACCGGGGCCAGGCCGAGGAGGCCGCAGCCGCCGGCCGGCGCGGCGCGGACGGCGTGGTGAGGGCGCTGAAGGGGCTGTCCACCCAGCTGTCCGCCGCCCAGCTGGGCATCACGCTGACCACGCTGCTGGTGGGCTACCTGGCCGAGCCGGCGCTGGGCGGGCTGCTCGACGGGCCACTGGAGTCCCTGGGTCTGTCGGCCGGCACGGCCACCGCGGTTGCCGTCGCCGTCGGCATCGCGTTGGCCACCACGCTGCAGATGCTGCTGGGCGAGCTGGGTCCCAAGAACCTGGCGATCGCCAGCCCGCTGGCGGTGGCCGCGGCCGTCGCGCCGGGCATGCGGGCCTTCAGCACCGTCTTCGGGGTCGTCGTCGCCGGCCTGCAGCGGTTGGCCAACGCCATCGTCCGCCGGCTGGGGTTCGAGCCCAAGGAGGAGCTGGACGACGCCCGCGGCGCCGGGGAGCTGGCCGCGGTGGCCCGCCGCTCCGCCGAGGAGGGCGACCTGTCCCGCACCGCCGCCCGGTTGCTGGACCGCTCGCTGGGCCTGCGCGACAAGCTGGCCACCGACGTGATGACCCCGCGGACCCGGCTGGTCGCGCTGCCGGCCACCGCCACCGCCGGCGAGGTGCTGGCCGCCGCGGTCTCCTCGGGCAACAGCCGCTTCCCGGTCTGGGGCGCCGACCTGGACGACGTGACCGGCGCTGGTGCACGTCAAGCAGGCGGTGGCCGTGCCCGAGGCCGAGCGGGACACCCGCACCGCCGGTGAACTGGCCCGCCCGGTGCTGGCCGTGCCCAGCTCGATGCGGCTGGACCCGCTGCTGGACCTGCTCCGCGAGGAGGGCCTGCAGCTCGCCCTGGTCGTGGACGAGTGGGGCGCCACCCACGGCATCGTCACGCTGGAGGACATCGTCGAGGAGCTGGTCGGGGAGATCACCGACGAGACCGACCGGCCGCTGCGCCAGCTGCGCCGCCGCGGCGACGACGGCTGGGCCGTGTCCGGGTTGCTGCGCCCCGACGAGGTCCGCGAGCGGACCGGCATCGCCGGTCCCGGAGGGCCGCTACGAGACCGTGGCCGGCTTCGTGACCCAGCGGCTGGCCCGGCTGCCCGTCGCCGGGGACACGGTCGACGTGGACGGGCACCGGCTCACCGTGACCCGCCTGGACGGCCGGCGGGTGGCGGTGCTGCACGCCGACCCCCGGCCGGTGGACTCCCGCCGGCCGAGGACGACGGCCGACCTGCGGCCCGCTCCGACGCCGTCCCGACCGGGATGCCGGCATGAACGACGTGCTGGCCCTGGCGGCCTGCTGGTCGCGCTGCTGGCGGGCAACGCCTTCTTCGTCGCCGCCGAGTTCGCGCTGGTGTCGGCCCGGGTGGACCAGATCGAGCCGCGCGCGGCGGCCGGCTCGGCCCGGGCGGTCAGGACGCTGGCCGCGATGCGCAACGTGTCGCAGATGATGGCGGGCGCCCAGCTGGGCATCACGCTGTGCTCGCTGGGCCTGGGCGCGGTCGGCGAGCCCGCCGTGGCGCACCTCGATCGAGGCGCCGATGGAGGCCGCCGGGGTCCCGGCCGGCTGCTGCACCCGGTCGCGCTGGTGGTCGCGCTGGCGCTGGTCACCGTGCTGCACATGGTCCTGGGCGAGATGGTGCCCAAGAACATCACCATCGCCGGCCCGGACCGGGCGGCCATCGCCCTCGGCCCGCCCATGGCGAAGGTCGTGACGGTGCTCAAGCCGCTGATCTGGTTCTTCAACGTCACCGCCAACGGGTTCGTCCGGCTGTTCGGGGTCACCCCCACCGACGAGGTGTCGGCCAGCTTCGACAGCTCCGAGATCCGCTCGATGATCACCCAGTCCCGCAGCCAGGGGCTGCTGGGCGAGCGAGGTCAGCGAGCTGGCCGCCGGGGCGCTGACGTTCGAGAGCCACGACGCGCGCTCGGTGCTGGTGCCCTCGGCCGACCTGGTCACCGTGGACCGCGGCACCACCCCGCGGGAGCTGGAGGCGGTCGTCGCCGAGCACGGGTTCAGCCGTTACCCGCTGTGCGGGCCGGACGGTGGCTCTGGTCCGGGTACGTGCACGTCAAGGACGTGCTGGGGGCGGCCGACGCGGGACAGCCCGCTGCCCGACGACGCGGTCGAGCACTTCGTCGAGGCTGGCCGCCGACGAGCCGCTGCCCGAGGTGCTGCAGGAGATGCGCCGGGCCGGGGTGCACCTGGGCCGGGTGGTCGACGACGGCGAGGTGATCGGGCGTGGTGGCGCTGGAGGACGTGCTGGAGCAGCTGATCGGCGACGTCCGCGACGCCGCGGTGACGAGCCCCTGCCCGAGGCGGCGGGGGCCGGGGCCGGAGGGCGCTGACCGCGCCGGGGAGGATGACTCCGTGGACTCCCCCTCCCCCCGGACGTGACCGCACGCTGGCAGGCCCGCTTCCGCGCCCCCCGCGTCTCGCTGCCCGACTGGGCCGAGGACGCCCCGCACCGCTGCGCTGTTCGCCTCCGACGTCGACCGGCGTCGTCGAGCAGTACACCTGGGACCGGGACACCGGCGAGCAGCGCCAGGTCACCGACCGGCCCAACGGCACGCTGGCGGCCACGCTCGAGCCCGGACGGCGAGCAGATCTGGTGGTTCGCCGACACCGACGGCGACGAGTTCGGCGTGCTGGCGCACCCAGCCCTTCGCCGGCGGCCCGGACGTCGTCGCGCGTCCCCGAGGTGGGCCCGCCTACCCGGCCGGGCTGGAGATCGGCCGCACGCTGGTGGCGCATCGGCCGGTCCACCGACGACGGCAGCGAGCTGTGGCTGGCCCGGCACGGCGCAGGCGCCGCGGATCGTTCTACCGCACCCCGGACACCGCCTCGGTCGACGCGCTGTCCCGCGACGAGGACCGGCTGGTGCTCTCGCACTCCGAGCACGGCGACCCGCGCTACCCGGCGCTGCGGGTGGTCGACGTCGCCGCGCTGCCCGCCGAGGACAGCCAGTCCGGCCCCGGCGCCCGTGGGTCGTGGCCGAGAAGTGGGACGGCGAGGGCACGGGGCCTGCACGCGCCTGGGCTTCTCCCCGGTGCCCGGTGACCTGCGGCTGCTGGTCGGCCACGAGCGCCGCGGCCGCGAGGAGCTGCTGATCTGGGACGTGGCCGCGGACACCGAGACCGAGCTCGTCCTGGACCTGCCCGGCGACGTCTCCGCCGGCTGGTACCCCGACGGCTCGGCGCTGCTGGTCGGCCACGACCACGCCGCCCGCAGCGAGCTGTACCGCTACGACCTGGCCACCGCCGAGCTGACCCGGCTGGAGACCCCGCCCGGCGTGGTGCGCGGGGCCACCGCCCGCCCGGACGGCTCGGTGGAGCTGGCCTGGTCCTCCTCCGAGCGCCCGCCGGTGATCCGCCGGGCCGACGGGCCGGTGCGTGCTGGCCGCACCGGGCGACGAGCCGCCGGCCGGCTACCCGGTCGAGGACCGCTGGGTGCCCGGTCCCGGCGGCGACATCCACGCGCTGCTGGTCCGCCCGGCCGGGACCCGGGCCCGCACGCCACGGCGTTCCTGGTGCACGGCGGTCCCGAGGCCGCCGACGACGACGGCTACCGGGCCCGCCGGGCCGCCTACGTCGACGCCGGGTACGCCGTCGTCCACGTGAACTACCGCGGGTCCTCCGGCTACGGCTCCACCTGGCGGGACGCGCTGACCGGCCGGCCCGGGCTGACCGAGCTCGAGGACGTCGCCGCGGTGCAGGACGCGCTGGTCGCCGAGGGCGTGGTCGACCCGGCGCGGTGCCTGCTGTCCGGCGGCTCGTGGGGCGGGTTCCTCACCCTGCTCGGCCTGGGCACCCAGCCGCAGCGCTGGGCCGCCGGCATCGCCGAGGTGCCGGTGGCGGACTACCTGGCGGCCTACGAGGACGAGATGGAGGGCCTGCGGGCCTACGACCGGGCGCTGTTCGGCGGCAGTCACCGGACGACGTCCCCGAGGTCTACCGGCGCTCCTCCCCGCTGACCTACGTCGACGACGTGGCCGCCCCGGTGCTGGTGGTGGCCGGGGCCAACGACCCGCGGTGCCCGATCCGGCAGATCGACAACTACCTGGCCGCGCTGGACGAGCGGGGCAAGCCGCACGAGGTGTACCGGTTCGACGCCGGCCACGGGTCGCTGGTCGTCGAGGAGACCATCCGCCAGGTCGAGACCGCCCTGGACTTCGCGCTGCGCCACGTCACCCCCTGACGCCCACCGCCCGTCCCCACCGAGCACCGCCCCACGCACCCCCAGGAGCCCCCGTGCCGAAGCCCACCGACATCCGCCCGCCGTTCACCGCGGAGACCGCCGCCGCGAAGGTGCAGGCCGCGCAGGACGCCTGGAACTCCCGCGACCCGCAGCGGGTGTCGCTGAGCTACACCGAGGACTCGGTCTGGCGGAACCGGGACGAGTTCTTCCCGGTCGCCCGGCCATCGTGGACTTCCTGACCCGCAAGTGGGCGCGGGAGACCGACTACGTGCTGCGCAAGACGCTGTGGGCGTTCACCGACGACCGGATCGCCGTCCGCTTCGAGTACGAGAGCCGGGACGCCGCCGGGCAGTGGTGGCGCTCGCACGGCAACGAGATGTGGCAGTTCGCCCCCGACGGCCTGATGGCGGAGCGATACGCCTCGATCAACGACGAGCCGATCGCCGGAGTCCGACCGCCGCTGACCTGACCCGGGGCGGCCGCGTCCCCGGCTCAGCCCGGGCGGCGAGGAGCTCGGCGATCTGCACGGTGTTCAGGGCCGCGCCCTTGCGCAGGTTGTCGTTGGAGACGAACAGCGCCAGGCCCGTCGGGCCGTCCTGCCGGATCCGGCCGACGTAGGAGGGGTCCCGGCCGGCGGCCTGCAGCGGCGTGGGGACGTCGACCAGCTCGACGCCGGGCGCGCCGGCCAGCAGCTCGCGGGCGCGCTGGACGGACAGCTCCCGGGAGAACTCGACGTTCAGCGACAGCGAGTGGCCGGTGAAGACCGGCACCCGGACGCAGGTGCCCGAGACCCGCAGGTCGGGGATGCCCAGGATCTTGCGCGACTCGTTGCGGAGCTTCTGCTCCTCGTCGGTCTCCCAGGAGCCGTCGTCGACGACCGACCCGGCCATCGGCAGCACGTTGAACGCGATCGGCGCGACGTAGACGGCGGGGTCGGGGTAGGCCAGCGCCGAGCCGTCGTAGGCCAGCTGGTCGGCCTTCTCCACCACGGCGAGGGCCTGCCCGTGCAGCTCGCGGACGCCGGCGACGCCGGACCCGGAGACCGCCTGGTAGGTGCTGGCGACGATGCGGACCAGGCCGGCCTCGTCGTGCAGCGGCTTGAGCACCGGCATCGCGGCCATGGTGGTGCAGTTCGGGTTGGCGATGATCCGGCCCGGGCGTCGCCGGACAGGGCGAGCTCGACGTCGGCGGGGTTGACCTCGCTGCACACCAGCGGGATGGCCGGGTCGCGGCGGAACGCCGAGCTGTTGTCGATCACGGTGACCCCGGCGGCGGCGAACCGCGGGGCCTGGGCCCGCGAGGTGGTGGCCCCGGCGGAGAACAGCGCCACGTCCAGCCCGGTCGGGTCGGCGGTGGAGGCGTCCTCGACGGTGATCTCGCCGTCCCCCCAGGGCAGGGTGGTGCCGGCCGAGCGCGCGGAGGCGAAGAACCGGATCGAGGCCAGCGGGAAGCCGCGCTCGGCCAGGATCTGCCGCATCGCCACGCCCGACCTGGCCGGTGGCGCCGACGACGCCCAGGTGCAGGCGGGCGGCGCAGAGGTCGGTCATCGTCCGGTCCCCCCGTAGACGACGGCCTCGACGTCGGAGCCGAGCTCGAACGCGTCGTGCACCGCGCGGACGGCGAGGTCGACGTCGGCGTCCCGGCAGACCACCGAGATGCGGATCTCCGAGGTGCTGATCAGCTCCAGGTTGACCCCGGCGTCGGCCAGCGCGCCGAAGAACTTCGCCGAGACGCCCGGGTGCGAGCGCATGCCGGCGCCGACCAGGGAGACCTTGCCGATGTGCTGGTCGAACACGACCTCGGTGAACCCGACGGTGTTCTTGACCTTCTCCAGCGCGGCCAGCGCGGTGGGCCCGTCGCTGTTGGGCAGGGTGAAGGAGATGTCGGCGAGCTTGGTGGCCGCCGTCCGACACGTTCTGCACGATCATGTCGATGTTGATCTCGGCGTCGGCCAGCACGCGGAACAGCTGGGCGGCCTCGCCGGGCCGGTCCGGCACGCCGTAGACCGTGATCTTGCCTTCGCTCCGGTCGTGCGCGACGCCGGAGATGATCGCCTGTTCCACCGTGAGGTCCTCCATCGAGCCGGACACCGTGGTGCCGGGGAGCTGGGAGTAGGAGCTGCGGACGTGCACCGGGATGTCGTAGCGGCGGGCGTACTCGACGCAGCGCAGCATGAGGACCTTCGCCCCGCAGGCGGCGAGCTCCAGCATCTCCTCGTAGGTGACGGTGTCCAACCGCCGGGCGTTGGGGACGATCCGCGGGTCGGCGGTGAAGACGCCGTCCACGTCGGTGTAGATCTCGCAGACGTCGGCGTGCAGCGCCGCGGCGACCGCGACCGCGGTGGTGTCGGAGCCGCCGCGGCCCAGCGTCGTGATGTCCTTGGTGTCCTGGCTGACGCCCTTGGAATCCGGCGACGATGACGATCGAGCCCTCGTCCAGGGCGCTGACGCAGCCGGCCCGGGGTGACGTCGATGATCCGCGCCTTGCCGTGGCTGGACGTGGTGATCACGCCGGCCTGGGAGCCGGTGAACGACCGCGCCTGGTAGCCGTGGGTGGAGATGGCGATGGCCAGCAGCGCCATGGAGATGCGCTCGCCGGCGGTCAGCAGCATGTCCAGCTCGCGGCCGGGCGGGTCGGGGGTGATCTGCTCGGCCTGGTCGAGCAGGTCGTCGGTGGTGTCCCCCATGG
Organism: uncultured Actinomycetota bacterium; assembly: GCA_963759905.1. Taxonomy (GTDB): domain Bacteria; phylum Actinomycetota; class Actinomycetes; order Mycobacteriales; family Geodermatophilaceae; genus Klenkia. The sequence goes on from CAVXBD010000001.1 coordinate 1,246,331, forward strand.
CGGAGACCACCACGACGACGTCGTGGCCGTTGCGCTTGGCCTGCGACGACGCGCTCGGCGACGCGCTTGACACGCTCGGCGTTGGCGACGGACGAACCGCCGTACTTCTGCACGACCAGGGCCACGGGAGCTGAGACTACCGGCGATCCCGACATCGGACAGCGACGGACGGGCTCGTAGTGGTGTGATCGGCGGATGCCCGACCACCCCGACGCGCGCACCGTGGATCGCATCGACGTCGACACCGACGGTGGCACCGATGACGCCACCAGCTGGCTGCTGACCGCGTCCGAGCGGGCGAACCCCGCCACCGGCATCCCGGCGTGGACGGCCGGCAACCTCGCCGAGCCCCTGGTCCACGGGGCCGTCTACTTCGACCGCCTGGTGGACGCGGTGCAGGACTTGCAGGCCGGTGACCACCTGTTCTTCACCGACTGGCGCGGCGACCCGGACCAGCAGCTGCGCCCCGGGGGACCCACGGTCGACGAGTTGTTCTCCGCGGGCCGCGCGCCGAGGGGTCTGCGTCCGCGGGCTGGTGTGGCGCTCGCACTGGGACGCGCTGAGCTTCAGCAAGGAGGAGAACGCCATCGCTGGACCGCCGAGCTGGAGGCGGACGGTGCGGTGATCGTGCTGGACCAGCGGGTGCGCCGGATGGGCAGCCACCACCAGAAGTTCGTGGTCTGCCGGCACCCGGCAGGACCCCGGCGCGGGACGTCGCGTTCGCCGGCGGCATCGACCTCGGGCACAGCCGCCGCGACGACGACCGAGCACCTGCGGCGACCCGCAGCCCCAGTCGATGTCCTCGGCCTACGGTGACACCCCGCCCTGGCACGACATCCAGTTGCAGCTGCGGGGTCCGGTCGTCGGCGTGCTGGACGACAGCTTCCGTGAGCGCTGGGACGACCCCACCAGCCCGGCGTCGGAGAACCCGGTGGCCTGGGTGCACGACAAGTGGAAGGCGCTGACCACGTCGTCCCACATGGATCCCACGCCGCTGCCCGACCAGCCCCCGCCCCCGCCGGAGTGCGGACCGCACCTGGTACAGACGCTGCGCACCTACCCCAAGGTCACCCCGGCCTTCCCTTTCGCCCCCGACGGGGAGCGCTCGGTGGCGCGGGGATACGCCAAGGCCGTCGAGCGGGCCCGCCGCCTGGTCTACCTGGAGGACCAGTACCTGTGGTCCACCGAGGTCGCCGGGCTGCTCGCAGCGGCGCTGCGCAAACACCCCGAGCTGCAGCTGGTCGCGGTGCTGCCCCGGGTTCCCGACCAGGAGGGGGCGGTGTCCGAGCGTCCCCAGCAGCTGGGCCAGTGGCGGGCTCTGCGGGTGTTGCAGGAGGCGGCCCCCGAACGGGTGCACATCTTCGACCCGGAGAACCACCAGGGCACCCCGGTCTACGTGCATGCCAAGGCCTGCGTGATCGACGACGTGTGGGCCAGCGTGGGCAGCGACAACGTGAACCGCCGGTCCTGGACCCACGACAGCGAGCTGTCCAGCGTCGTCCTGGACCCCACCCGGGACCCCCGCGAGCCGGTCGACCCCACCGGTACAGGCATCGGCGCACGGACCTTCGCCCGGGACCTGCGGCTCCAGCTCGCCCGCGAGCACCTGGACCGCCCCGCCGCCGGCGACGAGGACGGCGGGGGCGACGGCGGGGACGGCCGGGACGCCGACCTGATAGATCCGACGACGTTCGTGGCCGCCCTGCGGGCCTCGGCACAGGCCCTGGAGGCCTGGCACGCCGGTGGCCGCCGGGGCCTGCGGCCACCCGGGCGGCTCCGCCCACACCGACCGCCGGTCCCCTCCCGCCTGACCCGGCTGTGGGCCACCCCGCTCTACCGGTTGCTCAACGACCCGGACGGCCGACCGGTGCGCTTGCGCCTGGCCGGTCGCTTCTGACCGGGGCCTCAGCAATCTGAGCGGGACCCGATCACCGTAGGGGGGCGGGATCGCTCCTGCCGGCCGGCCGGCGTGGCCCGGCACCCCGGGGCCGGGCGCCCGGGGTAGGTAGACCCTCGGCGACAGTTGTGCTCTGCCCCACCCCTGGGGCAGAGCACAACTGTCCGCGCAAGGACCATGGGTCCCGGTGCCGCGGGCTCGGAAACCACCGTGGGCCCCGGCCTATGTGCCGGCCGTCAGCACGGCTGGGCGCCCGGCTGAGCCCCGCCGCGGGCACCGCTGAAAGCACATCCCGTCGAGACCCGCTGGCCACTGTGCACATCGCGGCAGTGCGTGCACAGCTGCACCGTCGGGGCACCGCCGTGGCTTCCGCGCCGCCAGTCTGGCGCGCATGGAGGAGATCGATCTGTCTGGCGGGTTGCGTCGGCTCCGGCGTCGTGCCGACCTGTCCCAGCGAGAGGCCGCGCTGGTGGCCGGGGTGTCGAAGTCCGCGCTGGCCCGCGCCGAACTCGGGCGGTCCGACCTGGGCGTGCGCGGGATGCTGCGGCTGGCCGCCCGCGCCGGTGCGCGCCTGGTCCTGGTCGACGCGGTCGACGGCGCAGAGGTGGTTCCGATGGATCCCGGGGCAGTCCGCGACCTGGGTGGGCGGCGGTTCCCGGCCCACCTGGACACCCGGCACGGCGATGAGCACTGGTGGCCGGGCCCGCACCGGTTCGTCCGGGACCGGCCGCGTCCTCGACCCTGGTACACCTTCGACCGGTCCCGCCCGTCCCGGGATCTGCTGCGGGCCTGCGCGGGAACCCCGGCCGACCACCAGCGGCCGGCCCCGGGCGACTCGCCGGCCGAACGGGACGTGTGGCGGGATCGGCTACGGCGGGAGCGGTTTCGGGCCCGGATCCAGGCGCAGACCGAGGTGGCGCTGCAGCGGACCCTGGACGGCCTGCCGTGGCCGGGTGCCCCGATGGAGGACCCCTGCCAGTGCGTCCCGGAGTGCCGTGACCTGGACCTCAGCCAGGACGAGGGGCCACCGGGCGCGCTCGCGGGCACCCAGTCCCGGGGACGACCCCACCTCGCGGCCTGTCCCTGCCGGTGCGACGACGCGTGAGCGCCGCAGCCGCAACGCCCGCTGCCGCCGGGCTGGGCGCACCAGGTCGTCCGGGGCCGACGCTGCTACCGTGGTCGCGTGCGCGGCAGCCTCCTCCTTACCTGCCGCGGCGAGGCCCTCTCCTAGGTCGGCTCCCTCGCCGCGGTGTCCGCGCGTGTCCTGCTCCGGTGGGTCCGCCGCTGCTGACCACCACACCCCGGCACCCACGGAGAGCAAGCCATGAGCACCCACCCGCACGCGCGCAACACCCAGCAGCCCTCGCCGATGCCGATCGGCAAGTACGCCCCGTTCACCCCGGTACCGCTGCCCGACCGCACCTGGCCCGAGCGGACCATCACCGCCGCGCCCCGCTGGTGCGCGGTCGACCTGCGCGACGGTAACCAGGCGCTGATCGACCCGATGACGCCGGACCGCAAGCGGCGGATGTTCGAGCTGCTGGTCTCGATGGGCTACAAGGAGATCGAGGTCGGCTTCCCGGCGGCCAGCCAGACCGACTACGACTTCGTCCGGCAGCTCATCGAGGAGGACCTGATCCCGGCCGACGTCACGATCCAGGTGCTCACCCAGGCCCGCGACGAGCTGATCGAGCGCACCTACGAGTCCCTGCGTGGCGCCAAGCAGGCGATCGTGCACCTGTACAACTCCACCTCCACCCTGCAGCGGCGGGTGGTGTTCAACTCCGACCGGGCCGGGATCGTCGACATCGCGGTGCACGGGGCCCGGCTGGTCCGCAAGCTGGCCGAGAACATGCCCGAGACCGAGATCCGCTACGAGTACTCCCCCGAGTCCTTCACCGGGACCGAGCTGGAGTTCGCCGTGGAGATCTGCAACGCCGTCACCGACGTGTGGGAGCCCACCCCGGACAACCCCACGATCCTCAACCTGCCCGCGACCGTGGAGATGGCCGAGCCGACCGTCTACGCCGACCAGATCGAGTGGATGCACCGCAATCTGGGCCGTCGCGACTCCGTGGTGCTGTCCCTGCACCCGCACAACGACCGCGGCACCGCCGTCGCCGCGGCCGAGCTGGGTTACCGCGCCGGTGCCGACCGGATCGAGGGTTGCCTGTTCGGCAACGGGGAGCGCACCGGGAACGTGGACCTGGTGACGCTGGGTCTGAACCTGTTCAGCCAGGGCATCGATCCGCAGATCGACTTCTCCGACATCGACGAGATCCGTCGCACGGTCGAGTACTGCAACCAGATCGGCGTGCACGAGCGGCACCCCTACGGGGGCGACCTGGTCTACACCGCGTTCTCCGGTTCCCACCAGGACGCCATCAACAAGGGGTTCGCGGTGATGGCCGCCGACGCGCAGGCGGCCGGGGTCGGTGTGGACGACATCCCGTGGGCGGTGCCCTACCTGCCGATCGACCCCAAGGACGTCGGCCGCAGCTACGAGGCCGTGATCCGGGTGAACAGCCAGTCCGGCAAGGGCGGTGTCGCCTACATCATGAAGACCGAGAACCAGCTGGACCTGCCGCGCAGGCTGCAGATCGAGTTCTCCGCCGTCGTGCAGCGGCACACCGAGGACGAGGGCGGTGAGGTCACCGCCGAGCAGATGTGGGCGGCCTTCTCCTCGGAGTACCTGCCCGACCCGCACGCACCCTGGGGCCGGCTGGCCCTGGCCGGGCACCGGCACACCGCCGACGGCAACGGCTTCGACGAGATGACCGCCGAACTGGTGGACGACGGTGTCCCGGTCACCGTGCAGGGGCGCGGCAACGGGCCGATCGCGGCGTTCGTGGACGCGCTGAGCACCGTGGACGTCGACGTGCGCGTGCTGGACTACGCCGAGCACGCCCTGTCCTCCGGTGGCGACGCCCGGGCTGCGGCCTACGTGGAGTGCGCCGTGGGCGAGCGGGTGCTCTGGGGCGTGGGCATCGACCCCAACATCGTCTCGGCGTCTCTGCGAGCGGTCGTCTCGGCGGTCAACCGCGCGCTGCGCTGACCTCGGCGGCCCGCAACACAGCAGCCTCGGACCTGGCGGTCCGGGACCGGCTCAGCCTCTGGGCCGGTCCCGGGGCGCGTCGGCCGGTTCGTCCCCGGTCGGCTCGTCCTCGTCCGGCTCACCGGCCAGCCCTCCGGCAACGGCGGTGGCCTCCGCCAGCTCGTCGACCTGGAGCAGGTCCGAGCGCACGTGCCGACGCCGGTACGCCACCCGGCTGACCATGTGCGCGCTGACCGGTGCGGTGATCACCTGGAAGACCACCACCAGCAACAGCGGGCCCACCACCGCCCAGCCGCCGAGCCGGACGGCGGCACCCAGCGCGGTGAGCAGCAGGCCCAGCACCTGGGGTTTGGTGCCGGCGTGCATCCGGGTCAGCACGTCGGGGAAGCGGATCAGGCCCAGCCCGGCGGTGAGGCAGAACAGCGCACCCAGCACCAGGCAGGCCCCGGACACCACGTCGCGCAGCAGCTCCAGGGTCACGACCGGCCCCCCCGCTGCTCCTCCGGGGTGGGCATCCCCAGGTCGGGGTCGCCCTCGCGCTGAGCGGCCACCAGCATGCCGCCCACGTACCGGGCGACCGAGACCGCGCCGATGAAGCCCAGCAGGGAGACCACCACCAGCGCGGGCAGCACCGACGTGTCCCGGGTGAACGCGAGCCCGGCGGCCAGCCCGGAGGCCACGATGGCCAGCAGGCTGTCGGTGGCCACCACCCGGTCCAGCAGTGACGGACCGCGGCCCAGCCGGACCAGGACCAGCAACGCGCTGACCCCCAGCAGCGCGAACACCACGACGGCGACGACGGTCACGAGGCGCCCCCACCCGGACGAGCGGCGGACGCGGGGTCGCGCTCCAGCGCCGCCAGGTCCTCGTCGGTCCCGAAAGCACGGACGATCCTGGACTCCAGCGACAGCACCGACCGCCGCTCGGCCGCGAGGTCCACCCGTTCCTGGGCCACCAGGATGTGCACCGCCAGCGTCCGGTCCTCCCCGTCCACCTCCACCGCCATCGATCCGGGCACCAGGGTCAGCGCCTGGGCCACCGAGGTCTGCAGCACGTCGGAGTCGGTGCGCAGGGCGACCACGACGATGGCCGTGGCCCCCGCCCCGGACGGCCGGACGGCCTGCCAGGCGATCTGCGCGCTGGACACCACCAGGTCGACCATCACGTGCCAGACCAGCACCAGCAGGCCCAGTGGTCGGACGCGGACCCCCGCGGTCACCGACGGCAGCGGTAGCACCACCACCGCCAGCACGGCCACCACGATGCCGCTGAGCAGGTTGGCCGCCGACCAACTGCCCCACAGCAGCACCCAGGCCACGACCAGCACCCCGGTAAGGGGGAGCTGGCGCCTCAGCCGTTGACCCGGCGTCCCGGTGGTCACGAGCCGCTCACCTCGCGCACGGATTCCACGTAGGGCGTCCGGTCCACCAGGTCGCCGGCGGCGCGCTGCGCGGTCCCGAACAGTGGCCCGGCCACCACCGTGAGGGCAGTGCTCAACACCACCACCGCGGTCGTGGCCAATACCAGCGGCCGGGGCAGCGGATCAACGGTCGGGGTGCCGTCGCCCTGCTCCGGGCGGCCCGGCCCATCGGAGCGGTCGCCGGGATCGGAGCGACCCCCGGAGTCGGAGCGGTCGCCGGTGTCGGAGCGGTCATGACCCCCGGTCAGGTCGGTACCGGTGGCCACGGCGACGTGCTCCCGCCAGGTCGAGGTGCTGACCTCGGCGCCGTCCTGCACCACGTCCTGACCGGCCGGCCGCCAGAAGGCGCGGGCCCAGACCCGGGACACCGCGAGCAGGGTCAGCAGGCTGGTCAGCACCGCGACACCGACCACCAGCTGGGGCAGCCAACCGCCGTCGGCGACACCGGCCTGCAGCAAGGCCAGCTTGCCCAGGAACCCCGACAGCGGAGGGATGCCGGCCAGGTTCATCGCGGGCAGGAAGAACAACCCGGCGAGCACCGGCGAGGCCGCGGCCAATCCACCGAGCCGGGACATCGAGGTCGAACCACCTCGGCGCTCGATCAGCCCGGCCACCAGGAACAGCGCCGTCTGCACGGTGATGTGGTGCACGACGTAGAACACGGCTCCGGTCAGTCCGGCGGCCGTGCCCAGCGCGATGCCGAAGAGCATGTAGCCGATGTGGCTGACCAGGGTGAAGGACAGCATCCGCCGGATGTCGGTCTGGGCGACCGCGCCCAGGATGCCCACCAGCATGGTGACCAGCGCCGCCCACATCAGCACGGTGTCCAGGGCCGGGCCGGGGAACAGCAGGGTCTCGGTGCGGATCAGCGCGTAGATGCCCACCTTGGTCAGCAGGCCGGCGAACACCGCGGTGACCGGCGCGGGCGCGGTCGGGTAGCTGTCGGGCAGCCAGGTGGACAGCGGGAACACCGCGGCCTTGATCCCGAAGGCGATCAGCAGCATGGCGTGCAGCAACGACTGGGTGCCTCCGGGCAGCTCGGCCAGTCGGCCCGAGAGCTGGGCCAGGTTGACCGTGCCGGTGGCGGCGTAGACCAGCGCGATCGCCGCCAGGAAGACCAGCGAGCCCACCAGGCTGACCATCACGTAGGTGATCCCGCCGCGGATCCGCGGGGCAGACCCGCCGAGGGTGATCAGCACGTAGCTGGCGGTCAGCAGCACCTCGAACCCGACGTAGAGGTTGAACAAGTCCCCGGCCAGGAAGGACAGGCTGACGCCGGCCACCAGCACCAGGAATGTCGGGTGGAAGATCGACACCGGGGACTGCCCGGCGCTGTCGGCCGCGCCCTGCCCCACGGCGTACACCTGCACGCCCAGCGCCACCAGGCTGGCGACCAGCAGCATCAGCGCCGACAGCCGGTCGACCACCAGCACGATGGCCTGCGGTGCGGGCCAGTCCCCGATGGCCACCGCGATGGAACCGGAGGCGTCGGCCCGGGCCAGCAGCATCCCGGCCACCGCCACCACCGCCACCAGCGCCCCGACCGACACGACCCGCTGGGCCGTCGGGTAGCGGCCCAGCACCAGGGCGACCGCGGCCCCCAGCAGCGGCAGCACGACCGGCAGCGGCGCCAGCAGCTCGGTCAGCGAGGCCCCGTCGGTCACGGCTGCCTCCGCCGAGTCGCCGGCAGGTCCACGTCGTCGGAGGGGGTGTTGGCGTAGCGCCGCTCGAACTGCCGCTCCACCTCGTAACCGGAGATCGGCTCGCCGCGGCGCCGCCGGTCACCGTGCCCGGCGGGCCGATCCTCCGGGGCCAGGTCGCCGGGGTCCCGGTCGTCGGGGTGCACGTCCTCCGCGCGGCGGGCGGCCACCCGTCGGTCCTCGGCGTCGTCCTCGACCACCTCCAACCGGACCAGCCGCCAGGAACGGTGGATGAGCGCCAGCAGGAACGCCGACACCCCGAAGGTGATCACGATGGCGGTGAGCACCAGGGCCTGCGGCAGCGGGTCGCTGATGTCCTCCGCGCCGGTCCCGCCCTCGCCCAGCAGCGGCGGGTCGCCGGCCGGGCCGCCGCTGGACAGCAGCAGCAGGTTGGTGGCGTTGCCCAGCAGCAGGAAGCCCAGCAGCACCCGGGTCAGGCTGCGGTCCAGCAGCAGGTACACCCCGGCGGCGTACAGGCCGCCGATCAACACCGGCAGCACCACGGTCGGCGTCATCGGATGATCACCTCCCCGGGATCGGACTCGATCGGGTCGTCCTCGTCGTCCTGGCGGTCCAACTCGGCACCCAGGCTGCGCAGCACGTCCAGGACCAGCCCGAGCACCACCAGGTAGACCCCGATGTCGAAGAAGAGCGCGGTGGAGAACTCCACCACGCCCAGCACCGGCAGCTCCGCCTCCAGGACCGCGGTCTTCAGCACCGAGCCGGCGAGCACCAGCCCGGCCACCCCGGAGCTGGCGGCCAGCAGCAGCCCGCCGCCCAGCAGGCGGCCGGGATCGATGGGGGCGGCCTCGGCCAGCTCGAATCGCCCGCCGGCCAGGTAGCGGACCACCAGCGCCAACCCGGCCACCAGGCCACCGGCGAAGCCGCCACCGGGGGCGTTGTGCCCGGCGAAGAGCAGGTACACCGAGAAGACGATCATGGTGTGGAAGAGCATCCGGGTGACCACCTCCAGCACCATCGAGCGACGCTGGGGTTCCAGCGTCGCCGAGGCCACCAGCCAGGAGGGCCGCGATCCGCGGGACCGGGCAGCGGAGGAACCCTCGCCGGACCCCCGGCCGGCGTCGCCCAGCAGCGCCTCCCGCTCGGCCCGGGCCAGCGCCCCGGTGCGGCCGCGCAGGAAGACCAGGCTGGCCACCCCGGTCGCGGCCACCACCAGCACCGAGATCTCCCCGAGGGTGTCCCAGGCCCGGATGTCGACCAGGGTCACGTTGACGATGTTCTTGCCGCCGCCGATGTCGTAGGACAGCTGCGGGAACCGGGCCGACACCGGGGTCGCGGTCCGGGCGCTGAGCGCCACCGCGCCGACGGCACCCATCAGGCAGCCCACGCCGACCGCCAGCACAGCGCGCACCACCCGGCTGCGGCGGCCGGGGGGCTCCCCCACCGCCACCGGGAGCTTGCGCAGCACCAGCACGAAGACCACCAGGGTGACCGACTCGATGAGGAACTGGGTCAGGGCCAGGTCCGGGGCACCCTGCAGGACGAACAGCACGGCCAGCCCGTAACCGGTGATCCCGACGACCACCGCGGCAGGCAACCGCCGCCGGGTGCGCACCCCCAGCGCCGCCGCGATGAGCACCACCAGCCCGACCACGGCCTGCAACGGGGAGTCCCACCACCGCCACGCCTGCGGCCACGGGGCGCTGGAGAGGAGGAAGTACCCGGGGAAGGCCAACAGGGCCACGAAGATCACCCCGAGGTGGCCGGGCAGCGAACCGCGCTGGGTGGTGCCGGTGACCGCGACCGCGACCCGGTCCACCCCCTGCAGCAGGTTCCACCACCCGGCGTCGGCCGAGCCCACCACCGCGACCCGCCGTTGCGCGCGCTGCACCCGCGTGCGGACGGCGAACAGCGCGGCGCCCCCCAGCAAGGTGACCGCGGACAGCCCCAGCGCCGGGGCCACCCCGTGCCACAGCGCCAGCTCCTCGACCTTGGGGGCCAGCAGCGGCAGGGTGTCGGCGTAGCGGGCCACCAGCGGCTCCAGCAGCGGGCTGGCCAGCCCACCCAGCAGGGCCAGCCCGGCCAGCACGGCGGGGGCGGTGAGGAACAGCGGGCCCGGCGGGTGCTCCAGCTCGGCCGGCGTGGTGGGGGCCAGGCCGGGCTTGCGGGCGAAGGCGCCCCACAGGAAGCGGGCGGTGTAGGCGGCGGTGAACACCGACCCCAGGACGAGCCCGGCCAGGGTGCCCAGCGCCGCGAGCCGGTCGGGCAGGCCGCCCTCGGCCAGGGCGGTGAAGGCGGCCTCCTTGCCGACGAACCCGACCATCGGTGGCAAGCCGACCATCGAGGCCGCGGCCACCGAGGCGATCACGGTCAGCACCGGCATCCGGCGGCCCATCCCGGACAGCTCCCGCAGGTCCCGGGTGCCGGTGGCGTGGTCCAGCACGCCGACGGACAGGAACAGGGTGGACTTGAAGGTGCCGTGCGCCAGCACCATCACCAGTCCGGCGGCGGCCAGCTCCCGGCTGCCCGCGCCGACCAGGGTCATCAGGAAACCCAGCTGGCTGACCGTGCCGAAGGCCAGCAGCAACTTGAGGTCGTGCTGGCGCAGCGCCCGGTAACCGCCCACCAGCATCGTGGCCACCCCGAAGCCCACCACCACCGGCCGCCAGCCCGGCAGGTCGGCCATCCCGGGGGCCAACCGCGCGACCAGGTAGATGCCGGCCTTCACCATCGCCGCGGCGTGCAGGTAGGCGCTGACCGGGGTGGGCGCCTCCATGGCCGCGGGCAGCCAGAAGTGCCCGGGCACCATGGCGGACTTGGTCAGCGCCCCGGCCAGCACCAGCAGCACCCCGGTCACCATGGCCGGGCCGCTGCCGGGGGAGGCCACCACGCCCGACAGCAGCATGCTGCCGCTCTCCCGGCCGATCAGGATCAGCCCCACCAGCATGGCCAGCCCGCCGGCCGTGGTCAGCAGCAGCGCCTGGCTGGCCGCCCGCCGGGCCGCCAGTTTCACTCCCGACCCGCCGATGAGCAGGAAGGACGCGACCGTGGTCAGCTCCCAGAACACGTAGAGCAGCAGCAGGTCGTCGGCCAGCACCAGGCCCAGCATGGAGCCGGCGAACGCGGTGAACACCGCGGCGAAGCGCCCGGTGCCCGCCTCGCCGTCGGCGAAGTAGCGGCTGCAGTAGAGCGTGACCAGCGCACCCACCCCGGTGACCAGCGCGGCGAACAGCAGCGACAGGGCGTCCAGCCGGAAGGTCAGGGAGAGCTCCAGGACCGGCACCCAGGCCGCGGACTCCTGCACCGGGGTGCCCCCCACCACCCCGGCCAGCTGGGTCATCAGCCAGCCGAAGGAGACCCCCGGAACCAGGGCCAGCAACCAGAACGCCCGCACCCCCGCCCAGCGCACCAGGGTGGGCGCGAGGACGGCGGCCACCAGGTGCGCCAGCAGGAGCAGTCCCACGGATCTCCCTGTCCCGGGGCGGCGGTTCCGGCACCGCGCGCGTTCGAATCGTTCGATTTAGAGTCTGCCCGTGGACGCCCACCCCCGCGAGTCGACGGTCTCGCCACCGCCGCCGGGGTCCGTGCCGCCGCCCCCGGACGGGCCCGGCCCGTGGGTGCTGATCGGACCGGACGGGCACGGCGTGCCGCTACCGCCCGCGCTGGTGGAGGTGCTGCGGCTGGCCTGCGAGGCCTTCGCCGACGGGGCGCCGGTCACGCTGTCCCGGCCGGCGCAGACGCTGACCACCCAGGAGGCCGCCGACCTGCTGGGCGTCAGCCGGCCGACCCTGGTCCGGCTGCTGGACCACGGCGCGATCCCCTACGAGCAGCCGGGCACGCACCGCCGGCTGCGGCTGGCCGACGTGCTGGACCACCAGCGCCGCTGCCAGCACGAGGAACCCGCTCCGCCACCCGCCTGACCGGCCCGCTCGCAGGGGGCGAGCCTGGCGGTGGTGGGGGCGAGCGGGCCCTCCCTCAGGACTCGGCGAGCTCGGCGGCGACCAGCCAGTCGGACTCGACCTGCTCCTTCTCGGCGTGCACGGCCAGCAGCTGCGCGTTCAGCTCGGCCACCCGGGCGTGGTCGGTGGCCGCGGCAGCCAGCTGGTCGTGCAGCTTCTTCTCCTCCCCGTCCAGCTTCAGCATCCGGCGCTCGAGCTTGGACGCCTCCTTGCGGGCCGCCCGGGCATCGGCCGCCGAGACCGTCGGGGCCGCCCGGGTCGCCGTCGTGGACAGGTCGGGGGCCGACCCGCCGGACGCCGTGGTCAGCGGCGCCCCGCCGGCCGCCCGGCGGCGCAGGTACTCCTCGACCCCGCCGGGCAGCTGGGCCAGCGATCCGTCGCCCAGCAGCGCGACGACGGTGTCGCAGACCCGGTCCACGAAGTAGCGGTCGTGGCTGACCACCAGCACCGTGCCCGGGAAGGAGTCCAGCAGGTCCTCCAGCGCGGTCAGGGTGTCGATGTCCAGGTCGTTGGTCGGCTCGTCGAGGATCAGCACGTTGGGCTCGGCCATCAGCAGCCGGAGCAGCTGCAGCCGGCGCCGTTCCCCGCCGGAGAGGTCTCCGACCGGGGTCCACTGCCGGTTGGCCGCGAAACCGAACCGCTCGGCCAGCGTGGACGCCGAGATCTCCTGGTTGCCCAGCCGGGCCACCCGGGCGACCTCCTGCACGGCCTCCAGCACCCGGGCCTTGGGCGGCAGCTCGGTGACGTGCTGGGACAGGTAGGCCGGCGAGACCGTCTGGCCGACCTTGACCGTGCCGGTGTCGGGCTCGTTCTCCCCCACCAGCAGCTTGAGCAGCGAGGTCTTGCCGGCCCCGTTGACCCCCACCACGCCGATCCGGTCACCGGGCCCGACGTTCCAGGTCAGGTCGCGGAACAGCACTCGCGGCCCGTCGTCGGTGGGCACCGCGTAGTCGACGTCGGTCAGCTCGTAGACGGTCTTGCCCAGCCGGCGCGCGGCGAAGTTGGCCAGCGCCATGGTGTCCCGGGCCGGGGGCTCGTCGGCGATCAGCGCCTGCGCGGCCTCGATCCGGAACTTGGGCTTGCTGGTCCGGGCCGGCGGCCCGCGCCGCAGCCAGGCCAGTTCCTTGCGGACCAGGTTGAGCCGGCGCTCCTCGGTGACGTTGGCGATCCGGGACCGCTCCGCCCGGGCCAGCGTGTAGGCCGCGTACCCGCCCTCGTAGGCGTGCACCGAACCGTCGGCGACCTCCCAGGTGGTGGTGCAGACCTCGTCGAGGAACCACCGGTCGTGGGTGACCACCACCAGGCCGCCGGCGCGCTGCTTGACGTAGTCGGCCAGCCAGGCGACGCCCTCGACGTCCAGGTGGTTGGTGGGCTCGTCCAGCACCAGCAGGTCCAGCGGCCGCACCAGCTGCGCGGCCAGTGCCACCCGGCGGCGCTCGCCGCCGGACATCGGGGCCACCGGCGCGTCCAGGCCGAGCCGGTCCAGCTCCAGCCCGGTGAGCACCGAGCGCACTGCGGCGTCGGCGGCCCATTCGTGCTCGGCGGAGAACCCGGCCAGGACGACGTCGTGCACGGTGGTGCCCTCGGGCAGCGTGCCGGCCTGGTCCAGCACGCCCAGCGCGGTGTCGTTGCGCATGGTCACCCGGCCCGAGTCCGGCGGCTCGGCGCCGGTGAGCACGGACAGCAGGGTGGACTTGCCGCCACCGTTGCGGCCCACCACGCCGATGCGTTCACCGGCGGAGATGCCCAGCGATACGTCATCGAGCAGGACCGTGGTGCCGTGGGCCTTGTGCACGCGTTCGAGCGAGACCAGGTTGAGCGGAGTCGTCATGAGGACCCCAGTCTCCCAGGTGCCCCGGCCCGCCCGACACGCAGCGGCGGGACGGGGTCAGGGGATCACGACGAAGTCCCCCTGCGTCACGACGTTGTTGGCGTAGTCGGCCACGCTCAGGCCCGCCCACATCTCGATCCCGCTGCGCAGCCGGTCGAAGTTGTACTGCAGGTTCGGCAGGTCGGCGTACAGGCCGGGGCCGAACGAGCGGAACCATCCGTCGCTGTCGTCGGGTGTGTTCACCAGGTACAGCAGCGGGAACACCAGCCCGTCCGGGGCCGGGGTGAACTCGCCGATCACGTCCCCGTCGGCCTGGGTCTGGTAGAACGCCTCCGAGGTCACCACGCCCTCCGTGGGGTCGAAGGTGATGGCCAGCCGCAGCGACGAGCTGTCACCTCCGCCGCCGGGAGCCTCGTACTCCATGGGCACGAAGATCGTGGCGAGCCCGGACTCCTCGTCGGCCACCAGCTGCAGGTAGGCCTCCATGGTGTCCTGGCCGTCGGTGATGGTGAACCGGGTCAGGTCGTAGGCGCCGCTGACGGTCCCGTCGTCGTCCACGGTGCCCTCCTCGCGACCGGTGAGCAGCAGGCTGCCGTCGGTCTGCTCGAACCCGTACACCATCTCCGCGCCCGCCACGTTGGCCACCGCCGACTCGGGGATCGCCGCGGTCAGCTCCAGGCCGTAGTCGGTGAAGGCCACGTCCAGCCCGGCCCGCTCGTCGAACGCGATGAGGTCACCGGAACCGATGTCCCGGCCCGCCTGGTAGTAGCTGGCCAGCACCTGACCCCACGTGCCGGTGCCGGCCAACCCGTCGTAGGCCGGGTCGAAGTAGTCCTCGGCCGGGGGGAAGTACACCGACATGCCGGTGGCACCCAGGTAGGCCCGACCGTCCTGCTGGTAGATCACCACGTCGCCCAGCGCCCGGGAGACCGCGTCGGCGGCCGGGGCCGCGTCCAGGGCCTGCACGCTGATCTCCCCGGCGAGCTGCCCCAGGTCCACCTGGTTCACCGCGCGGGCCGGATCGGGGTCCGACCCGAACGCCAGCGAGGTGTCCCCGGCCCGGCCCAGGGCCGGCGCCAGCTCGCGGGCCCGGCCGGCCACCGCATCGGCCAGCCCCTGCATCGCCTGGTCCAGCGCGGGCATCTGCTCCAGGTCCAGCAGCGACAGGGTGGTCTGGTCCACCGTGCCCTCGGCGTCGGCCTGGGCGTGGAAGCCGTCGACCAGGCTGCGGCCCAGGGCGTCGACGTCCGTGGCCGGGTCGGCGAGCACCCCGAAGGACCCGTAGTCCCAGCCGTGCCCGGGTTCGAGCTCCTCCGAGGCCACCATCCGGCGGGCCACCGACGCCATGGTGGAGGCGGTCTCCCAGGTGGCCATCAGGCAGGCGTCGAAGCCCAGCAGGTCCAGCGAGGACACCCCCGCCGCGGCCAGCCCGTCGGCCACCCCCTGCCGGACGCCGTCGATGTCCAGGGTGGTGATGCCGGCGGACTCGTCGGCACCGACCCCGGTCCACCCACCGCCGTGGTCGGAGATCACCAGGGCGTAGTGCTCGGCCGGGGAGGCGGCGATGCTGGCCGAGATGAAGGCGGCCAGGGTTGCCGGGTCGGCGGTGTCCACGTCACCCAGGTCCTCGCGCAGCTGCAGCCCACCGGGCACCACCGAGTAGGTGCGGGCTCCCGACCAGTCACCGGCGTCCAGCAGTGGCTCGGCCGAGTAACCCGACGACCGGTCGATCAGCGCCTCGATCTTGAGATCGCCCTGCGAACCGACCCCGGCCAGCTCCTCGACATCGACCATCATGTCCGGCTCGAGGTTCGTGTCGGCCATCGAGTAGACCATCACGGTCCAGCCGGGGCCCAGCGGCGCGGCCGGTTCGGGGGTCAGCAGGCCGGCGTCCGCGCGGGCTGCGATCAGCGCGTCGACCTGCTCCTGCACGCCGGTCCGGCACCCGCTGGTGGCCACCACCATGGCCAGACCGATCGCGACGGACGTGCCGACGCGCACCCTTCGTCCCTGCACCTGTGACCTCCCGCTGCCCGATCCCGACCCGGGTCCCCGGGTGGAGCAGCGAGAGCATGCCGGACGAATCGGTTCCATAGTAAGGAGCCACGCACGGAACGTCACACACGGCGCTCAGGCCAGTCGGGTGACCTCGACGACGACGGAATGTCCCTCGCTGGGCGGGCCGGAGAAGATGCCCTTCAGCGGAGGCACGTCCTTGTAGTCCCGGCCGCGCCCGAGGGTGACGTGCCGGGTGCCGATCTGGACGACGTTGGTGGGGTCGTAGCCGGTCCAGCTGCCGTCCCACCACTCGACCCAGGCGTGGCTCTCGCCCTTCACCGGCTCCCCGATGGGGGCGTCCGGCCGGGGGTGCAGGTAGCCCGAGACGTAGCGCGCCGGGATGCCCAGGGCGCGCAGCAGGCCCACCGAGACGTGCGCCATGTCCTGGCAGACGCCCTTCCCCGTTGTCCACGCCTGCATGGCGTTGGTCTTCACGTTGGTCGACCCGGACAGGTACTGCATGCCCTCGTGCACGAATCGGCAGACCCGCAGGCCGGCCTCGCGGGGGTCTGCGCCGGCGACCACCTCCCGGACCTGCTGCACGACCGAGGCGTCCATGGTGGTCAGCGGGGTGGGCCGGAGCATCTCGCCGAACCGGTCGACGACGTCGGCGTCGGCCAGCTCGGCCCAGTCGACCACCGGGGCCGCCCCGGGCTCGGGGCCGGCCTCCACCACCGAGGTGGCGACGACGGCCAGTTCGGTGTGCGGCCCGTGCAGGTCGAACGCGGTGACCGTGGACCCCCAGTAGTCCCGGTAGGCGTGCAGCGTGGCGGCCGGCTCGATCTCCACCCGGGAGCGCAGCGTCGTCTGCCGGGTGGTGTTCTCCGGGGTCATCCGGGCCTCGTTGTAGGAGGTGCGGACCGGCCCGCCGTAGCGGAACCTGGTCCGGTGCACCACCTGCAGCCGCCAGCGGTCCACCGGGGACCGGCTCTGGGTCTGGGACTGGGCGGCCTGCTGCCCGGTCTGCACCCGGGCGGGTCGGACATGCGGGCCCTGCGACTGGTGCTGCCCCACCGGGGTCACCCCACGCCTTCCGGCACCCACACCTGGGGCGCCTGCTCGGTGAAGAACCTGCTGGTCACGGCCTCGCTGGCGGCCGAGCACGTGCGCTGCAGCTCGTCCAGCCGGGTCGGCAGCTTGGCCAGGATCTCGTCGGTGCCCATGAACTCCAGCATGGTGCGGGCCCGGCCGACGATCCGGTGCGCCTCGCCGGCGACCCCGATCCGGTGGCCGTCCCGGACGTTGGAGCGCTCCAGCTCGGCCAGGCACCCCTCGGCCTGCTCCAGCGCGGCGAACACCGAGCGCGGGAACAGCCGGTCCAGCAGCAGGAACTCCGCGGCCCGGCTGGAGTTCACCGCCCCCCGGTAGGTGCGCAGGTAGGGCTCGTAGGCGCCGGTGGAGCGCAGCACCAGCGTCCAGGACGGCGCCGCGTCCCCGGCCAGCACCCGGGTGGAGAGCATCCGGCTGGTCATGTCCACCCGCTCCAGCGAGCGGCCCAGGATCAGGAACAGCCAGCTCTCGTCCCGGCTCATGGTGGCGTCGGCCAGCCCGAACACCATCGCCGAGCGCTCCCGGACGAACCGGAACAGCGAGTGCGGGCCGTACCGCCGGGCCATCGTGCGCTGCTGCGGGCAGCGCGTTGTGGGTGACGTTGAGGGACTCCCAGATCTCGGCCGACGAGCACCTCGCGGGCGCCGCGGGCGTTCTCCCGGGCCGCGGACAGCGCACCCGACGATCGAGCTCGGGGCCGGTCCGGTCGAAGGCCAGCGTGTCCAGCACCCGCTCGGTGTCGGCGTCCTCCAGCGGGCACGGCACGCCCATGAGCGCCAGCAGGTTGCGGCAGGCCCGCTGCTCGTCGATCCACGGGTCCTCGACCAGCCGCTGGGTGTGCACGTCGAGGATGCGGGCGGTGTCGTCGGCCCGCTCCACGTAGCGGCCGATCCAGAACAGCGACTCGGCGATCCGGCTCAGCATCGCTGCCCACCGCCACGGACCTCGACGACGTCCCCGGTGGCCGGCCCCGTCCCGAGGCTCGGCGCGAGCCCGCGAGTGCCGAGGAGGACGGGGTCCTCCCCTGCTGCTGCTGCTGCCCCTGGGCGATCGCGTTGTCGTTGGCCGGGCCGGGGTCCTGCGCCGGCGGCTCGGCCGGGCAGGTCGGCGGTGGTGAACTCGATCTGGGTCCGGTCGACCGGCGGCGGGTCGGCCTGCGGGCGCGGCCGGAGATCACCCAGGTGTCCTTGGAACCGCCGCCCTGGCTGGAGTTGACCACCAGCTCCCCCTCGGGCAGCGCGACCCGGGTCAGCCCGCCGGGCAGCACCCAGACGTCCGTCGCCGTCGTTGACCGCGAACGGCCGCAGGTCGACGTGCCGCGGGCGCGATCCGTGCCGTCGATCAGCGTCGGGGAGGTGGACAGCCCGATCGGCTTCTGCGCGATCCAGTCCCGCGGCGAGCTGCGCACCTTGACGCGCCAGCTCGGCCAGCGTCCGCTCGTCGGCCCGCGGGCCGATCACGATGCCCTTGCCGCCGGAGCCGTCCACCGGCTTGAGCACCAGCTCGGCCAGGTTGGCCAGCACCCACTCGGTGGCGTCGACGTCGTCCAGCCGGTAGGTGTCGGCGTTGGCCAGCACCGGTTCCTCGTCGAGGTAGTAGCGGATCAGGTCGGGCACCCAGGTGTAGATCAGCTTGTCGTCGGCGACGCCGTTGCCCACCGCGTTGGCGATGGTCACCCGGCCGGCCCGGGCGGCGTTGAGCACCCCGGCACAGCCGATCACCGAGTCGGAGCGGAAGTGCACCGGGTCGAGGAACTCGTCGTCGATCCGCCGGTAGATGACGTCCACCCGCTGCTGGCCGTCGGTGGTGCGCATGCTGACCTGGTTGCCGGAGCAGACCAGGTCGCGGCCCTCGACCAGCTCGACGCCCATCTGGCGGGCGAGCAGCGCGTGCTCGAAGTAGGCGGAGTTGTAGACGCCCGGGGTGAGCACGACGACCGTCGGGTCGCTCACCGCGGACGGCGCGGACGCCTTCAGCGCGGCCAGCAGCTTGGTCGGGTAGTCCGCGACCGGCTGGATCCGGTGGTCGCCGAACAGCTCGGGCAGCACCTGGCTCATCGCCGCCCGGTTGGTGATCACGTAGCTGACCCCGGACGGGCTGCGCAGGTTGTCCTCCAGCACCCGGAAGTCCCCGGCCTCGTCGCGGACCAGGTCGATGCCCGCTGACGTGCACCCGGACACCGTTGGGCGGGACGAGCCCGTGCGCGGCGCGGTGGAAGTGCGCGCTGGTGGTGATCACGCTGCGCGGCACCACCCGGTCGGCGAAGACCTGCCCGGCGCCGTAGACGTCGGCCAGGAACGCCTCCAGGGCGTGCACCCGCTGCGCCACCCCCCGCTCGACGTGCGCCCACTCGTCGGCCCCGATCACCCGCGGCACGATGTCCAGCGGGAAGGGTTGCTCCTCCCCGGCGTGCGCGAAGGTCACCCCGGCATCGCGGTAGGTCTGGCTCAGCACGTCCGCGCGGGCGGCGAGTTCCTCCCCGGACATCGGTTGCAACGAGCTGAAGAGCCCGGCGTACGGGGGCCGCGGCCGCCCCGGCGCGCCGAACATCTCGTCCCACTGCTCCCCGAGGGGGTAGCCGTCGAAGAGGTCCGCCATGCCGTGAACCTAGTCAGCGCCGGTGGACGGCGCGTTTCGGTGACGCCGGACCGCAACCGGGTCGTGACCTCCCGCCGCAGCCACCGGCAGTGGCGCCCGCGGCCCGGTCAGCCGCGTCGGCGGATCGCGTCGAAGAGGACCGACTGCAGGTCCCGCGGGTCCAGCGCGGTGTAGGAGGCACCCCCGGTCGCCTCGGCGATCTGGGCGAGGGCGTCCTGGTCGGCGTCGGGGCCCAGCGCGATGGCCACCACCTTCACCGGGCGGTTCGGGTCCGCCTCGGCCCGCAGGGTGTCCAGCAGTGCGGGCAGGGTGATCCCGTCGTCCTCGTCGGCGCCGTCGGTGATCAAGACCACCGAGTTCACCGCCTCGGGGTCGTAGGCGTCCCGGGCCGCCCGCACCGCCGCCAGGGTGGTGTCGTAGAGCCCGGTGCCCCCCGGGGACAGCAGGTCGGGGATCGAGGCGAACTGG
Source organism: uncultured Actinomycetota bacterium (assembly GCA_963759905.1). Lineage (GTDB taxonomy): Bacteria > Actinomycetota > Actinomycetes > Mycobacteriales > Geodermatophilaceae > Klenkia. The sequence continues at coordinate 1,266,328 of CAVXBD010000001.1, forward strand.
CTGGCCAGCAGCTGCCGCTGGGTCTGCCCGCCGGCGTCGGCCCCGAACTCCCGCAACGGGGCCAGCTGCACCCAGTCCTGGTCGCCGGACAACCGTGAGGCGAACACCCACAGCCCGCCGGAGTAGTCGTCGGGCAGCAGGGAGAGCGCGCTGGTGGTGGCATCGCGCGCCAGTGTGGCCCGGGTACCGGCGCCCACCTGGGCGTTCATCGAGGTGGACACGTCGACCACGGTGAGCAACCGGGACGGGGTGGCCAGCTCGGCCAGCCGGCCCAGCAGCTGCTGCACGGCGGCCGCGGTCAGGGGCAGCTCGGCCGGGGGTTGCGCCGGCACCCCGGTAACCTCCCCGGCACCGTCCGGCGCACTGCCGGGGGCGCTCCGGTAACCGGCGGCCTGCGCGGCTCGCGCGCCGTCGGCCCCGGTCAGCCGGGCGATCACCGCGTCCACCGCGGCGTCCCCGGAGCCGTCCGCACCGGTCACCCGGAGCACCGGCACCTCCAGCCAGGGCGACCCGTCGGCCGGGTACACCGGCACCAGCTGGGAATCCGGCTCGCCGGCGGCCAGCTGCAGGACGGCCTGCTCGCTGACCGCGGCCACCGCAGCGGCCGGGTCCCCGGTCGCTCCGGCGGCCAGCACGTCCGACACGGCCGGCAGCGCGGCCCGGTTGGCCGCCAGCACGCCGGCGACGACGGCGTTGTCCGCGGCCTCGTCCCCGCCCAGGGACTCGCGCACCGCGGCCAGCACGGTGATCGCCCCGGCGCTGCCGCTCAGGTCGGCCAGCAGTGGCGGGCGCTCGGAGGTGAACGCCTCACCCCAGGTGGGCGGGGTCTGCGCCCAGCCCAGTGCCTCGGTGGCTGCGCGGCTGGTGGCCAGCACCAGCGGGGTCCGACCCAGGGTGCCGGCGGCCTGCACGGCGTCCTGACCGGCCCGGGCAGCCCACAGCGAGGCATCGGGCACCCACACCTGCGGCAGCGCGTCGGCCCCCAGCGCGTTCACGTCGGCCAGGGTCTGCAGCGAGGGCTGCCCGGTCACCTCGGCCACCGCGCACGCGCCGTCGATGGCCACCGGGTCGGCCAGCGCGGCCTGCACCGCCGGTAGCGTCGCGGGATCGGCCGCCACCCGGACCGTGGTGCCGTCGGTGCAGCCGCCGGCGGTGCCGGCACCGTCGTCCTTGCCCACCAGCACCCAGACCAGCCCGGCCAGCGCGAGCGCGCCGACCAGGACTGCTGCGACGGTGACCGCCCGCCCGCCTCGGGGGGTCTGCTCGGCACTCCGGCGCTGCGTCCGGCTGCGGGCGTGGCGTGCCATCCGTCCGCCTCCGTGGCTGTGCTGCTGGTTCGGGCTGCTGGTTCGGGCTGCTGAGTGGGTCGATTCGCGAGCTCGCACTCCGGTCCGAGGTTAACCATCGTGACCAGCCGTGCCCAGCCGGTCACCGGGACCGATACCGGGTCGAGATCGAGCGGGCGGGCCGGCCGGCGGGCGGGAAGACAACGAGGGCCTCGCGGGTTACGGTGCACACGTAGTTGAACACTCAACCCAGGAGGTCGAGATGCCCGCCGTCACCGTCGAGGACACCACCACGCTGGCCCGGGTCCCGGTGCCCGCCCCCGGCACCGTCCGGCGGCGCGTCCGCTCGGTCAGCACCGCGCCACGCGGCTTCGAGGGGGAAGGCTTCCCGGTGCGCCGGGCCTTCGCCGGGGTGGACCTGCGCGAGCTGGACCCGTTCATCCACATGGACCAGATGGGTGAAGTCGAGTACGCCCCCGGGGAGCCCAAGGGCACCTCCTGGCACCCGCACCGCGGGTTCGAGACCGTCACCTACATCATCGACGGCACCTTCGAGCACGCCGACAGCCACGGCGGCGGCGGGTCGATCACCAACGGCGACACCCAGTGGATGACCGCCGGCGGTGGCGTGCTGCACATCGAGAAGCCGCCGGAGAGCCTGGTGCTCAGCGGGGGGCTCTTCCACGGTCTGCAGCTGTGGGTGAACCTGCCCCGGGCCCAGAAGTGGGTCGAGCCGCGGTACCAGGACTTGCGGGCCGACGAGTCGGTCCTGCTGGCCAGCCCGGACGCCGGCGCATTCCTGCGGGTGATCGCCGGGGACGTCGGCGGGCACGCCGGCCCCGGCACCACCTACACCCCCATGGCCATGGTGCACGCGACGATCGCCCCGGGGGCCACCCTGGACCTGCCGTGGAACCCGGACTTCAACGCCCTGGTCTACGTGCTGTCGGGCAACGGCAGCGTGGGCGCCGGTGACCAGCCGGTCACCGGGGGCCAGCTGGCCGTGTTCGGCCCCGGTGACACCGTCACGGTGAAGGGCGCCGACCACCAGGACAGCCGGACGCCGGCCCTGGACGTGGTCATCCTGGGCGGGCAGCCGATCCGCGAACCGGTCGCGATGTACGGGCCGTTCGTGATGAACACCCGCGAGGAGGTACGGGACGCCTTCACCGACTTCCAGGCCGGCCGGTTGGGCAGCATCCCCGCCGTCCACGTGCCGCACGCCGGTGTCCGTGGTGAGAGCGGCCGACCGACGGGAGACTGAGCCGATGAGCGACCTGTCGCGACACCCGGACCCGCACGTGCTGGGCGGGCTAGCGGCCGTCCCGCCCCGCCCGGCGCTGGAGCTGCTGCCCGGGAAGACGGTCACCCTGGGCGAGCGGATGCGGGTCCGCCGGCTGCTGCCCACGCTGGGCCGGCGGATGGTGGGCGGCTGGGCGTTCGTGGACCACTACGGTCCCGACGACATCACCGGCACCGGCGGGATGCAGGTGTGGCCGCACCCGCACACCGGGTTGCAGACGGTGTCCTGGTTGCTGGAGGGCACGGTCCGGCACCGGGACTCCCTCGGCAGCGACGTCCTCGTCGCCCCCGGCGAGCTGGCGCTGATGACCGCCGGGCAGGCGATCAGCCACAGCGAGCAGTCCCCCGCCGACCATCCCCGGCTGCTGCAGGGCGCCCAGCTGTGGGTGGCGCTGCCGGATGCGGCGCGGGACACCGAGCCGGCGTTCGAGCACCACGCGACCCTGCCCGGGTTCAGCTCCGACGGTGTCACCGCCACCGTGCTGCTGGGATCGCTGGGCGGGGCCACCTCACCGGGGACGGCGTACAGCCCGCTGGTCGGCGTGGACCTGGCCCTGGCCCCCGGGGCGGACGTCGAGCTGCCGCTGGAGCCGGACTTCGAGCACGCCGTGCTGGCCTCCTCCGGGGACTCGCTGGTGGAGGACGCCCCGCTGGCGCACGGCACGATGGCCTACCTGGGTACCGGCCGGAGCACGGTGCGGCTGCGTGCCGAGCGGCCCAGCCGGTTGCTGCTGCTGGGCGGGGAGCCCTTCGAGGAGCAGATCGTCATGTGGTGGAACTTCATCGGCCGCAGCGGCGAGGAGGTCCGCGACTTCCGGGAGCAGTGGGAGTCCGGCGAGCGGTTCGGCTGGGTGGACGGCTTCACCGAGGACGAACGGACCACCGCCCCGCCGATGCCACCGGTGCCGCTCAAGCCTCGCGGCCGGCAGCGCTGACGGCAGCGCCGACGGCACGCGGGGGGTCACCCGCCGGTGAGCGGGGTCCAGGACGGGTCCCGGCCGATGAATCCGATCAGCCGGTCCTGCGCACCGGCGTCCGGGGGCACCGGCACGCGGGCGCCGTACTGCCCGGAGGAGCGGAGCAGCTCCTCCAGCGGCTCCATCCCGGCCAGCAGGTCGGCGCACAGCTGCGGGTCCAGCCGGTCGTCCTGGCCGGTGGCCCGGGCCAGGTCCCAGGTGTGCAGGAAGACGTCGGTGGTGTAGAAGCGGTCGATCGCCTGGTCCACCGGCAGCCGGCCGAGGTAGGGGTTCTCCAGCATCCGGTCGGCGGTGCCCGGGTCGTCCAGCAGGGCCTGCACCGCGGAGGCGTGCGCCAGCCAGGCCGCGGCCGGGGCGGCGTCCTGGTCGCGGTCGTGGTCGCGGTCGTGGTTGCGGTCGTGGTCGTCGCCGACCCCGGTCGACAGCTCGATCCCCGCTCCCCCGGCCAGCAGGGGCGGCAGCCACCCGGTCAGGTGCGCCACCACGTCCCGAGCACGCCACCCCTCGACCGGCGTGGGCGCATCCCAGTCACGGGTGCCCAGCACCCGGTCGGTGAAGCCGGCGGCCAGCTGCCGGTGCCGCTGCGCGGGCTGCTCAGCTGGCACCGTCGGCCACCTGCTCCCGCCGCGCTACCTGACTCGCGTGCTGGCTCCTGTCGGAGCGGGGGGCGGTGGGCATCACGCTGACTCCGCTCGGGGGTCGTCGGGTCGCTGGCCGTCGGGCAGCGCGGCCAGCACGTCGTCCAGGCGGCGGTACCGGTCCTCGGCCTGCTGCCGGTAGCGCTCGATCCAGCGGGTCATCAGGTCGAACACCTCGGCCTCCAGGTGCACCGGCCGGCGGTGCGAGGGCCCCCCGCGGCTGACCAGCCCGGCCTCCTGCAGCACCTTCACGTGCTTGGACACGGCCTGGACGGTGACGTCGTACGGCGCGGCCAGCTGCCCCACCGTGGCATCGCCCTCGGACAGCCGGGCCAGCAGGTCCCGCCGGGTGGGGTCGGCCAGGGCCGCGAACACGCGGGAGAGGTGATCTGGCACGGGTTCACCTCAACTCGTCGGTTGAGGACAAACCCTAGTACGGAGCGCGCGGGATCGTCAACCAACCGGTTGTGGTTCCGCGAGCCCGGTGCGCATCGTCGGCGGGTCCGGCGACGGGCCGCGCGGCGGCCCGGTCAGAAGCTGCCGCCGCCGCCGAAGTCGCCCCCGCCGAAACCCCCGCCCCCGCCGAAGCCACCGCCGTCGCCACCGAAGCCACCCCCGAAGCCGCCGCCGTTGCCGCCGCCCAGCCCGCCCAGGATCAGCCCGCCCAGGATGCCGCCGGCGAGCCCGCCGCCGAAGCCGCTCCCGGCGTACCCGCGCCGGCCGTACCCGCCGCCATACCCCCCGCCCGGGCCGTAACCGTCGTCGTAGTAGCGCTGCACGTCGGCCTGGGCGGCCTGCAGCGCCTGCTGGGCCAGCGCGTCCGCGCGCTGGGCGGAGCGGAGCGCGGCGATCGGGTCGCCCGAGGCCGCGCGCGAGGCGCCGTCCAGGTAGCGCTCGGCCTCGGCCAGCCGGGTCCGGGCCGGGCTGCCCACCGCACCCCGGCGGGTGCTGATGAAGTCCCCGGCCGCACCGACCGAGGCATCGGCCTGCCGGATCGCCTGCTGCAGGTGCGCGGCGGCCCGCTCCTGCTGCTGGCGCAGGTCACGGGCGGGTTCCAGGGCCGCCTCCAGCGCCAGGTCGGCCTCGTCCAACCGCCGGGTGACCGCCAGCGGGTCGACCAGCCCGCCGTCCCGGGGGGCCAGCTCCCCGTCGGCGGTGGCCAGGGCGGCCTGCGCCCGGGCCAGCTGCTCGCGCAGGCCGGGGGTGTCCACGTTGCGTCCCAGCATCGCGGTGGCCTCGGCGATGTCCCGCTCGGTCTCGGCCCGGACCGCGTCGAACCGGCTCCGCCAGTCCCGCAGCTCCGCGGCCAGCCGGTCGAGCGCGTCCAGCAGGGTGCCGGCCTGGGCCAGCGCGTCCTCCGCGGCCCGGATCGCCGGCACCGCAGCGTTCGCCCGACCGGCTTCGATCTCCCCGCGCCCGGCGACCACCAGCTGCTCGGCACGGTCGATCCGGTCCTGGGCCTCGGTGATGTTGTCGGCCACCGGCGCCCACGCCGACGCCGCGTACCGCGACCGCAGCTCGTCCTGGGTCTGCTGCGCCCGGGGCAGCCGGCCCCGCAGCTGCGCAGCCAGCGGGGTCAGCGCGTCCAGGGCCTGGGGGGCCGACTCCGCCAGCTTGCGCAGCTCGGCGTAGGAGCGGGCCTGCTCCTCCAGCCGGCCGCGCGCCGACCCGGTCAGCTGGAGCAGCTCGGCGAGCATCCGGCGCTGGGTGGGCTCGTCCTCCGGGATGTCGTCGTCGAGCTCCTGGCGGATGGTGAACGCCCGGGACAGCTCGGTCTTGGACTCCTCCAGCGCCTCGGCGAACCCGGCCACCGGGGCCTCGCCGTACTGCGAGCGGGCGTACGCCAGGTCCAGCTCGGAGGTCTTCACCGCCTCGTCCAGGGCGAGCAGCTCCTGGCTGGCCCGGAAGGTCAGCTGCTCGGTGGGTGTGCCGTGGTGCGGGTCCCGGGCGGCCTCCTCGGCCGCCCGCCGCTCGTCGGCCGCCGCGGCCGAGGCCCGCTGGGCCTTCTTCTTCCGCCGGCTGCGCAGCAGGGCGTACCCGCCGCCGCCGACGACGGCGATGCCGGCCAGCACCCCCAGGGCGGAGCCGCCACCGTCACCGGGCTGCAGGTCCTCGGCCAGCGTGGTGGCGGCCCCGGTCCAGTCGCTCTGGGACAGCAGCGGCTCCACGTCGGAGCTGATGATCGAATCCAGCTCGCTCTGCGAGGTGCCGGTGCCGTCGCCGGACCACGTCCCGTAGTTGCGGTCCTGCACGGCGACCGCGAACAGCACGTCGTTGCCGCCCATGCCGCGCAGGTCGTAGGACTGCTCGGCCCAGCTCTCCGGTGCCACCCCGTCGAAGCTGTCCACGTAGACCACGTAGAGCTGGGTGCCGTCCTGCTGCAGCGTCTGCAGGGCGTCATCCACCGTCCCCTCCTCGCTGGGGGTCAGCACATCGGCGCTGTCGACCAGCTGCTCGGTGGGGGCGAAGGGGGCCTCCGCCGAGGCGGGGGCGGCACCGGCGAGCAGGACGGCCAGGCCGACGGCGGTCCCGGCGAGCAGTCGGGAGAGGGGACGCATGCGCCCATGATCCCCCACCCGGCTGTGCGGTGATTGCTCAGAACCGCCCTCCACTACGTCGCCGGCCCCCCGACCGACCACCCGAGCTGCGGCGGCCGGCCGAGGACGACCGACCGCTCGACGACGACCGGCGGGACCCGCGCGCGGACCGGTAGGAGGAGCCACCGGCCCACCCGCCCCCGCTGCCACCGAACAGCCCGCCGAGGGCGGCGCTGCTCGCCTGCTCGTCCCGGGCCCGCCGCGCCGCCTGGATGCCCGCCTGCACCCGTTCGGCCCCCAACTGCGCAGCACCGGCGTCCCGCAGCGCCCCGGCCGGGTCGACACCCAGCGCTGCCTCGGCCGCGGCCAGGTGCCGCTCCGCCTCGCTCAGCCAGGTGCGCGACCCGGTCCCGGCCAGGTCCCGGTGTGCGGCCACCGCGGCCGAGGCGGTGCCGACCGCGATCCGGGCGGTGGTCACCGCGCGCTCGGCGCGGGCCGCGGTGTCCCGCCGCGCCGCGGCTGCCTGCGCGGCCCCGGCCAGTGCGGCGTCCAGCGCGTCGTCGGCGGCGTCGAGGCGGGCCAGCGCGGCCAGGGGGTCCGGCGCTGGGCCTGCAGCGAGCTGGTCGGCCGCTGCGAGCGCCTGCTGGGCCTGCGCCACCGGGCCGGCCAGCGCGGCGGCGTCGGCGCCGTCGACGCCCTGCGCGGCGGTGATCCCGGCCTGCACCTCGGCCCGCGCGGTGGGCACCGCGCCGGCCGCCGTCTCCAGCGCCAGGGCCCGGGCACCGATGGCGTCCAGGCCGGCCTGGGCCGCGGCGACCGCGGTCTCGGCCGCCCGCAGCGGTGGTACCGCCGCACCGGACCGGCCGGCGGCCAGCTCGGCCTGTGCGGCGGTGACGGCCTGCTGGGCTACCGCGATCTGCTCCCGGGCACGGGGCAAGGCGTCGGCCACCGGTGCCGCGGCGGCCGGTGCCCAGCGTCGCCGCAACCGCTCGGCCTGCAGAGCCTCGGCGGGCAGCCGACCGGTGAGCGCGGTGATCCGCGAGGCGAGGCCGGCCAGCACGTCGGGCGCGTGCGCCTGCAGGTCGCGCAGCTGGGCGAAAGCCGCGGCTTGCGCATCCAGCCGGTCGTCGGCGGCCTGCACCAGCTCCAGCAGCTCGGCCAGCATCCACCGCTGGGTGGGTTCGCTCTCCTCGATCCCGTCGTCCAGCTGCTGGCGCAGCATGAAGGCCTGCTGCAGCTCGGACCGCGCCTGCCCCACCGTCCCGGCGAACGGGGCCACCGTGGCCTCACCGAACTGCAACCGGGCGTAGTCCAGATCCAGCTGCGAGGTACGGACGGCGTCGTCCACCGCCAGCAGGCCGTCGCTGGCCCGGGCGGTCAGCTGCTCCACGGTCTGGTCGGGATAGGGCCCGGCCCGGCGGATCCGGTCGGCCTCGGCAGCCGAGCGGCGTCGCCGGCGCAGCAGGGCGTAACCGCCGGCGCCGGCGGCGAGCAGGACGGCGCCGGAGCCGATCGCGGCCCACGGCGGCGAGCCGGGCGCCAGGCCGTCGGCGAAGGCCACGGCAGCCCCGGCCCAGTCCCCGTCGGCCAGCCGGGGTTCGACGTCCTGGGCCACCAGAGCGTCGATGGCTGCGGCGTCCAGCCGGAAGTCCTGCGGCACGTCGACCCCGTAGGCCCGGTCCTGGACCGCCACGGCCAGGAGCACGTCACCACCGCCCAGCCCGGAGGCCGCCGCGGTGCCCGCCGCCCAGTCCGAACCGCTCCGCCCGTCAAAGCCAGGGACGAACACCACGAAGAGCTGGGTGCCGCCGGCGTCCCGCAGCTGCTGCTGGGCCTGGGCGATCGCGCTCCGGCCGGCCGCGTCGAGCACCCCGGCGTCGTCGGTGAGCTGGTCGGCCAGCCGGGCCGGCGGCTGCGCGGCGGCCGGCGGGGCGACCAGCACGGCCAGCACTGCAGCCAGCACTGCGACCAGCAGTGCAGCCGCGACCGGACCGACCGCGACCAGGCGGCGCGCGACCGGGCGGCGCGCGACCAGGCAGCGCGCGACCATCGCCGGGACGGGCAGCGGCAGCGGCATGCCCGTCATCGTGTCGCACGGCGTCGGCGGTCGTGCGGGCCGCCCGGTCAGTCCTCCACCGGCACCTGCATCACGCTGAACGCGGCACCCCACGGGTCGGCCAGCACGGCGAGCCGGCCGAACGGGGTGTCCACCGCCGGCATCGGCACCGACCCACCGCGACCGGTGACCGTGGCCACCGCGGCGTCGGTGTCCGCGATCTGGAAGCAGACCGACCAACCCACCGGGGACACCTCGCCGGTGGGCCCGAAACCACCCAGCGGCCGGTCTTCGAGGGCGAACGTCTCGTAATCCTCCGCGCCCTCCACCGGGGACCAGCTCCAGCCGAAGACCTCGGTGTAGAACGCCCGGGCCGCGGCCGGCTCGGGTGCGGCACCTTCGCTCCAGACCAGGCCGCCGTGGGAGTTCACCACCTGGCAGCCGGTGTGCGCACCGGCCTGCCACAGGCCGAAGGTGCCGCCGGCGGGGTCCACCGCCAGCGCCATGGTGCCCATCGGGCCGACCTGCATCGGCGGCACCAGCACCGACCCGCCGGCCCCGGTGGCCCGGGCGAGGTGCGCGGGCGCGTCCTCGGTGGCGAAGTAGGTGGTCCAGCGCGGGGTCGCGGCCGGATCCATCAGCGGCCCGAGCCCGGCCGCCGGCCGGCCGTCGACGGTGGCGTTCAGGTAACCGCCGAATTCCTCCTCGCCACCGGTGTAGTCCCAGCCGAAGACGGCGGTGTAGAACTCCCGGCCGGCATCCAGGTCGGGCAGGCCCACGTCGATCCAGCACGGGGTGCCGGCGGGCCAGGGCGTGTCACGGTGCGACATGGCGGTCTCCCAGGGGGCGGGGAAGCAGTGCCGTCACCCTCCCACCGGGGTACGACGGTTTCGACGGTCCCGGACACGCCGGGCCCGACCGGCCAGGAATCAGGTGTGCTCGATCGGCTCGTCGAACCCGCGGATGAACTCCTCGTCGTCCTCCCGGCCCACGGTCGGACCGACCGACCTGCCCTGCGAGGCCGCGACCTCGTCGGCGCTGCGCGGCAGCAGCCGGCCGTCCCGCACGTCCTCGGCCCAGTGGCAGCTGACCAGGTGACCGGGGGCAAGCTCGCGCAGCACCGGCACCTCGTCGTCGCACCGGGTCTCCTGGCGCCACGGGCAGCGGGTGTGGAACCGGCAACCCGACGGTGGGTTGGCCGGAGAGGGCAGGTCGCCGGACAGCAGGATGCGTTCCCGGCTGTCCTCCACGACCGGGTCCGGCACTGGTACCGCGCTCATCAGGGACCGGGTGTAGGGGTGCAGCGGCTGCTCGTAGAGCGAGTCGGCCGGGGCCTGCTCGACCAGCGAACCCAGGTACATCACCCCCACGACGTCGCTGATGTGCCGGACGACGGCGAGGTCGTGCGCGATCACCAGGTAGGTCAGCCCGAGCCGGCTCTGCAGCTCCTCCAGCAGGTTCAGCACCTGCGCCTGCACCGACACGTCCAGGGCGGACACCGGCTCGTCGGCGATCAGCAGGTCCGGTTCCACGGTGATCGCCCGGGCGATGCCGATCCGCTGGCGCTGGCCACCGGAGAACTCGTGCGGGTAGCGGCGCAGCGCGGCCGCCGGCAACCCGACGGAGTCCAGCAGCTCCCGCAGCCGCCGGCCGATGGCCGCCTTGTCCCCGCCCAGGCCGTGCGCCTTGAGCGGCTCGGCCAACAGCGACTCCACGTCCTGCCGAGGATCCAGCGACCCCAGCGGGTCCTGGAAGACCATCTGCATCCGCCGGCGCATGTGCCGCAGCGGCTCGGCCGCCAGCGAGGCGACGTCCACCCCGTCGAACCAGACGTGCCCGGCGGTGGGCTCCTCCAGGCGCAGGATCGCCCGGCCCAGGGTGGACTTCCCGCAGCCGGACTCCCCCACCAGTCCGTAGGTGGTGCCCGGTGTGATGGACAGGTCCACCCCGTCGACGGCCTTCACGTGCCCGACCGTTCGGTCGAAGACGATCCCCCGCCTGATCGGGAAGTGCACCTTCAGGCCCTCGACCCGCAGCAGCGGCTCGACACCGGTCGGGGCGGTGGTCACGAGGTCTCCCCTGCGGTCTGGACGGCGGGTGCCAGCGGGTGCCGGCAGCGCAGCTCGCGGGCGTGGTCGAGCGGGTCGGGAACCAGGTCGACCTCGCTGCCGGACACCTCCACCAGGCAGTCGTCCTCGGCGGAGTCGCAGCGGGGGGCGAACGCGCAGCCCTGCGCCCACGGGATGGTGTCCCGGGCCGAGCCACGGATCGGGGTGAGCGGGGCGCCCCGGCCGCTGTCCAGCCGCGGCACCGAGGCCAGCAGCCCGCCGGTGTAGGGGTGCCGGGGGCGGGCGAAGAGGTCGCGCCGCTGCGCGGTCTCGATGATCCGGCCCGCGTACATGACGTGCACCCGGTCGCACAACCCGGCGACCACCCCCAGGTCGTGGGTGATCATCACCAGCGCGGTACCCGAGCCCTGCACCAGCTCCTTGAGCAGCTCCAGGATCTGCGCCTGGATGGTCACGTCGAGTGCGGTGGTGGGCTCGTCGGCGATCAGCAGCCGCGGCGAGCAGGCCAGCGACATGGCTATCAGCGCCCGCTGCCGCATCCCGCCGGACAGCTGGTGCGGGTACTCCCCCAGCCGCCGTCGCGGGTCGGGGATGCCCACCCGGTCCAGCAGGTCGACGGCCTCGACGCGGGCGGCCTCCCCTTTCATGCCGCGGTGCTCGGCCAGTACCTCCACCACCTGGGTGCCGATGGTGACCGTCGGGTTCAGCGAGGACAGCGGGTCCTGGAACACCATGGCCATGTCCTTGCCGCGCAGCCGGCGCAGGGTGCGGTCGCTGGCGCCCAGCAGCTCCTGACCGTCCAGCCGGACCGACCCGGTGACGTGCACGCCGCGGGTGGGCAGCAGCCCCATGGTGGCCAGCGAGGTGACCGACTTGCCGCAGCCGGACTCCCCGACCAGGCCCACGGTCTCCCCCGGGGCGACGGCGAAGCTCACCCCGTCCACCGCCAGCGTGGGGGCCTCGCCGCGGCGCTGGAAGCGGACCCGCAGGTCCTCCACCTCCAGCACCGGGGTGGCCAGCGGGTTGCCGGGGATGCTCATGTCGTTCCTCGTGGCAGTCATCGCCGGAACTTCGGGTCGAGGGCCTCGCGCAGCGATTCCCCCAGCAGCGTGAAGCCCAGGGCCACCACGATGATGCACAGCGCCGGGTAGATGGCCAGCTCCGGGCGGATGGACAGCACGGACTGCGCGTTGGCCAGCATCGCGCCCCACTCCGGGCGGCTGATGTTCGGGTCGCCCAGGCCGAGGAAGGACAGTGCCGCGGCCTCGATGATCGCCGTCGCCAGGGACAGCGTGCCCTGCACGATGACCGGGGACAGCGAGTTGGGCAGCACGTGCCCGAACACGATCCGCGATCGTCGGACCCCCAGCGCCTTGGCCGCGACGGCGTAGTCGCTGTCCCGCTGGGCCAGCATCGACCCGCGCAGCAGCCGGGCGAAGACCGGGACCTGGGTGACCGCGATGGCGATCATCAGGGCGTACTGGTTGCGGCCCAGCAGCACCGAGACGCTGATCGCCATCAGCAGGCCGGGGATGGACAGCAGGATGTCCACGAACCGCATGACCACCGTGTCCACCCAGCCGCCGAACGCCCCGGCCAGGGTGCCCAGCGCCATCCCGGCGATGCTGCCCAGCACGGTGGACACCACGCCGATGAGCAGCGACTGCCGGGAGCCGTAGATCAACCGGGACAAGGTGTCCCGGCCCAGCTGGTCCACCCCCAGCGGGTAGCCGTCCTGCGCGCCGGGGATGAACCCCTGCCGGATCTGCCCCAGCAGGCTCTGCGCCAGCGGGTCACGCGGGGCCAGCAGCGGTGCGAAGGCGGCCACCAGCAGGAACACCACGACGATGACGGCGCCGATGATCGCCACCGGGTCGCGGCGCAGCCGGCGGATCGCGCTGCGGGTGAGCGAGACCCCGCCCTCGCCGTCGGGCACCTGCCCGGCCCGCTGGGCCAGCGCGTCGATCTTCTCCCGCCGCCGGTCGCCGAGTGCCGCGCTCATCGGCCAAGCTCCCTCATCCGGCCCTGCTCCCTCATCGGACGCGCACCCGGGGGTCCAGCAACCCGTAGGAGACGTCGACGAGCAGGTTCACCAGCACGTAGACCACCGCCAGGATCAGGATGAAGCCCTGCAGGACTGCGTAGTCCCGCAGGTCGATGGCGTCCTTCAGGGCCGACCCCACGCCACCGAAGGCGAAGACGGTCTCGGTCAGGACGGCGCCGGACAGCAGCAGCCCGGTCTGCAGGCCGATCGTGGTGGACACCGGCAGCAGGGCGTTGCGCACGATGTGCCGCCGGCGCACCACCGAGGTGGACAGGCCCTTCGCGTTCGCCGTCCGCACGTAGTCCTCGTTCACCACGTCCAGCACGGCGGCGCGGGTGATCCGCACGATGATGGCCAGCGGGATCGTGCCCAGCGCGATGCCGGGCAGCACCAGGTGGGTCAGCGCGTCCCAGGCGGCGTCCCACTCCCGGGTCAGCAGGCCGTCGAGCACGTAGAAGTCGGTGATGTGGGTGGCGTTGATCCGTACCGACTGCCGGCCCGACCCGGGCAGCCAGCCCAGGTTGACGGCGAAGACCACCCGCAGCATGTAGGCCAGGAAGAAGACCGGGATCGCCACGCCGAGCAACGAGCCGATGACCGACGTCGAGTCGATCCAGCTGCCGTGCTTGCGGGCGGCCAGGTAACCCAGCGGGATGCCCAGCCCGATCGCGAAGATCATCGCGAACACGGTCAGCTCGATGGTGCCGGGGAACCGCTCGAAGAACTCGGTGGTCACCGGCCGGCCGGTGCGTGCGGAGTTGCCGAAGTCCAGCTGGGCGGCCCGGCCCAGGAACTTCAGGTACTGCACCCAGACCGGCTGGTCCAGCCCGAACGCCTGGTTGTAGCGCTCGATGTCCTCGGGGGTGGCGCGCTCGCCGAGCGCGGCCTGGGCGGGACCGCCGGGCAGCGCCCGCAGCCAGGCGAACAGCAGCAGCGACAGACCCAGCAGGATGGGGATCAGCTGCAGGAGCCGCCGGACGATGAAGCGGAGCACGTGCTCGGGTCAGCCCCTCGGGAGTGCGGGTGGGCGGGCACTCCGACCGGCCGGCTCCCGGGGGAACCGGCCGGTCGGAGTGAGGGTCAGCCGCTGATCGTGACCGTGGAGAAGTCCTCGGCCGACAGCGGGCTGGGAACCAGGCCGCTGACGTTGTCGGCGACCACGAGCGCGTTCGGGGAGTGCGAGATCGGGACCGCCGGCAGGTAGTCCATGATCACCCGGTTGGCCTCCTGGTAGTCCTCGGTGCGCTTGTTGGCGTCCGGCTCGGTGTCGGCCTTGTTGAGCGCGGCGAACACGTCGGGCGCGCTGAAGGCGCCGAACTCGGCCTTGGCCTGCCCGTTCTCCTTCTCGGCGAAGAACGTGCCGATGAAGTTGTAGGCGTCGTTGTAGTCACCGGTCCAGCCCAGCAGGTGGATGTCGGCCTGCCCGGCCTGGACGGCGTTGAGGTAGTCCGGGCTCCAGGTCAGCGCCGTGGGCGCGATGGTGAAGCCGGCATCGGTCAGGTTCTGGGCGATCACCTCGTACATGGCGCCCGGGTCCGGCAGGTAGGGCCGGCTGACGTCGGTCGGGTAGTAGAACCGCAGCGTCGTCCCCAGCGCACCCGCCTCGGTCAGCAGCTGCCGGGCCTTCGCTGGGTCGTAGTCGTAGGTGGTGACGTCCTCGGTCCACCCGTCCACGGCCGGCGGCACGAACTCGATGGCGGGCTCGGCGTTGGCCGGCAGCAGCGAGTTCACGATCGTCTGCCGGTCGATGGCGTGCGCGATGGCCTGCCGGACCCGGATGTCCTGCAGCGCCGGGTTGGCCTGGGTGCCCGGCACGTTCCCGGCGTTCATGCCCAGGTAGAGGACGTTGAACGGGTCGCGCGGCAGGACCTGGAAGCCGTCACTGGTGAGGCTGTCGTAGTCGGCCGGGGACACCAGGTCGTAGCCGTCGATCGAGCCGGCCTGCAGCTCCTGGCGGCGGGTGTTGCCGTCCGGGATGGACCGGAACACGATCTCCTCGAGGCCGGCCGGGTCGCCCCAGTAGTCCGGGTTGCGCTTGAGGGTGACCACGCCGTTGCCACGGTCCCAGCTGTCCAGCACGAAGGCGCCGGTGCCGGTGGGGTGCTCCAGGCCGTAGGCGGGGTAGCTCAGCGCGTCCCCGTTGCCACCCAGGTTGTCGGCGTCGTACTGCTCCAGCGCCGTCGGGCTCTGGATGGCGAAGCTGGACAGCGAGAGCGCGGCCGGGAACTTGCTGGTCACCTCGTTGAGCGAGATGACCGCGGTGTTCTCGTCGGGGGCCTCGCAGCCGGCGTACAGGCTGGGGTTGTCCGGGGTGTCGGCGAAACCGCCGAAGGTGTCCTGCCAGTACACCGACGCGGCGGGGCTGGCGGCCAAGCCGGAGAAGTTGAACCAGCGGTCGAAGTTGGCACAGACGGCCTCGCCGTCGAACGGGGTGCCGTCGCTGAAGGTCACGTCCTTGCGCAGGTCGAACGTGTAGGTCAACCCGTCCTCGGAGGCCTGGTAGTCCGTGGCCAGCGCGGGGGTCAGCTCGGCGCTGCCCGGCTTGGTGGTCAGCAGCCCCTCGAAGATCTGCCGGGTGACCCGGAAGCTCTCCCCGTCGGAGGCGAAGGCCGGGTCCAGCACGGTGGGCTCCCCGGCGGTGCCGAAGACCAGCGTGCCACCGGAGGCATCGCTGCCCGAGCCGGAGCCGGAGTCGGACCGGTCGCTGGAGGCGCACGCCGCCATGGTGAGCGCGGTGAGGGTGGCCGCCGAAGCGGCCAGCACACGGGTATGACGACGGTGCATCGCGGAAGACCTGCCTTCTCGGCCAGCGGTGGCCGGATGTGCCGGAGCCTGATAGCCGCGGGACGGGAAGACGTCCTGGGGCGGATGTGGACGTTATGCCTGACCTGTGACGGCCGTGTGATCCCGGTCGCCGATCGTCACCGGATCGAGACCTGCGCGGGCCGTTCCCCGAGGTCACGACCTGGCTCCGGCCGGGGTTCGCACCGGGTCCCCCGCTGGGTCGTCGCGGTCGACCGACCACGCCCTGCGGCGGCCCGGCAGGATGGCGGCATGAGCGCTGTCCTGGGACTCGGTCTGGCCGCCGTCGGGCGCCCCGCCTACATCACGCTCGGCCGGTCGGACGACCTGCCCGGCGACCGCTCCCCCACCGTCCTGCAGGCCCGCGCGCACGAGCTGCTCGACGCCGCCGTCGAGCTGGGCATCGGGTACCTGGACACCGCCCGGTCCTACGGGCGGGCCGAGGAGTTCCTGGGCAGCTGGCTGACCGGTCGCCCGGCCGGCGCCGCCGAGCCCTTCGTGGCCAGCAAGTGGGGTTACACCTACACCGCCGAGGACCCCGCGGTGGACGCCGACGAGATCAAGACGCACGACCTGCCCACCCTGGAGCGGCAGTGGGCCGAGACCCGGGCGCTGCTGGATGGCCGGTTACGGCTCTACCAGGTGCACTCGCTGACCGTGGACAGCCCGCTGTGGGACGACGGCGCCCTGCTGGACCGGCTGGCCGAGCTCCGAGACGGCGGGACCGAGCTGGGCTTCTCCACCTCCGGTCCGGCGCAGGCCGAGGCGGTCCGCCGCGGGCTCGGGCTGGAGGTCGGTGGGCGAGGACTGTTCGGCACCGTGCAGAGCACCTGGAACCTGCTGGAGACCTCGGCGGGGGCGGCGCTGGCCGAGGCGCACGCCGCCGGCCTGCGGGTCGTGGTCAAGGAGGGCGTGGCCAACGGCCGGCTCACCGACCGAGGCCTGCCCGCCGATTCGCCGGTCCGCGCCGCCGCCGTCGACGCCCGGGTGGCCCCGGACGCCGTCGCGCTGGCCGCGGTGCTGGCCCAGCCCTGGGCCGACGTGGTGCTCAGCGGCGCGGTCACGGTGCCCCAGCTGCGGTCCAACGCCGAGGCCCGCGGGCTCGCCGTCGACACCGCGTCGCTGGCCGGACCGCTCGCCGAGGACAGCACCGCCTACTGGGCCACCCGGGGCGGGCTGGCCTGGGCCTGAGCCCGCCGGTCGCGACCCGGCAGCTCAGGCGTCGATCCGCCGGCGCCCCTCGAACGCCCGGCCCAGGGTGACCTCGTCGGCGTACTCCAGGTCGCCGCCGACCGGGAGCCCGCTGGCCAGCCGGGAGACGGCCAGCCCCATCGGGCTGACCAGCCGCGCCAGGTAGGCCGCCGTCGCCTCGCCCTCCAGGTTGGGGTCGGTGGCGATGATCAGCTCGGTGACCTCGCCGTTCATCAGCCGGGTCATCAGCTCCTTGACCCGCAGGTCGTCCGGCCCGATGCCCTCGATCGGGCTGATCGCCCCGCCCAGCACGTGGTACCGGCCGCGGAACTCCCGGGTCCGCTCGATGGCGACGACGTCCTTGGGTTCCTCCACGACGCAGATCACGTCCAGCGACCGGCGCGGGTCACGGCAGATCCGGCACTGCTCGCCCTCGGCCACGTTGAAGCAGGTGATGCAGAACCGGATGTCGGCCTGCACCCGCTGCAACGCCGCGATCAACCGGCCCACATCGGTGGACTCGGCCGCCAGCAGGTGGAACGCGATCCGCTGGGCGCTCTTGGGGCCGACCCCGGGCAGCCGCCCGAGCTCGTCGATGAGGTCCTGGACGGCGCCTTCGTACACGGGTCACTCCTGCTCGCAAGGCTCGTCGGGTGGCGCGGGGTGGTGCTGGTTGCACAACCGGGCCGGGCTCAGAGGCCGGGCAGCCCCATCCCGCCCATGCCGCCGGCCAGCGGTCCCATCGTCGTCTGGGTGAGCTCGCCCGCGGCCCGGCTGGCGTCCCGGACCGCAGCCACCACCAGGTCCTGCAGGGTCTCCACGTCGTCGGGGTCCACGGCCTGCGGGGAGATCGACAGCGCGGTGAGCTCACCGCTGCCGGTCATCGTGGCGGTCACCATGCCGCCCCCGGCGGTGCCGGTGACCTCGGCCCGGGCGAGCTCCTCCTGCGCGGCGGCGAGTTGCTGCTGCATCTTCTGCGCCTGCTTCATGAGCTGCTGCATGTCGGGCTGTCCACCGGGTCGCATGCCCTCGAGGGTAGGTGCTGGGCCGCCCCGGCCGTGACACGCTGCCGGTCGTGCGCCGAACAACGGTCCTGCTGGTCGCGTCCGCGCTGGTCCTGACCGGGTGCGGTGGCGCAGCCGGCAGCCCCTCCGCCTCCGGCGCGGCGCCGGCGAGCCCTCCCCGCTCGGTGGCGTCCGCACCAGCGCTCCCCTCCCCGGCGACGACGGCTTCGCTGACCCCGGCCACGACTCCTGCCCTGCCTCCGACCCCTGTCCTGCCTGCCGACTCCCACCCCGGCCCCGGCCCCCGTGGTCGTGCTGGACCCGGGGCACAACGGCGGCAACGCCGGGGCTCCCGCGGTGATCAACTCCCCGGTCCCCGACGGCGCCGGTGGGACCAAGGCCTGCAACACCACCGGGACGTCCACCGACGCCGGGTACCCGGAACACGCCTTCGCCTGGGACACCTCGCTGCGCCTGCGGGACATGCTCACCGCCGCCGGCGTGCAGGTGGTGCTGACCCGCCCGGACGACGCCGGGGTCGGCCCGTGCGTGGACGTCCGCGGCCGGCTGGCCGCCTCGGTGGGTGCCGCGGCCTTCATCTCGGTGCACGGCGATGGCGCGGCCGCGGGCGGGCGGGGGTTCCACGTCATCACCTCCTCGCGGGACCCCGGCGGACCGCAGGTGGCGGCGTCGTCCGCGGCGCTGGCCGTCGACCTGCGCGATGCGCTCACCTCCGTGCAGCCGGTGAGCGACTACCTGGGCACCGCGGGACTGGACGTGCGGGGCGATCTCGCGGGGCTGAACCTCAACACGGTGCCGGCGGTCTACGTGGAGTGCGGGAACATGCGCAACGCCACCGATGCGGGGTTGATGAGCGCGCCGGAGGGCCGGCAGGCGATCGCGGCCCAGCTGGCGGCGGGGGTACTGGCCTTTCTGGGCCGCTGACGCTCAGCTGTCGATGGGGCGCGCTCCGAGCTGGGTGCGCAGCAGCTGCAGCGCCGCCTGCTCCGGATCCACCGCGGGGGGTGCGTCCACGCCCGCAACGGTGTCCGCGGCGCGCTCGGCCATGAGCTCGTCGGCCTCGGCGCTCTCCGCCGCCCGGGCGGCGGCGCGGGCGGCCTCCGGCGCGACCGGCGGCGCACCGGCCGGTAGCTGACCCGGCGCGTCGACGACGGTGGCCACCCGCCAGCGCACCCCCAGCAGCTCGTTCAGCGCCTCCCGGATCACGTCCTTGTTGAGGTCGTCGCCCAGCCGCCGGGACAGCGCCGGCGAGGTGGTGGAGAGCGTCAGAACACCGTTGGCCAGCTCGTGCACCTGGGCGTTCTTCAGCAGCGCCTCGGTGGTCCGCTTGTGCCGCTTGACCACGGTCATCAGCTCGGGCCAGATGCGGCGCACGTCGGCGGTGGTCAGCTCGCCGTCGTCGGCGCCACCGTCGGGCGGATTGGCCGAGACCAGTGGGGTCGGCTCCCCGCCGCGCGGGGCGGGCGCGGACTCGGCGGCGGCCCGGGCGACCGGGGCCTGCGTCGGGGGCTGGGCCTGCCGGGCTGCGGGCGGCCGGGCCGGCTGCGGCCAGTCCTCGTCGTCGGTGGGTTCGGGTGGGAGCGGGATGTCGGGCTCGGCGTCGGTGGCCCGGGCGCGCGTCTGTGCCTCCGCAGGCGCGGACGGGGTCGCCGATCCCGTGGACCGGGCCGTCGGCGGCATCGGGGAACCCGGAGCGGCGGTCTCGGGCCAGCCGTCGACCTCCGCCGGCGCCGCGGCTGGCGGCGCCGTGCTGGTGCTGGCCGGGGTGGGCGCGGGGGCGGCGGTCTCCGGCCGGTCCTGCTCGGCACCGGTGGAGACCGCGCCGGCCTGGATGGGGGTGGTCGGGGTGGGGGCGCCCTGGGTCGGGACGGCGGGGCGGTCGACGGGTGGCTGCGGTTGCTCGACCGGCCGCGGCACCGGCGGCGTCTCGGGCCGGCCCTGGGAGGGCCGCACGTAGGTCGGCCGTGGCCGGTCCTCGGCCGTGACCCGGGGCGCACCGGCCGGCGGGACCTCGACGGCGTCCCGGTGCGGCTCCGGTGCGGGCTGGGGAGGAGCCTCCGCAGCCGGCCGACCGGCGTGCTCACCGGCGATCGACATCCGCCGTTCCAGCCGCTCCAGGCGCTGCAGCGTGGCCACCGCCGAACCGTCCACCCCGGGCAGCAGCATCCGGGCGCAGACCAGTTCCAGCAGCAGCCGCGGCGCCGTCGTCCCGCGCATCTCGGTCAGGCCCTCGTGCACGGTGTCGGCGAGCCGGGACAGCGTGGCCGCACCCATCGAGATCGCCTGCCGGCTCATCAGGTCCAGCCGGTCCGGCGGGCAGTCCAGCAGCCCGTTGCCCCCGGCCTCGGGCACGGCCTCCAGCACGATCAGGTCCCGCAGCCGGTCCAGCAGGTCGGTGGCGAACCGCCGAGGGTCGTGCCCGGCCTCGACGACCCGGTCGACGGCCTGGAAGACGCCCGGGGCGTCGTGCGCGGCCAGCGCGTCCACGGTCTCGTCCAGCAGCGCGTCGTCGGTCACGCCCAACAGGCCGACCGCCGTGCGGTAGGTGACGCCTTCCGGTCCTGCCCCGGCCAGCAATTGGTCCAGGATGGACAGCGAGTCCCGGACCGAGCCACCCCCGGCGCGCACGACCAGGGGGAAGACGGTGGGCTCGACCGTCACGCCCTCCCGCTCGCAGGTGGACTCCAGCAGCTTGCGCAGGGTGGTCGGCGGGACCAGCCGGAACGGGTAGTGGTGGGTGCGCGAGCGAATCGTCGGCAGCACCTTCTCCGGCTCCGTCGTGGCGAAGACGAAGACCAGGAACTCCGGTGGCTCCTCCACCACCTTGAGCAGGGCGTTGAACCCCGCCGTGGTGACCATGTGCGCCTCGTCGACGATGTACACCTTGTAGCGGCTGTGCACCGGGGCGAAGAAGGCCCGTTCCCGCAGGTCCCGGGCGTCGTCGACGCCACCGTGGCTGGCCGCGTCGATCTCGATGACGTCGATCGAGCCGGGTCCGTCGGGGGCCAGCGCCACGCACGAGGTGCAGACGCCGCAGGGCGTGGCGGTCGGCCCCTGCTCGCAGTTCAACGAGCGGGCCAGGATGCGTGCCGACGACGTCTTCCCGCAGCCACGTGGCCCGCTGAACAGGTAGGCGTGGTTGATCCGCCCGGACTCCACAGCGTTCACCAGCGGGGTGGTGACGTGCTCCTGCCCGACCACCTCGGCGAAGGTCGCCGGGCGGTACTTGCGGTAGAGCGCCAGAGCCACGGGCTGAGGCTACGTGGCGGCTCCGACCTTCCGACCGGGTCCGACGTCGGGCCCACCCGCGCCGGGGGCCGGCGAACACCCGTGGCCGGGCAGCCGCAGCGCGTCGGTGTTCCGGGTCGAGCACGGGGACAGACCGCCCCGGGTGCTACACCATGCCTGTCCGACCGCGCTCGCGACTGTCCACATCGGCAGCCTTGCCCACAACCCGGCCCTGAGCTGGCCTTTCACGTTGCCCTGGCCGCCAGCGTGCGCTATCATTCGTACACATGTTCGATATGGTGAGCAGGGGTCGAGGGAGGGTCGGGATGAGCGAGCCGGGTGAGTTCACCACCGCCGCCTCGATCCTGTCCGCCCTGCTTGCCGAGCAGGACGAGGAGCTGCGGTTCGGCGTGCAACTGCACGAACGGCTTCCGGTGCTGCTGGCCCTGCGGAACCAGCTGGATGCCGCGGTGGCGCGCACGGTGCGGGCCGGTGAGCTGTCGGGGTTGGCCGAGATCGACGGGCTGGCCTCGATGGGTTCCTGGCTGCGTGGGCATGCGCGGGTGTCGGGGCCGACCGGGTCGCGGATGCTGGCGATGGGGCGGGCGCTGCAGCAGTTGCCGGCGCTGTCCGCGGCGTTCGCGGCCGGGCAGGTGACCGCCGATCAGGTGCTGGCGATCGCGCCGATCACCACCCCCGAGCACCTGGCCGCCGCCGAGGCCGCGGGGATGGACCTGGCCGAGACCGATCGACGTTGACCGAGCTGGCCGCGGCCGGCGCCGCACAAGGATGTCGTGGTGGCGGTGGGGCACTACCTGTCCCGGCTGGACCCCGAGGGCCCGAACCAGACCCCACCGAGACGCGGGGGCTGACGCTGTCCAAGCGTGGGGACGGGTCGCTGGGGGTGCACGGGCAGCTGGACGCGGTGGGCGGGGAGCGGCTGCAGGCCGCGCTGGAGTCGGTGCTGGGGGCCGGGCGGGTCGCCGGGGATGTGCGGACCCGGTCCCAGCAGCTGGCCGATTCGCTGGTGCAGCTGTGTGACAACCAGTTGGCGGCCGGGACCCTGCCCACGCTGCGCACCCGCAAGCCGCAGGTGGGGGTGCTGATCCCCTGGGCGGATCTGCAGGACCCGGCCACCGGACCGGGTGCGGGGGTGATGGACTTCGGGGCCACCATCTCCGCGGCCAAGGCCCGGATGCTGGCCTGTGATGGGGAGATCACCCGCATCGTCATCGGCCCCGACAGCCAGCCGTTGGATGTGGGCCGGACCCACCGGGTGGTGCCGCCGCACCTGCGGAAGGCCGTCGAGGTGCGGGACCGGCGCTGCGTGTTCACCGGCTGCGGAGCCCCGAAGTACTGGTGCGACGTGCATCATCTGACGCACTGGCTCCACGGCGGGCAGACCTCGCTGGCCAACTCCGCTCTGCTGTGCGAAGCCCACCACACGAAGGTGCACCACGGGTTCCGGGTCGAACGCGATGCGCGGAACCGGTGGACCAGCTACCGGCCCGACGGGTCGCAGATCACCACCGGACCGCGGCTGGACCTCGGACCACCACCGGGGCCGCCCGAACCCCGCCCACCGGTGGACTGGAGCGCACTCGACGAGCTGGATCTGGCGCCCCGCAGCTGAGCGATCAGCGCCGCCCGACCCCGCGGCCCGGCCGACGCATGTCCGCGTCCGCCAGGCCGTCGTCGTGCGGGGTCCCCGGACATGCAGGGACCCCCCGCACACCCGCCAGAGCCCGCTTATCCTTGCTGCCTTCCGGCCCTGGGGAGGTTCACAGGTTGACGCCGCACGAGGGGTCTGCCGGGAAGTCTAGAGGACGCCGGTCCCACCCGGTCGACGCACCGGGCACGATGTGCCGGACATGACCACCACCCCCGCCCGCGGCTTCGCGCTGGTGATCCTGGCCGCGCTCTGCTGGGGCACGTCAGGGGTGGCCGGGGATGCCATCGCCGGCCGCACCGACCTGACTGCGCTGGACATCGCCTGGTACCGGATGGCCATCGGGGCCACCCTCCTGATCGGGGTCCAGGTGCTGCGCCGTCGCCGGCTGCGCACCCGAGGGTCGGCCGGCCGGTTGCTGCTGGTGGGTGTAGCGCTCGCGGCGTACCAGGCGGCCTTCTTCTCCGCCGTCGCCACCACCGGCGTCGCGGTGGCCACCCTGGTCGCGCTCGGGGCGGCGCCGCTGCTCATCGCCGTCGGCGCCAGCCTGCTCGGGCACGGCCACCCCGACCGGGCCACGATCGTCGCACTGGGGGTTGCCCTGCTGGGGCTGGTGCTGCTGGTCGGGGTCACCGCGGCCGCCGACAGCGGCGGCGCGGTCCTGCTGGGGTCCCTGACCGCGCTGGGCGCCGCGGCCGCCTACGCCGCCGTCGTCCTGACCTCGGCGCGGGTGCCTGCCGGGGTGCCCACCACCACGATCGGGTTCGCCAGCGGTGCGCTGGTGCTGACGCCGATCGCGCTGTCTGCTGGGCTGGGCCTGACCGCTGACCCGTGGGCACTGGGCCTGCTGGTCTACCTGGGTGCCGTGCCCACCGCGCTCGCCTACGGCCTGTTCTTCACCGGGGTGCGGGTGCTGCCCGGCGCGGTGGTGTCGATCGTGACCTTGCTCGAACCGCTCACCGCGACCGCGTTGGCCGCGCTGCTGCTCGGGGAGCGACTGGCCCCGACCGCATTGGTCGGGGGCCTGCTCATGCTGGGCGCGGTGGCCGCGCTCTACCTGCGGAGGATGGGAGATTCGAACTCCCGAGGGCTTGCACCCAACCCGCTTTCCAAGCGAGCGCCATAGGCCACTAGGCGAATCCTCCAGTTGCGCCGCCCAGACTACCGGGCGGCTGCCGGCGTCCTGATCCCGGCTCTCACCCCCGCTCTAACCCCGGCTCTCCACGACCAGCACCTGGTCCTCGGCGGCCAGCGCGACCACCGCCGACTTGGCGGGGTTGAGGTGCACCGCTCCGGTCGCAGCGACCCGCCAGCCCAGCACCGACTCCTGGCGCTGCGCGCCCGCGGCGACGATCGCGGCGTACTCCACCGGCTCACGACCCACGTAGCGGTGCGCCCGACGGAAGGACAGCCGGGCACCGTCCGGGGAGAACAGGTCCAGGAACACCTGGGCCAGCTCGGTCCGCTCGGAGAGCTGCGCCAGCATCAGGCTGGTCACCTCGTCGCTGACGATCCAGTCGTCCACACCGCCGGCCTGGGCCAGCTCGACGTCGTCCTGCTCCAGCACCTCGGCCACGATCCGCACGGCCCGCTCCCCACCCACCGGCCAGACCCGGCGCAGTGCGAGCAGGGTCAGCAGCGTGCGGGCGTCCCCGTCCGCGGCCTCCACCGCGTCCCGGTAGCTGAGCACGATGCCCTGGTCGTAGGTCTGGTCGGCGACCAGCGCGGCCAGCTCGTCGGGACCGGCGGAGGAGGGGAACACCCGCAGCCGGCTGTTCACCAGGTCCGCCACCTGCACGTCGGCGGGGTCCACCAGGGCCGGGTCGACCACCACGTCCACGACCGTCCCGACCAGGGCGAACTGGTCGATCTCGCGCACCACCTTGGGTCCCAGCACCGACCAGCCCACGACCAGCAGGTGACTGGGCACCGCCACCTCGTCCTCCGTCAGCAGCGGCACCGACGGCTGCACGGATCGCACGCCGGTGCAGGCGAAGGTGGAGTCGTCCTCGGCGACGGCGATGACCTCGTCCCCCTCGATCAGCACCCGGTCGGCCGGTGGATTGACCTCGACGCTGCCGTCGGCGTGCGCCAGGCCCAGGACGGCAGCGGACTCGAAGGCGACCAGTGCCTCGGCGTAGCTGACCCCGGCGAGCTGGGGGAAGGAGGCGAAGTAGACCTCGTCGCCGTCGAAGTCCAGCAGGTCGCGCAGCACCTGGGACAGGCCCGACTGGCGGCAGGACTGCGCGGTGATCTCGGCGATCACGTGGTCGGAGTTGACGGTCACCACCCGCCGGTCGGTCAGCGTCTGGATGCTCGCGGCGTACGTCGGGTCAGCGATCTCGGCCACCACGCGGGGGCCGGAGAAGTCCGGGTCCAGGGTCTTGATCGCCAGCACGGCCTTGATCGCGTCGGCGTCACCCGCCCCGGCACCCATCACGATCACCGAGCGGGCGCCCAGCAGGTTGACCATCCGCAGGTCGTCCGGCCTGGCCGGGGACCCCGACCGGCAGACCACCCGGGTGCCCCGGGTGTTCCGGACGGCTGCGGAGAGCGCGTCCTCCATGACTGTCTTGTCCTCGACCCCCAGGACCACGACGGCTGCGTTCTTCCGGCTCTCGTTGGCGATCACCAACTCGCTGACGATCGCGCTGATCCGCGGGGACCAACCCAGCACCACGGTGTGCCCGGTCTCCAGCACGTCGGACCGGCCCTTGCGGAGCCCCTCGATGCGCTGGTCCACCCCGTTGGCGATCAACCCGATCAGGCTCCCGGCGATGAAGATCCCCGCCAGGGTGACCGCGAAGGACAGCAGCCGGACCGGCCAGGTGGTGTCCCCGGCGAAGGTCCCGGCGTCGACCACCCGCAGCATCGCCTGCCAGATGCCTTCCAGCGGGTCGGCCACGGGTGGACCCCCGTTGACCCCACCCACCCGGAAGGCCCAGAACACGAGGCCGAAGAACACGAAGATGGCCAGCGTGAGCCCGGCCAGCCACCCGATCACCACGGTCGGACCCGCGGCCAGGGCGTTGTCGAACCGGTAGCGCAACCGCTGGGTAACCGTGGGGTCGAGCACCGACCGCTGCCGGCGCACCGTGTGCGCCCCCGGGGCAGGCCTGGCCATCCTGGCCCGCCGGCTGACCGCCTTGCCCGGCCTCGCCGGACGCGCAGCTGTCGTCGTGATCTCGCCCACGGTGCCCGCTCCTCGCTGCCCGGGGCGTCCGCCGCGGGGGTCCCCGACCGCCCCCGAGGGCAGTGATCAGGGCTCACCGTAGGTCCTGGGCAGCCCAGGATTGCGGCACCGCACCGCCTCACCGGCCACGGCGTCTGCGGTGGTCTCCGGGCCGCCGAACGGGCAAGCTCGGGACCTGTCCCCGTCCCCCGCGCCACTGCGCAGCACCTGGAGCACCGAGATGACCGCCGAGACCGAGCAGCTCCGCCCCGAGGTGGTGGACGCGATCGTCGCCGCCCTCACCGACACCGACCCCAGCGCCCTGCCCGAGGACGCCACCCGGGCGGAGAAGGACGCGGCCCGGGACCGGTACTTCACCCGGATGGTGGCCGGCCGGGACCAGCGCGACCGGCAGTCCCGGGCGTGGGAGCTGCTGCTCACCAAGTCCTACGACGAGCCGCCGACCTGGGCGCGCCTGTTCGACGACCTCCCGGCCGGGACCGAGACCGAGCTGGGTGAGCTGTACGACGCCCTCCCCGAGGGCGCCCAGGTCGAGTACGCCAAGCGCTACGGGGCACCCGCCGACGCCTGAGCGGCGTCGGGCCGCGGCAGCCCGCCCGCCGGTAGCGTCCCGCGGATGACGACTCCCGCTGCGGTCGGGCCCGGTTCCCGGGTCGCCGGCCGCTACCGCCTGCTGTCCCTGCTGGGGGGCGGCGGGATGGGTGCCGTCTGGCTGGCCACCGACGAGCGGCTGGGCCGTGACGTGGCCATCAAGCAGGTCGTGCTGCCGGTCGGGGTCTCTGCCGAGGCCGCGCAGGAGCAGCGCGCCCGGATCATGCGGGAGGGCCGGATCGCCGCCCGGATCACCCACCCGCACGCGATCAGCGTCTACGACGTGGCCGACGAGGGCGGGTCGCCGTGGCTGGTGATGGAGTACCTGCCCTCCCGCAGCCTGGCCGAGGTGCTCTCCGACGACGGGGTGCTGCCGGTGCAGCAGGTGGCCCAGATCGGTGCACAGCTGGCCGACGCCCTGGTGGCCACGCACGCGGCGGGGATCGTGCACCGCGACGTCAAGCCCGGCAACGTGCTGATCGGCCAGGGCGACCGGCTCGAGGGCCTGGTCAAGATCACCGACTTCGGCATCTCGCACGCCCAGGGCGACGTCCGGCTCACCCAGACCGGGATGGTCACCGGCACCCCGGCGTTCCTCTCCCCCGAGGTGGCCCGCGGGGAGGAGCCCGGCGCGGCCAGCGACGTCTGGTCGCTGGGTGCCACGCTGTTCACCGCGCTGGAGGGCGAGCCGCCGTTCGGCAGCAGCGGCAACTCGCTGGAGATGCTGCACCGGGTCGCGGCCGGGGCCGCCAACCCACCGGTCCGCTCGGGGGCCCTGACCGGCCCGTTGCAGCGGATGCTCAGCACCGACCCGGCGGCGCGGCCGGCCATGCACCAGGTCCGGGACGAGCTGGCCGACATCGCCGCCGGGACCGACGGTGACGTCACCGCCGTGCTCACCGCCCGCACGCCGCTGCAGACCGTGCCCCTGCCGCCCACCCGCACCGACCTGCCGGCCGTGCCCCCGGCCCGACCGGGACGATCGGCGGAGCCCGCATCGCCGCCCCCCGCATCGCCCGCCGCCCCGCATCCGCCCCCCCGCCTTCGTCGGTCGGCGCCCCCCGGACGGGCACCCCGCGGCGGGGGGCCGTGCTGGCCGCCGTCGCCGTGGTGGTTGCCGTGCTGGCCCTGGGTGGCGTGTGGTTGGGCACCCGGGACGGAAACTCGGGCTCGGCCGCGGGGACCACCAGCACGGCCAGCGGCACCCCGAGTTCCAGCCCGGCGCCCACGACCACCGAACCGGCGCCTCCCACCACCGAGGCCCCACCGACCACCACGGAGCCGGCCCCCACGACCGAACCGGCGCCGACCACCGATGCCGGGGTGATCACCGCCGCCCAGGTGCAGTCCACGCTGCAGAACTACTACGGGTTGCTGCCGAACAAGGCCAAGGACGCCTGGGCGTTGACCGGACCCACCCTGCAGTCGATCATCAGCGAGGACGGCTACCGCGCGTTCTGGAGCGACTTCCGCGAGGTGAACCTGCAGTCGGTGCAGGCCAGCGACGGGTCGCTGCAGGCCACCGCGACGCTGACCTTCGTGCGCAAGGGGGGCGGCGGGACCCAGACCGAGCAGCACGCGCTGACCCTGGTGGAGGGCGAGGGCGGGCAGCTGCTGGTCGACGTCGACCAGTTCGTGGCGATCACCGGCTGAGCACGTGCGGCGAGTGACAGCTCAGCGTGGATGCCGGCGCCCAGGATCCACGCTCAGCTGTCACTGGGCGACGGCAACCGGGACGATGAAGAGTCGGTGACCAGCGGCTTCGCAGCAGCGCAGGAGGTCCCAGCCCAGCGATCGCAAGATCATCACCCGCGCCGTTCCGGCTGGGGTGGCTGAGGATGGCGGACCTACAGTCCTGCTCATGACCTCCGATCGCACCCTGGCGATGGAGCCGTGGATGACGGACTCGCTTGCCGCCGCCCTGGTCGCGGTCGGTTGTCCCGTGCCGAAGGCATCAGCGCTTGCCTCTGTGGCTCGGATCGAGTGGTCCGAGGGGCGGCCGGGTTCGGACGGTGAGTGGCTGCTCGTGCTGCACGGGTGCGGTGCGGGCCTCGGTGACCCAGTAGATCGAGAAGAGTGGGACTCCGCCGGCGAACAGGTGGCACGCAGCGTGTCCGACGACAACGCCGAGGCCAACGACAGGCTGACGCGGGGTGAAACGGACTGGAAGCCCATCTGGCTTCTCTCAGACAGACCGGCAGGGCGTTCGTGATCGACGACCTCCCCTGGGACGACTACAGCAAGGCGCGTATCCCGGGCGGCTGGGCTTATCCACTGGGCCGCGACACGATCGCCGACGCCCTCATGGCGGCCGGAGCGGCTCTGGGCTCGCTCGGCTTGTGGGGACCCAAACTTCCTCCCGATCCGGGTCCGGCGTCGGTACTCCGAGTGGACTGGATGGGCGACGCCTTGCCGGGCTACCACGGCCCCATCGCCGGAGGACACCATCGACTCCACATGTCGCTGTATGCGGTTCCGGGTGATCTGCGAAGCCAGATCGGGCACCAGTTGATGGACGGCCCTCTTCAGGCGGCATGTCGGTGGTCCACAGCCGCCCTGACCCGAGGGAATGTGTGGTCCGCAGGTCAGCACCAGTTCGTGGCGACCCACACCGATGGAGAGGTGCACGTCTCGGAGACGTAGGCAAGGCCGTCGCCCTGTCCGGCGGGGCGGGCCACTCCCCTAGCCGCCTCCAACCTGACCTGGGACGTCACCACTGGACCGGTTCCGACAAGGAAAGGGGCCACCGGCGGAAGTCCTACCGACTTTCGTCGGCGTTCGGACGGACTTCCGTCGGTGGCCCACATGGCGGTGGCGGTGGGATTTGAACCCACGGAGGCTTGCACCTCACACGCTTTCGAGGCGTGCTCCTTCGGCCGCTCGGACACGCCACCGTCGAGCAGACTACAGGGCAGGCTCAGGGCTCTCGACGGGCCCGGAAGAACGCGCGGAGCAGCACGGCGGACTCCTCCGCCCGCACCCCCGTCACCACCTCGGGCCGGTGGTTGAGCCGCCGGTCCCGCAGCACGTCCCACAGCGAACCGGCCGCACCGGCCTTGGGGTCCTCGGCGCCGTAGACCACCCGGGCCACCCGGGACAGCACCGCGGCGCCGGCGCACATCGTGCACGGCTCGAGGGTGACCACCAGGGTCGCCCCGGTCAGCCGCCAGCCGTCGCCGTGCACCCGGGCGGCGGCCCGCAGCGCCAGCACCTCGGCGTGCGCGGTGGGGTCCCCGGTCTTCTCCCGCTCGTTGGCCGCCTCGGCCAGCAGCTCCCCCGCGGGGGACAGCACCACCGCGCCGATCGGGGTGTCCCCCCAGCTCGGCGCGACCGCCGCCAGCTCCAGCGCCCGGTCCATGGCCTGCTCCGGCGTCACGACAGGTCGATGCCGGTCAGCTGCTGCAGCTCGGCCAGCGCGATCGCCGGGTCCACCACCTTCACGGTCTGCCAACCCAGCGCCCGGGCGGGCTTGAGGTTGGGGCCCAGGTCGTCCAGGTAGCCCACCTCGGGGTGCGGGATCTCCCGTGCGGCCGCCCGGCACAGCCGTTCCAGGGTGAGCGGGTAGATCTCCGGCTCGGGCTTGCGGATGCCCTCCACCGAGCTCTCCACCACGACGTCGAACAGCTCCATCAGCGGCCCGTGGTCCCCGGCGGGGTCCATCGGCGCCGCGTTGTTGGACAGCAGCGCCAGCGGCAGCCCCGCGGTCCCCAGCCGGCGGATCGCGGTGACGACGGCGGGCCGCACCTGACCGTTCAGGGCGGCCAGCACCCGGGTGGCATCCACCTCGTACCCCGCGGCGCGCGCCTCGGCCTGGAAGACCTCCACGAAGCCGTCCTGGTCCAGCTCGCTGCGCTCGAACCGCGCCCAGGCGTTCTCGTGCGGGTTGGTGGTGTTCAGCCGGGCCACCAGTCCGACCGGCAGGCCGGCCTCGCGCTCGTAGTCGTTGAACGCCGCCAGCGGGCTGGTGGTGATCACCCCGCCCAGGTCGAAGACGACGGCGGTCACCCGCGGGCTCACGGGGTCACCGCCGCGGCGAGCTCGTCGGCGAAGCCCAGCCGGGTGGCCACCGCGGTCACCATCTCGTCGGCCCACAGGTCGGCGGTGAGGATCGGCTGCAGCTCGGCCGCGGGCAACCCGGCGTCGGCGAACAGGTCGAGGTCGCCCGCGGGCCAGCCGTCCTCGTCGTCGTCGGCGACATCGGCGACCCCGTCGGGGCCGGCGGTGGTGAGCCCGTAGCGCTCCACCACCTCGCTGGCCAGCAGCCACTCCTGCAGGGTGACGTCGCTGATCAGCGCCCGGACCATCCCGCCCGGCCCGTGGGTCAGGGCCACGAAGTACAGCCGGGTGTCCACCACCAGCACGTAGGGCCCGGGC
Source organism: uncultured Actinomycetota bacterium (assembly GCA_963759905.1). Classification (GTDB taxonomy): domain Bacteria; phylum Actinomycetota; class Actinomycetes; order Mycobacteriales; family Geodermatophilaceae; genus Klenkia. The sequence goes on from CAVXBD010000001.1 coordinate 1,297,310, forward strand.
CAGCTGGTGCCCGGTTCACCCAGCGCGCGTTCAAGCACCGGCAACTCGTCACCGGCGTCGGCGGCCAGCAGGGCGACCTCCCAGCGGTCGGCCCGCTTCTCCACCCGAACCGCCCAGGACGGCAGCACCTCGGTCATCGGATCGCTCATCGCTTGCGCAACAAGGTCAGCCCGTCGGCGATCGGCAGCAACACGGTCTCCCAGCGGTCGTCGGTGGCCAGCGCGGCGTTCAGCGCCACGATGGCGTGGTCGTCCTCGGTCTCGGGGTCCAGCACCCTCCCGGCCCGCAGCGTGTTGTCCAGCAGGACCAGCCCGCCGGGGTGCAGCCGCGGGTGCAACGCGTCCACGTACCCGGCGTACCCGGTCTTGTCGGCGTCCACGAAGGCCAGGTCGAAAGTGGGCTGCAGCGGCAGCGCGGCCAGCAGCTGCGCGGCCTCGCCGATCCGCAGCTCGATCCGCTCGTCGACCCCGGCCCGGGCCCAGGAGCGGCGGGCCACGTCGGTCCAGTGCACGTCCCGGTCCAGGCAGAGCAGGCCACCGTCGGCCGGCAGCCCGCGGGCGATGCTCAGGGCGGAGAGCCCGGTGAAGGTGCCGATCTCCACGGCCCAGCGAGCGCCCACCAGCCGGGTGAGCAGCTGCAGGAAGGCAGCCTGCTCGGGCGCGACCTGGTAGGTGGGCCGGCCGTCCCCGGCAGCGGCCATGGCCGCGGTCTCGGCGATCAGGTCGGCGACGACGGCGTCCGGCGGGTCGGCACTGGCCCGCACGTAGGCCGCCAGCTCCGGGCTCAGGAGGAACGACTGCGGCGTCATGCTGCGATCATGACCGACGTGGCGGAACCGATGAGCGCGCAGCCCGGCCCCGACATCCCGCCGGCGCTGTTCGCTGCGCTGGCCGCCGACCCGCTGGCCGCCCACCTGGGCATCCGGCTGGAGCAGGTCGCCCCCGGATACGCCCGGGCCTCGCTGACCGTCGGGCCGGCGCACCTGAACGCTGCCGGCATGGCGCACGGCGGGGCCACCATGGCGCTGCTGGACGTGGTGCACGCCGCGGTGAGCAACAGCCACGGCACGCTGGCGGTGGCCCAGGACGTGCACACCGAGTTCCTGGCCGCCGGACGACCCGGTGACGTGCTGGTCGCCGAGGGCACCGAGGTGCACCGCAGCAGCCGGACGGCGGTGTACCGGATCGAGGCCCGCGCGCAGGACGGCCGGATGGTGGCCACCGCCCTGGCCCGGGTGTTCCGGCTGGGCACGGCCTGGCAGCTGCCCGGCGACGACGGCCCGCCGCCGGTGCCACCGACCCAGCAGCTGACCCCGGTCGCGGCGGCCGACGCCGCTCCCCCGCCGCCGCCCGCCGCGGGCGGGCCAGGAACCCGGCCGGCCGGTCCCACCCCGGCGCCGGACGAGCTCCGGTGAGCCCGCTGCCGGTGCCCACCATGCCCGCCCCGCCCGTCGCGGTGGTGGGGCTGGGCCAGCTGGGCGGGTCGCTGGCCGCGGCGCTGCTGGCCGCGGGCCGGACGGTCACCGGCTGGGACACCGACCCCGCCGCGCGGGATGCGGCCGCCCGCCGGGGGGTGCCGCTGGGCCGGCAGCTGTCCGGGGTCGTCGTGCTGGCCACGCCGATCCCCGTGCTGGCCACCGCGCTGGACGAGCTGGCCGTCGACGACGACGCCACCATCACCGACCTGGGGTCGGTCAAGGGCCCGGTGCTGGGCACGGTCGGCGCCCGGTTCGGCACCCGGTTCGTCGGCGGGCACCCGATGTGCGGCACCGAGCGCAGCGGGCACGCCGCCACCGATCCGGACCTGTTCCGCGGCGCCCGCTGGGCGGTGTGCCTGGAGGCCGACACCGACCTGCGCCGCTGGCTGCGGGTCGCCGAGGTGGCCCTGGCCGTGGGCGCCGAGGTGGTTCCGGTGACGGCCCGCGAGCACGACGACGCCGTCGCCGCGATCAGTCACGCCCCGCACCTGCTGGCAGCCGCGCTGGCCGCCGCCGCCGAGCAGGCCGGTCCGTTGGCCCTCGGCCTGGCGGCCGGCAGCTTCGCCAGCGGCACCCGGGTGGCGGCCAGCGACCCGGCGTTCGTGACGGCGATGGTGCAGGCCAACGCCGGGCCCACCGCGGCCGCGCTGGACGCGGTGCGGGCGCAACTGGCCCGGCCGTGGCCGGAGCTGGTGGCCGACGGGCACGCCGTCCTCGGCCGGGACGCGGGCCGACGGACCGTCCGGGTGCCGCTGGACCGGGCCGCCCTGCTGGCGCTGGGCCGCACCGGCGGCGCGGTGCGCCGGCGACTGGCTGCGTTCGTCGAGGGCTGGGTGCCCGAGCAGCCCTGAGCGGTTGCCGGGCGGCCCACCCGGGCAGGGTCGGGGCAGACCGGTGGCACCAGCCACCTGCAGGACACACCGAGAGGACGTGCACCGTGGACGATTCCGACATCCTCGGCCGGATCCACGAGCTGGTCGAGGAGGAGCACAAGCTCCGGGGCAGCGCGGGCGAGCACGGCGAGGACCAGCGGTCCCGGATGGCGGAGCTGGAGCGGCAGCTGGACCAGGCCTGGGACCTGCTGCGCCAGCGGCGGGCGCGCACGCAGTACGGCGAGGACCCCGACACGGCCGGCGAGCGGCCCGAGCCGCAGGTGGAGGGCTACCTCCAGTAGCTCGTCGGCTCTCCCCCGCAGCTGCTCAGCCTGCGCTGGGCAGCGTTCGGGCTGCCCGGCGGGGGCACCGGGATGCCGCCACGCCCAACCCGGTGGCGACGCCGAGCAGCACCAGCCCGGCCAGGACCAGCGGCCACGACCTCCGCTGCTGGTCCTGGGGCGTCTGCGCCGCGGCCACCTGCAGGACCACCCCGGTGGCCTGAGCGGAGTCCCGACCCAGCAGCTGCACGGTCGCCCGGCCCGGCACCGAGTCCTGCGGGATCTGCACGACCGCCTCGATCCGGCCCTGCTCGTCGGCGGTGACGGTGGCCAGCGCGATCCCGGTGCGCACCAGGGAGACGACGACCCGCTCACCCGGGGTGAATCCCTGGCCCCGGACGGTGATCACGCTGCCCGGGGACACCTGGCCCGAGGACACCGAACCGACCACCGGGACGACCCTCACCGGTGCCGCCGCCGGAGGGGCCGGGGCGGGGACCTCGGACACCGGGGGCTGCGGGACGGGGAGCTGCGGGACGGGGCGGGGGGCCGGGCGGGACGGACCGCCCGTGGTCGCCGCCGGGCCGGTCGGTACGGGCGGCACCGGGGCCGGCGCGGAGGAGGGCGGGGTCGTCGGGGCCGTGGAGGACGGCGGCGCAGTCGCCGTGGGCGATGAGGTGGTCGGGGGCGCGGTCGTCGGCGGCGGGGTCACCGCGGCGCAGTCCTCCTCGGTCGGCCGGGTGTAGGCGGAGAACGTCAACGGCGGCTCGTCACCCTCGGAGCCGGTGACGGCCACGGCCACGTCCACCGTGCGGCCCCAGTCGATCTCGGTGCCCTCCAGCGTGGTCTCGCCGCCGGCCGCCAGCTCGGTGGCCGGGCCGGCCGCCGTGCCGTCGTAGCCGATGGTCACCGTGTGCGGCCGGGTGCCGTTGGTGATCTCGATCCGGAGATACCCGTCGACGCAGTTGGGCCCGTGCACGACCCGGCCGGAGGGGCGGGTGGGGTCCTCGAGCGCGATCGCCGGTGCGGCCGTGGCCAGCCCGCCGACGAGGGCGAGGGAGAACGCCAGCGTGCCCGGCAGCAGCGCCCGGGTGCGGCGAGGACGGGACGAGCGGGGGGTGCGCGACGGGCGCGGCCGCCAGGACCCAGCGCAGCGCACTCCGACCCCCCGACATCCGGACCGGGGAACCGCCCGGACCGGACCATGATGGGCACGGTCGACGCGCGGTTGTCGAGCAGCGACGCGCCGTCCCCGGCGTGTTGGGCGCGTGTCGGGGCCAAGGTGACGGATGTGACACCCGGTCCGCCGGCCGGTGGTGGCATGACCGGGGTCACTAGCGTCGCACCATGACCGCGGGAGCAGGCACCGGACGGCGACGGCAGGACGAGGTCTACCGGGCGGGGGTCTACGGCCGCCGCCCCCGGGTGCCCACCGGGCACACGGCCTTGGCCGACGCCGCCCGCCGCGCGCTGACCGCTCGCGCCCTGGGCTACGTCGCCGGCGGGGCCGGCGGGGAGGCCACGGTGCGGGCCGACCGGGCCGCCTTCGACCGCTGGGCCGTCGTCCCGCGGGTGCTGCGCGACGTCAGCACCCGGGACACCTCGGTGGAGCTCTTCGGCCGCCGGCTGCCCGCCCCGCTGCTGCTGGGCCCGGTCGGCGCACTGGAGCTGGTGCACCGCGACGCCGACCTGGCAGTGGCCCGGGCGGCCGCCGAGACCGGCGTCCCGATGGTCTTCTCCAATCAGGCCTCGGTGCCCATGGAGACCACCTCGGCCGCGATGGGCGCCGGCCCGGACGCGCCGCCCCGCTGGATGCAGCTGTACTGGTCCACCTCCGACGAGCTGGTGTCCAGCATGCTGCGCCGGGCCGAGGCCACCGGGTGCGACGCCGTCGTGGTCACCCTGGACACCACCATGCTGGGCTGGCGGCCCCGGGACCTGGACCTGGGCCACCTGCCCTTCGCGCTGGGCAAGGGCATCGCGCAGTACACCTCCGACCCGGTGTTCCGCCGGCTGGTCGAGCAGCGGGCGGCAACCGCCGCACCCCGCGGGCCGCAGCCCCGGCCGAACGTGGCCGCGCTGCGCGCCCTGGTGGGCATGGCCCGGGCCTGGCCGGGGTCGCTGGCCGAGAACCTGCGTTCCCCGCTGCCCCGGGCCGCGGTGGAGACGTTCCTGGCCATCTACTCCCGGCCCTCGATCACCTGGGCCGACCTGGCATGGCTGCGGGCGCAGACCCGGTTGCCGTTGCTGCTCAAGGGTGTGCTGCACTCCGACGACGCCCGGCGAGCCCTGGACGAGGGTGTGGACGGGCTGATCGTGTCCACGCACGGCGGCCGCCAGGTGGACCGCTCGATCGGCGCGCTGGACGCGCTGCCCGACGTCGTCGCCGCGGTGGCGGACCGGGTGCCGGTGCTGCTGGACAGCGGGGTGCGCAGCGGTGCCGATGTGTTCGTCGCCGTCGCCCTGGGCGCCCGGGCCTGCCTGCTGGGCCGGGCCTACGTCTACGGCCTCGGGCTGGCCGGGCAGGCCGGGGTGCGCCAGGTGGTGGAGGACGTGGTCGGCGAGTTCGACCTGACCCTGGGGCTGACCGGGCACACCGCCGTGGACCAGCTCAGCCCGGAGGTGCTCCGCCGGGTCGGCTGAGCGTGCCCACCCGGACCTGCACGTGGCCGGCCCAGTGCTCCCGGGTCCGGACGTCGGTGCAGCGCTGCTCGACCGCGGTCCACGGGTGCGCCTGGGGGTCGGCGCCCCCGGCCCGCATGGCCAGCCGGGCCAGCAGCCGCCCGGCGACCGGACCCCGCGCCGGCTGCATGTCCACGACGGCCAGCCGGGCACCGGGGCAGGTCAGGGTCAGCGCGTCGGCCAGGGTGTCCCGCCAGGCCGGGAGCAGGGAGAGCGCGTAGGTGGCCAGCAGCACGTCCACGCCACCGGGACGGACCTGCGGCCGGACCTGCAGCACCCCGCCGGCGGCGTCCAGGTCCGCGGCCACCAGGTGCACCCCCGGCCAGTCCCCGGCCCGCCTGCCGGCGACCTCCAGCATCGGCCGGCTCAGGTCCACGCCGACGTACCCGCCGGAGCGGCCCACCCCGGCCCGCACCCCGGGCAGGTTCAGCCCGGTGCCGCAGCCCAGCTCGAGCACCTGCTCCCCCGGCTGCAGGTCCAGCAGCTGCAGCGCGCTGCGCCTGCCCGCCCGGTAGACCGGCCATTCGGCCGAGAGCAGGTCGTACACCGGCGCGAGCGTGCGGTAGGCAGGTCGGCGCGCGCCGGTCGCGGGCGGCCGCCGGGTACCCACGCCGGCGGGCCGCCGGCTCACGGGCGGCCGGTGCTGGTGGCGGTGGTGGCCGGGTCGGATCGCCCCGGCCGCGCGGTGACCAGCCGCCGGGTCACCCCGACCCCGACGGCCATCGCCAGCACCGCCACCCAGCTGGACACGTTGAGCTGGGCGACCCCGGACAGCCCGTGACCGAGGTTGCAGCCACCCGCGATCCAACCGCCCGCGCCCAGCAGCAGCCCACCCAGGGCCAGCTGCGCGTAGCGGACCGGCTGCTCGCCGCGGACCCACAGCGACCGGTCCCGGCGCGCCACCAGCAGCGAACCCAGCACCAGCCCGGGCAGGAAGGCCAGCAACCAGGGGTTGGGCGTACCGGAGACGACCCCGGCGGCAGCGCCGACCGAGCTGGGGCCGAACGAGGCGCCACCGAGCGCGGCCAGCACCCAGCCGGCCAGCACGGCGAGTCCCAGCGCGACCCCCAGCCGGGGACCGGTCCACTGCCAGTCGTGGGCGCGCCGCTCCGGGCCGGACCGCCGCCGTCGCCAGGCCAGGCCACCGACCACGAGGCCCAGGAAGACCAGCGCCACCACCGCGCGTGGCAGGCCCAGCACGCCGGGGATCGTGCCGGCGTCCCCGCCGGGGAGCAGGGTGGGCCCGGGCACGCTGACCTGGCGGGCGAGCAGTTCCCCGGCGACCCAGCCGGCGAGCCCGACGAGGGCGCCCAGCATGCCCTCGCCCAGCTTGTAGAACAGCCCGCTCACGCAGCTGCGCGCCACCGCCATCCCGACCCCCACCAGCAGGCCGCCGACGACGTTCCCGACCGGGCGGAACGCCAGCCCGGTGGACAACCCGTCCCCCAGCGGGGTGGCGTACAGGATGGTGAGCCCGACCGAGGCCAGGGCGACGCCGAGCAGCCAGGCGCGCAACAGGCCCCGCCGGTGCTCCCAGGCGCCGGCGAACAGCGAGTGGAAGCACAGCTGCCCGCGGTGCAGCACCACCCCGAGCACGACACCGGCAACCGCCCCGGTCACCACTCCGACCAGCACAGCCACCTCGTCCCGGCGGCCGGCGGCCGCTCCAGCCCAGTGTGCCCAGACTCGGCGGGTCGGTGCAGCGGTGGGTGCAGCGGGTCGTCGGAATGCGTTCCGGCACCGCCCGGGGCCATCTGGCGCCCACCTCGGCATCCGACTTGACGCAGGCCAGTGATCCGGGTCACAGTGGTCGTGGGCGGGGCAGCCGGTACAGAGTGGCTCCTCATCGCTGAGGAGACCGACCAACGCGGCCAGACCGTCAGGACCGGCGCCCCGCCCCTCAGCGCCTGAGATTCGCGCTGTCGCGGCCCAGCGCCGCAGGCCGTCAGCGCTTCAGGCACTCCGCCACGTCGCGGTCGAGCAGGCATCCCGCGGCCGGTGCGTCAGCTCTCCGTGGACGGCGCGCTCTCCGACGGCGCGGACGTCTCCGCCGGCGGCGCGCTCGGCTCGGTCGTGGGGGCCACCGACGGTTCCGCAGTGGGTTCTGCGGTGGGTTCCGCGGTGGGCTCGGCGGTCGGCGGCGGCGTCGGCTCGGGATCCGGGGCGGGCGTCGGCGCGGGATCCGGGGTGGGGGTCGGCTCGGGCACCGGTGACGGCGTGGGGGTCGGGGCGCTCGGGCTGCGGTGCCGGCTCCGGGCTCGGCGACGGCTCCTGGGTGGGTTCCGGCGTCGGAGCGGGCTCGGGTGCTGGCGGCGGCGGCGGGGGCGGGGTGTACCGCGATCCGTTGCTCACCGTCACCGTGACCCGGGCGCCCGAGGGCAGGGAGGCGCCGGCCGGGGGGTCGAGGCGCAGCACCGTGCCGGCCCGGGTGCCGGCGTCCACCATGACGACCTGCGTGCCGATCCCGGCGTCGGCCAGCAGGGCGCGGCAGCGATCCACCCCGGCACCCATGCACCCGGCCGGCAGCCGGGTCCGGCTCCCCGCTACGTACCGGGGGTCGGCCGGCGGGAAGGGCACGGCGGGCCGGGCGGACAGCACCGGCAGCATCGCGTCGTGCCAGATGGTGGCCGCCTTGCCGCCACCGAACCCGCCCACGTCCTGGTTCTGCACCGGGTCGTAGACCATCACCCCGGCCGCGACCTGCGGGGTGTACCCGACGAAGGCGATCGAGTAGTTGTCCTGCGAGGTCCCGGTCTTGCCGGCGATCTGGTGACCGGGGATGTACGCCCGGCGGGCGGTCTGCCCGGGGTGGCCGGGCTCGACGTCCTTGCGCAGTGCCTGGCTGAGGGTGTCGGCGATGCCCGGTGCCACCGCGCCGGGCGTGCAGCGGTCACCGGGGACCAGCGGGGTGCCGTCCTCGCGCAGCACCGGTTGCCCGGCGCGGTCGGTGACCGCGGCCAGCACGTGGGTCTGGCATCGGGTCCCCGACGCCGCCAGCGTGGCGTAGGCGCCGGTCAGCGCCAGCGGGCTGGTGGGTTCGGCCCCGAAGGTGAACGAGCCCCGGTTCTCCGCCACCACCGCATCGGCCACCGGCGCCAGGCTGGTCAGGCCCATCCGCTGGGCCGCCGACACCGGCCCGGCGACGTTGCCGAGCGCGTCCTCCAGTGCCAGGAAGTAGGTGTTGGAGGACCGGTACAGGGCCTGCTCCATGTCCAACGTGCGCGGGTAGGTGCCCGCGTTGCCGACGTCGTAGGCGGCCGGCCCGTCCCGGTACACCGAGGAGACGTAGGGGTCGGGGGTGCTGATGGTGTGCTGGAGCCCGAAGCCGGCCTCCAGCGCGGCGACGGCGGTGAACACCTTGTAGGTGGACCCGGCACCCTGACCGGCGGCGGCGGGCAGGTCGACGCTGGTCTGGGTGGGGTCGTCCGGATCGATCCCGTAGGTCCGGTTCACCGACATCGCCAGCACCGCACCCGTGCCGGGCTGCACCGCGGTGTAGATCGCCGCCCGGCTGTCGGTCTCGGGCAGTGTGGCCCGCACCGCGGCGTCTCCGGCGGACTGCACGGCCGGGTCCAGCGTGGTGGTGACGACCAGGCCCCCGGCGTCCAGCATGGCCCGGTCGACGCCCAGCCCGGCCAGCTCGCCCAGCAGGTGACCGCAGGCGAAGCCGCCGATCCTGGCCTCCACGCAGCCCCGCGGCGGTCCGCCCCCCGGCGTCACGCCGAGCGGTTCGGCCCGAGCGACGGCGGCCTCGGCGCGACCGGCGAGCCCGAGCGCGGCCATCCGGTCCAGCACCCGGTCCCGGCGCTGCTGCGCCTCGACCGGCCGGTCCACCAGGTCGTAGCCGGCCGGGCTGTTGACGATCGCGGCCAGCGCGGCGGACTGGGCGAGGGTCAGCCGGTCGGCGGTGGTGGCGAACCAGGTGTCGGCGGCGGCGGCGATGCCGTAGGCGCCGCGCCCGAAGTAGACGGTGTTCAGGTAGCGGGTGAGGATCTCGTCCTTGGTGTACTGCTGCTCCATCGCCAGGGCCAGCTGCGCCTCCCGCAGCTTGCGCCCGATCGACTCCTCGGTGGCCGCGGTCCGGTCCCCGGTGTCCTCGGCGGTCTGCAGCCGCAGCTGCTTGACCAGCTGCTGGGTCAGGGTCGAGCCGCCCTGCACCACCTCCCCGGCGGCCAGGTTGCGCACCAGGGCGCGGAACAGGCCGCGCCCGTCGACCCCGTCGTGCTCGAAGAACCTGGCATCCTCGATGGCCACCACCGCCGACCGGACCGACGGCGCCATCTGCCCGGCGGTCAGCGGCGTCCGGTTGTGCCGGTAGAACTCGGTGATCAGCGAGCCGTCGGCCGCCAGCACCCGGGTGTTGCCGGCCAGCCGGGTGTCCACCACGGCGGACTCCACCGGGCGCAGCAGGCCCGCGCCCCGCTCGGCCACCACCCCGGCACCACCCAGCCACGGCACGGCGAAACCGGCCAGCAGCACCCCGGCCAGGCCGACGCCGAGGGCCAGCTTGACGACGGCGGCGAACCGGCGGTCGACGGGGCGGTGGTCGACGGGGCGGTGGTCGTCAGAGCGGGTGACGCGGGAAGGGATGGGTCCTCCGAGGGGTCGGCTCGCGGGGGTCGGCTCGTGGGGGTGCGAACCCGCCACGCTGCGGGCCCGCTCCACCACCGTGCCCGCTCACGGCCCAGGATGCTCGTGCAGGAGGCCAATACTTGTGCGCCCGCAACACGATCGTGACCTGTTGTCCGGGCCTACCCTCGGTCCGTGATCGAGGACGAGCAGGGGATCGCCACCATGTCCCCCGACGTCGGTGACGCCGTCGTGGAGGCCGCCCTGGACGCGTCCCGTGCCCTGCTGGGCGCGGTGGCCCGCTCGTTGGCGGGGGCGCTGGAGCAGGTGTCGCTGCCCCAGTTCCGGGTGCTGGTGCTGCTGCACACCCGCGGCCCCCAGCGCAGCGGCGACCTGGCCCGGGCCATCGGGGTGCACCCCTCCACCTTCAGCCGCTCGGCCGACCGGTTGGTGGCCGGCGGTTGGGTGCACCGGACGGAGAACCCCGACAGCCGCCGCGAGGTCATGGTGGCGCTCACCGCACAGGGCGAGGAGCTGGTGTCCGACGTCAGCCGGCGCCGCCGGGCGGAGATGGCAGCAGTGCTGGGCCGGCTCGACCCGGCCGACCGGGACATCACCCTCGCCGGGTTGCGGAACTATGCGGCCGCCGCCGGGGAGAGCGCCGGAGACGGGCTGCTCACCCTGGGGAACTGACCGGCCGGTCGGCTGGCCCCCCGGGGTCCTCGGGGGCGCCGTCCCGCGCGGACTCCGATCGCTCGCCGTCCTCGTGCCGGGGCTCGGGGATGCCGGCCTCCTCCTCCACGTCGAACATCCGGGCGATCGGCACGTCGGTGCTGGAGTGCGCCACGATCGAGACCGCGATGCAGATCGCGATGAGGGTGAAGGCCGCCTGCGCCTCGGGGTCGCCCGAGCCCAGCACCAGCAGGCCGTAGACCACCGAGGCGAATCCCTTGGGCCCGAACCAGGCCGCCGTCCACAGCTCCCGCCGCGGGATGCCCACCCCGATCTGGGCCACCGCGAACGACAGCGGCCGGACGACGAGCAGCGCCAGCACGGCCACCGCGTACCCGCCCAGACCCAGCTCGCCGAACAGGGTCGGGGTGAGCAGCGCGCCGAAGACCAGCAGGGCGGCGAACTTGCCCAGCTCGGCCAGCTGCTCGCCCAGCTCCTCGAACGCCTCCCGCGCGCGGGGTGCGATCGTGGCCACGGTGGCCCCGCCCAGGAACGCCGCCAGGTACTGGTTCGCCGAGGTCAGCTCGCTGACCGAGTAGGTGAGGATGCCGACGGCCAGCGGGCCCAGCGGCTGGAGCGACGGCGTGGACCCCAGCTTGGGGATCCGGACGAGCAGCGCCGCGATCATCGGCAGCGCGACGCCGATCACGATGCCCAGCCCCAGCTCGCCCAGGATCTCCACGGGGTGCGCCGGGGTCTCCGACAGCGAGGCCAGCAGGATCACCACGATCGGCAGTGCCAGCCCGTCGTTCAGCCCGGATTCGACGTTCAGCAGCCGGCGCAGCTTGTAGGGCACCTCGACCCGCCCGACGATCGCGCTGGCGAACACCGGGTCGGTGGGCGAGAGGACCGCGCCCACCAGGAACGCCGCCGGCCAGGACAGCGGGGTCAGCCACGCCACCAGCACCCCGATTGCCACGATGGTCAGCGGCATCCCGATGCCCAGGGCCCGCACCGGCGCCCGACCGGCCCGGGCAAGGTCACGCAGACCCAGCCGCATCCCGTCGGTGAACAGCACGATCACCAGGGCCAGGTCGGCCAGCGTCTCCACGATCGGGGAGCTGGCCTGCACGTCCACCAGGCCCAGCACGCCCGGGCCGACCAGCACCCCGGCGCCCAGGAACACCAGCGAGGTGGACAGCACGGTGCGCGCGGCCAGGCCGGAGACCAGGACCGACACCAGCAGGGCGGCACCGAAGACCGCGACGAGGACCAGCACCGGCCCAGCCTGCCCCGCCGGGCACGGGCGCGCCCACCGGGCAACCATTGCCGCACGACAACTGTTGCACCAAGGGAGCATCATGGTGTGGTGACCCTGCGCACCGCCTCGACCGACCGCGTGCTGGCCGTGACCCGGTCCGGGCTGCGGGAGTCCGACACCGGCCTGCTGGTGCTCGCCGTCTGCGTCGGGCTCGCCACGGGCGCCGGAGCGGTGGGCTTCCGGTACCTGATCGAGCTGCTCACCTGGGTCTTCACCGGCACCTCGGACTACGCCGCGACGCCGGGGGCCCGGCACGGCTGGCTGGGGTGGGGGCGCTGGTTCGTGGTGCTCACCCCGGTGCTGGCCGGTCTGCTTTACGGCCCGCTGGTGCACCGCTTCGCCCGGGAGGCCCGCGGGCACGGGGTGCCCGAGGTGATGGTGGCGGTGGCCCGCAACGGCGGGAAGATCCCGGCCCGGGTGGCCGTGGTGAAGGCGCTGGCGTCGGCGTTGACCATCGGTGGCGGCGGGTCGGTGGGCCGGGAGGGCCCCATCGTGCAGATCGGGGCCGCGCTGGGCTCGACCCTGGGCACCCTCGTCCGGGTGGCCGAGGACCGGCAGCGGCTGCTGGTCGCCTGCGGCGCGGCCGGCGGGATCGCGGCCACGTTCAACGCACCCCTGGCCGGGGTCGTGTTCGCGATGGAGATCGTGCTGCGCGACTTCGCGGCCCGCTCCTTCGGCATGGTGGTGGTGTCCGCGGTGACCGCCAGCGTGCTGGGCCGGGCGGTGCTGGGCAGCCAGGCGTTCCTGGACCTGCCCGACTTCACCGTGGACCACCTGCTGACCTACGGGCTCTTCGCCCTGCTGGGGGTGCTCGGCGGCGCCGGCGGGGTGCTCTTCACCCGGGTGCTCTACGGGATCGAGGACCTGTGCGACCGGGTGTGGCGCGGCCCGGAGTGGCTGCGCCCGGCCGTCGGCGGGGTCGTGCTGGGGTTGCTGCTGCTGGCCGTGCCGCAGATGTACGGCGTCGGCTACCCGGTGCTCGGCGACGCCGTGGCCGGTCGTTACGCGATCGGGTTCCTGCTGGTCCTGCTGGTGGCCAAGGCCGTGGCCGACCAGCCTGACCATCGGCATCGGGGGGTCGGGCGGGGTGTTCGCGCCCAGCCTGTTCCTGGGTGCGGCGCTGGGCGCGGCGTTCGGCCAGACCGCGGCGCTGGTGTCCCCCGGGCTGACCGGGGCGCCCGGGGCATTCGCGCTGGTGGGCATGGCGGCGGTGTTCGCCGGGGCCGCCCGCGCGCCGATCACCGCCGTGCTCATCGTGTTCGAGCTGACCGGCGAGTACTCGCTGATCCTGCCGCTGATGGCCGCGGTGGTGCTGTCCACCGGGATCAGCCACCTGCTCAGCCAGGACAGCATCTACACCGCCAAGCTGCGCCGGCGCGGGGTGGACATCGAGGCGGCCGCCCCGTCCTGGGCGCAGGGCCGCACGGTGCGCTCGCTGGGTCTCCCCGTGCCGCCGGTCGTGCTGGACGTGGACACCCCGGTGGCCGAGGCCGCCGAGGCACTCGGCGGGGCCTCGACCCTGCCGGTGGTGGACGCCGACGGCTACCTGGGCGTGGTGACCGCCCGAGCCCTGGCCGACGCGCTGGCCGACGGCGACCCGGCCGGCGCCCTCGGTGCGCAGGGTCGGCCGAGCCGGCTGGCCGACCTGGTGGACTCCCGACCCACGGTGGCCCCGGCCGACACCGTGGCGCACGGGCTGGGCCTGCTGGACACCCACGACCTGGACCGCCTGGTGGTGGTCGAGGACGGGCGGGTGGTCGGCTGGTTCACCGGCGCCGCGGTGCTGGGCGAGCTGCGCCGCGGCTGAGCACCAGCGCGGCCGGTTCGGGGACCAGACGCGGGAGGACGGTCTCGAGGTAGGAAGCGGCGGCGGCCGCCGTCCCCACGTCGCGGCCGGCGGCCTCGGAGAGGAACCAGCGGTGCTCCAGCACCTGGTGGAACACCTCGGCCGGGGCCAGCCGCCCGGCCAGGCGGGTGGGGATGCCGTCGACGACCGGCTGGTACGTCTCGGTCAGCCAGCGGTGCCCCGCCTCGGCGGGGCCGATCGGGCCGCCCTCGACCACCTCCAGGTACGCCCGGTAGCTGCGCAGGTCGTTGAGCAGCCGGCGGGCCTGGTTCTCCGACACCTCCAGGCCGGTGAGCCGGAACAGCTCGTGCCGGTGCTGCCCGGGGGTGGCCACCCGGGCCTCGACCCGCAACCGGTGCCCGTCCCCGTCGTCGACCAGCTCCACCTCACCGGCGGAGAAGCCCAGGGTGTTCAACCGCTCCAGCCGGGCGGCCATCCGCCAGCGCTGCTCCCCGCGGCCCACCCGCTCCTGGGCGGTGAGCTCGGCCCAGAGCGCTTCGTACCGGGGCCGGATCCCGGCGGCGGTGTCCACCGGGTCGATGACCCTGGGGAGCAGCCCACCGAACTCCAGGTCCATCAGCTCGGCACCCACCCGGTCCACGGCCAGGTCGACGTCGTGGCTGCGCTGGCCCGGGGACAGCCGGGGGCGCCGCTCGACGGTCTCGGCGTCCACCAGGTGCGCCGACAGCGCGCCGGCGTCGGGGCGGAAGAGGGTGTTGGACAGCGAGCAGTCACCCCAGAACACCCCGGCCAGGTGCAGCCGGACCAGCAGCACCACCAGGGTGTCCACCAGCTGCTCGGCGGAGTGGTCGGTCCGCGGGCCGGAGAACAGGTGCCGGTAGGACATCGAGTACTCCAGGTACCGGGTCACCAGCACGGCCGGCTGGTCGTCCGGGCGGTCCACGCAGATGCCCAGCACGCTCACCGCCGGCAGGCCTTCGGCCTCGAAGTCGCCCAGCACGGCGTACTCGTGCCGGGCCAGCGGCTCGGCGATCTCCTTGAGCGCGTAGACCCGACCGTCGGCGGCCACGAAACGGACCACGTGCCGGGAGATGCCCCGCTGGGGCACGTCCAGCAGCAAGGCCGGGTCCCAGTCGGTGAGCGGCTGGTCCCAGGGCAGGGCCAGCAGGGCGGCGCCCTCGGTGGCGGGCGGGCGGAAGAGGAAGCGCATGGCGGACTCCGGTGGGCGGGGGTGACCCGGCGGCATCGACGGAGTGCTCCACCATGGTCGCACCGAGCCCGGACATACGTCGGCCCCCGACACTCGGGGAGTGTCAGGGGCCGGCGCTGTCTCAACCAGACGTGCACCCGAAGGGATTCGAACCCCTAACCTTCTGATCCGTAGTCAGATGCTCTATCCGTTGAGCTACGGGTGCGTGTTCAGTTGTTGCGCGGAGGCTCCGGGATTTGAACCCGGGATGGGGGATTACCCCAAACCGCATTAGCAGTGCGGCGCCATAGACCGGACTAGGCGAAGCCTCCCGGGTTCCAGGTCGCCCCGGAACCACCGAGAGGGAAGGCTACCAGCGGCGCCGGCAGCCCTCCCGACGGGGGTGCGCTCAGACCAGGACGGGACTGGGCGCCGCAGCCGGCACCCCTCGCCCGGGCAGCAGGGTGACCACGACGGCCAGTGCGGCGGCCGCGGTGGCCAGCACCAGCGCGCCTCCGACGCCGTAGGAGGTCTCCACCAGTGCCCCGCCGGCGGCCGCACCGACCGCGGAGGCACCGAACGCGATGGTGGACAGCCAGGTGAAGGCCTCGGTGGTGGCATCGGCCGGGGCGATGGACCCCACCAGCGAGCTCTGCACGGTCAGCGTGGGCGCGATCGCCGTGCCGCCCAGGAACAGCAGCGCACCCAGCAGCAGCGGGCTGGACACCGCTGCCAGCGGCAGCATGCCGATCGTGGTGCCCAGCAGCCCCCAGCGGTACAGCCGTGGCAGCGAGGTCGAGACGACCCGGGCACCGAACCACAGGCCACCGGCGACCGAACCCAGCGACCAGGTGGCCAGCAGCAGGCCGGACAGCCCAGGGGACCCGGCCGCGTCGGCGAAGGCCGGGACCGCGACCTCGATGGCTCCGAACCCCAGCATCAGCGCGGTGCCGCTGACCAGCACCCGGGGCATGCCCGGCACCCGGACGGTGGCGAACAGGCTGCGCTGCACCGGGACGGCGGGCGCCGCCCAGGCCCGCATGGCACCGGAGCACGCGATGCCCAGCGTGCCGACGACGGTGAGCACCCCGGCCACCCCGATGGCGGCGACCGGGCTGGCCAGCAGGGTGAGCGCGGCGACCGTGGTGGGGCCGGCCACGAAGACCAGCTCGGTGGTGGTGGCGTCCAGGGCGAACGCGGTCGGCCGGACGGCGGGGTCGACCCGCGACCACAGCGCCCGGACGGTGCCGCTGACCAGCGGGGTGCTCATCCCCGCGGCCGCCGAGGCGGCCAGGATCAGGCCCGGCGTCGTGGTGGTCAGCACCACGGTGGCCAGCACGACGAGCAGCAGCGGGTAGGAGACGGACTCCACCAGCAGCACCAGCCGGGGTCCGCGGCGATCGGCCAGCCGGCCCAGGACCGGGGCCATCACGGCCATCGCGATGCCGTAGGTGGCCGAGGCGAGCCCGGCGACGGCGTAGGACCCGGTCTGCTGCTGGACCAGCAGGAGCAGGGCGAGGGGGACCATGGCCGAGGGCAGCCGGCCGGCGAACCCGGCGACCAGCAGGACCGGGGCGGACGGCAGCCGCCACACGCTGAGGTACTGACGCATGACTGTGCTCACTTCGAACGTTCGGGTGGGGAATCGTAGGAGCCGAACACGCGTTGGCCCCCTACGTGTTCCTGACGGTAGGAGATCGTTCGTAGGGAGTCAAACACTCGACACCGCCTACTTCGTCACATGCCGACGCCCGCCCGAGGGAAGGGACCCGATGGACTACGACGACTACGGCTCCAACGCCGTGGAGCTGGCCGTGGACCTGGCCAACTGCGACCGCTCGGTTGAGGGATGGCTGCCGGCCTTCCTGGCCGACCACGACGAGTGGTTCACCGGTGACCCGGCGGTGCAGGCGTCCGGGCGGGAGACCCGGGCCGCGGCGCAGACCGCCGACCTGGTCCGGGCGGTGGCCCTGGCCGGTGACCAGGCGGCGGTGATCGAGCAGCTGAACGCACTGCTGGAGCTGGCCACGCCCCGGCCCTACGCGACCGACCACGACGGCGAGCTGCACCTGCACTACGCGGCAGCCGAGGCCGGTTCGCTGGAGCAGCTGACCACCACGGTGGCGATGGGCCTGTCCCAGCTCGTGGTCCAGCACGGTTGGCAGCGGCTAGGGGTGTGCGCGGCCGAGGGTTGCGGGAACGTCTACGTGGACACCTCGCGCAACGCCAGCCGGCGCTACTGCTCCAACACCTGCTCCTCGCGCTCCACGGTCGCGGCGTACCGGGCGCGGCAGCGCACCTGATCCGGGCGCGCCTCCCGGTTCAGTAGGCGAACCGGCGCACGGTGGTCCGGCGGTGGGCGACGGTGACCACTCCCCCGACCCCGAGACCCAGCAGGACGACCCCGCCGAGTGCCCAGACCGCGGCCTCGTCGGGCAGCGGCGTGCTGCTGGCGGCCGGGTCCAGCCGGGCGGCCAGCGCGGTGAGCGTGGCGACCGCGTCGTCCACGGGTGCCACGAAGGCGGTCACGGACTTCTGTGCGGCGTCGGCCCTGTCGACCGAGACCTGGGCGGCGGCCACGACCTGCTGGGCGTAGGAGGTCTGCGCGGCGACCCCGGCCGCCTGCTGCGGCAGGGCCAGCACCTGGTCAAGCGCAGCGGTGGCGGTGGCCAGCTCGGCCCGGGCCTCGACCGCCGAGGCGGTGACGGCGGTGACCTGGTCGGCCAGCAGCCCCCGGGCGGTGCGGGCCTCGGCCAGGGCGGTGTGGACCTGCGCGGGGGTGGCCCTGGCGTCGGTGAGCGCCGCGGCCTGGGCGCGGGCGGCGTAGGAGGTGGCCAGCAGCTGGCCCGCCTCGCCCTCGGCTGCGGCCTGGGCACCGGCCATCGCGGCCGCGGCGGCGGAGCGGGCGATGCCGGTGGCGGTGTCGGCCTCGGCCGAGCCGCGCGTGGTGGGCTGCTCCGGCAGCGCGGTGGATGCGTGCTGGGTGCGGGAGGTGCCGCGCGGGGTGGCCCGGGTGGCCGGCGCCTGGGCCTGGGTCTGCGGTGCCGGGGCGACCGTGGGTTCGGCCACCTCGGGGGTCGGCTGGGGCGCGGGGGCCTCCGTGGTCACCGGCGCCTCGGTCGTCGTGTCGTGGGTCGGGGCTTCCGGTTCGGGCGTCGGGGCGGGGTCCGTCGTCGGCGGCGCCTCCGTCGTGGGGGCGGCCGTCTCCGAGGGCTGCGCGACCGGGGTCTCCTCGGCCAGGGCGGGGCCCGCCGCGGCGGTCGCACCGATCAGCGTGGCGGCGAGCAGTGGGAGCAGTCGGACCCTGGTGCGCACGTCGTGTCAGTCCCTCGGGGTGGTGGCGGTGATGGTGTGGCAGCGGCTGGCGCTGCCCGTCACCAGATCCATCGACGTCCGCCCCCCGGGCACTGGAGCCCGCATCCCCCCGACGGGTGAGGTGAGCCGCCCCGCCCGGTCGTAGCGTTCGCGTCCGTGCCCTCCGCCCACCGCCTGGACGCCCGCCTGCACGCCCGGATCCGCCGGCTGCCCACCACCCGGGCCGACGCCTGGCTGCGCCGGCTGTCGGAGTCCGCCGACCACGGCAAGCTGTGGGCCGTCGTGGGGCTGGCGCTCGGGTCGACGTCCGGGGCCCCGCGTCGGGCCGCCGTCCGGGGGCTGGGATCGATGGCGATGTCCAGCGCACTGGTCAACGTCGTCCTCAAGCGGGCCTTCGGACGGGTCCGGCCGGACCTGGCGAACGTGGCGTCGGCCCGGTCGCTGGACCGGGCACCGCACACCCTCTCCTTCCCCAGCGGCCACGCGGCGTCGGCGGCCGCGTTCGCCACCGGGGTGGCGCTTGAGAGCCCGTGGGCCGGGGTGCTGGTGGCGCCGGTGGCGCTGGGCGTGAGCTACTCGCGGGTGCACGTGGGCGTGCACTACCCGGGCGACGTGGCGGCCGGGATGGCGGTGGGTGGAGCGATCGCGATGGCCAGCCGGCACTGGTGGCCGGTGCGGCCGACCGAGCCGGCCCGGGCCCGTCCGACGTCCGCAGCGCCGGCACTGCCCGGTGGCGAGGGGCTGGTCGTCGCGGTGAACCCGCGGTCGGGGCGGGAGGACTACGACCCGGCCGCCGACCTGCGGTCGCTGCTGCCGCGGGCCCGGGTGCTGGAGATCTCCGAGGACGCGTCGGTGACCGAGCTGCTCTCGCAGGCCGTCCGCGACGGGGCGCGGGCGCTGGGGGTGGCCGGCGGGGACGGCAGCGTGGCGGCGGCCGCAGCCGTGGCGCTGCAGGCCGGGTTGCCGCTGGCGGTGCTGCCGGCCGGGACGCTGAACCACTTCGCCCGGGACGTCGGGGTGGCGACCCCGGTCGAAGCCGCCGCCGCGGTCGAGGCCGGCGACGGGGTGCAGGTGGACGTCGCGCTGGTCAACGGGGTGCCGTTCCTCAACACCGCCAGCATCGGCAGCTACCCCGAGATGGTGCGCCGGCGGGACGCGCTGTCCGGCCGGCTGGGCAAGTGGCTGGCGCTGACCGTCGCCGCCGGGCAGGTGCTGCGGCACGGGACGCCGGTGCACCTGCTGGTGAACGGGCGGGAGATCTCGGCGTGGATCCTGTTCGTGGGCAACGGGGTCTACACGCCCCGCGGGCTCTCCCCGGTGTGGCGGCCGTCCCTGGTGGACGGGCTGCTGGACGTGCAGTACCTGCGGGCGGACCTCCGCTTCGGCCGGACCCGGGCGGTGCTGGCGACGCTGCTGGGGGCCAGCGAGTTCAGCCGGTCCTATGCCCAGTTCCAGGTGCGGGAGCTGCGGGTGGTGTCGCGGTCCGGGCCGCAGACGGTGGCCTACGACGGTGAGACCGGCGACGCCGGGACCGAGTTCGTGTTCACCAAGGGTCAGCGGCTGACCGTGTACTGCAGCCGCTGATCGGTCCGTACACAGAATCGCTCGTGCCGGGCCGCTGACCTGCTTAGACTCCCGCGAACTGTCGGTCGGCACGGGGGCGTGGGATGCGGGTGCGGAGTGTGTTCGCGGCGGCTGCCGCGGGGATCGTGCTGCTCGGCGGGTGCTCGGAGCCGACGCAGGCGAACCAGACGCTGCCCACTGCCGCCACGACTCCGTCTGCGGCACCGACGCTGGAGCCGCTGGGCCCGCCGGAGTTCCCGATGCCGGTGGAGGCCCGGGAGCAGACGCCGGAGGGAGCTGAGGCGTTCGTTCGGTATTACGTGGCTACTATCAACCGCAGCACAGATCGACCTGGATCACGCACTTACCTGACTCAGCTTTCAGTGGGATTGCGAAACCTGTTCGCACTGTCTTCTGGGTTACGAGGAATTCCGCATCCGAGGGATACCCACGCCGGTGGACACATAATCAGGTCGAGCACGTTCAAACCCGCCGGTCGTCGCAGGGACGCGCGGTAGAGTTGGTTGTCTCCGCTTGACCCAAGACGGCCGTGACGGTCACGCGATCTGGACGGGCAGTCCCGTTAGCGGCGCTAGCGCTCCGGCTGCTCGTTCCGGAAGTGCGGGCGCTGGCAACGTGGTCCGAACGAATCGCCTCATGGCGTCTAAACCCAGCTGACTGATCAATCCTGACGGGGCAGCTTCCTTGCGCTCTGCTGATCGCGGTGATTGCACTAGAGCGCCGCAGCGTGGCGCATGCCGGCGAAGGCCGCACCATGTGCAAACTTGACCTGGCATGCAGGACTGGAGCATCGACGGTCCTATCGGCATTGAATGCGGCTTTGTCTCTCACCGGAGACGGCTGGCCTACGCTGGCAACCACCACAGCCCCAGAACCACCTATCATACCGTCTGGCGCTTACGACACCCTGTCAAATAGATGACGCAAACTCGGTGCATGTAACCCTGGGACCACGACGTGCCCGACCATCCCGGGGCGCGTCGTGACGCTGTACTTCGTTGAACAGTCAAAGGCATTAGTGCAGGCCGACTGTCGCGCCATCGACGGGCAAGCCCCCACCCCGACAGCACTGCCAGGAACGGGCCTACGGGGCCTGGGCGAACGAGGGGACTGACCTGCGTCGATGTCACTGACCTCAACCCTCCCCCGTCCCCGGGCGAGGTCTTCCGCTACTTCCAGACGCTCCCGCTCCCCCGGCTGGCCACCCAGCAGCAGCCGCCGGGGAATGCACTGGTCGGCCTCCCGGTCATCTTCTTCACCGACAGCCCGACCCGGCAGACGTTCACCGTGGACATCCGTGGGTTCACCGTGGTCATCGTGGCCGAGGCGCAGAACTACACCTGGCACACCGGTGCCGGACCGGACCTGACCAGCCCCGATCCGGGGGCGCCCTACCCCGACCAGACGGTCACGTTCGACTACACCTCGGGCAGCTACAGCGCCTCGGTCACCGTGACCTGGGGCGGCACGTTCTCCGTCGACGGTGGCGCCCAGGTCGCCGTCCCCGGCACCACGACGACCGACGGTCCAGCGGTCACCTTCGCCGTCCTGCAGGCCGGCGCGGTCCTGACCAACCCCTACGACTGATCCTGCGGCCAGCCCGGGGCCCTCGATCTGCCGAGCGGGTCGGCGAAGGGTTCGCGCAGCCGGGCCGCGATCACCTCCGCCTGCTGGTCGGCGTCTCGACCCATCACCAGCACCCGGTGCACGGCGGCCAGCACCAGCGTCGAGCCCAGGACCAGCGCGGCCCCCAGCGCCACCAGCGGCCTGGGGCCCAGCGGTGCCAGGAGCCCGACCGGTGCGGCGAGCACGGCGACCACGCCCAGGCCGATCCAGCCCCGCCTGCGGTCCGCAGTCCACAACGCGCCCACCCCCGCCACGAACGCCAGCAGCAGCACCAGCCCGGCGAGCACCACCCGGGGCACCGATACCGGTGCGGCCGGGTCGAACCAGCCTGCCAGCGGGAGCCGCGGTGACGCCTGGGCGAGCGCGCTCAACCCGATCACCGCACCGGCACCGACCCCGGAGCGGGCGATGACCGCCGGCGGGATCAGGGGCCGACGCCGCGGTACGTCGACCGCACGTCTGCCCATCTCCGCGTTCTACCCCGGTAGGGACCGGTTCCCGCTCCGATCCGGGCAATCGCACCCCATCGGGTGATCGGCCGGTACCCGGGCCACGACCACGGCCAGGACGAGCAGCGCGGCCAGCGCCTCGCCGAGTTCCTCAACGGAGGTGGCGGCGGCCAGCGGGAACGGTCGCGGGTCGAGCGCCGCCACCGTCCGGGTGACCGCGTCCAGCCCGATGGCCGCCACCGCGTAGGCCGCCAGCGCCCCCACGACGACCGCCGCCCCGGGCACCCGCCAGCGCCGACCGGTGGCCCACAGCAGCGGAAGGCCCACCAGCGTCCCGGCGGTGCCGACCAGCAGCGTGCGCGAGGTGCCGTCCGTGCGTTCCAGCACCGAGTGCGCGCTCACCAGCTTGGCCAGCCCCAGCGCCGCACCCAGGACCGCGACGCCCGTCCACCACCACCGGTCGGCGCCGAGCAAGCGTCGCGCGGTCAGCCCCGCGGCCACCCCGACCGCCACGAGCAGCGCCGTGGTGAACATCCGCGGCAGGCCCCCGACGGCGTCCGGGTCCACCAGCCACTCGTGGGCACCGAGCAGGCAGGCGCCCCGGCTGCAGGTGTACCGGACCAGGAACCCCAGGCCGAACAATCCGATCGCCAGCCCGGTCAGCAGCCACAGCCAGGCGCCGTGCCGGCGCACGTCGGAGGGAGCGGCCGAGGACATCCGTCCAGTGTGCGGCCGGGAGCCACCAGAAGGGCTGGAAGGTGGTGGACCAGGCTTCCTGAGGCGCCGTCGTCCAGATCTCACTACGGTCGACGCGAGGGTTGCCCGGCCGTCAGGCGGGCACTGCAGGCACGCGTTCGTCGTCGTCGATGGAAGAGGTCTCCCATGTTGGTTCGCCGGATCGCTCGGCCGTTGCTCGCTTCCTCGTTCGTGTACGGGGGCATCAGCACGCTGAAGGACCCGCAGAGCCGGGTCCCGGGTGCCACCAAGATCGTCAACCAGCTCGCCAAGACCGCCGACGAGCAGTTGCCCGTCGAGGTGCCCAAGGACGTCGAGCAGTGGGTCAAGGTCGACGCCGGGATCAAGGTCGGGGCGGGTGCGCTGTTCGCCCTGGGCAAGTTCCCCCGGCTGTCCGCGCTGCTGCTGGCCGGCTCGATCGTGCCCACGACGCTGGCCGGGCACCGCTTCTGGGAGGACACCGACCCGGAGAAGAAGTTCAGCAACCAGGCGCACTTCCTGAAGAACGCCGGGCTGCTGGGCGGTCTGCTGATCGCCGCGGTGGACACCGAGGGCAAGCCCTCGACCGGCTGGCGGGTGCGCCGGGCCGGGGACAAGGCCATCGCCGCGGCGGAGGCCAACTACGAGAAGGCCTCCAAGAAGGCGGCGAAGGCCCAGAAGAGGGCCGCCAAGCAGGCCAAGGCCACCAAGAAGTCCGCCGGGCTCTGAGCAGCCGATGACACCCGCGGGCGCGCTCAGGAGGATCGCCTTCCTCCTGGAGCGCGCCCGCGAGCCGTCCTACCGGGTCAAGGCCTTCCGCACCGCGGCCGCCGTGGTCGACGGGTTGGACGACGCCGAGCTGGACCGGCGGGTGCGGACCAGGACGCTGAAGGACCTGCCCGGGATCGGGGAGAAGACCGCCGCGGTGATCGTCGCGGCGCACGCCGGTGAGATGCCGGCCTACTTGCAGGCACTCGAGGACCGCTCGGCCGAGGCCGCGGACCCCCTCACCGGCCCGGCCGCGGACCTGCGGGCCGCGCTGCGCGGTGACCTGCACACCCACTCGGAGTGGTCCGACGGCGGCAGCCCGATCCGGGAGATGGCCGAGGCGGCCCGCGACATCGGGCACGCCTACCTGGCGCTCACCGACCACTCCCCCCGGCTGACCGTGGCCAACGGGCTGACCGCGGAGCGGCTGGAACGGCAGCTGGACGTCGTCGCCGAGCTCAACGCCGAGCTGGCGCCCTTCCGGATCCTGACCGGCATCGAGTGCGACATCCTCGCCGACGGCTCGCTGGACCAGTCCGAGGAACTGCTGGGCCGGCTCGACGTCGTGGTGGCCAGCGTGCACTCCGAGCTGCGCTCGCCCCGGGCGCAGATGACCGAACGCATGCTGGCCGCGGTGGCCAACCCGCACACCGACGTGCTGGGGCACTGCACCGGCCGGTTGCTGGTGGAACGGGAGCAGGCGGGCGGGAAGAAGCAGCGTCCCCGGCCGGAGAGCGACTTCGACGCCGAGGCCGTGTTCACCGCCTGCGCCCAGCACGGCACCGCGGTGGAGATCAACTCCCGGCCCGAACGCCTGGACCCGCCGCGCCGGCTGCTGGCCCTGGCCGCCGACCTGGACTGCCTGTTCGCCATCGACACCGACGCGCACGCCCCGGGTCAGCTGGACTGGCAGGACGCCGGCTGCCGGCGCGCCGCCGAGGCCGGCATCGGACCCGACCGGGTGATCAACACCCGGTCCGCCGACGACCTGCTCAGCGGGACAGCCGGTCGCGCACGTCCCTGAGCCACGGCGCCCGTTCCTTGGCGACGGCGATCGCGCGGACCCGGCCGGCCACCGCCAGCCCCAGGCCCGCGGCGCCCAGGACGCCGGGCCGGTGCAGCACCCGCCGGGCCGAGGTGGTGGCCACCGGGCGCCAGCGGAACTTGTAGTCCTCCTGGCCGCGCAGCATGTCGTAGCATCCCACGCCCCGGCGTCCCGCCAGCTCGATGTCGTGCCGGGTGAGCAGCACCGAGGAATCCACCATCGTCCGCAGCCGGGGCGAGACCCCGCACAGCCAGGAGGCCACCCGGTCCTCCCCGACCAGGTCGATCTGGGCGGCCAGCAGGTCACCGCCGACCCGCCACTGGGAGCAGACGGCCTGCCCGCGCTCGATCATCCCCGGCAGCGCCAGCGCCAGGTGCGCCCGGAACGGTGGGCTCAGGTGCTCGGGGTTGCCGCCCCGGCCGGCCCACTGCTCGGCGTGCAGCGCCAGCAGCCGGTCCAGGAACTCCGGCACCTCACCGGGCACGGCCTCGCTTCGGACCACATCCAGCTGGTCGATGGTGGCCAGCTTGCGGCGCAGCGTGCGGGCGGTCCGCCGCGGGATCCGGTCCAGCACGCCGGCCAGCCCGCCGTCGTCGACCGGGATGTGCAGCGAGCAGGAACCCGGCACGGTCGACACCCGCCCCGCCCAGTCGTCCGCCCAGCGGGCGGCGCCCCCGTCCACCGGGGCCTCCGGCAGGTCGATCGCCCGCCAGCCGGGATCGGCCAGCAGGGCATCCCCGATCGAGTCCCACCGGTCGAACCCGGGGCGGGCCAGTACGTCGGTGACATCGGTGATCGCACCGCCCAGGACGGTGAGCACCGGCCACGGTCCGCGACGGGTGCGGTGCAGCGGGACGGCCGCCGCCAGGCGCCCGGCCTCGCGGACGACGACCACCCGCAGCCCACCCTCGGGCACGTGCACCCGGGCCCAGCCGGTGGTCCAGCCGTGCGACTGGAACGGGGAGGCACCCGGGCAGGCGGCCAGCAGGTCGTCCCACTCGGAATCCAGCGCAGCCAGCTCGGCGACGCTGCGGAGCAGGTGCACCGAGCTCACGGGCGCGACGGTGCCGACGCTCACGCCGGGGCCTCGGCGACCGGCGCCGATCCCGGGCGCAGCTCCGACCCCGGCTGGCGCTCCAGCTCCGGCTCGAGCTCCGGCAGGGCCACCGAGGAGACGTCGTCCCACCAGCTGCCCGTGGACACCGCCTCTGGTGCCGCCCGGTCCAGCACCCACCGGTAGACGCCGCCCAGGGTGTCCAGCCCAGCGCCCAGCAAGCCGGCGGCCTCGGCCTCGAACGGGTCGGTCCCGGTGAGAGCGCCGGCGGTGGCCGCCCGGACGCTGCCGGCCAGCTGGGCCGGGGTGTCGTTGCCGCCCGGGTGGCCCAGCGACACCATCGCCGGGATCGAGCGGACCGCGGTGCGCAGGCCCAGCGCGGTGGCCTCCAGCACGGTCAGCGGGTTGCCCTCCCAGGCCGCGGTGTGCACGTACACGTCCGCGGCGGTCACGTGCTCCAGCACCGTGGCCCGGTCCACCCAGCCGGTGACGTGCACCCCGCTGGACCGCAGGACCTGCTCCAGGGCCGGGTCCCCGCCGCCCACCCAGACGGCCCGGACCGGTGTACCGGCCGCCGCCAGGGCATCCACCGTGGCGGCGAAGAAGCGCGGATCCTTCTGTGCCTCGACCCGGCCCACGGTCACCAGGACCGGGACACCGGCGTCGGGCACCACGTCGCTGACCGCCCCGGCCGGCAGGCCCACCCGCAGGTCGGACTCCGCCGGGGGCAGCACGGCGACATTGGGCACGAACGCCGAGCGGCTGCCCAGCGCACTGGCCAGCTGGGCCTCGTGCGGGCTGACCGCCACGGTGACCACCGTCCGCCGGGCCAGCCGGCGCTCCAACCGCCGGACCGCGCGCAGCAGCCCGGCCGGCTTGTCGGTGCGCTCGAACCAGTAGCAGTGCGGGCTGTAGACGATGCGGTCCGACCAGCGGGCCAGCACGACGCGGCCCAGCAGCCCGGCCCAGGACGAGTGCAGGTGCACGACATCCGGTGCCGACCGGCCGCGGGCCTCGCGCAGCACCTGCCACAGCGCCCTCGGACCGGTGCCGTCCGCGGTGTGCACCGCGGTGAACCCGCCGTGCTCGCCGGTGTCGTGGCGGGGCCGTTGCGCGCACAGCAGGTGGTGGTCGAACTCCGGGGTGCTGGCGACGAACTGGTTGACGGCGGTGGTGATGCCTCCACCCATGGCTTCGGTGACGTGCCAGACGACGGGACGTGCAGGGCTGCTCACACGGAGCTCTCTTCCGGGGTGGCATGACGGGACGGACGGCTGTGCATCGGCCGCCACGCCCGCGCTGCCGAGCCCGCCGGCGCCGCTCTCCCCCGCGTGGGTGAACGGGATCGGGCCGCCCTCACCCGGCCGGGGTACCGGCGCCCCGCCCGGGGCCGGGTCGCAGGCGCCGGGGCCCGGTGCCCACCCCGACTCACCCGGCCGGGGGACACCGGCCGCGCGGACCGGCGGCGGGGTCAAGACCGGTGCGGGGTCTGCCGACCTCAGCCGGGATGACGGACGACACACGTCCGGCACGGGACCGGAGCCGGGGGACAGCGCGATGACCAGTCGGCTCCACCCGGGCGCCGTCGTGCGCCGGTACCCGGCCGTGCTGATGTACCACTCGGTGAGCCCGTCGCTCACCGCCGACCCGTTCGGTCTCCGGGTGCATCCGGACCGGCTGCGCCAGCAGCTGCGCACGCTGCTGGCCCTGGGCCTGCGCCCGGTGCCGATGGCCGAGCTGTGGGCCGCCGTCCGCGCCGGCGAGGCCGCCGGCCTGGCCGGGTTGACCTTCGACGACGGGTACGCCGACTTCGTCGAGCACGCCATGCCGGTGCTGGCCGACCTGGGGGTGCGGGCCAGCCTGTACGTCGTCGCCGGCAGCCTGGGCGGCACCAACGACTGGGACGACGCCCCGCAGCTCCCCCTGGTCACCGCCGGGCAGGTCACCGCGGTGGCCGCGGCCGGGCACGAGATCGGCAGCCACGGGCTCCGGCACGTCCCGCACGCCGGCCGCGGGTTCGACGACGTCCGGCGGACCGCGACCACCAGCCGGCAGGTGCTCGGCGACCTCACCGGCGCCCCGGTGGTCGGCTTCTGCTACCCCTACGGGTCGCTGGACGACGAGGCCGAGGCCGCCGTCGCCGCGGCCGGGTACGACTACGCCGTCTGCACCGACGATCACGCCCGGCAGCGCAGCCACAGCCTGCCCCGCTTCCACGTCGGACAGGCCGACGGTCCGGCCCGGCTGCTGGCCAAGCTCACCCGCCACCAGGTCCGGGTCCACCGCGGCGGGACGACCTCGTGAGGGCCGTGCACGTGATCACCGGGCTGGGCACCGGTGGCGCGGAGACCCAGCTCCGGCTGCTGCTGCAGCACTCCCGGCACGACGCGCACGTGGTGACCCTGCACAACCCCGGAGCGGTCGCCGACCAGCTGCGCGCCGACGGGGTCCCGGTCACCGACCTGGGCATGACCGGCAACACCGATGTCCGGGCCGTCGCCCGGCTGACCGCGCTGCTGCGCGAGCTGCGGCCCGACGTGGTGCACACCCACCTCTACCGGGCCTGCCTCTACGGCCGGGTGGCCGCCCGGCTGGCCGGTGTACCCGGATCGTGGCCACCGAGCACTCGCTGCTGCCCGGGATGATCGAGGGCCGCCCCACCACCCGCGGCGTCCGCACGCTGTACCTGGCCGGTGAACGGCTGGGCCAGCTGACCATCGCCGTCTCGGCCACCGTCCGCGAGGAGCTGCTGGCCTGGGGCGTCCGGGACGAGCGGATCCTGGTCGTGCCCAACGGGCTGGACGTGCCGGGCCTGGCCCACGACCCCGCCCAGCGCGCACGGGTGCGTGCCGAACTGGGGATCGCCCCCGGCACCGTCGTCGTCGGCGCGGTCGGCCGGCTGGTGGCCGGCAAGCAGTTCGACGTGCTGCTGCGCGCCGCGGCCCCGGGACTGGGTCCCGACCGGATGGTGCTCGTCGTCGGCACCGGGGCAGGAGCGGGCGGCGCTGGAGGCCCTCGCCGCCGGGCTCGGCGTCAGCGGGTACGTGCGCTTCGCCGGTGAGCGCCCGGCCGCGGACCTGCTGCCGGCGATGGACGTCTTCGCCTCCCCCTCGACCAGCGAGACCTTCGGCCTGGCGGTGCTCGAGGCGCTGGCCGCCGGCCTGCCGGTCGTGCACCGGCGCTGCCCGGCCCTGACCGAGCTGCCCGCCCCGGTGCCCCAGGCCACCTGGTGCCCGGACCCGGACGCCTTCGCCGCCGCGCTGGCAACCGCCCGGCCGCACCGCGATCGCCACTGCCCCCCGGCCATCGCCGGGATGGGCATCGGCCCGGTCGCCGCGACGGTCGACGCCGCCTACGAGCAGCTCGGCCGCCCGGTCCCCACCTCCAGCGGGGTGCCCCGGTGACCGCGACCGAGCTCGCCACCGCACCCGCCGGGTCGCCCACCCGCTGGTGGGACCGGTTGCGCACGCTGCGCCTGGGCCTGCTCGGGCAGGCGCTCACCTTCGTCGCCATGGTGGCGCCGATCGCGCTGCGCGAGACGGACAAGATCACGTCGCTGGTGTTCACCACCGCGATCGCGACGTTCCTGGTCAACCCCGCCGTGCTGGCCTACCCCTACGTCTACCCGGTGCTGCGCAGCGAGCGGATGGCCGCGACCGCGACCCGGTTGAGCCTGGGTTGCCTGCTCCTGGTGGCACTGGCGCTGCTGCCGCTGGGCCTGCTGGAACCCCGATGGGGGCTGCCCCGGGGCACCGTCGCCGCGGCCGCCGGCCTGCTGGTCGCGCAGGGTGGCTACCTGGTGGCGCTGACCCGGCTGGTGCGGGACGGCGACGAGCGGCTGATCGGCCGGGCCCGGTTCCACTACGGGCTGGGTGTGCTGGCCGCCACCGGCATCGCGCTGCTGCCCGGCACCGGGGCGCTGGCCCTGACGACGGCGAACACGGTCGCCTTCGGCGGCACCGCGATCGCGCTCACCTGGGGACGACGCGGGCGGAGCGGGGCACGGGCCTACCGGTCCCGCCGCGTGTGGGTCGGCTACCTGCGCCGGTCCGGCCACCCGACGCTGTCCAGCGCGGCCAGCGGCTGGGCCTTCCTGCTGCCCGGGCTCTCCCTGCCGGGGCTCGGGACGGCGGCAGCCCCGTGGGCGGTGCTGAACCGGATCTGCGGGGGTTTCGCCACCGTGCTGCTGACCATCGTGGGCCCACCCATGGAGGCCACGCTGGCCCGCGCCGTCCGCACCCGGGACCGGGTGGCCTTCGCCCGGACCCGGCGGTCGGCGTTGCTGCTGGGCGCGGCCGTCGCCGCGGTGGCCCTGGTCACCGGGCTGCTCCTGGCCGGGTACGCGGCCCCGGACACGCTGGCGGACTGGTGGCTGCCGGTGGGTGCGGCGGCGCTGCTGTTCTGGGGTCCGCTGCTGGCCCTGTCGGTGGTCAACCGGTTGCCCAACTTCCTGGGCCGGGACACCGCCCGGCTGGGCTGGGACATCGCCCGGGCACTGGGCATGAGCGCGGCCTTCCTGACCACCGACGGGGCGCTCCGGCTGGTGGTCATGGGCCTGGTGGTGACGCTGTTCGGCGGGCTGCTGCTGCCGATGAGCCGGTGGGACGGTGCCCGGTGAGCGCGCTGCTGGCCCGGGTGGCCGAGGTCCGGGACCGGCCACCCGCCGTCCCCGACGGCCGGTTGACCGGTTCCCGGCTGCTCATGCTGGGTGCCGCGCTGCCGCTGTTCGTGGCCTGCCGGGTGCTGCTCCCGGCCCGGTACTCCGCCGACGCCGACACCATCCAGCGGGTGGCGCTGGGCACCTTCTCGGCCGACGGCGACACCGCCTTCCTCTACGTCGGCCGGCTCTACGCGTGGCTGGGGCTGGCGGACGCGCCGCTGACCGCCGGGGTGCTGGGCGTCGCGGCCGGGATGGCGGTGGTCTGCCTGGCGATGCGGCACGCCCGCGGCCGGCTCACCCCGGTCGGGGTGGCGCTACTGGCGCTGATCGTGCTGCTGACCTGCGTCTACCTGGGCCAGTTCAGCAAGGACGTCTGGGTGCTGCCGGTGGTGGCGGTCGTCCTGCTCGCCCGGCCCGGGTGGGCTGGCGAGCTGAGCATCGTGGCCGCCGCCACCGTCTACGGGCTCACGCTGCGCACGTACTGGGTGCTGGTCGTCGCGATCTACCTGGTCCTGCGCCCGCTGCTGACCCGCTCGGGGCGGCGCCGCTGGGTCCCCCTGGTCGTGCTGGGCACGGTGGTGGCGGCGACCGTGCTGACCCCGCTGGTGACCGGTGCGGACCTGCAGGCCATCCGGGAGGGGATCAACACCAGCCGGGCCGGCCTCGACGTGGCCAGCATGATCAACAGCCCGGTGCTGGGGTCCGGCCCGATCGCCGACACCGCGGAGAACCTGCTGACGGTGCTGGCCCTCGTGCTCCCGGTGCCGCTGGTGCTGCTCGGCTCGCCGCTCTACCTGGTCTTCGCCGTCGGCATCACGCTGCCCTGGCTGGTGCTGGCGGCGGGCCTGGCCCGCGGTCCGCACCGGTTGCTGGCCGGAGCCCCGCCGGCCGGCGACGCCGTCACCACCGCGGCACTGCGCAGCGCCGCACTGCTGGTGGCCTACCTGACGGTGCAGAGCTTCTTCGAGCCCGACTACGGCTCCTACCTGCGTCACCTGACCCCGATGCTGCCGCTGCTGCTGGCCGTGGTGCTGACCCGGTCCTCCCCCGCGCTGCGCGCGTGCCCCGGTGCTGCCGGCGCTGCCCCGCACACATCCCCGTCCCACCCCGAGGAGCCCACATGGGTCTGACCGACTACACCGCGTGCCTGCTGCGCCGATGGCGGCTGGTCGTGGCCGGCCTGCTGCTGGGCACCGTCGCCGGCGCCGCCGCCGGCCTGGCTGCGGTGCCGCAGTTCACCTCCAGCACCCAGCTCTTCGTGTCCTCCGGGGCCGGCGCCACCGATGTGGCGTCCGCGGTGGAGGCCACCGCCTTCTCCACCGGCCGGGTGGCCAGTTACGCCCAGCTGCTCGTCAGCCGGGAGCTGGCCACCCGCGTGGTGGACGAGCTCGGGCTGCCGATGACCCCCGGGCAGCTCACCGACCGCATCCAGGCCGACGTGGTGCCCGGCACGGTGGTGCTCGACGTGTCGGTCACCGACCCGGCCCCCATCCGGGCGCAGCGCACCGCGGAGGCGGTGATCCAGCAGTTCGGGACGATGCTCGGCGAGCTGGAGAGCAACGGGTCGACGGGCGTCCCGATCACGGTCTCCATCATCGCCGCACCGGACCTGCCCAGCACCCCGTCCTCGGTGGGCTGGCCGGCGCTGGCCGGGGCCGGACTCGTCCTGGGTCTGCTGCTGGGGGCGCTGGCCGCGGTGCTGCGCGACCGGACGGACACCACGGTGCGCAGCGAGGCGGCGGCCGCGGTGGCCGCCGCTGCCCCGGCCCTGGGCGGCGTACCCGACGACGACGCCGTGCGCAGCACCGGCGCCGTGCCCGCCCCGGGCTCCCCGCTGGCGGAGAGCTTCGGCCTGCTGGAGGCCAACCTGCGGTTCGTCTCGGTGGACAGCCACCCCCGGGTGATCATGGTGACCAGTGCGGACGAGTCCGAGGGCAAGACCACGACGGTGGTGCAGCTGGCCGGGTCGCTGGCCCGGACCGGTACCCGGGTGCTGCTGATCGACGCCGACCTCCGGCGTCCGCGGGTGGCCGCGGCCCTCGGCCTGGTCGAGGGCGTGGGCCTGAGCAGCGCGCTGACCGACGGCACACCGATCGCGGAGCTCACCCAGCCCGTCGACGACGGGACCCTGTCCGTGCTGGGTGCCGGCCCCACCCCGCCGAACCCGGCGCAGCTGCTGTCCTCGGCGGCCATGCGGCAGCTGCTGGCCGCGGCCGCGGAGGACTACGACCTGGTCTTGGTCGACACGCCCCCGGTGCTGCCGGTGGCCGACGCGGCCGGTCTGGCCGGGCTGGTGGACGGCGTGCTGCTGGTGGCCCGCCACGGGCGCACGCGCGCCGAGCGGCTGGCCCGCGCGCGGGCCCAGCTGGACCGGGCCGGCGCCAGCACGCTGGGCGTGGTGCTGGTCCAGCTGCCCCGTCCCGGCCGGGGCGCCGACGGTTACGGGTACGGCTACGGCGAGCTGCCGGCAGCCACGAACCGGGCGGTGGCGAACCGGGCGGTGGCCGACCCGCCGGCAGCGGACGACCGGCCGGCGGCGCCGGTGCCGGCCCGCCCGCCGGTCCCGCTCGCCCTCCCCGGTACCGACCCCCCAGTCCGTGGAGACCGTGCACCGGATGCTGCAGCGGCCGCAGCTGGCCCCCTCCGCCGGTGCCCCCGCGCGGCGGGAGCTGCCGGTGCTGCCGCAGCCGCTGAACCGGCCGGCACCGGTCCTCGATCCCGTCCTCGACCCCGTCCTCGTGCGCCGGATGCCGGCCCCGCCCGCGCCGATGCCGCGCGTGCTCCCCCGGCCGCGACCGGTCGGGTCCGCACTCCCCGTCGGCGGGTCCCGATGAGCGGGACGATCCACCAGCCCGGCACGGCAGCACCCCTCGACGGCCGGGAGAGCGTCGCCCGGGCGATGGAGCTGGCCCACCCCGAGCTGACCGAGGCGGCGCCCGACGGAGCACCCCGGGTGATGGACCGGCGCGCGGGCGACCGGGCCGCCGGTCACCCGGCACACGTGCCCGCCTACGACCCGTGGACCGCGCGCCGGCGCCGGCGTCCGGACTGGCTGGTCACCTTCGTGACCCGGCTGGTCGGCGGGGACGCCGCCGCCGGCGCCGCCGGGGCCGCGCTGGCCGTGCAGCTCGCGGCGCAGCTGGGCACCGGCCTGCCCGGGGACCTGGTCTGGGCGGCGGCCGCCGGGTGGCCGGCCCTGGTCGGGCTGTCCGGCGGCTACGCCGACCGGCGGCTGGGGACCGGACCCGGGGAGTTCCACCGGGTGCTGATCGCCGCGGTGACCGTGGCGGCGGCGCTGGCCGTCGTCCCTGCGGCCGCGGGCGTCGCCGGGCATCCGCTGCCCGCGGGCCTGACCCCGGCGATCCAGGCGCTGGTGGTGCTGGCGCTGCCGCTGGTGACCGGGCTGACCCTGCTGACCCGCACGCTGGCCCGCCGCAGCCTGTACCGGGCCCGGCGCGAGGGCCGGATGAGCCGCCGGGTGGTCGTCGTCGGGCGGGAGGCCGGTCTGCTGGACCTGACCGCCCGGCTCCGCCGGGAGACCGAGGCCGGTTGGCAGGTGATCGGGGCCTGCGTGCCCGACCCGTCCACGGCGGTCGCGCTACCGGCCCAGGGCGTGCACGTGCTGGGTGGGCTGGACCACGTGCCGGCGGTGCTGGACAACGTCCGGGCCGACGCGGTGATCGTGGCCTCGACCAGCGACACCGCGGCCGCCTGGGTCCGCCGGCTGGCCTGGCAGCTGGAGGGCACCGACATCGAGCTGCTGGTGGTCCCCGGCCTGGTCGAGGTGGCACCGGACCGGTTGACCATCCGGCCTACCCAGACGCTGCCGCTGGTCCAGGTTCGGGAGCCGGTGTACCGCGGGGTGCGCCGGGTGGCGAAGTCCGCGTTCGACCGGGCGGTCGCCGCGACCCTGCTGGTGCTGGGCTCCCCGCTGCTGCTGGGCATCGCGGTGGCGGTCCGGGTGACCAGTCCCGGGCCGGCGCTGTACCGGCAGACCAGGATCGGGGTGCGCGGCCGGACGTTCCACGTGCTGAAGTTCCGCAGCATGGTCGTCGACGCCGACGCCCGGTCTGGCCGACCTCACCGCCGCGCGGGACGCGGGCAACGGGGTGCTGTTCAAGATGCGCCAGGACCCGCGGATCACCACGGTTGGCAGGCACCTGCGCCGGCTGTCGCTGGACGAGCTGCCCCAGCTGGTCAACGTGCTCCGCGGGGACATGTCGCTGGTCGGGCCGCGCCCGCACCTGCCCTCGGAGGTCGAGTTCTACGGCGACGAGGTGCAGCGACGGCTGCTGGTCAAGCCCGGGGTGACCGGCCTGTGGCAGGTCAGCGGGCGCTCGGACCTGTCCTGGGAGGAATCGGTGGAGCTGGACGTCCGGTACGTGGACAACTGGTCCCTGGGCCGGGACCTGGGCATCCTGTGGCGGACCGTGCGGGCGGTGCTGAGCAGCTCCGGGGCCTACTGAGCCGGGGTGCGGTCGGGGCGCCGCCGGGAGAGGTCGGCCACCCCGCCCAGGACGACGGCCAGCAGCCCCACCGCGGCCAGCGCCTCACCGCTCTCCTCGACCCAGGCGCCGAGGTCGCCCACCGCCGGGGCGAGGCCGAACAGCCAGGTGGTGACGGCGGCCAGACCCACCGCGGCCACCGCGTAGAGGCTGAGCCAGGTGAGCACCGCGGACCGGGTGCTGCGCCGGACGTGCCCGCCGGACAGCAGGACCACGCCCAGGCCCAGCAGGGACACGATCACGAACAGCAGCTGGACGTCGACCGGGGACAGCAGACCACCCAGGTCCACCTCCAGCAGGGAGTGCACCGACCAGGCCTTGGCCAGCGCCAGCAGCGTGCAGGACACGGCCAGCACCGACCACCAGGACCGGGCACCGGCCCGGCTGCTGCGGGCCACCCCGATCAGGCATCCCAGCCCGGCCGCGGCCAGCAGCAGCACCACGGCGGTGCGCGGGAGCGACCCCAGGGCGTCCAGGTCCATCAGCCGCGCGACGCCGGGGCGGCAGGCCCCGTCGGCGCACACCAGCCGCGTCACCAACCCCACGACGTCCAGGGTGAGCACGAGCAACCCCAGGGCCGCCACGGCGGCCGGGTGCAGCGGACCCCGCACCGGGGCGGTGAGGGAGGCCAGCAGCAGGTCCCGGCTGTCCGGCCAGCGGGCGGTGGTGGCATCCGCGGTGCGCCGGGTGGGCGCCAGCAGGTCCGGTGGGGAAACGAACGCGCTCGCCGGACGGTCGGTGGGGCGGATCGGGTCGGCGCTGGGCACACCCGGGTGGTCGACATCCGGGCCGGTGGCGTTGAGCCCCTCCCGACGGGTTCGCCCGAAGGGGTGAGGTCAGGGGTGGACTCAGGACGGGGTGGGCTCGGGCAGGACGGATCCAGGCGGGACGGCGGGCCGTTCCCGCCGCCCGGTGATCTCCCCGATCAGCGGCAGCAGCGCCGCGGCCACGACCTCGGCCACCGCGCGGTGCGCCGTGGTGCTGCCGCCGACCGGGTCGGGCACGTCGCCGCGGGGCAGCGCGCGACCGGCCGCCGACGCCCGCGCCCGGCGGAGCGCCTGCAGCAGCTGGCGCGCCCGCTCGGCGGGTTCGGGTCCGGCGGGCAGGTCCGCGGCCGGCACCACGGCGAGCAGGCGGGCTGCCTCGACCAGCCCGAACGTCCGGTGCAGCGCGTTGGGCCGCAATCCCAGCACCCGCCGGCGGTGCTCCTCGGTCATCACCAGGATCCAGTCGGCGTCCTCGACCAGGCCGGCCGACAGCGACCGGCTGGCGAAGTCGGCCGGGTCCCGGCCCCACCCGCGCAGCAACCCGGCCACCTCGGGGTCCATCGGCTCACCGGAGGCGGTCGCCGTCCCGGCGCTGCCCACGGTGACCCCGCGGGTGCCGGCATCGGTCAGCCACCCGGCCGCCAGCTGCTCGGCCAGCGGGGAGCGGCAGCGGTTGCCGGTGCAGACGACGAGGAGGTGCACCGGGACATCCTCGCCGGTCGCGCGCCCGCCGGGCGGTACCGCGGGCAGGGGCGCGCCGACACGGAGCGTGCTGGATTGATCACCCCCTCGGGGGATGACCGTCGCGGTAGGGGCGCCCTAGCGTCGTCGGCGACGAGGGAGACACCATGACCGCGCCCGCCGGGCTGCACCCAGCGCGCCCGGCTGCCCCGGGGGCGGGTCGGGCGCTGGACGAGACGCAACCGATCCCCGTGATCCCCGGCCCGCCACCGGTCGGCACCCGCGCACGCCTCGTGCCACCCCGACCGCGAGCGCCCCGACCCCGGTCGCCCCGCCGGCGATGGCGTCGGCTGCTGGTCACCCTGGGTGCACTCGTGGTCGTCCTGGCCGCCGCGGTCGGGGGCTCGGCCTGGTACCTGACCGACCGGTACGCCGGCAACATCGACCGGGTCGGCGACGTGTTCACCGGGCTGGCCGAGCAGCCCCGGCCGGTCGCGGCCGTCCCGCAGACCCCCGCGCCGCTGGCCCCGGTGACCTTCCTGCTGGTCGGCTCGGACACCCGGGCCCAGATCACCGCCGGTCAGCTGCCCGACGCCCGGTCGGACGCCATCATGCTGGTCCGGTTGTCCGGGGACCGGCAGCACGCCCAGGTGGTGTCCATCCCCCGCGACTCGTGGGTCGACGTCCCCGGGTACGGGATGGGGAAGATCAACGCCGCCTACGCCTACGGCGGGCCCACCCTGCTCATCGCGACCGTGGAGCAGCTGACCGGTGTGCGGATCGACCACTACGCAGCCGTCAGCTTCGACGGGCTGATCTCGATGACCGATGCACTCGGCGGCGTCGACGTGTCGGTGGCCCGGACCACGAGCTGGGGGCCCTACACCTTCACCGCCGGGGTCAACCACCTCGACGGCGACCAGGCCCGCTGGTACGTCGGGCAGCGCTACGACCTGCCCGGCGGCGACTTCGACCGGGTGCGCCGGCAGCAGAACTACCTCCGGTCGATGTTCGGCCAGCTGTTCACCCGGGGCACGTTCACCGACCCCGCGCAGCTGGACCAGGTGCTGCTGACCGTCACCGGTTCGATCGCGGTCGACGACACGCTGGGCACCACCGAGCTGCTGTCGCTCGCGCTGTCCGCCCGCGGGCTCACCCCCGCCGACATCGACTTCTTCACCGCCCCGGTGCTGGGCACCGGCACCGAGGGCCGGGCCAGCGTGGTCTACCTGGACGGTGTCACCGGTGCCCGGATGTGGGGGTACCTCGGTTCGGACTCCCTCGGTCAGAACGCCGCGGAGTTCGCCGACCAGGCGCTCACCGAGACGCCGAACTGAGCCGCCTCCGCCGGGAACCACCGACCCCGGATTCCGGACGTCGCGCGGCACTGCGCCGCCGGCGACCGGTGTCCGAGGCAGACACCTGCCGGACCGTCGACTCCCTGCCCGGCCCGGCCACGCGGTGTCGACATGTCGTCATTCCGCCGTCGACCGGGCGTCGGCCCCATCCGCGCCCGGACACCGGCGGGGAGGCCCGGCCGTCGGGGCCGGCTACCGGTGCGCGGGTGCCGTGCACGTCTCCCGCGCGGACACCGGCGGGTTCGGCCCGGCTAGCCGACGGGGGCCGGCTACCGGCGCGTGGGTGACCGTGCGCGCCGGCGCGACACGTCCCGGGCTGGGGGTCCGCCGAGGCCGACCAGGACCGGCCGGGTGGGGGCACCGACCACCCCGACGGGCTGACCGGCTCTGACCACGACCAACGACCGCGACCGACCACGACCCGGAGCCGGGTGACGGTCGACGCCGGCACGCCGGTGGGCGTGCCGGCGCTCCGGATCGCTGTGCCGCCCTGCGGCGCGGTGGAACGGTGCTCCCGGGGGGCTGAGCGCCTCCGGGGAACGGATCAGCCCTGCCGCCAGGCCCGCACCCAGTCCACCTGGAAGGCGGTGCCGTCGGCCGGCGTCGACCCGGCGTAGGTGGAGAGGTTCAGGATGATGAACTGCTCGAAGGTGTCCGCCCCGGAGGAGACCCCGGCGGCCGGGTAGGCCATCCCGTCCACGTAGGGGATCAGCGCGCCGCCGGAGCGGAGCATCCCGTAGGTGTGCCAGGAGTCCCGGTAGTCCACGCCCTTGACCCCGTAGCTCGTCGGCCCGGACTGCCCACCCGAAGTCGGGTGGTAGTTGAACTGCGGGCGCTTCTGCTGGCTGCTGTCGAAGAACTCGAAGATGTCGATCTCCGGCGGCCAGCGGTTCGAGGGCACGGTCCAGAAGGCGGGCCACAGCCCCGGACCCGAGGGCACGAACAACCGCGCCTCGACGTAGTCGCCGTCTCGCAGGGCGAAGCGGCCCTCGCTGGACAGCGTGCCCGAGGAGTACGTGTAGCGGGTGCCGGCCACGGTGGCCGACTCCGGGTGGACCGTCAGCGAGGCCACCCCGCCGCCGACCGTCACGTTCTCCGGGGCGAAGAACGCGCCCTCGGAGTCGGGGTTGAACGCACCGTCCCGGTTGCTGCCGCCGGACCGGTTGGACCGCCACAGCCGGCCGTCCACGGCCGACCCGGAGAACTCGTCCTGGAAGACCATCCGCCAGCTGCCGGCCGGGCCCGCCGGGCCGTTCGCCGGGTCCGTGCCGGTGGGGGTGGTGGCGATCGGAGCTCCCGGGACCTGGAGAGGATTGGGCTGGCCGAGGATCAAGGATGACGCAGGCACCACGGTCGCCGCGGCGGCGGGTGCGGACTGCGCCCCGGCCACCGGGCTACCGGTGGCCGGCGAGCCCGTGCTCCCGGCGCCCACGGAGGGCGCAGCGCCGGAGTCACCGGCCGGGGACGACGCCGCCGGCACTGGGCTGACGGTCGAAGGTGCTGCAGGGGTGCCGGCCGAGGTCGAGGTCGGCGCAGCGGGCGAGGCGGCGGTCGGGCCAACGGACTGGACGGCGGTCGACGGGGTCGATGCGCCACCGGGTCCCGCTGCGGCGGCCGCGATGCCCGGGGCCGCCACGTCGGCGCCCGCCGTCCCCGCGTCGAGGATGCTGGTCGCGCTGCCGGCACCGGCCGGTTGCGGCTCGCTCGCCGCCGTCATGAGACCCAGCACCAGGACGCCGACGGGCAGCACACCGCATGCGCGCAACCAGCGGGTGGACGGGGCGGCGGGGAGCGCACGCCGCCCCGATCGACGACGAGACATGTCGGAGACATCGGATCGCCCGGCCGACTGCTGGAGCGGTCCCACTCGCCCGGGTGACACCGCCCGAGCCGCAGGTCAGGACCACGCACCGGGCCCGGGCCCCCGCAGCCGTCGATCGGCCGCCGGTGCCCGGGCCCTGATGCCCAGCTCGGTGGATCAGCCCTGGCGCCAGGCCCGGACCCAGTCCACCCGCATCTCGGTGCCGGGGGCGGGGTTGTGCCCTGCGTAGGTGGAGAGGTTCAGGATGATGAACTGCTCCATCGTGTCGGCACCGGAGGACACCCCGGCCTTGGGATAGGCCACGCCGTCCAGGTAAGGGACGAGCGCGCCGTTGGAGCGCAGCAGGCCGTAGGTGTGCCAGGAGTCGCGGTAGTCGACCCCAGCGGCGCCGTAGGCCTTCGTCCCGCTCTGCCCGCCGCCCGCCGGGTGGTAGTTGAACATCGGCTGGGACTGCTTGCTGCTGTCGAAGAACTCGAAGGTGTCGATCTCCGGGGGCCAGCGGTTCGAGGGCACGGTCCAGAAGGCCGGCCACAGGCCGTCACCACTGGGGACCAGGATCCGGGCCTCCACGTAATCGCCGTCGCGCAGGGCGAACCTGCCCTCGGAGGAGATCGTGCCGGAGGAGTGCGTGTACCGGACCCCGTTGACCGTGGCCGTCTCCGGGCGGACGGTCAGCACGGCCTGGCCGTTGTCGGTCGAGACGTTCGCCGGGGAGAAGAAGGCGCCCTCGCTGTCGGTGTTGAAGCCACCGTCCAGACCCGTGCCGCCAGACCGGTTCAGCCGCCAGGAGGCGGTGTTCACCGAGGAGCCGGTGAACTCGTCGCCGAAGACCTGGTTCCAGTTGCCACTGGGGCCCTGCGGGCCCGAGCCGGCGGGCGCCTGCGCAGCCTGGGCGGCGGCCTGGGCGGTGGCAGTGGTCGACGGGGTCGAGCCGGTGGAACGGGTTGCCCCGGTGGAGGCCGCCGTGGACGACCCGGTCGTCGTCACCGCGCTCGTGGTGTCCTGCGCCGTGGCGTCCTCGTTCGCCGCGGCCGCGGGCGGTGCCGCCACGGCTGCCGAGGAGGGCGCGGCGGACGACGAGGAGGCCGCCGACCCTGACGAGGTGGTGGCGCTCGTGGAGGGCGTCGTCCTGGGGGTACGCCGGCTGCCGGCCCGCTGCTGCTGCAACGAGTGCCACCGGGAGGCCAGCTGGGTCTCGGTGGAGGCCGACACATCGGTGGAGGCCCCGTCCGCCGACGTCAGGCCGGTGAGGACACCCCCCACCGAGAGGGTGAGGACGACGCCGGCCACCAGGAGGCGGCGGGCCCGTCGAGGACGTGGGTTCGCGTGCTTGGCGTGAGACATCGCGGCGGAACGTAGCTGCCTGAAATCGTCTCAACACCCACTGCGACGACAAGACGCGGCGACTCGTAACGATCCGTTATCTAGTTGCATTAGGTGACTGACGCTTTACCCCTGGTGAGCGACCTGGGGGCTGACGCTGTGCTCAGCCACAACTACACGGGGTGCATGTATCGACGGGCTCAACCTCATTGACCCCGGATGCCCCGTGCACCACTCGAGTCACACGAACCCCAACAAGCCCACCCGCCCCGGCTTGCCGGCCGGCAGCACGCTCGACCAGGACCACCGGCGGCGGGCACGGCGGAACCGGGCACACACGCAGAGGGCGCAGTCCCGGCCCGGCCGGTAGTGCTGGTGCGCGACCTGGCCGTGGCCGCAGTCGCACGTCGCGGCCTGGGCCGTGGCGGGCACGCCCCCCGGTGCCTCGACGGGCGCAGCCACGAGACGCAGCACCGGGGCGGCGGGCGGCAGCGTTCGCGGGGTCCGGGCGGCCGGTCCGGCGAAGGCGCGGGCCTCGACCGCACGGAGGTGCGTGGACCGACCACCGTCGAGCACAGACACGTTCACCCGGACACCCCGTTTCCTCCACCACCGGCGCACGACACCCCCACGCCCAGCGCACGGTATCCAGCCTGGCCACCCGGGGAGCCACAACGCGCCGCTCAGAAACGGTCACCGAGTGCACATATGACCCCGGTCGTGCTGTGGATGTCTGCCAGTGGGAGAGGCTCACCCTCTGCACCCTCGGCCCCGGTCACCCGCGCACCCGCCTGAGACCGACCCCGGCTGTAGCGGGGCGGTGAGACGAGTCACCCGACGTCACCCGGTGCCTGCATCGCAGGACCGCCGATTGCCGACCGCGCGTGCTCCTGGAGGTCGAAGATAGTCACTGCGAGTAGCGGTTCACGTGCAGACTGCGCGTTACTCGCCGTGGTCTCGGAGATGAAGAACTCACCGCAATCGGGTGACTACAGGGTGCCCGCGGTGTCATCGAACGGCCTGTGACGTGCACCTTCTCTACGACGGGTGAGGGCCGTCATCAGATCAGGTGACCAGAGGCAAAGACCCTTTGCGTCGTCGGAGCATCTCCGGTAGACCTGTGACCACACCGACGAGCGACGCAGAGTAGTCGTCGACGAGGTGGGGTTGCGGTCCAGCGTCGGTCCGCAGCGGGCACGCCAGCGATGGCTGCACCGGTGCGACGGCGAGGCTGCTCCGCGGCTCGCTGTTGAGCAGGTGCAGCAGGAGCCCGAGCCACAACCGAACAATCGAACGGGTGAGCGTTGACCCGTCGGGCATTTCTTGGTCGCCACAGCCCGGCGGTGAGCAGAGGCGAAACCGGACCCGTCCTTACGAGAGGACCCGGGATGTCACGCCACGACGTCATCGAACTGCGCACCACCCCCGCTGCACCGCAGTCCCTGCAGGCGCCGCGGGTCAGCGTGGTCATCCCCACGTACAACGAAGCCAAGAACCTGCCGCACGTCTTCTCGCTGATCCCGGCGGACGTGCACGAGGTGATCGTCGTCGACGGTCGTAGCGTCGACGACACCATCGAGGTGGCGAAGTCGCTGCGCTCGGACGTCCGGATCGTGCTGCAGAACCGGCTGGGCAAGGGCAACGCCATGGCCTGCGGGTTCGCCGCGGTCACCGGCGACATCGTGGTGATGCTCGACGCCGACGGCTCGGCCGACCCGCGGGAGATCCCGGACTACGTGGCTGCCCTCACCGGCGGGGCCGACTTCGCCAAGGGCACCCGGTTCGCCAACGGTGGCGGCAGCTCGGACATCACCCGGGTCCGGGCCTGGGGCAACCGCTGGCTCAACCGGGCGGCCAACATCCTCTTCGGGACCCGCTACACCGACCTCTGCTACGGCTACAACGCGTTCTGGGCGCACTGCCTGCCCGCGCTGGAGCTGGACCCCAGCGACCGCGGCAGCGTGGATCGCATGTGGGGGGACGGTTTCGAGATCGAGACCATCATCAACACCAGGATCGCCAAGGCGAAGATGCACATCGTCGAGGTGCCCAGCTTCGAGTTCGAGCGCATCCACGGCCAGAGCAACCTGAACACCTGGCGCGACGGCCTCCGGGTGCTCCGTGCGCTCATGGTGGAGCGGGTCAACGGCAAGGGCCGCAACGCCGCCGCGCAGACCCGGCGTGCGGCCACCGCGATCGCCGACGAGGCCGCTGTGGTCGCCGAGGCCGCCGGTGGCCTGGCTCCGGTCGAGGCCATCGCCCGCACCGCCTGACCCGCGGGTCCTCCGGGGTGCATCCTCGGTCCATGCTGCGTCCCGCCGAGCGGGGGTACCGATTCCTGGTGCCCCCGCTCGCGGTCGTCGTCGTGCTCCTCCTGGACCTGTTGCAGGACGCGAACGCCTGGCCGGTGCCCGTGGTGGGCCTGCTGGACGAACCGGCCCACCTGCTGACCGCCTGGCTGTGCCTGCTGGCCCTGCCCACCCGGGTGAGCGACCGGATCGCGTGGCGGTGGGCGCTGCTGGGGTCGGTGGCCATCGACCTGGACCACATCCCGCTCTTCCTGGGAGTGCCCGGGATGGCCGCGGCCGGCGGCCGGCCGATCACGCACAGCCTGGCCGGTCTGGCCGTGCTGGTGGTGCTGGCTGCCGCCAGCACCCGCTCGGCGCGCGTGCACGGAGCGATGCTGGGCCTGGCGG
This sequence comes from uncultured Actinomycetota bacterium, assembly GCA_963759905.1. Lineage (GTDB taxonomy): Bacteria > Actinomycetota > Actinomycetes > Mycobacteriales > Geodermatophilaceae > Klenkia. The sequence continues at coordinate 1,340,547 of CAVXBD010000001.1, forward strand.
TCGGCGTCGTGCTGCACTTCCTGCGCGATCTGGCGACCGGACCGGGGGTCCAGCTCTTCTGGCCCGCCGGTGGTGCCGTCCTGCTGCCCTACCGCGTCGAGGTCGCGTTGCTGGTGGCCCTGGCCGCGCTGGCCACGATGCGACGACGAGGGGTGCCGGGACCAGGGGCGCGGGGACCGGGGGCGCCGGGTCCGGGGTCGACCCGCCGGCGGGACACCCCTGCGGGATTCCGGGTTCCCGCCGACCGTGGGGTCAACGGCGGAGCCAGCGGATGACGATCTCGCTGCTGTAGCGGCCACACCCGCAGAGGGCGCAGTCGGACCCGGGCCGGTAGTGCCTGTGGGCCACCTTCTGATGGCCGCAGACGCAGGTGTGCACGAGGGTGACCGGCGGGCGCCCGGAACCCGGGGGAAGCACGGGCCAGCGCACGACGTGGTTCACCACCCCTCGTCCGGACTGCGAAGCGACGTACCCCGATTCTCCTCCTGCCTGGGGTAACGCGCGACGGACGTCCCATGTCCCCGCGGACCTGTCGTCGACGTCTCCGGCCTCGGCCGGTGGAGCTGGTACGAGATGCAGCACCCTGGGGACCTCCATGTCACCCGTGCGGACCGTTCTCGCCAGGACAGGGCCCGCGTTGCCGCGCCCCCACCATCCCCCCGAAATCCTGGTCTGAGCTGTAGTTCCCCAGTGTGTCGAGGGCCCAAACCGGCCACCACCACCGGATCAGGGGGGTGGCGTCAGCTCCCCGACTGGATCCGCCGGGTGCGCCGGACACTGCGGAGGTAGTCCACCGGACCCATCGCGACGCCCAGCAGCTCCAGCACCGTCAGCGACCGGGGGAAGGACCGGGACTTGCCCTGGTTCTTCACCGAGTCCGGGCTCAGCACGTGCCGGATCCCCCGGGGCAGCCGCCGCAGTACGTCGACGGCGACCCGGCGGTCCTCCAGCAGCCACTTGGTCACCGTGGCCGACAGGCCCACCCCGTACCGGTACATCTGCCGGCGGAGCGCCTCGTCGGACCGGCGGTGGTGGTGCCACATCAGGGCCGCCGGCTCGTAGACGATGGTGTGCCCGGCGGTGATGGTTCGGCGCAGGACGTCGAGGTCCTCCCCCCCGTAGGCCGGGGTCCCGGCCCCCAGGTCGACGGCGAACCCGCCCAGCTCGCGCAGCACCGCGGTGCGGAAGGCCATGTTGGCCCCGGAGCCGAACTGGCCGGAGTCGTAGGGGTAGAGCGGGGTGTCCCGGCGGTGCGTCGTGTCGTTGAAGATCTGCCGCTGGAAGCCCTTGTGGAACCCGCCGTACTCCTCCAACCACACCTGCGCCCGGGTCTCCTGCTCGGCGGGCAGGATGCCCCCGGTCACGCAGGCCACCCCCTCGGCTGCGTCGAAGGCGGCCACCAGCCGCTCCAGCCAGCGGTGGTCGACCAGCACGTCGTCGTCGGTGAACACGGTGATCTCGCCCCGGGCGGCCTGCAGCCCGGCGTTGCGCGCGAAGGACAGGCCCTGGCGTGGCTCGTGCACCCAGCGGACCCGCGGCTCCCCCGCGAAGGCCGCGGTGAAGGCGGTGTGGAACGCCTCGTGGTCGCGATCGTTGTCCACCACCACGACCTCCATCGCCGACCACGACCCGGCCAGCACCCGCCGGACGCAGGCGATGGTGGGCTCGATGCTGCGGAAGCTGGCGATGGTGACGGTGGCCAGCGGCCCACCCGCCGACGGGGACGGTGCCGCGTCGACCGGGGCGACGGCGGAGAGGTCGGCGGCCGACGCCGGCGCCGGCAGCCCGGCGACCGCGGCGATCCCGGCCAGCTCCTCCCGCAGCGACTCCCAGGCCGCGCGGGTGGCCGCGGCCACCACGTCGGCGTCGTCGGCGGCGACGTCCACGATGCCGACCGGCTGGTCCAGCCACTCGACCAGCACCCTGGCCCGCGGGTGCGTGGTGGTGAAGTTCGGGTCCGGGTAGGCGGAGCGCTGCCGGCCCAGGTCGACCGCCAGCACCCGGCGGGGCTCGAACCCCTGCTGCACCGCGGTCACCGGTAGTCCGACCCGGGGGCGCGGCGGAGCACGGCGCGGCCCCGCCGGTAGGCCCGCCACCCGCGGGTGGGCAGCGATTCGCCGTCCCGGGACGGTGCGGCACCGGTGCCGTCCAGCCAGGAGGCGACGTCGGCCCCCGTGGTGGTGCTGGTGACCATCAGCCGGGCGACGTTGTACCGGTCCACCCCGGGGCGGTGCAGCGCGTTGCGCACCCCGGCCGCGGCGCGGTAGCCGGCCGCGGGGGCCAGCTCGCGGACCCGGGGTCCGCTGTAGCCGTGCGGGTAGGCGAACAGGTCCACCTGCCGCCCCAGCTCCTGTTCCAGCATGTCCTTGGGCCTCCAGAGTTCCTCGCGCGCAGCGCGAGCAGAAAGGGTGTCCATCTGCGGATGGCTGTGGCTGTGCGCGCCCAGCTCCACGCCGGCGGCCAGCAGCTCGGGCAGCTGGCCCCACGCCAGCATGGGGTCGCTGGGACCCGGTTCCCGGTTCCCGCGCCCGGTCAGCCAGCCCGACGTCAGGAACAGCGTGGCGGGCAATCCGCGGGCGGTGAGTGCCGGCAGGGCAGCGGAGGCGAAGTCGGCGTACCCGTCGTCGAAGGTGATCACCGCGATCTTCCCCGCGGGCATCCCGGCACCGCCGTCGACCAGCTCGCCGAAGGTGATGCACCGGTACCCGGCCGCCTGCACGACGTCCAGCTGCCGGGCGAACTCCTCCGGGGTCACCGTGAAGGCGGCGATGTGGCTGCCCGGGTCGTGGGTCACCGCGTGGTAGAGCAGCACGGGCACGGTGGCCGGCAGCTCGGCCCGGTCGGCGCTCACCTGGCCACCGTGGGTGCACCGGCTCGCCGGGCCGACCGTCCCAGCAGCATCCGGGCCCGGCGGCGCAGCGCGCTGTACAGGTAGGCCAGCGGACCGACCGCATAGCCCATCAGCTCGGTGCGGACCAGCGCGACCGGCATCTCGGCCGGGTTCTTCACGTTCTTGGTGCTAGCCCGGGGCCAGCAGCGTGTGCACGCCGCGTGGCAGGCAGCGCAGCACGCCCAGCGCGGGCCGCCCACCGTGCACCAGGACCTTGGTGAGCACCGCCGCCATCCCGATGCCGTAGCCGAACATCTGGCTGCGCAGCGCCTGGTAGCTGTCCCGGTGGTAGTGCCGGACCAGGGCGTCGGGGGTGTAGACCAGCACCTGCCCGGCCAGCACCACCCGGCGGTAGATGTCCAGGTCCTCCGCGCCCCGGGCCGGGGTGCCGGCGCCCAGCGCCTCGTCGAAGCCGCCCAGCTCGCGCAGCGCTGCGGTCCGGAACAGCATGTTGTTCCCGGTGCCCATCTCACCGGCCGTGTACGGGAAGAACATGGTCTGCACGCCGGGGGTGCCCAGCGCCGGGTCGGCGGCGCGCAGGGACCAGACGGTGCGCTCCACGCCCTTGTCGAAGATCCCCACGGATTCGAACCAGCCCTGCTCCGCGGTGGTCGTCTCGGCGGCCAGCACCCGGCCGGTCACGCAGGTGACCACGCCCGCCCGGTCGTCGGCCAGCACGGCCACCAGCTGGGCTATCCAGTCCTCGTCGGGGAAGGCGTCGTCATCGGTGTAGGCGACGAGCTCGCCGCGGGCGGCCCGCAGGCCGGCGTTGCGCGCCGCCGACAGGCCCCGCTCGGGCTCGGCCACCACCCGCACCCGCGGGTCGGTGACCTCCGCCAGCAGCGTCGCGGTCCGGCCGGAGGCCGGGTCGTTGTCCACCACGACCAGCTCCACGTCGGGGTAGGTCTGACCCAGCACGCCGGCGACGGTCTCCAGCAGCCGGGGCTCCCGGCCCAGGGTGCAGACGACCACCGAGACCAGTCCCGCCGGTCCCCCCGGTCGATCCCCGCCGTCGGTACCTGCTCCGGTCATTCGTCCGTCCCCCTGCTGGTTGCTGAATGCTGTCTGTGGTGCGGCGCCGTCAGGTCGCCCCACGGGTCACGCGGTGCGGTCAGACGCGGGCGTCGGACGACGCGGCCCAGGCCGCCCACGCCGAAGCCACCATGTCCTCCACGGTGTAGCGGGCCTGCCAGCCCAGCACGTCCCGCAGCCGGTCCGCGGCAGCCACCACCCTCGCCGGGTCCCCGGGGCGGCGGGGCTGCACGACGGGGTCGGCCCAGCCGGCATCCGCGGTGCCGCTGGCGGCGCGGATGGCGCCGATCATCTCCCGCACCGAGACGCCCTCGCCCCGGCCGATGTTCACCGTCAGAGCCTCCGTGTCACCGCCGGCCAGGGCCCGGGCCGCCGCGACGTGCGCGGAGGCGATGTCGGCCACGTGGATGAAGTCCCGGACGCAGGTGCCGTCCGGGGTGTCGTAGTCGTCGCCGAAGACCAGCGGCCCGCGGTGCGCGCTCAGCTGCTGGAAGACCATCGGGACCAGGTTGCTCACGCCCCGGTCGGCCAGCTGCGGCTGCGCGGCGCCGGCGACGTTGAAGTACCGCAGGTTGACGTACCGCAGCCCGGTGGCACCGGAGACGGCCTGGATCAGCTGCTCCCCCACCAGCTTGGTCATGCCATAGGGGTTCACCGGCCGGCACTCGACGTCCTCGTGCACCAGGTCGACGTCCGGCGAGCCGTAGACGGCGGCGCTGGAGGAGAACACGAACGACCCCACCCCGGCCTCGGTGACCTGCTCCAGCAGGACGCGCAGGCCCTCGACGTTCTCCCGGTAGTAGTACAGCGGCCGGGCGACCGACTCGGCCACCTGCTTCTTCGCGGCCACGTGCACCACCCCGGTGACCTGGTGCTCGCGCAGCGTCCGGGCCACCAGGTCCCCGTCCAGCACGGAGCCGACGACGAGGTCGACGCCGGGCACCCGGGAGGGATCCCCGGTGGACAGGTCGTCCAGCACCACGACCGGCTCACCGGCGTCCACCAGGGCGGCCACCACGTGCGATCCGATGTAACCGGCTCCCCCGGTGATCAACCACGTCACATCCGGAACCCTAGGGTCGGTCACCCCCGACCGGGCACTCCCCGGGCCCCGGGACCCCTCGCCCGGGTGAGGGCACCGGCGGGACCACGGCGGCGGGCGGGCGGCTGCCTAGGATCGCCGGTCATGCAGCCCGTTCCTGACCCGCCCGCCCCCGAGCGTGCCGCCGAGGATGCCCTGGGCGCCGGCCGCGGGCCCACGCTGAGCGTGCTCATCTGCGCCTACACGCTGGACCGGTGGGCCGACATCGAGGCCGCGGTGGCCAGCCTGCAGGCCCAGACCCGGGTGCCCGAGGAGATCATCCTGGTCAGCGACCACAACGACGAGCTGCTGGCCCGGGCCACCGAGGCCTTCCCCCACGTCACCTGCATCGCCAACTCCGGGCTGCAGGGGCTCTCCGACGCCCGCAACACCGGGGTACGGCGCGCCACCGGGGACGTCGTGGCCTTCCTGGACGACGACGCGGCCGCCGCACCGTCCTGGGCGGAGCGGATGCTCGAGGTCTATGCCGACCCCCGGGTGCTGGGCGTCGGTGGTGGGGTGGACCCGAACTGGCGGGCCCCGCGGCCGCGCTGGTTCCCCGACGAGTTCCTCTGGGTGGTGGGGTGCAGCTATGCCGGCCAGCCCACCGTGCGCGCGGAGATCCGCAACCCGATCGGGGCCAACATGAGCTTCCGCCGGACGGCGTTCACCACGGCCGGCGGCTTCGACCCGCAGATGGGCCGGCTGGGCAAGGACGCGGCGGGGTGCGAGGAGACCGAGTTCTCCATCCGGGTCCGCGGGTTGGTGCCCGAGGGCACGATCGTCAGCGAACCGTCCGCCCGCTGCCGGCACACCGTGACCCCCGACCGGGTCACCCGCAGCTACTTCCGGCGCCGCTGCCTGGCCGAGGGCCGGTCCAAGGCTCTGGTGAGCCGGTTGGCCGGCAGCGACCAGGCGCTGTCCACCGAACGCGGTTACGTGCTGCGGACCCTGCCGCGGGGCGTCGCCCGGGGCCTGGCCGAGCTGCTCCGCGGCGACACCGGCGGCCCGGCCCGGGCCTGGGCGATCATCGAGGGCACCGGACTGACCGCGGTCAGCTACGCCCGGGCCCGCCGCAGCCAGCGGGGCAGCACGATCGTCCCGGTGCCTGCCCCGTCCATCCCGGCCCCGTCCAACCAGGCCCCGTCCAACCAGGCCCCGTCCAGCTAGGCCCCCGTCCAGCTAGGTCCCGTCCCGCTAGGCCCACCCTCCGGGCACGCACGGACGACGCCGGCCACCCCGCACCATGCGGGGTGGCCGGCGTCGTCCGTGCGGCGGGTCAGGCTGCGGGTCGCAGCGCCCGCAGCCAGCCGACCCAGGCGGTGGACTTGGACATCGACCAGGTGACCGTGCCGGAGGCGCCCGCGGTGGGCGCGGACCGGTGGGCCATCTCCGCCACCTGAGCACCGGAGGCCTCGAAGTCCTCGGTCCAGCCGGTGGACTCGCCCACCGCGGTGGCCGAGGAGTCCAGCCCGACCCCGCCCACCAGCATCGCCCCGGCCGTGGCCGTGGTCACCGACGGGACGCTCACCGTGGAGGAGTTGTAGCTGGTGTCGGTGGCCGTGCTGACCGCGGTGTCGAACGGGTTGCTGGTGTTCACCCCGCGGAAGGCCGTCATGCCGGCGCCCCACTTGTTCGCGCTGCCCAGCTGCCAGGTGTAGCTGGTCGGCTCACCGGTCAGCGCACCCACCACGTGGTAGTAGGCGAAGATCCGGGCCCCACCCGCGGCGTCCAGCGGGTTGACGAGCACCGAGGTCCACCCGGTCGGCACGGTGCCCATGGCCGGCTGCCCGTCCGAGGTGATCTGGGCGACCAGCACGTCCCCGGCGGCCACCCCGGAGGGTCGCGGCACGGTCACCGCGGTGACCGCAGCGGTAGAGGACGCGTTGGACGCCCCGACCGCCGTCACGGCCCCACCCGACGGCGGCGGGGGCGGCGGGGCCGCCGTCACCGTCACCGTCTTCGTCGCCGCAGCACTGGTGCCACCGGCGTTGGTAGCCCGCAGCGACACCGTGTACGTCCCGGCCGCCGCGAAGGTGTGCGACGGCGACTGCGTCGTGGCCGTGCCACCGTCACCGAAGTCCCACGCCCACGAGGTCGGCGACCCCGTCGAGGTGTCGGTGAAGGTCACCGCCAGCGGCGCCACCCCCGAGGACGTCGACTGGGTGAACGACGCCGTCGGCGCCGCCGGCGGGGGCGGCGGAGCCGCCGTCACCGTCACCGTCTTCGTCGCCGCAGCACTGGTGCCACCGGCGTTGGTGGCCCGCAGCGACACCGTGTACGTCCCGGCCGCCGCGAAGGTGTGCGACGGCGACTGCGTCGTGGCCGTGCCACCGTCACCGAAGTCCCACGCCCACGAGGTCGGCGACCCCGTCGAGGTGTCGGTGAAGGTCACCGCCAGCGGCGCCACCCCCGAGGACGTCGACTGGGTGAACGACGCCGTCGGCGCCGCCGGCGGGGCCGCCGTGACCGTCACCGTCTTCGTGGCCGGCGTGCTGGTGCCACCGGCGTTGGTGGCCCGCAACGACACCGTGTACGTCCCGGCCGCCGCGAAGGTGTGCGACGGCGACTGCGTCGTGGCCGTGCCACCGTCACCGAAGTCCCACGCCCACGAGGTCGGGGACCCGGTGGAGGTGTCGGTGAAGGTCACCGCCAGCGGCGCCACCCCCGAGGACGTCGACTGGGTGAACGACGCCGTCGGCGCGGTAGCCGGCGGCGGGGTCGCCGTCACCGTCACCGTCTTCGTGGCCGGCGTGCTGGTGCCACCGGCGTTGGTAGCCCGCAGCGACACCGTGTACGTCCCGGCCGCCGCGAAGGTGTGCGACGGCGACTGCGTGGTGGCCGTGCCCCCGTCACCGAAGTCCCACGCCCAGGCCGTCGGCGACCCCGTCGAGGTGTCGGTGAAGGTCACCGCCAGCGGCGCCACCCCCGAGGACGTCGACTGGGTGAATGACGCCGTCGGCGCGGTGGCCGGCGGCGGGGTCGCCGTGCCCGGCCGCAGAGCGCGCACCCAACCGGTCCAGGCCGAAGCCTTGCTCAGCGTCCACGAGCTCGGGCCGGACGCGCCCGGCGTGGGCACCGCCTTGTGCGCAAGCTCGGCGATCTGCGCCCCGGTTGCCTCGGCGTCCTCGGTCCACCCGGTCGGCTGGGTCACCAGCGTCGAGGAGGAGTCCAGGCCCACGCCACCGACCAGCATGGCGCCGGCGGTCACCGTGGTCACCGACGGCACGGTGACCGTGGAGGACCCGTAGCTCAGGTCCTGCGCGGTGGCCTGCGCCGAGTCGAACGGTGTGGTGGTGTCCACCCCCCGGAAGGCGGTGATGCCACCGCCCCACTTGACCGCGGTGCTCAGCCCGAAGGAGTACGAGGTCGGCTCGCCGGCGAGCGCGCCCACCACGTGGTGGTAGACGAACACCCGGGCGCCACCGGTGACCGACAGCGGGCCGGTGAGCGTCTGGGTCCAGCCGGCCGGCACCGAGGACAGGTCCGGGTTGCCGTCGGCGGTGACCTGGGCGACCAGGACGTCACCGGCAGCCACCCCGGCGGGGCGCTGCAGCACGGCCGACGTCACCGCGTTGGTGGACGACGTCTGGGACGACCCCACCTGGGTGACCTGCCCGCCCGAGGACGGCGGCGCCGCCGTCACCGTGATGGTCTGGGTGGCCGCCGCGCTGGTGCCGGCGGTGTTGGTGGCCCGCAGCGACACCGTGTACGTGCCGGCCGCGGTGAAGGTGTGCGACGGCGACTGGGTGGTCGCCGTCGCGCCGTCCCCGAAGTCCCAGGCCCACGAGGTGGGCGTCCCGGCGGAGGTGTCGGTGAACGCGACCGCCAGCGGGGCCACGCCGTTGGTCACCGAGGTGGTGAACGACGCCGTGGGGGTGACCGGGGTCCCGCTGCCCACGGTCAGGTCGGCGTGCCAGTACCGCTGGGTGCTCATGTTGCTGGCCAGCACCACCAGGCCGGAGGCGTTGGTGACCGACTGCTTGGTGGAGGTGACGTCGTTCATGGCCGGCGAGGCGATGTCCCGGATGACCGGGGTGCCGCGCCCGGACGGGAACGTCGGGTTGTCCAGCGAGGTCGTCTTCTCGTAGATCGTGCCGGCCTGCCCGCTGTAGTCGCAGCCCGCGCCACTGGGTGCGGTGGCGAACACGTGCGCGACCGAGTTCTGCTCGTCCAGCATCACCATCGGGCGGGTGTGGCAGTCCGCGACGGTGCCGAACGGCGTCGAGGTCCAGGAACCGGTGCCGGGCTTGAAGATCAGCAGGCTGATCTGCGGGCCGTTCGGCTGCGGCGGGTTCGCCGAGTCCAGGCTGGTCTTCACCACCGCGACCACCCGGCCGGCGGGGTCGGCCTGGATCGACTTGATGTTCAGGTGGTCATCGGCCAGCTTGCTGCCGCGGGCTGCGGTGCTCCCCCGCCAGGAATCCCGGCTCGCCCCGTCGTTGTGCACCGCCCAGTAGACGGTGTCGTCGAGCTGGTTGCTCCACAGCAACCCGACCTTGTTCTGCCCGAAGGCGACCACGGTGGAGATGTCATCCGGGGCTGGGTTCACACCGCCGACGGAGGGGGTGAACGGGGTGCCCCAGCTGGTGTCGCTGCCCGTGGTGTTGTTCACCATCACACTGCTGGTGTAGCCGGCCGCAGAGCTGCCGCTCACCTGGGTCCAGGTCGCCCAGAGCGTGCCGGTGGAGTCCTTGTCGATGGTGAGGGACTCGCTGGACTGGGTGGTGATCGTGGACGGGAAGCCTGCGTCCAGGGTGAAGGACTGGGTGCCGGCGTTGTAGCTGTAGCGGTACAACCGGGCCGGGCTGTTGCCCTGCGAGGCGTTGGCACCTGCGTCGCTGGACACGGTCACCACGTGCGAGGCGATGTAGAGCTTGTTGCCGTCCCAGAGGGTGTCGGCGAGGGTGTTGGCGCGGGTGTCGTTGGCGACGCCGGTGTCGACCCAGGTCTGGGTGGACCGGTTCAGCCGGTAGATGTGCCAGCTGCGCGAGGACGCGTCGAACAGGTCGGCGAACCAGAACCCGCCGGCGTACCAGAGCTTGCTCTGCGGCTTGTCCGACGTGGGCGGGTAGGAGACGCCGGTGAAGGACTGGTCCTGGTACCCGATGTCCCCCTGCGCCGCCTGGGCGCTGGGCGCCGAGCCCAACCCGGTGACCAGGGCCACCGCCATCATCACGAGGAGCACTAGCCCCGACCGCACACGCACCACTGTCTTGCTCCTGACCCCGCGTACCCCGAGGACACGGCGCACCTGTCTCGACGCGCGTCCTTGACTCGTGCCACAAGGTAGGGCACGACCAACGGCCCGGTAAGGGGTCGGACGGGACTTTCCCCCGACCGTGCACACCCTCTCCGACCTGCGGTTATGCCAGGACCACGGAGGGTGAGGGGCGCGCTGTCTCTCGTCGGCGAGGCGTCGGGGGCGGCTCTGCCCCGTGTGAGGGAGTCGACGGTCGCGACCATGCTGACCAGCCTTCCGGCTGCGTACTGTCGCCAGCCATGGACGGGGAGAACGAGGCTGCCCGCCCGGCGCCTGCCGCCTCTGCAGCCGGCCCCGCAGCCGGCCCGGCGCCCCGGCTGGAGGCACCTCCGGTGACCGGCGGGGAGCCGACCTCTCCAGCCGCCGGCGAACCGGCCGGCGGGGGTGCGCTGATGCGCGCCGGGGCGCGGGGCGCGATGTGGCTGGGCCTGGCCCAGGTGCTGGGCAAGGGTGCGGTGCTGCTGACCACCGTGGTGCTGGCCCGGCTGCTCACGCCGGCCGAGTTCGGGCTGGTGTCGCTGGCCGTCGTGCTCATCGTCTACGCCGAGGCCGTCGCCGACGCCGGGGTGGCCCAGGCGCTGATCTACCTGCCGCGCCGGCCCGCGGTGATCCGGGCGGCGCTGCTCTGCGCGCTGACCACCGGCCTGCTCCTCATGCTGGTCACCTTCGCGGTTGCCCCGCTGATCGCCGCGTTCTTCGACAACGACGCGGTGGAGCCGCTGGTCCGGCTGCTGGCGGTCTCGCTGTTCGGCTCGGCCCTGGGGGCGGTGCCGGAATCGCTGCTGCGCCGCGACCTGCTCTTCCCGCGGGTCACCGCGGCCACCGTGGTGAAGAGCGTGGCCACCGGGGCGGTGTCGGTCAGCCTGGCGCTGCTGGGGTACGGCGCCTACGCGCTGGTCTGGGGCACCCTGGCCGGTAGCGCGGCCTACGTGCTCATCACCTGGGCGCTGCTGCCGGACCGTCCCGACCTGGCGCTGTGGCGCACCACCCGGGCCGACATCCGCTCGGTGATCGGCTACGGCATGCCGGTGGCCGGCAGCAACCTGCTGGCCCGGCTGGTCTTCGACGTGGACTACCTGATCGTCGGGCGGCTGCTGGGCGCGGCGGCGCTGGGCTACTACACGCTGGCGTTCCGGCTGCCCGAGCTGGTGATCATCAACGTGTTCTACATCCTGTCCGCGGTGGTCTTCCCGATCTACAGCCGGGTCCGGGACGACCCCGCGATGCTGTCGCGCGGTTACCTGTTCAGCGTCCGGGTCTTCTCCCTCTACGGCACCTGCGCCGGGGTGGGGCTGGCGGTGACCGCCCCGCTGGTGGTGCCGGTGCTTTTCGGGCACCAGTGGGACGCCTCGGTGGTGCCGCTGGTGGGCCTGGCGCTGTACGCCGGGGTGCGCAGCATGAGCGCCGGTGCCAACGAGGTCTACAAGGCCACCGGCCGGCCCGGGCTGTCCCTGAAGCTCTCGGTGGCCAGGCTGGTCGTGCTGGTCCCGGCGCTGCTGCTGGCCGCGCACTGGTGGGGCATCGTGGGGGTGGCCTGGATGCAGCTGGCCGCTGCGGCGGTGTTCGCGGTGGCCATGCAGGGCCTGGCGGCCCGGGTGCTGGGACTGCGGGCCCGGCAGATCCTGGGCGCGCTGCGGCCGGGTCTGCTGGCCGGGGCGGCGGTGGCCGTGGCCGGCCTCGCGCTGGCCCGGATCCCGCTGCCACCGGCGTTGAGCCTGGTCGTGGTGGTGGTCGGCGGGGCCGCCGCCGCGCTGGCCGCGCTCCGCTTCGGAGCCCGGCCGGTGCTGCAGGAGCTGCTGCCGCTGCTCCGCCCGGGCGGCCGGGCCGGCTGACCCGACCCGACCCGGTTCGGCCGGCCGGTGGGTCCGGCCGGTCGGGGTCAGCCGGTCGGGGGCAGCCGGTCCAGGGTGTGCTCCCACAGGGCCACGTCCCGGTCGGTGGCCAGCGCGGCCAGCAGCTCGGCGGGGTCCCCGGCCGGCCCCAGCCGGTCGGTGAGCGTGGACGCGGCCCGGGCGAAGGCGAGCACCACCAGCAGCGGCGCCAGCGCCGGGTCGACCCCGCGGCCGGCCAGCTCGGTGCGCAGCAGGTCCGCCGCCCACGCGTCCGGGCCGGTGAACGCCCGGTCGAAGGCCGCCTTCTGGGCCGGCCGCTCGTAGGCCGAGTCCACCGACTCGGCCAGGTACTGCAGGTAGAAGACCAGGTCGCAGCCGGGCACCCCCAGCACGGTGGCGCGTTCCCAGTCGATGACGCCGAGCCGGCCGTCGCTGCGGAGGAGCAGGTTGGGGTGGCCGACGTCGCCGTGCTCGAGCACCGCGGGCAGCGCCGCGGTGCGCAGCGGGGCCAGCGCCTGCGCGGTCCGGGCCACCAGCGTGCGCATCCGGACGTCGTCGGGCACGGCGGCGGCCAGCGCGGCCAGCGGGCCGGTGACGCAGCGGTGGAACCAGCCCTGGTTGGCCGCCGCCTCGGCGGTGACCGGCAGGCCGGTGAGCACGTCGAGCCCGGCGCGGACGGCCCGGTCCAGGTCGGCCTGCACCCGCCGCGGGTTCAGGTCCTCCCCGGCCAGCACGGTCTCCACCAGGATCCGGTGCGCCCCGACCGGCAGCACGCCCAGCACCCGGGGCACCGCGGACGCCAACCCGGGCGCCAGCCGGGCCACCTGCCCCAGCACCTCGGCCTCGTGCAGCACGCCGCTGTCGTCCCCCGGGCGGCGGGGGATCTTGATGGCGAGCACCGGGTGGGCCTGCCCGGGTGCCGAGACCAGCACCACCACGTGCCGGGAGGTGGTGAACCGCGGGGTCAGGAAGGAGGTGTCGAACGCCCGGCCCAACCCCACCGAGGTCAGGTCCAGCTCGGCGTGGTGGGCCAGCAGCAGCTGCTCGACGGCGTTCACCCGGGCCCCCGCACCGGGCGGCGCCCGGTCAGGCTGCCCTCGGCGACGGCGTAGCCGAACAACCCCAGCCGGACCGCTGTCCGCCCGGCGACCGACAGCAGCCGGCCACCGCGGATGCCCTCGTAACGCAGCAGCGCGGCGGTCAGCGACCCGCGGGCCGACAGCGGGATGACCCGGGCCGCCCGGGCCAGGTCGGGGGCGTGCCAGTGACCTTCGAGCTCGGCGAGACCGGCCCGTCTGGCCGACCGAAGCCAGCCCGGCAGGCTCTGCCCGCCCCGGCCGACCCGGCGCACCACCTCGGCGTAGAGCACCCCGCCGGGACGCAGTGCGGTGACCGCGCCGGTCAGCTGCTCGGCCCCGGTCCCGGCCAGCACCACCAGGTCACAGGTGCCCGCCAGCCCGGCCCAGTCCGCGGGCTCGCCGACCCGGCGCACCCGGTCGGCGACGAGCGGCAGCGCGCGGGCCAGCACCGGGTCGTCGGAACCGGCCCAGGCGACCATGCCGAAGCGGGCCAGCGGTGCCGTGGGCAGCAGCAGCCGCCAGTCCAACCGGCGCCAGGACTCCAGGTCCTGACCCGCGGCCGGGACATCCCCCAGCTCGGTGGTCATCGGCGCAACCGCGCCCAGACCTCGGCGGCGGCCCGCTCGACCACCTCGGCCAGCGGCGCCGCGGCGTCCAGCACGACGGCGTCGGCGAACCGCTCGGCCAGCCGCAGGTAGTCCTGCCGGCGCTCCTCCAGCAGGGCCGGGGTGTGCTCGCCCTTGCGGGCGAACATGACCTCACCGGGGGCATCCAGCAGCAGCACCAGGTCCGGTTCGGCAGCCACCCGGCCGGCCAGCGCGGTCACGATCCGACCGCCCAGGCTGCGGTCGACGGACCCGGCCAGCAGCGCGTCGTGCGCGAAGCGGTCACCCAGCACCACCCGGCCCCGCAGCCGACCCCACCGGGCCGCGGCCGAGGAACGCAGCAACCGGCTGATCGAGCGGGACAACCGGCCCCCGGGCAGCACCCGGAGCAGCCGGTCGGCCCGGCCGGGCTGCCACAGCCCGCTGTACACGGTCTGGGTACCCAGCGGCAGCTGCTCGGCCAGCGCGGCGACGACGGTGCTCTTGCCCGCCCCGTCCGGGCCGACGACGGCGACCAGCAGGCCCGCCGGGTGCCCGGGCACCGGCAGCGCCAGCCGGCGCAGCACCCGGCTGCGGAACCGGGTGCCCGAGGTGCGCAGCCGGTCCCGCTGTGCCCAGCGGTCGGCCAGCCGGGCGGCCAGCTGCGCCGAGGCCGTCTCCGGGCCGGTGCCGGGGGCGGCGGCGGCGGCGCAGACGGCGCGCACCTGCACGGCGGTCCCGGCCCCCAGCAGCTCGTCCACGGCGCGGGCCGGCGCGGCGTCGGCGTCGGCCAGGTCGGCGGACCGGGCGGCGAGCGCCCGGCGGGCCGGCGGGATCCCGCCCTTGTCCAGCAGCAGGTGCAGCAGCACCAGCCACGCCTCGTCGCGCTCGTCCAGCCGCCAGATGCCGCCCTCACTGCGCCGGCGGGCCAGGCAGCCGGCCGCCAGGTCGGTGCCCAGCTCCTGGTGCGCGCCGAAGGCCACCTCGGTGACCAGGTCCAGCTTGAGCCAGTCCCCGCCCTCCCGGGCGTGGAAGAACAGGTGGCTGCCGTGCCCGCGGCTGCCCAGCCGGCGGTACCCGGCGGCGGCCAGCAGCCCGGCCAGCCGCTGCGCGGCCACCGGTTCCACCAGCACGTCGACGTCGCCCTCGGGGTGGGCCAGCTCGTCGGCGCCCCGGATGAGCGCCCAGCGCAGGCCGGCGTCCTCCAGCACCGCGAAAGCGGCCGCCAGGCCCGGGTGCACCCCGGGCGGGGCGGGACGCGGCGCGGTCACTGCCCGGCTCCCGCGGGCTGCCAGGCGCGCACCCAGTCCACGGTCATCTCGTAGCCGTTGCCGGGGTCGTTGCCGGCCAGCACCGACAGGTTGAGCACCACGGTCAGCGGGGTGTCCCGCACCCCCTGGGAGGTCGCGGCCGCGGGCTGCGCGACCCCGTCGAGGTAGGGCGTGACGGAGCTGCCGTCCCAGAGCACGCCGTAGGTGTGCCAGCCGTCGCGGTAGTCCACCTGCGGGTCCCCGTAGAGGTCGGGCCCCGAGCGCACATCGGGCTCGGAGATGTAGTTGAAGGAGGGCTGGGACTGCTGCCCGGTGCCGAAGAACTCCATGACGTCCAGCTCCGGCGGCCAGGTCTGCGGGTCCACCGCCCAGAACGCCGGCCAGCAGCCGGGGCAGCGGGGCACCGTGATCCGGGCCTCCAGGTAGGTGCCGGCCGGCAGCAGCCGGCCCGGCACGGTCTGCACCACCCCGGAGCTGTAGGGGTACTCCCGGCCGTCGATGGTCCGGGGGTCCCGGCGCAGTCCCAGGTGCAGCACGCCGTCGGAGACCGACACGGCGTTCGGGTCGAACCAGGCGGCCTCGTCGTCGGGGTTGAACGGCGCGCTACCGCCGTCCCCGCCGTAGCGGCTGGGTTGCCAGAGCGAGGTGTCCAGGGTTCCCGCGCGGAACTCGTCGTGCGCGAACACCGTCCACTCCCCCGCCGGCCCGACCGGCGGCGGCACGGGCTCCTCGGTCGGCGTGCCGGACGTCGGGGTCGCCGAGCCGGGAACCGGGTCGGCGGCCGGCCGGAGCTGGACGACGACGAGCGTCACCAGCACCAGCAGCGCCAGCCCCACGCAGGCCAGCACGACCCAGCGCCGCCGATGCGACGGGGTGCGCCGGCGGTGCGGGGACGGGTGCGCGGACGGGGGCGGCGGCGCCGCCGTCATCGGCGCAGCTCCTTCTCCACCAGGTCCAGCACGTCGGCGTCCACCGCGCTGGAGAACTTGCGGGCGAACAACTTGCGGTGCGGTCGCTCGGCGCCGTCCCCCAGGCCCTCGGCGGGGTGCACCGGCTCGGCCCAGCGGGCCGCGGACAGCCGGTCCAGGTCACCGGTGCGGATCCACTCCGGGTGGAAGGACCCGCGGTCGGGCCAGTTGACGAACCAGGGGTTCACCCAGCACGGGGCGATGGCGTCGGACCCCACCAGCTCGGGGCTGCCCAGCACCGAGGCCACGAACGTCTCGTCCGGCACCAGGGTGGTCCGCCAGAAGTCGACCAGGTCCGGCCGCTCGTCGACCACCGCGAGCAGCCGCTCGGCGTGCCGGCGGGAGTAGATCTTCCACTGCGAGGAGGCACGCAGCTCCACCCCGGCGGGGGTGGACCGCTTCCAGGGCCAGCGCAGCGGCATGCCGCGCAGGTAGATCAGCTGGTCGCCGCGGGTGAGGAAGCGCCGCTCCAGCCGCCACATCCCGCCGTCGGGGTGCCGGGGGGCGTCCCACTTGTGGAAGGGCATGGGCGCGTTCCACAGCAGGGACTCCCCCGCCCAGCCGGCCAGGAAGGACACCAGTTCCTCGGTGGGCACCAGCGGCTGGTCCGCGCCGCTGAGCACGCCGATGTGCTGGGCGTCGCTGTCCCGCACCGCGGCGCGCAGCCCGGCGAGCTCGGCCTCCACCAGCGACCAGCTGGCCAACCGGGTGGGGATCCGGTCCACCAGGGTCACCCGGTCCGGCAGCCGGCTGGTCATCGCGCCGAACATCGCCGGGGCGGTGCGGGCGTCGACGTGCAGGTAGACCGGGACGCCGTCCAGCGCGGACACCAGTCGGTGCAGCGTGTGCGGGTCGGCGTGCGCCAGGACGACGGCGGCGAACGGGGTCACGGCGCCTCGGGCCGGGTCACGGGGCGCCCGGCCGGTAGGCGGCCGGGTCGAGGTGGAACACCACCGTGCCGTCCTCGGAGTAGACCGGGCTCCACTGCGGGGAGGCGTCCATCGCATCCCGGACGGCGGCGAAGTCGGCCGGGCGCAGCAGCCCGTAGGCGTTGCCGTAGGTGGACATCACCGGGGACCAGATCGCGTACAGCTCCGAGGTGGGCACCTCGTTGTTCTCTGCCAGCTTGATGAAGTCGGCGGTGAGGTCCTCGACCTGGGTGGCGGGCGGCTGGTCGGCGTCCGGCGCGCTGGTGACCAGCGCCTCGGAGTTCCCCAGCGAGCCGCGGCCGGTCAGGAAGGCGTTCTCCCGCAGCAGCACCGGCAGGTCCCCGCGGCCCAGGTACAGCAGCCCGTAGGTGCTGCCGGAGGCGTCGGCCGCGGTGGCCTGCACGGCCCGCACGTCGGCCAGCCGGGTGACGGTGAAGGCGTCCAGCCCCGAGTTCGACACCAGGAACGCGGCGGTGAGCACCGTGCTGATCACGGCCAGCTCCCGGCCAGCCCGCAACTGCTCGTGCCGGTGGAACAGCCGGGCGGCCAGCACCGAGAGCCACGGCAGCCCGAACAGCGCGGCCCGGAAGACGCCTTCCTGGCCGTAGGGGTTGATCGCGATGAGCAGCAGCCCGGCCGCCGGGGAGACGGCCAGCGCCCAGGTCATCCGGTCCTGCCGGTCGCGGATGAGGGCCACCAGGGCCAGCAGGCCGACGATCAGCACGGCCAGCACCAGGGCGACGACCGTGGCGGTGACGATCGGCAGCCGCTCCAGGCCCGAGGCCGCGGTGGTCTGCGGTGGGCGGAAGTTCGACAACCGGCCCAGCGCGGACAGCGAGAGGAAGCCGGTGATGCTGGACAGGTGGGCCAGCGTCCACAGCACGGCCGGGCCCAGCACCAGCGCCGGGGTCCACCAGGGACGCACGCCGCCGACGACGACGAGCACGACCAGGGTCAGGCCCACCACGAACGGGCTGAGCTGGTGGGTGACGGCCAGGGCGCAGCCGCCGACCAGCACGATCCACCAGCGCCGCGAACCCAGCCGGCGGTCCAGGAAGATCGCGAACAGGCCCACGCCCAGCACGAAGCCCACCGACTGCGGGGAGAAGTAGTCCGCGCCGATGGAGTCGGCCAGCACGGCCAGCACCACGGCCACCCAGCGCTGGAAGGGGTCGCGCAGCACCTGGCCGGCCAGGTGCCGGAGCACCACCAGCCGGGCCAGGCCCAGCAGCGGGGGCCACAGCACCGACAGGGTCAGCGGGGCGATGCCGGTGGCACTGCTCAGCCACGCCCCGCCGGCAAACAGCCCGGGCCAGGAGTCGTACACCTCGACGGAAGCCCGGACCTGCCCCAGGGAGAGCACCTGCTGCACCAGGTCGACGTGCTTGAACGCCGACTGGGAGCGGGGCCCGTCATAGACCAGCGCGGGGGTCAGCGTGGTCACGATCATGATGCCGAGCGCGGCGGTGGCCAGCTCGACCTCCGACCGGCGCCGGCTGAGCACGAAACCGGCCAGCACCAGCACCAGGCCGAGGTACCAGACCGGGCCGATCTGGGTCAGGTAGCCACCGAAGCCGGGGTCCAGGTGCCGGTGGGTCAGCGCCGCGACGACGGTGGCCAGCACGCCGGCAGCGACCAGCAGCACCGGCCAGGAGGTCCGCGCCCAGCCGATCGGGTCGGGCCGCCAGTCCCGCAGGCCGGGCCGGGCGGGCTCGGCCGGCACGGGCTCGGTCCGGGCGTCCAGGGCCGGGGCGGGGAGCTCGTCGGTGGTGTCCGTGCGAGTGGTGTCCGTGCGCATGGTGTCCGCGCGCAGGTCGGTGCCGGGGTCCGCGGCGAACACGTCCAGCCCGGCGTCCCGGGGTGCGGGGCCGGTGGGCACCGCGTGCCGGGGACGACCCCCGCGGCTCAGCCCGGTCTGCAGCACCCAGCCGTGCAACGGGGCTGCCAGCAGGATCAGCGCCACGGTCAGCGGCGCCGGGTGCCAGAAGCCGGTGGCCTCCAGCGCGGTGGTGGGCAGCGTCCAGACGGTGAGCGCGGTGACCGCGGTCAGCGACAGCCGCGCCGGCAGGCGCAGCTCGGGGAACAGCTGCCACGGCGCCGAGCCCAGGCCGATCCCGAGGAAGACCAGCATCCCGGTGCCGCGCAGCACGTCGAGTCCGAACACGAGCCCGATCAGGCCCAGCAGCAGCGCCAGCAGGCTGACCGCGGCCAGCACCAGGCGGGCCAGGGGCTCACCGCCCAGCAACCCGGCACCGCGCTCGCGGCCCGCGGCCCGCTCGGGCACGGGCGGCAGCGGGCCGGTCCGCTCGCTGTCGGCCACCCGGTTCTCCTCGGTCGTCAGGCCTCGGCCCGTCGTCGGCACGTCGTCCGTGCGCGCGTCACCGTTGGTCATCAGGCCCCCATGCTCCCTCGTGCTGCTGCGTGCCGCCGTCCGGCCGGCCACGCTGCGGCTGGTCCCCCGCTGCAGAGCCGGGTGCGCCTTGCAGGATCCCGACGGGCTCCGGGCCGGTCAAGCGAGCGCGCGGGGCAGCGGCGGATCGCTCACCCCGACGGGGGAGCCGACGCCCCCCGGTGTGCCAGCGGGCCCCCAGGTACAGCCACGGCCCGGCCAGCAGGCCCAGGGCCTCCACACCCAGCAGCCGGCTGGACGGCGACCCGCTGGCTCGGCCCTGCTGGGTGGCCTCGGCCCGGATACCGGCGGCCCGCCGGATGCCCCCGGGCACCCGGCGCAGCACCTCACCGCGGGTGCCCCGCTGCAGCAAGCACTTGGTGAGGAAGGCCGACAGCCCGGTGCCGTAGCCGTACATCTGCCGGCGCAGCGCCGAGGGGTCGGCCCGGTGGTGGTGCCACACCACGGCCGAGGGCTCGTAGACCAGCGCCCGGCCGGCTCGCAGCACCCGGACGAAGAGGTCCAGGTCCTCCCCGCCGCGGGTGCGCGAACCCGCGCCCAGCGCGACGTCGAACCCGCCCAGCCCCAGCATCATCGCCCGGTCCAGGGCGACGTTCGCCCCGGTGCCGAAGATCCCGGGCGAGTACGGGAACACCGTGCCGGGCCGGTCGTCCCCGGCCAGGTCGAACACCTCCACCTCGGTCCGGGTGGACCAGGACGCCGTCCGGGCGTCGAAGTACTCCTCGGCCTGGCCCTGGACCGAGGCGGTGGCCACCAGGCCGGTCACGCACCCGGTGCCGGGTGCCCGGTCGAAGCCCCGCAGCAGACCCTGCACCCAGTCGGGGTCGACCAGCACGTCGTCGTCGGTCATCGCCACGATGTCCCCGCGGGCCTCGGCCAGCCCGCGGTTGCGCGCCCGGGACAGCCCGGGGAGCGGCTCCAGCACGTAGCGGAAGCGGGGGTCGCGGCGAGCCAGGTCGGCCACCAGCTCGAAGGTGTCCGTGCCGGTGGGCGCGTTGTCCACCACCAGCACCTCCAGCCGGGGGTGGGTCAGCGCCCCCAGCCCGGCCAGGCAGGCGGGCAGCGCGGCGGCGCGGTCGCGGGTGCACACCACCACGGAGACGAAGGTGTCGGCGTGCCGGGCCAGGCCGGCGCGCTGCGGGCAGCCGGCCGACGGGTGGGCCGCCAGGGCGGCCGGCAGCCAGCCGGCCGGCCCGGCCAGGTCGCGCTCCTCGGAGGTGGGGTGCTCGGCGGCCAGGTGCGTGGCGATCCGCTCGGGCCACCGGGTGAGCGCCTGCTCCCGGATCGCCGCGGGGTCGATCGCGCCGCTGGCGGCCACCGGCAGGGTCAGGTAACCCAGCGGTTCACCGTGCAGCCGGACCAGCAACCGGGCCTCGCCCTGGCCGGCGAACGGCACGGGAGCCGATACCGCCGTGTCCCCACTGCAGTCCCCGGCGAGATCCCCGGAGAGCTCGGCCTCGGCGCACCATGGCCCGACGGGCACCGATCCGGGCCCGGACGGGGCCGTACCGGCCGATGGCCGTCCTGCTCGCACACGCGTCTGCACCACGGTCGTCCTCCCTCTCCACGACGGATCCTCGAGAGAGACGACGCTGTCCTGAGCTGCAGGGTAGGCGACGAGCCTGCCCGCATCCGGGCCCGAAGGCCTCGTTCGGCCGGGCGAGAGGGATGTCACCCCTGCTGGTGAGGCTGCCTGCCGGCGGGCTCGGGGGCCATTACAGTCCCGCGCATGCTGCCCTCCAGCGATCTCCTTCGGCTGGCACCGCTGCCCACCGCCCGCCACCGCGGGCGCATCCTGGTGTACCGCAAGACCAGGTTGAAGGTGCATGCCGGCGCCGAGCTCGACGTGCGCGGCCGCCTGGTGCTGGGCCGGCAGTGGGCCGGTGGCGCACCGAACTACCCGGGCCACATGGTGCTCCGCCGCGGCGCGCGGGTGCAGGTGGACGGCCACTGGACCTTCCACACCGGTGTCCGGGTGGGCGTCGCCGCGGGGGCGACACTGCACCTGGGCTCCGGCGGCGCCAACTCCGACGTGCAGGTGTCCTGCTACGAGCGGATCGAGATCGGGGAGAACGTGATCATCGCGGAGCGGGTCACCATCCGGGACAGCGACACCCACTCGATGGGCCACGGCAGGCCGGTCAGCGCACCGATCCGGATCGAGGACGACGTGTGGATCGGACTGGGCGCCACGATCCTCAAGGGCGTGACGATCGGGCGGGGGGCCATGGTGGCCGCCGGTGCCGTGGTGAACCGGGACGTCCCGCCGGGAGCCCTGGTGGGCGGCGTGCCGGCCACGGTCAAGCGGACCGGCGTGAGCTGGGTGAAGTGACCGCCGCAGACCCCACCGCCACCGGCCACCACCCTGACTCCGGCGCACCCGTCCCGGTGCCCTCCCAGGGGCGGCCGCTGCGGCTGCTCTACCTGACCGAGGCGGTGCCCAACCGCGACCCCGTGGTGGGCGACGGCAGCTCGATGATCCCCTACGAGGTCATCCAGGCCCTGCCATCGGAGGTCCAGGTGCACCTGGCCTGCTTCGCCGGTGACGTGCCCGTGCCGGCCGAGGTGGCCGCGCGCTGCACCGAGGTGACCGAGCTCCCGGTGCGGGAGGGTCGCACCCTGCTGCTGCGCTCGCTGCTGACCGACCACGACATCGGTTCGGTGCTGCGGGACACCCCGCTGGCCCGGCAGACGGTGGCGCGGCTGTCCGCGGCCGCCGACGTGACGCTGGTGCACGGGCCGCACGTGGCCTCGCTGATCCACCACGTGCAGGGTCCGGTGGTGCTCCAGGTGGTCGACCCCTGGTCGGCCCGCAAGTCCATGGAGGTCGAGCTGGCCCGCTGGCCGCGCCGGGCCTACCGCCGGCACCGCGCGACCCGGGCGCTGCGGCTGGAGCGGCAGCTGCCCGAGCGGGTCCGGCTGCTCACCGTGGGGCGGACCGACGCCGAGGCCTGGGCCCGGGCGCTGGACCGGCCGGTGCGGTCGGTGCCCAACGGCGTGCGACCGGTGTTGCGGCCCCGGCTCGCCCCCGGAGCCCCCACGATCTGCTTCGTCGGCAGCCTGAACTACGAGCCCAACGAGGAGAGCGCGCGGGTCCTGGTCGAGGAGATCGCGCCGCAGCTGTGGCGTGCCCGGCCAGAACTGCGCATCCTGCTGGCCGGCCGCCGGCCCACCCCGGCGGTGCTGGCGCTGCGCGGTGAGCGGGTCGAGGTGCTGGCCGACGTGCCCGATCTGGCCACGGTGTTCGCCGTCAGCCACGCCGCGGTCTTCCCCGACCGGCACGGGCTGGGCATCCGGAACTCGGTGGCCGAGGCGCTGGCCGCCGGGGTGCCGGTGGTGGCCAGCCCGCGGGCGGCCCGCGAGCAGCCCGAGCACCCGATGCTCTTCGTCGGTGCCGACGCGGCGGAGCTGGTGCGCCTCACCGAGGCGGTGCTGGCCGGGTCCCAGCACGTGACGGCTGCCGCGACCCCGCCGGCGGTGGGGCGGACGTGGGAGACGGTGGCGCTGGACTACCTCAGCGAGTGCACGGCGGCCCTGCACCAGCACTGAGCGCGGGCCATGAGCCGGTCAGGGGTCGGCGTGGGGTTGGTCAGGCCTCAGCCGGCCGGCGCGGCCACCCGGCCGGCGCGGCGCAGCTCCCAGCCGAACCAGGCCAGGCAGGCCACGCCGACGGCGATCCGCAGCTCGACGCCGATCGTGGACACCGGCAGCAGCACCACCAGCAGCGCCACGCCCGCGGCCAGGGTGACCAAGCTGACGCCGGGTGTGGGCCGCAGCGAGCGGGCCGGGCCGCGGGTCCGGGTGGGCCACCACAGCAGCAGGTGCAGGAACGCGTAGGCGGCGATGGTGGCCAGCGCGGCCCCGGCGATCCCCAGCAGCGGGATGAGCGCCAGGTTGGCCCCGATGTTGGCGGCGGCGGCCAGCACGGTGGCGATGGCGACCCAGCGGGTGGAGGAGCGCACCAGCAGCTCCCGGGTGGCCGACATGCCCCCGGCGTAGGGCACCGCGGCCACCACCACCAGGGCGGTCACCCACAGCAGGCCCAGCGGGCGGTACTCGGCCGGGGCCCACAGCTGGAGCAGGATGGGGGTCGCGGCGGAGAGCCCGATCATCACCGGTGCCAGCAGCCGGTAGAGGGCGTCGCGGCTGGCGGCCAGCACCGCGCTCTGCGCGTCGTCGCCGTCGACGGCGAAGATCCGGGGCAGCCAGGTGGTGTTGAGCACCCCCAGGGCCAGCATGGGCAGCGAGCCGATGTTGTAGGCGACCTGGTAGCGGCCCACGTCCACCGCACCGAGCTCGGCCTGCACCATCAGCCGGTCGGCGGCGTTGAGCACGAAGGAACCCAGCATGGCCGGCACCAGGGGCAGCGCGTAGACCAGTGCGGAGCGGACCAGGGCGCCGTCCCGGCGGCGGATCCGCCGGGGCGGGCTGAACACCAGCAGCAGGACGGTGGCGCCGGTCTGGGCCACCAGCTGGCCCAGCAGGAACACCTCGGCGGTGGGTGCCACCACGACCAGCAGCGCCAGGCTGAGCACCTCGGCGACCACCGACTGCAGCAGGCTGACGGTGGCGAAGGCGGCGAGGCGGTCCTGGCTGCGCAGCAGGGCCAGGCCGGTGGCGGTGACCGCGGAGACCCCGGCCCACAGCACGGCGATCCGGATGGCGCCGGAGTAGTCGGCGAAGCCCAGCGCGGGGCTCCACAGCGGGCCGGTCAGGTCGGCCACCAGGGTGATCCCGGCGGCGGCGACCAGGCCCAGGGTGAGCAGCCGGGCGGCGGCGTCGGGCCCGTCCTGCCGGGCGTACCAGCGCTGGATGGCGACCTGCAGCCCGCAGCCGGCGATCACGAACAGCACCTGCATGACGGCGTTGGCGGCGGCCACCCCGCCGAACTCCCCGGCGCCCAGCAGCCGGGTGATGATCGGGGTGACGCCCGCGGCGGCCACCAGCTGCAGCATCCACAGGATCAGGTAGACGGAGTCCCGGCCGAACAGGCCGCGCATGGCGGAGTGCACGGCCTCGTCGTGCTCGCCGGGCGAGCCCTCCGGTGCCGTCCCGGCGGGCGGGACCGGCGCTGCCGGCGGGTCGGCCGGCGGGTCGGCGGGTGGGTCGACCGGAGGTCCGGGCTGCCGCTCGGGGCCGGATGCCGCGGCGGGGCGCTGGTGGGACCTGGTCACTGCACGATCATCGGCATACCGGGCCTCCTGCTGGAGTCCTGCCCACTGTCGTGCCGCCCACGGTGCAGGGTCGACCGCGGTCCGACCGTGCACCAGCGACGCAGCACCTCGACCTCACTCCTGACGGACCTGGCCCCCGCGTCGGCGCGACCCTATCGAGGCACGGGAGCGGCAGGGTGCTGCCGGACCGCGCCGTTCGGACGAGGCCATCCTGCCCAGCCCAGGTGAACGGCGCGTGACGGTCAGCTGTGCGGCGCGTGTGGGCGCTGCGGTCGGTGGTGGCCAAGGATCCGCCGCCCCTCCCAGGAACAGACGTAGCGGCTATTCCACCGGAGTCATCGAGGGCAGCCGGTGCGTCCACGGCGCGAACCAGTGCCGCAGCTCCGCGGGCAGCGCGGCCCGCCAGGCCTCGCCGTCCTCGGTGCGCCGGCCGTCCCCGTGCAGCGCCGGGCCGCCGCGGGCCCGCTGGGCGGCGAAGGCGGCCTGCACCAGGGCGCCGGCCACCCCCTTGCGGCGGTGCTCGGGGGCGACGTAGAGCTGGTGCACCAGGCCGGTCCCCGGCCACCACCGCACCGCGGCGACCTGCTGCTCGCCCCGGACGCCGGCGGCGAGCGCCTGCTCGCGGGTCGAGCACCGCGCCGCGGCCGAACCGGGGGTCGGAGAAGGCCAGCAGGGTGGTGGCGGAGGGGTCGGCGTCGGGCTCCTCGAGCGGCACGAACCACAGCAGCGGAGCGCCGGTGTCGGCCAGTTCGAGCCGGAGCACCCGGCCGGTGCCCTCCTCGGTCAGCGCGGACACCACCCAGCCCGGCGGCCGGTGGCCGTCGGGCTGGTCCACCGTGCTGCCCGGGGGGAAGGCCGGGGAGAGCACGGCGGTGAGGGTCAACAGGGCCGGGGAGCCCGGTTCCGTCGGGGGACGGAACCGGGCCCACCAGCCCTGCGGGTCAGGAGTGCTGCCGGGCACGGCGCCGCAGCACGGAGCCGGTGGCCGTGGCGGCCCCACCCAGGGCCAGCAGGCCGGCGCCGAGCATGGCCATGGACTGCACCGGGGAGCCGGTGGTGGCCAGGGCGGCCGGCGCGGCACGCGGTGCCGGCGGTGGTCGTGGTTGCAGCCGCGGCGCTGGTCGCGGCCGTCGTGGTCGCGGCGGCTGCACCGTGTCGGGTGCGGTCGGGTCCGTGGTGGCCTCGGCGACGACGACGGCGGGCACGTCCGGGGCGGTGTCGCGGCGGGATCTCCTCCTCCAGCGGGGGAGTCCTCGGTCGGCAGGGGCCTCGCCGGCGTCCTCGGCAGGCGTCTCGCCTGCGTTACCGGGCAGCTCGCCTGAGCTGTCCTCCGGCAGCACCTCGGCACCGGGCCCCGGGATGATCTCGCTCGCCTGCGCACAGCATCCAGCCCGGGGAAGCCACTGAAGTCCTTGCCCGTCCCGAAGCATGGGTCGAACCGCGGGACCACCACCACCTCGTCACCGTCGCCAACCGGTGGCGCTGCTGGGGCCGGCTGCAGCGGTGGCGAGTCGTTCACGGTGGAGACATCCCCGGCGGCACCTGGGCGGCCGCCTCCTCGGGCGTGGTGGTGACGTCCGCCAGCGCGGCGGGCGCGGCCACCCCGCCGACGAGCAGCAGGCCCAGGCCGAGGGTGGAGCCGCGCAGCAGGCGGCCGGTGGTGCGGGGACGCGACAGCGTCACAAGGTGTCTCCTTCACGATCCGCCGGCGACCGGCGGGGCTCGCGCACCGTGCGCGGGACTCACCCCGGCTATCGGCAGGCCAGCGATGGGAACGATCCCGCGAGCCGCGCAGCAACCTCAGCGACCCAGGTGCACCGCAGGTGGCCTAGTTGTATCGACCAGACTGGTTGCTCAGGCGTGGACCGGGAGATGCCCGCCGATCACGGTGTGGGGCCGGTGGTGGTTGTCCTTGTGGAGCCACCCCGGCAGTTCCCGCGTGTCTAGTCGCAACTTTGTCCACCATGACGACCGCGAAGCTCCCGGGTCAGGATGCTCACTTTCACCTGCAGCGGCCGGCCGCTCCAGTTCGGGAACTGGAGCTCCGGAAAGACGGCACCGGCGGCAAAGCAGGAGCCGGCTTTGCTCTGGGTCCTCCGGTGCTGCGGGGTACCGAGCGGGCAATTTCGGGCGTGGCTGGACACCCTGGAGCGGGTGCAAGCAGAGTCTCCCGACGCAGTGGAGGTCGTGCCCGAGGCCGCCAACCCGGTCGGGGTGAACGATGACATCGCAAGCGGCGTCGGCCCCGCCGACAGCTCGCCGCCTGAACAGCCGGAGGCCCCTCTCTCGCTGGGCCGGGCGCACAGCGGTCTCTCCGCCAGCAAATCTCGATCGCGGCCGTCATCACCGTCGTCGTGGGCGGCGGCACTGTGGGGTACATCAGGGGTATCGCCCCCCCAGCCAGGACGCGGCGACAGATGGCCCTGGCCGCACAATTCTGGTCGACGACTTCGCCGGGTCGAATCTCGACCCGGCTCGGTGGCTCGCGCCATCTGACGGTGAGCACATCCGGGTCGTGAACGGATCCCTCGATCTCGCAGTGTTCGGCAACGGGCCGAATGAAGGGGTCGTCGACCGACTCGTCCCCCGCCCCACGCCGCCCTTCAGTCACCTGGAGTCCAACGTCAGCGTCGACTCCGTCGGCAGCCTGGGGCCCGGATTCGCGGACGTCACTGTGCTGGATTCAACGGGTCGGACAAATCGAGTGGTCCTCGGGCCTTCCTCGATCGGCCGCCCCGAGCTGTTCGCCCAGATGTGCTTTTTGACCGCCTGCACCGGCTACCAGGACTACGCCAACCCCACAGCTCCGGTCTCCCTACAGTTGGGGGAGGCGCAACCTGTCTCGATCGATGCGAAAGCCGGCCTCCTTGAGATCTCATTGGCCGGCGAGGTGATCGGTCAGGCCCACATCGACGGACCGTTGACCGCCCTAACGATCGAGATCAGTGCATCCGGAGACGAGGTGTGGAACGCGACGATCGACGACGTGCGGGTTTCCGCCTGATCTTGCTGCACAGTCACGCGTTGGCGCGACAGTCAGAAGGAGCCGCGCAGCAGAGAAGCCTGGCGAAACAGCGATCCTGAGCATCTGCAGGTGTCATCTTGAAGCCACGCCTCTTGCAGTCCCCCGAAACCCAGCGCCGCGGCCCGACCCTCCTGGGCATCCGCTGGTAGCGTCATACCAGTGAAGACGACCATCGACAGCCTGGGGCGCATCGTCGTCCCCAAGGCACTGCGCGAGGCGCTCAGTCTGACCCCGGGCAGCACGGTCGACATCAGCCTCTACGGCGGCGGGCTGCAGCTGACCCCCGACGGCCGCACGGCTCGTCTGGTCGAGGTGGACGGTGTGCTGGTGGCCGAGTCCGACACCGTGGTCACCGACGACATGGTGTTTGGACTGATCGACTCCGGCCGCCGGTGACGCCGCTCGCGCTGGACACCAGCGCCGCGGTTGCCCTGCTCCTGCGGTCTCACGAGTCCCACCCAGCCGTGCGGCGCCACGTCCGCGACCGGGACCCCGTCCTCACCGGCCACTCCCTGGCTGAGACCTACTCGGTGCTGACCCGCCTCCCCGGCGATGCCCGGCTGGCCCCGGGTGACGCCGCTCGGATCCTGAACGCCACCTTCGGCAGCCCCCTCCTGGTCCCGATGGACGAGGCCGCGGGACTGCCCGGCGTCCTCGCTGCTCGTGGTATCGCTGGTGGCGCCGTCTACGACGCCCTCGTCGCGCTGGCCAGCCGGGCGGCCGAGGTCCCCCTGCTCACCCGGGATGCCCGGGCGCTGGGCACCTACGCCGCACTCGGTGCGACGGTCGAACTCGTCACGGGGTGACTACGCCTGGCGGGCCGCCATCCGCTCCCGCTGCGGGACGACGACGTACTTCGGGTCCTTGCTGGAGGCCATCCCCGCGTCGAACACCCCGAACCGGGTCAGCAGCGAACCGGCCGCCATCAACGTCCCTGACGCAACCGCACCCCACCGCCGTTTGCCGGCCACCACGGTCAGCCCGGCGCCCGCAGCGGTGCATGCCCGGGCGATCTTCAGCAGCTTCCCGGCCCGGCCCAGGTGGTAGGGCTCGCTGACGATACCGTGCTCGTTCTCCACCTTGTGCATCGCGGCCAGCTCGATCGCCGAGCCCACCACCGCCATGGCCCGCGCCGGGCCGGCCTCCTCGATCGGGGCGAAGATCATGCACAACCCGCCGCCGGCGGACATGCCGGAACCGGCGAACACGAACGGCAGCTGGTTGCCCGGCTCGTGCCAGGACGGGGTCGCGGTGTTGGCCAGCAGCACCGCGGTGTAGGTGGCCATCGGGCCACCGAACAGCGCCGCTCCCACAGCGGAGGACTTGCGCAGTCCGGGCGAGCGCAGCACCCGGGGCAGCAGCCCGGCCGAGCGCCGCACCGCCGGGGCCGCGCCCAGCAGCTGCAGCGCCGCCGTCGCCCCGGTCAGCGCACTGAACGGGGACAGGATGTAGGAACCCACGCTCAACGGCGACGTCGGCTTGAACACCCGCAGCATGTGCAGGAACCGACTCGGCCGGCCCAGGTCGTGGATCAGCCAGCCCACCGAGGCGATCGCCCCGCCACCAGCGGTCAGGTGCGCCACCTTGGCCAGCCCCGGCCGGCCGGTGAACTCGCTCATCGCGCCCAGGATCGCCGAGGACCCGGCCGCGCCACCCAGGAACAGGTACAGCGGCACATCCGGGGTCTTCCACACCGCCGACTTCACGATCTGCCGGCCGTAGTAGGACTGGAAGTCCGCCTCGCCGACCGTGGGGTCACCGTCCCGGCCGCGACCCAGACCCCCGCCGCCGCCCTTGCGCTTGCGGCGCTCCCGCTTCTGCGCCGACGGGCCCTGCGCCCTCCGCCAGCCACCCCCCGGGGTGGCCACCCCCGACGTCGCGGGCCGGTGGTCCAACGGGGCGTCCAGCGGCTCGGCCGGCTTGCTGGTCCGGCTCATCGCTTGCGCCCCAGGAACGAGGACACGGCCACGCCGGCGAACATCAGCGCCGCCGCACCCGCGTGCTTCCACATCGAGGGCAGGTCCCGGGTGGTCACCACCGGGTCCGGCGGCAGTCCGTAAACCTCCGGCTCGTCCAGCAGCAGGAAGAACGCGCCTGCTCCCCCGACCCCGTCGTCCTCATCGCGGCCGTACAGCCGCGCGGTCTCCACGCCCTGCTCCTTGAGCGTGGCCAGCCGCGCGTCCGCCCGGGCCTGCAGCTCGTCCAGGTTGCCGAACTGGATGGACTGCGTGGGGCACGCCGTGGCGCATGCCGGCTGCAGACCGTCGGTCAGCCGGTCGTAGCACATCGTGCACTTGAAGACGCCGCCGTTGTCCTCGCGCTTGTCGATGACGCCGTAGGGACAGGCCGGCACGCAGTAGCCGCAGCCGTTGCAGATGTCGTCCTGCACCACCACGGTGCCGAACTCGGTGCGGAACAGCGCACCGGTGGGGCACACGTCCAGGCAGCCGGCGTGCGTGCAGTGCTTGCAGACGTCCGACGACATCAGCCAGCGGATCTCGCGGTCCCCGGACTGCGCGGTCTGCGGGTCGAAGGAGGCCAGCGCCTCCGCGTTGAGCACGCTGTGCTGCTCGATCGTCGTGCCGTCGGCGTTGCCGTGCGCCGCGGACTGGCCCGCCGGACTCGAGCCGCAGGACCCGCCGCAGCCACCGGCGGAGTCCACGCCCTGGCCCGGTGCCGCCGGCGCCCCGATACCGGGCATCGGCAGGTTGACCGGCCGGGACTGCTCCACGAACGCCACGTGCCGCCAGGTGTTGGCACCCAGCTGGCCGGTGTTGTCGTAGCTCATCCCGGACAGGCCCATGAGGTCGCGCTTGCCGTTGGCGTCGTCCATCGGGAGCGTGTTCCACTCCTTGCAGGCGACCTCGCAGGCCTTGCACCCGATGCACACGCTGGTGTCGGTGAAGAACCCGACCCGGGCCGGGTGGTCCTCGGCGTACCCCGCCTCGGCCGTCACGTCGGGCAGCGGCCCGAACAGCCGGTTCTCCTCGTCCTTGCCGGTGAAGACCGGGCTGGCCGAACTGATCTGGCTCACGAGGTGGCCTCTCCGCTGTCCGACGAGCGCTGCGTGGTCGTCGCCTGCGGCCCGCCCTCGCCCGTCATGTTGGTCTCCTCCACCGGCGCGCGGCCGCCCACCGGGACCAGGCCGGACTTCACCCCGGCCCGCATCCGATAGGACTCCACGTACTCCACCAGCGCCGGGCCCCGCGGGCGGCGGCCGGGCTGGATGTCGCAGGTGGCGACCTTGGACTCCTGGATGTGCACGTTGGGGTCCATCACCACGCCGAACAGGTCGTTGCCGGAGTCACCGACGGACAGGCCCTGCTCGCCCCAGTGATAGGGGATGCCGATCTGGTGCACGATCTTCCCGCCCGCCAGCTTCAGCGGCCGGATGCGCTCCGTGACCAGCACCTTGGCCTCGATCGCGGTCCGGGAACTGACCAGCGTGGCCCAGCCGCCGTTCTCCAGCCCGCGCTCCTCGGCCAGCTGCGGGGAGACCTCGACAAAGAACTCCGGCTGCAGCTCGGACAGGTAGGGCAGCGTGCGACTCATCCCGCCGGCCGTGTGGTGCTCGGTGAGCCGGTAGGTGGTGAACGCGTACGGGTAGACGTCGCTGCCCGAGGGGTTGCTCCGGTTCCACGCCGCGTGGATCTGCTCCCGGCCCGGGTTGGCCTGCTGGCCGTAGAGCGCGTTGGGCACCGGGGACTCGTCGGGTTCGTAGTGCGTGGGCAGCGGCCCGTCCGCCAGCCCGGTGGGGGCGAACAGCCAGGCCTTGCCGTCGTTCTGCATCACGAACGCATCCGCCCCGGAGATGCCGTCGGCACCCTTGGCCCCGGGCGCCGGCCGGTAGGACGGCGGCTTGGTGGCCTCGAAGTCCGGCACGTCGACGCCGGTCCACTTCTGGGCCTCGTCGTCCCACCACACGTACTTCTTGCGCTCGCTCCACGGCTTGCCCTCGGGGTCGGCCGAGGCGCGGTTGTACAGCGTGCGCCGGTTCGCCGGCCACGCCCAGCCCCACTCCGGGGCCACCCAGCTCTGCTCCCGGCCCGGCTTGCCGCCGGTCGGACTGGTTGACCTCGTCGGCGTACACGCCGGTGTAGATCCAGCAGCCGGCCGTGGTGGACCCGTCGTCCTTGAGCTCGGTGTAGGAGGTCAGCGTGCGCCCGTCCGGGCCCACCCCGTTGATCTCCCGCAGGATCTCCTCGGCGCTGGGCTCGTCGTAGGGCCCGTGCGTCGGGTAGTCCCAGGTCAGCTCCAGCAGCGGGCGGTCCCGCGGGTCGGTGGAGCCGGCCAGCCGCTCGCGCAGGATCCGGCCCAGGTGGTAGTAGAACCACAGGTCGCTGCGGCAGTCGTCCGGCGGCTCGACCGCCTGCCGGTGCCACTGCAGCAGCCGCTGCGTGTTGGTGAAGGTGCCTTCCTTCTCCACGTGCGTTCGCCGCCGGCATGAAGAAGACCTCGGTGCCGATCTGCTCGGTCACCAGCTCACCGGTCTCGATCTCCGGCGCGGTCTTCCAGAACGTGGCCGACTCGATCATCTGCAGGTCGCGGACGACCAGCCAGTCCAGGTTGGCCAGCCCGAGCCGCTGCATCTTGCCGTTGGCGTGCCCGACCGCCGGGTTCTCCCCGACCAGGAAGTAGCCCGGGACCTTGCCCTCGATCATGTCCGCGACGGTCCGGTAGGAGCCGTGGTCACCGGTGATCTTGGGCAGGTGGTCGAAGCAGAAGTCGTTCTCCGCCGTCGCCGCGTCACCCCACCAGGCCTTGAGCAGGCTGACCATGTAGGCCCGGGTGCCGCCCCAGAAGCCGTTCATCTCATCGCCCACCGCGCAGAAGTCGTCCAGCGTCTCGTGCTCGGTGGCGTGCGGCATGGCCAGGTAGCCCGGCAGCAGGTTGAACAGCGTGGGGATGTCGGTGGAGCCCTGGATGCGAGGCGTGCCCGCGCAGCGCCAGGATCCCGCCGCCCGGGCGGCCCATGTTGCCCAGCAGCGCCTGCAGGATGCCGGCGGTGCGGATGTACTGCACGCCCACCGTGTGGTGCGTCCAGCCCACCGAGTACACCCAGGCCGTGGTCCGGTCCCGGCCGCTGTTCGCCGTCACCGCGCGGGCGACGTCGAGGAACACCTCGGGCTCGATGCCGCAGACGTCCCCCACCATCTCCGGGGTGTAGCGGGCGAAGTGCCGCTTGAGCACCTGGTACACGCAGCGCGGGTGCTGCAGCGTGGGGTCGGTGGCCGGCTGGCCGATCTTCCCCGGCTCCGGGGCGCCCGGTGCGATCTCGTCGGTGCCGGTGCGCCGAGGGCTCGTGGCGCGCCCTCGAACTGCCAGCTGGCCTTGTCGTAGCTGGACGTCTCCGGGTCGCAGCCGGAGAACAACCCGTCCAGGTCCTCGGTGTCCACGAAGTCCTCGCCGACCAGCGACGCGGCGTTGGTGTAGGCCACCACGTACTCGCGGAAGTCCAGCTCGTTCTCCAGCACGTAGCTGATCAGCCCGCCGAGGAACGCGATGTCGCGTGCCGGCCCGCAGCGGGACGTGCGTGTCGGCCACCGCGGACGTGCGGGTGAACCGCGGGTCGATGTGGATCACCGGGCGCCGCGCGCCTTGGCCTCCATCACCCACTGGAACCCGACCGGATGGCACTCGGCCATGTTCGAGCCCTCGATGACGATGCAGTCGGCGTTGACCAGGTCCTGCTGGAACCCGGTGGCCCCGCCGCGGCCGAACGTGGTACCCAGACCGGGCACCGTGGCGGAGTGCTATATGCGCGCCTGGTTCTCGATCTGGATCGCGCCCAGGGCGCTGTACAGCTTCTTCATCAGGTAGTTCTCTTCGTTGTCCAGCGTCGCGCCACCGAGGCTGGCGATCCCCATGGTCCGGTTCACCCGCTGCCCGCCGTCGGTGTCCTGCCAGCCCTTGCTCCCGGGCGGCCAGCACCCGGTCGGCGATCATCTCCATCGCCGTCGTCGAGGTCGAGGTCCTCCCACTCCGTGCCGTAGGGACGCCGGTACTTCACGGTCGTCACCCGGGACGGGCTGGTGACCAGCGACTTGCTGGCGCTGCCCTTGGGGCACAGCCGGCCGCGGCTGATCGGCGAATCCGGGTCGCCCTCGATCTGGATGACCTGCTCGTCCTTGACGTACACCCTCTGCCCGCAGCCCACCGCGCAGTAGGGGCAGATGGACTGCACGACGCGGTCGGCGGTGGCCGTGCGGCTCACCGTCGCGTCGGTCTTCTTGCTCCGGGCGGCATGCCCGCGACCCAGGGGGTCGGGGCCGGTCAGCTGCCGGTACACCGGCCAGGAGTCGAGCCAGGTCTTCACCCGGTGAATCGTGCCATCCGTGCAGAGACCCCGCTCACCCGGCGGCCCGTCCCCGCACCCCCACTTACCCCGATGGTGGTGTTCCCGGCCGCCGGCGCTCACGGTGGACCGGCCGGAGCCGGGTGTGACGGGTGTGACGGGTGTGTCGGTGCGCGGGGTCACCCACCCGGCGTGTCCTGCTGGACACGCCCGAACGTTCTGTCGCCGGGCCCTCGCGCGGTGTCACAGTGCCGCTCGCCCGGATGAGTGATCGGGCGCCAGCGCACCGGGGAGACACGCCACGATGGACGAGCAGACGGCCACGCCGCGCCATGCCCTGCCCCCGGTGCCTCCACCGGCCGGCACGGCGGCGCGCTCCGGGCGGCACTCCTCACCGGCCATCCCGGCGGTCACCGCCCCGGCCCGGCGCAGCACCGGCCGGCACTACCTCCCCCGCCATCCCGGTGGTCACCGCCCCGCCGCGGCGCAGCACCGGCCGGCACTCCTCGGCGGCCATCCCGGTGGTGACCCCGGCGATGGCCACCCGGGATCCGCGGGCGGACACCGGCCGGCACGCCGTGGTGGCTGGCGCCCTGGACCTGGACGTGTCCCTTGAGGACCCGCTGCGCACCACCGGTTCGCACCGGGCGGTCGTGCTGCCGGCACCCAGCCGGCGCCGGTGGCTGCCGCTGAGCGTCGCGGTGGCCGTGCTGGTGATCGTGCTGGGCGTGCTGCTCACCGACGGGTTCACTGCCGGCGGCGCGTCGGCCGGCACCTCCCCGGCGGCCCGCACCACGAGCGCCGGCACCGGTGATGGCGCAGGCACCAGCACGGGCTCGAGCACCGGGTCGGCGGCGGGGAGCAGCAGCTCGGCAGGGACCACGACGACCGAGGTGGTGCCCCCGGTCGTGGCGGACCCGGCGGCCACCTCGGCCGAGGCCCCGGTCCGAGGCCCCGGTCCAGGCCCCGGCACCGGCGGCCGGCAGCCCGCAGGGCACCACCAGCCGGTCGACCACCGCCACCAGCCGCGCCGGCACGGCAGCCGTCGCACCAGCCCCGGCCCCGGCGCCCGCACCGGCCCCCGCGCCCGCACCGGCCCCTGCGCCGGCACCCGCCCCGGCTCCGCGCGCCACGACGCAGACCGCGCCCACCACGAGCTCGACCAGCCAGACCACCACCCCGGTCACCGGGAGCAGCAGCGCGCCGACCACCGAGGACATCCCGGCCGGCCAGGCCTGCCAGGGGGATCCGGACTGCAGCAGCAGCCCGACGGGCTGACCCCGCCGGCCGGGTGACCCCCGTGCTGTTGACGCACCGCACCTGACAGACCCCGACGTGTGACCTGTGCACTCGTGTCGGCGGGTCCCCCCGGACACGCCGACACGGCCTAGTGGATTCCGCGGGGGCCTGGCTACGGTGCGTGTTCGACATCGGGGACATGCGGGGGGAACGAGTTCGTGGACGAGCGCGGGTACGACAGCCAGCCAGGGACCAGCCGTCCCCGGGGCCGGCACGCCCGTCCGGCCCGATCGGCAGCGCCCCGGTCAGCACCGGTGCCGGTGACCCAGCCGCCGACCACGCAGCCGCCGGTCACCCGCCCGCCGTCCGCCCGGCACCCGGCCACCCGCTCGCCGGGCACCCGCTCCCCGGCCACCGGCGCCCGGCGTCGCAACCTGCGCTGGCTGCCCGTCGCGCTGGCCATCTGGGCCACCAGCTTCGCCGCCGTCCCCACCGTCGTGCTGGTGCACGAGGCCATGACCGACCCCGGCACCGCGGTGGAGAACGCCTCCGACACCCGCCAGCAGGAACCCGACGCCCCGGCCGGGGCGCCCGCGCCGCAGCCCTCGGTGGCCGGCCCCGCCGCTATCGACGTCACCCTGGACGACCAGGTCACCTCCATCGCCCCGCACGCCGGCACGACGGCTCCGGTCACCGCCGACCTCAGCACCCCGGCAGAGCCCACCGTGGCCCCGACCGCGGCGACGTCGACCAGCGCGGCGGGCACCGGAGTCACCCCGGCGTCCAGCTCGGCGGTGGCCAGTACGACGGCCGGCCGGTCCACCGCAGCCCGCTCCACCGCCAGCAGCAGCCCGGCCAGCACCTCGGCGTCCACCACCCAGGCCGAGGTCCAGCCCCAGACCGAGCAGCAGTCGTCCCTGGTAGGGGCGCCGGCGCCCCGGGACAGCTGCGAGAGCTGCCCCGCGGGCTGAGCGGCCGACCGGGTCTACCGCTCGACTACCCGGTTCAGCTCCCGGCCAGCTCCCGCGACGTCCACGCCTCGACCTGGCAGCGGGCCCGGTCGTTCCGGTCGGCGACGCGCAGCGCGAGTCCGACCACGACCGCCACGACGCAGGCCACGGCGAGCCAGAGCGCGCAGAGCACGAGCCACGTCATCGGGACCTCGCGGGTGGAAGGTGTACTGACCGTAGTGTGGGACCTTGATGTCCCGTAGTGGACGCGCGGAAACATGACGGTCTGAAATCGCCCGGTTGCCCGATCGGGTGAGAGCAACCGAAGGGCCCCTCCATCTCTGGCTCCGCCCGACCGACAGTCCATCCGTGACCACCGGACGCCTCGCCGACGACGCGGCCGAGCCAGGCTCCTCGCGCGCCGGCCTCCGCCGCCGGCCGACCGCCGTGGCGCTGCTGGCCCTGACCCTGGCCACCGCGGCCGCGGGGCTGCTGCCCGGCGCAGCCGGGCGCGCCGCGCTGCTCACCGTCACCGCCGCCGGCATCGTGGGCGCGTCCCTGGTGATCATCGGAACCGCCCGCAGCACCGCCCGACCGCGCGCCTGGCACTGGTACGGCATGGCCACCCTGCTGTCCGTGCTGGGCTCCAGCGCCGTCCAGGCCGCCTTCGACGGTGCCGTGCCACCCACGTTCGGTGCCCTGCCGGGGATGCTGCTGATCCTGCTCCCGCTGGCCCTGCTCATCCCGCGGGGCACCTGGCAGGGCGTGCGCGGCCAGCTGCTGTCCGCGTGGTCGCTGTTCGCCGTCAGCTCCCTGGTCTGCCTGCTGAGCAGCTTCGTGCTGGTGCTGGGCGGCCGGATCGAGATCGCCACGCTGCGCGGGGCCACCCTGTACGTGCTGGCCGCGGCGCTGTCGCTGAGCACCAGCGTCACGCTGCTGGTGCTGGTCAGCAGCCCTGGGCCGCGGCGCCCCGCCGCCCTGCTGGTGCTGGGCGGTCAGCTGCTCTTCCTGGTGTCCAGCACCTCGGGTGCGCTGCTGCGGGCCACCGCGACCGAGATCCCGCCGCTGGACCCGACCACCTGCATCGCCGGTGTCCTGGGCACCGGACTGGTCCTGCTGGCCGCGCTGTCCGACCGGTCGGCCGCCACGGCCGTGCGGATCGACATCCGCACCTGCCCGATCAGCGCCATGCTGCCGCACCTCACCGCGCTGCTGGCCGGTGCGCTGCTGCTGCTCACCGTGGTGGTGACCGGCGGTGTCGACCCGGTGCTGCTGGTCCTGGGCCTGGTGGGGTTGTGCCTGCTGGTGGTGCACCAGGCGATCGGCTGGCACGACCAGCGGGCCCTGAGCGCCGCCCTGCAGCACAGCGAGGCCTACTTCCGGGCCGTGGTCCGGGCCAGCGCCGACCCGGTCGTCATCCTGGACGACCAGCTGCAGGTCACCTGGGCCTCCTCGGCCGTGCCGGAGCTGCTGGGTCTGGACCCCACCGGCGCCGTGGGCCAGGCGCTGGTGGATGCCGTGCACCCCGACGACCTGGCGGGCCTGGTGACCGCGCTGCGCCCGGCCGAACCGGGTGAGACCCCCGAGGGCCGCACCCGGACCGCCCGGCTGCAGCACGCCGACGGCAGCTGGCGGTTGATCCGGGTCCAGGTCCGCGACCTGCGGGAGGACCCCGACGTCGGCGCCCTGGTGCTGTACTGCCGGGACGTCACCCCCGGGAGCACCCCGGAGCGGGCCGGCACGCTCCCTGTCGACGAGCCGCTGGTGAGCACCACCGACCCGGCCACCGGGTTGCCCAACCGGGCTGCCCTGGTGCAGCGGCTGGCCCACCTGCTGCGCGACGGCGACGCCCGCACCGCGCTGGTCAAGGTCGGCCTGGCCGGACTCCCCGGCACCGACGACGACGCCGCCCTGCAGGCCGCCATGGTGGAGATCGCCGGCCGGCTGTCCCGGGTGCTGCGCGGGGACGACTGGCTGGTCCGCTCCGGCCCTGCCGAGTTCGCCGCGCTGGTGCGCGGGTCCGCCGCCGACGCCGAGATCGTGGCCACCCGGCTCATCGGCACCGTCGACCCGGACACCCCCATCGGCGGGTTGCGACTGGCCGCCTCCGCCGGGGTGGTGGGGCTGGCCGCGGACACCGACGCCGGGGAGACGCTGCGCCGCGCCGAGGTGGCCATGCTCAGCGCCCGCTCGGCCGGGCCCGGCCGGGTCCGCCGGCACTCCGTCGCGCTGCTGATCGCACAGGACCGCCGGGATGCGCTGCGCACCGACCTGGCCGGCGCGCTGGAGCGCGGACGAGCTGCGGCTGGTCTACCAGCCCGTCGTCGACCTCGCGCTGCACCGGGCCGTCTCGATCGAGGCGCTGCTGCGCTGGGAGCACCCCCTCTGGGGCGACGTCTCCCCCGCGGAGTTCGTGCCGCTGGCCGAGGAGTCCTCCGCTGATCACCACCTGGGCCGCTGGGTGCTGCACACGGCCTGCCCGGGCCGCGGCCGAACTGCGCCGACAGCTCGATCGGCGTCGCGGTCAACATCTCCGCCCGGCACGTCCGCAGCGGTGAGCTGCTGCCCGACGTGCTGGCGGCGCTGGAGGCCAGCGGGCTACCGGCCGGCCGGCTCATCCTGGAGATGACCGAGTCGGTGCTGCTGGACGACGCGCACGTCATCGAGGAGCTGCTGGCCCTGCGCCGGCTCGGCGTCCGGATCGCCGTGGACGACTTCGGCACCGGCTGGTCCTCGCTGGCCTACCTGGTGGGCATGCCCATCGACGTGCTCAAGATGGACCGGCAGTTCCTGGCGCACGTGGAGCGGGACGCCCAGCGCCGCGCGCTGTGCCGCGCGGTGCTGCACCTGGGCACCAGCCTGGGCATGGACGTCATCGTCGAGGGCGTGGAGACCGCTGCCGAGCTGCAGCTGCTGCGCGACATGGGGCACCGCTTCCTGCAGGGCTTCCTGCTGTCGCGGCCCGCCGAGCTCGACGACCTGCCGGCCCGGCTGGCCGGCCTGCACGGCCTGGCCGCGCTGCCCGGCGGGACCCCCGCGTGACCCGACCCTCCCGGACCGGCCTGCTCACCCTGCTGGCCGGTCTGCTGGCGCTGGCTGTCACCGTCCCGCTCTCCCCGCCCGACGGCAGCGGCCGGCAGTGGGACAACCTGGTGCTGGGCGTCGTCGCCGGCCTCGCCGCCGCCCGGGCGCTGCGCGCGACCCGCGGGATGGACCGGTACAGCCGGCTGCCCTGGCGGCTGATGGCCGGCTGCGGCGCGCTGTTCGCCGTCGCCGGCCTGCTCACCGGCACCGGCCTGACCCCCGCGTTCGGCGCGGTGGGCCCGGGCGACGTGCTGCTGCTGGTCGCCGTCGTCATCCCACCGGTGGTCTGCGGCATGCTGGCCCGCCAGGTCCGGGGTACCCGCTGGCCGGCCCTGGTGGTGGACGGGCTGATGGTCACCCTGGCCCTGCTGGTGATCAGCGACGTGCTGGTCTGGGCCCCGGCCTCCGACATCAGCCCGCTGGCGGTGGGCTACGGCAGCTACGCCGCGGCCGCCGTCGGCCTGGCCGGGGCACTGTGCACGGTGTCCACCCGGGCGCTGCGCCGCTCGGCCACCGCGATGGTCGCCGTGCTCAGCCTGATCGCGCTGGCCGCTGCCATGCTGGCCGTCGGCCTGGTGCACCCGGAGCCGGTCTGGCAGGGCATCGGGGACGTCGCCGTGGCGCTGGCCCTGGAGGCCGGCGTGCTGGCCGTCGCCGCCGCCCCCCGGTCCCGGCTGCGCGCCGCGGACGTCCGGGCCGGCACCCCGCGGGTGAACGTGCTGGGCCTGGCCATCAGCACCCTGGCCCTGGTGGGGCTGCCCGCCGTGCTGGTGC
Source organism: uncultured Actinomycetota bacterium (assembly GCA_963759905.1). Taxonomy (GTDB): domain Bacteria; phylum Actinomycetota; class Actinomycetes; order Mycobacteriales; family Geodermatophilaceae; genus Klenkia. The sequence goes on from CAVXBD010000001.1 coordinate 1,380,427, forward strand.
TGGCGGTGCTGCGCGACCAGCGGCTCAGCGGTGCCTCGATCGTCGGCGTCGCCGTCGTGCTCACCCTGCTGCTGGTCCGCAGCACGCTGCGGATCCGGGCCAGCGGCCGGCTGATCGCCGACCTGGTCCGCACCGAGGAGGACTTCCGCGAACTGGTGGAGTCCTCCACCGACGGGGTGGTCATCGTCGACGCCGACCTGCACCTGCAGTTCGCCTCGCGGGCCGCCCGGCACCTGCTGGGGCTGCCGCCCACCGGCGCGCTGTCCGGGCCGCTGCTGGACCTCGTCGACGCCCGAGGACCGGGAGCGGGTGCGCGCCGGCCTGACCGCCGGCACCGTGCTGCGCTTCCGGGCCACCGACGCCGCCGGCAACCCCACCGACCTGGAGGTCACCCACCACGAGCGGGCCGGCTCCGACCGCCGGGTGCTGCAGCTGCGGGACGTGACCACGCGCGCCCGGCGGGAGCGCGAGCTGGAGCGGATGGCCTACACCGACCACCTGACCCGGCTGCCCAACCGGGCGCTGCTGTTCCGCGAGATGGCCGCCGGCCCCGCCGAGCGGTGCCTGCTGCTGCTGGACCTGGACGGCTTCAAGGCGGTCAACGACGACGCCGGGCACGAGGCCGGGGACCAGGTGCTGGTCGAGGTCGCCCGCCGGCTGCGCGGCGCGGTCCGGGACGGCGACGTGGTCACCCGGCTCGGCGGTGACGAGTTCGCCGTGCTGGTGGAGGGCACCCTCAGCGAGGCGGTCGAGACCGCCCAGCGGGTGGTCGACGCCCTCGCCCTGCCGCACCGCACCGCCGGGTGGACCTTCGCGGTGGGCACCAGCGTGGGGGTGTCCCAGCTGCGCCCGGGCAGCGGCCTGCTGGCCGTCCGCGAGGCCGACGCCGCGCTGCGCGCCGCCAAGCGGGCCGGGAAGGGCTGCCTGCGGGTCGCCGACGACGGCCGCAGCGCCGACGTGGCCGACTCCGACGTCGCCGCCGCACTGGCCGAGGGCCAGCTCGAGCTGCGCTACACCCTGGCCGGGACCGCCGCCGAGCCGTTCACCGCGCTGCACGCCGTCCCGGTGTGGAACCACCGCACCGCCGGGCTGCTGCCCGCCGCCGAGCTGTGGGCCGCCGCCGGGCGGCAGGGCCAGGACGGCGCCCTGCAGCGCTGGCTGCTGGGCACCACCACCGCGCACGCCGCCGACCTGCCCCGGCCGCTGCGGCTGGCGGTGGACCTGCCCGCCGGGCACGTGCAGGCCGACCACCTCGCCGCCGACGTGGCGGTGGCCCTGGCCGGTTCCGGGCTGCCGGCGAGCCGGCTGTCCCTGGCGCTGACCGAGGAGGCGCTGCTCACCGCGCCCGCCACCCTGGCCCCGGTGCTGCACGACCTGCACGCCACGGGGGTGCGGATCTGCCTGGACGACTACGGGATGGGCCGCACCCTGGTCTCGCACCTGTCCCGGATCCCGCTGGACACCATCCGGATCGACGTGGCCGGGTTGCGCGGCCGCGGCGACGACGCGCACACCCTCCGGGTGGTCCGGGCCATCGCCGCCGACGCCGAGGCCTTCGGGCTGATGACGGTGGCGCACGGGGTGGACCCGGGCCCGCTGCTGGACCAGGTGCTGGCCGCCGGGGTCCGGATGGTGCGCAGCCGGGCCACGCCCCAGCTGGTGACCATCACCGAGCTGACCGGCCTGCTCACCGCGGTGACCGCCCTCCCGGGCTCCCCGGTCCGGGCCTGAGCAGGCGGATACTGGCCAGGTGCCCTCCCCCGACCTGACCTTCCTCGGCCACTCCACGGTCCGGGTCGAGCTGGCCGGCCGGGTGGTGCTCACCGATCCGCTGCTCACCGCGGGGGTGGGCCCGCTGCGCCGGATGTCCGCGCTGCCGCGCCCGGCCGACTGGGCCGGGGTGGACCTGGTGCTGCTGAGCCACCTGCACGGTGACCACCTGCACCTGCCCTCGCTTCGCCGGCTGGGCACCGGCACCCCGATCGTGGTGCCCCGCGGCGGGGGCGCCTGGCTGCGCGGCAAGGGGTTCCGCCGGGTCGTCGAGCTGGCCCCCGGGGAGAGCCTCGCCGAGGGCGAGCTGACCGTCACCGGGGTGCCGGCGCACCACAGCGGGCACCGGTGGGGGCCCCGCCTCACGCACGGTCCGGACGCCCAGGCCATGGGACACCTGCTCAGCGGGCACGGGCAGACCGTCTACGTCGCCGGGGACACCGACGTGTTCCCCGAGATGACCGGACTGGGCGGGTTGGGCGGCCGGGACGGCAGCGTGGACGGTGGGATCGACGTCGCCCTGCTGCCGGTCTGGGGCTGGGGCACCTCGCTGGGCCCGGGCCACATGGACCCCGCCGCCGCGGCCCTGGCCTGCGCGCTGCTCAAGCCGCGGGTCGCCGTCCCGGTGCACTGGGGCACGCTGGCCGCCGTCGGCACCACCACGCTGCCCCGGGTGGGGCCGGTCATGCGCCGGCTGCTGGTCGACCCGCCGCACGAGTTCGCCGCCGCGGTCACCGCCGCGCAGCTGCCCACCACGGTGCTGGTCACCCCACCCGGGCGCCGGGTCGAGCTGCCCGCCCGATCCCCGGGGTGATCTCCCCGTGAGCACCCTGGCGCTGGCGCTGCCCAGCACCGCGGCGATCGGCTACCCGGTGCTGTTCGGCCTGATCCTGCTGGGTTCCACCATCCCCGTGGTGCCCACCGGTCCGCTGCTGAGCGCCTCGGCCGCGCTGGCGATGACCACCGACCACCTGGAGATCGTGCTGGTGGTGGTGGTGGCCGCGCTGGCCGCCTGGCTCGGGGACCTGACGACCTTCGCCGTCGCCCGGTTCGGCGGTCCCGCCGCGGTGAGCCGGTTGGTCCGCGGCCAGCACACGGAGCGGTTGGCGGAGGTGCGCGGGCAGTTCCGGGCGCACGGCTGGCAGATCATCGTCGCCGGCCGGTTGCTGCCCGCCGGGCGGATCCCGGTGCTGGTGGCCGCCGGCGCGCTGGCCTACCCCTGGCGCCGGCTGCTACCGGCCACCACCGCCGGGGCCTCGCTGTGGGCGCTGGCCTACTCGACGCTGGGGATCGTCAGCGGCGGCATCTTCGACTCCCCGCTGGTGGCCACCCTGGTGGCCACCGCGCTGGTGCTGGCCGTGGGGTTGGGCATGAACCTGGTGTCCTCGCGGCGACGGCGGAGGAGCGCGCCCGACGACGCGCCCTCCCCCACCCCGACCCCGTGACCCCCGCTCCGCCGACCGCGCTGCCGTGACCACACCCCCGACCGCACCCCCGATGCCGCACCGGCCGCCGGGCCGGGTGCTCACCGGTGGCCGTCTCGTCGCCCGGGTGCTGCTGGTCTGGGTGCTGGCCACCGCGGCCCTGCTGCTGCTGGACCGCTGGCTCACCGGGTTCGCGATGAACGGCTGGTGGCAGCCCCCGGTGGCCGCGCTGCTGCTGGGCGTGCTGGCCGGCGTCGTCTGGCCGCTGCTCATGCGGGTGGCCCTGCCGGTCGCGGTGTTCACCCTGGGCCTGGGCGGGTTCGCGCTGCTGGGGGCCGGGGTGCTCGGCGTCTTCCTGGTGCTGCCCGGGATCACCGTGACCTCCTTCGCCACCAGCGTGGTGGTGGCCGTGGTGATGGCCGGGGTGGCGGCGCTGATCAGCGGTGCGCTGGCGCTGGACGAGGACGAGCTGTTCTTCCGCCGGGCCCGCCGCCGGGTGGCCGCCGCCGGGGCGCGCGAGCCGCAGCCACCCGGGGTGCTCTTCCTGCAGATCGACGGGCTGGGCCACGCCACCGCGCAGCGCGCCGTCCGGGACGGCTCGATGCCCACCCTGGCCGCCTGGCTGCGCGCCGGGAGCCACGCGCTGACCTCCTGGCACACCGACTGGAGCTCGCAGACCGGGGCCAGCGTCTGCGGCATCCTGCACGGTGACAACCACGACGTGGTGGGGTTCCGCTGGTACGAGAAGGACCGCGACCGGGTGGTCTCGGTGTCCCACCCGGAGGACGCCGCCCTGGTGGAGGCCCGGCACAGCGACGGCAAGGGTCTGCTCTCCGGGGACGGCGCCGGCCGCGGCAACCTGTTCACCGGCGACGCCCGGCACGTCTCGCTGACCATGAGCTCGCTGGCGGTGGTGGTGCCCAAGGGGTCCCGCCGGGAACGCCGCGGCACCGACCGGCTCGGGGCCGGGTACTACGCCTACTTCGCCAACCCGGTGAACACACTGCGCACCCTGGCGGTGGCCCTGGTCGACGTGGGCCGCGAACTCGCCGCCGCGTCCAAGCAGCGGCGGGCCGACGTCCGGCCACGGGTCAGCCGGGGCGGCCTCTACCCGCTGGCCCGCCCGGGCACCACGGTGATCGCCCGGGACGTGGTGGTGGCCGCGCTGATCGAGGACATGCTGGCCGGCCGGCCGGTGGCCTACGCGGACTTCCTGGGCTACGACGAGGTCGCGCACCACTCCGGGATCGAGCGGTTCGACACCCTGGCGGTGCTGCGCAGCATCGACCAGCAGATCGGCCGGCTGTGGCGGGCCACCCAGCTGGCACCCCGGCCCTACCACCTGGTGTGCCTGTCCGACCACGGGCAGACCCAGGGCTGGGCGTTCGCCGACCGGTTCGGCGAGTCGATCGAGGAGCTGGTCGGCCGGGCCTGCCTGCCGCCCGGTGCCGCGCCCGCCCCGCCGCGCACCCGCCGGCGCCGGGGTCGGGGGCGGGGCCGGCACGCCCCGCGGTCCGGGCCCGCGGACAGCCGCCGGCCGGCCGAGGGCTGGCAGGCGGGTGCCGCGCTGGCTGAGGCTGCCACCGGCAGCGGGCTGATCGCCCGCCGGCTGCGCGAGCGGGTGGAGCGGGCCGGGTCGGCGCACGACCGGCCCCGGGACGTCACCGGCGAGCCCGGCCGGGGAGCCCGGGTGGCCCCCGGGGTGGTCTGCGTGGTCAGTGGCCACACCGCGATGGTGTCGTTCACCGAGCTGCCCGGACGGGTGACCGTGGAGCAGGTCGAGCAGCGCTGGCCCGACCTGCTGCCCACCCTGGTCGACCACGCCGGGATCGGCTTCCTGCTGGTGCAGTCCGCGGAGTTCGGGCCGGTGGTGCTGGGCCGGGACGGCCTGCACCGGCTGGACTCCGGGGTGGTGATCGGGGAGGACCCGCTGCTGCCCTACGGCCGGCACGCCGCCGCCCTGGTGGCCCGGACGTCGACCTTCCCGCACTGCGCCGACCTCATGATCAACAGCCGGTTCGACCCGACCACCGAGGAGGCCTCGGCGTTCGAGCCGCACGTGGGCTCGCACGGCGGGCTGGGCGGGCCGCAGCAGCACGGCTTCCTGGTGCACCCGGCGTCCTTCGCCACGCCGGGGGAGATCGTCGGGGCCGAGCAGCTGCACCGGGTGCTGCGGGGGTGGCTGACCGACCTGGGTCACCCCGACCCGCACGCCGCTCACCCGGACCGACCCGACCCCGCTGGCACCGAGCCCGCTCTCTCCGCCGACGAGCCCGCTGCCGGGACCGCCGAGCCGCGGACCGAACCGGTACACCCGGGGTGAGGCACGGCTGCGCACGATGGTCGGCGACCGTTGCGGATGTGTGCCCCGCTCCGGCCCGCGGTGAAGATCACGTGAACCGGGTCCCGCGGGCGCGACACCGGCGCGCCGGGTGACCCACAGTGGAGGCATGCGACCCGACGCCCGCGCCTGGTTCGAGCACCGCACCACATCGGCCACCTCGCTTGCCGAGATCGACCCGGCCGCCCTGCTGACCGCCAAACGCCGCGGCGGCCACCGGGTGAGCGTGGTGCTGCCCGCCCGGAACGAGGCAGCCACCGTCGGCGGCCTGGTGTCGGACCTGGTCGCCCGCTGGGTCACCGACGTGCCGCTGCTCGACGAGGTGCTGGTGATGGACTCCGACTCCACCGACGACACCGCCGCGATCGCCCGGGCCGCCGGCGCGCAGGTGGTGGCCACCGGGGACGTGCTGCCCGGTCACGGGTCGCGGCCCGGCAAGGGCGAGGCGCTGTGGAAGTCGCTGGCCGCCACCACCGGTGACCTCGTGGTGTTCATGGACTCCGACCTGCTCAACGATGTCGGCCACTACGTCCCGGGGCTGCTGACCCCGCTGCTCACCGATCCGCGGATCGACTACGTCAAGGGCTGCTACACCCGGCCGCTGACGGTGGAGGGCCAGCACCGCCCGGCCGGCGGGGGCCGGGTCACCGAGCTCACCGCCCGGCCGCTGCTGAACGCGCTGTGGCCCGAGCTGGCCGGCGTCGTGCAACCGCTGGGCGGGGAGTACGCCGGCCGCCGGTCCGTCCTGGAGCAGGTGCCCTTCGTCTCCGGTTACGGCGTCGAGGTGGGCCTGCTGATCGACCTGCTGCAGGTGTGCGGGCTGCCCGGCCTGGCCCAGGTCGACCTCGGCACCCGGGTGCACTCGCATCAGACCGACGAGGCCCTCGGCGTGATGGCCGGGCAGATCGTGTCCACCGTGCTGGCCCGCGCCCAGCGGGGCAGCTCTGGCCGGCACCGCGGCGCCCCGGGTGGCCTCCTCACCCAGTTCGCGCACGACGGGCAGGGCTTCATGCCCAGCAGCGTCCCGGTGGCCGTGGACCAGCGGCCGCCGATGATCGCCGTCGCCGAATATGCCGACCGCTGGGCCAGCCCGGACGTCGCCGTCGTCGGCTGACCCGGGGGACGGACCTCGTTCCCGGACGCTCGTGCTCTGCCCCACCCCTGGGGCAGAGCACGAGCGTCGTGGACCCTGCTGTCCCGGCGGCCGGGCCACCCGCGCGCGCCCGCGCGCGATCGTGCTCTGCCCCACCCGTGGGGCAGAGCACGAGTGCGGCGGACCAGTTGTCCCCGGGCGGACCGCGGCCCCGGTCTCAGGCCAGCGGAGTGTCGTCCAGGGCCGCGGCCAGGTCGCCCGGGGTGTCGAAGATGTCCAGGGCACCGGCGGCGCGCAGCTCGTCGTCGCCGAACCCGCCGGAGCGGACCACCAGCGCGGGGAACCCGGCCCTGCTGGCGGCCTGCACGTCGAAGATCGAGTCCCCGATCATCACCGAGGACGTGCCGTCGGCGACGCCGATCTTGCCGATCGCGGCCTGCAGCAGGTCCGGGTGCGGCTTGGAGGCGCTCACGTCCTCACTGGTGGTCCAGGCCTCGACCAGGTCCTGGACGTCCAGCAGGTCCAGGTAGCCCTGCACCTGATCGGCGTGGCCGGAGCTGGCCAGCACCAGCCGGTGCCCGCGATCCCGGATGGCCACCAGCATGTCCCGCGCCCCGGGCAGCGGCTCCATCTCGGCCACCATCGGTTCGAACTCCTCACCGTGCCGGGCACGCAACCGGTCCCCGAGCCGGTCCTCCAGCTCCTGGCCGCCGATCGCGGCCACCACCTGATCGCCGCCCATCCCGATCAGCCGGTGCAGCCGCCACGCCGGGACCGGCTCGCCCAGCGACCGGAACGCCCGGTACCAGGCCAGCGCGTGGTGGTAGTTGGAATCGATCAGCGTGCCGTCCACGTCCACGACGGCGATCAGGGGTTCGTTGCGGGGTCCAGACATGCCCTGCGCGGTGCCCAGCGTCCCCGCCGGTCAACCGGATCCGGTCGTGGTGGTCCCGCGCGGTCGGTCAGCAGCGCCGTCGGCCACCGGCAGTGTCCCCGGAGGACCAGTTCCAGCCCCGAAACCGTTCACCTGGGGCCACTGCCGTCCCGTGGGCGGGTGTCAGCGGCGCCGTCGCGGCACCTGTCGTCCGACCTCGATCTCGATGCCGTCGCTCGTTTCGTCGAAGGACCAGAAGCCGGTGACCTGCTGGGCTTCGGGCAGCGCGGTGCGGTAGCTCCACAGCGCATCGGGGTAGCGGGTGCCGCCCACGGTGAGGTGCGCGTAGCTGGCGATGCCCTTGTAGGGGCACTCCGTCCGGGTCTCCGACGGCGCCAGCAGCACCGGGTCCACCGCCTCGCCGGGCAGGTACCACCGCACCCCCAGGCCGGTCTCGTACAGCGCCACCGCCCGGTCGGTGTCGGCCACCACCACACCGCCGGCCCGCACGGTCACCCGCCGGCTGGTCCGCTTGGTGTCCACCCGGTGGAAGGGGTCGCGCGGGTGCGGCCCGAACACCAGCTCGTCCTCCTCGTACCAGGCGTCCAGCCGGTCGAAGTAGAACGCCACCAGCCCGGCCAGCTCGGGAACGGCGGCTACCGGATCGGGATAGCCCCAGACGGCGTCGGGAACGGCCCGGTCCCCCACGGTCACCGTCCAGTACTCCGCGTCGCCCTTGAACGGGCAGTGCGTGCGGGTGTCGGAGGCGGTCAGCAGCTCGCTGCGCACGTCCTCGCGGGGCACGTACCACTGCGGCAGCAGCCCCGTCTCGTGCAGCAGCACCGCCCGCTCGGTGTCCACCACCGTCTCCCCGGCCAGCACCCCGCGCACCCGCTGCGGCACGTCGTGCAGGTACAGCAGGTGGGCGGGGGCGGCGGACAGATCGGCGTTGAACCGGCCCCGGTTGGTCCGGGCGAGCGGGCCGGGTCCCATGGTCAGCGACATGCCGACCAGTCTCACCCGCTCGCGGCGCTGCAGCAGGGCGTGCGGCACGATCTGGTGCGTGCCCCCGATCTCTGCCGCCCCGTTCCCGGCCGGGAGGACTCCTCGGTGACCGCCCTGCCCGAACCCTCGACCCTGGTCTCCCGCTGCCCCGGGTGCGGCGCGGTGCTGGCCGCCCAACCGGACCTGGAGGGCCGGCACGAGGGGGCCTCCCCGGCCTGCACCCGGCTGTTCGACGTCACCGTCCGGGGGTTGCGGGACGAGGCACCCAGCGACCTGCGGGCCGCCGCCCTGCTGGAGCTGGCCACCACCGCCTACGACGCGCAGCACCCCGGGGCGCAGGCGGCCGGCACCCTGGCCCGGCTCCGCCAGGCCCTGGGCGAGGTCACTCCCGGCAATCCCGACCCGGACGTCACGGCCGTGCCGCCGCGGCCGGCCGGCTGGACCACCACCGTCGCCGACGTCGCCGCGGACCTGGACGTGGTGGACCTGCCGGCGCTGGTCCGCTCCTGGGCGCAGGCGGTCTCCGCGGACTGGCGGGGCCAGCGCGGGGCGTGAGCCCGCTCGTCTCGATCAGCCGGCCGCGGACTCCACGTGCACCTGCAGGCTGGCCCCGTCGTCGGCCACCCAGCCCTTGCTCCGGGCGTAGCCGATCATGCCGTCCCAGCCGCCGGCCCAGTTCTCGGCCCGGGCGTGGGGTTCGGCTGCCGCACGCAGGGCCGCGATGTCCAGGTACCCGGTGTCGTCCCCTTCCAGCCGGCCCAGCCCGGCCGAGCGCAGGGCGGCGTCGGCCTCCTCGACCTCCACCGCGCCCAGCGCCAGGTGCAGCCTGGTCAGGTCCTCGACGTCGACCACCCGGACGTCCCCGGCACCCAGCACCTCGACGATCATGATCAGCTCCTCACACGTGCCAGGGGAACCGGCTGAAGTCGGCCGGTCGCTTCTCCAGGAAGGAGTCCCGTCCCTCGACGGCCTCCTCGGCCATGTAGGCCAGCCGGGTGGTCTCCCCGGCGAACAGCTGCTGCCCCACCAGTCCGTCGTCGATCAGGTTGAAGGAGTACTTCAGCATCCGCTGCGCGGTGGGGCTCTTGGCCACGATGGCCCGGCCCCAGGCCAGCGCGGTGGCCTCCAGCTCGGCGTGCGGCACCACCCGGTTGACCATGCCCATCGCGTGCGCGTCGGCCGCGGAGTACTCCTCGCCCAGGAAGAAGATCTCCCGGGCGAACTTCTGCCCCACCTGGCGGGCCAGGTAGGCCGAGCCGAACCCGCCGTCGAAGCTGCCCACGTCGGCGTCGGTCTGCTTGAACCGCGCGTGCTCGGCGCTGGCCAGGGTCAGGTCGCTGACCACGTGCAGGCTGTGCCCGCCGCCGGCCGCCCAGCCGGGCACCACGCAGACCACCACCTTGGGCATGAAGCGGATCAGCCGCTGCACCTCCAGGATGTGCAACCGGCCGCTGACCCCGGCCCCGGCCTCGTACCCGTAGCGGCCGCGCACCCGCTGGTCGCCGCCGGAGCAGAACGCCCAGCCGCCGTCCCTGGCGCTGGGGCCGTTGCCGGTGAGCAGCACGCAGCCGACGTCGGTGGCCAGTCGGGCGTGCTCCATCACCTGCAGCAGCTCGTCGACCGTCTGCGGCCGGAAGGCGTTGCGCACCTCGGGCCGGTCGAAGGCCACCCGGACCACCCCGGCGTCCACCGCGCGGTGGTAGGTCAGGTCGGTGAGCCCCTCGAAGCCCTCGACGGCCTGCCACGCGCTGGGGTCGAACGTCTCCGAGACGCCCTCGAGTGCACTCACGTGCCCGAACCTAGCCGGGCCCACCATCCCCCACCGGATTGACGCCCGCCGGGGACCTTCCCGGGCTCAAGCCCGGGGGCTTTTTCGGGCCTAAGCCCGGGGCTTTTTCGGGCTCAAGCCCCGGGGGGTCAGGCGAGGGTGCGGAAGGGGCCGGTGATGGCCAGCACGTAGCCCGGGCCGGTGTCGCCGCCGTCGCCCTGGATGTTGGCGAACATGGTGGATCCGTCCGGGGTCATGGTGGGCCCGGTGAACTCCCCGCCCTCCGGGGTCTCGTTGCGGGCGAAGAAGAAGGCCTTGCCGGAAGTGGTGGTGCCGACCAGGTGGTTGGCGCCCTCGCCGTCCTCGGCGATCATCACCCCGCCGAACGGGGAGACGGTGATGTTGTCCGGGCCGTCGGGCTTGCCGTCGGTGTCGGAGGTCTGGGCGAACCGCAGCACCAGCCGCATCGTGCCGGCGCCGGGGTCCAGGAACCACACCTGACCGTCGTGGGCGACCGGGCTCTCCTCCCGGGCATAGGAGGAGACGACGTAGGCGCCGCCGTCCCCCCACCAGGCACCCTCCAGCTTGCGGGCCCTGGTGATCGGCCGGGGGTAGTCCTGCTGCCGGGTCGGGGTCTCGGCGGCGTCCCGGTCGGGCACCGGTACCCACTCGGTGGTGTAGGTGGTGCCGATCTCGGTGGCCAGCGACAGGTCCTCGACGTAGCTGTCGCCGTCCAGGGCGCGCAAGGCCTCCAGCGCGCCGTCGGTGTCACCCAGGCGACGCAGCGAACCGGGACCCAGCGGCAGTGCCGACGCCGGCGGGGTGAACCGGTAGAGCAACCCGCTGGGGTCCTTGGCGTCCTCGGTGAGGTACATGACGAAGGTGTCCGGGTCGACGGCGACGGCCTCGTGCGGGTAGCGACCCAGCGCCTTCACCGGCCGCGGATCCCGGTTGGCCGCCCGGTCGTGCGGGTCGACCTCGAACACGTAGCCGTGCGGCTTGCTGCGGGTCTCGTCGGTCTCCTCGCAGGACAGCCAGGTGCCCCACGGCGTCACACCGCCGGCGCAGTTGTTCACCGTGCCGGCCAGGCTGACGTACTCGGCGACCCGGTTCCCGGCCGCGTCCACCTCCAGCGTGGTGGTGCCCCCGCCACCGTCGGGGTCGTAGACGAGGCCGTCGGGGTGCGGCACCGGGTGCGCCTCGTCACCGCCCACCTCGTGGTTGACCACCAGCAACGCACCGCCGCCGGACCGCGGGAAGTTCGCCGACCCGTCGGGGTCGGAGGGGGTGGGTTCCCCGGACTCCAGCGTGGTCACCCCGCTCTGCGCCACCACCCGGTAGCTGAAGCCGGCCGGCAGGGCCAGGATCCCCTCCGGGTCGGCGACCAGCGGGCCGTATCCCAGGTCCTCGGGCGACGTGCCCCCGGTGGGCCCGGCCCCGGTGCCCTGCCCGGGCGCGGTGCAGGCCGCCGTCGCCCCGAACACGGCTGCGACGCTGCCGGTGAGCGCGATGCCCAGCCCGGTGGCCGCCGAACGGGACAGGAACACCCGGCGGGTGATCGGCTCCGGACCCGTCATGCGCACCATCCCCTCCCGTGCGGGGCACCTACGGCGCGGCCCCCGGTCCCCCGACCGTACCGGGCGACGGAGGGTCCGCCCGCGCCCGATCCGGGGGCTTTTTCGGGCTGAAGCCCGGGGGCTTTTTCGGGCTAAAGCCCCCGGGGGGTGGGGGGATGCGGGCGGGGGGCGATGCCGTTTCGCCCCGGGGTGGGGCAACCCGCACCCTGGGACGGTGACGACGACCCGGGTGCGCACCCTGAACCTGGCCTCCGGGCGCGACCGGCAGGGCGTCTCGCTGGACGCCGCGAGCCTGCGGGCCGCGGTGGCCGACCTGGACGGTGACGTGCTGTCGGTGCAGGAGATCGACACCGGCCAGCCGCGCTCGCACCGGGTCGACCAGCCCGCGGAGCTGGCGGTCGCGCTGGGTGCGGTGGACTGGCGCTCGGCGGCCACCCTGGCCGGCACCCCGGACCCCTTCGCCTCCTGGGACGCCGTGCACCCGCCGGTGCTGCGCGGGCCGGGCGACCCTGGCGGAGCTGCTGCGCCGCACTACGGGATCGCGCTGTTCTCCCGCCGCCCGGTCCGCCGCTGGCACGTGCACCCGCTGGGCACCGGGCGGGCCAAGCTGCCGATCCAGGCGCCCGACCCGCGCAGCGGGCAGACCCGGTGGTGGTGGTTCCCCGACGAGCCGCGGGTCGCGCTGGCCGCCGAGCTGGACGGGCTGACCGTCGTCGGCACGCACCTGTCCTTCGCCCCGCACACCGCCTCCACCCAGCTGCTGCGGCTGCGCCGATGGGCCGCCACCCTGCCCGGTCCGGTGGTGCTGGCCGGTGACCTCAACCTGGTGGGCTCGGTCCCGGCCGCGCTGGCCCGGGGCCGGCGGCTGGTGGCGGGCAAGAGCTGGCCGGCCGCCGACCCGCGGGTGCAGTTCGACCACGTGCTGGCGCTGGGCCGGCTGCGCGGCAGCGACGCCGAGGTCCGCCAGCTGTCCTTCGGCGACCACCGCACCGCCGCGGTCACCGTCGCGCCGAGCTGACCGGACGCGGTCGGGTCAGGCCACCCGGCCCAGCAGCAGCGGGCGCAGGGTGTCCAGCGAACCGGCGAACCCGGGGTGCAGCGGCACGCCGGGGCGCTCCAGCGGCACCCAGGCCACATCCAGGCTCTCGGCGTTCAGCCTCAGCCCGGCCGGCTCCAGCGCGCCGGTCGGGGTGGCCAGCACGGTGGTGTAGCTCCAGCCGCCGTGGTCGTCGACCCAGTCCCGGCCCAGCAGCAGGTCCGCCCCGGTGAGCCCCAGCTCCTCCCCCGCCTCGCGCAGCGCACCCTGGGCCGGGGGACTCCCCGGCGTGCAGCGCGCCACCGGGGGTGCCCCAGGTGCCGCCGTGGTGGCTCCACTCCACCCGCAGCTGCAGCAGCACCTCCAGCCCGTCGGTGCCGGTGCGGTGCACCAGCAGACCCGCCGCGCCGACCAGCCCCCAGTGCCGGTGCCCGCGCGCGCACGTCGTCCAGCCGTCCGTCCCGACCACCAGCGGCCTCAGCGGGGGGCCGGACGCCGGCGCGAGCTGATCACGCCGGTGTCGAACCCGGCCAGGTGCAGCCCGCCGTGGAAGCGGGCGTGCTCGATCTTCAGGCAGCGGTCCATCACCACCTCCAGCCCCCCGGCCTCGGCCTTCTCGGCCAGCGCGTCGTCCCACAGGCCCAGCTGCAGCCAGAAGGTGCGGGCCCCCACCGCGAGGGTGTCGTCCAGCACCCCGGGCAGGTCCGAGGACTTGCGGAACACGTCGACGACGTCGGGCACCCCGGGCAGCTCGGCCAGCGAGGGGTACACCGGCCGGCCCAGGATCTCGGCCACGTTGGGGTTGACGAACCAGACCTCGTAGGGCGTGGTGGACAGCAGGTAGGTGGACACGAAGTAGGAGGCCCGGGACGGGTTGTCCGAGGCGCCCAGCACCGCGACGGTGCGGGTGCGGTCCAGGATCTCCTGCCGGCGGCCCGGGGTGGGGCCGACCCAGCGACGCGGCACGCTCACGTGGTGGCCACCGTCAGCGCCTGGTCCAGATCCCACAGCACGTCCTCCACGTCCTCAAGCCCGACCGAGATCCGGATCAGGTCCGGCGAGACCCCGCCGGTCTCCAGCTGCTCCACCGACAGCTGCCCGTGCGTGGTGGAGCCGGGGTGGATGACCAGCGTGCGGGCGTCGCCGATGTTGGCCAGGTGGCTGCACAGCTGCACCGACTCGATGAACCGCCGCCCGGCGTCCCGGCCGCCCACCACCCCGAAGCTGAACACTGCCCCGGGCCCCTCCGGCAGGTAGCGCTGGGCGAGGGCGTGGTGCGGGTGGTCGGGCAGCCCGGACCAGCGCACCCAGGCGATGCGGTCGTCGGCGTCCAGCCACTGCGCGACGGCGCGGGCGTTGGCCACGTGCTCGCGCATCCGCTGCGGCAGCGTCTCCACCCCCTGCAGCAGCAGGAACGCGTTCTGCGGGCTGAGCGAGGCACCGATGTCGCGCAACTGCTCGCTGCGCAGCTTGGTGAGGAAGCCGTACTCGGCGAAGTTGGCCCACCAGCGGATCCCGCCGTAGGCCTCGGCCGGCTCGGTCATCTGCGGGAACTTCCCGTTGTCCCACGGGAAGGTGCCGCCGTCGATGATCACCCCGCCCAGCGCGGTGCCGTGCCCGCCGATGAACTTCGTCGCCGAGTGGATCACGATGTCCGCGCCGTGCTCCAGCGGGCGGCACAGCCAGGGCGTGGCGGTGGTGGCGTCCACCACCAGCGGGATGCCCGCGGCGTGCGCGACCTCGGCCAGACCGGCGATGTCGGCGATCTCGCTGCCGGGGTTGGCCACCACCTCGGCGAAGACCAGCTTGGTCCGCTCGGTGATCGCCGCGGCGTAGTCGGCCGGGTCGTTGCCACGCACGAAGGTGGTGGTGACGCCGAACCGGCGCAGCGTGACGTCCAGCTGGGTGATGGTGCCGCCGTACAGCGATGCCGCGGCCACGATCTCGTCCCCGGCGCCGGCCAGCGCGGCGAAGGTGAGGAACTCCGCGGACTGCCCGGACGACGTCGCCACCGCGCCCAGCCCACCCTCCAGCGAGGCCATCCGCTCCTCGAACGCGGCCACCGTGGGGTTGCCGATCCGGGTGTAGACGTTGCCGTACTTCTGCAGCGCGAACAGGTTGGCGGCGTCGTCGGCGCTGGAGAAGACGAAGCTGGTGGTCTGGTAGATCGGCACGGCCCGGGCACCGGTGGTCGGGTCGGGCTGCGCCCCGGCGTGCAGCGCCCGCGTGCGGAAACCCCAGCTTCGGTCGGCCATGCCCACCAGTCTCCCCGACGGTTGCCACCCCCACCGGGCGGGCACGGCGTCACCGGAGGCAATCCCAGCAGCGAGGAGGAACCAGATGGCCAGCGGAGTGGCGAGCGTGTGGGTGCCGGTGGAGGACATGGACCGGGCCCGGGCGTTCTACCGGGACACCCTGGGCCTGCCGGAGGGCAAGGTCACCCAGGAGTGGAGCGAGTTCGACGCCAACGGGCTGATGATCGGGCTGAACGCCCGGGAGGGCACGGCGCGGCAGGCCGACGGCGGCGCCGTCATCACCTTTCAGCCCGACGGCGGCATCGAGGCCGAGGTGGCGCGGTTGCGCGACGCCGGGGTGACGTTCAGCGGCGGGATCAGCGAGCACCCGTGGGGCCGCCTGGCCCCGTTCAAGGACTCCGAGGGCAACGACCTGCAGTTCTACGCACCGCCGGCCTGAGACCGGCGCCGGGGCCCGCGACCGGTCGGCGGAGCGGGCCCCGGCACACTCCCGGGCATGACCACCACCGTGCAGCTGCGCCGCTATGCCATCGAATCAGGCCGGATGGCCGACTTCACCGACTGGTTCCCGCGGATCGTCCCGGTCCGCGAGCAGTTCGGCTTCCGAGTGCTGCACGCCTGGGCCGACGAGGAGAACTCCGCGTTCGTCTGGGCCGTGGAGCTCGACGGGGACGCCGACCGCTTCCGCGAGGTCGAGGCCACCTACAACGCCTCCCCCGAACGGGCGACAGCGTTCGAGACCTTCCCCACGGTGATCACCAGCCAGGTCAATGCTTTCGTGCGCCCGGCGCTCTGAACGGCCGGGTCCCCCGGTCAGGTAGTTCCCAGCGCTGACACGAGACAGGACAGTCCGGAATGCGGCAGGATCGCCCCACCCCGCGGTACCCCGAGGGGTGGGGCCGGCTCCCGCTGTCTCAAGCCGGCGCCCGGACGGTCGATGGGAGTCCTGTGAGCATCGCGACAGCCACCGACGGGACCACCCCGTCCTCGGGCCCGGGTGAGGACACCCCGCGGCTCCGGCTGTCCGCCCGGCTGGACGACCTGGAGGCCGTCTCACGGTTCGACCGCGACCTCACCGTGATCGCCGAGCAGGCCCGGGAGGCCGGGGCGACCGCCCGCGGGCTGGGCCTGACCGAGCTGGAGCTGCGCGCCGAGCTGGTGGCCGCCGACGTCCGGCGCCGGGGTGGGGACATCTCCGAGGCCGCCCGTACCGCCCAGGACGTGCACCGCTGGGCCACCGACCACGACGCCCGGCACCTGCTGTCGCGGGCGCACTTCCTGCTGGCCGCGGTCTACCAGGAGCTCGGTGACCTGTCGCTGGCCCTGGAGCACGCGGTGCATTCGGTCGAGTTGCTGGCCGAGGACGCGCCGGCGGCGCTGCGGATCGACCACCGGGTCCGGATGGCCGACTGCCTGGGCCTGCAGGGCGACGGCAGCGCGCAGGGCCGCTACGCCGAGGTGCTGGCGATGGCCGAGCGGCTCGACGACGTCGACCGGCTGCTGCTGATCCTGAACAACAGCGCCTACACCGCTGCCCTGGCCGGCGAGCACGAGCACGCCCTGGTGGCCTCGCTGCGGCTGCAGGAGCTCTCCGCGCTGCACGGCATCGGTCTGGACGTGGGTCGGTTGGACACCGTCGCCCGGGTGCTGATCGGGCTGGGCCGGCTCGACGAGGCCGAGGCGGCGCTGCGCCCGGGTCTGACGCCGGACGTACTGGCCCGCTCCCCCGACGGGGACGCCGGTGCGGACTTCCTGCTCACCCATGCCGAGGTGCAGCGCGAGCGCGGCCGGGTCACCGAGGCCCAGGCCAGCCTGGACGAGTGCATCCGGCGCTGCGAGGCGCACGGGCTCACCTCCATCCGGGTCCGTGCCCGGCGCGAGCAGGCCGAGCTGCACGCCGCCGGCGGGGACTTCCGGTCCGCGTTCACCGAGCACAAGACCTACTGCGAGGAGATGCTGGAGCTGCAGTCCGCGCAGCGCGACGCCCGCGCCCGCACCCTGCAGGCGATGTACGAGGCCACCGAGGCCCGCAAGCAGAGCCGCCGGTACCGCGAGCTGTCCCTGCGCGACCCGCTGACCGGGCTGTACAACCGGCGGCACGTGGACGAGCAGCTACCGCACCTGCTGGTGCGGGGTGCCGTGCAGGGCGAGCTGGTCACCGTGGCGCTGCTGGACCTGGACCACTTCAAGCGGGTCAACGACACCTTCTCGCACGAGGTCGGTGACCAGGTGCTGCGCCGGGTGGCCCGGCTGCTGGAGAGCGCCGCCGGCTCGGTCCCGGAGGGTTCGTTCGCGGCCCGGATGGGTGGCGAGGAGTTCCTGCTGGTGCTCGTCGGGCCGGACGGCGACGCCGCCGCCGGGCACCTGGAGGGCGTGCGGCGCGCGGTGGCCGAGCACCCGTGGTCGGACCTGACCGGCGCCCTGCCGGTGACGGTGAGCATCGGCGCGGCCGGCAGCACCGGCCCGATCGTGCCGGCGCCCTCGGACCTGCTCGGCCAGGCGGACGCGCACCTCTACCAGGCCAAGCGGCAGGGCCGGGACCGGGTGGTGGGCGCGATGGGCACCTGGGGCTCGGACGCGCCGGTCAGCCGGGCAGCGACCGGCTGATCCCGCGCGCCGCGGCCATCACCCCCGGGGTGAAGGGCCGGACGACGCCCGCCGACCCGCCGCGCACCACGATGGACAGCGCCGCCACCACTTGACCGCGCTGCCACACCGGCGCGGCCACCGAGACGGCGTCCTCGGTGACCTGCCGGTCGCTCACCGCGTGCCCGGCCCGGCGCACCTCGGCCAGCATCCGGCGCAGCCGCCCCGGATCCACCACGGTGTGCGGGGTGTGACGGGTCAGCGGGGCGGCCAGCACCTCCTCCTGCACCGGTGCCGGCGCGTGCGCCAGCAGCACCAGGCCCACCCCGGTGGGTGGCAGCGCGAACCGGCCGCCCACCCGGGTCAGCACGGTGACCGCGCCCCGGGCGGCGAAGCGTTCCACGAAGACCACCTCGGCGCCGTCCCGGACGGCCAGCTGCACGTTCTCGTGGGTGACCTCGTACAGGTCCTCCATGAACGGCAGCGCCGCCTCCCGCAGCCCCAGCCCGCGCGGGGCCAGCGCGCCCAGCTCCCACAGCCGCAGGCCCACCCGGTACCGGCCGTCGTCGGCGCGTTCCAGACCGCCCCAGTCGGTCAGCTCGGCGACCAGCCGGTGCGCGGTGGACAGCGGCACACCGACCAGCCGGGCCAGCTCGGACAGTCCCAGCGCCCGGCGCTCCCGGGTGAACGCGTCCAGCACCGCCAGCAGCTTGCCGTTCGCCGTCCGCGGGGTCACGTCCGGGGAGTCTGCCGCGCGACCGCTAGAGCTCCAGGACCAGCCTGGGGCAGGCGGCCCGGCTGACGCAGATGAACATGGTGTCGTTGGCTGCCTGCTCCTGCGGGGTCAACAGCGAGTCGCGGTGGTCGACCTCACCCGCGAGCACCGTGGTCTCGCAGGTCCCGCAGGTGCCCTCCTGGCAGGAGGACAGCACGCTGACCCCGGCCGCTTCGACCGCTTCGAGCACCGACTGCCCCGGGGTCACGGTGATCGTCGTCCCGGAGACCGCCAGCTCGACCTCGAAGGAATCCGCGCGGACCGGCTCGCCCACCTGCTTGGGCGCGAACCGCTCCACGTGCAGGGCCCCGACCGGCCAGGCGGCGCAGCGCTCCTCGACCGCAGCCAGCAGCGGCTCCGGGCCGCAGCAGTAGACGGCGGTGTCCGCCCGCGGGGTGCCCAGCAGCGCGTCCAGGTCCAGCAGCCCGACCTCGTCCTGCGGGTGCACGGTGACGGTGGCGGCCTCGGCGAGCTCGGTCAGGAACGCCATCGAGCGCCGGCTCCGGCCGCCGTAGTGCAACTCCCAGTCCGCGCCGGCGGCCCGCGCGGCCGCGGTCATCGGCAGCACCGGGGTGATCCCGATCCCCCCGGCGATGAACACGTACCGCGGGGACGGCACCAGCTCGAAGTGGTTGCGCGGGCCGCGGACGTCGACGTCGGAGCCCTCGGTCAGCTGGTCGTGCACGTGCGCCGAACCGCCGCGCCCGGCCGGCTCGCGGAGCACCCCGATCCGCCAGGTGCCCTGGTCGGCCGGGTCCCCGCACAGCGAGTACTGCCTCACCAGTTCGTCGGTGAGCCGCAGGTCGATGTGCGCGCCCGGGGTCCAGGCCGGCAGCGCGGCACCGGTCGGGTCGGTCAGCTCGAGCACCACGACACCCTCGGCGCCCTCGGTGCGCCGGCTGACCCGCAGCCGCAGGTCCCGCTCGAGGCCGGTGGTCACCGGCGCCTGGTCGGTGGCCGTCACCGCACGGCCTGCCGGGGGCCGGCCGCCTGGTCCGGGTGCAGCACCCGGTGCGGCGGCGGGACGTGGCCGACGTCGTCGGCATCGGGCTCGGTCACCGCGGCGGGATGGTCGGGGTGGGCCAGCAGCCACTGCCACATGCCGATCGGGTCACCGGCCTCGGCCGAGCGCCCGCAGGAGCACTGGCCGATCAGCCGGTCGCTGCCGGGCAGCCAGGCCACCCGGGTGACCCGCTCGCCGTCCAGCATGCTCAGCGGTGAGGTCGTGGGCCCCTCCGGGACGCTGCGCAGGCTCATCGGCCGGCCAGCTGGGCCGGGCTGTCGGGCACCTGCTCGGCTCCGGCAGCGGTCTGCGCGGCGATGATCCGCCGGGCGGCCAGCCCACCGGTGTCGATGTTGATCGACAGCTCCTGGTAGCCGTCGGGCTCCCCGGCCAGCACCCGCTCCAAGGCGTCCAGGGCGTGCACGTCCTGCAGCACGACGGTCCGGTTGCTCTCGGCCAGGAAGTCGCTCACGCCCTGGTCGTCCAGCGCGAAGTCCCGGGCCACGGCCCAGAAGTCGTGCGTGGAGTGCTCGGTCTCCGGGGTGATCGCGTAGACGACCTCCACGTGGAAGGCGTCGGGATCGGTGCCGTCCTCGTTCGGCAGCACGCCGACCGGGGCGACCCGGCTGTGCAGCAGGTACAGGCACGGCGGGTGGAACTCGATGTCCTGCCAGCGCACGATCCGGCCGGTGATGCCGGTGCTCTGCGCGTAGAACGGCGGGCAGTCGGCGTCGTCCATGTGCCGGGAGACGTAGACGACCTGGGCATCCTCGTCGACCTCGGTGGTGATCGGGGTGTTGGCCACCTCGGGGGTCCCGATGTAGCCGCCGTGCAGGTAGGTCTCGTGCGAGAGGTCCATCAGGTTGTCCACCAGCAGGCTGGCCCGGGCCGCCAGCGGCTCCATCCCGCTGACCGCGGTGTACCCCTCCTGGTCCAGCCAGGGCGCCCGCGGGATCGGCACCGAGTCGCTGCGGTCGTCGTCGCCGATGAAGACCCACACGAAGGTGTCCCGCTCCACCACCGGGTAGCTCTTCAGCCGCGCGGTGCGCGGCACCCGGGTCTGCCCCGGCACGGCCACGCACTTCCCGTCCGCGCCGTAGGTGAACCCGTGGTAGCCGCAGACCACGGTGTCGCCCACCAGGTGGCTGGGCTTCTCGCTCAGCGGGAACCGGCGGTGCACGCAGCGGTCGCTCATCGCGGTGACGGTGCCGTCCTCGCGCCGCCAGAAGAGGATCGACTCCCCGCAGATCGTGCGGCCGAAGACCTCCCGGTCGCCGCCGCTGCCGATCTCCCGGCCGTAGGCGGCGACGTACCACTGGTTGCGGATGATCGAGGTCATGGTGGGGGTCCTCCTGCTGGCTTCCTCGCTGACCGGATCAGGGTGGCCGCCGTCACGCCTGCGCGGGAACCGACCTTCCGCCACCTGGAAGACCCGCGCGTAGCGCGGGCGCCGGGCTCAGCCGGCGGCGGTCCAGATGCGGCTGAGCGCGTCCCGCAACCGGGTCCGGTCGGCCTCGTCCAGCAGGCCCAGCGGGGTCTCCTGGGCGGCGTCGGCGGCGGCCCCGGCCGCCGCGCGCACCCGCCGACCCGCCGGGGTGGCGACGACGAGACGGGTGCGCCGGTCGGTGGGGTCGGGGCGCCGCTGCACCAGCCCGGCCGCCGTCAGCTCGTCGACCAGCAGCACCACCTGGGAGGGGTCCAGGCCCAGCACGTCGGCCAGCCCCCGCTGGGTGATCCCGCCAGCCGCCTCGCAGGCCAGCGCCAGCACCGAGTACTGCCGGACCCGCAGCCCGTGCTCGGCCAGCGCCGCGTTGCTGGCCCGGACGACCGCCCCGCTGGCCCGGGACAGCAGGAAGCCCAGGTCATCGGAGAGCGACTGACCCATGATGACCTCCATCGTTGACAACCTCCACGATAGCGCCCTACGGTCGCCGCACCAACCCCGTCCCCGAGGAGCACCCCGTGAGCGGCCTGCAGCTGGACCTGGACAACCTGGTCGCCATCGACGTGCACACCCACGTGCACGCCGACACGCACGGTCACCTGGCACTGGACGACGAGCTGAACACCGCTGCCGCCAAGTACTTCAAGGGCGACCCCTACGACCCCACCGTCCCGGACATCGCCGCGGACTACCGGGCCAAGAACATGGCCGCCGTGGTGTTCACCGTGGACACCGAGATGGCCACCGGCCAGCCCGCGCTGTCCAACGAGGAGATCGCGGACCTGGCCGCCGAGCACCCCGACGTGCTCATCCCGTTCGGCTCGGTCGACCCCGCGCGCGGGAAGTCCGGCATCCGGCTGGCCCGCAAGCTGGTGGAGAGCCACGGCGTCCGGGGGTTCAAGTTTCACCCCTCGATCCAGGCCTTCGAGCCCAACGACCGGAAGGTCTACCCGCTCTACGAGGAGCTGCAGAGCCTCGGCGTCCCGGCGCTGTTCCACACCGGGCAGACCGGCATCGGCGCCGGGCTGCCGGGCGGGCGCGGGATCAAGCTGCGCTACTCCGACCCGATGCTGCTCGACGACGTGGCCGCCGACTTCCCGGGCCTGACGATCATCATGGCGCACCCCTCGGTGCCCTGGCAGGACGCCGCCATCTCGGTCGCCACGCACAAGGCCAACGCCTACATCGACCTGTCCGGCTGGTCCCCCAAGTACTTCCCGCCCCAGCTGGTCAAGGCGGCCAACGGACTGCTCAAGCGCAAGGTGCTGTTCGGGTCGGACTACCCGCTGCTGCGTCCCGAGCGCTGGATCGCCGACTTCGAGACCCTGGACATCAAGCCCGAGGTGAAGCCGCTGATCATGAAGGAGAACGCGATCACCGCGCTGGGGCTGCGGTGAGGAACGCCGGCCTCGGGTCCTGGCCCGAACGCCGGCTGCGGATCTCCCCGCACAAGCCGGCACTGTGGTTCGAGGGCACGACGACCACGCACGGCGAGTTCGCCCTGGCCGTCCGCCGGGCCGCCGCGGTGCTGCACGACCTGGGGGTCCGCCGCGGCGACCGGGTCGCCTGGTTCGGCGCCAACCACCCGACCGCCCTGGAGACGCTCTACGCCTGCGGCCAGCTGGGTGCGGTCTGGGTGCCGGTCAACGTCCGGCTCACCGCCTCCGAGGCGCGCTACGTGCTGGCGCACTCCGGTACCTCGCTGGTGGTGCACGGCCGCGAGCACGGCAGCACCGCGGACACCCTGCGCGACCAGCTGCCCGGCATCCGGGCCTGGGTCGCCGCCGAACCGCCGGTGGAGGGCGGGGCCGGCTCGCTGGACTGGGCCGGGCTCGTCGCGGCCGCCGAGCCGGTGCTCCGCGACGAGCCGGTGACCCTGGAGGACATCTGCCTGATCATGTACACCTCGGGCACCACCGGCCGCCCCAAGGGCGCGGTGCTCACCCACGGCAACATGACCTGGGCCTGCCTGAACCAGGTGCTGGGCTTCGACTTCACCCCCGACGAGCGCACCTTGGGCCTGGCGCCGCTGTTCCACATCGGCGGGCTCAACGGCACGCTCAACCCCACCCTGCTGCGCGGTGGCTGCGTGGTGCTGGTCCGCGGCTTCGACCCGCCCGCCACGCTCGCGGTCATCGCCGAGCAGCGGGTGACGTCGTTCTTCGCCGTCCCCACCATGCTGGACGCGCTGAGCCGGCAGCCCGGGTTCGACACCCTGGACCTGTCGGCGCTGCGCACCATCGGCGCGGCCGGGGCTCCGCTCCCGCTCCCGCTGCTGCACACCTGGCTGGACCGCGGGATCACCGTGCAGCAGGCGTACGGGATGACCGAGTCCGCGCCGGCCGGCACCGTGCTGGACAGCGCCGACGCCGTGGCCAAGGTGGGCTCGGCCGGGCGCTCGCAGTTCTTCACCGACGTGCGGGTGGTCCGCCCCGACGGCACCGAGACCGACCCCGGCGAGGTCGGTGAGGTGGTGCTCTCCGGACCCAACGTGATGCGCGGGTACTGGGACGCCCCCGCGGCCACGGCGGACGTCCTGGTGGACGGCTGGTACCACTCCGGGGACGCGGGCTCCACCGACGACGAGGGCTACCTCTACATCCGGGACCGCTACAAGGACATGATCATCTCGGGCGGGGAGAACGTGTACCCGGCCGAGGTCGAGTCCGCGATGCTGGAGCTGCCCGAGGTGTCCGAGGTCGCCGTGATCGGTGTGCCGGACCCGCACTGGGGCGAGGTGGGCCTCGCCGTCGTCGTCCCCACCCCCGGGGCCGCGCAGGACGGCGACCTGCTGCGTGCCACGCTGCGGGAGCGGCTGGCCGGGTTCAAGGTGCCCAACCAGGTCCGCTACGTGACCGAGCTCCCCAAGACCGCGACCGGCAAGATCCGGAAGCCTGACCTACGACAGATGTACGTGCTCACCGAGGAGGACGCATGACCACCACCACCACGATCGCCGAACTGCCCTCGCTGAAGGGCCAGGAGCTGGGCACCAGCGACTGGTTCGAGATCAC
Organism: uncultured Actinomycetota bacterium; assembly: GCA_963759905.1. Lineage (GTDB taxonomy): Bacteria > Actinomycetota > Actinomycetes > Mycobacteriales > Geodermatophilaceae > Klenkia. The sequence continues at coordinate 1,404,392 of CAVXBD010000001.1, forward strand.
CCAGGAGCGGGTGAACACCTTCGCCGACGCCACCGGGGACCACCAGTGGATCCACCTCGACGTCGAGCGCGCCAAGGCCGAGAGCCCGTTCGGGGGGCCCATCGCGCACGGCTACCTCACCCTGTCGCTCATCGTGCCGCTGGTCGCGCAGACCTACACGATCACCGATGCCGTGATGGGCGTGAACTACGGGCTCAACAAGGTCCGTTTCCCTGCACCCGTGCCCGTGGGGTCCCGGGTCCGGGCGACGGCCACCCTGCTCGACGTGGAGGAGGTGGCCGGTGGCGTGCAGAACACGGTGTCGGTCCTCATCGAGCGCGAGGGCGGCGACAAGCCCGTCTGCATCGCCGAGTGGGTCACCCGCGCCTACGCCAAGCCCTGACCCGCTCCCCCGATGATCACGGACCTGCAGCAGCAACACGCCGCGCCCCGGTGACCTGGGGTCCGTGATCGTCGGGGAGGGGGGGTTTGCTGGGCGGGTGCGTATTGCTGTGTTCACGGGGTCGCAGACCGGTCCGCCTGCCCATGTCGACGCCGCCGCGGCCTTCGCCACCGGGCTGGCCCGGGCCGGGGTGGGCGTCGTCTACGGCGGTGGCCGGGTCGGCCTGATGGGCACCGTCGCCGACGCCGCGCTGGCCGCCGGCGGCGAGGTGGTGGGGGTGATCCCGCAGCACCTGGTGGACGACGAGCTGGCCCACCCCGGCGTGCAGCTGGAGGTGGTCACCTCGATGCACGAGCGCAAGGCCCGGATGGCCGAACTGGCCGACGCGTTCGTGGCGCTGCCGGGCGCCGCGGGCACGCTGGAGGAGCTGTTCGAGGCCTGGACCTGGGGCATGCTGGGCCTGCACGCCAAGCCCACCCTGCTGCTGGACGTCGACGCGTTCTGGCAGCCGCTGCTCATCCAGCTGCGCCGGATGGTGGACGACGGGTACCTCGACGGCCGCCGGCTGGACGCCCTCGGCGTGGTGCACAGCGCCGACGGGCTGCTGGAGTTCATCGCCGGGTACCAGCACCCGGAACGGAAGTGGGTCCAGCCCAGCACGCGTTGAGCCCCCACCGTTCAGGCACCTGCCGTTCCGGGCACCTACGGTTCCGGGCATGGAGCACTGGGACGTCGTCGTGGTCGGCGGCGGCCCGGCCGGCGCGGCCACCGCGCTGGCCGCCCGCCGGCACGGCGCCTCGGTGCTGGTGCTGGACCGGTCGGACTTCCCTCGGGACAAGGTGTGCGGGGACGGCATCGCGCCCGAGGCGCTGGACGTGCTGGCGGTCCTGGGGGTGGACGTGGAGGCGGTCACCGCCGGTTTCCCTGCCGTGCCGCGGCTGCGGTTGACCTCGCCGTCGGGCGCCACGGTGGAGCGGGCCATGCACCGCCCGGCCGTGGTGGTGCCGCGGTCGGTGCTGGACGGCCGGGTGCTGTCCGCCGCGCTGGCCGCCGGCGCGGAGTTCCGCCGGCACACCCTCCGCCAGGTGAGCGTGCGACCCGACGCCGTGCAGCTGGACGGCCGGATCGGCGCGGGCGTGCTGGTGGGGGCCGACGGTGCGGAATCGGTGGTCCGGCGGGCGCTGGGGATCGGCGCCAACCGGGCGGACCGGCTGGCGATCGCCATCCGCGGGTACGCCCCCGAGCCGGCCGGTCAGCAGGGCGTGCAGGTGATCACCACGACCGGGCAGCGGTGGCCGGCCTACGCCTGGTCGTTCCCGCTGGGCGACGGCCGGGCCAACGTGGGCTACGGCGAGCTGGTCAGCGGCGGCGCCACCCGGGCCGGGCTGCTGGCCGGGCTGCACCGGCTGCTGCCCGGCGTGCAGCCGACGTCGCTGCGGGCGCACCGGCTGCCGCTGTCCACCGGCCGGCCGCGGCAGCCCGACGGCCGGGTGCTGCTGGCCGGGGACGCCCAGTCGCTGATCAACCCGATGACCGGGGAGGGCATCTTCTACGCGGTGCTGTCCGGGGCGCTGGCGGGTGCCGCCGCCGCGCACGGGGCCCAGGCGGGCCGGGTGTTCCGGCAGGCGCTACGGGCCCGGCTGGGCGGGCACCTGCGGCACTCGGCGACGGCATCGGCGGTCAGCCGCTGGCCGGTGGTGATGGACGCGGCGTTCGCCGCGGCCGGCGCCGACCAGCGGGTCTTCGACGACGTGGTGGCCCTGGGCCTGGCCGACGGCCGGTTGACCGGACGCACGCTGGCCGCAGCGGCCCGCCGGTTGCGCTGACCGGCCGGGTCACAGCCGGACGAGCACCACGGGTTGACCGTCGGGCAGCCGAGCCCGGCTCCACCTCGCGGCATAGGCGGCTGCGGCGTCGGCGTACCCCGGCTGCCCGGGTTCGAGCACCCGGCCGACACCCGGCCGCCAGGTCCCGGCGTCGAGCACTTGCACGGGCGCCTGGTCCCGCAGGTTGCGCCACCACCGCTTGCGCTCGGGACGGCCCGGCACCACGACCACTCCGTCGTCCACCCGCGCGTACTGCACCGGGAAGGTGAACGTCCGCCCGCTGATCCGGCCGTGCAGCCGCAGCCCGACGACGTCACGGTCCAGCAACCGGTGCGCCCCCGAGCCCAGCACCGCCAGCACCACCCGGTTGGCCGGCGGGGCGCCGGACAGGCTGGGCAGCATCCACCCGGTGACGACGCCGACCAGGGCGCCGGCCAGCGCACCGCTGAGCACCCCGGTGGTGACCACGCCCCAGACCGGCCAGTCCGCAGCCGGTCCGGTGGCGCCGAGGAAGAGCACCACCATCGCCGCCATCCACGCCAGCACGTTCGCGGTCACCCAGCGCCTCGGGTGTGCCACCACACCGCGCAGCACCCCGGCCTGGACGGCGCCGAGCACCGCACCCATGGCGGCCCCGAGACCGGCGGCCCCCAGCACGACCAGCCACGGTGACGGGCCGGCGTCCCCGGCGGGTGCGTCCGCCGACAGCACCGCGGGTGCCGAACCCGCGGCCCAGCCCAGCCCCGCCACGAGGACGGTGACCAGCACCCAGCGACGGGCCCGGCGGGCCGTCCAGGTGTCGGGCAGCCAGGCCCGCAACCCGCCGGCCTGTGCCCCACCGAGCGCTGCGCCCTCCACCAGCCCCGCCCCCACCACCAGGGCCAGCGCCGCAGCGACCTCCGGCCCGGTGCCCGGCGCCCCGCGGGCGTCGACCACGGCGTAGGCCGCGGCGGCGGTCCCGATCCCGACGGCCTCGGCCAGGGCGCACCGGGCCGTCCACCGGGTCAGCGACGGCGGGCGCGGTGCGGACGGGGTGCTGCTGGTGGGGCTGCTGGCGGTCGGGGGGCTGGTCGAGTGGGCCATCGTCGATCACCTCGGCCGCCAGCCTCGGCCGGCCGGCCCCGGCGTCACCAGGACCGCAGGTCACCCGGTCCGGGGCCTTCCTGCCGCGCACCCAGCCCGCGTCGCGCGGCCCTGGCGGGGGCGATGTGGGAGCGTGGGTCCCGGGGCACAGAACCGGCGACGCCGCTGTTGCCCCAGACGAGGTCCCGAGCGCAGCACTGCGCCGACCCGCCCAGACCCTGAGGACACCGTGACACCACCCCACCGCGACACCCCCGCCCGCAGCGGCGGTTCGACCAGCCGCCGCCGGGTCCGCACCGGCCGCCCGATCACCGACGCCGCCGCGCATGGCAACGCCCCCGCGAACGGCACGGCCCCCGCGAACGGCAACGCCCGCGCGACCGGCAGAGCCCCCGTCGCCGCCACGTCCAAGGTCAAGGCCGGTGCCGCGAGCAAGGCCGCCGACACCGCCGCCGCGCGTTCAGCGCAGAAGGCGCAGGCCCGCGACGAGCGCGCGGCGCAGCAGACCTGGGTCGACGGCGCCGAGCCCGCACTGCCGGTGCGCACCACCCGGCCCGAGCACGTGGTGTTCCACCTCGGTCCCACCAACTCGGGCAAGACGTACGAGTCGCTGCAGGCCCTCGCGGCCGCCGGCTCCGGGGTCTACGCAGCGCCGCTGCGCCAGCTGGCGCACGAGGCCTACGCGAAGCTCTCCGCCCAGCTGCCGGCCGGCACGGTGGGGTTGTCCACCGGCGAGGAGGAGATCGACCCCTACGCCCCGATCGTGTGCTGCACCGTGGAGAAGGCGCCGCCCCGCGGGGACCTGCTGGTGCTCGACGAGTCGCACTGGGTGGCCGACCCCGACCGCGGGCACCACTGGGCCCGGTTGCTGCTGACCGGTGAGTACCGGGAGATGCACCTGATCTCCGCGGCCGAGGCCCTGCTGCTGCTGCGCCCGCTGGTGGCCGACGCCGAGCAGGTCGTCGTGGTCAACCACAAGCGGCTGTCCCGGCTGGACGTGCTGGCCGCTCCGGTGCGCCCGGCCGGGGTGCAGGCACAGACCCTCGTCGTCGCCTTCTCCCGCAAGGCCGTCTACGCCGTGGCCGCCCAGCTGGACCCGCACCGCACCGGGAAGGTGGGCGTCCTCTACGGCGCGCTGCCCCCGGCCACCCGACGCGACGTGATCGACCGGTTCACCCGCGGCGAGCTGGAGGTGCTGGTCACCACCGACGTCATCGGGCACGGCATCAACGTGCCGGCCACGACGGTGCTGTTCGCCGAGACCACCAAGTTCGACGGCATCGAGCTGCGGCCGCTGCGCTCCTGGGAGGCCGCGCAGATCGCCGGCCGGGCCGGGCGCTATGGGCTCACCGGGCACGGCAAGGTCGGCGTGCTGGGCGGGGTCACCGGGTTGAAGCCGGTGCCCTCCCTCGTCGTCGCCGGGGCCGCGGTGGCCCGCGGTGACGTGATGAGCGACCTGCCCAACCGCAAGCCGCGGCTGCGGCCGGAGCTGGAGGACCTGGGCGCCTTCGAGCCGGTCGACCTGCCCGAGGCCCTCACCCGGTGGGCGGCCTGGGCGCGGACGGCCACCAAGACCGAGGCCATGACGCCGGACGACGTCACCGGTCTCATCGTGCGGGTGCAGGCGCTGCTGCCGATGCTGCGCGGCCCGCTGGCCACCGACCTGTGGACGGTGTGGCGGCTGATCAACCTGGCCATCGACCACGACCCGCCGCGCCGGGTGCGCTGGCTGGCGCTGGCCCGGGCGGCCCTGCAGCACGAGGCCGGGCTGCCCGTCACCCGCGACGTGGTGCTGCCCGAGGTGCCGCGGACCGGGGTGGTGCAGGACTTCGAGCAGGCCGCCGCCCAGGCCCGGGAAGCGCAGACCCTGCTCCGGTCCTTCCCCGGGGTCGCCGGGCTGACCAGCGATGACGCGGCCCGGGTGGAGGAGCGGTGCGCGAGCCGGATCACCGAGCTGCTGCCCGATGCCATCACGCTGTCCACCGCCGCCCGGTGCGCCCAGTGCGGGACCGGGATCGCGCCCTGGTTCACCACCTGCCGGGACTGCGGCACCCGCCCGGCCGGTCGGCCCTCGGGTGACCGCCGCCCGCCGCGCGCGGGGTCCCGGGATTCCGGTACGTCGGCGGGCTCCCGGTCCTCGGCGTCCACCGCTGCCACCGGTCGCAAGCCCCGCAAGTCCGACGTCGGGGCCGGGGGTCGGCAGGACCCCAAGGCGCACGACCGGGCCGACCGCGGCCGGGGTTCCGACGGCGGTCCCCCGAAGCCGCCGAGGGGCCGGCGGCGCGGGCGCTCGGCCGGGGGGCCGACCGGGGCGCGTTGACCCGGGGTCCCCTCCATCGACGGACATCGCTACGATGTCCGTCGATGGACGTGACCGAGCGGGACACCGGCTTCACCTGCTGCACCCCGCTGCAGGGCGAGGTGATGAGCACCGATCAGGCCGAGCGGGTGGTCCCGCTGCTCAAGGCGCTGGCCGACCCCGTCCGGCTGCGCCTGGTCAGCCTGATCGCCGCCAGCCGGTCGGGCGAGGCCTGCGTCTGCGACCTCAACGACGCCTTCGACCTCACCCAGGCCACCATCAGCCACCACCTGAAGGTGCTGCACAAGGCCGGCGTGCTGGACCGGGACAAGCGCGGCATCTGGGTCTACTACGCCGTCCGGCCCGAGGCGCTCACCGCCGTCGCCACGCTGTTCACCGCTCCCGCCCCGGCATCGTGAGCGACGCCGTGTCCGACGTCCCCAGCGTGTTGTTCGTCTGCGTGCACAACGCCGGTCGCTCCCAGATGGCCGCCGCCTTCCTGGACCACCTCGGGCAGGGCCGGGTCCGGGTGCTGTCTGCCGGCTCCGCGCCCGCCAACCAGGTCAACCCCGCCGTGGTGGCGGTGATGGCCGAGGTGGGCCTGGACATCTCCCGGGCGTACCCCAAGCCGCTGACCACGGGGGACGTGCAGGCCTCCGACGTCGTCATCACGATGGGCTGCGGGGACGCCTGCCCGGTCTTCCCCGGCACGCGCTACCTGGACTGGGCCTTGGCCGACCCCGCTGGGAAGGGCCCCGACGCCGTCCGCCCCATCCGGGACGAGATCGAGCGCCGGGTGCAGGGGCTGCTGGCCGAGCTGCTGCCCGCCCAGGCCTGAGCCGCGGGCAGCCCGACCGAGGGTCCAGCCGCAGTTCGCCTAGACGGGGACCGTCAGCTCCCGGGCCACCGACCCGAGGTCCGTACCCGCCTCGATGGCCTGCCGCGGCGCGCGCACCGGGCGGGTGTCGTCCCCACGGGGAGCCGCACCGGGGTCGGTCAGCAGCTCGTCGATCCTGTCCGCCGGGACCGGCGGCGAGAAGTGGAAGCCCTGGCCGGTGGTGCAGCCCTGGCGGCGGAGCAGCAGCAGTTCCGTGGGGTGCTCGATCCCCTCGGCCACGGTCTCCAGCTGCATCGTCTGCCCGAGCCGCAGGATGGTGTCGACCAGTCCCGTGTCACCCCCGGTCGAGAGCCGCTCGACGAAGCTCTTGTCGATCTTGAGGATGTCGACCGGGAACGTGTGCAGGTAGCTCAGCGACGAGTAGCCGGTGCCGAAGTCGTCGATGGCCAGCCGGATGCCCAGGGCGCGCAGCGCGGTGAGCGCGGCCAGGGTTCCCTCGCCCTTGTCCAGCAGCACGCTCTCGGTCATCTCCAGCGTCAGCCGGGACGCCGGCATGCCCGTCTCGGCCAGGATCTCGACGACCCGCTCGACCAGGTCCTCCTGCTGCAGCTGGCGGGCCGAGAGGTTGACGCTCAGCTTCAGGCCACGGGCCTGCGTGCCGTGCACCTCCCAGGCCACCGCCTGGCGGCAGGCCTCGCGCAGCACCCACAGTCCCAGCGGCCGGATGAGCCCGGTCGCCTCGGCGAGCGGGACGAACTCGTCCGGGGACACGATGCCCCATTCCGGGTGCTGCCAGCGCACCAGCGCCTCGACACCGGTGACCTCGCCGGTGCGCATGGACACCATCGGCTGGTAGTAGACCAGGAACTGCTCCTCCACCAGCGCCTTGCGCAGGTCGGCCTCCAGGCGCATCCGGGCCACCAGGCCCTCGTGCATCTCCTGCACGAACACCGCGAAGCCCCCGTCGCCGGCCTTGGCCTGGTACATCGCCAGGTCGGCGTTGCGCAGCATCTGCTCGGCGTCGGTCGACCGGTCGGTCCGGTGCGCGATGCCGATGCTGGCGGAGATGTGCACCTCGTCCCCGGCCAGCAGGATCGGTGCCTCGATGGCCTCGCACAGGCGCTGGGCCAGGTCGGTGCCGTCGTCGCCGTCGGCCATGTCGTCCACCAGGATGGCGAACTCGTCCCCACCGAACCGGGCCACCGTGTCGCTGGCCCGCACCACCGAGCGGAGCCGGTCGGCCACCACGACCAGCAGGTCGTCCCCGGCGCTGTGGCCGAGGGTGTCGTTGATGCCCTTGAACCCGTCCAGGTCCAGGAAGTACACCGCCATCGGCGGGGCCGACCCGGTGCGCCGGGCCAGCGCGTGCTGCAACCGGTCCTTGAACAGGGCCCGGTTGGGCAACCCCGTCAGGGAGTCGGTGAAGGCCTGGTGGGTGAGCTGCCGCTCCAGGGTCACCCGGTCGGTCACGTCCCGGGTGTTGAGCACCAGACCGCCGACCGCCGGGTTGTCCAGCAGGTTGGTCAGCGTGATCTCCATCTGGCAGTCCCGGCCACTGGCGTGCCGCCAGGTGGTGTGCACGGTCTGGATGCGGTCGGGGTCACCGGCGACACCGAGCAGCACGGCTGTCAGCTCGTCGGCGTGCCCCGGATCCATGAAGTCGGTCAGCACCCGCCCCACCATGGCGTCGGCGTCGTATCCGAGGAGCCGCCGGCTCGACTGGCTCTGGTAGAGCACCCGTCCCCACCGGTCGAGCACCGTGACCAGGTCCGAGCTGTGCTGCACCAGGGCCGCGAACCGCTCACCGCTGGCGCGCACCTCGGCGGTCCGTGCCTCGACACGACGCTCCAGGTGCTCGGTGAGCAGGTGGTTCTCCTGCAGGGTCAGGACCTGCCGGGCCACCAGCAGCACCATGACCGCGGTGCGGATCCAGAACACGCTGGTGTCGGTCGCACCCCCGCGGAGGACCTCGATCGAGGAGGTCAGCAGGGCGACGCCGACCGCCGCGTAGGGCAGCAGGTTGCCCAGCGGACGGGCGCCGTCGTCGTCCACCTCGGCCTCGGCGGCATCCTGGCCGGGTAGCAGCGCGGCCAGCAGCAGCAGGCAGAAACCCGCGCCCCAGCCCAGGTCGATCCAGTTGCCCGAACTGTAGGCACCCGACGTGGTCAGGTACACGAAGCCCGAGTCCGCCACCGCCAGGGCCAGCAACCCCACCCCGATCAGCAGGAGGGGGACGGGCAGGCCGGCCCGGCGGTGCCGGGCCCGCATCCACGTGTAGACCACCGTGGTGATCAGCACGATGTCGCTGAGCGGGTAGGCCAACGAGATGACCTGACTGGCGACGTCGCCGCCGGCCTGCACGATGGAGTCCAGCACCAGCATCCAGCTGACCAGCAGCAGCGAGCTGGCCACGACGAGGCCGTCCAGGACGGTGCGGGCCCGCCCGGCACGCGTCGGTGCCGCCAGGGGCAGGGTCAGCAGGGCCCATCCGGCGAGCACCGGCAACGACAGGTACCCGACGTCGGCGGCCGACGGGAACGGCACGTCCAGTCCGCGGACCGACTCGTACCACGTCCAGGCCGCCATCCCGCCAGACCAGGCCGACGAGGCGGCACCGAGCCGGCGCCAGAAGAGCCGGACCCGGCCGGTGTGCCGACGGCTCCGGTGCCAGGCAGCGAGGCCGGCCGCCAGGGAGAACAGGGTCAACCCGACGTTGGACACGTGCACGGTCACTCCGGCAGGCAGGCACACCAGCGCGGCGGCCCACAGCAGGGCAGCCAGGACGACGACCGACGCCAGCAGGCGGGGTCGACGGTCGATGCGGGACGTGGTCACGGTTGTCCTATCGACCCGCCACACCACAACCGCACCGTGGCGCGGATTTCTCACCCGCCCGGGGGGTCTGCCTCAACACACCCGGCGAACCGGCCGACGACCTGCACGGACGCACCCTGCGCCCACTCTGTGAGGAGACCGTTCCATGACCGCGTCCGTGACCGGGCTCGCGCCGATCCTCGAGCTACCGCCGGCCTGGCCCGAAGGACTCACCCCCGAGGTGCTGGCCGGCATCGACCTGCCGACGCCCTTCCTCGCGGGGGACCTCGGCATGGTGGCCGACCGCTTCGAGCGCTTCGCCCGCGCACTCCCCCGGGTGCAGGCCCACTACGCGGTCAAGTGCAACTCCGCCCCGGAGGTGCTGCGGACGGCGGCCGCCCAGGGTGCCGGCTTCGAGGTGGCCTCGATCGGGGAGCTGCGCATGCTGCAGGCCATCGGCGTCGACCCCGCGGGTGTGCTGTACAGCAACACGGTGAAGCCGGCCTCGCACATCGCGGAGGCGCGGGCAGCCGGGCTGTGGCGGTTCGCGGCGGACTCGGAGGGGGAACTGCACAAGATCGCCCGGGTCGCCCCCGGCAGCGCCGTGTACATCCGCGTCCGGGTCGACGACAGCGGCAGCGTCTTCCCGCTGTCCCGCAAGTTCGGGGCCGAGGCCCACCACGCCAGGGCGCTGCTGCACGAGGCACGCGCGCTGGGCCTGCAGCCCTACGGCCTGACCTTCCACGTCGGTTCCCAGTGCGCGGCGACCTCCGCCTGGCGCCAGGCCATCGCCTCCGTCGGCCGCCTCATGCGCGCGCTGCAGGCCGACGGCATCATCCTGGAGATGCTCGACCTGGGTGGCGGCTTCCCGGCGCGCTACGGCGACCCGGTCCCCTCCATCGACCAGATCGGTGCCGTCGTGGAAGCCGCACTCGACGACCTGCTGCCCTACGAGCCCGCGTTGATCGTGGCCGAGCCGGGACGGCACATGGTCGCCGAGACCGCCGTCATGGTGGCCAGCGTGCTGGGCCGCGAGGAGCGCGCCGGCGAGGAATGGCTCTACGTCGACGTCGGCGCCTACAACGGCCTGATGGAGACCCAGCAGACCGTGGGCCAGTGGCGCTTCCCGCTGTGGAGCTCCCGCACCGACCATGCCGGGGTGCAGCACCTGCCCTACACGATCACCGGTCCCAGCTGCGACAGCTCGGACACCATGTTCTACGGCGCCCCCCTGCCGGCGACGATGAGCGAGGGGGACCGCCTCTACATCGCGGCCGCGGGCGCCTACACGCTGAGCTACGCGTCATCGTTCAACGGCTTCCCCCCACCGGCCACCTACTTCCTCGGGCACTGATGCCGGGGACCCACCGCCGCGCACCGGGCAGCCAGCCGGACCAGCGGCGGCTCGTCGCCCTGGTCACGGCGGGGCTGGTGGACTCGCTGTGCCTCTCGATCGCCTGGACGGTGCTCGTCCTGCGGGTGGCCGACGAGCACGGGCTGGCCGCCGTAGGCCTCTGCAGCGCCGCGATGCTGGTCGGTGTCGCCCTGTCGGCACCGGTCGCTGCCCGGGTCGCCACCCGGCTCGAGGGACGGCAGCTGGTGCGGGCCGCGGGCGGCACCGAGATGGCCCTGCGTGCCGCGGTGGTGGCCCTCGTGTTGTCAGGCGCCCCGGTCCTGATGCTGGCGCTGTGCATCACGGCCCTGAACGTGTCGGCCTGGACGGGGCACGCCGGGATGCGCGCCGAGGTGGCCGCGGTCCGGCCGGGTGTCGCCGCGCTCACCTGGTACGGGACCGCGATCGCTGCCGTGGAGGCGGTGGGGGTGGCGCTGGCGGCGACCCTGCCGTCGGGGCCGGCGGTGGCCGACGCCGTGCTGACCGGCGTCGCGGCGGCCTACGTGCTGGCCCTGGTGCCGGCGATGGTGGTGGCCGGCGGGTCGCGGGTCCGGCGCGCCGACCCGGTCCCCTCCGGCCCGCGAGGACGGACGCCGTCCGGGCTGGCCGTCCTCGGCGGGTTGCTGATGTTCCTGGGTTCGGCCCCGACGCTGCTCTACGTGGCGCTGTCCGAGGAGACCCACGGCCGGTCCGCCGTGGCGGTCGGGGCGGTCGGTTTCGTCGTCGGCTCCCTGCTGGCCGGCCCCGCCGCATCGGCGCTGCAGCACCGGCCGGGGTCTCCCGGGCTGCGCTACGTGCTGGCGGCCACGGGCATGGTCGCCGGGTGGGTGCTGGCACCGTTGTCGATCGCCCTGCTGTTCGCCGCGCAACTGCTGTCGGGGCTGTGCATGACCCTGCTGGAGGGCCTGCTGGACAGTGCTGCAGCGCTCCGGGAGCCGCTCCGGGTGACCGGTGCGCTGGCCTCGGCGAGCGCCGGCCGGGCGCTGGGCTCGGCCGCCGGGACCGCCGTGCTCCCACTGCTGGTCCTGCAGACCGGGCTGCCGGTGGCGGCCATGCTCGCCACGGGCGCGCTCCTGGTCCTGGCCCTGCTCACGGCCGCGGCACGGGGCGGCGCGGCCGGCATCCCCGAGGAGCAGCCCGTGCGACTCATCCCGGCGGCGGCTCGGCCCCCGGTCCCGGCCGCGCGACCCCGGGTGCTGGTCGGCGCCGCCCCCGGTCGCTGAGCCCACCCTGTCCTCAGGGCGTGAGCGGAGGGCGAGGGATTCGAACCCTCGAGGAGCGTGAACCCCTAGCGGTTTTCAAGACCGCCGCCATCGGCCACTAGGCGAGCCCTCCTCCAGGCCCACCCACCTGCGCAGCAGCGCCGGCGGAAGGGACCGGAGCGCCCAGCCTAACCGGGCACCCGGGGCGTGCGACCGGGCATCGGGACCGTCCCGGGAGGGTGGTCACCTACGACCCTGCCCAGCCGACCTCGGCGGTGCCAGCGTGGGTCGGGTGACCACGCTCGAGGAACTGCTGGCGACCCCGCCGCGGATCGCCTCCCCCGGTGAGGGCATCGGGCTCGACGAGCTGCGGCTGGCCGGACGGAACCACGCGATGCCGCTGGAGGCGCTGCGGTACGACGTCACCCCGCCCGGGTTGCACTACCTGCTCACGCACTACGACATCCCCGCCGTCGACCCGGACACCCATCGGCTCCGCCTCCTGGGAGAACGCACCCTCGACCTGGGCCTGGCCGACCTGCGGGCGCGTCCACAGGTGAGCCTGCCGGTCACCCTGGAGTGCGCCGGCAACGGGCGCGCCCGGCTGGACCCGCGGCCGGTGTCCCAGCCCTGGCTCGACGAGGCCGTGGGCACTGCCAGCTGGGACGGCACGCCGCTGGCGCCGCTGCTCCGCGAGGCCGGTCTGGGCCCGGACGCCTGCGAGGTGGTGTTCACCGGCGTCGACCACGGCCTGGAGTACGGCGTCGAGGAGGACTACGCCCGGGCGCTGCCGCTGGCCGAGGCCCTCGGTGCGGACGTGCTGCTGGCCTGGGGGATGAACGGCACCCCGCTGCCACCGCAGCACGGAGCTCCGTTGCGCCTGGTGGTGCCGGGCTGGTACGGGATGACGCAGGTGAAGTGGCTGCGCGAGGTGCGGGTCGTGGACACCCCCTTCACCGGGTTCCACAACGCGGTCGCCTACCGCGTGGCCACCAGGGTCGGCGAGCAGGGTGAACCGGTCACCCGGATCGCGCCGCGGGCGCTGATGGTGCCACCCGGGTTCCCGGACTTCCTGAGCCGCACCCGCGTCGTCGAACCCGGCACGCACCTGCTCACCGGCCGCGCCTGGTCCGGATGGGCGTCGATCGCCCGGGTGCAGGTCAGCCCGGACGACGGTGCGAGCTGGTCGGACGCCGAACTGGACCCCCCGCTGGGCCGCTGGGCCTGGCGCGGCTGGCGCTGGCCCTGGACGGTGCAGCAGCGGGGCCGGCACGTGCTGTGCGTGCGGACCGATGACGAGGCGGGCAACGCGCAGCCCGAACGGCACGAGTGGAACCGGCAGGGCATGTCCAACACCAGCGTGCAGCGGGTCGAGGTGCTGGTGCGCTGAGCCGGGCGGGGTCACACCCGGTGCCGGCCCAGCCACCACACGGTGGCGCTGACCCGGTTGTCCACCCCGAGCTTGGCGAACACGTGCTGCAGGTGCTTGCCGACGGTCGGTTCGGCGATGCCCAGCCGGGTGGCGATCTCCCGGTCGGTGCGGCCACGGGCGACCTGGGCCAGCACCTGCTCCTCGCGCGGGGTGAGCATCGCCCGCCGCCTCCCGACCGCCGTTCGTCGTATCGACGGTGGGCGGGCCCGGGCGTACACCGGGAGGGTCCCTGGTCCCACCTCACCTGCCGGAGGTCCCGATGCGATACGTCATGGATTGCGCCACGATGCCCAGCGACCGGGGGTGCACGCTGCGCATCTCCGGGGAACGCGACGAAGTGCTGACCGCGGCGACCGAGCACGCGGTCTCCAGCCACGGGCACACCGACGGCCCCGAGCTCCGGGAGGGCCTCGCCCAGGCCCTGCAGCCGGAGATGGCCCACACCTGAACCACGACGGCCCTGCCTCCCGTCGGGGAGGCAGGGCCGCTGTGGCTCGATCAGCGCGTGCTGGGTGCGCAGTCCGGCGCTGGAGTGCGCACCCAGCACGCCGTCTTCAGGCGGATCAGCTGGTGCGCCGCCGGCGGGCACCGACCAGCAGGCCGCCACCGGCCAGCAGCGCCAGGGCGCCACCCACCAGCGGGACCGCGGTGTCGAACCCGGTGGTGGCCAGGGCCGCCGGGGTGACCGCAGTGGTGACGGCGGCGGTGCCGCCGCTGACCGTGACAGCGGTGACCAGGTTGCGGGCACTGCCGTCCGGGGCGACCCCGGAGGCCACCAGGGTGTGCGAACCGTTGGCCAGGCCGGCCGGCAGGGTGACCTCGACCGAGAACGCCCCGTTGCCGTCGGTGGTGGCCGTGCCCAGGCTGGTGGCGGTGGAGAAGATCGTCAGCTGCACGGTGGAGTTCGCCGCGAAGCCGGTCCCCTGCAGGGTCAGCTTCTGACCGGCCGTGAGGCTGGTGATCGGACCGGCCGGGCCGGTGATGGTCCCGTCGACCTTGGTGGGCACCGAGGAGGGCACTGCCGGGCCGGACACCGCGACCGGGTCCCCGACTGCCGGCACGCCGTTGTGGTTCTCGGCGTCCACCGCGAACACGACCGGCTGGTAGTGCGGGCCGGCAGGCAGGAAGAACGTGCAGGTCCGCACATCGACGGTCGTCGTGCAGCCGTCGCTCCCACCCTCGCCGAAGGAGTAGCCGACCTGGTAGCCGGCCAGGGCGTAGGTACCCGCCGACGTCGGGGCGGACCAGGTCACCGTGATCTGCGAGACCCCGGTGGTGACCGACGTGATCGTCGGGGCGCCGATCGGGTTGTAGACCGTGGTCGACACCGACGCAGTCGCGATGCCGTTGCCGGCCTCGTTCGTGCCACGGACCTGGACCTGGTAGGTGCCGGCGGGAATGTTCGCCACGGTGGCCGTGAAGTCACGGGGGTAGTTGGCCTTGACGGTCAACGGCTTCCAGGTGTCGCCACCGTCCAGGCTGACCTCCCACGCATCAGCATCGCCGGACTCGTCCTCAGCGAGCTCGCGGTCGAACGCGATGTCGAGGGCGTTGGCGCCGCCCTCGACGGTCAGGTCAACCGGCGCGAGGGGAGCGTCGCACAGCACGCCGCTGCCCTCGATGTAACCGGACCCGCCCCCGCTGTCGGCAGAGACGTCGTACGCGACGTCGGTGTCGGCGTAATTGCTGCCCCCACCGCCCCCGTAACCCTGTCCGACGGCCTCGGCGTCACCACCATCGCCGCCGAAGGCCAGGGCGATGATGGCGCCGTCGACGACGATCGTGGAGGCGGCGCCGCCACCGCCGCTGTAGTAGTCGGTGTCGGCGTCGACGTCGTAGTACGTGTCACCGTCCTCGCCGTCGAGGCTGCCGTCGTCGTCGGGGTCTGCATTGATCCCGCCGGCCGCAGTGCCGTCGAAGTCCCCGCCGGAGGTGCCCGGGTAGAGGTCCAGCACCTCGTGGGCGGTCACCGGGATCACGGTCTCCAGGGCGCCACCGTGCCACCCGAACGTGTCAGCTCCGTCACCGCCCTGGGCGCCGATGACCGACACGGCGATGGCGCAGTAGCCCGGCGGGACAGTTGCCGAACCCTCGTCGTCCGAGGAGAACGAGAAGGGCGCCGGTGCCCCCGACGGCGCGACGGCCGAGGCCACACCGGTGACACCGAGGACAGCAGTGGACATCGCGATCGTGCTGGCGGCCAGCAGGCCGAGCGCACGACGGGATGGGGACGTGAAGGACACGCGGGAACCCCCGTGGGAAGACCCGGAACGCCGGGCGCGTGGGCCCGGGACACCGGGCGCTCAGCGAGCACATTGCTGGCTCCACGACCACGAGCAGGGTTCGGCACGACACCTGGGACGTCCCGTTATGCGATCGTTACCTGCCCGTCGCAAGCGCTTTCCGTGGTCACGATCTGCCCAGTGAGTGCCGAGGCGCCGGCGGCGATCACCGCAGCAATCGCCCCCGGCAACCCCACATCCTGGGCAATCAGAGCGTGGTGACGACCCCGAGCAGATGGTCGGTGCCGGCCCGCTGGTTCCGCACCGCCATGTCCCACCCGGCGTCCTTGCGGCCGGTGGAGAGCACCACGGTCGAGGGCAGGAACAGCGGCTTGCGGAACGCCACGTCCACCGAGAACGCCTCCGGCAACCGCCCGGTCAGCGCTGCCAGCGCCCGCGCCTTGACCCACATGCCGTGCGCGATCGCCCGCTTGAACCCGAACGCCTTGGCGGTCAGCCCGGACAGGTGGATGGGGTTCACGTCCCCCGACACCTTCGCGTAGCGGCGGCCCGCGTCGTCGCCCACCCGCCAGACGGCAGCCTCGGTGACCTCGCCGATGGCCAGTTCCGGCAGGTCGGCGCCGGCATCGGTGGGGGCGGAGGCGCCACGGGACAGGTAGGTGGACCGGCCCCGCCACACCTCGTCACCCCGGGACCGCACCGAGGCCACCAGGTCCACCGTCGCCCCGATGCGGTGCGACACGAACTCCTGCGCCCACACCTCCAGGTCCAGCTTCTCCCCGGCGGCCACCGGCCGGACGACGTCGACCCGGTTGCGCAGGTGCACCAGCCCGGGCAGGGCCAGCGGGAACGCGCGGTCGGCCATCAGCGCCACCTGCAGCGGGAAGGTGAGCACGTGCGGGAACGTCGGGGGCAGGGTGTCGCTGAGCGGGAACTCGCAGACCCGGGCGTACGCCGCGACCTGGGCGGGATCGACCTCGACGGCGACCCGGGCCAGGTGGGTGTCGGGCAGCGCACCGCCCCGGCCGCGGGCCGTGAGCGCGGCCTGGGCGAAAAGCTTGGTCATCGACGGCGGACCGTCCAGGACCACGGGGATGCCCATCACGCGCCCAGCAGCGACTGGCCGCAGACCCGCACGGTCTGGCCGTTCACCCCACCGCTACCCGGCTGGGACAGCCAGGCGATCGTCTCGGCCACGTCGACCGGCGAGCCGCCCTGCTGCAGCGAGTTGATCCGGGAGCCCACCTCGCGGGTGCCCAGCGGCATCGACGCGGTCATCTCGGTGACGATGAAGCCCGGTGCCACCGCGTTGATCGCCCCACCGCGAGCCGCCACGGCCGGCCCGTAGGCACGGACCATGCCGATGATCCCGGCCTTGGACGCCGCGTAGTTGGTCTGCCCGCGGTTGCCGGCGATGCCGCTGGTGGAGCTGACGCAGACCATCCGGAACCCGTCCCGGAGCAGCCCATCGGCCGCCAGCAGCGCGTCGGTCAGGTCCAGCTGGGCCTGCAGGTTCACCGCGATCACCGAGTCCCAGCGGGCGGCGTCCATGTTCACCAGCAGCTTGTCCCGGGTGATCCCGGCGTTGTGCACCACGACGTCCACCCCACCGTGCCGCTCCCGCAGGTGCTCCACCAGCCGTGCGGCGGCGTCCGGGGCGGTGATGTCCAGCGCCAGCGCGGTACCGCCCACCTCGTTGGCCACCTCGGCCAGACCCTGGCCGGCCGCCGGCACGTCGACGGCGACCACGTGCGCCCCGTCCCGGGACAGGGTGCGGGCGATCGCTGCGCCGATCCCCCGGGCCGCTCCGGTGACCACCGCGACCTTCCCGGCCAGCGGCGCATCGACGGCCCCGTCGGCGGGCAGCTCGGCCGGTGAGAGCGCGACCACCTGGCCGTCGACGTAGGCCGATCGGCCGGAGAGGAAGAACCGGACCGGGCCGGCGATCGACGTCTCGGCGCCGGCCGGGACCAGCAGCAGGTTGGCCGTGGCGCCGGCCCGCAGCTCCTTGCCGATCGAGCGCACCAGGCCGTCCAGGGCCTGGCGGGTCGCGGCCTGCGCCGGGGAGTCGGCGTCCGCGGGCGGGTCACCGAGCACCAGCACCCGACCCGAGGGCAGCAGCCGCTTGGCCGCCGGGGCCAGCACGTCGCGGACGGCGGCCAGCTCGGCCGGCGCGCTCAGCCCGGTCGCGTCCAGCACCACGGCGGACAGCCGGTCCTCCTCACTGGGCTGCACGGACACCCCGGCGGCGGTCAGCAGCTCCGCGAGCTCGGCCCGCAGCCGGCCCGAACCCGCCGAGCCGACCAGGACCGGGCCGGGCACCAACGGGTCACCCGGGGTGTACCGGCGCAGCACGGCCGGCCTGGGCAGGCCCAGCTGCTTGGTGATGGTGGTGCCGACGCCGGAGTTGGCGAAGTCGCGGTACCAGTCGCTCACGTGTGTCTCCTCACAGGACTTGAGCCCGAAAAAGTCCGGGTACTCGAACCCGAAAAAGTCCGGTTGGGGGTGGTGGGTCAGGACTCCAGGATCGCCACGACGCCCTGGCCGCCGGCCGCGCAGATCGAGATCGAGCCCGCGCTTGCCCGGGCCCAGCTGGTGCAGCGCCTTGGCCAGCGTGGCGACGATCCGCCCGCCGGTCGCGGCGAAGGGGTGCCCGGCCGCCAGCGAGGAACCGTGCACGTTGAGCTTGCTGCGGTCGATCGGGCCCAGGGGGGCGTCCAGACCCAGCTTGTCGGCGCAGAACGCCGGGTCCTCCCAGGCCCTCATCGTGGACAGCACGGTGGAGGCGAAGGCCTCGTGGATCTCGTACAGGTCGAAGTCCTGCAGGCCCAGCCCCTGCCGGGCCAGCAGCACCGGCAGCGCGTAGGCCGGGGCCATCAGCAGACCCTCGCCGCCGTGCACGTAGTCCACCGCTGCGGTCTGCGCGTCCACCAGGTGGGCCAGCACCGGCAGGCCCTGCGCGGCGGCCCACTCGTCGCTGGCCAGCAGCACCACCGAGGCGCCGTCGGTCAGCGGGGTGGAGTTGCCGGCGGTCATGGTGGCGTCGGGACCCTCGCCGAACACAGGCTTCAGCCCCGCCAGCCGCTCCAGCGAGGCATCGGCGCGCAGGTTGGCGTCCCGGGTCAGGCCCAGGTAGGGGGTGAGCAGGTCGTCGAAGAAGCCGGCGTCGTAGGCGGCGGCCAGGTGCTGGTGCGAGGCCAGGGCCAGCTCGTCCTGGGCCTCGCGGCTGATCCCCCACTCGCGGGCGGTGAGCGCGGCGTGCTCGCCCATCGACAGCCCGGTGCGGGGCTCGAGGTTGCGCGGCAGCTCGGGGGCCAGCTGACCGGGCCGCAGCCCGCCCAGGGCCTTGATCCGCTGCTGCACCGTGCGGGCCGAGCTGAGCTGCAGCAGCACCCGGCGCAGGTCCTCGTTGACCGCCAGTGGTGCGTCGGAGGTGGTGTCCACCCCGCCGGCGATGCCCGACTCGACCTGGCCGAGGGCGATCTTGTTGGCCACCAGGACGGCGGCCTCCAGGCCCGTCCCGCAGGCCTGCTGGACGTCGTAGGCCGGGGTGGCCGCGGACAGCCGCGAACCCAGCACGGCCTCCCGCGTCAGGTTGAAGTCCCGGGAGTGCTTGAGCACCGCGCCTGCCACCACCTCGCCCACGGTCTGGCCCTGCAACCCGAACCGGGCCACCAGCCCGTCCAGGGTGGCGGTGAGCATGTCGGAGTTCGAGGCGCGGGCGTAGGCGCCGTTGGAGCGGGCGAACGGGATGCGGTTGCCGCCGACGATCGCGGCCCTCCGCAGGGTGGTGCTGGTCATCGGGACCTCCGGATCGGTGGAGAGGGACACGCGCCCGGGGCTTGAGCCCGAAAAAGCCCCGGGCTTGAGCCCGAAAAAGTCCGGGGCTTGAGCCCGAAAAAGCCCGGGACGGGGGGGTGCGCGGCGGAGTGCGTGTTCGGTACCGACGGTATCAGGTACCTTGGGTGTCATGAAACCGGTCACGGCGGCCCCCGGCTCGGACGCCCTGCGTCGCGACCGGCGGGACTCCCGGTGGGACGAGCACCGGCGGGCCCGGCGGGAGCAGCTCGTCGAGGCCTGCGTGACGGCGGTGGGCAGGCACGGTCCGGGTGTCGGCATGGACGAGATCGCGGCCGCCGCCGGGACCAGCAAGACCGTGGTCTACCGGCACTTCGCCGACCGCGGTGAGCTGCACCTGGCCGTCTGCGCCCGGGTGGCCACCGACCTGCTGGGTGCGCTGCGCGAGGCGATGGCCGGTACCGACCGGCCCCGGCAGATGGTGGCCGCCGCGGTGGACACCTACCTGGCGTTCATCGAGGCCGACCCCGAGCTGTACCGCTTCGTGGTGCACTCCCCCAGCGACCGGCCGCCGGACGCCGACCCGATCGCCGGGCTCACCGAGCTGGTCGGGGAGCAGGCCGCCGCCCTGGTGGCCCTGGCCCTGGAGCAGGCCGGCCGGGACACCACGGCCGCCGAGCCGTGGGGACATGGGCTGATCGGGCTGATCCGGGCCGCCGGGGACCGCTGGCTCAGCTCGCCCACCCCGATGCCGCGCGTCGAGCTCGCCGCACACCTCACCGACCTGGCGTGGTCGGGCCTGTCCGGTGCCGTCCCGCACCGGACCAGCCGAGGCATCACCCCAGAGACCAGCACCAGCACCAGCACCGAGGAGACCCGATGACCAGCACGCTGCCCGCCACGGTGGACCCGGCCCGCCTCACCGAGGTGCTCGACGGTCGCTGGGCGCACGTCCGGCACGCCGCCCGCGAGCAGCTGGGCGCCGAGTACCTCCCGGTGCACGGGGAGACCGGGGAGCAGGCCCGGGAGCGGATCACCGCGCTGACCCACCGGCTGGCCGGCACCGGACAGGCCGCCTTGGGCTTCCCGGTGACCTACGGCGGTCAGGACGACCAGGGCGGGTCGGTCACCGCGATCGAGATGCTGGCCTTCCTGGACCTGTCGCTGATGGTCAAGGCCGGCGTGCAGTGGGGCCTGTTCGGCGGCGCGGTGCAGGCGCTGGGCACCCAGCGGCACCACGGAGCCTTCCTGCCGGAGATCGTGTCCGGGGAGCTGATGGGCTGCTTCGCGATGACCGAGACCGGGCACGGTTCGGACGTGCAGCAGCTGCGCACCACCTGCAGCTACGACCCCGCCACGCAGACCTTCGACCTGCACACCCCGCACGAGTCGGCCCGCAAGGACTACATCGGCAACGCGGCCCGGGACGGCCGGATGGCCGTGGTGTTCGCCCAGCTGATCAGCGGCGGCCGGCGGCACGGCGTGCACGCCTGGCTGGTACCCATCCGGGACGACGACGGGGTGCCGCTCCCGGGCGTGACCATCGGCGACGACGGCCCCAAGGCCGGGTTGAACGGCGTGGACAACGGCCGGCTGTCCTTCGACCACGTCAGGGTGCCGCGGGACATGCTGCTGGACCGCTACGGCCAGGTCGCCGCCGACGGCAGCTACACCTCCCCCATCGCGGACGAGACCCGGCGCTTCTTCACGATGCTGGGCACCCTGGTGCGCGGCCGGGTCAGCGTGGCCGGCTCCGCGGGCTCGGCCACCAAGCTGGCGCTGGACATCGCGGTGCGCTACGGGGAGACCCGCCGGCAGTTCACCGCGCCCGGTGAGGACCGCGAGGTCGTGCTCAACGACTACCGGGCCCACCAGCGCACCCTGCTGCCCGCCCTGGCCCGCACGTACGCGCTGCACTTCGCCCAGGAGGAGCTGGTCTCCACGCTGCACGACGTGCAGGGGGCCGACACCGTGGACGAGACCGCGCAGCGCGAGCTGGAGTCCCGCGCCGCTGGGCTCAAGGCGGTGACCACCTGGCACGCCACCACCGCCATCCAGGCCGCCCGGGAGGCCTGCGGCGGAGCCGGGTACCTGGCCGAGAACCGGCTGCCGGCGCTGAAGGCCGACACCGACGTGTTCACCACCTTCGAGGGCGACAACACGGTGCTCATGCAGCTGGTGGCCAAGGGCCTGCTGACCGGTTACCGGGACGCCTTCGGCTCGCTGGACGGCTGGGGCCGGGCCGCGTTCGTGGCCGAGCAGGTGCGCGAGACGGTGCTGGAGCGGACGGCGGCCCGCTCGCTGATCGCCCGGCTGGTGGACGCCGTCCCCGGTAGGGACGACGACGTGGCGCTGACCGAACGCGGCTGGCAGCTGCGGGCGTTCGAGGACCGGGAGAAGCACACCCTGGACGGCGCCATCAAGCGGTTGCGCAAGGGAGCGTCCTCGGCGGCACGATCCTTCGACGCGTTCAACGACGTGCAGGACCACGTGCTGGCCGCCGCGGCCGCGCACATCGACCGGGTGGTGCTGGAGGCCTTCGTGGCCGGCATCGACCGGTGCACCGATCCGGGCGCGACCGCGCTGCTCGAGCGGCTCTGCGACCTGTACGCGCTGGCCACCATCGAGGCCGACAAGGGCTGGTTCCTCGAGCACGGCCGGCTGACCCCGGGCCGGTCCAAGGCGGTGACCGCCACGGTGAACCAACTGCTGGGCGAGCTGCGCCCGCACCTGGTCACGCTGGTGGACGGCTTCGGCATCCCGCGGGCCTGGGTGGGTGCGGCGATCGTGGAGCAGGAAGGCCCGCGGCAGGCGGTCATGGCCGCCGAGGACGCCCGGCTCCGCGCCGGCGCACCGGCCGCGGCGGGCACCCCGGACGCCACCGCCGTCGACCTGGAGATGGTGCCCGCGCAGTGAGGCCGGGCCCGGCCCGACCCCGGAGCGGGTCGGGCCGGGCCGGGCAGCGCAGCGCAGCGGGTCAGGCCGGCGGGGCCGGGAACCCGCCCACCAGCTGCTCGTAGGCGTGCGCCACCTGCAGGCAGGTGGCGTCGGCGAACCGGCGGCCGACCAGCATCATGCCCACCGGCAGACCGTCGGACAGCCCGGCCGGGACGCTGATCGCCGGGTGGCCGCTGACGTCGAAGGGGGCGGTGTTCACGATCATCTCCAGCGCCCGACCGATCTGGACCTCCAGCGGGTCGTCGGCGGCCGGGATCGGCGGGGCCACCATCGGCACGGTGGGCATCAGCAGCAGGTCCACGTCGGCCAGCGCCGCGTCGTAGTGCGCGCGTACCTCCAGGGCCAGGTTGCGGGCCATCGCGTAGTGCCGGGTCTGCTCCTGCTGCATCGACCACTGCCCGGCCATCGCGACCAGCTTCACCGTCGGGGACCACCGGTCGGCCACCTCCCGGCGCTGCCGGCCGTAGTAGGCCACCAGCTCGGGGTCGTAGCGGCCCTCCCAGTTGTGCCCGTACCCGTTGCCCTCGATCATCTGCACCGCGGCGCCGTCGGTGGCGATCACGTTCCAGACGTGCAGCGCGTGCCGGTGCCAGGGCAGGTCGACGTCGACCAGCTCGATGCCCAGCTCGCCCAGCCGGGCCGCCGCGGCCCGCACCGTGTCGTCCACCCCGGGCTCGGACAGCTCCGCCCAGCCGAAGCCCTCGGCGACGATCCCGACCCGCAATCCGGCGACGTCGCCGCCCAGCGCAGCGGTGTACTGCTCGGGCGCCAGGTCGGCCGGCTGCCGGGGGTCCAGTCCGTCCCGGCCGGCGATCGCGTCCAGCATGGCGGCGGCGTCGGCCACCGTGCGGGTGATCGGGCCCAGGTGGTCGATGGTGACCTCGATGGGGAACGCCCCGGTGTAGGGCACCAGGCCGTGCGTGGGCTTGTGCCCCACCACCCCGCAGAACGCCGCGGGCATCCGGATCGAGCCGCCCTGGTCCCCGCCCACGGCGAGGTCGACCTGGCCGGCCGCGACCAGCGCGCCGCTGCCGCTGGAGCTGCCACCGGTGGTGCGGCTGGTGTCCCAGGGGTTGCGCACCGGACCGGTCACCGAGGTGTGGCTGCCGCCGGAGAAGCACAGGTCCTCGCAGACGGACTTGCCGGCGATGGTGGCCCCGGCCGCCAGCAGCCGGCTGACCACGGTGGCGTCCTGGCTGGGCACGAAGCCCTCCAGGGTGTGCGAGCCGTTCATCATGGGCACCCCGCCCACCGCGGTGTTGTCCTTGACCGCCACGGTCCGCCCGGCCAGCGGCCCGGTCTCCGCACCCCGGATGTCCGTGCGCACGTACCAGGCGCCCAAGGGGTTGTCCGCCTCGTCCGGCCGCTGCGCCGCCCGGTCGTCCGGGGCCGTCGGGGCGATCCCGGCCCACAACTCCTCGACCGCGTCGTAGGAGGACAGCGCACCGTCGAGCAGCGTGGCATAGGTGGTGGTGTCGGCCTCGCTGGGGTGCATGCCGTGGTGCTCGGCCAGGGCGACGACGTCGGCGGCGGTGGGACGGGGAATCGGCACTGGTTCTCCTGGGGACTTCGAGGGCATGGTCGTCCGCATTCTGTTGCGACGCAGGTCACCATGCCACCGGCCGGGATGATGTCGGGCATGAGCACCGTGGCCGCCCTCGCCGCCGTGGCGGCCGATCACGCAGCCGCCGTGGCGGCCGATCACGCAGCCGCCGTGGCGGCCGACCAGCCGCTGCGGGTCCCCCCGGCCGTCGACCTGGCGGCGATCGTGATCGGGGCGCTCACCGGCGGGTTGCTGGCCGCCCGGGAGGGTTTCGCGGTCTCCGGGGTCCTGCTGCTGGCGGTCAGCGGCGGGTTGGGCGGCGGGCTGATCCGGGACGTGCTGCTGGTGGTCCCGGTGGTGGCGCTGACCAACCCGCTGTACCTGCCCACCGTCGCGCTGACCGCGATGGTCACCTTCTACTTCTCCGGGTGGCTGTCCCGGGCGACCCGGCTGCTGGTCGGCCTGGACGCCCTCACGCTGGGCTTCTTCACCGTCATCGGTGCGCAGAAGGCCCAGCTGGCCGGGCTGCCCAGCGCCAGCGTGGTCTTCATCGGGGTGGTGACGGCGGTCGGCGGCACGGTGATCCGGGACGTGCTGCTGGCCCAGCGGGCCGACATCGTGCAGCCCGGCCCGTACAACGCCGTCGCGGCGTTGCTGGGCGCGGCCGCGCTCACGGTGCTGGCCGGTCCGCTGGACCTGCCCCCGCTGCCGGTGGCCGGGGTGGTGATCGTGCTGGTCGCCGGGCTGCGGGTGCTGTCGGTCTGGCGGGGCTGGAGTGCCCCGGTGGCCATCGACCTGCCGCTGCGCGCCCGCAGCCGGCTCACCCGGGCCCGCCGCCGGCCGGGACCGGACGAGCCCGGGACCAGCCGGGCGCAGGCCGACCGGGCCCGCCGGCGGCGCCGGCTGGGCCGCCGCTGACCCGGGCTACCACGCACGGCCGGCGCCACCCGGCCCTGCTCACCCCTCCGAGGGATGGACCGGGCGGTTCCGGTGACCGATGTCCAGGGTGCGGGCCGCACGGCCCCACTCGAGAGGACATGTCATGCGTCGGGACCACCGCAGCCAGCCGGCCGGGCCACCGCCCTGGGCGGTCGTCCTGGTGGTCCTCGCGCTGGCCGGTTGCCAGCTGGCGGCGCTCCTCGCCCCCGGCGTCGTCTTCGACCGCTACGTCTCCAACCTCGCCCAGCTGGTCGCCTCGGCCGCGGCCACGGCGCTGCCTGCCTGGCGGGCCGGCCGGCACACCGGCCGGGCTCGCTGGTCCTGGCTCCTGCTGGCGGCCGGTACCGGTTCCTGGTGCCTGGGCCAGGCGTACTGGTGCTGGGTGGAGGTCGCCGAGGACGGATCGACCCCGTTCCCCTCCATCGCCGACGTCGGCTTCACCGCGTTCCCCCTGCTGGCCGCCGTCGGGCTGCTGCTGCACCCCACGACGGACGGGCGGATCGGCCGGGTGCAGCGCACCCTGGATGCGCTGATGACGTCGGCCGCCGTGGGCCTGGTCAGCTGGGAGACCACGCTGGGCGCCATCGTGGCGGCGGACGACACCGGGAGCACCCTCGGCTCCGGCTTGCTGGTGGCCTATCCCGTGCTGGACGTGCTGGTCGTGGTGCTCGCGGTGCTCACGCTGGCCCGGTCCGGGACCGGCCGGGTGCCGCTGGCCCTGGTGGGTGCGGGGTTGACCGCCTTCAGCGCCTCGGACTCCGCGTTCGCCTACCTGGCCGCCACCGGCAGCTACACCAGCAGCTCGCTGGACCTGGGCTGGGTGGCGGGCTTCCTGCTCATCGCGCTCGCCGCGGCCAGCGGACCCCCGCGCGGCTGGTCGGGCACCACCGGCCGCTCGCCGGCCGCAGCGCTGGGCCTGCACCTGGACCGGATCGACGACCGCGACCCGGCCCCGGTCGGTCCCGGGGACGCGGTGCTGGTCGGCACCCGCGCGGCGGCCCGGGCCGACCGGACGGCGTTCCTGCCCTACATCCCCGTCGCCGTCGCCCTGGTGGTGACCGCCGGCCTGGCCGTGGCCGGGCGGGCGCTGACCGGGGGCGAGCTGCTCACCGCCGGTGCCGTGGTCGCCCTGCTGCTGGCCCGCCAGTACCTGGCGCTGCGGGACAACACCCGCCTGGCCGGCGAGCTGGCCGCCCGGGAGGCCGAGCTGCGGCACCAGGCCTTCCACGACGGGCTGACCGGGCTGGCCAACCGGGCGCTGTTCGCAGACCGGCTCGCGCACGCCCTGGCACTGCACGCCCGGGACCGGCGACCGGTGTCGGTGCTCTTCCTGGACCTCGACGACTTCAAGGTCGTCAACGACACGCTCGGGCACGCGGCCGGGGACGAGCTGCTGGTCCGGGTCGCCGGCCGGCTGCTGGCCGCGGTGCGGGCCGGGGACACCGTCGCCCGGCTCGGTGGGGACGAGTTCGCCGTGCTGCTGGAGGACGGCGGGGACCCCGGCCGCACCGGGGACAAGATCGCGGTCAGCCTGCGCAGCCCGTTCACCGTGGCCGGTCAGGAGCTGGTGGTGCACGCCAGCATCGGCATCTGCGGGCTGGCCCCGTCCGATCCCACGGTGGCCGCCGACGAGCTGCTGGCCCGCTCGGACACCGCGATGTACTCGGCCAAGCGCTCGGGCAAGGACCGGATCGTGGCCTACAGCGTGGGCATGAGCCTGGCCGAACTGGCCGACCACGAGCTCCGCGAGGCCCTCCGGGCCGCGATCACCGCGCAGCAGATCCGGCTGGCCTACCAGCCCATCGTCGACCTGGACACCGGGCACGTGGTCGGGCCTGGAGGCGCTGGCCCGCTGGCGGCGCGGTGCCGACGGCGCTGCGGTGGACGTACCGCCGGACGTGTTCATCCCCTTGGCCGAGCGGGCCGGTCTGATGCCCGCGCTCACCGCCGACCTGCTCGCCGAGGCCTGCGCCCGGCTCGCGGAGTGGACCCTCGGGCGCCCCGAACCGCTGGCCGTGCACCTGAACGTGGCCCCCAGCCAGGTCATCGCACCGGGATTCGTGGCCATCGTGGACGAGCTGGTGACCCGCCACCTGCTGCAGCCCGGGCAGCTCGTGCTGGAGATCACCGAGTCCGGCATCTTCGCCGACCTGGACGCCGCCCGGGCGACCGTGACCCAGTTGCGGCGGCTCGGGGTCGGGGTGTCCCTGGACGACTTCGGGGTCGGGTACTCCTCGCTGGCGCAGCTGAACTCGATGCCCCTGGACTCGGTGAAGATCGACCGCTCGTTCCTCGCCGCCGTGGACACCGACGCCCGGCAGGCCACCTTCCTGGCCGCGGTGCTGCGGCTGGCCGCCGACATCGGGCTAGAGGTGGTCGCCGAAGGTGTCGAGCGACCGGCTCAGGTCCGCCAGCTGCGGGCGCTGGGCTGCCGGCTGGCCCAGGGCTACCTGCTGGGCCGGCCGATGCAGGCCGCGGACGTGCCGGCCCTGCTGCAGCACCGTCCGGACGGCGCCGCCTGCCCCCCTGACCTCCCCCGACGGGGTCAGGTCAAGGGTGCTGCGGTGCCGATGCCGTCAAGGCACCCGGTCGGCGCGTCGATCTCCCCGGTGTGACCGAACTCCTCGATCCTGCCTCCCGGGCGGACTGCCGCCCGCTGCTGGCCGACGCCACCGACCTCGCCGTCGTATGGGCACCGGTGCTGGACCTGTCCGGCGGCACGGTGACCGGCTGGCGGGCCGAGACCCGCTTCCCGGGCACCGCGGCCCCCGAGGTCTGGTTCGCCGCGGCCGCCGAGGCCGGGTTGGCCGCCCCGCTGCAGGCCCTGGTGCTGCAGACAGCACTGGCCCACCGGCCGCCGTCCGGGTTGCTGTCGGTGCCGGTGGGCCCCGCGCTGCTGGGCACCCCGGTCGTGGACCGCGCGCTCTCACACCCGCTGGCCGGCGTCGTCGTGGAGCTCACCGACGCCCCCGTGACCGATCAGGGCGCGCTGCTGCGCCGGTCCGCCGAGCTGGTGGAACGCGGGGCCCGGCTGGCCGTGCCGGCCGCGCTGCTGGCCCGCGTGCCGCAGCTGCCCGCGCACGTGGTGGTGCTGCCCCGCGGGCTGACCGCCGGCGTGGCCGGGGACCCCCGGCGGATCGCGCTGGCCGAGGGGCTGGCGGTCTACGCCGCGCGAGTCGGCGCGCAGCTGATGGCTGACGGCGTGGAGACCACCGCGGAGCTGGCCGGCCTCATCCGGCTGGGCGTCCCGCTGGCCCGCGGCTGGCTGCTGGGGGTGCCCACCGACGGCTTCGGCCCGGCCGATCCCGACGTCGTCCGGCAGCTGCGCCGGCAGGCCGCCCGCGAGCAGCTGGACAGCAGCGTGGCCACCCTGCTGCGGCCCGTGCGGACCTGGACCCCGGGGGTGGACGACCGCCAGCTCACCCCGCCGGTGGTGCAGCTGGACACCGCCGGCACCCCGGTGCTGATCTCGCTGGTCGATGCCCGCAGCGGGCACTGGTTCGAGGTCCGGCTGGGCCTCACCCTGCCCACCGACACCCCGATCACCCAGGCGCTGCATCGGGTCCTGGCCCGACCGCCGGCGCAGCGCTTCGACCCGGTGCCCTGCACGGATCCCGCGGGCACGGTGGTCGGCCTGGTCCGGGTCGAGGACCTGGCCGCCGCGGCCTGCGCCCGATAGGGCCTGCTCAGGCCGGCGGTCAGGCGCTGGCGTCGGTCAGCGCCTGCCGCTCCTGCTCGGTGAGCACCAGGTCCAGCATCGGCAGCAGGTCGGCCAGCTGCTCCACCGTGCGCCCGCTGGCGATCGGCGGCCACCACGGTCGGGCTGGTCGGCCAGCCAGCGCAGCGCCACCGCCGCCACGGTGGTGCCGTGCGCCTGCGGCCACCTGCGCCAGTGCCGCCAGCACCCGGTCGCCCGCGCTCGTCCACGTAGGCCGAGGCGCCCGTGGCCCGGGGGCTGTCGACGGTGTGCGCCGGGGCGGTACTTGCCGGTGAGGAACCCCTTGGCCAGCGAGAAGTAGGGCAGGGTGCCCAGCCCGCGCTCGGCCACGACGTCGCGCAGCTCGTCCTCGTAGACCGGGCGCTCCACCAGGTTGTAGTGCGGCTGCAGCGCCACGTAGCGCGGCTCAGCCCGTCGCGTCGCGCTGGATCGTCCAGGGCCTCGGTCAGCCGCTTCGCGCGAGTAGTTCGACGCGGCGACGTGCCGCACCTTGCCCGCCTGCACCAGCTCGTCGAAGGCCGCCAGGGTCTCCTCCAGCGGCGTCGTCCTCGTCGTCGTAGTGCGCGTAGTACAGGTCGATGGTGTCGACGCCCAGGCGGCGCAGCGAGCGCTCGGCGGCAGCCGCGGATGTCCGGCGCGCGACAGCGCGTGCGCCGTGCATCCGGCGCCGACCTTGGTGGCCACCACGACGCGGTCGCGGTTGCCGCGCGCGGCCATCCAGCGGCCGATGATCTGCTCGGACTCGCCGCCCGTTGCCGTCACCCCGGCGAGTACGACGTCCGCGGTGTCGATGAAGTTGCCGCCGGCCGGCGGAAGCGCGTCGAGCACGCGCGAAGGACGTCGCCTCGTCGGCGGTCCAGCCGAACACGTTGCCGCCGAAGCACAGATCGCTGACGGTCAGATCGGTCCCGGGGAGCTGCGGCATGCCCCCCACGCTAGGTCGGACCGGTTCTTCACGCAGGGTGGCCGATGGGGCGGAACTGGCCAGCAGCAGCCTCCTGAGGCGCGAAAACCGCGGAAACACAGGCCTGTCGCTGGCCAACCCGCCGTCCGGCATGGCAACGTGCCCGTCGTCCCTGGTCGACGACGTGGTCGACCAGACCGCCCACGGGGGCGCCAGGCGGGCCGTACCGGCTCGACCCGGACCCCCGCGGAGGCCCCGACGTCCACCCGGACGACCGGGGAGGCCCGCCCGCGTGCGGGCCACGCAGACCACTGAGAGGACCTCCCGTGAACAAGGCTGAACTCGTCTCCGCCATCGCCAAGCGCGCCGACGTGCCCGCGAGCACCGTCGACTCCGTCATCGCCGCCCTCGGCGAGGAGATGGTGGACTCCCTCACCCGGGGCGACAAGCTCGCGGTGGCGGGCCTGTTCACCCTGGAGCGCAGCCAGCGCTCCGCCCGCACCGGCCGCAACCCGCAGACCGGTGAGTCCATCGAGATCGCCGCCTCGAACACCGCCAAGCTGTCGGCCGGTTCGAACCTGAAGAAGGCCGCTGCCGCGGTGCCGGTCTCCTGAGAGCAGGCTGGAGACCGACCGACCTCGCCCCCGCTCCGCGTCCTGTCGCACCCCGGTGCCAGGATGCGGGCGGGGGCGTCGTCCGTCGGGGAGCGCACCACGGACGACGGGAGCACCGTGACCAGCACGCTCGAGACCGGCCTGGAGATCACCGCCGATCCCGCGGAGGTGGGCCTGGACGCCGGCCGGTTGCGCCGGCTGGACGCCCGGCTGACCCGCTGGGTCGACGAGGGGCAGCTGCCCGGGTTCCTGGTCACCGTCGCCCGGCACGGCCGGACCGCGCACGTGGGCAGCTACGGCCGGCGCGACGTCGAGGCCGGCCTGCCGGTCACCCCGGACACCATCTGGCGGATCTTCTCGATGACCAAGCCGATCACCTCGGTGGCGGCCATGTCGCTCTACGAGGAAGGCGCCTTCGAGCTCACCGACCCGATCAGCCGGTGGTTGCCGGAGTTCGCCGAGACGCGGGTCTACGTCGCCGGCTCGGACGCCAAGCCGGTCACCGCGCCGCAGACCGAGCCCATCCGGGTGTGGCACCTGCTCACGCACACCTCCGGGCTGACCTACGGGTTCCACCGCGCACACCCGGTGGACGGCATCTACCGGGCTGCCGGGCACGAGTGGGGCACCCCGCCCGGTGCGGACTCCGCCGAGGTGACCCGGCAGTGGGCCGCCATGCCGCTGGTCTTCCAGCCCGGCAGCGAGTGGAACTACGGGGTGTCCACCGACGTGCTGGGCCGGTTGGTGGAGGTGCTGGCCGGCAAGCCGCTGGACGAGGTGTTCGCCGAGCGGGTGTTCGCACCCCTGGGCATGACCCGGACGTCCTTCGGCCTGCGCCCCGACGACGACCCCGCGCTGCTGGCCCGGCTCTACGGGCCCGGGGTGGTCCCGCTGGCCGCCTTCGAGGCGGCCGCCCACCAGCGACCGGCATTCCTGTCCGGTGGCGGCGGCCTGGTGTCCACCGCCGGGGACTACCTGCGTTTCGTGGAGATGCTGCGCGCCGGCGGGGTGGCCCCGGACGGCACCCGGGTGCTGGGCTCGCGCACCCTGGCGCACATGGTCCGCAACCACATCCCGGGCAACGCCGACCTGGAGACCTACGGCCGGCCGCTGTTCGCCGAGACCCCGCTGCGCGGGGTGGGCTTCGGGCTGGGCTTCTCCATGGTGCTCGACCCGGCCCGCTACGGCGTGGTCAGCTCGGTGGGCGACTACTCCTGGGGCGGTGCGGCGTCCACGGCGTTCTACGTCGACCCGGTCGAGGACCTGACCGTCACCTTCTACACCCAGCTGCTGCCCTCCTCCACGCTGCCGATCCGCTCCTACCTGCGCCAGTTGGTCAACCAGGCGATCGAGTGAGGCTGGCCGCGGACGCCGGCACGCTGCACGGCCACTACGACCCGGCCCTGCCGGTGGCGCTGACCGTCGACCCGGGGGACACGGTGACCGTGGAGTGCCTGGACTCCGGCTGGTCGGTGGGGCCCTTCGACGGTGGGGATCTGGCCACCCGGGAACGGCACCCGGCCTGGGAGCCGGGCGCCGGGCACGCGCTCACCGGGCCGATCGCCGTCCGCGGGGCGCGGCCGGGGCAGGTGCTGGCGGTCCGGGTGGACGACGTCGTCCCCGGCGCGTTCGGCACCACGTACTGCGGGCTGCGGGACTCCGCGCTCAACCGGCGGCTGGGCGTGCTGGCCGAGCCGGTGGTGCTGCGCTGGACCATCGACGGCGACACCGCCACCACCCAGCACGGGCACACCGTGGCCACCCGGCCCTTCCTGGGCGTGCTGGGGCTGCCGCCGGCCGAGCCCGGCCGGCACTCCACCGTGCCGCCCCGCTGGCACGGGGGGAACCTGGACTGCCGGGAGCTGGTGGCCGGCGCCACGCTGTACCTGCCGGTGACCGTGCCCGGGGCGCTGCTCTCGGTGGGCGACGGGCACGCCGCCCAGGGCGACGGCGAGGTCAGCGGCACCGCCATCGAGTGCCCGGTGGAGGCGACGCTGACCCTGGAACTGCGCGAGGACCTGCACGGGCTGGCGCTGCGCACCCCGGTGGCCGACACGCCGGCCGGCTGGGTCTGCATGGGGGTGGCCGAGGACCTGGACACCGCCACCGGGCACGCCCTGGACGCCGTGCTGGACCTGATGGGCGCGCTGCACGGGATCGGCCGCTCGCACGCCCTCGCGCTGGCCTCGGTGCTGGTGGACCTGCGGGTGACCCAGGTGGTCAACGGGCGTGGTGGGCGTGCACGCCGTGCTGCCGCCGGGGCGTCTGCATGGCTGAGCGGGTGCTGCGGATCGGGGCGCGGACGTGCCGCCGGGGCAGCTGGTGGTGATGGCGATCGTCAACCGGACCCCGGACTCCTTCTACGACCGAGGTGCCACCTACTCGCTGGCCGCCGCCGTCGAGCGGGTCGACCAGGTGGTGGCCGAGGGTGCCGACATGGTCGACGTCGGCGGGGTGAAGGCCGCGCCCGGTGCGGAGGTCACCCCGGCCGAGGAGATCCGCCGGACCGTCGACCTGGTGGCCGCGATCCGGGCCGCACACCCGGACGCTGCCGATCTCCATCGACACCTGGCGGGCCGAGGTGGCCCGCGAGGTGCTGGCGGCCGGCGCCGACGTGGTCAACGACGCCTGGGGCGGGGTCGACCCGCAGCTGGCCGAGGTCGCCGCCGCGGCCGGCGCCGGGCATCGTCTGCACGCACGCCGGCGGGCTGCCCCCGCGCACCCGCCCGCACCGGATCGGCTACCCCGACGTGCTGGCCGACATCGTCACCCGGACCACCGCGCTGGCCGAGGCCGCGGTGGCCGCCGGGGTGGACCCCGAGCGGGTGCTCATCGACCCCGGGCACGACTTCGGCAAGAACACCCGGCACTCGCTGGAGGCCACCCGGCGGCTGGGCGAGATGGTGGACACCGGCTGGCCGGTGCTGGTGGCGCTGTCGAACAAGGACTTCATCGGCGAGACCCTCGGGGTGGCCCTGGACGAGCGGCTGACCGGCACGCTGGCCGCCACCGCGGTCAGCGCCTGGCTGGGCGCCCGGGTGTTCCGCGCGCACGACGTCGCCCCGACCCGGCAGACCCTGGACATGGTGGCCTCCATCCGGGGTGACCGGCCCCCGCTGCGCACCGCCCGCGGTCTGGCCTGAACGCTGCGTGCCCGGCGACCGGCGGGGTGCCCGATCCCCCTGCTCGGCCGGCGGCCGACGGGTCTAGCGTCGGCACGCCACGGGGCCGAGCTCGGTACACCAGGAGGTGCCGTGATGAGCGGACGGGTCGTGCACTTCGAGATCCCCTACGACGACGCGGATCGGGCCAGGGGCTTCTACTCCCGCGTCTTCGACTGGGAGATGCAGGAGATGCCGGAGATGAGCTACACGATGGTCACCTCCGGGCCGACCGGCCCGCAGGGCGCCAAGGAGGCGGGGTTCATCAACGGCGGGATGATGGACCGCTCCGGGCCGGCCAAGCACCCGCTGGTGGTGGTCGACGTGGACGACATCGACGCCACGCTGGCCACCATCGGCGAGCTCGGCGGGTCCACGGTGACCCCGAAGACCGCGGTGGGCGACATGGGCTCGATGGCCTACGCCACCGACTGCGAGGGCAACGTCATCGGCCTGTGGCAGATGGCCCCCTCCGGCTGAGGTCGCCCGGCGCCTCCGCACCACATACCGGGTGCGGACACCGGCGCCTGGCGGCGGCCCGGAGGCCCGCCGCTAGGTTGCCGGCATGGCCGCCACCGGGTTCCACACCGCCGACGAGCTGAACGCGCTGCTGCCGGGCACCCTGCCGGGGCTGCTGGGGATCGTGGTGGACAGCCACGAGCCGGGCCGGCTGACCAGCCACCTCGACGTCCGGCCCGAGGTGCTGGCCCCCAACGGCTACCTGCACGCGGCCACGGTCGTGGGGCTGGCCGACACCTCCTGCGGGCTGGCCACCCGGGCGCTGCTGCCCGAGGGGGCCACCGGGTTCACCACCATCGAGCTGAAGAGCAACCACTTGGGCACCGCCCGTGAAGGCCGGATCGCCGCGGTGGCCAGCAACGTGCACGCCGGCCGGACGACGCAGGTCTGGGACGCCGTGGTCAGCGACACCGGGACCGGCCGGACCCTGGCGCTGTTCCGCTGCACCCAGTCGGTGCTCTGGCCGCGATGATCGCTACCGACCGGTAGCCCGGCTGCCCGGCCGGCCGGGGCAGGTGTGAGACTGGGGTCACCACCACCTGTTCGAGGAGGCACACCCCGTGGCGCTGGCCAGCCGTTTTCCCGACGTCGAGATCCCCGACCTGCCGGTCCCGTCCTACGTCCTGGCCGCCTCGGCGGAGCTGGGTGACGCCCCCGCACTGGTCGACGGGCTGACCGGGGAGACCATCACGCACGGCCAGCTGGTCGGCTACGTGGACCGATTCGCCGCCGCGCTGCACGCCCGCGGGCTGGGCAAGGGCGACGTGGTCGCGGTCTTCAGCCCGAACACCATCTGGTTCCCGGTGGTCTTCCACGGCATCGCCGCAGCCGGCTGCGTGATGAGCCCGATCAACTCCCTCTACACCCCCGACGAGATCGCCTTCCAGCTCAAGGACTCACGCGCCAAGCTCGTCGTCACCGTCTCCCCGTTCCTGGACCGGGCCCGGGCGGCGATGGAGCTGGCCGGGGTGACCGACCTGGTGGTGCTGGACGGGGCTGAGGGGGCTGACAGCCTGCGCGACCTGCTGAGCACCGACGCCCCCTCGGCGCACCCCGACATCGACCCCGCCACCGACCTGGTGACGCTGCCCTACTCCAGCGGCACCACCGGTCTGCCCAAGGGCGTCATGCTCACCCACCGCAACCTGGTGGCCAACGTCGCGCAGACCCGGCCGTTCATCGACCTGGAGCGCGGCCCCGAACGGATCATCGCGGTGCTGCCGTTCTTCCACATCTACGGGCTGACCGTGCTGATGAACCAGGGCCTGCAGTGGGGCGGCGCGGTGATCACGCTGCCCCGGTTCGACCTGGAGCAGTTCCTGAACGCCCTCGCCGAGCACAAGGTCACCCGCGCCTTCGTCGCGCCGCCGATCGTGCTGGCGCTGGCCAAGCACCCGCTGGTGGAGAAGTTCGACCTGTCCGCGCTGCGCAGCATCAACTCCGGGGCGGCCCCGCTGGACGCCGACCTGGCGCAGGCGGCGCAGGACCGGCTGCGCTCGCTGTCCGGCCTCGGCGAGGACGGCGTGGTCGTGGCCCAGGGCTACGGGATGACCGAGCTGTCCCCGGTCAGCCACACCACCCCCGACCGCGGCCTGGAGCCGGCCGGGGCCAGCCCCACCCCGAAGGGCTCGGTCGGCTACGCCATCCCCAACACCGAGAGCCGGCTCGTCGACCCCGCCACCGGGGAGGACGCCGCAGCCGGCGAACGCGGCGAGCTGTGGGTGCGCGGCCCGCAGGTGATGGCCGGCTACCTGAACAACGAGCAGGCCACCCGGGACACCGTGGACACCGAGGGCTGGTTGCACACCGGTGACGTCGCGGTCGTCGACGACGAGGGCCGGTTCACCGTGGTGGACCGGGTCAAGGAGCTGATCAAGTACAAGGGATACCAGGTGGCCCCGGCCGAGCTGGAGGCCGTGCTCATCGGGCACCCGCAGATCTCCGACGCGGCCGTGATCGGCGTGAAGGACCAGGAGTCCGGCGAGGAGCTGCCCAAGGCGTTCCTGGTCCGGGCCCCGGGTGCGGAGATCACCGAGGACGAGGTCAAGGCCTACATGGCCGAGAAGGTGGCCCCGCACAAGAAGATCCGGCTGGTCGAGTTCATCGACGCGGTGCCCAAGTCCGCGGCCGGGAAGATCCTGCGCAAGGAGCTGCGCGCCCGCTGATCCGCCGCGGTCGCCGTCCCGAGCGGCTACGCCGCGGCCAGGAACTCCTCCACGGTGGGTCCGGCGGTCACCTGCTGCCCGGTCGGGAGCAGCGCTCCCCCGGCCAGCGCCCGCCCGACCGCGCCGGGCACCGGAAGGGGCAGCACCAGCCGCCGGGGGCCACCGCGTCCCCGGCGGCGGTGCTGCTCGGCGCGCGCGACCTCGGGCATCCAGCGCACCTGCAGGGCCGGCCAGCTCGGGCACCCGGCCGGCGGGCGCGGCCAGCACCAGGTCGGCGAGCATCCGGGCGGCCTCGGCCGAGGCGACCGGTTGTACCCGCATCCGCGGGACCAGCGCGAGAGGTCCCGGCACGGCGTCCAGCAGGGTGCCGGCGAACTCGTGGAACTGGGTTGCCCGCAGCAGCGACCAGGGCACCGGTCCCGCGGTGATCACCTGCTCCTGCACCCTCTTGCCGGCGTAGTGCCCGGCGTAGTGCCCGGTCACCGGGCCGGCCGGGACCCGGTCGATGCCCACTACCGACAGCAGGACGTAGTGCCCGACGCCGGCCGCCTGGGCGGCCCCGACCAGGGTCCGGGCGGCGGTGCCGAAGAACGACTCGGCATCCCGCGGTGACCGGGCCGGACCGTTGACCACGTCGACCAGCGCCGAGCACCCGAGGAGCGCCTGGGCCACCCCGGTGCCGCGCACCACGTCCACCCCGGCCGACCGGGCCAGCACCACCGGCTCGTGACCGGCCGCCCGCAGCCGGTCGACGACCCCCCGCCCGACCAACCCGGTACCCCCGGCGACCGCGATCCGCATGCCCGCATCGTGCCGGACCGGATGACTGCCGGGGCCGGGACGCCCGCCAGTCGCTGGACGAGCTGGCCGCACCGCCGCGGCCGCTGATCCCGACCGGGGGCGGGCTCCGGGTCGCCGCCCGTCAGGCGGACCAGGCAGGGTCGGTGCACACCCGGTGGGTGGGGTCGCCGCTGCTGCCGACACCTGCGGTCCGGCTGCCCAACCGGGCCCGGCGGAACGCCTCCCGGGAGTTCGTCAGTCCCCCGTCGGGATCGGGGACGAGGGTGCGGATGCGGTCGTCACGGGAGCTCATGCTGTTGGGCAGGCTCATGATCAGATCGGCGGTGAGCTCCCGCGGCAGCGGGGTGAGCCACGACGCGATGGTGGCGACCAGCCGGGGAGGGACCGGCGGGAACCGAACCCAGAGCCTGCGCAACCCGGCGTCGGCGGCATAGGCACGGATCAGCTGGGCGTAGGTGTGGGCCTCACCGTTGGAGACCTCGTAGGCGCCCGCCGGCAGCAGGTCGCGATCGGCCGCCGCGACGAGGTAGTGGAGGACATCGGTGACGGCGATCGGGGACACCGGGTGGTGCATCCACGACGGCAGCGGGACGACCGGCACCCGGTCGGCGATGTGCCGCACCAGCTCGTAGGACGTCGACCCACCGCCCAGGACCACCGCCGCCCGCAGCCACACCAGCTCGACGCCGGCCTTGCCCAGGGCGTCCCCGACCTCCGCGCGGCTCTCCAGGTGCTCGGACAGCTGCTCGTCGGGGACGAAGCCACCGAGGTAGACGATCCGGGTGACCCCGGCGTCCCGGGCTGCTGCGGCGAACCGGCGCGCACTGTCCAGGTCGTGGGCGGCGAAGTCGCCCTCCCCGATGGAGTGCACCAGGAAGTAGGCCACCTGCACGTCACCGGCGGCGGCGAACGCGGCCCGGCAGGACGTGGGGTCCGAGACGTCCAGGGCCACCTCGGTCACGTCGTCGGACCAGTCGAAGTCGGCCAGTTTCGTCACGTCCCGGGCCGTTGCGACCACCTCGTGACCGGCCCGCTGCAGGTGCACGACCAGCCGGGAACCGATGTAACCGGACGCACCGGTCACCAGACATCGTGTCACCGCTGGTGGATGCTCCGTATCCGACCTGCGCAAACCGACGGCGACCGGTCCCGGCCCCGGCAGGTCCCGCGGTCCCGGCGGGGCATCAGCTCGCCAGCGCCTTCCGCCAGGCGCTGAACGAGCTGACCGGCCCGGCACCGGGGCGGCGCAGCCACGGCCAGGGGTGCACGACGACCGGCCGCACCGCCCGCGCCAGCCGGGCGAAACCGGGCACCGGCGTGTACGTCACCGCCACCTGGCGGCCGGCCAGCACCGCGGCCGGGTGGCCCAGGTGCACCTCCACGGTGCGGTCGGCGGCCAGCTCGGCCAGCGTCTCGGCCAGGAACACCAGCCGCTTGGACGCCAGCCGCAGCCGGGCCAGCAGCGGTTCGTCGAACACGAAGACCACCGGCAGGTCGGGGTGCGCGGCCAGCGCGGGGTCCTCGGCGCCCAGGGACTCCGCGGTGAGCCAGACCGCCTCCGGTGCTCCGGTGACCACCGTCGTCGCCGGCCCCGCGGTGCGCCCGGGGTCGGGGTCGGCGGCCAGCAGCTCCTCCCGGGGCAGCCAGCGGGTCTCCCGGTCGTCCGGCCAGGCCTCGATCGGGCAGTCGTGGCTCAGCGGGCAGCGCTGGCACACCCCCGGTGCCCGCTTGCGCACCTGCCAGCGGGAGAACCCGTAGGCCTTGCCGTTCCCCGCGCCGACCGTCCACTGCCAGCCCACCCGGTTGGCCGCCCGGGAGCCGTCCAGCAGCCGCGCGTACAGCTCGTCCTCCCCCGCCGACCAGTCGTGTCCGGCCCGCACGGTCCACTGCGAGGCCACCCACATCCGGGCCTGGTTGACCAGCCAGCCGTCGGCGTCCAGCTCGCCCAGCACCATGTCCAGGCAGGCCATCTCCCGCGGCCAGGGCTCGGCCCAGCGGGCCGGCGCCCGGGCCGGCTCGGCCCGTAGCGCCCGCCGGGTCCGAGTACCCACCCGGGCATAGAGGTGCCGGGCGTACTCCTGCCACAGCAGCTCGTCGCGGTACTTCGTGCGGTCCCGGGTGGGTGCGTCGGCGACGGCGGCCCACACGGTGGGCAGGGTCAGCAGCCCGTGCCGGATCCACGGGCTCAGCGCGCTCGCCCCCCGGCGGGACGCGGGGAGCACCTCGTTGCGCCGGGCGGCGTACCCGGTGATGTCCAGGGCGGCCAGCGCGGCGTCGGCCGCAGCCTGCCCGCCGCGGAAGCGGCCCGACGGCGTGACGTCGTCGTCGCGGTGCAGGTGGCCCAGGTGGTCGGCGACCCAGCGGGGCACCTGGTGGGGCGCGGGGACCGGCAGCGGCGTCACCGCTCCACCCTGCGGGTTACCGGCCGGGCGCGCCGCCCGGGGCACGGCATACGGTCGGCCCATGCGCGCGATCACGATGGACTCCCCCGGCGGCCCCGAGGTGCTCACCTGGGGTGAGGCGCCGGATCCGGTGTGCGGACCAGGCGAGGTGGTGATCGACGTCGTCGCCACCGCGGTGAACCGGGCGGACCTGCTGCAGCGGCAGGGCAACTACCCGGTCCCGCCGGGCGCCAGCGAGATCCTAGGCCTGGAGTGCAGCGGCGTGGTCTCCGAGGTGGGAGCGGACGTCTCGGAGTGGTCGGTGGGGGACGAGGTGTGCGCCCTGCTCTCCGGTGGCGGGTACGCCGAGAAGGTCGCCGTCCCGGCCGCTCAGGTGCTGCCCAAGCCCGCCGGGGTCGAGCTGGCCACCGCCGCCGCCCTGCCGGAGGTGGTGTGCACCGTCTGGTCCAACGTGTTCAT
The DNA here is from genome assembly GCA_963759905.1 of uncultured Actinomycetota bacterium. Taxonomy (GTDB): domain Bacteria; phylum Actinomycetota; class Actinomycetes; order Mycobacteriales; family Geodermatophilaceae; genus Klenkia. The sequence goes on from CAVXBD010000001.1 coordinate 1,443,885, forward strand.
GCTGGCCGGGTTGCGGCGCGGGGAGACCTTCCTGGTGCACGGGGGGTCCAGCGGGATCGGCACGATGGCCATCCAGCTGGCCGTCCGCGCCGGGGCCCGGGTGGCGACGACGGCCGGCAGCCAGGCCAAGCTGGACTTCTGCCGGGAACTGGGTGCCGAGATCCTGGTGAACTACCGGGAGCAGGACTTCGTCGAGGTCGTCGGGCAGGCCGACGTGGTGCTGGACAACATGGGCGCGGCCTACCTGGGTCGCAACGTCGACGTGCTGGCCACCGACGGCCGGCTCGTGGTGATCGGCATGCAGGGCGGGGTGCGGGGGGAGCTCGACCTCGGGAAGCTGCTGCGCAAGCGCGGTTCGGTGCACGCCACCGCGCTGCGTGGCCGGCCGGCCACCGGGCGGCACTCCAAGGCCGAGATCGTCACCGCCGTCCGGCACGACGTGTGGCCCGACATCGAGCGCGGCTCGATCCGGCCGATCGTGGACCGCCGGCTGCCCATGGCCCGGGCCGCCGAGGCGCACCAGGTGCTGGAGGCCAGCGAGCACATCGGCAAGGTCCTGCTGGTGAACTGAGGGAACGGCCCGGCTGCCGGGGCCCGCGGCGCGCAGCGTGTCGTGGGGGCAGCCGGGTCCTTCGTCAGCGCAGCGCGGAGACGCTCTCGATCAGGTGGTCGACCTCTTCGAGGGTGTTGTAGTGGATCAGCCCCAGCCGGACGGCGCCGCCCTGCTCGTTGACCCCGAGGGCGTCGAAGAGCTCGCGGGCGTAGTAGTCGCCGTCCCAGGCGCAGATGTTGCGCCGGGCCAGCTCGGTGGCCACCTGCCGGGGACGCATCCGGGAGACGGTGAACGACAGCGTGGGCGTCCGGTAGAGCGGGCTGCCCAGGACCTGCACGTGCGCCATGGAGCGCAGCGCCCGGTCCAGCCGGTCGAACAGGGCGCCCTCGTACTCGGCCACCGCCGCCATCGAGGAGACCAGGCGCTCACGCCGGGTGCCGGTGGCGCCCGGGGACAGCGAGGCCAGGTGCTCCACCGCCGGCGCGATGCCGGCGAAGAGCTCGAAGGCCGGGGTGCCGGTCTCGAACCGGTCGGGCACCCGGTCCGAGGTGGGCACCAGCTTGTCCGGCGCGAGGGTTTCCAGCAGGGCGGGGTCGGCGACGACGGCCGCCACGTGCGGGCCGCACCACTTGTCGGCCGCCAGGGCCAGGAAGTCCGCACCGGTGGCGGCCAGGTCGATCAGCCCGTGCGGGGCGGCGTGCACGCCGTCGACGAAGACCAGGGCGCCCACCGCGTGCGCCCGGTCGGCGATGGCCCGCACGTCCGGCCGGGTCCCGATGGCGTTGCTGGCCAGCGTCACCGCCACCAGCCGGGTGCGCTCGGAGAGCAGTTCCTCGTACTGCCAGTCCGGCAGCTCGCCAGTCTCGATGTCCACCTCGGCCCACTTGACCAGCAGTCCGGCCTCCTCGGCCAGCTGCACCCACGGCCGGATGTTGGCGTCGTGGTCCAGCCGGCTGACCACGATCTCGTCACCCGGCCGCCAGGTCTTGGCCAGCGTGCGGGCCATCAGGTACGTCAGCGCCGTGGTGCTGGCTCCCAGCACCACCCCGGCCGACACCCCGTTCACCAGGTCGGCGATCGCGGAGCGGGCACTGCTGACCAGCTGCTCGGCCCGCGCCGAGGAGGGGAACACCCCGCCGCGGTTGGCGATCGGCACCCGCATGGCCTGGGAGACCGCGCGCAGCACGCTCTCCGGCACCAGGGAGCCGGCCGGCGCATCGGCGTGCACGAAGCCGTCGGACAACCCGGGGAACTGCCCGCGGACGCGCGCGACGTCCAGCGCTGCCGCCCCCGATGACATGACCGCACCCTAGCCGTGGCAGCTGTGCCGGCCGGGGTCGATCCAGCACGTTCGGTCGTTCCGGGCACGGGGCAGGATGGGGGCATGACTGCACCCACACCCAGCGGCGTCCCGGGCGGCGGAGAGCGGCAGCAGCACGTCGTCGTCGTCGGTCCCGACGGCCAGCCGGTCTCCACGATGCCGATGCCGTCCGACGGCGAGGGCGGTGTCGCGGACCTGGTGGAGCAGCCGGCCAAGGTCATGCGGATCGGCACGATGATCAAGCAGCTGCTGGAGGAGGTCCGGGCCGCCCCGCTGGACGACGCCAGCCGCAACCGGTTGCGCGACATCCACGCCTCCTCCATCCGGGAGCTGGAGAACGGCCTGGCCCCCGAGCTGCGCGAGGAGCTGGACCGCATCACGTTGCCCTTCACCGAGGGCGAGACCCCCTCCGACGCCGAACTCCGGATCGCCCAGGCCCAGCTGGTGGGCTGGCTGGAGGGTGTCTTCCACGGCATCCAGACCGCGTTGTTCGCCCAGCAGATGGCCGCCCGGGCCCAGCTGGAGGAGATGCGCCGCAAGGCCCTGCCCGGCGGGCAGCAGGCGGCGCCGCACCAGCAACCCGGCGGCGGCCAGTACCTCTAACCCCGCCGTCCCCTCCCGCCGCCCGCCCCCGCCAGCCCCGCCCCCCAGTGATCAGGGACCCTGATCAAACTCCTGCCACCCTCACCAACGTTGGTGAGGACGGCGGGACGGTGACCAGGGACCCTGATCACCGCTGGGGCGGGGCGGGCGGGGCGGGGGGACGGGGGGGCGGGCGAGGGGGTCAGCGCAGCGAGGCCAGGAAGGCCGCGACGCCGTCGTCGTCGTTGCTGTCGGTGACGTCGGTGGCGGCCGCCAGGACCGCCGGGTGCGCGTTGCCCATGGCCACCGCCCGGCCGCCGCCGTCCCGGACCCACTCGAAGGCCGCGACGTCGTTGGGCATGTCACCGAAGAACACCACGTCGGCGGCGGTCAGGCCCAGCTCGGCGCACACGTCGGCCAACCCGGTGGCCTTGGTGACCCCCTGGGCGGAGATCTCGGCCAGGGCGTCGGAGGAGGAGTGGGTGACCGTGGCCAGCCCGCCCACCACGTCGGCGACCAGCGCGACGAACTCTTCCCGGGACAGCTCCTCGTGCCGGGCCAGCAGCTTGGCCACCGGTGCCTGCACCATCTCCGCCAGGGTCGCCACCGCGACGCCCGGCGCGTTCACGTCCCAGCGCGGCTGGTAGACCGGTTCGTGCCGGAACTCCAGGCCGTACTCCACGGCGAACCAGGTGCCCGGCTGTCGGCGTCGTAGCTCCCCGGTGACCTGCTGCAGCACCTCGGCGGGGACGGCCCGCTCGTGCCGCACCTGGAACGGGCCCAGGTCCAGCAGCACCGCACCGTTGCAGCAGATCGCGGTCCCGGTGGGCAGCACCTCGCGGATCCCGGTCATCCAGCGCGGCGGCCGGCCGGTGGCCAGCACGAACGGCACGCCCTCCTCCCCCCAGCCGGCGATCTCGGCCAGCGTGCGGGGGGCGACGGTGTCGTCGCTGCGCAGCAGGGTGCCGTCCATGTCGCTGGCGATCAGCCGCGGGCGCCAGTCAGACATCCAGGATCGCCCCCAGGTAGTGGGCCACGCCGTCGGCGTCGTGACCGCTGGTCCGGTGGGTGGCCGCGGCGCGGACCGCCGGGTGCGCGTTGGCGACGGCGACCGAGCGGCCGCCGGCCGCCGTGACCGCGGTGATCATCGGCAGGTCGTTGGGCATGTCGCCGAACACCAGCACGTCGGCCAGGTCCACGCCCAGGCGGGCCAGTGCGACCGCCAGGCCGGTGGCCTTGGTGATCCCGGGCGGCAGCACCTCGATGAAGCCCAGACCGGCATGGGTGACCTCGGCGACCGAGGGGTGGGTGACCTGCCGGGCCAGGGCCAGCAGCTGGTCGGCGTCCAGCTCGGTGGAGCGCAGGAACACCTTGAGCACCGGACCGTCGGGCAGGACCTGGTGCCGGGGCAGCAGGTCGGCGGGCTCGGGGTAGGGCCAGTCGAAACCGTGCTGCACCCGCAGCGGGCGCAGCGCCTGGCTCTGGCTGTGCGCGTCCTCCACCGCGATGACCAGCTCGCCGGTCACCGCCTCGATGGCCTCGATCACCGCGCCCGCGTCGTCCCGGGGCATGCCGACGGCGCGCAGCACCTCGTCGCTGTCCAGGTCCACCACGAACCCGCCCTGCGCCAGCACCGCGATCCCGCGGCCGCCCAGCGTCGTGCGGACGCTGTCCAGCAGTCGCGGGCCGCGGCCGGTGACGCCGACCACCGGTACGCCCGCCGCCCAGCTGGCGTCCATCACCGCGCGGGTCCGGTCGCTGACCGTGCCGGAACTGGTCAGCAGGGTGCCGTCCAGGTCGGTGGCCACCAACCGCGGGCGCCACGGCCCGAGGTCGCCCAGCTCGACGTGCTCGTCGCGACCGGGGCCGCCGCTGTGCGCGGGCAGCGTGTTCGCCGCCCGCGCCGGGATGTGCCCCGTCACGCAGTGGTTCCAGCGGTGGTTCCAGCGGGAGCCGGCACCAGCGACATGCCGGGGGTGAGCACGGCGTGCCCGCCCAGCCAGGGCCGCAGCGCGACCGGCACGTGCACCGAGCCGTCGGCGCGCTGGTGCACCTCCAGCAGGCAGGCGATGGTCCGGGCGATGGCGCACAGCGTGCCGTTCAGGGTGGCCACGGTCTGCGGCTTGCCGTCGGCGTCCCGGGAGCGGATCGCCAGCCGGCGGGCCTGGAAGGTGGTGCAGTCGGAGGTGGAGGTCAGCTCGCGGTAGGTCTGCTGGCTGGGGAACCACGCCTCGATGTCGAACTTGCGGGCGGCGCTGGTGCCCAGGTCCCCGGCGGCGATGTCGACCACCCGGTAGGGCAGCTCCAGGGCGGTGAGGAACTCCTCCTCCCACTGCAGCAGCCGCAGGTGCTCGGCGGCGGCGTCCTCGGGGGCGCAGAAGCTGAACATCTCGACCTTGTCGAACCAGTGCACCCGGATGATGCCCTTGGTGTCCTTGCCGTAGGAGCCGGCCTCGCGGCGGAAGCAGGAGCTCCAGCCGGCGTACCGCTTCGGGCCGGCGGACAGGTCGAGCACCTCGTCGGCGTGCATCCCGGCCAGGGCCACCTCCGAGGTGCCCACCAGGTACAGGTCGTCCCGCTCGATGCGGTAGACCTCCTCGTCGTGCTCGCCGAGGAAGCCGGTGCCCTCCATGGCCTCGGGCCGGACCAGCGCCGGGGCGACGACGGGGGTGAATCCGGCGGCCACCGCGCGGGTGATGGCCAGCTGGGCCAGCGCGAACTCCAGCATCGCGCCGGGACCGGTGAGGAAGTAGAACCGGGCACCGGAGACCTTCGCGCCGCGTTCCATGTCGATGGCACCCAGCGCGGTGCCGATGTCCAGGTGGTCGCGGACCGGGAAGTCGTAGGTCGGGACGTCGCCGACGGTGCGCAGCGTGACGGCGTCGTCCTCGCCACCGGGCGGCACCTCGGGGGCGACGACGTTGGCGATGGCCAGGTGTGCGGTGCGCAGCGCGTCGTCGGCGGCCCGGGTGGCCTCCTCGGCGGCCTTCACCTCCGCCGCCAGGGCCTTGGCCCGCTCCAGCACCGCGGGCCGCTCCTGCGGGGTGGCCTTCTTGACCGCCTGGGAGGCGGCCTTCTGCTCGGCCCGCAGCTCGTCGGCCCGGTGCACCGCGGCCCGGCGGTCGGCGTCGGCGGCCAGCAGCACGTCCACCTGTGACTCGTCGGCCCCCCGAGCGCGCTGGCTGCCGCGGACGAGGTCGGGGTCTTCACGGACGAGTCGCAGGTCGATCACGGGTCGATCGTAGGTTGCCCCCCACCTCCCCCCGACGATCACGGGCCCAGGTGAGCGACACGCCGCGGCCGGGTGACCTGGGGTCCGTGATCATCGGGGAGCGGGTCAGCGGGACAGGGCGGCCGCCACGGCGGTGGCGAAGAGCTCGGGCAGCTCGATGCCGGCGGCTCGGGCCATGGTGGGGATCACGCTCTGCTTCGCGAACGAGTTGTACAAACCGGCCTCCAGGAACCACGGCGTGCCGGCCGGGTCGATCCGGAAGTCGAAGAGGCTGTAGTCGCGGCACCCCAGCGCGAGGTGGCAGGCCCGGGCGGCCGCCCACACCGCGGGCGTCACCGGGTCGGCGGGATCCACGATCCACACGGTGGGCGTGTCCTTGGCCATCAGACCCAGCCGGCCGTCCTCGGCCCGCTGGATCTTGTCGGCGGCGTCCCGGATCGGTTTGCTCCCGGCGTCCAGGCCGTACTCCTCCAGCGGCAACGCCACCAGCTCCCCGTCGACGACGACGACACCGCACCGCACCTCTCGACCCAGCGGCACGAAGTCCTCGACCAGCGCGTGGCCGGACTCCGCCCAGGCCGCGGCCAGCGCGGGGGCGAACCCGGCCGCGTCCTGGACGAGGGTCACGCCGTGGGAGTTGTCGGCGTCCACCGGCTTGACGACGACGGGCGGTGCCAGCGTGGGCTCGGCGCCGGGCGCAAGCACCTCCCCGGTCGGAACCTGCACCCCTGCGGCCGCCACGATCGCCTTGGCGCGGGCCTTGTGCGCACCCAGCGCCATCACGTCGGGGGCGTTGCCGAGGTAGCGGATGCCCAGGGTGTCCAGCAGTGCCCGGTAGTGGGTCATGCCGGGGATGCAGAACATCTGCGGGACGGCGACGTCGATCCCGGCCGTCATCAGCCGGGCGATGCCCTCCCCGATCGGCATGCCCGGTGTCGCCGGCAACGCCTCCAGCGATGACGGGAACCGCCACGACCCGTCCGGGGAGACGTGTGCGATCAGCGGCTCGTAGGCATCCGGGTCGTGCACTGAGGCCAGGCAGTCGGCGGCGTAGAGCCTGGACAGGTCGTCCATGAACGCGCTGGTGGGCGAACCCACCAGGTGCAGCACGCGCAGCACCACGTCAGTCCCCCGCCGGCTGCACGAGCTTGCCGATGTTGAAGTCGATGCGCATCCACGCCCCCCCGGTGGCCAGCGAGCGCAGCAGCAGCAGCGGGATCTGCACGTGGTGCAGGATCAGGTAGGGCAATGGGTCGGCCCGGTCGAACACCGCTTCCTTGCCCTCCCGGACGACCCGCCAGCGCGCCCGTGCGGTACGCGGGGTGCTCAACGCGCGCCACAGCTCGTGGTAGAGCCAGTAGGTCGGCCGGCTGGACGGCAACGGTTCCAGCGGGCTGTCCCGGGCCCCCAGGTAGGCCTCGGCCAGGCCTGGGTGGGCCGGGTGGTCGTGGAACATGGTGATCGCCGAGTGCGTGCGCGGATTGCACTCGATGGCGTACGGCGTTCCGTCCTCGGCCTCCAGGAAGTCGAAGGACACCTGCCCGGTGACCCCCAGCCGGGCCACGAACGCGCTCACCCACTCCCGGATCCGCGGCCGGTCGACCTGGGCGTAGTTGACCTGGAAGGCCGAGGAGACGCAGCAGCACCAGACGGTGATCTCCCCGTCCCGCGCGGTGGCGTGCGTGCAGTACTCCTGGCCGGTGATGAACTCCTGCAGGATCCACGGGTTCTCCGCCGAGATCGGCTTGCCCGCCAGGAACACCTCGGTCTCCGCCCGCGAGCCCAGCGGCAGCAGGGTCAGGTCGAGGCGGTGCACCGGGTCGTAGGCGATGCTCTTGAGCACGTAGGGCCGGGCCCGGTCGGCGAGGTCGACGTCCAGCACCTGCTCGGGTGCGGTGATCAGGTGCGTGTCCGGCACCGACAGGCCCAGCGAGGCAGCCAGCTCGGTGAATCGGTGCTTGTCGTCCAGGGTGCGCACCAGCTCGGCGTCCAGGCTGAGCACCTCGCAGTGCGCGGCCAGCACCTGCGCGGCCGCCGCGTCGAACGCCGAGGCCACCGGGGAGCACACCGGGACGTAGAGGTCCACGCCCTCCAGGGCGACGATCGCCAGCAGCGCGTCGGCATAGCCGGGGTCCCGCGGGTCGGGGACGACGTGGAAGGCATCCACCGCCCGGGAGAAGCGGTGCCCGGTGAACCGGTAGGTGTTCTTCTCCACCAGCACCACCCGGTGCCCGGCGGCGGCGAAGGACCGGGCCAGCTGCAGCGCCTTGGTCATCTTGCCGCCGCTGATCAGCACCGTCGGCCGGTCGGCTGCCGGTTCTGGGCGGGCCCGGCGAGTCAGGGCGGTGGAGACCAGGGCGACGGCGGTGACCGCCAGGTCGACCGGCAGGGTCGCGGTGAGCGCCACCAGCACCGCCAGGCTGCGTAGCGGGGTGGCCCGCGGCCTGGCCGCGGGGGCGGCCACCGCGGGGCCGGCCGCGGTCAGCGGTTCACCCCGGGGCCGTACCCGGCCACCATCCCGCGGTGCATCACCCGGTCCCCGACGACGTCGGAGTGGTCCCCGCGGTGCAGCACGCACCCGTTGTCCCACATCACCACGTCCCCGGGTGCCCAGCTGTGTCGCAGGCTCAGCTCCTGGCTGGTGGAGTGCGCGTACAGCTGCGCCACCACGTCGGCGGCCTCGTCCTCGGCCAGGCCGCTGATCGCCGCGCACCGCTTCGGAGTGGTCAGGTACAGCGCCGTGCGGCCGGAGATCGGGTGTGGCCGGAACACCGGGTGCTCGGCCTCGGTGTCGTCGTCCTCACCGAGCAGCGCCGGGTCGATCCCGGTGACGACGTGCCGGATGGACCGGTCCTGCAGCCGCTCCACCAGCTCGGCCGGGAGGGTCTCGAAGGCTCGGTACTGGTCGGTGAACACCGTCTCCCCGCCCCTGATGGGATCTGCACGGCGCGCAGCGCGGTGTAGGCCGGTGGGGTGGACAGGTAGGAGCTGTCCACGTGGAAGGTGCTGCGAGGCGGCTCGCTCCGGCCCACGTTGCTGATCACGTTCAGGTCCGGGTAGCCCGCCACCGGGACCTCCCCGGTGGTGAAGGTGAGCTCGCCGAAGGACTGCAGGAAGGACAGGAAGGCGTCGTCGTCCACGTGCTGGTCGCGCAGCACGAGGACTCCGTGCTCGGCCAGCAGCGAGCGCAACAGGGTGACGTCAGCGGCGGGCAGGTCGGCGATGTCGAGGCCGGAGACCTCGACGCCGAGGGGGTGCAGGGGGGTGGCGTGCACGGCTCTCCTTCAGGCGTCGACGCGACGGATCAGGGTGATCCCGTCGCGCAGTGGGACCAGGACCTGCTCGACCCGGGGGTCGGCGGCGACCTGGCGGTTGAACGCGGTGATGGCTGCACCGGCGGTCGTGGCTGCACCGGTGGGGGTGGCGCCGGCGGTCCAGGGCTGGCCTTGCAGCAGCGTGTTGTCCACGGCCAGCAGGCCGCCGGGGGCCAGCAGGTCGCCGTCCAGCAGCGCCTGCAGGTAGCCGGCGTAGCCGGGTTTGTCGGCGTCGAGGAACACCAGGTCGAAGGCCCGGCGCTGCTCGGCGAGGGTCGCCAGCGTCTCCCCCGCCGGCCCTACCCGGACGTCGATCCGGCTGCCGTGCGGGGCCTCGGCGAAGCACTCTCGTGCGAACGCGGCCACCGCGGGATCCAGCTCGCAGGCCACCACCTCGCCACCGGCGGGCAGCGCCTCCGCCATGGCCAGCGCCGAGTAGCCGGTGAACATGCCGATCTCCAGCACCCGGGTGGCCCCGGTCAGGTGCACCAGGAAGGCCAGGAACCGGCCTTCCACGTGCCCGGAGAGCATCTCGGCCTCCAGCGACCCGGACCAGGCCGCGGTCCGGGTGCGCTCGGCGAGCCGGGCCAGCGCCGGGGACTCCGGTGAGGTGTGCTCGGCCAGGTAGGGCTCGAAGCCCACCGCTAGCTCGCGCAGCTCGGCCAGCTCGGTCGCCAGCGCGGGCGGCACCCCGTCCAGCCGGCGGCAGACGTCGTCCAGCCGCGCCGCGAGGATCGCCAGCGGGGTCACCGGACGGAGCGCGCCCACCAGGGACACGGGGGCCACCGGGGCCATCCCGTCCTGCGTCGTCACGCTCTGGGCACGGAGACGACGGGACTGGTGCGCGGCACCATGAACGCGTCCACCCCGGCGCCCCCGCGGGGCAGCGCGGCGGCCACGTCGCGGTGCAGCGCCAGGGTGTCCACCAGCTCGGCGTCGCTCACGTCGTTCATGAACACGCACTCACCGATGGGCTTCGGTGCGGCCGCCCGCAGCAACCCGTCCCGGGTCTGCAGGATCGAGGCGGTGGAGTCCCGCAGCAGCTCCTCGGTCAGGTAGGGACTGTCCACGGTCAGGCCCAGACGACTCATCAGCGCCAGTACCCGGTCCCGGTCACCGACACTGATGTAGCCCCGGGCCGCAGCGAGGGTTGCCGAGTACGCCATGTCCACCGAGATCGCGTGCCCGTGGAAGTAGGGCACCTCCGGGGTCAGCTCCAAGGTGGGGCTCCAGGTGTGCCCGTAGGCGATCACCCGGTCCAGATCGCGCTCAGCCAGATTCGGCACCTCCAGGCGCAGCATGGTGTCGATGGCGTCGTCGGTGACCTGGTCGGCAATCTTGCGGATCTCGTCGGAACCGTCGAGGTGCCCGAAACGGGTGCGCAGCAACTCCTCGCCGTGCTCGTCCAGCAGGTCGAATACGGTCCGGTTGGCCACCACGGCGATCTTGATCAGTTCGGCCATCCCGTTGCGAACCTGGTCCTCCCCCAGCGAACTCAGGAAGGAGAAGTCCAGGAAGACCGTCGAGGAGGCGTGATAGGCGCCCAGCCGGTTCTTGGCCTTGCCGTGGTTGACCGCCACCTTGATCGACACGCTGGCGTCGATCAGGCCGATCAGCGTGGTGGGGATCCGGATGTAGGGCGTGGACCGCTTGTAGGAGGCGCAGGCGAACCCCGCCACATCGGTGACCAGACCGCCGCCGACCACCAGGACCGGCTCGGTGCGCAGCAGCCCGAACGCCGAGAAGGCGTCCACCAACCGCTCCAGGGTGCGCATCGTCTTGTCGGTCTCGGCGATGGCTACCGGGATGAGCGTCAGCGCGATGCCGTGCGCGTCGAAATAGGCCTGCATGGATTCCCGGTGCAGGGCCAGCACGTTCTCGTCGACGACGGCCAGGCACCGGCCGGTGGCCCGGTAGCAGTCGGCCAGCTGGGGGTTGTGCGGGGCGAAGACACCGTCGACGGGCACGAGACGGTACTCGGCCCGCTGGTAGGCCTCGACGTGGAAGCCGCCGTCGGTGCGGGTGACGGTGGACAGGGGCTGGGTCATCACGATCTCCTGAGCTGGGGGGCTGGGCGGCGGAGGGGCCGGGGTGGCGGCTGGGCGGGTCAGGCCGGGTGACCGGCCAGCGGCAGCTCGGCTGGGTCCAGCCGGTCGACCACCCGGGCCGCACCCGGGAAGTCGTGCGAGGCGGTGTTGGCATTGGGGAAGGCCAGGCACGTCACCCCGGCGGCGACGGCGGACTGCACGCCACCGGCGTTGTCCTCCACCGCGACGGCGTCCGCGGCGTCCACCCCGAGGGTGGTCAGCGCGTGGGTGTAGGCGGCCGGGTCGGGCTTGGACCGCGACACCACGGAGGAGTCCACCACCAGGTCGAAGTCGTCCAGCTGCAGGTCCGGCACCCCGTGGACCAGGGCCACCACGTTCTCCGGGGAGGTCGTGGTGACCAGCGCGACCTTGGCACCGGCCTGCTTGGCGCTGCGCAGTGACTCCAGCACACCGGGGCGGGCGGTGAGCCCGCCGCGACCGAGCTTCTGCTGGAACAGCTCGGACTTGGTGGCGTGCACCGCGGCGGCGTCGACATCCTGCCCCCGCTCGGCGGCGTAGCCGGCGATCCGGTCGGCACCCCCGTTGCCGCGCAGCATCCGCGCGTACTCTGCGCGCTCCCAGCGCCAGTCCAGGTCGTGCACGGCGAAGGCCTCGTTGAACGACTCCCGCTGGAGCTCGGAGGTGTCGGCGAGGGTGCTGATGGAACCGAAGAACAGAGCAGGCACAGGTGACCTCGTCCTGGTGGGGTGACTGCCGGAGGATCCCGGCACGGCGAGCGCAACCTTACCCAGAACAAATGCTGTTTACGCTGGCCTAATCGGGAATTTTCGGGATGGACCGAGCGGGGCGGCATCCTCGGTGCTGGCCAGCCCGCGGGCCGACCCCATCACGGGGGCCCCCGCCCGCACCCCGAGCCGCCGCCCTCCCCGGCCCGGCGGCCCCGGCAGCGGGACACCGGCCCCGGGGTGCGGGACGATGACGCCATGCGGTTCCTCAACGACCAGCGTCCGGCGACCGACCTGACCTACGCCGACGTCTTCATGGTGCCGGGCTCCTCCACCATCGGCTCCCGGCTGGAGGTCGACCTGACCACCCCGGACCGGGTCGGCACCACCATCCCGGTGGTGGTGGCCAACATGACCGCCATCTCCGGTCGGCGGATGGCCGAGACCATCGCGCGCCGCGGTGGGCTGGCCGTGCTGCCCCAGGACATCCCGACCGACGTGGTGGGTGAGGTCGTGGGCTGGCTCAAGCAGCGGCACACCGTCTACGACACCCCGATCACGCTCTCCCCCACCGCCACCGTCGCCGAGGCGCTGCAGCTGCTCACCAAGCGCGCGCACGGCGTCGTGGTGGTGGTCGAGCGCGGCCGTCCCGTCGGCGTGGTGACCGACGGCGCCTGCCAGGGCGTGGACCGGTTCACCCAGCTGTCCCAGGTGATGGCGCCCGACCCGCTGACCGTCCCGGCCGGCACCGACCTGCCCAAGGTCTTCGACGTGCTCACCGATGCCCGGGTGAACGCCGCCCCGGTGGTCGACGGCGACCAGCTGGTCGGGGTCATCACCCGCAAGGGCGCGCTGCGCAGCGCGCTGTACGCCCCCGCGGTCACCGCGGCCGGCCAGCTGCTGACCTCGGCGGCGATCGGGATCAACGGGGACGTGGCCGGCAAGGCCGAGGCGCTGCTGGGGCACGGGGTGGACGTGCTGGTGGTGGACACCGCGCACGGCCACCAGGCCAAGGCGGTCGAGGCGGTCCGCGCGGTGCGGGCCGTCGCCGGGGACACCCCGGTGGTGGCCGGCAACGTGGTCACCGCGGAAGGCACCCGGGACCTCGTCGAGGCCGGTGCCGACGTGGTCAAGGTCGGCGTGGGCCCGGGGGCGATGTGCACCACCCGGATGATGACCGGGGTGGGCCGCCCGCAGTTCTCCGCGGTCGAGGAGTGCGCGGCGGCGGCCCGCGAGGCCGGCAAGCACGTGTGGGCCGACGGCGGCGTCCGGCACCCCCGCGACATCGCCCTGGCGCTGGCCGCCGGCGCGGCGAACGTCATGGTGGGCAGCTGGTTCGCCGGGACCTACGAGAGTGCGGGTGACGTGCACTCCGACGGCAACGGCCGGATGTACAAGGAGAGCTTCGGCATGGCGTCCGCCCGCGCGGTCAAGGCCCGCACCTCGACCCAGAGCGGTTTCGAGCGAGCCCGGGCCGGGTTGTTCGAGGAGGGCATCAGCTCCTCGCGGATGTACCTGGACCCGGCCCGGCCCGGGGTGGAGGACCTCGTCGACCAGATCGTGGCCGGCGTCCGGTCCTCCTGCACCTACGCCGGGGCGCGCACCGTGGAGGAGTTGCACGAGCGCGCCGTGCTGGGGGTGCAGTCCGCGGCCGGTTACGAGGAGGGCCGCCCGCTGCCGACCAGCTGGTGAGGCCGCTCCCGGCGGCGGAGTTCGAGGACCTGGTCGCGGACGCGCTGGACCAGGTACCGGCCGAACTGATGGCCCTGGTGGACAACGTGGTGGTGCTGGTGGAGGACCGGAACCCCGACGAGCCCGGCCTGCTGGGGCTCTACGAGGGCTACGCGCTGACCGAGCGCAGCTGGGACCTCTCCGGTCAGCTGCCCGACCGGATCATGATCTACCGCGAGGCCATCTGCGACGTCTGCGAGACCGCCGACGAGGTGGCCGAGGAGGTCACGGTCACCGTGGTGCACGAGATCGCGCACCACTTCGGGATCGGCGAGGAGCGGCTGCACGCCCTGGGCTGGGGCTGACGCCGTGGCCTGGGGCTGACGCTCTGGCCTGGGGCTGACGCCGTGGACCACGGCTGGGCAGGGTGCGTCCGGGGTAGCGTCGACAGCCGTGTCCGACGACGCCCGCCTGCCCATCAAGATGTTGCACGACCGGCTGCTGGTGAGCCTGCGCAAGGACGCCGGGGACCGGCGCAGCTCCGGCGGCATCCTCATCCCGGCCACCGCCCAGGTGGCCAAGCGGCTGGTCTGGGGCGAGGCGCGCGGGGTGGGGGCCAACGTCCGCCAGGTCAAGGTCGGTGACCAGGTGCTGTTCTCCCCCGAGGACCAGCACGAGGTCGAGGTGCACGGCGAGGACCTGGTCATCCTGCGCGAGCGGGACGTGCACGCCGTGGCCGCGGAACGCATCGAGGAGTCCACCGGCCTCTACCTCTGAGCCCACGAGGCGGCACCTGGTGTTCGAGTGACGCAAAGCGCGGGATTGAGACCGATCCGTCACGAACTCGCATACGAAGGGCTTGCGCCCGGTGCCGTGAGCAGCACACTGGGTGACCGTGGGGGATTGTTGCCGTGACGTTCGGACCAGTGGAACCCCCCTGCCCGCGGCCGGGTGGGCCTCAGCCGGTCTCGCCACGCACTCCTGCGAGCCAGGCCTCGGCCGCGGCGAAGGAGCCGTCGGCGACGGCGTCGTCCACCGGTTTGGCCGTCCGGCCGTCGGCGCGCGGGTAGGAACCCAGGAAGCGCACCTCGTCGCACAGCCGGTGCAGCGCGGCCAGCGCGTCCCCCACCCGCCGGTCGGCCACGTGTCCCTCGACGTCCAGGGAGAAGGAGTAGACGCCCAGTCGCTCCCGCCGGGGCCGGGACTCCAACCGGGTCAGGCTGATGCCCCGGGACGCCAGCTCGCCCAGCAGGTCCAGCAGGGCACCCGTGCGGTCGGCCACGACGCAGGTCACGGTGGTCTTGTCCGCGCCGGTGGGGGCCGGCAGCCGGCCGGGCCGCTCGACCTGGACGAACCGGGTCATCGCGCCGGGGGAATCGGCCAGCTGCCGGGCGAGGATCTCCAGCCCGTAGCGGGTGGCCGCCAGCTCGGGGCAGACGGCGGCGTCCCCGTCCCCCAGCGCGACCAGCCGGGCCGCGTCGGCCGTGGAGGCCGACGCCAGCACGGTGGCCGCCGGCAGGTGCCCGGCGATCCAGTCCCGGGTCTGCGCCAGCGCGTGCGGGTGGCTGGCCACCGACCGGACGTCGGCCAGGCCGGACCCGGGCCGGACACCCAGCACGAAGTCGACGTCCAGGAACACCTCGCGGGTGATCACCACCGGGGCTCCGGAGGCCAGCCCGTCGATGGTCGGGGACACCGAGCCCTCGACCGAGTTCTCCATCGGCACCACGGCGGCGTCCACCTCGCCCGACCGGAGCGCCGCCAGTGCGGCCGGGACGCTGGCCGCCGGCAGCGCTGCCCCCTCGGATGGGGCACCGAGCGTGCGGAGTGCGGCCTCGGTGAAGGTACCCTCGGGCCCGAGATAGGCGAACCGAGTCGGCGGCTGCACAGGCATCCGACGAGGGTAGTGCGGCCGGGTCGGGTCCAGCCCCTGACCCGGGGGGAGCTGCCTCGCCACCGGCCGGACGTACCGACGAGGGCATCGCTCCCGGATCGGCGTCCCACAGGTGAGTGGAGGACCGCGTGAGCACCGGCAGCCCGGCCCTCGTCGACGAGGGTGCGCTCACCGAGGCCCGGTGGGCGCTGCTGGCCGCCAGCGACCACGCCGACGACCGGGAGTTCCTCGACGTCCTGGCCGGGGTCGAGGTGGCGCTGGGGGCTGCCGACACGCCCCGGTGGACCGCCTGGTCCCATGCCTTCGAGGCCCACCGACTGCTGGCCGCGCACGAGCCGGACGCCGCCGTGGACGAGGTGGTGGCCGCCCGGGTGGCCGCCGAGAGCTGCCCGCCGGACGCCGAGCGGGCGCTCACCTTGGCCTACCTGTCCCACCTGGAGGTCGCCGGCGACCGCTTCGACGCCGCCATGCACCTGGCCGTGGAGGCCAGCCTGCTGGCCGACCAGGTGCCGGCCGGGCAGCCCAGCCGGGAGCTGCACCAGGCCCACCACTGGCTGTCGCTGGCGTTCATCCGGCTGGACCTGGAGGAACTGGCGGTCACCCAGGCGCTGCGCGGGCACCGGGTGGCCACCGCGCTGGACGACCCGGCCGACCGTTGGCGGCTGCTGCGGCTGTGCGCCCAGCAGCACACCGAGCTGGCCCAGACCGTGCACCGCCGCGGGGACGACGACCGCTCGGCCCGGCTCGCCGCGGTCGCCCTGCGCTGCTCGTACGCCGCCCGGGAGCTGGACTGGGAACCACCGGACGCCGAGGCCGACCTGCTCGACGTCATCCACGCGTGGGCGCTGACGCTCTCGGCCGACCTGGCCGACACCCTCCCGGCCCTGCGCCGGGTACGCGGCCGGGTGCAGGCCGAAGGTGGGCTGTGGTTGCAGGGCTACACCGACCTGGCCCTGGCCCGGTTGCTGACCCGGATGGCCACCCGGGCCACCACCCGGGCACTGGACGGCGAGCACACCGACCCGACCGCGGTCGGGGCCGCGGACGAGGCCACCGACCTGCTGGTCAGCGCCGCCGGGGCGTTCGCCGCGGTCGCCGATCGCCGGCGCTACCGGCAGTGCCTGCTGGAACTGGGCCAGACCACCGCCCAGCTGGGCCGGGCGGCCGAGGCGCTGTACTGGCTGGAGGCCTACCAGGCCGATTCCACCCGGGTGCACCGGCGCGGCCGGGAGCTGTGGGCCGAGATGTTCGTGCGCCGCAGCCGGCTGCGGGAGGCCGAGCGGCAGGCCGCCGTGCTCCGCCGGCACGCGCTGGAGGATCCGCTCACCGGGCTGGGCAACCGGCGCTCGGCCGAGCGCCGGATGACCGAGGAGGACCTCGCCACCCGGCCGATGGCGCTGGCCGTGGTCGACATCGACCGGTTCAAGTCGGTCAACGACGACCACTCCCACCTGCACGGGGACGCCGTCCTGCGGCGGATGGCCGACCTGCTGCGGCAGCACTGCCGGACCGGTGACGAGGTCTACCGCTGGGCCGGTGACGAGTTCCTCGTGCTGCTGCCCGACACCACCGAGGCCCAGGCCGTGGTGGCCCTGGAGCGGGTGCGCAGTGCGGTGAACAGCTGCGAGTGGGCCCGGCTGGGGGTCGCCGGACCGATCACGGTGAGCATCGGTATCTCGACGTCGGCACCGTCGGGTCCGGTGCCGCGCACCTGGCGGGAGGTGTTCGACGACGCCGACCTGCACCTGTTCGGGGCCAAGCGCAGCGGCCGCGACCGGGTCCGTACCGGCCTGCCGGGCGACACCGACGACCCGCTGGGAGGCCCGTCCGCGCCTGCCGGGTCGCACGCCGCGCCGCAGGGGTCGGTGGACGACCTGGTGGCCGACCTGCTGGGCGACCGGGATCTCCGCACCCCGGGCTGGGCCTTCGCCGTCGAGGACGAGCCCGGATCGTGACCGGCCCCGATCGCAGCGGGGACGACCGGCGCGCCCCCGACCCGGTGCGTGACAGCGGGCGGAGGACCGTGCACAGTGCCCTGGTGCCACCCGGGATCCTGCACGAGCAGGTCAGTTCCGCGCTGGCCAATTGGCAGCTGGACCTGGCCGAGAAGCTGCTGGCCGAGGTCGACGCCGCGGCCGGCACCGGCACCGGCACGGGGGAGGACGTCCCCACCCCGCCCGGCCGACCGGCTCCGCTGACCTCGCTGGCCCGCGCCTGGGCCGACACGCTGCGGGCCGAGCTGCTGGTGCGCCGGCTGCGGATGGCCGGCTTCACGCTGCTCGGTGACCCGATCGACGAGATCGGCCGGCCCCGGGACTTCGAGGCCGATCTCGAGGCCCCCTTCGAGCCGTACGAGGCACCGGACCCGCCCCACGGCACCGCCGACCTGGGCGGCTGGGACCCGGCCGCCGACCTGGGCTCCGTCGACCGCAGCCCGGACGGAGCCAGCGCCGAGCCGGCCACCCGCTCGGAGTCGGCCACCCGGGCCGCGCTGGCCGTCGCGCTGGTCCGATCGGCCCGGGCCGCCTTCGACGCCTCCGACGACGACCTGCAGCGCGCTGCCGGGCTGGTCCGGCACGCCCGGATCGAGCTGCTGTCCCGCCGCATCGACGCCGCCATGGACGAGGCGGTGGAGGCCGCCAGCCTGCTGGACCCCGCGCTGCCGGCCGGGATCCTGCTGGTGCACACCCTGGGGGCGCTCGCCGGGGTGCTGGCCGACCTGGAGCTCATGCCCCTGGCGCTGGACTACCAGCGGCGCGCCCACGACACCGCCCGCCGACTGGCCGAGGACGAGCCCGGCCCTGCTGCTGCGGCACTGGTCGGGGACACCGCGTCCCGGTTGGCGTCGCTGTATGCCGAGGTCGGCGAGGGGCTGCTCGACGACGGCAGCCCCACCGACGCCCGGCCGCACTTCGCCGAGGCCCGGGTGCTGGCCGCCCGCGCGCTGGACAACCTGCCGGCCGAGGACCCCAGCCGGGTGATCGCCGAGGTGGTCCACGGCTGGGTGCTGGTCGGACTGGGGGAACCCGGAGCCGCGGTCGACCTGCTGCGCCGCGCCGTCGCCGTCACCGGGGAGGACGACGACCGCGGGCTGCGCGCCTCGGCGCTGCTGGCTCTGGGCCGCGCGCTGCGCCGGCAGGGCGGGGGCACGGCCGCCGACGACCCGCTGGCCCAGGCTCTCGCGCTGGCCACCGAGCACGGGCTGCCCCGGCTGCGCCGCTCCGCGCTGCGCGAGCTGTGCACGCTGCACGCCGAGCTGGACGACGCGGCCCGCGCGCTGCCCTACCTGCAGGCCTACCTGGCCGACGAGCTCGACCGGGTCGACGAGCGGCGCACCCGCTGGGTCGAGCTGTTCGGCCGCCGCAAGAGCCTGCTGGAGACCGAGCGGGCTGCCGGGCAGCTGCGCCGGCAGGCCTACGAGGACCCGCTGACCCACCTGCCCAACCGCCGCTACGCCGAGGCCAGGCTCGACGGCCTGCTGGCCGCCGGGGCGGCGCCCGCGCTGGCCGTGGTCGACGTCGACCACTTCAAGTCCATCAACGATGCCGCCGGGCACCCCGGAGGTGACGCCGTGCTCCGTGCGGTCGCCCAGTTGCTGGTGGACGGGGTGCGGGACACCGACGAGGTGTGCCGCTGGGCCGGTGACGAGTTCGTGATCCTGCTCCCGGACACCACCGCCGAGCAGGGCGAGCGTGCGATGGAGCGGATTCGCTGCTCGATCGCCACCAACGACTGGTCGGCGCTGGGCATCGACGCCCCGGTCACGATCAGCGTCGGGATCGCCTCGGCCGCGCGCGGGGACGACCGCCGAACGCTGTTCGCGGCGGCCGACGGGGTGCTCTACGACGCCAAGCGCAGCGGCCGAAACAAGGTCGTGCGGTTGTCCGGGGTCACCCAGACCCGCGCGGTGGAGACCGAGCCGGCGCCGGCCGTCCTCCAGCTCCTCCCGGCGCTCTCCGAGGGCACGCTGCTACCGGCCGACACGGCCGCCGACGATGACGCGGAGTCAGTGGTCGGGGCGGTTAGTGTCACTGACGTGCAGCCGCAGCGAGCCGAGGAGACCGAACCGGCGGGCACCCCGACCCGGCGGCCCCGCCCCACCGACGTGCTCTTCGGTGGCGGGACCCCGGTCGAGCGCCCCGCCGACCCCGGCGCCGGGAGCAGCAGCACCGGGAACAGCGATGACACCGACGACGGCGCCGGTGGGTTCGCCCCGCTGCTCGTCGAGCCGGTCCCCGGCCCCGGTGCGCCCGAGGACCAGGGCGGTGCCGGCGCCGTCGGACCGGCCGGGCACCCCGCGCCCGACCGCCCGGTGGGTGGCCCGGCCACCCGCGCGCCGGCCCTGCCGGTGGGCCCGGATGTCATCTGGGGCACCGGGCGCAGCACGGATCAGGTGCTGGCGCTGGTCCGCGAGGCCCGCCGGGAGTACCCCGACCACGCGGCCGTGGTGGTGCGTGCCTCGGCGGACACGCTGCTGGCGCTGGCCACCGAGCACGACGCGTACACCACGATGGACGCGGCGGCGATGTCCGCAGCGGTGGGCCCGCTGCCCGAACCACGGGGCCGGGTGGGCGTGCTGTGCGCCGGTTCCGGGGACACCCCGGTCGCCGCGGAGGCCGCCTTCGTGGCCCGGGTGACCGGCACCGAGGTCGTCCGGGTCGACGACGTGGGCGGCAGCCGGCTGCGGCCGCTGCTCGGTGACGGCTCGCTGCTCACCGAGGTGGACTGCCTGGTCGTCGTCGCCGGGATGGACGCGGCGCTGGCCACCGTCGTCGCCTCGCTGACCGAGGTGCCGATCGTGGCCGTACCCACCTCCACCGGGCAGCCCAGCTCCTTCGGCGGGCTGGGCGCACTGCTCACCATGCTGAACTCGGCCCAGCCGGGGGTGGTCGTCTCCGCCATCGACAACGGGTACGCCGCCGGCGTCGTCGCGGCCCGGATCGCCCGCCGCGCCGCGCCACGCTGACCCCCACCCGCCCCCGCCCGCCGATGACCCCGCGCACCCGACCGGCCGGGCGTCCGGCCGACGGGCGCCCCCGGGTGGCTCCCGCCACGATCCGCGCCGACCCACCCCCGCCGGCTGTCGCCGGCCAGGTTCACCGGGACGACGGTGAAGCAGGCCGAGTTCACCGGCTGCGCGCTGGACGGCGCCCACGGCGTCACCGCGCTCTCCGGGGCGTCGGTCGATCCCGCCACGCTGATGTCCCTGGCCGGCCCGATGGCGCTGGCGCTGGGCCTGCGACTGACCTGACCGGGTGTGGCCGGCCGGTTCGCCGCACCCGGATCCTCCGGTGACGACTACCCTGGGCGGCTGACCGTCCGACTCCTCCGCGCACCGCCCTCCCGGGGCGGCCCGGAAGTTCACCGCACCACCCCCGGCCTCTCCGCTGGGACGCCTGCCGTCCCCGCGACGCCGACGACCACGTCAGGAGAGGCGTTCGTGACTGCCGCCACCACCGCCAGCACCACCGCAGCCGCCACGGCCGCGACGAAGGCACCCGCGAAGCGGACGCCTGCCGGGAAGGCGCCCACGAAGAAGGCGCCCGCCGAGGCGAAGCCGGCCGCCCCGCGCACCGGGCCGGGAAGCGCCCCCGCGAAGGACTCCACGGTGGGCAAGGGCATCTCGGTGTCCGACGTCGTGGAGGGCCAGGACGCCCTGGACACCGCCGTGGACGACGACGGCGACGACACCGAGGAGCCCGCGGAGCCCACCGCGGCCGGGCAGCCCGAGGCGCCGGAGTCCGACTGGGAGGACGAGGCCGAGTCCGCCGCGCTGCTCAAGGCGCGCAAGGACGCCGAGGCCACCACCTCGGCGGACACCGTGCGCGCCTACCTCAAGCTCATCGGCCGGGTGAAGCTGCTGACCGCCGAGGAGGAGGTGCACCTGGCCCGCCGGATCGAGGCCGGCCTCTACGCCGCGCACAAGCTCGCCGAGGCGGCCCAGGCCGGGGAGAAGCTCCCCACCGCCACCCGCCGGGACCTGGCCATGGTGGAGCGGGACGGTCAGCGCGCCAAGGACCACCTGCTGGAGGCCAACCTGCGGCTGGTGGTGTCGCTGGCCAAGCGGTACACCGGCCGTGGCATGGCGTTCCTGGACCTGATCCAGGAGGGCAACCTGGGGCTGATCCGCGCGGTGGAGAAGTTCGACTACACCAAGGGCTTCAAGTTCTCCACCTACGCCACCTGGTGGATCCGGCAGGCGATCACCCGGGCGATGGCCGACCAGGCCCGCACCATCCGGATCCCGGTGCACATGGTCGAGGTCATCAACAAGATGGGCCGCATCCAGCGCGAGATGCTCCAGGAGCTGGGCCGCGAACCCACCCGCGAGGAGCTCGCGGTCGAGATGGACGTGACCCCGGAGAAGGTGCTGGAGATCCAGCAGTACGCCCGGGAGCCGATCAGCCTGGACCAGACCATCGGCGACGAGGGCGACAGCCAGCTCGGGGACTTCATCGAGGACTCCGAGGCCGTGGTGGCCGTGGACGCGGTCAGCTTCACCCTCATGCAGGACCAGATGACCAGCGTGCTGGCCACGCTGTCCGAACGGGAGGCCGGTGTGGTCCGGCTGCGCTTCGGCCTCACCGACGGCCAGCCGCGCACGCTGGACGAGATCGGGCAGGTCTACGGGGTCACCCGGGAGCGGATCCGGCAGATCGAGTCCAAGACGATGTCCAAGCTGCGGCACCCCAGCCGGTCGCAGTCGCTGCGCGACTACCTGGACTGATGAAGGACCCCCTCGCCCCCCGGCCCACGCTCCGCGCGGTCCGGGGCCCTGCGAGGGGGCCGTTCCAGGTCGGACGACCCGCGCGGTCGCCGGTGATCGGGTGGCTGGACCTCGCGGCGGGGGCGAGCGGGGACATGCTGCTGGGCGCGCTGGTGGACGCCGGCGTGCCGCTGGAGGTCCTGCAGGAGGCGGTGAGCGCGCTCCCGGTGGAGCCGGTCACGCTCACCGCCGCGCCGGTCACCCGGCACGGCCTGGGGGCGACCCGGGTGGGCGTGCACACCCCGGAGACCGGGGTGCACCGCACCTGGGGAGACGTCCAGGACCTGCTGTCGGGCGCGGAGCTCGACGGCCACGTCCGGGACCGGTCGCTGGCGGTGTTCGCCCGGCTCGCCGAGGCCGAGGGCCGGGTGCACCGGGTGCCTGCCGAGCAGGTGCACTTCCACGAGGTCGGCGCGCTGGACGCGCTGGCCGACGTGGTCGGCGTGGTCGCCGGGTTCGCTGCCCTGGGCCTGGACCGGCTCACCGCCACCTCGGTGGCGTTGGGCAGTGGCTCGGCCCGCGGGGCGCACGGCGTGGTGCCGGTGCCCGGTCCTGCGGTACTCGAGCTGCTGCGCGGCATCCCGGTGCACGCCGGGCCGGTGCCGCACGAATGCTGCACCCCGACCGGCGCCGCGCTGCTCGCCGAGCTGGTCGACGCCTGGGAGCCGATGCCCGCCCTCCGCCCGGTCCGGACCGGTTCCGGCGCCGGTGGACGGGACCCCGTGGAGCTGCCCAACGCCGTCCGGTTGGTGCTGGGGGATCCGCTGCAGCCGGTGGGGCCGCTGCCGTCTGCGGTCGTGCTGGAGAGCAACATCGACGACCTGGACCCGCGGTTGTGGCCCACCGTGCTGGAGGCGCTGCTGGCCGCCGGCGCCTCGGACGCCTGGCTCACCCCGATCCTGATGAAGAAGGGCCGGCCCGCGCACACCCTCTCGGTGCTGTGCGCCGCCGGCACCGCCGCCACCGTGCAGCAGGTGGTGTTCGCGCAGACCTCCACGATCGGGCTGCGGGTCACCCCGGTGGGCAAGGTGGCGCTGGACCGGACGCAGTCCAGCGTGACCGTCCACGGCGGGCGGGTGGGCACCAAGACCGCCCGCACCGCGGACGGCACCCCGGTGAACGTGAGCGTCGAGTGGGAGGACGTCGCGGCGCTGGCCCACGAGCTCGGGGTGCCCGCCAAGGAAGTGCTGCGGGCCGCCACCGCGGCGGCGTGGGCTAGCCTTCCGCCCGGCCCGTAGGGCCTGCCCCGGGGCCCGCCCCCGCCCCCGGTCCGAGGAGTCCGCCCCGTGGTGCTGTCGGTCGTCGCGGCCGCGTTCATCCTCATCCTGCCTGTCGAGCTGCCGGACAAGACCATGTTCGCCACCCTGGTGCTGGCCACCCGGTTCGCCCCGCTGCCCGTGCTCGTCGGGGTCGGCGGGGCCTTCGCCGTCCAGGTCGCCATCGCGGTCACCGCCGGGTCGCTGCTGTCCCTGCTGCCCTCGGCGCTGGTCAGCGCGGTGGTCGCCGGGCTGTTCGCCATCGGGTCGGCGCTGCTGTGGCGCAGCGCCGGCGACGGGCCCGAGGACGGCGGGCAGGCCGCCGAGCACCGCGAGCGCACCCCGTTCGGGCGGGCCGCGGCGATCAGCTTCGGGGTGCTCTTCGCCGCCGAGTGGGGCGACCTCTCCCAGCTGGCCACCGCCGGGCTGGCCGCCCGCTACGACGCCCCGGTGTCGGTGTTCGCCGGTTCCTGGGCAGCCCTGCTGGTGGTCTCCGGGCTCGGCGTGCTGCTGGGCCGGACGCTGGCCGACCGGCTGCCGATCGCGCTCATCCGCCGGGTGGCCGCCGGGCTGTTCGCGGTCTTCGCCGTCGTCGCCGCGGTGGAGACCGTCCGCGCGCTGGTGGGCTGACCCCCCCGAGGGAGCCCGGCCCAGCTCGCTCAAGGCCGACCGACGGGTTGCCGTTCACCCGAGCAGACGAGTGCCGCCCCCCGCGGTCACCACGAGCGCAGGGACGGACGAGACGTGACGATGGTCAGCGAGGTCGCGGTGTGCGACAGCGCGCACGACGGCGTGCTCCCCCGGTGGGACGACGCCGAACTGCGCGCCCGGCAGCACCAGGTGCTGGTCGACGTCGACCTGCTCGACGTGCCCGGGGACGCCGAGCTGGACGCCATCACCCGGGTGGCAGCCGCGCTGGCCGGCACCGACAGCGCCTGCATCAACCTGCTGGACACCGACCGGCAGTGCCAGCTGTCCGCATTCGGATTCATCGCCGGGTACTCCCCGCGCAGCGAGTCGCTGTGCGCCCGGTCGGTCGCCGCCGGCGACCGGTTCGCCTCCCCCGACCTGTCCGTGGACCCCCGGTTCGCCGACAGCGCCTGGGTCGATGGACGGCTGGGCCGGATCCGCCGCTACGCCGCGGTGCCGCTGATCGTGGACGGGACCCCGGTCGGCAGCCTGTGCGTGGTGGACCGGCGCCCCGGGCCGGTGGAGGGGGGCCAGCTCGACCGGCTCGGCGACCTGGCCGAGGTGGTCGTCGCGCTGCTGCTGAGGCACCGGGCGAACCGGCTCGGCGAGGCCGCCCGAGCCGAGCTGCTGCGCACCCAGGCATTCGACCGGGCGCTGCTGGAGGCGCTGCCGGTGGGCGTCGTGGCCGCGGACGCCGACCGCCGGATCACCCTGTTCAACCAGGTCAGCCGGCAGTGGCACGGCAACGACACCGACCCCGGGCTGTCCCCCGACGAGCTGCCCGCCGCCTACGACCTGTACGAGGCCGACGGCGTCACCCCGCTGCCGGTGGACCGCGTGCCGCTGCTGCGGGTGTTCGGCGAGGGACCGGTGTCCGGGGCGGAGATCGTGCTGCGCCCGCACGGCCGGGAGGCCAGGAACGTCTCCTGCTCGGGCACCGAGATCCGGGACTCCGCCGGCCGCTTCCTGGGTGCGGTGGTGGCCATGGCCGACGTGACCGCGCAGCGCGAGCTGGAGGAGCGGCTGCGCAGCGCGGCGCTGCACGACGGGCTGACCGGGTTGCCCAACCGCAGCCTGCTGGTCGATCGCCTGACGCACGCGCTGCTGGCCGCCACCCGGGACAGCTCCTCGGTGGCGGTGCTCTACTGCGACCTGGACGGCTTCAAGGCCGTCAACGACGTCCACGGGCACGCGGCCGGTGACGAGGTGCTCATCCAGGCTGCCCTCCGGCTGGCCGGCGCGGTCCGTCCGGGGGACACCGTGGCCCGGATCGGCGGGGACGAGTTCGTGCTGCTCTGCCCCGGGGTGGACGGCCTCGTGACGGCCGAGGCGATCGCCGACCGGGTGGTGGTCGCGATGGGTGAGCCACTGCGCTCCAGCGCGGCCCGGCACCGGGTCGGGGTCAGTGTCGGGGTGGCCCTCAGCGGCCCCGACTCGACCGCGGAGACCATGATCACCGCCGCCGACGAGGAGATGTACCGGGTCAAGCGGGCCCGGCACGGCGCCGCGCGCCGGGGCTGAGGGGGACCAGCCGACGGCGGCCGGCTCCACTCGGCGCGGGTGTCGACCGGATGGGTCGGGCCGCACGTGCTGGCGTCTGGGACGATCCGGTCATGGTGACCCGGGCGACGCTGGCCGACGTGGCCGCGCGGTCAGGGGTCTCGAAGACCACCGCGCACTACGTGCTGACCGGCCAGGACCAGGCGATGCGGATCTCCGAGGACGCCCGCCACCGGGTGCTGCGCGCGGCCGGGGAACTGCACTACCGGCCCAACCTGATGGCCCGTGGGCTCCGGACCAGCATCACCCGGACGATCGCGCTGATCACCGACTCGGTGGCCACCGACCCCTATGCCGGGCAGCTGGTCTACGGCTCGCTGGCGGCGGCGTCCCGGCACGGCTACCTGCTGTTCGTCTGCGAGACCGGCGCGGAACCGGAACTGGAGGCCAAGGTCGTCGAGGACCTGCTGGCCCGCCAGGTCGACGGTTTCGTGTACGCCACCCAGTTCAGCCGCGAGGTCGAGATCCCCGACGCGCTGCGCACCCAGCGTGCGGTGCTGCTCAACTGCCACGCCCCCGGGACGGGGCTGCCGGCGGTCCTGCCGGACGAGGTCCGGGCCGGTGCCGACGCCGCGCAGGTGCTGCTGGCTGCCGGTCACCGGTCCGGCGTCTGGCTGGTGGGTGAGCCCGCCGAGCACGTGCTGGCCGCCCGGGAGCGTCTGATCGGGGCGCGGGGGACCCTGGCGCGCGCCGGGGTGCAGCTGGACGGCCAGGTGTCCTGCCCCTGGTGGCCGGAACCGTCGTTCGAGGCGATGCACGCCCTGCTGGCCGGCGGGACCCGGCCGCGTGCGCTGATCTGCCTGAACGACCGGGTGGCGCTGGGCGCCTACCAGGCCCTGGCCCAGCACGGGCTCCGCGTACCCGAGGACGTGTCGGTGGTCTCCTTCGACGACTCGGACCTGGCCTCCTGGCTGCGACCGGCGCTGACCAGCGTGGGCCTGCCGCACGTCGCCCTGGCGGAGCTGGCCATGGACCTGCTGCTGGCCCCCCAGCCGGAATCGTCGCCGGGTTCGCCACCGGGATCAGGGCCGGGTTCCGGGCCCGAGTTCCGGCCTGCCCCGGCCCGCGACCGGCCGGTCGCGCACCGGGTGCCGATGCCGGTCCGGGTCCGCGGTTCGGTGGCCGGCCCCCGTCAGGGCTGACCCACGCACACCAGCCCCGTCCGGGCCGGGCCGACTCAGGTCGGTGGGGCGGTCGGCTTCTCCACGGTGGCGGCCAGCCGGGCGAGGGTCTCGGTGTTCCGCCGGGCCAGCAGGATCTCCGACAGCGGAGTGTGCAGCCAGCTGCCCGGCCCGCTGACCGGCGTCTCGGTCATCACCACGCGGGTCCCGGCACCGTGGGGGTGCAGCTGCAGCTCGACCCGGGCCTCCCCGAACGGGCGGCCCCGGGCCAGCAGCACCAGGGCCCGCTCCGGCTCCGCGGACTCCACGACGGCCTCGTCCTCCAGGATGATCGGCCAGGTGCCCTGGGTGTGGTGGAGCTTGGCCCCCACCGCAGGCCAGCCGGCGTCCACGGCCCGCACGTGCGCGGTGCTGGCCACCCAGTTGCTGTAGCTCCAGCCGTCGGCGAGGACGGCCCAGACCGCGCTGGGATCGGCTGCGACGTGTCGCTCGACGGTGGCCACCGATGCATCGTGCGCCTCGCTGCTCCCGGCCGCGCACCGAGGTACGGATCGACCGGTCAGGGCTGCTCGGGAACCCCTGCCCGCAGCTCGGCGAGCCAGAGGGCTGCCGAGGAGTCCGAGGGCGCCCGCCAGTCCCCGCGCGGGGACAGCGAGCCGCCGGCGCTGACCTTCGGGCCGTTGGGCATCGCCGAGCGCTTGAACTGGCTGAACCCGAAGAATCGCTGGCAGAACACCTCCAGCCAGTGCCGGATCTCACCCAGCGGGTAGGCCACCTGCTTGGCCTCGGGGAACCCGTGCGGCCAGTCCCCGGCGGCCGCGTCCCGCCAGGCGTGCCAGGCCAGGAAGGCGATCTTGGACGGCCGGAAGCCGTAGCGCAGCACGTGGAAGAGGGTGAAGTCCTGCAGTGCGTAGGGGCCGATGCTGGCCTCGGTGGACTGCACCACCTCCCCGGGCACCAGCTCCGGGCTGATCTCGGTGTCGACGATGGCCTGCAGCACCGCACCGACCTCGTCGTCGAACTCACCCGAGCCGATCACCCAGCGGATCAGGTGCTGGATGAGGGTCTTGGGCACCCCGCCGTTGACGTTGTAGTGGCTCATCTGGTCGCCCACGCCGTAGGTGGACCAGCCCAGCGCCAGCTCGGAGAGGTCCCCGGTGCCCAGCACGATCCCACCGCGCTGGTTGGCGATCCGGAACAGGTAGTCCGTGCGCAACCCGGCCTGCACGTTCTCGAAGGTGATGTCGTAGACCGGCTCGCCGTCGGCGAACGGGTGCTCGATCTCGGCCAGCATCAGCCGGGCGGTCGGGGTGATGTCCAGCTCGGCGGCCGTGACCCCCAGCGAGCGCATCAGGGCGTGCGCGTTGTCCCGGGTGTGGTCGGAGGTGGCGAAGCCGGGCAGGGTGAACGCCAGGATGTCGCTGCGCGGGCGCCCGGCCCGGTCCATCACCCGGGCCGCCACGATCAGCGCCTGGGTGGAGTCCAACCCGCCGGAGACGCCGATGACGACCTTCGGGTGCCCGATCGCGGCCAGCCGCTGGGCCAGCCCCTCGACCTGGATGTTGTAGGCCTCGTAGCAGTCCTGCGCCAGCCGGGCGTCGTCGCTGGGCACGAACGGGAAGCGCTCGACCGGCCGGCGCAGTCCGAGGTCGTCCTCCGGCGGGGCCAGGGTGAACTCCACGGTGCGGTGTCCCAGCCTGCCGGCGTGGTGCCGGCGGTTGTCATCGAAGGTGCCCATCCGGGCCCGCTCCTGGCGCAGCAGGTCCAGGTCGATGTCGGCCACCGCCCGCCGGTCGCCCACCGGGAACCGGTCGGTCTCGGCCAGCAGCGCGCCGTTCTCGTAGATCAGGGTCTGCCCGTCCCAGGACAGGTCCGTGGTCGACTCGCCCTCCCCGGCCGCCGCGTAGACGCAGGCGGCCAGGCAGCGGGCCGACGCCGAGCGGACCAGCAGCCGGCGCTCCTCGGCCCGCCCGATGGTGATCGGCGAGCCCGAGGCGTTGACCAGCAGGGTGGCCCCGGCCAGCGCGGCCTCGGCGCTGGGCGGGATGGGCACCCAGACGTCCTCGCAGATCTCGGCGTGCAGCACCAGCCCGGGCAGGTCGGTGGCGGCGAAGAGGAGGTCCGGGCCGAAGGGCACGTCGTCCCCGCCCACCCGGATGGTGCCGGTCTGGTCGTCACCGGGGGCCATCTGGCGGCGCTCGTAGAACTCCCGGTAGGTCGGCAGGTAGGACTTCGGGACGACGCCCAGCACCTGGCCGCCGTGCACCACCACCACGCAGTTGTAGACCCGGTTGCGGTGCCGCAGCGGGGCGCCGACGACCAGCACCGGCAGCAGGTCCACCGAGCCGGCGACGACGGTGCCCAGCGCCGTCTCCACCGCATCCAGCAGCGGGTCCTGCAGCAGCAGGTCCTCGATCGAGTACCCGGACAGGGTCAGCTCGGGGAAGACCGCCACCGCGACGCCGTCGGAATGACACGCCCGGGCCTGGCGCAGCACGGCCTCGGCGTTCGCCGGTGGGTCGGCCAGCGCGGTCCGCTGGGTGCACGCGGCCACCCGGGCGAAGCCGTGCCGGTAGAGCGAGGTGAAGCCCATGCCAGCAGTCTCCCTGGTCAGCGGCCCGGCATGAGCCCGGGCATCCGATCGGGGGGTCTGCTCAGTCGGCGAGCCGGTGCAGGGAGGCCGGCAGGTCGGCGGTGTGCAGCACCGCCAGCCGCTGCGTCGCCCGGGTGAGCGCCACGTACAGGTCGCTGTCCCCGCGGACGCCCTCCGCCTGCACCAGCGCCGGCTCCACCAGCACGACCGAGTCGAATTCCAGGCCCTTGGCCTCGGCCGGGCGCAGCACGACCGTGCCGGCCGAGGAGTCCGCGCCGGCCCCGGCCGACACCCCGGACAGCGCACCGCCCACCCGGGCCAGGACGTCGTCGAACAGACTCCCGGGCACGATCACCGCCGTCGTCCCACCCTTGCCGGCCAGGTCGGCGGTCACTGCGCTCACCCGGTCCACCAGCTCGGTCGCCGACACCCGCTCGGCCCGCGGGTGTTCCCCGCTGCTGCGCACCGAGCGGGGCGCCACGGCATCCGACCCCCCGGCGGCCAGCACGTCGGCCGCCACGTCCATGATCTCGGTGGGGGTCCGGTAGTTCACCGTCAGCTGGGCCAGCCGCCACTGCGTGCGGGCATGCGGGGTGAGCACGTCGGCCCAGCTCGACGCCCCGGCCAGGCTGCCGGTCTGCGCGAGATCCCC
Source organism: uncultured Actinomycetota bacterium (assembly GCA_963759905.1). GTDB lineage: Bacteria > Actinomycetota > Actinomycetes > Mycobacteriales > Geodermatophilaceae > Klenkia. The sequence goes on from CAVXBD010000001.1 coordinate 1,473,863, forward strand.
GACCACGGTCATCGACAGCGTGGGGCACTTGCGGGCCAGCACCCGCCAGGCCATCGCGGAGAGCTCCTGCGCCTCGTCGACCACCACGTGCCCGAAGGTCCAGGTCCGGTCGGCGGCGGCCCGCTCGGCGGTGGAGCGGTAGTCCGCCTCCTCCTCGCGCGCGGCCAGGCCCTCGGCGTCCAGCAGGTCCCCGGCGGTGAGCTCCTCGCTCTCCTCGTCGGAGTCGGCGTCGTGCGAGCGGGAGCCGTACAGCAGGTCCAGGGTGCGCTGGGCGTCGTCCAGCCCGGCCTGCCGCCGCCGGGCGTCGCGGGCCCGGTCGGCGGAGTCATCCACCCCCAACAGCTCGTCGGCCTCCTCCAGCAGCGGCACGTCGGCCACCGTCCACGGCGCGCCGGGGTCGCGGTGCAGCAGCGCCCGGTCCTGCTCGGTCCAGCCCTTGGTGGCCGCCTGGATCCGCTCCGGCGAGGCGAAGAGCTCCCGCAGCAGCTGCTCGGGGGTCAGCAGCGGCCAGAGCTCCTCGACCAGGTCCGACACCGCCGGGTCCCCGGCGATCTCCCGGCGCAGCGCGCGCCGGTCCTCGGCGTCCAGCAGGTTCTCCCCGCCGCGGACGTCGGAACCCAGCCGGTCGGCCACCCGCTGCGCGATCAGGTCCACCAGGCCCCGGTAGAACGCCGGGCGGGCCAGGTTGTGCAGCCGGGAAGCGCGGCGGGCCTGGGTGCGCACCCGGGACAGGTCTCCGGCCCGCAGCCGGATCCGCTCCCGGTCGACCACGATCTCGCGGATGCCCCGGGCGGTGGCCTGCCGGTCCTTCACCGCAGCGGCGACGACGTCGGCCATCGCCAGCCGGCCCTTGACCTCGGCCACCTCGGGGGTGTCCTCGGCCCGGGCGTCCAGGCCGGGCCGCAGCTGGCCCAACCCCGCCATCACCACGCCGGTCTCACCGAGGGCCGGCAGCACGTCGGCGATGTAGCGCAGGAAGGTGGGGGTGGGTCCGACCACCAGCAGGCCGCTGCGGGCCAGCCGGTCCCGGTGCGTGTAGAGCAGGTAGGCGGCCCGGTGCAGGGCGACCGCGGTCTTGCCGGTGCCCGGCCCGCCCTGCACGACGAGCACCCCGCGGGCGTCGCTGCGGATGATCTGGTCCTGCTCGGCCTGGATGGTCCGCACGATGTCGGTCATCCGGCCGGTGCGGTCGGCGGTCAGCGCGCGCAGCAGCGCCGCCTCGCCGGTCAGGCCGCGCTCGTCGGCCTGCTCGCCCTCGGCGAGCACCAGCACCTCGTCGTCGATGCCGGTGACCCGGCGGCCCAGCGTGCGGATGTGCCGGCGCCGGCTCACCCCCTCGGGGCGGAACGGGGTGGCGGTGTAGAACGGCCGGCTGGCCGGGGCCCGCCAGTCCACCAGCGCCGGGTCCCCGCCCGGGTCGTCGGCGGGCAGCCCGGTGCGCCCGACGTAGAGCGGCTGCGGGTTGTCCTCCCGGTCCAGCCGGCCGATGACCAGCCCGGCGTCGGCGGCATCGAGTTGCACGATCCGGGTGCCGTGGAAACGGACCGCGGCCTCCCGTTCGCCGAGAGCCTGCGGGTTGCCGACCAGCGGGGCCGAGATCGCCTGCGCCCGCCGGGTGACGGCCAGCTCGCGGGCGGCATCGAGCCGGCGGTACAGGCCGGTGACGTGCTCCTGCTCGGCGGCGACGGCGCCGGGCGCGCCCGTGGCGGGGTCGGGGGTGGAGCTCGGCACGTTCGGGTCTCCCTGGGTCGGGGCTGGCCGGGAGCAGACGACGGTAGTCGCGAACCTCGCCGATCCGGTGGATGTACCGCACAACGGTCTCGGTACCCGGCCGGGGCCTACCCTCGTGCGGTGATCGTGCTGTCCCCCGAGATCGCCGCCACCCGGGCCCGGGCGCACACCGAGCGACTCTCGGCATGGGTCGGGCCGCACCAGCAGCGGCGGGCCCGCGGCGAGGCCCATCCGGTGCTGGACTTCCTGTTCACCTACTACTCCGAGTCACCCGCCCGGCTGCTGCGCTGGCATCCCGGGGTCGGCACGGCGCTGACCGGCCCCCCGGCCGACGAGCGGCTGGGCTGGCCGCTGTACACCCGGCTGGCCGACGGCTCGGTGGGGCTCGACGTCGCCGCGTTCCGGGCCAAGCGGGGCACTGCGGCGGGCTGGGCGGCGGGGCTGCTGGCCGGCACCGCATCGCGACCGGGCCAGTTCGGCTGCTTCGGGCTGCACGAGTGGGCGATGGTCTACCGCTCCGGTCAGCCCCGGCACGGGGCGGTCCCGCTACGGCTGGGGAGCGCCGGCACCGACGCCGTCGTGGAGTCCCACCGGCTGCAGTGCACGCACATCGACGCGTTCCGCTTCTTCACCGCCGAGGCGGCGCCGCGCAACGCGCTGGTGCCCACCCGGGAGACCCAGGCCGCGCTGGAGCAGCCCGGCTGCCTGCACGCCACGATGGACCTCTACAAGTGGGCCTACAAGCTCTCCCCCGCCGTGCCCGGTGAGCTGCTGGCCGACTGCTTCGCCCTGGCCGCCGATGTCCGGGTGCTGGACATGCGGGCCTCGCCCTACGACCTCACCGACCGCGGCTACCCACCGGTGCCGATCGAGACCGCCGCCGGCAAGGCCGAGTACGCCGCCGCCCAGCGGGGGTTCGCCGCCCGTGGCGCGGCCCTGCGCCAGCGGCTGCTGGCCGTCTGCGACGAGGTCCTGGAGCCGGTACCCGCCTGACCCGGCTGCCCACCCCGGAGCACGGGGCGGGAGCCGGGTCGGGCGGAGACCGGTCAGGCGGGACGCGTCAGGGAACGGTGGAGAGCCAGGTGGCGACGGCCTCGCCGATCTCGTGCGGGGAATCCTCGGGCACGAAGTGCGAGCCGGGCACGGTGACCTCGGTCAGCGCGGGCCAGCTGCGGACCAGCTCGCGCTGCCGGCCCACCAGGATCGACCCGGGGTCGGCGTTGATGAACAGCTTGGGCACGTCGGAGTGCGCCAGCCACTGCCCGTAGTGGGCGACGACGTCGTGCACGTCCGGCGGGACGTTCTCGATCGGGATCTGCCGCGGCCACTCCAGGGTGGGCCAGCGGTCCTCCGGCGTGCTGAACGGCTGCCGGTAGCGGTCGTGCGCCTCCGGGCTCAACCCGCGCAGCACCGACCCCGGCAGGATCCGCTCGATGAAGGTGTTGCGCTCCAGGATCAGCGACTCGCCCTTGTCCGACCGCATGCCCTGGAACACCCCGCGGGCGTCGGCCGGCCAATCCGCCCAGGTCACCGGGGTGACGATGGCCTCGGTGAACGCGATGCCGCGGACCGCGTCGGGGTGCCGGGAAGCCCAGTCGAAGCCCAGCCCGGAACCCCAGTCGTGGATCACCAGGGTGACCCGCTCGCGGACGCCCAGCTGCTCCAGCAGGTCCTCCAGGAAACCGGCGTGCGTGGCGAAGGAGTAGGTGCCGCGCTGCGGGTCGTCCAGCTTGTCCGACTCGCCCATGCCGATCAGGTCCGGTGCGATGCAGCGGCCCAGCCCACTCAGGTGCGGGATGACGTTGCGCCACAGGTAGGACGACGTCGGGTTGCCGTGCAGGAAGACGATGGGATCGCCCTCGCCGGTGTCGACGTAGGCCATCTCCTTCCCGCGGACGGAGGCGCGCTGGCGGGGAAAGGGGTCCTCAGGTGACACGGTCATCGGTCGATCCTGCAACGGGCTTGACCCTGACGCGACGTCAGGGTGTCTGCTGGGGCAGGTCGCGGAGGGGCGGCCGGCAGGAATGGTCAGAGGAGGGGGCGTGAGCCACACGGTGGGCGAGCTGGCCCGGTTGGCCGGCGTCACGGTCCGCACCCTGCACCACTACGACCGGATCGGGTTGCTCCGGCCCTCGGGCCGCACGACGGCCGGTTACCGGGTCTACGACCGGGACGACGTCGACCGGCTGCAGCGCGTCCTGCTCTACCGCGGGCTCGGCTTCGGACTCGAGCAGGTCGCGACCCTGCTGGACGACCCGGCGGCCGACACCGACGAGCACCTGCGCCGGCAGCACCGGCTGCTGACCCAGCAGGTGGACCGCACGCACGCCCTGCTCGCGGCCGTGGAGAAGGAGATGGAGGCACGGCAGATGGGGATACCACTGACCCCGGAGGAACGGTTCGAGGTGTTCGGCGACTGGTCACCAGAGGACTACGCCGAGGAGGCCGAGCAGCGCTGGGGTGACACCGACGCCTGGGCGCAGTCCTCCCGGCGCACCGCGGCCATGACCCGGGCGGACTGGCTGGAGGTGACAGCCGAGACGCACGACCTGGAACGCCGGTTCGCCGGCTGCCTGGCCGACGGCGAACCCGCTGACGGCGTCCGGGCCATGGACCTGGCCGAGGAGCACCGCGGCCAGATCTGCCGCCGCTGGTACGACTGCCCGCCCCAGCTGCACGCCGGGCTGGGCCGGATGTACGTCGAGGACGAGCGGTTCACCGCCTACTACGAGCGGCTCGCCACCGGTCTCGCGGGCTACGTGAGCGCAGCGATCAAGGCCAACGCCGCACGGCAGGGATAGGGCCGCACGTCAGGGATAGGCGGGGCGGCCCGGTCCGGCGCGCCGCCGGCCCTTGCCACCCCCAGCACCGGGCGGGAGGCTGCCACATGGCATACGACCACGACCTCGCGGACCGGCTGCGTGCCGCGCTGTCCACCCGGCCCGGGGTGACCGAGAAGGCGATGTTCGGCGGGCTGGCCTTCCTGGTGGACGGCGCCATGGCGGTGGCGGTGAGCGGGCAGGGCGGGTTGATGGTCCGCTGCGACCCGGCGCAGGCCGTCGACCTGCTGGCCGCCGAGGGCGTCGAGCCGATGGTCATGCACGGCAGGGAGACGGCCGGCTGGCTGCGGGTGTCGGCCGACGCCGTCGAGCCCGACCCCGAGTTGGACCGCTGGGTCGAGGTCGGCTGCGCCGGGGTGACCGCCGCCGGTCGCTGAGGCGGCCGATCCACCGGCCCGGGGAGGGCCTGGGCCACCTGTCATCCTGGGCCGGTGAGGTGGGCGATCGACCAGCTGCGCCAGCCCTGGGTGCAGCGCGGGATCCGGGCGGCGGTCGCGGCGGGACTGGCCTGGCAGCTCGCGATGCTGCTGCCCACGACCCTGTCGGACTACGCCTACTACGCCCCGCTGGGGGCGGTCATCGCGGTGCACCCCACGGTGGCCGACTCCGCCTCGGCGGCCTGGCGGACGGTGGCGGCCATGTTCCTGGGCTTCGGCCTGGCGGTCGCCGTCTACGAGGTGACCCGCGGGGTCCCCAACGCGCTCACCATCGCGCTGATCGTGGCCATCGCCATCGTCGTGGAGCAATGGCGGTTGCTGCGCGAGCAGGCCAGCTGGGTCAGCTTCGCGGCGGTGCTGATGATCACCGTGGGCACCGACGACCCGGCGTCCTACGTGCTGCGGTACGGCGGGTTGACCCTGCTGGGCGCCGCGGTCGGGGTCGCGGTCACCACGCTGCTGTTCCCGCCGATGCTGCTGACCAAGGCCCTGGACCAGGTGGTCACCACCCGCGCCCTGCTGGCCGCCCACCTCGAGGACGTCGCGGCCGCGCTGCGGCTGGGCGGCACGCCCACCCCGGAGGACTGGGAGCAGCGGGCCGGCGTGCTGGACGAGGCGCTGGACCGGATGCGCCGCGACGAGCAGCAGGTGGAGCGGGCCCGACGGGCCAACCCGCGGGCGCACCGCTGGCAGGGCCGGGCGGCCAGCATCCGGGAGCAGTCCCGCGCGCTGGACCGGGTCGCGGTGCTGATCGACGACCTCACCACCCTGGTGGTGGAGTTCCAGCCACACCGCCGCGGCCTGGACCGGGTCGACGACGGCACCGGCTGGGTGCTGGCCGATGCCCTGGAGGCACTCGCCGGCGTCGTCCGGACGCCCTACCACGCCGGGAACGAGCGGGACCGCCGCGATGCCGCGATCGATGATGCCGTGGCCGCCCTGGACCGGCTCACCGCGCTGCTGCGCGCCTCGGAGATCCCCGACGACGAGGGCTTCTTCGCCCTCGGCGCGGTCACCGTCGGGGTGCGTCGCTCGCTGCAGGCACTGGAGGCGCACGTGCGGCACCCCGCCGCTGTCTGAGGGGGTCTCAGACCCGGACCAGCAGCTCGCCGTGCAGGAAGCCCAGCCAGCCGTCGTCGGCCGCCGCCCAGCGCAGCCAGGCGGCGGCGAGCTCGTGCAGCTCGCCGGGAGTGGCCAGCCCGTAGCCGACCGCCTGCTCGGCGAAGGCCGACGCCGTCGCGCGGGCGGCCCAGGAGCGTCCCCACCAGTCCCGCTCGGCGTCGGTGGCGTAGCACCAGGCCGACGCCGTGACGGTGAGATCGCGCAACCCGGCGGCGTGCGCCCAGGAGCGCAGCCGGCGCCCGGCGTCGGGTTCGGCGTCGTTGCGCCGGGCAACCTCGCGGTACAGCGCCAGCCAGCGGGTCAGCCCCAGGTTTTCCGGGAACCAGGTGGTGGCCGCGTAGTCGACGTCGCGGACCGCCAGCACGCCACCGGGCCGGCAGACGCGGGCCATCTCGCCGCAGCGCGGCCACCGGGTCGCTCAGGTGCTGCAGCACCTGGTGGGCGTGCACCACGTCGACGCTGTCATCGGGCAGCTGGAGTGCGTAGACATCGCCGACGGCGAACTCGACCGCCACCCCCTCCCGGGCGGCCAGGTCCCGGGCCTCGGCCAGCGGGGCGGCGGCCAGGTCGAGCCCCAGCACCCGCCCGGGCGCGACCCGGCGGGCCAGGTCCACGGTGATCGTGCCCGGCCCGCAGCCCACGTCGAGCAGGTCCAGGCCGGCGCGCAGCTGCGGCAGCAGGTACCCCGCCGAGTTCTCCGCGGTGCGCCAGCGATGGGACTGCAGCACGGAGTCGGCGTGACCGTGGGTGTAGGTGTCCACCCGGCCAGCCTGCCCGATGTCCCGGGTGCCGGGGCCGCCGGACCGCACGGTGCGGCCAGGGTGGCCCCCGGGTCCCACGTGCGGGGTGCCCGCGGACGCAGACTGTCCGGGTGAGCCAGCAACCGGAACTGACGATCCAGGGCTGGGGCCCGCCCGGCCGGCGCGTCGCCACGGTCACCGACGGGCCGGCCGGCGGTGACGGCACGGGGCAGCTGGAGCTCACCCCGGACGCTGCGCTGAAGCAGACGCTGGGCAAGGCCGCCCGCAGGCACCTGACCCGCGAGCTCGGCTGGACCCCGCGGCACACCCCACCGGTACCGGTCGCCGAGCTGGCCCTGGCCCCCTCCCGGCTGCCGGCCGGGATCCGTGCCGAGCTCGTCGAGCTGCTGGGCGCCGAGCACGTCCGGGACGACCGGGAGTCCCGGCTGCGGCACACCGGCGGTCAGAGCTACCTGGATCTGCTGCGCCGCCGCTCCGGGGACGCCTCGGACGCCCCCGACGCCGTCCTCCTGCCCGCCGACACCGAGCAGACCGCGGCGCTGCTGGGGGTGTGCAGCGACCGCGGGGTCGCGGTGGTCCCGTTCGGCGGAGGCACCAGCGTGGTCGGCGGGTTGTCGGGCACCGACGCCGACGACCGGCCCGTCGTCGCCGTCGACCTGGCCCGGATGGCCGCGGTGCGCGAGGTGGACGTGACCTCCTCGCTGGTCACGGTGGGCCCGGGGATGCGCGGGCCGGCCCTGGAGGACGTGCTGGCCGCCGACGGGCTGACCCTGGGCCACCTGCCGCAGAGCTGGGAGTTCGCCACCCTGGGTGGGTACGCCGCCACCCGGTCGGCCGGGCAGTCCGCGGCCGGCACCGGTCGCTTCGAGGATCTGGTCGCCGGGCTGACCCTGGCCACCCCGCAGGGCGTGCTCCAGCTGGGTCGGGCACCGGCCTCGGCAGCCGGCCCGGACCTGCTGGGCCTCGCGCTCGGGTCCGAAGGCGCCCTCGGGGTGATCACCGAGCTGCGACTGCGGGTGCGGCCGGTCCCCCGGGCCACCGGGTACGAGAGCTGGTCCTTCCGCACCTGGGCCGCGGGGTTGGCGGCGGTGCAGCGGCTGGCCCGGCACGACCTGCTGCCCGACGTCGTCCGGCTCTCCGACCCCGAGGAGACCCGGGCCGGGCTGCTGCTGTCCGGCGGCGGCGGTGCGCGCGCCCTGCGAGGCGTGCTGCGCGCCCGCCGGCGCGGCAACGGCTGCCTGCTGGTGGTCGGCTGGGAGGGACTGCCCACCCTCGTCCGGGCCCGCCGGCGGGCGGCGTCCTCGCTGCTGCGCGAGGGTGGTGCGGTAGGGATGGGCACCCGGGCCGGCGAGGCGTGGCGGCGGGGCCGGCTGGCCGCGCCCTACCTGCGGGACCGGTTGCTCGACCACGGACTGCTGGTGGAGACCGTGGAGACCGCGGCCATCTGGGCCCAGCTGCCGGCGGTCTACGACGCGCTCCGCGAGGCGCTGCGCGAGGCGCTGGGCGGCCGGGACGCCCACCCGCTGCTGCTGACCCACCTCTCGCACGCCTACCCCACCGGGGCCTCGCTGTCGGTCACCGTGCTGGCCGACCGGGACGACGACCTCCCGCTGCAGCAGTGGCTGACGGCCAAGCGGGCGGCCACCGATGCGCTGCTGGCCGCCGGTGGGACGCTGAGCCACCACCACGCCGTGGGGGCGGACCACCGGCCGTGGCTGGAGCAGGAGGTCGGCGCCCTGGGCGTAGACGTCCTGCGCGCGGTCAAAGCCCGGCTCGACCCGCAGGGGATCTGCAACCCGGGCGTGCTGCTGCCCGACTGACGGACCCGGGCAGGGCTCGCAGGCCACCGCCCCCGCCACCACCCTCGCCCCCCTCCCCCGGCCCAGCGTTGATCAGGGTCCCTGATCAATCTCTCGCCGTCCTCACCAACGTTGCCGAGGACGGCGGGACGGTGACCAGGGACCCTGATCAACGCTGACCCGGGGAGGCGGCCAACGGGGTGCGGGGTGAGCTCCGGTCTCGGGGCGTCGCCAGGGGGCCGGTGCAGCAGGGGTGCCGGGGTTTGCCGATCCTCAGCTCGGTAACAGCACAGGCATGACCGATGCCGTTGCCGACACTGCGCCCGAGCACGGCTCCATCACGCTGGCCGGGGACGGCTCGCTCCTGGTCTTCACCGGCGAGATCGACAAGGAGGTCGTCCGGCACTTCCGGGTGACCGTCCGGCCGGCCCAGTGGCCCGCCCGGGTCGACGCCCGTGGAGTCACCTTCATGAGCTCGGCCGGCCTGGAGCTGATGGTGCACCTGGCACGCAAGCAGAAGCGGCTCGGGGGCGAGCTCGAGCTGGTGGAGCCACCCACCTCGCTCCGGTTGCTGCTGAACCAGACCGGCCTGAACCGGGTCTTCCGCTCCGTCCCCGCCACCACCCCCGCCTGACCTGCCCCCCCTCCCCCAGGGCTGCGGAGGCCATGCAGGAGGGGAGACGAGCACCGACGTGTCCGCGCACTACCCGCGCATGATCACCGGGGGCGGGAGACCGGCGGGAGGCGAGCAGCCAGGGCGCGGGCGGCGAACCCGCCGGCGACGGCGGACAGCCCGGCGATCAGCAGCACGAACCCGCCGCCCACCTGCTCGGCGCCCAGGGCCTGCAGGGCGAAGAGGGTCAGCGCGGCGATGAGCAGGGCCAGCGCCACCCCCAGGACGGCGACGAACCAGGTCGGCTGCCTGGTGCGGGAGGGCTGGCTCACCCCGCCAGTGTGACCCGCGCTGGACCCCTCCGGGGGCACCGGTCAAGCTCTGCACCCATGACCACCCCCGTGCCCCCCCACGTCGCCAGCGAGGTCGGCCGGCTGCGCACCGTCATGCTGCACCGGCCGGGTGCCGAGCTGCGCCGCCTCACCCCGCGGAACAACGACCAGTTGCTCTTCGACGGCGTGCCGTGGGTGGCCCGGGCGCAGGAGGAGCACGACGCCTTCGCCGAGGCGCTGCGCGGCCGTGGCGTCGAGGTGCTGCACCTGGACCGGCTGCTGGCCGAGGTGATGGCGGTGCAAGAGGCCCGCGACGACCTGATCTCCTCCGCCATCGACGACCCGCGACTGGGCGCGACGCTGCAGTACGCCACCGCGGCACACCTGTCCGGGCTGGCGCCCGAGGACCTGGCCGCAGCCCTGATCGCCGGTGTCGCGCACGACGAGCTGCGCGGCGGCCGAGGGGTGGCCTACCAGCTGATGACCCGCGGGCGACTTCGTCGTGCCGCCATTGCCGAACCTGCTGTTCACCCGGGATTCCTCGGTCTGGGTCGGTGACCAGGTCGCCGTCACCTCGCTGGCCATGCCCGCCCGGCACCGCGAGTCCACGATCACCCGGGCGGTGTACAGCCACCACCCCCGGTTCGCCGGCGCCCAGCAGCTCTACGACTCCTCGCTGGAGCACCTGGAGGGTGGCGACGTGCTGGCCCTGGCGCCGGGCGTGCTGGCCGTCGGGGTGGGTGAGCGGACCACCCCGGGTGGGGCCGAGCGGCTGGCCCGGCGGGCGTTCGCGCGCGGGCTGGCGCACACCGTGCTGGTGGTGCCGGTGCCGCAGGAGCGGGCCACCATGCACCTGGACACGATCTGCACGATGGTCGACGTCGACGCGGTGGTCATGTACCCCAACCTCGCCGACCACCTGGTGGCCTGGACCGTCACCGCCGGGGACACCCCGTCCGGGAACACGACGCCCGGGGTCACGACGCCCGGGGACACGGACACCCACCAGCTGCGGGTGACCGGCCCGCAGCCGCTGCTGCAGGCCGCTGCGGCGGCGATGCAGATCGACCGGCTGCGGGTCATCGACACCGGCCTGGACCCGGTCACCGCCGAGCGGGAGCAGTGGGACGACGGCAACAACACCCTCGCCCTGGCCCCGCGGCTGGCGGTGGCCTACGAGCGGAACACGGTCACCAACGCGGCGCTGGAGGCCGCGGGCATCGAGGTGGTCCCGATCGCGGGGTCCGAGCTGGGCAGCGGTCGGGGAGGTCCGCGCTGCATGAGCTGCCCGGTGGTGCGGGAGGCGCTGCCCACCGGTTGACACTCCGGCGGGTCCGGGCCGGGCTGTGGCTACCGTCGCAACCGGTCGGCCGTGGCACCACGCGGTCGGCAGGGACACCTGAGCGCCGGGACACCCGGCCGGGCCCCGAGGGAAGGGATCACCGTGGCCTGGGCACTCGTCATCGTCGCCGGCGCGTTCGAGACCGCGTTCGCCGTCTCGCTGAAGAACTCCGCGGGCTTCACCCGGCTGTGGTGGACGTCGTCCTTCGTGGTGTGCGCCGGGATCAGCTTCACCCTGCTCACGGTGGCGCTGCGCACCCTGCCGGTGGGGACGGCGTACGCGGTGTGGACCGGGATCGGGGCCGCCGGGACCGCGGTGGTCGGGATGGTCTTCCTCGGTGACCCGGTGGGCACGCTGCGGATCCTGTCGATCCTGCTGATCATCGCCGGGGTGGTGGGGTTGAACCTGGCGCCGTCCTCGGCGCACTGACCGGGGCGGGGTCCAAGGGCCCGAACCGTCGGGCCGAACGCCCCTGCGACCTGGGTAAGCGACGGTTACGCGGGGCGTGACGGGGGTAGCGTGGGGTCACGGGCCAGCCCCCCACCGCTGCGAAGGAGCCCCACCATGGGAGCCAAGGACGTCATCAGCCATCTGCCCGGCCGGCGGGCCGGCCGGGGCTCCGGTGCGCCGACCACCGAACGCACCCGTCCCCAGGGGGGTGGCGGCGCTGCCACCTTGGACCGGCCGCAACCCGGGGAGACCCCGACCGACAGCACCACGGTGCTGGCCCCGGACCCCGAGCCCGCCCGCGTGCCCGACGAGGACCACTCGGACACCCCCACCGCGCACCGGGTGGTCGTGGTGCACCGGATCGGGGCCGTCGCCGTGGCCGCGGTCATCGCCGTGTTCGGCATCCTGGGGTTCATCGGTGGCCTGGACTTCTTCTCCACCGACGGCGAGCAGATCGCCGGGTTGTCCTCCAACGGCCTGCTGTCCACCGTCTCGGTCGTGGTCGCAGCCGTGCTGGTTGCCGCCGCGCTCCGCGGCGGGCGCACGGCGTCGGTGGTCATGCTGGCTGTGGGCATCGCGTTCCTGCTGTCGGCGTTCTGGCACCTGTTCGTGCTCAACACCGGCCTGAACTTCCTGGCCTTCACCATGCCCAACGTGATCTTCTCGATCGTCACCGGGCTGATCCTGCTGACCCTGGGTGCCTACGGCCGGGTCAGCGGCAACCTGCCGCAGGACAACCCCTACTACCAGGCGCACAAGGCCCGGCAGGCACCCGAGGCACCCGAAGAGCCTGAGGACCCGCCGCGGAACCAGGCCGAGCGACGGGCCGAGCGGCAGATGCGGGCCGCCGAGATTGCCGTCGCCGAGCACCGCGCCACCCCGGAGCAGCTGCGCCGGGTCGAGGCGATGGGTCGCGAGCGCACCAAGGCCGGCCGGCGCCGGGTCTGGCTGGCGACCGCCGGCCGCTGAGCCGGGGGTGGTGGCGCACCGGGGCGGGCCGGTGATCCGGCCCGCCCCGGGTGGTGAGGTCAGGCGACGGCCCGGCTGCCGTGCCCTCGGCACGCGGCGCGTGTCGTGGGGGCAGCCGGGTCCTACACCCCGCCGGCCAGCCGGTGGTAGGCCGCACTCCAGCGCAGCTCCTGGGCCAGCCCCCGGCGGGTGGTGCCGGCGTCGATCACCACCAGCTCGGTGCTGAACGCCTCGGCCAGCACGGTCAGCTCGGCCACCGACACCTGGGTGGACAGCACCGTGTGGTGCGGTGCGCCGGCGGTCAGCCAGCCTTCGGCCGAGGTGGCGAAGTCCGGCCGCGGCTCCCACACGGCGTGCGCCACAGGCAGGTTGGGCAACGGCTCCGACGGCGGGACGACGTCGACCTCGTTGGCCACCCAGCGGAACCGGTCACCCAGGTCCGCCCAGCCCACGACGACGCCGGGAGCCGGGGCGGCGCTGAACACCAGCCGGGCCGGGTCCTCCCGCCCGCCGATCGACAGCGGGTGCACCTCCAGGCGCGGCTTCTCCCCGGCGATGGAGGGGCAGACCTCCAGCATGTGCGCACCCAGGATCTTCGGGGTCGGGCTGGCCAGGTCGTAGGTGTAGTCCTCCATGAAGGACGTACCCCCCGGCCGGTCCCCGCCGACCACCTTGAGCACCCGGAGCAGCGCCGAGGTCTTCCAGTCGCCCTCCCCGCCGAAGCCGTAGCCCTCGGCCATCAGCCGCTGGACGGCCAGGCCCGGCAGCTGCCGCAGCCCCCCGAGGTCCTCGAAGTTCGAGGTGAAGGCCCGGAACCCACCGTCGACGAGGAAGGACCGCAGGCCGGCCTCGATCCGGGCCGCCTCGCGCACGCTGTCGTGCCGGTCCCCGCCGGGCAGCAGGTCGGCGGCCACCACGTAGGAGTCGGCGTACTCGGCCACCAGCGCATCGATCTGCGCATCGGCGACCTGGTCGACGACGGCCACCAGGTCGTTGACCCCGTAGGTGTTCACCGAGACGCCGACCCGCAGCTCGGCCTCGACCTTGTCGCCCTCGGTCACCGCGACGTTGCGCATGTTGTCCCCGAACCGGGCCAGCCGCAGCGTGCGGGCCTCGGCGATGCCCAGCGCCGCGCGGGCCCAGCTGCCCACCCGGGCCTGCACGGCCGGGTCGGCGGCGTGCCCGGCCACCGTGGTGCGCGGCACCTTGAGCCGGGTGAGCGCGAACCCGAACTCCCGGTCGCCGTGCGCGGCCTGGTTGAGGTTCATGAAGTCCATGTCGATGGTGCCCCAGGGGAGGGCGGCGTCGGCCTGGGTGTGCAGGTGCAGCATCGGCTTGCGCAGCGCGTCCAGCCCGGCGATCCACATCTTGGCCGGGGAGAAGGTGTGCATCCAGGTGATCACCCCGATGCAGTCGGGGTCCTCGTTGGCCGCACCCATGGCCGCCCGGATCGCCGCGGAGTCCTTCAGCACCGGCTTCCAGACGACCCGGACCGGCACGGCGTCCGCCCCGTCGACGGTGGCGGCCACGCGCTGGGACTGCTCCGCGACCTGCTGCAGGGTCTCCTCGCCGTACAGGTCCTGGCTGCCGGTGAGGAACCACAGCTGGGGGGTGGAGGTGCTCATCTCGCTCACTTCTGCCCGTAGGCGTTCTGGTACCGCTGCCACAGGGCGGTCACGTCGGCATCGCTGATCGGGAGGGGCTCGCCCAGCTGGCGGGACAGGTGCACGGTGCGGGCGACGTCCTCGGTCATCACCGCGGCCTTGACCGCGGCCTTGGCGCTGGCGCCGATGGTGAACACACCGTGGCTGCGCATCAGGACCGCGGGCGAGCGGTGGCCCTGCAGCGTCGCGACGATCCCCTGGCCGATGGAGTCGTCTCCGATCAGCGCGAAGGGGCCCACCGGGATGGGACCACCGAACTCGTCGGCCATCGCGGTGAGCACGCACGGCACGGCCTCCCCGCGGGCGGCCCAGGCGGTGGCGTAGGGGCTGTGCGTGTGCACCTGGCCGTTGACGTGCGGCATGTTCCGGTAGACGTAGGCGTGTGCGTCGGTGTCGCTGGACGGGCCCTTGACGCCGTCGACCGCGCGGCCATCGAGGTCGCAGACGGTGATGCCCTCCCAGGTCAGCTCGTCGTAACCCACCCCGCTGCCCTTGATCACGAACCGGTCCTCGCCGGGCACCCGCTCGCTGACGTTGCCCGAGGTCCAGGTGACCAGGCCGTTGGTGACCAGCAGGGCGTGCAGCCGGGCGACGTCCTCGCGCTGGGCGCGGAAGCTGCCGCGCTCGATGGCGGCCGCCACCTTGGCGGTCAGCCGGGTCTGTGCGCTCATGCGGGCTGCTCCTCGAATGCCGGCGCCTCGGTCTCGAGGCTGGGATCGGTGCTCCCCGGCCGCCCGGCGGCGGCCACCGCCTCCCGGCGGATCCGGCGCAACCGGTGCAGGACGTCGTTGCCGCCCCGGCCGAAGTGGTCGTGCAGCAGGGTGTACTCGGCGAACAGCGCGTCGTATGCCGCGGCGCGGGCCTCGTCGGGCACGTAGGCCGCCTGGCGGACCTTGCCCATCGCACGGCCCGCGACCCGGACGTCGGGGTAGGCCCCGGCGGCGACCGCGGCGTGGATCGCCGAGCCCAGCGCCGGGCCCTGTTCGGACGCGATCACCGAGAGCGGTCGCCGGCACACGTCGGCATAGGTCTGCATGAGGAACGCGTTGCGCAGCAGCCCGCCGGCGACCACCAGCTCGGTGACGGGGACGCCGCTGCGCTCGAAGGCCTCGATGATCGTCCGGGTGCCGAACGCGGTGGCCTCCAGCAGCGCCCGGTAGGTGTCCTCGGGGCGGGTGGCCAGGGTCTGCCCGACGACGACGCCGGACAGCTCGTGGTCGACCAGGATCGACCGGTTGCCGCCGTGCCAGTCCAGCACCACCAGCCCGTGCTCGCCGACCTGCTGCTGCGCGGCGAGCTCGGTGAGGTGCTCGTGCACCCCGATGCCCTGCTCCGCGGCGGCCTGCACGTAGGCCGGGGGCACCTGGGTGTCGACGAACCAGCCGAAGATGTCCCCCACGCCGCTCTGCCCGGCCTCGTAACCCCACAGTCCTGGCACGATCCCGCCGTCGACGACGCCGCACATGCCGGGCACCTCGCCCAGGGAGTCGCTGGGCATCACGTGGCAGGTCGACGTGCCCATGATGGCCAGCATCTGGCCGGGCTCGGTGGCCTGGGCGGCCGGCGCCGTGACGTGCGCGTCGACATTGCCCACGCAGACCGCGATCCCCTCGGGCAGACCGGTCCACCGCGCCGCCTCCCGGGTCAGCCCACCCGCGCGCTCGCCCAGCTGACCCAGCTCGTGGTCCAGCTTGGTGGTGACGAAGTCGGCGAAGCCCGGGTTCAGCGCGGCCAGGAACTCCGGCGACGGGTACTGCCCGTCCTGGTAGATGCCCTTGTAGCCGGCGGTGCAGGCGTTGCGGACGTAGCGGCCGCACAGCTGCCAGACGATCCAGTCCGCCGCCTCGACCCACTTCTCGCTCGCCGCGTAGACCTCGGGGTCCTCCTCCAGCAGCTGCAGGGCCTTGGCGAACTCCCATTCGCTGGAGATCCGCCCGCCGTAGCGGGCCAGCCACGACTCCCCGCGCTCCTCGGCCAGGGCGTTGATCCGATCGGCGTGCGACTGGGCCGCGTGGTGCTTCCAGAGCTTGGCGTAGGCGTGCGGCCGGCCCGACCAGGCAGGGTCCTCGCACAGCGGGGTGCCCTCGGCCGTGGTCGGCAGGATCGTGCAGGCGGTGAAGTCGGTGCCGATGCCGATCACCGAGGACGGGTCGACGCCACTGGCCGCCACGGCCTCGGGCACCGCGGTCTGCAGCACGCGCACCCAGTCGGCGGGCACCTGCAGCGCCCAGTCCGGGGGCAGCTTCTCGCCGGTGGACGGCAGCGCCCGTTCCACCACCGCGTGCTGGTAGGGGTGGGTGGCACTGGCGAGCTCGGCACCGTCGGAGATCCGGACGACCACCGCACGTCCGGACAGCGTCCCGAAATCGACTCCCACGACGTACCGATCGCTCTGGTCGGTGTGCTCGTCGGGGGTCTGGTCGGGGTTCTCGGTGGGCATCTCGTCCTCCTCAGGCGGCGCGGTCGCACCATCGGAACGGCGGCCGCGACTGGATGTTAGCGCTAACATGCGTGGCGTGGGCCACTCCCCGGCCTGCTCGCCCGCGGAGGCGCGGTGGAGCCACGGACCACCAGCACCGGCTGCACCTGGTCGGGTGCGGTGTCCTCGCCGGCCAGCCGGGCCAGCACCAGCTGCACGCCGCGCCGGCCGAGCTCGGAGAAGTCCTGCCGGACCGTGGTCAGCGGCGGGCTGAAGTAGGGCGACTCCGGGATGTCGTCGAATCCGACGACGCTCACGTCATCCGGCACGCCCAACCCCTGCTCCTGCAGCGCCACCATCAGCCCCAGGGCCATCTGGTCGTTGCCCACGAAGACCGCGGTGATGTCCTCCCCGGCCCGGATCCGCCCCGCCAGCGCGACCCCGGCAGCGTGCCCCGACGCCGGCCACCAGTCACCGTGCATCGGGGCCGGTGCGGCCACCCCGGCGGCCGCCAGCTCGAGCTGCCAGCCCTGCACCCGGCGCTGGGCCTCCACCGAGAACACCGGGCCGGCCACGTGGTGCACGGCCTGGTGCCCCAGATCCAGCAGGTGCGCGACCGCCAGCCGGGCACCGGCCTCCTGGCCGACGGTGACGGTGGGGCTGACCTCCTCGGCACCCATCTGCACCGCCACCACCGGCACCGGGGCGTGGATCTGCTCCAGCGCCTCGGCAGCGACGAACGAGGCGGCGTGCATGATCACGGCATCCACCGACTGCGCCACGAAGCGGTCCACGGCCTCCTGGATGTTGCTCAGCGCGAGCTCGTCCAGGATGGCCACCGACAGCGAGTAGCCCGCCGCCCGGGCGGCCTCCTCCAGCCCGATCATGGTCTGCGCCGGCCCGTACTGGTTCAGGTTGATCGTGATCAACCCGATCGTCCGGGACGACCCGGTGACCAGCGCCCGGGCGGCGGTGTTGGGCCGGTAACCCAGCTCCACGATCGCCCGCTGGACCCGTTCCCTGGTCACCGCCGAGACGTTCGGGTGACCGTTGACCACCCGGGAGACGGTCTGGTGGGAGACCCCCGCCCGGGCGGCCACATCGGCCATCACCAGCGACCGCGAGCCCGAGCCCCCGGCAACCACGCCGTCCGCTGCCGCCATCACCGTTCCCCGCTCGCCGGCGGGTCAGCGCGAGGCGCCGGCGCGACGCTTGTTGTAGACGTCGAAGGCGACGGCGAGCAGCAGCACGAGCCCCTTGACCACCGACTGGATCGACTGGTCCACGCCCATCAGCTGCATGCCGTTGCTCATGACCGCCACCAGCAGACCACCCACGACGGCACCGACGATCGTGCCGACACCACCGGTCACCGCGGCGCCGCCGATGAAGGCCGCGGCGATGGCGTCCAGCTCGAAGGAGTTGCCCGCGCTGGGCTGGGCCGAGTTGGCCCGGCTGGAGTAGATGACCCCGGCGACACCGGCCAGCAGGCCCATGTTGACGAAGATCCAGAAGTTCACGACCTTGACCTTGACGCCGGACAGCGTCGCGGCGGCCAGGTTGCCACCGATCGCGTACACCTGGCGGCCGAAGACGGTCCGCTTGGTGACGATGCCGTACACGATGATCAGGATGCCGAGGATGATCAGCACGATCGGCAGACCGCGGGCGGTGGCCAGCTTGTAGGCGAAGGCCATGACCACGGCCGCCACGATGACGATCTTCGCGACGAACAGCGGGAAGCTCTCGACCTGCTGGCCGTAGCTCAGCCGGGTCTGCCGGGCGCGCCACTGGCTGAACGCGTAGCCGGCCACCCCGAGGCCGAAGACCAGCAGGGTGAACGCGTCGTACCCATTGCCCCCGATGAGCCCGTTCAGGAAGCCGGTGGCCACCTTCTGGTACTCCGGGGTGAACGGCGAGAGCGAGATGTTGTTGAGCACCTGCTGGGCCAGCCCGCGGAACAGCAGCATGCCGGCCAGCGTCACGATGAAGGCAGGGATGCCGATGTAGGCGACCCAGAAACCCTGCCAGCAACCCACCAGGACGCCGACGACCAGGGCGCCGATGATGCCGACCCACCACGGGTTGCCCTGGCGGATGACCAGCACCGCGGACACCGCGCCGGACAGCGCCACCACCGAGCCGACCGACAGGTCGATGTGGCCGGCCACGATGACGATGACCATGCCGATCGCCAGCACCAGCACGTAGCTGTACTGCAGGACGATGTTGGTGATGTTCCCGGCCGACAGCGAGGTGCCGCCGGTCAGGACGGCGAACAGCGCGACGATCGCCACGAAGGCGATGTAGATGCCGCTGGTCCGCAGGTTGCGGGTCAGCAACGTGCGCACGTCGCTGGTGCCGGCGCCCAGGGCGGCAGCAGGGGCGGCGTCCTTGGTGGCGGTCGCGGTGTTGGCTTCCGGCTCGGACGTCGGGCCGACGGTCTGGGTCATCCGACGAGTTCCTTCTCCTGGGTCATGAGGGCCATCAGGCCCTCCTGGGTGGCATCACCGACGGGCATCTGGCCGGTGATCCGGCCGCCCGCGAGCGTGTAGATCCGGTCGCAGATGCCGAGCAGTTCGGGCAGCTCGGAGGAGATCACCACGACGGCCTTCCCGGCCGCCACCAGCTTGTTGATGATCGTGTAGATCTCGTACTTGGCGCCCACGTCGATGCCCCGGGTGGGCTCGTCCAGGATCAGCACCTCGGGGTCGGTCAGCAGCCACTTGGACAGCACGACCTTCTGCTGGTTGCCGCCGGACAGCTTGCCCACGATCGACTTCACCGTCGGGGCCTTGATGTTCATCGACTTGCGGGAGTCCTCGGCGACCTTGGTCTCCTCGTGGCCGTTGACGAAGCCGCGCGAGGAGAGCTTGTCCAGCGCAGCGGCCGAGACGTTGCGCGAGATGTCGTCGATCAGGTTGAGGCCGTACTTCTTGCGGTCCTCGGTGGCGTAGGCGATACCGCGGGAGATGGCCTCGGAGACGCTGCGGGCCTTGATCTCCTGGCCGTGCAGGAAGATCCGGCCGCTCACGTCCCGGCCGTAGGACCGGCCGAAGATGCTCATCGCCAGCTCGGTCCGCCCGGCACCCATCAACCCGGCGATGCCGACGACCTCGCCGGCCCGCACGTCGAACGCGGCGTGGTCGACCACGAGCCGGTCCTGCGTCGGGTGCTTGACCGTCCAGTCCTCCACCCGGAGGACCTCCTCACCCGGGTGCGACTCGCGCTCGGGGTAGTAGGAGTCCAGGTCACGGCCGACCATCAGCCGGATGATCCGGTCGGTGCCGACCTCGGGGTCGGCCATGTCGAGGGTCTCGACGGTCTGGCCGTCCCGGATGATCGTGGTCTGGTCGGCGATCGCGACGATCTCGTTCAGCTTGTGCGAGATGATGATCGAGGTGATGCCCTGCGTCTGCAGGTTGCGGATCAAGCCCAGCAGGTGCTCGGAGTCGGTGTCGTTCAGTGCTGCGGTCGGCTCGTCCAGGATGAGCAGCTTCACGTCCTTGGACAGCGCCTTGGCGATCTCCACCAGCTGCTGCTTGCCGACGCCGAGCTGGCCCACCGGCGTGGTGGGGTTCTCGTGGAGGCCCACCGACTCCAGCAGCCGCGCGGCCTCAGCGTTGGCCAGGTGCCAGTCGATCAGGCCGAAGCGGCCGCGCTTCTCGCTGCCCAGGAAGATGTTCTCGGCGATCGAGAGGTAGGGCACCAGGGCCAGTTCCTGGTGGATGATCACGATCCCGACGTGCTCGCTGTCGCGGATTCCCCCGAAGGACACGACCTCGCCGTCGAAGAGGATCTCGCCGTCGTAGCTGCCCGCCGGGTAGACGCCGGACAGCACCTTCATCAGCGTCGACTTGCCGGCGCCGTTCTCCCCGCAGATGGCGTGCACCTCACCGCGCTCGACGGCCAGCGTCACGTCGGACAGCGCCTTGACGCCCGGAAAGGTCTTCGTGATGGAGCGCATCTCGAGGATGGTGTCGGCCATGGGACTCCGTCGTCTCACTCGGTGGTGCCGGGCTGGTGCGGTGCTTCGGGACTGCGGCTTGTCGGGACTGCGGCTCGTCGGGACTGTGGCTTCTCAGGACTGTGGCTTCTCAGGACTGTGGCTTCTCAGAACTGCGGTGCGTCAGGACTGCGGTGCGGCAGATCGGAACGGGTGCTGCGGTGTGTCACCGACCATGCGGTGGAGCAGGTGGTGCCGGCCGGGTCCGACAGCGTGCGCTGCCGGACCCGGCCGGGTCCAGAGGGGTGGGTCAGTTGGTCTGACCCGAGGCGACCTCGTCGGCCGTGTAGTAACCCGAGTCGATCAGCACGGAGGAGATGTCCTCCTTGAAGACCGTCTGCACGGGCAGCAGGTAGGACGGGACGACCTTGACACCGTTGTCGTAGGTCTCGGTGTCGTTGGCCTCCGGCTCGTTGCCCTCCAGGTAGGCAGTGGCAGCGGTGACGGCCTGCTCGGCCAGGTTGCGGGTGTCCTTGAAGATCGTGGAGCTCTGCACGCCGTCGTTGATCAGCTTGACCGAGGCGATCTCCGCGTCCTGACCGGTGACGACAGCCATCGGCGTCGGGGTCGAGTCCAGGGCCGGGCCGTAACCGGCGCCCTGCAGGGCGGTGATGATGCCGCGGCTGATGCCGTCGTAGGGCGACAGCACGCCGTCGACCTTGCTGCCGTCGTTGTAGCTGGCGGTGAGGAGGTCCTCCATGCGCTTCTGCGCGGTTTCCTGCTGCCAGCGCAGCGTCGCGGCCTGCTCGATCTTGGTCTGGCCGGACTTGACGACCAGCGTGCCGTCGTCGATGAGGGGCTGCAGGACCGACATGGCGCCGTTGAAGAAGAAGAAGGCGTTGTTGTCGTCCAGCGAACCGGCGAACAGCTCGACGTTGAACGGGCCGGTCGCGTCACCCTTGCCGCCGTCGGCGGTCATCAGGCCGAGCCCGGTGAGCAGGGCGTTGGCCTGGGCCACACCGACCTCGAAGTTGTCGAAGGTGACGTAGAAGTCGACGTTCTCGCTGTCGCGGATCAGCCGGTCGTAGGAGATGACCGGGATGTTGGCGTCGGCAGCGGCCTGCAGCTGGCTGGACAGCGCCGTGCCGTCGATCGCGGCGATGATCAGGAGGTCGGCGCCCTCGGTGATCATCGAGTCGATCTGCTGCGACTGGGTGGGGATGTCGTCGTTGGCGAACTGGAGGTCCACCTGGTAGCCGGCGTCCTCGAGCTGGGTCTGCACGTTGTCGCCGTCGGCGATCCAGCGCTCCGAGGTCTGGGTGGGCATCGACACACCGATGGTGAGGTCGCCCGGGTCCGAGCTGGCGGTGTCACTGCCCCCGCTGCCGGCCCCGCCGCCACCACAACCCACCAGGCCGAGTGCCAGCGCGGCACCCAGCGCGGTCAACCTGAGCTTGTTGCTCACGTAAATCTCCTCTTCGAGGCGTCTGCCGCCGTGCATCTCGGCGCTCAGGCCCGCGTCGTGTGCGAGCGCTCACATTGTGAGCGTTAACAGCGGGGCCACGTCAAGAGGATTCGCCCAGCAACCAGTCACGTTCTCGTAACGATGGGGAGGAGTGGGTGTAACCGGATCGACACACAATCGGGCGGACCCGGACGCCTCGAATCGCCGATGCCCGAGCAGATCCCTCCGAGACGGTCGCGAACGGAGCGATCCGGGCGCCAGGTACCTCCATAGATCCCGACTGCCCCAGAGCTGCGCGCCGACCCGGATCGAACCGGGCCGGCACACCGACGTACCGGGCCCGGATCGGCCCGTCAGCGCAGGGTCACCTGCCGGGAGAGCAGGCCGGCCCGGGACCGCCGCTCGTCGGCGGACAGCGGATCGGTGACCCTCAGCGCAGCCTCCAGCCGGGAGTGCAGCTCGGCCGCCGGGCCGGCCCAGTCCTGCGCCGGGACCTCGGCGGGCACGTCCCACACCGGCACCATCAACCCGTGCGCCCGGAACGCCCCGGCGTACTTGGTGCCCTCCCCCAGGCCGAGCTGCTCGGCTGCACCCAGCCGGGCCAGCGCGTCCAGCAGCTGCTCCTCCGGCTCGGGCCGGACCCAGCGCAGGTGGGCCCGGTCGGTCGCCGGTCGGCACCAGTAGGCCGCCTCCAACCCGGTCAGCCGGACGGTGGGGATGATCGCCTCGTTGGCCTGCTGGAGCCCGGCCTGCGCGGCCGGCCCGGCACCGGTGCCCTCCAGCCAGAAGCCGAAGTCCTCGCGCACCCGCACCGCCAGTGGGGCCTCGAGGTCCAGGATCTCCTGCAACCGAGGGCCCGCCGAGCCCTCGGCCCCGATCGGACCCGGATCGACCGGGTTGCCCGCCGGCGCGTCCAGCGCCGCCGCCAGGGCGGTGCCCAGGTCCCGGCTGACGTCGTCGGAGGAGGTGGCCAACTGGACCCCCAGCAGCACCTCGCCGTTGGCCCGGACCAGGGCGGGTGAGCCACCGGGCAGCACGCTGGCCAGCGTGACGTCCTCCCCCTGCGCCGTCCGCAGGGTGGCGGTGGCAGCGGGCACCAGCTCGCGCAGCGCCACCCAGTCGCACTCCCCCGGCAGGCCCTCGAAGGGCCGGGTCACCACGGGGGCGTAGGCCGAGCCGTGGCAGTGCTTGTACTTGCGCCCCGAGCCGCAGGGGCACGGCGCCTTGGGGTTGACCTGGCCGTCCACGGCTACGGGGGCAGGACGGCGGCGGGAAGCGGTACGGGCCATGCCGGTCAGGGTAGTGAGCGGATCGGCCACGGCCCGGCGCCCGACCAGGCGCGCCCTACCCTGCCTGCGTGACAGCCGCAGCCCTGCTGGACCTGACCGATCCCGCAGTCGTCGCCGACCCGTACCCGCACTTCGCCGCGGCCCGCGCGCAGGCCCCGGTGCAGTGGCACGACGGGTTGGGCCTGTGGCTGGCGTTCGGCCACGCGGAGGCCAACGCGGTGCTGCGGGACCGCCGGCTGGGCCGGATCTGGACCGACCGGGAGCCGGCCGAGCGCTTCGGGTCCTTCAACCTGATCCACCGCAACGCCATCCTGGAGATGGAACCGCCCGACCACACCCGGCTGCGGCGGCTGATCAGCAGCGCCTTCGCCCGCGGGCACGTGGAACGGCTCCGGCCCTGGGTGCAGCAGCAGGCCGACGAGCTGGTCGGGGAGATGGTCGAGGAGTCGGCGGGTGGCACCCCGGTGGACCTGTTCACCGGGATGGCCGAGCAGTTGCCGGTCGCCGTCATCGCGGAACTGCTGGGCGTGCCCGCGGCCGACCGGCCACTGCTGCGCCCCTGGTCCAACGCGATCGTGAAGATGTACGAGTACGGCCGGACGGCGGCGGTCGAGGACGCCGCGGAGGCCGCGGCCGGCGAGTTCGTGGCCTACCTGCGGGACCTGGCCGCCCAGCGCCGTCGGGCCCCCGGGGAGGACCTGCTCACCCACCTGGTGACCGCCCGGGACTCCGACGGGGACCGGTTGACCGAGGACGAGCTGGTCACCACCTGCGTGCTGCTGCTCAATGCCGGGCACGAGGCCACCGTCAACGTCACCGGGAACGGGCTGCTGGCGCTGCTGCAGCACCCGGACCAGCTGGCCCGGCTGCGGACCGACCCTGCCGGGCTGCCGGTCGCCATCGAGGAGCTGATGCGCTTCGACCCGCCGCTGCAACTGTTCGAGCGCACCGCCACCGAGGAGGTCGGGGTCGGCGGGGTGACCGTGGCCCGCGGGCAGAAGGTCGCCGCCCTGCTGGGCAGCGCCAACCGGGACCCGGCCGTGTTCGCCGGGCCCGACCGGCTCGACGTCGGCCGGACCGACAACCCGCACATCTCCTTCGGGGCCGGCGTGCACTTCTGCATCGGGGCCCCGCTGGCCCGGGTCGAGCTCCAGGCGTCGTTCACCGCACTGCTGGGCCGGACCTCGACGATCGAGCTGCCGGGGGCACCGCGGCGGCGCCCGGAGTTCGTCATCCGGGGGCTGGCCGAGCTGCCGATCGTGCTGCACCCCTGATCGGCCGCGTACCCGGCGGTAGAAGGTGAGCGTGCTCACTGGCACGATGCGGCCATGCACGGTCTCATGCAGCAGACGCCCCTGACGATCGACTCCATGTTCCGGTACGTGGAACGCCACTACGGTCACAAGTCGATCGTCACGAACTCGCCCACCGGGCCGGTCCGGACGACGTACGCCGAGTGGGCGGTCCGCACCCGCAAGCTCGGTGGCGTACTGGACACCCTGGGGATCAGCGCGGACGGCCGGGTCGGCACGTTCGCCTGGAACTCGGCCCGCCACCTGGAGCTGTACTTCGCGGTGCCCAGCACCGGGCGGGTGCTGCACACCCTCAACATCCGGTTGTTCCCCGAGCAGCTGACCTACATCGCCAACCACGCCGAGGACGAGGCGGTCTTCGTGGACCGCACCGTGCTCCCGCTCTTCTGGCCGCTGGTGGACACCATGACCACCGTCCGGCACGTGGTGGTCATGGACGACGGCGGGGACAACGAGATCCCCGACGACCCCCGGGTGTCGCTGTACGAGGACCTGATCGCCGCCGCCGAGCCGATCGACTTCCGGGTGGAGGACGAGAACACCGCGGCCAGCATGTGCTACACGTCGGGCACCACCGGCAACCCCAAGGGGGTGCTGTACAGCCACCGCTCCACCGTGCTGCACACCATGGCGGTGGTGCAGCCCAACGTGTTCGCGATGGGTGAGACCGACGTGGTCATGCCGGTCGTGCCGATGTTCCACGCCAACGCCTGGGGGCTGGCCCAGGCCGGGCCCTCGGTGGGTGCGGCGATGGTCTTCCCCGGCCCGATGATGCAGCCCAAGGCACTGGCCGACCTGATCGTCGACGAGGGCGTCACCTTCACCGCCGGCGTGCCGACGATCTGGCAGGGCGTGCTACCCGAGCTGGCCGGTCGGGAGCACCAGCTCCGGGACATCGGTTGCGGCGGCTCCGCGGTGCCCAAGGCCCTGTCGGAGGCCTACCGGGAGCAGATCGGGCTGCCGATCCTGCAGGCCTGGGGGATGACCGAGACCCACCCGGTGGCCACCGCGTCCCGGCTGCCGCGCAGCCTCTTCGACGGCAGCGACGCCGACAAGGCCGCCTGGCGGGCCCGGGCCGGCGTCCCGTTCATGGGCATCGAGGTCCGCATCGTCGAGGCCGGCACCACCGACGAGCTGCCCTGGGACGACGTCGCCACCGGCGAGCTGCAGGTCCGCGGCTCGACCGCGGCGCAGGACTACTACAAGCCCGACGCGGGGGTGGAGCTGTCCACCTCAGACGGGTGGATGAAGACCGGCGACGTGGCCGCGATCGACGCCGCCGGCTCGGTCCGGATCGCCGACCGGACCAAGGACCTGATCAAGTCCGGCGGCGAGTGGATCAGCTCGGTCGACCTGGAGAACGCGATCATGAGCCACCCCAAGGTCAAGGAGGCCGCCGTCATCGGCATCCCTGACCCCAAGTGGGACGAGCGACCGCTGGCCTGCGTGGTGGTCCGCGACGGCGAGGAGCTCACCGGCGAGGAGGTGATCGAGCACCTCACCCCGCTGGTGGCCAAGTGGTGGCTGCCCTCGGCGGTGGAGTTCATCGACGAGGTACCCAAGACCAGCGTCGGCAAGTTCTCGAAGAAGGACCTGCGCACCCGCTTCGCCGACTACAAGGCCGACGCGAAGGCCTGACCGCAAGGCCTGAACCGAAGGCCTGAACCGAAGGTGCGGGTGCGCCGGCCCGGCGCACCCGCACCGTCGGTCGCCTAGACGACCTGCGCGTCGACGCCGGTCTCGCTGACCATCGGGCGCCCGGCGGCCTGCCACTCGCCCATCCCGCCGCCCACGTTGACCGCGTCGTAGCCGTTCTGGTTCAGCCACGCGGTCACCCGGGCGCTGCGCCCGCCGCTGCGGCAGGTCACGTACAGCGGGTCGGCCTCGGGCAGCTCGTCGAGCCGGGCCGGCACGTCGCCCATCGGGATGTGCGTGGCGCCCTCGATGTGGCCGGCCACCCATTCGTCGTCCTCCCGCACGTCGAGCAGGACGGCGTCGGTGGGCACCTCGGCGGCGGGCACGGTCGGGACCTGCTGCGGCATCGTCACGTCCTCCATCGTGGCATGCCCTCGACTGGGAGGATGGCCTGCGATGACCCTGCCCCCGGCCGGACCGGCCGCCGCTCCCCCGCCCGCGGTCCCGCCACGGGACCCCGCCCGGTCGCCCGCCTGGTCGCCGTCCCGGACGGCGATCGTGCTGTGGACGGTGGAGGGCGTGCTGGGCACCCTGTTCTGGGCGCTGGTGGTCGGCGCCGTGGTGGCCTTCGCGCCGCTGCCGGACTGGCTGCGGGTGCTGCTGCCGGTGCTGGTGCTTCTCCAGGCGGTGGTGACCATCGGGGTCCGTCCGCGGCTGCGCTACCGGGTGCACCGGTGGGAGGTCACCGACGAGGCGGTGTACACGCTCACCGGCTGGCTGTCCCGGACCTGGACGCTGGTGCCGATCTCCCGGATCCAGACCGTCGACGTCACCCGCGGCGTGGTGCAGCAGCTGTTCGGGCTGGCCACGGTGGCCGTGCTCACCGCCTCCTCCCAGGGCACCGTCCGGGTGCTGCACCTGGAGGCCGACGTCGCGGCCCGGGTGGCCGACGACCTGGCCCGGCGGGCCGAGCGGGTCCGGGACGAGGCCACGTGACCGGCCCCGGTCGGCCGCCGCCTGATCCGACCCGCCCTGACCAGGGTCGGCGGACCTCCTGGCGGATCGTCCTGGTGCACACCGTCACCTTCCGGCAGGCCCGGCAGTTCGTGCCGCTGGTGCTGGGCCTGGCCGCCGTCGTCGGCACCCGGCTTGATTCCGGACCGTGGACCGTGGTCTGGCTGGTGGTGGCGGTGACCCTGGCCTCGCTGGCGTTCGCGGTGCTGTCCTGGTGGCGGTTCTCCTACGTCGACGGGGTGGCTGCCATGGTGGTCACCCGTGGGCTGCTGGCCCGGTCGGTACGCACCGTGCCCAACGACCGGGTGCGCGGCGTGGAGATCGAGGCGCCCGCACTGCACCGGGTGTTCGGCCTGGTCCGGGTGCGGGTCGACGCCGCAGCCGGGGCCGTGCAGGGCAACGACGACGAGCTGATGGTGGACGGCGTGTCCCCCGCCGAGGCCGACCGGCTGCGGGCCCACCTGCTCACCCGGCGGGCCGTGGACGGAACGGTCGCTGCACCACCGCCCGGACCCGCGGAGGAGGAGTTCGCCCGGTTCGACAACCGGTGGCTGCTGTACGCGCCGCTGGTCGGGAGCTACCTGGCCGTGCCAGTGGCGGCCGTCGGGGTGCTGTTCCGGCTGACCGACGAGCTGCCCAGCAGGTTCACCCCCGATCTCGGCCAGCTCGACCTGTCCGATGCCAGCCTGGCGGTCCTGGCGCTCGTGGCCGTCCCGGTGACGCTGGCAGCCGGTGCCGTGGTGGGCAGCGCACTGGTCAACTGGGGTTTCCGACTGGTCCGCCGAGGCGGGTCGCTGGTCGCCACCCGCGGGTTGGTCACCCGGCGGCACACCGAACTGGAGGTGGACCGGATCCGCGGCTGCGCGGTGTCCGAGGGGTTGGGCATGCGCTGGGTGCGGGCGGCCCGGACCACCGCGCTGGTCACCGGGCTGGGTGACGCGGCCCGGCGCGGGCAGCTCCTGCCGCTGGGGCCCCGCACCGAGGCCTGGGCGCTGGCTCTGCGGTTGGTGGAGGACCCGGGACCGCTGCGGGCGCACCCGTCGGCGGCCCGGCGACGGCGGGTGGTCCGGGCGATCGCCCCCGGAGCGGTCCTCGCCGCCGGCGGCCTGGTGCTGACCGTGGCCACCGGCGTGTGGGGGGTGCTGGCGGCCGGGCTGCTGCTGGCGGGGCTGGGGGTTCCGCTGGGCCTGGGCCGGTACGCCTCGCTGGGGCATGCAGCCGGTCCGCGGTCGTTCAGCGTCCGGTCGGGGTGGCTGGTCCGCGAGCAGGTCGTGCTGCAGCGGCGGGCCGTGGTCGGCTGGCAGGTGCGACAGTCGTTCTTCCAGCGTCGG
The DNA here is from genome assembly GCA_963759905.1 of uncultured Actinomycetota bacterium. GTDB lineage: Bacteria > Actinomycetota > Actinomycetes > Mycobacteriales > Geodermatophilaceae > Klenkia. Next base: position 1,502,335 of record CAVXBD010000001.1, read on the forward strand.
CAGGGGCTCGCCTCGGTGGTCGCTGCGGTCGGGGCCGGAAGCGGGGGTTACCAGGCGCTGGACATGGCGGCCGCTGATGCGGCGGGGTTCGCGGTGGCCGCCTCGGGTCGCTGGGCGCAGGCGCTCACCCGGCGCTGAGCCGCCGGCCGGTGCGGTCGCCATCGGCCAGCTGCGCCAGGAGTCCACGGGCGGCCGCCGGGTGCTCGGCGACCAGCAGCCCGGCTGCGGCCAGCACGTACCGGTCGTCCACCACGACGTCCGTGCCGCCCAGCACGCCCCCGGCCCCGCCCCGGTCGGCGGCCAGCCGGCTGACGGCGGCCAGCCGCTCGGGCGGGGCGGCATGCCGGAACACCCCACCGGAGAGCACCACCAGGCCGACCCCGCGGGCACTGGCGCCACCCGGGCCGTACCCGGCCTCGGCGCGCAGGTGCCGGCGCAGCGCGACGGTGGCAGCTGCCTCACCGAGGGCCAGCGCATCCCCGGCCAGCGGCGGCAGGCCCTCGGTGCGGGCCGCAGCCCTCAGGTCGGCGACCGCGTGGTGCACCCCCAGGTCGCCCTCCACGGTTCGCCGGTGGGCCGGCACACCCACGGCCTCCCGGCGCAGCGCGGCCTGCTCGGCGTCGACGTCGGGCACGCAGTAGACATCGGTGGTTGCGCCGCCCACGTCCAGCACCACCACCCCCGGGACCTCGGCCTCGGCCCGCAGCCCGGCCAGCGCCACGACGCCGTCGAGCACGGCGTCCGGGGTGACCGTGCGCACCCACTGCCGGAGCCGCGGGTCGGTGGACAGCCGGTCCCCGCCGATCACGTGCTCCAGGAAGACCGCGCGGATACCGGCGCGGGCCTCGTCCGGGGCGAGCTCGCCGATGTCGGGCAGCACGTTGGCGCAGACGGTCACCGGATGGCCGCCGTCGCGCAGGAGCGTGGCGACGGCATCGGCGATCCCGACGTTCCCGGCCAGCACGACCGGGACGGACCGGTCCCACCCGGCCAGTGCAGTGGCGTTGTGGGCGAGCACCGCGGTGTCCCCGCCGTCGGTGCCGCCGACCAGCAGCACCACGTCGGGCCGGGCGGCGGACAGGGCGGCGAGCCCGACGTCGTCCAGCCGGCCGGCGGCGACGTGCACCACCCGGGCGCCGGCGGACAGTGCCGCGCGGTGCCCGGCCTCGGCGCTGATCAGCTCCTCGTACCCGACGACGGCCAGCCGGAGCCCGCCGCCGGCGCTGGAGCAGGCCAGGACCGGGGCGTCGGGGAAGTCGGCGGTGGCGGCCAGGACCCCGCGGACGACGTCGTCGGAGGTGGTGGGCGCCTGGGCGGTGGCCAGCAGCACCCCGGTGGCGACGTCGACCAGCGCGGCCTTGGTGAAGGTGGACCCGATGTCGACGCAGGCGACGGTGCTCACCCCCGAACCCAACCAGCCCCGCCGTCCGACCGGACGGCGGGGCTGGGAGACGGCCCGGCCCCGGTGCAGGACCCCGCGGCGTGCGAAGCGCGTCGCGGGGGGCACCGGGGTCCTTTTCAGTGCGGGACGGCCTGCTCCGCGCCGATCCCGGTCAGGGACCGGACCTCGAGCTCGGCGTACTTGTCGGCGTCGGCGTCGTCCTTGGAGAGCTTGGTGCCCAGCCAGCCGAGGAAGAAGCTCAGCGGGATGGAGACCAGGCCGGGGTTGTTCAGCGGGAACCAGGAGAAGTCGACGTCCTGCAGCAGCGACGGCGACTTGCCGGTGGCCGGGTTGACCGCGGCCCCGGAGACCACCGGGGAGAACAGGATCAGGCCCAGGCAGGAGATCAGCCCGCCGTAGATCGACCACAGCGCGCCCTGGGTGGTGAACTTCTTCCAGAACAGCGTGTAGAGGATCGTCGGCAGGTTCGCCGAGGCGGCGACGGCGAAGGCCAGCGCCACCAGGAAGGCGATGTTCAGCCCCGCCTGCAGGGCCAGGATGCCCAGCCCGATGGCCACCGCCCCGATCACGATCGAGGTGATCCGGGCGACCCGGACCTCCTGCTGCCCGGTGGCGGCACCCTTCTTCACGACGGAGTTGTAGATGTCGTGCGAGAAGGATGCCGATGCGGTGATCGTCAGCCCGGCGACCACGGCGAGGATCGTGGCGAAGGCGACGCCGGCGATGATCCCCAGCAGCACCGTGCCCCCGAGCTCGAAGGCCAGCAGCGGGGCGGCCGCGTTGACCGCACCGGGCGCCGCCAGGATGGCGTCGGCGCCCACCAGCGCACCGGCGCCGTAGCCGATGACCAGGCTGAACAGGTAGAAGACGCCGATCAGCCAGATCGCCCACACCACGGACTTCCGGGCGTCCTTCGCCGTCGGCACGGTGTAGAAGCGCATCAGCACGTGTGGCAACCCCGCCGTGCCCAGCACCAGCGCCAGGCCCAGGGACACGAAGTCCAGCTTGGTGATGCCGGTGGCGCCGTACTGGGCGCCCGGTGACAGCACCTGCCGGGGGGTGGCCGCGGCGTCGGAGCTGTCCTGGGCCGCGCCGAGCAGCGAGGACAGGTTGAACCCGAACCGGCCGAGCACCCACACCGTCATGACCAGGGCGCCGATGATCAGCAGGGTGGCCTTGATCAGCTGCACGTAGGTGGTGCCGCGCATGCCGCCGACCAGCACGTAGAAGATCATCAGCGCGCCGACGACGATGACCGTGACGGCCTGGGCGCCCTCACCGGTCACCCCCAGCAGGAGCGTGACCAGGCCACCGGCGCCGGCCATCTGGGCCAGCAGGTAGAACAGCGAGACCGCCAGGGTGGAGATGGCCGCCGCCGTCCGGACCGGGCCCTGGCGCATCCGGAACGCCAGCACGTCGGCCATGGTGAACCGGGCGGTGTTGCGCAGCAGTTCCGCCACCAGCAGCAGCGCCACCAGCCAGGCCACCAGGAAGCCGATCGAGTACAGGAAGCCGTCGTAGCCATAGACCGCGATGGCTCCGGCGATGCCCAGGAACGACGCCGCGGACAGGTAGTCCCCGGCGATCGCCAGGCCGTTCTGGGTGCTCGTGATGTTCCGGCCGGCGGCGTAGTAGTCCGCTGCCGAGGAGTTCTTCCGGCTGGCCCGGAACGTGATGACCAGCGTGACGAGCACGAAGAACCCGAAGATCGAGATGTTGATCGCCGGCGTGCCGATGGTCTCGCCGCTCACGGCTGACCCCCCGTCAGGTATTCGTGGGCCTCGAGCCGCTCACGCATCTCGTCGGCGATCGGGTCGGTGCTGCGGGCCGCGTGCCGCACGTACAGCGTGGTGATGCCGAAGGTGGTCACGAACTGGCCCAGCCCCAGCAGGAGACCGAGGTTGACGTTGCCGAACACCTGCGTGGCCATGAAATCCGGGGCGTAGGTGGAGAGCAGGACGTAGAGCAGGTACCAGGCCAGGAAGGCCACGGTCATCGGGACGGCGAAGCGCCGGAACCGCCGGCGCAGGTCGGTGAACTCCGGGGAGTCCTGGGCCTGCCGGTACTCCTGCGGGAGTCAGCAGCCGTCGTTCGGGATCTGTCACGCGGTCACCTCGCTGTGGACGCTCTGTGTGCCGGGTCACCCTAGGACCGGTGACATCCGCGGGCGTAGGACACGCCCGTGATCCCCGGTCGTACCGGTCGACCCGACACGTCATGTCCGGGCGATGCGGGGGCGATGGCCGGGCGTTTCCCTGGGCCGTGGCCCTCTCGAGGACTGCACCTCCTCCGGTTCCACCGGCTGGTTCCCGGTCACCCGGGCGGTCGACGTCGGTCGCACACCTCTCGCGGTGGGTGCCGGTGGGCGGCCCATCGTCGTCGTCCGACTGCGGCCCGGCCCGGGTGCGGGGACCGGACCGGTGTCCGCCGGGTCCTCCTGGACAGCTGCGATCGGGCCTGGTCCGACGACGGGGCCGCAGCAACTGGCCGGCCGAGCCGGGGCGGATGCGCCGGAGGAAGCGGCGGTCGCCTACACCCCGTCAGCTGGCTTGACACACGGTCGTCCACATCGGCCCACGATCATCCACAACTGGGCATTGAGCTGGCTTTCCTTGTTGCCTCGCCTACATCCCTGCGCTATGATTCGTACACACGTTCGAACCCGTCAGCAGGGTTGAGAGAGGGTCGAGATGAGCGAGCCAGGTGACTTCGGTACCGCCGCCTCGACCCTGTCCGCCCTGCTGTCCGAGCAGGACGAGGAGCTGCGGTTCGGCGTGCAACTGCACGAGCGGCTCCCCGTTCTGCTGGCCCTGCGGAACCAGCTGGATGCCGCGGTGGCGCGCACGGTGCGGGCCGGTGAGGTGTCGGGGCTGGCCGAGATCGACGGGCTGGCCTCGATGGGTTCCTGGTTGCGTGGGCATGCGCGGGTGTCGGGTCACACCGGGTCGAGGCTGCTGGCCATGGGTCGGGCGCTGCAGGTGCTGCCCGCGCTGTCCGCGGCGTTCGCGGCCGGGCAGGTGACCGCCGACCAGGTGCTGGCGATAGCGCCGATCACCACCCCCGAGCACCTGGCCGCCGCCGAGGCCGCGGGGATGGACCTGGCCGAGACCGATCAGACGTTGACCGACCTCGCCGCGGCCGGCCCGCACCGGGATGTGGTGGTGGCCGTTGGGCACTACCTGTCCCGGCTTGACCCCGACGGGCCTGAACCAGACCCCACCGAGACCCGGGGGCTGACGCTGTCCAAGCGTGGGGACGGGTCGCTGGGGGTGCACGGGCAGCTGGACGCCGTGGGCGGGGAGCGGCTGCAGGCTGCCCTGGAGTCGGTGCTCGGGGCCGGGCGGGTCGCCGGGGACGCTGCGGAACCGGTCCCAGCAGCTCGCCGACTCCCTGGTGCAGCTCTGTGACAACCAGCTGGCGGCCGGGACCCTGCCCACGCTGCGCACCCGCAAGCCGCAGGTGGGTGTGCTGATCCCCTGGGCGGATCTGCAGGACCCGGCCACCGGACCGGGTGCTGGGGTGATGGACTTCGGGGCGACCATCTCCGCGGCCAAGGCCCGGATGCTGGCCTGCGATGGGGAGATCACCCGCATCGTCATCGGACCCGACTCCCAGCCCCTCGACGTCGGGCGCACCCACCGGGTGGTGCCGCCCCACCTCCGGAAGGCCGTCGAGGTGCGGGACCGGCGCTGCGTGTTCACCGGCTGCGGAGCCCCGAAGTACTGGTGCGATGTGCATCATCTGACGCACTGGCTCCACGGCGGGGAGACCTCGCTGGCCAATTCCGCTCTGCTGTGCGAAGCCCACCACACGAAGGTCCACCACGGCTTCCGGGTCGAACGCGATGCGCGCAACCGGTGGACCACCTACCGGCCCGACGGCTCGCAGATCAGCACCGGACCCAGGCTGGACCTGGGGCCACCACCGGGCCCACCCACACCCCGCCCACCGATGGACTGGACCGCCCTCGACGAGCTCCAGCCCGCAACCCGAAGCTGATCCCGACCCAGTGAGCCAGACCACCATCCCGGCCCGGTGGACGCCTGCCCGCGTCCACCGGGCCGGCGTGCGTGTGGGCGACGCCTCAACGAAACCTCGCAGTCCTCTGACCTGCACCGACACCGCCACCCCGCGGGTGGGACACTCGGCGCGTGCAACAGACCACGCTGCGGCCCGGCGCCCTGCTCGAGCTCGACGCACTCGCCACCCGCACGTTCGACGGCGTCCTGTTCGACATGGACGGCACGCTGATCGACTCGATGGCCGGCGCCATGCGCGCCTGGCACGCCTGGGCCACCGAGTTCGGGGTCGATCCCGCGGCGCTGGCCGCCGTCGGTGGGCGGCCGGCCACCCAGATCGTCGGCGCACTCCTCCCGGAACACCGGGTGACCGCCGGGCTCGACCGGATCCACGAACTCGAACTGGCGGAGGCGTCCACCGGGATCGCGGTGCTGCCCGGTGTGGCCGAGGCCTTCGCCGCGCTACCGGCCAACCGGGTCGCCATCGTCACCTCGTGCACCGGCCCGCTGCTGACCGCCCGGATCCAGGGCTCGGGGCTGCGCCGGCCGCGCGAGGTGATCTGCGTCGACGACATCACCAACGGCAAGCCGGCCCCCGACCCGTTCCTGCTGGGCGCCCACCGGATCGGCGTCGACCCGACCCGCTGCCTGGTCGTCGAGGACGCCCCGGCCGGTCTCGCCGCGGGCCGGGCAGCCGGTTGCGCGACCCTGGCCATCGGGGACACCCACGACCACAGCGAGCTCGACGCCGACGGCTACGCCCCCGACCTCGGGCACGTGCGGTTCGCCAGCACCCCCGCGGGGATCACCCTCTCCGTGCGCTGACCGGCCGGATCGCCCACACGGCGAGCCCGCCCAGCACGCACACCGCCGCCCCACCCAGGGCGGCCCGGTCCCAGCCGACCAGCAGTCCCTCCGGCGTACCCACCGGCCCGGCCGCGGTCACCACCAGCACCACCACGGTGACCCCCAGCGCGGCACCGACGTAGCGGGCGGTGTTGTTGGCACCGCTGCCCATCCCGGCCCGCGCCACCGGCACGTGCGCGACCGCCTCCCGCCCCAACGCGGCATTGGTGGCGCCGTACCCCACGCCGAAGACGAGCAGCCCCGGGAGCAGCAACGCCGAGGTCGACCGGTCGTCCACCACGGCCAGCGCGGCCAGCCCCACCCCCGACACCGCCAACGCCGCGGCCAGCAGGAGCCGCCCGTCCATCCCGGTCAGCCACCGGACCCCGATGGCGGTCGCGGTGCTCACCAACGACCAGAACAGCACCAGCGAGGTGGCCACCAGCAGGCTCTCCCCCAGGCCACGCTGGACCATGGTCGGCAGGTAGGACGCCAGGCCGACCGTCGCGCCCCCGGTGACCAGCGCGCCCAGCGTCGCGGCCAGGAACCCCGGCGCCCGGAACAGGCCCAGGTCCAGCATCGGGCTGGCCACCCGCATCTCCACCAGCACGAACGCCCCCAGCACGACCGCGCCACCCACCAGCAACACCCCGGTCCACCCGCCCCAGCCCTGCCGGGTCTGCACCAGGCCGGCCAGCAGCACGCTCAGCCCGCCGGCCAGCAGCAGCGCTCCGGCCACGTCGACCCGCCCCGCGACACCGGGCACCGCGCCCGGCAGGGAGCGGTGGGCCAGCACCGCCACCACCGTGACCAGCACAGCGGTCACCAGGTAGGTCACCCGCCACTGGCTGCCGTGGTCCAGCAGCACCGTCGCCACACCGCCCAGACCGGTGCCACCCCCCAGGGCGGCCCCCCACACCGCGGCAGCGCGGGCGCGCTCCGGTCCGGGTGGGAAGACCTGGCCGATGATGCCCAGCGCGCCGGTGAGCACCGCCGCACCACCCACGCCCTGCAGCAACCGGCCGGCCACGAACGCACCGGCACCACCGGCCAGCCCGGCCACCGCGGCCCCGGCGCCCAGCAGAGCCAACCCGGCGACCAGCACCCGGCGCCGGCCGAAGCCGTCGGCCAGCACACCGGCCGTCAGCAGCGCCGCCGCCAGACCCACGCTCATCGACGACAGCAACCACGCCTGCGTGCCCGGAGCCGCCGCGAACTCCGCCGCCGTCCGCACCGACGTGCCCAGCGGCGTGACGAAGGCAGCCAGCACCAGCAGGGTGGCTGTCGCAGCGGTGACGAGCGTCCGGCGCTGCTCGACCCGGACGTCGATCTCGGCAGGCTCGCTGACCACGGGCACACATCCCCTGCAATGGACATCCGGACCGGCGGAACGTAGCGCGTCCCGCGTCGCGGGCCCGCCGCGCCGGTCCGGGCGAGGTGGTCGAGGAGGAGGTCACCCTCCCCCGCTGACCGCCACCGGAGGACCAGAGCGCCACCGCGGTGGCTGGTGGATGCTGGAGTGGTGTCAGCCACCCTGCGCAGGACCGCCCTCGCCGCCGCTCTCGCCCTGCCCGCTGCGCTGATCGGTCGATTGACCTGGGGCATCCCCGCCGCGGTCGGCGCCAGCCGACGGCAGCTGCAGCCGTTGGTCACCGGTTCGCCGCACTTCTCCGAGGGCAAGTTCCGCAACACGGTGCCGACGCCGACCATGGCACCCGGCACGACCGGTGACTTCCTCAGGGAAGCCCGGACGAACCGCAAGGCCGGGGTACCTGCGCACCCGGTGCCGCTGGTGACCCCGGAGGTGCCTGCGCAGGCCGCCCAACTCGCCGTCACCTGGTACGGGCACGCCAGCGCGTTGCTCGAGGTCGACGGCCACCGGGTACTGGTCGACCCGGTCTGGGGCGAGCGGGTTTCCCCCTCCCCGCGGGTGGGACCACGGCGGCTGCACCCGGTGCCGGCCCCGCTGTCGGAGGTCCCGCAGGTCGACGCGGTGCTGATCAGCCACGACCACTACGACCACCTGGACCTGCCCACCGTGAGGCAGCTGGTGACGGAGCAGTCCGCCCCGTTCGTCGTCCCACTGGGAGTCGGTGAACACCTGCGTGGCTGGGGGGTGCCCGAGGACCGGATCGTCGAGCTGGACTGGGACGGCTCGCACACGGTGGGCCCCTTGCGCCTGATGTGCGCCGAGGCCCGGCACTTCTCCGGTCGTGGGCTCTCCCGGGACGACACGCTGTGGTCCTCGTGGGTGATCGCCGGGCCCCGGCACCGGGTCTTCTTCGGCGGGGACACCGGTTACCACCCGGCGTTCGCCGCGATCGGTGCCCAGCACGGTCCCTTCGACCTGGCCCTGCTGCCGGTCGGGGCCTACAGCGCGCAGTGGCCGGCCATCCATCTGGACCCGGAGGAGGCAGTCCGGGCGCACGGCGACCTGGGCGGCCGGGTGTTCCTGCCGATCCACTGGGGCACGTTCAACCTGGCCTTCCACCGGTGGTCCGAGCCCATCGAGCGGCTGCTCGCCGCGGCCGCGCGGGTGGACGTGTCGGTGGTCGTGCCCCGGCCCGGTGAGCGGCTGGACCTGTCGACGTCGACCCCGCCGACCGCGGACTGGTGGTCCGCCGTCGGCCGACCCGCAGACGTCAGCGGGAGGTGACCAGCTCGGCGTCCTGCCGGCTCCGCTACGCCTGGTCCCAGCCCGCTACCAGTTCGCCCAGATCGTGCACCGTGCGCCCGGGGCGCGGGCCGTCGGGATCCACCCGGTGACCGGGGCGGGCCACCCGGACCACCGCCAGACCGGCCTCCAACGCCCCTCGGGTGTCCCGGGCCGAGGCCGGCACGTGCAGATCCACCCCGGCGGCGAGCGCCCGGTGGTACAGCTCGGGGTGCGGCTTGTAGGACCGCAGCCGCTCGCTGCTCAGCAGGTCGGCACCGGCCACCAGCGCCGCCACCCTGGTCCGGGCGAACAGATCGTCGTCGACGTTGGACAGCACGCCGATCCGGTGCTCGCGGGCCAGCACCGGGAGAGCGCTGTCGACGTCGGGCCACAGCGGCCAGTCCGGCAACGACGCCAGCAGCTCCCCGACCGCCTCGTCGGGGTCGTCGTCCCAGCCCCGTGCGGCCCAGGTGCCGGCCAGCGCCCGCCGGCAGTGCTCGGCGAAAGGCACCCAGCCGGCCAGGTCGTGCTGCGAGGCCTTGTTCCGGGCGTCCCAGTCGTCGTAGAGCTGCCCGCCGTCCACCGGGTGTCCGGCCGCTGCCGCGATCCGGCCCAGCGCCCCGCCGGCCCCGGTGCGACTGTCCAGGAGGGCACTGAACAGGTCGAAGGTCACGAACACGCCTCGAGCATCGCAGGGGGCATCGCAGGGGGCATCGCAGGGGCGAGCATCGCAGGCCGGGAGGGTTGCCTGCCCGGGTACCCGGGCACACAGCGCCGACGACCGGAGCCGCCGTGGCACCGGTGCACCCACAGGGAGGTCGCAGCATGGCTGACGAGACCCGGGGCACCACGCCCACCGACCCGAACGCCCCCCATCCGGAGACCAGCCCGGAGGGCGGCCGGCACGAGGCACCCCCGACGCACGCCTACGGGTCCGCGCCCACCGACGCGGACGCCACCACGATCAGCACCGGCGCAGTCGGCGCCGATCGCACCCCGCCATCACCGGCCGGCGCCGACGCCACCACGGTGACCGCGGGCACGGTGGCGGCTGAACACCGCACGACCCCGGCGACCACACCGGTGCACTCCTCGACCCACGACCGGGACGGGGACGGGCGCGACGACCGGCTCGAGCGGGCCGAGGCCCGGATGGGCGGCCACCCCGGGCACGAGCCGGGGCACGACCGGGACGCCGACGGCGTCGACGACCGGGCCCAGCGGCAGAACACGCTGGTGGGCGCTCCGGTGGCCGCCCCGGTAGCTGCTCCGGTGGCCGCCGCCCCCGCCCCCGCCGTGCCGGTGGTGCCGGTCGACCGGGACGGAGACGGCCGGGATGACCGCACCGGCGCCGCGGTCCCCGCCACGGCCGAGGAGATGACCGCCGCCCAGCGCGCCCGGTACGGCGGGCTGAAGATGGGCTCGGCGTTCTTCGGCTGGGTGTCGGCGATCGGCATCGCGGTGATCCTGCTGGCGTTGCTGTCGGCCGCCGGCCTGGTCTTCGGGCTCTACGCCCCGGTCCCCGAGGGCACCGCGGCGGTGGACCAGGCAACCAGCGGGATCGGCATCGGGGCCGCCATCGCGCTGCTGGTGGTGCTCTTCATCGCCTACCTGGCCGGCGGTTACGTGGCCGGCCGGATGGCCCGCTTCAACGGGGTGCAGCAAGGCCTGGGGGTCTGGCTGTGGGGCGTCATCGTCACCGTGCTGCTGGCCGCCGCCGGTCTGGTGCTGGGCACGCAGTACAACGTGTTCGACCAGCTCAACCTGCCGGCCCTGCCGGTCGAGTCGGGCACCGCCACCGTCGCCGGGCTGATCGCCCTGGGCGCGGTGCTGGTGGTCACCCTGCTGGGCGCGCTGCTGGGCGGGGCGATCGGCGCGCGGTACCACCGCCGGGTGGACCGGGTCGGCTTCGAGCGGGTCTGACCCCGGTCCCGGGGGCCGGGTCCGCAACGGACCCGGCCCCGCGGGCCCTCACCGCAGCAGCTTGGACATCCGCCGGTCGGCCAGCGGCTTGCCACCGGTCTGGCAGGTCGGGCAGTACTGCAGCGAGGTGTCGGCGAAGGACACCTCGCGCACGGTGTCCCCGCACACCGGGCAGGGCAGCCCGGTGCGGGCGTGCACAGCCATGGTGGCCCGCTTCTCGCCCTTGAGGGTGGCCGCCCGCTGACCCACCTGGCGCTCCAGCGCGGCGGCGAGCGTCGTCCGCATCGCGTCGTGCAGCCGCAGCGCCTCGCCCTCGGTGAGCTTGTCGGCGGACTTGAACGGCGAGAGCCGGGCCAGGTGCAGGATCTCGTCGGAGTAGGCGTTGCCGATCCCGGCCAGCAGCGTCTGGTCGGTGAGCGCACCCTTGAGCTGGCCCTTCCGGCCCGCCAGCAACGCCGCGAACGTGCCCGGGTCCACCTCGAGGGCGTCCGGTCCCAGCCGGGCGATGCCGGGCACCTCCGCCGCCGGGGACCGGACGACGTAGACGGCCAGCCCCTTGCGGGTGCCCTGCTCGGTCAGGTCGAAGCCCGCGCCGTCGTCCAGGTGCACCCGCAGGGCCAGCGGGCCCTTGCCCGGCCTGGGCGGGGCGGTGGGCAGCTCGGCCCGCCAGTGCAGCCAGCCGGCCCGGGCCAGGTGCACCACCAGGTGGATCCCCGACACGTCCAGGTCGAGGAACTTGCCGATCCGGCCCGCCCCGATGACCTCCAGGCCGGCGAGGGCACCCAGCGGCGGATCGAAGGTCTTGATGGCCTGGATGCCGGTCAGGTCGACGCGCGTGACGACCTTGCCGACGGCGTTCTCGCGGAGGAACGCGGCCAGCGCCTCCACCTCGGGCAACTCGGGCACGCCGCCATCGTCACCCCGCGGCCGACACCGCGTCCACCACCCGACCCGTGCGGGGGACGGTCAGATCGGCAGCGCGTCCTGGCTGACCGCCGCGGTGGCCCCCGGCTCGGCCCGGGCCGACTCCGCCACCGCGTGCGCCACGGCCTCGGTCGCGGCCGCGTCGAACACGCTGGGGATGATGTAGTTGGCGTTCAGCTGGTCGTCCCGGACCACCGCGGCCAGCGCATCGGCGGCGGCCAGCAGCATCCCTGGGCGGATCTCCTTGGCCCGCGCGTCCAGCAGCCCGCGGAAGACGCCGGGGAAGGCCAGCACGTTGTTGATCTGGTTGGGCAGGTCCGAGCGGCCCGAGGCCACCACGGCGCAGTGCGCGCGGGCGCGCACCGGGTCCACCTCCGGGGTCGGGTTGGCCATCGGGAACACGATCGACTTCTCGGCCATCCCGGCCAGCGCCTCCACCGGCAGCACGTTGCCCGCGCTCACCCCGATGAACACGTCGGCCCCCACGAGGGCGTCGGGCAGCTCGCCGCGCCGGCAGTCGGGGTTGGTCCGGGCCGCCAGCGCACGCTTGGCCGGGGACAGCCGGTCGTCGTCGGGGGACAGCACGCCCTCCCGGTCCCACACCAGGACGTGCCGGGCGCCGGCCTCCAGCAGCAGCAGCACGATCGCCGTCCCGGCCGCGCCGCCCCCGGCGACGACGATGCGCACGTCCTCCAGCCGCTTGTCGACCACCCGCAGCGCGTTCCGCAGCGCGGCCAGCGCGACGATCGCGGTGCCGTGCTGGTCGTCGTGGAAGACCGGGATGTCCAGCTTCGCGCGCAGCCGCGCCTCGATCTCGAAGCAGCGGGGGGCGGCGATGTCCTCCAGGTTGATCCCGCCGAAGCCGGGGGCGATCAGCTCGACGGTCCGGACGATCTCGTCGACGTCCTGGGTGTCCAGGCAGATCGGCCAGGCGTCGATGCCGGCGAACCTCTTGAACAGGGCGGCCTTGCCCTCCATCACCGGCATGGCGGCCCCGGGGCCGATGTCACCCAGGCCCAGCACGGCCGACCCGTCGGTGACCACCGCGACGGTGTTGCCCTTGATGGTCAGCCGCCGGACGTCCTCGGGGTGTTCGGCGAGCGCCAGGCAGACCCGGGCCACGCCGGGGGTGTAGGCCATCGACAGGTCGTCCCGGGTCTTCAGCGGCACCCGGGAGGTGACCTCGATCTTGCCGCCCAGGTGCAGCAGGAAGGTGCGGTCGCTGACCTTGCGCACGTGCACCGCCTCGAGGGCGTCCAGTGCGGCGACCACCTCCTCGGAGTGCACCGCGTCCGCGGCCGAGCAGGTCACGTCCACGGTCAGCCCGTCGGAGCGGGATTCCACCACGTCCAGGGCGGTGACCGCCCCGCCGGCGGAACCCACCGCGGTGGCGATCCGGCCGATGCTGGCGGGATCACCGTCGGCGTCCAGCCGGACGGTGATGGAGTACGAGGCCGAGGTGACCGGGCCGCGGGCGACCGGTGCGGCGGGCGGGCTCGGGACTGGGGGCGGGGTCTGGGCGCTCATGGCCCGCCGATCCTCCCACCGGCCGGGTCGGACGGCGCGGCCTGCACGGACGCGTCGGTCGGACCGTCCGACACCAGTAGGTTGCTTCCCTGACTAGTCGGGTATAGTGTCTAGTCATGGCCGACGACCAGCTGCCCACCGAGTGGCTCCGGGCGGTGCTGCCACTGGCAGTGCTGGCCGTGGTCCACGAGGAGGAGACCTACGGCTACGCGATCGCCCAGCGACTGCAGGCGGCCGGCCTCGGCGCGGTCAAGGGCGGCACCCTCTACCCGGTGCTCAACCGCCTGGAGGCCGAGGACCTGCTGGTCTCCAGCTGGCGTGAGGGCGTGGGCGGCCCCGGGCGGAAGTTCTTCGCCCTCACGCCCCGCGGCACGCAACACCTTGCCGACCGGACCGCGTCATGGCATGCCTTCACCGAACAGGTCGCCGGCCTGTTCCCCCACCTCAGGAGTCCCCGATGACCGCCGACACCGAGACCTACCGCAAGGCCCTGATCTTCGCGCTGCGCATGAAGGACGTCCCCGCGGCCCGGATCGGCGAGCTCGTGGCCGAGGTCGAGAGCCACGTGGCCGAGACCGGGGAGGACCCGGTGGAGGCGTTCGGGACGGCCAAGGAGTACGCGGCCAGCCTCACCGCCGAGCATCGGCGACCTCCCCGGTGGCAGGTCGTGCTCATCGCGCTCGCCGCCGGGGTGGCCGGCTGGCTGCTCGCCCAGGGCTTGTTCGCCTGGCTGCTCGCGGAGCGGTACCTCGGCCAGCCCGGGTGGCTGTGGGTGGCCGTGGGTGGCGTGATCGCCGTCCCCACGGCCCGGTATGCCCGCGACCGGTCCGGCCAGGTCCGGGACCCGCGGACGGGGCGGTCCCTGACCCCGTCCCCGCGCTGGGTTCCGGTGGCGTTGCTGGTGCTCGCCGTGGTGCCGGCGCTGGCTGCCTACCTGGTTCTCCGGTTCGCCGGCTGAGCCGGGCCGACTACCCCTCCACCGCCGCCTCGGCCCGGGCCTTCAACCCGGTGACGAACTGCTCGAAGGACCCGCCGAGGTCGGGGATGGTCCGTCCGATCAGCGGTGACAGCACCCCGGTGTAGGCCTCCCGGACGTCGACCCGGGTGCGGCCGTCGGGCTCGCCGTCCAGCCGGAAGGTGCGCTCCCCGGCGAACAGGCCCAGCGGCATCCCCCCGCGCCAGGTCATCGACCGCGGCGGGTCCAGGTGCACCACCCGCACCGGGAACGCCCGCCCCTTGGCCACCGCGGCGTGCACCACCAGCCGGGCATCCGGTGCCACGGTGCCCTCCACCCGGTCCACCCCGGAGTCCCAGTCCGGCCAGTGCGCGACATCGACCAGCACGCGCCACACCGTCTCGGGGTCGGCCTGGATCCGGGTGGATGCTTCGTACGCCGTCATCACCCCAGTCTGGCGCCGCCGGTCCCCGCCCGGGGCGTCCGCAGTCGCGGCGCCTCACCGACCGACCGGGGGTCGGCCGACCGCGCCCAGTCCGCCAGACCGGCGGCGTCCACCCCCACCCCGGCCGCCACCCCCGCGGCCTGGGCCAGGTGCCCGGCACCCCGGTCGAGCAGCGTCCTGGCCCCCGCCGCGTTCCCGCGGGCGGCGTGGGTCAGACCGACGGCCAGCTGGGCCAGGCCGCGCCAGAGCTCCCGCTGCTCCGCCGGCCCGGTCTTCCAGGCGTCCTCGAAGACCTCGTGGGCGTGGAAGGGCCGGCCGGCGTCCAGCAAGTGCTGGGCCAGCGCCAAGGTCTGCTCGGCGCTGCGGACCACGCCCTCGGGCGCCCGCGGCTCCCCCGGTGCGCCGTAGGGGAGCGGGCGGCCCAGGCCGTCCCGGGGCCGGGCGTTGCGGGCCCGGCCGTCGCTGTCCCGGTCCCGCGCCACCTCAGCCCAGCGCGCTGGTCAGCCGGATCGAGACGCCGACGCCGTCCGGGGTGATGTCCACGTGGTCGCACAGCTGGCGGGCCAGCCACAGCCCCATGCCGCCGCGGGACAGGTCGTCGCCGTGCGCCGGGCCGTAGCCCAGGAACGGGTCGTCCAGCCCGCTGCCGTGGTCGGTCACCCGGCAGACCAGCCGGTTCTCCGTGGCCCACAGTCGGAGGTCCACCGGCGGACGACCGTGCCGCAGCGCGTTGGTGGTCATCTCGTCCACGGCCAGCAGGAAGTCCTCCAACCGCGTCTCGTGCTCGGGCAGCAGCCCGACGGCCGACGCCCGGACCGCCAGGTCGCGCCGCAGCCCGCGCAGGTCGCGGACCGCGTGCGCGGCGAACAGCGGCTCGGCGTCCTCCAGCGGCTCCGGGGGGACCGGGAGCGCGGTCAGGTAGGCGGCCGGGTCCTGGTGGTCGGGGTTGGGTTCGGCGACCGGTCCGCGCAGCAGGACGGGGTGGGTGGCCCGGGCGGTGCTCAGCATGGGACCCGGCTGGCGGCGCTCGTCGTGCACGCAGGTCACGCACAGCGGCTCGGTGTGGGCCACGTGGTCCAGCACCGCCTCGAAGCGCTGCCACTCCCGGACGCTGTCGGTGGGCGCGAGAGCCAGCGGCTCCAGCAGCACCCGGACCACCGAGTGCTGCTCCGGGCGGAGCCGGACAGCCAGCCGGCGCAGCGCGGTGACCGCAGCCGGTGCGCCACCGCCGAAGACCTCGGCCCACTCGACCCAGACCACCGGCGTGCCGTTCAGGGCCGGGCGCAGCACGTCGGCCAGTTCGGGCGAGACGACCGCCACCGCCACCTCGCCGTCGGATGCGGCGCCGGACAGGAACGCCGGAGCGGCGGCCAGCAGCGCCTCGTCGTCGGCACACAGCAGGGCGGCGTGCGACGAGCAGCCGCCATCGGCCTCCACGTCACTCCCCCGTCCGCTCGTGGCCGCCGGCGTGCCCCGACGTGCACGCCCTGACTACCCGGCCCGACGCAGGCTAGGCGTCCGCACAGCAGCGACTTCGGAGAGGTGGCGCTGGGCCGTCACGGGTTGCCTCCGCCCGGTGGCGTGTGCACCCTGGACGGCGAGGACGGCCCGCTGCTCGGCGAGCCGCCCCCGCACCGACCCGCGGTCGTCGTCGACCGGTCCGGACCTGGAGGGGGTGGCCGTTGGCCACGGTTGTCGCGCCGCAGGACATCCGTCCGCTGGACGGGCTGGAGGAGGCCCGCCGGCACGTGGCGGCGAGGGCCCTGCACCCCGGTGAGCCGGGTCCCGTGGGCCTGGAGCTGGAGGCCCACCTGATCGACCTGGCCGAGCCCGGGGCTCGGGTGCCCTGGGACCGGATCACCGGCCTGGTGCAGGACCTGCCGCCGTTGCCCGGCCGGAGCCGGGTGACGCTGGAGCCCGGTGGCCAGGTGGAGCTGTCCGGCCCGCCCGCCGGTGACGTGGGGACCGCGGTGCAGGCCCTGCGGGCTGATGCGACGGTGGTCCGCGACGCGCTGGGCGCCGGCGGGCTCGGCGTGGCGGCGGTGGGCACCGACCCGCTGCGCCCCTCCGCCCGGGTCAGCCCCGGCCCGCGGTACCGGGCCATGGAGCAGCACTTCGCCGCCGTCGGCTGCCCCGCGGCCGGGGCGGCGATGATGGCCTCGACGGCGTCCCTGCAGCTCAACCTGGAGGCCGGCGCGCCGGACCGCTGGGCGGAACGTGTCGGGCTCGCGCACGCCCTCGGCCCGGTGCTGGTCGCGGTGTCCGCGTGCTCGCCGTGGCTGGCCGGCCGGGAGACCGGGTGGTCGTCCACCCGGCAACAGGTCTGGGGGGACCTGGACCAGGCGCGGTGCGGCCCGCTGCTCGGTCGCGGCGACCCGGCCCAGGAGTGGGCCGAGTACGCGCTGGCGGCGCCGGTGATGCTGGTCCGGTACAGCGACGACGGCGGTGCCGCACCGGTGAGGCAACGGGTGTCCTTCGCCGACTGGGTGCGCGGCGAGCCCCGGCTGGGTGGCCGACGACCGGATGCCGCCGACCTGGACTACCACCTGACCACGCTGTTCCCGCCGGTCCGGCTGCGTGGCTTCCTGGAGATCCGCTACCTCGACGCCGCCCCGGAGCCCTGGTGGCCGGCGCTGGCCGCGCTGACCGCCACCCTCCTCGACGACCCGGTCGCCGCCGACCTGGCCGCGGTTGCCTGCGCGCCGGTCGCCGGCCGGTGGGGCGCCGCCGCGCACCGTGGACTGGCCGATCCCGACCTGCACGCCGCTGCGCTGGCCTGCCTGGCCGCCGCAGCCGACCGGGTGCCCCCGGGGCTGCGGCCCGAGGTGCACGCCCTGGCCGAGCTGGTGTCCGCCGGCCGCAGCCCGGGGAACGCCGTCCGGGACACCGCCCGCGCGTGCGGGCCCGCCGCCGCACTGCTCGCCGCCTGCCGTCAGGAGATCTCGTGACCGACCCCGCCAGCTCCTCGATCGACACCGGGACCGTGGTCCGCGACCTCGCGGCCGCCCGGCAGCGCACCCTGGCGCTCACCGACCTGGACGAGCCCGAGCTGCTCCGCCAGCACGACCCGCTGATGAGTCCGCTGGTCTGGGATCTGGCGCACATCGGCCAGCAGGAGGACCTGTGGCTGCTGCGCCGCGGCGAGGCAACCCGGCCCGGGGTGCTCCCCGCCGACGTGGAGGCGCTCTACGACGCCTTCACCCATCCCCGCGCGGTCCGCGACAAGCTGCCGCTGCTGCCGCCGGTGGAGGCCCGCGGCTTCGTCGCCGACGTCCGGGCCCGGGTGCTGGACCGGATCGCGGCCTTCACCGCCGACGACGACCCGTTCGACGTGGCGATGGTGGTCAGCCACGAGCAGCAGCACGACGAGACGATGCTGCAGACCCTGCAGCTGCGCCGCGGCCCGGCGCTGCTGGGGCGTGGTGGCCCGCTGCCGGCCGGCCGGCCGGGTGTGGCCGGCACCCGGGTCCCGGTGCCCGCCGGGGAGTTCCAGCTCGGGGTCGACGGGGTGGACGAGCCGTTCAGCCTGGACAACGAGCGTCCCGCGCACACCGTGCACGTACCGGCCTTCGCGATCGGCCGGGTGCCGGTGACCAACGCCGAGTTCGCCCGGTTCGTGCACGACGGCGGGTACGCAACCGCACGCTGGTGGTCCACCCGGGGCTGGCAGCACGTCGTCGAGGCCGGGCTGCAGCGACCGATGACCTGGCACCCCGACGGCACCCGCACCCGGTTCGGCGTCGTGGAGGACGTACCCGGTGACGAACCCGTCCAGCACGTGACGTTCTTCGAGGCGGAGGCCTACGCGGCCTGGGCGGCGCAGGACTCCCCCGGGGCCCGGCTGCCCACCGAGGTGGAGTGGGAGAAGGCCGCGGCCTGGGACCCGGTCAGCGGCCGTCGACGGCGATTCCCGTGGGGTGCGGCCGAGCCCACCCCGGAGCTGGCCAACACCGGCGGGGGGGCGCTGCGCCCGGCCCCGGTGGGTGCCTACCCGGCCGGGGCGTCGGCCTACGGGGTCGAGCAGCTGCTGGGCGACGTCTGGGAATGGACCAGCTCGGGTTTCACCGCCTGGCCGGGGTTCACCCCGATGCTCTACGCCCAGTACTCCGAGCCCTTCTTCGGCGGGGACTACCGGGTGCTCCGCGGGGGGTCCTGGGCGGTGGGCGACTCGGTGCTGCGGCCCAGCTTCCGCAACTGGGACCACCCGCAGCGCCGGCAGATCTTCAGCGGAATCCGGCTGGCCTGGACGCTGGACGGGGCCGGCTGAGTGTGTCGGCACCTGGCCTGGCTGGGCCGTCCCCGCACGCTGGCCTCGCTGGTCACCGAGCCGCCCTCGTCGCTGCTGGTGCAGTCCTACGCACCCCGCCGCCAGGCGCACGGCACGGTGAACGCCGACGGCTGGGGCGTCGGCTGGTGGGCCCCCGGCCGGGACACCCCGGCCCGCTGGCGCTCGACGACCCCGCTGTGGGGCTCGGCGTCCTTCGCGTCGGTGGCCCCCGCGCGTGAGCTCGGGCTGCGTGCTGGCCGCGGTCCGCTCGGCCACCGTGGGCATGCCGATCGACGAGTCCGCCGCGGCGCCGTTCACCGACGGCCGATGGCTGCTCTCGCACAACGGCCGGGTCGACCGCGCCGTGCTCCCCCCGGCGGCCGACGCGGAATCGGTGTGCGACAGCGCGCAACTGGCCGCGCTGGTCTTCGCCCGCGGGCTCGCCTCGCTGGGCGACGTGGTGCGCGAGGTGGGGGCCGCCGACCCGACCGCCCGGCTGAACCTGCTGGCCGCCGACGGCCACCGGCTGCTGGCCACCACCTGGGGGGACACCCTGTCGGCCCTGGTCACCGACCAGGGCACCGTCCTGGCCAGCGAACCCTTCGACGACGACCCCCGATGGGTCGACGTGCCCGACCGGCAGCTGGTGTCGGTCACCCCCGACGGACTGACGACGACGTCTCTGGAGGACACCCCATGAGCTTCACCCTGACCGACCACCTCGGCCCCGTCGACGCCGGCGCCTCGCTCCGCGCCGATGTGCAGGCCGGCCTCACCGCGACCCCGAAGACGTTGCCGCCGACCTGGTTCTACGACGAGCGGGGCAGCGAGCTGTTCGACGAGATCACCCGGCTGCCGGAGTACTACCCCACCCGGGCCGAGCGGTCGATCCTGGAGGAGCACGCCGACGAGATCGCCGTGCTGTCGGGCGCGGACACCCTGGTGGAGCTGGGCAGCGGCACCTCGGAGAAGACCCGGCTGCTGCTGCACGCCCTCACCACCGCCGGCACCCTGCGCCGCTTCGTGCCCTTCGACGTCGACCCCTCGGTGCTCCGGTCGGCCGGCGCCCAGCTGGCCGAGGAGTTCCCGGAGCTGGCCGTGGACGCCGCGGTGGGTGACTTCACCCAGCACCTGGACCAGCTGCCCCGGGAGGGTCGCCGGCTGGTGGCCTTCCTGGGCTCGACGATCGGCAACCTGGAGCCCGGCCCGCGGGCGGCCTTCCTGGCCTCGGTGGGCGCGATGCTGGATCCGGGCGACTGGTTCCTGCTGGGCACCGACCTGGTCAAGGACCCCGACCGGCTGGTCCGCGCCTACGACGACGCCGCCGGGGTGACCGCCGCGTTCAACAAGAACGTGCTGGCCGTGCTGGGCCGCGAGCTGAAGGCCGACTTCGACCCCGACGCCTTCGAGCACGTCGCCGTCTGGGATGCCGGGGCCTCCTGGATCGAGATGCGGCTGCGCTCGACCCGCGCGCAGGTGGTCAGCATCGCCGAGCTGGACCTGGAGGTGGCCTTCGCGGCCGGTGAGCACCTGCGCACCGAGGTGTCCACCAAGTTCCGGCCCGAGGGGATCGCCGAGGAGCTGGCGGCGGCCGGGCTCCGGGTGGCCGAGTGCTGGACACGACGACGCCGGTGACTTCGCGCTGACCCTGGCCACCCCGTTCTGACGCCCGACCCGGGGGCCGGCTGAGCGGGTGCTGAGAAATTTCTCGGTGCAGCTGCATCCGGTGACGGGGTCCGGCCGGAAGGAGGGGTGAGCACATCCCCTCCACGGAAGGACACCCATGAGCACCCTCCGCAGGACATTCGCCATCGGCGCCGCCGGCGCCCTGGCGCTCGGCTTCGCCGCGACCCCGGCCTTCGCCGAGGACGGCACCGCCACCGTGTCGGTGCTGCACGCCGTGCCCGGCGTGCCGGTCGACGTCTACGCCAACGGCGAGGAGCTGATCCCGGACTTCCAGCCGGGCACGCTCACCGATCCGCTGCAGCTGCCCGCCGGCAGCTACGACCTGGCCATCTACCCGGCCGGGTCGGACCCCGCCACCACGGAACCGGCCGCCAAGGCCGACGGCGTGTCGGTGCCGGCCGGGGCGAACGCCACCATCTCGGCGCACCTCACCGAGTCCGGTACCCCGGTGCTCACGCCCTACGTCAACGACACCTCGGCGATCCCCGCCGGGCAGGCCCGGGTCACCGTGCGGCACGACGCCGCGGCCCCGGCGGTCGACGTGCGCGCCGGTGGCGCCGTTCTCGTCCCCGGGCTGACCAACCCGGACGAGGCCAGCCTGGTCACCGCCGCGGGCACCGTCTCCGCCGACGTGGTGCTGGCCGGCACGGACACCGTGGCCATCGGCCCGGCAGACCTGACCCTGGCCGAGGGCACCTCGACCATCGTCTACGCCTGGGGTTCCGGTGACGCCGGCTACCAGCTGGCGGTGCAGACCATCAGCGGGCTGCACTCCTCCCCCTCCGGTGTGCCCGGGGGGACCGGCGGTCTGGTCTCCGACGGCTTGCCGCTGCCGGTGATCGGTGCCGGCCTGCTGGGCCTGGTCGTGATCGGCGCCGGTGCCCGCCGGCTCGCCGCCACCCGCGGCTGAACCGGAGCACCCGGTGAGATCCGCCGTCGCCGCGATCGTGGTCGGCCTGGCCCTGCTGGTCGGTGTCCCCACCGCCTGGCTGCTGGGCCGGCCCGCGGCGACGGCGGGTCCCCCCGTCGAGCAGGTGCTCGCCGCCGGGACGCCGAGCCCGGCACCGCTCGCACTCCCGAGCCCCGACGAGTCCCCGGCCGGTCCCGCGGTGACCACCCGACCGGCCGTCCCCGTGCCGGCAGCGGCTCTCCCGCAGCCGGCCCGGCTGGACGTCCCCGAGCTGGGCATCTCCGCCGCGGTGGACGCGGTCGGCGTGGAACCGGACGGCCTGATGACCATCCCCGAAGACGTCGACCGGGTGGGGTGGTACCGCTTCGGCCCCGCGCCGGGCTCCCCGGCGGGCTCGGTCGTGATCGCCGGGCACGTGGACGACGCCCGGCAGGGGCTGGGCGCGATGTCGGCGCTGGACGGGGCCGAGGTGGGTCAGCAGGTCACCGTCACCGATGCCGCCGGGGGGACCACCGCCTGGCGGGTGGTGGCCCGCCAGGAGGTGGACAAGCAGGTGGTCCCGCTGACCGAGCTGTTCACCCGGGACGGTCCGGCCCGGCTGGTGCTCATCACCTGCGGCGGGCCGTTCCTCGCCGACATCCGCAGCTACGCCGACAACGTCATCGTCATCGCCGAGCCGCTACCGGCCGGATGACATGACATCCGCTGGGCTCGGCACCCGGGCGGCCCCTAGCCTGCTGATCATGGAGGTCCCGGGCGGCACCGCTGAGCCGGCGACCGAGCCCGACGACGTCGAGCTGGGCCGCCGGTTCGCGTCCGGTGAGGACGAGGCGCTGGCCCGGGCCTACGACCGGTGGGGCGCCCGGCTGCACGGTCTGGCGGTCCGGGCGCTGGGCGCCGGACCGGACGCCGAGGACGTGGTCCAGCAGACCTTCGTCTCGGCCTGGACCGGCCGGCACCGGTTCGACCCGGCGGCCGGCCCGCTGCCGGCCTGGCTGACCGGCATCTGCCGGCACCGGATCGCCGATGCCTGGGAACGCCGGGGCCGGCAGCGGCAGGCCGAGGCAGGCGGCAGCCCAGGCGGCCGCGGTGCCCGGGCCCCGCAGCGCCGGGGTGGACCACGTGGTCACCGACCGGGTGCTGCTGCTCGGCGAGCTGGACCGCCTCGACCAGCCCCAGCGGGGCATCATCGAGCTAGCGTTCTTCGCCGATCTGACCCACCGCGAGATCGCCGACCGCACCGGCCTGCCCCTGGGCACGGTCAAGAGCCACATCAGGCGCAGCCTGGACCGACTGAGGACCCGATTGGAGGTGGACGGTGCTGCACTGCGACCCTGACGACCTGGCGCTGGCCGCCCTCGGAGAGCCCTTGGGGGCCTCCGCTGCCGGGCACCTGGCCGGCTGCCGGGCCTGTTCCGCTGAGGTCGCCGCGCTGCGCCGCCCGGTCGAGGCACTGGCCCCCGGGCGGGCCGGCGAGGTGCCCGAGGTGCCGCTGCCGCCGCACGTCTGGGAGGCGATCGCCGCGGCCACCGGGGTCGCCGGCCGGCCGGCCTCCGTCGATCTGCCGGGCCCGACTCCGACCCCGACCCCGGCCCGGCACCCGGCCCGACCCGACGAGGCGGAACCCGCCCTCCCGGCGCCGGTCGACCTGGCCGCGGCCCGGTCCCGCCGCCGTCGGCTGGCCTGGTCGGCCGGCGCGGTGGCCGCCAGCCTGCTGGTGGGGTTGGGCACCGGGGTCGTGCTGGGCCGCGACGGCGGTGGGGCCGACCTGTCCTCCGTCGCGCTGGAGGCGCTGCCCGGGTACGACGCCAGCGGTCGGGCCACCCTGGTGGACACCGCCGGCACCCTGCAGCTGCGGGTCGATCTGACCGCGCCGCCGGTCACCGACGGTTACTACGAGGTATGGCTGCTGCGCGCGGATGCCGGCGGGGTGCTGGCCCTGGGCGTCCTGGACGGCCGCTCGGCGCTCTACCCGCTGCCGCCGGGGGTGGACCTGGCGGCCTACCCGGTGGTCGACGTGTCCCTGGAGCCCTACGACGGCGACCCGGCGCACTCGGCGACCTCGGTGGCCCGGGGACAGCTGCGCTGAGCCGCCGGTGGACCGGTGGCCTAACGTCTGGCCGGTGACCGCGCTGCCGCACCCCGAGCTCGGCTCCGCCTGGCGGTCGGCACGACCCCGCCCGGCCGGGGTGCACCTGGATTCGGCGGCCTGCAGCCGGCAGTCGGCGAAGGTGCTCGACGCCGTCGCCCACCACGCCCGGCACGAGGCGGAGGTCGGCGGCTACCCGGCCGAGGAGTCCGCGGAGCCGCTGCTGCAGCAGGGCCGCTCGGTGCTCGGCGGGCTGGTCGGGATGGCGGCCGCGGATGTCGCGTTCACCGAGAGCGCGTCGTCCGCGGTGCGCATCCTCCTCGCGGCCTGGCGGCTGCCTGCCGGATCCCGGGTGGCGGTGCTGCCCGGGGAGTACCACGGCAACCTGGCCGCGATCCGCTACGTCGGACTGCAGCCGCAGCTGCTGCCCGCCGATCCGCTGGGCCGGGTGGACACCGACGCGCTGGCCCGCACGCTGCGCGCGGACCCCCCGGCCGCGGTGCACCTCACCGTGGTCGCCAGCCACCGGGCGGTGCAGCAGCCGCTGGCGCAGGTGTCCCGGATCTGCCGGGCCATCGGGGTGCCATTGCTGCTCGACGTGGCCCAGGCGCTGGGCCAGGTGGACTGCGACGTGCCCGCCGACGCCGTCTACGGCACCTCGCGCAAGTGGCTGGCCGGGCCCCGCGGGGTGGGCTTCCTGGTGCTGCGTCCGGCCTTCCGGGCCCAGCTGAGCCCGGTCCTGGGGGACCCCGCCGACGCGCGGTCCTACGAGACCCACGATGCGCACGTCGCCGGCCGGGTGGGTCTGACGCTGGCCGTCGGGGAACACCTGGCCGCCGGACCGGCCGCGGTGCGGCAGCGGTTGGCCGGCATCGGGCGGGCCACCCGGGAGCGGCTGGACGGACGGCGGGGTTGGCGGGTGGTGGAACCGATGGACGAGCCGACCGCCGCCACCACGCTGGTCCCGCCCGACGGGGCCGACGTCAGCACGACCGTCGCCCGGCTGCGCGCCGAGCACGGCATCCTCACCACGGCCGTCCCGGCGAGCCGGGCCCCCGGCGAGCTGACCGGCCCGGTGCTCCGGGTGTCCCCGCACCTGGACGTCACCGATGCCGACCTGGACACCCTCGCCGCCGCGCTCTGAACGCCCTCTCCGGCAGCCCGGGCAGGCAGCGCTGTCCGGCAGCTCAGGCCTGCAGCCGGGCCGACACCCGACGGTGCACGACCAGCTGCTCGTCCAGCCCCGGGTGCACCGGGACGCCGTCCTCGACCACGAAGGAGCCGGCCACCACGGTGTGCCGCGGGGAGACCGGGCCGCAGCGCAACCAGGCCTCCACCGGGTCGCCGAGGAGGTGGTGGTCGTCGACGGGCTGATCACCAACCCGGACTTCGAGGGTTACCTGATCCCGACCATCGTGGACGCCCCGGAGATCGTGTCCCACTACGTCACCGACCCCGAACCGGGCAGGCCGCACGGCTGGAAGGGCGTCGGGGAGCCGCCGCTGTGCACGGCGGTACCGGCGTTCGCGGCCGCCGTCCGGGCCGCCACCGGATTGGCCCTGCCGACGGTGCCGATCAAGCCCGAACACATCGCCCTGGGCCTGGGCGCCCGGCCCACCGTCACCTGGACGACGCCCCGGGTGCCCACCCGGCCCCCGTCGTCGATGCCGCGCCGGTCGCGGGCCGAGCACGCCACCGACCGGTCCGGCACCTGGGACGTCGAGGGCGCGACCGGCGCGTGAGACGGCCGGGCCCGATCAGTTCGGCTGGTCGGCGACCTGGATGTCGAACAGGGTGTCGGAGCCGTCGACGCCGGTGACGGTGATCTCCACGTCGTACTCGCCCTCCAGCCCGTCGGCGGTCAGCGTGCACGTCATGGTCGCGCCCTCCTCGGCCGGGAGGTCCTCGGGGCAGCTGATGTCGGGCCGCACGTCAGAGCCGGTCTGCTCCACCAGCTGGGTCTCGGCGGTCTCCTCGACGTCAGCGGCGCTGACACTGGCGCCGCACGCGGTCAGTGTGAGGGCGAGGACGGGTGCGACGGCCAGCCCCAGGGTGAGTCGGCGGGTGGTTCGAGTGATGGGGGACTCCTCGGGTCGGCGCAGCTGGGGATTCCCTGTGCGATCGCCCAGAAGCTCACCATGCCGGGCCCCGCCGAGCTCCTCGACGCGCCCACCTGCTCAGCCGTCCTGGAGGTCCTGCAGGGCAGGCTCTCGACGCTGACCACGAGGCTGGGGCTGAGCGGGTCTTCTCGCTGGCACCGTGCTGGCTGCGGCCGTCCAGGCGGTGCTCTTCTTCGGTGGTGGTGAGCGGCCTGTGGTCCCTGCTGACCGGCAGCTCGATCCCGCTGTCGGTCGTGCTGGGGTCGGCTCTGGTCACCGACCGTCCCGCCATCGCTCCACGGCCCACCAGCTCCCAGTCAAGGCGAGCAGCACGAGCAGGACGTCGATGACCACAGCAGCGGTCTTCCCCAGCCGAGCCCAGATGCGCCCCCGACCTGCAGGCCGTCGACCGGCACCCCCCGAGGTTGTCGGGGAATGCAAGAAGGGGGTCAGAGCGTGTGCTCTGACCCCCTTTCGGGAATGGTTGTCCGGCGGCGTCCTACTCTCCCACCCCGTCCCCCGGGCAGTACCATCGGCGCTGAGAGGCTTAGCTTCCGGGTTCGGAATGAGACCGGGCGTTTCCCTTTCGCCATGACCGCCGTAACGCTGTGAAAGTGTCCACCCCGCACACCCGCACCGGTCCACGCGGGTGGTGGCGTGGGTGCAGACACGGGTTCCGCACTTTCAGAACCGCACAGTGGACGCGAGCACATTGCGATTCGAGACATGCAGTGTGTGTGGTCAAGCCCTCGGCCTATTAGTACCGGTCAGCTCCACACATTGCTGTGCTTCCACTTCCGGCCTATCAACCCGCTGGTCTGGGCGGGGGCCTTACCCGGTTGACCCGGTGAGAGACCTCATCTTGAAGCGAGCTTCCCGCTTAGATGCTTTCAGCGGTTATCCCTGCCGAACGTAGCCAACCAGCAGTGCTCCTGGCGGAACAACTGGCACACCAGAGGTTCGTCCGTCCCGGTCCTCTCGTACTAGGGACAGCTCTTCTCAAGTCTCTTACGCGCACGGCGGATAGGGACCGAACTGTCTCACGACGTTCTAAACCCAGCTCGCGTACCGCTTTAATGGGCGAACAGCCCAACCCTTGGGACCTACTCCAGCCCCAGGATGCGACGA
This sequence comes from uncultured Actinomycetota bacterium, assembly GCA_963759905.1. Taxonomy (GTDB): domain Bacteria; phylum Actinomycetota; class Actinomycetes; order Mycobacteriales; family Geodermatophilaceae; genus Klenkia. The sequence goes on from CAVXBD010000001.1 coordinate 1,529,211, forward strand.
GCCGACATCGAGGTGCCAAACCATCCCGTCGATATGGACTCTTGGGGAAGATCAGCCTGTTATCCCCGGGGTACCTTTTATCCGTTGAGCGACACCGCTTCCACATGCCGGTGCCGGGTCACTAGTCCCAGCTTTCGCTCCTGCTCGACCCGTCGGTCTCACAGTCAAGCTCCCTTGTGCACTTGCACTCGACACCTGATTGCCAACCAGGCTGAGGGAACCTTTGGGCGCCTCCGTTACATTTTGGGAGGCAACCGCCCCAGTTAAACTACCCACCTGACACTGTCCCTGATCCGGATCACGGACCGAGGTTAGACATCCAATTCGACCAGAGTGGTATTTCAACGACGACTCCACGAACACTGGCGTGCCCGCTTCACAGTCTCCCACCTATCCTACACAAACCGAACCGAACACCAATATCAAGCTATAGTGAAGGTCCCGGGGTCTTTCCGTCCTGCCGCGCGTAACGAGCATCTTTACTCGTAGTGCAATTTCGCCGAGCCTGTGGTTGAGACAGCTGAGAAGTCGTTACGCCATTCGTGCAGGTCGGAACTTACCCGACAAGGAATTTCGCTACCTTAGGATGGTTATAGTTACCACCGCCGTTTACTGGCGCTTGAGTTCTGAGCTTCGCCCCGAAGAGCTAACCCGTCCCCTTAACGTTCCAGCACCGGGCAGGCGTCAGTCCGTATACATCGTCTTTCGACTTCGCACGGACCTGTGTTTTTAGTAAACAGTCGCTTCTCACTGGTCTCTGCGGCCACCCACCGCTGCCCCGCGCTAGGCGGTTGACAGTAGATGGCCCCCCTTCTCCCGAAGTTACGGGGGCATTTTGCCGAGTTCCTTAACCACAGTTCGCTCGATCGCCTTGGTATTCTCTACCTGACCACCTGAGTTGGTTTGGGGTACGGGCCGCTCAGAGCTCGCTAGAGGCTTTTCTCGGCAGCATAGGATCATCCCATTCGCCTCATTCGGCTATGCGTCAGGCCTCACCCTATGTGTTCGACGGATTTACCTATCGAACGGGCCACACCCTTGCACCGGTACTACCACTCACCGGTAGGACTACCTTCCTGCGTCACCCCATCGCTTGGCTACTACCAGTCCGGGTCCCACGTTCCACCCACACGCGACTCCCCCGAAGGGAAGCCAGCACGGGGCTTCAGATGGTTAGCATCGCTGGGTTCACCATGGGCGCTCTTTCGCGGGTACGGGAATATCAACCCGTTGTCCATCGACTACGCCTGTCGGCCTCGCCTTAGGTCCCGACTCACCCTGGGCGGATTAGCCTGGCCCAGGAACCCTTGGTCATCCGGCGGGGGAGTTTCTCACTCCCCTTTCGCTACTCATGCCTGCATTCTCACTCGTGTGGCGTCCACGGCTGGATCACTCCGCCGCTTCAACCCCCACACGACGCTCCCCTACCCACCCCCACACCTGGCCACCACCCGAAGGAGGACGACAGGTACATGCGGGAGTGCCATAGCTTCGGCGGTGTGCTTGAGCCCCGCTACATTGTCGGCGCGGAATCACTTGACCAGTGAGCTATTACGCACTCTTTCAAGGGTGGCTGCTTCTAAGCCAACCTCCTGGTTGTCACTGCGACTCCACATCCTTTTCCACTTAGCACACGCTTAGGGGCCTTAGCTGATGATCTGGGCTGTTTCCCTCTCGACTACGAACCTTATCGCCCGCAGTCTCACTGCCACGCTCTCACTTACCGGCATTCGGAGTTTGGTTGATTTCAGTAACCTTGTGGGGCCCCTAGACCATCCAGTGCTCTACCTCCGGCAAGAAACACGTGACGCTGCACCTAAATGCATTTCGGGGAGAACCAGCTATCACCGAGTTTGATTGGCCTTTCACCCCTACCCACAGCTCATCCCCTCCGTTTTCAACCGAAGTGGGTTCGGTCCTCCACGCGGTCTTACCCGCGCTTCAACCTGGCCATGGGTAGATCACTCGGCTTCGGGTCTAGAGCACGCGACTGATATCGCCCTATTCGGACTCGCTTTCGCTACGGCTACCCCACACGGGTTAACCTCGCCACGTACCGCTAACTCGCAGGCTCATTCTTCAAAAGGCACGCAATCACCCCCACGCACGAATGCGCATAAGGCTCTCACGGCTTGTAGGCACACGGTTTCAGGTACTATTTCACTCCCCTCCCGGGGTACTTTTCACCTTTCCCTCACGGTACTTGTCCGCTATCGGTCACCAGGGAGTATTTAGGCTTAGCGGGTGGTCCCGCCAGATTCACACCGAATTTCACGAGCTCGGTGCTACTTGGGAACAGCTCAAGAGAGAGTGCACGTTTTCGTGTACGGGGCTCTCACCCTCTATGGCGACCCCTTCCAGAGGCCTTCCACTAACGACACACTTTTCTGACTCTCCGGACCTTCGGCAGAAGATCCAAGAACGTCCCACGACCCCGCCTGCACAACACCTGCCGGCTATCACATGCAAACGGTTTAGCCTCATCCGCTTTCGCTCGCCACTACTCACGGAATCACTGTTGTTTTCTCTTCCTGTGGGTACTGAGATGTTTCACTTCCCCACGTTCCCTCCACACGCCCTATATATTCAGGCGCGGGTCACACCACATGACTGGTGCGGGGTTCCCCCATTCGGAAATCCTCGGATCAACGCTCGGTTGACAGCTCCCCGAGGCTTATCGCAGCCTCCTACGTCCTTCATCGGCTCCTGGTGCCAAGGCATCCACCGTGCGCCCTTAACAACTTGAACACACAAACAAACAAATCACTACAAGATGCTCGCGTCCACTGTGCAGTTCTCAAAGAACGAACGACCACCCACCCCACACCCACCACCAACACCCGACAACCAGGCTGATGTGACAGACAGGCAGGCCCCGTCAGAGATCCCGAACCCCCCACCCGAAGGTGAGGACAGTCCGCTCCCTCAGGACCCAACAGCGTGCCTACGACCACTCCCCCGCCCCCACCCCCGTTCCCACCACCGCAAGGCTGGCTGTACTAGGAGCCGACAACGATCGACGCGATCGAACTGGTCAGTGTTCCACCCGTGAGCGACACCCCACACACTCGCAACCACCCCAGACGGGCAGCCATCACGGCATGGGCGTGACTCTGGACCGGACACCCACGAGGAACTACCCCATGGACGATGCCCGGCCAGTGCTCCTTAGAAAGGAGGTGATCCAGCCGCACCTTCCGGTACGGCTACCTTGTTACGACTTCGTCCCAATCGCCGATCCCGCCTTCGACGGCTCCCTCCACAAGGGTTGGGCCACCGGCTTCGGGCGTTACCGACTTTCGTGACGTGACGGGCGGTGTGTACAAGGCCCGGGAACGTATTCACCGCAGCGTTGCTGATCTGCGATTACTAGCGACTCCAACTTCATGGGGTCGAGTTGCAGACCCCAATCCGAACTGAGACCGGCTTTTTGGGATTCGCTCCACCTCACGGTATCGCAGCCCTTTGTACCGGCCATTGTAGCATGTTTGCAGCCCTAGACATAAGGGGCATGATGATTTGACGTCATCCCCACCTTCCTCCGAGTTGACCCCGGCAGTCTCCCATGAGTCCCCGCCATAACGCGCTGGCAACATGGAACGAGGGTTGCGCTCGTTGCGGGACTTAACCCAACATCTCACGACACGAGCTGACGACAACCATGCACCACCTGTGTGCGACCCTTACGGACCCACCATCTCTGGAGGATTTCCGCACATGTCAAGCCTAGGTAAGGTTCTTCGCGTTGCATCGAATTAAGCAACATGCTCCGCCGCTTGTGCGGGCCCCCGTCAATTCCTTTGAGTTTTAGCCTTGCGGCCGTACTCCCCAGGCGGGGCGCTTAATGCGTTAGCTGCGGCACGGAGACCGTGGAATGGCCCCCACACCTAGCGCCCAACGTTTACGGCGTGGACTACCAGGGTATCTAATCCTGTTCGCTCCCCACGCTTTCGCTCCTCAGCGTCAGTTGTTGCCCAGAGACCCGCCTTCGCCACCGGTGTTCCTCCTGATATCTGCGCATTTCACCGCTACACCAGGAATTCCAGTCTCCCCTGCAACACTCAAGTCTGCCCGTATCGACTGCAGACCCGGAGTTGAGCTCCGGGCTTTCACAGCCGACGCGACAAACCGCCTACGAGCTCTTTACGCCCAATAATTCCGGACAACGCTTGCACCCTACGTATTACCGCGGCTGCTGGCACGTAGTTGGCCGGTGCTTCTTCTGCAGGTACCGTCACTTCCGCTTCGTCCCTGCTGAAAGAGGTTTACAACCCGAAGGCCGTCATCCCTCACGCGGCGTCGCTGCGTCAGGCTTCCGCCCATTGCGCAATATTCCCCACTGCTGCCTCCCGTAGGAGTCTGGGCCGTGTCTCAGTCCCAGTGTGGCCGGTCACCCTCTCAGGCCGGCTACCCGTCGTCGCCTTGGTAGGCCATCACCCCACCAACAAGCTGATAGGCCGCGGGCCCATCCCCAGCCGAAAAACTTTCCACACAACCCCATGCGAGGCTCACATGAATATCCGGTATTAGCACCAATTTCTTGGAGTTATCCCAGAGCTGAGGGCAGGTTGCCCACGTGTTACTCACCCGTTCGCCACTAATCCACCAGCAAGCTGGCTTCATCGTTCGACTTGCATGTGTTAAGCACGCCGCCAGCGTTCGTCCTGAGCCAGGATCAAACTCTCCGTAGATGAATTTCGATCCAAGGCCGAGAACCAAGAGTTGGCACTCTCGATATCAATCAACCCAACACCCACACCCACCGAAAGGAGCGATGGGGATCAAACATATGGCACTGACTTTCGGCACGCTGTTGAGTTCTCAAAGAGCGGACGCGCGGCGACTCCGACCTCTCGGCCTTCGTCTTCCGGCGGCTGCTGCACGTTACTCCACGATCCGAGCTCGTGCCCCCGGGGGGTCTGGCTCGCGGCTCGGCCTCTCGGTCTCGCCGGTGTTTCGCGGTGCAGGGAGAACCATACACGGGCTCCGGAGGCCCTCGCAGCGGGGTGCCCGCAGGGGGGTCCACGACGCGGGTCCCGCCGGCCCGCACGGGGCGCTGAGCAGGGCCGACGGCTCCTCAGGCCACCCCGCGAGGGCGGAACTGGACGCTGACCCGTGGGCCGACGGGCTGTGCTGGTCTTCGGGATGCAGTGCTCCCAGGTGCGCTGGCAGCTGCCGCCCATGACGACGAGGTCGCCGTGCCCGAGCGGGAACCGGATCGAGGCGCCGCCGCCCACCGGGCGCAGCATCAGCGCCCGCGGTGAGCCGAACGAGACGATGGCGACCATCGTGTCCTGGCTGCGCCCCCGGCCGATCCGGTCGCCGTGCCAGGCCACGGAGTCCCGGCCGTCCCGGTACAGGCACATGCCTGCGGAGACGAACGGCTCACCGAGCTCGGGCAGGTAGTGGGCGTCGAGGTCGGCACGGGCCTCGGTCAGCAGCGGGTGCGGCAGCGCCTCGCCGCCGGCGTACCAGCGCAGCAGCCGGGGGACGGCGACCTCGCGGTCGTACATCTGCCGGCGGTCGGCCCGCCAGCCGATGTCGCCGAGCAGCACCTCGAGGACCTCGTCGGACCCCTCGACCCAGCCGGGCAGGTGGTCGACCCACGCCCCGCTGCTCGAGCTCGTGCCGGACGGGTCGCCCGGCCAGCGGGGTCGAGCGACGCGCTGTCGGCGACATCCCACATGGAGGGCTGGTGGACCACGGCCATGCCACGGACCCTAGCGGAGTTTCGAACAGGTGTGCGAAACCCTGTGGACAACGGTCCGGGCCGGTGTGCGGAACCTGGAGATGTGCGGTCAGGCGGACAGGGCCAGCACGAACGGCAGCACACCGGACGCCCCGGCCCGGCGCAGCTCCCGCCCGGCGACGGTCATCGTCCACCGCGAGTCGGCCAGGTCGTCGACGAGCAGGACCGGGCCGGTCAGCCCGGCGAGCTCGCCGCGCAGCTCGCTCACCCACCACGACGCGCTGCCACACCCCGGCCAGCCGGAAGGCCGAGTTGCCACCCGGCCCGCCGGTCGGGCCGCCGTGCTGGAGGGTCAGCTCCCCCAGGTAGGGCAACCGACCCAGCCGGGCCAGGCCCTCGGGCGACACCGCGACACCAGGGCCGGACGCCGGCGGGAGGGCATCGCGACCACCGCCACCGGCCGGTCCGCCCAGTCCCAGGCGCCCAGCACCCGGGCGCACGCGGCCATCAGCTCGTCGGTGGGCGGAGCATCCGGAGCGGGACGCCCGCGGCCGGATCACGCGGGAGGAGACGTCGAAGGCGGCGTCGGGGTCCTCCTCGATGCGAGGGTGCCTCGAGGTCCTCGGCCAGCGTGGCCACGCCGCCGACGCCGTCGTCCCCCAGCAGGGTGCGCAGGCGCTGGCCCCAGCCCAGGTCGGTCAGCCGGGCCACGGCCCGGCCGGGCAGCACCTGGTCGCCCGGGCGCGATCTTGCCCTTGACCTCCACCCCGAGCCGGTCGGCACCGGTCGGCCACTGCGCCCGCGGGGCCAGCTCGACGCCGGGCCGGTCGAGCCGGGCGTTCGCCGCCTCGGCGGCGCCGGCCGGGATGTCGGTGGGGTACCAGGGTCCGGCGCAGACGTCGCACCGGCCGCAGGGGGCGGCGGTCGGGTCGTCGAGGGCCTGCTGCAGGAATGCCATGCGGCAGACCGCCTCGTCGACCGGCCGCGCGTAGGCGATCATCGAGCGCTGCTCGGCCTCCCGGGTCCGGGTGACCCGGGCGTACCGGTCGGCGTCGTAGACCCAGGGCACGCCGGTCGAGCGCCAGCCGCCCTGCACCCGCTCCACCGCGCCGTCCACGGACAGCACCTTGAGCAGCAGCTCCAGGCGGGAGCGGCGGACGTCGGCGACGGTCTCCAGCCGGGCCACCGACCAGGCCTTGCCGTCGGCCATCGCGGTGAGCACCGCGGCGGCGTGGTCCTCCCGCGGCATCGACGAGGTGGCGAACCACTGCCAGATCGCCAGGTCCTCCGGGCCCGGGAGCAGCAGCACGTCGGCGTGCTCGACGGCGCGACCGGCGCGACCCACCTGCTGGTAGTAGCTGACCGGGGAGGACGGCGCCCCCAGGTGGACGACGAAGCCGAGGTCGGGCTTGTCGAAACCCATGCCGAGCGCCGAGGTCGCGACCAGCGCCTTCACCCGGTTCTCCCGCAGCGCCTCCTCGGCGTCCTTGCGGTCGGCGTCGTCCAGCCGGCCGGTGTAGGCGCGCACCTCGTGGCCGGCGTCGCGCAGCAGCGCGGCGGTCTCCTCGGCCGCGGCGACGGTGAGCGCGTAGACGATGCCGCTGCCCGGCAGGTCCGCCAGGTGCGCGGCCAGCCAGCCCAGCCGGGCCCGGTCGGTGGGCAGCCGGAGCACACCCAGGCGCAGCGAGTCCCGGGCCAGCGGGCCGCGGACCGTGGTGACCTCGACGCCGCCGGACCCCAGCTGCTCGGCGACGTCGCTCGACCACCCGCTCGTTCGCCGTCGCCGTGGTGGCCAGCACCGGGGTGCCGGCGGGGAGCCGGCCCAGCAGCTCGCGGATGCGCCGGTAGTCGGGCCGGAAGTCGTGCCCCCAGTCGGAGACGCAGTGCGCCTCGTCGACGACCAGCAGACCGCAGCGGTCGACCAGGCCCGGCAGCTGCTCGTCGCGGAACCGGGGGTTGGTCAGGCGCTCGGGGGAGACCAGCAGGACGTCGACGTCGTCGGCGGCCAGCCGGGCGGCGACGTCGTCCCACTCGGTGGCGTTGGCGCTGGAGATCTCCACGGCCTTGATGCCGGCCCGGGCGGCCGCCGCGACCTGGTCGCGCATCAGCGCCAGCAGCGGGCTGACCAGCAGGGTCGGGCCGGCCCCGCGGCGCCGCAGCAGCGCGGTCGAGACGAAGTACACGGCCGACTTGCCCCAGCCGGTGCGCTGCACCACCAGCGCCCGCTGGTGCCGCTCGACCAGCGCCGACACCGCGGCGTCCTGCCCCTCGCGGAAGACCGCGTCGGGCCGGCCGGTGAGCTCGCGCAGGACCTCGAGCGCCTCGTCGGCGATCTCGGTGTCGACGGCACGAGCGGTGCTCATGGGCCCGACAGTAGGCACCCGGCCGACAGGTCCCGGCCCGGCAGGCGGCACCTGTGGACGGCGGGGGAGGATGGCGGTCGATGCTGCCTGCCGGACAACCACGTGCACACCGAGTTCTCGTGGGACACCGGGCCCCGGGCCTCGATGGTCGGAGACCTGCGAGCGGGCCGTGCAGTCGGGCTGCCCGCGGTCGCGTTCACCGAGCACCTGGACTTCACCGTCTGGGCCGCCGAGGACCGGGCCAGCCGCGACGGGCTGGTCGACCGGCACCCGGCCAACCAGCGGCCGATCGACGTCGACGGCTACGCCGCCTCGATCGCCGAGTGCCGGGAGCGGTTCCCGCGAGCTGCGGGTGGTCTCCGGGGTCGAGGCCGGCGAGCCGCACCTGTTCGCCGCCAGCGTGGCGCGCCACCTGGCCGGCGCGCCGGTCGACCGGGTCCTGGGGTCGCTGCACTCCCTCCCCGAGGGCGACCGGCTGATCGGGGTCAACCGGCTGCTGACCCGGTCCGGCGCCGACGCCACGATGCGGCGGTACCTGGCCGAGATGGCGCGATGGTCCGGGCCAGCGACGTCTTCCAGGTGCTCGCGCACGTCGACTACCCCCGCCGCTACTGGCCCGGCGGGCGGGAGCGGTACGCGGAGAGGCCGTTCGAGGCCGAGTACCGGGAGGTGTTCCGCGCCCTGGCCGAGACCGGCCGGGCGCTGGAGGTCAACACGACCAGCCCGCTGGCCTCGGTCGACCTGGTCCGCTGGTTCCGGGAGGAGGGCGGCGAGGCGGTCAGCTTCGGCAGCGACGCGCACACCCCGCACGCGGTGGGGCAGCGCTTCGACCTGGCGGTCGACGTGGTCGAGGCGGCCGGCTTCCGACCGGGCCGGGACCGCTTCGACTTCTGGCGCCGCTGAACCGGTCCGACAAGTGCTTCACCGCTAAGACAAATCCGGATAGGGTCGGCGGTGACCCTCTCCCGACGTGTCGTCATCGCCCTGGGCGGCAACGCGATGACCGGGCCGGACGGCTCGGCCACCCCCGGGGCCCAGCGCGCGGCCATCGCGGTCGCAGCCGGGCACGTCGCCGACGTCGTCGCTACCGGGGCCGAGGTGGTGCTCACCCACGGCAACGGCCCCCAGGTGGGGAACCTGCTGGTCAAGAACGAGCTGGCGGCGCACGAGGTGCCGCCGGTGCCGCTGGACTGGAACGTCGCACAGACCCAGGCGACGATCGGGTTCACCGTGGTGGACGAGCTGGACGCCGCGCTCGCTGCCCGGGGGATGGCGCAGCGGACCGCGGCCCTGGTCACCCGCACGCTGGTCGACGCCGATGACGTCGGCTTCACCGAGCCCACCAAGCCGGTCGGCCGCTTCCTGCCACCCGAGCAGGCCCGGCGCTTCATCGCTCTCGGGCAGACCTGGGAGGACCGCGGCGCGAAGGGGTGGCGCCGGGTGGTGGCCTCCCCCGAGCCCCGATCGGTGCTGGACGCCCCGGCCATCCGGGCCCTGGCCGCGGCCGGCTTCGTCGTGGTGTGCGCCGGTGGCGGCGGCATCCCGGTGGTCGACGACGGCCTGGCCGGGGGGGCGCTGCGCGGCGTCGAGGCGGTCATCGACAAGGACCTCACCGCCGCACTGCTGGCCGCCGAGCTGGACGCCGACACGCTGGTCATCGCCACCGACGTCGACCACGTGATGATCGACTTCGGCTCGCCGCACGCCCGCCCGCTGCGCCGGGTCACCACTGCCGAGCTGCGCGCGCACGCCGCGGCGGGGCAGTTCTCGCGCGGCAGCATGGGTCCCAAGGTCGAGGCCGCGCTGCGGTTCGTCGAGTCCGGGCCCGGGCGCCGCGCCGTGATCACCTCCCTCGAGCACATCGCCCAAGCCACTGCCCGAGCCACTGCCTCTTCCGAAGCCACCGCCGGCGACGACGCCGTCGGCACCGTCCTGACCGCCCCGTAGAAGGAGCATCCGTGCCCGCACCCATCGAGGTCCGCAAGGTCCCGCTGCACAACGTCAGCGACGCCTCCGAGCTCGCCAAGCTGATCGACGACGGCGTCATGGAGGCCGACCGCATCGTCGCCGTCATCGGCAAGACCGAGGGCAACGGCGGGGTGAACGACTACACCCGGATCATCGCCGACCGGGCCTTCCGCGAGGTGCTGCTGGCCAAGGGCACCCGGACCGAGGCCGAGGTCAAGCAGATCCCGATCGTCTGGTCCGGTGGCACCGACGGCGTGATCAGCCCGCACGCCACCATCTTCGCCACGCTGCCCGAGGACTCGGTCACCAAGACCGACGAGCCCCGGCTGACCGTCGGCTTCGCGATGAGCGAGGTGCTGCTGCCCGAGGACATCGGCCGGATCACCATGGTGGAGAAGGTGGCCGAAGGGGTCCGTCGGGCGATGGCCGAGGCCGGCATCACCGACCCCGCCGATGTGCACTACGTGCAGACCAAGACCCCGCTGCTGACCATCGACACCATCCGGGATGCCAAGTCGCGCGGCCAGGAGACGTACTACGACGAGCCGCACGGCTCGATGGACCTCTCCAACGGCACCACCGCGCTGGGCATCGCACTGGCTCTGGGCGAGATCGAGCTGCCCGAGCAGAAGCAGGTCATGCGGGACTTCTCGCTGTTCTCCGCGGTCGCCTCCTGCTCCTCGGGCGTCGAGCTGGACCAGGCGCAGATCGTCGTCGTCGGCAACGCCCGCGGGCACGGTGGCGACTACGCGATCGGCCACTCGGTCATGAAGGACGCGCTGGACACCGACGGCATCTGGGCCGCCATCCGCAACGCCGGCCTGGACCTGCCCGAGCGCCCGCGCACCGAGGACCTGGACGGCCGCCTGGTCAACGTCTTCCTCAAGTGCGAGGCCGACCCCACCGGTTACGTGCGCGGCCGGCGCAACGCCATGCTGGATGACTCCGACGTGTTCTGGCACCGGCAGATCAAGGCCACCGTCGGCGGCGTCGCTGCGTCGGTGACCGGCGACCCCGCGGTGTTCGTCTCCGTCGCCGCCGCTCACCAGGGACCCTCCGGTGGCGGTCCGGTCGCGGCCATCATCAAGGCCTGACCCGCCCGGACCGACGGCCCGTCACCCCACGTGGGTGGCGGGCCGTCGGCGTCCACCGTCCGTCGGTGAGCAGTGGACCCCGGTGCCCGGTTTCCCCGGTCGGAATGGCTCCCTGAGGGCCACTGCTCCGCCGGTGAACCCCGGACTACGGTGAGCCGGATCACGGCACCGAGTGCCATCCACCACGCCAGGGGAGCAGCTGTGGCCGCACGACGTCTCGAGGGCAAGGTCGCCTTCATCACCGGAGCCGCGCGCGGCCAGGGGCGGGCGCACGCCGTCCGGATGGCCGCCGAGGGGGCCGACGTCATCGCCCTCGACGTCTGCGCCCAGCCGGCCAGCACGCACTACGCGGGAGCCACCCCCGAGGACCTGGCCGAGACCGTCCGGCTGGTCGAGGCCCAGGATCGCCGGATCGTCGCCCGGCAGGCCGACGTCCGTGACTTCGACGCGGTGCGGGCGGTGGTCGGCGAGGGGGTCGCCGAGCTGGGCCGGCTGGACGTCGTCGTCGCCAACGCGGGGATCTGCTCGGCCGGCAACAGCTGGGAGATCACCGAGGAGCAATGGGCGGAGACGGTCGGGGTCAACCTGACCGGGGTCTTCCACACCTGCAAGGCCACCATCCCCACCCTGCTGGAGCAGGGCACCGGCGGTTCCATCGTGATCACCAGCTCGGTGGCCGGGTTGCGTGGGCTGCCGTTCCTGTCCGCCTACGCCGCCACCAAGCACGGCGTCGTCGGCTATGCGAAGTCGCTGGCCAACGAGCTGGCGCAGCACAGCATCCGGGTCAACACGGTGCACCCGCACGGGGTGGCCACCGGGATGACCGTGGACGACCTGGGGCCGCTGCTCACCGCCCACGCCCAGACGCTGGCGCCGATCTTCATGCAGGCCCTGCCCGACCAGTTCTCCCAGCCCGAGGACATCGCCAACGCGGTGGCGTTCCTGGCCAGCGACGAGGCCCGGCACATCACCGGCATCCAGCTCCCGGTCGACCTGGGCACGCTGATCCGCTGACCCCTGCACCCCGCGCGACGTGGCCGGCCCGGATCTTGCCGGCCCGGACGGCGCCGTCCTCAGGCCTCGAACTGCACCCGGGCGATCTCGGCGCACAGCGGCCCGAAGAGCTCCGCGCGGATCCGGTTGTGCTCGGGGTCGAGGTCGTACACCCGGTAGGCCTCGGCGTCCACCCAGTCGCTGGTGATGGCGAACCCCCAGGCACCGTCCCGCAGGCCGGCGTCCAGGCCGACCCGGACGTCCAGGCAGCCCTGCACGGGCAGCGCGGCGATGGCCTCGAGGGCAGCCTGGACGGCGGCAGGATCGGCATCCGGCTGCAACCGGCCGACCACGACGTTGCGGATCATGCCGGCATCCTGCCAAGCCGTGCGCACCCGGGCGAGCAGCGGACCCGGGGAACCGGTTCCCCGGCGGGCACCGGTCCTCAGCGGCCATTGCTCGCGCACGACGGGGCTAGGGTGGCCTGGATCACACCAACCGGTCGGGGTGCACGGGAGGGAACAGCCGTGGTGGCACACCGACTGGAGGGCAAGGTCGCCTTCATCACCGGGGCGGCCCGGGGGATGGGCCGGGCGTTCGCCGTCCGGCTGGCCGCCGAGGGCGCCGACATCATCGCCATCGACGTGTGCAGCCAGCCGGCCAGCACGCACTACGCGGGCGGCACACCCGAGGACCTGGTCGAGACCGTGCGGTTGGTGGAGGCCGAGGGCCGCCGGATCGTGGCCCGCCAGGCCGACGTCCGCGATTTCGCGTCCGTGCGCGCAGCGGTCACCGAGGGCGTGGCCGAGCTCGGCCGGCTGGACGTCGTCATCCCCAACGCGGGGATCTGCTCGGCCGGCAACAGCTGGGAGATCACCGAGGAGCAATGGGCGGAGACCGTCGCGGTCAACCTGACCGGTGTCTTCCACACCTGCAAGGCCACCATCCCGATCCTGCTGGAACAGGGCACCGGTGGCTCGATCGTGATCATCAGCTCGCTGGCCGGGCTGCGCGGGCTGCCGTTCCTATCCGCCTACGCCGCCACCAAGCACGGCGTCGTCGGCTATGCGAAGTCCCTGGCCAACGAGCTGGCGCAGCACAGCATCCGGGTGACGACGGTGCACCCGGGCGGGGTGGCCACCGGGATGACGGTGGACGACCTGGGGCCGTTGCTCGCCGCGCATCCGGACCTGGCGCCGATCTTCACACCGGCCCTGCCCGACCAGTTCTCCCAGCCCGAGGACATCGCCGACGCGGTGGCGTTCCTGGCCAGCGACGAGGCCCGGCACATCACCGGCATCCAGCTCCCCGTCGACCTGGGCACCGTCAACCGCTGAGCCCCCTCCCCCGACGATCACGGACCTGCATGAGGTCCGGACCGGCGTGGCGCGCACCCAGGTCCGTGATCATCGAGGGGGGGGTGGGTGGTCAGGCGAGGGCGGCCAGGGCGGTGAGGGCCTGGGCGAAGCACTCCGCGGGGGGCTGCACCAGGCCGGCGCCGACCTGGCCGGTGCCGGCCACCCGGCCGGCCATTCCGGTGTTGATCTGCGGCAGCCACCCGGTCCGGGCCACCGAGAGGACGTCGATGCCGGTCGGCGAGCCGCGGAAGCCCAGCACCGGGATCTGCATGGCAGGGTTCTCGGTCAGCGTGATCTGGTACATCCGCTCGGTGGTGGCCAGCGCGTCGGGCACGGTGCCGCCGACGAACCGGACGATCGCCGGGGCGGCGGCCATGGCGAAGCCGCCGATGCCGTAGGTCTCCATGATCGCGGAGTCGCCGATGTCGGGGTTGGCGTCCTCGGGACCGTAGTCGCCGAGGAAGAGGCCCACCGGGGTCTGCGCCGGGCCGGTGAACCAGCGGTCCCCGGTGCCCGCGGTCTGCACGCCGAACTCGGTGCCGTTGCGGGCCAGCACGGTGACCATCGTGGAACCGGGCACGTCCCGGGCGGCGTCCATCGCCAGCTTCGCGGTGGGCATGCCGAGGTTGAGGAAGAAGTGCTCGTTGCCGCCGATGAAGCGCAGCACTGCGGCGATGTCGGTCGACGGGGCGTCGACCTCGACGATCGCCGGGGACAACTCGCGCAGGGTCATCAACGAGCCCGCCCGGTTGCGGTTGTGGCCCTCGTCGCCCATCTGCAGCATCTGGGCCAGCACCGCCTTGACGTCCAGCGGGTCACCGGCCCGGCCGCGGACCGCGGCCTGCAGGATCGGCCCCAGCGTGCGGGTCATCCAGTGCAGCCGGTCCACCACCTCGGGTGAGTAGGCACCCATCCGCAGCACCTTGCCCAGGCCCTCGTTGAGGTTGGAGAAGGCCTGCCGGCCGTCGGTGGGGTCGGTCAGGCACCACATCCACATCGACGGGCTGGTCACCCCCGCCATCGGCCCGACGGCGCGGTGGTGGTGGCAGGGGTCCAGGGTCACCCCGCCCGAGGCCAGCAGCTGCTCGGCCTCCTCCGGGGTCTCCGCCCAGCCCTCGAACAGGCAGGCACCCAGCAGCGCGCCACGCATCGGTCCCGAGGCGGTGTCCCAGCTCAGCGGCGGGCCGCTGTGCAACAGGGTCCGGTCGGGCAGGCCCAGCACCTCGCTTGCCGGCAGCACGTCGGTCAGCACCGAGCCCGCAGCCAGCACCCGCTCCACCGCGGTCCGGTTGGCGGCCGCGCGGCGCGGGTCCAGGGCCAGGGTGGCCAGCTCCTGGGCCGAGCCGATCGTCGGGGGCCGCCAGTCCACGTCGGTGACGTCGGCACCCTGGGCGCGCAGGGCCTGGGAGAACACGTCGACCCCGGCGGCCACCACGGCCGGGGGTCCGGAGAGCAGGCTGGTCACTGGTCGGCGTCCTTCGTCGTGGCGTTCGCGAGCAGGGTGAGGGCGTACCGGGTCGCCGCGGAGTTGGAGGCGAAGACGTGCGCGCCGGCGGCGGCCAGCACATCGGCCTGCGCCGACCAGCCCTGCGGGTCGGCCTCGGTACCCACCAGCGCCACGACCACCGGGAACGGCAGTTCCTGCAGCACCGGGGCCAGCGCGCCGGCCGGGTCGGGATCGGCCCCGTGCCCCAGCACCACGTCCAGCAGCAGCACCGCGGGCTCGCCACCGGCGGCGAGCGTCGCGATCGCCTCCAGCCGGAGGGTGGGGTCGATCATCGGGTGCGCCCGGCCGACGGTCAGCGCGTCGTCCCCGAAGTCGACGACGACGTGCCCGGCGACGGCGAAGTTCCCGCCCAGGTCCAGCTCGGGCCGCAGCGGGATGTTGCTGTGCACGTCCCCGAGCACCGGGGCGGCCACCAGCATGGTCTCGTCGGCCAGCGTGCCGCCGGAGTAGAAGCCCTTCAGCACCGCACCGGCCGGGACGGACCGGTCCGCACCGGGCCGGGTGGGCCAGACCGGCACCGGCCGGCCCATCCCGGTGAGGAGTGCCTCGACGGCGGCGGTCAGGTCCGGGGTCCGCGCGGACAGCGCGGCAGAGGCGACCGGGGTGCTCAGGCCGGCACTGACCTGCTGCACCCGCTCGGCGACCTCGGGCGCCGGCGGCTTGGAGACCACCAGCACCCGCTCGGTGGCCGGGTCCTCCTCCAGCATCTGCAGCGCATCCAGGGTGGCCAGGCCTCCCACGGCGGCGGACAGGTCGCGACCGCCCACCCCCAGCAGGTGGCTGACACCCACGCCGGCCATGTCGAGCAGGCAGCTGACCTGCTGTGCCCCGGTGCCCGAGGCCGCCACCAGGCCCACCGGGCCGGGGCGCACGGCGTTGGCGAAGCCCAGCGCCACCCCGGAGACGATGGCCGTGCCGCAGTCCGGGCCCATCATCAGCACCCCGGCCCGGTGCGCGGCCTGCTTGAGCGCCACCTCGTGCTCGACGCCGACGCCGTCGGAGAAGACCAGCACGCTGCGACCGGCGGCGATGGCATCGGCAGCCTCGGCGACGGCGTAGGGCCCGGGCACGCTGACGACGACCAGGACCGAGTCCTGCTGGGCGTCGGCCAGGGCTGCCGCCGTGGTCCGGAACGGGATCGCCTGGGCCGAGCCGCGGTCCTCGCGGGCGGAGAGCGCAGCCTCGACCGCGTCGACGGCGGCCGCCAGCTCGGCGTCGTCGACCGCGCGCAGGGCGATCAGCAGCTGGTCGGGGGCCGCGTCGCCGTCGGGCGCCAGGCCCATCCCGGTGGCCAGCTCGAGGTTCAGCGGGGTGGCCATGGCCACCAGCACCGCGGCCACGCCGGGGCGGGCACCGATGGCCTGGGAGACCTGCATCAGCTTGACCGAATCGGCGTAGACGCCGCTGCGGAGGGACACGTGCCGGGCGCCGTCGAGGGCGGGGGGAGCACTCACGGGTTGCGACGCTACAGGCGAAAGTCTCTCAGTGGTGAGGGAAATCTACCGGCAACGGGGTGGGTACGAAGATTTAGCGCTGAGGTACTTCCGTTGATCGGATTCCGGTGCCACGCTGACCGCTCCCGGTGGGATCCACCCTGCCGGGAGCGGTTGCGGCCGCCTTGCCGGCCGCCTCGAGCAGGAGGACCCCATGGCGTTCGGCTGGAAGCTCTACGGCGACGGGAAGACCCCGCCCCCCGGCCAGGCCGTAGCCCCCGAGGAGCGGCTGTCCTGGCCGCTCACGATCGGCATCGGCGCCCAGCACGTGGTGGCCATGTTCGGCGCCACCTTCGTCTTCCCGCTGATCATGGGCCTGGACCCCAACCTGGCGATCATGATGAGCGGCGTCGCCACGATCATCTTCCTGCTGGTGGTGAAGGGGAAGGTGCCCTCCTACCTGGGCACCAGCGCCGCCTTCGTCGGCGGCGTGGTAGCCATCCGGGCCGGCGGCGGTGACTCCGGCGACGTGGTGGGGTCGATCCTGGTCTCCGGGATCGTGCTGGCCGTCGTCGGGCTGATCGTGAACGCCCTGGGGGCCCGAGCGGTCAACTCGGTGCTGCCCCCGGCCGTCACCGGCGCCGTGGTCATGCTGATCGGATTCAACCTGGCCCCGGTGGTGGCCAACGTGTACTGGCCGCAGGACCAGTGGGTCGCCCTGGCGACCATGGCCTTCGTGGTGGTCGCCTCGCTGCTGCTGCGCGGCTTCTGGGCCCGCATCTCGGTGCTGCTGGGCCTGATCTTCGGTTTCGTGCTGTCCGCGCTGCTCGACCTCGGTGGCCCCATCACCTCTCCCGACGGTGCCGGCGTCGTCAGCAGCCACGACCGGGTCAGCCTGGCCGCGGTCGGCGCGGCGGACTGGATCGGCCTGCCCACCTTCACCGCACCCAGCTTCTCGGTGAACTTCAGCCTGCTGGTGCTGCCGGCCGTGATCGCGCTGATCGCCGAGAACGCCGGGCACGTCAAGGCCGTCGCCGCGATGACCAAGCGCGACCTGGACCCGGTCATGGGCCGCGCGCTGTTCGCCGACGGTCTGGCCACCGTGGTGGCCACCTCGGTGGGTGGCTCCCCCACCACCACCTACGCGGAGAACATCGGGGTCATGGCGGCCACCCGGGTCTACTCCACCGCGGCCTACTACGTCGCGGCGGTCGTGGCCCTGCTGCTGGGGCTGTGCCCCAAGTTCGGGGCCCTGGTCGCCGCGGTCCCCGGTGGCGTGCTGGGCGGGATCACGGTGGTGCTCTACGGGATGATCGGTCTGCTGGGCGCCAAGATCTGGAAGGAGAACCGGGTCGACTTCGCCAACCCCATCAACCTGGTCCCGCTGGCGGCCGGCCTGGTGATCGGCATCGGCAACGTGACCATGGTCTTCACCGACAACTTCTCCCTCGGTGGCATCGCGCTGGGCTCGATCGTCGTCGTGGTCGGCTGGCACCTGGCCCGGGTGCTGGCCCCGGCCGACATGCGCGCCTCCCTGCAGACCGAGGCCGGGTTCGACGGCGGCACCGGTCCCGCGCTCGGGCACACCGGGGACCACGCGGTCGACGGCCCCCTCGGCACGGACGAGAAGACCCGTACCCGGTGAAGCCCGCGCCCTTCGGCTACGCCGACCCCACCTCGCTCGCCGACGCCCTCGAGGTCCTCGCCACCGAGGGCGACGGCGCCAAGGTGCTGGCCGGAGGGCAGTCCCTGCTCCCGTTGCTGTCCATGCGGTTGGCCTCGCCGACCACGCTGGTGGACATCAACCGGATCCCCGACCTGGACACCGTCGTCGTCACCGGCGACGGCGTCCGGGTCGGGGCCCTGGTACGGCACGCCGCATTGCTGCGGCACACCGGCGCCGCCGACGTCCAGCCCCTGCTGGCCCGGGCCACCGGCAACGTGGCCCACCCGGCGATCCGCAACCGCGGCACCACCGTGGGATCGATCGCGCACGCCGACCCCTCCGGGGAGCTGACCTCGGTGCTGGCGCTGACCGGTGGATCGGTCACCGTGGCGACGCCCGCCGGCAGCTCGGCCGTGGACTGGGCCGACTTCTTCGTCGGTCCGCTGGAGACCTCGGTGCACGGCCCCGCCGTCGTCACCGATGCGTTCTTCCCCGCCCTGCCGCCACGCAGCGGGACCGCCTTCGAGGAGGTGTCGCGGCGGAAGGGCGACTACGCCGTCTGCGGCGCAGGGGTGACCGTCACCCTCGACGAGGACGCGCGGGTCGTCTCCGCCCGGGCCGCCTACATCTCGGTCGGGCTGGTGCCGCAGGTGCACGACCTGACCGAGGCCGTGGCCGGCGCCACCGTCGCCGGCGCCGACTGGGCGGCCGCGGGGGCGCTGGCGCGCACCCTGGTCGACCCCGACGGCGACCTGCACGCCAGCGCGGACTACCGCCGGCTGCTGGTCGGCGTCCTCACCGAACGCACGCTCGCCCGCGCGGGCGCCGAAGCAGCAGGGAGCGTCGCGTGACCCAGGTCCAGACCGATCGCACCATCTCCGTCACCATCAACGGTGTTCCCCGTGAAACCACGGTGCCCGTGCGGCGGCTGCTCTCGGACGCGCTGCGGCACGACCTGCAGCTGACCGGTACCCACGTCGGCTGCGAGCACGGCGTCTGCGGTGCCTGCACCGTGCTGGTCGACGGCACCCCGGTGCGGTCCTGCCTGGTGCTCGCCGTCCAGGTCGACGGCGCGGCGGTGACCACCGTGGAGGGCCTGGCCCGTGACGACGGCCGGGGCGGTGAGCTGCTGCACCCGGTGCAGGAGGCCTTCCGCGAGTGCCATGCGCTGCAGTGCGGGTTCTGCACGCCGGGCTTCCTGATGACCATGGCCGCGGGCCTGGAGGCGCGGGACCGCACGGTGGAGATCACCGAGGAGGAGGTCGACGAGATCGTCGGCGGCAACCTCTGCCGGTGCACCGGCTACGCCAACATCAAGAAGGCCTGCCGGCACGCCGCCGGGCTGATGGCGCAGGACGGCCCGGCATGACCACCAAGCTCTTCGGCGAGCCGGTCCGCCGGCGGGAGGACCTGCGGCTGATCACCGGCCGCGGCCGCTACACCGACGACATCGGGCACGGCGCGCTGGCCGCGGCCTTCGTCCGGAGCCCGTACGCGCACGCCCGGATCACCGGCATCGACATCGACGCCGCCCTGGACGTCGAGGGCGTCGTGGCGATCTACACCTACGAGGACCTGACCGGCCCGATGGCCGAGCCGCTACCGGTGCTCATCCCGCACCCGCAGCTCACCGCGCCCCGGACCGGTTACCCGCTGGCCCGGGAGATCGTCCAGCACGTGGGCGAGGCCGTGGTGATGGTGGTGGCCACCGACCGCTACGTGGCCGAGGACGTCTGCGACCGGATCGCGGTGACGTACGAGGAGCTGCCGGTCGTGGTCGGCGTGGACGCCGCCCGGGAGGCGGTGCACGCGGTGCACGCCGACGTGCCGGACAACGTCGCCGCCAGGCACCACCAGGAGACCGGGGACGTGGAGGCCGCGCTGGCCGCCTCGGCGCACACGCTGTCCTTCACCCAGTACATCGAGCGCAGCGCCTGCATGCCGATGGAGGGCAAGGGGGTGCACGCCGTGTGGGACGCCGACGACTCCTCGCTGCGGGTGCACACCTCCACCCAGGCCTCCACCTCGGTGCGCGCGGCGATCGCGGCGAAGCTGCAGCTGTCGCTGGAGAGGGTCGAGGTCGTCGCGCCCGACGTGGGCGGCGGGTTCGGCGTGAAGATCGTGCACCCGTGGCCCGAAGAACTGCTGGTCCCGATGGCTGCCATCGCGCTGGGCGCCCCGGTGCACTGGGCCGAGGACCGCCGGGAGCACTTCGTCTCCTCCGCCCACGAGCGGCAGCAGCGCCAGGAGATCACCGTCGGCTACGACGACGAGGGCCGGGTCACCGCGCTGGACGTCCGGGCCTGGCACGACAACGGGGCCTACACGCCCTACGGGATCATCATCCCGATCGTCACCGCGACCCAGCTGGTGGGCCCCTACGCGATCCCGGTCTACCGGGTGCGGATCGACAGCGTCTACACCAACACCGTCATCGTCACGCCCTACCGCGGCGCCGGGCGCCCGCAGGGCTGCTACGCGATGGAGCGCACCATGGACCGGATCGCGCAGGAACGCGGGATCGACCGGGCCGAGGTGCGTCGGCGCAACCTCATCGGGGCCGACGAGTTCCCCTACGACCACCACCTCACCTTCCAGGACGGCCGGCCGGTCATCTACGACTCGGGCAACTACCAGGGCCTGCTGGACAAGCTCGTCGCGCTGGTCGGCTGGGACCGGGCGGCCGAGCGCCGGGCCGAGGCCGCGGCCCGGGGCAGGCAGCTGGGCATCGGGATGGCCATGTACGTGGAGGGCACCGGCCCCGGCCCCTACGAGGGTGGCCACGTGCAGGTGCTGGGCAGCGGCAAGGTCCTGGTGTCGACCGGTCTCACCTCCCAGGGCCAGGGCCACGAGACCGCGTTCGCACAGATCGTGGCCTCCGAGCTCGGCGTGCCGATCGAGGACATCGAGGTCACCACCGGGGACACCCGGCGCTTCGGCTACGCGGTGGGCACCTTCGCCTCCCGGGCGGCGGTGATGAGCGGCAACGCCATCGCGCTGGCCGCCCGCGGGGTGCGGGCCAAGGCACTGCGGATCGCCGCCGAGGTACTGGAGGTCGACGTCGCGGACCTGGAGATCGACGAGGGCCTGGTGCAGGTCAAGGGCACACCGGGGACGGCGATCCCGCTGCGCACCGTGGCCGTGCTGTCCAACCCGCTGCGCTACGCCTTCGACGACGCCGCCCGGCAGGCCACCCAGTTCGCCGGCCCCGGCGACGACAGCAAGCCCCCGGTCGCCGTCGGCGACGCCCCCGGCCTGGAGCACGTCGACTACTACTCCCCGATCCGGTCCACCTTCGCCTCCGGGGCGCACGCCGCGGTGGTGGAGATCGACCCCACCACCTGGGAGATCGAGATCGTGGACTACGCCGTGGTGCACGACTGCGGGAACATCGTCAACCCGATGATCGTGGAGGGCCAGGTGCAGGGCGGGGTGGCCCAGGGGGTGGGCGGGGCGCTGTACGAGCGGATGGCCTACGACGCCGACGGGCAGCTGCAGAACGCCTCGTTCATGGACTTCCTCATGCCCTACGCCAGCGAGGTGCCCGACGTGGTCATCGACCACCAGGAAACCCCGTCACCGCTGAACCCGCTGGGCCTCAAGGGCGCCGGCGAGGCCGGCGTCATCCCCGGCACCGCGGCCATCGCCTCGGCCATCGAGGACGCCGTCGGGCGCCGGATCGCCGCCATGCCCATCTCACCCACCGAGCTGTACGACCTGGTCCGATCCGGTGACGCCGAGCGCGTCCCCGCCGCCGTGCCCTCCACCTCCCAAGGAGCCCCTGCGTGAACCTCGACGGCAGCGCCACGCTGTCCGGCACCCCCGAGCAGGTCTGGGCGGTCATCACCGACCCCGCCGTGCTGGCCCGCACCATCCCGGGCTGCCAGAGCCTCACGCAGGTCGGCGAGGACAACTACCAGATGGTGGTGTCGGTCGGGGTCGGTGCGATCCGCGGCACCTACGCCGGGGAGGTCCGGCTGGCCGACAAGCAGCACCCGACGTCCTACGTCATGCACGCCTCGGGGTCCGGTGGCCCCGGCTCGGTGCGGGCCACGGTGACGCTCACCCTGGCCGAGACCGACGGCGCCACCGCGCTGCGCTATTCCGCCGACGCGGTGGTCGGCGGGGCGGTGGCCGGGGTGGGTCAGCGGATGATCACCGGCGTCGCCAAGCGGCTGGCCGCGCAGTACTTCGCCGCGGTGGATGCCGAGCTGACCGGGACGGCGGCTCCGGCACCCGTGGACGCCGTGACCCCGTCCGCCGCTGCCGTGAGCGACACCGCGGTGCCCACCGGCACAGCCCCGGCCACTGCCCAGGCCACCGCTCCGGTTCCGGCCCGCACGTTCGCCCCGGCCGGTGCTCCGGTGTCCGGTGCGGCCCCGGCCGAGCTGGCCCTGGCCGCCGTCGGCGGTGGTGTGCTGACCCTGCTGGGCGTGCTCGTCGGCTACCTGCTGGGCCGGCGCGCCTGAGCCGCTGACAGCCCGGCCCGGGTCTGCCAGCATCCCGGGACATGAGCGACCCGCTGCCGCCGTCGCAGCTCCGCGTCTCCGACGCCGACCGCGCGCTGGTGGAGAGCCGGCTGCGGCGGGCGGTGGAGGTGGGGCAGCTCGAGCTGGCCGAGTTCGACCAGCGGGCCAGGCTGAGCTGGGCGGCGCGCACGCGGGGCGAGCTGGACGCCGTCACCCGCGACCTGGGTGAGCTCCCACCGCCCGACCAGCCGGCCCCGCTCGGCCGCCCCCCGACCGTCCCCGCACGGGCCGACCGGGCCGAGCAGTCCGGTGCTGGACCGGTGGTTCAGCGGGACCGGTGGCGGGACGGCGATGAAAGTGCTGATCGTCATCTGGGCCTGCGCCTTCGCCGCCAACCTGGCCAGCTGGGTGGCGGTCGGCCTCGGTACCGGTGACATGCCCTACCCGTGGCCGGTCTGGCAGCTGCCCTCCGGGGCGATCCTGGCGACGCTGTACGCACTCGGGATCGGCCGCCCGCACCGCCGCTGATGCACCGGGGATACCCACCGGAACGGGATCATCTCGGCGCTGCGGGGTTGCCGCGGTGCACCGGCGGGCAGTGATCACCTCGACGCAACCCCGGCACCCCTCACCGACGGAGGTCCCCGCTCATGGGCGATTCTTTCCGGAACGCTCTCGACAACGTCGTGACGTTCCTCCCCAAGCTGCTGCTCTTCCTCATCATCCTGGGCATCGGCTACCTCATCGCCAAGGCGCTGGAGAAGCTGCTGGTGACGGTGCTGGAGAAGGTCGGCTTCGACCGTGCCGTCGAACGCGGTGGGATCAAGAAGGCGCTGCAGAACTCGCAGTACGACGCCTCGCAGATCCTGGCGAAGATCGTCTTCTACGCGGTCATGCTGTTCGTGCTGTCCACCGCCTTCGGGGTGTTCGGCCAGAACCCGATCAGCACCTACCTGACGGCGATCATCGGCTACCTGCCCAAGGTGTTCGTCGCGATCCTGATCCTGGTCATCGCCGCCGCCATCGCGGCCGCGGTCAAGGCGCTGGTGCGCAACGCGCTGGGCGGGTTGTCCTACGGCTCGGCCCTGGCCACCGCAGCCTCGGTGCTGATCCTGGCCCTGGGTGTCATCGCCGCCCTGAACCAGCTCGAGATCGCCCGCAACGTGGTCAATGCCGTGCTCTATGCCGCGCTGGCCGCCCTGGTGGGCGTCGTCGTGGTGGCCGTCGGTGGTGGCGGCATCGCCCCGATGCGGTCCCGGTGGGAGAACGCGCTGGCCAAGGTGGAGGCCGAGGCGCCCAACATGAAGCGTGAGGCGGCCAGCGCCAGCTCCGCCCGCGATGCCTTGCGCCAGGAGGCCCAGCAGTACCGTCCCGACTCCGGGTCCCAGCAGGGCGGCGGGCAGCCGTACCCGCCGAACGAGGGTCAGCAGTACGGGGGCCAGCAGTACGGCGGCCAGCAGCAGTACGGCAGCCAGCAGTACGGGAACCAGCCCCAGGGGCAGCCGTACCCGCCCGCCGGCGGCCAGCAGTACGGGGGTCAGCAGTACGGGGGTCAGCAGTACGGGGGCCAGCCCCAGAGCGGCCAGCAGTACGGGGGCCAGCCCTACGGTGGCCAGCAGTACGAGGGCCGGCCCACCGGCGACCAGCAGGACCAGCCCTTCGACCAGCAGTACGGTCAGCCCCAGCCCTACTCGACGGGTTCCGTCCCGGTCCCGGACCCGCAGCAGGCCTACGAGCAGCCGCCGGTCAGCCGGGCCGACGACGACGACCCCGGCACCCAGCAGCTTCCCCGGGCCACCGACCAGCAGGGCCCCCCGCCCCGCTGACACCCCGCCCGCTGCGGGGATGGGCCGCCGAGCAGTGGCCCCGGGGGACCGGTTCCGGGGTGGGAACCGGTCCCCCGGGGACACCGACGCAGCAGTGACCCCGCCGGCCCTCACGTCAGCTGCTGGACAGCCCCAGCACCAGCATGTCGGCGTAGGTGCGGGCGATCTCGCCGGCTCCGAGGGTGGACGTCGTCGGGTCGAACCAGCGGTTGGACCAGGAGACCATGCCGATCACACCGGCAGCCACCACGTAGGGCTCGCCGCGGGTGGCGAACGACCCGTCGGCCATCCCGGCGCGGACGATGCCGACGACGGCGTTCTCGTACCGCTTGTTGACCCCGCGCATGTGCTTCGCCCAGTCCGAGCGGTCGGCGGACACCGCCCGCAGGTCCTCCTGCAGGTACACGTACAGGAACGGGTAGCTCTCCGCGTAGCTGGTCATCATCTCGGTGACCACCGAGCGCAGCTTGTCCGCCGGGCTGCCGGGGCCGGCCGCGATCGCCTCGGCGCGCGCCGCGTTGTGCTCGACCGTCCCGCCGACGACGTCCTGGAAGAGCTCCTGCTTGCTGCCCACGTAGTGGTACAGCGACGCCCGGTCCATGCCCAGCTCGGCGGCGACGTCGGCCAGGGTGGTCCTGGCGTACCCGAGCCGGGCGAAGACCGCGGCGGCGGCCGCCACGATCTCCACCCGACGCTCGGCGAAGGCCGGTTTGGCGGTGCCGCGCCGGACCGCCCGGCGCCGGCCCAGGTCGCTGCCGCCGGCCACCCCGGTCACCGGGTGCTCACTCCCGGCCGGCGCGCTCCGCGGCACGACCCGCCTCCCGGCCCGCCTGGTAGGCCTCCCAGTAGGTGCGGTGGGAGGAGAACGGCTCGTCGCGGTCCTCGACGGCCGCACGCACGCCACTGGCCCGCTGGATCCGCTCGAAGTCGGCCATCGCCGGCCCGGCGATCGCCATCGCGTCCGCGTCGTTGGCCGCCGCGATCGCCGAGGCGATGCCCATCGCATCCCACCAGCGGTTGGTCGCCTCCTTGTGGCTGTAGAGCATCTCCAGCGGCACGTGCGCGATCCGCTCGGCGTACGTGCGGGCCACCGCCATCACCTCCTCGGCCGGCACCGCCTTGTTCACCAGGCCCAGCTGCTCGGCCTCGGTGCCGGTCATCGAGTCACCGGTGAACAGCCACTCCTTGGTCTTGCGCATGCCCAGGTGCACCGGCCACATGCCGAAGGTGTGGATCTCGCCCATGGTGCGGGCCTCGGGCTGGCCGAAGGTCGCGTCATCGGCAGCGAAGACCACGTCCAGCACCCCGGCCAGGTCCAGCCCGCCGGCCACGCAGGCCCCCCGGACCACCCCCACGGTGGCCTGCCGGATGCGCCACAACCGCATCCACCGCTCCCGCGACTCGTGGAACTCCCGCCGGCTGAAGATCGGGGCGCGGCGGTGCGGCCGGCTGTCCTCGGGCCGGGACGGTTCACCGGTGCCCCACAGGTAGCCCCACTCGGACAGGTCGTAACCGGTGCAGAAGTTCTTGCCGTTGCTGGCCACGATGAGCACCCGGGTGTCGTCGTCGCGGTCCAGGTCGTCCAGCACGTCGTCCATCTCGTCCCGGAGCTGCCGGCACAGCGCGTTGCCCCGCTCGGGCCGGTTCAGCGTCATCGTGGCGATCCGGCCCTCCTTCTCGTAGGTCAGCATCTCCGGCGTCGGCACCCTGCGGCCCATCACGGCCTCCTCGCGTTCGTTCCTCGGCAGGGCGGCAGCGCCCCGTGACAACATCAACGTAGGTGTTGACATCGCGCTGTGTCCAGGGCCACAGTCGACCCATGAGCGATGTCGACGTCCTGGTCGTGGGGGCTGGTTTCGCCGGGCTGCGGGCCCTGCACACCCTGCGCGGGCGGGGCCATTCGGTGGCCGTGCTGGAGGCGGGCGACGGAATCGGCGGGGTGTGGCACTGGAACCGCTATCCCGGTGCCCGCTGCGACGTCCGCAGCCACGACTACTCCTACGGCTTCGACCCCGAGCTGGAGCAGGAGTGGCGCTGGAGCGAGCGGTACGCCACCCAGCCGGAGATCCTGCGCTACGTGGCCCACGTGGTGGACCGCTTCGACCTGGCCCGGGACATCCACCTGAACACCCGGGTGACCCGGCTGGTCTTCGACGAGTCCGCCGCCCGCTGGGACGTCACGACCGATACCGGAAGCAGCTGGCGGGCCAGGTTCGTGGTCATGGCCACCGGCCAGCTGAGCGTGCCCAAGGACCCCGAGCTGCCCGGCCAGCAGGACTTCCAGGGCACCGTGCTGCACACCGCGCGGTGGCCGAAGGGGGGCGTCGACCTCACCGGCCAGCGGGTCGGCGTCATCGGCACCGGCTCCTCGGGCACCCAGCTGATCCCGGTGGTCGCCCAGCAGGCGGCATACCTGACGGTCTTCCAGCGCACGCCCAACTTCTCCATCCCGGCCAACAACGCACCGGTGGACGACGCCGAGGACGCCGCGGTCAAGGCCGACTACCGGGCCCGCCGCGAGGCGGCCCGCAACTCCCCCACCGGGCTGAGCTTCCCGGTCAGCCGGCAGTCCGCCCTGGAGGTCTCCGACGCCGAACGGTTGCGCCGGCGCTACGAGGAGCAGTGGACGACGACCGGCTTCGGGTTCCTGCTCGCCTACGCCGACCTGATGCTCGACGAGGCGGCCAACGACACCGTGGCCGACTTCGTCCGGGCCAAGATCGCCGAGAAGGTGACGCAAGCCCGAGCTGCTGCCCCACCTGCTGCCCGACGGCTACCCCTTCGGCGCCAAGCGGCCACCGGTGGACTCCGGGCTACTTCGAGACCTTCAACCGCGACAACGTCGACCTGGTCGACGTCCGGGACACCCCGATCACCGGCTTCACCCCCACCGGCCTGGCAACCTCCGATCGGGAGATCGAGCTCGACGTGGTCGTCTTCGCGACCGGCTTCGACGCGATGACCGGCGCGCTGCTGCAGCCCGAGATCGTCGGCCGGGACGGGGTGACGCTGCGCGAGGAGTGGTCGGCCGGGCCGCGGACCTACCTGGGCCTGCAGGTGGCCGGGTTCCCCAACCTGTTCGTCATCGCCGGCCCCGGCAGCCCGTCGCTGCTGTCGAACGTGCTGTTGTCGATCGAGCAGCACGTGGACTGGGTCGCCGACCTGCTCGACGCGCGTCGGCCGACGGGGCGCGGCCACCGTGCGAGGCCGACGGAGTCCGCCGAGGACCGGCTGGGTGGCCCACGTCAACGAGCGCGCGGAGGCCACGCTGTACCCGCGGGCCCGCAGCTACTACATGGGGGACGACGTGCCCGGCAAGCCCCGGGTCTTCACCCCCTACGTCGGCGGGGTCCGCGGGTACCGCCGGATCCTGGACCGGGTGGTCGCGCGAGGACTACGACGGGTTCTGCTTCGCCGGTGCCGGTGCCCGGTGACCCGCCACCCGCTCCCGCCGGCCCAGCGCCGGGCCGCGCTGGAGGCGCGCTTCCCGGCCTGGACGCCGCGCACCCTGTCCGGCGCGCTGGACCACGCCGTGGCCGAGTTCGCCGACCGGCCGTTCGTCGTCACCGACCAGGTCCGCTCCAGCTACGCCGAGGTCGCCGAGCAGTCCCGGCGGCTGGCCGGCGGGCTCGCCGCCCTGGGGGTGCGGCCGCGGGACCACGTGGGGGTGGTGCTGGCCAACTTCGCCGAGTTCCCGGTGGTGACCTACGCGCTGTCCCGGCTCGGGCGTCACCGCGGTGCCGATCAACTTCCTCAACCGGACGGCGGAGCTCGGTTTCGTCGCTGCGCCGCTCGCACGCCGTCGCCCTGGTGGTGATGGACCCTTCCGCGGCACCGACCACCTGGCGATGCTGGACGAGCTGGCCCCGGGCTGGGAGACCGCCGGCGGTGGCACGGCCCTGCCCGAGCTCCGGCACGTGGTGGTGCTCGCCACCGGCCAGGCGCCGTCCCGCCCGGGACGACGACCCTGGCCGAGCTGCTGGCGACCGAGCCGGCGGGCGAGGAACAGCCCGGCGACCCGCACGCCCCCGCCGTGCTGCTGTTCACCTCCGGCACCACCGGTGAGCCCAAGGGCGTCCCGCTCACCCACGACATGCTGCTGCGCGCCGCGTTCTCCAGCGTGCTGGGCCGGGCCTTCGCCGACGGCCACCGGGTGGCGTTCTCGCTGCCGATGTTCCACGTGTACGGCTACGTCGAGGGCCTGCTGACCGTGCCGTTCGTCGGCGGGTCGATCGTCGCCCGCTGACCTTCGACCCGGCCGCCACCCTCGCCGCGATCGGCGAGCACCGCGCCACGACGCGCTGCTGATCCCGACGATGACCTTGGGGTGCTGGCCGAGCTGCGCGCCGGGACGCACGACATCCTCGCTGACCCACCTGTTCTCCTCCGGCGGGGTGTCCCCGCCGGGCATCTGGGCCGCGATCGACGAGGTGTTCGGCGAGGTGGAGGTGGTGACCGGCTACGGGCAGAGCGAGACGACGGCGTCGACCACGTGCACCCGGCCCGAGGACCCGCCGGACCGGCGCCGGCACCACCAACGGCCGGGTCCGCGACGCCGGCGTCGCCGGGGACCCCGCGCTCGACCGGCGGCTGGTCGTCTACAGGACCGCCGACCCGGTGACCGGGGAGCGCCTGCGACCGGGTGCGGTCGGCGAGCTGCTGGCCCGCGGCCCCGGGGTCATCGCCGGCTACTACCAGAACCCCGAGGCCGACGCCGCGACGTTCACCGCCGACGGCTGGCTGCGCACCGGCGACCTGGGTCGGTCGACGCCGAGAGCTAGCTGCGGCTCGCCGGCCGCACAAGGACAGCTACCGCTGCGGCGGCGAGCAGGTGGTGCCCGGCGACGTCGAGGACGGTGCTGCCCGCGCACCCGTCGGTCGCACCAGGCGCACGTGGTCCCGCTGCCCGACGCAGCGGATGGGCGAGGTCGGGCGTGGCTGGGTCGTGCCGAGCGAGGGCGCGGCGCTCGACGCCGCGGAGCTGGTCGCCTGGTGCACCAGCACCTGGCCCGCTTCAAGGTGCCCCGGCACGTGCTGGCCATCGACCCCGGCGGACGATCCCGCTCACCCCTCGGGCCGCCCGCGCAAGTTCCTGCTCGCCGAGCGCGCCCGGCGACGCTGGGTGCGGCGTGACCGGCTTCCCGCGGGCGGCCGACGCGGTCCGGGAGCGGTGGACGGTGGCCGGCGCCTACGACGGCACGCTGCTGGACTCCTGGGTGACCGACGCGGACCCCGGCCGGCTGGCGGTGGTGGACGGTGACGTGCGGCTGAGCTATGCCGAGCTCGCCGACCGGGTCGTCCGGCTCACCGCGGGACTGCGCCGGCTGGGCGTGCGGCCCGGGGACGTCGTGGCGCAGCAGCTGCCCGAACTGGTGGGAGGCGCTCGTCGTGCCACCTGGCGGCCCTCCGGCTCGGGCGCGGTGTCAGCAACCCGCTCATGCCGATCCTGCGCGAGGCGCGAGATGCGCTTCGCGCTGCGCGTCCGGCGGGGCGCGGGTGCTCGTGGTCGCCGCGGGGTTCCGCGGGTACGACCACGGCGCCCTGGCCGACCGCGGTGCGCGGCGGACTGCCCCGCGCTCGAGCACGTCGTCGTCGCCCGGGGCGGCGGCTTCGCCGACCTGCTGCGCTCACGCGCCGAGGGCGGCGCACGCCGAGCCCGGGCGGGCCAGCGGGCGACCCGGTCTGCCTGCTCTACACCTCGGGCACCGAGTCCGACCCAAGGGCGCGGTGCACAGCCACGACACCCTCGGCCACGAGGACCGCAGCATGGTCGACCACCTTCGGGCTCGACCGCCGACGACGTCGTGCTGGCGCGCCTCCCCGGTCGCCCACGTCACCGGGGTGCTCTACGGCTTCCACCTGGCGTCGATGCTGGGCACCGCGGTCGTCCTCTGCGACGTCTGGTCGCCCGAGCGCGGCTGGGAGCTGGTCACCGCGGAGGGTGCAGCGTCGACCGTCGCGGCCACGCCGTTCCTGCACGGGTTGACCCACTCCCCCGCGCGTCCGCCGATCGTCGTGCGCTGCGGGTGCTTCGGCTGCGGCGGCGCCGACGTCCCGCCCGAGCTGGTCCGCGAGGCCGAGCGGGCGCTGGCTGCACGGTGGTGCGGGTCTACGGCTCGACCGAGATCCCCACGGTCGACCGCGGGGCACGCCGACGACCCCGCCGAGCTGCGCGCCGGGACCGACGGCCGGGTGATCGGGCTGGGCGAGCTGCGGGTGGTCGACGACGCCGAGCAGCGAGGTGCCCGCCGGCACGGTCGGGCACCTGCGGGCCCGGGCGCCGGAGATGTTCCTGGGCTACCACGGCCTGGACCGCCCGGTGCTCGACGCCGAGGGCTGGTTCGCCACCGGTGACCTGGGCCGGGTGGACCCGGCCGGCTTCCTCACCGTCACCGGCCGCAGCAAGGACCTCATCCTGCGCGGCGGGGAGAACATCAGCGCCAAGGAGGTGGAGGACCTGCTCTACCGGCACCCCGACATCGCCGACGTGGCCGTGGTGGCGGTGCCCGATCCCGTGCTCACCGAGCGGGGCTGCGCCGTCGTCGTGCCCGCGGCCCGGGGCGACGGTGACCCTGGAGTCGCTGACCGCCTTCCTGGACGGGCGGGCGATCGCCCGGCAGAAGTACCCGGAGTCGCTGGTGGTGCTGGACGACGCTCCCCCGCACGCCCACCGGCAAGGTGCAGAAGAACGTGCTGCGGGCCACGGTGACCGCCCAGCACGCCGGACCCTAGGCACTGTCCCTCCGCGACCGGTTCTTGGCCCGGAACCGGTCACCAGGGGCCACTGCCGGCGGGTCGGAACAAGGTCGCCCCGTCTGCGCGCTGGGGGTGGACATGCCCATGACCTGGTTCATCACCGGGGCCTCCCGCGGTTTCGGCCGCGAGTGGTCCATCGCCGCCCTCGACCGCGGGGACTCCGTCGCCGCCACCGCCCGGGACACCTCCAGCCTGGCCGACCTCGCCGAGCGCTTCGGCGAGCGGTTCCTGCCGCTGCAGCTCAACGTGGACGACCGGTCGGCGGTCTTTGCTGCCGTGCAGCAGGCGCACGACCACTTCGGCCGGCTGGACGTGGTGGTCAACAACGCCGGCTACGGCCAGTTCGGCATGATCGAGGAGATCTCCGAGGCGGAGGCCCGGCAGCAGTTCGACACCAACGTGTTCGGCGCGCTGTTCGTCGCCCAGGCCGCGCTGCCGTTCCTGCGCGCGCAGGGCTCCGGGCACATCCTGCAGGTGTCCTCGATCGGCGGGATCTCGGCGTTCCCGAACATCGGCATCTACAACGCCAGCAAGTGGGCGCTGGAGGGGATGAGCCAGGCGCTGGCCGCCGAGGTGGCCGACTTCGGCATCTCGGTGACGCTCATCGAGCCCGGTGGGTTCGACACCGACTGGGGCGGCGCCTCGGCCAAGCACGCCGAGCCCAACCCGGCCTACGACACGTTCCGGAAGAAGGCTGCGGAGCAGCGCAAGGCCCGGGTGTCCACCCCCGGCGACCCCGCGGCCTCGGCGACCGCGGTGCTGGCCATCGTGGACGCCGACGAGCCGCCGCTGCGGGTCTTCTTCGGCACCGCCCCGCTGGGCATCGCGACCGCGGACTACGAGTCCCGGCTGGCGCAGTGGCGCGAGTGGGAGCACGTCGCCACGCTCGCTCAGGGCTGAGAGCGCGGATCGGGCCGGGACCTGGGGTCCCGGCCCGATCCGCCGCTGGTCGAGCCGAGTCAGACCGTTCGGCCGGTGCCGTTCGCGGCCCGCCCACCGCGGGGAGCCACGCTCATCGCCACCGTCACCGCGTCGCCCTGGCCCAGCCGCTCCCGCTCCCGGACGTCCGTGCGCACCGGCAGCATGTAGCCACCGTTGCGCGGCAGCAGCGAGGTCTCCCAGCCGGTGGCGCCGATGCGCACGGACACCGGAACGGCACCCCAGCCGTACGTCGCGCCCGAAGCCCGGGCACGGACGTCGTCGGCAGCCTCCGCCGGCAGCCGGATCCAGTAGAACGGGGCCGGGCCACGCCATTCGATCAGCTCGGCCTGGAACGTCGTGTCCACGCCGCCGAGGCTAGTGGCGCCACCGACGTGACGGAACGGTCCGGCTCAACTCAGGCACCAGCCAGCCGGGCTCGGTCGTGGGCGGTGAACCCGGGACAAACGCGCACGGGCCGCCGGCGGATGCCGACGGCCCGTGCGGTGAGTCAGTCGGTCAGTGGGGGCGGTTCGTGTCGATCCGGTGGGCGTCGTGCCAGTCGTCGTCGCCCTCGGGCTCCTTGGCCAGCAGACCAGCACCGATGGACCACACGATGCCGCCGATCAGGCCGATCCAGGCACCGGCCTCGGTGTCCAGGTCAGACCCGCGCTCGAAGGCGCCGGGGGCGTCGAAGACATAGCTCAGGGCGATGCCGACGGCGGCGATGCCCACGGCCATGGTGACCAGGGACAGGCCGCGGTGTTGGCGACCCCGGGCCCGGGATGCCGCGTAGAGCAGGGCCACGGCCAGGCCGAGGCCGAGGAAGGCCAGCAGGGGGATGACGGTGTCGGTCTCGTAACCCGAGCCCGAGGTGGACGCGTCGGCGTCACTGGTGGAGACCCAGTCGATGAACGTGGCGATGGTGAAGATGACGATGCCGGTGATGGCCACGTAGGCACCGACCGGGCTCGCCCGGCGATCGCTGACGACGTGGGTGTCGGCCGGGCGCTGGTGCGAAGAACTTGCTGACTGGCTTATGAAGGTCAACTACCCACATGTGCACAACTCAAAGGCGCCACATCCGCTCCGTTGCCACCGAGCATTGTCAGTTCTTGACCACACCTGCGGAAATGGAGGATCACAGACGGGACATGGTGACCAGGTGCACACGGCGGGCTCTGGCAG
Organism: uncultured Actinomycetota bacterium; assembly: GCA_963759905.1. Taxonomy (GTDB): domain Bacteria; phylum Actinomycetota; class Actinomycetes; order Mycobacteriales; family Geodermatophilaceae; genus Klenkia. Next base: position 1,562,439 of record CAVXBD010000001.1, read on the forward strand.
ACCGGCCCTCGGTGGCCCACCCTGCTCGACCACTGCGCAGATCATGATCGGAGTGTCGCCCCGAGCTCCCTGCACCTTCCGCCGCGGATCTCTCAGCGCTAAGGTATCTGGCATGACGAGCAGGCGCGTACGCATCGGCATCGACACCGGCGGCACCTTCACCGACGTCGTGGCGGTGGACGAGGAGACCGGCGCGACGACGACGACCAAGACGCCGTCCACCCCCGGGGACCCGGCCGACGGCTTCCTGGCCGGGGTGCGCAAGGTGCTGGACCTGCTGGGCATCGGCGACGACGAGGCCGCCGGGGCGATCACCGCGGTCAGCCACGGCACCACGGTGGCCACCAACCAGCTGCTTGAGGGCAAGCTGGACCGGATCGGCTTCATCACCACCGAGGGCTATGCCTCGGTGCTGGAAATCGCCCGCCAGTCCGTGCCCGACGGCTATGGCAACTCCTACTTCTGGGTCAAGCCGCCGCGGATCGTGCCGGCCGACCTGGTGCGCACCGTGGGCGGCCGGCTCGACCACACCGGTGCCGAGGTCCGGCCCTTCGACCGGGAGCAGGCCGTCGAGGCCGCCCGGTTCTTCCGCGACGCGGGCATCTCCTGCGTCGGGGTCTGCTTCCTGCACGCCTACGCCGACGACGCGCACGAGCGGGCCATGCTCGACGTGCTCCGCACCGAACATCCCGACTGCGTGGTCTCCATCTCCTCGGGCGTGCTGCGCGAGTACCGCGAGTACGAGCGTTCGGTGACCACGCTGGTCGACGCCGCCGTCAAGCCCAAGGTCGCCGCGTACGTGACCAACATCCGGCGCCGGCTGGACGAGCTGGCCCCCGACGTCCCGTTCTACGTGATGAAGAGCAACGGCGGCGTGCTAAGCGCGGCCGAGGTGGTGCACCAGCCGATCACCACGATGCTGTCGGGCCCCGCCGCGGGCGCGCTGGGTGCCGCGCTGATCGCGCAGACCGCCGGATTCGACCGGATCCTGACCTGCGACGGCGGGGGTACCTCCACCGACGTCACCGTGGTCATCGACGGGGAGCCCGCGCTCACCACCGAGGGCACCGTCGGGGACTACCCGTCGAAGATCCCGATGATCGACGTGGTCACCGTGGGCGCCGGCGGTGGCTCGATCGCCTGGCTGTCCCCCGAAGGCACGCTCAAGGTGGGGCCGCGCTCGGCCGGGGCCGACCCCGGCCCGATGTGCTACCCCAGCCGGGGTCCCGAGCCCACCGTGACCGACGCGCACGTGGTGCTGGGTCGGATCCCCCCGCACCTGCTCGGCGGGGAGATCCCGCTGTCGGTGGATGCGGCCCGGGGCGGCCTGGAGACCCTGGGCGGGAAGCTGGGCCTCTCCCTGGAGGCAGCCGCCACCGGCATCCTGGAGATCTCGGCCTGGAACCAGGCCAATGCGCTGCGACAGGTGACGGTGGCCAAGGGCCTGGACGTCCGGGACTTCACCCTCACCACCTTCGGCGGCTCGGGCTCTCTGCTGGCCTGCCGGCTGATGGACGTGCTGGGCCTGCCCCGCACGCTGGTGCCGCCGAACCCCGGCAACGTCAGCGCGTTCGGCCTGCTCACCGTGGACGTCCGCAACGACTACGTGCAGACCATGGTGACCCGGCACGCCCAGCTCGACGTCACGGTCGTGCGCACCGCGTTCGCCGCACTGGAGGGCCAGGCCGCCCGCGCGCTGGACGGTGAGGGCTTCGCCCGGCCCGAGCAGCGGATGCAGCGCACCGCGGACCTGCGCTACGTGGGGCAGGCCTTCGAGGTCCGGGTGCCCGTGGCCGAGGGGGACCTCGACCAGGCCGCCCTGGAGGACGTGGCGACGGCGTTCCACGCCGCGCACCGCCAGCTCTACGGCTACGACTTCGCCGCCGACCCGCGCCAGGCCGTGGAGTGGGTGAACCTCCGGGTGTCCGGCATCGGCCCGATCCGCCGTCCGGATCTGGTCAGCACCCCCGAGCGCAGCTCCGGCTCGGTGCAGGACGCCGTCTCGGGCTCCCGCCGGGTCTTCTTCGACGCCTGGCTGGACACCCCCACCTACTGGCGACCGGACCTGCAGCCCGGGGACGTCGTCGTGGGACCGGCGATCGTGGAGGAGTTCGGCTCCACCGTGCCGGTGCACCCCGGCTTCCTCGCCACCGTCGACAGCCACGCCAACCTGCTGCTCACCAAGGAGTCCTGATGACCGCCGTTGCCGCCGACCCGGTGCTGGTCGAGATCGTCGCCGGCACGCTGGCTGCCATCGAGATGGAGGTGGAGACGGCGATCGGCCGCACCTCCCGCTCGCCGATGATCCGGGACGCGCACGACTTCCGGGCCGGCATCCACGACCGGCAGCTGCGCAAGCTGACCGGGCGCTCCTACTCGGCGCTGGTGCAGCCGGTGGTGCGGGACTACCCGATCGAGCAGATGAACGTCGGCGACGTGTACTTCCACAACGACGTCTACCTGTCCGAGGGCGGGATCGGGCACCTGCCCGACCTCTGCGTCACCGTGCCGGTGTTCGCCGAGCTCGACGGCCGCCCGCAGGTGGTGGCGTTCGTGCAGGCGTTCGGCCACCACGACGACATCGGCGGGGCGGTGCCGGGGTCGATGCCCTCGGCGGCGACCTCGATGTTCGAGGAGGGCCTGATGGTGCCCCCGATCAAGCTGTGGGACCGCGGCGTGCCGAACGAGAGCGCGCTGAAGATCATGACCCGCAACTCCCGGATGCCGGACTCGCTGGCCGCGGACCTCGACGCCGAGTGCTCGGCCTGCCTGTCCGGCGCCCGCCGGCTGGGCGAGCTGTTCGACCGGTACGGCGTGGACGCCGTGGAGGCCTGCTTCGACGCCATCCTGGCCAACTCCACCGAGGTCTACCGCACCGAGATCCTGTCCCAGATCCCGGACGGCACCTACGTCTGGGAGGACTACGCCGAGCACGACGGCGTGGACGAGCCCATGCTGCACCGGCAGCGGATCACGCTGACCATGGACTCCACCGCCCAGGTGCCGCTGGTCATCGACTTCACCGGCACCGGGCCGCAGGCCAAGGGTCCGATCAACCACTGCGGGGACTACGCCGACGGCAACTTCCTGAAGAAGTGGCTGGCCCCGGTGCTGCGTAACCTGGCCGCGACCCCGGAGCGGATGGCCCAGCTGGATGTCAACGAGGGCGTCGTCCCGCTGATCGAGATGCGCTTCCCGGAGAAGGGCACGCTGCTCACCCCGGTGTTCCCGGCGCCCACCAACGCCCGCACGTTCGTCATCCTGCGGCTGCTGGGCGTGCTGGCCGGCGTGCTGGCCAAGGCCACCGGCGGCCGGATGCCCGCCGACCAGGAGACGATCCGGTACACCGGCGTCTACGGCACCGACGCCGCCGGCGAGCCGTACCTGATGCGCGAGGTGCTCGGCGGGGGGTCCGGCGGGCGGTACTACGCCGACGGCGAGGACACCATCCACGTCGTCCCGGACAGCCGGAACCTGCCCACGGAGTTCACCGAGGGCCGCTTCCCGCTGCGGATCGAGGCCCTCGGGCTGGCCCTGGACTCCGGTGGCCCGGGCCGCTACCGGGGTGGCTGCGGCTACGAGAAGCACATCCGGGTGCTCCGCGACGCGCACTTCATGTCCATCGCGGACCGCTCGATCCTGTCCTGCTGGGGTGTCAAGGGCGGCAAGGCCGGGCGGCCGTTCCAGATCACCGTGGACCCCGGCGGCCCGGACGAGCACGAGGTGGACGCGCTGGCCGACGCCGAACCGCTGGCCGCCGGCACCGTGGTCCGGGTCCGGACCACCGGCGGCGGAGGCTGGGGCGACCCGCTGGAGCGGCCGGTGGAGGAGGTGCTGCGCGACATCGCCTGGCTCAAGGTCTCGGTCGAGGGCGCCCGTCGGGACTACGGCGTGGTCATCGCCGCCGACGGAGACGCCGACCTGGCCGCGACCGAGGCCCTGCGCGAGGAGATGCGGTCGGCCCGCACGGGGGACGAGCCGTTCTTCGACCGCGGCCCGGGCTACGCCACGCTGTCCGGCGGCGCGGCGTTCAACGAGTTCGACGTGCTCTGAGGGCTGCCCCGCCGGTGTGCCGGTCACCGGCGGGCAGTCGCCGACGGTCCCACCTGCTCAGCCGACTCACCGGATCTGGACGACGTCCTCCAGCCCCAGGAGGTCCGCTGGGTTGCGCGTGAGCAGAACGGCGCCGTGGGCCACCGCCGTCGCTGCGACGAGCAGGTCCATCGTGCATCGCCGCCGCAGACGACCGGCGGGGAGCATGCGCTCGGCGAGCCGTCGCCCCGGGTGCGAGGCTCACTCCGGGTCGTCGCCCACCACGGTGCCGCCGGCCACCAGGCCGGCCCCGGGATGCCGCAGCGCGACGGCGGGTTCGGCATGGGTGACCGGGTCGCGACGGATCGACGGGATCAGCAGCGCCGCGCCCGCGGCCAGCACCATGGCTCCGGTCAGCACCAGGAAGCCCGTGGTGTAGCCGGCCTCGCGCGGCACCTCGCCCGGACCGACCCCGGCGGTGACCACGCTGGCCATCACGGCCGCCCCGATCGCCCCGCCGATCGTGCGGATGTTGGCGTTCATCCCGCTGGCCACGCCGGTCTGCTCGGGCGGGACCGCAGCGACGATGAGGTTCGCCGTCGCCGCGAACGCCAGGCCGAACCCCACCCCGATGACGGCGGAGATCGGGTAGACGTGCCAGCGCTGGTCGTGCAGCGTCGCGAAGAGCAGGTATCCGACGGCACTGACGATCGTGCCGGCCAGCAGCGCCTGCCGGGAGCCGAACCGCTGGCCCAGCTGACCGCCGAAGAGCCCGACCAGGAACGCCGCCGCGGTCTGCGGCAGCACCATCAGGCCCGACTCGGTGACCGAGGCCCCGAAGCCGTACCCCTCCGACGCCGGCGTCTGCAGGAACTGCGGCAGGAACGCGAACGCGGCGTAGAGCGCCACCCCGACGAGCAGGGCCACCAGGTTCGTCGTCCACACCGGGCGGCGGCGCATCATCCGCATGTCGATCAGCGGGTGGGCCGACCGGGCCTCCACGAGCACCCACGTGACCGTGAGGACCACGGCCGCTGCCAGCAGTCCGAGCACCGCCGGTGACGCCCAACCCCAGCGGGGCGCCTGGCTGACTGCGAGCAGCAGGGCGACCAGCCAACCCGACAGCAGCGGCGCGGCGACCCAGTTGATCCGACCCGGCGTCCGGCTGGCCGACTCGGGGATGACCAGGTGGGCGGCGACGGCGGCCGCGACCAGCACGACCAGGGGGATCCAGAACAGCCAGTCCTCGCCGAGCAGCCCGACGATCGGGCCGGCGATCACCAGGCCGACCCCCGCGCCTCCCGACGCCAGCGAAGCCACCACGCTGATGGCGCTGGGTACCCGGTCGGCCGGGAACTCGTCGCGCACGATGCCGAAGGCGAGCGGGAGCACACCGCCACCGACCCCCTGGATGACCCGGGCCACGATCATCACCGGCAGCGACGTGGCCAGGGCGGCCAGCAGGCAGCCCAGCGCCAAGGCACTCAGGGCGATGACGAACATCCGCTTCTTGCCGGTGGAATCGCCGAGCCGGCCCACGATCGGCGTCGCGATGGAGGCCGAGAGCAGGTAGGCCGTGAGCACCCAGGTGACGTCGGCCTGGTTGGTGCCCAGGGCCTGCTGGATGGTCGGCAGGACCGGGATGACCAGCGACTGGAGCAGGGCGAACGCCAGCACGCCGGCGGCCAGCACCCCGAAGGTGGCCCGGTAGCCGGTGCGGACGCTGGCCTCCGTCGCGGGGTCCGTCATCGTGGGGCCCGTCGTCGTGGGCCCGTCGTCGCGCCGTCCACAGCATCCCCTCCTGCCCGCCGCGCAGCGGAACCCGGGGTGACGGTACGACGCACCTCGCGGACGTCGAACGGGCCGAACCTCACGCCGCGCTGCGGCTTCGGGCGATCGACCGGACGACCGGTGCCAACCCCTCGGCGATCAGCGCGTAGCCGGCCGACGAGGGATGGAAGCGGTCGGCGGCGAACAGCGCGGGCTGGGCGCGGAACCGCGCGGACAGGTCGTCGGCGATCGGCACCACCACCCCGCCGGCGGCCCGGACCGCCTCGGCCTGCCGGCGTCGCAGCTCACCGCTGGCATCGGACACCAGCGAGTGCAGGGCCGGGGGCACCCAGGGCACGGTGGACAGGTCGGGCGCGGGGACGACCAGCACGTCCGCGCCGCGCAGCCGCAGCATCCGCACCGCCTCCCCCAGCTGCGCCGCCGCCGTGCTCGGAGGGACCAGCCGGGTGAGGTCGTTGGCACCGACGACGACCAGGGCCAGCTCCGCGTGCACGACCTGCCGCAGCTGGGCGGCCAGCCCCGCCGACACCGCCCCGGGAACGGCGACCACCTGCAGGACGGCGTCCACGTCGTCCTCGGCCAGCGCCCGGACCAGCCGTGGGCCGATCGCGTCGGCCGGGTCGGACGCGCCGGTGCCGAAGGCGATCGAGTCACCCAGCACGGCCAGGGAGAAGGTCACGACCCCCGAACACCCCGCCCCCGGCCCCTGTTCCGACTCCCTCCCCGATGATCACGGACCCCCGGACGTCTCACCTCGGCGTGTCGCGCACCCAGCTCGCGTGATCGTCGGAGATCGAGGCCTGCGGTTCGCGCGTGCCCCCCGATCCGCCTGCACCACGACCCGGGATGATCGGCGGCGTGGACACGGCCGAACACCTCAAGCTGACGGCGGCGGACCTCACCGTCAGCACCCTCGGTGAGCTGACCTATGACTCCCCGCTGGCCAGCGGCCTCTTCGAGCGCGGAGAGTCCATGCACTACGTCGGCGAGCACGACCGGGTGCTGGTGGACGGGACCCTGGGGTTGGCGGTCCGCCGTGGGGTGCCGGTGGAGGAGCTGCCGACCTTCGAGCCCGGCGGCCCGCGCCGGAAGCTGTTCTTCGACCCCAAGCGGACCAAGGTCGGCATCGTGACCTGCGGCGGGCTGTGCCCGGGCCTGAACAACGTGATCCGGGGACTGGTCGACGAGCTGGCCGAGCACTACGGCGTGACGTCGGTGCTGGGCTTCCGGGACGGGTACCAGGGCCTGACGCCGAACGGGTCCGAACCCGAGGTGCTCACCCCGGCGTCGGTGAAGTGGATCAACAGCCAGGGCGGGACGGTGCTGGGCACCACCCGCGGCAGCCAGGACCCGCGGGTGATGGTCGAGACGCTGCGGCTGCGCCGGATCGACATCCTGTTCGTCGTCGGCGGGGACGGCTCGCTGCGTGGCGCGCAGGCGATCGCCGAGGAGGCCACCCGCCGGGGGCTGCCGATCGCGGTGGTCGGCATCCCCAAGACCATCGACAACGACATCCCCTGGATCGACCGCAGCTTCGGTTTCCAGACCGCGTTCGGGCGGGCCGCCGAGTCGATCCGGTCCACCTCCACCGAGGCCCGCTCCACCCCCGGTGGGGTGGGCCTGATCAAGCTGATGGGCCGGCATTCCGGGTTCATCGCCGCCTACGCCACGCTGGCCAGCGAGGACGTCGACCTGGTGCTCATCCCCGAGGTCTCCATGCCGCTGGAGGGCGAGCGCGGGGTGCTGGCGCACGTCGAGCGGACGATCGACCGGCAGGGCCACGCCGTCGTGGTGGTCGCCGAGGGGGCCGGGCAGGAGCTCTTCGCCGGCACCGAGGGTGGGTCCGACGCCTCGGGCAACGCCAAGCTCTTCGACATCGGGATGCTGCTGCGGGACCGGCTCACCGAGCACCTCGCCGCCTCCGGCAAGCAGTTCCAGCTGCGCTACGTGGACCCCGGGTACGCCATCCGCAGCGTGCCGGCCAACTCGCACGACAGCGTGTACTGCACCCGGCTCGCGCAGGCCGCGGTGCACGCCGCGATGGCCGGCCGGACCGCGACGGTGGCCGGCCGCTGGCACGGCCGCTTCGTGCACCTGCCCATCCCGCTGGTCACCAGCAGTCGCAACCAGGTGGACCCGCGCGGGGACCTGTGGCTGTCAGTGCTGGAGGCGACCGGCCAGCCGGTGTTCGTCTGACCCGTCGGCTACCGCCCCTCCTCGACAGCAGGTCGGGGTGTCGCCTCGTACCGGCGCCGGCCGAGGACCGCCCGCACCACCAGGCCCACGACCAGGGCCCAGAACGCGGCGCTGACGCCGCCGAACGCCACCCCGGACGTGGCGGTGACCAGTGCCGCGACGGCAGGGAGGCGGTCGTCGGGTTCGGCCAGCGCGGCCCTGGTCGAGGCGGCCAGGGTGGCCAGCAGGGCCAATCCGGCCACCGCTGGCACGACCCCGGGCGGGGCCAACCCGACCAGGGCGACCGCGGCCGCGGAGCCCAGCCCGAGGACCGCGAGGACGACGCCGGCCGTCGAGCTGGCGATCCAGCGCCGGGACCGGTCCTCCCCCGCCTCCGGCCCCGCGGTGAGGGCGGCACTGATCGCGGCGAGGTTGACCGCGTGCCCACCGACCGGCGCACTGACCACGGTCGCCGCGCCGGTCACGAGCATCGCCCGCCGCCACGGCACCCGGTAGCCGAAGCTGGCCAGCACGGCAACCCCGGCGACGTTCTGCGACGCCATCGTCACCAGGTAGAGCGGCAGCGCGATCCCGGTCAGCGCCTGCCAGGTGAACGCCGGCTCGGTGAGCTCCAGCCGGGGCAGCGCCGACCCGATGTCACCGTCGGCGGTGACCAGCGTGACGACGGCGGCCGCGACGAAGGCCAGCGGGACCGCCGCCCGCGGGGCGAACCGCAGGCCGAGCAACCAGACGGCGACGACCGCACCCACCGCCCACGGTGACCGTTGCAACCCGGTGACCGTCTGTAGGCAGATCTGCAGCAACGTCCCGGCGAGCATCGCCTGGGCCAGCGGTGCCGGGATGCGGGCGACGAGCGCCCCGAACCGCGGCAGCAGCCCGGTGGCCAGCACGAGCAACCCGGTGACCAGGAAGGCTCCGACCGCGGCCGGCCAGCCACCGGTGACTCCCCCGGTGGTGACCAGCAGCGCTGCACCCGGCGTGGACCACGCCGCGGCGATCGGCATCCGGGTGGTCACCGACAGCACGACGCAGGACAGGCCCATCGTCACGCTGACCGCGAGCAGCCCGCTGGCCGCCTGTGCCGGCGTCGCGCCGACCGCGGTCAACCCGGCGAGCAGGACGACGAAGGAGCTGGTGAACCCGACCAGGGCGGAGACGGCGCCGGCGGTGACCGGTGCGAGAAGGCCCCGGTCGGGGCTCACCCGACGGCGGGAACGGCGGCGACCGCGGTCGTGCCCAGCGCCGCGCGCAGGGCACGACCGTCCTCGTCGGCCAGCGCGGCCGTCCGCAGCCGGACCAGCTGGGCGACGCCGTCGACCCGGTCACCGAACCCGTCGACGGCCTGCATGAGCAGGGCGAAGCTCTCCCGGCCGTGCTCGTGGGTGGCGCCGTAGCCCTTGAGCACGCGCTGGCACTCGACGACCTCGCGGGCCAGCTCGGCGTCCGTGGCCCCCAGCCGGACCGCTCGGTCCAGCCAGGCGTCGATCGCCTCCTGCTCGCGACCGAAGCGCAGCGAGCGGGGACGCAGCGGCCGGAAACGGGCCATGGTCCAGAGCATCGAGTAGCCGGCGATCCCGGTCGTGTTGACCACGATCCCGTCGCGGGTCACCTTGCCCACGACCTTCGCGAACCCCTTCGATGCGGCCAGCCGGCGGCCCAGCGCCGTGGGCAGGGTGTCGGTGATCTCCTCGACCTGCGGGTGCAGGTACTCCTTCACGTCGACCAGCTGGTCGGCCCTTGCACCGGCTTCCTCGCGCACGCCCTGCAACCGGCGGCGGCGGATCTTCTGGTGCGCCACGTGGATGGTGTCCTGGTAGGTCATCCACAGCGCGACGTGCCGTGCGCCCTCGGTGACCAGCCCGGCGGAGTCGTCGGGGTCCAGGGGCACGAGGCGGGCGACGCGATCGAGGTAGCGGTCGGTGTACGCGGTGTCCTGGTAGACCGCCGTCCGCACGCAACCCTGCAGCAGCATGTCGCGGGCGTGCACCGGGAAGTCGGCGACGACTCGGTGCACCTGGGCCCGCAGGGCTGGTCCCACCAGGCTCTCCGGGTCGGTGGCCGCGATCTCGCGGCGGCGCTGCTCCTCGGTCTGCGCTGCGGCCTCCTCCGGGTCGACCGGACGGCGCAGCTGCAGCGTGAGCGGCACCGCACCTGCACCGGGACGCGGCGCAGGTGCGGGCGCGGGCGGCGGCGCCTGCGCGGCGTCGTAGCCGGCCGCGAAGGCCCGCAGCGAGGCCTCGACGCCCTTGCCGGCGGCGCGGATGGCGTCCTCGAAGCGCGCCCGCTCGACGGGGACGGCACCGCAACCGGCGAGCGCCCCGAAGAGCGAGGCGCTGATGACGCTGCCGGCCTTCAGCGCGAGGTCGCTGAAGTCGGCGGCCACCAGTCGTTTGGACCCGGCACGGGCGGCGTCCAGCAGGCTCTGGCTGTCGACCCGCCCGTCGCCGAGGGCCAGTCGCTCGTCCATCGAGTAGACCCGGTTGGTCGAGGCGATCAGCGTGGTGCGGTCGGGCGTGGTGAACCCGCGCTGCACCGCCCGGCCGGCCTCCATCAGCTCCGAGGCGATGACGACGTCGACCTCGCCCGGCGTCGGGAACAGGCTGAGGACCGGCTCCGCGCGGACACCCCCGCCCTCCCCCGCGGGGTAGAGCTCGACGTAGTAGACGGTGGCGCCGGTGCGCTGGGCGACACCGGCCACCGAGGTCGTCTGCGCGCGGTAGCCGGCCGCCTGACCCACGGCGACGATCCAGTCGGCCAGCACGCCACCGCCCTCCCCGCCCATGGCGAGGATCGCGATGGTGATCGGCCGGCGCCCGCTGGTCCAGCTGGTCACGCCGCCACCGCCTCGTACCGGGCGGCGCGCTTCTCCACTCCGGCGGACAGCAGCCGGGTCCAGCCCCCGCGGGCCCGGGCGAGGGCACGGTCACGGCGGGTGGGGTTGTGCACCAGATCGGTCCGGTAGAACGACGGGCACAGCGACGCCGCGTGCGCGTTGGCCCCGCAAACCCCGCAGCCGACGCAGGAGTCGATCACGGTGGCCACCGGGTCGGTGCGCATCGGGTCCGGGTTGGGCTTGATGGTCAGCGACGGGCAGCCCGAGACCCGGATGCAGGCGTGGTCGCCGGTGCAGGTCTCGGCGTCGACGCCGAACCGTTCCTTCACGACCCGCTTGCCCTCCTTGACCGCCTGCGCCCGCAACGGCTTCTCGCGCCGCTGCTTGTTCAACTGGCACTCCGAGGTGGCGACGACGACCTTGGGGCCGCGCTCCTTGGTGGTCAGGGCCTCGACCAGCAGGTCGCGCAGCTCCCCGATCCGGTAGGTGTCGTTGACCGTCTTGACCCACTTCACCCCGATGCCGCGGACGGCCTTCTCGATCGGGTGCTTGGTGGAGCGCAGCACGTTGTCGGCCTGGGAGGACAGCACGTCCTGGCCACCGGTCGCCGCGCTGTAGGCGTTGTCGACCACCAGCAGCAACTGGTCGTTCTGGTTGAACACGGCGTTGCCGACGCCGCTGGTCAGGCCGTTGTGCCAGAAGCCGCCGTCGCCCATCACGGCGATCGTGCGCCGGTCGGCGTCCTTGCTGTTCAGCGCCGCGGCACCCGCCGAACCCAGGCCGTAACCCATCGTCGTGGCACCCAGGTTGAACGGTTCGTTGATCGCGAACAGGTGGCAGCCGATGTCGGCGCTGACGTGGTGCTGCTTGCCGGTCTCCTTCTCGGCCAGCTTCAGCGCGCTGAAGATCGGCCGCTCCGGGCACCCGGTGCACAGCCCCGGCGGCCGGGCCCGGACCACCTGCGGGTCGACCCGGGGCGCGAACGGGCTGTCCGGGTCCTCGGCCGGCTTGAGCAGCGCGGGCCGGGTCCGGACCGCGTCGGGCAGGTAGCGGGTCAGGAAGGCCTCGACGCCTCGGGTGACGGCCGCGGTGGTGTACTCCCCCGCGACCGGCAGCAGGTCCTTGCCGTGCAGAGCCACCGTCGAGCCGGCCCGGCGCAGGATGGTGTTGAGGTTCTGCTCGATGTAGTCCGGCTGCCCCTCCTCGACCAGCAGGACGGCGCGCTTGTCGGCGCAGAAGTCGAGGATCTCGGAGTCCACGACCGGGTAGGTCACGTTCATCACGTAGACCGGGACGTCGGTGGTCCCGAACGCGTCCGAGCAGCCGAGCAGTTCCATCGACCGGTTCAGGGTGTTGTAGACCCCGCCCTGCACGATGATCCCGACGTCGGCCCTGCCCGCTCCGAGGACCTCGTTGAGCCCGCGGGCCTTGATGAACTCGACCGCGGCCGGCCAGCGGTCTTCGATCTTCTCCTTCTCGTGCAGGAAGCTCGCCGGCGGCAGCACGATCCGGTCCAGCTGCCGCTTCGGGTTCTCGACCGCGTCGGTCACCGTCATGGCGGGGCGCTTGTTGTCCTTGGCCTCGAAGCTGCCGTAGAGGTGGCACGAGCGCAGCCGCAGCTGCAGCATCACCGGCGTCGAGCTGGCCTCGGACAGCTCGAAGCCGGCCTCGACGGCGTCCACGATCGCGCCGATGTTGGGCCGCGGGTCCAGCAGCCACATCTGCGACTTCATCGCGAAGGCGTGCGAGCGCTCCTGCATGATGCTCGAGCCCTCGCCGTAGTCCTCGCCGACGATGACCAGAGCACCGCCGGTCACCCCGCCGCTGGAGAGGTTGGCCAGCGCGTCGGCGGCCACGTTGGTGCCCACCGTCGACTTGAACGTGATGGCACCGCGCAACGGGTAGTTGACCGAGGCGGCCAGCATCGCCGCCGCGGTGGCCTCCGATGCGCTGTTCTCGAAGTAGACCCCCAGCTCCTCGAGGATCTCGTGGGAGTCACCGAGCACATCCATCAGGTGCGAGATCGGCGCGCCCTGGTAGCCACCGACGTAGGCCACGCCGGACTGCAGCAGCGCCTTGGTCACCGCGAGGATGCCCTCGCCGGAGAAGGTGGTGCCCGCGCCGTCGCGCAGCTTGGTCACCTCGTGGGCGAACGACCGTTCGGCCATGGTGGCTCCTCTCGAGCTGGGGGTGGGGCGGGTCAGGCAGGGACGACGGCGAACGCTCGCGCGGGCGAGCCGGTGCCGCCGACCACGGGCAGCGGCGAGACGACCAGCAGGGCGCCGGTGCGCGGCAGCCGGTCCAGGTTCTGCAGCTGGGTCAGGCCGTACTTGTCCGCGCCGAGCAGGAAGTGGTGGACCGGGAAGGGCGGCTCGAGGCCACCGGCCTGGCCGGCGTCGATGCCGACGGTCTCCACGCCGAAGCCGGTGATCGACGAGGCGGCCAGCCACTGCGCCCCTGCGGCGGAGACACCAGGGGTGTGCGGGCCGGCGTCGTCGGCGTTGGCGAAGGCCTGGGCGTCCTTGCCGAACCGGCTCCAGCCGGTGCGGAACAGCAGCCAGGCGCCCTGCGGGAGCGGGCCGTGCTCGGCAACGTAGGCGTCCAGGTGCTCGGGTTCGAGCAGGAAGTCGGGGTCGGCCTGGGCCTGCTCGGTGAGGTCCAGGACGACGGCCGGGCCGACCAGCCGGCGCGGCGGGATGACGTCGACCGTGGCGCCGTCCCGGCCGGTGGCCCAGTGCGCGGGGGCGTCGACGTGGGTGCCGGTGTGCTCTCCGGTGTGGATGTTGTTCCAGCCCCAGAACGGGCCGTCGTCGTCGAAGTCGCTGACCTTCTCCAGGGACAGCGGGATCGTGTTGGCGAACGGCGCCGGGAGCTGCAGCACCGGCGTCTCCGGGGAGAGCGGGGCGGTCAGGTCGATGATCTCGACCTCACCGGAGTCCAGGGAGGCCAGGAGCGCGTCGATGACGGTCACGGGGAGGGTGTCCTTCCGGTCGCATGGGGCAGGTCACAGCTGCCGTGGCGTGCGACGCTAGGCCGCCCGCCGGCTCCGCTCTATCCGCGATGCGCAGCCGACAGCCGCTTTGCGCTGCCCTCACCGCGACCGGCGCAGCGTGTCGCTGGGGCTCTCGCCGAAGGCCGCGCGGTAGTCCCCGGCCAGCCGGCCCAGGTGCAGGACGCCCCAGCGCAGCGCGGCGTCGGTCACACCGGCGGCGCTGCCGTCGGACAGCGACTCCCGCACCCGCTCCAGCCGGACCCGGCGCAGGTAGGCCATCGGCGTGCAGCCCAGGTGCTCCCGGAACCCGGCCTGCAGCGCCCGGACGCTCAGGTGCACGGCCTCCGCGACGTCCGGGGTGCCCAGCGGCTCGGCGCAGTGCTCTTCGATCAGCGCCGCCGCGCGGCGCACCACCGCCTCCGCCGGGGCTGTCGGCGCCGGGCCCGTCCTGGCGAGCCCGGCGACGAGGCCGTCGACCAGCGCCAGGCGCAACGAGGCCGCCGCAGCCGGGTACGCGGCCAGGCCGTCGGGCCGCTCCAGGTCGGCCAGCAGCAGGTCGACCATGCCCCGCCAGGACCGCCCGGCGCCAGCGGTCAGGTCCAGGGTGGTGCCGGGCCGCACGGGGAGCTCGAGACCGCCCTCGCGGGCCACGGCCAGACGTCGGCGCAGCAGCGGTGCCTGGATCTGGACCATGATCCGGGGGTTGCCCGCCGAGTAGCGCATGCGCAGGGAGCTGCCCACCGGTGTGAGCACCGCCGTGCCGGGGGCGGCGACGACGGCGCCGATGGTGGTCCGGCCCGCGAGCGGGATCTGCACGAGCTGGAAGTCCAGGCCGTCGACGGCGACCTCCACCTCCGACCCGTAGTCGATGAAGTGCAGGCTCACGCCGTCCAGGTCGACGGCGTTGTGCAGTGCCCGGAAGCCCGCGCCGTGGTGGGCGGGCGTCAGCCGGTGCGGGGCCAGCGAGGCCGACACCGACGCCCGGGCGGCGTCGACGCTGGTGGTGCGCAGGACGCCGTGCGAGGCCAGGGGTGTCGCCGTGCGCGCCACCGCGCCTCCTCATCCGTGGTGCTCGCGCCGATTGTGCGACGAACGTCCGCAGAACGGAACACGCAGCGCTTCCTGGACAGCCGCTGCCGCAGGTGGATGGCGAGCGCCCACGCCCCGGCCGCACGATCACCGCCGTACCGGACGCGACCCGGGACACCCCGACCGAGGAGAGCACCCGTGAGCACCCCGATCCTCGAGGCGGACCACTTCCGCCTCGGTCTGTTCTCGTCCAACTGCAGCGGCGGCCTGGCCGTCACCACCGTCCCCGAGCGCTGGTCGGGGTCCTGGGAGGACAACCTGCGGTTGGCCCGGCTCGCCGACCGGGTCGGCATCGACTTCATGCTGCCGATCGCCCGCTGGATCGGTTACGGCGGTGTCACCAACTTCCACGAGGGTGTGCTGGAGCCGGTCCCGTGGGCCACCGCGATCGTCGCGAGCACCGAGCGCCTCACCGCCTTCGCCACCGTGCACACCGCCTTCAACCACCCGGTGGTCACCGCCAAGCAGCTCGCCACCGTCGATCAGGTCGCTCCGGGCCGGGTCGGGCTCAACGTCGTCGCCGGGTGGAACCAGCCCGAGTACCAGGCCATGGGGGTGGACCTGCCCACCGACCACGACTCCCGTTACGCGCTGGCCCAGGAGTGGATCGACGTGGTCACCACGCTGTGGCGCCGGGAGGGCCGCTACGACCTGCCGGGCCGGTTCTGGAACCTCACCGGCGTCGAGGCCCTGCCCAAGCCCGCCGCCGGGCGGATCCCGATCCTGAACGCCGGGTCCAGTACGCAGGGCCGGGCGTACGCGGCCCGCAACGCCGACTTCGTGTTCACCATCGTCGGCGGCCCCGAGGACGGTGCCGCCGTGGTGGAGCAGCTGACCGCCGACTCCGCCGCCCAGGGTCGTCGGGCCGGCGTCCTCACCCCGACCCACGTGGTCTGCCGGCCGACGACGACCGAGGCGGAGGAGTACCTGCGGTACTACGCGGACGAGAAGGCCGACTGGGACGCCGTCGACAACCTCATGCGGCTACAGGGCCTGCACGCGCAGTCCTTCAGCCCCGAGATGCTGGAGACCTTCCGGGGCCGGTTCGCCGCCGGGCACGGCACCTGCCCGCTGATCGGCTCGCCGGACGACGTCGCCGACGAGATCGAACGGTTCGCCAAGGCCGGCTTCGGTGGCATCACGATGGCCTTCGTGGACTACGCGGGGGAGCTGGAGTACTTCGCCCAGGAGGTCATGCCGCGCCTGGCCGAGAAGGGTCTGCGCCCCGACATCGGCTGACCCCGGGCAGGAGGGGGCCGGGGAACCCCTCCGCGACGTTCCACGTGAATCCGTCGCGGAGGGGTCCCCTGCCCCGGGAGGCCGGGTCAGGCGCGGCGAGCCGCCAGCTTCGCCCTCACTCCGGCCGCCAGGCGCTGCGCCGCGGGTGGCTTCAGCAGATCCTGCGCGACGATGTGGCCCGATCCGCCGCCGAGGCCCGGGCCCGGGTGGGTGAAGGCGCCGATGTGGAACAGCCTCCCCACCCCGGTCCGGTGCCCGGTGCCGGTGCCCGGCCGCCAGAGCAGCGACTGGTCCAGCTCGGCCGCGCCGCCGTACGGGTCACCGTGGACGGCGTTGGCGTTGGCCGCGCTGAGCCCCGCCGGGGAGATGACGTGCCGGGCCAGCACCCGGTCGGCCAGCCCCGGTGCGTATCGCTCCACGCGGGCGAGCACGCGGTCGGCGTACGCATCGGCCAGTGACCGGGTCCAGCCGCCGGCGGTGTCGAGCTCACCGCTCGCGTCCCCGGTCGGCGCCCAGGGCAGCTCCTGCAGCTGCAACCACAGCGTGGCCCCGCCCTCGGGCGCACGGGAGGCGTCCAGCAGGGTTTGCTGGCCGACCACCACGGTGGGCTCGGCGGGCAGCAACCCGGCCTCCGCCTGCGCGCAGGCCACCCCGGTGCTGTCGGCACCGTTGCTGACGTGCACCAGCGGGACGGCGTCCAACCGGCTGTCGGTCCAGCTCAGCGGACGGTCCAGGGCGAGGTGGATCTGCGCCGCCGCGCGCCCGGGGCGGTGCCGGGCCACCGCCTGCCGGCCGGCGTCGTCCACGTCCCCGGGCTGCAGCAACTGCCCGTACAACCGGCCGGTCGCGGTGGAGGCCAGCACGGCCTGGTCCGCGGCGAGCCGCCGGCCGCCCACGTGGACGGCCACCGCGGCGCCGTCGCGCACCTCGACCCGCTCGGCGGCCTGGCCCAGCAGCACCTCGACGCCGCGCTCGGCCAGCAGCCGGCCGAAGGCCTCGGTGAACCGGCCGGCACCGCCCTCGACCACGGGCAGCCCGACGGCGTGCATCGTGAAGGCCATCACCGGCAGCATCAGCCCGCCGGTGGCCTGGTCGGGCGCCAGGCCGGCATGCAGCAGCCAGGGCGACCACAGCTGGTCCACCTCGTCGCCGGCGAACCGCTCGCGCACCAGGCCTCGGCCGGACTGCCCGGCCACCCGCACCAGCTCGACGAGGTCGGCCCGGCCCAGCCCGCGCAACGCGCGCAACCCCAGCCGGGCGGCGTCGATCCCGCCCAACCGGGAGCCCAGGGCGCCGAACACGTGCGGGGACCAGCGCTCCAGCTCGGTCAGCATCGCGGCGTAGGCAGCGGCGTCCTCGGGGTGGGCGAACGTCTCCGCGGTGGCCGCGGGGTCGCGGTCGGCCACCACGACCCCCCGCTCGGACACCGACGCGGTGACCGCGCCCTCGGCGTTGCGGTAGACCAGCCCGTGCCGGTGCAGGTCCTCCCCGAGCGCCGCGTACGCCCCGCCGGCCATGAACAGCGGATGCCACGAGCTGAACGTGTCGTGGGTGAAGCCGGGCACGGTCAGCTCGTCGGAGGCGATGAAGCCCCCGATCCGGTCCCGCTCGTCGACCACGGCCACCCGCCAACCGGCCCCGGCCAGCTCGGCGGCGGCGACCAGGCCGTTGATCCCGGCGCCGATGACGACGGCGTCGTAGCGATCGCTCATGCCCGCGACCCCTGCAGGCGCTTCGCCAGGGTGGGCGTGACGTGGTCGTAGTCGCCCGGGTCGATGGGCAGCAGCCACTGCTTGGCCCGGGTGAGGGGGCCGACACCGATGCCGACGTCGGAGAGCACCTCGTCGATGTTCTTCACCGAGAACGGGATGATGTTGGTGCCCCGGGCGTGCGCGCCGCGGGTGCGCTCCCGCATCCAGTCCAGCGTGGCCCGCCGCTGCCGGAGCATCTCGTCCCGGCCGGGCAGCGTGTGGTTGCCCCCGAGCAGCGAGCCGATCCAGATCGCAGAGACCTCCGCGGACAGCGGGGAGAAGAACGACGAGTTGTACCCGGCGAAACTCAGGTCGGGGACGTCGATCGGGTGGATCTGCCGGTGCAGCAGGTAGTCGCCGTTGTCGTCGGTGAGCCGGTCGACGACGTCCTCGGGCAGGAAGGGCAGGTCCTGGACCCACCCCGTCGCGGCGACGACGACATCGGCCGGGACGAGCTCACCGGTGGACAGCTCGGCGAGCGCGCTGCCGTCCTGCTCGACGAAGCGGGAGACGACGGTGTCCCGCTTGACGGCGATCCGGCCCTCGGCAACGCCCTCGAAGAAGCCCTCGGTGGCCAGCGAGACGGTCGAGCGGGCGATGTCGGAGAACTGCCCCCGCGGCACCAGGCCGAGGTCGGCGAGCTTGAGCTGGCCGGTGGTCACCTTCTCCACGCTGCCCAGCATCGAGTTGGCCATCGCGGAGCCGCGGGCGTGCAGCAGCTTCTCCAGGCCGGTGACCGACCGGTAGCGGAACAGGCCCTCGCCCATCCGCGTGAGCATGAGGAACTTGTAGTTGACCGCGTTCGCGACCTTGCGCGGCATCTTCCACAGCAGCTCGCGGGCCACCACGGTGGTCGAGGCCGCCACGGAGGCGATCTCCACCGTGATGTCGCAGGCGCTCTTGCCGTAGCCGAGCACGATGACGTCCTTGCCGCGCACCTGCTCGTGGCTGTGCCAGTCGCTGGCCGCGAGCACCTCGCCGCCGAGCTTCTCGAACAGCTCGGTGTTCTCGATCGGGGGGATGAACGGGCGGGAGAAGACGCCGCTGGCCAGCACCAGGTGGTCGACGTGCATGGTGGCACCGCCGGCCTCGACGTCCCACCCGCCGCCGTCCGACGGACGGGCCTTCACCACCTCGGTGCCCAGGTGGACGTACGGGAGCAGGCCGAACTGCTCGGCGTAGGACTGCAGGTAGGCCTGCACCTGGGCACCGGAGGGCCACTCGGGGTAGTCCGCGGGCATCCGCATGTCCGACAGGGCATAGGTGCCCTTGTCGTTCTGCGTCCTCAGACCGGGGTAGCGGCGCGTGTGGCTCCACACCCCGCCGACGTCGGGGGCCTTCTCCCACACGACGACGTCGTGGCCCAGCTGGCGGAGGACCTTGGCGGAGGACAGGCCGGCGAACCCGGCCCCGACGATGCCGATCTTCATGGTGGCGGACCTCACTCTGCGAGCTGCGGGATGGCGGGGACGGTCCGCTCCGGGCCGAGCGCCGAGTAACCGCCGTCGGCGGCCCAGTCGGCCCCGGTGACGACGGACGCGGCGTCGGAGACCAGGAAGGCCACGACGGCACCGATCTCGGCACCGTCACCGACCCGGCCGGTCAGGTGGAAGGGCGCTGCGACGGCGTCGGTCTTCGCGCGGTCGCCGCCGGAGAGGTCGTCCATGATCTTCGACCAGGTCCAGCCGGGGCTGACCGAGTTGACCCGGATGCCGTCGGGGGCCAGGTCCAGGGCCATGGACCGGGTCAGCTGCGCGATGGCGGCCTTGGATGCCGGGTAGACCCAGCGGCCGGTCTGCGCGACCTTGGCGGAGATCGAGGTGAAGTTGACGACGGCGGCGTGCTCGCTGGCCGCAAGGTGGGGGTGGGCGTGCCGGACCACCTCGACCATGCTCACGACGTTCACGTCCAGGGCCCGCAGCCAGTCCTGCCGGGAGGTGGCGAACCCCTCGTCGAGGTAGACCGCGGCCAGGTTGATCACGATGTCGATGCCGCCGAAGCGCTCGACCGTGGTCTGCACCAGGGTGGCGATCGAGGCGTCGTCGGTGACGTCGGTGCGGAGGAAGAGGATCTCGGCGCCGAGCGCCTCGACGGCCGCGCCGCCGACCTCATCGACGTCGGCGACCACGACGCGCGCCCCCGCCCGGGCGAGGGCGTCGACGACCCCGTGGGCGAGCAGGGTGGCGCCGCCGGTGACGACGGCGGTGCGACCGGACAGGTCGGTCATGCGGGCTCCTCTCCTCCGTGGCTGCGACCTCGGTCACAGCGCGTGGAGCAGGACGCTAGGAAGGCCCGGGGGGAACGGCTATCCACTGTGCGCGACCGGCGTCCGCGGAGCGCGGGACCCGATCGGCGGGGGGACCGATGCCCGGCGCTCAGCCGCGGACCGCAGCCGGGGGCACGTCGGCGGCCAACTCCTGCCTCAGCTGCTCACGCAGCTTGAAGTGCTGGAGCTTGCCGTTGGTGTTGCGGGGCAGGGCGTCCACGAAGCGGACGTCGCGCGGGTACTTGTAGGGGGCCAGGGTCGCCTTGACGTGGTCCTGGATGGACCGCACGGTCGCCTGCGTGCGGGGCACGCCGTCGCGCAGGACGACGAAGGCGCAGACGACCGCGCCGCGGTCCGGGTCGGGACGCCCGACGACGGCCGACTCGACCACGGCGGGATGGCCGTCGAGGGCGGCCTCGACCTCCGGCCCGCCGATGTTGTAACCCGAGGACACGATCATGTTGTCGGTGCGTGCGCAGTAGAAGAAATAGCCCTCCTCGTCGCGCCGGAAGGTGTCACCGGTGACGTTCCAGCCGTCCTGGACGTAGGCGCGCTGCCGGTCGTCGTCCAGGTACCGGCAACCGACGGGCCCGATGACCGCCAGTCGCCCTTCGGCTCCGGCGGGCAACTCCTCGCCGTCGGGCCCCAGGATCACCGCGCGGTATCCGGGCAGGGGGCGGCCGGTCGCCCCGCGACGGACCTCGCCACCGGCGGCCGAGATGAAGATGTGCAGCAGCTCGGTACCCCCGATGCCGTCGATCACCTGCAGACCCAGGTCGTCGTGCAGCGCGTTCCAGGTGTCGGTGCCGATGTGCTCGCCGGCGCTGACCGCGGCGCGCAGGCCCGCGAGCTGCCCGCCCTTGCCGGCGTTCAGGATCTGCCGGTACGCGGTCGGGGCGGTGGCCAGCACCGTGACACCGTGCTCGGCGACCACGTCGGCCAGGGCGGGCGGGGTGAGTCCGTCGGTGAGCAGGGCGCAGGCGCCCGAGCGCAGCGGGAAGACGACGAGCATGCCCAGGCCGAAGGTGAAGGCGAAGGGCGCCGTGCAGGCCACGAGGTCGTCCGGCCCGAGCCGGAGGACGTGCCGGTTGAACGTCGCGTCGATGCTGAGCAGGTCGCGGTGGAAGTGCATGGTGATCTTGGGGACCCCGGTGCTGCCCGAGGTGGGGCACAGCAGGGCGACGTCGTCGGCCGCGGTGGCGACCGCGGTGAACCGGACCGGCTTGGTCGATGCCCGGGCGACGAGGTCGGTGTCGGTACCGGCACCGATCGTGGTCACCTGCAGTCCCGGTGCAATCGAGTCCCGCACGACCTCCACGTCGGCGACCGAGCCGTGGTCGACCAGAGCGATGACGGGCCGGGTCCGCTGGACGACCGGGCCGAGCTCGCCGGCCCGCAGGGCGGCGAAGACCACGGTGGCGACCCCGCCGGCCTTCAGCGTGCCCAGCCAGGCGGCGACCATCCACGGGGTGTTGGGTGCGCGCAGCAGCACCCGGTTGCCCGTCTCCAGCCCGAGGTCCTCGACCAGGACGTGGGCGATCTGGTTGGCGCGGTCCTGCAGCTCGCCGTAGCTCCAGACCGTGCCCTCGGGGGTGCGCAGTGCCGGGCGGTCAGGGCCGAACCGGCGGACCGCCTCGTCGATGATCTCCACCCCCGCATTCAGTCGTGCCGGGTGCTGCAGCTCCCGGGTGGTGAACTCGAGCACCGGCCAGAGTTCGGGGGGCGGCAGGTGGTCCCGCGTGAACGTGTCCTGGTGGGCCGACGGCGAGAGCTGCACGGGAACTCCTGGTCTCGGGTCCGGGTGTCATGACACATGGAGCGCGATCGATGCAAAAGTGTCAAGACGCGGATCTGGCGGGCCCGCGTGGCCGGGTCCTCAGGCGGGCCAGTGCCCGGCGACGTGGGCCAGCGCCCGGCCCTCGAGGGCCTGCACCAGCTGCTCGAACATCGCGGCGGCCTGCGGGCCCGCCCAGTCGGCCGGGAGCAGGGTGGGGGGCAGACCCGGATCGCGGTAGGGCAACCGCCGCCAGGCGTCGACCACCTGCAAGTAGGTGGCGAACGCCGTCGCGGGGTCCACCCCGCGCTCGACCACCGCGAGGGTGTCGGCGTGCT
Organism: uncultured Actinomycetota bacterium; assembly: GCA_963759905.1. Taxonomy (GTDB): domain Bacteria; phylum Actinomycetota; class Actinomycetes; order Mycobacteriales; family Geodermatophilaceae; genus Klenkia. Next base: position 1,584,740 of record CAVXBD010000001.1, read on the forward strand.
CGGCGACGAACTCCCGGTATCGCCGGTCGATGCCCGCCAGGTCCCAGCTCGCCCGGATCAGCGTCGCCAGGTCCTGCCCGGCCACGTGGCTGCCGACGAAGACCGCGCTGTGGCCGACCAGGTCCAGCTCGGCGATGGCTGCCTCCGCCGCCGGCAGCATCCGGGCCGGGGCGATCCAGGTCGCCGTCCCCACGTTGCCGAAACCCAGCGAGGACAGGTGGGCCCGCAACTGCTGGCGGCGACTGCGCATCGCCTCGGGCACCGAGAAGTTCACGATGCACCAGCCGTCGGCCAGCGCCGCAGGCTGCCGGGCGTGCCAGATCACCTCGTCCCCGCGCGCGAGCGCGTCGGCGGCCAACGGGGTCAGCGCGTAGCCGCGCACCCCTCCACGGCTCTCGGCAACCAGCCACCCACGCTTCTTCAACCGGAAGACGGCGGTGCGCACCGTCGGGCCGTCCAGCTCGAGCGCGGCGAGCAGGTCGATGCTGCCGCCGATCGGCAACCAGCCGCCCATCCGGCGCACGACGGCACCCAGGAACGTCACGACGACGGTCCGGGTGACACGCCCGCCGCCGTCCACCGGTCGTTCGGCCTCCACCTCCGGGCTCACCAGCACCATCGTGCCAGCCAGCGCGGTCACGACCTGCCGTCCCCCGCAGCGGTCCCGTCGGGCTGCCCTCCCAGCGCCGTGGGCGGGGCGCCCAGCGCCGTGCGCCAGGCGTCCGGCCAGGGACTCGCTCCGGCACCGTCGTACGCGTCGACGTGCACGACGACGTACCGGCCGCGGGCGGCGAGGACGTCACCGCCACCCCGGACCTCGAAGTCGACGGTCATCGAGGTCCGGCCGACGGCGGCCACCCGCACGGTGGCCGTCACCTCGTCCCCGAAGCGCAGCGGGGCCACGAACTCGACCTCGTACCGCACCCGGGGCGCCGTCGGGGCGAAGTCCAGCCCCACGCCGCGCATCAGCTCGGCCTCGGCCGCCTCGACGTACCGGGCCACCGCCGTGTTGTGGTAGATCCCCGAGGCATCGGTGTCGGCCCATTCCACCCGGCGGCGGTGGACGCCGCTGGGCCCGCTCACCCCGCGGTCACCGGCCGCGCGCGGACGCCAGCGGACGTGCTCGGGCTGCTGCGCGCCGGCCCGCAGCAGCGACAGCCGCGGCGGCACCTTGTCCGTGCGCGAGGTCGGGGGCTTCCGGCTGCCACCCTGCCAGGGCGTCGGCCAGACCACCCCCGGGCCGGCGTAGCCCTGCTCCGCGGCGGCGTGCAGCGTCCACTGGCTGTCGTAGAGGTGGGTGCGCCCGAGTGCGCAGAGGTCCGCGCGCCCGGCCAGCAGGATGGAGTTGACGTCGTCGGCGGAGGAGATCGCGCCCACGGCGATCACCGCCGCCCCGGCGGGCGCCGCCACCTCCTGCCGGATCCGGTCGGCGAAGGGGGTCTGGTACGAGCGGCCGAACGCCGGCTTCTCGTCCTTGGTGACCTGGCCGGAGGACACGTCCACGGCGGCGGCACCGTGGGCGACGAAGGCCCGGGCGATCTCGACCGCGTCGTCGTCGGTGTTGCCGTCGGGCACCCAGTCGTGGGCGGAGATGCGCACGGTCACCGGTACCGCCCCGGGCACCGCATCGCGGACGGCGTCGAAGACCTCCAGCGGGAAGCGCAACCGGTTCTCCAGCGACCCGCCGTAGGCGTCGCCGCGCTGGTTGGCCACCGGGGACAGGAACGACGAGAGCAGGTAGCCGTGGGCGGCGTGCACCTCGACCAGGTCGAAGCCGGCCTCGACCGCACGCCGGGCGGCGCCGGCGAACTCGGCCACGATGGCGTCCAGGTCGGCGCGGGTGGCCTCGCGGGGCACCTGCGAACCGGGGCCGTACGGCAGCGCGCTGGGCCCGACGACCTCCCAGTTGCCGGTCTCCAGCGGCTCGTCGATGCCCTCCCACATGAGCTTCGTGGAGCCCTTGCGACCCGAGTGCCCGATCTGCACACCGATCTTCGACCGCGAGCGCTCGTGCACGAACCGGGTCACCCGCGCCCACGCGTCGCGCTGCTCGTCGGTCCACAGTCCGGGACAGCCCAGGGTGATCCGCGCCTCCGGGGACACGCAGGTCATCTCGGTCATCACCAGGCCGGCGCCACCCAGGGCCTTGCCGCCCAGGTGCACCAGGTGGAACTCACCGGGCACCCCCTCCTCGGCGACGTACATGTCCATCGGCGACAGCACGACCCGGTTGACCAGCTCCAGCTCGCCGATCCGGACGGGCTGGAACATGGCCGGGGCGGGCCGGCCGTCCCCGTGCCTGGCGGCGAACGCGGCCTCGACCTGGGCGGCGAACTCGGCGTCCCGGTCGCGCAGGTTCTCGAACGTGATCCGGCGGGACCGGGTCAGCAGGTTGAACACGAACTCGGTCGGTTCCTGGTCGGCGTACATGCCGATCCGCTCGAACCACTCCAGCGATGCCTGCGCAGCACGCTGGGTGGACTCGACCACCGGCTTGCGCTCCTCCTGGTAGGCGGCCAGCGCCTGGGGGATCGTGGGGTGCTCGTGCAGGCAGGCGGCGAGGGCGAGCGCGTCCTCCATGGCCAGCTTGGTGCCCGAGCCGATGGAGAAGTGCGCGGTGTGCGCGGCGTCGCCGAGCAGCACCAGGTTGCCCTCGTGCCAGCTCGCGTTGCGGACGGTGTGGAAGTTCAGCCACTTCGAGTTGTTGGTGAGCACCTCGTGGCCGGCCAGCTCGTCGGCGAAGATCTCCCGGATCCGCTGGACGGCGTGGCAGTCGGAGACCCCGGGCGGGAACTCCTGGCCCTCGGTGGCGTCGAAGCCCGCCCGCCGCCAGACGTCGTCGTGCATCTCGACGATGAACGTCGACCCGGTGTCGGAGAAGGGGTAGCCGTGGATCTGCATCGTCCCCCACTCCGTGTGCTTGACGATGAACTGGAAGGCCTCGAAGACCAGGTCGGTGCCCAGCCAGATGTACTTGTTGTGCCGGCGGTCCAGCGTCGGGCCGAACGCGTCGGCGTGCTTGGTCCGGATCTGGGAGTTCAGCCCGTCGCAGGCCACCACCAGGTCGTGGGTGGCGCGCAGCTCCTCGACGTCGGGGGCCAGGGCGCGGTAGTGCACCGTGACGCCGAGCTCGGCCACCCGCTCCTGCAGGATGGCCAGCAGCTCCTTGCGGCTCATCGCGGCGAACCCCTGCCCGCCGACGGTGAAGGACTGCCCGTCGACGTCGACGTCGATGTCGGTCCACCGGGCGAAACGGGACTCCATCCGCTGGTGCACGACCTCGTCGGCGCCCTCGATGCTGCCCAGGGTCTCGTCGGAGAACACGACGCCGAAGCCGAACGTGTCGTCGGGGGCGTTGCGCTCCCAGACGGTGATCTCGTGCGTCCGGTCCAGCTGCCGCAGCAGCCCGGCCAGGTACAGCCCACCCGGCCCGCCACCCACGATCGCGACCTTCACGACTGGTCTCCTGTCTGCGGCGCTGCCGCCCGGATGAGGCCTTCCTGCACGACGGTGGCCAGGTGTGTCCCGTCGGTGTCGTAGAACCGTCCGACGCAGGTGCCGCGGCCGCCCTCGACCGAGACGACCTCCTGCGCGTAGAGCAACCAGTCACCCATGACGACGGGCCGGTGGAACCACATGGCGTGGTCCAGGCTGGCGGTGACCAGGCCCTCGTCGGCCCAGGCCAGCCCCAGCACCCGCAGTGCGGGCTCGAGGATCGTGTAGTCGCAGACGTAGGCCAGGGCGGCGGCATCCCGCTGGGCGTCGTCGATGCCGGGGACCGGGCGCAGCGCGTCGAAGGGACGCACCCAGACCACCTGCTGCGGGCCGCGCCCGCCGGCGACGTCGAGGTAGAGCGGGCCGGGCACGTGCCGCATGTCGAAGCTGCGTCCCCCGGCCCAGTAGGCCCGGGACCCCTCGGTGCTGGTGCCGCCCTCGCGGCCGGCGAGCACGTCGGCCGCCGACGGCAGGTCCGCCGGCGCGGGGACGCCGGCCGGGGCCGCGGGTGACCAGCTGCCGCCCGCCTCACCGGCGGCGAAGCTCACCATGCAGGTGTAGACCTGCTTGCCGTTCTGGAACCCCCGCACCTGGCGGGTGGCGTAGCCCCGGCCGTCGCGCAGCAGCTCGACCTCGTAGCGGACCCGCGCGCCGATGTCGACCGGCCGCATGAAGTAGGAGTGCATCGAGTGCACCGTCTTGCCGTCGGTGACCGTGCGGAGCGCGGCGACCAGCGCCTGGGCCACCATGTCACCGCCGTAGGCCTTGGGCCAGGGGCAGGGCTGGGTGGTCGCGGCGAAGGCGACGTCGTGCACCTCGGCCGGGCACTCGTCCAGGGTGACGGCAGCGGTGAAGACCTCCGACGTCGCGGTCACGGCCGGCTCGCCCAGTCGCGCAGGTCGGCGTCGTCCACCTGGGGCAGGTTGACCACGATGTTGTCCGGCGTGCGGGTGGTCATCCAGGTCAGCGGGTTGTTCCGGTCCAGGTTGCACTCGACGTGCGGCATGTGTGGCGGGACGAACACCCAGTCGCCCTCGGACATGTCGAGGTAGTCCTCGAACCGCTCGCCGAAGTAGATGCGGGCACGGCCGGAGAGGACGTAACCGCCGGTCTCGGCCTCGCCGTGGTGGTGCGGCACCGAGCGGTAGCCGGCCAGGTTGTGCACCTTGCCGAACCAGATCTTCGTGGCCGGGGTGTGCTGCGGGCTCACGCCGGAGATGCGCGTGGCGCCCTCGCTCTGACCGGTGCGGTCGGGCTCGTCCCCGCCCCGGGTGACGACCGGGACGACGAGGCCTCCGGCGGGGGTGATCAGGCGGTCGTGCTGGGGGTCCATGACGCTCCTTCGACGAGGCGGACGGTGTTGCGGAGGGTGCCGATGCCCTCGACCTCGGTCTCGAGGACGTCGCCGTCGGCGAGCCAGCGCTGGGGGTCGCGAGCCATGCCGACGCCGCCGGGCGTACCGGTGAGGACCAGGTCGCCGGGTCGGAGGGTGGTGAAGATGGAGACGTAGGCCAGCAGGTCGGCCGCGTCGAAGACGAGCGTGGCCGTGCTGTCCCGCTGCACCTCCTCCCCGCCGATCCGGCAGGAGACGGTCAGGCCGGCGAACGGGTCGACCTCGTCGGGGGTGACGACGACCGGGCCGAGCGGGGTGGTGGCGTCCCAGGCCTTGCCCTGGAACCACTGCAGGGTGCGGCGCTGCCAGTCGCGGGCGGAGAGATCGTTGGCCACGGTCCACCCGCCGATGGCCGCGCGGGCCGTGGCGCGGTCGGCCCGGTGCAGCGTGGCGCCCACGACGACGGCCAGCTCGGCCTCCCAGTCCCACTGGGCGGAGGCATCCAGCCGGAGGTCGTCGGTGGGGCCGGTGAGGGTGTCGGCGAACTTGGCGAACAGCGTGGGGTGCGTGGGCAGCTCCCGGCCGGTCTCCGCGATGTGCTCGCCGTAGTTCAGGCCGCAGCACACGACCTTGCCCGCACGCGGCAGGGGCAGCACCGGGACCGCACCGGGGACGACCGCACCGGGCGCAGCGGCCCACGATCCGTCGGCGTAGGCCTGGGACAGATCGCGCGCGGGCAGGGCACGCCAGTCCTCGCCGTGCTGCACCGCCGCCGTCGTGCCGGTCGGTGTGCTGACCGTGGCGAGCCGCATCCGGTCCCCCTCTCGATTGGTGTTGCATTCTGCGCACGATCGTTGCGGTGTTGTCAATACGGTGACAGAGTGGGTCGACCCTGACCGCCCCGACCTCTCGGAGCCCGCCATGTCGCTCACGCCGCAGCCCGTCAACCCGTCGTCGCTGCCCACGCCGCGTGGCTACTCGCACGGCACGCTGAGCGGGAACACGCTGTACCTGGGTGGCCAGACCGCCCTCGACGCGGACATGCAGATCGTCCCGGGCGGCATCGTGGCGCAGTTCCGGCAGGCGTTCGGCAACGTGCTGACCACGCTCCGCGCCGCCGGCGGCGAGCCGGGCGACCTGGTCAGCATCACGATCTTCCTGACCGACATCCCCGACTACCAGGCGCACGGCAAGGAGATCGGCGAGGCGTGGCGGGAGCTGGCCGGCCCGGTCTACCCGGCCATGGCCGGCATCGGGACCACCGGCCTGTGGCAGACCGAGGCCCTGATCGAGATCCTGGGTGTCGCCGTGATTCCCGACGAGCGACTCGTGCGGGGCTGACCTGCACCTGGCGCCCTGGTGACGACCGTCCAGCGTTGACATGCGCAGGTGGGCGTGCAGCATTGGACCCACCTCGAGGAGGACCACGCGTGGCCACCGCACTGCTCACCCGTCACCCGCAGGTCGTCACGACCGAGCTCGACGAGGCGCGCAGCGAGGTCGCCCAGCGGTTCTGCTCCCACCACCTGGGGCTGACCCGTCGCGACGGGCGGCTGGACATGGTGCACAACGCGGCCGCCGTCGGTGACGACGTCACGCTGAACTACCTGCGCTACGGCGACGAGGTGCGCATCGTGCCCGGCCGCTTCGAGGACTTCTTCCTGGTCCAGGTACCGCTGGCCGGCCGCGCCCTGGTCCAGGTGGGAGACCGGGTCGTGCCCTCCGACACCACCCGGGCCTCGCTGGGGTCACCGACCGAGCACGTCGACATGACCTGGGCGGCCGGCTGCGAGCAGCTGCTGGTCTACCTGCGCCGGTCCGCCGTGGAGGCGGTCGCCGGCGGACCGGTCGTGTTCGACCCGCTGGTCGACCTCACCGCCGCCCCGCTGCGGTCGTGGTTGCGCCTGGTGTACCTGGCCGTCGACGACCTCGAGGCCGGCGGCCCGTTGCTCCGGACGCCACTGGTGGCGACCCAGTTCGAGCAGACGATGATCTCCGCCCTGCTGGCCGCCCAGCCCAACAGCACGACCGCGGCCATCCCGGTGCCGGTCGGCTCGCGGGCGGTGCGCCGGGTGCTGGCCGCGATCGAGACCGAGCCGGAACGGGCCTGGCGGCTGGCCGACCTGGCCGCCACCGCCGGGGTCTCGGCCCGCTCGCTGCAGGAGGCCTTCCAGCGCGAGCTGGGGAGCACGCCGCTGGAGCAGCTGCGCCTGGTCCGGCTGGCTCGGGCGCGCCGCGACCTGCTGGCCGCCGACCCCCGCCAGACGTCGGTGACCGACATCGCGGCCCGCTGGGGCTTCTTCCACCTGGGCCGGTTCTCCCAGGTCTACCGCGAGACCTACCGCGAGCTCCCCTCCCGGACCCTGGCCGGCTGAACCGCCTGCCCGGTCATCGCCGCAGCGTGGCCGACGGGGGCTCGGCGAAGCGGCGGCGGTAGTCACCGGCGAAGCGACCAAGGTGGGTGAACCCCCACCGGAAGGCAGCATCGGTGACGGTCAGCGTGCCGGGGTCCCCGGCCCGCAGGGCGGCGTGCACCCGGTCCAGCCGGACGTCGCGCAGGTACTCGGTCGGCGTGCAGCCGACGTACCGGCGGAAACCCTGCTGCAGCGCGCGCACGCTCATGCCGGTGGCCTGGGCGACGTCCTCGACGGTGAGCGGTTCGGCGGCGTGGTCGCCGATGAGGTCCACGGCCCGCTGCAGCAGCTTGGGCACCGGGGCGGCGGTCCCCTGCCGCAGGACGTCGCTGTAGTTGTTCGGCTGGCCGCACAGCAGCTGGGTGAGCAGCAGGCTGCGCAACTGGGCGCGCGCGGCGGGCGAGTGCACCAGGGTGCCGTCCTGCTCGGCCTCGGTGCGCAGCAGGTCGACCAGCCGGTGCCACGAACGCCCCTCGGCGGAGGTGAGGTCCAGGGCCGCGGTGAAGCGGAGCGGGCGGCGGACCTCGGTGCCGGTCAGGGTGCGCAGCTGGTCGTCGAGGGCGGCGCGCTCGAGCCGCACGATGAGCTGCGGGCTGCCCGCCGAGCGGATGGTGTTGATCGGCTCGGCCAGCGAGAGGACGGCGCCGGTCGTGCGGTCGGCGACCACCGTGTCGGCGCCGTGGGTGATGGTGGACCGGCCGCCGAGCGGGATCTCGACCAGGAAGGCATCGCTGCCACCGCGGGTCGTGATGCGCACGGGCGCCCCGTAGTCGAGCACCGTCACGCCGATGTCCTCGACCTGGTGCGCCTGGTAGTGGGCGGACAGCGCGGCGGAGCGGTCCGGCAGCTCGAGCGTGTGCGGGCAGAAGGCAGCCGCCACGACGTCCCGGGTCTCGTCCAGGTCAGCACTGCGCAGCACCGTCGGAGCCAGCATCGCGCACCATCCCTCTGCACCGGACGGCGCGCAGGGAGGCTATGACCGCTCGCGATCGAACGTCAATGCAATGACATGTCACGATTGGGTACCGGACGGCCGGTGGGCCGTCCGGTACCCCGTGCTCAGCGGACCGGGACGCGAGTCACCGCCGGCTTGAGCACCGTCGTGCGCAGTGCCGGGTAGGCGACCAGCACCACGACCAGGGCGACCACGAACCCCAGCGACGTCACGCCGGTCTCCTGCAGCACGCCACCCAGCAGCGCGGCCCCGACCACCGAGATGACCCCGGCCCAGTTGACCGACTCGGTCTCGCCCGGGTCGGCGACCCGGCGCTTCCGGACGATGAAGTAATCGGCGATGATCACGCCGGCCAGTGCGGTGGTGGTGACCCCGAGGATCCCCAGGTAGCTGCCGATCAGGCCGAGGATGTCCCCGGCGACCATCACCAGCGCGATCACGTTGCCGACCACGACCATGGTGACCCGGCCGGGGCTGCGGCCGAAGAGGCCGTCGGCCAGGTTCGACAGCGACAGCGAACCGCTGTAGGTGTTGAGCACCTGGGCCTTGACCTGCGCGACGTACATGAGGACGAAACCGAGCATCCCGGCCAGGACCACGAAGAACGCGCCGGCGTTGTTGGCGATCATCCAGGCCACCTTGTCGGCCACCGTCTCGCCCTGCTGCGTCGCGGCGACGGCCGGGTTGTCGGTCAGGTAGCCGCCCACCACGCCCGAACCCGCGTGGATGATGATCGTGCCGAGCACCACCACCACGACGTCGATCATGATCGCGCCGCCGACGGCCAGGATGCCGACGTCCTTGGTGGAGCGGGCGTACCGCGCGAAGTCGGCATCGACGAGCGCGAGTGCCCCGGCCGAGCCGGCCAGGATCGACAGCACGGTGGTGAAGCGGGCGCCGTCGCTCTCGAAGCCGGGCACCACGGGTCCGCCGGAGAACACCTGGCCCAGCGACATCTGCGAGTCACCGAGCGCCACGAACGTCAGGACGACGGTCAGCGCAACGAAGGCCACCAGCAGCACGGTCGAGGTCCGCTGCACCAGCGGCAGGCCGAAGAGCGTGAGCGCGATCCACGCGAGGGTGAGCACGCCGTAGATGACGATCGCGTTGACCATCGTGGGCGCCCAGCCGAACATGAACAGCGTGCCGTAGTAGAGGAGCGCGTTCTCCAGGGCCAGGAAGCCCAGGATCATGAACGCGAAGATCAGCGAGGCCAACGCCGATCCTCGGGTACCCAACCCGTAGAAGCGGGCGGTCACCGTGCTCGAGGTGCCCGACTTGTAGGCCACGTGGCCGACCAGCCAGCCCAGCGCGCCGCCGAACACGGCGACCACGACGCCGGCGAGCAGGCCCCACCAGACGCCGGCGATGAGGGTGACGGTGCCGCCGATCGCCAGCTGGATGAGCGTGGAGGCGATGCCGGCGGTGTTGGTCATCAGACCCCAGCCCGAGCGGCGTTCGGAGTCGGGGACGGCGGTGAGTGCGTGGTCCTCCATGCGGGCGCGGAGCGCCGGCTCCGAGAGGGTTCTGTCTGCCATCGGGTGTCCTTCGAGAGTGGGGTCCGGTCGGGCTGTCGAGGGACGCTAGGGAGGTCGCACCGCCGGCACCATCCACCCGGCGCACCCGCTGTCCGCATTCCGCACGGCCGACCTCCGATCCGTTGACGCGGCCCTCACCAGTGCATTCGATGCCGGTGACCGCCCCCTGCGACAGACCTCAGGAGCCCCGCCATGGCCTCGCCGTCCCACGCCTTCTCCCACGTCGGTGCCACCGTCCCCGACCTGGAGGCCGCTGTCGCCTGGTACCAGGACACGCTCGGCGCCTACCTGCTCGCCGGCCCGCTGGAGGTGCTGGAGGACGGCTCACCCCTGGGGGACGCCGCGGCCGCCATCTACGGGACGGGCTTCCGCCGGTTCCGGTTCGCCCACCTGGCCTTCGCCGACGCCGTGGGCCTGGAGCTGTTCCACTTCGACGTCCCGGAGACCAGCGCGCGCGAGGACAACTTCGAGTTCTGGAAGACCGGCATCAACCACTTCTCGGTGACGTCCCCGCAGCCGCACGACCTGGCCGCTCGGATCGCCGCGGCCGGTGGCCGCGTGCGGGCCGAGCCGGTGACCTTGGACGCCGAGAAGGGTTACGTGATCGTCTACTGCCAGGACCCCTGGGGCACGGTGATCGAGATCTGCTCGCACCCCTACGCCCAGATGTGGGGGTGATCCCCGCCCCGCCCGGCGGTCGGTCCCCGAGCAGGGGAGGTCCCGCCGGGACCACCCGATCAGCGCGAGCGGCGCAGGGTCTGCGCCGGGCTCTCGCCGAAGGCGGCCCGGTAGTCCACCGCCAGCCGCCCCAGGTGCGGGTGGCCCCAGCGGGCCGCAGCCTCGGTGACGGTGGTGGCGGTGCCGTCGGCGAGGGAGGCGCGGATGCGCTCGAGCCGGGTACGGCGCAGGTAGGCCATCGGCGTGCAACCCAGGTGAGCCCGGAACCCGGCCTGCAGCGCCCGGACGCTGACGTGCAGGGCCTCGGCGACATCGGGGGTGCCCAGCGGCTCGGCGCAGTGCTCCTCGATGAGCCGGGTGGCCCGGCGGACCACCGTGTCCGACGGCGTGACCGACGCCCCCCGACCGGCGGCCAGCCCGGCCACCAGGCCGTCGACCAGCGCCAGCCGCAGCGACGCCGCGGCCACCGGGGCGTCCACCAGCCCCTCGGGCCGCTCGAGATCGGTCAGCACCAGGTCCACGAGGCTGCGCCACGACCGACCGGCACCCCGACTCAGGTCGAGCACGGCCCCGCTGGGCACCGGCACGTCGAGGCCGCCCGCGCGGGCCACCGCCGACCGGTCGCGCAGCACCTGCACGGGGACCTGGACCACCAGCCGGGGGTTGCCGGCCGAGTAACCCATCCGCAGCGCCCGCCCGGCCGGGGTGACCACCGCGGCGCCAGGTCCGGCCCCGACGACACCGGAGCCCGCATCGACGGTGGTGCGGCCGCCCAGCGGGATCTGCACGAGGTGGAAGTCCATGGCGGCGACCGCGACGTCGGCCGCGGCCCCGTAGTCCAGGAAGTGCAGCCCCACCCCGTCGAGATCCACGCCGTTGTGCCGCGCGCAGAACGCGTCGGCACGGTCGGCGGGCAGCAGGCGGTGCGGGGCCAGTGACTCCGAGATGGCCGTCTGAGCAGCATCGACGCTGGTCGTGCACAGGATGCGGTGGGAGGACAGCGGGACCGCGGTACGGGACACCCGATTCCCTCCCAGGAGCCGTCGCTGACCCCGCGATCGTAGGTCCCCCGGACGACGGATGTGGCCCTTGACACTGAAAATAGTCATCCATACGCTGCGCCCGTTCAGCGTGACTGACTTCACCTCGCCGCCGCGTGCCGCCCGCGACGCCGTCCAGCGCACCGCACCACAACGGCTGCAGCAGAGCGTCCACGGGCAGCTGGTCCGTCGGCGCCCACCCCCCCCCGATGCACCACGAGAGGCCTCGATGACTGCCCATCCCACGGTCGCGGAGTTCCGCGACCACTTCCCTGCCCTGGCCGACACCAGCCATCTGGCCAGCTGCAGCCAGGGTGCGCTGTCGGACGCCATGACCGCGGCCCTGCTGGACTTCCAGTTCTCCATCCGTGCCCACGGCGCTCCCTGGGAGCTGTGGATGGGCAAGGTGGCCGAGGCCCGGGCCGGCTTCGCCCGGCTCGTCGGAGCCGACGTCGACGAGATCGCCGTCGTGTCCACGGCGTCCGAGGGTGCCTTCCACGTCGCCTCGACCCAGGACTGGTCCGCCCGCCCGCGGCTGGTCACCACCGACATGGAGTTCCCCTCGGTCGCCCACGTCTGGCTGGCCCAGCGACCCCGCGGGGCCGAGGTCGTGCACGTGCCCGACCGGGACGGGGTCGTCGAGCTCGACGACTACCTGGCCCTGGTGGACGAGCGCGCAGGGCTGGTCTCGGTGCCGTTGATCTCCTACCGCAACGGCCTGCGCCTGCCGGTCCGCGAGGTCGTCGCCCGCGCCCGCGAGCTGGGCGCCAAGACCTTCGTCGACGCCTACCAGGGCATGGGGGTCGAACCGGTCGACGTCCGCGAGCTGGACTGCGACTACCTGGTCAGCGGCTCGCTGAAGTACATGCTCGGCATCCCGGGCCTGGCGTTCCTCTACGTGCGCTCGGGCGTGCGGGATGACGTCGCGCCCTCCCTCACCGGGTGGTTCGGCCGGCAGGACCCGTTCAACTTCGACCCCCGGCACCTCGACCACCCGACCCACGCCCGCCGCTTCGAGAGCGGCACCCCGTCGATCCCCTCGGCCTACGGCGCCGTCGCGGGCCTGTCCATGCTCGAGCAGCTGGACATGCACCGAGTACAGCAGCACGTCACCGACCTGACCCGCAGCCTGCAGGAGCAGCTCATGGCCGCCGGCGAGGTGACCCGCTCCCCCAAGGACGACGCCCTGCGCGGGCCCCAGGTGGCACTGCACGACGCCGACCCGCACGCCCTCGACGCCCACCTGAAGGCGCACTCGGTGATCGGCAGCCCCCGCGGCGACGTGGTGCGGCTGTCCTTCCACTACTACAACGACGAATCCGACGTCACCCGGGCCGTCCAGGCCGTCGCCACCTACCGCAAGACCCGTTGAGGGAGAAGACGATGTCATCGGTCACGAACACCCCCGGCACCGGCACCGGCACCGGAACCACTGGCACCACCGGGTTGCAGCGTCGGCTCAACTCCCGGCAGCTGACCATGATCGGGATCGGCGGGGCCATCGGCACCGGCCTGTTCCTGGGGTCCAGCCTCGCCATCTCGCAGGCCGGACCGTCGGTCATCATCGCCTACGTCCTGTGCGGCCTGGTCGCCCTCGTGATCGCCTGGGCACTCGCCGAGATGGTCGTGGTGCACCCGACGGCCGGCGCGTTCGGCGCCATCGCGCACAACTACCTCGGCGCGGGCACCGGCTTCGTGCTCCGCTGGACCTACTGGGCGATGCAGGTGATCGCCATCGGCGGGGAGATGATCGCCGGCGGCGTGTACGTGAAGTTCTGGTGGCCGGACGTGCCGCTGTGGCTGCCCGTCATCGTCTTCTCCGTGCTGGTGCTGGCGGTCAACGCCGCCGCGGTCCACCTGTTCGGCTCGTTCGAGTACTGGTTCGCGATGATCAAGGTCACCGCGATCGCCGTCTTCGTGCTGCTGGGCCTGGTGCTCGTGGTGTTCGGCCTGCCGGACCGGCCCGCCGTCGGCACGGACAACCTGCTGCTGGACGGTGGCTTCTTCCCCAACGGCATCACCGGCCTGATGCTGGCCATGGTCTTCGTGCTCTTCAGCTACATCGGCACCGAGGTCGTGTCGGTCACCGCGGCGGAGTCGGAGAACCCGCAGCGGGACATCCCCCGCGCGGCCCGGGCGATGGTGCTGCGCCTGGGGCTGTTCTACGTGCTGGCGATCATGGTCGTCGTCCTCGTCGTCCCGTGGACCCTCACCGCACAGGGCGGCACGATCAACGCCAGCCCGTTCGTCACCGTGTTCGAGGGGGCCGGCATCCCCGCGGCCGCCGGCATCATGACCTTCGTCGTGCTGACCGCGGCGCTGTCCAGCGCCAACACGAACCTGTACCTGACCACCCGGATGATGCACTCGCTGGCCGAGCACCGGCTCGCCCCCGCCTGGGCCGGACGGCTCAGCGCCACCGGGGTGCCGCGCAACGCGCTGGTCCTCTCGGCGCTGGGGATGGTGGTCGCCGCGGTGCTGTCGGCGAACAACTCGGGCCAGGCCTACCTGGTGCTCTTCGGCATCTCGGTCTTCGCCGCCATCGTGGTGTGGCTGCTCATCCTCGCCACGCACGTCGCGTTCCGGGCCACCCGCCGCAAGGAGGGGCTGCCACCCTCGCCCGTGCAGCTGTGGGCGGCGCCGGTCACCTCCGGGGTGGTCGCGGTGTTCCTCGCTGCGGTGCTGGTCTCGACCTACTTCATCGAGGGCCTGGACCCGGCCTGGCAGTTCGGCCTGCCGTTCTTCTTCCTGCTGGTCGCGACCTACCTGGTCATGAAGAAGACCGGGCGGTGCGACCACCTCCTCGCCGAACCGCGGCTGCCGGACTACCAGCCCCGTTCGACCGACGCGTGACGACCACACCCCCACGAACCGGCAGGAGATCAGCATGGTGACCATCCGCCGCACGTCCACCGCCCACTGGGAAGGGGACCTCGAGACCGGCAGCGGGCACATCGGTGTCGGTCGCACCGACCTCGACCTGCCCTTCAGCCTCAAGACCCGGATGGGCGGGGAGCCCTCCACCAACCCGGAGGAGCTGCTGGCCTCGGCGCTGTCGGGGTGCTACTCGATGTCACTGGCCAACGAGCTGGCCGGCAACGGGACCCCGGCGACGACGATCACCTCGACGTCGACCGTGCACCTGGTGCAGGGCCCGGGCGGGTTCGAGATCCCGACCGTGGACCTGGAGGTGGCCGCCGAGGTCGAGGGCATCGACCCCGACACCTTCCAGCGGGTCGCGACCACAGCGCACGAAGGCTGCCCGGTGTCGCGCCTGTTCCGGGCCGACGTCCGGCTGACCGCCCGGCTGACCGCCGGGGTGATGGCCTCGTGACGGCGCCGGCCCGGGTCGGCGGGGACCTCCTCGCCGGCCGCGCCGGGATGCCGGTGCACTACAGCGCCGTCCCCCCGGTGACCACCGACGGGATCGCCGTGCACCGCGTGCACGCCGACCCCGCCGGCTCGGGACTGGAGATGGCGGTCCTCGTGGTGGCCGACCACGGCGTCCGCCGGGTCGACGACGGCCGGGACGAGCTGCTGTACGTGCTGGGCGGGCGCGGGGAGGCCGTCGTCGACGGGGTCGCCCACGCCCTGTGCCCGGACACGGCGGTGCGGGTCGCGGGGGCGTGCTCCTACGAGCTGCGCAGCACCGGCGCGGTCCCCCTCGAGGTGGCCGTCGTCTCCGGTCCCGTCGACCCGGGCATCGCTGTCCCCGAGGGCCCGGTGTCGCTCGACCTGGCCGACCGGGAGAAGCACCCCGCGGTCAGCAACCGGGAGTACCAGGTGCTCTTCGACCCCGGCTGCGGGTGCTCGGGCATGACCCAGTTCGTCGGGTACGTCCCGGCGCTGCGCACCCCGCGGCACACCCACCCCTACGACGAGATGCTCTGCATCGTCAGCGGCTCGGGGACCGTGGAGATCGAGGGTGTGGAGCAGGAGGTCTCGGCCGGCTGGTGCTACTACCTGCCGCGCGGCACCGTCCATCTGGTGCAGAACCGGGCCGAGGAGTTCCTGGTCGAGCTCGGGGTCTTCACCCCGGCCGGCAGCCCCACCCAGAACACGCCCGTCGAGTGAACCGACGGCCGGTCCGGGACACCTGTCCCGGACCGGCCCGTCAGTAGCTGGGCGGGGTGACCGCCACCAGGAAGACGGTCGCCCGATCGCTGTCGTTGACCAGGCGGTGCGGCAGCCGGGAGTCGAAGTAGCAGCTGTCGCCCTCGGCGAGCCGGTAGGTCTCGCCGTCCACCTCCACGACCACCGAACCGTCCACCACGACCACGCACTCCTCGGCGGGGTGGCTCCACGGTTCGGCGTGGGACACCCCGCCGGGGCGCAGCTCCCCGCGGAGCACCTCCACCTGACCGTGCGGGACGGACTTGCGGGCGTAGGAGGCGTCCCCGTTGGGCGAGGTGATCGTCGACTCCTGGCCGCGCTTGATCACGGTCACCGCCGACTCCGACGACGCCTGCTGGAACAGGTCGAACAGCGGCACCGACAGGACCTTGGCGATCTGCCGCAGGGTGGCCAGGCTCGGATCGGTCAACCCGCGCTCGACCTGGCTGATCAGCGCGGTCGAGACCTCAGCCGCGGTCGCGAGCTCGGCGATGGTCATGCCGCGCTCCACACGGAGCTGGCGGATGCGAAAGGTCTCCACCCCCCGATTCCACCACCACTGCAGGGCGCGGTGATCCCCACCCGCTGGTCAGCGCCCGGAACCGGGACGACTTCCCTCCCAGCACGCCCCGCCCCACGGTCAGGCCGGGGCACCGCCCCGCTCGTGGTCGAAGATCAGGCTGGTGTTGGTGGCGGCCACCATGGGCTGGGTGGAGATCCGGTCGGTGACGAAGTCCCGCAGGTCCTGGGTGGTCCGGGCGCGCACGTGCACCACGAAGTCCTCGGCACCGGCCAGGTAGAAGAACTGGGCCACCTCCGGCAGCCCGCGCAGCCCGTCGGCGAATGCGGTCAGCTGGTGCCGGGCCCCGGGCCGGATCCGCACCGAGACCAGCGCCTGCAGGAACTGCCCGAGCGCGTCGGGGTCGACGTCGACGGTGAACCGGGTGATCACCCCGTCTGCCACCAGCGACCGCACCCGTTGCAGGCAGGTGGACGGGGACACCCCGACGGCGGCGGCCAGCTGGTTGTTGGGCCGGCGGCCGTCGCTGCGCAGCAGCTCCAGCAGGCGACGGTCGATGTCGTCCAAGCGACGTGGGACCGGGCGGTTGGTCACCCTCGGACCCCTATGTGACCGCACATGCTGCGGTCATGTCCCCGTTCGGTGCGCACTTGTTCGTCTCCCCTGGCTCTCACCCGCAGTTGATGGCTGGATGGTGTCACGCATCACCCACCACCAGGAGGACCCCCGTGCTGATCGGCATCCCCAGCGAGATCAAGGACAACGAGCAGCGGGTCTCCCTGCAGCCCGACGGCGCGGCCGAGCTCGTGCACCACGGCCACGAGGTGCTGGTCCAGTCCGGTGCCGGAGCGGGGTCGCGCTTCAGCGACGAGGAGTTCACCGCCGCCGGGGCGCGGATCGTGGGCAGCGCCGACGAGGTGTTCGCCGCCGCCGACCTCGTCGTCAAGGTGAAGGAGCCGGTGCCGGCGGAGTACCACCGCTTCCGCGAGGGCCAGCAGTTGTTCACCTACCTGCACGCCGCGGCCGACCGCTCGCTCACCGACTTCCTCGTCGAGCGGAGCATCGACTCCATCGCCTACGAGACCGTGCAGACCCCCGACGGCCGGTTGCCGCTACTGACCCCGATGAGCGAGGTGGCCGGCCGGATGTCCGTGCAGGCCGCCGCGCACCACCTGGAGAGCCCGGCCGGTGGCGCCGGCCTGCTGCTGGGTGGTGTGCCCGGTACGCCCGCTGCCAAGGTCACCATCATCGGTGGCGGGGTCTCCGGCACCGAGGCCGCCAAGATCGCCGTCGGCATGCGGGCCATCGTGCGGGTCTTCGACACCAACCCCTCGCGGCTGGCCTACCTGTCCGACATCTTCGAGGGTCGGGTGGACCTGGTGCAGCCCAACCGGGCCCGGCTGGCCTCCTACGTCGCCGACTCCGACGTGCTCATCGGCGCGGTGCTGGTGCCGGGCACGAAGGCACCCAAGCTGGTCAGCCGGGAGATGATCGCCTCGATGCGGCCGGGCAGCGTCGCCGTCGACATCGCCATCGACCAGGGCGGCTGCTTCGAGACCAGCCGGGCCACCACGCACTCGCAGCCCACCTACGTCGAGGAAGGGGTCGTGCACTACTGCGTGGCCAACATCCCCGGTGCGGTCGCCCGCACCTCCACCCTCGCGCTGACCTCGGCCACCCTGCCCTACCTGGTCACCGTCGCCGACCAGGGCGTGCGCGGCGCCGCCCGGACCTCGCCGGTCCTGGCCAAGGGTCTCACCAGCCTGGGCGGGCACCTGGTCAGCGCCCCGGTCGCCGAGGCCCACGGGCTGGCCTGCGCCGACGCCGCCGAACTGCTGGGCGCCTGACGCCGGCTCAGCTGGGGTCGCGCGGCGGCCCGTCCGGGGTGCGACCCAGCGCCACCAGGAACCGGCGCAGCAGATCCGCCAGCTGACGCTGTTCGGTGGCCGTCAGCCCAGCCAGCATGCCGCGTTCGGTCTCCAGGTGGTCCGGCAACGCGGTGTCCAGCGCCTGCCGGCCGGTGTCGGTGAGCGTGACGACGACGGCCCGCCCGTCGGCCTCGCTGCGCCCGCGGGTGATCAGACCCTTCTCCTCCAGCCGGTCCAAACGCTGCGTGATGGCCCCGCTGGTGACCAGGGCGGTGCGCATCAATGCCGTCGGGGTCAGCTGGTAGGGCGCCCCGGCCCGGCGCAGCGCGGCCAGCACGTCGAAGGAGGGGGCGTCCAGGCCGTGCCGGGCGAAGGTGGCCCGCTGGGCCAGGTGCACCTCGCGCTGCAGCTGGGTGATCCGGCCGATGACGCCCATCGGGGAGCAGTCCAGGTCCGGCCGCTCCCGGGCCCACTGGGCCAGGATCAGGTCCAGGGTGTCCCCGCCGCCGGCCACCGGCCCGTTGCCGGTCATCGGGCCACCGCGGCCAGGTGCTCGGCGTAGCTGCGGGGCGGGCGGCCCAGCAGCGCGGTGAGCACCGCGGGGCTGCCGGTGAACCCGTGTGCCCGGTACTCCGCGAACATCGTCCGCAGGCAGCGGGCGGCATAGGAGTTCCCGCCGTCCCCAGCGGGGCTGTCCACCGCTCGGACCTCCTGGCCCAGCCAGGTGCCCAGCGCCGCGGCCAGGTCCGGTGCGGTCAGCGGGTCCGGGCCCACCGCCTCAAAGGTGCCGCCGTCGTAGCCGTCCTCGGTCAGCAGGACCACCGCGGCCTCGGCGACGTCGCGCAGGTCGACCAGGGACTGCGCACGGGACAACCCCCAGGGACTGGGCAGCAGACCGGTCTCGGCGACCCGGGCCAGGCCCGCGTCCAGGTTGTCGGCGTAGGCGCACGGCTGCAGCACCCGCCAGGGCACCCCAGCCGCCGCGAGCGCCTCCTCGGCCAGGTCCTTGGCGGCGTGGTGCGGCATGGTGCGCAGCTGCGGGCGCAGCACCGAGTGGTAGGCCACCCGGGGCACCCCGGCCGCCTCGGCGGCCGCGACCGCTCGCGGGACCCCGGTGGCCTCGGTGGGCTCGAAGTTCGGCCAGATCAGGTAGAGGGCGTCCGCGCCGGCCAGCGGTAGCCCGGCCGGGTCGCCCACCAGGTCGGCGACCACCACCTCGGCGCCGAGGGCATCCAGGTCCGGGCGGGCGCGGGCGGTGCCGACCACCGCCCGGACGGCCTCGCCCCGGGCCCGCAGCGCGCGGACCACGGCCGTCCCGGTGCTGCCGCCTGCTGCCGTCACCACGATCACGGGAGGTAGCTCAGCGGTGAGAGACCCTTCCCGTCAAGTGCTGGCCCCGCCCCCGGGCGGGTCGCCCGGGCGGAGGCCGCCCGGCGCTGCCCCTGGGCGGCCGGTTCGCGGGCCCGAACTGGTCCCCCAGGGGCACTGCCCGGGGGGGCGGGTCAGGCAGGGGCGGGGCGGGACACGGCCGTGGACAGCCGGACGGTGAACCCGGTGGGCGAGCTGTGCAGGTCCACGTGGTCGCACAGCTTGCGGGCCAGCCACAGCCCCATGCCACCACGGGACAGGTCCTCCCCGTGCGCCGGGCGGTACCCGGCGAACAGACCCGGGAAGCTGGTGCCTCCGTCGGAGATGGTGCAGACCAGCCGATCCTCCGAAGCCCACAGCCGAGCCGACACCGGGCGGCCGCCGTGCCGGAAGGCGTTGGCCGCGATCTCGCTGATCGCCAGGTGGAAGTCCTGCTCGGCATCCCCGTCGGTGCCACGCCCGTGCAGCGCGCGGGCCAACTGGTGGCGCAGCTCGGGCAGCGACGGGGCGTCCTCCACCGCGAACACCGGGGCGGTGTCCTGCAGCGGCTCGACGGGCAGCTCCAACCGGGCCATCACCTCGGCCGGCGTCAGGTGGGCGCCACTGGGGCGCCGCAGGCCACGCTCGACCACCTCGGGGTGCAGCCCCAGCATCATCGCCAGCACGTCGGCAGGGGTGCTACGCCGGTCGTAGACGCACAGCGACACCATGGCCTCCTGCGCGAAGAGGTGCTGGTGGGCGAGCTCGCCCCGGACCCGCTCGTCCCAGTGCCGCCGGTCGCGCTCGTACACCTGCCCCAGCAGGCGCAGCCCCCGGCCCTCGGACCTCGCCCGCTCCAGCAGTTCCAGCTGGGCGGCGATGGCATCGGGCTCGCGCGGCGATCCGTCGCCCCGCTCCATCACCTCGACGGCGGGCAGCTGGGCCCGGACCTGCTCGGCGACCTGGGGCGACACCACGGCCGCGGTCAGCTCGCCGGCCGCCAGCCCGTCCCGCAGCCACCGGAGGACGACCGCGACGAGCTCGTCGTCGGTGTCGATGACGGCGACGGCGTGCACCCGCCGGCCCGAGGTCGGGGAACCGGCTGCGGCTCGCGGCAACGGCACCGCGGGGTGCGACGAGGAGGGGTCCGCGGAGGGGGCCGGGGCGGAGTCCAGCGTCGCGGGCGGGGCATCGGCGAGCCCGCCCGGGAGCACCCGGGGGCGCCGCACCGACAACTCACCCACCACGTGCCTCCCGTCTGCGCGGACTGTTCCGGACCGGTCCGACGCGCTCATGATGGACGACGTCGCTGTGCGGCCCCGGACCACCCTCCCACCGCCGGTCGCCCACGGCCACCGGCACGCCCCTGAGCTGCACCTTCGGAGTGGGATCCGGCATGTGAACGCGAACATGATTCGGCGTGTCGCGATCAGCGCACGGCGCGGCCGGCCAGCGCGTCCAGGGCGGCCCGCTGCAGCCCGGAGGCCGCCTCGACCTCGGCGTCGTCCAGCGCCCCGCAATCCAGCCCGCGCAGCAGCACCGACGCCAGCGCCCGGGCGGTGGCCGGTTCGTCCAGCACCCCGGCCCGCCCGCCGTCACCGGCGGGGTCCGCAGCGGGGTCCACATCGTGGTCCACAGCTGGGTCCACGTCGTGGTCCACGTAGTCCGCCAACCGGGCCCCGGCTGCCGGCAGGGCGGCCAGGAAGAAGGCGTAGGTGGCGGTGTACCGGGTGACCAGCTGCGCCGGGTGCAGGTCCCAGCCCTGGTAGAACCCCCGCTCCAGGGCCCGGCGGACCAGCCGGGCGTGCCGCCGCCAGCCGGCGTGCACCGCCTCCCGGGAACCCACCGGCAGCACGTTGGTGGAGCCGTCCACCGCCCGTGCTCCGGTGCCGGCCACCGCCACCTGCATGGTGGCCTTGGCGTGGTCGGCGGCCGGGTGGTCGCTGGCCTGGTGCGCCGCGGCGATGCCGAGCGCGGCGGAGTAGTCGTAGGTGCCGTAGTGCAGGCCGGTCACCCGGCCCTGCCCGGCGTGCAGCATCGCGGCCAGGGTGGCCCTGCCGTCGGCGCCGAGCACCGCCTGCGGGGTCTCCACCTGCAGTTCCAGGTCCAGGCCCAGTCCGTGCGCCTGCTCGAGGGCGTCCAGCACCGGCAGGAACGCGGCCACCTGCTCGACGGCGGTCACCTTGGGCAGCGTCACGATCGCCCGCCCCCGGCCGGCCAGCCCGCCCAGGAAGAGGTCCAACGAGCGCACCCCCCGGTGCCGGGTGGGCCCCTCCAGCGACTTGGCGCGGATACCCCAGAAAGCCGGCAAGCAGGGTTCGGCGGCCAGCACAGCGGCTGCCCGGGTCACGTCCCCGTCCTCGGAGTCCCGCGACCCCCGGTAGCCGTCCTCGCTGTCCACCCGCAGGTCCTCGATCGGCTCGGCGGCCAGCTTGGCCCGTACCCGGGGCAGCACCTGCTCCAGCACGGCCGGATCGTTGGCCGGGTTGCGGGTGTCGCCGTCCTGGCCCAGCAGGTCCTCGGGCAGGCCGTGGGTGTCCCAGGCGGCCAGCGCGGTGGTCCCCCACGTCCGGGCCAGCCCCGGCTGCACGGCGTCGGCCGGTACGTAGCAGGTGTGCACCGGCTGCCGGCTCGATCGCTCCCCCGGGTAGGCCGTCACCCGGGCGTCGTCCACCCCGCGCAGCCGCCGGTCGAGCTCGGCGTAGACCGCCTCCCCCAGCACGTCAGCCGGCCAGCACGGGGACGTCACCAGTGACCACGCGGACTCCTCGGGTAGCGGCCGGGACTGGCATCCTCGCAGCCGTGGACCTGACCAGCTTGGACACCGCACCCGACGAGCAGGTGACGGCAGCGCTGCGGGCGTGCAATGCGGCGGCCTCCTTCGCCCCCACCGTCGCGGCCGGGCGGCCCTATGGCTCGACCGAGGCGCTGGTGGCCCGGGCCGGCCAGGTCTCCCGGGCGCTGGCCTGGGACGAGGTGGCCCAGGCACTGGCCGCGCACCCCCGGATCGGCGACCGGGTGACCGGGGAGTCGGCCGAGGCGGCGTCCTCCCGGAGGGAGCAGGCCTCGATGTCCACGGCCGACCCGGCCGTGGCAGGCGCGCTCGCGCAGGGCAACCGGGACTACGAGGCGCGTTTCGACCAGGTGTTCCTGATCCGGGCTGCCGGCCGCACTCCGGAGCAGTTGCTGGCCGAACTGCACCGCCGACTGGAGCACACGACCGAGCAGGAACGCGCCGAGGTGATCGAGCAGCTGGCCCAGATCACCGAGCTGCGGGTCCGCGGGCTCGTCACCCCGTGAGCGTGTCCACGCACGTGCTGGACTCGGTGCTGGGCCGGCCCGCCGCCGGGATGGGCGTGCGCTTGCTGTCCGATGCCGGGGTGGTGGCCGAGGGGGTCACCGACGCCGACGGCCGCTGCCGGCTGACTCCCGGGGACACCGCGGCCGGCACCCACCGGATCGTCTTCGACACCGGGGCGTGGTTCGCCGCGCACGACCGGGAGACCTTCTACCCCGAGGTCGTGCTCGCCTTCGCGGTGCTGGAGCCGGCCGAGCACCACCACGTGCCGCTGCTGCTGGCCCCGTTCGCGTACTCCACCTATCGCGGGTCCTGACGCCGTTCCCCGTGCACCATCACGGCAACACCGACCGGAGAGGCTGCTGCCATGGCGATCGTGCTCGGCTGGAACCAGTACGGGAAGGCCGAGGTCCGGGTGGTCGCGGTCGACCGCAGCACCCCCCGGCACACCCTCGTCGACCTCAACGTCAGCTCGGCGCTGCGCGGTGACTTCGCCGCCGCCCACCTGGCCGGTGACAACGCCCACGTGCTGACCACCGACGCGCAGAAGAACACCGTCTTCGCCTTCGCCCGCGACGGGATCGGCCCGCCCGAAACGTTCGGGACCCGGCTGGCCACCCACTTCGCCGGGTCCTACGACTGGATCACCGGCGCGCGGGTCGCCGTCGAGTCCTACGGCTGGGACCGGATCACCGTCGACGGGCAGCTGCACGACCATGCCTTCCGCCGGGCCGGCGGGGAGGTGCGCACCGCCGTCGTCACGGTGGAGGGGGCCGACGTGCACGTCGTCGCCGGGCTCACCGACCTGGTCGTGCTGAAGTCGACCGGATCGGAGTTCTGGGGGTTCCCGCGGGACGCCTACACCACCCTGGCCGAGACCCGGGAGCGGATCCTGGCCACTGCGGTGACCGCCCGCTGGCGCTACGCCCCCGGTGGTGCCAGGGACTGGCACACGCTGTACGACACGGTCCGCACGACGCTGCTGGAGACGTTCGCCGGCACGCACTCCCTGGCGCTGCAGCAGACCCTCTACGCGATGGGCCGGGCGGTCCTGGAGCGCGTACCCGAGGTCGCGGAGGTACGGATGTCGATGCCGAACAGGCACCACTTCCTCCAGGACCTGTCCGCGTTCGGCCTGGACAACCCCGACGTCGTCTACCACGCCGACGACCGGCCCTACGGGCTGATCGAGGGCCAGGTCCGCCGGGACGACGTCGCCCCCGCCGAGGTCGCCTGGCAGGGCACGCCGGGCCTCGTCTGAGCCCTCGGGGGAGCCCTCGGAGGCTCAGACGAGCCGGTAGAACCGGAACGCGTCGTGCTCGATCGGCAGCACCTCGATGTCGGTGAAACCGGCGTCGCGGGCGTAACCGCGCAGGGTGTCCGGGCGCATCACCGTCCCGGTGCCGACGGAGGGTTCGGTCGACCTCCCGTCGGGCAGGCAGCAGAGCAGGCTGAAGCCGTACATCAGCCGTTCCAGGTCGTCACCGGGGGCGGTGAAGCGGGGTGCGACCGCCTCGTCGACCACCACGACGGTGCCCCCGGGGGCGACCATCGCGCGCATCGCCGCCAGTACGGCCACCGGGTCGGGCAGGTCGTGCACGCACTCGACGGCGAGCGCCAGGGCATAGCCGCCGCCGGCCGAGGCAGAGCCGTCGCCGGCCAGGGCGGTGACGTCGTGGCCCAGGACCCGGATCCGGTCCGCCAACCCGGCGTCGACGACGTTCTGCCGGGCAGCGGCCAGCGACGGCGGGTCGACGTCGAAGGCGTCCACCCGGGCAGCCGGCCAGGCACGGGCGATCCCGATCGAGGCCCAGCCGAACCCGCAGCCGATGTCGGCCACCCGGCCGCCGGCGGCCAGTGCCGCGTCCACGCCCGGGACCAGCGCCAGCTGGCCGGCCATCGGGCCCAGCAACCACGGCCGGTTCGCCCCGGCCTGCCCCTCCCTGGCGTCGGCACCCAGGTCGGCCCAGCTCAGCGTGCCGTTGCCGCGGTACACCTCGGCCAGCTGCGGCAGGGCCCTGGTGACGGCCAGGGTGAGCCGGGCGAAGGGCGCCAGGTGGTTCTCGTCCAGCGGGTCCACCAGCACCCCCCGGTCGCTCGCGCGGATGCCGTAGCGACGGTCCGCGGCGGGCGCCGCCACGTCGTCGACCTCGAGGTAGCCGCTGACCGCCTGCTGCTCCAGCCACTCCCGGGCGTACCGCGGGTCGGTGCCGGTCCGCTCCGCCAGCTCGGCGGCGGTCGACGGGCCGGCCCCGTCCAGGTCGGCGTACCAACCCAGCCGGTCACCCAGGGCGACCGCGGCCAGGTCCAGGCTGCCGAGGACGGCGGAGAACAGCTGGTCGACGAGTGGCGGAGCAGTCATGCCCCCACAGCGTGGCCCGGGCACCCGGCGCTGTCCATGCCCCTCACCGGGGCACGTCGGATCGTGACGGACCGTTCCCGCCCGTTTCGCCGGGTGGCGCCACGTCCTGCAGTGCCGACCGATCGCCGGCTGCGGACCGGGGCACCACGCTCAACGAGCCGTCACTCTCCAGCACCACGGCGGCGACCCCGTCCAAGCTGCCCTGACCCGAACCCCGCACCGCCTGGCGCAGGTCCTCCACGCTGACCCGCTGGGCGCGCATCCGGTCGTGCAGCACCACCCCGTCGTGCAGCAGCAGGGTCGGCCCGGAGGTGAGCAACCGGCGCACCCAACCGACCCGGACGCTCGTCCAGGCGACCACCAGCTGCAGTCCGGCCAGCAGCGCCAGCGCCGCCGCGCCCTCGGTCCAGGACACGTCCGAGCTGAGCAGGATGGTGGCCAGCGTCGACCCCAGAGCCACCGTGACGACCAGGTCGAAGGCGTTGAGCTTGGCCAGGGTCCGCTTGCCGGTGAGCCGCAGCACCGCGACGACCGCCAGGTAGGCCGCGGTGCCGACGAGCAGGACGCGTCCGACGTCGGACCAGGTTTGGAACCACATGGGTCTCCGCTACCCAGCAGAACTGCCACCATGTGCGGCGTGACGGCACCCGAACGGGAAATCCTGACGTACGAGTCGTTCGGGACCGCCGGCCGCGACCTGGCCCAGCAGGTGGCCGACGACGGATTCGAACCCGACCTGATCCTGGCGATCGCCCGGGGCGGGCTGTTCCTGGGCGGCGCGCTGGGATACGCGCTGGACGTCAAGAACCTGTTCGTGCTGAACGTGGAGTTCTACACCGGGATCGACCAGCGCCTGGACCTACCGGTGATGCTGCCGCCCACCCTGGACCGGGTGGACCTCACCGGCTCGAACGTGCTGATCGCCGACGACGTGGCCGACACCGGGAAGACCCTGGAACTGGTCCGTGATTTCTGCGCCGGCTACGTGGCCGACGTGCGCTCGGCCGTGGTCTACGAAAAGCCCCGGTCGGTGGTGCGCTGTGACTACGTGTGGCGGCGGACCGACGCGTGGATCGACTTCCCGTGGTCGGCGCAGCCCCCGGTCCGTCAGCGCCCGGGGTCCGTCGGGCACTGACCCCTCGCCGCGCCCAGCAGGACGGCGGCGACGGCGGCCGCCTCGGCGTCGTCGTCACCGGCCCGGCGGAGCCAGCCCGCCAGCGGCCCGGCGAGGGCCGGGGAGAGCGTGGTGATCCACCCCGCGGTCGCCGCGCGGGCCTCGGCGACGTGCTGGCTGGTGCCGTCCGGCAGCTCGGCGACGACCTCGGGACGGGTGGCCAGCAGCCCACGGGTGCTCCAGCGGCCCCCGGGTGTCCGGGCAGCCAGTTCCTCCAGCCGGTCGGCCGCCCGCCGGCACATCTCGGCACTCATCCGATCCGCCGGATCCCACCGGACCGCCGCGAGGCCGTGACGGTGAACCTGGGGTCGCGGGCGAGCTGCCGGGTGGGGCCCACGATCCGGTTCAGGGTCGGCCGGTAGGGCAGGTGCGAGTTGTAGACCGTGATCAGCTCGCCGCCTGGCCGCAGAACCCGCGCCGCGGCGGCGAAGAGCCGTTCGGCGGCGCCGGTGTGCACCGCGACGCCCAGGTGGAAGGGCGGGTTGCAGACGAGGAGGTCCGCGGCGGCGTCCGGGATGCCGTCCAGCGCGTCGTCCCGTTCCACGGTGACCCGGTCGGCCACCCCGTTGGCCTGCACGGTCGCCCGGGCGGAGGCGACGGCGGCGGCACTGGCGTCGCTGGCCAGCACCTCGTAACCGGCCCGGGCCAGCGCGACGGCCAGGATGCCGGTGCCGCAGCCCAGGTCGATCGCCCGGCCCGATCCCGGGGTGGGCAGCGCGGCCAGCAGCGCCCGGGTACCGAGGTCGACCTTGGTGCCGGCGAAGGCAGCCCCGTGTGCGCAGACCGTGAGGCCCAGGTCGGGGTGCGTCTGGCGGCGCGGGAAGCTCGACGGGCCGGGTTCGGGGCCGGTGGCCACCAGGACCCGGGACTTCTGCCGGGCCAGGGTGGCGCGCACCTGCGTGAAGGAGTCCGCCAGGACCGCGTTCATCGCGGTCGTCATGTGCTTGATCCGGCCGCCGACCAGCAGCGTCACGGCCGGGTCGGCGTCCCGGGCGACCGTCTCGGCGATCTCGCGCAGCGCGTCCAGGCTCTTGGGTGCCTGCACGAGCACCAGCCGGGCGCCGCGGACCAGGTCCGGCCCCAGCTCGTGCCGGCTGTAGCTGCCGGCCAGACCGGTCCGGGCGGCGTTGGCGTCCAGCGCCCGCTCGCCGACCCGCAGGTCCTGGTGCACCCGCACCCCGACGGCGCCGTGCAGGGCCACCGCGCCCAGGGTCAGCGCCCCGTGCGCGTCGTCGATGGTGACGACGAGGTCTGGGTGCACGGCGATCGCCGCGGACGCCTCGTCCAGCAGCAGCCGGTCCGTCGCGTCGACGGCGACCAGGTCGGGCGCCTCGACATCGGGTTCGCGGCGCAGCTGGTCGAAGAAGGGGTCAGGCACGCCGACCACTCTCCCGCACCCGCACCGGCGGGGTGTACCGCGCCGAGTGACAGCTGAGCGTGGACGACGGGGCCCGCATCCACGCTCAGCTGTCACTCGGCGTCCCCGCGGCGGGCGGGTCAGACGCCGGGGAGGCCTACGGGGCAGGCGACGCCGGTCCCGTTGACCGGGCAGTACCCGTTCGGCACCTTGTAGAGGTACTGCTGGTGGTAGTCCTCGGCGTAGAAGAACTCGCCCAGCTGCTCGATCTCGGTGGTGATCTCCCCGTACCCGGCCGCGGTCAACCGGGCCTGGTAGGCCTCGCGGGACGCCTCGGCGGCGGCCTGCTGCTCCGGTGAGGTCACGTAGACCGCCGAGCGGTACTGGGTGCCGACGTCGTTGCCCTGGCGCATGCCCTGGGTGGGGTCGTGCTCCTCCCAGAACTCCTTGAGCAGCACGTCGTAGGACACCACGGACGGGTCGAAGACGACCAGGACCACCTCGGTGTGCCCGGTGCGGGCCGAGCACACCTCCTCATACGTCGGGTTCGGGGTGAACCCGCCGGCGTAGCCCGCGGCGGTGGAGTAGACGCCCGGGTGCTGCCAGAACACCTTCTCGACCCCCCAGAAGCAACCGGCGCCGAACACCGCGGTCTGCAAGCCGGCGGGGAACGGGGGCTGGATGCGGTTGCCGTTGACCGCGTGCAGCTCGGGGATGTGCGGAAGCGGCTCGGACCGGCCCGTCAGGGCGTCCTCGGCCGTGACGGTCTGCGTCGTGGCGCGGGAGAAGAACATGGCCCGAATGTAGGACGCCGCCGCAAGCGCACCCGCCGGGAACAGATCGGGGCTGCCGCGCCCTGACCCGGGGAGGACCCCCGAGCAGGAAGAGATCATCGTGCCGATCACCACCCGCGAGATCCAGCTGACCGCCCGCCCGCACGGCGAGCCGACCCCGGCCGACTTCGCCACCGTGCAGCTGCAGCACCGAGACCCGGTGCCGGGGCAGGTCGTCGTCACCAACCTGGTGATGAGCGTGGACCCCTACATGCGCGGCCGGATGAACGCCGGCCCCAGCTACGCAGCGGCCTGGGAGGTCGGCGACACGATGCAGGGCGGCACGGTCGGCCGGGTGACGCAGTCCCGCTCCGACCGGGTGCCCGAGGGCTCCCTGGTCCTGCACAACGCCGGCTGGCGCGACGTCGCGGTGCTGGAGGACACGCTGGTCTCGGTGCTGCCCGAGCTGCCGGGCATCCCGCCGTCCTGGTACCTGGGTGTGCTGGGCATGCCGGGGCTGACCGCCTGGGCCGGACTGTTCCGGCTCGCCGACTTCCACGCCGGGGACGACGTCTTCGTCTCCGGCGCTGCCGGTGCGGTGGGCAGCCTGGTCGGCCAGTTCGCCCGGCTGTCGGGCGCCGGGCGGGTCGTCGGCAGCGCCGGCACGCCGGACAAGGTCCGCTGGATCACCGAGGAGCTGGGCTTCACGGCCGGGTTCGACTACCACGACGGCCCGGTGGCCCAGCTGCTGGCCGCCGCGGCACCCGACGGCATCGACGTCTTCTTCGACAACGTCGGTGGCGAGCACCTGGAAGCCGCGATCAGCTCGTTCCGGCCGCACGGCCGGGCTGCGCTGTGCGGC
This sequence comes from uncultured Actinomycetota bacterium, assembly GCA_963759905.1. Taxonomy (GTDB): domain Bacteria; phylum Actinomycetota; class Actinomycetes; order Mycobacteriales; family Geodermatophilaceae; genus Klenkia. Next base: position 1,613,867 of record CAVXBD010000001.1, read on the forward strand.
GCGATCTCGGGCTACAACGCCACCGAGCCACCGCCCGGGCCGCGCAACATGTTCCTGCTGGTGGGCAAGAAGCTGAGCCTGCGCGGGTTCATCGTCTCCGACCACACCGACCTGCGGCCGAAGTTCGTGGAGACCGTCAGCGGGTGGCTGACGTCGGGTGAGCTGAAGGTCAGGGAGACCGTCCGCGAGGGACTGGACGACGCCGTCCCCGCCTTCCTGGACCTGCTGCGCGGCGGCAACACCGGGAAGATGGTCGTGCGGCTGGCCGACGACCCGGCCTGAGCGGGGTTGACCGACCGGGACGCCGGGCAGGAAGGAACCCATGTGGCTCTTCCTCACCCGGCGCCTTCGCATGTGGCTGCTGCTCACCGTCCTGGTCCCGCTCGGCACGAAGGTGCTGCGCAGCGCGGGGCTCGCGCTGCGCCGCCGGAACGGGCCCGGCACGGTCAGCGACGGCCTGATCAAGGCCGGGGACCTGGCCGAGCGCGGCGCGGGCCGGCTCCGCGGCCGGCGCGGCACCGGTTCGCAGTGACCCCCCATCCGGTGGCCCGGTGCGCGACGAACAGCACCTGACCGACCGGCACCCGACCGCACCAGCACCCGAGGACCTCCGTGACCGACCCCCAGCTCGAGCGCCATCCCGTCGACGGCGAGACCCGTGGGGTCGCGCTGTTCTGCCACGGCGGGACGGCGGCCAGCGTCGACCCGCCCCGCGACCGGGCACTGTCCCTGGTCCGGATGCGCGCCTTCGAGCAGTACGTCCGCCGCGACCTGGGCGACCGCGGGGTCGCCACCGCGCTGGTCCGCTACCGGGTGGCCGGCTGGAACGGCGAGGCCGCCGACGCCTACCAGGACGTCCGGTTCTCCATCGAGGAACTGCGTGCCGACCTGGGCCGGGACGTGCCGATCGTGCTGGTCGGCCACTCCATGGGTGGCCGGGCCGCGCTGAAGGCCGCCGGTGACCCTCAGGTGACCGCGGTCTGCGCGCTGGCGCCCTGGACGCCGCCCGGTGAGCCGGTGATGCAGCTGCGCGACCAGACGGTCGCGATCCTGCACGGCTCGGGTGACCGGTGGGTGCCGGCCCGGCTGAGCGCCGACTTCGCCGTCCGGGCGCGGCGTGCCGGTGCCCGGGTCGCCCGCTTCACCACTCCGGGGGGGCACAGCATGCTGCGGCGGGCGCACCGGTGGCACGCTTTCGCGCGGGACATCGTCTTGGCCGGCGCCGGGCTCGAACCGATGCGCGAGGACGTGACGAACGCCCTGCAGCAACCGAGCCCCGAGGGCTTGGCCGTCCCCCTCTGACGGTCGGCTCCTCGGGAGGAACGGTGCCACCCGAGCATCAGCCTGCCGAGGAGTGGAACATGCCCGTCCTGTCCTGTGCGCCGGGAATCCCGAGCGGCTCCGGCGCGTGACCCGCACCGCGCCCGGGCGGCCGACCGCTGCCGTGGTGGGCTCCGGAGTCTCCGGGCTGACCGCCGCCCACCTGTTGCAGCGCACCCACGACGTGACGCTTTTCGAGACCGACAGCCGGCTGGGCGGGCACGCGCACACCCAGGACGTGCCGACCCCGGACGACCGGATCGTCCCGATCGACACCGGGTTCATCGTGCACAACCGGCAGACCTACCCGAACCTGCTGCGGCTGTTCGCCGAGCTCGGGGTGACCACCCAGCCCACCGAGATGAGCATGTCCATCTCCTGCCGCGGGTGCGGGCTGGAGTTCGCCGGGGCCCGCGGGCTGGCCGGGGTGTTCGCGCAGAAGCGGCAGCTGGCCCACCCGGCCTACCTGCGGATGCTGGTGGAAGTGACCAGGTTCCACCGCCAGGCCCGCCGGCTGCTCGCGCTGGCCGGCGCCGACCACCAGCGGGGCACCGGCGGCACCGGTGAGTTCGACGGGCTGACCCTGGGCGCGTTCCTGGCCCTGGGCGGGTACTCGGACTACTTCGTCCGGCACTTCATGGTGCCGGTCGTGGCCTGCGTGTGGTCCTCCGGTGCGGGGGTGAGCCTGCAGTACCCGGCCGTCTACCTGTTCCGGTTCCTGGACAACCACGGGATGCTCTCGGTCAGCGGCTCGCCCGAGTGGCGCACGGTCACCGGTGGCTCCCGCGCCTACGTGGAGAAGGCGGCCAAGGGCCTGACGGCGGTGCAGACCGGCGCCGGGATCCGGTCGGTCACCCGGCACGCCGACGGGGTCGAGCTGATCGACGACGACGACCAGCACTACGCCGCCGACGTCGTCGTGGTGGCCACCCACCCCGACCAGGCGCTCGCCCTGCTGGCCGATCCCACCGACGCCGAGCGGGCCGCCCTGGGGGCGTTCACCTACTCCCGCAACGAGACCGTGCTGCACACCGACCGCACCCTGCTGCCCCGCGCGGAGCAGGCCCGGGCGTCCTGGAACTACCGGATGGACGGTTGTGCTCCTGCCGAGGCCCCCGCCGACGCCCCGGTGCAGGTGACCTACTGGATGAACAAGCTGCACGGGCTGGACGAGCCGCAGGACTACCTGGTGACGCTGAACGGCACCGACCAGGTCGACCCGGACGCGGTGCTGCGCCGGATGGTCTACGAGCACCCGACGTACACGCCCACGTCGGTGGCCGCCCAGCGGCTGCTGCCGGCCCTGAACACCGGGCGGACGGCGTTCGCCGGGGCCTACCACGGGTGGGGGTTCCACGAGGACGGCTGCGCGTCGGGGGTGCGGGCCGCGGAGTCCCTGGGCAGCGGCTGGTGACTCCGCCGGACCTGACCTCCGACCCTCCCACCGACCCCGCCACCGACCGGGCCGCGACGGCCCCCGGGACGGTGGCAGCCGGCCAGGACTGGACCCCGGTCGCCGTCCCGGCGCTCTACGACGTGCGGGTCGGGCACACCCGCAGCCACCCCCTGCGCAACTCCTTCGACTACGGCGGCTACCTCTGGCTGGTCGACCTCGCCGACCTGCCCCGGCTGCCGCGCGGGCTGCGCTGGGCGGCGCGCTTCCGGGCCGCCGACCACCTCGGCGACCCGGCGGCGAGCATCCTGGCCAACGTCGTGCGCTTCGCAGCACTGCACGGGGTGCCCGACGTGCACCGGGTGCTGATGCTGGCCAACGCACGCAGCGGGCCGCACGTGTTCAACCCGCTCTCCACGCACTACTGCTACCGGGCCGACGGCACCCTGGCCTGCATCGTCGCCGAGGTGCACAACACCTACGGCGAGCGGCACGCCTACCTGCTGCACCCCGACCGGGCCGGCCGGACGCAGGTGGAGAAGGGCTTCTACGTCTCCCCGTTCAACACCGTCGACGGGCGCTACCTGATGCGCTTCTCACCCCCGGGGAGCAGGTGCACGTCAGCATGGCGCTGCAGGTCGGGGGCCGGACGCCGTTCGTGGCCACGCTGCGGGGCACCGCGCACGCAGCCAGCACCGCCGCCGTGCTGGGCCGGCTGACGCGCTGGCCGCTGATGAGCCTCCGGGTGGCGACACTCATCCGGTGGCAGGGCATCCGGTTGTGGGCCCGGAAGTTGCCGGTGATGCCACGACCGTCGCATGATCCGCCGCCGGGGGTCGCACCGAACACCCCCCAGCCGTTGCACGCAGCCGAGTTCGTGCAGGCGGGAACCAGCAGGACGGACGAGGACAGGCCATGACCACGGTGCACCACAACGAGAGCCGGACCCAGGACGCACGCTTCCCGGTGCCCCGCCCCGACGAGGCGCACTGGCCCGGGCTGGCCACCCCGCCGCACGACCCGGTCCGGGCCCGGATCGCCGAGTCCATCTTCAAGCGGGCGGTGGCCACGCTGCCGGTGCGGGTGGTCTACCCCGACGGCACGGTGCTGGGCAGCGGCGACCGGCACGCCCCCGTGCTGCGCATGGTGCGGCCGGCCAGCGTCTACCAGCGGCTGGGCTCCGATGCCAAGATCGGCTTCGGCGAGGCCTACATGACCGGGGACTGGACGACCGGCCCGGACACCGACCTGGCCGACCTGCTGGCCGCCTTCGCCGCCCGGATCACCCGGCTGGTGCACCCCGCCCTGCAGCGGCTGCGCCACCTGGTCGAGCGCACCCAGCCGATCGGCGAGGAGAACACCCGGGAGAACAGCCGGCACAACATCAGCCGGCACTACGACCTGTCCAACGAGCTCTTCGAGGCCTTTCTGGACGAGACGATGACCTACTCCTCGGCCTGGTTCGAGCCCGGCGACGACCTGGCCGCCGCCCAGGTGCGCAAGATCGACGGCGTGCTGGACATGGCCCGGGTCACCGCCGGCATGCACGTGCTGGAGATCGGCTCGGGTTGGGGCGCGCTGGCCATCCGCGCCGCCCAGCGCGGGGCGCGGGTCACCACCCTCACGCTGTCCTCGGAGCAGCAGGCGCTGGCGCGGGTGCGGGCCGCCGACGCCGGGGTGGCGCACCTGGTCGACGTCCGGTTGCAGGACTACCGGGACGCCACCGGCCAGTACGACGCCGTGGTGTCGGTGGAGATGATCGAGGCGGTCGGCGAGAAGTTCTGGGCCACCTACTTCTCCGCGCTGGACACCCTGCTGGCCCCCGGTGGTCGGGTGGGGTTGCAGTCGATCACCATGCCGCACGACCGGATGATGGCGACCCGGCGGGCCTACACCTGGATCCACAAGTACGTCTTCCCGGGCGGCATCATCCCCTCGATCCGCTCCATCGAGGACAACCTGACTGCCCACACCCGGCTCTCGGTCGTCGAGCGCCGGGACCTGGGCCCCCACTACGCCCAGACGCTGAAGCTGTGGCGGGAGCGGTTCGAGGCCGAGTGGCCGCGCTTGGAGGACTCCTTCGACGGCACCTTCCGCCGGATGTGGGAGTTCTACCTGGCCTATTGCGAGGCCGGCTTCCGGGTCGGCTACCTGGGGGTCAGCCAGCTGGGACTGGCCCGGGATCCCTTCGCCTGACGGCCCGGATGGTGACGTGCCGAGTGCGCGTTCTGGCCGTGGACTGCGTACCCGGCACGCCCTCATCGGCGGGAGTGGCAGGTACTGCTGCGCGACCGACCTCCCGCGACGACCCCGAGCGGGCGTGCGCGTGGCCCCAGGGGCCACCAGCGCGGCCGGCAGGGAGAGCACCGGCAGACCGTCCCGGACCGGTCCGTACGGCAGGTCGAGGCGGTGCACCCGCAGCCCCGCCGGGATCGGCGGCACGTTCCGGGACCGGGTGGTGGCCACCCGCACCAGCGGGCCGGGATCAGGCACGACGTCCCAGGCGGCCAGCGCGCTGCGGCCGGCCAGGTGTCCCCCGCTCCACAGCACCGCCGCGCGGCCCGCGCCCGCCAACGGCCGCTCGCCTCGGGTAGGGCCAAAATGCCGGGCAGCGGGACACCCACCCACCATCTGTGGACAGCGATGCTGCCCCTCGCAGAGGCATCAGGGCGTGCGCAGTACGCAGGATCAGACTGGATTGCGTAGCAGCCACGCCATGATCGGCGCGCGGGGCGGCGCGGCGTCAGTCGCGGGTGAGCACGACCTTGCCCACGACGGTGCCCGACTCCACCCGCCGATGCGCCTCGCGCAGGGTGTCGGCGTCGATCGGGGTCAACCGGGTGGTCTCGGAGCTGCGCAGCTGACCGGCGTCCACCAGCCGGGCGACCTCGTCCAGCAGCTCGCGCTGGTAGGGGTCCTCGGGCAGCGACAGCGGCCGGGCGAACATGAACTCCCAATGCCAGGTCTGGCTCTTGGCCTTCAGCGGCATCAGGTCCAGCCCCACCGGGTCGTCGATCGCCACCACGGCACCGTGCACGGCCAGCAGCTCGGCGAAGGCCTCCACGTTGCCCTCGGAATAGGCGCTCACCACGTGGTCGACGCCGTCCGGGGCGACCGCCCGGACGGCGGCCGCCAGGTCGTGGTGGTCGACCACGTGGTGGGCGCCCAGCTGCTCGGCCCAGGCCCGGGACTCCGGGCGGGCGGCGGTGGCGATCACGGTCACCCCGGTCCGGGCCCGGGCCAGCTGGATGACCATCGACCCCACGCCACCGGCCCCGCCCACCACCAGGAGCGTGCCGGTGCTGCCGGGCCCCAGCCTCAACCGGTCGAAGAGAATCTCCCAGGCGGTGATCGTGGTCAGCGGCAGCGCCGCGGCGGCCGCGAAGTCCAGGGTGCGCGGTTTGTGGCCCACCACCCGCTCGTCCACCAGCTGCAGCTCCGCGTTGCTGCCCGGCCGGGCGATGGAACCGGCGTAGTACACCTCGTCGCCGACGGCGAACGCGCTCACCGCCTCACCCACGGCGGTGACCACCCCGGCGGCGTCGAAGCCCAGCACCAGCGGCGCCTGGGCCGGGTCGAAGGAGGCCCGGACCTTGCCGTCGACCGGGTTCACCGACACCGCTCGCACGTCCACCAGCAGGTCGTGCGGCCCGGGCGCGGGCAGGTCCAGCTCCACCACCGCGAAGGAGTCCGGCGCGTCCACCGGACCCGGCCGCAGGGCGGCGATGGCGGCGGTCGTGGTCGGGGGGTCGGCGTCGAGGCTGCTCACCGGCGCCACGGTAATGACGACGGCGCCGCCGTGCCCGCGCGACCGCGCCCGTGCCCCGGCGGTCGGCGAAGGGCGTGACGAGGGTCTCGGGCGACGCCGTCGACAACCTCGACCCGGCACGGGCGGCCGCCGTACCTGGCGGCCGCCCGTCGGTCAGTCGGTCAGCGCCACCGCGCGGGTGGGGCCGCCGTGAGCGCCGACGACCTTGAGAGGCAGGCCGACGAAGGTGAAGCGGGTGTTGACCACCCGGTCGAGGTTGGCCAGGTTCTCGTAGTGGGTGATGTGGTGCTTGCGGCACATCATGTGGCAGGGGTAGCTGGTGGAGGCCGGGTTGTCGGGGGTGGGGCTGTCGACGCCGAAGGTCTTCACGCCCCGGTCGACGATCCACTGGCTCGCAGATTCCCCCAGCCCGGCGAACTCCGACAGGTACTTCTTGTCCCCGGCGTACCGGTTCCAGGTCGCGGTGTGGAACAGGACGATGTCACCGCGACGGACCTCGACGGGGGCGGCGGCCTCGATGCGGTCGAGGTCCTCGGCGGTGATGTCGGTCTTCGGCGCGAACTGCGATACGTCCAGGCAGACCGCCGACCCGTAGAAGAGGTCCAGGTCCATCTGGTCGATGGTCTGGGCCGAGGGGTCGGGGTCCAGGTGGGAGAAGGAATCGACGTGGGTCGGGCCGTTGTCGTTGAGCATGAAGCCCGAGGTCTGGAAGGAGAATCCGCCGTCGAACCGCTCGACGGTCTCCTCGTGGCTGACGTGCTCGAACTGCACGGTCTTCAGGTGTCCCGGGTAGACCTTCATGCCCTCGTAGATGTCCTGCGACAGGTCGATGATCGTCATGGGTGGTCCTCTCAGTACATGACCACACCGGCGGAGACATTGAGGTCCTCGCCGGTGATGGACGTCGATTGGTCGGATGCGAGGAAGGCGCACACGTCGGCGACCTCCTCGGGTGTGACGAGGCGGTCCATCGGCGAGGAGGCGGTGAACGAGGAGCGGGCCTCGGCCTCGGGGATCCCTCGCGCCTGGGCCTGGAGGCGGATGACCGCGTCGATCCGCTCCCCGCTGATGCCACCGGGGCAGACGCTGTTGACACGCACCCCGTGGGGTCCCAGCTCCGTGGCCAGGGTCCGGACGAGCCCGATGACACCCATCTTCGCGGCTGCGTAGGGCGTCCGTCCGTGCAACGGCCGCTTCCCGGTCATGGAGGAGATGGCCACGAGGGAGCCGGACCCGCGCCCGATCAGGACCGGGATGAAGGCCCGGAAGGTCAGGAAGACGCTGTCGAGGTCGGCGGCCGTGGTGGCCCGCCAGTCGGACAGGCTGAGCTCGTGCATGAGACCGGTCGGACCCGCGATGCCGGCGTTCGCGACGACCGTGTGCACGCTCCCCCACGCACCGACCGCATCGGCCAGTGCTCCCACGGCCCCCTCGTCGGTGACGTCGACGCCGAAGGCCTCGGCCATCCCGCCCGCGGCCGCGATCTCGGCAGCGACCACCTGGGCTGCCACGCGGTCCCGTGCGGCCACGGCGACGGCGAATCCCGTTCGCCCCAGGTGCAGGGCGATGACACGGCCCAGCCCGCGCGCGGCTCCGGTGACGACCGCGACGCGGGGCTGGGCCGCGCCGTCAGCCGGCATCGGCAGCAACCGCCGGGCGCTGCTGCGCGAGGGCCTCGAGGAGACGCGTGGGGGTGATGGGCAGCTCGGTGACGCGCACCCCCAACGGGGCCAGGGCGTCGTTGACCGCGATGTTGATGGCCGCCGGTGCCATCATGCGCCCGCCCTCCCCGCCACCCTTGATCCCGTGCGGGGTGTAGGGCGACGGGGTTTCGCAGTGCCCGATCTTCATCGGGGGCATCTCCATCGAGGTGGGCATGAGGTAGTCCAGGTAGCTGCCCGACAGCAGCTGACCCGAGCTGGGGTCGTAGACCAGCTCCTCGTGCAGGGCGGTCCCGATGCCCTGTGCGGTACCGCCGAGGATGTGCCCGGACAGCGACCGCGGATTCACCAAGGTGCCGCAGTCGTGGACCGCGGTGTAGTCCAGGAACGTCACGCCGCCGGTCTGGATGTCCACCTCAACCACGGGGATGTGGCAGGCGTGGCCCATCATGGGGTAGAAGACGCCCAGGTCCGTGCGGTCCTCCGACGGCATGGTCGTGTACGGGTGGTCGTAGACCTTGGAGTCCTCGAGTCCGGATTCCATGTCGGCGGGAAAGCTGTGCTTGAACAGGTGCAGCGCGACCGCGACCTCGGCGAGGGTCTTGCGCGAGGTCGGTGATCCCTTCACCTGGAAGCCGCCCTCGGACCACTCGATGTCGGCCGGGTCGGCCTCCATGAGGTGGGCTGCTGCTCGGGAGGCCTTCGCCTTGACCCGCTCGGAGGCGCCTTCGACGGCACCGGCGAGCATGACGGTGGTGCGTGACCCGCCGGGGCCGGTGGCGGGCAGGCCGTTGCGCGTGCCCTGGTAGACGACCCGCACGTCGTGCGGGTCGCAGTCGAACTCCTCGGCGACGAGCTGGGCAACCATGGTCTCGGGGGAGTTCCCCCAGAACGCCTGGGAGTACATCGTGGCGGTGATCCCGCCGGTGGCGTCGATCTTGAGGGTGACGCTCTCGGGCATCGAGGTGACCGGAGCTGCGGGCTCCTCGAGCAGGAACCAGAACTCGGTGGCCGAGAACACCGACCGCTCCTGGGCTGTGACCAGTCCGATGCCGATGTACCGGCCACCCGCGAGGGCATCTTTCTGGACCTGCCGCCACGTGTCGTAGCCCGAGAGCTCCATGGCGGTGTCCAGGACCCGCCCGTAGTTGCCGGAGTCGTAGACGTTCCCGGTCGGGATGAAGTGCGGGAACTTGGTGATGAAGTTGCGCCGGCGGAGCTCGGCCGGCTCCATGCCCAGCTGGCGGGCGGCCTTGTCCACGATCTGCTCCAGCGCCCAGTTGTTGACCTCGGAACCGAAGCCTCGATAGGCGCCCTGCTGGTTCTTGTTGGTCATCACCGCCTGCACGCGGTACCGGACGCTCCGGATGCCGTAGGGGCCCACGACCTGGGCGAGGGCATTGCCGTGGTGGCCTACGCCGAACTGCATGTAGGCCCCGTAGTCATCGATGCAGTCGATGTCCAGGCTCTGGAAGATCCCGTCCTTGCTGACGGCGAGCTTGATGTCGTAGATCCGGTCGGAGCCGTGGTGGTCGCAGTTGGAGAGGTTCTCGTAGCGATCCTCGATGTAGGCCACGGGCCGGCCGACCACCTTCGAGCACAGACCGGCGATCACCGCCGGCTTGGTGGCGAAGAGCTTGGAGCCGAAGCTGCCGCCGGCGGGCACGGGCTGGACGTCGAGCTTGTTGGCGCTGAGCTTGAGGGTCGCGGCGACCATGAACATGTAGCTGGTGAAGCTGACGGAGTTGGCCTTGATGACCATGTCGCCGGTGGCCGGATCGAAGTCGGCGATGGCTCCGACGGTCTCCAGGGGCTGACCGTTGGACCGTCTCCAGCGCAGTCGGTCGGTGACGACGACGTCGGCGTGCGCGAAGTCCTCCTCGATCGGACCGAAGTCGAACGTCCGCTCGAAGCCCACGTTGGTGCCCAGCTCGTCGTGCAGCAGCGGGGCTCCGGGCTTCGATGCCTCCAGCATGTCCACGACCACCGGCAGGCCGGTGTACTCGACCTCGATGAGGGACAGCGCATCCTCGGCGATGTATCGGTTATCGGCCACGACCACCGCCACGCCCTCACCGACGTAGCGGACCTTGTCCACGGCCAGACAGCGCCAGACCGCCACTCCTGCCACCGGCCCGAAGTCGGGCATCGGGTCGGTGTGCTCGACCGCCTCGGCCCCGGTGATCACGGCGTGCACACCGGGCAGGGCCCGGGCGGCCGACGTGTCGATGGAGGTGATCGTGGCGTGGGCGTGCGGGCTGTGCAGCACCGCGGCATGCAGGTGGGTGGACTGGACGAGGTCCTCGATGTAACCGGCCCGGCCGCGCAGCAGTTTGGGGTCCTCGACCCGGCGGATGGACTTGCCGACCCACGTGCGGTTGGTCTTGTGCGTGCGCACCGCGGGGGCATCGGCTGATCGGGGATCGGTGGGGATGTCCTCGGTCGGCAGGGTGGGGTCGACGCGGGGGTCCTCGGAGATGGTGTCGGTCACTGCACTGCCTCGCTGTCTGCGCCCTCGCGCATCCGCTGCGCCGCGGCGACGACCGCTTCGCAGATGAACTGGTAGCCGGTGCAGCGGCACAGGTTGCCGGCGATGCCTTCCCGGACCTCGTCGAGGGTGGGGTCCGGATTCCCCTCGATGATCTCCACTGAGCGCATGAGCATCCCGGGGGTGCAGTAACCGCACTGCAGGCCTTGCTTGTCCCAGAACTCGTCCTGGAGGGGGTGCATCCGGGGGCCGTCGGCAAGGCTCTCGACGGTGCGGATCTCAGCACCATCGGCCTGGACGGCGAACATGATGCAGGATCGGACGCTCCTGCCGTCCAGCAGCACGGTGCAGGTGCCGCAGACCCCTTGGTTGCAGCCCACGTGAGTGCCGGGCAGGCCCAGGTCCTCGCGGATGACGTCGACCAGGAGCTTGCGCGCTTCGACGGCGACCTGGGTGGGGCGACCGTTCACGGTGAGGGACACGGTGTGGGTGTTCACGGTGTCAGTTCCCTTCTGCTGCGCGGGTGAGCGCTGACTCGATGCTGCGGTGGGCGCAGGTGCGGGCGATCTGGACCCGGGACGCCGTGCCGGCGTGCACGTCGGGTGCCGGGGCGAGGTCGGCGATGGCCGCTTCCGCGGCTGCGGCGACGGTCTCGGTGCTGATCGGACTGCCGACGAGAGCGACCTCGGCTGCGGTGGCCCGGATGGGCGTGGCACCGACACCGCTCATCCCGATCGAGGCGGCCACGATCCGCCCGTCGCGCACGTCGACGCAGGTCCCCACCCCGGCCAGGGCGAAGCTCCCGTTGGTGCGGGTGAACTCGACGAAGGCCTGCCCGTGCCACCGGCGGGGCACGCGGATGCCGACGAGGATCTCGTCGGGTCGGATGACGGTGGTGAACGGCCCGTCGAAGAAGTCGTCCGCGGCCACCACGCGCTGGCCGTCCGGCCCCTCCAGGACCAGCTCGGCACGCAGGGCCAGGGTCACCGCCGGCATCTCGGCGGAGGGGTCCGCGTGCGCCACGCTCCCCCCGACGGTGCCGCTGTGCCGCACCGTGGGGTGGGCGACGTATCCCAGGGCTTCGACGACGATCGGGGCGAAGTTGGCCACCTCCGGGGCGTGCTCGGCCGTCGCCTGACGGACCATGGCCCCGATCAGCAGCCCGCGGGCGTCGACGGTGATCTGCGCCAGGGAGGACACCCGTCGAAGGTCCACGACAACACCGGGCTGGGACAGCCGGAAGTTCATCAACGGCACCAGGCTCTGGCCACCGGCGAGCATCCGGACGTCGTCGTCCTCGTTCTCCTGGAGCAGTCGGACGACATCGGCGACCGACTCGGGGGCGTGGTAGACGAACGGTGGCGGCTTCATGAGCGCCCTCTTCTAGGCATCTCGATCTCCTGTTGCTCGAAGACAGACCGACGGCGGTGTCGTCGTGCTGGTGAGGATGTGGCCGCTGCGCTCCGGCCCTGCGGACGGACGGCCCGCAGGTACCACCGACAGAGGGTGCACAGTGCCCTGCATCACACAACCGGGATGATGCCCGCGCGGTCGCCGCAAAGCTATGTGCAGCTACACAAGGAATGCGCTGGTCCGTTGTGTTCTAGCCTGATGGCGTGCAGGGCGGGCGGGCTGCCGTCGTCAGGCGCGCGCCCGCGAGGGGTGAGGGAGAGCTGCATGACCCGGTCAAGCACCATCCGCAGCTGGATGAGCGCGATCAGCCAGATCGCGCGGGCGGTCAACGACGACCGCGAGCTGGGCTCGATCCTCACCGGCATCGCCGAGCACGCCTGCGCGCTGATCGGCTTCGACTACTGCGCGATCATGTTGGCCGAGGACGACGGCGACCACCTCACCGTGGCTGGCCAGTACGGGTTGAGCCCGGACTACGTTGCGCTGGTCAGCGAAGGTTCGGGGCTGGCCACCCACCCTCGCGAGGACTCCCTGGACTCCCCCGCTGGGCGCGCGTTCCGGGAGCGCAGGACGATCGTCGTCGCCGACACATCCGTGGCCAGCGGCTTCGGGCGGTTGTCGGCACTCGCCCCCACGCAGGGCTACCGCAGCCTGCTGGCAACACCGCTGGGAGAGACCGAGGACTGCCCGGGGATCCTCGTCGGCTACCTCCGCCTGCCCCATCCCTTCGACGCCACCGACGTGGAGCTGGCCGAGCTGCTGGCCAACCAGACGGCGATCGCGCTCCGCACGGCAGAGCTGCGCCGGCACCAGCAGGCCACGATCGTCGAACTCCGCCATCACCGCACGGTTCGCGACTGGGCCGACCAGCAGCACCGCCGTCTTATGAACCTCGTCCTGGACGACATCGGTCTCGACGGCCTGGTGGAGGCGCTGGCCGACATGCTCGGCGCGGACGTCCTGGTCGAGGACCGGTCGGGCGCGGTGCTGGCCCGCACCACCGACCGGGACATCCGCACACCGGTGACGCCGCCGGGTGGCGGGGACCTGCACGAGGGCGAGCTCCACCCGGGGTACGAGGCGCACCGTGCACAGCCGGGATCCCCGGGCTGGGTGGCCCCGGTAATGCTGGGCGCATCGGTCGGTGGGCACCTGTGGGTGTCGCTGGCCGACGGGGACCTCGGCACCGGCCAACGCACCATGATGGAGCGTTTCGCCGTCGTCGTCGGGCTCGAGATGCTCAAGCGCCGGCACGTGGCCGAGGTCGAGGAACGGCTCTCCGGTGACTTGCTGGGCGACCTGCTGCGGCCGGAGGGGATCACGCAGCCGCGGTCGGTGCTGGAGCGCGCTGCCGCACTGGGACACGACCTGGGCGCACCGCACTGGCTGGCAGTCCTGGCGTTCCATGGAGACGGGGCACCCGCCGGTGGGGTGGCCGGCGTCGTCGGGCAGGCCGCTCGATCGCTGTCCGCCCTGTCCGGCCGCTACGAGGACACCATCGTGGTCCTGCTGCCGGCGTCGATCGGCGACCCGCTGCCCGCCGTGGCCCAGATCCGGAGCGCCGTCGCCGAGCACATCGCGCCCGTGGAGGTCTCGGCCTTGCTGTCCTCCCGGGTGGAGGACCTGGCCGGTCATGCGCGGTCCTATGCCTTGGCGGCGGGCTCGGCACGGCTGCGGCGCTCCTCCCTCCAGGGGCGGGTGGTGGACCTCCGCGGCCTGCGTGTGACGTCACTGCTGTTGATCAGCGGCACGCTGCCGCGGGCGCTGCGTGATTTCGCCGTCGGGCTGCTCGAACCATTGCGCGCACAGGACGAACGCAAGGGGACCGATCTCGTCGAGACCGTGCGCACCTGGCTGGCCAGTGGGTGCTCCGTCGCCGACACAGCCCGGCAACTGGTGGTGCACCCCAACACCGTCACCTACCGGCTCGGCCGTGCCGAGGATCTGCTGGGACGCGACCTGCGCCACACGGACACCCGTCTCGACGTCCAGCTCGCCCTCGACGTCGCCGATGTGCTCCTGCTCGACCCGCCGGGCTGAGCCGGGACCGGCAGCTCCGGCACGAGGCCACGTCGGTGGGCTCCCGGCGGCGCCGGCGCCGGTCCTGCGCGACACGCACGCCAGGCGCGGACGGACGGTCGTGGTCTGATCGGCCGGTGAGCGAACCCGCCCGTCCGGCCCGGCGATCCGACGTCCCGCGGCTGGCCGCCACCCTGGCGGCGGCCTACCCCGACTACCGCTGGACCTCCTGGGCCTTCCCCGAGGACGGCCGGGCGCAACGACTGCACCGCTGGCACGAGCTGGTGGCCGGGTTGGCCGGGGTGGACGCGCAGGTCACCTGGGTGACCGAGGACTGCGCCGCCGTCGCCACCTGGGCCGCGCCCGGGGAGCCGGCACCCGCAGCAGACCTGCAGGCGGTGCTGGACCGGGACCTGCCCAAGGTGTTCGGCAGCCGGCACCGGGTGGTGCAGGCCACCGAGCGGATCGCGGCGGCCGGCCGGCCCGAGGGGCCGCACTGGTGGCTGGTGGCGGCCGGCACCCGGCCGGGCCGGCGGTACCAAGGACTGGGCCGGGCGGTGCTGCAGCCGGTGCTGGACCGCTGCGACGCCGACGGCGTGCCGGCGGCGCTGGCGGCCTACACCTCCGGCGTCGTGCGGTGGGCGCAGGCACTGGGCTTCGAGATCACCCGGTCCGACCGCAGCGCCGTCGACCACGAGCTGCCGGTCTGGACCCTGGTTCGACCGCCCCGGTGAACACCGGTGGCCGCGCACACCCGCGCGCGGCCACCGTCGCACTCAGTCGCGCGGGCCGCCGGCGACGTAGATCACCTGGCCGGAGACGAAGCCGGCGCCCTCGCTGGTCAGGAACGACACGGTGTGCGCGATGTCCTCGGGCTGGCCGACCCGGGCCACCGGGATCTCCTTGGCCGCCGTCTTCTTGAAGTCCTCGAAGGGCACGCCGACCCGCTCGGCGGTGGCCGCGGTCATCTCGGTCTCGATGAACCCGGGCGCGATCGCGTTGGCGGTGACGTTGTAGCGGCCCAGCTCGATGGCCAGGGTCTTGGTGAAGCCCTGCATGCCGGCCTTGGCCGCGGAGTAGTTGACCTGGCCCCGGTTGCCCAGCGCCGAGACGCTGGACAGGTTCACGATCCGGCCCCACTCGGCGGCCACCATGTGCTTCTGGGCGGCCTTGGTCATCAGGAACGCGCCCCGCAGGTGCACGTTCATCACCGAGTCCCAGTCCTCGCTGCTCATCTTGAACAGCAGGTTGTCCCGGGTGATGCCGGCGTTGTTGACCAGCACGGTCGGCCCGCCGAGCTCCTCGGCCACCCGCTCGACGGCCGCGGTCACGCCGGCCTCGTCGGCCACGTCCGCACCCACCGCGATGGCCTCGCCACCGGCCGCGGTGATCGCCTGCACCGTGCCGGCGCACGCGGCCTCGTCCAGGTCGAGCACCGCCACGGCCATGCCGTCCGCGGCCAGCCGGAGGGCGATGCCGGCCCCGATGCCGCGGGCGGCCCCGGTCACGATCGCGGTGCGCTGGGTCTGCGCCATCTGTACGTCTCCTCGTCGGGTCGTGCTGTGCTACTGGTCGGTAGGTCCGAGAGAGGGTCTACCAGTCCCCTGGGGGGCGGTTGCACACCGGCCTGCGTACGATCGGGCTCACAACAGAACACATCGACAGGGGAGCGCCTCGTGGCGCTGAGAGTGCGGGCAACCGCAGACCCTCGAACCTGAACCGGGTCATGCCGGCGTAGGGAGTCTGGAGAGATCACCATGACCGCTGAGGTCACCCGTCCGTCGTCCGCGCCGGACCACGCCGTCACCCGGCGCTCCTGGCGCACCGTGGACATCGTCACCACGGCCGTGCTGGGCGTCGCCTTCGGTGTCGTCTTCTGGGCCTGGAACCTGGTGTTCGGGGTGCTGGCCTCGCCGCTGGGCTTCTTCCCGCCGCTGGCGGCCATCCTCAACGGCGTCTACCTGATGCCCGGCGTGGTGGCCGGCCTGCTGGTGCGCAAGCCCGGCGCCGCGGTGTTCGCCTCCACCCTGGCGGCCGCGGTCAGCCTGCTGCTGGGCTCGCCCTACGGCGGCATCATCATCGTGTACGGCGTGGTGCAGGGCATCGGCGGCGAGCTGGGCTTCCTGCTCACCCGCTACCGGTCCTTCGGCTGGGGCACCGCGGTGCTGGCCGGGATCACCGCCGGGCTGTCCACCTCGCTGCTGGACCTGAGCTTGTACTACCCGGTCTCGGCGGACTACCCGTTCTGGGTGTTCACCCTGCCCTACACCGTGTTCACCGTGCTCAGCAGCGTGCTGCTGGCCGGTGTGGTGGGGTTGGCGCTGGTCCGGGCGCTGGCCCGGACCGGTGCGCTGAGCAGCTTCGCAGCCGGCCGTTCCCGGGTCTGAGATGACCGGTCCGGTGGGCGTGCGCGCCCGGGGCCTGGCCGTCCGGCACGCGTCCCGGCGCGCCTGGGCGCTGACCGGGGTGGACCTGGACGTCGCCCCCGGGGAGCGGGTGCTGGTCACCGGCGCCTCGGGGGCCGGCAAGTCCACGCTCTTCGCGGTGCTGGCCGGGTTGCTCGATCCCGAGGCCGCCGAGATCACCGGCGAGCTCGCCGTGGACGGCAGGACGGCCGTCGCCGCCCGGGACCGGCTGGGCCTGCTGCTGCAGGACCCCGATGCGCAGCTGGTGATGACCCGGGCCGGGGACGACGTCGCGTTCGGCCTGGAGAACGCCGGCCTGCCACGGGAGGAGATCTGGCCCCGGGTGGACGAGGTGCTGGCCGCCGTCGGCTGGCGGTACGGGCGGGACCGGCCCACCCAGGCGCTGTCCGGCGGGGAGAAGCAGCGGCTGGTGCTGGCCGGGGCGCTGGCCCGCCGGCCGGGACTGCTGCTGCTGGACGAGCCCACCTCGCAGCTGGACCCCGCCGGCGCGGACGCGGTGCGGTCCGCGGTGGCCGCCGTGGTGGCCGACCGGCGGACCACCCTGCTGGTGGTGGACCACGACGCCGCGCCCTGGCTGCCGCTGGTGGACCGGGTGGTGGAGGTGACCGGGGGCGGGCTGGTGGCCCACGACCGGACGTGGCGCCCGGTTCCCCGCGCCGCGGGCCTCCGGTTGCGGCCGAGCAGCTGTGACGAACCGGTCCGGCTCGCCGCCGAGCAGGCCGGCTACCGCTACCGCGGGGCGGCCGGCACCGCGCTGACCCCCACCGACCTGGTGCTGCCCGGGGCCGCGGTGACGGCGGTGACCGGTCCGAACGGCACCGGTAAGTCCACCCTGGCGCTGCTGCTGGCCGGGCTGCGGGCCCCTACCGCGGGCCGGGTCCAGGCCGCCGCCGAGCTGTCCCCGCGCGGGATCCGCGCGCCGCACCGCTGGCGGGCCGGGGAGCTGGTCACCCGGATCGGCACGGTGTTCCAGCAGCCCGAGCACCAGTTCCTCACCGGCCGGCTGCGCGACGAGCTGGAGCTGGGCCCGCTACGCTCTGGCTCGGGGTCGGTGGCCGCCCGGGTGCGGGCGGCGGAGTTGCTGGACCGGCTCGGTCTGGCCGCCTACGCCGACGCCAACCCGTTCACCCTCTCCGGTGGGCAGCAGCGCCGGCTGTCGGTGGCCACTGCGCTGGCCACCTCGCCGGAGGTGCTGGTGCTCGACGAACCCACCTTCGGCCAGGACGCGGCCACCTGGCGCGAGCTGGTCACCCTGCTGGACGAGCAGCGGGCGGCCGGGTGCGCGGTCTGCGTGGTCACCCACGACCGTGACCTGGTCGACGTCCTGGCCGACTCCGAGGCCCCGCTGACCGCTGCCGTCCCGCAGGTCGCGGCATGACCGCCTCGCTGGCCCTGGGTCCCACCCCCGACGTCGCGCTGTCCCGGGTGAACCCGGTGGCCCAGCTGTCCGCGCTGGTGGTGGTCACCGTGGTGCTGCTCACCAGCCTGGACGTGGTGACGCCGACCGTCGTGGTGGCCGTGGAGCTGGCCCTGCTCCCGGCCGCCGGGTTGACCTCCCCGCGCGCGCTGTGGCTGCGCACCTGGCCGCTGCTGGTGGGCGCCGGCAGCGTGGGCCTGGTCAACCTGGTGCTGGGCAGCTCGGGGACGCTGTCCGCGCTGGGCCTGGCGCTGCGGGTGGTCGGGCTGGCGCTGCCCGGGGTGCTGCTGGTCGCCTCCACCGACCCGGTACGGCTGGCCGACGCGCTCACCGAGCACTGGAAGCTCCCCGCCCGGTTCGCGGTGGGTGCGCTGGCCGCGCTCCGGCTGGTGCCGCTGCTGGTCACCGAGTTCGAGTCCGTCCGGCTGGCCCGGCGGACCCGGGGGGTCCAGGCGCGGACCCCGGTGGCCCGGATCCGGATGCTCGCCGGGATCGGGTTCACCCTGCTGGTGGGTGCGGTGCGCCGGGCGTCCCGGCTGGCCACCGCGATGGACGCGCGCGGCTTCGACTCGGGGTTGCCGCGGACCAACGCCCGCGGTTCGGTGCTGCGGCCCAGCGACCTGGGTTACGTGGCCGGGACCGTCGGCGTCTGCGCCCTGGCGGTCACCGCCAGCGTGCTGGCCGGCACCTGGGACCCGGTCTTCGTGGGCGGCTGAGCCGGCCGGCGTCACTGCTTGCGGCGCTGCGCGGTTTCCACGGCGAGCAGCCCCAGCCCAACCGACCAGACGAGCGTGACCAGCAGCAGCAGCGGCGGCACCTCGCCCAGCAGCAACCCGGTGACCAGCGGCACCGTGCCCAGCACCCCCAGGTCGATCCCGCGGACCAGGGTCGCCCCCACCCCGGTGGGCACTGCCCCCATCGGCGAGGACAGCACCGCCCCGGACCAGTCCAGCTCCGGTCGGTAACCGCCCCGCACGGCAGCGCCGGCCCAGGCCGGCGCGCTGGCCACCCCCAGCGCGACCCACTGCCAGCCGAGCCCCACCAGCCCGGCCGACACCCCGCAGACCGCCACCAGACCGGCCAGCGGGACGACAGCCCTCGACCGGGAGACCTCGCGCGCGCTCAGCGGCAGCAGCCGGTCGGCCGCCGGGGACCCGTGCGCGCGCCGGCTGGGCTCGCCCAGCGCCACGGCGGCCAGCCCCCAGCCCAGCAGCACCGCGATCGCGACCAGCGCCGGCACCTCACCCAACCCGCGGGTGCGGGCGGCTAGCACCGGCAGCATGCCGCCGATGGCCAGCTGCCCCCAGCGCCAGGGCGACCGGGTGAACACCGCCAGGTCCGCGGCCACGACCGCCTGCCAGGGCTGCTGCACCCAGGTCCAGCGGCGCTGCCGGCGCGGCGGGTGCACCGGCGTGCCCAGTGCGCGGCCGAGCTCGCGGGTGTCCAGCGACAGTGCCGACGCCGACGCCACGAAGACCGCGGTGCCCCGCTCGCGCAGCACCCCCGCGGCCAGGCGCCCGCTCATCCGGTCGGCGGCCAGCAACCCGAGGACGGCCAGCAGCGCCGGGACGCCCACCAGCACGGGCAGCGGAATGCTGGGCGCGCCGGGCACCCAGTCCCAGGAACCGACGAGCGTGCCGCCCACCGCGGGCAGCACCACGGCCCCGGCGGCCAGCGCCCCGGCCACCGGGGCCACCCAGCCGGTACGGCCGGCCGCCTGCAGCACGACCAGCCCGCCGACGACCGCCAACGCCAGCAGGGCCGAGCCGACCACGACCGCCACCACCTCGGGCAGGGTGGGCGCGCTCGGTGCGGCCAGCACCACCGGCAGCGACACCACCACTGCCGCCAGCACCGCCAGCAGGCCCACCCGGCGCAGCTCGCCGCGCAGCAACCCCCGCCTGTCGGCCGGCAGCGGCAGCCACCAGGCCGCAGTCGGCGGGGTCGCGCTGGCCGGGCCCAGCCGGGACAGCAGCGCCACCACCCCGGCGGTCACCAGCACCGCGGCGGCCAGTGCGGTCAGCTCGCCGGGCAGCACCGTCGACCCGGCCTGCGGGCGGGCGGCGATCCGCTCGCGCAACGCGGAGAACGCCCCACCCAGCACCGCCACCAGCACCCCGGCGGTGGTCAGCCCGGACAGCACGTCCCCGCCGAGGGTCCACCACGAGGTGTCGGCCCGGGCGGCCGTCGCCCGACGGGTGAAGCGCCGGACGCCGGCCCCGGTCAGCTCGCGCGCCGGGTCGGCGACCGGTGCCGTCCGGCTCCCGGGGAGCGCGCTCATCCGCCGCTCAGCGCAGCCACGGCTGCCTTCGGGGACACCACCGAGCAGGCCTCGTCGTCGACCACGAGCACCCGGCGGGCGACGGTGGCCAGGAAGTCCGGGTCGTGGCTGGCGAACACCACGGTCAACCCACCGGCGACGTCGGCCGCGATCCGGGCGGCCAGCCGACGACGCATCTGCGCATCCAGCCGCCGCTCGGGCTCGTCCAGGACCAGCAACCGGGCCGGCCGGACGAAGGCCGCGGCCAGTGCCAGCCGTCGGCGCTGCCCCGAGGACAGCGCCGAGGGCAGCGCATGCGCCCGATCGGCGAGCCCGAACTCCTCGATCTGGGCCTGGACCACCTGCTCGGCGTCGGCCACGCCGTACCCGCGCGCGGTCAGCAGCAGGTGCTCGGCACCGGTGAGGGAGGGGAAGAAGGCGTCGTCGTCCAGCACGGTGGCCACGGCGCGGCGGAAGCCGGCCTCGCGCTCGTCCACCTCGCGCCCGTCCAGGGTGACCGTGCCGTGCAGCGCCGGGAGCAGGCCCACCAGGGTCTGCAGCACCGTGGACTTGCCTGCGCCGTTGGGGCCGATCACGCCCAGCGCCGTCCCGGCGGCCACGCTCACCGTCACCGGCGCGCACACCGGCTCCCCGCCGTACCCGACGGAGAGGTCCTGTACCTGGAGGAGCCCGGTCTTCGCCATCGGATGCGCACCTTAGGCGGCCGTCCTGAGCGCCCGCGCGCATCCCGTGGCGCATCCCCGGTGTGCTGCTTGGCGCACCGGAGGCCCGCGGTCCTACGGTGCACCCATGACCCGGTACGTGGTGCTGCTGCGCGGCATCAACGTGGGGCGGGCCCGCCGGATCGGGATGGGTCCGCTGCGCGAGCTGCTGGCCGACCGCGGGCACGGTGCGGTGGCGACCCACCTGCAGAGCGGGAACGTGCTGCTGGACAGCGACCTGGACGCCGACGGGCTGGCCGCCGACGTGCATGCGGCGGTCCAGGACGGGGTCGGGTTGGACGTGCCGGTCGTCGTCCGGACGGCGGCCGAGCTCGCCGAGGTGGTCGCCGGCGGGCAGCTCGTCGAGGGCGACCCGGCCCGGTACCTGGTCGGCTTCTGCGACCGGGTGCCCGACCCGGCGGCCGTCGCCGCGGTGCCCGAGGCCGGTCCGGGCCAGGGGAACTGGTGGCTGCGCGGACGGGAGGTCCACCTGTGGTGCCCCGACGGCGTGCTCGCTCCCGGCGCCGTCGGCGGGTGGCCGTGGGAGCGCCTGCTGGGCGCTGGCGTGACCGCGCGGAACTGGCGGACCGTCTGCCGGGTCGACGAGTTGGCCCGGTCGTGAGCCCTCGGCGTGCCACCGCGGACCGTCCGTGGTCTCCTGTTCGTGTCCCGGGCGCCCGATGGTGTGATCCTGGTCCCAGCCCGGTTTGGGACAGCCGGCAGCTGAGCACCCGGACCGGGCGCCGTCGGTGCACGCCCCGATCAGGGCCTGGTGGAGGACGAGGAGTGCGCGCGTGACCCGCGAGACGGCGAGCCCAGTGTGGCCGTCCGCGCCACCCCCGGATGCCCAACCCGGCTGGCGCTGGGCGCTGAGCCACGTGGCCGAGCTGCCCCGGGTGCGGGCCCAGTTGCGCCGCCACCTGGTGGGGGCGCTGGCCGGGGCCGAGGACGATGCCGCCGCCGAGCTGGTCGACCGGGTGGTCCTGGCCTTCGACGAGATGGCCTCCAACGCACTGCGGCACGGCGGGACCGGCGTCGCCGCGCGGGTGGCCTCGCACCAGGAGTGCTGGTTGGTCGAGGTTGTGGACTCCGCCGCCGTCCGGCCGCCGACCCCGGCCATCGGTCGGGACCCCAGCCAGGGTGGGCTGGGGCTCTACCTGATCGCCGAGATGTCCACCGCGCACGGCTGGCACACCCGCGGGGACATCAAGAGCGTCTGGGCGCTGCTCCCCCGCTGACCCATCCAGGCCGAGGCCCGCGGCTCAGTCCAGCCGGATGGCCACCAGCGCGACGTCGTCCTCGGACCCGGCCGGGCGCAGCCGGTCGACCACCCGGTCGCAGAAGTCCTCCAGGGCAGTCGCGCCGGCGGCCACCGGACCCAGTTCCTCCAGCACCGAACGCAGCCGGGACAGGCCTTCGTCCAGCGGCATGTCCCGGCCCTCCACCAGGCCGTCGGTGTAGAGCAGCACCGTCGATCCCGGCCCCACCAGCACCTCGTGCTCCCGGCGCGGCCGGGTGTCGTCCACGCCCAGCATCAGGTCCGCACCGCCGACCGTGAGCTCCTGGACCGATCCGTCCGCCCGCAGCACCATCAGCGGTGGGTGTCCCGCGTTCGACCAGCGCACCCGGGTGGTGCCCGCGGGCTCGGCGGCTCCGGCCGGTTCCAGCCGGGCGATCGCCGCGGTGCCCATGGTGTCCACCTGCAGGCCACGGATCGCGTGGTCCAGGTCGGCCAGCACGTCCCGGGGGCCCCACCCCTGGCGGTAGGCGATCCCGCGCAGCAGGCCGCGCAGCTGGCCCATCGAGGCCGCGGCGGTGGTGTCGTGGCCGACCACGTCGCCGATCACCAGCATGGTGCCGCCGTCGGGCTGGTGGAACGCGTCGTACCAGTCGCCACCCACCTGGGCGGCCTCCGCGGCGGGCAGGTAGCGCACGGCCACCCGGGAGCCGGGGGTCGCCGGCGGGGCGGTGAGCAGGCTGCGCTGAAGCTCCTCGGCGATCCGTCGCTGCTGCTCGTACAACCGGACGCTGTCCAGGGCCAGCGCGGCCCGGTCCACCACTTCGCGCCCGGCGGCCAGGTCGTCAGGGCCCAGTGGCCCGCGGGCCGGGCCGCTGTAGATCGACAGCGCACCCACGGTGCGCCCCCTGGCCACCAGCGGGAACGCAGCGATCGAGGTGCAACCCAGCTGGCGGTACAGGTCTGCTGCCTCACCTGACGGGAGACGGTTGCCGACCAGCTCGTCCAGCTGGTCGCTGACCTGCACCTGCCGGGTCTCCATCGCGGCCAGGAACGGCGCGCTGTCCGGCAGCACGGACAACCGCAGCCCGGCGTACCGCTCCAGCACCGGGACCAGCGCCGGCTCCCCGTGGTGGCTGCCGACGTCACGGATCCGGCCGTCGGCCTCCAACCGGCTCACGATCGCGCAGTCGCCGAGCACCGGGACGACGGTGCGCGCGAGGTCGGCCAGCGCCTCGTCGGCGGTCCGTTCGCCGGCCAGGGCCGCGCCGAAGACCGAGGTGACCTCGGCGATCATGGCCAGCCGGTCGACCGCCTGCCGGGCGCGCTCCTCCACGGCACGGCGCTCGGTGATGTCGAGGAAGTAGACCGACAACCCGTCGGGGGTGGGCCAGGCGCGGACCTCGTACCAGGAATCCAGCGGCGGGGGGTAGTAGGCCTCGAACACGGCCTGCCGGCCGCTGGCCATCGCCCCCCGGTAGTGGGTCTCGAACGGGCTGCCCACGGCGGCCGGGAACAGCTGCCAGATGTCCCCGCCCAGCAACTGCTCCCGGGCGTGCTGCAGCAGCCGCTCGGCCTCGCTGTTGACGTAGGTGAACCGCCAGTCGCGGCCCAGGCTGAAGAACGCCGCCGGCATGCTCTCCAGCACCCGGGCGACCCGGGCGTCGCCGTGCCGCTGGCGGGTGGTGTCGTAGGCCGCGCCCAGCAACCGGACCGCGCGCCCGCTGTCGTCGGCCAGCACCCGGCCGCGACCCAGCATCCAGCGGGTCTCCCCGGAGGGGAGCTGCACCCGGAACTCGGCCTCGTAGGCCCCAACGGTGGCGATCGAGTGCTCCAGCGCTTCGGTGACCCGCGGCAGGTCGTCCGGGTGCAACCGGGCGTTGAAGTCCTCGATGGTCTCCCCGAAGGTGGCCCGGTCGTAGCCGAACAGCTCCACCACCCGGTCGTCCCAGGCCAACCGGCCGGTGACCAGGTCCCAGTCGAAGCTGCCGATCTCCGCGGCGTCGATGGCCAACCCCCACCGCAGCCGGCTGGCCTCGAACTCCGTGGTCAGCGCGGACAGCTCCAGCTCGGTGCCCACCGAGTCTGCGAGCTGACGGATCAGCACCAGGTCCGCGTCGGTCCAGACCCGCGGCGCGGGGTCGAACACGCACAGCGCACCGACGACCAGTCCGCCGCTCCCGGTGAGCGGGGCACCGAGGTAGCAGCCGACGGCTCCGCTACGCACCGGTGGCAGGTGCGCCACCCGGGGGTCGTGGGCGGCGTCGGTCACCACCAGCAGCTCGCGTCCGGCAGCCGTCACGGTGCACAGCGAGTCGGCCAGCGGGCCCCGTCCACCGACCGCGTCGGCCATCAACCCGGACCCGCCGGCCACGGTCTGCTCGTCCCCCAGCAGGGACACCTGCGAGGAGGCCACGTCCAGCAACCGGGCAGCCAGCCGGGTGAGGCGCTCCAGGGCCTGGGAACCCACCGCGGCCATCTCGATCCGGCGCACGGCAGCGACCCGCTCGCGATCCTCGCTCAGGCTCGCGGCAAGGGCAGCGGTGCCGTTCCCACCGCGCCCGCCCGGGTCGGGAGACGTCGGCGCGGGAACGGCGGCCACGGGCGGGTGCGCACCCTCCCCGTGATCCACCCCCTGATCATGCCCGTCCCCGGCGCCCGCCGCGTCGCCGGGAGGGGTCCCGGGCGCCCTCCCGACCGGATGATCAGCGGCCGACGGCGTAACCCTGCATGCCGCGGGCATTGGCCGCGGCCCGCAGCACGCCGGTCGAGGGGTCGGCGCTGACCGCAGACAACCGCCCCAGCGACCAGGGATCGCTCACCACCACGACGTGCCCCCGGCGCCGCAGGTCGGTGATCACGTCCTCCCCCACCCGGGACTCCACCACGACCTCACCGGGGTGGGTCTCCCGCGGGTAGAACGAGGACGGGAACGCCGTGGTGTGCCAGGCGGGGGCGTCGATCGCGGCCTGCAGGTCCAGCCCGCGGTGCGCGTGGGCCAGCCAGAAGCACAGCTGCCACTGCTCCTGCTGGTCCCCCCCGGGAGTGCCGAAGGCCAGCCAGCGGCCGGTTTGCCGGTCGTGCGCCAGGGACGGCGTCAAGGTGGTGCGGGGCCGCTTGCGCGGGGCCAGGGAGTTGGGCAGCCCGCGGTCCAGCCAGAACATCTGGGCCCGGGTACCGAGCGGGAAACCCAGGCCGGGCACCACCGGCGAGCTCTGCAGCCAACCACCGGAGGGGGTGGCCGACACGATGTTGCCCCACCGGTCGACGACGTCGACGTGGCAGGTGTCCCCGCGGGTGGTGCCGTCGGGTTGCACGACCTGCTCGCCCACCCGCTGCACGGTGGGCTCCCCCACCCCTGCCCCGGCCTGCCGGGCCGCGCCGGGCGAGGTCACCTGCCGGGGCAACCGGGGCTCCCGCCCGGCCGGGGAGCCGGGCCGCAGCTCCAGGCTGGCCCGCTCGCCGATGAGTGCCCGCCGCTGCTGGGTGTAGTCCGGGGAGAGCAGCTGGGCCAGTGGGACGTCGGGCTCGTCGCCGTACCAGGCCTCCCGGTCGGCCATCGCCAGCTTCACCGCCTCCACCGCGGAGTGCACCAGGTCCGCCGCCGGCGCCTGCTGCCCTGCTCCCGACCCGGGTGACACCGCCGGATCGCCGTCCAGCATCGCCAACGCCTGGAGCAGCACCGGGCCCTGGGACCAGGGGCCGGCCTTCGAGACGTTCCATCCCCGCCAGTCGGTGGTGACCGGTGGCTCGTACGTCGCCGTCCAGCTGGCCAGGTCGTGCCCGGTGAGGAACCCCGCGTGGTCGCGACCGGAGTCGTCGCGCACGGGGGACCGGGAGAACACGTCGATCGCATCAGCGACGAACCCCGTGTACCAGGCCGCGAGTGCCGCATCGATGCCCGCCTCCCGGGTGGGACCGCGTGCTGCGTCGAGCAGTCGGCGGTAGGTGGAGGCCAGAGCAGGGTTGCGGAACAGGCGGCCGGCGGCGGGGGGTGCTCCGTCGTTGGCGAGCCAGGTGGCGGCCGATGTCGGCCAGTGGGTGCGGAAGTGCTCGGAGACCGAGGCCGCGGTCGCTGCCACCCGCGCGGTGAGCGGGTGGCCGGTCTCGGCGTACTCGATGGCGTAGCGGAGGACGGCGTCCAGCGGCAGGGTGCCGTGGTCGCGGAGCAGGGTCAGCCAGGCGCCGACGGCACCGGGGACGGTGGCGGCGAGCAGGCCGGTGCCGGGGACCAGCTCGAGCCCCAGGGCCTCGAAGGCCTCGATGCTCGCGCCGGCGGGGGCGACCCCCTGACCGGACAGCAGGACGGGCTGCCCCGCGCCCGGACCGGTCCCGCCGCGGGCGAAGAGGATCGGAACCTCGCCGCCCGGGCCGTTGAGGTGGGGCTCGACGACGTGCAGGGCGAAGCCGGTCGCGACGGCGGCGTCGAAGGCGTTGCCACCCGCCTCGAGCGTCGCCATACCGGCCGAGCTGGCCAGCCAGTGGGTCGACGCGACCATCCCGAAGGTGCCGGCGAGCTCGGGGCGAGTGGTGAACACGTACCCACGCTAAGGGTCGGTGAGGCTGGGCGCCGTACCGCGCGCAGTCCGGGCCGAACCGAGCGCGGGACGGACCGGTCCGCACCGCTGGGTCGCACCAGCGGCAGCGCCGGGCCGCGACGGCTCCGGGGCACGGGCCGGGCGGGCGGCACCGGCCGGGACGCCGGGGTCGGCACCGCTGTGGTGCCCAGCGGGAACGCCGGCCGCACCACGTGCGCCGTCCGGGCGCGCCGCACCGGGGGCGCGGTGGTCGGCGTGCTGGGCAGCTCCCGCATCGGCACCGGATCGTCGTCGTCCGGGGCGCGGTGCCGGTCGGTGAGCGGCGCCGCGGCGCGCGCCGAGCGCTCGGCCGCCTCGCGCAGGGCGTTCTGCAGCGCCGCGTGCCGCGGGCCACCCCACGCCAGGTTCTCCCCGTCCCCGCCCGCGCCCCAGGACCCCAGGGCCCGCCAGCCGGCCAGCAGCAGCGCCCCCAGCCCGGTCAGCAACCGCGCGAACGGGTGGGGGGCCGGGGGGACGGTCGGCCGGGCCGGCCGGGGGGTGCCGCGGCGGACCGGTTCCCGGGTCGCCCGGGGGGCACTGCCGGGGACCGGGTGCCGGTCGGAGGTGCTGCGGGACTCCAGGACCTCGACACCGCTGCCGATGGAGCAGAACGGGCTCTCCAGCGGGATACCGGGCAGCACGTCGAGGACGAGCGTGGTCGGGACGCCGATCGCGGTGATCGCCATGTCTCGGGCCTCTCTCCTGGTTGGGCATGGACCGCAGCCGGGGAAGGGACTGCGGTCAGGTACGAGAGTGACGGGTGGGACCCGCGGGATCGGCTTCCCGGGACACTCCCCGCAGGGGGCGTGACCGAACCGTTGCGAGCGGCCCCTTCCCAGCTCCCGACCTGGCCGTGACCAGGCCACTTGTCGACCCAGGAGCCCGGTTTTCCGGGGTTTTCGGGGGGTCACCGACCCGCTGGGAGTCGATGACCTCCGCGCCGCGCCGCCCGGGGCGGGCGTGTCGCGAGTGACGGGTGGGCCGGGAGGGGACCCGACAGCATCGGGTGACAGCTGAGCGTGGATCCGGGCCGCTGCGGTCCACGCTCAGCTGTCACTCGACGGTGGCGTACCGGCGGGGCACGGGACACACCCTGCGCGGGCCGCCACCGGCTGCGGCACGCTCGCCCCCGTGACCGACCGCATCCCGCTGGTGATCGACACCGACCCCGGCATCGACGACGCCCTGGCCATCCTGCTGGCGCTGGCCAGCCCCGAGGTGGACCTCCAGCTGGTGACCACGGTGCACGGCAACGTGGAACTGGCCCAGACCACCGAGAACGCGCTGCGGGTGCTGCACCTGGCCGGCCGCTCCGACGTGCCGGTGGCCGCCGGTGCGGCGGGGCCGCTGGTGCACCCGGTGCCCGAACGGGCCGGGCACGTGCACGGTGCGGCCGGCCTGGGCGGGGTGGAGCTGCCGCCCTCCCCCGCCACCGTGGACCCGCGCCCGGCGGTGGTGGCGCTGGCCGAGCTGCTGCTGGCCAGCGAGCGCCCGGTCACGGTCGCCCCGATCGGCCCGCTGACCAACATCGCCCTGCTGCTGGCCGTCTACCCGGAAGCGGCGGCCCGGATCGGCCGGCTGGTGTGGATGGGCGGCTCCGCGCACCGCGGCGGCAACGTCACCGCGGCAGCGGAGTTCAACGCCTGGGCCGACCCGGAGGCCGCCCAGGCCGTGCTCACCTCCGGCCTGCCGGTCACCATGGTGGGGCTGGACGTGACGCTGCCGACGGTGCTCACCGAGCCGGGCATCGACCGCTTCCGCAGCACCGGTGGGCACGTGGGCCAGACCGCGGCGGCGATCCTGCGGCAGTACGTGGACGCCGCCCGGGACGCCTACGGCATCGCCGGCGTCGTGGTGCACGACGCGCTGGCGCTCACCGAGGCCATCGTCCCGGGCACGCTGGGCACGGTCGGCCGGGACGTCGTCGTCGGCACCACGCTGGGCGCAGCACGCGGGCAGACCCTGGTGGACACCCGCTCCGCGTCCACCGGCCGCAGCGCCGTGCAGGTCGCCGAGACCGTGGACAGCGCCGCGGCGGTGGAGTTCCTGGTCCGCCGGCTCTCCTCCTACGGCGCCCGGGTGCCCCGCTCCTGAGGACCCCGCGCCTGAGGACCCCGCGCTCGAGGGCCCGTCGCCCGGGTGCCCCTCGGCCGACCACCCGCCTCGGAGGTCCCGGCGTCCAGGAAGTCCGCCACCACCCCGGCCATCGGCGCCGCGTGGGTGAACAGGAACAGGTGGCCACCCCCGCGGACCACGTGCAGCCGTCCCTGCGGGATCAGGCCGGCCATCACCCGGGCGTTGCGCAACGGGATGATCGGGTCGTCGTCACCGGCCAGCACCAGCGTCGGCATCGGCAGCCGGTGCAGCCAGGGCAGGCTGGACCAGCGGCGCAGCGCGGCGAGCTGGCAGACGTACCCGTACGGCGTGGGCGGGGCGGCCGAGCGCTGGGCCGCGTGCTCCCCCAGCAGCTCCGGGTGGTACTGGATCCCGCCCCCGTAGAGGGTGGGGGCGACCCGGGTCAGGTAGGCCGGGGAGTAGTAGCGCATCGGGGACATCAGCACGCTGATCGCCGCCGGGCGCCCGGGCTGCGAGACCCAGCCCGGCGTCGTGCCGGCCAGCACCAGCCGGCGCACCACGTCGGGATGCCGGTGCGCCAACTCCTGCGCCAGCGCGCCGCCCCAGGACAGGCCCAGCACGTCCAACCGGTCGTGTCCGACCGCGCGCACCAGCCCGGCCACCGTCCCGGCCAGCCGGCGCAGCGTCGGTGGGTAGCGGGGGGTCGTGCTGCCGCCCACCCCCGGAGCGTCGAAGGAGATGGTCTCCCGGTCGGCCAGGTGCTCCCGGAACGTGTCGAACAGGTCCCCGGTGGCGCCGATGCCGTTGACCAGCAGCAGCGGCCGCCCGGCACCGGGGTGGTCGACCCGGACCCGCAGGCGTGAACCCGTCGACCTCGACCGTCCGCCGGCCCGCGGTCCGCGCCCGGCGGCCCGGCACGCTCAGGTCCTCGCCCGCACGTAGCTGCCCGGGGCGGCCTCGCCGGCCGGGTGGCCCGTCGCTGCCCAGCGTCTTCGGCGCCTGCGCCTTCGGACCGCTGCGCGGCTCGAGCCACTGCACCCAGTGGTCCCACCAAGAACCCTGGTGCAGGGTGGCCTTCTCGAACCACTCGTCCGCCGTGGGCTTGCCGACGCTGTCGTCGGCGCCGTCCTGACCCGCCAGCGCCGCGTCCTGGCCGGGGTCCTCGCCGTCGGTGGTCCGGTAGGAACCCTTCGGGTTGCCCGAGGGGTTGATCAGTGCCTGGATGTGGCCCTGGCTGCTCAGCACGAACTGCACCTTGCCACCCAGCAGGTCCACCGCCGGGTAGCAGGCCCGCCAGGGGCAGATGTGGTCGGTGACCGCACCCACCACGTAGGCGTCCGCGGTGATCCGGCCCAGGTCCACCGCCGTGCCCAGCACCCGCAGCTCACCGGGGTGGGTCAGCGAGTTGGCCATGGCCATGTCCATGAAGTCACCGTGCAGGCCCGCCGGCAGGTCGACGGCGTCGGCGTTCCAGGCCAGCACGTCGAAGACCGGGGGGTTCTTGCCCATCAGGTAGTTGTTCACCCAGTAGTTCCAGACCAGGTCGTTGGGCCGCAACCAGGCGAACACCCGGGCCAGCTCGCGGCCGGACAGCACGCCCGCGGACCGGCTCCGGCGACCCGCCGCGGCCACCACCGGCCGGGAGATGAACGTGCCGACCTGGGAGGGCACCCCGAAGTCGATCAGCGTGACCAGGAAGGTCACGGTGGCGAACCGCTTGTCCCCGGCGGTGGCCAGGTGACCCAGCAGGCCGGCCCCGGTGATCCCACCGGCGCAGACACCCAGCATGTTCATGTCGTCGGAGCCGGTGATCTCCCGGACCACGTCGGAGGCCTCCAGCGCGGTGCGGGCAGTAGGAGTCGTAGTCCCAGGCCGCGTCGTCGGCGGTCGGGTTGGCCCAGCTGAGCATGAACACCTGGTGCCCGTGCGCCACCAGGTGCTCCACCATGCTGCGGCCGGGCGCCAGGTCCAGCACGTAGTACTTGTTGATCTGCGGCGGCAGCACCAGCATCGGCCGCTCGTGCACCTGCGGGGTCGTCGGCGTGTACTGGATGAGCTCGGCGATCTCGTTCTTCCACACCACCGCGCCCGGGGTGGCGGCGATCGTCTCGCCCAGCACGAAGGGCCGGGAGTCCACCATCGAGGGCATCGCCCCGTTGTTGCGGACGTCGTAGAGCATGTGCCGGGCGCCGTCGACCAGGCTGCGGCCCCGGGTCTCCCGGGCCCGCTTCAGCGCCGCCGGGTTGCCCAGCAGATTGTTGGTCGGGGCTACGGCCTCGGTGAGCAGCTTGAGCACGAACTGGGCCCGCAGCTTGCTCTTCTCGTCCAGGTCCAGGTCGTCCACCACGCCGTGCACCGCCCGGTTCCAGGCCAGGTAGGACTGGCCCAGCCGCTTGTAGAGCGGGTTCTCCCGCCAGGCGGGATCGGCGAACCGCGCGTCCTTGCGGTCGGGCTCGATCCCGGAGGTGCCGACGGCGACCCGGGCCAGCTGCGCGGTCAGGTCGACACCGCGCCGGGTCAGCGCGCGTGGCTGGCGGATCACCGTCCCGGCCAGCCGCCGCGCCGCGGCCAGGCCCTGGGTCGGGCTCAGCGCCACCGGCAGGGCACCGGTGAGCGCCTCGATCGCAGCCTCGACCAGTTCCAGGTCCGACTGCTGGGGGGTGGGGTCGCCGACCGTCGTCTCGTCGGCCTGCTGCTTGTCGCGACCGGTGACGGTGCGCGGCTCGGTCGTGGTCATGACTGATCTCCAGACCTCGGTTGCGACGCCGGATGGGCGGTCGGCGCCGCTCCCAGCATCCTGCCCCGGCGGGTACCGCCCTGGCCACCCGTGGTCAGCTGAGCCCGTCCACCACGGCCTGGGCGCGGTCCCGGTCGGCCGCGGCCTGCTCGGCATCGGACAGCGCGGTGTCCCGGTCCCGGGTGACCTGCTCGGCGGACTCCTCGGCGGCGCGGACGTCCTCGGCGGCTGCGGCGGCGGCGGCCCGGGCGGCCTCCAGCTGGACGGCGAGCTCGGCGACCCGGGCGTCGGCGTCGTCCCGGCCCCGGCGCGCCTGGTCGGCGGCCCGCTCGGCCTCCCGCACGGCCACCCCGGCCTGCTCGGCCTCGGCGATGGCCTCCTCCGCAACGGTGCGGGCGGTGCGCAGGGTGGCCCGGGCGTGCCGAAGCCTTTCCTCGGCCTCGCGTCGGGCGGCCCGCTCGGCCTTGACGGCGCGGGCGGCCTGCAGGTCGACCGGGGGCGGCGGTTCGGGCTCGGGTCCGGCCGCGGACTCCTCGTCGGGCCGGCGGGCCGACGGAGCGCGGGCGGCGGCCGTCCCACCCGACCCCGTGGTGCTGCCCGAGGAGCCACCCAGGCCGCTGTAGCGCAGCGCGCCGGACAACCGGCCGGCCAGCACCGCGGCACCGGCCACCGGGTCCGCGACCGCCGCCCGGAGGGTCTCCTCCACCTGGGTGAGGACCTGCTCGCTGATCGGGTGGCCGGCCCGGCGGGTCAACCGGGCCGCCTCCCGGGCCAGGGCCCGCACCACCTGCTGGCGCTGCCGGCCGAGCTCGCGCATCGCCTCGGGATCCAGGGTGTCCTGCGCCTGGCGGAGCAGCCCGCCCAGGTCGACCAGCTCGCGGACCTGGTCGTCGGCTGCGCGGACCAGCGTGTTCACCGCCCAGGCGGCCAGGGTGGGCTTGGCCAGCTCTCCGATCCGGCGGGCCAGCGCACGGTCGGTGGCTCGGGCGGTGGCGACGGCGTCGGCCCGGGCGGCGATGAACTCCGCCGGCGGGACCTCGTACAACGCGTCGGCCACCTCGTCGAAGCTGCCCACCGCCATCTCCTGCTCGTCCCGCCGGATCGCTCGCCGGTCCCATCCTCCCGGTCGATCGCTCCGGATGACGATCGCGCCGACAGTCGCTTGACTGGACCGCATGACCGGCACAGATTCCTCCGCCCGAAAGGCGGCCGAGCTCCTCCGGCTGCACACCGCACCCGAACTGCTGACCGTGGTGAACGTCTGGGACGTGATCACCGCGACCGTGATCGCCGACCTCCCCGGCACGACGGCACTGGCCACCGCCAGCCACTCCATCGCCGCCTCCTACGGCTACCCCGACGGGGAGCAGATCCCGCTGGACACCATGATCGGGGCGGTCGGCCGGATCGCCGGGGCGGTCTCCGTCCCGGTGTCCGCCGACCTCGAGGGCGGTTACGGCAACGCCGGGGAGACCGTCCGCAAGGCGATCGGGGTGGGTGTCGTGGGGGCCAACCTGGAGGACCAGATGAAGCCGCTGCCCGACGCCGTGGCCGCCGTGCGCGCCGTCGTCGCCGCCGGTGAGGCCGAGGGCGTGCCGTTCGTGCTCAACGCCCGCACGGACGCCTTCGTCCGGGCCGGTGACCGCCCGGTCGACGAGGTGCTGGCCGATGCCATCGAGCGCGGCCGCGCCTTCCTGGACGCCGGTGCGGCGTGCGTGTTCGTGCCGGGCAAGCTGGACGAGCCGACCGTCACCGCCCTGGTCGAGGGGTTGGGCGAGCGGCGGTTGTCGGTGATCAACGTGCCGGGGTCGCTGCCCCAGCAGCGGCTGGCCGAGCTCGGGGTGGCCCGGGTGTCCTTCGGTCCCTGGACCCAGCGGCTGGCGCTGACCGCCGTCGCCGACTTCGCGCTGTCGGCCTACGCCGGCGGGAACCTGCCCGAGGGCATCCGTCCGCTGAACTGACCGGACACCGCCGGGTCAGCTGCGGGCACGGGCCAGTGCTCCGCAGAACCGGTCGTGGTCGGCCGAGGCCTCGGCCAGCGGGTCGAGCACCTCGGCCCGGCCCACCGCGGCCACCGCCGCGTCCAGCCGGCGGCGGGCCCGGCGCGCCCGCCGCCGGGCCCGCAGCTGCACCGGCGGGCCGCACACCAGGGCCAGCAGGGCACCGGCCAGCAGTCCACCGACCAGCAGCAGGGTGGGAACCGGCAGGCCGGCGACCCGGGGCAGCGGGACGACGTCGGCCAGCTGCAGCCAACCCAGCGCGACGAGGCCCAGCAGCCACAGCGCACCGGCCAGCGCGGCGGCCACCAGCAGCCAGTGCAGGGCCCCGACCCCGCGCTGCCAGGCCGGCGTCCGGCCCGGGCCCAGATCGGTGCCGGAGACGGCTCGGTCCAGCTGGTCGGTGAGCCGGTCGGTGTGCACGTCGACGGTGCGCCGCAGGTCTTCGGTCCAGGCCGGCGGCAGCCCCGCCCCGGCCGCGTCCCTGGCCCGCCGGACGGCGGTCGCCACGGCGGCCTGCTGCACCGCCCCGGTCGCGGGGAGCGAGCTGCGTCCGGTCGGGCCGGCGCTGTCCTCCCCACCGGTGACCGCTGCAGGGCCCGCGCCGGAGTCCGGCCCGAGGTGCAGCCGGCGCAGGGGATCGGGACGCAACCGCGCCGCCCAGCGGACCAGCGGCCACCCGGTGTGCGCCCGGCCTGCCCGGACGGAGGAGCGCCGCACCGCCGCGACGACCGCCGGCACCCCGGCAGCCTCCGCCAGGGTCCCGGTGAGCCGGTCGCGGTCGATCCCGGCGGTGCCGGCCGACTGCCCGCAGTGCGCCGCCAACGCCGTCGCGGCACCGCGCACATCGGCGGTGAGCCGGTCCGCCGCCGCACGGCGGGCGGCCACCCGGGCGGCCAGCAGGCCGCGCAGACCGGCCAGGCCGTCCCCGGTGCGGGCGCTCACCGCCCGCACCTCGACGTCGACCAGCCCGTCGGCGTCCAGCAGCCGGCGCAGGTCGGCCAGGCAGGCGGTGGCCGCGGGACCGTCCAGCCGGTCCACCTGGTTGAGCACCACCAGCAGCGTGCCGCTGTGCCCGGCCAGCGGCCGCAGGTAGCCCTCGTGCACCGCCGCGTCGGCGTACTTCTCCGGGTCCAGCACCCACACCAGCACGTCCACCAGCTCCACCAGCCGGTCGACCTCCAGGCGGTGTTCCAGCCGCACGCTGTCGTGGTCGGGCAGGTCCAGCAGCACCAGGCCGTCCAGGTCCGGGTCGGGGGCGTGCCGATGCCGTCGGGGCACCTGGAGCCAGTCCAGCAGGGCGTCCTGCTGCTCGCCCCAGACGGTCGCGTGAGCGACCCCGGTGGTCGGCCGGCGCACTCCGGAGTCGCTGACCGGTGCTCCCGACAGCGCGTTGAACAGCGTCGACTTGCCGCTGCCGGTGGCCCCGGCCAACGCCACCACGGTGGCCTCGCCGAGCGCCTGGCGCGCACCGGCCTTGGCCAGCACCTGCCGGGCACGACCCACCTCCGGGATCTCCAGCCGTCCCTCCGCGATCTCCACCGCCGCCCGCAGCGCGGTCAGGCGGTCGGCCAGCGACAACTCCCCGCGGCTCACCGGCGCGCCCGGGCCAGCTGCTCCACGGCCGCCCGCAGCCCGGCCGCGTCGGCCTCGGTCGCGGTGCCGGCCAGCAACTCGGTGAACCGGCGTTGTTCCACGTGGAGCAGTGCGGCCGTCCGGTCGGCCAGGTCGGCCCGGGCACGGTCGGCGAGCTGCCGCACGGCCGCATCGCCGAAGACCGCCTCCAGCACCTTCTGGCCCACCACGGAGGTGCCGCCGGCGACGGCGATCTCGGCCCCGGACAACCCCGCGGTCTGCGCGAAGACCGCGACCATCACCACCGCGCCGGCCCCGTTGACCCCCCAGGACAGCGCCCGGGCCCGGGACCGCCGGCCCGCGCCCTCACCGCGCACCAGCTCCAGGACGGTGCCCTGCCAGCTGCGCACCGCGTCGGCCGCGGTGGCCGGGAAACCGGGCGCGACCGTGCCCAGCTCGCGCTCGCGGCCCGCCAGCGCCGGCCCACCCCCGGGCAGCGACCGCCAGGCCGTGACGGTGCGCTCGGCGGCGCTCTCCGCAGCCGCGCGCAGCAGCTGCTCGGCTCCGGACTCCAGGGCCACCTGCAGGTCCACCGCCGGGGTGCTGCGGCCGGTGAGCGCCGCGGTGAGCCGGTCACGCACCCGGCCGATGCCGGCCTGCAGGCTCTGCATCCACTCACCGGTCCCGACGAACTCCTGCCAGCGCAGCAGCACCTCCCCGCGGAGCAGGGTGCCGCTGCGGATGCCGTCGTCGACGTCGGCACGGGCGCCGGCATAGGCGGCATCCGCGGCGTCCCGCAGGGCGGCGGCCGCCGCGAGCTGCGCACCGACGGCGGTCTGCACCGTCGCCACCCGGTCGTCCAGGCTGGCCAGTGCGCCCACCAGGGTCTGCCGGACCACCGCGGCCCGGGCACCGGCGTCGGCAGCCAGCCCGTGCAGCCAGGAGCGCAGGCCGGCGACCCCCACAGCGTCCCGAGCCCCGTCCTGCTCCCGGTCCTCGGGCAGCATCCCGTCGACCAGCGGGCGCTCCTCGACGACCACCAGCCGGGCCTGGGCCAACCCGGCGCGCTGCAACATGCCGGCGAGGTCCTGGCTCACCTCGGCCGCGGCCTCGGGAGGCACCCGGTCCAGGACCACGGCCAGCGCCGTGCCCCGGTCGGCCGCGGTCCGCAGCAGGTCCCAGGGCACCGCGTCGGCGTACCGCGCGGCGGTGGTGACGAAGACCCAGAGGTCGGCGGCGGCGAGCAGCTGACCGGCGAGGTCCCGGTTGGCGGCCACGACGCTGTCCACGTCGGGGGCGTCGACCAGCGCGAGCCCGGCAGGCAACGCTGCGGAGGTGACCAGGTGCACCGAGCCGGGCCCTCCGGGGGCGCCGGTGGTCCGGGCCAGCCCGGGCAGCACCCGGTGACCGGCGAACGCGTCCCGGTCGGCGGGTGCGCAGACCAGCACCGGGGAGCGGGTGGTGGGCCGCAGCACCCCGGAGGTGGTGACGTGCTCACCCACCAAGCTGTTGACCAGGGTGGACTTGCCCGCGCCGGTGGAGCCGCCCACCACGGCCAGCAGCGGCGCGTCCAGGTCGGCCAACCGGGGCAGCAGGTAGTCCTCCACCTGGTGGACCACCGCGCCGGCCACCCGGGCCGCGGCGTCGCGACCGGGGACGTCCAGCAGCAGTGGCACGGCGACCAGCCGGTCCCGCAGCTCCTGCACCGCCGCGGCCAGGTCCGGGTCCCCGGGCCCGGCCGGTCGCCGGGCGTCGTCCGGTGCTGGAGGGGTCACGAGTCGATCTTCCCGGTCGGGCGCGATCCGGGCACCCCGTCGCCGGCGGACCGGGCCGTTGCGGGACGCTCCCGCTGCGCGGCTGCCCGCCGTCCCCCAGGATGGGTAGCGACAGCCTTCAAACCAAGGGGGACCACCGTGAACGACCGATCGAGCCGATCCGGATCGGTGGCCCTGAACCGCACCGCCGGCACCCGTGCCCATCCACAGCCCGCCGAGGAGACGACGTGACCGAGGGAACCTGGCCGGCCGCGCCGATCCCCGACGTCCCCGGTGACACCTGGCGCTGGCAGCTGCCCAGCGTGCACGACGCGTCCCGGGTCCGGATGGACCTGCGGGCCCGGCTGGCCCACCCGTCGCTGACATCCTCCTCCACCGAGGACGCCCGGGAGGGCCTGCTGCTGGCCTTCGAGGAACTGGCGTCCAACGCCCTGCGGCACGGCGGTGGCGCCGTCGAGGCGGTCATCGTGGCCACCCGCCAGGGCTGGGTGCTCACCCTGTCCGACGAGGCACCGGACCGGCCGCCGGTCCCGGCCGTGGACCGCGACCCGGCGCTGGGCGGGATGGGTCTGCCGATGGTCGCCCAGCTCTCGGTCGACTACGGCTACGCGGTCTCCGCCCACCGCAAGCACGTCTGGGCCCGGCTGACCTCCGGCGTCCCGGTCAGCGGTGGGGCTCCGGCGCCGCGTCGCAGCTGCGCCTGAACCGACCAGCGGCTCAGCCGAGCTGCACGACGAGGCAGGCCACGTCGTCCAGCCGGCTGGACACCAGCCCGGCGACCCTCTCGGTCACCTCGGCGATCCCCAGACCGGCGGGCAGGCCGGTGAGCAGGTCGACCAGCCGGTCGGTGCCGGCGTCGGTGTCCCGCTCGGCTCCCGCGCCGTCGGGCTGCTCGATCAGGCCGTCGGTGAAGCAGACCAGGTGGCTGCCGGCCGGCAGCAGGATCGTCTCGGTCCGCCGGTGCGCGCCGGCATCGGCGCCCAGCAGCAGGTCGTGCACCGGGGTGAGCGGCTGCACCGTCCCGTCGGGACGGCGGAGCAGCACCGGGGGATGGCCGGCGTTCGAGCACTCCACCCGCCACGGGTCACCCGGCCCGGCCGGCCGGTGCGCGCGCAGAAGGACCGCCGTGGCCAGCCCCGGGACCTCCAGGACGTGCAGCAAGCGGTCCACCCGGGAGAGCACCTCGGCGGGGTCGGGGGAATCCCGGTCCCAGCAGGTTGCCCGGATGAGCCCGCGCAGCTGACCCATGGTGGCGGCTGCGTTCAGGTCGTGGCCGGCGACGTCACCGATCACGATGCCGATGGTGTCCCCGGGCAGTTCCAGCAGGTCGTAGAAGTCCCCACCGACGGCTGCAGCCTCCGACGCGGCGGTGTAGTGCGCCGCAGCGCCGATCCCGTCGATCACGGGCAGCTCGGGCAGCAGGGAGCGTTGCAGGGCTTCGGCGACCGAGGCCTCCTGCTGGTACAGCCGGGCGTTGTCCATAGCCAGGCCGGCTCGGTAACCCAGATCCCGGGCCAGGTCGACATCGGCGGGGGCGAAGGCGTCGTCGGTGCCCCGCAG
Organism: uncultured Actinomycetota bacterium; assembly: GCA_963759905.1. Taxonomy (GTDB): domain Bacteria; phylum Actinomycetota; class Actinomycetes; order Mycobacteriales; family Geodermatophilaceae; genus Klenkia. The sequence continues at coordinate 1,652,289 of CAVXBD010000001.1, forward strand.
CAGGGTCATCACGCCCCGGGTGCCGCCCCGGGCGGGCAGCGGGACCGACAGCAGCGAGCGGCTGCCCAGCTCGTCGAGCAGGTCGCCGAGGCCACGGCTGTAACCAGCCATCAGCTCGGCCGTGAGGCCGTGCTCCACGACCGGTCGCCCGGTGCGGATGGCCCGCCACGCGGGCGATGACTCGGGCAGGTGCCGCCCCAGGAAGGCGGCCCGCACCTCCGCCAGTCTCTCCGCCGCCGCGCCGGTGTGGTGGACCGCCACCGCGTCCATCACCTCCTCGGCGTCGAGGCGGGCGATGAACACCCAGTCGGCCAACCGCGGGACGCACAGACCGGCCAGCCGGTCGAGCAGCTCGGCGGTGTCCAGCGTGCCGGAGAGCCGGGTGGTGGCCTCGGCCATCAGGCGCAACCGGTCCTGCGCGGCCTCGGACTCCCGGCGGGCGGCCCGCTCGGCGGTGTAGGCCGCTTCGCGCTCGGCTTCCAGGAGGACCCGCTGCGTGACGTCGGACTGCACGCCGACATAGCTGACCAGGTCACCGCGACTGTCCAGCACCGGGCTGATGGACAACTGGTTCCAGAACGCGGTGCCGTCCTTGCGGTAGTTGAGCAACGTGACGGTGGTCTGCCGCTGGGCAGCGATGCCCGCCCGGATCTCCATGACGGCCGCCGGGTCGGTCGCCGGTCCCTGCAGGAAGCTGCAATTACGACCGATCGACTCGTCGTAGTCATAGCCGGTGACCCGCGTGAAGGAGGGGTTGACCCAGATGAGCGGGTTGCCGAGGCGGCGGGGGTCGCTGATCGTGAAGCAGATGTCGGTGGCGATGACCGCCCGCTCGCGAAGGGACTGCAGCAAGACCTCGGTGCCGGCGCCGTCGTCGGCGTGGTCGACGTTCAGCAGCACGACCAGCGACAGGTCCCCGCCTTCGGTGGCACCCAGCGGGAAGCCGGTGATCCAGAGCAGCCGCTCCGGCCCCTCCGGCGACCGCGACCGGACCGCCCGGCCGGCGATCGGCTGACCGGCGGCGACCAGGGAGAACGGACCGTCCGTGCTGACCAGCGGGTGGCCGTCCAGGTCGGTCAGCCCGGCGGCCTCACCCCAGGCGTCGGTGCCTACCGGGAGTGCCAGGTCCCCGGTCAGGTCGTGGGCCGACCCGTTGGCGAAGGTGACCTGCTGGGATGTCCGGTCGATGAGCAGGACGGCCACCGGGGCATCGCCGAGTACCCGGGGCAGGGCGCGAGCTCCCGCCGGGCCCCTCGCCATGCTGGCCGCAGCCGCGCCCAGCACGTCGTCCTGCTGCGCCGCGGGAAGGCTGCCGGGTCCTCGCGCGGATCGGCCGACCGCCGACGGGGCCCCGAGCGCCCGCCCAGGGCGCAGCCCCACGTCATCAGACCGCACGGGGTAAATCGTAGAGAGGCCGGTCGCATCGCGCCTGCGGGGTCGAGGCTCAGGCCCCGAGGGCAACCCCCCGCAGGATGAGGGACAGCCCCACGACGAGCACCAGGGTCGCGGTCAGGACGGGCATGGCGAGCACGAACCGGGACAGCAGCCGTGCCCGGCGGAGGTCGGACAACTGTCGTTCCAGGCGGTCGCGGAGCTTGACCAGGGCGAGGCCGACGGCGGTCAGCGTGCCGGCCATGCCCAGGCCGTACGCCAGCACCAGGACGACGCCGAAGGCGGTGCGACCCAGGCCGATGCTGGCCAACAGGACGATGAGCGCAGAAGGGCTCGGCACCAGACCACCTGCGACACCCATCCCGATGAGACCACCGCGGTTGCCACCCGGCCCGTGCGTGTGCCCGTCCGGCCCGTGCGAGTGCCCGCCGGCCCACCAACCAGCCGCGACCGCGTCGTGCCCGGGCGCCCCGTGGTCGTGGTCCTGGTGGTCGTGGCCGTGGTGGTCGTGGCCGTCGTGGTCGTGGCCGTCGTGGTCGTGGCCGTGGCCGTCGTGGCGGTCGTGATCGATGTGGTCGATGTGGCCGTGGTCGTGGTCCCCGGAGTCACCGTGGCCGTGCGCGTGATTCCCGTGATCGTGCCCGTGGTCCGCCGAGTCGTGGTGTCCGTGCACCACCCCGGCCAGGGCGGGTTCGGGGAGCACGGGCGTCGGTGCCGCCGCCCCGGGCACCCGGGCAGCCCGCCACCGCGGGAGGGCCCCTCGCAGCATGGCGGCCCCGATCCCGGCCACCAACAACCCGCTGGCCACCCCGAGCCAGCGCACCACCTGATCACCGGCCAGCGAACTGGACACGCTGATCGCCGCACCGAGGACCAGCACCCCGACCGTGTGCGTGGCCGTCACGGTCGCCCCGACCAGGACGGCATCGCGCGAGCGCCCGCGCCGACCGGCCAGGTAGGCGGCCATCACGCTCTTGCCATGGCCGGGGAGCAGCGCGTGGCCGCAGCCGAGCAGCACCGCCAGGAGGACGGCAAACGTACCGATCAGCGGGGTCAGCTCAGTACCACCGGCCAGGTCCTCGAAGCGCCGGTCCAAGCCGGCCACGGTGTTGCCGAGCGGGTCCCCGGCGCTGGAGGGGACCACCGACCCGGACCCGGTGTTCTCCCCCGGCTCGGTGCCGACGACGAATCCGCGCACGTCGGACGGCGACGCCAGCAGGTCCACCGGGTACTGCCGGAGCTGGTCGGTGCTGCTGCGTGTGGGCACCGGAGAGTCGACCAGCCGGACCCCGTTCCCGTCTGCGGTCATCTCCCGCCAACCGACCCGGTCGGGAAGATAACCGTCGGCCACCTCGACCGTGGTCGGTACACCCAGCTCGGCGGCCGCGGTGAACTCACAGGTCAACCGGAGCGTCGGGAGTCCACCGGCGCCAGGGACCGTGCGCATCGAGGACCGCTGCAGCTGCCACTGCAGCGGCCGCCCACCCACGCTGGCCGAGATGGCGGCCGCCACGGAGGGGCATTCGGCCTCCGCTGCCGCCCCGAGCTGCGCGGCCGTGGGCGACCCACCGGGCGCGATGCCCTGCAGTGCCTGGGCGGTCGGGATCTCGGCCCGGTCGAGGATGGAGGTGAGTGCGACTCCGTCCGGCCGCAGCGAGAGGTCATCGGCGTGGTTGACCGTGAAGTTTCCCAGCGGGTGGGCCTGCGCCGCGCCAGCCGGCACCACCAGCCACAGCGAACCGGTCGCCAGGGCCAGGGCGACCATCCGGCGCCGCTTCACGGCCGGCCACCGAGCGAGGCCAGCAGGTCGACCGCGCGCGGAGCCAGCAGCGCCGAGAAGTGCGGGTTGGTGTCCAGCGCCCCGGCGAGCGTCGCCCGTGCCTCATCGGTCATCCCGAGCGCGGCCTCGATGGCGCCCCGGTGGTAGCCGAAGAGCGCGCTGGTCCCACCGAGCGACGTGGCCTGCTGGGCCAACGGCAGTGCCTCGGCGTCCCGCCCGGCGACATGCAGGGCCCAGGCCATCGCGTCCTGGCTGTCGATGTTCTGCCGCCGCTCGTACTCGGCGGTGGCGGCCACCAGCGCGGTAACCGGGTCGTCGTGGTCGGCCGCGAACAGCGCCGCCGACAGGTCATCGGTCACCCCGCTGGCGATGAAGAGCTGACGCACTGTGTCGACCAGTGCGAACTGCTGCTGGGCGTCCTCGTCCCGGCCCAGGGACTCCAGGTACTCGCCGTACTCGACGACGTTGTCCGGCAGCGGGCGGGCGTCGACGACCGCCTGGTAACCGGCCACCGCGGCCTCGTCGTCACCCCGCGCCGCGTCGACCCGGGCCCGTCCCAGCAGCAGGGTCGGATCGGCGGGCGAATCGGCCAGCCCCGAGCTGAACTGTGCGCCGGCCTCCTCCAGGTCTCCCTGAGCGAAGGCGAGCTGACCCAGGTAGGTGCGGCAGTAGGCCTCGTCACTGCCGCCGGTGGTGAGCTTGAGGGCCTGCTCCAGGTCTGACTTCGCCTGGCTGACGTCGCCGTGCAGCTCCGCGTCGTAGGACGCGCGGGTGAAGGACGCCAGGCCCGGACGCAGCTGCAGCATCCGGTCCACCGCGGCGGTCGCGCCGGGGTAGTCGCCGAGCTGGGTGCGCGCGTCGGTCAGGACACCCCAGGCGGTGGAGTTGTAGTCGTTGATCGCCAGGGCGGCCTCGGCGGCGTCGCGGGCCGTGCCGAAGTCGTGCCGGGCATTGGCCAGCGCCCCCTGGCCGGTGAGTGCGATGTCATTGCCGTCGGGGTGCAACACCAGGGACTGCGCCAGCGCACCCTGCGCCCGGTCGTAGTAACTCGGGTCGGCCGTCACCCGGGCCTGCTCGACGTAGGCCGACCCCAGCTGAGCCCAGGTCGTCCAGTCCCCCGGGACCTGCTGCAGGCGGCGCTGGGCGACGGAGATCGCTGCGGTCAGCGGATCGACGGTTGCCGACTGCTGGGCGCCCGCCGACGCCTGCTGCCGGTCCTGGCCAGCAGCGATGAAGCCGGCGGCCGAGGCGATGAGCAGCAGACCCCCGGTGGCGATGGCGGCGACGGCGGTGCGACGGCGCACGATCAGACGTTCGGCTGGTCGCCGGCCGGGGCGGGCGCGCCGGCGGCAATCCGGGCGTCACTCTCCTGCAGCGACCGGTCCAGATCCAGGGTGGCCCGGACGACGAGGTTGTCCAGGTAGCTGCGTGCGCCCTGGTCGAAGGATCCGGTGCAGGTGATGAGGACCAGCTCTGAGTCTCCCACCGGGGCGTAGACCTCATCCGCCGGGAACGCGTCCTTGGGGTACTGCTGGGTCTGGGTGATGGTGAACACCGCGACGGTGTTGTCCGCGCGGGTGACCAGTACCTCGTCCCCGACCGCCAGGTCCCGGAGCCGGAAGAACACGGCCGGGCCGGTGTAGTCGTCGACGTGGCCGGCGATGAGCGCCGGCGGGCCTTGCGGGTCACCGGGCAGGCTGCCTCCGGTGAACCAGCCGGCCTTCCCGAAGTTGGTCGGCACCTCCAGCGTGCCGTCGGCGTTCAGGCCCAGGTCGACCAGCGAGGAGCTCACGTCGATCGCCGGGATGTCCACCTGGACGGGCTCCGCCCTGGCGAGCGCGGTGACCAGGTGCGGCACGGGCGCACCGGAGCTGTTGGCCGGCGGGGCCGCGGTCACGGTGGGCGACGAGCCACCACCGAAGCCGAGCGCGCCGACCAGCACGCCGACGGCAAGGGCGGCCCCGGCCGGGATGACCCAGCTCGGAACCCGACGTCGTCGTCCCGAGCTCGTGCTGCTGTCGGCCGCAGCCAGCTCTGATTCGAGGAGCGGGGTCTCGCCTGTGTCGTCGGGGTCGTGCGGGTCTGCAGCGTGTTCGGTCATGTAGGTCCTCCGGTCTGCTGCCTCGCAACGGCCGGGTCACGCGGAGCCGGCAGCGATGAGGGTGTGCATGGGGGTGGTGCCGGGGTGCGGTGGACTGCCACCGCACCCCGGCACCTCGAGCTGTCAGGCCGTGGGGGCCTCGAGTGCCTTGCGGCGCAGCATGCGCCCCTTCATCAGGGAACCGCCGCCGGCGCCCAGCAGCAGGAGTGCAGCCGAGCCGGTCAGCGCCGGGATCAGCGTGTGGTCCCAACCACCCTCACCGGTCTCGACACCACCGACCGGGTACGTGCCGGGGCTGACCGCGACCGGCGCGGAGCCGGACGAACCGGTGACCGGGTTGCCACCACCACCACCGGTCGACGGCGGGACGGGCTGGGGGTTGCCATCGCCGACGTGGGCGCCGCCGTTGACGGCCCCTTGGTTGGGCAGCGCGACATAGGGGAACGTGTTGCCGAACCCGGCGCCGTTCTGGTTCACGCCATCGCCACCCTTGAGTGCGTCGAAGGCGCGCTGCTGGTCGGCGGTGAAGGGACCGTTGACGTTGGAGATGCCCTCCAGCGCGAGGATCTCGATGTCCACGACGTCGTCACCGAGCCGCCGACCGTTCGGGAAGCCCTGGAAGTCACCACCGAGCACACCGAGCCGGCTGGGCGACGCGGTGACCGGGGTGCTCATGTTCAGCCGCAACATCTCCGACAGCTGGAAGTCACCAGGCACCGCCCCGGCGTTCTGCGCCTGGGAGTTCAGCGCCACGTTGATCGGGTTGTCCGTCGCGGGGTTCCCGTCGACGTCCACCTTGTCGTTGGTGGTGATGCCGCTGAGGAAGATCTCGGCGATGTCGAAGCGGTTCGCATCATCCCGGGTCGCGGGATCCCCGTCGGTGCCCGGGGCGGTGAGCCCGTAGATCTCCTCGATCAGGTAGGGCACCTCGGGGTTGAGCACCCGGTCCACCACGGCCGGCACGGTGGCATCGACCGTGGGGTCGATGGCGTTGAAGGTGTCCTTCAGGGCCGCCGGGATCACGACCTCGTTGACCAGCGGCTGCCCGAGCCGGGAGACCTGGACGTAGTTGGCGTTGGGGTCCACGGGGCTGCCGTCGGCATTGCGTGCACCGGCCCGCGAGGTGGTGCTCCAGATACCGATGACCGGGTTGTTCGTCGCATCGCCGGCGATCGCCAGAGCCGACTTGGGGACCTGCAGGGCGATGGTGTTGACGTTGTAACCGGCCAGGGTGTCCTGACCGGTCTCGCTCAGGTCCGCCCCGTACAGCAGGTCGAAGATGCGCAGATCCAGGAAGAACGAGTCGTCCGCCTGCGCGGCCAGGGACTTGCCCCCACCGGGCACGGCGGTCACCGCCTGGTCCCGCAGGCCCGCGTAGTCAGGCATCCCGACCGCACCGGTGAAAGACGGTGCCACATCGGCACCGGTCAGCACCGGGGCGAAGGCACCCCCGCCGACGCTGACCGACAGGTCGTAGGTCTGGCGGAACAGCAGGTTCGGATCGTTCAGGCTGGTGACGGGGCCGTTGTTGTACAAGAACGTGTCACTGCGCGGGCTCGAGCCCGCACCGCGCCCGTCCTGGGTGCTGAATTCGTAGCGGTAGATGACGTCGGCGACCGCGTCACCGTTGTTGTCGATGTTGAAGTCGTATGCCGCGCCCGTCGCCCAGGGGTAGAAGTTCGGGCCCCCGTTGGGCTCCTCGAACGGGGTCCAGTTCCCGATCAACGTGACCGAGGACGAGTCCTCGGGACTGGTGAAGGCGTAGACGTCGGTGTTGTCCACGGCCGGATCGGCCGCGATGAGCGGAGCCTCCCGGTGACTCGAGGCCCCAGCCACCGTCGGGAGCAACCCGATCACGGCCGAGCCGGCGAGCATCCCTCCCGCGGTCAGCAGGGCTGCACTGCGCGTACTGCGCCTTCTCAGAATGTGGTCGTGCGTGGTCATGCGCCGTCCTTCCCAGACCGTCCATGCGGACGGCAGTTCACCGATAGGGCGTCGCGAGCAGCCGGTGAGCTGTGGGTTCCACCGGACGGTCAGGCAATGGCACGACGAAACTGATGAGCGGCGAACGAGATTCACCCCGTGGCCTGCTGCGACGGCCCCAACCTAGGCACACACCGGCGTAAACCTGGCAACCAGCTGGGACCAGAGAGTGTGTTGCGTGCGATTTGGTCACGTACTGCTAGAAGACCGGTTGACCTACGTCACATTCAGGCGCATCGGTGGACCCAGCAGCTCGTTTCACTCAGGGCGTTCGGTTTGCCTCTCTGCGCCGGAGGGGCCGTGCTGGGCCGCAGCGCGCCAGGGGGACATGCGGTCGGGTCTACTCACGAGCTTGGTGGCCCCGGGCCTCCCGACCGCCGGTCACGCGGAGCCGGCGGCGATGAGGGTGTGCATGGGGTGGTGCCGGGGTGCGGTGGACTGCCACCGCACCCCGGTACCTCGAGCTGTCAGGCCGTGGGGGCCTCGAGTGCCTTGCGGCGCAGCATGCGCCCCTTCATCAGGGAACCGCCGCCGGCGCCCAGCAGCAGGAGTGCAGCCGAGCCGGTCAGCGCCGGGATCAGCGTGTGGTCCCAACCACCCTCACCGGCGTCGACACCACCGACCGGGTACGCAGCCGAGCTGACCGCGAGTGGCGCCATGCCGGACGAACCGGTCACCGCGTGCGGACCGTTGCCACCGTTACCGCCGTTACCGCCGCTGCCACCGTGGCCACCCTTGTTTTCCTTGCCTTCCTTGCCGTCCTTGCCGTCCGTGGTCGGCGGGACGGGCTGGGGGTTGCCATCGCCGACGTGGGCGCCGCCGTTGACGGCCCCTTGGTTGGGCAGCGCGACATAGGGGAACGTGTTGCCGAACCCGGCGCCGTTCTGGTTCACGCCATCGCCACCCTTGAGTGCGTCGAAGGCGCGCTGCTGGTCGGCGGTGAAGGGACCGTTGACGTTGGAGATGCCCTCCAGCGCGAGGATCTCGATGTCCACGACGTCGTCACCGAGCCGCCGACCGTTCGGGAAGCCCTGGAAGTCACCACCGAGCACACCGAGCCGGCTGGGCGACGCGGTGACCGGGGTGCTCATGTTCAGCCGCAACATCTCCGACAGCTGGAAGTCACCAGGCACCGCCCCGGCGTTCTGCGCCTGGGAGTTCAGCGCCACGTTGATCGGGTTGTCCGTCGCGGGGTTCCCGTCGACGTCCACCTTGTCGTTGGTGGTGATGCCGCTGAGGAAGATCTCGGCGATGTCGAAGCGGTTCGCATCATCCCGGGTCGCGGGATCCCCGTCGGTGCCCGGGGCGGTGAGCCCGTAGATCTCCTCGATCAGGTAGGGCACCTCGGGGTTGAGCACCCGGTCCACCACGGCCGGCACGGTGGCATCGACCGTGGGGTCGATGGCGTTGAAGGTGTCCTTCAGGGCCGCCGGGATCACGACCTCGTTGACCAGCGGCTGCCCGAGCCGGGAGACCTGGACGTAGTTGGCGTTGGGGTCCACGGGGCTGCCGTCGGCATTGCGTGCACCGGCCCGCGAGGTGGTGCTCCAGATACCGATGACCGGGTTGTTCGTCGCATCGCCGGCGATCGCCAGAGCCGACTTGGGGACCTGCAGGGCGATGGTGTTGACGTTGTAACCGGCCAGGGTGTCCTGACCGGTCTCGCTCAGGTCCGCCCCGTACAGCAGGTCGAAGATGCGCAGATCCAGGAAGAACGAGTCGTCCGCCTGCGCGGCCAGGGACTTGCCCCCACCGGGCACGGCGGTCACCGCCTGGTCCCGCAGGCCCGCGTAGTCAGGCATCCCGACCGCACCGGTGAAAGACGGTGCCACATCGGCACCGGTCAGCACCGGGGCGAAGGCACCCCCGCCGACGCTGACCGACAGGTCGTAGGTCTGGCGGAACAGCAGGTTCGGATCGTTCAGGCTGGTGACGGGGCCGTTGTTGTACAAGAACGTGTCACTGCGCGGGCTCGAGCCCGCACCGCGCCCGTCCTGGGTGCTGAATTCGTAGCGGTAGATGACGTCGGCGACCGCGTCACCGTTGTTGTCGATGTTGAAGTCGTATGCCGCGCCCGTCGCCCAGGGGTAGAAGTTCGGGCCCCCGTTGGGCTCCTCGAACGGGGTCCAGTTCCCGATCAACGTGACCGAGGACGAGTCCTCGGGACTGGTGAAGGCGTAGACGTCGGTGTTGTCCACGGCCGGATCGGCCGCGATGAGCGGAGCCTCCCGGTGACTCGAGGCCCCAGCCACCGTCGGGAGCAACCCGATCACGGCCGAGCCGGCGAGCATCCCTCCCGCGGTCAGCAGGGCTGCACTGCGCGTACTGCGCCTTCTCAGAATGTGGTCGTGCGTGGTCATGCGCCGTCCTTCCCAGACCGTCCATGCGGACGGCAGTTCACCGATAGGGCGTCGCGAGCAGCCGGTGAGCTGTGGGTTCCACCGGACGGTCAGGCAATGGCACGACGAAACTGATGAGCGGCGAACGAGATTCACCCCGTGGCCTGCTGCGACGGCCCCAACCTAGGCACACACCGGCGTAAACCTGGCAACCAGCTGGGACCAGACAGTGTGCTGTGCGCGATTCGGTCACGTACCGCTAGACCGCAGTGTGGAACGGGTCACACTCAGGCCATACCTGCAGGCCCATCGACCAGTCCCTCGCAGCGGGCTGATTGCGGAAGTTCTGCGACCGCGGCAGACATTGGGCCTAGCCGGCTACCGCTCAGGCGCCGGGGCGGGTCGGCGAGCGAGGGAGTACCTGCCCTGGGGACATCGGGCCCTCCTCCACCGAAGTGAGGGCAGTCCATGGTGCATCGATGGCATTGCGGTCTAAGGTCACCGCGGTCACCTGCCCCTCCAGCATCATCCGTCACAGACGTATCGGAGTTTGTCCTGCTCACGAGCCAGCCTCCAGCTCGACTGCGCGGGTACCGGCGCGCGGCCGCAGCCGTCGCGACGGTCGTAGTGATCGCGGTCGCCGGCCTCGGGATGCCGGCGGCCGTCGCAGCCCCGGCCCCGGCCCCGGGCGAGAGCGCCGCCGCCGTGGCTGCGGCGAGCGCCGAGGTGGCGCGGGTGTCCGCCCTGGTCGCGGCTGCGGAGGAGGAGCTGGCCCGGGCGACGGTGACCGCAGAGGCGGCTGCCGAGGCCGACCGGATTGCCGCAGATGCTCTGGCCGCAGCCCAGACGATGGCAGCGACCACGGCCGCGCAGCTGCAGAACGCCCGGGCCGCGACCGAGGTCGCCAGGGCCGACGTCGCTGCGCTCAGCCGGGAGGCCTTCATGGGCCACCAGACACTCGGCGACGCCGAAGTGCTCCTCGGCGCCGAGGGGCCGACCGAACTGCTGCAGCGTGTCGCCACCATGGAGCAGCTGGGCACGGATCGCACGCAGCGACTGTCGGAGCTGGAGCGCGTGCAGGCCGCCGAGCAGGTGGCCGATCGGGCCGCCCGGGATGCGGTGACCGCTCGGGATGCTGCGGCTGCGGCAGCCGCGGACGCCGATCGGATCGCCCAGGAACAGCTGACCCTGACGCGGGCCACCTTCGACGCCGCCTCGGCCGAGAAGACCGTACTGGAGGTGGAACTGCTCCAGGCTCAGACCGGACTGCTGGAAGCTCAGGGGGTCGAGGATGCCGCAGCGGTCGCCGCCGCTGCCTCTGCGTCGGCCCGGGTCGCCGGCGCCTCGGCCACCGGTGCCCTGGTGACTGGGCGGGTGACCTCCTGTTTCGGCAGTCGCTGGGGCACCACGCACTATGGGATCGACATCGCGGCACCGATCGGGACCCCGATCTACGCGCCCGAGGGCGGTGTCGTGCTGCTGGCCGGGGCGGCGAACGGCTTCGGCCAGGCCGTCTACCTTCAGCATCCGGACGGGGTCATCACCGTCTACGGGCACGTCGACTCCTTCGACGTCGTGACCGGGCAGGCCGTGGTCACCGGGCAGCAGATCGCCGAGGTGGGCAACCGCGGTCAGTCCACGGGACCGCACCTGCACGTGGAGACCCACTACGGCGGCCTGTACCAGGATCGGCGCGACCCCGTCGGGTGGCTGGCCGCCCACGGGATTGATGTCCGCCCCTGCACCTGAGGCGGGCCAGCCCGGCACGCACACCGGCCCGGCGGACGCGGGCAGGCGTCCACCGGGCCGGGATGGTGGTCTGACTCTCTGGGGCGGTATCAGCTGCGGGGTGCGGACTGGAGTTCGTCGAGTGCGGTCCAGTCCACCGGTGGCCTGGGCGCCGGTGGGCCCGGTGGTGGTCCGAGGTCCAGTCGTGGTCCGGTGGTGATCTGGCTGCCGTCGGGCCGATACGTGGTCCACCGGTTCCGCTGGTCGCGTTCGACCCGGAACCCGTGGTGCACCTTCGTGTGGTGCGCTTCGCACAGCAGCGCGGAGTTGGTCAGCGAGGTCTCCCCGCCGTTGATCCAGTGCGTCAGATGATGGACGTCACACCAGTACTTCGGCGCCCCGCAGCCGGTGAACACGCAGCGGCGGTCCCGGACCTCGACGGCCTTGCGCAGATGCGCCGGCACCACCCGGTGCGTGCGGCCCACATCCAGGGGCTGCGAGTCGGGGCCGATCACGATGCGGGTGATCTCCCCGTCGCAGGCCAGCATCCGCGCCTTGGCCGCGGAGATGGTGGCCCCGAAATCCATCACCCCGGCGCCGGGTCCTGCGGCCGGGTCCTGCAGGTCCGCCCACGGGATCAGCACCCCCACCTGGGGCTTGCGGGTCCGCAGCGTGGGCAGCTGCCCGGCGGCCAGCTGGTTGTCACAGAGCTGGACCAGGGAGTCGGCGAGCTGCTGGGACCGGGTCCGGGTGTCCCCGGCAATGCGCCCAGCCCCCAGCACCGACTCCAGGGCGGCCTGCAGGCGTTCCCCACCGATCGCATCCAACTGCCCGTGCAGCCCCAGTGACGCCGTCCCCCCGCTTGGACAACGTCAGCCCACGGGACTCGGTGGGATCCGGCTCGGGCCCGTCGGGGTCCAGCCGGGACAGGTAGTGCCCCACGGCCAGCACGACGTCCTTGTGCGGGGCGGAGGCAGCGAGGTCGGTGAAGGTCGCATCGGTCTCGGCCAGGTCCATCCCCGCGGCGTCGGCCGCCGCCAGGTGCTCCGGCGTCGTGATCGGGGCGATCGCCATCACCTGATCGCCAGTCACCGTCCCGGCCGCGAACGCCGCGGACAGCGCCGGCAGCACCTGCAGGGCTCGCCCCATGGCCAGCATCCGCGACCCGGTGTGCCCCGACACCCGGGCATGCCCCCGCAGCCACGACCCCATCGAGGTCAGCCCGTCGATCTCGGCCAACCCCGACACCTCACCGGCCCGCACGGTGCGCGCCACCGCGGCATCCAGCTGGTTCCGCAACGCCAGCAGCAGGGGCAGCCGTTCGTGCAGCTGCACCCCGAACCGCAGCTCCTCGTCCTGCTCGGACAGCAGGGCGGACAGGGTCGAGGCGGCGGCGGTGAACTCACCCGGCTCGCTCATCCCGACCCTCCTCATCGTTTCGAACGTGTGTGCGAATTCTAGCGCACCCTCGTCGCCGAGACAAGACGAAAGAGCAGTTCAGAGGGGGGTTGTGGACAGCAGCGGCCGTTGTGGACAACCGTGAGCACGCGGCGAACCGAGGGTGTAGCTCCACGCCCGTCATCCACGACGACCGCCGGACCGCGGTGGCTGTGGACAGCGTCCACCCTGTGGACGAGGACCCGCGAGGGTCGGCGGGGATGTCCATTCTGGGCACATGGCCGGTTCTTCACAGCTTCTTGACAGTGTGCTGCCCCCACCCTCAGGGCACATTCGGCTGCACCAGCCAAAGAACCCTCAGCAACCACCACGACACGGGGAGCGACCCACCCATGACCCAGCCCACAACACCCGACCGTCAGCGTTCGCTGCTGCGAGCCCTGCAGATCACGTCCGTCCTCGCTGTCCTCAGCGTGCTCTTCCAGTTCCTGACCGCCGGCGAGCTGTTCCCCGACGGCGGGCCGGAGGAGGTGCACGCCGGCGGGGCGATCGTGCTGCACGTGCTCTCCGGGCTGGCGGCGATCGCGGCCGTGCTCGCCTGGCGTGCCGCCGTCGTCCCGACGTGGGTGGCCGTGCTGGGGGTCGTCGTGTTCGCCGCGACGTTCGTGCAGGCTGCGACCGGCGGGCGGGAGTCGTTGTGGATCCACGTCCCCGGCGCCATGGTGCTGACCGTGGGGGTCGTCGTCCTCGCCGTCCGGGCATTCATCCGATCCGGAGACCGAGTACCTGCGCGAGTGTGACCGCCTGCTCGGCCCGGATCCGGACCCCGGTCAGGTCGAGCACCCGCGGATCGAACGCCGACAGATCGCTCCCCCGCAGGTCGGCGCCGACCCACCGGCTCCCGGACAGCTCGGCAGCGGAGAGATCCGCGCCGGTCAACGATGCGCCGCTCAGGTCGGCGCCAGCGAGGTCCACCTCGCGCATCCGGACATCGGACAGCGAGGTACCCCGGAGGTCGGCGTCGGCCAGCGTGCAGAACGACCAGTCACCGCCACGCACGGTGAGTGGCCGGAGGACAGATTCGGTGAAGGTGCTGCCGAGGAAGAGGCAGCTGTCGAATTCGGCCCCGAAGAACGAGCAGCGGGTGAAGACGCAGTTCCGGAAGGCCGAGTCGGCCAGGTGGGCCGCGTTGAACCGGGTGCCGCTGAACCGGCAGTCGGTGAAGGCCGCCGCGGTGCCCGTCACCTCGCTGAGATCGCCGTCGACGAATCCATCTCCGGCGAACTCTCGGCCGGAGAGGTCCTCGGCGTACCAGTCCAGCCCGCGATGCTCACTCATCGCACCGATCCTGCCCCGCAGCGCACCCCGGAACCGACTCGACCGGTCAGCGATGGTGCCCGCGGCGCTGGAACCGGGCGATCACGCGCTGCGCCCGGTTCGGGGTGTGCTCGGGGTCCAGCAGCTCGGTGTCGGCCAGCACGGTGTCCAGCAGCCCCTGCTCCGGCGGGTCGAACGGCACCAGCGACCGCCCAGCTGGCCGGACCAGCGACTCGACGGCCGCCACCAGCGATCCGCCGTGCGCGCCGACCGCTCCGGCGATGTCGTCCGGGGTGACGTCGAGATGCTCGGCCAGCAACCGGTCGCGGACCCCGAGGGCGGCGGCCGCGATCTCTGCCCGGCGCGGGTCGTCCGCGGCGGCTTCGATGGTCAGGTCGCACTCGGTGTCCAGCCCCATGGACCGGTTGTTCAGGTTGGACGAGCCGATCCGGAGGACCCGGTCGTCGACCACCAGGACCTTGGCGTGCACGTAGATCGGCGTTCGGGAGGCTGTGACCGGCACGTACATCCGGAACCGGCCGTGCAGGTCCGCGGCTCGCACCAGGGCCAGCAGCTTGGCCCGGGCGGTGCCCATCGCCTTCTCCTCCAGCCAGCCGTCGGCGGCCTGGGGGTTCACCACGACGAATTCCGGTCCGTGGTCCTCACGCAAGCGAGCCGCGATCGCCTCGGCGACCCGGCGGTTGGCGAAGTACTGGCTCTCGATGTAGACCACGGAACGGGCACTGGCGATGCAGGCCAGCCACAGGTCCTCGATCTCGTGCACCAGCTCCCAGCTCCGGTGCTGCGGGCGGGTGCGGGAGATGGCCACGTCGACGTCCTGCAGCAACACGGGCACGTGCTCGGGCCAGCGGTGCTGCACGCCCTCCACCGGGTCCAGCCGGGTCCCGGTGCCGGCCTCCCAGCGCCGCCGGGCCAGGTCGCCCAGCACGCGGGCGGCCGGCCCGGACACCAGGCTGGTGACGTCGTGCCACGGCTGGGTGGACCGCCGGGACGTCGGGCGGTGCCGGTAGCGGTTGCGGTCGGTGTGCTCGGAGGTGTCCCACCGGTCCGCGGTGACGTCGATGCCGCCGGCGAAAGCCAGGCTGTCGTCCACCACCACGATCTTCTGGTGGTGCGCCCCGCCCAGCGGGTGGTGGGCGTCCACCCGCAGTTGCAGCCGGTCCGGGGTACGCCGGTTCAGCAGCACGATGGGCATCAGACCCCGGCCGAGCGCCTCCAGCATGCCCAGGTCCCACTGCAGGACGCCGATGAAGAGGTCCGGGTTGGCCGCCACGGCCCGCTCCAGCACCCGGCCCACCCGGTCGTCCCGACCCCGGCCCGGGGTGCGCGGGTCCAGCCGGATCCGCGGGTCGAAGTCCCACCCGATGAACAGCACCTGCCGGCGGGCCTGCAGCACGACCTGCTTCAGCGTGGCGAAGTAGTCGGCTGCGTCGATGAACACCGCATGCCGGTCGGCCCGGGCGATCCGCCACACCGTCTCCCCGGGCACCAGCAGGGTGCCCGGACCGGGGTGGTCGTCGACGGGTTCGCGCGGGCTGGGGACCGCCGCGGAGAAGCCACCGGTGTCCGGGTCGGTCCGGGTGCCGGCCTCGGGCTCAAGCACGCCGTCGGTGATCACGCCGCGCTCAGGCCGACCGCTTGGCCGTGAACGCCGCTGCCGCGTCGCGCAGGCTCTTGGTGGGCCGCAGCCACGCACCGTCCACCGGCAACGAGTCCAGGCGCACCCGGTCCAGTGGCACGGCGAATGCCCCCGGCACGTCCTCGATGTCCACGAAGTGCAGCAGGTCCGAGCTGAGCGCGTACCCGGCGACCTCGGAGAACGCCACCACCACGACCTCGGTCCCGGCCCGGGCCAGGTCCTCCAGCGGCTCGCGGAAGTTGCGTCCGTCGCCGGAGAACACCACCAGCCGGCGCAGCTCGTGACTGTGCGACCGGACCGCGATGTGGTCCAGCATCGACTGGTCGATGTCGTCGTCGGGGCGGCTCTTGGGCCGGGCGAAGACCGAGTAGCCGAAACTGCGCAGCGCCTCGACCCAGCCACGCAGGGTGGTCACGTGCTGCGGGGGAACGTTGGCGAACACGCAGGCCTCGACGTCGTCGGCGCCTCCGTCATCGGGCTCCCCGGACCCGCCGACGAACCAGGCCGCGATGGCGTCGAAGCGTGGACGTGACGCGGCAGTGGGCCGGGCCCCGATCACCGTCGCCAGGGTCATGTCGATGTTCGGGGCGTCCCAGACCAGCAGGTCCAGGGCCGGCCGGCCGGACGCCGCAGGGCGGCTCGCCGCGGGCGCCTGCTCCGAGCCGTCGTCCAGGGTCTCGTCGGGGCTCTCGGTCACCGTCACCCCAGCAGTCTCCCCTGTGGGCGCCGGGGGCGTGTGCGCCACCGGGCGAACCACCCGGGAGGGGGGCCCGGCCGGGGACGTCGCCCGCCGGGACCGGCGCCGCGCCAGGATGCTGTGCACATGGGCATGCTCCCAGGACCGGCCGACCGAGCAGCACGGCAGGCAGGAGGGCAGGCAGCAGCAGGCGCTGCGGGCAGGATGTCGGCGTGCGCACCACAGGCAGGCGCGAGGTCTACCGGAACCCCTGGACCCGGGTGCGGGAGGACACCGTCGTCCTGGCCGACGGTTCGACCAGCGTCTACGGCGTGGTCGAACGTCCCGACTTCGCCCTGGTGATCCCCGCCGAGCGGGACGGCTTCTGGCTGGTGGAGCAGCATCGGCACCCCGTCGACCGGCGGTGCTGGGAGTTCCCGCAGGGCGGGTGGCCGTGCGGGTCCGGTGGCACCGCGGAGGAACTGGCCCGGGCCGAGCTGGCCGAGGAGACCGGGCTGCGCGCCGGTCGGCTGAGGCACCTGTCCCGCCTCGACCTGGCCCCCGGTGTGCTGACCCAGCGCTTCGACGTCTGGCTGGCCACCGACCTGGTGCCGGGACCGACCGCGCGGGAGGCCAGCGAGGCCGACATGGTGCACGCGTTCGTCACCGAGGCCGAGCTGCTGGCCCGGATCCGGGACGGCCGGTTCACCGACGGGCCCTCACTGGCCGCACTCGCCGTCCTACAGCTGCACCGAGGGCGGAGCTGACCGCGGGTCAGCTGCGCCGGCCCGCCCAGCGGCGGGGCTGGCGGCGGTGGAAGGGCTCGGCCCGCAACGGCCGCCAGTCCGTCCGGGACAACGCGTACTCCACCTCACCGTGCTCGGTGCCGGGGATCGCACCAGGCACGTCACCGAGGCGCGCGGCGCTGCTGTCCCGGACGTCCCCGGGGGCGCCGTCGAACCGGGCGCCATCGTTCCGGGCGCCATCGTTCCGGGCGCCATCGTTCCGGGCGCCATCGTTCCGGGCGCCACCGTCCTCGGCTTCGGTGTAGGTCCGCCGCCAGTGCAGGCCCACCTTCTCCATCACCCGCCGCGACGCGGTGTTCACCGCCATCGTGGTGGCCACCACCTCGAGAGCGTCGCTGGTCCGGAAGACGGCGTCGACCAGCGCCCGGGCGCCCTCGGTGGCCAGCCCGCGACCCCAGGCGGCCCGGTGCAGCCGGTAGCCCAGCTCGACCGAGTCGGTCGGCCCGCCCACCATCGGCCGCAGCTCGAACCAGCCCACGAAGGAATCGGTGGCCCGGTCCTCCGCAGCCCAGCACCCCAGCGGCGACGGGCCGTAGTGCGCGAGCAAGCGGGGCAGGTCGCGGCGCAGCACCCGGGCCGGTGGGACGGGGCGGCCGGTCCCCAGCAGTCGCATCACTGCCGGGTCACCGTGCAGGGCGACGACCTGGTCGGCGTCGGCCGGGCGGATCGGGCGCAACCGCAGCCGCGGCGTCACCAGCAGCGGGGTGACCTGCTGCCCGGGCACGCGCGACGGGGCGCCCGTCAGGGATGTGAGGGAGCGGTCCGGCCCGGCCGCGGATCCGACGGGCGCGACCGGCCCCGGCGGGGTGCGCAGTGCACCCGGCCGTCGTAACCCATCGATGGTCATCGCGATCCACGCTAACCGCGCCGACCGTCACCAGCCGTGAGCGAGGCCCTGCGCGTCGTGAGAGCTAGTGCGACGTGCGCCCTGAACGCGGCAGTCCGCGCAGCCGCGGCAAGCGCCGCCGGGGCGCCACCGGAACCGGCGGCTCGGGGAGCGGATCAGCCGGCCGGGCCGCCAGCCACGCGGTGACCAGCGCGTCCACGTCCCGCATCGGCACCACGACCGGCGGGCCGTCCAGCGGGAAACGCCAGGACGCCGCCACCCGGTCGTTGAACTCGGTGACGGCGGCCCGGACCCGGGCCTCGCTGGTCAGCCCGGCGAGGCGGTCGGGCAGGTCGTCGTACTCCCGGCGCAGCGCCAGCGAGGGGGGCAGGAACGAGGCGTCCGGCTCCTGCCGGCGGGCCCACTGCAGCGCCCAGGCGTAGGAGTCCTCCGGGCCGTCCCGGCGGGGCAGGGGCCGACCCGAGCCGGGCAGACCGGAGAGCTCGCCACGCTCGGCGGCGGTGCGGATCTGGTGCTCCACCCAGGTCTCGAAGGGCATGCCCTCGGGTTTGCGCTGCGTCACCGGATCCAGGTTGCCACTGCTCAGGCCGGACCGACCACCGCACGGTCGATGATCTCGGCGACCGCCGTGCCGGCCGGCAGGGTGCCCAGCACCGAACCCCAGTCCCCACCCAGCCGGGAGGCGCAGAACGCGTCGGCCACGCTGCCGGGGGCGTGCTGCAGCAGCAGCGAGCCCTGCAGGCACAGCGCCAGCAGCCCGGCGATCCGCCGTGCCCGCAGGCCGAGCTGCGCGGGATCGGCCAGCTCGGCATGCAGCCGGTCGACGGCAGCGTCGAACCGGTCGTCGGCGCCGACCGCCGTCCCGATCTCGGCCAGCACCGCCTCCGCGGACTCCGAGCTGCGGTCCAGCGCCCGCAGCACGTCCAGCGCGATGACGTTCCCGGAGCCCTCCCAGATCGAGTTCAACGGGGCCTGCCGGTACAACCGCGGCAGCGGCGACTCCTCCACGAAGCCGTTGCCGCCCAGCACCTCGAGGGCCTCGGCGACGGCGGTCGGGGTGCGCTTGCAGACGAAGAACTTGGCAGCGGCACCGGCCAGCCGCAGGAAGTCGTCCTCCCCGGCGTCCCGGGCCGCGGCGAGCCGGATCGCCAGCGCCGTGGCCGCCTCGCTCTCCACCGCCAGGTCGGCCAGCACGTTCTGCATCAACGGCTGGTCCACCAGCAAGGCACCGAACGCCGTGCGGCGCCCGGCGTGGTGCAGCGCCTGGGTGAGCGCCGCGCGCACCGTGGCCGCTGAACCCAGCACGCAGTCCAGCCGGGTGGCGTTGACCATCTCCAGGATCGCCGGCACCCCACGGCCGGGCTCCCCCACCAGCCAGCCCGCCGTCCCGTCGAACTCGACCTCGCTGCTGGCGTTGGCACGGTCCCCCAGCTTGTCCTTGAGCCGCTGCAGCCGGAACACGTTCCGCTCGCCGTCCGGGAGCATCCGCGGGACCAGGAAGCAGGACACGCCCTCCTCCAGCTGGGCCAGCACGAGGAAGACGTCGCTCATCGGGGCCGAGGTGAACCACTTGTGCCCGGTCAGGGCGTAGGTGCCGTCGGTCAGCGGGAGCGCCCGGGTGGTGTTGGCCCGCACGTCCGAGCCGCCCTGCTTCTCGGTCATGCCCATGCCGGCCACCAGGCCGGCCTTGGTGCGCGGGTCGGTGAGCCCGAACTCGTACGCCGTGCTGGTGAGGCCGGACTCGAACACCGCGGCCAGCTCGGGGGCCTGGCGCAGCGCCGGCACGGCCGCGTAGGTCATGGTGACCGGGCAGGCGTGACCCATCTCGACCTGCGTCCAGCCCAGGTAACCGACCGCGCGCCGGACGTGGGCGTGCGGATCCGGGTGCTCCGGATCGTCCGCCAGTGCCCACGGGGTCCCGGCCAGCCCGTGCTCGACGGCGGTGCGCATCAGGTCGTGCCAGGCGGGGTGGAACTCCACCTCGTCGATCCGGTGCCCGGTGCGGTCGTGGGTGCGCAGCCGCGGCGGGTTCTCGTTCGCCAGCCGGCCCCACTCCTGGGCCTGCTCGCTGCCGGCCAGCGCGCCCAGGTCCGCCAGCGAGTCCAGGGTCAGCTGGTCGGCGTGCCGCAGGCAGGCCTCGACGAGCGCGACGTCCCCGGCGATGGGGTCGTGGCCGCTCAGCGTCGGCACCTGGTTGGTGACGACGTGCGTTCCGCCGTGGCTGCCGGTGTGCGCGCTGCTCATGCCCCAGACCGTACGGATGCCCGGGGCCGGGCAGCCCGCGTGCGCCGTCCTACTCGCGGACCAGCCGTTGCAGCGCGAGCTGGGCCAGCGGCAGGTACCCCAGCACCAGCGGGCCGGGACCCGTCACCCGCAGCCCGGTCGTGGTGCCCCCGGCAGGCCCGGGCCGCACCCAGTGCACCAGCGTCATGGTCGCCGGCCCGACGTCGACCGCCCAGGCCCACTCCCGGGCATCCTCGTCCACGGTGTCGACGACGAAGCCGACCGCGACCCCCAGCGGCCCGTGCACCCGGCCGGTCACCCCTGGGGCGATCCGATCGGCGGTGGCGTCCACCCGGCGGATCTGCGGGGACCACTCCGGCCAGCGGGCGGGCAGCAGGTAGCGGGACCAGGCTTCGTCCGGATCGACCGGACCGGTGGCATGCAGGCTCGTCGTCGTCATGCCGGACCCGGTGCCCACCGCCGTTCCACGTGGAACCTGCTCACACCGGTGGGCCACCGAGCAGGAGCCGGCGGAGCAGGTGCATGCCCACCGTGGTGGTCCGGGTCCGGAAGGCGGCGCGATCCCCGGACACCACCAGCGAACGGGACGTCGACCCCTCCGGCCCCACCGCGGCCAGGTGCACCGTGCCCACCGGCTTGTCCGGCGTGCCGCCCCCCGGGCCGGCGATCCCGGTGACGCCGATGCCCACGTCGGCAGCGAACCGGTGGCGGGCACCCGCGGCCAGCTCCCGGGCCACCTCGACGCTGACCGCGCCATGCGCGGTGAGGGTCTCCCCCGCAACGCCCAGCAGCTGCTCCTTGGCGCTGTTGGCGTAGGCCACCACCCCACCCAGCACGGTGGCCGACGCACCCGCCCGGTCGGTCAGCCGGGCGGCCAGCAGCCCACCGGTGCAGGACTCACCGGTGGCCACGGTCCAGCCACGCGCCGCCAGCGCGCCGGCCACCAGTGCGTCGACGTCGGCCCCGTCGTCGCTGAAGAGCGTGTCCCCGAAGTCGGCCCGGACGGCTGCGACCAGCCGGTCGTAGGCCGGTGCCGCCGCCGGCGCATACCGGGTGACGATCTCCAGCTCGCCGTCCCGCAGGCAGGTGGTGATCTCCAACCCGTCGAGCTGGTCGTCCACCCGGCGCAGCGTGGCGGCCAGCTCGGACTCCGGCGTGCCCCACAGCCGCAGGGTGTCCTGCCGCAGCTCGGTGGCCCGGGACAGCACCGCGCGCACCGGCTCGGCGGCGAGTGCGGCGGGCCACATGCCCTGCAGCTCCGGCGGCGGTCCGGGCAGCACGAGCACCGGCGGGCCGTCGCCGGTGGCCACCGGGACCACCAGCCCGGGCGCGGTGCCGACCGGGTCGAGCACCAGGGCCCCGCGGGGCACCCGGGCCTGCTTGCGGGTCCCGGCCAGGGTCGCCTCCGGGTCGGCCCGCCAGCCACGGCGGGCCATCAGCCGATCGACGATCGCACCGATCCGTGCCGCCAGGTCCTCGTCGACCGCGCTGGGCCGGCCCTGCGCGTCGCCGACCACCTCGGCGGTCAGGTCGTCCGCCGTCGGCCCCAGCCCACCGGTGGTGATCACCAGGTCGTTGCCCGCCGCCAGGTAGGCCAGCGCCGAGCGGAGATCCTCGGGCCGGTCGCCGACCACCACGACCTGCCCGACGTCGACCCCCAGGGTGCGGAGCTGCTCGGCCAGCCAGGGCCCGTTGCGGTCGGTCACCCGCCCGGTGAGCACCTCGGTGCCGGTGACCACGATGCCTGCGCGCGCTCCCACGCCCCGACCCTAGGCGGGCACGCCCGGCAACCGCAGAGCAACCGGGGCTCGGCGTCGGGCCACCGGCTCGCCCCGGCACCTCCCCCGCGGTGGTCGGCTGCGCCGATACCGTGGCCGACGACCCGGTCCGGCCCAGCCGTCGCCCGCGGGACGCCCCCGCCGAGCGCACCCGCCGCCGACGGTCCCGCCGAGCCCGATGCCGCACCGAGGAGATCCGTGAGCCAGCCGACCTACCCGCCCCAGCCGCCGGTCGAGGACCCGCAGGCGCCGCGGACCCAGCAGCTGCCCGCCGGCCCGCCGTCCCACCAGCCGCATCCGGCGTCCCCCTACCCCGGGATGACCGGGCCTCAGGAGTACCGGGTGCCGCAGGGGTACGACCCGGCATTCCCGGCCCAGCCGACCGGCCCGATGGACTGGGTGCCCGGCTTCTCCGGCGCCCAGCCGGCGTCGTCGCCCGGAAACCCCGGACCGGGACAGGACACCGGGCGCGCACCCACCGTCGGCGCCTCCCGGCGGAGCCCCGACCGCGCCGCCCTGACCGCCACCGGCCTGGGCGTGCTGGGTGCCCTGCTGCTGCAGCTCGGCCTCGGCACCACCGCCGTCCCGCTGTGGTCGGCGGTCACCACGTGGTCGTTGTTCGCGACGGCGGCTTCGCTGCTGGTGCTGGCCCCCCTCGTGCCCGGTCGGGTCGGCCTGAGCCGCCGCCTGGCCACCCGGTTGGGCCTCGCCGGCCTGGCCGGACTGGCCGCGTTCTGGCTGCTGGTGGCGCTGCCCATGGCGGCGTCCGACCGCGGTTTCTGGCTCACCGCGGGGGTAGCGCTGGCCGCCGTCGCCCTGTGGCTGTCCCCCACCCGCACCCGGCCCCCAGCATTGATCAGGTGACCTGATCAAAAGCTCTCCGTCCTCACCAACGCTGGTGAGGACGGAGAGACGTTGATCAGGTGACCTGATCAACGCTGGGGCCGGGGGTGGGGCGGGGGCGGGGGTCAGGGCCGGGCGATGCCGAGGTCGACGCCGGTGGCGCGCTGGGCGGCGGCCCAGAAGCGGGCTCCGGTCAGCGGGTCGCGGGCGTGGTCGCGGGCCCGGGAGCGAGCCGGGCGGCCGGTCATCTCCTGCCAGCCACCGGGCCCCCAGTAGTCCCCGCCCCGCACGCCGTCGGCGACGCAGGCGTGCACCAGCGGCCAGGCGCCGGCGTCCTTGCCCTGGCTGAACGCCCTGGCGGGGGTCGCGAGCAGGCGGGCCGGAGCCGGCACCTCGTTCACCCCGGGCCGGTGCGGGGTCAGCGCGTCCAGGGCGAAGCCGGGGTGCGCGGCCAGGGCGACGGCGTCCCGGCCGACCGCACGGAACCGGCGGTCCAGCTCGAAGGCCCAGGCCATCGATGCGGTCTTGGACCGGCCGTACTGACGGAACGAGGAGAAACCCCGCTGCGCCTGCAGGTCGGTGAGGTCCACCCGGGACCAGCGGTGCGCGATCGAACCGACCGCGATCACCCGGCCACCGGGGCGCAACCGGTCCAGCAGCTGGGCGACCAGTGCCACGTGCCCGAGGGTGTTCACGCCCATCATCAACTCGAACCCGTCGGCCGTGGTCTGCCGGCCACGGGTCTCGGTCACCCCGGCGTTGCACAGCACCGCGTCCAGCTCCACCTCGACGCCTCGCGCGCAACCGGCCACCGAGGACAGGTCGGCCAGATCCAGGTCCAGCAGCTGCAGCCGGGCACCCGGGACCCGCGCGGCGACGGCGGCCACGGCGGCCCGGCCCCGGACGGCGGACCGGCAGGCCAGCAGCACCTGGGCCCCGGCGGCGGCCAGCTGCTCGGTGGCCCAGTAGCCCAGGCCGGCGTTGGCCCCGGTCACCAGCACGGTCCGGGCGCTCAGGTCGGGTAGCTCGGGAGAGGTCGGCACGCCCCTGATCATCCGGTGCGCCGATCAGACCAGCGCGCTGTGACCCTCGGGCACGTGCACCGGGCCCGCGGACGGCGGCCGCGGCCGGTCCTGTGCGTGCGCCCGGATGGCCAGCAGGGCCACGTCGTCGTCCACCCGGCCGGAGAGCTCACCCAGCACCCGGTCGCAGAGCTCCTCCAGCGGCAGGCAGCGCAGCTGCGCGACCAGGTCGGCCAGCCAGGCGATGCCCTCGTCCAGCGGCACCCCCCGGCGCTCGATGAGGCCGTCGGTGTAGAGCAGGACGGTGGCCCCGGGTTCGAGGACCCGGGAGTGATCGGACCGGGGCCGTTCGGGGTCGACCCCCAGCAGCAGGTCCGGGACGGCCTCCAGCAGGTC
This sequence comes from uncultured Actinomycetota bacterium, assembly GCA_963759905.1. Taxonomy (GTDB): domain Bacteria; phylum Actinomycetota; class Actinomycetes; order Mycobacteriales; family Geodermatophilaceae; genus Klenkia. The sequence goes on from CAVXBD010000001.1 coordinate 1,676,599, forward strand.
GATCCGGCCGTCGGGGTGCAGGAGCAACGGCGCCGGGTGCCCGGCGTTGCTCCAGCGCAGCACTCGCTCCCCGCGCGCTGCGTCGGCCGGGGTCTGCTCCACGGTGGCCAGCACGGCGGTGGCCAGCGTGCCGACCTCCAGGTCGCGCATGGCCCGGTCCAACCCCACGATCATCTCCGCCGGGGTCCCCCCGCGGGCGTGGGCGACTCCCCGCAGCACGTTGCGCACCTGCGCCATCGCCGCCGCGGCGTAGGAGTCGTGCCCGGTGACGTCGCCGATGACCAGCACCGTCCGGCCGTCGCCCAGCACGAAGCTGTCGTACCAGTCCCCGCCGACCTGGGCCTGCCGGGCGGCGGGCAGGTACCGCACGGCGACCTGCAGGTGGTCCGGCTCGGGCGGGTCGGACAGCAGGCTGCGCTGCAGGGCCTCCACCGTGCCGGCCAGCGCGCGCAGCGCGGTCCGCTCGGCCTGCCGGGTGAGCACCCGCTCCAGCGCCTGGGCGCACTGCGCGGCGAAGGCGACGAGGACCTCGAGGTCCTCGTCGGCGAAGCGCTGTGGGTCGGACCAGGCCACCGACAGCGCCCCCCGGATGCGGTCCCCGGTGCGCAGCGGCAGGGCCACGCCGGCCTGTGCGCCGGTCTGGGAGAGCGCCGGCGCCATCTCCGGGGCGAAGGCCAGCGCCTCCGCCAGGTCGTGCAGCACGATCTGGCGACCCTCGCGCACCGCTACGGAAACCGGTAGTGGACCGTCCACGGGGAGCCTTGCGTACCGGTCCTGGATGTCCGCGCCGAGACCATCGGTGATCGCCAGCCGGAGTTCGTGGGCGTCCTCGTCGAGGACCGCCACCGCACCTCCGCTGGCACCCAGCGCCTCCAGCCCGCGCTCCATCACGACTCGGGTGAGTCCCTCGACGTCCTCGGTGCCGGCCAGGGCCAGCGCGACATCGGCGAGGAGGGCCAGCCGCCGCGCACTGCGCAGCTCGGCCTCCCGGGTCCGGATCCGGTCCAGCGCCTGCGCGCACTGCGCCGCGAAGGCCACCAGGACCTCGACCTCGCCGGGGCTGAGGACCTGCGGGTCGGCCCAGGACACGGTGAGACACCCGGTCGTACGGCCGCCGGACCACAGCGGCAGGCTGGCGAACGCCACCGACCCGGTCGCCGCGACGACGTCGGCCATCTCGGGCGCGAACGCCAGGCACGCGGCGCGATCCCGGAGCAGCACCACCTGCCCGGTGCGCGTGGCGACGCTGACCGGCAGCGGGCCGTCCAGCGGAACCGTGCCGTAGGTCCGCTGGGTCACCTCGCCGCCCAGCTGGTCGGAGATCAGCGAGTGCAGCCGGTCGCCGTCCAGGACGGCCAGCGCGCCGCCGGGCGAGCCGAAGACCGACATGCCCTCGCCCGTCACGGTGGCCAGCAGTTCGGCCACGGTCTCCGCGCCGGCCAACCGGAGCGCGACGGCACTCAGCGCGGCCAGCCGCCGGGCACTCAGCGCCTCGGCGGCGCGGGCGTCGGTCAGCTCGACGCCGCGGGCGTAGAGGTCCGACTCGATCTCCAGCAGCCGGCGCTGCCACTCCTCGTCCGACAGGCCCGAGGCCTCGGCCCGGCGCTGCTCCCGGACGTAGTCGGTGACGTCCTCGGCGCGCTGGACCACGTGCGTGCATACCCCGTCCTCACCCAGGACCGGCGTGCTGATCAGGCTCCAGAACCGCTGGGAGAACCCGCCCCGGCCATCCGGGATGGCGTACTCCTGCAGCGGCATGACATCGGGCAGCCGGGTGTCCCGAGCCTTTTCGAAGGAGGCCTGCACCTTGCTGACCCCGCCGTCGACCTCGGACTCGCTGGGCCCCGCCGGGAAGGCGTCGAAGACGTTTCGGCCGACCAGCTCGGCGCGGGAACGCCCGGTGGTGGCCAGGTAGGAGGGGTTGGCGTCGACGATGGTGAGACCGGCGTCCATGACCAGGTAGGGCGTCGGGATGGCCCGGAAGACGGCCTCGAAGTCCACCGCTGGTCCTTCGCCGGCCACGTCACCGCCTGCCCCGTCGCGACCCCGGGGACCCGGGATCTGGCCCGAGGATAGTCCGGACCGCCGACACGACCGAACCGGCGAGCGACCGACCCCGGCGCAGCGACCGCGTACGGATCAGTCGTCGCCGTCGTTCCCATTCCCGTTCCCATTCCCGTTCCTGTTGCCGTTGCCGTCGCCGTTGCCGTGGCCCCGGTTGACGCCGTTCCCCCGCCCGTTCCCGTTGCCGTTGCCGCTCTCGTCGGCCTCGGCGGTCGACGGCGCGACGGTCGGTGCGGGATCGGGCGCCAGGGCAGGGGCCGGGGCAGGGGCAGGGGCAGGGGCAGGGGCCAGGACGGGGGCGGGGGTGCTGACCACCACCGGCGCCGGGGTGGTCGGCTGCGGGGCCCCGGCGTACTCGACGATGGCGTCGGCCCCGGCGGGCAGCGGGGTGCCCGCCGGCGAGACCTGCTGCACCAGGCCGGCCGCGGTGTCCCCACCGGACACCTCGACCGGGACGACGGTCAGCCCCAACGCGGTGAGCTCGGCGGTGACCTCCTCCAGTGGCCGCCCGACGAAGTTCCCCGCGTCGAGCACCACCGGCACCGGCCCGGCCACCGTCGACGTGCTGGCCGGTGGCGAGGTGATCGGTGGCGAGGTGGTCGCAGCGGCCGCCGGGCCGGGCGTCCCGGTGGAGCCGCCCAGGCCGAGGGCCAGCGCGACCCCGGCACCGGTGAGCAGCAGCGCGGCCAGCGCTGCGGCCGGCACCGGTGGACGCCGGCGGAGGGTGGCCGGTGGACCGGGGTCGACCGGCGTGCGGTCGGCCGGCAGGACGGCCGCCCCTCCCCGCCGGCTGGACCGGGCCCCGGACGGCAGCACGACCCGCTCGGTGGGGGTGCCGGCCGCACCGGCCCTGCGGGCACCGGCCACCGCGGCGACCACGGCCGCGCCGTCCCGCAACCGCCGGCGCGGGTCCTTGACCAGCATCGCCGCCACCAGGTCGCGGACCGGCCCGGGCACCTCGTCGGGCAGCGCCGGCGGCTCGTCCCGGATCTGGCTCAGCGCCACCGCCACCGAGCTCTCGCCGTCGAAGGCCCGCCGGCCGGCCAGCAACTCGTAGGCCACCATGCCGAGGGCGTAGACATCGCTGGCCGCGGTGGCCCGGTGACCCTCGGCCTGCTCCGGTGAGAGGTAGTGCGGGGTGCCGATCACCTGCCCGGTCTGGGTGAGCGAGACGCTGCCGGTGGACCAGGCGATGCCGAAATCGGTGACCGCGACGGTGCCGTCGGCACGGATGAGCAGGTTGCCGGGCTTGACGTCCCGGTGCACCACCCCCGCCTCGTGCGCCGCCGCCAGCCCGGCCGCGGCCTGGTCCACCACCGCCAGCACCCGCTCGGCGGGCAACGCACCTTCGCGGCGGATCAGCTGGGCCAGGGACTCCCCGGTCACCAGCTCCATGACCAGGTAGGCCAGCTGCTCACCGCCATCGGTACTGGTCTCGCCGTAGTCGAAGACGGCGGTGACGTTCGGGTGGTGCAGCAGCGCGGCGTGCCGGGCCTCACCCCGGAACCGGGCCAGGAAGTCCGGATCGGCGGCGTACTCGGCGCGCAGCACCTTGACCGCGACCGGGCGGCCCAGCCGCCGGTCGTGCGCCCGCCAGACCTGTCCCATCCCGCCCCCGGCGACGAGCGACCGCAGCTCGTAGCGGTCACCGAGGGTGCGGGGAGCGGGTTCCACCCACCCATGGTGCCCCGGCGCAGACCCGCGCACCCGCGGTGCCCACCCTCCTGGGTAGGTGCGGCAGGCTCGGGCGGTGACCGCCGACCACCAGCTGGTGCCCGCCGCCTACGTCCTGCTGCTCGACGGGCCGCGGGTGCTGCTCCAGCTCCGCCGCGGGACCGGCTTCATGGACGGGCACTGGGCTGCCGCCGCGGCCGGGCACGTGGAGTCCGGGGAGTCCGTCGTCGCCGGGGCGGTCCGGGAGGCGGCCGAGGAGCTGGGGGTGCGGCTGGACCCGGCGGACCTCGTGCCGCTGTGCGCCGTGCACCGGACCGGGAGGACCGGGCTGGCGGTCGACGAGCGGGTGGACTTCTTCTTCACCTGCACCCGGTGGCACGGGCAGCCGCGCCGGGCCGAGGAGGACAAGGCCGCCGAGCTGCGCTGGTTCGGGCTCGACGAGCTTCCCGACCCGGTGGTGCCGCACGAGCTGGCGGTGCTGCGGCGGCTGTGGGCCGGCTCGGTCCCCGCCGTGCTCACGCACGGCTGGTGACCCCGGCAGGTCAGGTGGGGCGGGGTCTTGCGCCGCGGCGCCGGAGTGCCTAACGTACAACCTCGTGGTTGTACATGACGTCGACGCGGACCGACTGTTCGGTGCGCTCGCCGACGCCACCCGCCGGGACATCCTGGCGCGCACCCTGGTGGCCGAGCACTCGGTGTCCGACCTGGCCGGCCACTACCCGATGAGCTTCGCGGCCGTGCAGAAGCACGTCGCGGTGCTGGAACGGGCCGGGCTGGTCAGCAAGCGGCGCAACGGCCGCGAGCAACGGGTCCGGGGATCGGTCCAGGCGCTGGCCCGGACCCAGGAGCTGCTGGACCAGCTCGAGTCGTCGTGGCGCGGCCGACTGGACCGCATCGACGACCTGCTCGGCACCACCACTCCCGCCGGCACACCTCGCGACACAGATGGAGAGGAATCCAGATGACCGTGACCTCGGTCGAGAAGGACCCGCAGGCGCTGACCATGACGATCACCGCGCACTACGACGCACCGCGGCAGCGGGTGTGGCAGATCTGGGCCGATCCGCGGCAGCTGGAGCGCTGGTGGGGGCCGCCGACCTACCCGGCCACCGTGAGCACCCACGAGCTGACCCCGGGCGGGCGGGTCGCCTACTCGATGACCGGACCCGAGGGCGACACCCACCACGGCTACTGGGAGGTGACCACGGTCCAGCCACCGGAATCGCTGGAGTTCCTCGACGGCTTCAGCGACGCCGCGGGCGTGCCGAACCCCGACATGCCCACGAACATCACCCGGGTCGCGCTCACCGAGGAGCCCGATGGCCGGACGCGGATGCGCATCGAGACCGTCTTCCCCGACGTCGAGACCATGCACAAGCTGATGGAGATGGGCATGGAGGAGGGCATGACGCTGGCCATGGGCCAGATCGACGGCGTGCTGGCGGGTCAACCGGTCTGAGCCGGGGTGGTTCCGGTTCAGCCCAGCAGCGACCGCCCCCACCAGTCGTCGCTGCCCTGGACTCCCGGCGGACAGGCGAAGACCGCCGAGGACGTGTGCTGGATGTACTCGTTCAGCAGGTCGGCGCGCAGGTTCCGCTGCACCTGGGTGAAACCGGTCGCGGGATCGGCCTGGTAGCAGAGGAAGAACAGCCCCGCGTCCAGCCGGCCGAGGGAGTCCGAACCGTCCACGAAGCTGTACCCCCGGCGCAGGATCGCCGTGCCGGCCGAGCTGGGGTGCGCCAGCGCGACGTGCGAGCGGGGCGGCACCGCGGGCGCACCGTCGACGGTGGCGGTCAGGTCGACCGGGTCGAACTCGGCCTGCTGGCCCAGCGGGGCTCCGGTGCGCTTGTCGCGGCCGATCGTCTGCTCCTGGTCGACCAGCGTCGAGGTGTCCCACTGCTCGATGCGCATCCGGATCCGGCGGCTCACCAGGTAGCTGCCACCGTGCATCCAGGACCCGGGCTCGTCGACCCAGACGAACCGGTCCAGGGCCTCGGGCTGCTCGGCCTTGAGGTTGTCGGTGCCGTCCTTGAACCCGAAGAGGTTGCGTGGGGTGGCCTGCGCCGACGAGGTGGACGACGTCCGGCCGAAACCCAGCTGGGACCAGCGGACCGAGACCACCCCGGCACCCAGCCGGACCAGGTTCCGGATGGCGTGCACGGCCACCTGCGGGTCGTTGGCACAGGCCTGCACGCACAGGTCGCCGCCGCTGGTCGCCGGGTCGAGCGCGTCGCCCGGGAAGGCCGGCAGCGGGGCCAGCGCGGCCGGCCGGCGGTCGGCCAGGCCGAAGCGGTCGATGCCCTCGGGCGTGCTGAACAGGCCGGGTCCGAACCCCACGGTCAGGGTCAACCCGGCCGGCGGCAGCCCGATCGCCTCCCCGGTGTCGTCGGGCACCTCGTAGGGCCCGCCGCCGACCGCGCCCACCGGTCCGGCGTCCTGCCCCGCGGTCATCCGACGGGCCGCCCGCGTCCAGGCCTGCAGCATGGACACCAGCGCCGCGCGGTCCTCGGTGATCACGTCCAGGGCCAGGAAGTGCAGCCGGTCCTGGGCGGGGGTGACGATGCCGGCCTGGTGCACGCCCTCGAAGGCGACCGCGTCGGCCGGTCCACCCCCCGACGGCGCCTCCCCGGCCGTTCCCCGGCCGATCACCCCGCCGGCCACCCCCGCGGCCAGCACCCCGGCGGTGCCCGCGCCGGCCAGGCCGAAGAACCGGCGGCGGGACAGGTTCGCGGGCTCCCTGCTCACTGCTCGGCGACGGCCGCGGCGACCTGCGAGACGGGCTCGGTCAGCGCGGTGACGGCGTCGGCCAGGCCCTGGACCTGGTCGGTGGTCAGCTGGTCGTAGAACAGGTAGCCCGCACCCACGGCATACCGGGCGAGCTCGGCCCGGGTGGCGGCGAACTGCTCGTCGAGCCGATCCATCAGCTCGGGATCGGTCTCGGCCAGGTAGGGCCGCAGCTGCTCGATGGCGACCTGGGAGCCCTCCAGGTTGCCGGCGACGTCCCAGAGGTCGGTGTGGGAGTACCGCTCCTCCTCCCCGGTGACCTTGCCGGTGGCGATCTCGTCCAGCAGCGCCTTGGCGCCGTTGGCCAGCTGCAGCGGGGACAGCGTGACCTGGTTCGCCTCGGTGGCGATCTCCTGCACGTCGGCCAGCAGCTGGTCGGCCACCGGCCCCATCGCCGCGACCTCCCCGGTCTCCCACAGCGCCTGCTCGATGCGGTGGAACCCGGTGAAGTCCTCGCCCTCGGCCTGGTCGCCGTCGCGGCCGTCGATCCGCGGATCGAGGTCCCCGAAGCTCTCGGCCACCGGCTCGATCCGCTCCCAGGGCAACCGGGCCACCGGGTAGAGCGCCTGCGCGGTGGCCACATCGCCGGCCTGCACCGCGGCCACGAACTCCGTCGTCCGGGCGACCAGTTCGGCGGTCTGCTGCTGCACGTACGCCTGGTAACCGGCACCGGCCCGGGCGAGGCGGGGGTCCGCGGCCGCAGCCTCACCCGACGCCGTCACGGTCAGGTCGTTGCGGATGCCGTCCCCGATCATGCCGGGCTTGCAGACCGTCTCGTACTCCCCCTCGGCGAGATCGACCAGCAGCTGCCGGCTGACCCCGGGGGCGATGTTCTCCACCTCGGCGACGACGGTGCTGCCACCGCGGTAGACGTAGAACTCGGTGGTCTGGCTGCCGGTGTTGGTCACCGTGAAGCGGTGCGTGCCGGCCACCAGCTCGTCGGCCCCGACCTCGCAGGCGTCGTCGCCGGCGGCCACGGCGATCTCCGTCGAGGTCCCCGACGAGCTTCCCGCGGCGCTCCCGGTGGACGAGGCGGACCCGCCGCCGCAGGCCGCGAGCAGGGTCAGGGCCGCCAGACCCGCCGTTCCGAGCGTGGACCTACGGGCGAGCGTCGACATGCTGGGGGACCTCCGTGCGGGGGGTGGTGGGTGCCGGAGCCGGGCGGGTGCCCCGCCCCGGCAGCAGGAAGAGGACGAGCACGGGCAGCAGGTAGGCCAGGTAGGCGACCATCTCCAGCACCGTGGGTCGGGCCGTGATGTGCAGGACGCCGTCGAGCACCGCGCCGTACCAGCTACCGGGGGTCAGCCAGGCCGAGGCGTCGTAGGCATAGTGCGTCAGGCCCGGCAGGACGCCGGCCTCCTGGAAGTCGTGCACCGCGTACTTGAAGATCCCGGCCGCGACGAGGATGAGCAGCGCGCCGCTGACCGTGAAGAACCGGGACAGGTCGATCCGGACCGCACCGGCGTAGAGCGCGAACCCGAGGGCGAGGGCGGTCAGCAGGCCGGCGCCCAGCCCGAGCAGCGGGGTGGCGCTGACCGCGCCCTGGGCGGAGGCGAAGAAGAGCAGGGTGGTCTCGAAGCCCTCGCGGATGACCGAGGCGAAGGCAATCCCCACGACGGCCCCCAGGCCCAGACCGACGGCGTCGTCGAGCCGGCCGCGCAGCTCACCGGACAACCGCCGGGCGGTGCGACGCATCCAGAAGACCATCCAGGTCACCAGGGCGACCGCGATCACCGAGGTGACGGCGTCGAACAGCTCCTGCCCGGGACCGCCCAGCACCGTGCTGGACACGTACGACAGCACCGCGCCGAAGCCCACGGACAGCACGACGGCGGCCGCGACCCCGGCCCAGACGGGCGGCAGGTGCTGACGGCGGCCGGTCTTGACCAGGTAGGCAACCAGCACGCTGACGATCAGGACCATCTCCAGGCCCTCGCGCAGCCCGATCAGATAGCTGGGGAAGAACACCTGACCCACCCGACACCTCCAGCGACGCCACCCGGGGCCGTCCGACCCCAAGGTAAGGCTCACCTTACTCGCACTGCTCACGGAAGCACACCAGGGCGTGCCTGGTGCGCGGTCCCCGAGCGGGATGCGTACCGGACACGCCCTGATGGGCCCCGGAGAGGGGGTTGGGAGGGGCTACTTCACGTCGTAGCGGTCGGCGTTCATGACCTTGACCCACGCGGCCACGAAGTCCTGCACGAACTTCTGCTCCGAACCGTTCATCGCGTACACCTCGGCCACCGCCCGCAGCTCGGAGTTCGAGCCGAAGAGCAGGTCCACCCGGCTGCCGGTCCAGGTGGCCCCGGAGGCGGCGTTGCGGCCGGTGTAGGTGCCGTCACCGGCAGGGGTCCAGCGTGGTCCCCATGTCCAGCAGCGTGGTGAAGAAGTCGTTCGTCAACGTGCCGGGACGCTCGGTGAGCACCCCCAGCGAGGACTTCTGGTACGTCGCACCCAGCACCCGCAGACCGCCCACCAGCACGGTCATCTCCGGGGCGGTGAGGCCCAGCAGGTTGGCCCGGTCCACCAGCAGGTACTCCGCCGGCAGCTGGTCGGCCTTGCCCAGGAAGTTGCGGAAGCCGTCCGAGGAGGGCTCCAGCCAGGCGAAGGACTCGTCGTCGGTCATCTCCTGGGTGGCGTCGGTGCGACCCGGGGTGAACGGCACCTCGATCGGGGTGCCGGCGTCGGCCGCAGCCTTCTCCACCCCGGCGCTCCCGGCCAGCACCACCAGGTCGGCGAAGGAGATCCGCTTCCCCCGGTCTGCGCGGCGTTGAAGGACTGCTGCACACCCTCCAGGGTGCGCAGCACGCCGGCCAGCTCGTCGGGGGAGTTGACCTCCCAGCTCGCCTGGGGCTCGCAGCCGGATCCGGCCGCCGTTGGCCCCACCTCGCTTGTCGCTGCCGCGGAAGGTCGACGCCGAGGCCCATGCGGTGCGGACCAGCTGGGCGACGGTCAGGCCGGTGGCCAGCACCTGCTCCTTGAGCGTCGGCGAGGTCGGCGGCGTCGACCAGCTCGTGGTCGACGCGCCGGCACCGGGTCCTGCCACAGCAGGGTCTCCTGCGGCACCAGCGGGCCGAGGTAGCGCTGGATGGGGCCCATGTCGCGGTGGGTGAGCTTGTACCAGGCGCGGGCGAAGGCGTCGGCGAACTCGTCGGGGTTGGCCAGGAAGCGCCGGGTGATCTCCTCGTAGACCGGGTCCACCCGCAGCGCGATGTCGGTGGTCAGCATCGTCGGCGGCGCGGGTCAGCTCGCCGGTCTCCGGGTCCGGGACGGTGTTGGCCCCGCCGCCGTCCTTCGGGCTGCCACTGGTGCGCGCCGGCGGGGCTCTTGGTGAGCTCCCACTCGTAGGCGTAGAGGTTCTCCAGGTAGCTTCATGCTCCACTGCACCGGGGTGGAGGTCCAGGTCACCTCGATGCCGCTGGTGATGGTGTCGCGGCCCTTGCCGGTGCCGAAGCTGTTCTTCCAGCCCAGGCCCTGCTCCTCCAGCGGGGCGCCCTCGGGCTCGGGGCCGATGTAGCGGTCCGGGTCGGCCGCGCCGTGGGTCTTGCCGAAGGTGTGGCCGCCGGCGATCAGCGCGACGGTCTCCTCGTCGTTCATGGCCATCCGGCCGAAGGTCTCGCGGATGTCGCGGGCCGAGGCCATCGGGTCCGGGACGCCGTTGGGGCCCTCCGGGTTGACGTAGATGAGGCCCATCTGGACGGCGGCCGAGCGGGCCGGTCAGCTTGCTGCTCGCCGTCGTAGCGCTCGTCGCCCAGCCAGGTCTGCTCGGGACCCCAGTAGACGTCCTCGTCGGGCTCCCAGACGTCCGCGCGGCCGCCGGCGAAGCCGAAGGTCGTGAAGCCCATGGTCTCCAGGGCCCGGTTGCCGGTGAAGACGATCAGGTCGGCCCAGGAGAGCTTGCGCGCCGTACTTCTGCTTGACCGGCCACAGCAGCCGGCGCGCCTTGTCCAGGTTGGCGTTGTCCGGCCAGCTGTTCAGCGGCGCGAAGCGCTGCATGCCCGCGCCGGCACCGCCGCGGCCGTCGCTGACCCGGTAGGTGCCGGCGCTGTGCCAGGCCATCCGGATGAAGAACGGCCGCCGTAGTGGCCGAAGTCGGCCGGCCACCAGTCCTGGGAGGTGGTCATCAGCGCGTCGACGTCCCGCGGTCAGCGCGTCGAGGTCGAGCGCGGCGAACGCCGCGGCGTAGTCGAAGTCGGCGCCCATCGGGTTGGCGACCGCCGGGTGCTTGCGCAGGATCTTCAGGTTGAGCTGGTTGGGCCACCAGTCCTGGTTGCCGCCGCCCTCGGTGGGGTGCTTGAACTGCGCCGCCCACCGGGCAGCCGCCGGCCTCCTCCTTGCTCATCTTGCTCTCGACGGTGACGTGGTCTGCTCGGTCACGAGTTCCTCCGGTGTGGCTGGGGGGTGGTCAGTGCACTGGTTCGGTGGCGCAGGCGGGGCAGATGCCCCAGAAGACGACCTCGGCCTCGTCGACGACGAAGCCGTGGTCCTCCGAGGGGGTGAGGCAGGGCGCCTCACCGATGGCGCAGTCGACGTCGGCGATGACCCCGCAGGATCGGCAGACGAGGTGGTGGTGGTTGTCGCCGACCCGGCACTCGTAGCGGGCCACCGAGCCCGAGGGCTCGATCCGGCGGACCAGACCGGCGCCGGTGAGCACCCGCAGCACGTCGTAGACGGCCTGGTGGGAGACCTCGGCGCAGCTGCTCGCGCACCCTGCGCAGCACCGCATCGGTGTCGGGTGCGGCTGCTCGCGGACCACCGACAGCACCGCCAGTCGGGGGCGGGTCACCCGCAGGGCGGCTCCGCGCAGCGCTTGCGCGAGATCCGTCGGGGTGGGCACCTCCCGAGCATGCGGTCTGTTCTTGAACGAGTCAAGGAAAGCCTGCCGCATCGTCCCAGCCAGCGGGATCACCGCCGGGGCGCCAGGAGCCGTTGACAGCACCGTGGCCACGCAGAACGGTGATCCGCACGGGACGGCGCGCGCGCCACTCCGCTCGTCCCTCCACCCGACCCTCAGCAGCGGGCCGGGTGGCCGTGGTCGGGGCCCGAGGCCGGGCCGGCGGTGACGGGGCAGGTCACCGGCGGCCCACCGTCCTCACCCCCGGGGTTCCCGCTGGTCGGGAGCCGGGACTTGCCCCCGCGCAGGCGGTGCACGAAGGTGGGCACGGCTTTCCTGACCGGTTGGTCGGTTTCCCCGCGGCCGGTTCCCGATCCACTGAGGAGTGACGATGGCGTCCGAGGGTCTGCGCGAGGTCTTCCTGGTCGACGGGGTCCGCACCCCGCAGGGCCGCTACGGCGGCGCCCTGGCGGGCGTCCGGCCCGACGACCTGGCCGCGCTGGTGGTCGGCGAGGTGCTGCGGCGCTCCGGCGCGCCGGCCGACGCCGTCGAGGAGGTCGTCCTGGGTGCGGCCAACCAGTCCGGCGAGGACAACCGGGACGTCGCCCGGATGGCGGTGCTGCTGGCCGGGCTGCCCGACACCGTGCCCGGGTACACGACCAACCGGTTGTGCGCCTCCGGGCTGACCGCGACCGCGTCGGCTGCGGCCTCCATCCGGGCCGGTGAGCTGGACCTGGCCATCTCCGGCGGGGTGGAGTCGATGACCCGGGCACCCTGGGTGATGGCCAAGCCGGGCACCCCCTGGGCCCGCCCGGGCGAGGTGGTGGACACCTCGCTGGGCTGGCGGTTCACCAACCCGGTCTTCGCCGCGCACGACCGCTCGGTGGACCACCCCGGGGACCCCACCACCCGCAAGATCACCCTCACCATGGGCGAGACGGCCGAGGAGATCGCCGCGCTGGACGGGCTGACCCGGGACGAGTGCGACGCCTTCGCCGTGCGCAGCCACGCCCGCGCGGTCGCGGCCGCCGAAGCCGGCCGGTTCGCTGCGGAGATCCTCCCGGTGGAGGTGCCCGGCAAGAAGGGCAGCACCACCGTGACCGCCGACGAAGGCCCGCGGCCGGGCTCCTCGATGGAGTCCCTGGCCAAGCTCAAGCCGGTGTTCCGCAGCAACGGCATCGTCACCGCTGGGAACAGCTCGCCGCTGTCCGACGGCGCGGCGGCCCTGGTGCTGGCCAGCGCGGACGCCGTCGCCCGGCACGGGCTGACCCCGCGCGCCCGGATCGTGGTCAGCGCCAGCGCCGGGGTGGCCCCCAACGTCATGGGCCTGGGCCCGGTGCCGGCGACGGAGAAGGCGCTGGCCAAGGCCGGGTGGACGGTCGCCGACCTGGACGCCGTCGAGCTCAACGAGGCCTTCGCCGCGCAGTCGCTGGGGGTGCTGCGCCGGTTGAAGATCGACGAGGAGATCGTCAACGCCGACGGCGGCGCGATCGCGCTGGGCCACCCGCTGGGCTGCTCCGGCGCCCGCCTGCTGGTCACCCTGCTGGGCCGCCTCGAGCGCGAGGGCGGGCGGCGCGGTCTGGCCACGCTGTGCGTCGGGGTCGGCCAGGGCGTCTCCATGCTGGTCGAGCGGGTATGACCGCGCCGCAGGTCGGCGTCGTCGGTGGCGGCCGGATGGGCGCCGGGATCGCCCAGGGCCTGCTGGGCACCGGGGCGCAGGTGTGGGTCGTGGAGGCCGGGGAGGCGGCGGCCGCGGCGGCCCGCGACCGGATCGAGGCCGGGCTGGCCGAGGCCGAGCGCCGCGGGAAGCTGACCGGCACCGTGGCCGACGCGGTCGCCCGGCTGACCCTGGTCGACAGCCCCGCCGAGCTGCCCGGCGATGCCGCGCTGGTGGTCGAGGCCGTGCCGGAGGTGCCTGCCCTGAAGGTCGAGGTGCTCACCGCCGCCGAGGCCGCGATCGGCCCGGACGCCGTGCTGGCCACCAACACCAGCTCGCTGTCGGTCACCGAGCTGGCCGCGGCCCTGGCCCGGCCGGCCCGGTTCATCGGGATGCACTTCTTCAACCCGGTCCCGGCGTCCAAGCTGGTCGAGGTCGTCGTCGCCCCCGACACCGCCGCCGACGTCGTCGACACCGCCCGGGACTGGGTGCACCGGCTGGGCAAGACCGACGTCGTGGTCAAGGACTCCCCGGGGTTCGCCTCCTCCCGGCTGGGCGTGCTGCTGGGCCTGGAGGCGATCCGGATGCTCGAGGAGGGCGTGGCCGACGCCGAGGCCATCGACCAGGCCATGGAGCTGGGTTACCGGCACCCGATGGGGCCGCTGCGCTCCACCGACCTGGTGGGTCTGGACGTCCGACTCGCGATCGCCGAGTACCTGGCCAGCACCCTGGGCGACCGGTTCGCACCGCCCCAGCTGCTGCGTGACAAGGTGGCCGCGGGTGACCTGGGCCGCAAGACCGGCCGCGGGTTCCACGACTACTCCTGAGGGGACGCCGATGTCGTCAGAGCAGACCGTCACGCGCACCGACGCCGACGGCGTCGCCACCATCACGCTGGGCGTTCCGGGGCTGTCCCGGCGCTCCCGCGCCGAACTGGGCGAGATCCTGGCGGCGGTGTCCGGGGACGAGGCCGTGCGCGCCGTCGTGCTCACCGGGACCGGCCGGGCGTTCTGCGTGGGCCAGGACCTGGCCGAGCACGTCCAGTCGCTGCGCGGGGACGCCGGCACCTCGCTGAACGTCGTCGCCGATTCCTACAACCCGCTGGTCATGGCCTTCGCCGGCCTGCAGGTGCCCACCGTGGTGGCGATCAACGGGGCGTGCGTGGGGGCCGGGTTGGGACTTGCCCTGCGTGGTGACCTGCGGGTGGCCGCGGCGGGGGCCAAGTTCGGCACCGCGTTCGCCGGCATCGGGCTGTCCAGCGATTCGGGGCTGGCCTCGGCCCTGGTGCACTCGGTGGGTGGATCGCGGGCCACGGAGCTGCTGCTCCTCCCCGACACGTTCACCGCCGAGACGGCGGCGCAGTGGGGCCTGGTGCACCACGTCGTGCCGGCCGAGGAGGTGCTGGTGACGGCGCAGCAGCTGGCCGGTCGGCTGGCGTCCGGCCCGACCGCGGCCTACCGGGCGATCAAGCAGGTGCTGGCGACGGCGGCCACCGACTCGCTGGCGGACACCCTCGCGCTGGAGGCGCGGTTGCAGACCGAGCTGGGCGGGACCCGCGACCACAGCGAGGCGGTCGAGGCGTTCCTGGCCAAGCGGAAGCCGGAGTTCACCGGGCGGTGAGCGGCTCGCTGCCCGCCGGCCGGTTGCTGCTGGTCCGGCACGGCCAGTCCGAGGCCAACGTGGCGATGCGGCTGGACTCGCTGCCGCCCGGGGCCCCGCTCACCGCCGACGGCCAGGCCCAGGCTGTGGCGCTGGCTGAGGCACTGGCGGGCGTGCCGGTGGCGGCGGTGCTGGCCTCCCGGGCGATCCGGGCCCAGCAGACGGCTGCCCCGCTCGCCGCGGCCCGGGGCCTGGTGGTCGAGGTCCGGGACGGCGTCCAGGAGACGTTCGTGGGAGATCTGGAGGGCCAGGCGGGTTGGCCGGTCCTGGCGGAGTACGACCGGGTGTTCGGGGAGTGGTTCAGCGGCCGCCCCGACGTCCGCCCCCCCGGGGGCGAGAGCGGCACGGAGGTGCTGGCCCGCTACCTGCCGGTGATCACGGAGCTGGGTCAGCGGCTGGCCGAGGACCCGCACCGCAGCGTGGTGCTGGTCAGCCACGGGGCGGCGATCCGCTGGGTCGCGACGACGGTGTCCGACGTCCCGGCTGCGTTCGCCTCCTCCACGCACCTGGGCAACACCGAGGCAGTGGTGCTGGCGCCGGAGGCCGGCGGTTGGGTGTGCGAGCGCTGGGGGCCGCACGTGCCGCCGCTGGTGCCCTCGGACCCGGCGGTGGCCCCGCCGATCTGAGCGCCGAGGCGAGCGGTGCGTCAGTACAGCAGGTCGGCGCAGGCCTCGCAGGACTCCTCGTCGGCGCCGTCCCAGCGCTGGTCGAGGTGGATCCGGGCGAGCGCGCCGCAGACGGCGACCTCGCAGGCGCCGTCCACCTCCGAGGGGCTGCGGTGCAGCTCCACGGCATGCCAGATGCCCGAGCTGCGGCCCAGTGCGGCGGCGAGAGTGAGTACCAATTCGCTGGTCATGTCCTCACGTTCGACCGCCCGCGGGGTGCTGTGCAGTCGCGTCACTGACGAAGTCACCCGTCCGGGTTGGTCAGCATCTCGCCATCAAGCCGGCGAAACCGCAGCTGGGGCCGCGTGTCGACGACGACCGCCCCGTCGGTGGACGACAGCGAACCGGGCACCCGACCAGGGTGACGCGGATCGCCCCGGGTGAGTCCGTCGTCGTCCGACTGCCCTGGCCGTGGGCGGGGTAGTCGGCTGGCATGCCAGCCAGCGAGAACATCGACGACATCGACATCGAGGACCAGGGCGACCACCAGTACGTCGTCCGCCTCAGCGACCAGGGCGAGACGGTGGAGACCTGGTTCCGGCTCACCCCGGAGGTGCTGGACCGGCTGAGCGTCAGCGACGACGAGGAGACCGAGCTCATCGCGCGCACCGTGGCCTTCCTGAAGAAGCACCAGGACGTGGCCGACTTCCCCGACATCGTGGAGATCGAGGACCTGCTCGCCACCTACGACGACTACGAGGACGCGGTCACCAGCTGACCGTGACGCCGGGTTCCACGTGGAACCCGGCTCAGGCCGGCGTGGTGACCCCGGTGAGCCGCGGGGCCAGCCAGTGGGCCACCGCCAGGTACTTCTCGTCGGCGTGGTTGTCCACGCAGTGGTCGCCGTCCGCCCACTCCTGCCAGGTCTTGTCGGTCGAGGCGGCGAGGTCGTGGATCGGCCGGGCGTTGGCGATCTTGAAGACGGCGTCCCGCTTGCCGTGCTGCACCAGCAGCGGGCAGGTGAGGCCGGCCAGGGTGCCGGCGTCCAGCGCCAGGTCGTCCAGGAGCCGGCGGGCGGCGTCGGCGTCCTCGGTCAGCCCCAGCATGGCCTGGACCTTGCCGATGAAGCGGGGGAAGCGGATGTGGGTCTCCGACGGCGTCACCGTGCCGCCGGTGACCACGCAGGCCGCGATCCGCGGGTCGCGCGCGGCCAGCAGCGCCGCGAGGTGGCCGCCCATGCTGTTGCCCCAGACGGCGACGCGGTCGCCCAGCCGGTCGTCGGCCAGCACGTGGTCGACCGCCGCGGACAGCGCGAGCTGGACGTCGCGATCCAGGTGCAGCCCGCCCAGCACCCGGGTCTCGCCCTGGCCGGGGGCGTCCAGCAGGAACAGCGCGACACCGCGCTCCCGGACCAGCTCGGCGCCGGCCGCGTACTCCTCGCGCCAGGCGTCCATGCCACCGAGCACCATCACCACCGGCGGCCGGACGACGCCGTGCGGGCGGAGCAGCCAGCCCCGCAGGCTCTTTCCGGCCCAGGGCACCTCCACGTGCTCGGCCGGTGGGTCCAGCAGGTCCCCGGCGCGGCCGAAGGCCTCCACCAGGCTGCGGTAGTACGCCTGCTTGGCGGGTCCGTCCTCGAGCGGGATCTGGCCGAAGGACCAGCAGGCCGCGGCGCGGAGGAACTTGTCCCGGGCGGTCGAGCGGTCCCCGGCCTCGATCGCAGCGACGGCGGCGCGGGTCTGCCGGCGGGCGAGCCGGGCGGCCACCTCGCACCAGGCAGCACCGGCGGAGACACCAGCGTGCAGCTCGTCGGCATCGCCTGGCTGCATGCCGTTGCCGACCATGCGGTGGCGAGGCATCGCGCGCATCAGCGCCGCTGCCGCCGCCTGCCACTCGCCCGCGTGCGCGACGAGGCTCACCGGTGCACTGCCAGGGACACGCATTCCTCCTCGGGGTCCGGGTGACCCGCTGGCGTCAACGGTAGAGCGGACCGGCGCAGCACGCCCTCCGAGCGCGCCCGGGAGGGCTTCAGCCGTCGAGGACCTGGTGGGTCCTACCTCCCGCACCCAGCTGGGCCAGGTGGTCGGGCAGCTTGGCGAGCTCTGCATCCACGGTGCGCTGCACCAGGCGTTGGATGGCGCCCTTCTGGACGAGGCGGACCAGCGTCGAGCCGCCCTTGGGCCGGTGGGTGACGGTGATGGTGACCGCGGTGCCCTCCCCGTCGTCGGCGAACTCGATCCGGGTCGTCCAGGTCTCGGGGGTGAGCTCCAACCGGGTGGCGACGACCCGGTGCGGCTGCCACTCGACGATCTCGCCCTGCGGCGCGGTCGCACCCGGGGTGCGGCCCCCGTCGAGCCGGCCGGGCACGCACACGAACGTGGTGCCCTTCCCGGCCCCGCCGGTGACGACGTAGGAGACGTCGCAGACCGCGCAGTAGGGCTCCAGGACCGCCAGTGCCCGCCACACCTCGGCGCGCGGGTGGGGGACCGTCCGGGTGCCGGTCGCGGTGGTCATGCAGCTCCTCACGGTGGTGGGGGGAGTCGGGCACCGGGACGCAGCCCGCGGTCTGAACGCTCCCGACGGTAACCGCGCCCCGGGTGGCGCCGTCCGCACCCGGGGGTCGAGCGTCGAGCGACAGTTCAGCGTGGATGCCGAGCAGCTGCATCCACGCTGGACTGTCACTCGGCACGCGGGGATGCGGCGGACTCAGCGTCCGCTGACGGACACCTCGAACTCCACCTGGCTCACGTCCGGCCGCAACCGGGAGAAGGAGTGCACCAGCGGGTGGCCGGCGGTGTCCCGCACCGTCGTCCGGACGACCAGCAGCGGGGAGCCCGCGCTTACCTGCAGCACCTCGGCCTCCTCGGAACCGGCCGTGCCGACGTCGACCACGATCCGTGCGTGTGCCAGGTCGGCCTGGTACTCCCGGCGCAGGAACCCGTAGAGCGAGCCGTGCCCGAAGTCCTCGCTGGCCGCCTTCGGGTAGTCCTCGGCGGGCAGGAACGAGTGCACGACGTGGTTGGGCACCCCGTCGACCGAGCGCAGCCGGACCAGCTCCACCACCTCCTCGGCAGACCCCAGGGTGAGCTCGGCGGCCACGGCAGTGGGCGCCAGGACCACCTGCTGGCTCAGCACGGTGGTGCCGACCGTGGCCCCCTGCTCGGTCATGACCGAGTGGAACCCGGCGATCCGGTGCACGAAGCTCTCGCGGTACTCGTGCCGGATCGCGGGCCGGGTGACGTAGGTGCCCCGGCCCTGCTCGCGGACCAGGTGCCCGTCAGCCACCAGCCCGTCCACGGCCCGCCGCAGGGTGATCCGACTGACGCCGTACTCCTCGCACAGCACCGGCTCCGGCGGCAGCAGGCTGTGTTCGGCCAGCCCGGACACCCGACGCCGCAGGTGCTCACGGACCGCCAGGTACTTCGGACCTGCTTCCGGGCTCGCCACACGGCGAAAGGTACTCGACGGGCAGACGTCTAGACGTCATGACCTATGTGCCGGGAGTAGGACTAGGGTCGTTGCCTGCTCAGGACGGGGCTGAGCGAGTCGTGGATAGGTATGCAATCGTTGCCATGCGCCCACCCGAACCGTGACCTCACGGGGGCCGGCCCCCACCGGGCCCGCCTGCTACCCCACAGGACGGCATGCGATGGACTCCTCGAAGCCCACCCGGACGGCCGGGCGGCCGCGCGACCCCGGTCTGGACGTCGCCATCCGCGCGGCGACCATCGAACTGGTCGGCGAGGGCGGCATGGAGGCCTGCGCGCTGGACGAGGTCGCCCGCCGGGCGGGCGTGGGCAAGGCCACCATCTACCGGCGGTGGCCCAGCAAGGACTCGCTGATCGCCGATGCGTTCCGGCACACCCCGACCGCGGAGGTTCCCGACCGCGACCGGGGCAGCCTCGAGGCCGACGTCCGGGAGTACTTGTGCGGCCTGCTGGAGGCCCTGCAGACACCGCTGGCCAGGGCGGCCCGCCAGGTCCTGCCGCAGCTGCCGCAGCATCCCGAGCTGGCCCAGATCTACCGGACCCGGATGCGGGGCTCCTGGGGCACCGCGCTGCGGGACGTCGTCGCCCGCGCCGAGGCGCGCGGTGACGTCGAACGCGGTGCGCTGCCCATGATCGTGCTGCAGGCCGCGACCGCGATGCTCACCCAGCGCTGGCTCCTGGACCCGACCCCGGCCCCCACCCGCCGGCCGGTCCCCGACGACGCGCTGGTCGACGAGCTCATCGACAGCCTGCTCCGCCCCTACCTAGCCCGCACCTGAACCCTCCGCTCGCCGCCCCCGCCTCCGCGATCACGGACCTGGGGGAAGCCCGGCGCGGCGTGTCGCTCCCCCAGGCCCGTGATCATCGCGGGGAAGGGGGAGCGGACCGGGCGGTTCCGCTTTCCGAGACCCGTCGGGTCCGCCCGGGCGCGCGGGTGGCACCGTCACCTGCCAGGATGCGCGGATGAACGACTGGCGGGAGCGGAAGCGGGAGGCCACCCGCCAGCGGCTGATCGACGCAGCGTTCGTCCTGTTCGACCGGAACGGGTACGAGGCCACGTCGGTGGGGGACATCGCAGCCGCCGCCGAGGTCTCGGTGCCCACGTTCTACGCCTACTTCAAGACCAAGGAGCACGTGGTCTTCCCCGACCAGGACGCTGCCTGGATCGCCGGCCTGCTGGCCTCCCAGCCCCAGGACCTGCCGCTGCCCGAGCGGGTGCGCCGGGGACTGCAGCAGATGATCGGTCAGCTGGCCGACACCGACCACGAGGCGCTGCTGCGCCGCTGGCGGATGGCGCTGACCGTGCCGGCCCTGCGGTTGCGCGGGGCCGACCGGGAGAACGCCTCCACCGCCGCCCTCATCGACGCCCTCGGCGTGGATCTGGCCACGTCCCGGGGAGCCGCGCAGGTGGTGGTGATCGGGGCCTGCATGACGGCCTCGACGACGGCGTTCCTGCGCTGGGCGGCCACCGACGGCACCCGCCCGCTCGGTGAGCTGATCGACGAGGCGTTCGACGCGCTGCGCTCGATCTGACACCCGCCCGGCCGGCGGTCAGCTCGAGCTGGGGCCCGCTCAGCCGCCGGTCAGCTCGATCACGGTCACCTCGGGCCGGGCCCCGACCCGCATCGGCGGCCCCCAGTACCCCGCGCCCGCGGTCACGTACAGCTGGGTGTCGCCGTACCGGGACAGCCCCGACACGGCGGGCTGGTCCAGCAGGACGGCGTAGTCGAAGGGCCACAGCTGTCCACCGTGGGTGTGCCCGGACAGCTGCAGGTCCACCCCGGCGGCCCGGGCCTGCTCGACCTGGACCGGCTGGTGGGCCAGCAGGACCACCGGCCGGCTCTCGTCCCGACCCGCCAGCGCGGCAGCCAGGTTCGCCCCGTGTCCGGGCAGGCCCGAGGCCGCCGCCGTCCGGTCGTCGATGCCGGCGAGGTCGAAACCGGCCGTACCGGAACCGGAGACCCCGGAACCGGCCGCGCCCGGGCCCAGCGGGACCCGCTCGTTGCGCAGCACGTCCACACCCAGGGTGGACAGGTGCGCCAGCCACGCCTCGGTGTCCACGAAGTACTCGTGGTTGCCGGTCACGAAGTACACGCCCTGGGCGCTGACCAGGTCCATCAACGGGGCCACGTCGGCCCGCAGGTCGGCGACCTCGCCGTCCACCAGGTCCCCGACGATGGCGACGGCGTCCGGGTGCTGGGCGTTCACCAGCTCTACCAACCGTTCGAAACGCCGGCCACCGTAGGTGGGGGACAGGTGCCCGTCGGAGAAGGTGACGATCCGGTAGCCGGCCAGCTCGGGCGCCAACCCGGGGATGGCGATCGGCACCCGCCGGACGACCGGGGTCGCGTCGGCCGCCCACACCCCGTACCCGGCGGTGCCGGCCGCGGCCACCCCCGCGGTGACCGCCAGCGACCGGGCCAGGAACAGCCGCCGGGAGACGTCGGCCGGTTCGGCGCCGGGGGCCGGCTCACCCCCGGTGCCGATGGCCGGTTCGGACCGGTGGCGCTGCACCGTGCGCAGCACCCAGCGCACCGGTTCGAGCACCAGCACGGCCAGGAAGCCGTAGAAGGCCACCCCGAGCCAGGTGTAGCCGATCCAGTCCACCGGCGTCTGGACGGCGAAGGGCAGGTTCGCCCGACCCAGCACCGCGGCCACCGGCAGCAGCGCCAGCCCGACGGTCAGCCAGCTCAGCCCGCGGCGCCACCGGCCGGGCCGGGTGGTGCCCCGTACCAGCCGGGCCCAGAGCACCCCGTGCAGCACGCCCATGGCCAGCAGCAGGACCGAGCCGAAGCCCAGCAGCGCGATCACGGACAGCGTGGGGCTCCGTCCCCGGGAGCGGTCAGCTCAGACACCGAACACCTGGGCGGCGTTCCCGCCCAGCACCAGCCCGACGGTCTCCTCGTCGGGCAGCAGGGCCGCCACCGCCCGCGCGTTGGCCGCCGTGCCGGGCACGCCGGGCCAGTCGGTGCCGAAGATCATCCGGCGGGTCAGCCGGGCCCAGGAGTGCGCGGCGTAGTACTCCGGCAGCCGGCGCGGGGGCAGCCCGGACAGCTCCAGCCAGACGGTGGGCCGGGCCAGCGCCATGAACGCGGCGGCGTCGTACCACCAGCCGCGGCCACCGTGCGCCAGCACCACGTCCATGGTGGGGAAGTCGCCGACCACCTCGTCCAGCAGCACGGGGTCGGCGAACCGGTTCATCGACCCGGGGAACGAGCTGGTCCCGCAGTGCACGATCACCGGCACACCCCGGGCCCGGCACACCTCGTAGGCCGGGTAGAGGGCACGGTCGTTGGGCGCGAAGCCGCCGTGCACCGGGTGCAGCTTGATGGCCACCGCACCCAGGTCCAGTTGCCGCTGGACCTCCTCGCCCAGCGGGAAGTGCAGGTGCGGGTTGACATTGCCGACCAGCCGGAACCGCGCCGGGTGGGCGGCCACCAGCGGCAGCACGTCCTCGACGGGCTGGATCCCGGTCGCCTTGGGGCTGTACTCGGTGAACAGGAGCGCCGTGTCCACCCCCTCGGCGGCGAAGTGCGCCTCCAGCGCGGCCGGGCGCACCACCCCGTGCTCGTCGTAGACCCGGTCCAGCAGCGAGCGGTCCCCGAACCGCTCGGCCCAGTCCCGCCACGCCTGCTTCAGCGTGGGCAGCCGGGCGGCGTGCACGTGCGCGTCGACCAGCCGGTGCCCGTCGATCACCCGGTCACCGTCCCCGGACGGCGCCGTCGAGCACCGGGGCCATGCTGGGCCACAGTTCCCAGAAGTCCTCCTCGGCGCGCAGCGCGCGGGCCTCCTCCAGGGCGTGCAGCCGGCCGTAGGTCCAGGTGTCCTCGCCGGCGGCGCCGGCGGCGCGGCCCAGCCGGCGGCACTGCTCGCGGGTGACGACGGTGTCCTGCCGCTCGCCCAGCACGTCCTGCAGCTCCTTCATGACGTCGACCAGGCCCAGCACCGACCCTCCGAGCACCGGGGCGGCCACCTCGGCGGCGTAGCGGACCCGCTTGCCGGCCTTGCGGACCTCGTGCAGGGCCAGCTCGTACGGCGACTGCTCGGTGCCGGTGCCGGTGCTGGTGCTGGTGCTGGTGGGCTCCCCCGGGTGCTCCGGCGAGGTGCCGATCGGGGCGTCCCCGCGCTCGGCCTCCTCGGCGGACGCGACGTGCCGGCGCAGCCGCTGCACCGTGTGCCCCAGGACCGCGGCCAGCACGCCGGGCGCCGGCTCCCCGGCCCGCTCGGTCACCGGCGGCTGCTCCACCAGGGTGAACAGGTCGTCGAGCAGGGCGAGGTAGCGCGCCGACGCCAGCACCCGGCCGGCCCGACGGGTGCCGGCCGCGGCGTCGCGCTCCTCGGCCTGGCGGAGCCGATCGGCCACCGGCCCCAGCACGAGATCGGCGGGTTGCGCGGCCACCAGCGCCCGCAGGTGCTCGAGGGAGACCTCGGCGTCCCGGGTGCCGGACAGCTCCGACCCCAGCCACTGCAGCTCGGCACGCAGCGGCTCGGTGCGCTCCCGGTCCAGGACCGGCCGGTACGCGGCCAGGATGCTGCGCAGCCGGCGGCAGGCCACCCGCACCTGGTGCACGCCGTCGGGCACGTCGGTGCGGACCATCACGTCGGCCCGCTGCAGCGCGGTGAGCTGGGTGGCCAGCGCGTCGACCACGACCGCCCCCGCCCGGGGCACCTCGGCCGGCGGGCCGTCCCCGCCGGCCGCCTCGGTGGCCGCCCGCGCCAGCTTCGCGGCCTTCTTCGCGGCCTTCGAGGCCGCCTTCTCCGCTGCCGGAGTGCCGGCCGACCGCCCCGCCACCGCCTTGCGCACGGCCTTCTTCCGGGCCTTCCTGGTGGCCTTCTTCGTGGCCA
This sequence comes from uncultured Actinomycetota bacterium, assembly GCA_963759905.1. Classification (GTDB taxonomy): domain Bacteria; phylum Actinomycetota; class Actinomycetes; order Mycobacteriales; family Geodermatophilaceae; genus Klenkia. Next base: position 1,700,212 of record CAVXBD010000001.1, read on the forward strand.
CCTGCACGGCCGCGGCCTGCTCCGCCCGGCGGGCGAGCTCCCGGGCACGGGCCTTCTTGCCGACCGGCAGCGGCTCGACGGGGATCGGAGGTTCGTCGGGGATCGGGGGCTCGTCGGGGATCGGGGGCTCGTCGGGGAGCGGGGGCTCGTCCTGCGGCTCCCCCACCGGGGCGGGATCCTCGTCGTCGGCCGGGCCCGAAGCCGCTCGCCCGGTGAGACGTTCGGCGAGCACCGTCGCCAGCTTGGACGCCGACGGGGACGGCCGGGCCCCGGAGACGACCAGCTCGGCGCAGGCGGCACCGAGCAGCTCCTCGTCGCCGTGCACGAGCTCGACCTCGATCTCGCGCCAGGTCGTGACGACGGCGGTCTCCCCCGGCCCGGCCGGGAGCCTGGTCCCGGTCACCTCGTCGTCGGCGACCTCGGCCAGCACCCGGCCGTCGGCGTCCAGCAGCGTGGTCAGCGTGCGGCGGGTCTCCAGGGTCGCGACCGGAGCGGTGCCGGCGCGCCGGACGATGCCGGCCACCGGGGCCAGCACCGCGCGCGGCGCAGCCTTGGCCACGCGGCCCAGGGGCGAGTGCAGCTCGCGGCGGGCGCCGGCCGCGGCCGGCAGCTTCAGGTGCCAGCCGGCATCGGTGCCGCCGGTGCGCCGGCGCAGGGTGACCTGGGCACGGGCCAGCCGGAGATCGGCGGTGTCGTAGTAGGTCGCGGACAGCTCGTGCACGACCGGCTCGCCGGTGCCGGCGACACCGGGGACGACCGCGAGGTCGGGCAGCTCGAACGTCGTCCCGACGTCGAACTTCCGCTCGATCTCCCTGTGCTCGGTCCTCGCCACTGGATGCACCCCGGTTCAGCCGTACCGCCCGGAGCGGGCGGTGGGTGATGGATACCGCATCGGCGGTGTCGCGGACACGTCGACCCGGTCACGGACGGACCGGTCCGGGCCGGGTCCGTACCGTGACCCCTGATGCATCCCCAGCCCCGGATCCCCCGACCCTCCCGTGCCCGGCCGGTCCGCGAGCAGGTGACCCGGCACGTCCTGCCCCTGGCGGTGGCGGCCCCGTGGGCGGTGTGGGCGGGTCTGCGCACCCGGGGCGCCGAGCGGGGTTTCCCGCTCGTCCCGGCGATGGCGTTCACCCCGTACGCCGCGGCCACCGCGCTGCTGCCCCTGGGCACCGCGGTCCTCCGCCGCTCCGCGCCGGCCACCGCCGTGGCCGGGCTGGCCGCCGCCGTGCTCACCGGTACGGCGCTCGGTGGCCGGGCGCCGGCACCCACCCCGGTCGTCCCCGCCGGCCGCCGGCTGCGGCTGGGCACGGTCAACCTGCTGCTGGGAAGGGCCGACCCGGCCGGCGTGCTGGACCTCGTCCGCGCGCACGACCTGGACGTGCTGGCCGTGGAGGAGCTCACCCCCCGGGCGGAGGAACGGCTGCGCGCAGCCGGCATCGGTGACCTGCTGCCGCACTCGCACGTGATCGCCGCCCGGGACGGGAACCCGCCCGCCGCCGGTGGTGCGGTCTGGTCCCGGCTGCCGGTGCTGGAGCGGCGGGCTGCGCCCGGCCGGTTCGAGCAGCCCTCCGTCCGGCTCGCCGTCGCCGGTGCACCCGACGTGGAGGTCACCGCGGTGCACACCCAGCCGCCGGCCCGCTCCCGCCAGGAGGTGGCCCGCTGGGAGGACGACCTGGGCCTGCTGCCCGACCCCGACACCGGGGTGCTCAGGGTGCTGGCCGGGGACTACAACGCCACCCTGGACCACGCGGGCTTCCGCCGGTTGCTGGACCGCGGCTACGTCGACGCCGCGCGGGCGGTGGGCCGGGCGCACCTGAGCACCTGGCGCCCGCTGCGCGCCCCGCACCCCCGGCTCACCCTGGACCACGTGCTGGTGGATCCCCGCATCGGGGTGTGCCAGCTGGACGTCCTGCCGGTGTCCGGCAGCGACCACCGGGCCGTGGTGGTGGAGCTGGCCCTGCCCCCGCTGGAGCGGTGATCCAGGCGGCCTGACCGGCCGGGGCGCCGAGCGGGAGGGGGCGGGCCCCGGGCGGCGGGTCTGGGCACCGCCGCCCGGGCAACCGGCCCCTTGCCCGCTCACCCGGGTGGGTGAAACTGCCGGAGGTGACAAATCCGTGAACAACGGCGTGTCCTGGTGTTTTCCGCGTGTCGGACCCGGGACCACCCTCGGCGACGGTCCGGGACGAGTTGCCGGCCGCACAGCGGGCTCCTACTTTTCGCCGGCCGGGGCCGATGTCGCGCCCCCACGGGAGGAGTCACCACCATGGACCGCACGCAGCGCCCCCTCACCGCCGACGAGCTGGCCGCCGAGACCGCCGCCGGGCTACCGGACAAGGAGGTCATCTCGCTGCTGGACCTCAACGCCGACCTGGACATCGCGCTGGACGCCGCCGCACCCATCGACCTCGCGGTGGCCGCCAACGCCAACGTCGCGGCACCCATCGACGCCTCCGTGGGGGCCAACGTGCTCTCCTCCGGCTCCACCGCGCAGGCCGTGTCCGACCAGGGTGTGCTCATCGACCAGGGCATCACCGGTGCGGCGACGGCCAACGCCCCGCAGGACAGCACCATCGACCAGGCGGACCCCGCCGGCGCCGACCCTGCCGCGGCCCCGGCCGCCGGTACCGCCGACCCGGCAGCCGCGGGCTCGACGGGTCTGGGCGCGCTGCCCACCGACGCGGCCGGCGCCCTGGACGGCGACCTGCTGAACGTGGACGTCAACCTGGCCGCCGACCTGGACCTGGCCGCGCCGATCGACGGCGCGGTGGCCGCCAACGCCAACGTGGCGGCCCCGATCGACGCCTCGGTGGCGGCCAACATCGGGTCGATCGACTCCCAGGCCACCTCGATCGCCCAGCAGGACGCGATCATCACCCAGCACGTCGACGCCGACGCCACCGCGACCGCGGACCAGCAGTCCACGATCACCCAGTGACGGCCCCGACGACCTGACACCCGGCACGATGAACGCACCCGGGGACGCCGGAGCCACCGTCGCCTCGCCGGACCCCGCACCCGGGGCAGCCGTCCGAACCTCGGTCGTGCTGTCCCGGGCCGAGGGCGTCGAGCTGCTGGGGGAGGTACCCGGCTCGGGCTACCGCCATCCGCCGGCGCTGGCGCGCCGCGCGGACGGCCAGATGGTCACCCTCACCCCGCTGCTGCAGCACACGCTGACCGCGATCGACGGGCAGCGGACCCTCGGCGAGGTGGCCGAGGAGGTCGGCCGGCTGGCCGGACGACTGGTCCGCCCCGAGGACGTCGCCCAGCTGGTCTCCCGGTCGCTGCGGCCCATGGGCCTGCTGCAGCTCGCCGACGGCAGCCAGCCGGAGGTGAAGCGGGCGAACCCCCTGCTGGCCCTGCGGTTGCGCCGGGTGGTCACCGATCCCGCGGTCACCCGGCGGATCACGGCGCCCTTCGCGCTGCTGTTCTCCCCGTTGGTCGTGCTGCCGGTGGTGCTGGGCTTCGTCGCGGTGGCCGGGTGGGTGTTCTTCTCCGAGGGGTTGGCGGCGGCTACCGCCCAGGCGTTCCGGTTCCCCGGGCTCTTCCTGGCCATCGTGGTGGTCACCGTGCTCTCCGCCGGGTTCCACGAGTTCGGGCACGCCGCCGCCGCCCGGTACGGCGGCGCGACCCCGGGTGCGATGGGGATGGGCCTGTACCTGTTCTGGCCGGCGTTCTACACCGACGTCACCGACAGCTACCGGCTCGGCCGGGCCGGGCGGGTGCGCACCGACCTCGGCGGGCTGTACTTCAACGCCGTCGTGGTGCTGGGCTCGTTCGCGCTGTGGTGGCTGACCGGGTGGCACGCGGTGCTGCTGCTGATCGCCACCCAGGTCCTGCAGATGGTCCGCCAACTGGCCCCGCTGCTGCGCTTCGACGGCTACCACGTGCTGGCCGACGTGACCGGGGTGCCCGACCTGTACCAGCGGATCGGCCCGATCCTCACCGGCCTGCTGCCCGGCCGGTGGCACCAGCCCGAGGCGACCGCGCTCAAGCCCTGGGCGCGGGGAGTGGTCACGGCCTGGGTGCTCGTCGTGCTCCCGCTGATGGCGTTCTCGGTGCTGATGATGGTGCTGGCCCTGCCCCGCCTGCTGGGCACCGCCTGGGCGGCACTGGCCCGCGAGGCCGGCCAGTTCGCCACCGACGTCGGGGACGGGGACGTGCTGGGGGCACTGGCCCAGGTGCTGGCCCTGGTGGCGACCGCGATCCCGGTCCTGGGCATCGGGTTCGTGCTGGTCAGCACGGTCCGGCGGATCGCGACGAAGGTCTGGCGGGCCACCCGGGACCGGCCGGTCCGGCGCGGCACGGCCGTGCTGGTCGCCCTCGCCCTGGTAGCTGCCCTCGGGTGGGCCTGGTGGCCCGACGCCGAGCGCTACCGGCCGGTGCGTGCCTACGAGGGCGGCACCGTGCTGGATGCCGTGGCCGCCGTCCGCGCTGCGCCGGCCGGGATCCGGCCCGGTGCCCAGGGGTCGGTGCAGACGGTCTGGCCCGCGGACGCCGGTGCCCCACCCACTCCAGACCAGCCCGTCATGGCGCTGGTCATGGTGCCGAGCTCCACCACGGGTGCTTCTTCCGCGGGGGGCGGCCCCGCCACCGGGGCCCCCACCTGGGTGTTCCCCTTCGACCGTCCGCTGCCGCCCGAGGCCGGGGACAACCAGGCCCTCGCGGTCGCCACCGAGGACGGCAGCGTCCGGTACGACGTCGCCTTCGCGCTGGTGTGGGCCGACTCGGACACGGTGCTGAACCGCAACGAGGCCTACGCGCTGGCCAGCTGCACCGACTGCCGGGCGGTGGCGGTGGCCTTCCAGGTGGTGCTGGTGGTCGGCCAGGCCGATGTCGTGGTGCCGCAGAACGTGTCCGTGGCGGTCAACTACGCCTGCGTGCGGTGCGTGACGCAGGCGCTGGCGACCCAGCTCGTGGTCACCCTGCCGAGCCGGCTCAGCGCCGCCGGGGAGCAGGAGCTGGCCGCCGTGTGGGCCGACCTGGAAGCGTTCGGTCGGCAGATCGGCGACGTCCCGCTCAGCGAGCTGCAGGACCGGCTCAGCGGGTTCGAGGGCCGCATCCTCGCGGTGGTCCAGGCCGAGGGCGGTGCCCCGACCGGCGGCACCACCACCACCCCGACCACCACCCCGACCACCACCCCGACCCCGACGTCGACCCCGGGCCCCACCACGGGACCGCCGGCAGGCACCGCGGGTCCGGCCACCGGCACCGCGACCCCGTCCAGGACGTCCGCCGGTACGGCCCGCCCGACCCCGTCCACCGGGACCACCGCCGGCCGGACCTCGGGCTCCACCGGGACCGCACCGTCGACCGCGACGGCCACCGCCACCGCAGCGGCCACCACCACGGCACCGCCGACCGCGACCGGCAGCGCCGGCAGCACGGCGGCGGGCACGTCCGGAGGGAGCGCCGCGGCGACCGGGTGAGTCAGTGCACGCGGCGGTCGGCCAGGAACCGGAACCGGTCGCGCACCCGCGCGACCTCGGCGGCGTCGACGTCGGCCAGCAGGATCGTCTCGGCTTCCGCGGCGGTGGCCAGCAGCTCGCCCAGCGGGCTGACGATGCGGCTGTCCCCGACGTGCTCGGTGCCATCGCCCGCGGTGCCCACCCGGTTGCAGCCCACCACGTAGGCCTGGTTCTCGATCGCCCGGGCCTGCAGCAGCGTCTGCCAGTGCCCCCGCCGGGCGGCCGGCCAGTTCGCCGGTACCAGGTAGACGTCGGTGTCCGGGGCCAGCGCCCAGAACTCGTCGGCGAAGCGCAGGTCGTAGCAGACGAACAGGGATACCCGCAGGTCACCGATCCCGACCGTGAGCGGGGCCGAACCGGCCCGGTAGCGCTCGTGCTCCCCGGCGTGGGTGAAGGGGTGCAGCTTGCGGTAGCGGTGCAGCTGGCCGGCCGGCCCGGCCAGCACGAAGGAGTTGAACGGTCGGGGATCGGCCGGTCCCTCCCCGGCGGGCGCGATCTCCGCGCAGGACGCGCCCACCCAGACGGCGTGCTCCCGGGCCTGCTGTGCCAGCCACTGCGCCGACGAGCCGCCCTCGGGCTCGCCGATGCCCGGGGTCATCGAGAAGCCGGTGGAGAAGGTCTCGCTCAGCAGCACCAGTTCCGCCCCCGCACCGACCGCCCGGGCCACCGGGTCGGCCAGCCGGGCGTGGTTGGCCGCCCGGTCCTCCCAGACGATGTCGTGCTGCACCGCGGCGATCCGCATCAGAGCCTCCCCAGCCGGTCGACGGCGTCGGCCAGCACCTCGTCGCGCTTGCAGAAGGCGAACCGGACCAGGTGCCGGCCCAGCTCGGCGTGCTGGCGGGTGTAGAACACCACGCTGGGCACGGCCACCACGCCCACCCGGTGCGGCAGCGCCCGGCAGAACGCGATGCCGTCGCCGTCGGGCTGCACCCCGCGCACGTCCACGGTGGCGAAGTAGGTGGCCTGCGGGCTGACCACCGGCAGCCCCGCCCTGGCCAGGCCGGCGACGAGGACGTCCCGGCGGCGGCCCAGGTCGGCGGCCAGTCCGGTGAAGTACGCGTCGGGCAGCCCGAGCCCGGCGGCGATCGCCGGCTGGAAGGGCCCGCCGTTGACGTAGGTGAGGAACTGCTTGGCCGTCCGGACGCAGGCCACCAGCTCGGCGGGCCCGCAGACCCAGCCGATCTTCCAGCCGGTCGTGGAGAACGTCTTGCCGCCGCTGGACACCACCAGCGTGCGTGCCCGCATGCCCGGCAGCTGCGCCGGCGAGAGGTGCTCGGCACCGTCGAAGACCAGGTGCTCGTAGACCTCGTCGGTGACCACGAGCAGGTCCGCCGCGATGGCGACCTCGGCGACGAGCTCCAGCTCGGCCCGGTCGAACACCTTGCCCGTGGGGTTGTGCGGCGTGTTGAGCAGGATCAGCCTGGTGCGCGGACCGACCGCGGCCCGCAGCTCGTCGGCGGCGAAGGTCCACGGCGCGGTGACGACGTCACCGCCGGTGTCGACGCCGTCCCCCGGTGGTGGGCGCAGCGGCACCGGCCGGGCCACCGCACCGGCCATCGCGATCCCGGCGGCGTAGCTGTCGTACATCGGCTCGAAGACGACCACCTCGTCACCGGGGTCGAGCAGTCCCAGCATCGCCCCGGCCAGCGCCTCGGTGGCCCCGGCGGTGACCAGCACCTCGGTGTCCGGGTCGTAGTGCAGCCCGCGGAAGCGCGCCAGGTGCGCCGACACCGCCTCGCGGAGCACCGGCAGTCCCGGGCCGGGCGGGTACTGGTCCAGCCCGGTGCCGATCCCGGCCCGGGCGACGTCGAGCACCTCGGCCGGGCCGGGGGTGTCAGGGAAGCCCTGGCCCAGGTTGACCGACCCGGTGGCCAGCGCCAGCGCGCTCATCTCGGCGAAGACGGTGGTGCCGAAGCCCTGCAACCGCTGTGCCAGGAACGGGGTGCTCACGACGGCGAGCTTCGCAGAACCGGGCCGGGGCCGCGGCGGGGCCGTTCCACGTGGAACGTCGGCCGGCTCACCCGATCCGGAACTCGTCCAGCCCCGCGACGCCGACGACGTCACCGCGGTGCAGCTGCCGCCCGCGCCGGTCCTCTCGGGTGCCGTTGACGGTCACGTCCCCGCTGGTCAGCACATCCTTCACCTGGGCACCGGAGGGCACGGCGTCGATCAGCTTGAGCAGCTGGCCCAGCCGGATGACGTCCTCACCGGGGCGGAGCTCGACGGTCTGCACGCCGCTCAGTCTGCGCGCAGCTCGTCGCCGGCGGTGATCCGGCCCGGGGTCACCGGCACGGCTCCCACGGACAGCGTGCCGCCGCGGTCGCGGTGGATGTCCTTGAGCACCCCGGTGTCCCGGCCGATCCCGCCGGGCTGCGGTCGGGTGGTCATCACGCAGCGGACCACGTGCATGCCGACGTCGAGCACCGTGCTGCCCAGCCGCACCCGCCGACCCACCAGCGCGTCCTCCCCCGCCCCGTCCAGCAGCACGTTGGCCCGGAAGCGGCGCGGCGACCAGTCGCCCGTCGACCCGGTGGACAGCAGCGTGACGCGCGCGCCGGCGTTGTCGTGGAAGGCGCCGTCGGCCCCGGCGAACGGGTCCCAGCGGGACTCGGTCTCCACGTCGGCCGGGTTCTCGTAGTGCCGCCGGCCGGCATAGGAGGCCGGGCGCAGCTGCACCGACCGCCCGGTCCACTCCGAGAGCACGGCGTCCTCGTCGGTCACCCGGCCGTCGGGCAGCACGATCTCCGGCCGGTCACCGACCAGCCGGGCGGAGGCGAAGAGCAGGTCGGGCACCCGGCGGGCGGTCAGCCCGAACCCGGTCGCGGTGTCGAACAGCGCCCAGCCCCGGTCCCCGGCCAGCCCCTCCGGCCCGACGTCGACCTCGGTCAGCCGCTCGCCCTGCAGGGACTTCACCGGGTACCGCCACAGCTCCAGCACGCGCACCCGACCAGTGTGCCGCCCGGCGGGGCGGTGGGCCTGCCCGCCGTCGGGCTGGGAACCTGGCTGTCGACCGCCGAGCCGCCCGGCCCGGCCCGGCGCAGTGGAGGAGAGGCCGTGCTGGACGGCACCCCCGGGGAGGACTCCCCCGAACCCCGCAGCGTCGTCGACGTCCGGCTCGCCGACCGGGACGAGCTGCTGGTCAGCTTCGTCATCGACGACCAGCCAGGAGCCGACGACGGGCAGGGCGACGACGGGCCGGGCGACGCCGGGCAGGGCGACGACCAGCTGGTGGTGACCGTCGCCGCCGACCGCACCGGCCGGCGGGTCCGGGTACCGGTCGGCGAGCAGCTGGAACTGGTCTGGCAGGGCCTCTCCGGGCCTCGGGCCCGGACCGTGGAGCTGCTGGAGGTCCGGCTCGGTGCGGACCCGACCTGGCGGCTGACGGCCCGGGGTCCGGCCCGGTCCGGGCAGCGGCGCTCCGCAGTCCGGGCCGAGCTGGCCCTGCCGGTGACGCTGACCGACGGTGACCGGGTGCTGGTGGGCACCTCGCTGGACGTCAGCGAGACGGGGCTGCTGGGCCGGTGGCCGGTGCTGCCGGGCGGCTGGCCGGCCAGCTCCGACCTGGTCACCGCCGGCGTGCAGCTGGCCCCCGAGGAGGTCCTGGCGGGAGCCGCCCAGGTCCGCCGGGTGCTGCGCGGCCCGGACGGGTGGCTGACCGCGTCGGTGGTGTTCACCGAGCTGTCCGACCGGGAGCGGGACCGGTTGCGCCGGCGGGTGTTCGACCGGCTGCGCGAGCTGGCCCGCCGCGGGGTGCGCTGAGCACGCCGCCGCTCACCCGGCGGCTCAGCCGACCGGGCGTACCGCCGGCGTCCAGGACAGCGTCCAGCTCCCCGTCCAGCTCTGCTCCGGGGCCAGCACGACCAGGTCGGTCCCGTCGGCCAGCGCATTGGGCGGGCAGGTCATCGGCTCCACCGCCAGGCTGCGCCGGCGCTGCCCGATCGGCAGGGTGTCGCCGCTGTAGACCTGCAGCCAGGGCCACTGCCGGTCCACCGCGAGCTCCAGCGAGCCGGCCGGGCCGGACAGCCGGACCCGGGCCCAGCCGTCAGCGTCCCGGACCAGGTCGGTGAGCGGGTCGTCCAGCGCCCGGTCCCCGATCTCGCCGACCGCGCCGTCGAACGCGCTGCGCCCGCCGGTGGGCAGCCCGCCGTCGACGTCCAGCCGCGTCCTGGCCGGGACGTGCAGGGTGGCCCGGCCGAGGTCGCCGTCGGCCTCGGCGCCGACGTGCAGGTAGGGGTGCATGCCGACGCCGAACGGGGCGTCCCGCGTGCCGGCGTTGCGGACCCGGACGGTCACCGTCAACCGGTCGGGCTCCAGCCGGTAGTCCAGTGCGACGGCCAGCCGGAACGGGTACCCCGCGCGCGGTTCGAGCACCGTGCCCACGGTGACCGTGTCCTGGGTGCGGGCCAGCACCGCGAACGGCTGCCAGGACAGCAGGCCGTGCATCGCCGAGCCGGACGTGCCGGCGGTGTCCAGCTGCAGGTGCTCCCCCGCCCAGGTCCACCGCCCGTCGCGCAACCGGTTCGGCCAGGGCAGCAGCAGCCCGCCCCGCCGGCCGGCCGGTACGACGCCGGTCGGGTAGCCGTCCAGCACGTCCCAGTCCCCGACGGCCAGCCGGCGGAGCCCACCACCACGCAGGTCCACCGCCACCCGCGCCGCACCGCGCTCCAGCCAGGCGCCCAGCGGCTCGGTGGCCGGCCACGCGTCGGTGTCCGGCGTCGCGCCCGGGGTGCCCAGCAGGTCGGCCAGCACGTCCAGCACCTCGGCCCGCCGGACGGCGGCAGCCGGGGCGATCTCGGTGAGCCCGAAGTAGCCGTGCACCAGTCCGGGCCCGGGCAGGTGCACCACCGGCACCCCGGCGGCGGCGAGTTCGACGGCGTAGGTGTCGCCCTCGTCCCGCAGCGGGTCGAACTCCGCGGTGGCGACGACGGCCGGCGGCAAACCGGTCAGGTCGCTGCCCAGCGGGGCCACCAGCGGGTCGGTGGCCAGGTCCCCGGGCAGGTACCAGTCGTAGAAGGTGCGCATGTCGGCCCGCTCCAGGAACAGGCCGGTGCCGTTCTCGGTCACCGAGGGCATCGACTGGGCCGGGTCCAGGGCCGGGTAGGCCAGCAGCTGCGCGGCCAGCACGGGCCCGCCGGCGTCCCGGCAGGCGATCGCGCACCCGGCGGCCAGCCCGCCCCCGGCGCTGTCCCCGGCCACCACCAGCGGCGCGGCGGGCCAGCGCTGCGCGGCCCAGCGCAGCGCGGCCATGGCGTCCTGCAGCCCCGCCGGATGCGGGTGCTCAGGAGCCAACCGGTAGTCCACCGCCAGCACGGTGGCACCCAGCCGGTTGGCCACCGCCCGGCAGACCGGGTCGTGGGTGTCCAGGTCCCCCAGCGCCCACCCCCCGCCGTGCAGCCACACCACGACCGGGCGGGCGGCCCCCGGCACACCGCCGCCCTGCACCCGGCCCAGCCCGGACCGGTAGATCCGCACCGCCAGCTCACCGGCCGGTCCGGGGATGGTCCGGTCCTCGACGTCGGCGACCGGCTCGGGTCGGTAGCCCTCCCCGCGGCGGGCCAGCGACAGCTGCCGGTAGCGGTCCCGGTCGGCGACGGCGTCCCCGGTGACCAGCGGCGTCCAGCCGCCGTCGGTCAGCCGCGCCAGGAAGGGCGGGAAGTGCGGGTCGAGCGGCACGGGGGAACTCCTCGCGATCGGGGGCCGGCCTGGCACCGGCGTCAGCTCATCACGTCGGTGCCGGAGACCGCATGCCCGGTCAACCGGCCAGCGGGTCGGCGTCGGCGGGCAGCAGCGAGACCCGCACCAACCCGGCCGCGAAGCGGGCCAGGTCCGCCCCGTCGACCAGCTCGGCCAGTGCCCCGGCATCGGTGGGGAGCCCCACCCGACCGGCCCCCCGCCGGGCCCGCTCGTCCAGCACCGGCCGCAGCCAGGCCCACACCTGCTGGACCTCGCGCAGGAACACCTGGGCCCCGGTCGGCCCGATCCCGGGGAAGTCCTGCAGCAGCTCGGCGGCCCGGTCGGCGCCACCGTCGGCGGCCGCGGCCAGCCGACGCAGGTCCCCGTGCCAGCGCTGCTGCACCTGCTGGGCCAGCTCGCCCAGCTGCCGGGCGGTCCGCTCGTCGTAGCGGCGGTAGTGCCCGCGCCCCAGCGCATCCACCCGGTCCTGCCAGGAGGCCTCCAGCACGTGCGCCGGGGTGGTCTCCCCGGCGGCCAGCAGCTCGCGGGTCGCCGCGACGGCGATGTCGGCGGAGATCCGGGCGCTCAACAGCTCGGCCAGCACCAGCAACTGGAACAGCGGCGCGGGGGTGTCGGCCAGCCGGATGCCGGCCTCCTCGGCGTAGGTCCGGCCGTACCGGGCCAGCACCTGGGCGGCGGTGTCGTGCTCGGACATGCCGGTGACCTACCCGGTGACCGGTCGCCGGTCACATCGGTGACAGACGTCAGTGGTGCCCGGGCGTGCGCCGGCGAAGACTGGCGGTCATGAGCATCGAGGAGGTCCCCGGACCCGGTACCCGGCCGGCCGACCTGCGCGCCTCCGACGCCGAGCGCGCCACGGTCGCCGAAGCCCTGGGTGAGCACATGCGCGCCGGACGGTTGACCGTCGCCGAGTACGACGAGCGGCTGACCGCCGTCTACGCCGCCCGGACGCGCGGCGACCTGGCCGCGCTGACCACCGACCTGCCGGGCCCGGCCCTCCCGCCGGCGCCGGGCCCGGGTCGGCGGCCGGCGCCCCGCCCGTCCGCCGGGGGCTGCGGCGCGCGAGGCGGCGGGCAGGACCTCCGGCACGCCTGGCGCTCGTGGCTGACGGTGGCGCTGATCGTGTGGACGATCTACCTGGCCTCGTCCCTGGCCACAGGGCTGCTGTACCCCTGGCCGATCTGGGTGGTGGGCCCGTGGGGCGCGGTGCTGCTGGCCCGGACGCTGACCCACCGGGACGACAGTCGCTGAGGGGCGGGCCCACCCGGGACCTACTGCGCGCCCATCACCCGGGCCAGCTGCCGGGTGTCGCAGTACTGGTGGAAGCGGACGACCATGCCCTCCCGCAGGTCCCAGACGTGCACGACCTCGGCATCCAGGGGTTCACCGGTGGCCTGGTGGCTCCGGGCCCGGTAGCGGCCCTGCATGATCACCGAGTCCCCCGCACCCAGGAACCGGTCCGGGTGGATCTCGAACCCGTCGAACTCCGCGATCCGGGCGAAGACGCCCTCGACCACCTGCTGCGGACCCAGGAACGCGTGCCCCGGGGACCACGGGTTGCCCTCGGCCTCGAACCACTCGATCCCGGGATCCATCGCGGCCACCACCGTGGGGACGTCGCCCCGTCCGAAGGCCTCGTAGAGCTCCTGCATCCGGGTCACCTGGTCGGTCACCGTTCCGGTCATGACGGCCTCCTCGCCGGGAGTGGGGGAAGCACGCTAGCGCCGTCCCCGGTCGCGCAGGCCCGGTGCGCCGCCGGCTCCGGCGGGGGCGAGGCGAGCCAGCACCCGGGGGTGAACGCAGGTGGCCCGGTGTCACCACCGCACCCGTAACGACGAGAGCCCCCGCCCGGATCCCGGGTGGGGGCTCTCGTGCCAGTGGGCAAGGGGGGAGTTGAACCCCCACGTCCTCTCGGACACACGGACCTGAACCGTGCGCGTCTGCCATTCCGCCACTTGCCCTGGCGAGGAAGGACACTAGCAGCCGCTCCTGCGGCCCTCCGGGGGTGGGTCCGGTGCGCAGATCCACCGGGGCGTCGCGCGCTCACCGGCCGGACTCGACCGGCCGCCCCGGTTACGATCGGCCCCCAGTCAGTGGGAGGTCAGCCGAGCGTAGGGAGCGACTGTGGGTGTGCTGCAGCGCTTCGAGCGGCGCTTGGAGGGCATGGTCGGGCTAGCGTTCGCCCGGATCTTCAAGGGCAAGGTGCACCCGGCCGAGATCGCCAAGGCCCTGCAGCGCGAGGCCACCGAGCAGCGCAAGGTGATGGGCGAGGGTCGGGTCCTGGCACCCAATGTCTACGACGTGCGCCTGGGCCCCACCGACTACGAGAACCTGGCCGAGTGGTCCGAGCAGCTGGCCGCCGAGCTGGCCGACATGGTCGCCGAGCACATCGCCGCCGAGGGCTTCCAGACCTTCGGCGACGTGGTGGTCCGGCTGGAACGCGACGACGAGCTGCACACCGGGGTCTTCGAGGTCGCCTCGCACGTGGCCGACCCCTCGCGCCCCTCGGCCTCCTCCCCGCGCGGGGCCCGGGCCGGTCTGGACGACGACTGGGGTGGCCCGGTGCCGGGTCCGCCCGGGGTGCCCGGCGCCCCGCCCATCCCCGGGCGCCCGCCCTTGCCCCCGCTGCCGCCGTTGCGCGGGCGGACCGAGCACCCGCAGGACTCCTCGGTGGTCGGCCGGGCCGGCTCCCGGCCCGGCATCCAGCACGTCCTGGTGGTCGACGGGCCCGGCACCCGGCACGAGCTCCGCCCGGGCAGCAACATCATCGGCCGGGGCACCGAGGCCGATGTCCGGTTGCCCGACACCGGGGTCAGCCGCAAGCACGTCGACGTCCAGCTCGAGGGCGGCACGGCGGCCGTGCAGGACCTCGGCTCCACCAACGGCACGCTGGTCAACGGGCGGCGGGTCGGCCGCCAGCCACTGGCCGACGGCGACGTCATCCGGATCGGGCACTCCGTGCTGGTCTACCGGCAGGACGGCGCATGACCGCCGAGATCGTGCTGCAGGCCTTCCGGTTCGGGTTCCTGCTGCTGCTCTGGCTGTTCATCTTCGCTGCATTCCGGGTGGTCCGCGCGGACCTCTTCGGCGGGCGCACCGGCCGGGTGGCCTCGGTCCCGCCGCGCGCGCAGGCCGGCAAGAAGAAGGGTCCCCGCGGGCCCCGCACCCTGGTGGTCACTGCCGGGCCGCTGTCCGGGACCAAGATCACCCTCGGTGAGCAGGCCATCCTGATCGGCCGGGCCGACGATTCCACCCTGGTGCTCACCGACGACTTCGCCAGCTCCCGGCACGCCCGGCTGACCAACCGCGGCGGCCAGTGGTACGTCGAGGACCTGGGTTCCACCAACGGCACCTACCTGGACCAGCAGCGCGTGCAGGGCCCGCTGCTGGTGGCCCCGGGACAACCGATCCGGATCGGACAGACCGTGCTGGAGCTGCGCTCATGACATTGGTGCTGCGGTACGCGGCGCGGTCGGACCGCGGCCTCATCCGCGGCAGCAACCAGGACTCGGTCTACGCCGGGCCACGGCTGCTGGCCGTGGCCGACGGGATGGGCGGCCACGCCGCCGGTGACGTGGCCAGCAAGGTGGTCATCGCCGCACTGGAGCACCTGGACGACGACGCCCCCTCCGGGGACATGCTGCAGTCGCTGCGCGGGGCGGTCTTCGACGGCAGCGAGCACCTGCGCGAGGTCATCCGGGAGTCCCCCCAGCTGGAGGGCATGGGCACCACGCTGACCGCGGTGCTGTTCGCCGGCGGCCGGCTGGCGCTGTGCCACGTCGGGGATTCCCGGGCCTACCTGGTACGGGACGGTCAGCTGGCCCAGATCACCCACGACGACACGTTCGTGCAGACGCTGATCGACGACGGCCGGATCACCGAGGACGAAGCCAACAGCCACCCGCAGCGGTCGTTGCTGCTGCGTGCGCTCAACGGCCAGGACGTCGAGCCGGACCTGTCGATGCGCGAGGCCCGCGCGGGGGACCGGTACCTGCTGTGCTCGGACGGGCTGTCCGGCGTGGTCAGCACCGAGACGCTGGCCGAGGCACTGCGCGACCCCGACCCGCAGGCCACCGCGGACCGGCTGATCGAGTTGGCGCTGCGCAGCGGCGGCCCGGACAACATCACCTGCATCGTGGCCGACGTGGTCGACGACGACGGCAGCTCGCGGATCGACCCGGTCGTGGACGGGGCTGCAGGGGACAACCGGGGCCAGCGGGAGGTCGACCCCCGCTCGGCCGCGGGCCGGGCCGCACTGGCCGACCCGCGCCCGGCCACCCCGTCGGCCCAGCTGAACGCGGCCCCGGCCGGCCGCCGTCGGCGCCCGCTGCGCACCGCCCTGCTGGCCCTGGCCACGGTGGTGGTGCTGGCTGCGGCCGCCGTCGGCGGGTACGCGTTCGTGATGAGCCACTTCTTCGTCCGGTCGGTGGACGACGGTGCGGTGGCGGTCTACCGCGGGCTGAACGCCTCGATCGTCGGGCTGGACCTGTACCGGCTGGACACCCCCACGCAGCTGGCGGTCAGCGACCTCACCCAGGCGGCCCGCAGCCGGGTGGTGGCCGGGATCGAGGCCGACGACCGCACCGACGCCCAGCGGATCCTGGCCAACCTGCTGGACCAGCGGCTGCCGGTCTGCCGCACCGCCGCCGCCACCCCGACACCCACCCCGACGGCGGCGCCCACCCCGAGCCCCAGCCCCAGCCCCAGCCCCAGCCCCAGCCCCGGCTCGGTGCCGCTGGACCCCAACGCCACCGCGGCGCCGGTGCCCACCGCAGCACCCACGACCCCACCCACGACGGCAGCACCTACGACCCCGCAGGCGACGTCCACCCGGACGCAGGAGCCGGGAGTGGACTGCCGGGAGGCGGACTGATGGCCGGCCAGCCGAACCCAGGACAGCCCGCCGGCCCGGCCCAGCCGGGTCCGGGCACCGACCCGCGGCAGGCCGTGCCCGGCATCGCGACCCCGCCGCGACGGCGGAACACCGAGCTGGCGATGCTGGTCTTCGCCATCGTGATCACGCTGGCCGCGCAGACCATCGTGGACATCACCGTGACCGGGAGCCCGAGCCCGGAGATCGCCACCTTCGGGATCTGGTTCTCCGCCATCTGGCTGGTCGCGCACCTGGTCGTGCGCCGGTGGGCGCCCTACGCCGACCCGCTGCTGCTGCCCTGCATCGCGCTGCTCACCGGCCTGGGCCTGTCCATGATCCACCGGTTGGACATCGCCGCCAACGCCCTGGGCGAGGCCACCACCAACCGGGAGGACGCCCCCACCCAGCTGCTGTGGGCCACCGTCGGACTGGTGCTGTTCGTCGCGGTGCTGCTGGTCGTCTCCGACCACCGGGTGCTGTCCCGGCTGGCCTACACCGTCGGCCTGGTCGGGATGGTGCTGCTGGCGATCCCCGCGCTGCTGCCCTCGGCGCTGTCGGAGGTCAACGGGGCCAAGATCTGGATCCGGCTGGCCGGCTTCTCCATCCAGCCCGGCGAGTTCGCCAAGATCTGCCTGGTCATCTTCTTCGCCGCCTACCTGGTCGACAAGCGCGACGTGCTGGCACTGGCCAGCCGCAGGATGCTGGGCCTGGAGGTCCCCCGCGCCCGCGACCTGGGGCCGGTGCTGCTGGCCTGGGGCCTGTCCATCCTGGTGCTGGTCTTCGAGCGCGACCTGGGCAGCTCGCTGCTGCTGTTCGGGATCTTCGTGGTGATGCTCTACGTGGCCACCGAGCGGGCGTCCTGGCTGGTGATCGGCGTGCTGCTGTTCGCCGCCGGGTCGTTCCTGGCCTACCAGCTGTTCGGGCACGTCCGGGTCCGGGTGGACACCTGGCTGGACCCCTTCGCCTACCGGGACTCCGGTGGCTACCAGATCGTGCAGTCGCTGTTCGGACTCGGCACCGGCGGGCTGTTCGGGGCCGGGCTGGGTGGCGGGCGCCCCGACCAGGTCCCGGTGGCCAAGAGCGACTTCATCGCCGCCGCCCTCGGTGAGGAACTCGGCCTGTTCGGCCTGGTCGCGATCGTGGTGGTCTACCTGGTGCTGGTCGAGCGGGGGTTGCGCACCTCGCTGGTGGTGCGGGACGCCTTCGGCAAGCTGCTGGCCGCTGGGCTGGCCTTCGGGGTGGCCTGGCAGGTCTTCGTCGTCCTCGGCGGGGTGACCGGGCTGCTCCCGCTGACCGGTCTGACCACCCCGTTCGTGGCCTACGGCGGCTCCTCGCTGGTGGCGAACTTCGGCCTGGTGGCGCTCCTGGTCCGGATCAGCGACGCCGCCCGCCGGCCCAGCACGCCCCCGGCCGCGCCGCCGCCCCGGCTGGGCGACGCCCCGACCGAGGTGGTGACCCGGTGAACGCCCCGCTGCGCAAGGTCGCCATCAGCGTGCTGGTGCTGTTCACCCTGCTGATCCTCAACGCCAACTACATCCAGGTCATCCGCTCCTCGCAGCTGCGCGACGACCCCGGCAACACCCGGGTGCTGGCCGAGGAGTACGACCGGGAGCGCGGCTCGATCGTGGTGGACGGGAACTTCGTGGCCCAGTCCGTGCCCACCGGGGACACCCTGACCTACCTGCGCCAGTACCCGCAGTCCGAGCTGTACTCGACCGTGACCGGTTACTACTCGCTGGTCTACGGCAACACCGGCATCGAGCGGGCCGAGAACGAGATCCTGTCCGGCTCCGACGCCCGGTTGACCTTCCGCCGGATCGCCGACCTGTTCACCGGGCGCGACCCGGCCGGGGGGAACGTGGAGCTGACCCTGGACCCCGCCGCCCAGCAGGCCGCGGTGCAGGGCCTGGGCGACGTCGTCGGCGCCGTGGTGGCCCTGGACCCGGCGACCGGGGCGGTGCTGGCGATGGCCAGCACCCCGACCTACGACCCCGGGCAGCTGTCCACCCACGACCCGGAGGCCATCCGCGCCTACGCGGCGACGCTGGATGCGATGGACCCCGACCCCCGGGTCAACACCACGATCGCCGCCCGGCACTCCCCCGGGTCGGTGTTCAAGCTGATCGTCTCGGCGGCCGCCCTGTCCGACGGCTACACCCCGGACACCCTGGTGCCCGCGCCGGACAGCTACACCGCCTCGGACAGCAGCCGCCCGCTGTACAACTTCGGCCGGGAGTCCTGCTCGCCGACCGGGGAGCAGTCGCTGATCGACGCCCTGACCATCTCCTGCAACACCGCGTTCGCCGGGCTCGGCGTCGAGCTGGGTGCCGACCGGATCCGCGCGGAGGCCGGCGCGTTCGGCCTGGACCAGGGCGGCTTCGACATGCCGCTGGCGGTGGCCGAGAGCACCGTGGGCAGCATCGACGGCAACGCCCAACTGGCCAACGCCTCCATCGGGCAGCAGAACGTGCAGATCACCCCGTTGCAGGGCGCCATGATCGCCGCCGCGATCGCCAACGACGGGGACCTGATGAAGCCCTACCTGGTGGAGCAGGTGCAGGCCCCCGACCTCACCGTCATCGACCAGACCGAGCCCGAGCTGAAGAGCCAGCCGGTGTCGGCCGACGTCGCCCGCCAGCTGCAGCAGATGATGGTCAGCGTCGTGGAGAAGGGCTCGGGCCGGAAGGCCCAGATCGACGGGGTGACCGTCGGCGGCAAGACCGGCACCGCCCAGACCACCGAGGGCGGTGACGAGAACCAGTGGTTCGTCGGCTTCGCCGGCCCCGACGGGGACCCGCAGATCGCCGTCGCCGTCTTCATCCAGGGCGGTCAGGGCACCGGGGGTGACCTGTCGGCCCCGATCGCCGGTGAGGTCATGTCGGCCTACCTGACCGCGGCGGGCGGCAACTGATGGCGCTGCGCATCGGCAGCCTGCTGGCCGGCCGCTACGAGATCACCTCGCCCATCGCCACCGGCGGGATGGGCGAGGTGTGGCGGGCCACCGACCGCACGCTGGGCCGCACGGTGGCCGCCAAGGTGCTCAAGAGCGAGTACACCGGGGACAACAGCTTCCTCGAGCGGTTCCGCAACGAGGCCCGGCACACCGCCGCACTCACCCACGCCAACATCGCCTCGGTCTACGACTACGGCGAGACGGTGGACGACGACGGGCAGAGCGTCGCCTTCCTGGTCATGGAGTTCGTCGAGGGCGAGCCGCTGGTCAGCGTGCTGGACCGCGAGCACGCGCTGAGCCCTGCCCGCACCCTGGACGTGCTGGCCCAGGCCGGCGACGGGCTGTCGGCCGCGCACCGCGCCGGTGTGGTGCACCGGGACATCAAGCCCGGCAACCTGATGGTCCGCCCCGACGGCGTGATCAAGCTGACCGACTTCGGGATCGCCTACGCCCGCGACGCCGCCCCGCTGACCCGGACCGGGATGGTGGTGGGCACCGCGCAGTACCTGTCCCCGGAGCAGGCCCAGGGCCACCTGGTCACCGCGGCGTCGGACGTCTACTCCCTCGGGATCCTGGGTTACGAGTGCCTGGTCGGGAACCGCCCGTTCGACGGGGAGTCGCAGGTGGCCATCGCGCTGGCCCAGATCAACCGGCCGCCCCCGCCGATGCCCGAGACCATCCCGGCGCCGGTCCGTGCACTGATCGAGCGTGCGCTGGCCAAGAACCCTGCCGACCGGTTCCCCGACGGCGGTGCGTTCGCCGCCGCGGCCCGCTCGGTCGCCGCCGGCGGTCCCGGGCCCGACACCTCGGCGGTGGCCACCACCTACCTGCCGGCGGTCGACGACGGCAGCACCCGCACCATCGGGGCCGCCGGGCTGGCCGGCGCCGGGGTCGCCGCGGCGGCCGCCGCCCGCGGACCGCAGACCGCCCCGCGGACCATGCCCCCGCTGCAGGGTCCCCCGGTGGAGGGCACCGGCGGGGACTGGGCCGACGACGACTGGGCGGACGCCCCGGGACCCGGCCGCTCGCCGTGGCCGTGGGTGGCTGCGGCCGCCGTGGCCCTGCTGGTGCTCGGCGGGGTGCTGGCCTTCACCCTGCTGGGTGGTGGCGGCACGCCCGCGGAGACCCCCACTACGACCACCACCGCGCCGCTGACCACCACGTCCGCCCCGGCGACCACGACGGCCCAGCAGACCACCACCGCCGAGCAGACCAGCACCGCCGAGCAGACCACCGAGCCGGCGCCGACCACGGCGGCCCCGCCGCCGGCCACCACCGAGGCGCCGACCACCACCCGGCCCGCGCCCACCACGACCGCGGCGCAGCCGACCCCGACCACCACGGCGCCGCCGACCACCACCGCGGCGCCGACCACCACGCCGATCCCGACGACCACGCCCGCGGTGACGACCCCGTGACGCTCCCTCGCGTCGCCGGAGCACGGGCCCCCGGATCACCTACGCTGCCCCGGGGCTTCTCGGCCGTCCGCCGACCCGCCCCGCTGCTCCCGGGACCCCGCGCCCGCGCTGCCCGAGAGGACCTCCGATGACCACCCCGCAGGTGCTCGGCGAGCGCTACGAGATCGGGGGCGTCCTCGGCCGCGGCGGGATGGCCGAGGTGCACCGCGGTCGCGACCTGCGGCTGGGCCGCGAGGTGGCGGTCAAGGTGCTGCGCTCGGACCTGGCCCGGGACCCGTCCTTCCAGGTCCGCTTCCGGCGCGAGGCGCAGGCCTCCGCGTCGCTGAACCATCCGGCGATCGTGGCCGTCTACGACACCGGCGAGGACCGCACCACCACCGGCGCCACGCCCTACATCGTGATGGAGTACGTGGAGGGCGAGACGCTGCGCGACGTGCTCCGCCGGGAGGGCCGGTTGCCCCCCGAGCGCGCCATGTCGCTGACCGCCGACATCTGCGCGGCCCTGGACTTCTCGCACCGCAACGGGATCGTGCACCGCGACGTCAAGCCCGGCAACGTGATGATCACCCCGGCCGGCACGGTCAAGGTGATGGACTTCGGCATCGCCCGCGCCGTCTCGGACTCCGCCGCCACGATGACCTCCACGGCCGCTGTCATCGGCACCGCGCAGTACCTGTCGCCCGAGCAGGCCCGCGGTGAGGGCGTCGACGCCCGCTCCGACGTCTACTCCGCCGGCTGCCTGCTCTACGAGCTGGTCACCGGGGCACCCCCGTTCACCGGGGACTCCCCCGTGGCGGTGGCCTACCAGCACGTCCGGGAGGATCCTCGGACGCCGTCGTCGATCAACCCGGTCGTCCCGCCCGAGCTGGACGCCATCCTGCTCAAGGCGATGAGCAAGAACCCGGCCAACCGGTACCAGTCGGCCGCCGAGATGCGCAACGACCTGCTGCGGGCGGTCGCCGGCCAGCGGGTGGAGGCCACCCCGGTGATGGGCGACGTGGAGCGCACCTCCTACCTGGGCGCGGCCGGCTACCCCGGCCGCGACGACGGCTGGGACGACGCCGACGCGGCCGCCCAGCAGCGCCGCCGGCGCGGCATCATCGCGCTGGTGGTGGCCGGGATCCTCGTCCTGGTCGGTGTGATCGCCCTGCTGGCCGCGCTGAACAGCGGCGGCGGTGCGGCCACCCCGGCCGGGCCCACCGTGGTCAGCGTGCAGGTGCCCGACGTGACCGGCCAGGACCAGGCTGCCGCGGCGACCGCGCTGCAGGTGGCCGGGCTCACGGTCGGCACGATCACCCAGTCGCCGGACGAGCAGGTGCCCACCGGTCAGGTGATCAGCACCGACCCCGAACCGGATGCCACCGTCGAGCAGGGCAGCGCGGTCGCCCTGGTGGTCAGCGCCGGGCCCCGCCCCATCCGGGTGCCGGCCGTGGTCAACCTGTCCGAGGACGACGCCCGGTCCAACCTGGACGACGCCGGGTTCACCGGGGTGGTCAACAGCCGGCAGGTCGCCTCCCTGGAGGCCGAGGGCACCGTGGTCTCCGTCGACCCCGCCGCCGGCCAGCAGGTCCCGCCGGACACCACCATCACCCTGGGCATCTCGACCGGTCGCCTGCCGCTGCCCGATGTCACCAACTCCGACCAGGCGACGGCCGAGCAGACCCTGCGGACCGCCGGGTTCACCAACGTCACCAGCCAGAACGTCGAACGGGACGACGTGGCGCCCGGCCTGGTGGCCGCGACCGAACCCGGTGCCAACACCCCGCTGGGACCGGGTGACGAGATCATCCTGCTGGTCGCGGTGCCCACGCCCACCGAGACGGCGGCGCCCACCACCGCGCCGGCGCCCCCGACCACCGCGGCACCCACCAGCGCGCAGCCGACCAACTGAGCCGCCCGGCCGCCGACGACGGTCAGCGGTCGGGCGGGCGGGCGCTCAGCCGACGGCAGTCAGCAGCCGGCGGGCCGTGGCTGCTGCGCTCTCCACCAGTGCGGGGTCCGGTGCCAGCCCGCAGCTGCCCAGCCAGGTGGCCAGCAGCTGGTGCCCGCCCTCGGTGAGCACCGACTCCGGGTGGAACTGCACACCCTCGATCGGCAGCTCCCGGTGCCGCAGCGCCATCACGATGCCCGACGGCGTCCGGCCGGTCACCTCCAGCTCGGCCGGCACGGTGGCCGACTCCACCGCCAGCGAGTGGTAGCGGGTGGCGGTGAAGGGCGAGGGCAGGCCGGCCAGCACGCCGACCCCGTCGTGCACGACCTGGCTGGTCTTGCCGTGCAGCAGCTCCGGGGCCCGGACGACGTCCCCGCCGAAGGCCTCGGCGATCGCCTGGTGACCCAGGCAGACCCCCAGCACGGGCAGGCCCGCTGCGGCCGCCGCGCGCACCATCGGCACCGTCACCCCGGCGTCGGTCGGGGTGCCCGGGCCCGGGGACAGCAGCACCCCGGCCACGTCCAGGTCGGCCAGCTCCTCGATGGTCACCGCGTCGTTGCGGCGCACCACGCTGGGCACGCCCAGCTGGCCCAGGTACTGCACCAGGTTGTAGACGAAGCTGTCGAAGTTGTCGACGACCAGCACCCGCCGGGTCGGGCTCGCGGGTCCGGGCACTGCTCCACCGTCGCTCACTGGTCCACCGTCACGTCGTTGAAGGGCAGGGAAGGCTCGATCCACGGGAAGACCACGAACAGCAGCAGCGCGCTGACCGCCAGCACCAGGAGGAGCGCCTGGGCGGCCTTGGCCGCCGTCGGCCCGGGCAGGTGCCGCCAGATCCAGGTGTACACTGCTCAGCCCTCTCGTCAGGGCCGGCGGCCCGCGGGGGCGTCGGCCTTGCTCACCGGGGCTCCGTCGAGCACTGCGTGCACGATCAACCGCTGCCGGGCGGAGAACTTCGGGTGGCAGGTGGTGAGGGTCAGGTAGGCCCCGCTGGGCTGTCCCTGCAGCGCACCGTCGGGGGTGGGTGCGATCACCGAGACGTCCGACGGGCTGACGATCTGCTGCGGACCGGCACACCGTTCGGGTCGTCGGCACCCACCACCCGGTAGACGAACCAGGTCGTGGCGGTCTCGATCACGATCGGGTCCCCGGAGCCCAGCTGGTCCAGGTCCAGGAACGGCGAGCCCTTCCCCACCCGGTGCCCGGCGAGGGCGAAGTTGCCCTGCTCGCCGGGCATCGCGGAGTCCACGTAGTGGCCGGGGCCCTCGACCAGCTCGGACTCCTCGGTGCCCTGCAGGATCACCTTGACGTAGTCGGGGCCGAAGCGCGGGATCCGGACGAACGCGAAACCCTGACCCAGCGGGATGTCGCTGAGCCCGCTACCGGGCAGCGTGGGCACGGTGGGGTCGCCGGCGGTCCAGTCCTCGCGCAACTGCGTGCTGAGCTGGTCCTGCTTGTGGTTGCTGAACAGGTCGGTGACCCAGACCTCGTACACGACGAACAGCAGCACGATCAGGCCCGCGGTGACCAGCAGCTGGCCCAGCCCGCGGACACCGGTGCGCACGAGATCCCCGGTGGTGCGCTCCCCCGAGGCTCGGTCCACCGTGGTGCGCTCGGGCCGGCTCGTCTCCGCCTGCCCCTTCCCGCCGGCGAGAGGGTGCCCGGACGGGTGTCCGGTCGGCAGCTGGCCCCGCACCGACGGGGGCACCGGGATCCGCGGCGGGCCGGGCTGGAAGGTGGTCCGGGTCAGTACGTCGTCGTCACCCTGCCGGGCGTGCGGCTCTCCCGGCATGTCCTCGCCGTCCATCGTCGCTCCCGGGGCTGTCGGTGCGGCCCGCGAGCTGTCAGCCGACGGCTGTCGCGTACTGCAGGTCCAGTGCGCCATCGTAGGCGGGCAGGGTCACGTCCCGGCGTTCCTGCACCCGGTAGGTCAGCCCGAACCTGTCCACCGCGGCCTGCAGGAGCGCCACCTCGTAGGACTGTCCCAGCCGGGCGCGCATCTGCGTGGCGTCGCCCACCGCGGTGATCACGAAGGGCGGGGAGTAGGTACGGCCCTGCAACAGCAGGGTGTTCCCGACGCAGCGCACCGCGCTGGTGGCGATCAGCCGCTGACCCATGATGGTGACCCCGTCGGCACCGGCCGCCCAGAGCGCGTTGACCACGCCCTGCACGTCGGACTGGTGGATCACCAGGTCGTCGGGCTCCGCGCCACGGGGCAGCGTGCCGTCGCTGGTCCCCGGCGCGTCGTCCAGGGTGATCTCCACCCCGGGTCCGGTCAGCGCGGTCATCCCGGCCGAGGTGAGCCCCGGGGTGCCGGCGTCCACCGCGGCCGCGACCCGCGAGTCCTGCCCGGCCACGGTGTCGGTCAGCGCCTGTGCGCGGCGCTGCAGCGCGGCGAGCTCGTCGTCCTGCCGGTCGGCCGCGGCAGCCAGCCGGGAGATCAGCGAGGAGAGCTGGGTGACGTCACCGCCACGCAGGTCGGTGCCCCGGGCGGTCTGGCCGGAGGTGGCGAACAGCAGCCCCGCGGACAGCGCCACGACCGGCACCAGCGCGGTCCAGACCCTCCGCCGGGACGGCCGGGACCGGCGCTGCTCTGCTCGGGTCATGGCACCTCCACCAGGTCGCTCCGCGGGCCGTGCCCGCCGCCGGCCCACCCGCCAGCTTAGGCTGGGGGCAGTCCAGGCCGGTCCCGGTGACCGGTCGAGCAGGTGCCCGGCTCCGGCCGGCACCTCCCCCGACGTGCGAGGGAGTCCCCGCGGTGCCCAAGTCCAAGGTGCGCAAGAAGTCGGTCTACACCCCCCCGGAGGGGGCGCTGCCCTCGCACGCCTCCCGGGCCCGGGCCGCGACGCCGAGCCCCCGCTGGTACGCGGGCGTGATGGTCGCGTTGATGGTGCTGGGCCTGCTCTGGATCGTCGTGTACTACGTGGCCGGGGACAAGATCCCGGTGATGGTCTCGCTGTCGGCCTGGAACTTCGCGATCGGCTTCGGCGCCATGGTGGCCGGTCTGGTCATGTCCATGCGCTGGCGCTGAGGCGTCATTCCCGCTGCTGGGAGGTCGCGGCGTCGATCGAGGGCTGGTCGGCGAACAGCGGCGGCAGGTAGCGCAGCATCAGCACCGACCAGGTCAGGTGGGTGAGCACCGGGGCCTGGATCCCGCCGGTCGCCCTGCGCTGCCACCCGAACAGCGCGCCCATCACCAGCGAGGCGATCACCAGCGCCGGGTTGCGGGTCGAGGTGGTGGCCAGCGCCGTAGACGGCGGTGGACTTCAGCACCGGGTGCGGTCCGGCCGGCCGCGGCGTAGAGCGCCCCCCGGAAGAAGACCTCCTCGGCCACCCCGTTGAGCAGGGTGGTGGTGGCCACCAGGGCGGGATTGCCCTGGTGGGCGTACCGCAGGACCCGGGTGACGGCGCGGTTGAGCACCGGTACCCGCTTGGCCACCAGTGCGGCGGTGTAGAAGCCGGCGAACATGCCCACCCCGGTGAGCACCGGGGTGATCACCGGGCGGTGCAGGGTGGCCCGGGTGGAGCGCATCCAGCCCAGGTGCAGAGGTCCGGAGGCCACCCCACCGGCCACCCAGGTGCCGGCCACGGCCATGGTCAGGCGCGTAGAACTCCGGGGTGTCCGGCTTCTGCGACAGGGACACCCCCAGCAGGCCGGCACCGACCACCGACACCCCGGCGGTCACCTTGCGGCGTCGGCGGAAGGCCCGGTCGGTCTCCCGGTGGTCCCGCGGCACCGGGTCGATCAGCCAGGTCGGGGCGTGGGCCACCAGCCGGTCCCGCAGCCGATCCGGCAGCGACCTGCGGCTCACGAACGGGCCCCGCGCGCCAGCAGTCCCTGCGCCGGACCGGTTCCTCCCGCCGCCGCGCGGCGGTCGGCCGGCCCGCTCGCCCAGCGCGACCAGCACCGCCTGGTCGTAGTCCATCGGCTCGAAGGGCACGAGCTGCGCGGATCGCTGTCGTCCCGCACCACCACCTCGTTGGCCATCGAGTCGATCAGCGACCGGCCGGTCTGCACGTCGACGTCGGTGACCAGCGCCAGCCAGCGGGAGGACAGCTGCGGGCTCAGCAGCGGCACCGGCACGACCAGGAGCCGACGGCCCTGGATCTCCGCGACCCGGGCGCAGCATCTCCAGGTACTCCAGCACGTCGGGGCCGCCCACCTCGAAGACCTGGCCCTCGGCCTCGGGTGCCTCCAGCACGCCCACCAGGTAGCGCACCACGTCGGCGACCGCGATGGGCTGCGTGCGGGTGTGCACCCAGCGCGGGGTGATCATCGCCGGCAGGTGCGCGACCAGCTGCCGGGTCATCTCCCAGGAGACCCCGCCGTGGCCCGACCACGATCCCGGCCCGCAGCACCGTGACCGGCACCCCGGCCGGCGCCCAGCAGCCGCTCCACCTCGCGCCGGCTGCGCAGGTGGGCGGACAGGTCGTCGGAGTCGTCGCCGAGGCCGCCCAGGTAGATGATCCGGCCGACGCCCGGCGTCGGCGGCGGCCCGGGCGAAGCGCCGGGCCGCCTCGGCGTCGCGGCGCTGGAAGTCCGGGGCGTCCAGGCAGTGCACGAGGTAGTAGGCGGCCTCGCAGCCCTCCAGGCACCGGCGCAGCGACGCCTCGTCGGTGACGTCCCCGGCGACCGCCTCACCGGCACCGGTGTACCCCTCCGGGTGCCGGGTCATCGCCCGCACCTGGTGCCCCTCCTCGACCAGGGCCGACGCCAGCCGACCACCTACGAACCCGGACGCACCCGTCACCAGAACCTGCACCCCTCCAGCGTCGCGGTTGCGGCCGGGGACCGCGATCCGAGCGCGAGCCACAGGTGTCGACAGGGCGACCGGGACCCGCTCGGCGAGTGTGCACACCGGCGGGTCACCGTCCACAGCCCGCCCGGCAGCCCACCCCCAGGGTTGTCCACCGGATGTGGAGACCCGCGGGCCCCGACCCCGCCCCTGAGCTGCCCGGATGCGGCTGCTGTGACGGGTGGTGCGAGGACCGCACGGAAGTAACTACACCTCTGTGCTTCTGTCCCCACCTGTGCACACAGGTGTGGACGAATCGACTCCGCGCCCTCCTGACCGCGCCGGGCGGCAGGTCATGCACGCCGCGTCCAGCCTGGCGCGCCGGAGGAGAAGCTGCAGCTCGTACCGCGCGTCACACCCGCCCCGGGCGCTACCCGGCCACCCCGCTCGCGCCCACATCTCGGCATACCTGACCGTGCACGTCCGTCCACACCCGGTGTGGGACACCGACCACGCACGGCCCGCCACAGGACGTCGGCCACCTGGGACGCTGGTGTGCGTGGCAGACCCGGACAGCGGCAGGGCGGAGGGCCGGACCGGGGAGCCCGGACCGGCGGGTGCGGACCTGCGGTGGTCCACCCGGGTGGAGGAGACCGTGGGCGCCGCGGGGATCGCGCTTGCCCTCGGCCTGGCGGTGCTGCTCGTCGACCCGGTCGGCCGGCTGCTGGTCGGTGGCGCTGCGCTGCTGCTGGCCGGGCTCGCCGTCCGGGACCGGGTGCTGGCACCGCGGCTGCGGGCCGAGGACCACGGGGTCGTCGTCACCTCGCTGGGGAGGACGAGGACCGTCGGGTGGCCCGACCTGCGGGCCCGGGTCCGGAGCGGGCGGCGGCTGGGCCTGCGCACCACGACGCTGGAACTGGAGGACGCCCGGGACGACACCGTGCTGGTGGTGCTGGGTCGCCGGGACCTGGGCGCCCACCCGGTGGACGTCGCTGCTGCGCTGCTGGCCCGGTCCGGGCAGAACACCTAGCGCAGTCCGCCGAAGGTCAGCACCAGCAGCAGCACGACGACGGCGGCGGTGCCGGCGACCGCCACCGCGGTACGGCGGCCGGCGTAGACCAGCACGGCTGCGGTGACCGCGCCGGCCACCAGCCCGCCCAGGTGGCCCAGCAACGAGACGCCCGGCAGGAAGCTGATCACCAGGTTGATGCCCAGCAGGGTGAGCAGCCCGCGCAGGTCCTGCTTGTGCTTGACCAGCACCACCCCGAAGGCGCCCAGCAGGCCGTAGATGGCTCCCGAGGCACCCACCACGCCGCCGGCGTACGCGCCCAGCAGCTGCAGCGAGGCCGCACCCCCGAGGGCGGAGACCAGGTAGACGGTCAGGTAGCGGGCCTTGCCCAGCTGCCGTTCCAGCTCCGAGCCGAACAGCAGCAGCGCCAGCATGTTCAGCCCCAGGTGGAGCAGGCCCGCGTGCGTGAAGGCGCTCGTGACCACCCGCCACCACTGGCCGTCGTCGACCAGGATCGGGGCCGAGAGGAATGCCCGCTGCACGGGCGAGGAGAAGCTGGACAGCGGGCTGACGCCGACGGTGATCGCCGAGATCGCGGTGGCCAGCGCGACCGCGACGTTGAGCGCGATCAGGACGAGCGTGACGGTGCCCCAGCGGCGGCCGGCCACCCGCAGCGCCGTGCTGCGCCGGGGCCGGCGGACGGTGGCCCGGGCGTCCTTGAGTTCCTCGGGGCACTGGAACCCCACCGAGGCCGGGTGCATGCACTCCGGGCAGATCGGCCGGCCGCACCGGACGCAGGAGATCCGGGTCGGCCGGTCGGGGTGCCGGTAGCAGGTGGTGGCCGGGGGCGCCGGCGGCTGCTCGCCGCCGGCGCCCACCGGACCGTCGGGGGTGCTCAGCTGCGCTGCACCTCGACCGAGGTGATCACGACGTCCTCCAGCGGGCGGTCACCGCGGGCGGTGGGCACCTTCTCGATGGCGTCGACGACACGGCGGGAGGCGTCGTCGGCAACCTCGCCGAAGATCGTGTGCTTGTTGTTCAGGTGCGGGGTGTTGGTGGTGGTGATGAAGAACTGCGAGCCGTTGGTGCCGGGGCCGGCATTGGCCATGGCCAGCAGGTAGGGCTTGGAGAACTGCAGGTCGGGGTGGAACTCGTCGCCGAAGCGGTAGCCGGGGCCGCCGGTGCCCTGACCGAGCGGGTCGCCGCCCTGGATCATGAAGCCGCCGATGACCCGGTGGAAGATCGTCCCGTCGTAGAGCTTGTCGGTGGTCGTGGCCCGGGTGCGGGGGTCGACCCACTCGCGGCTGCCCTCGGCGAGCTCGGCGAAGTTGGCGACGGTCTTGGGGGCGTGGTCCGGGAACAGGTCCACGGTGATGTCGCCGTGGTTGGTGTGCAGGACAGCGCGCCGTGCAGGAGTCGATTCGGTCACGCCCCCATGGTCCCATCCGCGGCGGCACGCGACGAACCGGTCCGTGACCCGGCCGGGCGGTCACAGCGCCGCGGTGACCACCCGGGCCAGCTCCCGGGCCTGCAGGCTGGATTCCTGGTTGATCGTCACCACGACCACCAGGGTGCCGTCGGCCACGGCCAGCACGGTCTGCCCGTCCGCCACCACGACACCCCCACCGTCGGCGACGTCGTCGACCGCGGTGCCGCCGCTGGCGGCGACCCGCTGCACGGCAGCGGTCCGGGCGGCCACGGCGTCCGCGGCCTGGCTGATCTCCACGACCACCGCGGGCGAGCCGTCGGGTTTGGCGAAGGTGCAACCCGGTGGCGGACCGCCGGGCACGCCGGTGGTGGTCACCGTCGGGGTCCGCTGGCCCACGGTCTCCTGCACGGTGGCCGTGTCCAGGTAGGGGCAGTCCTGCGCGATCGCCTCCGGGGTGGGGGCCAGGGTGGGGGCCATCGCCTGCGGCGTCGAGGGGCTGCTCGTCGTGGAGGACCCGCTCGGTGCGGACGCGGTCGTTCCGGCAGCACAGCCGACCAGCAGGAAGGCCGATGCCACGGCGAGGGCTCGGCCGGGCGGCGGGAGGGTGCGCACGCGCAGGAGTCTGACCTACCGCCGGGCACCCCACAGGGGTCGATGCGCCAGGGACGCGGTCGCGGTGTGCACCGGTGCGGCCCGGAGAACCCCCCGACAGGTAGTCCACCGTGCCGGCGCTCGTCATCGGACCGGTAGGGCCCCGCGGACCCGGCTGCGGGGCCGCGCCGGCCCGGAATCCATCGGGCCCACCCGGGATACCGGCATCAGCATGCAGCCGCTCCACTGGGGTGCCGCGCGGGAGCCTCGGTGGCGAAGGCGGCCACCGCGGACGCGAACTCGTCGGGTCGCTCGGCATAGGTGACATGCCCGGAGCCCTGCACCTCGAGGAAGCGCGCATCGGGCAGGGCCCGGGCCAGCGTCCGCGCGATGGCGCGCAGCGTCGGGTGGCTCGTGGCCCCGGCGATGACGAGGCACGGCAGGTCGATGGCCGCCGCGTCCTCCTCGGTGAACGAGTACGACGGTCCGGCGAACTCGGCCAGCATCATCGCCGCGTTGGCTCGGTAGCGGTCCTTGGCGGACTCGGCCAGACGGGACCACAGGCCCGGGCACAGCAGCGGGAAGAACGCGTCGACCGCCGCCCGGGGGCCACCCGCCTGGACCGCCGGACGGACGACGGCGCCGATCTCGGAGGTGAGGACCGGCCCCGCGACGGGCTCCAGGGAGAAGATCGGCGGTTCCGCGAGGACCGCCCCGGCCAGCAGGTCGGGGCGGGTGCGAGCGAGCTCGACCGCGATGCGCGCACCGCCGGATGAGCCGATCACCACGGGACGGGAGGACCCCAGCGCCTCGATGAGGGTCGCGGCGTCCGCCGCATGCGTGGCCACCGACTCCGGCTCGGTGCCGCGTGCGCTACGGCTGTGGCCGCGACGGTCGTAGGTGACGCAGCGAAAACGGTCGGCCAGGCGCTCGACCTGGCCGTCCCAGACCCTGGCGTCCCCGCACATCCCGTGGATGAACAGCAGCACCGGACCGGTGCCGGTCCGCTCGTAGTGGATGGTGGTCTCCCTGACCGGGATCGTCGGCATGGCTCCTCCTCGTGACTGGGATGCGAGCGAGTGTTCATCCGCCACAGCCGCTCCCACATCGGGTGAACGCCCCAATCGCCCCCGGTCACGGGTCGAGCAGGTGGTGTTCCACGGCGAACAGCGCGGCGCCGGCCCGGGAGTGGATGCCGGCCTTGGCGTAGAGGTTCTCGACGTGCCGGCCGACCGTCTTGGCCGACAGGAACAACGTGCCGGCGACCTGCTCGTTGGTGCGTCCCCGGGCGATGAGGCGCAGGACCTCCACCTCCCGGTCCGACAACCCGGCCGGCCAGGACGTCCGGTGGGCACCAGGCGGCAACCGGCCGGCGGCGGCCAGCACGGCGTCGGCGACGGTGCCGTCCAGCCGACCCGCACGTACGTCCGACCGGAGGACGTCGTCGGCCACGGCCGCAGTCGCTGCCAGCCGGTACGGCCGTTCCTCCCCCAGTGCCGCGACCATGTCGGCGGTGCCCAGCAGGCACTCCGCCCGCCCGAGGTCACGAGTGCCACGGTGGTAGCCGGACCCGTCCAGCCGCTCGTGGTGGGCGGCACCGAGCCGGCCCAGCCCGGCCAGGACGGGACAGCAGGCCAGCACCGATTCGGTCAGGTAGGGATGCATCCGCACCCGTTCCCGTTCAGCCACCCCCAGCTCGGCCGACCGGTCCCAGATCCTGCTCGGCACCCCCACCCGGCCCAGGTCCTGGATCAGCGCGGCCCGGGACACTCGGACCACGTCCTGCCCGGCCATGCCCAGTCCGCGGGCTGCTGCGGCGGTCAGGGCCGCCACCCGCGGCGCATGGCCCCGAGTCCACGGGGAGGTGAGATCCGCGAAATCGGCTACTGCCCCCAGCGCCGTGTCCACCGCCGCACCGGTGACCTCGTCGTCCCCGGGGACGGCGGACACCATGGCCTCCCAGGCATCGGTCGCGTCCAGCTCGGCGAGCGTCCGGCCGCCGATCGCGCGGTAGGCATCGACCACCGCGGGGTCGTAGGCGCGGCCGCGGCGGGCCAGGAGCACCGCGGTCGTCTCCTCCGGCCCGGCTCGCCACCACAGGTCCGCGTCCCGGGCGACGACGGCCACCCGCACCGCCATCGGCACCGCCTCGGCGGCCAGTCCCTGCGGGTGGCCGGCCCCGTCCCACCGCTCGTAGGCGTGCGCCAGGGCGCTCCGCACGGCCGGTCCGGTGCCGAGGCGCTCGGCGAGCATCGCCGCCACCTCGCAGTGGGCCGACAGCGACCGCCGGGCGCCCCCCGGATCACCCAGTGCCGCCGTCACCAGCCGGGCACGGGGCAGGACCGGTCGGTCGGCACCCACCGTGCGCACCAGTCGACGGGCCATCTGCGCCGTGGACCCCATCACCACCGGCGCCATCGCGGCCAGGAACGCACGCTCGTCCCCGCCGGTCATCCGGGCCGTGTCCGACCGGTCGGCGGTGCAGCCCAGGAATCTCAGCAGCGCCACCTGCTGCACGTCCGCCACCGCTGCGCCGTCCAGCCCGAGCTCGCGGGCCAGCTCGACTGCCAGCACCGACGTCCGCACCCCGTGGAACGGCGGCTGCCCGGTGCCCAGGTCCGTGGCCAGGGAGACAGATCCCAGCAACTCCACCAGGCGCAACGCCCCGGTGCCGCGTTCCGACGGCATGGCCGGAGTATCCGCGCGGAGGGCTGGCACGGGGCCCGATCCCGCGCCCCGTGCCAGGTCGTCAGGACGGCTCGGATCTCGGGCCACGAGGCCGGTCGACGGGTGGGGACGAGGGGGAGCGAACCCCTGACACCGGACGCGCGAGTGTCGTCCAGCGGTCCGTTACCCGACTGTGACCGCGGCCGAGCTGTGAGCCTGGTGCCTGCCGGGGTAGCGACAGAAGCCATGACTCGTCCCGGGAAGGCTTCCACGACGACGTACCCGGCGACCGGCGGAATCGGCTGGTTCGGGCAGCGGGCGGTGCTGGGCTGGGGCGCGCTGGTGTTCGGTGCGGGGCCGTTCCTGCTGCTGTGGCTGCTGATGAGGTCCTGGTCCCCGCTCGCCGAGTTCGACCACGACGTGGCCCAGGCGCTGAACGGCCCGGTCAGCGGTCATCCCTGGGCGGTGCCGGTGCTGTCGGTGGTCACCGACCTCGGGGGCAGCGGCACCGCCATCCTGGTCATGACCCTGGCCACGGTCTTCCTGCTGATCCGGCGGCAGCGGCGGCTGGCGGCCTTCCTGGCGACCGCCGGCGTGGGGCTCGCCGTGCTGGGACCGGCGACCAAGGCGATCGCGGACCGGGCCCGGCCGTTGGTGGACACACCGGTCGTCCAGACTCCGTCGAACGCCAGCTTCCCCAGCGGGCACGCGATGACCGCCGTGGTGGTCTGGGGTGCACTGCTGCTGGTCGCCCTCCCCGCCGTGCAGCGCCGCGCACGCCCCTGGCTGATCGCCGGCACGATCGCGCTGGCGGTGGCCATCGGTCTGACCCGGCTGGCCCTGGGCGTGCACTTCGTCTCCGACGTGCTGGCCGGATGGGCCCTGGGTATCGGCTGGCTGGCCAGCACAGTGGCGGCCTTCCGAGCCTGGCAGCACGACCTCGGCCGTGCCCCGGACGAGCCACTGGACCCCCTGGACGTGCCGCCCGACGAGGCGGTGCAGCTGACGTCCTCCGGTCGACCTGCGTTCCCGCGACGGCGCAGGCCGGCGGCCCGCCTGCTGTCGGTCGCCGCCGTCCTCTTCGTCGGGGTGACCGCCCTGGGTCTGCTGGTCACCACGGTGCTCACCGACAGCTGGTTCGGCCGGCTGGACCGAACCGTCGTGGAATGGCTGGTCGAGCAGCGGGGTCCCGGCCGCACCGCGCTCGTGGAGACCCTCGCCATGCTCTCCGGCACCCGGATGGTGATCGCCGTGGCGCTGACCCTGGCGGTCGTGGCCCTGGCGGTCACCGCGAGGTGGCAACCGGTCGTCTTCGTCGCGGTCACCGTGCTGGGCGAGCTGGTGCTCTACCTGGCCACGTCGCAGGTGGTCGGCCGCGCCCGGCCGGCCGTCGCCGACCTGACCGCGGGGCTGCCCAGCGAGGCGAGCTGGCCGAGCGGTCACGCCACCGCGGCGGCGGCCCTCTACGGTGCCCTGGCGGCACTGGTGATCGTCTACGCCCGCTCCCGGTGGCGGTGGGCCGTCCTGGTGGTGCCGGTGCTGGTCTCCCTGCTGGTGGGTGTGTCTCGCCTGTACGTAGCCGCGCACCATCCCAGCGACGTGCTGGCCGGACTGCTGCTCGGTGGCGTCTGGGTGTACGCCTGCGCCCGGGTGCTGCTGCCGGCACCGGGCCGCGGGCCGAGGACCGGGGTGGTACCCGTCCCGGTCGAGACGGGCCGGCAGCCGTGAACGCCCGGGTCGTCGCCCCGGTGATCGCCGGGATCGTCGGCGCGCTGCAGTTTTACCGGCACCGGGCGACCGTCCGTGCCCTGACCGGTGCCCATCCGGCGATCACGACCGACGACGGGGTTCGGTTGCACGTCGAGGTGGACGCCCCGGAGACGCCGACGTGCTCCATCGTGTTCGCCCACGGTTTCGCCGCCGATGCCGGTGTCTACGACCTGCAGTGGGCGGCACTGCGTGGGCAGGCCCGGTTGGTGCGCTTCGACCAGCGGGGGCACGGTCGCAGCGGCTGGGCCGGATCGCGGTCGGCCACACCGGGCCGGCTCGGCCGCGATCTCGAGCACGTGATCGAGCAGCTCACCGGGCCCGAGCCGATCCTGGTGGTCGGTCACTCGATGGGTGGCATGGGCGTGCTGGCGCTGGCCCGGCGACGTCCTGACCTGTTCGGGAGCAGGGTCGCCGGGGTGGCGCTGATGTCCACCTCGGCCGATCCGCTGGCCGCGATCGGCCGTCGTCCCGGTCCGGTCGCCGGGGCCCGCCGGTACCTCGCCGTCGCCGGAGCCTGCCTGCTGTGGCTGGCCGCTCCTCTGCTGATCGGGCATCCGGCCCGGACCCGACCGGCACACCGCCTGCTCCGCCACCAGTTGTTCGCCGGGGACCCGGCTGCCGGCCCGCTCCGGTACACCCTCGGGGGGTGGGAGCAGACCCCGACCCCTGTGCTGTCGGGGTATCTGCCGGGGTTGGCGGCCTACGACCAGCGACCCGCCATGGCCTCGCTCACCAGCATCCCGGTGCTGGTGCTCGCCGGCGCCGAGGACAGGACCATCGACCCGGTGGCCGCGCGGCGCCTGGCCGACGGCATCGGCCCCTCCGCCCACCTGGTCCTCGTGCCGGGCGCCGGGCACATGGTCCCGCTCACCCACCCTGGGGCGGTGAACACCGCTCTGCAGGCAGTGCTCGATCGCGCCACCGCTACCGCCAAGGCTGCGGTGGTGCCCCAGTTCGTGCCCCCGGTCATGCCCGAGGAACCCGCTCATCCGAAGACCACGACCCGACGGAGGCTCTCGTGACGCGCTGGCTGGCCCGCATCGGAATCGCGCTCGGAACGCTCGTCGTCCTCCTGCTCGGTTACGGCGTCCTGGTGGAGCCGCGGTTGATCCTCGACCAGGAGCGCAGTGACGTGGCGATACCAGGCCTGGGGGAGGAGCTCGCCGGCACCGAGGTCGCCGTGCTGTCGGACTTCCAGCTGGGCATGTGGTTGGCCAACGAGGGCATGGTGGCCCGCGCCCTGAGGACTGCGGTCGAGGCGGAGCCGGACGTCGTGCTGCTGGCCGGGGACTTCCTGTACAGCACCGATCCGAGCGCGGCGCAGCAGATCGACACCTTGCTGGAGGTCGTGGATCCGCTGCTGGACTCGGGCATCCCCACCTACGCGGTACTGGGCAATCACGACCACACGGTGGGCGCGGCGGGTGAACTCACCCGTGCGCTGGAGGACGTCGGGGTCACGGTCCTGCGGAACGAGGCGGTGGCCGTGCCCGGCCCGGTCGACGACCCCGCCCGGCAGCTGCACGTCGTCGGCATCGGCGCCCACCGACCCGACCTCGTCGACATCGACGCCGCACTGGCCGGCGTCCCGGAGGCCGCCCCGCGAGTCGTCCTGATGCACAACCCCACCGTGTTCAGCCAGCTGCCGGCCTACGCCGCACCACTCGCCGTGGCCGGCCACACGCACTGCGGCCAGCTGGCGCTGCCCGGCACGCCGGACTGGTCCTACCTCGCCCTCACCCAGGAGGAACGCGTCGTCGCCGACGGCTGGGCACCGGAGGGATATGGCGCGACGGGCAACCGCATGTTCGTCACCTGCGGCATCGGGTTCAGCGTGATCCCGGTCCGGATCAACGCCCCGCCGCAGCTCGCCTTCTTCGACCTGCAGCCCGCCCGCTGACTCCCCCGGCGAGGTGACCGCGTCACCCTGGTCGCACCCGGCAGCGTCCACCGGGGCGGGGCCATGCCGGTTTCCGAACTGTGGAGACGAGGGGAATCGAACCCCTGACCCCCGCCTTGCAAAGGCGGTGCTCTACCAATTGAGCTACGTCCCCGGGTCGCGGCGCTCGGGCCGCGGATCGAGCTGTGGTGCGGACTAGCGGGTGGCGGGAGTACTGACGGCCTGCGGACCGCTGGTGGCCTCCGACCAGAGGCCCTGATCGCCCTTGGCGGCCGAGCGCTTCCGCAAGGCCAGCAGGGCCCCTGCGGCGAGCGCCGTCACGGCCACGGTCTTCAGCACGGGTGGGGACCTCCTCGACGGGACAGACCCCCGCGGGCGCGGGTGCCGGTGTGCGTCGCGGCGCCGGGAGGCCCCACGGCGGTGCACGGGTGGGCCTGGGAGGACTCGAACCTCCGACCTCATCCTTATCAGGGATGCGCTCTAACCGTCTGAGCTACAGGCCCGCGAACCTCGGCAACAGTACAAGGTGCGCCCGCCCCGGTCCGCAGCGGGTCCCGCGTGGCCCGCACCGGTCCCGGGCCCGCCGACTGACAGCTGAGCGTGGACCGCAGGGCCTGCCATCCACGCTGAGCTGGCACTCGGGTGGAGGGAGCCCACGTGCTGACAGGGCCCGCGCAGGGTCCCGGTCCCAGCGGAGCGAGGGTCGGGGGGCGCGGGGTCCTCGATCAGTCGCGCTCGGCGAGGGTGACCTCCAGGCCACCCACCAGGTCCGAGCAGAGGTTGTAGATGAAGGTGCCGACGGTGCACAGGGCGGTGAACAGCACGATGTTGATCGCCCCGATCACCGCGGCGCCCCCGAACACCAGCCCCGGGGTGATCACACCACCGCTGCCACCGGACCCCGACGACGACGTGCCCAGCTGGCCGACCAGGTCGTTGACCGTGCTGAAGACGCCCAGGCCGTTGAGCACCCCGTACAGCACCCCGACCGCGACCATCCAGACGAAGAACAAGGCGATCGCCAGGACCAGCGAGATCTTGAGCGCCGACCAGGTGTCCACGTGCCGCAGTTGCAGCCGGGCCCGACGGGGTCCGCGGCCCTTGTCGGCCTTGGGGGTGCTGCGCACCCGGTCGCCGGACCCCTCGGAGCCCGCGCCGGCCCCGGTCGCGGAGGGCGTCCGGCCGGCTGCGGCCGATGCCTGCGGCGGGCGGGCCGCCCCACCCGCGGGGGTGCGGGTGGTCGTCCCGGCCGACGACGGCGCCGAGGACGACGAGGTCGAGGGCGTCGGGCCGGTGGAGGGGGTCCGCGCCCCCGCGGACCGCTGCGCCCCGGCGGCCTGGGTCGGGGCGGCCTGGGTCGGGGCGGCCGCAGCGCCTGCCGCGGCCGTGCCGGACGGGGTCCGCTGGGTCGCGTCGGCCTGGCTGGCCGGCGAGCGCTCCGCCGATGTCGTGCCGGCGGCTCGCGAGGAACCCGCAGCGGTGCGCGCACCGGCACCGCCGGCCGGACGGGACTGCGGCGCCCCACCCCAACCGGGTGCCGTAGCCGGTCGGGACGGCTTCTGCACCGAGCCCGCCGAACTCGGGCTGCCCGGTTCCGAGCCCCGTCCTGCCGAACCGGTCCCGACCGGGCGGGACGGCGACGACGCCGAACCGGACGATGCCGGAGCCGACGGGGACGACTGCACAGCTGCTGGCTTCGCAGCCCCGGACGCCGCACCGCTGGACGCCCCACCGGCACTGCCCTGACCCGTCGGCATCGTCCGGGTCTGCGGCGCGGCGGCCGGCTGGGCGCCCTCCGCCGGCCGGTCTGCGTCCCCGTCGCGGCTGCCGGCCTGGACCGAGCCCTCCGTGCGGTCGCTCATGCCGTTCTCCCGTCCCAGGCCGACCCTCGTCGCCCCGTTGCGCCCGGCGGCTCCCCCCACGGGGAGACGTCCGCGCATAGGTCAGTTCCGTGCCCGTTCAGAGACCACCGGGACCGAGCCGTTCACCCGGTCCCGGGCCGGACATCTGCGCCTCAGACTAAGGCGTCGGGCTCGTCGTTGTCCGTCGTACGAGCGATCGCCACGATCGTCACGTCCTCCGGCAAGTTCATGAGCTTGACGCCCATGGTGGCCCGGTCCTTGTTGTGCCGCACCCCGTTGACCGGCGTCCGGATCACCCCGCCGGTGGAGGTGATGGCGTACAGCTCGTCGCCCAGCACCACCGCCAAGGCGCCGACCAGAGCGCCCTTGCGGGACTTCGGGTCGGCGGTGAGCACGCCCTTGCCGCCGCGGTTCTGCTCCGGGTAGTTCTCGATCCCGGTCCGCTTGGCGTAACCGCCCTCGGTGGCCACCAGCACGTCGACGCCTTCGGTGACCACGATCATCGACAGCAGCCGGTCGTCGTCGGCCAGCGTGATGCCGCGCACGCCCTCGGTGGCCCGGCCCATCGGCCGCAGCTGGGCGTCGTCGGCCTTGAAGCAGATCGACATCGCCCGCCGGGTGACCAGCAGCAGGTTCTGCTCCGGGTCGATCAGCGAGGCACCCACCAGCTCGTCGCCGTCCCGCAGGTTGATGGCGATCACCCCACCGCTGCGCGGGGAGTCGAAGTCGCTGAGCCGCGTCTTCTTCACCTGGCCGTTGGCGGTGGCCAGTACCAGGTAGGGCGCGACCGAGTAGTCCCGGATCTGGATGACCTGGGCGATCTTCTCCTCCGGCTGGAAGGCCAGGATGTTGGCCACGTGGGCGCCCCGGGCGGTGCGGGCGGCCTCGGGCAGCTCATAGGCCTTGGCCCGGTAGACCCGGCCCTTGTTGGTGAAGAACAGGATCCAGTCGTGGGTGGAGCCCACGAAGAACTGCTGGATCAGGTCGTCCTGCTTCAGCGTGGCGCCCATGACGCCCTTGCCGCCGCGTCGCTGGCTGCGGTAGAGGTCGGCCTTGGTGCGCTTGGCGTAGCCGGTACGGGTGATCGTGACGACCACCTGCTCCTCGGCGATCAGGTCCTCCATGGACACGTCGCCGTCGTGCGCCACGAACTGGGTCCGCCGGTCGTCGCCGTACTTCTCCACGATCTCGGCCAGCTCGTCCCGGACGATCTCGCGCTGCCGCTGGGGGCTGGCCAGGATCGCCTGCAGTTCGGCGATGCGGGCCTCGATCTCGGCCAGCTCGTCCAGGATCCGCTGCCGCTCCAGCGCGGCCAGCCGGCGCAGCTGCAGGTCCAGGATCGCCAGCGCCTGGATCTCGTCGACGTCGAGCAGGTCCATCAGGCCCGTCCGGGCGGCCTCGGCCGAGGAGCTGGCCCGGATCAGGGCGATGACCTCGTCCAGCATGTCCAGGGCCTTGCCGTAACCGCGCAGGATGTGCGCGCGTTCCTCGGCCTTGCGCAACCGGTAGCGGGTCCGCCGCTGGATGACCTCGACCTGGTGGGCCACCCAGTGCCGGATCAGCTCGTCCAGCCGCAGGGTGCGCGGCACGCCGTCGACGATGGAGAGCATGTTGCAGCCGAACGTGGTCTGCAGCTGGGTGTGCTTGTAGAGGTTGTTCAGCACCACCTTGGCCACCGCGTCCCGGCGCAGGGTGATCACCAGCCGGCGGCCGACCCGGTCGCTGGACTCGTCGGCGATCTCGGAGATGCCCTGCAGCCGGCCGTCCCGCACGCCGTCGGCGATGGCCTCGGCCAGGTTGTCCGGGTTGACCTGGTAGGGCAGCTCGGTGACCACCAGCTGCACCCGACCCCGGGAGTCCTCCTCCACGGTGACGACGGCGCGCATCCGCACCGAGCCCCGACCGGTCCGGTAGGCGTCCTCGATGCCGTCGCGGCCGACGATCAACCCGTGGGTGGGGAAGTCGGGGCCCTTGACCCGCTCCATGCACGCGGCCAGGGCCTCCTCGGCCACCGCCTCGGGGTGCTCCAGCATCCAGAACACCGCTGCGGCCACCTCCCGCAGGTTGTGCGGGGGCATGTTGGTGGCCATCCCGACGGCGATCCCGGCCGAACCGTTGATCAGCAGGTTCGGAATGCGCCCGGGCAGGACCAGGGGCTCGTTGTTCTTGCCGTCGTAGTTGGGCTGGAAGTCGACGGTGTCCTCGTCGATGTCGGCCAGCATCTCCATGGCCAGCGGGGTGAGCCGGGCCTCGGTGTAGCGCATGGCGGCGGCCGGGTCGTTGCCCGGGGAGCCGAAGTTGCCCTGCCCGTCGATCAGCGGGTAACGCATCGCCCAGGGCTGGGCCAGCCGGACCAGGGCGTCGTAGATCGAGGAGTCCCCGTGCGGGTGGTAGTTACCCATCACCTCA
Organism: uncultured Actinomycetota bacterium; assembly: GCA_963759905.1. GTDB lineage: Bacteria > Actinomycetota > Actinomycetes > Mycobacteriales > Geodermatophilaceae > Klenkia. The sequence continues at coordinate 1,740,921 of CAVXBD010000001.1, forward strand.
CCGACCACGCGGGCGCACTTCACCGTGGCGCGGTCGGGCCGGAAGCCCTGGTCGTACATCGCGTACAGCACGCGGCGGTGCACGGGCTTGAGCCCGTCCCGGACCTCGGGCAGCGCACGCCCGACGATCACGCTCATCGCGTAGTCGATGTAGCTGCGCTGCATCTCCTGCTGGAGGTCGACCGGTTCGACACGGTCGCGGCTGGGGGTCTCCGTCACGATTCAGTTCTCCACAGGTCAGTGCACAGCGGTGGACAAAAGGCCAGGTCGATCAGGGTGCGGGACGACGTCCCCGGGGTCTGACGACGGGCGGGCGGTGGCCCGGACGCGCGGTGACGGTCCGGTCCGGCCCCCGTCCCCCCGCCCGGGCCGATCGCCAGGGCAGGGGGACGGTTCCTCAGACGTCGAGGAACCGGACGTCCTTGGCGTTGCGGGTGATGAAGGAGCGCCGGGCCTCGACGTCCTCGCCCATCAGGATGCTGAACAGCTCGTCGGCGGCGGCCGCGTCGTCCAGGGTGACCAGGGACAGGATCCGGGACTCGGGGTTCATCGTGGTCTCCCACAGCTCCTTGGCGTCCATCTCACCCAGGCCCTTGAACCGCTGGATGGCGTCCTCCTTGGGCAGCTTGCGACCCTCGGCGGCCCGGGCCTTGAGCAGCGCGTCGCGCTCGGCATCGGTGTAGACGTAGTCGTCGGCGTGCTTGGCACCCCACTTGACCTTGTACAGCGGCGGGTTGGCCAGGTACACGTGGCCGGCCTCGACCAGCGGGCGCATGAAACGGAAGAGCAGGGTCAGCAGCAGCGTCCGGATGTGCTGGCCGTCGACGTCGGCATCCGCCATCAGGATGATCTTGTGGTAGCGGAGCTTGGCGATGTCGAACTCGTCGTGGATGCCGGTGCCGAAGGCGGTGATCATCGCCTGCACCTCGTTGTTCTTCAGCACTCGGTCGATCCGCGCCTTCTCGACGTTGATGATCTTGCCGCGGATGGGCAGGATCGCCTGGAACATCGAGTCCCGGCCGGACTTGGCCGAGCCGCCCGCGGAGTCGCCCTCCACGATGTAGACCTCGGAGTTGCGCGGGTCGGTGGACCGGCAGTCGGCCAGCTTGCCCGGCAGCCCGGTGGAGTTCAGCGGGCTCTTGCGGGCCAGCTTGCGCGCGTCCTGCGCTGCGCGCCGGGCGCGGGCGGCCGAGCTGGCCTTGGTGATGATGGTCTTGGCCTCGCCGGGGTTGGCCTCGAACCAGTGGCTGATCTGCTCGTTGCAGGTCCGCTGCACGAAGCCCTTGACCTCGGTGTTGCCCAGCTTGGTCTTCGTCTGGCCCTCGAACTGCGGGTCGCCCAGCTTGACCGAGACGATCGCCGACAGTCCCTCGCGGATGTCCTCGCCGGTGAGCTTGTCCTCCGGCTTGTCCTTGAGGATCTTCTTGTCCACCGCGTACCGGTTGACGATCGAGGTCAGCGCGGCCCGGAAGCCCTCCTCGTGCGTGCCGCCCTCGTGGGTGTTGATCACGTTGGCGAAGGTGTGCACCGACTCGGAGTAGGCCGACGACCACTGCATCGCGACGTCGACGCTCATCGCCATGTCGTTCTTGCCCACGCCCTCGGCGGCGAAGCTGATGATCGACTTGTGGATGGCGTCCTTCTTGGCGTTCAGGTGCGCCACGTAGTCGGCCAGCCCGCCGTCGTACCGGTAGCTGACCTCGGTGGGCTCGAAGGCCGCGTCGTCGGCCTCGGCGGCGACCGGCGCGGCCTCCTCGGCCAGCGACAGCAGGTCGCCCAGACCGGTCTCGGCCTGGGTCCGGCCGCGGCGCTCGTCGCGCAGCACGATGGTCAGCCCCTTGTTCAGGAACGCCATCTCCTGCAACCGGCGACGGATCGTGTCGAAGTCGTAGACCGTGGTCTCGAAGATCGTCGGGTCGGCCCAGAACGTGATCGAGGTACCGCGCTGCTCCGTGGGGCCGACCTCCTCCAGCGGCCCCGGCACCGTCTCGGTGTAGTGCTGGTGGTACTCCGCGCCGTTGCGCCAGATGGTCACGTCCAGCTCGGTGGACAGCGCGTTGACCACGGTCACGCCCACGCCGTGCAGACCGCCGGAGACCCCGTAGGACTTGCCGTCGAACTTGCCGCCGGCGTGCAGGATGGTCATGACCACCTCGACGGTGGGCCGCTTCTCCACCGGGTGCATGTCCACCGGGATGCCGCGGCCGTTGTCCACCACCCGGACACCGCCGTCGTCGAGCAGGGTGACCCGCACCGTGTCGCAGTAGCCGGCCAGGGCCTCGTCCACCGCGTTGTCCACGACCTCCTGCACCATGTGGTGCAGGCCGCGGATGCCGGTGGAGCCGATGTACATGCCCGGGCGCTTGCGGACCGCCTCGAGTCCTTCGAGGACGGTGATCGAGCTGCCGGAGTAGGCGTTCTGCTTCTCCTGCATCGCGGTGGACGTGCTGGGTCGAGCGACCACGTGGGGCCCTTCTTCTCGCGCGACGCCGCCGGCCGCGAGGAACCGGCCGCGCGGGGCGACACGGGCTCAGAACGGCTCTCAGCGGGCTGCTGGCGGGGGGACCTCCCGATGATACCGGGTCCCGGCGTCCAGGGTGCGCCGTCCACGCCCTGACGCCGCCGCTGCGGCCTCGGCAGGACCCGGTCCACCACCCGTCTTGCCCCGGGTCCCGACACGCCGTCCTCGGACGGGTGAGACGGGTGGGACGGAGCGCGCCCGCCGGGCCCGGGCGGGGGACGGGGCGGGCGGGGGACGGGGCGGGCGGGCGGGACGGGGCGGGCGGGCGGGACGGGCGGCCGAGGCACAGACTGCGGTGCGTGCACACCCGTTGCCTGGTCACCGGCGCCTCCGGGCACATCGGTGGCGCCCTGGTGCCCGGCCTGCTGGCCGCCGGGCACACCGTCCGGGTGCTCACCCGGGACGCCGCCCGGCTGGCCGGGCGCAGCTGGTTGCCCGAGGTCGAGGTGGTGGTGGCCGACGCGCTGGACCCGGTCGGGATGGCCGCCGCCTGCGCCGACGTCGACGTCGTGCACTGGCTGGTGCACGCGCTGGACAGCGGGCCGGGGTTCGCCGCCACCGACCGGGCGGCCGCCCGGGTGGTCGCCCGCGCCGCCCGGCGGGCCGGGGTGCGACGGCTGGTCTACCTGGGCGGCCCGCGCCCGATGACCGAGCGGTTGTCGGACCACCTGCGTTCCCGGGAAGAGGTAGCCGCGGTGCTGCTGGCCTCCGGGGTGCCCACCGCGGTGCTGCGGGCAGCGATGGTGGTCGGCCCCGGGTCGGCCAGCTTCGAGATGCTGGTGCACCTGACCGCCCGGCTGCCGGTGCTGCCGGCCCCGCGCTGGGTCCGCACCCGCGTGCAACCGGTCGCGCTGCGCGACGTCGTCACCGCGCTGGTCGGGTGCACCTCGCTGCCCCCGCAGGTGCACCGCGCCTTCGACCTCGCGGGGCCGGACGTGCTGACCTACGCCGAGCTGGTGCAGCGCTACGCCGCGGTCGCCGGGCTGGGGCGACGTCGCTTCCTGCCGGTGCCCGACGGCGGCGCGGCACTGGCCGCCCTCGGCGTCGGACTGCTCACCCCGGTGTCCCGGGAGCTGGCCCGGGCGCTGCTGGACTCGCTGGGCAACACGGTGGTAGCGGGCGAGGACGACCTCGCCGACCTGCTGGGTACCCCCCCGCGCCTGGGGTTCGAGGACGCCGTGCGGGAGGCGCTGCACAAGCAGCTGCAGCCGGAGGGGCCTCAGACCAGCAGCTGAGCGGTGGCCAGCTCGCGGTACAGCGGGTCGGTCTCCACCAGCTCGTCGTGCGTGCCGACGGCGACCACCTGCCCGGCCTCCAGCACCACGATCTGGTCGGAGTCCCGCACGGTGGACAGCCGGTGGGCGACCACCAGCAGCGCCCGGTCCCGGCTCGCGGTGGCCAGGGTCTGGCGGAGCAGCGTCTCGTTGCGGGCGTCCAGGCTGGCCGTCGGCTCGTCCAGCAGCAGCAGCGCCGGCCGGGCCAGCAGGGAGCGGGCGATGGCCAGCCGCTGGCGTTCCCCGCCGGACAGCAGCACGCCGTCGTCACCCACCAGCACGTCTAGCCCCAGCTCGGAGCGGGCCACCACGGAGGTCAACCCCACGTCCTCGAGCACCTGCCACAGCGCGGACTCGGGGGTGTCCGGGGCGGCCAGCAGCAGGTTCTCCCGCACCGTGCCGGCCAGCACCGGGGCCTCCTGCTCGACGTAGCCGATGCCGGCCCGCAGTGCCGCCCGGGGCAGCTGGCGGACGTCGGTGCCGGCCCAGGCGATCGAGCCGGCGGTGAGCGGGTAGAAGCCCTCGACCAGGGCCAGCAGCGTGGACTTGCCGGCTCCGGAGGGGCCGACCAGCGCGGTCCGGGTGCCGGCCGGGACGGCGAAGGACACCCTCGACAGCACCCGGGTGCCGTCCGGGTAGTCGAAGTCGACGTCCCGCAGCTCCAGCAGCGGTGTCGCGTCCCCGGCGGCGGGCAACCGGGGCATGGTGACGGCGGTGGTGATGGCGGGGGCGCCGGGCCGCGCGGGCCGGGCGTCGTCCTCCGGGCTCAGCGCCAGCACCTCCTGCACCCGGGCCAGGGCACCCAGTCCGGTCTGCAGCTCGGTGTAGGCCCGGATGACCTGGCCCAGCGGCATGATCAGCAGGAACAGGTACAGGATGAAGGCGATCAGGTCGGCCACGGCGATCGCCCCGGTGGCCACCCGGTAGCCACCGACACCCAGCACCGCCAGGAACGCGCCCTGGATGGCGATCGAGCTCGCCGGCTGGACGAGGGCCTGCAACCGGGCCACCGCGACCCCGGCGGCGAAGGCCTTCTCCGCCGAGGACCCGACCGTGGCCACCTCCCGGCCGGTGGCGCCGCTGGCCCGGATGGTGCGCACCGCGGACAGCGCGCGCTCGACCGCGGCGCTCATCGCGCCGACCTGCTCCTGGGCCTGCCGGGAGAGCACCCGTACCCGCCGGGCGGCGGCGATCGCGGTGACCACCCCCACCGACACCGAGGCCACGGTGACGGCCAGCAGCACCACGTCCACCAACGCCATCGCCACCAGCGCGCCGATCCCCACCACCAGCGAACCGCCGACCTCGACCACCCCGCTGGTCACCGTGGCGCGCAGCAGCGTGGTGTCCGAGCCCACCCGGCTCATCAGGTCACCGGTGCGCCGGCGGTCGTACTCGGCGATCGGCAGCCGGAGCAACCGGTCGGTCAGCGTCCGCCGGGTGGAGAGCACCACGCCCTCCGCGGTGCGCTGCAGCAGGTACTGCTGGCCGGCGCCGAGCACCGCTGCTGCGACCAGCACCACGATCAGCGCGCTCACCCCGGGCAGCAGAGCGCCACCCGAGCCGACCGCGGACACCACCCGGGAGACCAGCAGCGGCTGGGCCAGTGCGGCCGCGGCGGAGACCAGCGACAGCACGGCGGCAGCGATCAGGGCGGTCCGGTGCGGGCGCAGCAGCGGGACCAGCTCGCGCAGCCCGGCCGACGGCGACTGCGGGTCGCGAGCGGTCCGCGGGGGTCTGGTCAGCTCAGGACGCCGCGGCCAGGGCAGCCGCGACGGCGGCCAGCAGGCGGGCGTGGTGCTGGATCAGCAGCGGGCGGTGCGCATCGGGACGCACCGCGGCCACGAAACCGGTGGCCGCCCAGATCTCGTCGCCGTCGTCGCTGCCCAGCAGCGCCTGCCGGACGACCGGGTCGTCCACCAGCCGGCGGACCTGCGGGGAGTCCTGGGTGGTGAGCAGCACGTAGCGGGTGTCGAACTCGGGATCCCCGCTGGGCAGTTGGAGCAAGCCGCCGACCCCGTGCCGCCAGAACCGGGCCGGGGTCAACCGGAAGCCGGGCACCTCGCCCAGCAACGGTGCGGCGGTCACCGCGTGGGTGGCCACCCACTGCCGGCCGTACGGGGAGACCACGTCGAAGGCCACCAGGTCCAGCCCGTCCACCCGGCCGCGCAGCACGTTGCCGGGGACGTCGTCCTTGCCGGGCCGGATCGGGGCGGTGCGCACCAGCGCGGTGATGGCGGCGTCCTCGGGGCCGGAGCCGTCCGATGCCGTCCACCCCATCGCCGCACCCCAGGAACGGGTGCCGTGCGGGTCGGTGGGGTCGGGGCTCGGGCCGGGGCCCGAGTCCAGGTCCGGGCCCGAGTCCAGGTCCGGGCCCGAGTCCGGGTCGGGGCCACGATCCCGCCCCGCGCCGAACAGGCCGCCCAGCAGCCCGCCCCGCCGTCTCGGCGGGGGCTGCTGGTCGGTGTCCCAGGGTTCGGGTCGGTCGTGGCCGGGCCAGGCGTCCGGCGCCGGCGGGGGGACCGCGTCCCAGTCGGTCGGCTCCGGGCTGCGCCGGCCGGCACCCTCCACCGGTGGTCGCTGCGGCCGGTCCGGCTCGGCACTGGGCAACGACCAGCCCGGTGGCTCCCACGCCGGGTCCTCGGGCTCGGCATCCCCGGGGGTGCGGTCATGAGGGGTGCGGTCCTGGGGGGTCGGCCCGTCCGCGCCCCGGCCGAGGTGGGGTGGCTCGGTCCAGCCGCGCTGGTCCTCCGGCCGGTCGGCGGGACCCTGGTGGTCATCGCGGTCGTCCCCGTCACGGGAGGTGCTCATCGCTGCTCGCTCTCGGTCCGTGCATCGGGTCGGGGTGGGTGCCGGGGGAGGTCCCGGGCGTCAGCCGTAGGTGTCGCGGGGACCGCGTCCACGGACCGTCCGCGGCCCCTTCTTCCAACTGGGTGCTGTCGGACCGACAACGTGCAACCGGGTCACGACGTCCCCGCCGACCTGGTTGTGCAGCCGGCCGAGGATGGTGGGGGCCATCATCCGCAGCTGGGTGGCCCAGGCGGTGGACTCGGCGACGACGGTCAGCTCCCCCTCGCTGAGCGACTGCGGCGCGCAGTGCGCGGCGATCTCGGGCCCGACCAGCGCGTCCCACCGGCCGAACACCGACCCCACCTTGGTCCGCTCGCTCCAGTCCTGCTGGCTGACCAGGGAGTCGACCAGCGAGCCCAGCGTCTGCGGGTCGTCGGCGCCCGGGTGGGCACCGGTCCACGAGCGCCGGGGTCCGGCCACCCGTCGCCGGGTCGGCTTGGGCCGCGCGGCGGACGCTGCCCGGGCCGCGTCCAGCGCCGCGCGGGCGATGTCGCTGGGTCGTCCCGGCCGGCCGGTGCCCCCCTCGTCAGGCAACGTCAGCCACCGGGGATCCCGTCCTCGGGCTCGTCGGGCTCGCTCGCACCGGCCCCGGCGGGCACCCCGCCGCCCGGGCCCTCGGGCAGCACGCCGGCGGTGCCGTCGGCCACCTGCACGCGGGTGCCGCGCAGCACCGCGGGCACGTCCTCGGCGACGGCCGCGGTGATCAGGGTCTGCTCCGCGGTGCCGGCCACCTGGGCCAGCGCGGCGCGCCGTCCGGCGTCCAGCTCGGCGAAGACGTCGTCGAGCACCAGCACCGGCTGCTCGCCGTCGGCGCGCAGCAGCTGGAAGCAGGCCAGCTTCAGCGCGAGTGCGAACGACCAGGACTCCCCGTGACTGGCGTAGCCCTTGGCCGGTGCCGGCCCCAGGTGCAGGACCAGGTCGTCGCGGTGCGGCCCCACCAGGGTCACCCCCCGGTCCAGCTCCTCCTTGCGCCGCTCCTCCACCCGCTGGCGCAGCGCCGCGGTCAGCTCGGTGGCACCGGGCAACCCGTAGCCGGGCAGGAAAGCGGTCCCGTCCCCGGCCAGCGGGACCGAACTGGTGTAACCCAGCATCGCCCGGTCCGCACCGTCACCGGCCACCTCGGCGTAGGCCCGGGTGACGTGCGGGGCCAGCTCGGTGGCCAGCCGCAACCGGGCGGCCAGCAGCTGCCCGCCCAGGTCGGCCAGGTGGCCGTCCCACACCTCCAGGGTGGCCAGCGCGCTGCCCCGGGCGAGCTTCGCCGTCTTGAGCAGGGCGTTGCGCTGCTTGAGCACCCGGTCGTAGTCCGCACGCACCCCGGCCAACCGCGGGGTCCGGCTGACCAGCAGGTCGTCGACGAACCGCCGTCGCTCGGTCGGGTCGCCGCGCACCAGGGCCAGGTCCTCGGGGGCGAAGAGCACCGTCTTCACCAGGCCCAGCAGCTCCCTGGGCCGCGGCAGCGGGCTGCGGTTGACCCGCACCCGGTTGGCCCGGCCCGGGTTGATCTCCACCTCGACCAGCAGCTCCCGGTCGTCCTTGCGCAGCGCTGCCCGGACGACGGCCTGGGTGGCGCCGTGCCTGACCAGCGGGGCGTCGGAGGAGACCCGGTGGCTGCCCAGCGTGGCCAGGTAGCCGACCGCCTCCACCAGGTTGGTCTTGCCCTGGCCGTTGCGGCCGACCAGGACCGTCGGCCCCGGCGTCAGCGGCAGGTCCAGGGCCGCCCAGCTGCGGAACGAGCCCAGCTGCAGGTGCCGGACGTACACCTCAGCCGCCGGGGCGGGTGTGCGGACGGCCCCCTCGCAGGGTCCCGCGCCGAGCCTGCCAGGCGTGGGGGACGAGGGGGTCCTTCCTCATGCGGGGTCCTCGACCTCCTGCTGCTTGCTGGACTGCACCGCGTGCCCGCCGAACTGGTTGCGCAGCGCGGCCACGGCCTTCATCGTCGGGCTGTCCTCCTGGCGGGAGGCGAAGCGGGCGAACAGCGCGGCGGAGATGGCCGGCATCGGCACGGCGTGCTCGATGGCCTGCTCCACCGTCCAGCGGCCCTCGCCGGAGTCCGAGGCCCAGCCGGAGATGTCGTCCAGGCCCGGGTCCTCCTGCAGCGCCCGGACCAGCAGGTCCAGCAGCCAGGAGCGGATGACCGTGCCCTGGGTCCACGAGGCGATCACGCCGGGCACGTCCTCGATCAGGTCGACGGCCGCCAGCAGCTCGTAGCCCTCGCCGTAGGCCTGCATCATCCCGTACTCGATGCCGTTGTGGACCATCTTGGCGAAGTGGCCGGCCCCCACCGGGCCGGCGTGCACGAAGCCGGCCCCGGGCACGGACTGCCCGGACTCGTCGCTGGGCGCCGGCGGCTTGAGCGCGTCGAAGACCGGCTGCGCCTTCGCGACGTCCTCGACCGATCCGCCGACCATCAGCGCGTAGCCGTTGTCCAGGCCCCACACACCACCGGAGACCCCGGCGTCCACGTACCCGATCCCCGCGGTGGCCAGCTCGTCGGCGTGCACCTTGTCGTCGGTGAACTTCGAGTTCCCGCCGTCGATGACCACGTCACCGGCGCTGAGCAGGTCCTTGAGGGCCCGCACGGTCTGCCGGGTGGGGTCACCGCTGGGCACCATGACCCACACCACCCGCGGCGCGTCCAGTGCATCGACGAGCCCCCGCAGGCTGTCCACGTCGCGCTTGCCGGGGGCGTTGTCGTAGCCGACCACCTCGTGGCCGGCGCGGCGCAGCCGCTCGGCCATGTTGCCGCCCATCTTGCCCAGTCCGATCAGCCCCAGCTGCACGCTGTTCCTCCAGAGAATGTCCGACGACGCACGTGGTCATGGTGGGCAGGCCCCGTCGCAGGGTCCCACGGCGAGCTCGCGGGCCGTGGGGGCGACCGAGCCTTTCCTCAGCCGGGCAGCCGTACCGGCATGATCAGGTAGCGGTAGCTGCCGGGCCGGGGCACCGGCGCCGTCGCGTCGTCGGCAGGCTGCTCCTGGACGCCGGAGAGCACCGCAGGCTTCAGTGCGCTGGTGAAGTCCATCCGGGCCCGCTCGGTGTGCACCGCGGCCAGCCCGTCGAGCAGAAACGTCGGGTTGAACCCAATGGTCAACGGGTCGCCGTCGAACTCCACGTCGCAGCGTTCCTCGGCCTGGCCTTCGTCGTCGGTACCACCGGCGCGCAGGGTGACCTGACCGGGGGTGAACTCGCAGCGCAGCGGGGTGCCCCGCTCGGCGACCAGGGCCACCCGCTTGGCGGCGTCGGTGAACAGCCCGACCGGCAGCGTGGCGTGCGACGCCGATTCGCTGGGCATGATCGCCCGGTACTTGACGAACTCGGCGTCCAGCAGCCGGGTGGTGGTCTGCCGGTCCTTGCCGCTCATCCCGAGGATGCCCTCCCCGGAACCGCCCGAGGACAGCGACAGCACCACCTCGGGGCCGCTGGTCAGCGTCTTCGCGGCGTCGGCCAGCGTGCGGGCCGGGACCAGCACGGCGGCCGAGAGGCCCGGGGTCTCCGGGCGCCAGGCGAACTCTCGGACGGCCAGCCGGTACCGGTCGGTGGCGGCCAGGGTGACCAGGTCGTCCTCGATCTCCAGCCGGACGCCGGTGAGCATCGGCAGGGTGTCGTCCCGGCCCGCGGCCACCGCGACCTGGGCCACTGCCTCGGCGAACGCGTCGCTGTCCACCACGCCGGCCGTGGAGGGCATCGAGGGCAGCGACGGATAGTCCTCGACCGGGAGCGTGGGCAGCGAGAACTTGGCGTTGCCGCAGGTGATGGACAGCCGGGCACCCTCGGCCACGACCTCCACCTGGTGCGGCGGCAGCGCGCGGGTGATCTCGGCGAGCAGCCGGCCCGGCACCAGCGCCCGGCCCTTCTCGGTGGAGGAGACCTCGACCTCGGAGCGGGCGGAGACCTCGTAGTCGAAGCCGGACACCGCCAACGTGGTCCCGTCGACATCGAGCAGGATGCCGGCCAGGACCGGCACCGAGGGTCGCGGCGGAAGGCTGCGCGCCGTCCATGCGACCGCGTCGGCGAGCACCTCGCGTGCCACCCGGAACTTCATCTCGTGTCCACCCCTGCTCGTCTGCGCCGTTGGAGTACGTGCGCGGTCCGGCCACGATGTGCGCGCGGCCTGCGGCGGTCATCCTCCCCTGCGGCCGGGTCCCGCGTCGACCGGCCCCTGTGCGATCCCCGCGGGGACGATCGGTCCACCCACCCGTCCGCCCACCGGCTCGTGGAGCTGGTCCGGTCCGGGTCGACTCGGCGACCGGACGTGCACACCCAGTGTGTGGTTCGAGAACTCCTCGGGGAATAGCACTCATCACCGTCATCACAGGTGTGGGTACTGGGGACATCACCCATCCGCGCAGGTCAGCCGGGCTGTGGGGGTGTTGGCCCGGTGTGGGCCGGTGACCGTCGACCTGGGGTCGACTTGGGGACACAGCCGCCCCCGTCCACCGGTGACCGGCCGCGTCCACCCCTGATCCACCTGCTGTCCCGGCCCCGCCCCCCGCCCCTGCACAGCACGCTGCGACGGCGTGGTCACCGGCCCGGAGCCGACCGTCCCGGGGGACGGTGCGGGGGATCTCCGGTGGACCGGCTGGGGACGGCGGCGGTCGACATGGGGACAGGGTGTGGACGATGGCGGCCGGTGACCGTGCACCGTGAACCGGTCACCGAGCGATCCCCGCCGGCACGCCGCTGACCTGCACGGACGCCTCGTCACCGTCGGTCGTGACCGGATGTGAGCCAGCCCACACGCGATCTCCCCAACCTGTGCACAGTCCTGGGGACAGCGAGACCGCTGGGGCTGACGGGCGATGATCCGACTGCGGAGCGTCATCACATCGGGTGAACCGGTGCGGTCGACTCGACGACCGACGCAGGCGGGTCGGAGCCAGGGTCACCACCTGGTCCACCCGGTCACCGGCCCCAGTCGTCAGCGCTGCCGCCGGCCCCGGGTCACTGGCGGGCGCGGCTCTTGATCCGGGCGGTGAGCTCGGTGACCTGGGTGTAGGTCGCCCGACGCTCGCTCATCAGGCCGGTGATCTTCTTGACCGCGTGCATGACCGTGGTGTGGTCCTTGCCGCCGAAGGAGGCACCGATCCGGGGCAGGGACAGCTCGGTGAGCTCGCGGCACAGGTACATCGCGATCTGCCGGGCGTTGACCAGCGTCCGGCTGCGGTTGGCGCCCTGCAGCTCCTCCATCGTCACGGAGAAGTACTCGGCGGTCGCGGCCATGATGATCGCGGCGGTGATCTGCGGACCTTGCTCGTCGCTGATCAGGTCCTTGAGCACCAGCTCGGCCAGCGCCAGGTCCACCGGCTGCTTGTTCAGGCTGGCGAACGCGGTGACCCGGATCAGCGCGCCCTCGAGCTCGCGGATGTTGGTCTGCACCTTGCTGGCGATGAACTCCAGCACGGCGTCGGGCGCCTGCAGCCGCTCGCCCCACGCCTTCTTGCGCAGGATCGCGATCCGGGTCTCCAGGTCAGGCGCCTGGACGTCGGTGATCAGGCCCCACTCGAAGCGCGTGCGCAGCCGGTCCTCCAGCGTCGTCAGCTTCTTGGGCGGCCGGTCGGAGGTGATCACGATCTGCTTGCTGGCGTTGTGCAGCGTGTTGAAGGTGTGGAAGAACTCCTCCTGGGTGCGCTCGGCGCGCTCCAGGAACTGGATGTCGTCGATCAGCAGGAAGTCGATGTCCCGGTAGCGACGGCGGAAGTCCTCGGCCCGCCCGGAGTGGACCAGGTTGATGAACTCGTTGGTGAACTCCTCGGTGGACACGTAGCGGACCCGCACGTTGGGGAACATCCGCGCCGCGTAGTGCCCGATGGCGTGCAGCAGGTGGGTCTTGCCCAGCCCGGAGTCGCCGTAGACGAACAGCGGGTTGTAGGCCCGGGCCGGCGCCTCGGCGACCGCGACGGCGGCGGCGTGGGCGAACCGGTTGCTGTTGCCGATGACGAAGCTGTCGAAGACGTACTTGGGGTTCAGCCCCAGGTCGCCGCCCGAGGAGCGCCGCTCGGCGAACAGCGGCACCGTGCCCTGCCCCCGGCCACCGGAGCGGTCGGAGTCGGCGCGCCCGCCGTCGGAGCGGGTTCCTTCCTCGCTCTCAGGACGCGGCGAACCGGGGTCGCCCGGGGTGTCGTCGGTGTCCCAGGGGGCCGGGCGGCGGGGGTCGGCGCGCGGACGGTCCCACGGGGCCCGGTCGCTCGAGCGGCCGCCGTCCCAGGAGGGGGCCGTGGTCCCGCGGGACCAGTCCCGGCCGTCCCCGGACTCCGGCAGCCAGACATCGCTGCGCGGGGCGTCGCTGCGCACCCCGAAAGCGCTGCGGCCGTCGTCGAGCTGGGCCCGGGCCGCCCGGTCCTCGTCGTCCCGGTCGCGCTGCCAGTCCTCGCGCTGCCGGTCCTCGCGCTGCCGGTCCCAGGTGCCGGTCCCCAGGGTGCCGGTCCTCCGGGTGCCGGTCCTCGGGGCGCCGGTCCTCCCGTTCCCACTCGGTACGGCGGTCGCGCTGCTCCCCCACCCGGTCCACCGGGTGCTCGCGCAGGTCGGTCGGGACGTCGGCATGGGCTGCCTCGGCATCGGCACCGCGGGCCGCATCCCGCGCGGCCTCGCTGGGCGCGTCCTCCAGCTGCACGGCGACCTTGATCTCCCGGCCGAACTCGGCGGACAGGGCCTCGGTGAGCGCGGTGCGCATCCGCGACTCCAGCACGGTCTGGGTGAACTCGTTGGGGGCCGAGAGCACGGCGACGCCCTCGACCAGTCCCAGCGGCCTGGTGAGGTTCAGCATCGCGTTCTGCTGCGGGGAGAGGCTGGCGGCCAGGCGTTGACGGATGACGTCCCAGACCGTCGCCAGGTCGACCGTGGAGTCGGCCATCGGCTGTGTCCCCTTCTCTGTGGTCCCGGGAGGTGTCCCGGGATGTCCCCGTGCTGCGCCGTGCTGCTGCGCCGTGATGGGTCGCCATGGTGGTCGTGCTGGCTGATGCCTGCTGGCTGGTGCGTGCTGGGGCCGGCGCGCTCGCGTGCGGCCCGGTGCTTGCGGTGCTGCGGTGCTCCGGTGTCGCCCGTGTCCGGTCCTGCCCAGGCCGGCGTCCCCTGCTCCCTCCCCAGTTGTGGACCCGGGAGGGCAGTCGTTCCACACCATCATCCACAGACTGTGGACAACGATCGGGACGAACTGTGGCCCGGTGTGACCCGGCCCCTGCGTCGTGAATGAATGCCCTGGTCGGAGCCCCGTGGTGGGATGAGGACCGGGTTGGCGACCCACGGTCCGGTCCGCGGAGCGGGGTGCTCGTCGAGGGCACTCCCAGCCGGCGGGGAGCGGGGCGACGCTAACAGCCGCATCCACAGGCGGGCAACGACACCGGGGGGTCGCGGCCACGGCCCCCCGGCGTGCCGCGACCGACCGGCCGGGGGTGTGGTGGAGCATGGTGGGTCCGCCGTCCGCCCGTACGCCGGCCGCTGCGCCTCCTCGGCTATGCTGGTCGGCGTCTGTGGACAGCGGACGGTTCGGTGCGCTCCGGCGTGCCCGTCCGTGCGTGACCGCAGCAGACCAGCCTCGGTGGGGATCGGGACACGGCAGACGTCGTGCCCCGGGCCAGCACCGCCGCGCGGACGGCCCGACAGGCCGGCCGCCGCCTCGACGCCGTCAGTGGGAGTACCTCGTGAGCAAGCGCACGTTCCAGCCGAACAACCGCCGCCGGTCGAAGACCCACGGCTTCCGGCTCCGGATGCGCACCCGTGCCGGCCGCGCCATCCTGGCCGGTCGTCGCCGCAAGGGTCGCGACAAGCTCTCCGCCTGAGGTGCTGCCCGCGCAGGCCCGCCTGCGCCGGCGTCCGGAGTTCACCAGGGTCGTCCGCTCCGGCCGGCGTGCCGGGCGACCGACCATGGTGGTGCACTACCTCCCCGAACGGCCCGTCGTCCGTGCCGGGGGTCCGCCGGACCCCGCGGCCGGACCGCGGGCCGGTTTCGTGGTGGGCAGGAGCGTGGGCAACTCGGTCTGCCGGCACCAGGTGACCCGCCGACTGCGGCACCTCGTCCGCGACGAGCTGCACCGGCTGCCGGCGGGTGCCGACCTCGTCGTGCGTGCCCGGCCCGAGGCGGCCGGTGCTGACATCGCCCAGCTGCGCCGGGATCTCGGTCGCGGCCTGGACCGGGTGCTGGACCGGGTGTCCGACCCGCCCGCCGTCCGACGGTCGTCCCGGTCGTGACCGGTGACCGGCCGGCCGGCTCCCCGGCGGCCCGGGTCCTGCTCGCGGCGGTGGGCTTCTACCGACGCGGGATCAGCCCGTTGCTGGGTCCGCGCTGCCGCTTCACGCCCACGTGCAGCGAATACGCCCTGGACGCGGTGCGGCTGCACGGCGCCGGCCGCGGCAGCTGGCTGACGCTGCGCCGGATCGCCAAGTGCGCACCGTGGCACCCCGGGGGCGTCGACTTCGTGCCCGGCTCGGTGCCGGCGCCTGGTCCTCCCGGGGACACCGGCCCAGGAACCGCACAGCACGTCCACTCGTCGGACACACGGGCAGCGCCGGCACCAGCCGACGGTCCCGCCCGAGCTCTCCGGCCCACCCGTGGTCGGACCCCGCAGCAGGAGGCTGGCGTTGCTTGACTGGCTGTACACCGCGATCGCGTGGGTGATGAAGCAGTGGCACGCACTGTTCTCCACCTTCCTGGACCCGGCCGGCGGTATCACCTGGGCGCTGTCGGTGGTCATGCTGGTGGTGACCATCCGGGTGCTGCTCTTCCGGCTGTTCGTCAAGCAGGTGAAGAGCCAGCGGGCGATGCAGGAGATCCAGCCCGAGATCCAGAAGCTGCGCAAGCAGTACGGCTGGGACAAGCAGGGCTTCAGCCCGCGATGATGGCGCTGCAGAAGGAGCGCGGGGTCAACCCGCTGGCCGGCTGCCTGCCGATCCTGCCGCAGATCCCGATCTTCATCGGCCTGTTCCACGTGCTGCGGCGGATCGCCCCGGGCAAGGACGGGCTGTACAGCTGGGACTTCACGCTCACCCAGCAGGCCGCCGAGGCCAAGCTCTTCGGTGCGCCCATCTCGTCGTCGTTCAACATGGTGGGCGCCAAGGAACAGGCCATCCTGAACCTGACGGACGGCAGCTACACCAACATCCGGGTCGTCGCGTTCATCCTGATCGTGATCATGTGCTTCACGACCTTCTACACCCAGAAGCAGATCCAGCGCCGCTCCGGCCCGGTCGAGGGCCAGGCGGCCACGGTGCAGAAGCTCCTGCTCTACGGCATGCCGCTGAGCCTGCTCGTGTCGGGCTTCTTCTTCCCGATCCTGGTGCTGCTGTACTGGTTCACCAACAACCTGTGGACCCTGGGCCAGCAGTTCTACATCCTCAAGAAGCTGCCGCCGCCCGGGTCGCCGGCCGCGCTTGCCAAGGCCGAGGCGGACAAGCCGCGGGTGGACCCCAAGCTCCTGGCCCCCAAGCCGGGTGCCAAGCCGGTGCGCAGCAAGCCCGCCCGCCCGGCGACGGCAGTCACCGACGGGGAGTCCGCGTCCCCGTCCCCGGCAGCCGAGATTCCGGCAGCCGAGATCCCGGCAGCCGAGACCCCGGCAGGCAAGACCCCGGCACCCGGGACCCCGGACGAGGGCGGCCCCAGCACCCCCGCCGGAGACGCTCCCGGCGCGGTGTCCCCGAACGGTCGCGTCCCCGGAGGGTCGGCCCGACCCCGGTCGTCGTCCTCGGGTGGCTCGGCGGGCCCGGCCAACCGGGGCAAGCGCAACAAGCGCCGCTGACCCGCCGACCGGTCGCCTCCCCCGGTGGGGCGCCCGGCCCGCCGGCCATGCCGGCCCCCACTCCACCGGGCTCGACCCGGCCGCCTGCACTCCCCCGGAGGAACCCGTGACCGCACCGCAGAGCAGCACCGACACCGCCACGACCGCCGAGGCCACGTCCGACGCCGTGCTGCCCAGCAGCGACGGACCGACCGACCTGCCCGACGCCGACGACAGCTCCGCGGACGCCGTGGTGGAGGGGTCCGTCGACGCCGACGACGTGCCCGCGGCCGGCACGACCGACGACAGCGATGACGATAGCGATGACGACAGCGATGACGACGGTGACGACGACGAGGAGGCGGACGACCTCCTGGTCCAGGAGGGCGACGTCGCCGGGGACTACCTCGAGCGGTTGCTGGACATCCTGGACGTGGACGGTGACATCGACCTCGACGTCGAGGGGGACCGGGCATCGGTGGCGGTGGTCGGCGGCGAGCTGCGCACGCTGATCGGGCCCGACGGGGCCACCCTGGAGGCCCTGCAGGAGCTCACCCGGCTGGCGGTGGCCCAGTCCACCGGTACCCGCAGCCGGCTGATGCTGGACATCGGCGGTTTCCGGGCCCAGCGCCGCGCCGACCTCACCGCGCTGGCCGGTGAGGCCGCCGTCCGGGTGGCCAGCAGTGGCACCGCGGAGCGGCTCGCGGCGATGAACCCGTTCGAGCGCAAGGTCGTGCACGACGTCATCGCGGCCGCTGACGGGGTGCGCAGCGAGTCCGAGGGCGAGGAGCCGAACCGCCGCGTCGTGGTCCTGCCCGCCACGTGACCGCAGCCGAGGACCGGCCGGCGGAGCTGCCGAGAGAGCCGGCCGTGGTCGGGGAGCTGTTCGGGGCTGCCCTGCCCGCGGTCCGGCGGTACGTGGAGCTGCTGGCCGGGGACGGCGTGCTGCGCGGGCTGATCGGCCCGCGAGAGGTGCCTCGGCTGTGGGAGAGGCACGTGCTGAACAGCGCCGCGGTCGCCGAGGCGGTGCCCCAGGGTGCGCGGGTGGTGGACATCGGCAGCGGTGCCGGCCTGCCCGGGATCCCGCTGGCGCTGGCCCGGCCGGACCTCACGCTCAGCCTGGTGGAGCCGATGGCCCGCCGGGTGGAGTTCCTGGAGGACGTCGTGGCCGCGCTCGGCGCGCCGTGGCAGGTGGTCCGCGGGCGCGCAGAGGAGCGCTCCGTGGCGCGCGCGGTGGGGCCGGTGGACGTCGTCACCGCCCGGGCGGTGGCTCCGCTGCCCCGGCTGGTCGGCTGGGCGAAGGGGCTGCTCCGGCCGGGTGCGCAGCTGGTCGCGCTGGTGGGTGCCAACGCCGCCGCCGAGGTGCCGGCGCAGATCCCGCAGTTCACCGCCGCGGGCATGCGCGACATCCAGGTGCTGGCCGTCGGGGCCGGGCTGGGGAGTGCCGCGACCACCGTCGTGGTGATGACCCGGGGCGGTCGCTGAGCGGCAGGCCCGCGACGGAACCGGCGACCCGTAGGCTGGGCTGCGGAACACCTCCACGATGCTCGTTTCACGTGGAACTGGCTACAGCGACCCGACACCGTTCCACGTGGAACACGGCCGGGTGAGGAGGACGCAGGGCATGACGGACCCGGGCGAACGGCTGCGCAGCACGCTGGCCGCCGACCAGCCTGCCGACGCCGAGTTCGACAGCCCGATCGCGATGGAGGCCTTGCGCGCCACCCGGGTGCTGCACGCCGGGAACCAGGAGCCCTTCCCGCCGCCGGGCCGGATCCGGGTGATGACCATCGCGAACCAGAAGGGCGGGGTCGGGAAGACCACGTCCACGGTGAACCTCGGTGTGGCGCTGTCGTTGTTCGGTCTGCGCGTGCTGGTGATCGACCTGGACCCGCAGGGCAACACCAGCACCGCGCTGGGCGTCGAGCACTCGGTGGGCACCCCCTCGATCTACGACACGCTGGTCGGGGAGAGCACCCTGGCCGACGTCACGCACCGGACGACGGCCTCCCCCAACCTGCACTGCATCCCGGCCACCATCGACCTGGCCGGCGCCGAGATCGAGCTGGTCAGCGTGGTGGCCCGGGAACACCGGTTGCGTCGGGCCATCGAGGCGCACCTGCAGGCGCTGCCGGCCGAGGAGCGGCCGCACTACGTGCTCATCGACTGCCCGCCGTCGCTGGGTCTGCTGACCCTGAACGCGCTGGTGGCCGGGGACGAGGTGCTGATCCCGATCCAGTGCGAGTACTACGCGCTGGAGGGGCTGGGTCAGCTGCTGTCCAACATCGAGCTGGTCCGGGCGCACCTCAACCCGGGGATCGTGGTCAGCACCATCCTGCTGACCATGTACGACGGGCGGACCAGGCTGGCCGACCAGGTGGCCGACGAGGTGCGCAACCACTTCGGTGAGCTGGTGCTCAGCTCGGTGATCCCGCGCAACGTCCGGGTCAGCGAGGCTCCGGGGTACGGCCAGTCCGTCCTGACCTACGACCCGGGGTCCCGCGGTTCCACCAGCTATGTGGAGGCCGCCCGCGAGCTGGCCCACCGCGGGGTGGACCTGGCTCCGCGCGTGCCGGTGCAGCCGCCGCCCACGGTCGCTGCGGCTCCCCCGGCGTCCCCACCGTTGTCCGCGCTGGTCCTCGGGGAATCCGTGGGTAGCGCCCGATCAGGTCCTCGGGAGGACTCATGACCAAGCGTGGCGGACTCGGCCGGGGGTTGGCAGCGCTCATCCCGACGAGCGCCCCGGCCCCGACGGCCACCCCGGCAGCCCGGGCTGCCGAGGCGGTGGAGGCCGCTGCGTCCGCCGAGCACGGCGACGGCCGGGAGGGCGGTGCCGCGCTGGCTCCGGAGGGCTCGGCCGGCCAGCGGGCCGGCGGCACGCTGACCCCGGTGGCCGACCTGCCGGCCGAGGTCGTGGGCATCCCGGGGGCACAGCTGCGGGAGATCGGGGTCAGCGACGTCGTCCCCAACGCCAAGCAGCCGCGCCAGGTGTTCGACGACGAGGCGTTGGAGGAACTCACCCACTCTGTCCGCGAGTTCGGCCTGCTGCAGCCGATCGTCGTCCGCGAGCGGCCCGAGGGTGGCTACGAGCTCATCATGGGCGAACGGCGGCTCCGCGCGGCCCGTGCGGCGGAGTTGGAGACGGTGCCCGCCATCGTCCGGGACACCTCGGACGACGCCATGCTGCGGGACGCGCTGCTGGAGAACATCCACCGGGTGCAGTTGAACCCGCTGGAGGAGGCCGCTGCCTACCAGCAACTGCTGCAGGAGTTCGGCGCCACCCACGAGGAGCTGGCCAGCAAGATCGGCCGCAGCCGCTCCCAGGTCACCAACACCATCCGGCTGATGAAGCTGCCGGTGAAGGTGCAGACCCGGGTGGCAGCCGGGGTGCTCTCGGCCGGTCATGCCCGGGCGTTGCTCGGGCTGCCCGACCCGGCGGCGATGGATGCCCTGGCCACCCGGATCGTGGCCGAGGGCATGAGCGTGCGGGCCACCGAGGAAGCCGTCGCCCTGGCCGTCGCCGCGGCGCCGCAGTCCGCCCGGCGCAGCACCCGCAAGATCAGCGCGCCCGGGGTCGAGGACCTGGCGATCCGGTTGTCGGATGTGTTCGAGACCAAGGTCAAGGTGCAGATCGGTCGGGCCAAGGGACGGATCGTGGTGGAGTTCGGCTCCGTCGACGACCTGCAGCGGATCATCGGCATGATGGCCCCCGACATCACCGGCCGGAGCCCCCACCCGGAGTGACCTAGGCCCAGGATTCCCCCAGGCCAGGGTTACGTCACTGACGATGCCCGCACGAGCCCCCAGGCTTGAGCCCGAAAAAGCCCGGGGCTTGAGCCCGAAAAAGCCCGGGGGCTTGAGCCCGAAAAAGCCCCGGGGGTCAGCCGCGGGCGGCGGCGATGCGGAGCAGCCGGGTGAGCACGTCGCCCAGCCGGTGCCCGGCCGCCTCGACGGCCATCGGGAACATCGACGTCTCGGTGAGACCCGGGGACACGTTCACCTCCAGGAAGTGCACCTGCCCGTCGGCGTCCACGATCAGGTCGGTGCGCGAGAGGTCGGCCAGGCCCAGCTGCTGGTGCACGGCGACCGCGGTCTGCGCGGCCCGGGTGGCGACGGCGTCGGTGACCCGGGCGGGGGTGTGGTACTCGGTGAGCCCGGGGGTGTAGCGCGAGGTGTAGTCGAAGACCCCGGACTCGGGGGCGATCTCGACCGCCGGCAGGGCGGTCGGTCCCTCCCCCAGGTCGACGACGGACACGGCCAGCTCGATGCCTTCGACGAACCGCTCCACCAGCACGGTGTCGCCGTAGGCGAAGCAGCTGACCATCGCGGCCGGCAGGTCCTCCACCCGGGAGACCTTCTGGGCACCCAGCGCCGAGCCACCGGACGCCGGTTTCACCATCAGCGGCAGGCCCAGCCGGGCGACGATGAGGTCCAGCACCGCACCGGCCCCGAGCTCGCGGAAGGTGGAGTGCGGCAGGGCGACCCAGTCCGGGGTGGTGACGCCGGCGGAGCGGACCACGGACTTGGCCGCGGGCTTGTCCCAGGCCAACCGGCAGGCGGCGGCCGGGGAGCCCACGTAGGGCACGCCCGCCAGGTCCAGCACGGCCCGGACGGCGCCGTCCTCCCCGGTGGACCCGTGCAGGGCGATGAAGACGGCGTCCGCCGGGGCGGCGGCCAGCCCGGGCAGCAGCCCGCTGTCGGCATCCCGCAGTTCGGCGTCCAGCCCCGCCCGCAGCAGCGCCTCCACCACCTGGGTACCCGAGGACAGGCTGACCTCGCGTTCGAAGGTCAGCCCACCGGCGAGCACGACGGCGCGCAGCAGGTCGGTGCCGCCGGCCGGTGCCGTGGTCGCAGCGGTGGCAGGGTCGTTCATGACGGGGTGTCCCCGATCTGGTCGGTGGCGGCCGGTCCGGCCAGGGGCGCCGAGCGCGGGACCCGGGGCGGGCCCGGCGGGACGGCCCGGAAGGTGCCGGTGTCCACCGCGTCGAAGGTGGAGTGCAGGTCCAGCTCGGCCTCGATCACCCGGGCCAACCGGCGCACGCCCTCACGAATCGCGTCCGGTTCGGGATAGCAGTAGGACAGCCGCATGAACTCCTTGCCCTGCCCGTCGGCGTAGAAGCCGATCCCGGGCACGTAGGCCACGTGCGCGCTCACCGCGCGCGGCTGCATCAGCTTGGCGTCCAGTCCCCGCGGCAGCTTGAGCCAGACGTAGAAGCCACCGTCCGGGCGGGTCCAGGTGGTGCCCGGGGGCATCAGCGCGGTGAGGGAGTCCAGGCAGGCGTCCCGACGCTCGCGGTACAGCTCGATGAAGGTCTTGATCTGCTGCTGCCAGGGCTGGGTGTCCAGGTACCGGGCGACGGCGTACTGGGTGAGCGAGGGCGGGCAGAGCACCTGTGCCTCGGTGGCCAGCACCAGCTTCTCCCGGACGGCCAGGGGAGCCAGCACCCAGCCCACCCGCAGGCCCGGGGAGAAGGTCTTGGAGAACGAGCCCAGGTAGACCACCCGCTCGGAGTTGCGGGCCCGCAGCGCCCGCATCGGCTCCCGGTCGAAGCCCAGCAGGCCGTAGGGGTTGTCCTCCACGACCAGCAGGTCGTAGCGGTCGGCGATCTCCATCACCCGCTGCCGGCGCTCCTCGGTCAGCGTGATGCCGGCCGGGTTGTGGTAGTTGGGCACGGTGTAGAGGAACTTCACCTTGTCACCGCGGGAGCGGCACTCGATGAGGGCGTCCTCCAGCGCCTCGGGCACCAGCCCGTCCTCGTCCATGGCGACGTGCTGCACGCGGGCCTGGGCGGCCTGGAACACCCCCAGCGCACCCACGTAGGACGGCGCCTCGGCCAGCACCACGTCACCGGGGTCGCAGAACACCCGGGTGACCAGGTCCAGCCCCTGCTGGGAGCCGACGGTCACCACCACCTCAGACGGCGAGGCGTCGGTGATGCCCTCCAGGGCCATCACGTCGCAGATCCGCTCGCGCAGCCGGGGGTCACCCTGGCCGGAGCCGTACTGCAGGGTCTGGGCGCCCATCCCGGAGACCAGCTCGCCGATCATCGAGCCCACCGCGTCCAGCGGCAGGGCGGTCACCGCCGGCATGCCCCCGGCCAGGGACACCACCTCGGGGCGGGACACCACGGAGAACAGGGCCCGGATCTCCGAGCTCTTCATACCGTGCGTGCGGGCGGCATAACGATCGGCCAGCGGGTCCAGCCGGGGGTGCCGCGCCGGAACGGGGGCCGACGCGCTGACCGCGGGGTCGGGCGTCAGGGAGGACACCCCTTGGAGTGTAGGGATCCCGTGTGACGGAACGGGTCAGGCAGGCGGGGAACCGTGCACCGAGAGCTGGTAGGTGCCCGTCGGTGGGTCGGCGTCCTTGGGCAGGAACAGCCGCTGCACGGCGGCCAGCAGGGCCTGGGCCACCGTGCTGCGCAGCCGGGCGTCCAGCAGCAGCTGCCGGTCGACCGGGTGGGACAGGTACCCGCAGTCCAACCGGATGGCCGGCATCCGGGTCAGCCGGAGCAGGTCCCACGTCTTGGCGTGCGAGCCGCAGTCCAGCATCCCGGTACGGGCGATGACCTCGCGGCGCAGCAGGTTGGCGAACTCCTCGCCGACGGTGGAGGAGGCCCCCGAGCCCGTGCCGTAGTAGTAGCTGGCCACCCCGCGCGCGTGCCGGGACCCGTGGGCCTCCATGTGCAGGGAGACGAACAGGTCGGCGCGGGCGTCGTTGGCGAACTGGGTCCGCTCGGCCAGCGTGGGACCACCGCGCCGACCCCGGGTGAGGTAGACGGTGGCGCCCGCCGCCGCCAGCCGGCCCTCGATCCGGGAGGCCAGGTCGAACACCAGGTCGGCCTCGGTGGTCTCACCGGCGGTGAAACCGGAGTCCTCGCCGCCGTGGCCGGGGTCGATCACGATGACCCGGCCGATCAGGTGCGGTCCGGACTCGACCAGGTTGGCGCTCTGCCGCAGCAGCTGGGGCCGTCCACCGGTCACCCTCCGGCCGAGCTGGCGCAGCGCCCGCAGCGTGCCGGGGCCGCAGGTGCCGTCCACGGTCAGCCCGTAGTCGCGCTGGAAGGAGCGCAGGCCCAGCTCGGTCTCCGACCCCAGGATCCCGTCGGCCCGCCCGGCGTCGTAGCCGAGCTCCAGCAGCCGCTCCTGCAGGTTGGTGACGTCGTCGCCACGCATCGGACGCTCGGGGTCGTAGCGCAGCAACCGGTCACCCAGGGACCAGCGCGCCTCGGACAGCGCCCGGTAGGTCTCCTCGCCCACCCGGCCGTCCACGGAGAGCCCGCGCACCTGCTGGAAGTGCCGCACCGCCAGCGCGGTGGCCTCGTCGTAACCGGCGGGCTCGGCACCGGCGTCGGGCGTGTGCAGCAGTCCCAGCCTGCGCAGGGCGGCCTGCACGTCGGCCACGGCGGGCCCGGTGCTGCCCGGTACGAGGATCTCCACGCGGGTGTCGCTCCCAGGGGTCGGATGTGTGGCGGTGTCGGTTGATTGTCGTCCCCACCGGGCGGGCGGGCGAGGCAGGGTCAACCCGCGAGGGCTGGTCGGAGAACGCGACGGGGCCCGGACACAGCTGTCTGCTGCGTCCGGGCCCCGTCGGTCGGCCTGCGGCCGGCGGCGACTCAGATGAAGTCGGCCAGATCGGAGAGGATCGCGCCCTTGGGCTTGGCACCGATGATGCTCTTCACCGGCTTGCCACCGGAGAAGACCGTCATGGTCGGGATCGACATGACCTGGTAGTCGCGGGCGATCTGCGGGTTCTCGTCGATGTTGAGCTTGGCGATGGTCAGCTTGTCGCCGTGCTCGGAGGCGATTTCCTCCAGGACGGGGGCGACCATCTTGCACGGGCCGCACCACTCGGCCCAGAAGTCCACGAGCACCGGCTTGTCGCTGCCGAGCACATCGGTGGCGAAGCTGTCGTCGGTGACCTTCACGGTGTTGCCTGCCATGGGAATGGCTCCTTCGGTGGGTAGACGTGCGGTGGGTGTGGGGCGTGCGGAGTGGAGCGCCTGCTCAGCGCTCGTCGAAGGTGTCGGCGAGCCAGCGCTCGGCGTCGATCGCGGCGGCTGCGCCCGTGCCGGCGGACGTGATCGCCTGCCGGTAGATGTGGTCGACGACGTCGCCGCAGGCGAAGACCCCGTCGATGGTGGTCCGGGTCGTGGGGTGCTCGACCTGGATGTACCCGGCATCGTCCAGCTTGAGCTGGCCGGCGAAGATCTCGCTGCGCGGGTCGTGGCCGATGGCCACGAACAGCCCGGTCACGTCCAGGGTCTCCACGGAACCCGTCGTGGTGTCGGTCAGCTGCACGGCCTGCACCTGGTTCTCGCCGATGACCTCGGTGACCTGCTTGCCCAGCGCCCAGCGGATCTTCGCGTTGTCCTGGGCGCGCTGCTGCATGATCTTCGAGGCCCGCAGCTCGGGGCGGCGGTGCACCACGGTGACCGACTTGGCGAACCGGGTGAGGAAGGTGGCCTCCTCCATCGCGGAGTCCCCGCCGCCGACCACCACGATGTCCTGGTCGCGGAAGAAGAAGCCGTCGCAGGTGGCGCAGGCCGAGACACCGTGGCCGAGCAGTCGCTGCTCGTTGTCCAGGCCCAGGTAGCGGTACTTGGAGCCGGTGGCCACGATCACCGCGTGTGCCAGGTGCACCTCGTCGCCGACCTTGACCACCTTGGGAGTGGCCGAGAGGTCGACCTCGGTGACGTCGCTGGGCACCAGTTCGGCACCGAAGCGCTCGGCCTGGGTGCGCATGTCGTCCATCAGCTGCGGGCCCTGGATGCCCTCGGGGAAGCCGGGGAAGTTCTCCACCTCGGTGGTGGTCATCAGTGCCCCGCCGAATTGGGAGCCCTCGAAGACCAGCGGGTGCAGGTTGGCCCGCGCGGCGTAGGTGGCGGCCGTGTACCCGGCCGGGCCGGACCCGATGATGATCAGGTCCCGGATCCCGTCGTGCTCCGCCGGCGGGATGACGGGCGGCGCGCCGGAATCACCAGGGGCCGAGACGGCAGGGCCGGGAGTGGGCTGGTTCGTCGTCACGGGCGGCACAACGGCCAGCCTAGGGGTGGCATTCCCGGTGGGCCGCTCGCGCGGCGGCACCCGGGCGGGGACCGCGGACCGGGTTACCGGGCGGGGACGGGGGTGACCTCGGCCAGATCCGCGCGGAAACCATCGCCGTCCTGGACCAGCCCGGTCACCCAGACCAGCAGGTATCGGGTGGTCACCGGTTCGGCGAATCCCAGGTCGTCGGTGCCGGTCAGCTCGCCCGAGGCGGCCACCGGGAAGCTGTCCAACCCACCGCCGGAGCTGCTGCCGGTGCGGACCTCGACCGTGGCACCGGGGGTGTCGGTGGTGATGGTCACCCCGGACAGGG
Source organism: uncultured Actinomycetota bacterium (assembly GCA_963759905.1). Classification (GTDB taxonomy): domain Bacteria; phylum Actinomycetota; class Actinomycetes; order Mycobacteriales; family Geodermatophilaceae; genus Klenkia. Next base: position 1,766,633 of record CAVXBD010000001.1, read on the forward strand.
CCTGGTCACCGCCCAGGTCGAGGAGGAGCCCGACGCCGGGCTTGAGGTTGCCGAAATCGGCGGACCCGCGGTAGCTGAGCGTGGACCACGCGGTGCCCGGGTCGCCGTCGAAGGACTGCGGCACCTCGTCGTCGTTCTCCGGTTCGCCGTCCCCGAACGGGTCGAAGACCTCCGCCGAGGAGATCTGCACCGAGGCCGGGGCCGCGGGTGCCTCGGTGTCGCCGGTGCTGGGCTGTGCGGCGGTGACGGCGGGGGTGGATCCCCCGGTGTCCTCGACGTTGCTGGCCGCGGAGATCACGTTCGTGCCGAACCACCAGCCCAGCGCGATCACCAGGACCAGGGCCAGCAGCGGCAGGCCGACGACGACCAGCCGACGGCTCCAGCTGGAGGCGGCGCCATCGGAGTCCAGGTCGTCGGGCACCGGGTCCTCGGGACTGCCGTCGTGGAACGCCGAGCCCCAGTCCAGCCGGTCGTCCTCCGCCCGATCGCCGTCGGCTCGGCCCCCGTCGACGAGTCCCCGGGTGCGGGGCACCGGCGGCAGCGGTGCGGCCCCGCTCCGGGCCGCGTCCGGGCTGCCCGGGTGCTGACCGGCGGCCACCGCGGGAGCCGCGGCCGTGGGGTCGCCGGCCACCACCCCCGGTCGGGCGTCCGCGGCCTCCTGGGCCGCCGCCGCGGCGTCCGCCGCGTCGGCGGCGTCCCGGCGGTCGCGGAGCCTGCGCAGCCAGCCGCTCTCGGACTCCTCGCCCCGGACGGCCGGTTGGTGGGGGTCGGTGAGACCGGTCCTGGTCCGCTCGGCCAGCAGGGCCACCATCGCCGAGACGCTGGAGAGCGCGGTGCCCGGCTCGGTGGAGCGGGCCCGGCGCACCAGGGCGGCGAGGTCGGGCTGGGTGATCACGGGAGGGGTGGCGCCGGGGGTGTCGCCGCGCCGGCCGGTGAGGCACAGCTCCAGCAGGGTCCCCAGCGCCGCGATGTCCCCGGGAACGGTGCCGGTGGCGGCCGGGACGGCCAGCAGACCCACCAGCCCACCCGATCGCAGCACGACGTGCTCGGGGGTGAGCCCACCGACGGCGAGGCCGACCCGGTGTGCCTGCGCCACGCCCTCGGCGAGCCGGCGGACGACCGTGCGCGCCTCCCGCTCGGGCAGCGGACCGGACGCCAGCCGGTCGGCCAGGGTCTGCCCCTCGATCCACTCGTTGACCACGTAGGCGGCGGGGGTGTCGTCCGGAGTGCCCTCGGCGGCGTCGTAGATCATCGCCAGCGCCGGGGTGGCCAGCCCACCGGCGGTGAGCGCCCGGGTGATCCAGCTGCGTGCGGCCGGGCCGCCGGGGGTGTGCACCCGCAGGGCCACGTCCCGGTTGAGCACCCGGTCCCGGGCCCGCCAGGACCGGATGACACCGGTGGCGGTCGGTTCGTCGGGCGCGAGCTGGTCCAGGGGGCGGTAGCGGTCGGGCAGCCCGGTGGTCGTCGACGTCACGGACGCTGCCGACCTCCCTGGGTCACTGCCGGGCGCGTGCCGCGCCGGGTCTGCGTGGTGCCGGTGCGGCCGGTCAGCGTCGTGCGCCGCCCAGGCGAGCCCGGACCGCGGCGACCGGTCCCGCGACCTCCGGGACCCGCGCCAGCACGACACCCCCGATCACGACGGCGCCGATCACCACGGTACCGATCAGCAGGTCCACGAGCGAGCCCACCGCCGACGTGCCGGCCGGGTCGGCGGCGCGTCCCGCCGTGACCTGCAACACGGCCCAGCCGGCGCCGCCCGCGATCACGGAGACCGCCAGCACCCGCAGCACGGTGGACGCCGCCGTGCCGGTGCGCAGCGCGCCCAGCTTCCGGCGCAGCGCCAGGTCGCCCACCACCCAACCCACGACGTAGGTGATCGAGGTGGCGATCATCAGCCCGGCGATCACCTGCCGGGGTTCCACCAGCACCGGCACCACCAGCAGCAGGGGCACCCGGACCGCGACCATCGCGACCTGGATGAGGGTCGGCGTCCGGGCGTCCTTCATGGCGTAGAAGACCCGCAGCTGCAGCAGGGTGACCGCCATCGGCAACAGGCCGAACGCGCCCAGCGCCAGCGCGGTGCCGATGCCTCGGGCCTGGTCCACGGTGGTCTGACCGTGAGCGAAGGCGACGACGGCGAGGGCCGGGCCCAGCACCACGAGCAGCGCGGTCACCGGGAGCAGGCCCAGCGCGGACAGTCGCAGCCCCAGGGAGAGGTCCGCGGCGACACCGGGCACGTCGTGCCGGCTGGCGGCCCGGCTCATCCGCGGCACCAGCGCGGTGAGCAGGGCGACCCCGATGATCCCGTAGGGCATCTGGAACAGCAGGCTGGCGATCCCGAAGGCGCTGGATCCCAGGCCGCCGTCGGCCCGCCCCGCGGAGTTGGCGATCCGGGTGGCCACGACCACGCCGACCTGGCTGATCGCCACGTAGCCGACCACCCACAGGCCCAGCGCACCGGCCTCGCCGAGACCGGTGCCCCGCAGCCCCCAGCGGGGGCGCAGCGGGACCCCCACCCTGCTCAGCCGGGGCAGCAGCACGACGGCCTGCACCGCGATACCCAGGGTGGTGCCCCCGCCCAGCAGCCAGACCTGCGTGTCGGTGATGGTGACCGGGCTGAGGTCCCCGGGCCCGCCGGCCAGCACGAACAGGGCGGCGGTGGCGATGACCACGAGGTTGTTGAGCACCGGCGCCCAGGCCGGCCACCCGAAGACGCCTCGGGCGTTGAGCACCGCGGTGGCCAGTGCGCCCAGCCCGTAGAAGACGATCTCGACCAGCAGGATGCGGGCCAGCCAGTTCGCCAGCGCCACCTGCTCGGGATTGCCACTGATCCCGTAGGCCCGGGTCAGCAGTGGCGCCGCCAGCACCGCCAGCACGGTCATCACGGCGAGCCCGCCGAGGGCGACGGTCATCAACCGCTGGGCGTACCCCACCCCGCCGTCGGGGTCCCGTTCCTGGGCGTGCACCAGCAGCGGGACGACGACCGAGGTCAGCACGCCACCGAGCAGCAGCTCGTAGACGATGTTGGGCAGCGTGTTGGAGGTGTTGTAGGCGTCGTTGACCAGGCCGACGCCGAGGGCGGCGGCCAGCACCACGGTGCGGGCCAGCCCGGTGATCCGGGAGACCAGGCTGGCCACCGCCATGGTGCCGGCGGCCCGCAGGATGCCGCGGCTGCCGCCCGGCCTGCTCTCACGGCCGTCGTCCCTACGCGCGTCGTCCCCGCGCGCGCCGGGATCGGCCGCCGCTCCGGTCCGGTCCGCCCGGTCGTCCTCGTCGTCCCGGTCCTCGAACCGGCTGGGGACCGGTGGCAGCACCGGGATGAGCTGGGTGTCCTCGGCGGTGGGCACGAACCGGTCGCGGGGCGGACCACCCCGGGGGACGGACGGCGGGACCGGGGGCAGCAGTGCCGGCCCGCCGAGGCCGTCGGCGGGGCCTGGGGACGCGGGCGGGGCGGACGTGGGCGGCCGTGGGGCGGGTTCGGGTCGGACCGGTGCCGGTGGGGGCAGCGCGGCACCCAGGGGGCTGACCCGGGTCCCGAGTTCGTGGTCGCCGGGCCGAGGTCCCGTCCGAGGTCCTGGCTGAGGCCGTGGCTGAGGTCCTGGCTGAGGTCCTGGCTGCGATCCCCTCGGCGATCCGGACTGCGGTACGGCCGGCGGTCCCGTCGCCGGTCCGGTCCGTGGCCGCGGCCGGGCGGGGGCGTCCGGGCCCGGGCCGGCGGGTACCGGCGGGGTCGCCGGCGGTCGGGCCGTGGGGTGACCGGCCAGTGCGCTGGAGGACGGCGCGGCCAGTGGCGGGGGCACCGCGCCGTAGGGCGCCGGCGGGAGGGAGGCCGGTCCGGGGCGCCGCGGGGCCGCCTCCGGTGCATCGGTGCCGTCCGGGTGGGCGGTGCCGTCCGGCTGGGCGGCGCTGTCCTGCCCCGGGGTGCCCTCCTGCCCGGCGGCGGCCCGCTCGCGCGCGGCGAGCTCCGGCGTGGACTCCTCGGCCGGCACACCGGTCCGGTGGTGACTGCCGCTCACACCCGGCTCCGGGTGGGCGGCCCCTCGGGGCTCACCGGCGGCCGGGCTGCGTCGCCTCCCAGGTCGCCTCCCCGGTCGCCTCCCGGACCGTCACCCGGCCCGGAGGCGCCCCCCGGCACCGGGACCAGCACGTCGTCCTCGACCGGCCGGGGCTCGCCGCGCCGCCGGCGCAGCAGGAGGAGCACCAGCCGGCGCAGGAAGAGCAGGCCCAGCAGCGCGCCGGCGCCGATGGTGATCGCCAGCGTGATGGGGCCGTAGGCGGTGCTGGTCACCCGGAGCTGGACGGGTTCGCCCAGGGGACCCCCGGCCGGGGTGGACAGCATCGCCTGCACGGTGAACGAACCGGACTGACGCACCTGGGTGGGCACCTGCACGGTGGTGCGGGACTCCGGTTCCAGCGTGATGGGCGGGATCGCGTCGGCGGAGAACCCGATCCCGCCCCGGGAGCTCAGCGCCAGCTGCACGGTCACCGCGAAGGGCAGGTCGTTGCTGACCGTGAGCACCAGCGGGGCGTCGCTGGAGGCCAGGCTGTAGGTGCCGTCGGCCGGGGTCAGCAGGGTCACCCGCTCCCGGAGCGCGGCGACGGTGCGGGCCAGCTCCGCGGCCGAGGCGGCGAAACCGTCCGGGTCGTCCCGCCAGGCCGAGGAGGCAGCCCGGGAGATCGCCGCGTCGTAGCCGGACAGCGCGTCGGCGGGGTCACCCACCACGGAGGCGGCGACGTCGTCCCGGACCAGCACGCTCGCCGCGATGGCCGCCATCCCGGGACCGTCGAGCTGCCGGTCGCCGGTCGGGGCGGCCAGTCCGCCGGCCGTGGCCTCGGGGCCGTGGGCCACCTGGTCCACCGAGGCGGCGGCCAACCACGGCTGGGTGACGGTGTCGGCCAGCATCGCGGTGGCCCACGCGGGGTCGGCATCCACCTCCCGCGGGGGTGCGACCAGCACGGTCTGCGCCACGGCCGGGTCGACGGCGGCCAGCTGATCGGTCAGCACGCCGAGCTCGGCCAGGTAGCGCTGCTCCACGATCCGGGGGCCGGCCGCGGCGGTGGCGGCCGAGGCCACCACCCGGGCCAGGGTGGGATCGGCCAGCAGCGTGGTCAACGGGCCGGCGTCGGTGGTCACCGGCACGCGGGCCGCCGCGGTCCGCCCGGTCAGGCCCAGCGCCGCTGCCGGGTCGTCGTAGCCGGTCGCGCCCAGCACCACCTGGTCGATCCCGCCGGCCTGCAGGGTGGTCAGGGTGTCGGCGCGGACCGCACCTCCGGCCGGCCAGGCCAGGTCGGTGCGGGGACGGACGTCCAGTGCCCGGGCCAGGATCGCGGCCCCGGCCCCGGTCGCACCGTCCAGGGCCGGCGGCGGCGGGGTCCCGGTGGGGGCCGGCACCACCACGACGTCCCCGGCGCCGTCGGTGGGCTGGGCCGCGGTCCCCTGGGACGTACCCGGAAGGCTGCGGGTCAGCACCGCCGGCAGGCCGGCCGACTGCAGTGCGTCGCCGTCCACGTCGGCGTAGGGCAGCGCGACGACCGGGTGCGCGGCAGCCAGGGCGCGCAGCCGGGCCAGCCAGTCCACGGCGTCGCTGCTGCCCGCACCGGCAGCCCCGGCCACCGTGTACCCCCCGGCCATCACGCCCAGCGCCTCGACCAGGGAGGGGTCGACGGCGAGCGTCACCGGCACGTCCGCCCCGCCGGCGGGCAGCTCCTCCAGCACGTCCAGGGCCCGGTCCAGCCGGCCCCCGGAGCTGATCTCGGCGGCCAGCTCGTCGTCGGTGAAGGCGCCGGTGGCGTCCCGGTGCGGGCGGTCGGTCAACGGCCAGAGCCAGGCGACGGTGGTCCGGCTGGCGGGTGCGGCGGGCTGGACCACCAGGTAGCTGGACAGCTCCCCGATCCGCTCGACCAGCCCGCGCCGGGTCCCGTTGGCGTTGACCAGCAACGGGTACACCCCGTCCGCGGTCAGCCCGAGGTCGGCGCTGGTGGCCTGGTAGCTGAAGCTCAGCGAGTCACCCGGGTCGAGCTCGCCGGGCACGTCGGCGAACGGTGCCTGCGCGGCGCTGCCGCTCGCCGGATCGACGACGTCGTCGGCCAGCTGCTGGCGGGTGGTCAGCCGGTCGCCGCGCTGCAACCGCAGGCTGACGCCGCTGATCGTGTCGTCGCTGGAGTTGGTCAGCGTCCCGGCGATCTCCACCGTGCCGCCGAGGGTCAGCGTGCGAGGTTCGAACCGGGTGACGGTGATCTGCACCGGACGGTCGGCGGCGGTCACCGGGGCCGAGACGGGCGCGGGGACCTGGGCGGGTACCGGCCCGGGTGCGGCCCGGGCCGCCGGTACGCCCACCGCCGTCGGCCCGCAGAGCACGGTCAGGATCGTGCCGAGCGCAGCTGCCAGGACCATCGAGGCCCGCAGCCGGCGAGCTGGGCGGCCGGCGCCGCCGGCGGCCCGCCGACTCACGCGCTGTCGGCCAGCAGGCCGGGCGCGCGCTCCACCAGCGCCCGCTCGTCGGCGTAGGCCAGCCGGCCGGAGAGCTGGGTGAGCGGTACCCAGGCGACCTCGGTCACCTCGACGTCCTCGTCCGACAGCTCACCGCCCACCGCGCGCAGCAGGAAGTGATGCACGGTCTTGTGCACCCGCCGGCCGTCGGCGACGAACCAGAAGTCGATGATCCCCAGCGGGGCGACGATCTCCCCCAGGATGCCGGTCTCCTCGGCGACCTCGCGGATGGCGGTGTCCTCCGGGGTCTCGCCGGCCTCGATGTGGCCCTTGGGCAGCGACCAGAGCAGCCGACCCCGCCGGTCGGTGCGGCCGATCAGCGCGGCCCGCGGTCCACTGCCGTCGTCGGCGACGACCAGCCCGCCGGCGGAGGTCTCGTCCACCCGGCGCAGCCGGCGGCCCGGGCGCCGTCGCCCGCCCGTCCCAGCCATGCCAGCAGGGTAGCGCGGCACCCGCCAGTAGCCTGGGCGGTCGTGTCCGTCGAGCCCCCGCGTCGCCCGCCCCCCTCCCCGAGCCCGAGCCGGTACCCGAGCCCGTGCAGGCGACGGTCCGGGCGCTGGTCGACCTGACCCCGGTGCTCGGTGAGCTGGGCGGTCGGTTCGCTGCGGCCGGCCACGAGGTGCACCTGGTGGGCGGTTCGGTGCGGGATGCCCTGCTGGCTGCCGGCACCGGGGCCGGCCCGCTGGGCGGTGACCTGGACCTGACCACCTCGGCCCGGCCGGAGCAGACCCTGGAGCTGCTGCGCGGGCTGGCCAGTTCCACGTGGAACACCGGGATCGCGTTCGGCACGGTGGGCGCCGAGGTCCGGGGCGAGCGGTTGGAGATCACCACCTACCGGGCGGACCGCTACGACCGGGAGTCCCGCAACCCGGAGGTGGCCTGGGGATCCTCGCTGGTCGAGGACCTGGCCCGGCGGGACTTCACGGTGAACGCGATGGCCGTCTCGCTGGGTCCCGACCGCACCGTCACCGATCCCTTCGGTGGCCTGGGCGACCTGCTGGCCGGTCGGCTGCGCACCCCCGGCCCGGCCACCGAGTCCTTCGCCGACGACCCGCTGCGCATGCTGCGGGCCGTCCGCTTCGTGGCCCAGCTGGGTCTCACGCCGTCGGACGACGTGGTGGCGGCGATGACGGCGCAGGCGCCGGACCTGGCCCGGATCACCCCCGAGCGGGTGCAGCACGAGTTCTCCCGCACGCTGGGCAACCCGGCACCGCGGGCCGCGCTGGAGCTGCTGGTGTCCACCGGGCTGGCCGACGTGATGCTGCCGGAGCTGTCCGCGCTGCGGATGGAGATCGACGAGCACCACCAGCACAAGGACGTCTACACGCACTCGCTGACCGTGCTGGACCAGGCGATCGCGCTGGAGCTGGCCGACCCCGCTGCGGACTCCCCCGACCTGGTGCTCCGGCTGGCGGCGCTGCTGCACGACATCGGCAAACCCGCCACCCGGCGGCACGAGGCCCGCGGCCGGGTCTCCTTCCACCACCACGAGGTGGTGGGCGCCAAGCTGGTCCGCAAGCGGTTGCAGGCGTTGAAGTACCCCAAGGAGGTCGTGGAGCAGGTCTCCCGGCTGACCTTCCTGCACCTGCGCTTCCACGGCTACGGCTCGGGTGAGTGGACCGACTCCGCCGTACGGCGGTACGTGACCGACGCCGGTGACCTGCTGGACCGGTTGCACAAGCTGGTCCGCTCGGACTCCACCACCCGCAACCGGCGGCGCGCGGCGATGCTGTCGGCCACCTACGACTCCCTCGAGCGGCGGATCGCCGAGCTGTCCGCGGCCGAGGACCTCGCCCGGGTGCGCCCCGACCTGGACGGCAACCGGATCATGGCGCTGCTGGAGATCCCGCCGGGACCGGAGGTCGGTCAGGCCTGGCGGTTCCTCAAGGAGCTGCGGCTGGAGCGCGGCCCGCTGGAGGTCGAGGTGGCCGAGGCCGAGCTGCTGGCCTGGTGGCGGTCGCGCAGCTGAGCAGGGGGAGTCGACTGCTACTCCGCCGGCTGCAGCGCCGGGGCAGGGGCAGGGGCCAGCGGTGCGCGCCGGTTCCACGCCCGGTAGCCCAGGGCCAGCAGCACGTACCCCGCGCCCACCGCGACCAGCACGGGGTAGCTGACCCCGGACTCCGGCAGCAGCACCGCGGCCAGCAGCAACGCGCCCACGAAGGTGACGTTGAACAGCGTGTCGTAGACGGAGAACACCCGGCCCCGGAAGTCGTCGTCGACCACCTCCTGCAGCGTGGTGTCCACGCAGATCTTCACCGCCTGGGCGACGAAGCCCAGCGTGAACCCGGCCGCCACGATCGACGGGGGCACGAACGGCAGGCCCAGCACCAGCTGCCCGACCCCGCCCAGCAGCAGGGCGGCGACGGTCCACCGGCTCTTGCTCCACCGCCGCACCCCCCACGGGGTGAGCACCGCGGCCAGCAGCGTGCCCACCGCGCCGGCGGCCAGCACCTGGCCCAGCCCGGCCAGCCCGACCGGGAACAACGGCCCCCAGGCGGTGAAGGTGTTCCGGTACAGCAGCAGGGTCATCAGGGTCAGGAAGCCGTAGAACACCCGGTGCACGGCCATCACGGCCAGGGCAGCGGTGGCCGGTGGGTGGGCCAGCACGTGCCGGGCGCCGGCGAGCATGCCGTGCAGCACGTCCCGGGCGGACACCGTGGCCGTCCGGGTCAGGTGGTCCGGGCCCAGGTGCCGGCGGGCGAACCCGGCGACGATCGCCGAGGCCACCAGGTACGGGCCGGCCGACAGCAGGGCCAGCAACGCGTACCCGCCGTCCCCCGCGCCGCTCAGCGACAGCGCCCCGATCGCCAGCCCGCCGCCGAGCACGGTGGACACCGCGCCGGCCGTGGTGGTGAGGGCGTTCGCCGAGACCAGTACGTCCCGCCCGCAGGTGTGCGGCAGACCGGCCGACAACGCCGACAGCACGAACCGGTTGACCGAGAAGACCGCCAGCCCGGCCAGGAAGAACGGCGGCCCGGCGACCCCGGACCAGGTGAGCGCGGCGACGACGCCGACCAGCAGGGCGCGCAGGCAGTTGGCCACCAGCAGCACCTGGCGCCGGCTCCACCGGTCCAGCCAGACACCGGCGAACGGGCCGACCAGGGAGTAGGGCAGCAGCAGCACGGCGAAGCCCGCGGCCACGTCGATCGGGTCGGCGGCCCGCTGCGGGTTGAACAGCACGGTGCCGGCCAGCGCGGCCTGGAAGACGCCGTCCCCGAACTGGGAGGACAGCCGGGTCAGGAGCAGCCGACGGAAGTCCGGGCGGCCCAGCATGCGCCGTGCCGTCCCTGCTCGCCCCGTCACGGTCCGAGCCTACGACCGGTGGCGCGGGGCGACCCGCGCACAGGGCTACCCCCGACCGCCCCGACTTGTTGCACACTGGGAGGTGATGAACCCGGTGCCCACCTCGCCCGACCCGGACCGTCGACCCGCTGCCTCCGCCGCGGGCCGACCTGCCCGCGCGGCCGTACCCGCGGTGTCCATCGGCACCATGGCCGACGTCCGCCCCGGATCGCTGCTGGTGGCCATGCCCGGCCTGGCCGATCCGTCCTTCGCCGGCACCGTGGTCTACGTCCTCGACCACTCCGACACCGGCACCGTGGGCGTGGTGCTCAACCGGCCCAGCGAGGTCCGGATCCGCGACGTGCTCCCCGGCTGGGCGATCTTGGCGGTGAATCCCCGGGTGTTCCACGTCGGGGGGCCGTGCGAGAGCGAGACGGCGTTGTGCCTGGCGGTCGCCGACGCTCCCCGGGAGGGGCTGCGGGTGGTCGACGGCGACGTCTACCTGGTCGACCTGGATTGCGACCCGGTGCACCTGCTGCCCGTGGTGGCCGGGCTGCGGGTGTTCGCCGGGTACGCCGGCTGGTCACCGGGGCAGCTGGCCGCCGAGATCGACGAGGGGGCCTGGGCGTGCGTGGACGGTCGCGGTTCCGACGTCGTCGCCACCACGGCCGGGTCCCGGCTCTGGCACCGGGTGCTCGGCCGGCAGACGGGGGCGCGCGGGGTGCTGGCCACGGCCACCCCCGACCCGACCCAGAACTGATCCCCGGCCCGGCTCCGGTGCCGATGGGGAACTGATCCGTCACAGCGCGTCGTGCGGTCTCCGGGCTCGGATTCTGGTAAGACTGGTGCTGCGGGAGGGACGGTCTGGGGAAGAGACCGTCCCTCCCGCGCTCGCGTCCGGGGACATCTCCGGCGGCCGGTGCCCTCAGAACCCGAGATCGGCCGCGATCTGCGGGTAGTCCGCAGCCAGTGCGGTCTCCGCATCACCGGGCAGCGTGATCTCCCGCTGCCCGTGGTCGGCCAGGGTGATGGTGACGTCGAAGCTCTGGTCGGGCAGCCGGGTCGTGTACTGCAGCAGCAGCTCGTCGGTCGCCGAGACCGCGACCGTGGTGCCTGAACCGAAGCCGTAGACCGCGGCCAGCTGGCCGTTCACCGACCGCTGTCCCTGCCAGGTGTAGCTGCGCTCCAGGAACGCCCGCGGGTCGTCGTCGGCCCGGGCGGACAGCCGGGGAACCAGCTGCACCAGCACGTCGACCAGCGACGCCGTCCCGTTCTGCTGGGTCGCCGACAGCGGTCGGCGCAGGTAGCTGGTGTCCGGGCGCCCGGCGGCGGCCAGCGCCTCGCTCAGCCCGGGGACGTCGCCGTACCAGAGGTCGGTGGTGGTGAAGAACAACGTGCGGCTGTCGTCGGGCCGGTTCCCGCCGTAGCTGGTCACGGCCTGGGCGCGGCCGACGCCGCGGCGGAAGTCGATCTCCCCGGTCAGGGTCAGCACGGTGTTCTCGGCGTACGGCGCGGTGATGGTGAAGTCCGCGCCACCGGCGGTGTAGTTCCGGTGCAGCAGCCCGGCCAGGACGTCGGCCTCGTCCCGGGTGATCGCGTCCCCGGGGGGCCGGGAGTCCGCCGAGGCCCCGTCCCCGCAGCCGGACAGCAGGCCCAGCAGGGTCAGCAGGACCAGCACCGGGCCGAGGACGAGCTGGAGCGGGCGGGGTCGGGCGGCCATGTGCTGCAGCCTAGGAGAAGGGCCCCCCCGCCCCCGGTCCGCGCCGGGCGCGGACCGGGTCCCGGCGAGGGGGCCCCGAGGTGTTGCCAGCTGGT
>CAVXBD010000002.1:0-81320 GCA_963759905.1 uncultured Actinomycetota bacterium
GTGGCGCACGGGTCTCGGCGCGCAAGCCCGCGCCGCGCAAGAAGAGTGCTCGGACCGGCAAGCAACGGCGGCGCCGGGTCTACAAGGTGCTGGCCGGACTGGTCGCGGCGTCCGCGCTTGCTGCTGGGCGTCTTCGTCGGAGTGGTCTACGCCAACACCACGGTGCCCTCGCTGGAGAACGTGCAGCAGGACCAGCGGTCGATCGTCTACTACGCCGACGGCAGCACCGAGATGGCCCGGATCGGCGCCGAGAACCGGACCAACGTGCCGCTGGACCAGGTCTCCGAGCCGGCTCGGGAGGCCGTGCTCGCCGCGGAGAACCGCGAATTTCTACGACGACCCGGGCATCTCGGTCACCGGCATCCTGCGGGCCGCCTGGAACAACCTGACCGGGGGGGCCACCCAGGGCGGGTCGACCATCACCCAGCAGTACGTGAAGAACACCCTGCTGACCGCCGACCAGACCTTCGCCCGCAAGCTCCAGGAGCTCGTTCCTGGCGGTCAAGCTGGACAACAGCTACTCCAAGGACCAGATCCTGGAGGACTACCTGAACACCATCTACTTCGGCCGCGGTGCCTACGGCGTCCAGGCGGCGGCGCAGACCTACTTCGGGGTGGACGCCGTCGGCGCTGACCGCCCAGCAGGGCGCGGTGCTGGCCGTGCTGATCCGCAGCCCCAGCGCCTACGACCCTGCGAACGACCCGGCGGGCGCCCAGGACCGCTGGGGGTTGGTGCTCGACGGCATGGTGGAGCAGGGCTGGTTGTCCTCGACCGACCGCGCGGGCCTCGACCTACCCCGAGGTGCTGCCGGTGGCGCACCGCCAACCTCGACTACCCCGACGGACCCGAGGGGTTCATCGCCCGCCAGGTGGTGGCGGAGCTGAAGGGCAGCTACGGGCTGACCGACCAGGACATCTTCGCCGGCGGCCTGCGGATCACCAGCACGGTGAACAAGGCCTACCAGGACGCGGCCGCCGGGGCGGTGGCCGACGTGATGGCGGGTGAGCCCGAGGGCCTGCGCGAGGCACTCGTGGCCATCGACCCACGCACCGGCGCGGTGCTGACCTACTACAGCCCCGTCACCTCGACCGGCACCGACTACGTCCAGGCCCAGCGGCAGCCCGGGTCGTCGATGAAGCCCTACGTGCTGGCCACGGCGCTGGAGCAGGGCATCGGGGTGGGCAGCCGGCGCAACGGCAGCTCCCCGCAGACCTTCCCCGACCGCGAGGCGCCGGTGCGCAACTCCGGTGGCGCCTCCTGCGGCTCGTGCACCCTCATCCAGGCGATGACCCGCTCGCTGAACACCACGTTCTACGGGCTGGCCTACGAGGTGGGTGCGGACAAGGTGCGGGCCACCGCGCTGGCCGCCACCGGCCTGCCCGACACCTGGGCCACCGGCGCGCTGGCCGGTAGCCGGACGCTGGCCAACAGCGAGGGCACCACCGGCTCGGCGATCGGCATCGGGGAGTACGAGATGCGCCCGATCGACCAGGCCGCCGGCTTCGCCACGATCGCCAACGGCGGGGTCCGGCACGCCACGCACATCGTCAGCTCGGTCACCGACGCCGCCGGCGGCGTGCTGGTCAGCCCCGCCAGCGTGGTGGACGCCGGGACGCAGGCCATCCCGGCCGACGTGGCCAGCGACACCACCTACGCCATGGAGGGCGTGGCCGAGTACTCCCGGAGGTCGCTGGACGGCGATCGGCCGGTGGCCAGCAAGACCGGCACCCAGGGACAGGGCGAGGACAACTCCGACGCCTGGATGGTGGGGTTCACCCCGTCCATCTCCACCGCGGTGTGGATGGGCAACGACAGCCCCAGCAATCCGATCGTCAACGCCAACGGGTCCATCGTCTACGGCTCCGGGCTGCCGGGGGCGATCTGGCAGCAGTTCATGAACGCGGTGCTGGCCGGGACCCCGGTGGAGGACCTGCCCTCGGAGCCCATCATCACCGGGGACACCGGCAAGGGCGTCCCGGTGGAGACCACCCAGGCCCCGCGGACCACGACGCAGGCACCGAGGACCACCCAGGCCCCGGAGCCGACGACGCAGGCCCCGGAGCCGACGACGCAGGCGCCGGAGACCACCACCCAGGCCCCGCCGACCACGACGACGGCCCCGGCTCCGACCACGACGGCGGGCGCCGGGGGCACGGCCGGGGGGACCGGACGGCCCACGCTGCCCACCCGGGCGACGGTGGGTGGGTGATCCTGACGGGTCGTCGGGTCAGGGCACACTGAGCCGGTGAGCACGCACGACACGGGCCCGTCCCCGGCCGGCCGGTCGGGCGAGGGGCCCGCGTCGTCCCGGTCGCCGGTGCCGGCCCGGGTCTTGCCGCCGCCCCCGGACCGGGTGGTGCCCAGCTGGGCCGACCCGGTCGTGGTGCAGGCCAGCGAGGCCTTCGGGGGTCCCTGGGGACGGCACGCGGTCACCGGCCGGGCGTTGTTCTGGACCCCCCTGCGGGTGTCGTTGCTGCTCACCGTGCTGGGTCTGGCGCTGGCCTGGGCGAAGCAGAGCCCCTGCTCGGACGGCAACTGGACCGGCTCGAAGCAGTACACCCACTTCTGCTACTCCGACACCGTCCCGCTCTTCACCCTGCACGGCCTGGACCGCGCCCAGGTGCCCTACCTGGACTCGGCCGTGGAGTACCCGGTGCTCACCGGCGGTTTCGAGTGGGTGGCCTCGGTGCTGGCCCGCGGTTACGACTCGCTGGCCCGCACGATCGGGCTGGTGCCGGCCGTCGTGCCGGTGCAGAGCTACTACGTGGCCACCTGCCTGATGCTGTCGGTCTGCGCGCTGCTGGTGACCCGCTCGGTCGCCGGGCTGTCCGGCCGCAGGCCGTGGGACGCGGCGATGGTGGGGCTGTCGCCGCTGCTGGCCGTGCACGCCTTCACCAACTGGGACCTCGTCGCCGTCGCGCTGGCCGGTCTGGCGATGTGGGCCTGGGCGGCCCGGCACCCGGTGCTGGCCGGGGTGCTGATCGGGCTGGGCACGGCCGCGAAGCTCTACCCGGTGCTCCTGCTGGGCGTCCTGGTCGTGCTGTGCCTGCGCACCGGGCAGCTGCGGACCTGGTCACGGACCGCGCTGGCCGCCGTCGGCGCCTGGGTGGCGATGAACCTGCCGGTCGCGGTGCTGGCGCCGGAGAACTGGCAGCGGTTCTTCGCACTCAACGACAGCCGGCCGGCCGATCCGGACACGCTGTGGAACATCGCGATCAGCGCGTCCGGCGGCCGGCTGCTGGACGGTCCGCTCGCCCCGGGACAGAGCCCCGCGGTGCTCAACGCCGCCGTCGCCGTCGCGCTGGTGGGTCTGGTCGCCGCGGTCGGTTGGCTGGCGCTGGCCGCACCCACCCGGCCCCGGGTGGCCCAGCTGGCCTTCCTGCTGGTGGCCGGGTTCCTGCTGGTGAACAAGGTGTGGAGCCCGCAGTACTCGCTGTGGCTGCTGCCACTGGCCGTGCTGGCCCGGCCGAGCTGGCGGTCCCTGCTGCTGTGGCAGGCCACCGAGGCGCTGCTCTGGGTGCCCCGGATGCTCTGGTACCTGGGCACGGACAACCGCGGGATCGACGTGCAGTGGTTCTTCCTGGCCGTCGGACTGCGGGACGTGGCGGTGCTGGCCCTGGTGGTGCTGGTGGTCCGGGACGTGTGGGACCCGGCCCGCGACCGGGTGCGGGGCAGCTGGCCGGGCACCGACGATCCGGCCGGAGGGGTGCTGGACGGCGCCCCGGACCGGCTCCGGCTGCGCGGGTGGCGCCCGGAACTGCTCCGGCCCGAGTCCTCCCGGATGCCGGTCGGTCAGCCCAGCGACTGACGCAGCAGCGCGATCTCGGCGGCGTGCGACGCGGTGTCCCCGGGGGTCTCCAGCACGACCGGGCAGCCGGCCGCGCGGGCCACGCCGAGCAGCAGCTCGGTGGGGATCTCCCCCGCCCGAGAGCGGGGCGTGCCGGTCCCGGGTGGACCCGGCGGGATCACGGCTGTTGTTCAGGTGCACCAGGTCGATCCGCCCGGTGATCGCCCGGACGTCGTCCACCACGGTGGCCAGGTCCCAGCCGGCGGCCCACGCGTGGCAGGTGTCCAGCACGAACCCGGCGCCGAACTCGCCGACGGCTTCCCAGAGCCGGGCCAGCGCGTCCAGCTCGCGGGCCATCGCCTTGTCCCCGCCGGCGGTGTTCTCGATCAGCACCGGGACGCCGAAACCCCCGTCGTCGGCCTGCCGGGCGAACAGCTTGCGCCAGTTGTCGACGCCGGCGGCCGGGTCGTCCTTCCCGGTGACGTGACCGCCGTGCACCACCAACCCGGCCGCCCCGATGGCTGCCGCGGCCTGCACGTGCTTGCCCAGCAGCGTGCGGCTCGGTATCCGGATCCGGTTGTTGGTCGAGGCCACGTTGAGCACGTAGGGGGCGTGCACGAAGACCTGGACGTCGCTGGCCAGCAGGTCCCCGGCGTCCGGGCGGGGTGCGGGTGCCTGCCAGTCCTGCGGGTCGGCCAGGAAGACCTGCACGGCGCCGGCGTCGACCTCCGCGGCGCGGGCCAGCACCCCACCGTCGGAGACCTCGCCGGCCTCGGTGAGTCCGATTCCGACGTGCACTCCCACGGGCTGCGGCGACATGCCCCGACCCTAAGGTCGCAGGGCGCGGGACGTGCCGGGGTCGAGCCCACCCCGCGGCCGGTCGGGGGCACCGCCGCGGCTGGTAGCCTGCCGGGTGCGCGTCCGGTCGGCCGTCAGGTGCGGTCCTCGGGCGCGCGACGCGTGTACAGCCCTCCTGCTGCAGATCCTCTGCAGCCGCTGAGACCAGAGGAGGTGGGGTTCTCCGTGCGTCACTACGAACTGATGATCATCCTCGACCCCGAGCTCGAGGAGCGCACCATCGCTCCCAGCCTGGACCGGTTCCTGTCGGTCGTCACCAACTCCGGTGGCACCGTCTCGACCGACATCTGGGGTCGTCGCCGCCTGGCGTACGAGATCAAGAAGAACGTCGAAGGCATCTACGCCATCGTCGACATCCAGGCCGAGCCCGCTGCGGTGGCCGAGCTGGACCGTCAGCTGAACCTCAACGAGTCCATCCTGCGCACCAAGCTGATGCGGCCCGAGGCGCACTGACCATGGCCGGCGAGACCGTCATCACCGTCATCGGCAACCTGACCGCCGACCCGGAGTTGCGTTTCACGCCGTCCGGCGCCGCCGTCGCGAACTTCACCGTGGCGTCCACGCCGCGGACCTTCGACCGTCAGACGTCGGAGTGGAAGGACGGCGAGGCGCTCTTCCTGCGGTGCAACGTGTGGCGGCAGGCGGCGGAGAACGTCGCCGAGTCGCTCACCCGGGGCTCCCGGGTCATCGTCAGCGGTCGCCTCAAGCAGCGCTCCTTCGACACGAAGGAGGGCGAGAAGCGCACCGTCATCGAACTCGAGGTCGACGAGATCGGCCCCTCGCTCCGGTACGCCACGGCGAAGGTCACCAAGGCCAACCGCGGTGACGGCGGCGGTGGCGGCGGGTTCGGTGGCGGCTCCGGCGGCGGCGGTGGGGGCTTCGGCTCCTCCGGCGGTGGCGGCGGCGCGTCCAGCGACCCCTGGTCGACCCCGGCCTCGTCCTCGGACGAGCCTCCTTTTTGATCTCGCAACCGTAAGAAATCCAGGAGAACCCTGTGCCCAAGCCACCCATCCGCAAGCCCAAGAAGAAGGTCTGCCAGTTCTGCAAGGACAAGGCGACCGGTGTCGACTACAAGGACACGACGCTGCTCCGGAAGTTCATCTCCGACCGGGGCAAGATCCGGGCCCGCCGCGTCAGCGGCAACTGCAGCCAGCACCAGCGTGACGTCGCCGTGGCCGTGAAGAACAGCCGCGAGATGGCCCTGCTGCCCTACACGTCGACGGCGCGCTGATCATGAGCGCATCGAAGCTGATCCTGACCCAGGAGGTCACCGGCCTCGGTTCCGCCGGGGACACCGTCGAGGTGAAGGGCGGGTACGCCCGCAACTACCTCCTGCCCCGCGGACTGGCCATCGTGTCCACCCGCGGTGCCGAGAAGCAGGTCGAGGGCCTGCGTCGCGCGCGTGCCGCGCGTGACGTGAAGACCCTGGACGAGGCCAAGCAGATCGCCGGCCAGCTGTCCTCGCTGACCGTCTCCGTGCCGGCCAAGGCCGGTAACGGCGGTCGGCTGTTCGGTTCGATCACCACGGCCGACGTCGTCGCCGCGGTGACCGCCGCCGGTGGCCCGCAGCTGGACCGCCGCCGGGTCGAGCTGCCGAACTCGATCAAGAGCACCGGGGCGCACACCGTCACGGTGCGGGTGCACCCCGAGGTCAGCGCCGCGCTGGCCATCGAGGTCGTCCCGGCCTAGCAGCCGGGCCCCGAGCTCGGGGCCCGGTACAGCCGCACTGCCCGAGGGGCGTCGGACCGATCCGGTCCGGCGCCCCTCGGCGCGTCCGGAGGGTGCTGGCGGGTTCTGCCAGGCCGCAACCCCGGCATGGTGGGGACTGGTGGTGGTGGCACGTCGGTGTCGTCGACAC
Source organism: uncultured Actinomycetota bacterium (assembly GCA_963759905.1). GTDB lineage: Bacteria > Actinomycetota > Actinomycetes > Mycobacteriales > Geodermatophilaceae > Klenkia. The sequence continues at coordinate 6,505 of CAVXBD010000002.1, forward strand.
GACCCGAGGTGTGGCGAACTCGTCGGGAAGTTTCTCCCGTCCACAGGGCGGGACAGCGGACGGGCAGGTGACGGGCGGGGTTTCCCGAGATGGCCGGGGCCCGTCCCCGGCCCCTCCACACGGCGGCTGCGTTCGTCCACCGCTGTGTCCACAGGTTGTGCAGTACCCGGTGCACAGCCGTCGTGGACTCCGCCCCCCGGGATGCCTAGCGTTCCCCTCCGAACCCGCAGGAGTCGGGGTCGGACGCGAGAACTGTCCGACCCCTGCGATAGCCATGAGCGAGGACGGATCCTGCGCCGGTGCGGGGCCGGAGCGTGCGGGTCCGGGCAACAGATGGGGGCAGCAACCGTGGCAGTGGTCGACGACGTCAGCAGGCCGGTGGCCACGGCCCCGCAGTACGACCGCCAGCCGCCGCAGGACGTGGCCGCCGAGCAGTCGGTGCTGGGCGGGATGCTGCTCAGCAAGGACGCCATCGCCGACGTCGTGGAGGTGCTGCACGGCGCGGACTTCTACCGCCCGGCCCACCAGATCGTCTTCGACTGCATCCTGGACCTGTACGGCCGCGGCGAGCCCGCCGACGCGATCACCGTGGCCGCCGAGCTCAACCGCACCGACCAGCTGTCCCGGATGGGCGGCGCGGTCTACCTGCACACCCTCATCCAGTCCACGCCCACCGCCGCCAACGCCGGCTACTACGCGGCGATCGTGGCCGAGCAGGCGGTGCTGCGCCGGCTGGTGGAGGCCGGTACCCGGGTGGTCCAGCTGGGCTACGGCGCGGCGGGCGGCAAGGGCGACGTCGACGACATCGTCGACCGGGCCCAGCAGGAGATCTACGACGTCACCGAGAAGCGGATGAGCGAGGACTACTCCCGCCTGGAGGACGTCCTGCAGCCCACCATGGACGAGCTGGACGCCATCGCCAGCCGCGGTGGCACCGCCCGCGGGGTGCCCACCGGCATCCGCGATCTCGACGAGCTCACCAACGGCCTGCAGGCCGGGCAGATGATCGTCATCGCGGCGAGGCCTGGCGTGGGCAAATCCACCCTCGGGCTGGACATCGCGCGCAACGCCTCGGTGAAACACCACCAGGCGGCCTGCATCTTCTCCCTGGAGATGAGCAAGCACGAGATCACCATGCGGCTGCTGTCGGCCGAGGCGAAGGTGCCGCTGCACCACATGCGGGCCGGCACGCTGTCCGACGAGGACTGGTCCAAGCTGGCCCGCCGGATGGGCGAGGTGGCCGACGCCCCGCTCTACATCGACGACTCCCCCAACATGACCATGATGGAGATCCGGGCCAAGGCCCGACGGCTCAAGCAGCGCAACGACCTCAAGCTGGTGGTCATCGACTACCTGCAGCTGATGACCTCGGGCAAGCGGGTGGAGAGCCGCCAGCAGGAGGTGTCGGAGTTCTCCCGGGCGCTGAAGCTGCTGGCCAAGGAGCTCGAGGTACCGGTCATCGCGATGAGCCAGCTCAACCGTGGTTCCGAGCAGCGCCAGGACAAGAAGCCGATGCTGAGCGACCTGCGCGAATCGGGATCGATCGAGCAGGACGCCGACATGGTGATGATGATCCACCGCGAGGACATGTACGAGAAGGAGTCCCCGCGGGCCGGGGAGGCCGACATCATGCTGGTCAAGCACCGCAACGGCCCCACCGCGAACGTGACGGTGGCCTTCCAGGGCCACTACTCACGCTTCGTGGACATGGCCAACTGAGTCCGGTTGGCTGGCCCGCATGCCCGACTCCCCACGCGAGCTGACCCGCGCCCAGGCATCGTCGGCGGTTGAGGAGATCGGCTGGCGGCTGCTGCTGGGTGAGCTGCGCACGACGCTGCCGGTTGCCTCGCTGGCCGAGGGGGCCCGGCTGGTGACGGCGGTCCTGACCGAGCTCGGCCCGACCGCCGACGACCACCTGCGCGTCGACCTGCGGCCGGACCGGGTACGGCTGGCTGTGCAGACCCGGGCCCGCGGTGCGCTCACCGCGGTCGACACCGACCTGGCGCGCCGGATCAGCGGCGCGCTGGACCGGCCCGCGGTGCCCGGCGGGGAGCATCCGGTGCAGGCCCTGGAGATCGCCGTCGACGCGATGGACATCCCCGCCGTGCGACAGTTCTGGGCCGCCGTCCTGGATCTGGTGCCGCAACCCGGTGACGAGGAGGCGCTGGTCGACCCGGCCGGGGTCCTGCCCAGCATCTGGTTCCAGCAGATGGACGCGCCCCGCGCGCAGCGCAACCGCATCCACCTGGACATCACCGTCGCCCACGACCAGGCCGAGGCGCGGGTGGCCGCGGCGCTGGCCGCGGGCGGGCGGCTGCTGTCGGATGCCATGGCCCGGTCGTTCTGGATCCTGGCCGACGTCGAGGGCAACGAGGTCTGCGTCTGCACCTGGCAGGACCGCGACGGGCGCGAAGCGACCCCGGCCGCGCAGGTCGGTGCCGCCGGGTGAGCCAGCGGCCAGGTCCAGCGCCGACGCCCTTGCCCGCGGGCCCCGACCGGGCCAGGGTGCCGGCATGGCCACCTGGCGGGACGTCGAACGGCTGGCCGGCGGGCTGCCCGAGGTCACCGAGGGCACCAGCTGGGGCAACCGGGCGTGGAAGGTCACCGGGAAGACCTTCGTCTGGGAGCGGCCGCTGAGGAAGCAGGACAGAGCGCACGTGGAGGCGCACCTGGAGGCTGACCTGGGGGGCATCGTGCCCGAGGGCCCGGTGCTGGGCGTCCGGGTCGCCGACGAGGGCGACAAGCGCGAGCTGCTGGCGGCCGAGCCCGACGTCTGCTTCACCATCCCGCACTTCGACGGGTACCCCGCGGTGCTGGTCCGGTTGGACCAGGTGGACGTCGGCCTGCTCACCGAGCTGATCACCGACGCCTGGCGGGCCAGGGCCTCGCCGAAGCTCCTCCGGGCCGACGGCGACTGAGGCGCCGGGCCATCCCGGCGTGCCGGGTCGCCATTCCGCGGCGGGAACGCGGACCAGGCACGCCATGATGACCGGGCGGCGGGCGGCGGGTGTCAGGTGTCGGTGCGCAGCAGGGCGACCAGGAAGTCCGCGTCCGGGCCGAACGGGCGCAGGTCCCAGGTGGACAGCAGCAGGTCGGGCTGCCAGCCCACGGCGGCGGCGTCGGCGAGGAACTCCTCGAACGGGTAGCCGCGGCCGGCGCCGAAGCCGAGGACCGCCCGGCCCTCCGGTGCGATGTGCGCGCGCATCCGAGCCAGCACGGTCCGCCGGGTGCCCGGCGCCAGGAAGGCCATCACGTTGCCGGCGCACACGATGGCGTCGAACCGGCCGGGCACGTCCAGCTCGGCCAGGTCGCCGACCAGCCAGGTGGGGCCGGGGTGGTCCGTGCGGGCCGCCGCGACGAGCACCGGGTCGGCGTCCACCCCCACCACCTCGTGCCCGGCGGCGGCCAGCGCAGCACCCACCCGGCCGGGCCCGCACCCGGCGTCCAGCACCCGCGAGCCCCGGGGCAGCATGGCGTCGACCAGCCGGGCCTCGCCGTCCAGGTCGAACCCGTCGGCGGCCAGCCCCCGGAAGCGCCGCACGTAGTTGGCGGAGTGCTCGGGGTCGGCGGCGGCCTGCTGGGCCCAGATGCTCGGTTCGGTCACCGGTCCATCATCGCGCGTGGAGGACGATGGGCCGGTGCGGCGTGAACCCAGCATCCTGCACCTGGACCTGGATGCGTTCTTCGCCGCCGTGGAGCAGCGGGACAAGCCCAGCCTGCGGGGCCGCCCGGTCGTCGTCGGCGGGACCGGCGGGCGGGGCGTGGTGTCCACCGCCTCCTACGAGGCGCGGGCCTACGGGGCGCGCAGCGCCATGTCCACCATCGAGGCCCGCCGCCGCTGCCCGCCCGGGACGGCGTTCCTGGGTCCACGGTTCCCGGCGTACGCCAGGACGTCGGAGCTGGTGATGACGTTGCTGCGCGAGCTGTCCCCGCTGGTGGAGCCGGTCAGCATCGACGAGGCCTACGTGGACCTCGCGGCCGCCGACCACGACCTGTCCGTGGCCGGGGTGACCGCGCTGGCCGACGGGCTGAAGGCCCGGATCGCCGAGGCCACGGGTGGGGTGACAGGTTCGGTGGGCATCGCCAGCTCCAAGGCGCTGGCCAAGATCGGCTCGGAGCTGGACAAGCCGGACGGGCTGACCGTGGTCACCCCCGGCACCGAGCTGGACGTGCTGCACCCGCTACCGGTGCGCGCCCTGGGCGGGGTCGGCCCGGCGACGGCGGAGCGGCTGGCCCAGATCAAGGTCCGCACGGTCGGGGACCTGCACCGGCTCACCCTGGTGGATCTGACCACCCTGGTGGGGCAGGCCCACGGGGCCGGCCTCTACCGGCTGGCCCGGGCCGACGACGACCGTCCGGTGGTGGCCGACCGGGAGGCCAAGAGCGTCAGCGCCGAGCAGACCTACGCCCGTGACCTCACCGACCCCGCCCAGCTCGCGGTGCAGGTGCAGCAGCTGGCCGACCGGGTGGGTGCCCGGCTGGCTCGCTCGGGCACCGCCGGGCGCACGGTCACCCTCAAGGTCCGCCGCTACGACTTCTCCACCCTTACCCGGTCCCAGACGCTGTCCCAGCCCGTCGACGACCCGCGGGCCATCGCCGAGGTGGCCCAGCGGTTGCTGGCCGGCGTCGACCGGTCCGGCGGGCTGCGGCTGCTGGGGGTCGGGGTGTCGGGGTTGGCCAGCTACGTGCAGGGGGACCTGTTCGCCGCGCCGGAGGAACCGGTCGCGGCCGGCTCCCCCGTCGAGGACGACGGCGACCCGTCCGGCCCGGTGCCCCGGCGGACCGTCGACCGGGATCCCGCCGCGCGGATCTGGCACCCCGGTCAGGACGTCGAGCACGCCGAGCTGGGCCCCGGCTGGGTGTGGGGCAGCGGCCTCGGCCGGGTCACCGTGCGGTTCGAGGGCCCCACCACCGGACCGGGCCGGGTGCGCACCTACCCCGCCGACGACCCCGACCTGCAGCCGGCCGACCCGCCGGACTGGCGGTGAGTCAAGCCGTCGCGGGCCAGCCCTCCTGCTGGTGCGCCGAGCGCCAGAACTCCAGCTCGTACCGGGTGGCGACGGCGAAGGCCCGGTGCATCGCCGCGGTGTCCGACGGGCCGGCCGAACCGGCCGCGGCGTCGGTGAGCTCCCGGGCCCGGCGGGTGGACGCTTGGAACTGCGCGTCGTCGTAGGCGGCCACCCAGCGGGCGTAGGGGTGCCCGGGGACGGTCCGCGCGGTGGCGGCCAGCCGGGCACCGGTGTCGGCGTAGACCCAGAAGCAGGGCAGCACCGCGGCGCAGCCCACCGGGTAGGGCTCGGTGGCCGCGGTGGCCACCAGGTAGGACACGTAGCCCAGGCAGGCCGGCGAGTGGTCACCGGTCCGCGGTCCGCCGCCCAGCAGCTCCAGCAGGTCCTGGTGCAGCGCGCTCTCCACCACGCCGGCGGTGTGCGCCGAGCGGGCCCAGAAGGACGCCGCCGCGGCATCGGGCGCACGGGCGGCCAGCAGGGCCAGCGCGCGGGCGTAGCCGGTGAGGTAGAGCGCGTCCTGCTCCAGGTAGTGCCGGAAGGCGGCCGGGTCCAGGGTGCCGGCGCCCAGCTCGGCCAGGAACTCCAGGCCCTCGATCGCCGCCCGCAACCCCGCGGTCCGCGCCCAGGCCTGCTCGGTGAACGACGTGCTCATGCCGGCCACACCCCGGCGAGGTGGTGCACCGGGCCGTGACCGGAGCCGACCCCCAGGTCCCGGCCGTCGAGCAGGGCGGCCTGCAGCACGTCCCGCGCCGGCTCCACCAGGGCTCCCCAGTCCGGGCCGGCACCGGCCCGGGCGGCCAGCGCCGTCAGGGCTGCGGACAGGGTGCACCCGGTGCCGTGGGTGGCCGAGGTGGCCACCCGGGGGCGGGTGCTGACGACGACCCCGGCCGCGGTGGCCAGCACGTCGACGCTGACCCCGCCGCCCAGGTGTCCGCCCTTCACCAGCACCGCGGCCGGCCCCAGCGCCCGCAGCGCCACCGCCTGCTCCTGCAGTCCGGCCACCGTCGTCGCCGGTTCCACGTGCAACAACCGGGCCGCCTCGGGCACGTTGGGGGTGAGCAGTCCGGTGACCGGCAGGAGGACCGTCGCGATGGCGTCCACCGCGTCGTCGTCGATCAGCTGGTCCCCGCTGGTGGCCACCATCACCGGGTCGACGACGACCGGACCCACGGGCCGGTCCCGGAGCACCCGGGCCACCGCGTGCACCACCGCGGCCGAGCCCAGCATCCCGGTCTTGGTGGCGTGCACGGTGACGTCGTCGAGCAGGGTGTCCAGCTGCTCGGTGACGAAGGCGGCCGGCACCGGGTGCACGCCGGTGACCCCGCGGGTGCTCTGCGCGGTCAGCCCGGTGAGCACCGCCGTGCCGAAGACGCCCAGGGCGGAGAAGGTCTTGAGGTCGGCCTGGATGCCGGCACCGCCGCTGGGATCCGAGCCGGCGACGGTCAGCGCCACCCGGGCCGTCACGCCGGCGCCCCGGCGTGCGCAGCCTCCACGACGGTGCGCAGTGCCGCCGCGGCCGCCCGGGGGTCGGTGGCCGCGCAGACGTCGGAGACCACGCAGATCCCGTCCACCCCGGTGGCGGCGACCTCACCGGCCCGGTCCCGGCGGATGCCGCCGATGGCCACCGCGGTGATCCCGGCGGATCGGGCGCGGGCAGCGAGGTCCCGGACCCCGGCCAACCCGAGCTCGGGCCCGGCGTCGATCTTGGTGGGGGTCGACCACAGCGGGGACAACCCCACCAGGTCCACCGTGCCCGCCGGCAGGGCCAGCGCGGCGTCCAGCTGGGCTGCCGAGCCCACCGACAGACCCAGGTGCAGCTGCGGGGCCATGGCCCGGACCGTGTCGACCGGCAGGTCGTCCTGGCCCAGGTGCACCCCGTGCGCGCCGGCCAGCAGGGCGACGTCGAGCGCGTCGTCCACCACGACCGCGACGTCGGGCCGGTCCGCCAGCACCGCCTGCACCGCCCGGGTGAGCTGCAGCAGCTCCCGGCGGGGGGCGGTCTTGTCCCGCACCTGGACGGCGGTCACCCCACCCGCGACCGCCGCGGCGACCACCTCGGGCACCGAGCGCGGCGAGCACAGCGCGGTGTCGGTCACCAGGTACAACCGCGGGTCGAAGGCGTGGCGCCTCACCGCAGGTCCGCCGCGGCCAGCTCGTCCGGGGTCAGCGCGGCCAGCGCGTCCAGCCAGCCGATGGCGAAGCTGCCCGGCCCACCGGCGGTGGCGGCAGCCCGCTCGGCGGCCAGCGCCACGTGCGCGTGCGCGGCGACCGCCCCGGCCAGCGGGGACCCGGTCGCGGCCACGTAACCGGCGGTCAGTGCACCCAGCGCGCAGCCGGCACCGGTGGTGCGGGTCAGCAGCGGGTGCCCGCCGCCGACCCCGACCGTCCGGGTGCCGTCGGTGATCACGTCCACCGCCCCGCTGACCGCCACCACGCCCCCGGTCCGGCGGGCCAGTGCGACGGCGGCGTCCATCGCGTCGTCGCTGCTGTGCACGCTGTCCACCCCCCGCCCACCGGATCCCGCGCCGGCCAGCGCCAGCACCTCCGAGGCGTTCCCGCGGATCACGTCGGGCCCCAGGTCCACCAGCTCGGCGGCCAGCCTGGTGCGGAAGCCCAGCCCGCCGACGGCGACCGGGTCCAGCACCCAGGTGCGGGCGTCCCGGGAGGCCACCCCGGCTGCCAGCCGCATCGCCTCCGCCGTCCGGGCGTTCACCGTGCCCACGTTGACCAGCACCGCGGAGGCGACGGCGGCGAACTCGGCGGCCTCCTCCGGCGCATCCACCATGGCCGGCGCAGCACCCACGGCCAGCAGCGCGTTGGCCGTGATTGTCTGCACCACGGTGTTGGTCAGGCAGTGCACCAGGGGTGCTGCCTCGGTCAGCGCGGCCCGGGCCATGCGCAGGTGGTCAGGACCGATGGAGGAGACCATGACGCCTCGACATCCCTTCGCCAGTGTCAGCTGGAGCAGGTTCGACGGGTGTGCTCTCAGTCCCGCGGTCGGGACACCCCGTGTCGCCCCCGATCCTGGCACCGCCTCGCGACCGGCGGTCGGCGGGGTCCACAGGGTCGGTTCGCTGGGGCACCGGGTGCGGGCGCCGCGCCCATCGGGCAGGGTCGGCGCGGAGCGGGCGACGAGGACCGCCCCGGAGGAGGAGGACCCGGTGCGAGCGGTCTACGTCATCGGCACGGCCGACACCAAAGGCGCGGAGCTGCGCTACGTGCGCGACCTGATCGACGCGCAGGGCGTGCCCACGGTGCTGGTCGACGTCGGCACCCGCAGCGACGGCTCGGGGTCCGGTGGGGGGACCGGTGCCGACGTGACGGCGGCCGAGGTCGCCGCCTGCCACCCCGACGGCGCCGACGCCGTCCGCTCCGAGGACCGCGGGCAGGCCGTGGCGGCGATGACCGTGGCCCTGGAACGCTTCCTGTCCGGCCGGGCCGGCGAGGTGGGCGGGGTGCTGGGGCTGGGCGGGTCCGGCGGGACCGCGCTGATCACCCCCGCCATGCGGGCGCTGGACGTGGGGGTGCCGAAGGTGATGGTGTCCACGGTGGCCTCCGGGGACGTGTCGGCCTACGTCGGCCCCTCGGACCTGACCATGACCTACTCGGTCACCGACGTGGCCGGGCTGAACCGGATCTCCCGGGTGGTGCTGGGCAATGCCGCCCACGCGGTGGCCGGCATGGTGGCCCACCCGGTCGAGCTGCCCGAGATCGACCTCCCGGCGGTGGGGCTGACGATGTTCGGCGTCACCACCCCGCTGGTGACCGCGCTGGCCGACCGGCTGGCCGACCGCTTCGAGCCGCTGGTCTTCCACGCCACCGGCACCGGAGGCCGGTCGATGGAGAAGCTGGCCGACTCGGGTCTGCTGGCCGCGGTGCTGGACAGCACCACCACCGAGATCGCCGACCACCTGGTGGGCGGGGTGTTCTCCGCCGGTCCCGGCCGGCTCGACGCCATCGCCCGCAGCCGGGTGCCCTGGGTCGGGTCGATCGGTGCCTGCGACATGGTGAACTTCGGCGCCCGGGACACCGTGCCGGCGCAGTTCGCCGACCGGCTGTTCCACGAGCACAACGCCCAGGTCACCCTGATGCGCACCACCGCCGAGGAGTGCCGGGCGATCGGGGAGTTCCTGGCCGAGAAGCTGAACGCCTGTGACGGACCGGTCCGGCTGCTGCTGCCCACCCGGGGGGTGTCCATGCTGGACGCCCCGGGCCAGCCCTTCCACGACCCCGAGGCCGACGAGGCACTGATGACCACCCTGGAGGACCGCGTCAGGCAGACCGCCGACCGGCAGGTCACCCGGGTGGACGCGCACGTCAACGACGAGGCCTTCGCCGACGCCCTGCTCGCCGCCTTCGACGAGGTCACCGCGTCCACCACCACCCCAGTCCCCACCGAGCCCGGGAGTTCGCAGTCGTGAGCCGCCGTCCCACCCGTAGCGATGTCCTGACCCGCCTGCGTGCCAAGGTCGAGCGGGGTGAACCCATCGTCGGCGGTGGGGCCGGCACCGGGCTGTCGGCCCGGTGCGAGGAGGCCGGCGGGATCGACCTCATCGTCATCTACAACTCCGGCCGGTACCGGATGGCCGGGCGCGGGTCGCTGGCGGGGCTGCTCGCCTACGGCAACGCCAACGACGTGGTGCTGGACATGGCCAAGGAGGTGCTCCCGGTGGTCAGGCACACCCCGGTGCTGGCCGGGGTGAACGGCACCGACCCGTTCTACGACCCGGACGTCTTCCTCGCCGAGCTGGCCCGGCTGGGGTTCACCGGGGTGCAGAACTTCCCCACCGTCGGGCTCATCGACGGCGACTTCCGGGCCAACCTGGAGGAGACCGGGATGAGCTACGCGCTGGAGGTGGAGATGATCGCCGCGGCGCACGACCGGGACCTCCTGACCACGCCCTACGTGTTCTCCGCCGACGACGCCCGGGCGATGACCTCGGCCGGCGCCGACGTCGTGGTCTGCCACCTGGGGCTGACTACCGGCGGATCCATCGGCGCCCGCACGGCGCGCACGCTGGAGGACTGCGTGCCGCTGGTGCAGGAGTGGGCGGCGGCCGCGCGCGAGGTCCGTGACGACGTCCTGGTGCTGGTGCACGGCGGCCCGGTGTCCGCCCCGGCCGATGCCCAGTACGTGCTGGACCGGTGCGACGTGCATGGCTTCTACGGCGCCAGCAGCATGGAGCGGCTGCCCACCGAGCGGGCCATGACCGCGCAGGTGGAGGAGTTCACCCGGCTGCGACTGGGCGGCTGACGCTGGGCGAGAATGCCCCGGTGGCGCCCCAGCTCCAGGAGAAGCCCTTCGGCGAACTCACCCCGAACGAGCTCTACGGGCTGCTCCGGCTGCGGGTGGACGTGTTCGTCGTCGAGCAGGCTTGTCCCTACCCGGAGCTGGACGGCCGGGATGCCGAGCCGGGCACCGTGCACCTGTGGGTGCCCAGCCCGGACGGCAGCGTGCTGTCCACCATCCGGGTGCTGCAGAACGGGCCGGACCGGGCCATCGGGCGGGTGGCCACGGCGTCGCACGCCCGCGGGCAGGGCCTGTCGGCCCGGCTGATCACCCGCGGATTGCAGCTGTGCGCCGGCCGCACCGTGGACATCGGCGCGCAGGCCTACCTGGCGCAGTGGTACGCCCGGTTCGGCTTCGTCCGGTCCGGCCCGGACTACCTGGAGGACGGCATCCTGCACCTGCCGATGCGGATGGTCGCGCCCGCCTGAGGACCGTCGGGTCGGTCAACCCTCCTCGGTCAGCTGACCTCGGCGGTCAGCGCGGTCGCCGGCAGCCAGTCCGCGTCCAGCAGCTCGGCGATCTGCTGCAACCCGGCGGTGTCCCCGCCCGCGGTGGAGCCGGTGACCGCCAGCCGCTGCACCATCACCCGGGCCACCTGCTCCTCCACGGTCTCCTCGGCGTAGGCGATCCGCCAGGGCGAGACCTGGTGGTCCCGGTGGGTGCGGCCGGTGACCTGGCGGGCCGCGATCCCGGAGAACCTGGGCTGGTGGAACAGCCCCACTCGCGGGGTGGTCGACGCCGTCCGGCCGCCGGGCAGCTGCTCGCCGGCGTGCAGGCTGATCGAGGCGGTCACGGTGAACACGCAGACCCGGGACTCCCCGGTCTGGAACCGCAGCCGCTCGGCCTCGACGTCGAACCGGGGCCGGTTCGAGCCGGAACCGTAGATGCTCGACACCGGCACCCCGGCATCCAGCAGTGCGGTCGCGATCGGGTCGGCCGCGGTCTCCACGAACTCCACCGACACCGCGACCTGCCGGTCGGCCTCGACCTGCGCCTTCACCCATTCGACGGTGGCCGGCACCCGGATCAGCCCGGCCTTCTGCCGGAACCGCAGCAATGCAGCCCGTCCCCGGGCGGTCTGCTTGGCCCGGCGGGCCAGCTGCATCTCGGCCCGGAACTCCTGCCAGTCCGCCTCGTACTGCGCGCGCTCGGCCGGCGTGAGGGCCACCGGGGTACCGGTGACCGACACCGGGCCCCACGGCGCGGACCGGTGCAGGGTCGAGGGTGGATCGGTGTCGGTGAGCCAGCTCCGCAGCCGGGTCAGGTCGGCCCGCCGCTCCTCGGGGTCCTCGGTCCACGTGGCGCCGTACCGGCCGCGTTCCACGTGGAACCCGTGCTCGGCCAGCCGGGTCGGCAGGTCCGACCAGGCCCGCAGCGGCTCGCCGTGCACGGCGGCGAAGTGCGGCGCCAGGTAGGGCAGCTCCAGCGGGGAGTGCGCCGGGGTCGCGGTGGCCAGCAGCACGAACGGGGCGGCGGAGACACGACCGGAACCCGACACGGCCTTCCAGTGCTTCCACCGCTGGGTGGTGGTGTGCCGGACCATGTGCGCCTCGTCGGCGACCACGACGTCGAAGGGCAGCGCGCGCACCTTGGCCAGCCGGTCCCAGGTGGTCACGCACCAGCGCAGCGGTTGTCCCCCGACCGCGGATCCCCCGAAGGCGGCGATCGACCGGGTCCAGTGCGGCACGGTGATCGCTGCGGGCCGGTCGGCCACCACCAGCACGGTCCGCGCACCGCGCTGCGCGGCGATCTGCTGCACGGCCAGCACCGCGGTGCCGGTCTTGCCCACCCCGGGGTCGTCACCCAGGAGGAACATCCGGCCGCCGGCGGCCGCGTGCGCGGCGATCACCGCTGCACCGGTGACCTGTTCGGGCCGCGGGGTCATGGGCTCACCGGCCGGAATCGGGCGCGCGACCTCGTTGAGCTGCTCCTCCAGGAACCGCTCGACGGTGTACGGGCCGGGGTCGTAGGGCACCAGCTCCGGGGGCAGCTGGGCGCCGACCCAGACGTGGGCCTGCAGGCCGGCATGCCAGACGGCGCCGGGGGCGGGGGCGCGGAACGGGACGGCCAACACCCAGACCCGCTCCCCAGGCCCGGCGGTGGGCAGTGGCGCGGTGTCCTTCCCAGCCGCAGCTTTGCGGACGGCTGATGTCCGGGCGGCTGCCGTCCGGGGTGCTGCCTTCCGGGGTGCGGCCTTCCGGGGTGCGGCGGCGCGACGACGACCGGGCACGGGACTCCTCTGCAACGGGCGGGACGACCGGGCGGTCGGCGCTGGCACGGACGGGCTCAGGGGCGGGCGCAGGTCAGCGGGGTGCGCCGCGGCCGACGCTACGGGCGGGGTCGGACGTCCGGCTCCGGGCGGGGTCGAGCGGCGATCGACCGGGTCAGACGGACACCGGCCGGGTCAGACGGACACCGGCCGGGTGAGCCGGTGGGCGCCGGTGAGCGCCAGCACGGTCCCGGTGGAACGCACCGGGTCTACCGCTCCCCGGCCCGGGACGGCGTCGGGGACGGCCAGCATCTCCCGGAGCGCACGGGTCACCCGGGCACTCTCCGGCCCGGACAGCTCGGGGTGGAACTGCACCCCGGCGACCCGGGCTCCAAGGGTGAACCCCTGGACCGGACTGACCCCGTTGCTCCAGGTCAGCGCCACCCCCGGGGTGCGCAGGAACGCCCGGGGCACCTGCTGGACGTGCGCGGTGGCCACCCGCAGACCGCGGACGCCGTGCCCACGCACCGTGGTCACCCCGGCCTCGCCCCCGCACGGCACCGGCTCGGGATCGAGCTGTCCGGCCACCGCGGCGATCATCTGGGCGCCGAGGCAGATCCCGAGCACGCTGGCCCGGTCCCGGCCGGCCACGTCCAGTGCGGCCCGGACGGCGTCCAACCGCTCGGCCATCGCCGTGGTGCCCGAGCCGACGGCCTCCAGGCCCCCGCTGAACACGTGCAGCACCCCGGACCGGCCCCGGTGCTCGGCCGCCGGATCACCCCAGGGCACCACCGCCACGGTCCAGCCCAGGATGGCCAGCACCGCGGCCACCGGATCACCCCAGCCGACCCCGGGCCAGGCGGTGCCGCTGCCCTGCCAGACCACCGCCTCGCCGCCGCCCGTCACCCGCCCACCATGACGCTGGGTGACAATCGCGGCCTCTCACGACACGGAACGTCGATAACGACCGCGTCACAACATCCTGGGGCCCTCGGTGGATCCCGGGTTCCCCTGCTGTTCCGCGGACCCGGTCTGGTCTGATGCCGGGGTGAGCGGTGACGTGAACGGGGAGCGGGAGCTGGCCACCCGGACGGTCGGCGACAGCGGTCCCCGGGTCGCCTTCGTGCACGGCCTGTTCGGTCAGGGCCGCAACTGGACGACGATCGCCCGGCGGCTGGCCGACGACGGGCACCGGGTGACCCTGGTCGACCTGCCCAACCACGGGCACTCGCCGTGGACCGACCGGGTGGACTACGTGGACATGGCCGACGAGCTGGCCGGCCGGCTGGCGTCCTGGGACGAGCCGGTCACCCTGGTGGGGCACTCGATGGGCGGCAAGGTCGCCATGCAGCTGGCGCTGCGGCACCCGGCGCTGCTGCGGGCGCTGGTCGTGGTGGACATCGCCCCGGTGGTCTACCCCGAGAGCGGGGGGCGGACCGAGGACCCCGACGAGGAGGCCTCCCCATTCGCCGCGTTCATCGCGGCGATGCGGGCGATCGACCTCGACGGCCTGCAGACCCGGGAGGACGCCGACGCCGCGCTGGCGCCGGCCGTGCCCAGCGACATGGTGCGGGCCTTCCTGCTCCAGTCCCTGGTGCGGGACGGCACCCGGGGCTGGCGGTGGCGGCTGAACCTGGAGCTGCTGGCCCGCGACCTGGGCGTGCTGCGGCAGTTCCCCGACCCCCCACCGGGCGCGGTCTACGACGGGCCGGTGCTGTGGATCGCCGGCGCGGACTCGACCTACGTGCTGGACGCCGACCGGCCGCGGATGACCGAGCTGTTCCCGCGGGTCCGGCTGGTGCGGGTCAAGCAGGCCGGGCACTGGGTGCACTCCGAGCAGCCCGAGGTGTTCACCGAGGCGCTGCGCCGCTTCCTGGCCCAGGTGGAGTGAGCGCGGCCGGTCAGCCGAACAGGCCGCGGACGTCCTCGGCGGTCAGGGCGCCCGAACTCAGCGCGCCCTCCCCCACCACGTCGGCGAACAGCTCGGCCTTGCGCGCCTTGAGCTCCATCACCTTCTCCTCGATCGTGCCCGCGGCCACCAGCCGGTAGACCATGACGGTCTTGTCCTGCCCGATCCGGTGCGTCCGGTCCACGGCCTGGGCCTCGGTGGCCGGGTTCCACCACGGGTCCAGCACGTAGACGTAGTCGGCCTCGGTGATGGTCAGCCCCGAACCGCCGGCCTTGAGGCTGATCAGGAACGCCGGTGCGGTCCCGGTGCGGAAGCCCTCGATGACCGCGTCCCGGTCCCGGGTGCTGCCGTCGAGGTAGGCCGTGTCGATGCCCTCGGCGGTCAGCCGCTCGCGGATGCTGCGCAGGAAACGGGTGAACTGGCTGAAGACCAGCACCCGGTGCCCCTCCTCCACCACCTCCTGCAGGTGCTCCACGAACGCGTCGGCCTTGCTGGCGGGCACATCGGCGTAGTCCGGGTCGACCAGCACCGGGTCCAGGGCCAGCTGCCGGAGCAGGGTGAGCGACTGGAAGATGGTGAACCGGTTCTTGGCCATGTCCTCGACCAGGCCCAGCACCTTGCTCCGCTCCCGCTGCAGGTGGGTCTGGTAGAGCTTCTCGTGCCGGGGGTTGAGGGTCACCTCAAGCACCTGCTCCTGCTTGGGTGGCAGCTCCGGGGCGACCGACTCCTTGGTCCGGCGCAGCACCAGCGGGCGGATCCGCTGCCGCAGGGTCGCCAGTCGGTCCCGGTCGCCGTCCCGCTCGATGGGGGTGCGGTAGTGGTGGGTGAAGGCCGACGGGTCGGGGAAGAGGCCCGGCGCGGTGATCGACAGCAGCGACCACAGGTCCATCACGCTGTTCTCCAGCGGGGTGCCGGTCAGCGCCAGGGTGAACGGTGCGTCCAGTTGCCGGGCGCACTGGTAGGTCCGCCCGCGGTGGTTCTTCACCGTCTGCGCCTCGTCGAGCACCAGCCCGCGCCAGGGCAGCCGCTGCAACTGGTCGGCCTCCAGCCGGAACACCGCGTAGGAGGTGACGACGACGTGCGCGCCGGCCACGTGCTGGTCCAGCCGGGTGCCCCGCCGCCGCTCGGTCTCCCGCAGCACGGCCACCTGCAGCCCGGGTGCGAAGCGGGCGGCCTCCCGCACCCAGGTGGACAGCACGCTGGTGGGGGCGACGACGAGCACCGGGGCCTCGTCGAGGTCACCGGCCTCGTGCGCGCGGCACAACAGCGCCAGGGTCTGCAGCGTCTTGCCCAGCCCCATGTCGTCGGCGAGGACTCCCCCGAGACCGCTGGACCACAGGTGGGACAGCCAGGCGAAGCCCTCGTGCTGGTAGGGCCGTAGCTGCGCGGTCAACCCGGCCGGCGCCGGCGGTGGCTCGGCGTGCGCGGCGTCCAGCAGCCCGCGCACCTGCCTGGTCCACCGGGCGCTCTGCTCGTCCAGGATGCCGAGGGTCAGCAGTTCCTCCCACCAGCCGGCCTGGAACCGGCTGACCGCCACCACCCCGTCGGCCGGGACGTCGGCCAGCGCGCGGGCCTCCTCGATGAGTTCCCGCAGCCGGTCGAACTCCGGCCGCTGCAGGGAGAACCAGGTGCCGGTGACCAGCATCAGCCGGGTCCGGCCGGAGACCAGCGCGCCGAACAGCTGGGCGAACGGCACGACCTGCCCGTCGACGGTGACGGCCACCCCCAGGTCGAACCAGTCGGACTGGGTGTTGTCCCGCGCGGTGAAGCTGATCTGCGGGGGTGCGGTGCTCTGCCGGTAGTCCGGCGGCTCGCCGACCACGGTGAGGTCGACCCCGGGGTCGGACGCCAGCGCGGGCAGCACCCCGGCGACGAACTCCATCGCCTCCATGCCGCGCAACTCGGCCTGCGCAGCCAGCCGCCAGTCGGTGGTCCACAACTCCGGGACACCGCCGACCGGCCCGGGCAGCCGGCGCTCCAGCTCGCGCTCGGCGTCCAGGTCCCGCCCCGACCCCGGGGCGGCGAGCTCACCCGGCGGGGCCGGCGGGAAGGACCGGTCCGGCCCGTAGCCCACCGTCCAGCTCAGCTCGGCCGAGAGGTCCCCGGGGAAGCGGACGGTCAGCGCCAGCCGAGGCGGCACGACCTCGGGCAGGGGCACCGAGTCGTCCCCGGAGACCACCGGGACCCGGGTGCGCAGGTCGGGGTACCAGTCCCGGAGGAAGCGCGGCACGTCGGCGGCCGGCACGGCCACCGGCCGACCGCGGGCGACCAGGCCGGCCAGCGCCGGGGGCGCCGGCCGGTCCAGGCGGGCCAGCAGCAGCGCGGTCCCGGGGTCGGGTTCGTGCACGGTCACCCCGTGCGCGGGGTGCCCCAGGAAGGACAGCGCGCGGGCGTCCACCACCTGGCCCTCCACCCGGAGCACGGCCTGCAGCTCGGCGCCGCCGCGGGGGTCCTGCCGGGCGTCGACGGCCAGGTCCGCGGGCGTGCCGGACAGCACCACGGGGAGCCCCCGGGGGCCGGCGGCGACCAGCGCCACACCGTCCCCGACGGCCTGCTCGAGCATCCGCCACAGCCCCGGACCGAACTCGTGCAGGTACACGTCGGCCGGGGCGTAGGAGTAGTACTGGCCGCGCGCCGCCTGGTGCGTGGCGTACAGCGCCCGCAGGGCGGCCACGTGGGCCCGGTCCCAGCCCGACTGGGCGTTGTCGTACTGCAGCTGCCGCCAGTCGATGCCGGTGCGCACCCAGCGCCCGTTGCGCCCGGGCACGACCGGGCGCAGCCGCACCAGCCGGGGCCGCGAGCCCGGGGCGCCGACCGACGCCCGGGCCGCGGGCTCGCTGGCGATGTCGAACTGCAGCCCGACCGGGACCCGGGGCGGCCCCGGCGCGACCCCCCCGGTGGCCTGCACCAGGTCGGTCAGGGTGCGTTCCCATTCCGCCAGCGGCGCGGTCAGCCCCGCGTCCGGCCCGGCGGCACCGTCACGCAACGCCAGCAGGGCGGCCACCGCGTGCTTGCACTCCACCGCGACCGGGCAGGTGCAGACGCTGGTCCACCCGGACCGGCCGGGGCCGGCCAGCACCATGGTGGTGCGGTAGGGCACGGCGGCGGTGCCGCGGACGGTGGCGGTGAGCCGGCGGCCGTCGGGAGAGGCCTCGACCGACAGCACCCCGCCCTCGTGCAGCGAGGTGAGCGCGCGGCCGAGGACCGCCGGGCCCACGTGCGCGGTGAGCGCCGCGTCCGTCGCCTCCGCACGCCACTCCGCCAGCACGTCGCCAGGTTACGGGCGCGGCACGACCATCCCCTCCGTTCACCGGGGGCTGTGCACCCGGCCCCGGGCTGGGGACGACGGCCGCGGCCCGGGACCCGGTGCGGTACCGGGGTACCGGGCACCGGGAGCCATCGGGAGCCATCGGGAGCCACCGTGAGCCACCGGAGCCGTGAGGGGGGAGCACGGGTCGCCGTGACGGCCCCGGACAGGCCAGGATCGACCCATGAGCAACGACCGCGCCGGGACCCCGGCCCAGCCCTCGGACCTGGTCGACGTCCCGCACCTGGTCACGGCGTACTACACGACCCGACCCGATCCGGAGGACCCGGCGCAGCAGGTCGCGTTCGGCACGTCCGGGCACCGCGGGTCCAGCCTGGACGGGGCCTTCAACGAGGCGCACATCCTGGCCACCACCCAGGCGATCGTGGAGTACCGGCAGGGCCAGGGCTTCGACGGGCCGCTGTTCGTCGGCCGGGACACCCACGGGCTGAGCGAACCGGCCTGGGTCAGCGCCCTGGAGGTGCTGGCGGCCAACGACGTGACCGTGCTGGTGGACAGCGCCGACGGGTACACCCCGACGCCGGCGGTCAGCCACGCCATCCTGGCGGCCAACCGCGGCAGGACCACGGGCCTGGCCGACGGCATCGTGGTCACCCCGTCGCACAACCCGCCCCGGGACGGCGGGTTCAAGTACAACCCCCCGCACGGCGGGCCGGCCGACTCCGATGCCACCGGTTGGATCGCCGACCGGGCCAACGAGCTGCTCCGGGCCGACCTGGACGGGGTGCGGCGGGTGCCCTTCGCCCGGGCCCGGGCCGGTGTCGAGGGCTATGACTTCCTGGGCAGCTACGTCGCGGACCTGCCCGAGGTGATCGACGTCGAGGCGATCCGGTCGGCCGGGATCCGGATCGGTGCCGACCCGCTCGGCGGCGCCTCGGTCGGCTACTGGGGCGAGATCGCCGACCGGCTGCGGCCTGGACCTCACCGTGGTCAACCCGCTGGTGGACCCGACCTGGCGGTTCATGACCCTGGACTGGGACGGCAAGATCCGGATGGACTGCTCCTCGCCCAACGCGATGGCCTGCCTGATCGGCCGCAAGGACGAGTTCCAGATCGCCACCGGGAACGACGCCGACGCCGACCGGCACGGCATCGTCACCCCCGATGGCGGGCTGATGAACCCCAACCACTTCCTGGCCGTGGCCATCGACTACCTGTTCTCCCACCGGCCCGGTTGGTCGGCCGAGACCGCGGTGGGCAAGACCCTGGTGTCCTGCTCCCTCATCGACCGGGTGGTGGCGGACCTGGGCCGACGGCTGGTGGAGGTGCCGGTGGGCTTCAAGTGGTTCGTGCCGGGCCTGCTCGACGGGTCGATCGGGTTCGGCGGCGAGGAGTCCGCCGGGGCCTCGTTCCTGCGCCGCGACGGCGGCGTGTGGACCACCGACAAGGACGGCATCCTGCTGGCCCTGCTGGCCAGCGAGATCCAGGCGACCACGGGGAAGTCGCCCTCGGAGCACCACCGGGAGCTGACCGCCCGGTTCGGCGAGTCCGCCTACGCCCGGGTGGACGCCGCGGCGACCCGGGAGGAGAAGGCCGCGCTGGGCAAGCTGTCCCCCGACGACGTGACCGCCACCGAGCTGGCCGGAGAGCCCATCACCGCCAAGCTGACCCGGGCGCCGGGCAACGACGCCGCGGTGGGCGGGCTGAAGGTGACCACCGAGAACGCCTGGTTCGCGGCCCGCCCGTCCGGGACCGAGGACGTCTACAAGATCTACGCGGAGTCCTTCCAGGGGCCCGCACACCTGGCCCGGGTGCAGGAGGAGGCCCGCGCGGTGGTCAGCGCCGCGCTCGGCGGCTGAGCGAGGACCCGGTCAGCGCCGGGTGAGGCGTCCCGGGACGCCGAACGCCCCCACCCGGTGCGGGTGGGGGCGTTCAGCGCTCCCGGTGGTCCTCGCGGCTCAGGTCACGTCGTCGTCGACCCAGTCGAGGGTCTTGGTGACGGCCTTCTGCCAGTTGCGGTACAGCCGCTCGCGCTCGGCGGATTCCATGGCGGGCTCCCAGCGCTTGTCCTCGGCCCACTTGGCGGTCAGCTCGTCCAGGCTGGACCAGAACCCGACCGCCAGGCCGGCCGCGTAGGCCGCACCCAGCGCGGTGGTCTCCACGATCTGCGGCCGGATCACCGGCACGTCGAGGATGTCGGCCTGGAACTGCATGAGCAGCTCGTTGCCGACCATGCCGCCGTCGACGCGCAGCTCGGTGAGGTCCACCCCGGAGTCGGCGTTCATCGCGTCCAGTACCTCGCGGGTCTGGTACGCGGTGGACTCCAGCACGGCGCGGGCCAGGTGGCCCTTGTTGACGAACCGGGTGAGCCCCACGACGGCGCCGCGGGCGTCGGAGCGCCAGTGCGGGGCGAACAGGCCGGAGAACGCCGGGACGAAGTACGACCCGCCGTTGTCCTCCACCGAGCGGGCCAGGGTCTCGATCTCCGGGGCGCTCTTGATCATGCCCAGGTTGTCCCGGACCCACTGCACCAGCGAGCCGGTGACGGCGATCGAGCCTTCCAGGGCGTAGATCGGCTTGGCGTCCCCGAGCTGGTAGCACAGCGTGGTGAGCAGGCCGTTCTCCGACGGGACCGCCTCCTCGCCGGTGTTGAGCAGCATGAAGTTGCCGGTGCCGTAGGTGTTCTTGGCCATCCCGCGCTCGAAGCAGACCTGCCCGAAGGTGGCCGCCTGCTGGTCGCCCAGCGAACCGGCGATCGGCACCCCGGCCAGGAAGCCGCTGGCCCGGCCCTTGCCGTAGACCTCGGAGTTGGACCGGATCTCCGGGAGCATGGACATCGGGATGCCCATCTCCTCGGCGATGTCGGGCAGCCAGGACAGCGTGCGGTAGTCCATCAGCATGGTCCGGCTGGCGTTGGAGACGTCGGTCAGGTGCAGGCCGCCGTCGGTGCCGCCGGTCATGTTCCACATCAGCCAGGAGTCGATGGTCCCCATCACGAGGTCACCGGCCTCGGCCTTCTCCCGGGCGCCGTCGACGTTGTCCAGGATCCAGCGCACCTTGGGGCCGGCGAAGTAGGTCGCCAGCGGCAGCCCCACCCGGTCCTTGTACCGCTCGGCGCCACCACCCAGGGCGCCCAGCTCCTCGCAGATCTTCCCGGTGCGGGTGTCCTGCCAGACGATCGCGTTGTAGACCGGCTGGCCGGTGGTCTTGTCCCAGACGACCGTGGTCTCGCGCTGATTGGTGATGCCGACGGCGACGATGTCGGAACTGCCGGCATTGCCCCGGGCCAGCGCCTGGCCGACGACCTCGCGGGTGTTGGCCCAGATCTCCAGCGGGTCGTGCTCGACCCAGCCGGCCCGGGGAAAGATCTGCTCGTGCTCCTTCTGCCCGGTCGCGACGACCTTGCCGTCGTGGTCGAAGAGCATGCATCGGGTGCTGGTGGTGCCCTGGTCGATGGCGGCGACGTACTCGGCCATGAGTCGTTCCTCCTAGAAGCTCGGGGCGGGCGTCGAGGCGACCCCACCCGGGTCGGGGCAGGCTGGGGTCAGATGCTGACTTGGGAGAACAGACCGGCGATCACGGCACCGATCAGCGGGCCGACGATCGGCACCCAGGAGTAACCCCAGTCGCTGCCGCCCTTGCCGCGGATCGGGAGGATGGCGTGCGCGATGCGGGGGCCGAGGTCGCGGGCAGGGTTGATGGCGTACCCGGTGGGACCACCGAGCGAGGCGCCGATACCGACGACCAGCAGGGCGACGGCCAGCGGGCCGACCTGGGTCGGGGTGTCCCCGAACCGCAGCACGATGTAGACCAGCACGAAGGTGCCGATGGCCTCGGTGATGACGTTGTCGGCGTAGCTGCGGATCGCCGGGCCGGTGGAGAAGGTGCCCAGGATGGCCCCGGCGTCGTTGGTGGGGTCGGCGTAGTGCTTGCGGTAGGCCAGCCACGCGATGCTCGCCCCGAGGAAGGCGCCGAGCAGTTCGGACAGGATGTAGACCACGGTCGAGGCGAAGGTCACCGGGATACCCGGCCCGTACTCCTCCGCGCCGCTGACCAGCAGACCGATGGTCACCGCCGGGTTGAGGTGGGCGCCGGAGCTGGCCGCGGCGTAGACACCGGCGTAGACGCCGAGCCCCCACCCGAAGATGATCACGATCCAGCCGCCGCCCAGCCCCTTGGACTGGGCGAGCAGGACGTTCGCGACGACGCCGACACCCAGCAGGAGGAGGATCCCGGTGCCGGTGACCTCACTGCCGAAGACGGTCCAGAGACTCGTTGTCTGGTCCAAAGGAGGAGCTCCTGTCTACGGGCCCGCTGCATTGCGGGCCGGTTCCGACGCCGCTGCCACCCGGGCCGACCCTGGGGTCGTGTGGTCCGGATCACCTCGGCGCTGTCCGGGGGGACGCTAGGTGGCAGTGATCACCTGGGGGAAGGCTGTCGGGTACGACATGGTCGGACAACGAGCCCGAGCCTCGGCGGACGGGCCGGTGGCGGCGCTCGCCCGGGCGGTTGCCCTACCGTCGGCGGGGTGCCGGGCACCGTGCAGTCGATCGAGCGTGCGGCCGCCATCCTGCAGGTCGTCGCCGGCAGCGGCGGCACCCTCGGGGTCACCGATGTCGCGGCCGCGGTGGGACTGCCCAAGACCACCGCGCACAGCCTGCTGCGGACGTTGCTGGCCGTGGGGTTCGTCGAGCAGGACCGGCAGGGCCGGTACGCCCTCGGCGCGGGCCTGCTCCGACTGGGTACCAGCCACCTGGATGTCAACGAGCTGCGGTCCCGGGCCTCGAACTGGGCCGACGCGCTGGCCTCGCGCAGCGGCCAGTCGGTGCGGCTGGCCACCCGGGTCGGGGACCGGGTGGTGGTGGTGCACCACGTCTTCCGGCCCGACGACTCCGCCCAGGTGCTGGAGGTCGGCACCTCGCTGCCGGCCGACCGGACGGCGTTGGGTCGGGTGCTCACCGCGTTCGCCCCGCACCGCTCCACCCGGGGGGCGCCGGACGCCGGGCGGGAGGCGCTGACCGCGGTGCGCAGCCGGGGCTGGGCGGTGTCGCTGGGCGAGTGCGAGCCGCGCACCGGGGGGCTGGCCGCACCGGTGCGCGGCTCCACCGGTCTGGTGGTGGCGGCGCTGGGCGTCGTGGGGCCGCTGGAGGCGATCGCGGACGGCCGGGGGCAGCCTCGGGCCAAGCTGGTGGGCATGGTGCTGGAGGCTGCCCAGGCAGTCTCCCGCGAGCTGGGCTGGCGGGTCTGACCCGGTGAGCGAGCGGTACGTGCTGGCGGTGGACCAGGGCACGACGTCGACCCGGTCCCTGGTGTTCGACCGGAGCGGTCGGATGGTCGCCGTCCGGCAGCGGGAGCACCGGCAGTGGTTCCCCCGCCCGGGCTGGGTCGAGCACGACCCGATGGAGATCTGGGCCAACACCCAGCGCACGGCCGCGCAGGCACTCCGCGACGTCGCCGCCGCCAACGGTGAGGTCGTGGCGCTGGGGATCGCCAACCAGCGGGAGACCACCGTGGTCTGGGAGCGGGCGACCGGCCGCCCGGTGACCCGGGCCATCGTCTGGCAGGACACCCGCACGGCCGATCTGGTGCAGGCCCTCGGTGCCCGCCCGGACGCCGGGATCGTGGCCGAGCGCAGCGGGATGGACATCGCGGGCTACTTCGCCGGACCCCGGCTGCGCTGGTTGCTGGACCACCTGCCGCGGGCCCGTGAGCGCGCCGAGGCCGGTGAGCTGCTGTTCGGGACGATGGAGAGCTGGCTGATCTGGAACCTCACCGGTGGCCCGGAGGGCGGGGTGCACGTCACCGATGTGACCAACGCCAGCCGCACCTCGCTGATGGATGTGCGCACCTGCCGGTGGGACCCGGACCTGCTGGACTTCTTCGGCGTCCCTGCGGCGCTGCTGCCCGAGATCCGGCCGTCGGTGGGCCTGCTGGGGCTGGCCACGGCGCTGTCCCCGGCCATCCCGATCACCGGGGCGCTGGGCGACCAGCAGGCGGCGTTGTTCGGCCAGACCTGCTTCGCCCCCGGTGAGGCCAAGTGCACCTACGGCACCGGCAGCTTCCTGCTGCAGAACACCGGCACCGAGCTGGTGCGTACCCGGTCGGGGTCGATCAGCACGGTGGCCTACCAGCTGGCCGGGGAACCGGTGCACTACGCGCTGGAGGGATCGGTGGCCGTGGCCGGTGCCCTGGTGCAGTGGCTGCGCGACGGTCTGGGCCTGATCTCCACCGCGCCGGAGGTGGAGACCCTGGCCCGGACCGTGCGGGACAACGGGGGCTGCTACGTCGTCCCGGCGTTCTCCGGGCTGCTGGCCCCGCACTGGCGGGGTG
This sequence comes from uncultured Actinomycetota bacterium, assembly GCA_963759905.1. Lineage (GTDB taxonomy): Bacteria > Actinomycetota > Actinomycetes > Mycobacteriales > Geodermatophilaceae > Klenkia. The sequence goes on from CAVXBD010000002.1 coordinate 30,520, forward strand.
AGGCGCGGGGCATGGTGGCCGGGCTGACCTCCTACGTCACCAAGGGTCACCTGGCGCGGGCAGTGCTGGAGGCCACCGGCTGGCAGACCCGGGACGTCGTGCAGGCGATGGCTGCGGACTCGGGGCTGGACCTCACCGAGCTGCGGGTGGACGGCGGCATGACCACCAACAACCTGCTCATGCAGTTCGTCGCCGACGTGTTGGACACCCCGGTGGTGCGCCCGATGGTGGGGGAGACGGTCTCCCTGGGAGCCGGCTACGCGGCGGGCCTGGCGGTCGGGTTGTGGGCGGACGTGGAGGCGTTGCGGCGGAACTGGCACCGGTCGGCGCAGTGGAATCCGGTCCCCGCGCGGGCGACCTCGCTCAGTGCCGAGTACCCCACCTGGGAGCGCGCGGTGGCGCTGTCGATCGCCTGGGGTGCGCCGTACGAGTGATCTTGTCCGACATCGTCGGACTCGAGGGTTCGCCGCGGCCGGTGCGCGGTCCTACCGTGGGTGGCAGGTACCGCGGATCACACCGTGGCACGCATACCGAGGTGCACCTGTCCGGGGGCACCCGTCAGGACATCGCCGTCCGACGTGACGGCTGCTGAGCACAGGAGTCCCGCATGTCGGCTGTCAGCCAGTTGGGTCCCCAGCAGCGCGCCGAGGCCTGGGCCAGGCTCGCCGAGGAGGAGTTCGAGGTCCTCGTCGTCGGTGGCGGGGTGACCGGGGCCGGCGTTGCGCTGGACGCGGCCACCCGCGGGCTGAAGACCGCCCTGGTGGAGGCCCGCGACTTCGCCTCCGGGACGTCGTCGCGGTCCTCGAAGCTGTTCCACGGCGGTCTGCGCTACCTGGAGAAGCTGGACTTCGGCCTGGTCCGCGAGGCCTTGCACGAGCGCGACCTGGCGGTGAACCGGATCTCCCCGCACCTGGTCAAGCCGCTGGCGTTCCTCTACCCGCTGACCCACCGGGTGTGGGAGCGGCCCTACGTGACCGCCGGTATCGCGCTCTACGACGCGTTGGCCCGGGTCGGTGCGCTGTCCGAGCCGATGCCCAGCCAGAAGCACCTGACCCGGAACGGGGCACGTCGGCTGTTCCCGTCCCTGAAGTCCGACGCGCTGGTCGGCGCGGTCCGCTACTACGACGCGCAGGCCGACGACGCCCGGCACACCTTGACCGTCGCCCTCACCGCCGCCAGCTACGGCGCCACCGTGCTCAACAGCGCCGAGGTCGTCTCCTTCAACCACGCCGGTGGACGTGTCGTCGGGGCCCGGGTGCGCAACGTGGAGACCGGTGAGGAGGTCGACGTCCGCAGCCAGGTGGTGGTCAACGCCACCGGCGTGTGGACCGACGACCTGCAGGAGCTGGTGGGTGGGCGCGGACGGTTCCACGTGCGGGCCTCCAAGGGCGTGCACATCGTCGTCCCGCGGGATCGGATCAACGGCGAGACCGGCCTGATCCTGAAGACCGAGAAGTCCGTGCTCTTCGTCATCCCGTGGGGCTCGCACTGGATCGTGGGCACCACCGACACGGACTGGGACCTGGACAAGGCGCACCCCGCGGCGTCGAAGGCCGACATCGACTACATCCTCGAGCACGTCAACAAGGTGCTGATGACGCCGCTCACCCACGACGACATCTCCGGGGTCTACGCGGGCCTGCGCCCCCTGCTGTCCGGGGAGAGCGAGGACACCAGCCAGCTCTCCCGCGAGCACGCGGTGGCGCGGCCCATGCCCGGGGTCATCTCGGTGGCCGGTGGCAAGTACACGACCTACCGTCCGATGGCGGCCGACGCGGTGGACGCCGTCGCCGAGGACGTCACCCGGCCCGTGCCGGCCAGCGTCACCGAGGACATCCCGCTGGTCGGGGCCGAGGGTTACCGCGCGATGGTCAATTCCCTGGACCGACTGGCCGAGCAGTGGGGCATCGGGAAGTTCCGGGCCGAGCACCTGCTCAACCGGTTCGGTTCGCTGACCCCCGACGTGTTGGCCCTGGCCACCGAGGACCGTTCGCTGCTGGAGCCGGTGCCCGGTGCCGAGGAGTACCTGATGGTCGAGATGGTGTGGGGGGCCGCGCACGAGGGCGCGCTGCACCTGGACGACCTGCTCGCCCGCCGGACGCGGATCTCGATCGAGACGCCGCACCGCGGTACCGAGTCCGCCGAGCCGGTGGCCCGCGCGGTGGCCGGCGTGCTCGGATGGGACGAGGAGCGGATTGCCAACGAGGTGGCCTCCTACGCGGCCCGGGTCGAGGCCGAGCGCCGGTCCCAGACCGAAGCCTCCGACCAGGCGGCCGACGCGGTGCGGGTCGCTGCGCCGGACACCCGCGCGGTGGCCGTGGGTCGCGCGCTGGTCTGAGGAACCGCTGACCAGCCCGGGCGCTCCGGTGAGCTGATCGGCCCGGCCCGGCCCACCTGCACCGGTGGGCCGGGCCGGATCGCGTTTCCCGGGGCCAGGCGCAGCCGGCCCAGGGCGGGTGTCGGTCCCGGCCGGTCCGGGCATGGGACGGGTTCACCCCGATCCCGAGGAGACCGCTGTGCCCAGCGTCGAACGCACGTTCACCGTCCAGTGCCCGCTGGAGCGTGTGGTGGAGTACCTCGCGGACTTCGGCCACGCCGAGCAGTGGGATCCCGGGACGACGTCGTGCACCCCGATCGACGCCCGGCCGCTGCAGGTCGGGTCGCGGTGGCGCAACGTCAGCGAGTTCCTGGGCCGGGAGACCGAGTTGGAGTACCGGCTCGAGCGCTGGGAGCCCGACCACCTGGTCTTCATCGGGGAGAACAGCACGGCCACCTCGACCGACGACCTCACCTTCCGGGCGGTGGATGCCGCCACCACCGAGATCCGCTACCACGCAGACTTCGACTTCCACGGCGTCGCGGCGCTGGCCGGGCCGTTGCTGAAGCCGGCGCTGGCGAAGCTGGCCGACAAGACCGAGGAGCAGATGACCCGCACGCTGGGCTCGCTCTGACCTGTCGCGCGCTCTGACCTGTTGCGCGCTCGACCTGTTGCCCCGGGTGAGCGGCCACGTCATGCCGTCGGGGTGCCCGGGTCCGGGCAGACTGCGGGCGTGACCGGGGCGCGGGACGACGGACAGAGCTGGGAGGCCGCCCCGCCGGGGCAGGGCTGGGAGGCCGCCCCGCCGGGGCGCGGCTGGTCGACACCCGGACCACCGGTGGGTCGGGGGGGCGGCCGGGCGCAGGACCACGAGGCCGGTCACGTCGGCGCGGACGGGTCTGGCTGGGCCGCCCAGCCTGAGGGTCCGCGCAGCCCGTGGGCAGGTGGGCAGCCCGACTGGCCGTCCGCACCCGGGTGGTGGCCGCCGGCCCAGCCGCTGGCTCCAGCTGTGTGGCCGCACGGTCCGGGTCGTCCGGCGCAGGCGACCGCGGCTGCGGTACTGGGCTTCCTCTCCGGGGGGATCGCGATCCTGTGGGGACTGGTCGGCATCGTGCTGCTGGCCGGTTCCGACGGCGGCAGCGGCACCTGGGTCGGGGTCCTCGTCGGACTGCCGGCCGGGGTCGCGCTGGTTCTCGGTGGCATCCGGCTGCTGGCCCGGGCGGATCGCTGGAGCATCGCCGTGGGTGGGGCGGTGCTTGCCCTGACGGTGCTCGGGCAGGCGGTCATCAGCGCCGCGTCGAGCTACGGCTCCGCCGCCGGCCAGGCGACCCTGGTGGTCCTGCTGCTGCCCGCACCCTCCATCGCGGCGGTCCTCGCGTCGCTCCCGCTGATCGGAGGATGGGTGGCCGGTGGTCGCCCAGCCGCCTCCGGGCCTGCAGCCCAGCAGGAGCTCCCGCGGCCCTGGTGATCGTCGGCCCCGCGACGGCAGCTGGGCCCGAGGGGTTCGGGTCCAGTGCCGGGGTGGCGTTCCACGTGGAACGCCGCAGCGGGGGGACCGGGGTGGATGGGGATGGTGACACCGGCCCGTGGCACGGGCCATGGCACGGGCCGTGGCGGGGCCGTGCTGAGGTCCTGCCGAGATCTTGTCGCGATCCTGTCGCCACTGGCCACCGCTCGAGAACGGCGGCGGGTCGCCGGGGTCGGGCCGGGTGGGGCCGGGTTGGCCGGTGTCGACGGGGTGGAGGAGCTCCTCGGGCCGGAGCCAGTGGCGGGTACGGGGTGGATCGGTAGCGTGCGTCGTCCCGGTGGGCGTGGTCACCGTCAGCCGCCCGTGGGGGGTCATGGTGTAGCGCCAGCCAGCGGACTGCCGCCCTGCTGCTGGCCCTGGACGCGCACACTCACACCCCGGTGCCGGCTGACCTCCACACCGACAGGCCAGGACGGGGGTACGACAGGTTCTCGGGCGTGGACAGGGGGGCTGGCCGGCATTTCTCTCCGTCGGCGGGACGTGACGGATCGTTCCCACCCGGAGTCGGCCGGGGTCGTGGGTCTGGCCCAGGGCCGGTGCCCCAGGGTCTGCCGCAGGGTCGAGGGCGGCCGCCGGGGGCTGTCGGATGGTCCAGGCCAGGGTCCGATCCCGAGCGGTGGACACCGGCCCCGACAGGCGGGCGCCGACCCCACCAGGCAGGGTGCAGGCGTGCGCATCGACGTCGTCGACCTGGTCCGTGAACTCGTCCGCCGGCCCACCGTGTCCGGTGACCCCCGCCCGCAGCGGGACGTCATGGGGCTGATCTCCGAGGTGCTCCGGGAGCGGGCCCCGCACCTGGAACGCGTCGACGGTGACGACGCCGACCAGCCCTGGACGCTGCTCACCACGCCGACCGACCCGGACCGACCGCGGCTGCTGTTCGCCTGCCACGTCGACACGGTCCCGGCCGTCGACGGCGCCCACTGGCAGCGCGACCCGTTCAGCGCCGAGGCCGAGGACGGCCGGGTGTGGGGGCGGGGTGGCTCGGACATGAAGGCTGGTCTGGTGGCCGCGGTCGCCGCCGTCGCCGCCGCCGACCCCGAGACCCCCGTCGGGCTGTTGCTCACCAGCGACGAGGAGATCGGTTCCAAGGGCGCGCTGGTCGCTGCCCGGGCGCTGCAGGGCACCCGCACCGGGGCCGTCGTGGTGCCCGAGGCCACCGGCAACGAGGTCGTCCTGGGTCACCGGGGCGCCCTGTGGCTGGCCGTGCGGGCGGCCGGGCGGGCGGCCCACGGCAGCACCCCGCACCTGGGCCACAACGCCGTCCTCGACCTGGTGGCGGTGCTGGCGCGTGCCGGGTCGCAGCTGCCGCTGGCCAGCGAGGACTTCCTGGGCACCGAGACGTGGAACCCGGGGGTCATCCGGGGCGGGACGGTGCCCAACGTGGTGCCCGACGCGGCCGAGGTGCTGGTCGACATGCGCACGGTGGGCGACGGGACGGCCCTGCAGACCTGGTGGCGGTCCCAGCCGGAGGTCGCCGAGGTCGAGGTGCGGGTCGATCTGCCGCCCTTGCTGACCAGCGCCGAGGATCCCTGGGTGCAGGCGCTGCCCGCGGTCGTCCGGCCCCAGCCGGCCACCTACTTCACCGACGGCTCGGTGCTGGGTCCGGTGGCCGACGGCGCCCCGATCGTGGTGTGGGGCCCGGGCACCCCCGCGGTCATGCACGCCCGGGACGAGTACGTGGAGGTCGCCGAGCTGGAGCAGGCCGCGGCGGCCTTCAGCGAGGCGGTCGCCCGCTGGGCGTGACCGTCCGAACAGCGGTGAGGGTGCGCGGCGATGAGTTCCGGTGACGCGGGAGGTCCTAGCGGGCAGGTCGGTCCGCCAGGATCGCCCCACCGAGCAGAGGAGCCGTCATGACCGCAGCCTTGAACCCCTACCTGTCCTTCGACGGCACCGCCCGCGAGGCCATGCAGGCCTACCAGCACGTGCTGGGCGGCGAGCTGACCATGAACACCTTCGCCGAGTTCGGCATGGAGGGCCCCGGTGCCGACCGGATCATGCACGCCCAGCTGGAGGCCCCGGACGGCATCCGGTTGATGGGCTCGGACAGCGGGCCCGGGATGGGGTTCGAGAAGACCACCGGCATGACGGTGTGCGTCAGTGGCACGGACGCCGAGAAGCTGCGCGGCTGGTGGACCCAGCTCGCCGAGGGCGCCACCGTCACCACGCCGCTGGAGAAGCAGATGTGGGGCGACGAGTACGGCGCCTGCGTGGACCGCTTCGGCACCCCCTGGATGTTCAACATCAGCACCGGGTCCGGGGCATGATCGACCGGTGACCGACTTCGAGCTGGTGCTGCCCACGGCCGTCGACATCCGGGAGGTGGGCATGCGGGACGGGCTCCAGCTGGAGGCGCCCGTCCCGCTGGCCGGCAAGCTGGCGATGCTGGAGGCGCTGGTGGCGACCGGGGTGCGCCGGATCGAGGTGACCTCCTTCGTCTCCCCGAAGGCGGTCCCTGCGCTGGCCGACGCCGATGCGCTGGCCGCCGAGCTGCACCAGTTCGACGGCGTGCACTTCTCCGCGCTGGTGGCCAACACCCGCGGTGCGCAGCGCGCGGTGGACGCCGGAATCGCGGACCTGGAGTACGTGGTCAGCGCGGCCGACAGCCACAGCCGGGCCAATGCGGGCCGTCCCACGTCCGAGGCGGTGGGCGCCGTCTCCGACATCGCGGCGCTGGCGCACGGCGCCAGGGGCAGCCTGGAAGTCATCGTGGCCACCGCATGGGACTGCCCGTTCGACGGCCGGACCCCGCTGGACCGCACCGTCGACGTCACCCGCGCCGCGGTCACCGCCGGTGCCGACGCCCTCTGCCTGGGGGACACCATCGGCACCACCACCCCGGTACGGGTCGTCCGCCTGCTCGACGAGGTCCGCCGGGCCACCCCGGGCGTCCCGGTGGGCGTGCACTTCCACGACACCCGGGGCACCGGTCAGGCCAACGCGCTGGCGGCCGTCCAGGCCGGGGTCACCCAGCTGGACGCCTCCGTGGGCGGGCTGGGCGGCTGCCCCTTCGCCCCGGGCGCCAGCGGCAACATCGCCACCGAGGAGCTGGTCTACTGGCTCACCGACGCCGGCATCGCGACCGGCATCGACCTGGACGCGGTGCTGGCCGCCGGACGGGTCACCACCGAGGCCGTCGGGCGGGAGCTGCCGAGTTCGCTGCTGCGCGCGGGCGGGCGCAACGCCCCGCGCGGTGCCTACCCGCCGCCCGTGGTGGGATCGGAGGCATGACCGAGCAGCCCCAGGAGATCGTCGACCCGCGCACGCTGCGGGACGTGCTGGGGCACTTCGCCTCCGGCATCACGGTGGTCACCGCGCTCGCCGAGGACGGCCCGATCGGGTTCACCTGCCAGTCCTTCAGCTCGCTGTCGCTGGACCCCGCGCTGGTCACCTTCGCCCCTGCCCGCACCTCCACGACGTGGCCCCGGCTGCGGGCGGCCGGCCGGTTCTGCGTCAACGTGCTGGCCGATGACCAGACCCAGCTGTCGGCCGCGTTCGCCCGGTCGGGCACCGACAAGTTCGCCGGGGTCCGGTGGCAGCCCAGCGCCGGCGGCTCCCCCGTGCTGGACGGCGTGGTGGCCTGGATCGACTGCGCGCTGTGGGCCGAGTACGACGGCGGGGACCACACCATCGTGGTGGGACGGGTGCTGGACCTGGGCGCCACCCCCGAGCGCACCCCGCTGGTCTTCCACCGCGGCTCCTACGGCCTGCAGGCCGCGGTGGTGCCGCCGGCCGGGGTCTGACCGGGGCGACGTCGGCCCGGGACGGACCTCGTCGGCCGGGGCGGACTCAGTCGAAGCGGACGGCGATCAGCGCGACGTCGTCCCGGCGGTCCAGGTCGGCATCGACGGCTCGCGCGCACAGCTCGTCGGGCTGGGCACCGACCGGGGCAGCCCGCAGCCGGGCCACCAGCGCGGCGATGCCCTCGTCCAGATCGGCACCCGGGTGCTCGATGAGGCCGTCGGTGTAGCCGATCAGGGTGGAGCCGACCGGCAGCTCGAGTCGGCACGTGGCCCGCACGCTCTCCCCGGCCACGCCGACCAGCATGCCGCTGACCTGGTCGAGCACCTCGACCTCGCCGTCGGGACGGCGGAGGAGCAGCGGCGGGTGCCCGGCGTTGGCCACCTCAATCGTCCAGGGTCGGCCCTCCCCCGCCGGCGGGGTCGCCCGGACGTAGGCCATGGTGGCCATCGAGGCGACGTGCAGGCCCTGGACCAACCGGTCCACCCGGCCGAGGATCGAGCCGGGATCGGGGTCGGTGGGCTCCCAGACGCAGGCCCTCAAGAGCCCGCGCAGGTGTCCCATCGCCGCCGCGGCCACCACGTCGTGGCCCACCACGTCACCGATGGCGACTCCGATGGCGCCGTCGGGCAGCTGCAGCAGGTCGTAGAAGTCGCCGCCCACGTCCGCGGCGGCGGAGGCACTGACGTAGTGCGCGGCCGAGGTCACCCGGGGGATGGTGGGCAGCTGGGGCAGCAGGGACCGCTGCAGGGTCTCGGCGACCTCGTGCTCCTGCTGGTAGAGCCGGACGTTGTCCATGGTCAGGGCCGCCCGCCGGGACAGGTCCACTGCCAGCTCGACGTCCTCCTCGGAGAAGCCCCGGTCCTCACCCGCCATCACCAGGGCCATCGCGCCCAGGGTGCGGTGCCGGGCCACCATGGGCACCGTCAGCACCGAGGTGCCGCCCAGGGCACGGAACAGCTCGGCGGCCGCGGGCTGGGCGAAGATCCGGGCCATCCGCTCCTCGGTCATGGGGGCCACCAGGACCGGCCGGTTGGTCTCCAGGGACTGCCGGCTGGGGGAGCCGGTGGGCAGGTGCATGGCGTGCAGCGCGCTGAACTGCGCCAGCTCCTGGACCATGCCGTCCCGGTGCCGTGCCGAGGTCGCGCGGACGTGCCCCTCGGCGTCGACCAGGGTCAGGAACACCCAGTCGGCCAGCAGCGGGACGCACAGCCCGGCCAACCGGTCGAGCAGATCGTCCATGTCCAGGGTGGCCGCCAGCGTGCTGGTCGCCTCGGCCATCAACGCCAGCCGACGCTGGGCGGCCTCCGCGTCGCCGCGGGCCCGTTCGGAAGCCAGTCGGGCCGCCTCGGCTTCCTGGCGGGCGGCGCGCTCGGCGGTGAACGCCGCCTCGCGCTGGTCCTGGGCCCGGACCCGTTCGGTGACGTCGGTCTGCACGCCGACGAAGCTGGCGAGCTCGCCGTCGCCGTCGACGACGGGGCTGATCGACACCTGGTTCCAGAACGCCGTGCCGTCCTTGCGGTAGTTCAGCAGGGTCTGGGTGACCGTGCGCCCCTCGTCGAGTGCCTCCCGGATCGCCCGGACCGAGTCGGGATCGGTCGCCGGCCCCTGCAGGAAGCGGCAGTTGCGGCCCACGGATTCCTCGGCGGAGTACCCGGTGACCCGGGCGAAGGACGGGTTCACCCAGACCAGCGGGCAGTCGGGCCGGCGCGGGTCGGAGATGGTGAACGCGATGTCGGTGGCGACCACGGCGCGATCGCGCAGCGCCTGCAACCGGGTCTCGAGGTCGTCGTCGGCGGACGGGCTGTCCAGCTGCAGGAAGACGACGAGGGCGAGGCCGTCCCCGGTGCCGGCGGCCGACAGCGGGAACCCCGTCACCCACAGGGTCGTCGGCTCGCTGTCCGCCTCGGCCCGGGCCCGCTCGGTGTCCGAGCTGCGCCCGGGCGCCAGCAGCACCGCCTCCCCGGCGACCGGCAGGCCCCGGGCCACCTGGGACAGCGGACCGCTGGTGCTGGCCAGCGGGGCACCGCCGAGGTCGGTCAACCCGGCCGCGGCCCCCCAGGCGTCGACCGGCAGCGGGAGCTGGACCCGGCCGGCCAGCTCGACGGCTGCGGTGTTGGCGTACACCACGCTGCCGGCCGCCCGGTCGATGACCAGCACGGCCACCGGGACCTCGGACAGCACGCTGGGCAGCACCGACGTGGCCGGGCGGCCGGTGCGCCCGGTGGCCGAGACCGCCACGTGGGCCGCGTCGACGATGCCCGCCTGCTGGGCCTGCTGCGCCTGCTCGTCCGCTCCGGCGGCACGCGCCACCATCCCGGGGACCGCGGCGGCGGCCTCCGGGGGAACGGCTGCGATGTCGGTCCGCCGGACGTCGCTCGTGGACGGCACGATCCCAGGTTATCGGTGGGCCGGACCCTCCCGCACGGGCCGGGGCTGTCAGGGGTGGCCCGGGGAACCCTCCGGGCGGTGGGCGGCGTCCCCGGCCACGTCCCCGGTCGTCTCCCCGGTCACCCGGTCGGTGGTGTCCTCGGTCGCGTCCCGGTCGAGGTCGCGCAGGTGCCGGAGCCAGAGCAGTCCCAGCACCGGCAGGACGAGCGGGATGAAGCCGTAGCCCTGGCCGTAACCGGACCAGACGGTGGCATCGGGGAAAGCCTGCCGGTCGACCAGTGACGCCGTGCCGACCACCAGCACGCCGATCAGCTCCACCAGGCAGGCGACCACCGCGGTCCGGCGTCCCGACCGGCCGCCACGGGCCAGCCCGACCGTGGCCACCAGGTAGACGACCGCGGAGAACGCCGACAGCAGGTAGGCCAGCGGGGCCTCGTGGAACTGGGTGCTCAGCTGCACCGCGGCACGGGCCCCGGCGGCCAGCGCGAAAACCCCGTAGAGGGCGACGAGCACCCGGCCGGGCCCGGCAGCGCTGCCAGCCCCGGCGGGTCCACCGGGGACGGCGGCGGGGGCACCGAGGCGGTCAGGCACCGGTCGCCTCCCACAGCTGCAGCAGCCGCCAGACCATCACGGCGACCACCAGTCCGGCGACGGCCAGCACCGTGCCGGCCCACCGGGTGGGTTCCGATCGGGACCACAGCACGCCGGCGACGGGCACCAGCACCACGCTGACCAGGTAGGCCAGGAAGGTCGCGGTCTCCGGCGGCCGGTCCCCGGACACCAGGGCGACGACGACCATCCCGAACTGCACGAGCAGCACCAGCTCCAGCACTCCTGCGGCCAGCAGGTGCGCCAGCCCGGTCCGCCGTCGCAGCAGCGTGGACAGCCCGCCCAGCACGGTGACGACCAGGGCCGCCACTGTGGCGGCCACCACGAGGGGGGTGCTCATCGCCGTCCTGGACCGGTGGTCACACCGCCATCCTCCCAGCGTCGGTCACCCCACCGACGGAGTGGTCGGTGGCGCGCCACATGATCATCCCCGATCTGATGGGGCATCACAATCCACCCGGGATGCGGCACACTTCCCGATGTGACGGTGCGGGAGCTGGTGGCGGATCTCGTCGACGAGCACCTCGACCGGCTCACCGGCGATCCCGTGCGCCTGCAGACGCTGATCGCGCTGCTGGACGATCTGGGGGTGTCCGAGCCGACGAGCCGGGTGGCGCTGGCCGGTCTGCGGCAGGAGGGATCCCTGCTCGCCAGCCGCACCGGCCGGGAGACCCGCTACCTGCCGACCGACCGGCTCCGGGCGGACCGCCGTCGCCAGGAGGAACGGATGGCCGGGCGGCTGCAGCGCTGGGACGGCTGCTGGCGGATGGTCATCTACACCGTGCCCGAGACCAGGCGGGCCACCCGGGAGCGCTTCCGCCGGACGCTGGGCCGGCACGGCTTCGGCATGCTGGCGCCGTCCACCTGGATCTCCCCGCACGAGATCGCCCTCGAGGAGGTCCGGACCGAGCTCGCCGCCGAACCCGCCGCCCGGGTGGAGGTGCTCCGGGCCCAGCCGTCCGCCACCGGGCACCCGGGTACCGACCGGTGGGACGCCGACCGGGGGCTGGCCCATCGCTGCTGGGACCTGCGCGGACTGGCCGCGGGGTACCGCGAGCTGGCCGACGTGTTCGACCGCCAGCTCGACCGTCCGCTGCCCCGGGGGGCGGCGGCGCTGCGCGCCCACCTGGACGCTGTGCTGGTCTTCCGGGCGACGGCGGGTGCCGACCCGTTCCTGCCCGCCGAACTCCTGCCGCCGGACTGGCCGGGCCAGCAGGCCTGCGATGCCTGGGGCGCGTTGATCGGTCGGCTGGCCGAGCCGGCCCGGGAGCACGTGGCGGCCCGGTTGGCCCAGACCCGGACCCGGAACCACGAGTCGGTCCGGGTCATCTCGCCGGTGCGTCGGGAGGAGCCCTCCGGGCGGTGACGCACCGGTCCGACCCACCGGGGCGGGCCGGCGTGCGGCACACCTGCCCCGGCGGGCCGGGCGCCTGCTCAGACGTGCACGCCGGACATGTCCGGGTACCGGTCGCCCACCGCGGCACCCACCGGGGCTGCCTCGTCCAGTGCCCGCAGCTCGTCGGCACCCAGTGCCAGGTCGGCCGCCGCAGCGTTCTCCTCCAGGTAGGAGACCCGCTTGGTGCCCGGGATGGGGACGATGGTCGGCAGCCCTGCCGACCCCGACCGGGCCATCACCCAGGCCAGGGCCAGCTGGGTGGCGGTGACCCCGCGGTCCTCGGCCAGCCGGCGCACCCGGTCCACCAGCTGCAGGTTCTGCTCGAACGCCGCCCCCTGGAACCGCGGGTTGTGCCGGCGGAAGTCGCCCTCGTCCAGGTCCTCGATGCTGCGGATCCTCCCCGAGAGGAACCCGCGCCCGATCGGCGAGTAGGCCACGAAGCCGATGCCCAGCTCGGCGCACACGGCGAAGACGCCGTCGGTCTCGGGATCACGGGTCCACAGCGAGTACTCGGTCTGCACCGCCGTCACCGGCTGGACGGCGTGCGCGCGCCGGATGGTGTCCGGAGCTGCCTCGGAGATGCCGGCGTGCCGGATCTTCCCGGCCTGGACCAGCTCGGCGATCGCACCCCAGGTGTCCTCGATCGGGACGCCGGGGTCCACCCGGTGCTGGTAGTACAGGTCGATGACGTCGACGCCGAGCCGCTGCAGGGAGGCGTCGCACGCCGCGCGCACGTAGTCGGGCTTGCCGTTGACGCCCAGCCGCGTGCCGTCGGGCCGGCGCTCGTTGCCGAACTTGGTGGCCAGCACCACCTCGTCGCGGCGGTCGGCGATGGCCCGGCCCACCAGCTGCTCGTTGGTGAAGGGGCCGTACATGTCCGCGGTGTCCAGGAACGTGACGCCGAGGTCCAGGGCGCGGTGGATGGTCCGCTCGGCCTCGGCCTGGTCACCGGTGCCGTAGAACTCGCTCATCCCCATGCATCCCAGGCCCTGGGCGGAGACGGTCAGGTCGCGCAGCGTGCGTGTGTCCATGGGTCGGTCCTGCCCGATCGATGCGCGGCACAACCATGGTGTCCACGGGGTGCCCCGAGGGGCGGGTTCCACGTGGAACCGAACCGCTCGGCGGGCCGGTGGCGAACGGTCGGCATGAAGCGCGGTGACGTGGCCCCCGATTTCGAGCTGCCCGACCAGGACGGCACGCCCCGCCGGCTGTCCACGATGCTGGCCGACGGGCCGGTGGTGCTGTTCTTCTACCCGTTGGCGTCCTCGGGCGGCTGCACCACGGAGATGTGCAGCGTCCGGGACGAGGCGGCCCGGTTCGCCGCGGTGGGTGCCCAGCGGATCGGGATCAGCCGGGACCCGGTCGCCCGGCAGAAGGCCTTCGCCGAGGGCAACGGCTTGGACTACCCGCTGCTGGCCGATGTCGACGGCGAGGTCTGCGCGGCCTACGGCACGCGGCGCAACCTGGCCGCCGCGCCGGTGAAGCGGCATACCGTGGTGATCGGGACCGACGGGGTGGTCCGCGACGTGGTGAAGAGCGAGTTCCGGTTCGGCAAGCACGCCGACCGGGCGCTGGCCGCTCTGCGCCCTGCCTGAGCTGCGGGCCTGAGCTGCCGGCCTGAGCTGCCCGGCCGAGCTGCCGCTGCCGGGTGATGGACCCCTGCCGGGTGGGCGGCCGATCCCCCACCCGGCAGGCCGGTGCCACCCCGGGGGCGCCCGGGGCCGGGTCGTCAGCGGCCCAGTTCGGCCCGGATCTCCGTGTCGTGCTGGCCCACGGTGGGGATCGACCCGACCGTGCCCGGGGTGGCCGAGAAGCGCGGCGCGACGGCGGGCTGCACCTTCCCGTCCACCTCGACGAACACCTGGCGGGCCCGGTTGTGCTCGTCCCGGGTGGCCTCTACCAGGGACCACACCGGGGCCACGCAAGCATCGGTGCCGGCGAAGACCTGCCACCACTCCTCCCGGGTGCGGGTGGCCAGGACCGAGCTGAAGCGGTCCCGCAGCACCGGCCAGGCGGCGACGTCGGACCGGTCGGGCAGCGTGGCGTCCTCCGCCAGGCCCAGACCCTCCAGCAGGGCGCCGTAGAACTGCTCCTCCAGCGCGCCGACGGCGAGGAACTGCCCGTCCGCGCAGCGGTACACGTCGTAGAACGGTGCCCCGGTGTCCAGCAGGTTCACCCCGCGGGCGTCGGTCCACGCCCCGGTGTCCAGCAGCCCGTGGATCATCGTGGTGAGCACGGCGGTGCCGTCGACGATGGCCGCGTCCACCACCTGCCCCTGGCCCGAGCCGCGGGCGTGCAGCACCCCGGCGACGACGCCGAGGGCCAGGAACACCCCGCCACCGCCGAAGTCGCCCAGCAGGTTCACCGGCGGGGCCGGCCGTTCGCCGGGCCGGCCGGAGGCGCCCAGCGCCCCGGTCAGCGCGATGTAGCCGATGTCGTGCCCGGCGCTGTCGGCCAGCGGACCGGTCTGCCCCCACCCGGTCATCCGCCCGTAGACCAGCGCGGGGTTGAGCTGGTGCGCCTGCTCGGGGCCCAGCCCCAGCCGCTCCATCACCCCGGGCCGGAACCCCTCCAGCAGCACGTCGGACCGCGCCACCAGCGCCCGGACGACGGTCAGGTCGTCGGCGTCCTTGAGGTCCAGGGCGATGGACCGCTTCCCCCGGTCCAGCATCGACGTGCCGCCCAGCGAACCGACCAGCCCGGTCGGGGCGATGCGCCGGTCGATCCGGACGACGTCGGCCCCCAGGTCGGCCAGCAGCATCCCGCAGAACGGTCCCGGACCCAGCCCGGCGAACTCGACGACACGCACACCCTGCAGCGGACCGGCCACGGCGACACCTTCCCCGACCCTCTCGGAGCCCGCCGCGGTGCGGGCCTCCCGGCTGGCATGCTGCCGCACCGTGCGTCCCTACCTCGTGGTGGCTGCCGGTGGAGCGCTCGGCGCCCTCGCCCGGTGGGCCGTCGGCACCGGGCTGCCGCACCGGCCGGGCAGCTGGCCGTGGGCCACGCTGACCGTGAACGTCACCGGGTGCCTGGTGATCGGTGTGCTGCTGGCGGTGCTGACGGCACGGCGTCCGGGCTCGGCACTCCTGCGGGTGTTCCTGGCCACCGGCGTGCTGGGCGGGTACACCACGTTCTCCGCGCTGGCCGTCGACGCGGTGCAGCTCGTGGCGGCCGGGCGATGGCCGGTGGCGGTCGGTTACCTGCTGGCCAGCGTGGTCGGTGGGCTGGCGGCCGCGGTCGGTGGTCTGCGAGCGGCCCGGTGGTGGACGTCGTGACGGCTGCCGCGGACGGTTGCCTCGTGACGGGCCCCTCGTGACCGCGCTGTGGGTGGCCCTGGGGGCGCTGGCCGGAGCGCCGCTGCGGCTGGCGGCCGACCGGTTCGCCGTGGCCCGCCGGGGCCGGGGCAGCGTGCTGGGCATCTTCGCGGTGAACGTGGCGGGCAGCGTCCTGCTGGGCGTCCTGGTGGGCTGGCGGGACCTGTCCCCGGTGGTGCTGGCGCTGGTGGGCACGGGGTTCTGCGGCACGCTCACCACGTTCTCGACCTTCGGCTACGACGTGGTGCGGTTGGCCGAGGAGCGGCGGGTGCTGCGGGCGCTGGGCTACCTGACCGGATCGCTGCTGCTGGGCGTCGGCGGTGCAGCCGCGGGTTACTTCGCCGCCCGGTGACCGGCGGACGGGCGCGCGCGACCGTTCCGGCCGGGCAGTAGGGTCCGGTCGGGATGGCAGACGAGCAGAAGCAGGGAACCGGGGCGGACAGCCCCGTGGTCGTGGTCGCCAACCGGTTGCCGGTGGACCAGGTGATCGCCTCCGACGGGTCGGTCAGCTGGACCCGCAGCCCCGGTGGGCTGGTCACCGCACTGGAGCCGTTCGTGGCCGGCCGGGGTGGGGCCTGGGTGGGCTGGTCGGGCAA
This sequence comes from uncultured Actinomycetota bacterium, assembly GCA_963759905.1. Taxonomy (GTDB): domain Bacteria; phylum Actinomycetota; class Actinomycetes; order Mycobacteriales; family Geodermatophilaceae; genus Klenkia. The sequence continues at coordinate 46,415 of CAVXBD010000002.1, forward strand.
ACCCGGTGATGCGCCCGAGCCCTTCGAGTCCGGCGGCATGCACCTGGTCCCGGTCGGGCTGACCGAGGACGAGGTCGACCAGTACTACGAGGGATTCTCGAATGCCTCGCTGTGGCCGCTCTACCACGACGTGGTGGAGAAGCCCGAGTACCACCGGACCTGGTGGAACAGCTACGTGCAGGTCAACCGGCGGTTCGCCGAGCGGGCCGCCGAGGTGGCCGCCGAGGGTGCGATCGTCTGGGTGCACGACTACCAGCTGCAGCTGGTACCGGCGATGCTCCGGCAGCTTCGCCCTGACCTGACCATCGGGTTCTTCCTGCACATCCCGTTCCCGCCGTACGAGCTGTTCACCCAGCTGCCCTGGCGCTGGGCGATCGTGGAGGGCCTGCTGGGCGCCGACCTGATCGGTTTCCAGATGCCGGCCGCGGCGGCCAACTTCGTGCAGCTGGCCCGGCGGCTGCACGAGCTGCCCACCAAGGGCAGCACCATCGACTACGAGGGCCGCACGGTCACCGCCAAGGCCTTCCCCATCTCCATCGACGTGTCCACGTTCGAGGAGCTCGCCCGCACGCCGGAGGTGCTGGAGCGGGCCGCGGAGATCCGCCGCGAGCTGGGCAACCCCGAGAAGGTGGTGCTGGGCGTCGACCGGTTGGACTACACCAAGGGCATCGGGGTGCGGCTGGAGGTCTTCCTGGAGCTGCTGGAGGACGAGCAGATCGAGGCGCCGTCCACGGTGCTGGTGCAGGTGGCCACGCCCAGCCGGGAGCGGGTCGAGCACTACGTGACCATGCGCGAGTCCATCGAGCAGCAGGTCGGCCACATCAACGGGGTCTTCGGCTCCACCGCCGGCCCCCCGGTGCACTACTTCAACCAGTCGATGCCCCGCGAGGAGCTGGCCGCCCTGTACCGGGCGGCCGACGTCATGCTGGTCACGCCCTACCGGGACGGCATGAACCTGGTGGCCAAGGAGTACGTCGCCGCCCGCAGCGACAACGGCGGCACGCTCGTGCTCAGCGAGTTCGCCGGCGCCGCGGCGGAGCTCAAGCAGGCCTACCTGGTCAACCCGCACGACAAGGACGGCGTCAAGCGGCAGCTGATGCGGGCGCTGCGGGCCGACCCCGCCGAGGCCGCGCGGGCGATGAAGGCGATGCGCCGCTACCTGGCCCGGCACGACCTGGAGCACTGGGCCGACTCGTTCTTCCGGGCGCTGCAGGCGCAGGCATGACCGGGGAGCCGGGGCTGGGCCTCCAGGACGCCATCGATGGCCTCGCGCTGCGCCGGCCGCTGCTGCTGGCCAGCGACTACGACGGCGTGCTGGCCCGGCTGCGCGACGTGCCCGGCCAGGCGGTGCCCGAGGAGTGGGTGGCCGACCTGCTGACCCGGCTGACCACCGCCGAGGGGGTGACGGTCGCGCTGGTGAGCGGCCGCGGGGTGGCCGACCTGCAGGCCACCAGCGGGCTGGAGGGTCCCTACCGGTGGGTGGGCAGCCACGGGGCCGAGTTCGACGGCGAGCTGGACCCCGCTGTGCAGGCGCACCGGGACCGGTTGGTGGAGCAGCTGCGCCCGCTGGTCGAGGCGGTTCCCGGGGCCGGGCTGGAGGTCAAGCCGGCCGCCGTCGCGGTGCACGTGCGGACCGCCGCTCCCGACGCCGGATCACGGCTGCTGCGCGAGGTGGCCGAGGGACCCGGTGCGGGCGAGGGGTTGACCCGCAAGCCCGGCAAGGACGTGCTGGAACTGGCCGTGACCGACGCCGACAAGGGCAGTGCACTGCTGCGGCTGCGTGCCGAGCTGGGGGCCGACGGCGTGCTCTACCTGGGTGACGACGTGACCGACGAGGACGCGTTCGTGGCACTGGACGGCGACGGCGTCACGGTCAAGATCGGCACCGGGCCGACCGCGGCCCAGCACCGGGTCGCCGACCTGGACGGCGTGCGCGCCCTCCTGGGCCGGCTGGCCACCGCGCTGGGCGTCTGACCCGCGCGTTCCCGGCGCGGGGAGCCTGGACGCGGCACACTGCGGTCCGTGTCCCGGGACCTGCGCGTGTGCTTCGTCGGCGACTCCTTCACCGCGGGAACCGGTGACGAGACCGGGCTCGGCTGGGTGCGGCCGCTGGTGGCCCAGGCGCAGGCCGGTGGCACCCCGCTGACGGCCTACGAGCTCGGCGTCCGGCGGGACACCTCGCTGGACATCGCCCGCCGGTTCCACCCCGAGGTGGCCGCCCGCTTCGCCGACGGGGACGACCTGCGGGTGGTGCTGGCCCTCGGTGCCAACGACGTGTCGGCGCCGGCCGGCCGGCCCCGGGTGCCGCACGAACGCACCCTGGCGGTGCTCACCGACCTGCTCGACGACGCCTGGGCCACCGGCTGGTCGGTGTTCGTCGTCGGCCCGCCGACCTCGCTGGACCCCGCGCAGACCGCCCGCGCCCTGGACCTCTCGCTGGGCATGGCGCAGGTCTGCCAGGAGTGTGCGGTCCCCTTCGTCGACGTGGCCCGCGAGCTGGCCGGCGACCCGGTCTGGCGGGAAGCGGTGCTGGCCGGGGACGGGGTGCACCCCCGATCCGAGGGTTACCGGCGGATCGCCGACCTGGTCGGGGAGCCGCTGCTGGACTGGCTGGACTGACCCGGCGGGCGTCGCCCTGTCGACACCGGCCGAGCCGGTGACCTGCTGGTTCGGCGGCGGTTCGGTGACGACGGGGCGCACCGGCTCAAGGGAGTGGCGAGCGGGGCCGAAGTGAGCGGTGGTTCGAGGCCACTCGCACCGCTGCTCGTCCCCAGGAGTTCCCGTGTCCGACGCTGCCCCCGTCTACCCGCGCCGCCGCGGCTTCGCCTACAAGTCGCTGCGCTACAAGACCGTCGTGCTGCTGCTCGTGGTGCTGCTGGCCCTCAGCGGCCTGCTCGCCGCGGTCGTGCTGGGTAATGCCCGGGTGCAGGCCGCCACCGACCGGCTCGGCCAGCTGTCCGACGCGCGAGCCTGGGTGCTCGAGCTGGCCGGACACGCCGTGGAGCTGGAGGGGGACGGGTACGAGGTGCTGGTCCGGGACGATCCGGCCGCGCAGCAGGACGATCTGGCCGACGACCGGGCGCAGGTCATGGCGCTGCTCGAGCGCTTCCAGGGCATCCCGTTGAGCCGGGACAGCGCGCTCGCGGTGGTCGCCGTCCGGACGGCGTTCGAGACCTACCTGGCCGACATCTCCGCGTTCGTGGACGACGCCGCGGCCGACCAGGCAGGTACCCGAACCCGGTGGACGGAGCTGGCCAGCAGCCACGAGTCGCTCGATGCGGCGCTGGACACCGCCGAAGGTGCGCTGGCCGTCGACGTGGCCGACGCGCGGGCTGCGCTGGACACCGCCACCACGATGACCGGGTGGACCGCGGTCGGCATCGCCGTGCTGGGCCTGATGGTGATCGGCTGGGTGGGCCGGCAGACCTACGTGTCGATCACCCGGCCGGTGGGCCGGGTGAAGCGGGCCCTGGAGGCGCTGGCCGCCGGTGACCTGACCGTCGAACCCGGGGTCCGGTCCTCCGACGAGATCGGTCAGATGGCGACCGCGCTGGAGCAGGCCCAGCACTCGCTGCGCCAGCTGATCGGGTCGGTGGCCGCCGCCGCCGACGCCGTGGCCGCGTCCGGCGGGCAGCTGTCGGCCTCCAGTGCGCAGATCGCCGCCTCGGCGGGGGAGACCTCGGTGCAGTCCGCCGTGGTCACCGGCGCGGCCGAGGAGGTGTCCCGCAACGTGGCGACCGTGGCGGCCGGTGCGGACCAGATGTCGGCCTCGATCCGGGAGATCGCGCAGAACGCCAACGACGCGGTCCGGGTGGCCGGCACCGCGGTCACCGAGGCCCAGGAGACCAACGCCACCGTGGTGCGGCTCGGGGAGTCCTCGAAGGAGATCGGCGACGTGGTCAAGGTGATCACCTCGATCGCCGAGCAGACCAACCTGCTGGCGCTGAACGCCACCATCGAGGCCGCACGCGCCGGCGAGGCCGGCAAGGGCTTCGCGGTGGTGGCCAACGAGGTGAAGGAGCTGGCCCAGGAGACCGCCCGGGCCACTGAGGACATCGCCCGCAGGGTGGAGGCCATCCAGGGCGACACCTCGGCCGCGGTCGCTGCGATCGGCCGGATCTCGGTGACGATCGGCTCGATCAACGACTTCCAGCTGACCATCGCCAGTGCGGTGGAGGAGCAGACCGCCACCACGAACGAGATGTCCCGTTCGGTGCAGGAGGCGGCCAGCGGGTCCACCGAGATCGCCGCGAACATCACCGGCGTCAACGTGGCCGCCGGGGCGACCAACCAGGCGCTCGGGCAGACCCAGGTCGCGGTCGACGAGCTGGCCCGGATGGCCGGCGACCTGCGCGCCACGGTGGGCCGATTCACCTGGTGAGACCCCCGACGGGGTGAGAAGTGCAGGTTGGGGCGCCCCCGAGGTCAAGATCGGGGCCGCGCCGGCCGAGGACAGGCCTGACCCCTGTCCCCGGGTGGTCGAGACAGGTGGAGAGCACAACGTGACGCGAGCACAGGCACGGACAGCGGTGGACGACGAGCGGCCGGGCCGCCCGCGCTGGTGGCTGCTCCGGTGGGCGGCGCTGCTGCTGGTCTTCGGCCTGGTGGCGGTCCCGATCGGCTCGTCCCCACTGCCCTCCCCCGGTCTGATCCCTACCAGCACCAACAACCCCAGCGCGCCGGGCAGCATGACCGTCACGGCCCGCGACCGCGGGCTCGACGTCAGCTGGACGGCATCGAACGAGGCGACGGCGATCGGGTACAACGTCTACCTCGACGGGGTGCTGAAGGCGCAGACCACTGACCCCGCCCCACGGACGGCGTCGCTCGACGGGTTGGTGAACGGGCAGACGTACGTGGTGGCCATCCGCACCGTGGGCAGCCGCGTGCTGCTCGGCAACATCGAAGGGACTGGGGACAAGCACGCGGACGGGATCCCGCTGGACTCGGTGGCCCCCGCTGCGCCCACCACCCTCGCGGCGACGGACGTGGGCCACCGATACGTCACCTTGTCCTGGGCCCCCAGCCCCGAGTACGACGTGAACCTGTACCGGCTCCTGCGGGACGGCACCAAGATCGTCGAGCAGACCGGCACCAGCTATAGCGACACCGGGCGCACCAACGACCGGCAGTACACCTACACGCTGCAGGCCCGGGACACCTCGGGCAACTGGTCGGCGGTGTCCAGCCCGGGTGTCCTGGCAACCCCGCACGAGACCGTCCCCCCGGCCTCGCCCACCGGGCTGGTCGCCGTCCGCGGCGACGGTCAGGTGTCCCTGAGCTGGGCGGCCAATGTCGAGAGCGACTTCGCCGACTACGTGGTGCGGCGCGACGGGGCCGACATCGCCATCGTCACCACTCGCAGCTACACCGACACCGGTGTCACCAACGACGTCACCTACTCCTACACGCTCGTCGCGCGGGACAACTACGCCAACCGCTCGGCGCCGTCGTCACCGGCGGTGACCGCGACCCCCACCGACCTGACCCCGCCGATCGCGCCCACCGGGCTGGTGGCCACCCGTGGGGACAAGCAGGCCACGTTGACCTGGACGGCCAACCCGGAGACCGACATCGCCCACTACCGGGTGCTGCGCGCGGGTGTGCAGGTGGCCACGGTCACCGGCACCAGCTACACCAACACAGGGTTGATCAACGACACGGCGTACTCCTACACGCTGGTGGCGGTGGACACCCATGGCAACGCCTCGCCGGTGTCGGCCCCGCCGGTGTCGGTGACCCCCACCGACCTGACCCCGCCGGTAGCGCCGACGGGGCTGGCGGCGACCCGGGGCGACGGGCGGGTGACGCTGTCCTGGGCGGCGAACACCGAGACCGACCTGGCCGACTACGTGATCCAGCGCAACGGGGTGGACCTGGCCGCGCTCACCGGCCGGACGTACGTGGACACCGCGGTCACCAACGACACCACGTACTCCTACGCGATCATCGCTCGGGACACCCACGGCAACCGCTCGGCCCCCTCGTCCCCGGCGGTCACCGCCACCCCCACCGACCTGACGGCACCGGCCGCGCCCACCGGGCTGGCGGGTACTCGCGGGGACGGGCGGGTGACGCTGACCTGGACCGCCAACACCGAGCCCGACCTGGCGAACTACCGGGTGCTGCGCAACGGCACGGTGGTGGCCACGGTGACCGGCACGTCCTCCATCGACACCGGGTTGACCAACGACACGGCGTACTCCTACACGCTGGTGGCGGTGGACACCCATGGCAACGCCTCGCCGGTGTCGGCCCCGCCGGTGTCGGTGACCCCCACCGACCTGACCCCGCCGGCAGCGCCGACGGGGTTGGCGGCGACCCGGGGCGACGGGCAGGTGACGCTGTCCTGGGCGGCGAACACCGAGACCGACCTGGCCGACTACGTGATCCAGCGCAACGGGGTGGACCTGGCCGCGCTCACCGGCCGGACGTACGTCCGACACCGCGGTCACCAACGACACCACGTACTCCTACGCGATCATCGCTCGGGACACCCACGGCAACCGCTCGGCCCCCTCGTCCCCGGCGGTCACCGCCACCCCCACCGACCTGACCGCACCGGCGGCACCCACCGGCCTGGTGGCCACCCGGGGGGACGGGCGGGTCATGCTCACCTGGACGGCGAACACCGAGCCCGACCTGGCCCGCTACCGGGTGCTGCGCGACGGCGCGCTGGTGGCCACGGTCACCGGCTCCACCTCCTACACCGACGCCGGGCTGACGAACGACACCACGTACTCCTACTCGCTCGTCGCGGTGGACACGCACGGCAACGCGTCGCCGGCGTCGGCCCCCCCGGTGTCGGCGACCCCCACCGACCTCACCCCGCCGGCGGTGCCCACCGGCGTCCGCGAGGTCCGGGGGGACCAGTCGGTGGCCCTGTCCTGGAATGCCAACACCGAGCCCGACCTGGCGTCCTACCGGGTGCTGCGGGACGGGGTGGAGATCGCCACGGTGATCGGGGCGACCGACTTCACCGATTCCGGCCTGACCAACTACACGACCTACGTCTACACGCTGGTCGCGGTGGACACCCACGGCAACCGGTCCGCACCGTCGGCGCCGTCGTCGTCGACCCCCACCGACCTGACCCCGCCGGCCGTGCCCACCGGGCTGGTCGCCACCCGCGGTGACGGCCGGGTCACGCTGTCCTGGACGGCGAACACCGAGTCCGACCTGGCCTCCTACCGGGTGCTGCGGGACGGTGTCGAGGTGGCCACCGTGACCGGTTCGACCGGTTACCTGGACGCCGGCCTGGTCAACGACCGCACCTACGCGTACGCGCTGGTGTCGGTGGACGTCGAGGGCAACCGCTCCGCCGCGTCATCCCCCGCGGTCCCGGCGACCCCGACCGACCTGACCCCGCCGGCCATGCCGACCGGGTTCACCGGCACCTCCGGCGACGGCCAGGTGACGCTGACCTGGACCGCGAACACCGACGGGGACCTGGCCGGTTACGTGCTGCGCCGCGACGGGGTGGACGTGGCCAGCCTGTCGGGCACCTCCTACACCGACACCGGCCTGGTGAACGACCGGGTCTACCGCTACACCCTGGTCGCCTTCGACGGACACGCCAACCGGTCCGCCGAGTCACCGGCGGTGACCCTCACCCCGACCGACCTCAGCGCACCGGCCGTGCCCACCGGTCTGGCGGCCACCTCCGGTGACGGGCAGGTGGTGCTGACCTGGACCGCGAACACCGAGTCCGACCTGGCCGGGTACGTGCTGCGCCGGGACGGGGTGGACGTGGCGGCGGTGACCGGCACGTCCTACACCGACACCGGGCTGGTCAACGGCACCACCTACAGCTACACGCTGGTCGCGGTGGACACCCACGGCAACCGGTCGGCGGCCTCGTCCCCCTCGGTGTCCGCGACCCCCACCGACCAGACCGCCCCGGAAGCCCCGACCGGCCTGGTCGCCACTCCCGGGGACGGGCAGGTGTCGCTGTCCTGGACCGCGAACACCGAGCCCGACCTGGCCTCCTACCGGGTACTGCGGGACGGGGTGGAGATCGCCACGGTCAGCGGCACGTCCTACACCGACGCCGGGCTGGTCAACGACACCACCTACAGCTACACGCTGGTGGCGGTGGACAGCGGGGGGAACCGGTCCGTCCCGTCCCCGACGGTCACCGGCACCCCGACCGACCTCACCCCGCCGGCTGCCCCGACGGGCCTGGTCGCCACCCGCGGGGACGGGGGCGCGACGCTGTCCTGGACGGCGAACACCGAGCCGGACCTGGCCTCCTACCGGGTGCTGCGTGACGGCGTGGAGATCGCCACCGTCACGGGTGCGTCCTTCACCGACACCGGGTTGACCCAGGACACCGCCTACCGGTACACGCTCGTCGCCGTCGACACCCACGGCAACCGGTCGCTGCCCTCGACCGGGGTGGACGTCACCCCGACCGACCTGACGCCACCCGCGGCACCCACCGGTCTGGTCGCCACCCGCGGGGACGGGCAGGTGCTGCTGTCCTGGACGGCGAACACCGACCCGGACCTGGCCGACTACGTCCTCCAGCGGGACGGGGTGGACATCGCCAGCCTGTCCGGCACGTCCTATCCCGACACCGGGCTGGTCAACGACCAGCCGTACAGCTACACGCTGGTCGCCTTCGACGCCCACGGGAACCGGTCAGCGCCCTCCCCGGTGGTCACCGCCACCCCCACCGACCTGACCCCGCCTGCCGCCCCGACCGGGCTGGTGGTCACCGGCTCGGAGAACCACGTGTCGCTGTCCTGGACCGCGAACACCGAGTCCGACCTGGCCTCCTACCGGGTGCTGCGGGACGGGGTGGAGATCGCCACGGTCACCGGCACGACCTACGACGACACCTCGGTGACCCAGGACATCACCTACCGCTACACGCTGGTCGCGGTGGACACCCACGGCAACCGGTCGCTGACCTCGGCCGGGGTGGATGCCACCCCGACCGACCTGACCGCCCCTGCTGCGCCGGCCGACGTCGTCGCCACCGCGGGTGAGCGCCAGGTCGGCCTGTCGTGGACCGCCTCCCCGGAGAGCGACGTCGCCGGCTACCGGGTGCTCCGCGACGGCGTGCAGATCGCCACCAGCACCGGTCCCAGCACGGTGCTGACCGGCCTGGCTCCCGGCGTGGCGGTCGACCTGACGGTGGTCGCCGTCGACGTGCACGGCAACGTCTCCGACCCCTCGGCGACGGTCACCGCCACCCCCTACGACCACACCGCACCCGCCGTGCCGACCGGGGTCACCGGGCAGCCCGGCAACACCACCGCCACCATCTCCTGGCAGCCGGTCTCCGACGTCGACGTGGTCGGCTACCGAGTGCTGCGGGACGGCGTGCAGGTGGCGACCGAGTCGGGCACCAGCACGACCGTCACCGGGCTGACCAACGGCACCTCCTACGGCTTCACCGTCGTCGCGGTCGACCCCTACGGCAACGCGTCGGCAGCGTCGGTCTCGGTGACCGTGGTGCCGGTCGCCCCCGCGGCCGGCACGGTCCCGGCGACCGGGTCCGGCGAGACCGGCGGGCTGGCGGCCAGCCGCGACGGGCGGTTCGTGGTCATCGGTACCCGGGCCCCGCTGGATCCCTCGGACACCAACACCGCCTACGAGCTGTACGTGCTGGACCGCACGGCGGGGGCCGCCACGCGGATCGCGCCGCTGCCCGCGAACGCCACGGGCGCCGGCGACTGCGACCAACACCGCTGCGCCCGCCATCAGCAACGACGGCCGGTACGTGGTGCTGGCCACCACGGCTCGGCTGCTGCCGGCCGACACCAACAACCTGCTCGACGTCTACCGCTACGACGTCACCGCGAAGACCTGGGCGCTGGTCAGCGTCCCGGCCGGGGGCACGGTGAACCCGTCGGTGGCCGGCACCGTGCTGCAGAGCGGGTCCTTCATCTACGCCACGAGCCCGTCGGTGGCGGTCAGCGGGGACGGCGACCTGGTGCTCTTCTACTCCGCCCGCAGCGACCTGGGGCCGGCGGACACCAACGGCGTCGTCGACGTCTACGCCAAGCGCATGTCCACCGGTGCGGTCACCCGGGTGTCGACCACGGCCACCGGCGCGAACCTGCCCCGCAACGCCACCGGACCGGCGCTGGCGCTGACCCCGGACGGCCGGTTCGCGCTCTTCCCGGCCACCGCCAGCAGCGGCCCGATGGTGCTGTACCGCAAGACGCTGTCCGGCGCCGGGGCCGGTGACGCCGTGGTGGTGTCCACCGTGGTGGCGGGCAGCCAGACCACCGAGGTCGCGGTCTACCGGGACGCCGGGGACGTGGCGATCTCCGACGACGGCCGGTACGTGGCCCTGGTGACCGCGGCCAAGCCCGCCGCGCCCACCACCAGCTGGTCGACCGGGCTGGCCTACCGCAAGGACACCGTCACCGGGGCACTGCGTGGCGCTGGGCAGCGGCGCAGACCAGCACCTGGGAGCACCAGGTCGGCTGGACCCCACCGGCCGGTACGGGTTCTTCTCCACCACGTCGCCGATCACCGCGGCGGACACCAACGGGCACACCGACGTCGCCCGGCGCGACCTGGACGGCGGCACGCTGACCCTGGTCACCGCCGACGCCGAGGGCCGGCCCACCGCCGGACCGACCGGTGGCGTGACGTCGGGCGAGTACGGCCGGGTGCTGCCGATCAGCGGCACCGTGGTGGTGCTCACCACGTCCCAGGGGCTGCTGCCCGCCGACACCAACCGACTGCGCGACCTCTACGTCAAGGACCTGACCACCGGGACGGTGACCTCCCCCATCAGCTGACCCCCACGGGACTTTTTCGGGCTCAAGCCCGGGGCTTGAGCCCGAAAAAGTCCGGGGCTTGAGCCCGAAAAAGTCCCCGTCAGTGGAGCCAGGCGGCCTGGTAGGGCTGGAGCTGGATTGCGCCGTCCCGGATGTCGGGGCGGGTACCGGTCAGGTGGTCGACCACCGTGGCGGGGTCCAGGCCCAGCTCCGCCAGCACGTCCAGCGGCACGTGCCGGGGCTCCGGTGCCACGTTGTAGGCCCCCAGCACGGTGCCCAGCGGGTGCCGTCGGGCGACCAGCAGCACCGCCGGGTCCCGGGGGTCCAGTACCTGCGCGGCCACCGCGGCGTGCAGCTGGGGCAGCGAGGCCCGGGCGGCGGTCAGGTGCGCGATGCCCGCGGCGATCGCCGGGGAGACCGGTTCCGGCGGCCAGGGCAGCCGCGGCCGGTGCGCCCACCGGTTGTCCTCGGCGTGCCCGGGCTCCTCGGCCCAGTGCGGGTCGTTGAGCAGGCCGAGCTCGTCCCCGGACCACAGCACGGGCAGCCCGCCGAAGCCGAACACGATGGCGTGCGCCAACAGCACCCGGTCGACGGCGTTCGGATCCCAGGCGCCCAGCCCGGCCAGCGACGCCGCCGAGCCGGAGATCCGCCGGTCCCCGGTGGCCGCGTTCTCCTGGAACACCAGCCCGCGGGCCCAGGAGCCGGGGAACTGCCCGGAGTACCAGTCGGAGAGGAACCGGCGGTGCTCGAACCCGGAGAGCCCGACGGCCGCTGCGTCCCCGTCGTCGATAGCCCAGCCGATGTCGTCGTGGCAGCGCAGGTAGGTGATCCAGGCGGTGCTGGCCGGTGGCACCGGCAGCTGCTGCAGTGCCCGGCTGGCCAGCCCCACCTCCCGGGAGGCCAGCATCGACCAGATCTGCACCATCAACCCGTTGTGGTAGGCGAGATCGCTGACCTTGCCCCAGTGCTCGCCCAGGCCCAGGTAGGCGACCAGGTCCTGCGGGCCGACGATCGCCTCGGCCTTGAACACCAGCGCCGGGCAGGCGATCCGGGCCACCGTGCGCAGCGCCTGGGTCAGCGCGTGCACCTCGGGCTGGTTCTGGCAGTTGGTGCCCAGCCGCTTCCAGGTGAACGCGATGGCATCCAACCGGAGCACCTCGACGCCGTGGTTGGCCAGGTTCAGCACCACGTCGGCGTAGGCGCAGAACACGTCGGGGTTGGACCAGTCGACGTCCCACTGGTAGTCGTTGAACGTCGTCCAGACCCAGCCGGCCAGCTCGTCGTCCCAGCTGAAGTTGCCCGGCGCGAAGTCCGGGAACACCTCGGGCAGGGTGGCCTCGTAGGCGTCCGGCATCGTCCGGTCGGGGAACACGTGGAAGAAGGCCCGCTTGACCGGGTCCCCAGCGCGGGCCGCCCTGGCCCAGGCGTGCTCGCGAGCGACGTGGTTGAGCACCAGGTCCAGGCACAGGCTGATGCCCCGGCCGCGGAGCTCCCGGGTGAGCGCGCGCAGGTCGGCCATGGTGCCGAGGTCGGGGCGGATCGCGTCGTAGTCGGCCACGGCGTAACCGCCGTCGTTGGGTGGTGGCCCAGGGGTGAGCACCGGCATGAGGTGCAGGTAGCCGACGCCGAGCCCGGAGAGGTAGCCGGCCCGCTCGGCGACCGCAGCCAGGTCGCCGGCGAACCGGTCGGCGTAGGCGGCGTAGCCGATCAGGCCGGGCTGCTGGAACCAGTCCGGGGCCAGCGTGCGCCGCAGGTCCAGGGCGTGCAGCTCGTCCTCCCGCTCGGCGTAGGCGCGGGCGGCGGCCACCAGCAACCGGTCGGCCACCGCGGACGGGTCGGGGTGGAGCGGGGTCAACCCGGCTACGAGATCGGGCAGCCAACGCTGCACCCGGGCGAGGAACACCTCGCGGCGGTGCGCGGGCAGGTCGGTGAGCACGTCCTCCAGCTGCGGCACCGGGGCAGCATCCCAGCCCGGCTCACGAATCGTCGGACCACCTGCGCCGGGACAGCACGTCGACCACCCGGACCAGTTCGGCACGCAGCGCCGGGAGATCCTGCACCGTGCCGGCGAAGAGCTGCTCGGCGGCGTCCCCGCTGCCGGCCTCTGCGGCCGCCGCCCGACCGGCCTCGGTCAGGCTGACCTCCACCCGCCGGCGGTCCCGGGTGGAACGCCTGCGGCCGACGTGCCCGTGCCGCTCCAGTCGGTCCAGCACCCGGCTCATGGTCTGGTCCTCCACCTGCATGGCCTGGGCGAGCTCGCGCTGGGAGCGCGGCCCGGCCGAGAGCATCCAGAGCACGGCATATCCCGAGTGGTTCAGCCCCCACCGCTCCAGGTGGGCGTCCCAGGCGTGCTCGACCAGCCGGGCCGCGGTCGACAGCAACCGTCCGGTGGCCCACGGGGCCGGATCGGGGACGCCCTCGGCAGTCACGGACACCCCCGTCCCGATGAATGGTCAGCCTGCTGAGCATCCTGTAGTTTTCCTCAGCAGGCTGATCATCGCGCCCCGCCCTCCTCCCCCGCGCACCCAGGAGCCTCGACCGTGGCCAGCCACCGCAGCATCGACACCTCCCCGCGGACCGGACGCCGGCGGCTGCGCTGGCTGCTGCCGGCCCTGCTGGTGCTGGGCTGGCTCGCCCTGTCCGGGGTGGCCGGGCCGTACAGCGGCCGACTGGCCGAGGTGCAGTCCAACGACAACAGCCAGTTCCTGCCGGCCGACGCCGAGTCCCAGCGGGTGGCCGAGCTGTCCGCCGGGTTCAGCGACACCCGCGCCTTCCCCGCCTACCTGCTGCTGGAGTCCGACACCCCGCTCACCCCGGCCCAGCTGACCGATCTCGCCGCGTTCGCCGAGTCCGTGCCCGACCTGGCCGTGCCGGTCACCGGGGGGGCGGACCAGCTGGTCGGGGACTTCCTGGTGCCCGGACCCATCCCGGTGGTGCCCAGCCAGGACGGGCTGGCGGCACTGGCGCTGGTCAACTTCGACGCCGCCGAGCTGTCGGCGTCGCTGCCGGACGGCGAGAGCCCGATCACCGTGGCCGTGCAGCAGATCCGGGACGGCGCCGCAGCCCTCGCCGGGGGCGGGGTGGCCGTCTACACCGCCGGCCCGGCGGCCACCATCGCCGACCTGGTGACGGCGTTCGGCGGGATCGACGGCACCCTGCTGCTGGTCGCCGGGATCGCGGTGCTGCTCATCCTGCTGGTGGTCTACCGCAGCCCGGTGCTGCCCTTCTTCGTGCTCCTCACCGCGGGTTTCGCGCTGACCACCGCCAGCCTGGTGGTCTACCTGCTGGCCGACGCCGGCATCGTCACCCTGGACGGCCAGGGCCAGGGCATCCTGTCGATCCTGGTGGTGGGTGCGGCCACCGACTACTCGCTGCTGCTGGTGGCGCGCTACCGGGAGGAGCTGCGCCGGCACGACGACCGGTACGACGCCATGCGCCGGGCCTGGCGGCAGACCCTGGAACCGGTGGCGGCGTCCGCGGCGACGGTGGTGCTGGGCCTGCTGTGCCTGCTGCTGGCCGACATCGGCCCCACCCGCGGGCTGGGGCCGGTCGCCGCGGTGGGCATCGTCTCCGCCCTGCTGGCCGCGCTGACCTTCCTGCCGGCGCTGCTGGTGCTGCCGGGCCGGACGTCGCGGGGCGAGCACGGCCGCTGGGTGTTCTGGCCCGGCGTGCCGCACGTGGGCTCGCAGGGGCCCGAGAGCACCGGGCTGTGGGCCCGGGTGGCCGGCACGGTGGGCCGTCGCCCGGTCGCCGTGGGGGTGGCCAGCGCGCTGGGCCTGCTGCTGCTGGCCGCCTTCGCGCCCACGCTGCCCACCTCGGGGGTCTCCCAGTCCGACACCTTCCTGGACCGGGTGGAGTCCGTGGCCGGGGGCGAGGCGCTGGCCCGGCACTTCCCGGCCGGCTCCGGCTCGCCCACGCTGGTGGTCGCACCGGCGGCCGACCTGGACGCCGTCACCACCGCGGTGCGGGCTGCCGACGGGGTCGCCGCCGTGCAGCCCACCGCGGACCCCGCCACCGGTGTCCCGCTGGTCGCCGACGGCCGGGTGCAGCTGCAGGTCACGCTGACCGACCCCGCGGACTCCCCCGCCGCGGAGGACGCCGTCGCCGCGCTGCGCACCGATCTGGACCGGGTGGGCGACGACGTCCTGGTGGGCGGGACCACCGCCCAGGCGCTGGACGTGCGGGACTACGCCACTGCCGACCGCAACCGGATCATCCCGGTGATCCTGCTGGTCATCTTCGCGGTGCTGGCCGTGCTGCTGCGGTCACTGGTGGCCCCCCTGCTGCTCATCGTGGCCAACGTGCTGTCCTTCGCGGCCACCCTGGGGGCGGCGGCGCTGGTCTTCGACCACGTGCTGGACCTGCCCGGCGGGGATCCCAGCGTGCCCCTGTACGCCTTCGTCTTCCTGGTCGCGCTGGGGATCGACTACTCGATCTTCCTGATGACCCGGGTCCGCGAGGAGTCGCTGCTGATCGGTACCCGGCCCGGGGTGCTGCGCGGCCTGGCCGTGACCGGTGGGGTGATCACCAGCGCCGGGATCGTGCTGGCCGCCACCTTCGCTGCCCTGGGTGTGCTGCCGATCCTGTTCCTGCTGCAGATCGCCTTCCTGGTGGCCTTCGGCGTGCTGCTGGACACCTTCGTGGTCCGCTCGCTGCTGGTCCCGGCGATGGTCCACCTGCTGGGCCGGCGGGTCTGGTGGCCGCACCCGATGGCGCGGTCGGACCCGGCGCAGGACACCGAGGGCCAGCCGGAACCGGTCCCGGTCCACTGACGCCAGCGGTGCTCCAGCTCCGGGCGGCCGGTGCCGCCCTGGCGCGGGGGGCTGGCGGTCAACCCTGCCTCCGCCAGGTGCTCCCGGTACCGCCGCGCGGTGATCCGGGAGGCGTCGATCAGCGCACCACGCCGTGGGCGGCGGTGGCCCGCACCGTGGCCGGCTCCCGGGCCGGGGTCCTCGCCGGCACGTCGGTGTCCCGCCCGGTCACGCGCAACCTCCGGGCGCGGGTGCTGTGGTGTCCGGGTTGGGTCACCAGCAGCGGGTCGTACGGCACAGTGGCGCCGTGATCGCGAGCGGTGAGGGACGGCAGGACCTGTTGGTCGCGGCCGTCGAGGGCATGGCCCGACCGCTCTTCGTGCTGGCCGAGGACTGGACGGTCAGCTACGTCAACCGGGCCGGGGCGCGGCTGCTGGGGCGGACCGTGGACAAGCTCGAGGGGCGCAACCTGTGGACGGAGTTCCCGGCCGCGGTCGGCAGCCCGTTCGAGATGCACTACCGGCGGGTGGCCGAGACCGGCGAGCCGGCCTCCTTCGAGGCCCGGTTCGAGCCGACCGGGGTGTGGTTCCAGGTGGACGCCGTCCGGACCGACGGCGGGGTGGTGGTCACCTACGACGACGTCAGCGAGCGGCACCGCACCGAGGCGGCCCGGGCGGACGCGGTGCAGGCGCAGGCCGAGGCGGTCCGCCGGGCCGAGCGGACCGGCGAGCACCTCCGCCTCCTGGGGGACATCAGCCACACGCTCACCCTCACCCAGGACGTCGAGGACGGCGTGGCCCGGCTGGCCGAGCTGTGCATCCCGCTGCTGGCCGACTGGAGCCTGGTCACGCTGGTCACCGGCGGGACGCGCCGCGACGTCGGCCGGGCGCACCGCGATCCCACCCTCCGGGGGCAGGTGGACGTCTATGCCGACCTGCGGGCGGCCGGGAACCGTGGCGACGCACCGGTGCCGACGTTGTTCCGGGAGGGGCGGCCGGTCGTCATCCAGGAGCTCACCCAGGTGCACCTGGCCACCATGGTCGACGACGCCTCCCGGGCGGCCCTGGTTCCGCTGGACCCGGGATCCGTGGCTGCCTTCCCGCTGCTGGCCCGGGGGGAGCTGTTCGGGGCGCTCACCCTGGTGCACGACCGCAGCCGAGGTCCGTTCACCCCCGAGGAGCTGAACACCGCCGAGCTGGCTGCCCGGCGGGCGTCGGTGGTGCTGGACAACGCCCGGCTGGTGGCCGCGCAGGGCCGGGTCGCGGAGCGGCTGCAGCGCAGCCTGCTCAGCGCCCCGGTCCAGCCCGACCGCCTGGAGATCGCCGTCCGCTACCTGCCCGCCACCGACGGGCTGTCCATCGGCGGGGACTGGTACGACGCGTTCCTGCAGCCCGACGGGGACACCGTGCTGGTGATCGGTGATGTCTCCGGCCACGACATCGAGGCCGCGGCCGTGATGGCCCAGCTGAAGACCCTGGTGCGGGCGATCGCCTACGACCGGATCGAGACCCCGGCCCAGGTGCTCCGCCGGGTGGATCTGGCCGTCGCGGGGCTGGACGTGCCGACCATGACCACCGCACTGGTGGCCCGGGTGGAGCAGGACGCCGCCGAACGGGTGGCCGGGATCCGCCGATTGCGGTGGTCCACGGCCGGGCACCCGCAACCGATGCTGCTGCTGGCCGACGGCACGGTGGCCGACCTGGACTGCCCCGTGGGGCCCCCGCTGGGCATCGGGTCGGCCCGGTCGAGGGAGGACGGCGAGGTGCTGCTGCCGCCGGGCAGCACACTGCTGCTGTGCACCGACGGCCTCTTCGAGCGCCGGGCGACCGGGCTGGACGAGGGCCGCGCGGCCCTGCGGGCGGCCCTGGCCCGGCAGGCCGGCCGGCCGCTCGGCGCCCTCTGCGACGGGCTGCTGGGCGAGATGCTGTGCGGCCGCGCCGAGGACGACGTCGCCCTGCTGGCGGTCCGGGCGCACCCGGAGGACCGGCCACGCCCACCCGAGGCCGGGCCGGAGCGGTTGCCGGGAGCGAAGCCGGCCGCTGACTGAGCAGCGGTTCCACGTGGAACGACGGGCGTGGGTCCGCCGTCGGTGCGGTGTCGCTGCCTCCTCAGTCCGCGTGCCCCAGCAGGTAGCGGCCGAAGTGCGGCACGGTGAAGGCGATCTGACCGCGCTCGGCGGAGTAGACCAGGCCCTTCTTGATCAGGGAGTCCCGGGCCGGGGACAGCGAGGCCGGCTTGCGCCCCAGGGACACCGCGACGTCGGAGGTGCCCACCGCGGCGCCACTGGGCCCGCCCAGCTCGGCCATCGCGTGCATGTACTCGCGCTCGGCCGGGGTGGCCCGGTCGTACCGGGAGCCGAAGAAGCCCACGGCCAGCTCGGCTTCCGCGGCCGGCGCGGCCATCGCCACGTCGGCGGCGGTGATCGGGGTGGCCGCCGCGACGTCCCAGGTGACCTTGCCGTAGGCCTGCACGAAGTAGGGATAGCCATCGGCGGCGGCATACAGCGCGTCCAGGGCGGCGGACTCGAAGGCGACGTCCTCGCGCTCGGCCGGGCCGACCAGCGCGCGGTCGGCGGCCGGCCGGTCCAACCGGTCGATCCGCAGGTACCGGAAGAGCCGCTCGCTGTAGGACTTCGAGGCGCTGAGCACAGCGGGCAGGTGCGGCAGCCCCGCACCGACGACGATCAGCGGGGCGCCCTGCTGGGACAGCTCGTGGCAGGCGGCGCAGATGGCGCTCACGTCGTCGGGCTGCACGTCCTGCATCTCGTCGATGAACAGCGCGATCCCGCTGCCCACGTCGGCGGCCACCCCGGCGGCGTCGGACAGCAGCTCCACCAGGTCGATCTCCATGTCCCCGGAGTCCGCCCGCCCGGTCGCGGCCGGCACGTCGATGCCGGGCTGCCACCGCTCCCGCACCTTGGCGCCCGGGTCCTGGCGCAACGCGAACGCCTTGACGACGCCGAGCACGGCCTCCATCGACTCCTGGTCGCGGTGCCGCGGGCCCAGTTCGCGCAGCGCCATGTGCAGCGCCGCCGACACCGGCCGGCGCAGCGACTGGTCCGGGCGGGCCTCGATCTTGCCGGTTCCCCACCCCCGGGCGATCGCCGCCGAGCGCAACTGGTTCAGCAGCACCGTCTTGCCCACCCCGCGCAGGCCGGTGAGCACCAGGGAGCGCTCCGGGCGGCCGTGCGCGATCCGCTCCAGGACGACGTCGAAAGCGCCCAGCTCGGCATCTCGACCGGCCAGCTCGGGGGGGCGCTGCCCGGCGCCGGGGGCGTACGGGTTCCGCACGGGGTCCATGTCGTGCACGGTATGGCCCGCTCTAGCTCCCGCCGTAGACATCGGTAGAACCGGCTAGCGCGTGTCGCAGGCTCCCCCGAACCGGGCTTTTTCGGGCTCAAGCCCCTTCTCGCCGGGTATGCGGATGTCTAGTCACCAAGGTAGACGGGGGTAGAGGAGGCTAGTGCCCGCCGGCGTCGGGCCAGCACCAGCAACCCGGCGCCGACGACGGCGAACGGCACCGCACTCAGCAGCAGGGTCAGGCCACCGGAGGTCCCGGCCGTGCCCACCGTGGCCCCGATGGCCACGTGCAGCACGGTGCCGGGCAGCAGACCGATCGCCGACCCGGTCACGTAGGGCACCCAGCGGATCCCCGACAACCCCGCCGCATAGCTGACCAGGGTGAACGGGACGACCGGGGTCAGTCGGCCCAGCAGCGTGGACACGAAACCGCGGGAGGTGAGCAGCTGGTCCGCACGGCCCAGCCGGGGCCCGGCGAGCCGGGTCACCACATCCCGGCCCAGGAGCCGGGCCAGCCCGAACCCGGCCACCGCGCCCAGCACGCCACCGCTGACGGCCACCGCCAGCCCGCCGCCGAACCCGGCCAGGACCCCGGCCAGGACGCTCAGCGCTGTCCGCGGTACCGGAGCGAGGGTGACCAGCGCGCTCACCGCCACCAACCCCACCCACCCGGTCGTCCCCGCGTCGTCCAGCCGGGCGCGGGCTGCCGCCACGGAGGGCAGGTCGACGCTGAGGGCCAGCACTCCCCCGGCCAGGACCAGCGCGAGCAGCAACCCGGCCCTGGCGGCCTGGGCGCGGCTCACCCGGCGCTGTCCCACTCCCCCAGTCTGCGCCGTCCGGCCGGCAGCGCTGGTCAGTGCACCACCGGACACCCGTCCGGACCGGCACGGGTGCACAGCAGCGCACCCGCCGAGGCACCGCAGACTGTGCCCCGTGCCCGATCTGCTGACGCCGCCGTGACCGGGGTCCTCTCCGGGTTCCTGGTGATCGGGGTGGTCATCGGGGTCGGCTACCTGGTGGCCCGGCGCGGGGTGCTGGGTCCGCACGCCCAGGAGGTGCTGTCCCGCACGTCGTTCCTGGTGGCCACCCCCGCGCTGCTGTTCAGCACGCTGTCCCGGGCGGAGCTGGGCGTGGTGCTCTCCCCCGTGCTGCTGGTCACCTCGGCGGCCGCGGTGCTGGCGATCGCGGTGTTCGCCGCGGTGGGTGCCCGGGCGGGCTGGGGGCTGGGCCGGACGACGATCGGCGCGCTGTCGGCCAGCATGGTCAACAGCGCCAACCTGGGCATCCCGATCGCGGTGTTCGTGCTGGGGGACGCCTCGGCGGTGGCGCCGCTGCTGCTGTTCCAGCTGGTGGTGCTGGTGCCCGCGGCGCTGGTCGTGCTGGACCTGGCCACACCCGGCGCCGGCGCCCCGCTGCGCTACCGGGTGCTGGCGCCGTTCACCAACCCGGTGCTCCTCGCCTCGGCACTGGGACTGGCCGTCAGCGCGCTGGGCTGGCAGCTGCCCGGGTTGCTGATGGACCCGATCGAGCTGCTGGGCGGGCTGGCCGTGCCGGCGGTGCTGCTGGCCTACGGGATCTCGCTGCGGGGCAGCCCGCTGCCCGGCCGGGGCGCGGACCGGGCGCCGGTGCTGACCGCGGTGGCTCTCAAGCTGGTGGGCATGCCGATGGCCGGCTGGTTGCTGACCCTGGCGCTCGGGCTGGACAGCCGCACGACCTTCATCTGCGTGGTGCTGTGCGCGCTGCCCGCGGCGCAGAACATCTTCAGCTATGCGGTGACCTACCGGACCGCGGTCGACCTGGCCCGGGAGACCATCACGCTGACCACCGTGGGCTCGATCCCGGTGCTGCTGGTGGTGGCCGCGCTGCTGGGCTGAGGGCGGCCTACCGTGCACCCCACCGGAGCGCCCCGCCGGAGCACCCGACCGTGAGGAACCCCGTGACCGAGCTCGCCCGCACCGCCCGACTCGACGTGCTGGTGGAGGGCTACGCCCGGATGCCGCAGGTGGCCGGCACGGTCAGCCTGATCCGCGACGCCGGCCGGGTGATCGTCGTCGACCCCGGGATGGTGGCCGACCGGGACCTGATCCTCGCGCCGCTGGTGGCGCTGGGGGTGCAGCCGGCCGACGTCACCGACATCGTGCTCAGCCACCACCACCTGGACCACACGGTCAACATCGCGCTGTTCCCGGTCGTGCCGCTGCACGACGTCGCCTCGATCATCACCGGTGACCACTTCACCCGCCGCGGGGCCGAGGGCGTCCAGTTGACGCCCGCGGTACGGCTGCTGGCCACCCCCGGCCACACCCTGCAGGACATCACCACCCTGGTCGGGACGGCCGAGGACGTGGTGGCGCTGACCCACCTGTGGTGGACCGCCGAGGGACCGGCCGACGACCCCTACACCCCCGACCGCGACGAGCTGCGCCGGCAGCGCGAGCGGGTGCTGGAGCTGGCCACGATGGTCGTGCCCGGGCACGGCGCGCCCTTCCGGCCCTCGGCCGACACCCCTCGATGACTCTCTCTACGCATGTCTAGCGCTGGCTGCAGACAGGTGCAGACGACGGCATCCAGGGCCCCGGCACCCGCGGTGACCGTGCGGACGGCGTCGTGCGCGCGGGTGGGTGGACGGCGGCGCTAGCGTCTGCGGGGTGTCCCCCATCCTGAGGTTCGGGCTCCGCATCGTCGTGCTGGCCGTGATCATCTACGCGGTCACCCGGCTGGTCAGCGGCATCACCGTGGTCGGCAACACCGAGGGCACCTTCGGGGTCACCGGCACCTATCTGTGGGTGGCGCTGCTGTTCGCGGTGGTCAACACACTGGTCGGCCCGGTGGTCCGGCTGCTGTCGCTGCCCTTCGTCGTCCTCACGCTGGGACTGTTCCTGCTGGTGGTCAACGCGGCACTGCTGGGCCTCACCGCCGCGCTGAGCGACCGGCTGCAGGTGGCGGGCTTCGGCACCGCGGTCGTAGGCGGGTTCCTGATCGCGCTGTTCAGCTGGATTGCCGAGATGGTGCTGCCCCTGAAGGCCCGCCGCTGACGCCGCGCCGCGCGGCGTGCTGACGGGCCCCGCGCCGCGCGGCCGTGCTGACGGGCCCCGCGCCGCGCGGCCTCGTGACGGGCGCCACGCACGCGCACTAGCGTCGGGACCATGTCCCGTCCCGACACCCTGCCCGGCCCCTCCGACGCGGTCGGTCACGGAACGGGTGGGATCGGGCGGCTGGCCGACCTGGCGGCGCTGGAGGCCGCCCGGACGGAGAAGGAGGCCATCCTCGACCGGGCCGCGGCGCTGGGCACCGAGGAGGTCGGGGCCCTCCCGGCCGGGCTGACCGCCGCCGACGTGCCGGCCCTGGTGCACCGGTACTACCGCGGGGAACCGGCCGCCGAGGTGGTGGACCACCAGCCCGACGAACTGGTCGGGCTGGCCCTGGACCACCTGCGGCTGGCCGCCGTGCGACCGCAGGGATCGGCCACGGTCGACCTGCAGCCCCCGGCCGACGGCGCCCCCGGCGTGCTCCGGGTGGTCACCGACGACATGCCCTTCCTGGTCGATTCGGTCGCCGCCGAGGTGGTCCGCCAGGGGGTGGGCCTCGAGCACGTGGTGCATCCGGTGGTGGTGGTCCGCCGCGACGTCACCGGCCGGTTGCTGGAGTTCTGCGACAGCGGGAATCCCGAGAGCTGCGGGGCGGACGCCCTCGCCGAGTCCTGGATGGCCGTCGTGCTGGTCGGGCCGGTCGACGAGGAGGCCGCCGAGGACCTTCTCGCCGGTCTGCGCACCGTGCTGGCCGACGTCCGGGGGGTGCACGAGGACGCCGCCCGGCTCACCGACCGGGCCCTGGACCTGGCGCACTTCCTGGACCAGGAGGACTGGGACGCCGCCGACCCGGTCGACGCCGCGGCCGGGGACCCGCACGAGGCCGCGGCCCTGCTGCGCTGGATGACCGAGGGCAACTTCGTCTTCCTCGGCGCACGCGACGTCGACCTGGTCACCGACGCCGAGGGCAACCCGGCGACCGCGGCGGTGCCCGGCAGCGGGCTGGGCGTGCTGCGCGCCGACACCGACATGAGCAGCCCGGTGGTGCCCATCGGCACCGCCGCCCGTGACGTGGTGGGTCGTCGGGTGGTGGTGACCAAGGCCGACGTCCGCTCCACCGTGCACCGGCCGGCCTGGCTGGACGTGGTGGCGGTGACCCTGCCCGGCCCGCAGGGCACCCGGGGCCGGCAGCACCGGCTCGTCGGGTTGTTCCCCACCGGGGCCTACACCGCCAGCGTCACCGAGGTGCCGGTGCTGCGCCGCACGGCGGCCGCGGTGCTGGCCCGCTCGGGGGTGGCAGCCGACAGCCACACCGGCAAGGAACTGCTCGACGTGCTGGAGACCTACCCGCGCGACGAGCTGCTGCAGGTCGACGTGGACGAGCTGCTCCCGGTCGCGCTGGCCGTGCTGCACCTGCGGGAGCGCCGGCAGACCCGGCTCTTCCTGCGCCGGGACCCGCTGGGCCGGTTCTTCTCCGCGCTGGTCTACCTGCCCCGCGACCGCTACACCACCGAGGTCCGGCTGGCCATGCAGCAGCTGCTGCTGGAGCACCTGGGCGGCTCCAGCGTGGAGTACACCGCGCGCTCCACCGAGTCGGTGCTGGCCCGGCTGCACTTCGTGGTGCGGGTGCCGATCGGCAAGCGCGGGGCCTCCTCGCTGCCCGCCGTGGACGCCGCCGAGCTGGAGCGCCGGCTGGCCGCGGTGGCCCGCAGCTGGACCGACGACCTGGCCGACGTGCTGACCGCCGAGTACGGCGCGGACGCCGAGCGGCGGCTCGCCCAGGTCGCCGATGCCTTCCCGGCGGCCTACCAGGAGGACTTCCCGGCCTCGACCGCCGTCGCCGACCTGGACCAGCTGGAGTCCCTGGCCGAGGGCGAGCTGGCGCTGCGGTTGTGGACCCCCCGGGATGCCGCCCCCGGGGAGCGCCGGCTGACCGTGTTCCGGGTCGGCAAGCGACTGCTGCTCACCGACGTGCTGCCGGTGCTGCAGCACCTGGGCGTCGACGTGGTCGACGAGCGGCCCTACGAGATCGACCGGATCGGCGCCCCGCTGGCCTGGGTGTACGACTTCGGGTTGGCGCTGCCCGCCGGGCACTCCGGTGGCCTGCCGGCCATGGACAGCCTGCCGCGCCGGTTCACCGACGCCATCTCCGCCGTCTGGCGGTCCGACGCCGAGAGCGACGGGCTGGGCGCGCTGGTCCTGGTGGCCGGTCTGACCTGGCAGCAGGTCGCGGTCGTACGGGCCTACGTGCAGTGGCTCCGGCAGGGCGGGTTGCCCTTCGGTGCGCGGTACGTGGAGAGCGCGTTGGCCGCGCACCCCGACGTGGTCGCCGGAGTGGTGGAGCTGTTCGCGGTGCGCTTCGACCCCGACCAGACCGGTGACCGGGCGGGTGCGGAACGGGCGCTGGTGCAGCGGCTGACCGAACGGATCAGCGCGGTGGAGTCCCTGGACGCCGACCGGGTGCTGAGCGCGCTGCTGGGTGCCGTGCTGGCCACCCAGCGGACCACCGCCTACGCGCCGGGCGCGTTCACCGGCGGCGCGCCGCTGGCGATCAAGCTGGACCCCCAGGCGGTCACCGACCTGCCCGAACCCCGGCCGGCCCGGGAGGTGTGGGTGTCCTCGCCCCGGGTGATCGGGGTGCACCTGCGGTTCGGTGCGGTGGCCCGCGGCGGGCTGCGCTGGTCCGACCGGCGGGAGGACCTGCGCACCGAGGTGCTGGGCCTGGTGAAGGCGCAGACGGTGAAGAACACCGTGATCGTGCCCACCGGCGCCAAGGGCGGGTTCGTCGTGCTGCGCGGGCCGGGTGAGGGCGCCTCCCGGGAGGAGGTGCTGGCCGAGGGGCAGGCCTGCTACCGGCTGTTCATCGGGTCGTTGCTGGCGCTCACCGACAACCTGGTCGAGGGTGCCGTGGTCCCCCCGGAGCGGGTGGTGCGGCACGACGGGGACGACACCTACCTCGTGGTCGCCGCTGACAAGGGCACCGCGACCTTCTCCGACCTGGCCAACGCGGTGGCCATCGAGCGGGGGTTCTGGCTGGGCGACGCCTTCGCCTCCGGCGGCTCCGTCGGCTACGACCACAAGGCGATGGGCATCACCGCGCGGGGCGCCTGGGAGTCGGTGACCCGGCACTTCCGGGAGCTGGGTGTGGACACCCAGTCCCAGGAGGTGACCGTCGTCGGCATCGGCGACATGAGCGGTGACGTGTTCGGCAACGGGATGCTGCTGTCCGAGCACCTCCGGCTGGTGGCCGCCTTCGACCACCGGCACGTGTTCATCGACCCCACCCCGGACGCGGCGCGCTCCTTCGCCGAGCGGCAGCGGTTGTTCGCCCTGCCCCGCTCCTCGTGGGCCGACTACGACCGGGACCTGATCAGCGCCGGGGGCGGGGTCTGGCCGCGGACGGCGAAGTCGGTGCCGGTCAGCGAGCCCATGCGCGAGGCGCTGGGCCTGGCCGACGAGGTCGACGCGCTCACCCCCGCCGAGCTGGTCCGGGCGGTCCTGCTGGCCCCGGTGGACCTGCTGTTCAACGGCGGGATCGGCACCTACGTCAAGGCCGGCACGGAGAGCCACCTCGACGTGGGCGACAAGGCCAACGACGCCGTCCGGGTGGACGGCCGGGAGCTGCGGGTGCGGGTGGTGGGCGAGGGCGGCAACCTGGGCCTGACCCAGCGGGGCCGCATCGAGTACGCGCTCACCGGCGGCCGGGTGAACACCGACGCCATCGACAACTCCGCGGGGGTGGACACCTCCGACCACGAGGTCAACATCAAGATCGCCCTGAACCGGGTGGTCGACGACGGTGGCCTGGACGCCGAGGGACGGGCGGAGCTGCTGGCCTCGATGACGGACGAGGTCGCGGCGTCGGTGCTGACCGACAACTACGCGCAGAACGCCACGCTGGCCGCCGAGTCGGCCTCGGCCCGCAGCCTGCTGGACGCACACACCCGGTTCATCCGCGCGCTGGAGCGCTCGGGCCGGCTCGACCGGGCCGTGGAGGCGCTGCCCGGTGGGCGGGCACTGGCCGAACGCCGCCGGGACGGGCACGCGCTGACCTCGCCGGAGCTGTCGGTGCTGCTGGCCTACGCCAAGCTGGAGGTGGACGACGCGGTCCTGCACTCCACGCTGCCCGACGACCCCGCCCTGGGCCGGCTGCTCACCGACTACGTGCCCGCCGAGCTGCGCCGGCGGTTCCCCGACGCCGTCGCGGCGCACCCGCTGCGCCGGGAGATCATCGCCACCGCCCTGACCAACCGGTCGGTGAACGTCGCCGGGGTCACCGGGCTGTTCCGGCTGGCCGAGGAGACCGGGGCGCCGCTGGTGGCCGTCGTCCGGGCGCACACGGTGGCCCGCGCGGTCTTCGACGTCGACCGGATGTGGGACGCCGCCCGGCCGCTGGACAACCGGGTGCCGGCCGGCACCCAGGTGCAGCTGCGGGTGGAGGTCACCCGGCTGGCCGAGCGGGCGGCCCGCTGGCTGCTGCGGGTACCGGAACTGGCCGCCGAACCGGCGGGGTCGGTGGCCGGGGTGACCGCCCGGTTCGCCGGACCGGTGGCCGCGGTGGCCCGCGAGCTGCCGGAGTGGCTGCTGGGTGCCGACGCCGGGGCCTATGCCGATCGGGCCGCCGCGCTGCGCTCCGCGGGAGTGCCACCGGAGCTGGCCGCCGACGCGGCGCTGGCCCCGCTGCTGCCCGCGGCGCTGGACCTGGCGGTGGTGGCCGAGGACACCGGTGCCCCGATCGGGCTGGTGGGGCGGGTCTGGCAGTGCCTGGCCGATCGGCTGGGCCTGGTCCCGCTGCTCGAACTGATCACCGCCTTGCCGCGCGACCGGCGGTGGCCGGCGATGGCCAGGGCCTCGCTGCGCGACGACCTGGCCGCCGGGCAGGCCGAGCTGGCCGCCGAGGTGCTCCGCACCCGGGATGCGGACACCGCCGCGGCCGAGGAACTGGTGGCCCGGTGGGCGCAGCGCTGGGACACCGCCCAGCGGCGCGCAGCCGCCCAGCTGGCCGAGCTGGCCGGCGGGGAGGCGCACGAACTGGCCGAACTGGTGGTGGCGGTGCGCACGCTGCGCGGCCTGCGCCGCAGCTGACCACCGGCGGCGGGGGCGGTCAGCGGTAGGTGGCGTCCACCATGGTGAACGCGTCCAGCGCGTGGTCGGCCCGGAAGTGCTCGTGGTCGGCGCGGACCCGCTCGGCGGACTCCTCGGCGAAGCGCAGCACGTCGTCCACGAACAGCTCCTCCACGCCGATGGCGTCCAGCACGGCGGGCTCCACGTCGTGGTCGACCTCCCCGGCCTCGTCGGACAGGGCGTGCGCGTGCGCCAGCACCCCGCCGCAGATCTCCGCGTAGTCCTTCCACTCACCCGTGGAGAGCTTGCCCAGGGACACGTCGTCCCGGTAGGGCGAGCGTTCCCGGGCCAGGAAGCTCATGCCGTCGAAGTCCACACTGCCGAAGAAGACGTCACCGCCGACCACCTGCACGTGCTGGGCATGGCTGATCCGGGCGCCGGTGCCGGTGACCTGGAAGTCCGAGGGCGGCACCAGCCCGGCCAGCGCGGACCGCCGGGCCTGCTTGAGCTCGACCAGCACGTCGGCGGTGCCGTCCGCGGCCGGCCCGGCCAGCAGCAGGTAGTACCGGTCCAGGCCCAGCGACGCGGTGCCCTGCCCGGTGCGCCGGGCGACGTCCTTGACCTGCAGGCCGGGGGTGCGGTCCGGCACATCCAGCTCGTTCTCCCGCGCGAACCGGTCGATCACCGCCTGGAAGTCCGCCCGGCGGCTGGTCAGCGGCACCAGCTCGTGGGTGGCCCGGAACCCGCGTCCGGCCTCGTCCAGGTACTTGCGCTGCAGGTAACCCGCCCGGCCCTCGGACAGCGCGTCGGAGATCAGCCCGGCGATCAGCGGCGGGGCGCTGTCCAGCCGCAGCTGCTCGCTGTCCTCGCTGCCCTGCTCGGCGAACCGGCGCATGCCGGCCACGTAACCCCGGACGAAGCAGGCCGCGATCGCCCGCTGCTTCTTCCGGCCGTGGCCCCCCTTCTCCCCCGCGGCGATCATGAACCCGACGGCACCGCGCTTGAGGTCCCAGGTGAACGGCGCGTAGTAGGCCTCGTCGACGTCGTTGATGCCGAAGATCGGCACGTCGTCCGCGCTGGGCATGACGCCGAAGTTCTCCGGGTGCACGTCCCCGGCCGCCAGCACGGTGGGCATCGCCGCGTCCTCCCCCGGCATGTCCCGGTAGAAGAGCAGGCAGGTCCCGCGGAAGAAGGAGAACAGCGAGCCGGAGAGTTTGTCGAACTTCGCCTGGGCGCCTTCGGAACCCTGCTGGATCCGGGTGGCGTGGTCCTCCCGGATGGTCTCCCGGACGTGCCTGCGGCGGTCGTTGCCGGTCAACATCCGGGGGATCAGCACCATCTCCCCCCGGGCCCGCTGCTGCGCCAGCAGCGCGAAGGGTGCCACCCGGGAGGCGATGGTCCGCCGCCCGTCCCCGGTCCGGGAGAGCGCCCCGACCAGCTCGTCCTTGGTCGCGCGGGTGCGCACGGCGACCCCGCGGGTGCGGGCCAGCGCACGCAGCTCGTCGCGGGTGGCCCGGGTCAGCTCGTCGTGGTCCATCGAACCCGGCTACCCGGGCGGCGGCCCGGCACACCCGCACGGGGCCTCCCGGGTCACCGCAGCCGCAGCACCCGGGCGTCCCACGGCCCCAGCACGGCGTCGTCGTGGTCCGGTGAGTGCCCGCGGTTGCCCAGCACCAGCTGCGCCCCGGCGGCCTGGGGCAGCAGCTCGGTGAGCCGGTACGGCGTCGCGCCCACGTTGCAGACCACCAGCAGCGTCTCCTCGTCCAGGCTGCGGGTGTAGGCGTACACCTGCTCGTGGTCGGGCAGCAGCATCTCGAACCTGCCCAGCTGCACCGTGCGGGAGTCGTGCCGCAGCGCGATCAGGGCCCGGTGGTGGGCCAGCACCGAGTGCGGGTCGGCGCGCTGGGCGGCGACGTTCCACTCCCGGTGGTCGGGGTTGACCGCGATCCACGGCGTGCCGGTGGTGAACCCGGCGTGCTCACCGGCGTCCCACTGCACCGGGGTTCGTGCGTTGTCCCGGCTGCGCGCGCGGAGCACGTCCAGCACCACCTCGGGCTCCTGGCCCAGCGCGGTTGCCTGCGCGTGGTGGTTGAGCGACTCGATGTCCCGGAAGTCCCGGATGCCGGCCCACACCGAGTTGGCCATCCCGATCTCCTCGCCCTGGTAGACGTAGGGCGTCCCGCGGTGGCCGTGCAGCAGGGTGGCCAGGCAGGTCGCGGAGTCCCGTCGGTGGGCGGGTGAGTCGTCGCCGAACCGGGAGACCGCGCGGGGCTGGTCGTGGTTGTTCCAGTAGAGGGAGTTCCAGCCGACGTCGGCGAGGCCGGCCTGCCAGCGTCCCAGCGATGCCTTGAGGTCGGTCAGCCGCAGCGGCCGGGGGGACCACTTGTCCCCGTCCTGGTCCAGCCCGACGTGCTCGAACTGGAAGACCATGTCCAGCTCGGCGCGGGCCGGGTCGGTGACCTGCCGGGCCTGCTGCACGGTGACCCCGGGCATCTCGCCGACGGTGAGCAGCTCGGTGTCCCGGCCGGCGAACACCTCGCGGTGCATCTCGGCCAGGAACTCGTGCAGCCGGGGTCCGAACAGGTACGCCGCGGACCCGTCACCGAACGGGGCGCCGGCCAGCGGCGGACCGTCCGGGAGGGTGCCGTCCGGCGCGACGTCCTTGCTGATCATGTTGATGACATCCATCCGGAAGCCGTCCACCCCCCGGTCCAGCCACCACCGCATCATCTCGTACACCGCCTGCCTGACCTGCGGGTTCTCCCAGTTGAGATCGGGCTGCTTGCGGCTGAACAGGTGCAGGTAGTACTCCCCGGTGGCCGGGTCGAGCTCCCAGGTCGGCCCGGAGAAGAACGAGTGCCAGTTGGTGGGCTCGGCCCCGGGGTCACCGGCGGTCACGCCCTCGCGGGCGGGCCGCCACCAGTACCAGTCCCGCTTGGGGTTGGTGGTGCTGGACCGGCTCTCGACGAACCACGGGTGCTCGTCGCTGGTGTGGTTGACCACCAGATCCATCACGATCTTGATGCCGCGGTCATGGGCGGCGGCCAGCAGGGCGTCGAAGTCGGCCAGGGTGCCGAAGGCGGGGTCGATGTCCTGGTAGTCGCTGATGTCGTAACCGTTGTCGTCGTGCGGGGAGCGGTAGACCGGGGACAGCCAGACCACGTCGGCACCGAGGTCCACCAGGTGGTCCAACCGCTGGGTGATGCCGACCAGGTCGCCCACCCCGTCGGCGTCGGAATCGGCGAAGGACCGGGGATAGATCTGGTACACGACGGCCGAGGTCCACCAGGGCGGGTTCGTCGGGATCACCGGGCCCATCGTGCCGGGCCCGGCGGTCAGCCGCCGACCGGGGTGAGCTCGGGACGGCGCAACCCGTACCCGGTGGCCTGCTCGAAGGCGTGCCCGACCTCCAGCACCCGGCGGTCGGCCCGCGGTGCGGCGATCACCTGCAGCCCGACCGGCAACCCGTCGGGGGTGAACCCGCCGGGCACGCTGAGCGCCGGGCAGCCGGTGGCGCTGATCAGCGTGCAGGAGCGCATCCAGCCCAGGTAGTCCGGCATCGGCACCCCGGCCACCTCGGTGGGGTACTCCTGCTCCACCGGGAAGGGCAGCACCTGGGTGGTGGGCGCCAGCAGCACGTCGTAGCGGGTGAAGAACTCCACCACCCGCTCGTACAGCGCGGTGTGCGCCTTCTCCGCCCGCCCGACGTCGGCTCCGGTCAGCTCGGCCCCGCGGGCGGCGTTCCACTTGATGGTCTCCTTGACCAGGTCCGGTGCCCGCCGGACGGCGTCGCCGAAGCTGGCCTCGAACAGCCAGGCCCGGAGCACCTCGAAGGCCTCGTCGGCACCGGTGAGGTCGGGGCAGTCCTCCTCCACCGTGGCGCCCAGGTCCCGGAACACCGACAGCTGGGCCATGAGCACCTCGGTGATCGCCGGGTCCACCGGCACCCGGCCGCCCAGGTCGGGGGTCCAGGCAATCCGCAGCCCGGTCAGCTCGGTGGGCAGCGGGGCGGCGAACGCCGCGGCCGGGTCGGTGAGCGAGATGGGCACCCGAGGGTCCGGCCCGGCCAGCACCGACAGGCCGAGGGCCACGTCGGCGACGGTGCGGCCCATCGGCCCCTGCACGGACAGCTGCGACCAGCCGATGGCCGTGGGGTGGCTGGGTACCCGGCCCGGGGTGGGCCGCAGGCCGACGACGTTGCAGAACGCGGCCGGGTTGCGGAGCGAGCCGCCCATGTCGCTGCCCTCGGCGACCGGCACGAACCCGGCCGCCAGTGCCGCGGCCGCGCCGCCGGAGGACCCACCGGCCGACAGACCCCGGCGGTAGGGGTTGTGGGTCGCGCCGAACAGCGTGTTGAAGGTGTGCGAGCCGGCCGCGAACTCCGGCACGTTGGTCTTGCCGATCCGGATGGCCCCGGCCGCCTTCAGCCGCGCCACCACCAGCTCGTCCCGGGCCGGCACGGTGTCCCGGTGCAGCGGGGAGCCCCAGGTGGTGCGCATCCCGCCGGTGGCGTGGGTGTCCTTGTGTGCCACGGGGAGCCCGTGCAGCGGCCCCACGACCTCGCCACGGGCGAGCCGGTCGTCGGCGTCGTCGGCGGCGGCCCGGGCGGCCTCGTCGTCCCGGGTGACGAGGGCGTTGACCCCGGCGGGGCCGTCGAGGCGGTCGATCCGGGCGAGGTGGGCCTCCAGCAGCTCCCGGGCGCTGACCTCCCGGTCGCGGACGAGGGCGGCCAGCTCGGTGGCGGGGCGGGTGCACAGCTCGTCGGTCACCCGTCGACCGTAGCCGCCAAAGTCCCTCAGCGGTGAGAGACCTCCCCGACGGGACTTTTTCGGGCTCAAGCCCCGGGCTTTTTCGGGCTAAAGCCCGGGGGCTCGGCCGGACCGGGGGGCCACCCTGGACCTGGACGCCTACCTGGGCCTGCTCCGGGTCGACGGCACCCTGGTCGAGGTGGGCGCAGCGGAGCAGCTGGTGACCGAGGCGGCGTCCTCGCTGATCCACAACCGGGGCAGCCTGGCCGGCTCCACGATCGACGGCATCCGGGAGACCCGGGAGATGCTGGACTTCTGCGCCCAGCACGGCTCGGGCGCCGAGGTCGAGGTCATCGGCGGGGACCAGATCGACGAGGCCTACGGGCCGATCATCGCCTGTGACGTGCGGTACCGCTTCGTTATCGACCCCCCACCTCCGCTCACCCGGGGACGACGAGGGTGAGCTGCGTGCCGCCGTCGTGTTCCACGTGCAACCCCGCCCGGCGCAGCAGCGCCCGCAGCCGGACGACCGAGTCGGGTTCGGCGCCGGTCAGCGCCAGCAACCGGGCGACCCGCCCCTTGTGCGCCTTGTTGAAGTGGCTCACCACTGCCCGGGAACCGTCGGCTCGCTCGCTGAGCACGCTGACCGTCACCGCCCCGGGCACCGGGGCCAGATCGGCGTACCCCCCGGACCGCAGGTCCACGACCAGGCCGCTCGCCGCCGCCAGCACCGGGCCCAGCGCCGGCTTCCACAACGCCCGCAGCGTCGGAGCGCCCGGTAGCTGCGACCCGGCCGACAACCGGTAGGCCGGGATCGGCTCGCCGCCGTGCACCAGGCCGAACAGCGCAGACCCGACCGCCAGCCGGCGATCGGCCCTGGCCCGCTGGCCGCGGGTCATCGACGCCACGTCCAGCGCGTCGTAGAGCACCCCGGTGTAGCGATCCAGTGCCGGCATCGTGGGTGCGGTGCGGACGACGGCGTTGCGCGCGATCTCCCCGTCCTGGCGGCTGCTGACCCCCAGCGCCGCCCGCGCGGCGGGCAGGTCGGCGGCCAGGGTCTCGATCCGGGTCAGCAGCTGCTCGCGCACCGGGTCCAGCTCGGGGTGGCTCAGCGCACCCAGGTCCAGCGGGCCGCCCTCCCCACCGGGGTGCTTGGTTTCCGACGGGGGCAGCAGCACGAGCACGGGGGACCACCCTACGAGCCCGGCTGGCCGGGGCCGGGGTGCGCGGGTCCGGGACGGGTCAGGTCCAGTAGAGCAGGCGTGCGCCGGGCAGCCGCCGGTCGACGGCGTCGGTGAACCAGCCGCGCAGCTCGGCCATGACGTCCGCGGGGTAGACGTGCTTGACCGCGCCGAACGTGCCGCGCTTGGTGGCGCGCAGATCCTCGTCCATCTCCAGCTTGGTGCGCGGGTACCAGGTGGTCAGCCTCGCCTTGCTGTTCGGGGTGAACCGGTGGGTGATGCACTCCACGGTCAGGTCGGCCCCGCGCGGCAGGACGGCGGCCACACCGTCGAGCAGGTCCCCGTACTCGGTGCGCCAGTCCTCGCTCGGCATGATCGGGGCGATGGTCAGCCCGACCGGGTAACCGGCCTCGGCCACCCGGCCCAGGGCCCCGACCCGGGCCGGCACCGGCGAGGTGGCGCCCTCGAAGCGGCGGGCCACCGAGGCGGCGTTCACCGAGAACCGCAGCCGGGTGCGGCCGCGGTGCGGCAGGTCCAGCAGGCCTTCCACGTCGTCGAACTTCGTCGTGGCGCGCAGCTGCACGGGTCCGGGCCAGTGGTGGGTACCGAAGAACTCGATAGCGGTCGAGAGCCCCCCGGTCAGGTGCTCGATGGCCAGCGGGTCGGTGTAGCAGGAGGCCTCGAACGTCGTCCCCTCCCGGCCGCGCTCGGCCGTGCCCGAGGTGACCCCGCCGCGGCCCACGTAACCCTCCAGCGAGGTCAGCACGTCGGGCAGGTCGGCGAACACCCGGGTGATCGGTGGCCCGGTCAGGGAGCCGGCCAGGTAGCAGTACTGGCAGTGCGCCGGGCAACCCTCGGCCAGGTCGAAGCGCCAGTCCGCCGAGGGCGGGTTGGGGTGCAGCCGTCGGCGCGAGGGTGCCCCGACCACCAGGGCCAGGGTGTCCTTGGCAGCCATGAACGCCGCCCGGTCGCCGTCGCCCCTCAAGTTGGGCAGCCTGTCCCCGGCCAGGACCTCGACCTCGCTGACGCCGGCCGCGCGGACCCGGTCGAGCACCTGCTGCCCGAAGGGCATCGAGGCCGCGGTGCGGGTCGCCAGGACCCGTGTCGGGAGCCACCGGCGAGGAGGGGCCACCTCGGCGGGACGTGCACTGGACGGGGGTGCTGCAGCGGCGGTCATCGACAGGTGCAACGCCGGCGACCGGGGGGTGCCTTCCCCGGGAGCCCCCGTCGGGCGAACCCCATCCCACCCCGCCCCGCCCCGCCCTACCCCGCCCACCGGTGATCAGGGGCCCTGATCACCGTCCCGCCACCCTCGGCAACGTTGGTGAGGACGGCGGGACGGTGACCAGGTCACCTGATCACTGGCGGGGCGGGGAGCGACGGGGAGGGGCCCAGCTGTGCCCGGAGGGCAGACTGCTGCCCAGCCCCCCGTTCCCGTCCGAGGAGCCACGATGAGCAGACCCGCACCGGCGACCCGGCCCTCCGTCACGGCCACGGGGGTCGACGACGAGAGGCTGCGCGGGCTGCGTCGCTGGAACATCGGCCTGACCGTGCTGCACGCCGCCCAGGCGGCCGCCGTGCTGGTGCTGGCCGGAGACTTCGCCGTCACCGTGACGTCGTCGTTCCCGACCGGACCACCCGGGACCCCGCCACCGGCGCCCGAGGCCCTCCTCGACATCCGGGTCAGCATCGCCATCGCGGTGTTCCTCGGCCTGGCCGCGCTGGACCACCTGCTCACCGCGACGGTGGCCCGGAGCACCTACGAGCAGGACCTGCGGAGCGGGATCAACCGGTTCCGGTGGGCCGAGTACTCGGTGAGCGCCACGATCATGGTGCTGCTCATCGCCTCCTACAACGGGATCACCGGGATCGACGCGGTGATCGGCATCATCGGCGCCAACGTGGCGATGATCCTCTTCGGCTGGCTGCAGGAGCGGATGAACCCACCCGGCCGTACCCACACCACCATGCTGCCGTTCTGGTTCGGGTGCGTGGCGGGGGCCGCCCCCTGGGTGGCGATCCTGGTGAACACGGTGGGCGCCGACCAGGTGCCCGGGTTCGTCTACGGGATCGTGGTCTCGCTCTTCGTCTT
>CAVXBD010000003.1:0-987043 GCA_963759905.1 uncultured Actinomycetota bacterium
CTTGCGGTCGGTGGGCCCGGTGATCTCCACCCGCCGGTCGACCAGGCCAGGGGCAGGGTCGGCCACCCGCCACGAGTCGTCGTTGCGGATGTCTGCGGTCTCGGGCAGGAAGTCCAGGGTCCCGCCGGCGGCCAGCATGGCCACCCGCTCCTGCCGTGCGGCCAGCAGCTCCTGCCGGCGCCCCTCGAACTCGCGGTGGAGCTGCGCGATCAGCTCCAGTGCGCCCGGGGTGAGGACCTCCTCGAATCGTTCGCCCATCGGGCCGGTGATCTCCACGCCGTCGACCGTGCTCATGTCACTCCCTGCTCGTCGGTGATGCTGGACGGGGCGATCGAGCCAGCCCCTTGCTTTCCGCGATGCGGAAAGGCCATCCTGTCTTCTGAAAAAGTAGGAGAGAGCCCACCGTCTGGTCAACTCCAGACCGGAGTGTCGGCGGATGCGGCTGGAACGGCGACCGGGAACGAGGAATGGGTCATGGCGGGTCCCCGAGAGGACCGTGCGCCCGAAGGCGGGGTGCAGTCGGTGGAGCGGGCCTTCCAGCTGTTGGAGCTGATGGCCGAGGACGGCGGGGAGGTCGCGCTGTCGCACCTGGCGACCCGCAGCGGGCTCCCGGTCTCGACCATCCACCGGCTGATGCGCACGCTGGTGGCCCGCGGGTACGTCCGTCAGCAGCCGTCCCGGCGGTACGTGCTGGGTCCGCGGCTGATCCACCTGGGGGAGAGCTCCAGCGCGACGGTGGTCAGCTGGGCGCGCCCGCACCTGACCCGGCTGGTGGAGGCGACCGGGGAGACCGCGAACCTGGCCATGCTGGACGGCGATCGGGTGGTCTACGCCGCCCAGGTGCCCTCGCGGCACTCGATGCGGATGTTCACCGAGGTGGGCCGACGGGTGCACCTGCACTGCACCGGGGTGGGGAAGGTGCTGCTGGCGCAGCTGCCGGCCGGGGCGGTGCGCGAGCTGATGGCCCGCAGCGGCATGCCGGCGCTGACCCCGCTGACCGTCACCGACCCCGAGGAGCTGGCCGCGCAGCTGGCCGTGATCGCGGTGCGGGGTTACGCGCTGGACGACGGCGAGCAGGAGACCGGGGTCCGCTGCGTCGCCGCCCCGGTCCTCGCCGGACCGCTCATGGCGGCCGTCTCGGTCTCCGGTCCCGCGGCCCGGGTGACGATGGACAGCGTCCCGGGGGTGGCCGAACTGCTCCTGCAGGTCGCCACCGACCTCGCGGCCGATCTGCAGGACGGCGGGCCGGCCTGGACCTCGAGCCGCTGACCCGTGCGCTCGTGCCCGAGCGTGCGCGGGTGCCGGCGGTGCGCCGGCCCAGGGCCCGGACAGCGCGACGGCCCGTCCCCGGTGCGAGGACGGGCCGTGCGGTGGACCGGACCAGCTCCGGACCGGACCAGCTCTGGATCAGACCAGCTCGGCGTCCAGGGTGATCTCGACGCCGGTGAGGGCCTTGCTGACCGGGCAGGTGGCCTTGGCGCCCTGAGCGGCCTGCTCGAACCCGGCGGCGTCCAGGCCGGACGACCTCGCCGCGCACGGTCAGTGCGATGCCGGTGAGCATGAAGCCACCGTTGGCCTTGTCCTGGCCGAGCGAGACGTCGGCGGACACCTCGAGGCTCTCGGGGGTGCCACCGGCCTCGGCGATCAGCGCGGACAACTGCATCGCGAAGCACGAGGTGTGTGCCGCCGCGATGAGCTCCTCGGGGGAGGTGGTGCCACCGGCCTCGTCAGCCGCGCGCTTGGGGAAGGACACCTCGAAGGTGCCGACCTTCGAGCTGCTCAGCTCCACCTGGCCGGAGCCCTCGTTCAAGGTGCCGTTCCAGGCGGTGCGTGCGGTACGAGTGGGCATCGATGCTCCTCTGTCGTGGTGCGGGCGCCGAGGCTCGGCGGACCCTTCGGTTGGGCACAACCGATCAGTGGGTCCGGATGTTCCCGCTCTCGCTGACGCGTTCGGTGAGGGTGCGCAGCTCGGTCTTCAGGTGGTCGAACTCGGTGATGGTCAAGCCCAGTGCGCCGATCATCGACTCCGAGACCCGCAGGGCCCGGGACTGCAGGGCGCGGCCGGTCGTCGGTGAGCTGCGATGCGAGACCGACCGCTCGTCGTCGACCCGGCGGTGCCGGGTGACCAGGCCCGCGGCGGTGAGCCGCTTGAGCAGCGGGGACAGCGTGCCCGCAGTCCAGGGCCAGCCGGTTGCCCAGCTGCCCCACGGTCTGGTCGTCGGACTCCCAGAGCAGCATCAGACCAGGTACTGCGGATAGGTCAGCCCGAGCTCATCCAGCATCGGCCGGTAGCGCGCGGTCACGGCGCGGGAGGCGGCGTACAGCGCGAAGCAGAGCTGGTCGTCGAGAGCCACGCTCGGCGACGGAGGTGCGGTCATCTGCGCAGCGTAGGTGGTGCGCCACCGTAGTGCGTCCGGCGTCGTCCCGGTGATCGACAGAACATGCAGAGTTGAGCGGAACAGACTCAACCTCTGGGTCGTTGTGCCCTGCGAGTGGTCGAGCGCCCGACAGACTCGACCCGACCGACACGACGACCGACCGGCACCGACGCCGCACCGCACGAGAGGAGAGGGACGCCGCCCGATCATGGAGCAAGCTCACCACCCGTTCGCAGGAGGCCTTCGCCGCCGCCCAGCGGCTGGCGGTCGACCGGGGCCAGGCGGCACTGGAGCCGCTGCACCTGCTGCGTCGCCCTGCTGGACCAGCCCGAGGGCATCACCGGCCCGCTGCTCCAGGCCACCGGGGCCGATCCCCGGTGAGGTCCGGGCCAAGACCGAGGCGGCGCTGCGCAGGATGCCCAGCGTCTCCGGCTCCACCGTGGCCGCGCCGTCGCCGTCCCGGGACTTCCTGCGGGTGGTCAACGCCGCCGGCGAGCAGGCCACCGCGCTGGGGGACGAGTTCGTCTCCACCGAGCACCTGCTGGTCGGGCTGGCGGCCGTCGGCGGTGAGGCCGGGGCTGTGCTCACCGGTTCCGGTGCCCGCGACGACGCCCTGCTGGCCGCCTTCCGCACGGTGCGCGGCACCCGGAAGGTCACCACGGCCGACCCGGAGGGCACCTACCAGGCGCTGGCGAAGTACGCCGTCGACCTCACCGAGCGGGCCCGGGACGGGAAGGTCGACCCGGTCATCGGCCGGGACGCCGAGATCCGCCGGGTCGTGCAGGTGCTGTCCCGGCGGACCAAGAACAACCCGGTGCTGATCGGTGAGCCGGGCGTGGGAAAGACGGCCATCGTCGAGGGCCTGGCTCAGCGGATCGTCGCCGGGGACGTGCCGGAGAGCCTGAAGGGCAAGCGGCTGATGTCGCTGGACCTCTCGTCCATGGTGGCCGGGGCCAAGTTCCGCGGGGAGTTCGAGGAGCGGCTCAAGGCCGTGCTGGCAGAGATCACCGAGGCCGAGGGCCAGGTGATCACCTTCATCGACGAGCTGCACACCATCGTGGGGGCGGGGGCCACCGGGGAGTCCGCGATGGACGCCGGGAACATGATCAAGCCCATGCTGGCCCGCGGCGAGCTGCGGATGGTCGGGGCCACCACGCTGGACGAGTACCGCGAGCACATCGAGAAGGACCCCGCGCTGGAGCGGCGCTTCCAGCAGGTGCTGGTCGGCGAGCCCAGCGTGGAGGACACCATCGGAATCCTGCGCGGGCTCAAGGAGCGCTACGAGGTGCACCACGGGGTGCGGATCACCGACGCCGCGATCGTGGCGGCCGCGACGCTGTCCGACCGCTACGTCACCGCCCGCTTCCTGCCGGACAAGGCGATCGACCTGGTCGACGAGGCGGCCAGCCGGTTGCGGATGGAGATCGACAGCCGCCCGGTCGAGGTCGACGAGGTGGAACGCGTGGTCCGCCGGCTGGAGATCGAGGAGATGGCGCTGGCGAAGGAGGACGACGAGTCCTCCCAGGCCCGGCTGGCCGCGCTGCGCGAGGACCTGGCCGACCGCCGCGCAGCTGCTGGACGAGCTCACCGCCCGGTGGCAGCAGGACAAGACGGCCATCGACCGGATCCGGGAGACCAAGGAGCGGTTGGAGACCGTCCGGCTGGACGCCGAGCGCGCCGAGCGGGACGGCGACCTGGCCCGGGTGGCCGAGCTGCGGTACGGCCAGCTGCCGGGTCTGGAGAAGGCGCTCGCAGAAGCCAGTGCGACGGCGGCGGCCGGGGAGTCGATGCTGAAGGAGGAGGTCGGGCCCGACGACATCGCCGAGGTCGTGCAGGCCTGGACCGGCATCCCGGCGGGGCGGTTGCTGGAGGGCGAGACCGCCAAGCTGCTGCGGATGGAGGAGATGCTGTCCGGCCGGGTGGTCGGTCAGGCCGAGGCGGTGCGGGCGGTGTCCGACGCGGTCCGCCGGGCCCGGGCCGGGGTGGCCGATCCCGACCGGCCCACCGGGTCCTTCCTGTTCCTGGGGCCCACCGGGGTCGGCAAGACCGAGTTGGCGAAGGCGCTGGCGGACTTCCTGTTCGACGACGAGCGCGCCATGGTCCGCATCGACATGAGCGAGTACAGCGAGAAGCACTCGGTGGCCCGGCTGGTCGGGGCGCCCCCCGGGTACGTCGGCTACGAGGCCGGCGGACAGCTGACCGAGGCCGTGCGGCGTCGCCCGTACACGATCGTGCTGCTGGACGAGGTGGAGAAGGCGCACCCCGACGTGTTCGACGTGCTGCTCCAGGTGCTCGACGACGGCCGGCTGACCGATGGCCAGGGCCGGACGGTGGACTTCCGGAACACGATCCTGGTGCTCACCTCCAACCTGGGCTCTCAGCTGATCGCCGACCAGTCCATCGCCCCGGACGCCAAGCGGCGGGCCGTGGACGAGGTGGTCCGGTCGCACTTCAAGCCCGAGTTCCTCAACCGGCTCGACGACGTGGTGGTCTTCGCGCCGCTGGGCACCGAGGAGCTCGCCGGCATCGTGGACATCCAGGTGGGTGTGCTGGCCCGGCGACTGGCCGGGCGCCGGCTGACGCCTGCAGGTCTCCGACGCTGCGCGGGAGTGGTTGGCGTTGAACGGGTTCGACCCGGTCTACGGGGCCCGGCCGCTGCGCCGGCTGGTGCAGACCGCGATCGGGGACCAGCTGGCCCGAGCGCTGCTGTCCGGGGAGATCCGGGACGGAGACGAGGTGCTGGTGGACGTGCCGGAGCCCGATGCTGCATCGCTGACCGAGCAGGTCGGGGACGTGGGGCTGCTGGTCCGGCGGGCCGAGCGCAGTACCGGCTGACTCGCCCGGGACCGGCCGGCCGGGTCAGGGACGGGCCCCGCCGCGCGAGCGCGACGGGGCCCAGTCGGCCGTGCTGCGGGCCAGCAGACTGCTGACCGCGCCCGCGCAGAGCACCACCACCAGCAGCGAGAAGACCGTCGTCCCGCCGGCCGACAGCACCGACAGCACGGTGAGCAACCCCAGGGACAGGGCTGCCAGCACGCCCAGCCAGCGGGCCCAGGAGCGGCGACGCAGCAGGAAGGCGATCGCCACGACCGACGCCGCGGCGACCAGCAGGTACCGAACCTGACCCACCACGACCGCCCGCTCCACCTCGCCCCGGTCCAGGTCCGGCTGCGCGGCGAGGAACCGGTCCACCACGATGTCCCGGCCGGCCAGGGTCAGCCCCGCGCTCAGGAGCAGCAGCACCGCCAGCAGCGCCAGCAGGCCGGCCGCGATGCGGACCGAGGTGGGTGCCCCGCCCCCCGGCCGGGGCGCGGACGATCGCGGGGACGATCCGGTCGGCGAGCTCACCGGACCACCCTGGCATGCCGGCCGGCGAGCCCCGGGCGCGGCGGGCCCCGGGCGGTGGCACCGCGGGAGGCCCCGCACAGTCGTGACCGGTTCGTGATGAACCGGTAGCCGCGGTGGGGGCGAAGGCTCCACGTGACCTTGACCGAGCAGTCCCCGGCCCCGGCCGCCGGTGGCGACGAGCAGCCCACCCGTGGCGCCCGCCGCTTGCGCCGTGCCCTGGCTGCCCTCGCGGGCCTCCTCGCCGCAGCCGTGGCGCTGGGCGTGGCCGAACTGGTGGCCGGCCTGATCGGCCCGGCCTCCAGCCCGGTGGTCGCCGTCGGGAACGCCGCCATCACGCTCACCCCGGAGTCGCTCAAGGAGTTCGCGATCCGGCAGTTCGGCCAGAACGACAAGCTCGTCCTGGTCGGTGGGGTGCTGGTCGTCATCGCGGTCTACGCCGTGCTCGTCGGGCTGGTCTCGCTGCGCAGCCGACTGCTGGGCCTGCTCGGCATCGCGCTGTTCGGGGTGATCGGCGTGCTGGCGGCGGTGACCCGGCCCGCCGGGTCGGTGCTCGACGGGCTCCCCTCGCTGGTGGGCGCCGTGGTCGGTGTCCTCGCGCTGGGCTTCCTGATCGCCCCTCTGGTTCTCGCCGGTCCGAACCGGGGGGCTCCGGCCCCCGGGAACGGGGCGGCCGTGACCGGTCACGCCGACGAGGCGGTCGTGGCCCGGCTTCGCGAGGCGCTCGGGTCCACCGACCGCAAGGGCTTCGCGTTGGACCGCCGCCGGTTCTTCCTGACCAGCGGGATCGCGGTCGGGGCCGCCGTGGTGGCCGGTGGCGGTGGGCGGTTGCTGCAGCGCCGGTTCGCGGTCGCCGGGGCCCGGGCCGAGCTGACCCTGCCGAGCCCGGCCACCGCGGCCCCGGCGCTGCCCGCCGGCGCCGACCTGGCCACCGGGATCCCGGACCTGACCCCGCTGTTCACCGCCAACAGCGACTTCTACCGGGTGGACACCGCGATCACCGTGCCGCAGATCAGCCCGTCGGAGTACGCGCTGAGCCTCACCGGCATGTTCGACAGCCCGCGCAGCTTCAGCCTGCCGGACCTGTTCGGGCGCAAGGACCTGGTGGAGCGGGACATCACGTTGACCTGCGTGTCCAACGAGGTCGGCGGCAAGCTGGCCAGCACCGCCCGGTGGATCGGCATCCCGCTGGGGGACTTCCTGCGCGAGAACGGGATCCAGTCCACCTCGAACCAGCTGATCTGCCGGTCCAGCGACGGCATGACGATCGGCACGCCCACCGAGAGCGCGCTCGAGCATCGAGGACGCGCTCATCGCGATCGGGATGAACGGTGAACCCCTGCTGGTGGAGCACGGCTTCCCGGTCCGCATGATCATCCCGGGCCTGTACGGCTACGTCTCGGCGTGCAAGTGGATGACCGAGATCCAGGCCACCACCTACGACGCGGTCGACGCCTACTGGACCGAGCGCAAGTGGGCCACCGACGCCCCGATCAAGGTCTTCTCCCGGATCGACACCCCTGCCGCGCTGCGGAACATCCCGGCCGGCCGCACACCGGTCGCCGGGGTGGCCTGGGCGCAGGGTCGCGGGATCGCGAAGGTCGAGGTGAAGGTGGACGACGCGGACTACGTGCAGGCCCAGCTCTCCCCGGAGGTCAACGCGGACCTGTGGCGGCAGTGGGTCCTCCCGGTCGACCTGGCGCCGGGCCAGCACCAGTTCACCGTGCGGGCGACCGACACCGACGGGACCACCCAGACCGAGGAGCGGGTCCCGCCCTTCCCCAACGGTGCCACCGGATTGCACTCGATCCGGGTGGTCACAACCTGATCACGACCAACGCACACGGGTTTCAGCGCTATTTCCGCTGGCCACAACAACAGAGCTCGTCGACGGCCAGCAGGCCGGAGGCGCCCCGGACTTCCGGGACATCCCCACACAGCGACACGCCGTCGCACGAGAGAGATCGAAGGAGCACCACCATGAAGAGCACCCGACTCACCCGCGGCGCCCTCATCGCCGCCACCTCCGCCGTGGCCCTGACCATGACCGCCTGCGGTTCGGACTCCAGCAGCACCGACGCTGCCGGCACCTCCAGCTCGTCGGCCGAGGCCACCACCGAGTCCTCCTCGGCCGCCCCGACCACCGAGGCCGCCACCGACCAGCCCTTCGGTGCTGCCTGCAGCCTGGTGCCCACCTCCGGTGACGGTTCCTTCGACACGATGAGCGCCCAGCCGGTCGCCACCGCCGCGTCGGGCAACCCGGTGCTGTCCACCCTGGTCTCCGCGGTCACGGCCGCCAACCTGGTGGACACGCTCAACTCGGCCCAGGACATCACCGTGCTGGCCCCGGCCAACCCGGCGTTCGAGGCCGTCCCGGCCGACGCGCTGAACGGCCTGCTGGCCGACGTCCCGCAGCTGACCTCGGTCCTGCAGCACCACGTCATCGGCGGCCGCCTGGCCCCCGACGCGCTGGCCGGCACGCAGACCACCCTGCTGGGTGACACCGTGACCATCGAGGGCTCGGGCGAGGACTTCACCATCCCCGCCGACGAGACCCTGCTGGGCACCGCGGACGCCAACGTGATCTGCGGCAACGTGCAGACCGCCAACGCCACCGTCTACATCATCGACCAGGTCCTGAAGCCCGCCGCGGGCTGATCGACCTCTGCACCACCCCGCTGCGCCGCACCACGCGCCCGTAGCAGCCAGGGCCGCCGTCCGACACCCGTCGGGCGGCGGCCCTGCCGCATGGAGGAAGGGGGTCTGTGGGCGGTCAGTTCCGGGCGGCGATGGTGCCCGACAGGACCGTGGCGAACGCCGTCCAGGCCGCATAGGGCGCCAGTGCTGCGGCCGCCGGCCGGCTGACCGGTGCGGCCCGGCGGACCAGGTCCGCGGCGGAGACTGTGAGCACCGCGGACTCCAGGGTGGCCAGCCACGGCCGGTGCGCCCGGAAGAAGATCGGCGTCCAGGCCGTGTTCAGCGCCAGGTTCACTGCGTAGGCGCGGGCGAAGTCGTGCCGCTGCCGGCCGTCGGCCCGGGCCAGCACCTCGCCACCGGCCCAGGCGATACCGGTGTACAGCGCGCTCCAGAC
Organism: uncultured Actinomycetota bacterium; assembly: GCA_963759905.1. GTDB lineage: Bacteria > Actinomycetota > Actinomycetes > Mycobacteriales > Geodermatophilaceae > Klenkia. The sequence goes on from CAVXBD010000003.1 coordinate 8,815, forward strand.
GATGCCGAAGGCCTGCGGCGGCGGGTAGAACGCCGGCTTGCGCAGCCGGGTGAACCAGCGGCTGGACGGGTCGGTGGCCAGCCCGCCGACGACCGCCGAGCCCGCCGCCAGGGCGGCTGCGGCGATCCGGTCGGTGGTGGCCGGTGCAGGTCGGCTCGTCATGCCCCGATCGTCGTCCTCAGTAGGGTCGGATGCATGACGGCGTCCTCGCACCACCCCGACCGGGACCGGCTGGCCCAGCTCATCACCGACCTCGCCGTGGTCCACGGGAAGGTCACGCTGTCCTCCGGCCGGGAGGCCGACTGGTACATCGACCTGCGCCGGCTGACCCTGCACCACGAGGGCGCGCCGCTGGTCGGGCGGGTGATGCGCCAGCTCACCGCCGAGCTGTCCTACGACGTCGTCGGTGGCCTCACCCTGGGGGCCGACCCGGTGGCCACCGCGATGCTGCACGCCGCCAGCGACGGCCAGGGGTTCCTGGATGCCTGCGTGGTCCGCAAGCAGGGCAAGGCGCACGGTCTGCAGCGCCGGATCGAGGGTCCGGACGTGACCGGCCGCACCGTGCTGGTGGTGGAGGACGTCTCGACCACCGGGACCAGCCCGCTGACCGCGGCCGACGCCCTCACCGAGGCCGGCGCGGAGGTCGTCGGGGTCGCCGTCATCGTGGACCGCGGCGCCCGGGCCGCGGTGGAGGCGGCGGGGTACTGCTACCTGGCCGCCTTCGAGCTGGCCGACCTGGGACTGGGCTGACCCGGACGGTCAGGCCGCGCGGCCGGCCTGGCGCCGGCTGCGCAGCACCTCGAGGGCGACCGGAACCAGCGAGATCGCCACGATGCCCAGGATGAACAGCTCGACGTGGTCGCGGACGAGGGCCACCTGGCCCAGCCAGTAACCCAGCAGGGTCACCCCGCCGGTCCACAGGATGCCGCCGACCACCGACCACAGTGCGTACCGGCGCAGGTCCATCCGGGAGGCGCCGGCCATCACCGTGGCGAAGGTGCGCACGATGGGCACGAAGCGGGCCAGCACGATGGTGCGGGTGCCGTTGCGGTCGAAGAAGGCCTGCGAGCGGTCCACGTACTCGGCCCGGAAGAACCGGCTGTCGGGCCGGTTGAACACGGCAGGACCGGCTTTCCGGCCGATCCAGTAGCCCACCAGGTTGCCGGCGATCGCGGCGACCGGCAGCACCAGCAGCAGGACCCACAGCGGCGCCACGAGACCGGCGGCGGCCAGCAGCCCGCCGGTGAACAGCAACGAGTCCCCCGGCAGGAAGAAGCCGACCAGCAGGCCGCACTCGGCGAAGAGGATCGTCAGGATCCCGATCAGCCCGAAGGTGTTGATCAGGGTGGTCGGGTCCAGGAAGCCGGTCACGGCCGGGACGGTACGGGCGCCGGCTGTGAACCAGCTGGACGTGCGGCCCTCGGTGGGCCGCCGTCGTACCGTGGCGGCGTGACAGCCCTCACCACGACGACGACGTCGCCCGACACCGCCCCGGCCTGGATCGACGAGCTGGTCGCGGCTCTGGGCGCCGGCAGCGTGCTCACCGATCCGGACGTGACCGCGGGGTACGCCCGCGACCAGGCCATGCTCTGCGAGGCCGGGCTGCCGGCCGCGGTGGTGCTGCCGCGCAGCACCGAGGAGGTCTCCGCGGTGCTGCGGATCGCATCCGTGCACGGCGTGCCGGTGGTGCCCCGGGGTGCCGGGTCCGGGCTGGTCGGCGGTGCGAACGCCATCGACGGCGGGATCACCCTGGTGCTCACCCGGATGGACGCGGTGCTGGAGGTGGCACCGGCCGACCGGCTCGCCGTCGTCCAGCCCGGCGTGGTCAACAAGACGCTGCGGGACGCCGTCGCGGTGCACGGGCTGAGCTATCCCCCCGACCCGGCCAGCTACGACTGGTGCACGATCGGCGGCAACCTGGCGGTCAACTCCGGCGGGCTGTGCTGCGTGAAGTACGGCGTCACCACTGACTACGTGCTGGGCCTGGAGGTCGTGCTGGCCGATGGCCGGGTGCTGCGCACCGGCCGCCGGACCGTCAAGGGCGTGGCCGGCTACGACCTGGCCCGGCTGTTCGTCGGTTCCGAGGGCACCCTCGGGGTGATCACCGAGGCCACCCTGTCGCTGCGCCCGGCCCCCCGGCCGCCGGTGACCCTGGTGGCCAGCTTCCCGACCAGCGCGCAGACCGGGCAGGTGGTGGCCGACATCGTCACCAGCGGCCTGACCCTGAGCATGCTGGAGGTGATGGACCGGACCTGCATCCGCGCCGTGGACGATATGCTCAAGGCCGACCTGGACCGGGACGCCGCGGCCCTGCTGCTGGCCCAGTCCGACAGCGGGGGCGAGGCCGCCGCCGCCGAGATCGCCCTGCTGACCCGGCTGTGCGAGCAGGCCGGGGCGGACTTCGTGCACTCCACCGACGACCCCGCCGAGGGTGACCTGCTGATGACCGCCCGGCGGATGGCGCTGCCCGCGCTGGAGCGCCTGGGTGCCAGCCTGCTGCTGGACGACGTCGCGGTGCCCCGCTCTCAGGTGGCCACCTTCATCGACGGCTGCGAGGCGATCGCCACCCGGGCCGACCTGGTGATCGGGGTCGTGGGGCATGCCGGGGACGGCAACATGCACCCCACGATCGTGTTCGACGGCGCCGACCCCGACCAGCGGGTCCGGGCCTTCGCCGCCTTCGACGCCGTGCTGGAACTGGGGTTGTCCCTCGGTGGCACCATCACCGGCGAGCACGGGGTCGGGAACCTGAAGACCGCCTGGCTGGAGCGGGAGATCGGGCCGGTCTCGCTGTCGGTGCACCAGGCGGTCAAGGCCGCACTGGACCCGCAGGGGCTGCTGAACCCGGGCAAGCTGTTCCGCCCGGCCGGTGGGCCGGCCTCGGTGGGCGACCTGGCGGGAGCGGCGTCGCTGCGCTGACCAGCGAGATTCCTGCGACGCTGGCCCGATGACGGGGCGCGCACGACTACTGGTCATCGGCGGGGACGCCGCCGGGATGTCGGCCGCGGCCCAGGCCCGCCGGCTGGCCGCCCGCGACGAGCTCGAGGTGGTGGTGCTCGAGCAGGGGCCGGACACCTCCTTCTCCGCGTGCGGCATCCCGTACTGGGTGGGCGGGCTGGTGGCCGACCGGTCGGATCTGGTGGTGCGCACCCCGGCCGAGCACGAGGAGCGCGGGATCACCGTGCACACCGGGACCCGGGCGGAGACGGTGGACCTGGACGCCGGGACGGTCGGCACCGCCGACGGCCGGTCCTTCGGTTACGACACGCTGCTCGTCGCCACCGGTGGGCGGCCCACCCGGCCGCCGATCCCGGGCCTGACCGCTCCGGGGGTGTACGGCGTGCACCGGCTCGACGACGGAGCGGCCATCCGGTCCGCGATCGACGCGTTGCCCAGCGGCCGGCCGGGCCGGGCCGTGGTGCTGGGCGGGGGATACATCGGGCTGGAGATGGCCGAGGTGCTCATGACCCGCGGTCTGCAGGTCACGGTGGTGCTGTCCGACCCGCTGCCGATGGGGTTGCTGGACGCCGACATGGGCGAGCGGGTCTGCGCCGGGATGCGTGCCATGGGGATGACCGTGCACACCGACCAGGCCGTGCGGGAGGTGCAGACCGGCCCGGACGGGCGCGCCACCGGGGTGCGCACCGACGCCGGTAGCTACCCCGCCGACATCGTCGTGCTCGGACTCGGCATGGGCCCCGAGGCCGGGCTGGCCCAGGCGGCCGGGCTGGGCATCGGGGTGACCGGCGGGATCGACGTCGACGCCACCATGCGCAGCCGCACCCATGAGAACGTGTTCGCCGCCGGGGACTGCGTGCAGACCTACCACCAGCTCACCGGTGAACCCGCGCACGTCGCCCTGGGGACGCACGCCAACAAGCAGGGCCGGGTGGCCGGGTCGGTGATCACCGGGCGGCCCGCCCGTTTCGCCGGGGTGCTGGGCACGGCGTTGACCAAGGTCGGTGAGCTGGAGATCGGCCGCACCGGCCTGTGCACGACGCAGGCCGAGGCGGCCGGTTTCGACTTCCGCACCGAGGTGATCGAGGCGACCACCCGGGCCGGGTACTACCCCGGCGCGGAGCAGGTCGCGGTCAAGCTGATCACCGAGGCCGATTCGGGGCGGCTGCTCGGCGGCCAGGTGGTGGGTGGCCCCGGTTCGGGCAAGCGGATCGACGTGATCGCGACCGCCGTCTGGGCCCGGATGACCGCCGAGGAGCTGGCCGGCTCCGACCTCTCCTACGCCCCGCCGTTCTCCCCGACCTACGACGCCGTCGCCGTCGCCGCCCGGGTGGTCAGCCGGGCCGAGCGGGGCTGACCCGCCGGACGCGGGTGTTCCCCGACCCCGGTGACCGGGATACTGACCGGCGAGCAGCTCGTCCTCGATCGACAGGAGCGTCACCGTGCCCATCGCCACCCCCGAGGTCTACGCCGACATGATCAGCCGGGCGAAGGAGGGCGGATTCGCCTACCCGGCCATCAACTGCACCTCCTCGGAGACGGTCAACGCCGCGCTGCGCGGGTTCGCCGACGCCGGCAGCGACGGGATCATCCAGTTCTCCACCGGTGGCGCGGAGTTCATCTCCGGCACCCGGGTGAAGAACATGGTGGTGGGGGCCAGCGCCCTGGCCGAGTACGCCCACGTGGTCGCCAAGGAGTACCCGGTGCAGGTGGCCCTGCACACCGACCACTGCCCCAAGGACAAGCTGGACACCTACGTCCGGCCGCTGATCGCGCTGTCCCAGGAGCGGGTCGACCGCGGGCAGGAGCCGCTGTTCCAGTCGCACATGTGGGACGGCTCGGCCATCGACCTGGACGAGAACCTGCAGATCGCCGAGGAGCTCATCGCCAAGACCTCGGCGGCCAAGATCGTGCTGGAGCTGGAGATCGGCGTCGTCGGCGGCGAGGAGGACGGCGTCAGCCACGACATCAACGACAAGCTCTACACCGCGCCCGGTGACTTCGTGCAGACCGCCAAGGCCCTGGGCCTGGGCGAGAAGGGCGTCTACCTGCTCGCCGCGACGTTCGGCAACGTGCACGGGGTCTACAAGCCCGGCAACGTCAAGCTGCGTCCGGAGATCCTCAAGGAGGGCCAGGAGGTCGTCGTCGCCGAGCTGGGGCTGGAGTCCGGCAGCAAGCCCTTCAACCTGGTCTTCCACGGCGGGTCGGGGTCCTCGCAGGAGGAGATCCGCGAGGCGCTGTCCTACGGCGTGGTGAAGATGAACGTCGACACCGACACCCAGTACGCCTTCACCCGGCCGATCGCCGGGCACATGATGAGCAACTACGACGGCGTGCTGAAGATCGATGGCGAGGTCGGCAACAAGAAGGTGTACGACCCGCGCACCTACATGAAGGCGGCCGAGACCAGCATGGCCGCGCGCGTGCAGCAGGCCTGCGAGGACCTGCTGTCGGCGGGCAAGGCGCAGGCATGACGCACAGCCACCGCAACCTGCTGGGCGAGCCGCCGGCCACGTTGCTCCCAGAGACCCCCGAGGCGCAGGACATGCTCGACGGCGGGACCCCGCCGGCCGAGGTGGCTGCCGCGCACCCCACGGTGAGCGCCGCCTGGGCCGCGCTGGCCGAGGAGGCGCTGACCGGCGGCCGCACCATCGAGGCCTACGCGTACGCCCGGACCGGGTACCACCGCGGGCTGGACGCGTTGCGGCGCAGCGGCTGGAAGGGCTTCGGCCCGGTGCCCTGGTCGCACGAGCCCAACCGCGGCTTCCTGCGCTGCGTCACCGAGTTGGCCAAGGCCTCGGAAGCCATCGGGGAGACCGCGGAGACCCAGCGGCTCACCGAGCTGCTGCGCGACTGCGACCCGAGCCTGGCTGCCTGACCGCAGCACCCCGCTGACCTCCCCTGCTGACCTCCCCGCCGACGAGCCTGGCGGGGGAGGTCAGCGCAGGTCGGGGTGGGCCGCGCGCAGCGTCCCGGTCAGCGCCGCCAGGTCGCCCCCGCCGGCCACCAGCCGGGTCAGGACGTCGACGTCGACGTCGTCCCGGGTCAGCGTGCCGGCCACCGCGCCGCCGGCCAGCAGCAGGAACCGGTCACCCACCAGGTGCGCGTACTGGGTGTTGTGGGTGACCAGCACGACGGCCAGCCCCTGGTCCCGGGCGGCGCTCACCGAGGAGAGCACCAGCGCGTGCTGGGCGACCGTCAGCGGGGCCGAGGACTCGTCGACCACCAGCACCCGGGCGCCGAAGTGCAGGGCGCGGGCGATCGCCAGGCTGTGCCGCTCCCCGGCCTGCAGCGCGCTGGCCGGCCGATCGGGGTCGAAGCCGGTGACCCCCACCCGGGCCATCGCCCGCACCGTGGTCTCCCGGGCGCCGTCGCGGTCCAGCCGGCGCAGCGGCCACACACCCCGGGTGGGCTCGGCGCCCAGGAAGAAGTTCCGCCAGACGCTCAGCAGCGGCGCGACCGCCAGGTCCTGCCAGACGGTGGCCACCCCGCTGCTGCGGGCCTGTCGGGGGGAGCGGAACCGTACCGGCTTGCCGTCCAACAGCAGCTCGCCCTCGTCGTGCTGGCGGACCCCGGACAGCAGCGCCACCAGGGTCGACTTGCCGGCCCCGTTCTCCCCCAGCACGCAGGTGACCTCCCCGGCGCGCAGCGAGACCGACACCCTGGACAGGGCCGCCACGCTGCCGAAGCGGAGGGTCAACCCGCGCAGCTCCAGCACCGGGGTACCGGCCGGCGGGGCCGCCGGGTCCCCCAGCACCGAGACCCCGGGGGGCCGGTCGCCGGGGAAGGACTCCTCGAAGGGCAGCGGAGGCTGCAGCAGCTCCATCGGGTCCGGGCCGGGCGCCAAGGGGTCGCTCACGAGCGGGGCACCGCCAGCAACCGGCGCCGGACGACGCCGTTGGCCAGCAGCGCCAGCAGCAGCAGCATGCCCAGGAAGGCCTGGAACCAGCGCGGGTCCCAGCCGGCCAGCACGATCCCCTCCCGGGCCGTGGCGTACAGCAGGGCCCCGATCGAGGCACCCACCACCGAGCCGTACCCGCCGGTGAGCAGGCAGCCACCGATCACCGCGACGACGATGTACTCGATCTCCGAGCCCAGCACCGGGTTCACCTGCACGCCGCTGAGCCGGACCAGACCCAGGGTGCCGATCAGCCAGCCCGCCGCCGACGTGCCCAGGAACAGCAGCACCGTCGTCCGGGCCACCGGGACGCCCAGCTCGCGCGAGGGTTGCGCCGCGCCCCCGGAACCCATCACGGCGTTGCCGAACCGGGTCCGCCAGAGCAGCCAGCTGGCCAGCAGCGTGACGGCCACCCACCACAGCAGCGACACCCGGAAACGCCCGTCACCCAGCTGCACAGTGGCCCCGAACAGCGCGTGCACGCCGTCCCAGTCCGCGGCCGCGGACAACCCGCTGATCTGCGCGGAGCCGGCGACCGACTCGACCACGGCCAGCGTGGTGCCCTGCAGCACCAGGAAGGTGGCCAGGGTGACCAGGAAGCTGGGCAGCCCGGTGCCCACCACCAGCAGGCCGTTGACCAGCCCCACCAGCAGGGCGGCCAGCAGCGAGACGCCCAGCGCCGGCCACAGGTTCCAGCCGGCCTGGCTGACCAGCAGCGCCGTCACCAGGCTGCTGCCCACCGCCACCACGCCGACCGAGAGGTCGAACTGGCCGGCGATCAGCAGCATGGCCACCGCGACCCCACCGATGCCCAGCAGCGCGGCCACGTCCAGCACGGTGGCCACCGCCCCGGTGCTCAGCAGCGCCGGTGCCTGCAGGGCGAAGAACACCGCCACGGCCACGGTGGCCAGCAGCGAGGCCAGGCTGGGGCGGGCCAGGGCCCGGTCCAGCAGCCGGCGCGCGGCGGAGCGGGGGACCGGGGCGGACCGGGCACCGAAGACGGGCACGAATTCCAGGCTCACCGGCACGGTCCCGGGGCAGGGCGGGGGCGGGCGGACGGCGGCAGCGTGGTCCTCCTCGGCGGTGACGGTGCGGCCCAGTGTCCACCACCGGGGACAGGCCGATCGCCACCCCCCGGACGGCCAGCCCCTACGGTGCGCAGATGGCCCCTTCCCGGCAGCGGCGCCGGTTGCTGCTCGCGTTGTTCGCCACGGCGGTCAGCACCCAGGCACCCTCCCCGCTGCTGCTGCGGTACGCCGACGTGCTGGATCTCGGGGCGCTGACCCTGACCCTGTTCTTCGCGGCCTACGCCGCGGGGCTGGTCCCCTCGCTGCTGCTGGCCGGTCCGCTGTCGGACCGGGACGGCCGGCGCCGGGTCGTCGTCGGCGGGGTGCTGGCCGCGCTGGTGTGCACCCTGGTGCTGATCTCGGCCGACATCGGCGGGGTCGCCCTGCTGGTGGTCGGTCGGGTGGCCCAGGGCGTGTCCAGCGGGGCGGTGTTCACCGTGGGCACGGTCTGGCTGCGCGAGCTGTCCGCCGGTCCGGGACCCGACGACGCCCGCCGGGTGCACGGCTCCGCCGCCCGGGCTAGCGCGGCGATGGCCTCCGGGTTCGCCGCCGGGCCGCTGGTGGCGGGGCTGCTGGTCCAGTGGGGTCCGGCGCCGCAACTGGTGGCCCTGCTGCCGTCCGCGGGGTTGCTGCTGGTGGGGCTCATCGGTCTGCGCGGGGTGCCCGAGACGGTGACCGAGCGCAGGCCCGGCCGGCTGGCGCTCGGCGTCCCGGCGGTGGCCCGGCGCACCTACTGGGCGTACCTGGTCCCGGTCGGGCTGACGGTCTACACCTACGCGGTGCTCTCCCTGACCGTGTTCCCGCTGCTGGTGGCCGGGGCCGGGTTCGGCGCGGTCTTCGCGCTGGTGGGGGTGTCCGCGTTGCTGGTGCAGGGCAGCGCCGCGCTGGTCACACCGCTGGCCACCCGGATCGGCCCGGTCCGGGGCGGACCGCTGGCCGCGCTGCTGGCCGCGGTGGGCTGCGCGCTGGGGTACCTGGCGGTGCAGCCGGGCGGCTGGCCCTGGGTGCTGCCGGCCTGCCTGCTCATCGGGCTGGGGGAGGGGCTGGGGATGACGTCGGGGGTGGCGGTCTGCGACCGGGTAGCCCCGCCGGACCGTCGCGGGGCGTTGCTGTCGGCGTTCTACCTGCCGGTCTACGCCGGCTTCGTGGTGCCCACCGTGCTGGCGCTGGCCAGCGGGGACGCGCTGCGCGGCGGGGTGCCCATCCTGGTCCTCGCCGGGATCGGGTTGCTGCTGATGGCCGTGGCGGCCGGGCCCGGGCGGGCCGCGCTGCGGGCCGCCGGTGCCACCGGGGCCGGGTCCCGGGTCGGGGTGCTGGTCCCCGAGGTCGCGCTGGAGGAGGACCGGTAGCCGGCCCCCGGGGTCGGGACCGTGCGGTCCGCGGCCGCGCGGGTCAGGGCTGCAGCCGCCAGCGGACCCGGTCGTCGGCGTACCAGGTCCACCTGGTCACCTCCCGGTCCAGCGGCACGCCGTCCCGGATCACCCGGGCCGGGTCGCAGGCCACCTGCACGGCCCGTCCCGTCGTCCGGGACGGCCGGCGCAACGGCACGCGGACGACGGTGACCGCCAGGGTGTCGGGCACGTCCCACTGCGGACGCGCCTCGATCCGGGTGATGATCCCGTCGGCCACCCGGACGGCGTCGTGGTGCGCCTGCGCCCCGAACCGACGGCCCAGCGCTCGGCGGGGTTCCCCGGCGGCCTCGATCCGGCCGTGGTGCAGCAGCACCCCGCCGCGGTCGTCGCGGACCAGCGACAGCTCGCGCGTGGTCCCGCGGCCCAGCCCCAGGTCTCGGGCCAGGCCCGCGCAGGCGTCGTCGCCGTCCACCGGCTCCCAGGCGACCGCCACGTCGGGCAGCCGGTCGGACTTCCACAGCCGGGCCAGCACCGCGGCCAACGCCGGGACCGGCCCCTGCACCGCGACCGTCGCGGCGGGGCCGCTGACCGCGTCCACGACCGAGGCCACGTGCCGCCGGGAAGGGCCCTGACCGGGGGCTAGACCGCGCAGGTCGAAGCGGACGACGGGCACAGCGATACCCTGCCACCTGCCAGCCGGTCGTCGCCGGGGCCCGCCACCATGAGGAGAACCACCCGATGCCGGCTGTCGTGCTGATCGGCGCCCAGTGGGGCGACGAGGGCAAGGGGAAGGCCACCGACATCCTCGGTGGCCGCGTGCCCTACGTCGTCCGCTACCAGGGCGGCAACAACGCGGGGCACACCGTGATCACCCCCGACGGGGAGCGCTACGCCCTGCACCTGATCCCCTCGGGCATCCTGACCCCGGGCTGCACCCCGGTGATCGGCAACGGCGTGGTCGTCGACCCGCAGGTGCTCATCGGCGAGCTCGCCGGCCTCGAGGAGCGCGGGGTGGACACCTCCCGGCTGGTGATCTCCAGCGACGCGCACCTGATCATGCCGCACCACCGGGCGCTGGACCGGGTCACCGAGCGCTTCCTGGGCAAGGCCAAGATCGGCACCACCGGCCGCGGGATCGGCCCCTGCTACGGCGACAAGGTCGCCCGCGTCGGCATCCGCGCGCAGGACCTGCTGGACCTGGGCATCCTGCGCGACAAGCTGGAGGCGGTGCTGCGGGAGAAGAACCAGATCCTGGTCAAGGTCTACAACCGCAAGGCCATCGACGTGGACGAGGTGGTGGAGGAGTACGCCGGGTACGCCGAGGCGCTCGTCCCGCGGATCCAGGACACCCGGCTGCTGCTGGGCAACGCCCTCGACGCCGGTGAGTGGGTCCTGCTGGAGGGCTCGCAGGGCACCCTGCTGGACGTCGACCACGGGACCTACCCGTTCGTGACGTCGTCCTCGCCGACCGCCGGGGGCGCGTCGGCCGGGTCGGGCATCGGCCCCACCCGGATCGAGCGGGTGGTGGGCATCCTGAAGGCCTACACCACCCGGGTGGGCTCGGGCCCCTTCCCCACCGAGCTGTTCGACAGCTCCGGTGAGTACCTGCGCAAGCAGGGCGGGGAGGTCGGCGTCACCACCGGCCGGGACCGGCGCTGCGGCTGGTTCGACGCCGTCATCGCCCGCTACGCCAGCCGGGTCAACGGGATCACCGACTTCTTCCTCACCAAGCTCGACGTGCTCTCCGGCCTGGAGACCGTGCCGATCTGCGTGGCCTACGAGGTGGACGGCGTCCGGCACGACGAGATGCCGATGACCCAGACCGACTTCCACCACGCCACCCCGGTGTACGAGGAGATGCCGGGCTGGTTCGAGGACATCACGCACTGCCGCACCTTCGACGAGCTCCCGGCCACCGCGCAGGCCTACGTGCAGCGGCTGGAGGAGCTGTCCGGCGCCCGGATCAGCGTGATCGGCGTCGGCCCCGGCCGCGACGAGAACGTGCTGATCCACGACCTCCTCGACTGACCCCCGCCCCCACCCCCTCCACCATTGATCAGGTCACCTGATCAGAAGCTCTCCGTCCTCACCAACGCTGGTGAGGACGGAGAGACGTTGATCAGGTGACCTGATCAACGGTGAGCGGGGGTGCGGGTCAGGGGCGGGGGCGCACCGGGGCCAGGGCGGGGGCGGCCAGCGCGGCCCGCTCCCGGACCGCCACCTCGGGGCTGTCGGTGATCAGTCCGTCCACCCCCAGGGCCAGCAGCAGCCGGGCCTCGGCCGCCACGTCGCCGCGGGCGGCCGGGTCGGTACCGCGGCGCAGGTGCCGGGGCAGGAAGGTGTTCTCCGCGCGCACCGTGTAGGGGGTGCAGGTCAGCCCGGCCCGGTGTGCCTGGGCGACCAGGTCGGAGACGCCGGTGAGCGCCTGCTCGGCGTCCCGGACCAGGATCCGGCCCTTGCCCGGTCCGATCCCGTCGGCGTAGGTGCTGATCTCGCGCAGCCCCGACGGGGTGATCAGCCGGTCGTGCCCGGTGCCGTCCTCGACGAGCTGGACCAGCGGTGGGCCGGCGTCGCCCAGTGCGGCCCGCAGCGCACGCATGCCGGCTACGTCGAAGCTCTGCAGCACGACGGGGGAGTCCGCACCGGTGGCACTCAGGGCGCGTAGCTCCGCGCAGACCAGGTCGACCAGCGGCAGCCCCTGCGCCGCGGACCAGCTGGGGTTCTTCAGCTCGGCCTGCACCCGGGCCCCGCGCGCGGTGGCCAGGTCGACCACCTCGGCCAGGGTCAGCAATGGCTCGTCGCCGTCGAAGCGGGTGTTGGCCGGACGGAGCCCGGGCCAGCGTTCCACGGCGCGCAGGGTGCGCAGCTCGGCCAGCGTGAAGTCCTCGGTGAACCAGCCGGTCGCCAGCCGGCCGGCGACCTCCTGGGTGCGTCGCCGGGAGGCGAACTCCGGGTGGGTCGCGACGTCGGTGGACAGCGACAGCTCGTTCTCGTGCCGGACGACGAGGGCCCCGTCCCGGCTGGCCACCACGTCGGGCTCGATCAGCTCGGCACCCAGGTCCAGCGCCAGCGCGTAGCCCGACCGGGTGTGCTCGGGTCGGTGCGCGGGGGCACCGCGGTGGCCCACCACGACCGGCTCCCGCCGGGGGGTGACGGCGTTGACGACGGGGTCGACCCTCAGGTCGGTCTCGTGCATGGCCTCGACAACACCCTGGCCGGGTGTCCTGATGGCGAACGACGCCTGGCAGCCGGCTGAAAACCGGGCGACAGAGGGCTGAGCTGCGGAGGAGCATCAGCACTGTGACCGATCTCGCAGCGCTGGGCTGGACTCCGGACCGGTCGGCGGCCGTACCGGACGGCTCCCGACCGGCCCGGGTGCTGCGGGTGGACCGGAGCCGGCTCACGGTGCTCGGCGCCGACGGCGAGTTCCGCCTGCCGATGGCCTCGGGCCTGCCGCCGGTCGCGGTGGGTGACTGGGTGGCCGCCCGCGACGGGCTGGTGGTCGCCGTCCTGCCGCGCACCTCGGCGTTCGTGCGGACCGTGGCCGGTCGCGGGTCGGCCCCGCAGGTGATCGCGGCGAACCCCGACCACGTGCTGGTGGTGGACTCCCTGGTCGGGGTGGCGCGGCTGCGCCGGGTGGAGCGCTACCTGGCGGTGGCCTGGGGCAGCGGGGCGCAGCCGGTGGTGGTGCTGACCAAGGCCGACCTGTGCGACGACGTCGCGGCCGGGTGCGCGCAGGTCGCCGAGGATGCGATCGGGGTGACCGTGCTGGCGGTCAGCTCGACCACCGGCGCGGGCCTCCCGGCGCTGGTGGCGCTGCTGACCCCGGGCTCCACGGCGGTGCTGGTGGGACCGTCGGGGGTGGGCAAGTCCACCCTGGCCAACGCGCTGGCCGGGGCGCAGGTGGCCGGGACCGCGGAGATCCGGTCCGACGGCCGGGGCCGGCACACCACCACCGCCAGCCAGCTGCACCGGTTGCCGGGCGGGTCGTGGTTGGCCGACACCCCGGGTCTGCGGGAGCTCGCGCTGCACGACGACGCGGGGCTGGCGGCCGCCTACGCCGACGTCACGGAGCTGGCCGAGTCCTGCCGGTTCACCGACTGCGCGCACCGCACCGAGCCCGGTTGCGCGGTGGCGGCGGGCATCGACGCGGGCATCCTGGACCCGGCCCGGTACACCGCCTGGGGAAAGCTACAGCGCGAGGCGCAGCGCCAGCAGCGGCGGGCCGACGCGCGGGCCCGGGCAGCCGAACGCGCCCGGCTGCGGGCCCGGTCGCGGCAGCTGCGGGCGCAGCCCTCCCGGCCGCGCTGATCCCGGCACCCGCGGCCGGCGGTAGGTTCGCCGGCATGCGCGTGCTCGTGATCGGTTCCGGTGCCCGGGAGCACGCCCTGTGCGTGGCCCTCGACGACGACCCCGCGGTCACCGCGCTGGCCTGCGCGCCGGGCAACGCCGGCACGGTGGCGATCGCCGAGGCCCATCCGGTGACTGCCGACGACCCCGCGGCGGTGGCCGCGCTGGCCTCGTCCTGGCGGGCCGACCTGGTCGTGGTCGGCCCCGAGGTACCGCTCGTGGCCGGGGTGGCCGACGCCGTCCGGGACGCCGGGATCGCCTGCTTCGGCCCGTCCGCGCAGGCCGCCCAGCTGGAGGCGTCCAAGGCGTTCGCCAAGCACGTGATGGCCGCCGCGGGCGTGCCCACCGCCCGGTCCTGGGCGGTCGGCGGGCCGGCCGAGCTGCGCACCGCGCTGGACGAGGTGGCCGCGGTCAACGGTCCCGGTGGGGCCTACGTGGTGAAGGACGACGGGCTGGCCGCCGGCAAGGGCGTGCTGGTGACCGGCGACCGGGACGCCGCGCTGGCGCACGGGCTGGCCGTGCTGGACGGCGGGCACGCGGTGCTGGTGGAGGAGTACCTGGACGGGCCCGAGGTCTCGCTGTTCGCCGTCACCGACGGCACCACGGTGCTCCCGCTGATCCCGGCCCAGGACCACAAGCGTCGCGACGACGGCGACGGCGGCCCCAACACCGGGGGGATGGGCGCCTACGCGCCGCTGCCGTGGGCCCCGGCCGGGCTGGTCGAGCAGGTGCTCACCACGGTGCTGCAGCCCACCGTGGACGAGATGGCGCGCCGCGGGGAGGCGTTCAGCGGGCTGCTCTACGCGGGCCTGGCGCTGACCTCGCGGGGGCTGCGGGTGGTGGAGTTCAACGCCCGGTTCGGCGACCCCGAGACCGAGGTGGTGCTCCCGCTGCTGCGCACCCCGCTGGCCGGGTTGCTGCAGGCCGCGGCCACCGGCACGCTGGCCGCACACCCCCCGCTGGAGTGGGCCGACGGTGCGGCGGTGACCGTCGTCGTCGCCGCATCGGGGTACCCGGAGCACCCGCGCACCGGGGACGTCGTCACCGGGGCCGACGGCCCCGGTGTGCTGCACGCCGGCACCCGGGTCGCCGCCGACGGCAGCGTGCACTCCGCCGGGGGGCGGGTGCTGGCGGTGACCGCGGTGGGGCAGGACCTCACCGAGGCCCGCCGGCTGGCCTACGAGCGGGTCGCCGGGATCGGGCTGGCGGACGCGCACTGGCGCACCGACATCGGCCTGGCGGCCGTGCAGGGGCGGATCACCGTCGGCTGAGACCCACCGCTGACCTATCGCCGTCCGGCGGTGACCGCGGCCCGGTGCCGGCGGGTGTCCGGCTCCGGGGGGCGCGGGCCCTGGTGCCGTCGGGACAGGTAGGTGCCGGCCACGTTCGCGCAGGCGATCGTCGGCACCGCGATCAGTGCCCCGAAGATGCCGGCCACCAGCAGGCCGGCGGCGATCCCCAGCACCACGGCGAGCGGGTGCACCGAGACCGCCCGGCCCAGCAGCAGGGGCTGCAGCACGTGCCCCTCGAGCTGCATGATCAGCACGATGATGCCCAGCGCGATCAGCGCCTTGACCGGGCCGACCGCGACCAGGGTGACCAGCACCGCCACGGTGCCGGCCAGGAACGACCCGATGATCGGGATGAACGCGCCCAGGAACACCAGGGCGGCCAGCGGGATGACCAGGGGCGTGCCGAGCAGGGTCAGGCCCACGCCGATGAAGATGGCGTCGAAGGCGGCCACCGCGACCGTCGCGCGGACGTAGGAGATCAGCGTCCGCCAGGCCCGCCGGGCGGCCTCGTCCAGGTAGGCGGCGGAATTCACCGGGCTCAGGCCCACGATCCACAACCAGATGTCGCGGCCGTCGTGCAGGAAGAAGAACAGCGTGAACAGGGTCAGGGCGAACCCGGTGAGCACCTCGCCCAGGGTGGCTGCGGTGGTCAGCGCCCCGGCCGTGAGCGTCGATCGGTTGTTCACCAGCGCGTCCTGCGCGCTGGTCACCGCGGAATCGATGGCGTCGTTGAGCTGGTTCTGCGAGATGGGCAGGTTGTCCACCACGAAGCGCTGGATCTGGTTCAGGCCCTGACCGACCTGCCCGGCCAGGTCGTCGTAACCGGCCGCGAACTGCTCGATGACCAGGGTGATGATCCCGGCGACGACACCCAGCCCGACGACCAGCATCACCGCGGCGGCCAGCGAGCGCGGCCAGCCGTGCCGGTGCAGCAGCGCGGCGCCGGGCTGCAGCAGGGCGGCCAGCAGCAGGGCCACGATCACCGGGACCACGACGACGGCCAGGTAGGCGACCCCCACCAGGCCCAGGTACACCGCGGCACCCACCACCGCGGCCCGCCAGGACCAGGCCGCCGCCAGCCGCAGACCCGTGGGCACCTCGCGCGCGGGATCCCGCGGCTCGTCGGGGCCCAGCAGCGAGCCCCGGCTGCGGTCCCGGCCGCGCCGGGGTGCCCCGGCGCCGCGCCGCGGCGGCCCGCTCACGCCACGGGGACTATCGGTGTCCGGGGCGTCGGGGTGCGGGCTGCCGGCCGGATGGGTGTCGGTGGCCTCGTCCGGGCCGGTGCGGCCGGGCGGGATCTCGCTGGCCGCAGTGGCCAGATCGGTGTCCGGTCCTGCGGTGGCCGCACCGCCGGCGCTGGATCCGGGGGTGTGGCCCGCGAACGGGTCGTCCACGGGATGCGGGGCGTCGTCCTCGTCGTCGTGCGGCACGTGTTCCACCACCGCACGGCTGCCGTCGGCCAGCAGCAGCACGGTGCCCTCGGGGAGAGCATGCGGGTCGTGCTC
Organism: uncultured Actinomycetota bacterium; assembly: GCA_963759905.1. GTDB lineage: Bacteria > Actinomycetota > Actinomycetes > Mycobacteriales > Geodermatophilaceae > Klenkia. The sequence continues at coordinate 25,237 of CAVXBD010000003.1, forward strand.
CCGGGCCGTGCGGATGCGTTCGCGGGCCAGCTCGGTCAGCTGGCGGGCTCGGTTCAACACAGCGGTCCCTCGGGTGGGCCGGGCCTGGAGGGCGTGGGTCCTACGGGCAGTGGATCGTGCGGGCGGTGGTGGGGCGGGGTGGTGCTCGGGCAGGTTAGTCGTGCGGGAGGATGCTCCCGTGCTGCCACGACGAACCGACCGGCCCGCCCGGGTACCCGCATGATCGAGCGCTACACCCTGCCGGAGATGGGTCGCGTCTGGAGCGAGCAGCACAAGTACGAGCTGTGGTGCCGGGTGGAGACGCTGGTGCTGGAGGCGCACGCCGCGGCCGGCCGGGTGCCCGCCGAGGTGGTGGCGCCGGTCCGCGCGGCGCCCGCGCCGACCCCGGAGCGGGTGGCCGAGATCGAGGCCACCACCCAGCACGACGTGATCGCGTTCCTCACCGCCTGGGCCGACAACACCCAGCCGCGCTCGGCGGCCGCCTACGTGCACCACGGGATGACCTCCTCGGACCTGCTGGACACCGCGCTGGCCGTCCAGCTCACCGACGCCACCGATGTGCTGCTGGCCAAGGCCGACCGGTTGGTGGCCGCGCTGCGGGACCACGGGCTGGCGCACCGGGGCACGCTGAAGGTCGGCCGCACGCACGGGGTGCACGCCGAGCCCGACGTGTGGGGTCACCGGGTGGCCGACCTGGCGTTCGCCGCGGCCCGGTCCCGGGACCGGCTGCGGGCCGCCCGCGCCGCCGTCGGGGTGGTGGCCATCTCCGGTGCGGTGGGCACGTACTCGTTGATCGATCCCTCGGTCGAGGTGACCGTGGCCCGGGCGCTGGACCTGCGGGCGGCCGATGCCTCCACCCAGGTGGTGCTGCGGGACGGGATCAGCGAGTGGGTCTCGGCGCTGGCCATCATCGCCACGGTCTGCGAGGCCATCGCGCTGGAGGTGCGGCACGGCCAGCGCACCGAGGTCAGGGAGCTGTCCGAGGCGTTCGGCTCGGGCCAGAAGGGCTCCAGCGCGATGCCGCACAAGAAGAACCCGATCCGCTCCGAGCGGATCGCCGGGCTGGCCCGGGTCGTCCGGGCCGCGATCGTGCCGGTCATGGAGGGCATCCCGCTGTGGCACGAGCGCGACATCTCGCACTCCTCCACCGAGCGGGTCTTCCTGCCGGACGCGGCGATCACCACCGACTACCTGCTGGACCTCACCGCCGGGCTGGTGGAGAACCTGGTGGTGGACGTCGAGCGCATGCGGGCCAACCTGGACTCCACCGGGGGGCTGATCTACACCTCCTCGGTGCTGCTGGAACTCGTCGAGGCCGGCATGGGCCGCGAGCAGTCCTACGCCCTCGTCCAGACCGCGGCCATGCAGACCTGGCAGACCGGGACCCCCTTCCGGGAGACGCTGCGTGCGAAGGCTGCGGCCGACGGGGTGGCCCTGGACGAGGCCCGGCTGGACGAGATCTGCCGCCCCGAGCGCTACGTGCAGAACCTGGACCCGTTGTTCGAGCGGTTGGCCGCGCTGTCGTGAGCGTCCCGCTCGACCTGCCGCTGCTGGCCCGCGGCAAGGTCCGCGAGGTTTACGAGGCCGGGCCCGAGATGCTGCTGCTGGTGGCCTCGGACCGGATCTCGGCCTACGACGTGGTGCTGCCCACGCCGATCCCGGACAAGGGACGGGTGCTGACCCAGCTGTCGGTCTGGTGGTTCGGCCAGCTGGCCGAGGTGCTGGCGGCCTACGGCGCCGCGCACCACCTGATCAGTGCCACCGACGTGCCGGCCGCGGTCGCCGGGCGGGCGATGCTGGTGCGCCGGCTGGCCATGGCGCCGGTGGAGTGCGTGGCCAGGGGCTACCTGTCCGGGTCGGGCACCCGGGACTACCAGCGCACCGGTGCCATCGTCGACGTCGACCTGCCCGCCGGGCTGGTGGAAGGCTCCCGGCTCCCCCAGCCGGTGTTCACCCCCTCCACCAAGGCCGAGGTGGGCGAGCACGACGAACCCATCCCCTTCGTCCGGGTCGTGGAGCTGGTCGGATCCGAGCAGGCCGGTCGGCTGCGCGACCTGACGCTGGCGCTCTACCGGCGGGCGGCGGAGATCGCCTCGGCGGCCGGCATCGTGCTGGCCGACACCAAGTTCGAGTTCGGTGTCGACGACGGGGCGCTGGTGCTGGCCGACGAGGTGCTCACCCCCGACTCCTCGCGCTTCTGGCCGGCGATCACCTGGTCACCGGGTGCGGCGCAGCCCTCCTACGACAAGCAGTACGTGCGGGACTGGCTGACGTCGACGGACTGGGACCGGCGGTCCCCGGCCCCCGAACTGCCCGAGGACGTGGTCGCGGCGACCCGGGAGCGCTACGTGAGCGCCTACGAGCAGCTGACCGGTATGCCGTTCAGCTGACCTGCTGGGTCAGCAGGGCCTCCACGGCGGCGTGCAGCGCGGCCCGGGTGACCTCGTCCAGCTCGATGAAGGCGACCCGCAGCTCCCGGCGGCCGTCGGTCCGGGCGGCCAGCACGACGACGTCGGCGCGCAGCTCCAGCCGGGTCCCGGCCAGCAGCAGCACGATCCGGGCGCTCGTCCCGGCGGCGGGCAGCGATCGGGCCGGGACGCCGGGCGGGCTCGCGGCGAACGCGACCCGCGCCCCGGAGACGGACAGGTCGACGGTGGTGCCGACGAGGAGTCCTTCGGGGCCCTGCACCCCGATCGGGACGGCGACGTCCGCGCGCGGGGCGAGGCGCCGGTTGCCGCTCTCCGCCGGGGCCAGCGGGTGCAGCGTCCACTGCGGGTCGCCCCCACCGTGGATGTCGACCACCGCGTAGCGGCGGCTGCGGACCTCGCCCAGGTCGGACCAGGAGACGGCGAGTTCGGTGCCCAGCGCCAGCCTGACCCGACGGCCGTCCCGGGTGCGGGCCACCGCAGCGGTGAGCTCGGTCTCACCGGACCAGCGGACCTCGCTGGCCAGCCGGGCGTCCTCGGCGAGGACGGTCAACCGGGCCCCGGCATCGGGACGGTCGCGGCCGATGGCGCTGGCCAGGGTCCGGTCCAGGGTCATGGTCGCGCCCCGGGGTCGCTGCGGGCCGCACGCTGCGCGAGTTCCAGGGCGGTTGCGGTGCGCACCCGGGCGCGGACCTCGGTGGGCAGCTCCTCGAAGGCCACCCGGAAGGTGCGCCGCCCGTCGGGCAGGCGCTCCCGGTGGACCACCCGGCAGCCGACCTCGACCCGGGTGTCGGCCAGCAGCAGGGCCATCGTGGCCCGCTCGCCCACATCGGGCAGCACGAAGGGGATCTCCCCGAAGCCGGCGGTGGGCGCTGCCGCGAAGACCGCCCGCAGCCCGCTCTCGCTGACGTCGAGGGTCTCGCCCAGCAGCATGCCCGAGGGCAGCGCCAGCCCGACCGGCACGTGCAACGGCGCCCGGGGGGCACCTCGACGGTCTCCGTCCGCGGGGTCACCCAGCGGGCGCAGTCGCCACGTCGGCACGCTGCCCCCGCGCACGTCGAGGACCTGGTAGCGGCGGAACCGCAGCGGGGCGTCCGGCGGGGTCCACCAGACCGACACCTCGATACCCAGGGGCAGCCGGATCCGGCGGCCGGCCTGGTCGGTGGCGACCTCCAGCACCAGCTCCTGGTCCTGGCTGTCGGCTACCCGGCTGTGGGCCTGCTGCCCACCGGAGCCGACCACCACCTCGACGGCGGCACCGGCCGGGGGCCGCTGTGCGCACGGGCCCGGTGGGCGCGGTGGTGCGGTCATCCGTGCGGCAGCGACGGTGCGGACGGGGGACCGAGCCAGCGCACGTAGACCGGTTGCACGGTGTAGGTGACCGGGCCCAGCGTGGCGGCGCCGGCGTCGGTGCAGGTCTGCTGCGGGTCGGCGGGGTTCGCCGGCACCACGACGTCGGCAACACCGTCCTCGGTGGTGCCGGCACAGGTTCCGGTGGTCACCGCCACGCCGATCCCGTCCGCTCCGGTGCGCAGCACCCGGTAGCCGGTGGCCGGTGCGGACGGGGCCACCTCGGTGACGGCCCACTCCAGCTCGTAGACCGTGGGGTCACCGGCCTGGGTGGTCACGGTCGGGGTGTTCCCCTCGGACAGCAGGTGGGCGTCGCTGCGGGCGGTGCCCGAACCGGTGGTGGCCCACGTCGCGTGGGCCACCGGTTGCCCGGCGGCGACCCCGGCGAGCAGGAGCAGCGTGATGGCGATGGAGCGGGTGGGCACGGTGCTGCTCCTTTCTCGGTCGGAGGACGGGTCGGGCGGGACTCAGCTGGACGTGCCGGACAGAGCCAGATCGACGGTGAAGGCGATGCCCTGACAACCGTCAGCGGCCGTACGGGACATCTGCACGGCCCCCGGCACGGTCAGACCGAAGGAGGTGGCCCCGGCCGGGATCTCGACGGAGAGCGCGATCGGGGACCCGGTGGTGCCGGTCACCTCGGAGGAGGCGCAGACACCTGGGCTGTCCGAGGCCACCGTGCCCACCGTCGCTCCGGTCACCGTGACCGGGAACGGGTTGGGGTTGGCCACCTGCGCGTGCACGGCGCCGACGGTGCCGTCCGGGTAACCCCCCACCGGCATGGGGTACAGGGAGGCTGCCGGGGAGGCCGAGGTCACGACCAGGTTGCTGACCGAGGTGGCCTCGACGGTGGCCGGACCGCTTCCGGTGACCAGCCAGTTGGCCAGTGCGGCACCACCGCCGAGGGCGGCGGCGGTCACGGTGGTGACCACGAGTGTCCTCTTGGCGATGTTCACGGGGCGGCTCATCTCTGCGGGGCAACGGGTTGTAGCTCCCTGAACGGCAGGCCGCCTCCCCGAGGTGAGCGCGAGACCGACCGTTCACCCGGAGGGGTGAGGGGGGGGTGAACCGGCGCCGGACGGGCACGGGCCGGGCGGCCGGTACCCTCGCCGACGTGCCCCGTGTGGTCGTCGACGTCGTCCTGAAGCCAGAGATCTCCGATCCCCAGGGCCAGGCGGTCCTCGGCGCCCTGCGCCGGCTGGGCCACGAGGAGGTCGTCCGGGTCCGGCAGGGCAAGCACTTCGTGCTGGAGTACGAGGGCACGCTGCCTCCCGGGATGCTCGAGGAGGTCGCCGAGACCTTGCTCAGCAACCCGGTCATCGAGGACGTCGAGCTGCACCTGCCGGAGGCCTGAGCCGTGCGCATCGGGGTCATCACCTTCCCGGGTTCGCTGGACGACGTCGACGCCGCGCGGGCCGTCCGGCTCGCCGGGGCGCAGGCTGTCGCGCTCTGGCACGCCGACGACGACCTGGCCGGGGTGGACGCCGTCGTGCTGCCCGGCGGGTTCTCCTACGGCGACTACCTGCGAGCCGGTGCGATCGCCGCCCGCGCGCCGCTGATGCGCACCGTGGTCGACCGCGCCCGCGAGGGGTTGCCCGTGCTGGGCATCTGCAACGGCTTCCAGGTGCTGTGCGAGGCCGGCCTGCTGCCCGGCGCGCTCACCCGGAACAGCCACCTGCACTTCCGCAACCGGGACCAGGCCCTGGTGGTCGAGCGGGCCGACACCGCCTGGACCCACGACTACTCACCGGGACAGACCATCGTCGTCCCGGTGAAGAACGGCGAGGGCCGGTACGTGGCCGCCGACGCCGACCTGGACCGGCTGGAGGGCGAGGGGCGCGTCGTCGTGCGCTACGCGGGGGGCAACCCCAACGGCAGTGCCCGGGAGATCGCCGGCGTGATGAGTCCCGACGGCCGCGTCGTCGGGCTCATGCCGCACCCCGAGCACGCCGTGGAGGACCTCACCGGGCCCTCGGTGGACGGGCTGGGCTTCTTCACCTCGGTGCTCACCGCGGCGGTGGCCGCGTGACCGGCCGTCCCGACGACGGCCCGGCTGACGCCGCGGCTCGCGCGATGCCGGCCACGGACACGGTCACCCGCGCCGCGGCCAGCCCCGACGAGCCGCAGCCGTTCGCCGAGCTGGGGCTGCGGGCGGAGGAGTACCAGCGCATCCGGGACATCCTGGGCCGCCGGCCGACCACCGCCGAGCTGGCCATGTACTCGGTCATGTGGAGCGAGCACTGCTCCTACAAGTCTTCCAAGGTGCACCTGCGCACCTTCGGCGACCTGCCCCGCAGCGAGGCGCTGCTGGTGGGGATGGGCGAGAACGCCGGGGTGGTCGACGTGGGTGACGGTTACGCGGTGACCTTCAAGGTCGAGTCGCACAACCACCCCAGCTACATCGAGCCCTACCAGGGCGCGGCCACCGGGGTGGGCGGCATCGTCCGGGACATCCTCACCATGGGGGCCCGGCCGGTGGCCGTGATGGACTCGCTCCGCTTCGGCCGGGCGGACGCCCCGGACACCGCACGGGTGCTGCCCGGCGTGGTGGCGGGGGTGGGTGGCTACGGCAACTGCCTGGGTCTGCCCAACATCGGCGGGGAGCTGCTGTTCGACGACTGCTACGCCGGTAACCCGCTGGTCAATGCGCTGTGCGTCGGCGTGATGCGGCACGCCGACGTGCGGCTGGCCAAGGCCGAGGGGGTCGGCAACAAGGTCGTCCTGTTCGGTGCCCGCACCGGTGGCGACGGCATCGGCGGGGTGTCGGTGCTGGCCAGCGAGACCTTCGACGCCGCCGGCCCGGCCAAGCGCCCCGCCGTCCAGGTCGGCGACCCGTTCACCGAGAAGCTGCTGATCGAGGCCTGCCTGGAGATCTTCGCGGCCGACCTGGTCACCGGCATCCAGGACCTCGGTGGTGCCGGGCTGTCCTGCGCCACCAGCGAGCTGGCCGCGGCCGGCAGCGGGGGGATGCACGTCGACCTGGACACCGTCCCGCTGCGGGACTCCACGCTGACCGCCGCCGAGATCCTGATGAGCGAGTCCCAGGAGCGGATGTGCGCCATCGTGGAGCCCGCGAAGGTCGAGCGGTTCATGGCGGTCTGCGCGAAGTGGGACGTGCTGGCCACCGTCATCGGTGAGGTCACCGACGGGACCCGGTTGACCGTGGACTGGCACGGCGAGCGGATCGTGGACGTGCCGCCGCGCACCGTGGCCCTGGACGGGCCGGTCTACTCCCGGCCGATGGCCCGCCCGGCAGACCTGGACGGCCTGCAGGCCGACCTGCCGCCGGCGTCGTCGGGCGACCTGCGGGCCGACTGGCTCGCCGTGGTCGGCAGCCCGGACGGCGCGGACAAGTCCTGGGTGACCGAGCAGTACGACCGCTACGTGCAGGGCAACACCGTGCTGGCCCAGCCCGAGGACGCCGGTCTCGTCCGGATCGACGAGACCACCTCCCGCGGGATCGCGCTGGCGCTGGACGGCAACGCCCGGTTCGCCCGGCTGGACCCCTACACCGGCACCCAGCTCAACCTGGCCGAGGCCTACCGCAACGTGGCGGTGACCGGTGCCGTGCCGCTGGCGGTGACCAACTGCCTGAACTTCGGCTCCCCGGAGGAGCCCGAGGTGATGTGGCAGTTCGCCGAGGCCGTCCGGGGGCTGGCCGACGGCTGCCGGGCGCTGGGGCTGCCGGTCACCGGGGGCAACGTGAGCCTGTACAACCAGACCGGTGACGTGCCCATCAACCCCACCCCGGTCATCGGGGTGCTGGGCGTGCACGCCGACGTCCGCCGCCGGGTGTCCAGCGGTTGGCGGACGGCGGGGGAGAGCCTGCTGCTGCTGGGCGAGACCCGGCCGGAGTTCGGCGGGTCCGCCTGGGCCGCGGTCGTGCACGGCCACCTGGGCGGGCTCCCGCCGCAGGTCGACCTGGACGCCGAGCGCGCGCTGGGCGAGCTGCTGGCTGGCCTGGCCGCCGACGGACTGGTCACCTCCGCGCACGACCTGTCCGACGGCGGGCTGGCCCAGGCGCTGACCGAATCCGCGCTGCGCTACGGCGTGGGGGCCACGATCGGCGTCGCCGGTGACCCCACCGCCGCGCTGTTCGGCGAGTCGGTGGCCCGCGCCGTGGTCACCACCTCCGACCCGGCGGCCGTGCTGGCCGCCGCTCGGGCGGCCGGTGTCCCGGTGACCGAGCTGGGCAGCACCGGTGGCGGTGCACTGGTCGTCGACGGTGTGCTCGAGCTCCCGCTCGACGAGCTGCACACCGCCTGGTCGACGACGCTGCCGGCGCTCTTCGACACCCCCGAGGCCACGGTCGGCGCCGTCCCGGCCGGCTGATGCCCGCCCGCCCGCGGGGCCGCTGACGTGGCGGGGACCGCGCCGATCTCGGCGGAGGACCTGCGGGCCGCGGTGGCCCCCACGCTGCCCTGGCTGCGCGGGGAGGCCGACCGGCCCTCCCGGGCTGTGCTGGGGACCGCGGTGAAGGCCTCGGCCCGCTGGCTGGCCCAGCAGGTGCCGGGGCGCTCGGTGGAGATCCGGGTGCCCCCGCACGTCGCCGTCCAGTGCATCCCCGGGCCGCGGCACACCCGGGGCACCCCGCCCAACGTGGTGGAGACCGATGCCGCCACCTGGTTGCGGCTGGCGGTGGGCCTGCAGACCTGGGCGCAGGCGGTGGCCGCCGGTGGGGTGGCAGCCAGCGGCAACCGGGCCGACCTGGCCGAGCACCTGCCGCTGCGCCCGCTGCGCGGCGGCTGAGCGGTCGCAGGCGGCACGGACACCGACGCCCCGCCCACCGCGAGGGTGGACGGGGCGCCGGGTCGAGCAGGCGGTGCGTCGATCAGCCGCCGAACAGCGAGCTGGCGGTGATGATGGTGCGGATCAGGCCGTAGGCCAGGGGGATGCCCACCAGGGCCCAGGCCAGCACGATCAGCGCCAGCGGGGTGGTGGTGCGGTCGGGTGAGCTCATCGGGCAGCGCTCCGCTCGGGGGTCGGGGTGGTGGAGGAGACCGGCTCGTGCCACTTGCTGGCGACCGGCTTCACCATCAGGTTCGCCACGAACCCGACGGCCAGCAGGCCGACCATGATGAACAGCGCGATCCGGTAGTCCCCGGCGACCAGCTCACCGGGAGTGCCCTGGGAGTCCAGCACGCCGTTGACGATCAGCGGCCCGGCGACCCCGGCGGCCGACCAGGCGGTCAGCAGCCGGCCGTGGATGGCGCCCACCTGGAAGGTGCCGAACAGGTCGCGCAGGTAGGCCGGGATGGTGGCGAAGCCGCCCCCGTAGAAGCTGATGATCACTGCGGCCAGCAGCACGAACAGCCACACCGCGGAGCTGCCGGCGGTGGCCAGCAGCACGTACAGCACCAGGCCGACACCGAGGTAGATCATGTAGATGCCCTTGCGGCCGATCAGGTCCGACGTGGAGGACCAGACGAACCGGCCGCCCATGTTGAACAGCGACAGCAGGCCCACGAAGCCGGCGGCAGCAGCCGGGGCCACCAGCGAGGTGTCCCCGTTGCGGAAGAAGTCCTGGATCATCGGGCTGGCCTGCTCGAGGATGCCGATGCCGGCGGTCACGTTGCAGAACAGCACGACCCACAGCAGCCAGAACTGCGGGGTCTTGATGGCGTTGCCGGCCGAGACGCTGTCCGTGGTGACCAGCGCCTTCTGCTTCACCGACGAGGGGTCGAAGCCAGCGGGCTTCCAGCCCTCGGCCGGCACCCGCACGATGGTGGCGCCGAACATCATGAAGACCAGGTAGATCAGGCCGAGGGTCACGAACAGCAGCGCGACCGCGCTGCCGCTGGCGGTGGTGGCCGCGGTGCCGTCGTAGCCGGAGTCGTAGGCGGCCAGCAGCTGGCGGGACAGCGGCGAGGCGATGAGCGCACCGCCACCGAAACCCATGATGGCCATGCCGGTGGCCAGGCCGGGCCGGTCCGGGAACCACTTGATCAGCGTGGAGACCGGCGAGATGTAGCCGATGCCCAGGCCGATCCCGCCCAGCACGCCGTAGCCGAAGTAGACCAGCCACAGCTGGTCGGTCGAGATGCCCAGGGCCGCCACCAGGAAGCCCGCGGACCAGAAGCAGGCGGCGGTGAACATCGCGGCGCGCGGGCCGTTGCGGTCCACCCAGGTGCCGAAGAGGGCGGCCGAGAGGCCCAGCACCACGATGGCGATGGAGAAGATCGCACCGATCGCGGTGAGGCTGGAGTCGAAGTCGGCCACCAGGGCCGCCTTGTAGACGCTGGTCGCGTAGACCTGACCGATGCACAGGTGCACGGCGAGGGCGGCCGGTGGGATGAGCCACCGGTTGAAGCCCGGCTTGGCGATGATCCGCTCGCGAGCCAGGAAGCTGGGTACTGCCACCGAAGGTCCTCCTGTACCGGGAATGCCCGGGTGTGCTGGGGGCCTGCTGTGTGACGCAGGCCATGCGGCCGCAGACGATAATGCAGTGCGCAATAGATCGCAGGGCGGGCGAGACCAGATCGTTGCAGAGGGCAGCGCGCTGGGGCGTCCCGGTCCGGCCGGGGGCGGCGCCCCGGGGGCGGAACTAGGCTGCTCGGCATGCCGTACGAGGTCCAGGGCGTCGTCGCCCTCAGCAAGGGTGCCCCCGTCTCGTTGGAGACGATCATCGTCCCCGACCCGGGTCCGGGCGAGGTGGTCGTGGATGTGCAGGCCTGCGGGGTCTGCCACACAGACCTGCACTACCGGGAGGGCGGGATCAACGACGAGTTCCCGTTCCTGCTGGGCCACGAGGCCGCCGGCGTGGTCGCCGCGATCGGCGAGGGCGTGCAGAACGTCGCGGTCGGGGACTTCGTGATCCTGAACTGGCGTGCGGTCTGCGGCACCTGCCGGGCCTGCGCCAAGGGCAAGCCCTGGTACTGCTTCGACACGCACAACGCAGCCCAGAAGATGACGCTGGCCGACGGCACCGAGCTCAGCCCGGCGCTGGGCATCGGCGCGTTCGCCGAGAAGACGCTGGTGCACTCCGGGCAGTGCACCAAGGTCGACCCGGCCGCCTCGCCGATCGCCGCCGGCCTGCTGGGCTGCGGCGTGATGGCCGGGGTCGGCGCGGCGATCAACACCGGCGGCGTCGGCCGAGGTGACACCGTCGCGGTCTTCGGCTGCGGTGGGGTGGGGGACGCCGCCATCGCCGGGGCCAAGCTGGCGGGGGCCTCGAAGGTCATCGCCGTGGACATCGAGGACCGCAAGCTGGAGTGGGCCGAGGGCATGGGCGCCACCCACACGGTCAACTCCGCCGAGACCGACGCGGTGGCCGCCATCAAGGAGCTCACCGGTGGCTTCGGGGTGGACGTCGCGATCGACGCCGTCGGCCACCCCGCGGTCTTCCAGCAGGCCTTCGACGCCCGGGACCTGGCCGGCACCGTCGTCCTGGTGGGCGTGCCGAACCCCACCATGGAGATCACCCTGCCGCTGATCGACGTGTTCGGCCGGGGCGGTGCGCTGAAGTCCTCCTGGTACGGCGACTGCCTGCCCAGCCGGGACTTCCCGATGCTCGTCGACCTGTACCTGCAGGGCCGCTTCGACCTGGACGCCTTCGTGTCCGAGACCATCGGGATCGGCGACGTCGAGGCGGCCTTCGAGAAGATGCACCACGGTGACGTGCTGCGCTCGGTCGTGGTGTTCGACCGGTGAGCGCGCGCATCGAGAAGGTGGTCGTGGCCGGGGTGTTCAGCCTCGACGGGCAGGACTTCGACGTGGAGAACAACGTCTGGCTGGTCGGTGACGAGCGCGAGGTGCTCGTGGTGGACGCCCCGCACGACGCCGCCCCCATCCTGGACGCCGTCGCCGGCCGCACGGTGACCGCGATCGTGCTGACCCACGGGCACAACGACCACATCACTGCCGCGGTGGCGCTGCGCGAGGCCACGGGTGCGCAGATCTGGTTCAACCCCGAGGACCGGATGCTCTGGGACATGGTCCACGGGCAGGGGCACCCGGCGGCCGCGCCGGACCACGACCTGGTCGAGGGGACGACGTTCACCGTCGCCGGGACGACGCTGACGGCGCTGCACACCCCCGGCCACTCGCCGGGCAGCACCTGCCTGCACGCGCCGGACCTGGGCACGGTCTTCACCGGCGACACCCTGTTCTGCGGCGGCCCCGGTGCCACCGGCCGGTCCTTCAGCGACGAGCCGACGATCCTGGCCTCGATCCGGGCGCGGTTGCTGACGCTGCCGGCCGACACCGTCGTCCGCACCGGCCACGGCGAGGACACCACCATCGCCGCGGAGACCGGCACCCTCGGCTGAGCCCCGCGATGGGACCGGTCCACGTCGGCACGTCGGGCTGGAGCTACGACCACTGGGAGGGCGTGCTCTACCCGGCGGGGCTGCGTCCGGCGGACCGGCTGGCGCACTACGTGGCGGCCTTCGACACCGTCGAGCTGAACGCCTCGTTCTACCGGTGGCCCCGCGATGCCACCTTTGCCGGTTGGCGGCAGCGGTTGCCGCCCGGTTTCACCATGAGCGTCAAGGCCGCCCGGGGGCTGACGCACGCCAAGCGGCTGCTGGACCCCGAGGTGTGGGTGGGGCGGATGGCGGCGGGCTGGCACGAGCTGGGGGACCGCCGGGGCGTGCTGCTGGTGCAGCTCCGGCCCGACCACGAACGCGACGATGCCCGGCTCGAGTGGTTCCTGGCCCGGTTGCCGCCGTGGCTGCGGGTCGCGGTGGAGCTGCGGCACCCCAGCTGGCAGCACGAGGACGTGTGGGGCCTGCTGCAGCGGTACGGAACGGCGTACTGCGTGGTCAGCGGGGCCGGCATCCCCTGCGAGCTGCGGGTCACCGCGCCGTTCGCCTACCTGCGGCTGCACGGCCCGGACCCGGAGCACCTGTACGCCGGGTCCTACAGCGATGCCGATCTGTCCTGGTGGGCCGACCGGATCGGGGAATGGCGCGCCGGCGGGATCGAGGTGTTCGCCTACTTCAACAACGACGGCGAGGGGCACGCCGTCCGCAACGCCTGGCGGCTGCGGGAGCTGCTGGGCTGAGCTCGGCGTCACGGTGCCGCGGCGCGCGCATCGTCCGGACGCCGGTACCCTCGACGTCGTGCCTCGCGGTGATGGACGGCTGACGCACGACCTCGATCCCCAGGACGCCGGACCCCAGGACGCGTGCGGCGTCTTCGGCGTCTGGGCGCCCGGGGAGGAGGTCGCGAAGCTCACCTACTTCGGCCTGTACGCCTTGCAGCACCGCGGGCAGGAGGCCGCCGGGATCGCGGTCTCCGACGGCGCCTCGGTGGTGGTCTACAAGGACCTGGGCCTGGTCAGCCAGGTGTTCGACGAGTCCACGCTGTCCAGCCTGCGGGGCTTCCTGGCCGTCGGGCACACCCGGTACTCGACCACCGGGGCCTCCACCTGGGAGAACGCGCAGCCCACGTTCCGGACCTCGGGTTCGGGCAGCGGGATCGCGCTGTGCCACAACGGCAACCTGGTGAACACCGCGGAGCTGGCATCGCTGGCTGCCGACGAGGGGGTGGCGGGCGCGTTCTCCGCCACCACGGACTCCGACATCGTGACCGCGCTGATCGCCGCCAAGCAGGACCTGTCGGTGGAGGCCGCCGCGATGGCGGTGCTTCCGCAGCTGCGCGGGGCGTTCAGCTTCACCTTCATGGACGAGACGACGCTCTACGCCGCGCGCGACGCCCAGGGGGTCCGGCCGCTGGTGCTGGGCCGGCTCGAGCGTGGCTGGGTGGTGGCCAGCGAGACCGCGGCCCTGGACATCGTGGGGGCCTCCTTCGTCCGCGAGGTGGAGCCCGGTGAGCTGATCGCCATCGACGAGGACGGGCTGCGGTCCCAGCACTTCGCGCCGCCGGAGCCCAAGGGCTGCGTCTTCGAGTACGTCTACCTGGCCCGGCCCGACACCACCATCTCCGGCCGCGGGGTGCACGCGGCCCGGGTGGAGATCGGCCGCCGGCTGGCCAAGGAGCACCCGGTGGTGGCCGACCTGGTCATCCCGGTGCCGGAGTCGGGCACCCCGGCCGCCGTCGGCTACGCCGAGGCCTCGGGCATCCCCTACGGGCTGGGCCTGGTGAAGAACTCCTACGTGGGACGCACCTTCATCCAGCCCAGCCAGACCATCCGGCAGCTGGGTATCCGGCTCAAGCTCAACCCGTTGCGCGACGTCATCCGGGGCAAGCGGTTGATCGTGGTCGACGACTCCATCGTGCGCGGCAACACCCAGCGGGCGCTGATCCGGATGCTGCGCGAGGCCGGCGCGGTGGAGGTGCACGTGCGGATCGCCTCGCCGCCGGTGAAGTGGCCATGCTTCTACGGCATCGACTTCGCCAGCCGGGCCGAGCTGGTGGCCAACGGGCTGGACGTCGACGGGGTGCGTGCCTCGATCAACGCCGACTCGCTGGGGTACGTCAGCCAGGCCGGGATGATCGCGGCCACCGAGCAGCCCGCCAACCGGCTGTGCTCGGCCTGCTTCACCGGGGAGTACCCGATCCCGCTGGGCGAGCCCGAGGTGCTGGGCAAGCACGTCCTGGAAGGCATCACCAGGCGCACCCTGCCGGTGCTCGACGACGTCGACCTGGAGGCCGCCCGGGCCGTCAGCGGTTGGACCGGTCAGCAGGCCGGTAGCCCCACCGTCACCGGGGGCGCCGACGACGCCCTCAGTCGGCCGTGACACCTCCGGGCAGCCCCGTGACCCCCGAGACCTTCAGCTACGCGGAGGCCGGCGTGGACATCGACGCCGGCGAGCGGGCGGTGGCCCTGATGAGGGGCGCGGTGGAGGCCACCAACCGGCCCGAGGTGGTGGGTGGGCTGGGCGGCTTCGCCGGGCTGTTCGCGCTGGACACCACGAAGTACCGCAGGCCCCTGCTGGCGTCCTCCACCGACGGCGTGGGCACCAAGATCGCCCTGGCCCGGCAGCTGGACCGGCACGACACCGTCGGCATCGACCTGGTGGCCATGGTGGTGGACGACCTGGTCGCGTGCGGGGCCGAGCCGCTCTTCCTGCAGGACTACGTGGCCTGCGGCCGGGTGGTCCCGGAGCGGATCGCGGCCATCGTCACCGGGATCGCCACCGGTTGCCGGCTCGCGGGGGCGTCGCTGGTGGGCGGGGAGACCGCCGAGCACGGGGACCTGATGGATCCCGACGAGTACGACTTGGCCGCCACCGCGGTCGGCGTGGTCGAGGCCGACGCGGTGCTGGGCCCCGAACGGGTGCGCAGCGGCGACGTCGTGGTGGCGATGGCCTCCTCGGGCTTCCACTCCAACGGCTACTCCCTGGTCCGCCGGGTGGTCGCGCAGGCCCGCCTGGACCTGCACGGCACCCCAGCCGGGCTGGACCGCGAGCTGGGTGCGGTGCTGCTGGAGCCCACCCGGATCTACGCGTTGGACTGCCTGGCGTTGGTGGCCGAGCTGTCCGTGGCCGGCGTGCACGCCTTCGCCCACATCACCGGCGGGGGACTGGCCGGCAACGCGGCCCGGATCGTGCCCGACGGCCTGCAGGCCGTGCTGTACCGCAGCACCTGGGCACTGCCGGCCGAGGTGGCCCTGATGGAGTCGCACGGGGTCCCGCGCGGGGAGTCCGAGCGGGCCTTCAACTGCGGGGTGGGCATGGTCGCCGCGCTCGCCCCGGACGTCGCCGACCGCGCCGTCGCGCTGCTGGGACAGCGGGGTGTCCCCGCCTGGATCGCCGGCACCGTCGGCGGGCGCACCGACCCGGCCGCACCGGCCGCGGTGCTGGTGGACTCCTACCGCTGAGCCAGTCCTCCTCAGCAGTGGCCGGCTGCAGCCCGCTGCCCCGGGACCCGCAGCAGCAGGGTGGTTGCACTGAGCACGACGACACCGCCCTCCCGGAGGAGGGCGGTGTCGTCGTGGAACGTGCCGTGCTGGCCAGCTGGGCCGGTGCGCTATGCGGATCAGCGACTGGGAGCCCAGTCGTCGTCCGCATCGTCGCCGGCCCACCGAGCGGCGTACTCGTCGTCGTCGTCGGCATCGTCCTTCCCCACCTGGGTGGGGTAGGACGACGGTTGGCCACCGAGTTCCCGCTGCAGAGCGGTCAGGTCGGTGTTGGGTGAGCTGTACTTGAGCTCACGGGCCACGCGTGTCTGCTTGGCCTTCGCTCGGCCGCGCCCCATGGCTCGACCCCCTCGTAACGGAGTGGCGGGCGTCCAGCACCGGGCTGGACGGCCCGAGTGGCGACCCCGACTGAGTGACTGTGTCCTGGGGCGAGCTTACGACACGGATCGGGTCGCGGCACGCGTCCCACCCCGCGACCGCTCCGGGACCACTCCGAGGGGCAGGTCGCAGGGCCGTCGCGGTGACCAGGATCTCACCCCCGGAGCGGGAGCCGGATGCTCGACAGCCGGCCCACCGCGCTCATCCGCTCCTCGGCGAGCCGGTCCGCCGCGACTGCCGGGGAGACCCCGTCGGCGTCGGCGGCGGCGAACACCCGTAGCGCGACGTCGAAGATCGTGGTGGCCTTGGCCTCGGCCCGGGCGAAGGAGAACCCGTGCCGCTCGTCCTCCACCTGGATCACGCCGCCGGCGTTGACCAGGTAGTCCGGGGCGTACAGCACGCCCCGGTCGGCGAGCAGCTGCGCGGTGCCCTCGTGGGCCAGCTGGTTGTTGGCGCCGCCGCAGACGATCTGGGCGGGCAGCGCCGCGACCGTCTCGTCGTCCAGCGCGCCGCCCAGGGCGCACGGGGCGTAGACGTCGTGCGGGGTGCGGACCAGGGCGGCGGTGTCGGCCACCGCGCGGACGCCGGGGTGCTTGTCCAGGACGCGTGCGACGGCGGCGCCGTCCACGTCGGTCACGACGACGGAGGCGCCGTCGGCGACCAGCGAGTCGACCAGCCAGGAACCCACCTTGCCCACCCCGGCCACGGCCACGGTCCGCCCCGCCAGGCTGGGCGTGCCCCAGCGGTGCTGGGCGGCCGCGCGCATGCCCTGGAAGACGCCGAACGCGGTGAGCACCGAGGAGTCCCCGCACCCGCCGTGGGCCAGCGAGCGCCCGTGCGCGAACCGGGTCTCCCGGGCCACGACGTCCAGGTCGGCGTTGTAGGTGCCGACGTCGCAGGCGGTGAGGTAGCGGCCGCCGAGCGCCTCCACGAACCGGCCGTAGGCGCGGAGCAGCTGCTCGGTCTTGTCCCGCTTGGGGTCGCCGATGATGACACCCTTGCCGCCGCCGAGGTCCAGCCCGGCCAGGCTGTTCTTGTAGGCCATCGCCTTGGAGAGGGCCAGCGCGTCGGTGACCGCGTCGTCCTCGCAGGCGTAGGGGAAGAAGCGGGTGCCCCCCAGCGCCGGGCCCAGCGCGGTGGAGTACACGGCGATCACCGCCCGCAGCCCGGATTCCCGGTCGGAGCAGAAGACGACTTGTTCGTGACCCGAGCTCATGACATCCACGCGCCGAGCGTAGGAGGCCCACCCGGCGGCCGGTGACGAGTGGGTCTCGGTTCGCCCGGGAGCGCGCGGTGGCGGCTCCGGTGGGGCATCATCGGCCGTCGCCCTCCGCTCCCGGAGGGCCGCACGCCCCCGCTGCGGGGTGCGTGCCGCACACTCCGTGCAGGGTCTCCGGGCCGATCCCGGCGGGACCTGCGGGAGCGACGCGAGGACCGCAGCACGCACGCACACTCGGAGGACATCGACGATGGCACGACCACAGCGGCTCCTCGCGCTCGCCCTGGCCGCCCCCCTGCTGCTCTCGGCCTGCTCGGGCGGGGACTCCTCGTCGGCCACCGGCGCGGACGGCGAGGCGCTGACGTTCGCCGTCGTCACGCACGGCTCGGCCGGGGACGCCTTCTGGGACGTGGTGCAGAACGGCGCCGAGCAGGCCGGGACCGACCTCGGCATCTCGGTGGACTACCAGTCCGACGGGGACCCCCAGCGCCAGTCCCAGCTCATCGAGGCGGCGGTGAACCAGCAGGTGGACGGGCTGGTGGTCTCGATGGCCAACCCCGACGCGCTGCAGTCCGCGGTGGCCGACGCGGTCGCCGCCGGCATCCCGGTGGTGACGATCAACTCCGGGGCCGAGCGGTCCGCCGAGTTCGGCGCCATCGGGCACGTCGGGCAGGACGAGACGATCGCCGGGCAGGGCGCCGGGCAGCGGCTGGCCGAGGACGGCCGGCGGAACGTGCTCTGCGTGATCCACGAGGCCGGCAACATCGGCCTGGAGCAGCGCTGCGCCGGTGCCTCCCAGGGCCTGGGCACCGAGGTGACCACCCTGCAGGTGGACATCAACGACCTGCAGGCCGCCCAGTCGACGATCACCTCCTCGCTGCAGAGCGACCCCAGCATCGACGGGGTGCTGACGCTGAACTCCGCGGTGGCCGCGGTGGCCGCCACCGCCGCCACCGACGCGGGCTCCGACGCCGAGATCGCCACGTTCGACCTCAACGCCGACGTGATCTCCGGGATCCAGGCGGGCAGCGATCGCCTTCGCGGTCGACCAGCAGCAGTACGAGCAGGGCTACCTGCCGATCGTGATGCTGCAGCTGTACGCCGAGAACCTGAACACCGTGGGCGGTGGCCAGCCGGTGCTCACCGGGCCGGGCATCGTGGACAGCGAGAACGTGGACCAGATCGCCGACCTGGCGACCGCGGGTACGCGCTGACCGCGGTCACGCGCGCACGCGCCGGCAGAGAGGACCCGTGCCACCGGTGACGACGACGGACGCGCCACCCACCCCGGCGACCCCGCCCACCCCGCCCGCCGCGGACGAGCGGGTGGCCCGGGTGGGGTGGGCGCGGCGGCTGCTGGTCAAGCCCGAGCTCGGGCGCGCTGGTCGGCGCGGTCGTGGTGTTCGCGTTCTTCGCCGTCCAGTCCCGGGTCTTCGCCTCGGCGGCGGGCGTGGCCAACTGGCTGGACCCGGCGTCCACGCTGGGCATCATGGCGTGCGCGGTGGCGCTGCTGATGATCGGCGGGCACTTCGACCTCTCGGCCGGGGTGATGACCGGGACCACCGCGCTGACCGTGGGCATCGTGTCGGTCCAGTTCGGCACCAACATCTGGCTGGGGATCGCCGTCGCGCTGGTGATCGCGCTGGCCATCGGGTTCCTCAACGGCTTCCTGGTGGTGCGCACCGGATTGCCCAGCTTCATCATCACCCTGGGCACGTTCCTCATGCTGCAGGGCCTGAACCTGGGGCTGACCAAGCTGTTCACCGGCACCGTGACCGCCAGCGGGATCGGGTCCACCGCCGGGTACGACTCGGCCCGGACGGTGTTCGCCTCCTCGGTCACCATCGGCGGGCAGCCCTTCCGGATCGCGATCGGCTGGTGGGTGCTGGTCACCGCGCTGGCTACCTGGGTCCTGCTGCGGACCCGCTTCGGCAACTGGGTGTTCGCCACCGGCGGGGACGAGGTGGCCAGCCGCAACGTGGGGGTGCCGGCCGCTCGCACCACCATCACGCTGTTCATGACGACGGCGACCGCGGCCTGGTTCGTGGGCACCATCCTGGCCGTGCGGCTGACCTCGGTGCAGGCCAACACGGGCACCGGCAACGAGCTGATCTACATCGTCGCGGCGGTGATCGGCGGCTGCCTGCTCACCGGCGGCTTCGGCTCCGCGGTCGGTGCGTCGCTGGGTGCGCTGGTGTTCGGGATGACCCAGCAGGGGATCGTCTACCTGCGCTGGGACGCCGACTGGTTCTACTTCTTCCTGGGCGCGATGCTGCTGCTGGCCGTGCTGACCAACCGGGCGATCCGGCGCTTCGCGCAGGCCCGGCGATGACCGGCCCGCAGCGCCCCGGTGGTCCCGGGGACGCCGTTCCCCCGCTGCTGGAACTGGTCGACATCGGCCGGGACTTCGGCTCGGTGATCGCGCTGGACGGCATCTCCACCAGCGTCCGTGCCGGTGAGGTCACCTGCGTCCTGGGTGACAACGGGGCCGGCAAGTCCACCCTGATCAAGCTGCTGGCCGGGGTGCACCAGCCCAGCCGCGGGCGGCTGCTGCTGGACGGGGAGCCGGTGCGCTTCGGCGCACCCCGGGAGGCCCTGGACGCCGGTATCGCGACGGTCTACCAGGACCTGGCGATGATCCCGCTGATGTCGATCTGGCGGAACTTCTTCCTCGGGTCCGAGCCCACGAAGGGGTGGGGCCCCCTCCGCCGGTTCGACAGCGTGACCGCCAAGGCCACCACCCGGCGCGAGCTGGCCGCGATGGGCATCGACGTGCGCGACCCGGACCAGCCGGTCGGCACGCTGTCCGGCGGCGAGCGGCAGTCGGTGGCGATCGCCCGGGCGGTGCACTTCGGGGCCCGGGTGCTGATCCTGGACGAGCCGACCTCGGCCCTGGGGGTCAAGCAGGCCGGGGTCGTGCTGCGCTACATCGCCCAGGCCCGGGACCGCGGCCTGGGGGTGGTCTTCATCACGCACAACCCGCACCACGCCTACCCGGTGGGGGACCGGTTCGTGCTGCTCAAGCGAGGGCGCAGCCTCGGCGACTTCCGCAAGGAGGAGGTCAGCCGGGACGAGATCACCTCGATGATGGCCGGTGGCGCCGAGCTGGACCAGCTCGCGCACGAGCTGGAACGTCCCTCGGGCTAGGGATCTTCGGCGCCCGGAACGGCCCGCGGAGCTCCCGGGGCTCAAGTCCCGCCGGGCCCCGGTCGATGGGAGACAGACCGAAGGGTGCGGGTTGCGCTGAGCAACCGAGTGGTATCCGTCCGTCCCCGCGTGTTGCGCATGTGACTGGTGGGGCGGATGGGACGCTTCGTGATCCGCGCCCGCCCATCCCTCTTCCCCAGGGAGCGACCATGCCGCAGCAGCCGCTGCGTGTGCCCGGCGTCCGCCGTGGGCCCGCCGTGACCCGGCCGGGCGGCACTGCCGGCCGGCGTCCGAGCCGGTCGCTGGCCGGTGCTCTGGTCGGCCTGCTGGTCGCCGCCCTCCTCGCCCTGGGTGCCGGGCCGGCGCTGGCCGCCCCGCCCGCCCCGATCAACCCCTCGGACGCCGAGCTGGGGTCCGCGCAGTCCGTCCAGGACGCCGCCGGTGCCGAGGTCGGCCGGCTGGCCGGGCTGGTCGCCGGTGCCCAGGCGCAGCTGGAGGCCGTCCAGGTGCAGGCCGAGGCGGCCGGCATCGCCTACGACGCCGCGGAGGAGGCTCTGGGTCTGGCTCGCACGAAGGCCGACCGGACCGCCGCCGAACTGGCCGATGCCACCGCGTCGGTGACCGCGGCCCAGGGTCGGCTGGCGGACTTCTCCCGGGACAGCTACATGAACGGCACCGCGCTGACCAGCGAGGTGGCCCTGCTCGACTCCGGCGGGCCGGCCGAGCTGGTGCAGAAGGCGGCGATGCTGGACTACGTGGCAGCCAACCAGCTCGACGTGCTGGGTGCCCTGCAGCAGGCCCAGATCGTGCAGGCCAACGCCGACTCGGCGGCCCGCAAGGCGGTGTCGGACCGGGCGTCGGCCGAGCAGGCCGCGGCCGACGCCAAGGCTCTCGCGGACTCCCAGGTCGCCCAGCAGCAGACCGCCTACGCCGCGGTGAGCGCGCAGAAGGCCGACTACGACATCCAGCTGCAGGCCGCCCAGATCCGGTTGCTCCAGCTGCAGGGGGCGCGCAACGCCTACCAGGCCTGGCTGGACCAGAAGGCCGCCGAGGAGGCCGCGGCAGCCGCCGCCCAGGCACGCGCCGCCGCCGCGGCCGCCGACGCCGCCCGGTCCGCCCGGTCGGCCGGTGGGGATGGCGGTGGCAGTGGTGGTGGCGGCAGCGGTGCGGGCTACGTGCTGCCGGCTGCCGGCCGGACCAGCAGCTGCTTCGGCAGCCGCTGGGGGGTCACCCACTTCGGGGTGGACATCGCCGCCCCGATCGGCACGCCGATCTACGCGGCGACCTCGGGCACGGTGCAGCGGGCGGGTGCCGCCACCGGCTTCGGCCAGGCGGTCTACCTGCGCGGCGACGACGGGGCGGTGACCGTCTACGGCCACGTCAACCGCTACTTCGTGGCCGCCGGGGACCGCGTCTCGGCCGGTGAGCAGATCGCCGAGGTGGGCAACAAGGGCCAGTCGACCGGACCGCACCTGCACTTCGAGGTGCACCCCGGCGGCGGGCTGTACGGCGGGCAGATCGACCCGGTGCCGTGGATGGCCGCCCGGGGCATCACCATCAGCGGCTGCTGACCCCGGGGGGCGCGGCGTGCCTGGCTACAGTCCGCGCGTGGACGCCCCCCTCGACCCCCGCCACAGCTGGGACCTGCCCGCCCCGGGCCGGATGTCCCGCACCGCCGACCCCGAGCCGCTGGTCACCCGGGTGCTTGCGCCCAATCCTTCGGGCATGACGCTGGACGGCACCAACACCTACCTGGTGGGGTCCCCGGGCGCGGGGCAGGCCGTCGTGGTCGACCCCGGCCCGGCCGACCCCGCGCACCTGGCCGCCGTGCAGGCCGCGCTGGCCCGCCGAGATGCGCGGGTGGTCGCGATCCTGGTCACCCACCACCACGGCGACCACGCCGAGGCGGCCCTGCCGTGGGGCCGGTACTTCGACGCCCAGGTCGCGGCGGCCACCCCGGCGGTCGCCGGGGACCGGGGCCGGCTGCTGGCACCGGGTGAGGACCTGGCCCTGGCCGGCACCACGCTGCGCGTCGTTGGCACCCCCGGGCACACCGGCGACCACCTGGCGTTCCGGCTGGAGTCCGGCGCGGTGCTGACCGGGGACCACGTGCTGGGCCGCGGCACCTCGGTGGTCACCCACCCCGAGGGCGACGTGCTGGCCTACCTGGAGTCGCTGCGCCGGCTGCACGCGCTGGGCCCCGCAGCGCTGTACTGCGGGCACGGGCCCGAGCTCACCGGTGACGTCGGCGCGGTGCTGGAGTTCTACCTGGCGCACCGGGCCTACCGGGAGTGGCAGCTGCTGGATGCCTTGGCGGACGGCGCCCGGACGGTGCAGGAGCTGGTGGCCACCGTGTACGCGGCCGTCCCCCGGGAGGTCTGGCCCGCCGCCGAGCAGTCCACCCGAGCCACCCTGGCCAAGCTCACCGCGGAGGGCCGGGTGGTCATCGGCGGCGCCGGAGTGCGGCTGGCCTGATCACCGGGTGGGCATCAGCCGGTCGGGGAGGCCAGCCCGCAGGTGTTCTGCAGGTAGGTCTGCACCCGGGTCGACGCCGGGTCCAGCGTGGTGTTCAGCTGGCCCAGTTGCGCGGACACCTGCGCCTGGCCCTCCGGGGTGGAGATGTCCACCCCGGCCGTGGCGTCGGCCAGCTGCTGCGCGCCGTCGACCAGGGTCTGCCAGTCGGTGGAGATCTCGGCCGGCGGCTCGATGCCGCCCAGCTCGGTCGCGGCGGACTGCAGCGCAGCGGAGAGCTGGGTGGGGTCGGATTGGGCCGAGCTGACCGCGGCGGTGACCGCACCCAGGGACTGCTGGGCCTGCTCGCAGAACGCGGCGTCGGCCGGCGCCACGGACCCGGTGGCGGTCGAGGACGTCGCCGACGTGCTGGACGTCGCAGCCGCGCTGGAGGTGGCCGACCCGGAGGCGGTGTCCGAGGTGCTCCCGCCGCAGGCGGTCAGCAGCAGCAGCGCGGCAGCGGAGAGGCCGGTGGTCAGGGCGGTACGCGGACGCATGGTGGCGACGTTATCCCCCTGGGCCGCCGGGAGCAGACCCCCGGGGGCGGGCGCGCCGCAGCGTTCCGGCTGCGATCCGCCGCCGGCGGCGCCTAGCGTGCGGGGGTGACCGCCCGTGCCACCGCCCCCGACGCCGTCCCCCTCGTCACCGCCGACGACAGCCTGGCCGACCAGCGGCGGGCCGCCGGCGGGTTGCACGCCCGCGGGGTCCGCCGCGGGGACCGGGTCGTGGTGTCGGCCGCCGCGTCGCCGGCCCTGCTGGCCGTGGTGCTCGGTGCGCTGCGGGTGGGCGTGGTCCCGGTGGTGCTGGACCCGGCGCTGCCCGCCGGCGAGCGGGCCGAGCTGGTCGCCGACGCCGATCCCGTGCTGGACCTGGGCGCCGACCCCGCCCAGCTGCTCGGGGGGCCCGAGCGCGACCTGGCCCCGTTCCCGCTGGCGCGGCCGATGCACTACACCTCGGGCACCACCGGCCGGCGCAAGGGCGTGTGGTCCGGGGTGCTTCCCGACGACGACGCCCGCGCGCTGGCCACCGAGGAGATCGAACTGTGGGGCTTCGGACCCACCGACCGGCATCTGGTGCTCTCCCCGCTGCACCACTCGGCCCCGCTGCGGTTCGCGCTGCACACCCTGCTCGCCGGCGGCGAGGTGCTGCTGCCCGGTCCCTTCGACGCCGCCCGCGCAGCGGCGGTGATCACCGCGCACCGCCCGACCACGACCTTCTGCGTACCCACCCACCTGCAGCGGCTGCTCCGCCAGGACGTGGACTGGTCGTCGATCCGGGTGCTGGCGCACGCCGGGGCGCCCTGCCCCGAGCCGGTGAAGCGGGCGGTGCTGGCCGCACTGCCCGAGGGGGCCGTCTGGGAGTTCTACGGCTCCACCGAGGTCCAGTTCACGGTCTGCTCGGCTGCGGACTGGCTGGCCCACCCGGGCAGTGTCGGGCGGGCCCGCCCGGGCCGTGAGCTGGTCACCGACGAGCGCGGCCAGCTGTGGTGCGCCGTCCCGCCGTGGGCCCGGTTCAGCTACTGGCGGGCCCCGGAGAAGACCGCGGCCGCCTGGCGCACGGCCGTCGGCGGTCACGAGGCCGTCGGCGGTCACGAGGCCGCAGCCGGCTGGGTGACCGTCGGAGACCTGGGCCGGGTGGACCCCGACGGCACGGTCTGGCTGGACGGTCGCCGGGAGGACCTGGTGATCTCCGGCGGGGTGAACGTCTACCCGGCCGAGGTGGAGGCCGTGCTGGACGCGCACCCCGGCGTGCTGGAGAGTGCCGTCGTCGGGATCCCGGACGAGGACTGGGGCCAGCGGGTGGTCGCCGCCTACGTCGGGGTGGTCGATCCTGCCGAGCTGGCGGCGTGGGCGCGGGAGCGGCTGGCCCCGGCAAAGCGGCCCAAGAGCCTGCACCCGGTGGGTGAGCTGCCGCGGACCTCCACCGGCAAGGTGCGCCGGTTGGAGCTGCCCGGGGTGCTGGGGCTGGGATGAGCGCACCGACCGCGGACTGGGACGTCGTGGTGGTCGGAGCCGGTTCCTCGGGTTGCGCGCTGGCCGCGCGGTTGGTGGACGCCGGCCGGCGGGTGCTGCTGCTGGAGGCCGGCGCCGACCACGCCCGGCCCGAGGACTTCCCCGCCACCCTCCGGGACGCGGCCACCATGGGTGCCGCCGTACCCGGGCACCCGGCGAACTGGGACCTGTCGGGCTGGCTCACCGAGGACACCCGCTGGCCGATCCCCCGGGGCCGGGTGGTCGGCGGGTCCAGCGCGCTGAACGGCACCTACTTCATCCGTGGCACCCGCCAGGACTTCGACGGCTGGGCCGCCGCGGGCAACGACCTGTGGGGTTACGACGCGCTGCTGCCCGCCTTCCGGCGCAGCGAGTCCGACCGGGACTTCGGGGGACCGCTGCACGGCGCCGACGGTCCGATGCCGGTGACCCGCACATCGGCGCCGCACCCGGTCAGCGATGCGTTCACGGCCGCCTGCCACGAACTGGGCTACGTCGACGAGCCGGACAAGAACGCCGATGCCGAACCCGGGGTGGGGCCGGTCCCGGTCAACGTGGTCGACGGGGTCCGGGTCAACACCGCGATGGCCTACCTGTCGCCGCGACGCGGGCACTCCGGGTTGACCGTGCGCGGGGACTGCCCGGTCGTCCGGGTGCTGGTGCAGGGTGGGCGGGCGATCGGGGTGCGCACCGCTGCCGGTGAGGTCGTGCGGGCCGGGGAGGTGGTGCTGTCGGCCGGGGCGGTCGGCTCACCGCACCTGCTCCTGCTGTCGGGCATCGGGCCGGCCGACCAGCTGCGCGCCGCCGGGGTGGACGTCGTCGTCGATGCCCCCGGGGTGGGGGCAGACTTCTCCGACCACCCCGACCTCTACGTCACGTGGCAACCGGCCAGGCGCACCCCGATGCCCCGCGGTCTGCTGCCGCTCACCACCGCGCTGAACACCACCGCGGAGGGGTCATCGGCGCACGGCGACCTGGAGGTGATGCCGTGGCTCAAGCCGTTCAGCAAGGTGATGCTGTCCCGGTCGACCGGGCACGCGCTGTCCGGGTTGACCGAGGTGCTCCGCCGCCCCGGGGCCACGGTGCGCGCGCTGCGCGGCAGTTCGCTGCGCCGGGTGCTGGACGCCGCCCGCACCCGGGACGACCTCTACCTGGCGGTGGCCCTGCAGCAGGAGGACAGCCGCGGCCGGCTCAGCCTGGTCAGCGCCGACCCGGCGGTGCAACCCCGGATCGAGTACCGCTACCTCAGCGCCACGACCGACCGGCGACGGATGCGCGAGGTGGTGCGGCTGGCCGCGGAGCTGCTGCGGACGCCGGCGATGGCCCCGCTGGTCGCGGCCCGGACCGGGCTGCCCGAGGACGTGCTGGCCGACGACCGGGAGCTGGACCGCTGGACCCGCCGGCACCTGGCGACCGCGATCCACCTGGCCGGCAGCGCCCGGATGGGGCCCGACGACGACCCGGGCGCGGTCGTGGACCAGTGGCTGCGGGTGCGTGGTGTGCAGGGGCTGCGGGTGGTCGACACCTCGGTCATGCCGCGGGTGACCTCGCGCGGCCCGGCCGCGACCGCGGTGGCCATCGGGGAGCGTGCCGCGGAGCTGATGACCGGGGACTGACGGCGGCTGCTGTCGACCGGGGCTGCCCGACCGGCTCAGCGCGTGGCGCGGATCGAGGTGCTGGTGTTCGACAGCGGGGACCAGGCGTCGGGGTGCTTCTGCCCGGTGTCCACCACCCACCCCGCCGTGCGGCCGGCGGTCGTGGTGGCCCGCTTGTCCGTGGGGCGGGCGCTGAGGCTGACGATGAGCACGAGCAGCACCAGCAGCCCGACCAGCACGGCCCCGATGATCAGCAACGTCTCCAGCATGGCCACGACGCTAGGCGAGCGGACCGGTCCGTTGCCCCAGCAGAAGTGACCGAAGATCACCGGATGACTGCGGAGAGTCTGCCAGTCCCCGCATCAGCCACCTCACGAGCCCCGGCCGTCCCAACCCTGCCCGCCCCCTGCCCCGCTTGCTGCTACCCCGCCGTGGCGAGGACGACGTCGAGGGCGTCCCAGCGGTTGACCTGGCAGCTGTCGGTGCGGGTGAACGCGGTGTCCACGTCCCGGCCGACGGCCACCCCGCTGATGGTCGCGGTCCGCGGGTCACCGGACAGCGGGCTGCAGGTGGCGTCGGCGGGCACCCGGTCGAAGGCCGCCGGGCCGGCCTCGGCGAGCTGGGCGCAGGCCGCGACCGGGTCCGGATGCGTGCCACCGGTCGGGTTGCAGGTCAGCCGGGTGAGGGTGGGCTCGGCGGGGCCGCGGGTGCCGTCGGGATCGGCGACGATGGTGATCCGGGTGGCGGCGCCGCCGTCCCCTCCGGGGGCCCCCGGTGCCTGGCTGGTGCTGCTCGCCGGACCGGCTTGCCCGCACCCGGCCAGCAGCAGCGCCGGCAGCAGCAGGGCGGCCGGCGGGGGCACCCACCGGGCCCGCCTCACGACGGCCCGTCCAGCAGGTCGGCCAGCACCCGGGGGAGCACGTCCTGGGGTACGGCGGCCGGATCGGGCAACCCCTCCAGGGCCAGGCCGTTGGTCAGCGCGATGAGCACGAGCGCCAGGTTGCCCGCTTCCCAGCCGGTCTGCACGGGGTGGTCGCCGAGGAAGCGCTGCACCACGTCGGCGACCTGCGCACGCAGCGCCCGGCGCGAGGCGACGAAGGCCGACCGCACCTCGGGGTCGCGGACCGCGCGCTGCCAGAACTCCAGGTAGGCAAACGCCACGCGACGTCCCGGCGGGCGAGTTCGGCGCCCACCGCCGCCAGCGCCCCGTTCAGGTCCGTGGTGGGTGCCGGCGCGTGCTCGACGGCGGCGACCCGGGCGGCGACCTCGGCGTCCATCAGGGCCAGGAACAGCTCGTCCTTGCTGGTGCCGGCCGCGGCCGCACCGAGCCGGGCGTCGAGCCGGGCGTCGAGCCGGAGGTGGAGCCGGAGCCGGAACCGGCCCCCGTCGGGCTCAGCCGGTGACCGGCAGCCCGGTGTACATCTCGGCCAGCTCCCGGGCCGCGGCCTCGGAGCTGCACACCCGCTGCAGCTGGGACAGCTGCAGCTGCGCGTCGAAGTCGTCACCGTGGGTGTGCAGCATCGAGGTCATCCACCAGGAGAAGTGGGTGCACCGCCAGACCCGGGCCAGGGCCTTGTCGGAGTAGGCGTCGACCAGGTCGGTCTGCTTGTCGGCCAGCAACCGGACCAGGGCCCGGGCCAGCAGGGTGACGTCGGCGACCGCCAGGTTGAGCCCCTTGGCCCCGGTGGGCGGCACGATGTGCGCGGCGTCACCGGCCAGGAAGAGCCGGCCGTGCCGCATCGGCGAGGACACGAACGACCGCATCGGCAGGATCGACTTCTCGGTCACCGGGCCGGTCTGCAGCTCCCAGCCCGGCAGGGCCATCCGGGTGGCCAGTGCCTCCCAGATCCGGTCGTCGGACCAGTCCTCGATCTTCTCGGTGGGGTCGACCTGGAGGTAGAGCCGGGAGACCGACGGCGAGCGCATCGAGTGCATGGCGAACCCGTCGGGGTGCCAGGCGTAGATCAGGTCGTCGGTGCTGGGTGCCACGTCGGCCAGGATGCCCAGCCAGGCGTAGGGGTAGGTGCGCTCCCAGAGCTGCCCGTCGGCCGCCGCGGTGACGATCGGCCGGGACACCCCGTGGAAGCCGTCGGTGCCGGCGATCACGTCGCACTCCAGCACCTGGGCCACGCCGTCGGCGTCGGTGAAGGAGATCGTCGGGGAGTCGGTGTCGATGTCGGCCGGCCGCACGTCGGACACCTCGAACAGCAACGGGGGGCCGTCGTCGAGCTGGGCGGCGATGAGGTCCTTCACCACCTCGGACTGGCCGTAGATCCACACGTTCCGGCCGCACAGCTCCGGGAAGTCCAGCTTGTGCCGGGTGCCCGGGTACTGCAGGTAGATGCCGTCGTGCTCCAGGCCCTCCCGGTCCAGCCGGGCGCCCATGCCGACCTCGCGGAGGGTGTCCACGGTGTGCTGCTCGAGGATCCCGGCCCGGATCCGGGCCTCCACGTAGTCCCGGGACCGGTTCTCCAGCACGACCGACTCGATGCCCCGGACGGCCAGCATCCGGGACAGCAGCAGTCCGGCCGGTCCGGCCCCGATAATTCCCA
Source organism: uncultured Actinomycetota bacterium (assembly GCA_963759905.1). Taxonomy (GTDB): domain Bacteria; phylum Actinomycetota; class Actinomycetes; order Mycobacteriales; family Geodermatophilaceae; genus Klenkia. The sequence goes on from CAVXBD010000003.1 coordinate 54,170, forward strand.
CCTGAGTGCGCACGTCGGGGAGTGTGACCCGCCCGACTTCCCGGTGGCGAGGGCTGGATTCCGCTGGACGGGAGGCGGTCCTCGCGTGCCGGGTTCGCACATCCACCGCCGGATGCCTGGTGGGCACGCCGTGATCGGGTGCTGGTGGGTCAGCGGAACTCGTCGGTGCGGGCCAGCTCCCGGCCGATCCCCCGCGCGGCCACCTGCAGCACGGGCACCAATCGGGCCAGGTCGCGGGTGGGGCCAGCGCGGTGCGTGGGCACCACGATGCCCAGCGCGGCCGCCACCACGGCGCGGCCGTCGGGCAGCGTCACGGTGACCGGGACGGCCACCGACGCCGCGCCCAGGCTCATCTCCTCCGACGTCCGGGCCGACCCGCTGCGCCGCACCTCGGCGAGCTCGCGGACCAGCCTGGCGGGGTCCACCACGGTGTAGCGGGTCTGCCGGGTGAGCGCGCGCAGGACCGCCTCGATGACGTCCTCCGGCGCGGTGGCCAGCAGCACCTTGCCCACCCCTACCGCGTGCAGGGGCAGCCGGCTGCCCACCTGGCTGACCACCGGCACCGATTCCCGGCCCGACACCCGGTCCACGTACAGCGCCGCCGTGCCGTCCCGCACCGCCAGGTGCACGGTGTCCCGGGTGGCGGTGTGCACGTCCATCAGGAAGGGGCTGGCCACCTGGCGGAGCTCGGCCTGCACCGGCGCGAGCAGGCCCAGGTCCCACAGCTTGCGGCCGATCTCGTAGCGGCCGTCGGGACGGCGGGCCAGCGCGCCCCACGCGGTCAGCTCCCCGATCAACCGGTGCGCGGTGGTCAGCGGGGTGCCGGTGCGGGCGGCCAGCTCCGACAGCGTCAACCGCGGGTGCGCGGCGTCGAAGGCATCCAGTACGTGCAGCGCCCGGGACGTCACCGATCGTCCCGCGGACCCGCTGCCACCCGCCATGACCACCCTTCCGCTCAGTGGGAGGTCCAGGGTGCCAGAGATACCGGTCACGCCTACGTTGCCCGTCATGAGCGGGACACCCACGGCCACTCCGACGGCCACGACAGCGGCGGCGGCACCCGGGCTCGTGCTGCCCCGGTACCTGCGGGAGGACGCCGACCAGCGCACCCCGGTGGCGTTCGGGGACTACCGCTCCACCGGGTCCCGGGCCCCGCTGCGCACCCCGGTGGACCTACCGCACCGGCTGACCGAGATCACCGGGCCGGTGCTCGGTGAGGACCGGGTGCTGCCCGGGGACGCCGACCTGACGCTGCGGGCCGGTGGTGAGGCGCAGGGCCAGCGGATCATCGTCTTCGGCCGGGTGCTGGACAGCGATGGCCGCCCGGTGCCGTACGCGCTGCTGGAGATCTGGCAGGCCAACGCGGCCGGCCGGTACCGGCACGTGGTGGACAACTGGCCAGCGCCGCTGGACCCGCACTTCGACGGGCTGGGCCGGGTGATGACCGACTCGCTGGGCCGGTACGAGTTCACCACCATCAAGCCCGGCGCCTACCCGTGGGGCAACCACCACAACGCCTGGCGGCCCGCGCACATCCACTTCTCGCTGTTCGGCCGGGCCTTCACCCAGCGACTGGTCACCCAGATGTACTTCCCGGGCGACCCGCTGTTCGGGCAGGACCCGATCTTCACCGCGATCCCGCCGGGCGCCCGGGACCGGGCCATCGCCCGCTTCGACCTCAGCCGTACCCAGCCGGACTGGGCGCTGGCCTTCTCCTGGGACATCGTGCTGCGCGGGATGGACCAGACGCCGTTCGAGGCGACCGCCGACGGTGCCGACGACGGGGACGTGGCATGACCGGGCACGACTCACCCCTGGTCCGCGACGCCGACGAGACCAACGACCGCCGGCCCGGTGTCCCGCGCCGCGGCAGCGGCTTCCTGGACGGGCCGCTGACCCTGCACACCACGCCGAGCGCGACCGTCGGCCCGTACCTGGCGATCGGGTTGACCTGGCCGGACGGCGCCTTCGCCGTCGCCGAGGGCACCCCGGGGGCGATCTGGCTGCGCGGTCGCATCACCGACGGCAACGGCGACGCGGTGCCCGACGCTATGGTCGAGACCTGGCAGGCCGACCCCGACGGCCGGTTCGCCCACCCCGACGACCCCCGCGGCGGGGTGACCGTGCCCGGTTTCCGCGGGTTCGGCCGCTCGGCCACCCCCGGCGGTGAGTACGCCGTCTGCACGCTGAAGCCGGGCCCGGTGCCGGACGGCGAGGGGGGCTGGCAGGCCCCGCACGTGGACGTGTCGGTCTTCGCCCGCGGCCTGCTCGACCGGGTGGTCACCCGGATCTACTTCGCCGACGAGCCCGCGGCCAACGCCGCTGACCCGGTGCTGGCGTCCCTGCCCACCGACGCCGACCGGGCCACCCTGCTGGCCCGGCCCACCGCGGACGGCTACCGGCTGGACATCCGGCTGCAGGGCGACGGCTCGTACGGAGGCGGCGAGACCGTCTTCTTCGCGGTGTGAATCCCCCGCCGGGCCCCTCCCCCCAGGGCACCTGTCGGGCGAACTGCCCCTCGCAGGTGAGGATGAGCCGGTGACGGGGCTCTGGGACGGGACGTTCGCGCGCGGGGCGGCCGCCGCCGCGGTGTCCGACGACGCCTGGCTGCAGGCCATGCTGGACGTCGAGGCCGCGCTGGCCCGGGCCGCGGCCCGCTGCGGGCTGGTGGCCGAGGCCGCCGCCGCTGAGGTCACCCGGGTGGCCGCCCAGCCCGGCTCGCTGGACCTGGCCGCGGTGGTGGCCGGTGCCGCCGACGCCGGGAACCCGGTGCCCCCGCTGGTCCGGGTGCTCACCGCGGCGGTCGGCCCGCACGCCGCGGGCGCGGTGCACCTGGGTGCCACCAGCCAGGACATCGTGGACACCGCTCTGGTGCTGGTGGCCCGACGGGCGCTCGGCGCGATCGACGCCGACCTGGCGGCGGCCGCCGGCGCCGCCGCCCGGCTGGCCGCCGAGCACCGTGACGACCTGACCATCGGCCGCACGCTGCTTCAACAGGCACTGCCCACCACGGCCGGGCTGAAGGCCGCCGGCTGGCTGGCCGGGCTCGACGGTGCCCGGACCCGGTTGCAGGCCGTGGACGCGACGCTTCCGGTGCAGTACGGCGGCGCGGTCGGCACCCTGGCCGCCAGCCGCGGATCCGGGGTGGATCTGCGGGTGGCACTGGCCGAGGAGCTGGGCCTGCGGACCACGCCGGTGCCCTGGTTCACCACCCGGTTGCCGGTGGCCGACCTGGCCGGGGCACTGGGTGCCACCGCCGGGGTGATCGCATCGGTGGCGGTGGACGTGGTGCTGCTGGCACAGACCGAGGTGGCCGAGGCCGCCGAGTCCGGGGAGGGCCGCGGCGGGTCCTCGGCCATGCCGCACAAGCGCAACCCGGTGGCCGCCGTCTCCGCCCGGGCGTGCGCCCGCCGGGCCCCGGGTCTGGTTGGCACCCTGCTGGGCGCCATGGAGCAGGAGCACGAGCGCTCCGCCGGGGCCTGGCACAGCGAGTGGCCCACGATGTCGGCGCTGCTGAGCACCGTGGGCTCGGCCGCCGCCTGGCTGGCCGACTGCCTGGGCGGGCTCAGGTTGGACCCGGACCGGATGGCGGCCGTCGTGGCGGCGGCGTCCGGGGCGTCGCTGGCCGGGGCGCTGGCCGACGCGCTCACCCCCGGCCTCGGCCGCGGGGCGGCGCACGACGCGGCGGCCGACGCCGTCCGGCAGGCCGCCCGGCAGGGCCGCCCGCTGGCCGAGGTGGTGGCCGAGGTGGTGACAGGGCGGACCGACGTCGGCGCCGACGCCCTCCTGGCCGCGGCAGCACCCGACGTCGGCGAGGCCGGCGCCCAGGTGGACGCCGCACTGGCCGCCCACACGATCTCGACCCAGACCGACTGAGAGGACCCCGCCGTGCCCCCGATCGACGTGCACGCCCAGGTGGAGGGACCACCCGACGCACCCGTCGTGCTGCTGTCCAACTCCCTGGGCGCGACCCTGGAGATGTGGGCGCCCCAGCTGGCCGCGCTGACCGAGCGCTACCGGGTGGTCCGCTACGACACCCGTGGGCACGGCCGGTCCCCGGCGTCCCAGGGCGATGTCACCATCGACGACCTGGCCGACGACGTGCTGGCGCTCCTGGACCGGTTGCAGGTGGCGCGGGCGCACGTGGTGGGGCTGTCCGTCGGCGGGATGACCGGGTTGCGGCTGGCCGTGCGCGAGCCGGAGCGGGTCGACCGGCTGGTGGTGCTGTGCAGCTCGGCGTACACCGGCAACCCGGACGCCTGGGCCGAGCGCGCGGTGACGGCCCGGACGCAGGGCACCGGTGCGCTGGCCGAGGCCGTCGTCGGGCGCTGGTTCACCCCGTCCTGGGCCGCCGCGCATCCCGAGGTGGTGACCCGGATGCAGGCCGGCATCGCCGCGGCGGACGACGAGGGCTACGCCGGCTGCTGCGCAGCCATCGGTGGGATGGACCAGCGGGCCGGCCTGGCCTCGATCACCGCACCCACGCTGGTCGTCTCCGGGTCGCAGGACCCGGCGCTGCCGCCGGAGCACCAGCAGGTGATCGCCGCCGGCATCCCCGGTGCGCAGCTGCTCACCGTGACCGCTGCGCACTTGGCCAACATCGAGCAGCCCCGGCAGGTGACCGACGCGGTGCTGGCCCACCTGGGAGGCCACCCGTGACCCACCACCCCAGTACCGACGACGAGCGCCGCGCCGCCGGCATGGCCACCCGGCGGGAGGTGCTCGGCGACGCCCACGTCGACCGGGCCGTGGCCGGGGTGACCCCGCTGACCGCGGACTTCCAGGACTTCATCACCCGCGTGGCCTGGGGTGACCTGTGGCAACGACCCGGGCTGGACCGGCGGACCCGCAGCATGCTGACCCTGGCGATCACCGCCTCGCTGCGGCACTGGGACGAGTTCGCGCTGCACGTGAAGGCCGCGGTGACCAACGGCCTGACCGACGCCGAGATCGCCGAGGTCTGCCTGCACACCGCGGTGTACGCCGGGGTGCCGGCCGCCAACCACGCCCTCGCCGTCGCCAAGCCCATCCTGGCCGAGCTCCGCGGGGCCTGATGCGAGCCGCCGGTCAGCCGACCGGCTGGCCGGCCCGCTGCTTCACCGCGTACATCCGCTGGTCGGCGACGTGCAGCAGGGCCGCGAAGTCCGTCCCGTCCTCGGGGGCGATGGCCAGACCGATGCTGGCGCCCACCGAGACGGCCTCGCCGCGCAGCTGGAGGGGTTCGCCCACGGCGGCGATCAGCGAGTCGACCACCCGGGTGGCCTCGCCGGCGGCCCGGTCCCGGTCCAGACCCGGCAGGGCGATGAGGAACTCGTCCCCGCCCAACCGGGCCAGCAGATCGCTGCGGCGCAGCCGTGACCGCAGCCGCTCGGCCACGCTGACCAGCAGCTCGTCCCCGGCGGCGTGGCCCAGCAGGTCGTTGACCGCCTTGAAGCCGTCCAGGTCCACGAACAGCAGGCCCAGCGCGGTCTCCGAGGCCGAGGCCTCCCAGAGCGCCGCCTCGACCTGGTCCTGCAGCCGGCGCCGGTTGGGCAGCCCGGTGAGCGGGTCGCGGTAGGCCAGTTGCTCGATCCGGGCCAGGTACTGGCGGGTGCGGTCCTGCTCCCGGATCAGCCGGCGCTCGGCTTCGACCCGGGCGGTCACGTCGTTCTGCACGCCGATGTACTGCACCACCCGCCCGTCGCCGTCGGTCACCGGTGCCAGGTGCAGCTCGTTCCACCACGGTGTCCGCTGGGGTCCCCGGTGGTTCAGCAGCGTCTCGGTGCACTCGCGACCGGCCGCGATCGCGTCCCGGATCCGGCTCACCGCGGCCAGGTCGGTGTCCGGGGTCTGCAGGAAGCGGCAGTTGCGACCCAGGACGTCCTCGCGGGAGAACCCGGAGAGCTCCTCGAAGGCCCGGTTGACGAAGACCATCGGCTGGTCCGGCGCGGCCAGGTCGACGATCACCACGCCGCTGGTGGTGGCGGCCAGCGCCCGATGCAACAGACCCTCCGTCGTGGCGTTCGCCCCGGCCGGTTCGGGGGTCCGGGGGGCGGTGCTGGCGGTCGCGCGGTGCTCCACCGGTGCCGGGACCCGGGTCTCCCGCGGGGCCACCCGGGACACCAGCGCGTGCGCGGCCCGGGCCACGGTCGCCCGGTCGTAGGTCAGCGCGTACTCGAACATCCGCTCCATCTCCGGCCCGGTGTCCCCGAGGTCGCGGGCCAGCAGCGCGGCGCTGAAGTGCGGGCTGAGCACTGCGACGTCCCACTCGCCACGGACCTGGTCGGTGCGGGCCAGGGAGGCCCCCCGCACCCCGGGCAGTGGTTCGGCCGGCAGGTCCTCCCCGAGCGCGCAGACGAAGCCGGTCCGGGCCGCCAGCTCCCGGTAGCGCTCCACGGTCGAGGGGGTGAAGTGCCGGGCGTCCTGGAACGTCGAGGCGATCACGCAGGTCTCGCCCAGCCGCATGGCCTGCCGCTCGAGCTGCTTGCTCACCTCGATCAGCAGCAGCTTGGGCGAGCGGCGCAACGGCGTCCCGGCCGGCAGGCAGGCGAACGGGGAGACGTCCACCCCGGGCGGCCCGGCGGCGACCGGGGGCAGCACCAGCTCGGCGACCGGGAACTGCGCTGACGGTCCGGTCTGCGGGCGACCGAAGAGCCAGCCCTGGCCCAGGGTCGCCCCCAGGGCGCGGGCCATGACCAGGTGCTCGGCGGTCTCGATGCCTTCGGCCAGCACCAGGGCCCCGGTGCGCTCGGCGTAGGCGTTGACCGCGTTCATGATCTCGGCGACCTCGGGCCCGGGACGTTCCTGCACCAGCCGCAGGTCCAGCTTGACCACGTCGGGCTGCAGCAGCGGCATGAAGGCCAGCGACATGGAGTCCGCGCCGACGTCGTCCAGCGCCAGCCCCCAGCCGATCTCCCGGATCCGCTGCACGGTCTGCAGCAGCTCCGCCGGGCGGGTGGCCAGGGCGCGCTCGGTGATCTCCACCACGATCCGCAACTCGGCGGGGGCGCCCTGGGCGATGGCCAGCAGATCGGCCAGCGGGGCGCTGTCCAGCACCTCGGGCTCGACGTTGACGAAGACGGTCAGCGGCGCCAGCAGGCCGTGCTCGACGGCCCCGCGGAAGGCGGCGGTGCGGCACAGCGCGTCCAGCTCGGCCAGCACCCCGGCCCGCCGTGCGGCCGCGAACAGCGCGTCGGGTGCCGCCAGCGGCCCCGCCGGCCCGCGGGCCAGGCCTTCGTAGGCGACGACGTGCCCGCTGTCCAGGTCGATGATGGGCTGGAAGACGCTGGTCACGGCGCCGGCACCGAGGACCTCGGTGATGCCGGCGTCGGTGGTGCTGGACTCGAACATGGTTCCCCGTCTGCGTGGTGCCACCGGCGTCCCCGGTGCTGGAGGACATGTGGCAGCCCTGTCTTCGGCAGCGACCGGGGCGCCCTCCAGGGGCTCACCGGTCACCGACCCCCCAACGGGGTGGGGGAGAGCACGCCCGATCGGGTCGCGGGGGGCCCCCCCGTCTGTGAAGATCGGTTTACACCGGTCGACGACGCTTCCGTGGTCGCCCCGCGCCCAGCGTCGTCGCCTCATGAAGCGGGGCAGACCGCCGAACCCCGCGCACCCCGGCCCAGTCGTGCCGACGGGTGCTCGCCGCCCAGGAGGTGTCCCGCGTCCTTGTCCGAGAACCCCGCTGCCCCGAGCCCCGTCCAGCGCGTCGCCGCGGGCACCCCCCGGACGCGGGCGTGACCGCGACCCTGCCGCTGCCCCGGCGGCGTCGGCGGTTCCGCCCGGGACCCCCGGGTGCGGTCACCCCGCCGGTCGGCCAGCCCGGCCGACGGCTGCGGATCGCGCTCATCGCCTCCAGCCGGTACCCCATCGCCGAGCCCTTCGCCGGTGGGCTGGAGGCGCACGTCTGGCAGCTGACCCGGTCGCTGACCGCCCGCGGCCACGACGTCACGCTGTTCGCCGGCCCCGGGTCGGACCCGGCGCTGCACGCCGAGCGGCTGCCGGTCCGCCGGGTCCAGGTCAGCCCGACCGCGCGCGCCGACGTGAGCATGGGCCCCGAGGTGTTCCTGGAGGACCACCACGCCTACCTGGCCTTGATGATGGAGCTCACCGGGAGCCGGGCCCACGACTTCGACCTGGTGCACAACCACTCGCTGCACTACCTGCCGATCGCGATGGCGCCGGCGCTGCGGGTGCCGATGCTGTCCACCCTGCACTGCCCACCCACCCCGTGGCTGGAGTCGGCGCTGCAGAGCGGGACGCCCTCGCCGGTGCGGTTGGTCGCGGTCAGCGAGCACACCGCGGCGGCCTGGACCGGGGTCGCCGGGGTCCACCAGCCCGTCGGGGTGGTGCCCAACGGGGTCGACCTGTCCCGGTGGGCGGCCGGCCCCGGCGGCGGGCCGCTGATCTGGTCCGGGCGGATCGTGCCGGAGAAGGGCACCCACCTGGCCGTGCAGGCCGCGCTGGCGGCCGGCCGCGAGCTGCACATCGCCGGGCCGGTCGTGGACTCCGCATACTTCGAGCGCACCGTGGCGCCGTTCCTCGGCCGGGGGGTCGTCCACCTGGGGCACCTGGACCAGACCGAGCTCGCCGCCGCCGTCGGCCGCGCCTGCGTGGCCCTGGTGACGCCGTGCTGGGACGAGCCGTACGGCCTGGTCGTGGCCGAGGCGCTGGCCTGCGGTACGCCGGTCGTCGCCTTCGCCCGCGGCGGGATCCCCGAGGTGCTGACGCCCGAGGTCGGCCGGCTGGTCCCGGCCGGGGACGTCGCCGCGCTGGCCGCCGCCATCCCCGAGGCCGAGCGGCTCTCCCGGGACGACGCCCGGGAACGGGCCCGCACGCACTGCTCGGTGGACACCATGGTGACCCGCTACGAGCAGCTCTACGCCTCGCTGGTCCTCGCGGGGTCCGGAGCGTCGTGATCGGCTGGTACGTGCACCACCAGGGCTCCGGCCACCTCCACCGGGCGGCTGCGGTCGCGGCCGCGCTGGAGGAGCCGGTCGTCGGGCTGTCCTCGCTGCCCGCCCCGGGTGGCCCGTTCGCCGGTTGGGTCCAGCTGGCCACCGACGACGCGCACCCGGCCGAGGAGGTCACCGCCGGGGGCGCCCTGCACTGGGCACCGCGGGGGCACGCCGGGATGCGGGCCCGGATGGCCCGGTTGGCCGCCTGGGTGGAGCTGGCCCGGCCCGATGCGGTGGTGGTCGACGTCTCCGTCGAGGTCACCGTGTTCCTCCGGCTGATGGGCGTGCCGGTCGTCGTGGTGGCCATGCCCGGGGACCGCACCGACGGTCCGCACACCACCGGGTACACGGTGGCCGAGCGGGTGCTGGCCTTCTGGCCGCAGGACGTGCTGGACCCGGTGTGGCTGGCCGGTCACCAGGACAAGGCCGTGCACGTCGGGGCGGTGTCCCGGTTCGACGGGCGCGCGCCGGCCGCCCCGGCTCCCGGCACGGGTGTGCTGCTGGCCGGCAGCGGCGGCAGCACGGTGACCGCCGACGACGTGGCCGGCCTGCGTGCGGCCACCCCGGGGCTGCGGTGGACCGTGCTGGGCGGGCCGGGGGAGTGGACGTCCGACCCGTGGCCGGTGCTGTCGGCCGCGGACGTCGTCGTCACCCATGCCGGGCAGAACGCGCTGGCCGAGGTGGCCGCCGCCCGACGTCCGGCCGTGGTGGTCGCCTCGCAGCGCCCGTTCGCCGAGCAACACCGCACCGCCGCGGCGCTGGAGGAGGCCGGGATCGCGGTGGGGCTGCCCGAGTGGCCCACCGCGGACCGCTGGCCGGGGCTGCTGTCCGCCGCCGCCACCCGGGGGGGTGCCGGCTGGTCCCGCTGGTCGTCGGGGGACGCCGCGGTGCGGGCGGCCCGGGTCGTGGCCGAGGTGGCGCACCGGTGAGCGGCCGCACGGGGGACACCGCCGCGGTCGCGGTCGTCACCGTCGTGCACGGCCGGCACGACCACCTGCGGCTGCAGCTCGACGGGCTCGCCGCCCAGACCCGCCCCGCCGACCTGCACCTGGTGGTCGCGATGGGCGACCCCGGGGTGCGGGACGTGGCGGCCGACCGGGCGACGGTGCTGCAGCTGCCGGCCGGTGACCGGCTGCCGCTGGCCGCGGCCCGCAACGCCGGTGCAGCGGCCGCGCTGGCGGCCGGTGCGGGGCTGCTGATCTTCCTGGACGTGGACTGCGTGCCGGGCCCGGAGCTGGTGGCGCGGTACGCGGCCGCCGCCGTCGACGGGGTGCTGGACGCCGGCCCGGTGAGCTACCTGCCCCCGGCCCCGGCGGGCGGCTACCACCTGGCGGGTCTGCACCTGCTGGCCGACCCGCACCCGGCCCGCCCGGCACCCGAGGCCGGCACGGTGCTGCCCGCGGCCGACCACCGGTTGTTCTGGTCGCTGTCCTTCGCGGTTACCGCGGTCACCTGGGCCCGGCTCGGGGGCTTCTGCGAGGACTACGCCGGCTACGGCGGCGAGGACACCGACTTCGCCGAGACCGCGCACGCCGCCGGGGTGGGGTTGCGCTGGATCGGCGGCGCGGTCGCCTACCACCAGCACCACCCGGTGTCCCGCCCGCCGGTCGAGCACCTGGACGACGTGCTGGTCAACGGCCGGGTCTTCGCCGGCCGCTGGGGCTGGTGGCCGATGCAGGGCTGGTTCGAGGAGTTCGCCGAGCTCGGTCTGGTGCGCCGGGCCGGGGACGGGTGGGTCGCGGCATGATCCGGGTGGCCACCGTCCCGTTCGCCCATCCCTACCTCGATGCGGTGCTCCCGCCCGACGTCGTCCGGGTCGGCCCGCCGCCGCCGGCCGACGACCCCTGGGCGCCCAGCCCGTGGCTGGACCCGCGCTACCTGGCCGCGCACGCCGAGGACACCGACATCGTCCACCTGCACTTCGGCTACGACGGGCTGACCCCGGACGAGATGCTGGCGTGGAGCGAGACGGTGCGCCGCAGCCGGATCGCGCTGGTGGTCACGGTGCACGACCTGCGCAACCCGCACCACAGCACCCGGGAGCGGCACGACCGGCACCTGGCCGCCCTGCTGGGCGCCGCCGAGGTCGTGCTGACCCTCACCGAGGGTGCGGCCGACGAGATCGCCGAGCGGTACCAGCGGTCCTGCATCGTCGTCGCCCATCCCGGGCTGGTCTCCCCGCGGCCGGGCATCGGCCGCGAACCCCGACTGGTGGGCGTGCACCTGAAGTCGCTGCGCCCCAACCTGCTGGACCCGCTGGAGCTGGTCCGGGCGGCGGCGTCGGGCGCGCTGTCCGGTGGGGGACGGCTGCAGGTGGACGTGCACGACGACGTCGACCTGGACCGGCGGGTCCCGGGGCTGCGCGAGGCCGCCGAGGCCGGTGAGTTCACCCTGTCCGTGCACCCCCGCTTCGACGACGACCAGCTCACCGGCTACCTGCAGTCCCTGGCGGTCTCGGTGCTGCCGCACCGCTTCGGCACCCACTCCGGCTGGCTGGAGGCCTGCCGGGACGTGGGAACCCGGGTGGTGGCGCCCACCTGCGGGTACTACGCCGACCAGTGGTCCGACGTGGTGGTCTACGGCAACGACGAGGTCCGCGGCCTGGACGTGAACTCGCTCACCGGTGCCGTGATGGCCGCGGTGACCCGGCCCTGGCCGCCGCGGGCCGACCCGGCCTGGCGGGCCGAGCAGCGGAACTCGCTGCGCCAGGTGCACGCGCACGTCTACCACCGGGTGGCCGCCGACCGGGCGACCGCGTGAGGGTCGGGCACCTGCTGGCCGGTCCCGCCGAGCACGGTGTGGTCCGGTACGCCCGGGAACTGGCGGTGGCCGACGGCGGCCCGCTGCTCGAGGCAGTCGGTGCGTGCCCGGTCGTGGATCCGGCTGCCGACCCGGTGGTCGACATCGTCCAGGTGCACTACACCGACCGGCTGTTCGGACCCACCGCCGAGGCCAGCGCGACGGCGTTCACCGAGCTGGCCCGGCGGCTGGGCCGCCCGCTGGTGGTCACCCTGCACGACGTGCCCCCCGACGACGGCAGCGTGCTGCAGCAGCGTCGCGCCCGGGCCTACGCAGCCGTGGTCGACGTCGCCGGCACCGTGGTGGTGAGCAGCGCGCACGAGGCAGCACGGCTGGCCGCGTTCTCCCCGCGCCGGCCGCAGGTCGTGCCGTTGCCCGTGCAGCCCTACCCGCCCGGCCCGGTGCCGGCCCCGGACGGGCAGGTGGTCGTGCTGGGCTTCCTCTACCCCGGCAAGGGGCACGAGGAGGCGCTGCGCGCGCTTCCCCCCGGCGTCGGGCTGACCGCCCTGGGACGCGCCTCCGACGGGCATGCCGAGCTGGTCGCCGAGCTGGCCGCGCTGGGCCCACTGACGGTCACCGGGTTCGTGCCCGACGCCGAGCTCCCGGCCCGGTTGCGGGCCGCCACGGTGCCGCTGGCCCCGCACCGGGTGGTCAGCGCGTCCGGCTCGATCGGCAGCTGGCTGGCCGCCGGCCGGCGGCCGCTGGTGCCCGACGTCGCCTACACCCGGGAGGTGGCGGCCCGCTGCCCGGGGAGCTTGTGGCTCTACGACGACCTGGGTGCGGCACTGCGCCGGGCGCTGGCGGACCCGGCCGCGACCTGGCTGGCCCCGGGCACCCCGACCGGGCCCGACCTGGCCGCCACGCTGGCCGCCTACCGGGCCGTGTGGGCGGACCGGTGCTGACCCTGCCCGACGGCCGGCACGTGGTGGCCGGCAACGACTGGTCCCCGCTGGCCGACGCCCGCCCGTCGCAGCCCCCCGAGGTCACCGTGGTGGTGCCGTACTACCGGGCGCAGGACCAGCTGGACCTGGTCCTGGCCGGACTGGAGCTGCAGACCCACCCGGCATCCCGGTTGCAGGTGGTGGTCGCCGACGACGGGTCGCCCGACGCACCCCGGGTGCCCGCGGGTGTGGTCGTCGTCCGGCAGCCCGACCGTGGTTTCCGGGCCGCCGCCGCGCGCAACCTGGGGGCCCGGGCCGCCGAGGGCCGGGTGCTGCTGTTCCTGGACGGCGACACGGTGCCCGAGCCCGGCTACGTCGAGCGGCTGGCCGCGCTCCCGGCGGTGCTGCCCGACGCGCTGGTGACCGGCCGCCGCCGGCACGCCGATCTCACCGGCTGGAGCCCCTCCCGGGTGCGTGCCTGGCTCAGCGGCGGGCCGGCACCCACCGAGCTGACCGAACCGGCCTGGCTGCGGCAGGCCGGTTCGCTGGCCGACGCCGACGACCGGTCCTACCGGTTCGTGATCAGCGCGGTCATGGGGTTGACCCGGGAGCTCTTCGACGAGGTCGGCGGATTCGACGAGACGTTCACCGGTTACGGCGGCGAGGACTGGGAGCTGGCCCACCGGTCGTTCACCGCGGGCGCCGTGCTGGCCCACCGGGAGCAGGCGGTGGCCTGGCACGACGGCCCGGACTGGGCCGGCCGCGGGGCGGACCCGTTGGCCGCCCGGGCGGAGAAGAACGCCGAGACCCGCGCGCTGGCCCGGCTACTGCCCGATCCGGTGGCCCGCGGTACCGGTGGCTGGTGGCCCTACCCGGACGTCGTCGTCCGGCTGGCGCCCGGGACGGACGCCGACGCCACCGTGCTGGGCATCCGCTCGGTGCTGGCCGCGGGGCTGGACGTCCAGGTGTGGACCCCCGCGGCGGACCTGCTGGACGGTGACCCCCGGGTGCACCCCGGCGAGCCGCCGGCGGCCGTGCTGGCCCGCTGCCGGACCCAGGTGGGGTTGACCGGACCGCTGCTGTGGCAGCCCGGTGGGTTGGCGGCGCTGGTCGATGAGGTCCGGCCCGGGCGGGTCGGGCGGGTCCGGGGGACGGTCGACCAGCAGGTGCAGGTGGTGGTCGAGGCCACCCGCGCCCTGCGCCGCTCGGCCCGCTGGGGCGCCGGGGCCGATCTCGTCCCGGCGCTGTTCGGCGAGTCCACGGTGCCCGTCGCGGCCCGCCTGCCCGGACCGCATCCGGACCTGGCGCACCACCTGCCCCGGCTCTGATCCGGGTCGGGCGGACCGTGCCCCGCCCCGCCCCGCCCCGCCCCGCCCCCACCCAGCCCTCCGGCACGTCGTGCTCTGCCCCAGGCGTGGGGCAGAGCACGACGTGCCGAGGAGGTGCGGTTCAGCTGCTCAGGTCGTAGACGGTCACCCCGTCGACGGTCTGCGCGGTGAAGGTGGCAGTGACCCAGGCGGTGATCTCCGCGGCCGACCCGGTGTCCCCGCCCTGCCCGCCCCGCCCGGCCTGCTCGCCCCCGAGGAAGTAGTGCACCTGCCCGGCAGCGACGAGGGCCTGGAACTGGGCCAGCGTGGGGCTGTCGTCCCCGCCGTTGAAGCCACCGACGGCCATCACCGGGTCACCGGTGGCCAGCTGGTAGGGCGCCGAGGTGTGCGAGCCGATGGTGGCCGCGACCCAGGTGTAGCTCTCGGCGTCCTGCTCCAGCAGCGCCACGACCTCGCTGGAGGTCGCCGTGGAGCCACCGGCGGCGCCAGCACCGGCTGCGCTCACCCCGCCGTCGGCCGTCCCCGCGGGGTCACCGGTCGCCACACCCGGCCGCTGGCCGTCGCCCGGCATGCCCACCGGAGCGCCGTCCTGCGCGCCGGCCTGAGGACCGGCTTGGCCACCGATCGCCCTGCCACCCGTGGCCCCGCCGCCGAAACCGCTGGTCTGGCCGCTCACGGTGGGACCGGCGGTCGGTATCGACCCGCTGTGCGCCGTGGCGGCGGTCTGCACGGAGTACGCGGCGGGACCCGCCAACGCGGCGAGCACGGCCAGGGCGACCACCCCGCGGCGGAACCCGGGACCCCACCCGAGACCTTGCCCGAGACCCCGCCCGGCACCCACCCGGCCGATCACGACCAGCCCGACGGCGGCCAGCAGGCCCGCTACCAGCACCACCCAGCGCAGCCACGGCAGGAAGTCGGCGCTGCGGGAGAGCAGCACCACCGACCACACCGTCGTCACCAGCACGGTTCCGGCCAGCACCGCGGATGCCGCCGGGGAGGACCGGCGCTCCCAGGCCAGGCCGGCGCCGATGCCCACCAGGGCGGCGATCGCCGGAGCCAGCGCCACCGTGTAATAACCGTGGAACGTGCCCTCCATGAGGCTGAACACCAGTGCGGTGACCAGCAGCCAGCCGCCCCAGACGGCCAGCCCGGCCCGCACCCGGTCGGTGCGCGGCCGCCGGGCCGTCCAGACCAGACCGGCCACCAGGGCGACCAGCGCCGCCGGCAGCAGCCAGCTGACCTGTCCGCCCAGGTCCGCGCCGACCAGCCGCAGCAGCCCCGGGGTCCCGGTCTGCGGACCGCTCTCCCCGCCGGACAGCCGGGAGATCCCGTTGTAACCCAGCGTCAGCTCCAGGATGGAGTTCGTGGTGGAACCACCGATGTAGGGCCGGGAGCCGGCCGGCCACAGCTGCACGATGGCGACCCACCAGCCACCCGCGACGACCAGCGCGGCACCGGCGGCCAGCAGGTGTCCCACCCGCCGTCGCAGGTCGGTGCCGGCGAGCAGCAGGTAGACCAGCGCGAAGCCGGGCAGCACCAGGAACGCCTGCAGCATCTTGGTCAGGAAGGCCAACCCCACCAGGGCGCCGACCAGCACCATCCAGCGCAGCGCCCGCGGGCTGGCCAGCGCCCGGACCAGGGCGTACCCGGCCCCGGTGAGCAGCCCGACCAGGAGCGCGTCGGGGTTGTCGAACCGGAACATCAGCACCGCCACCGGGGTCAGCGCCAGCACCGCACCGGCCAGCAGCGCCGGTCCGGGCCGGCCCACGGTGCGCCGGACCGCGGCGGCGACGAGGGCGACCGTGCCCACGCCCATCAGCGCCTGCGGCACCAGCAGCGCCCAGCTGTTCAGCCCGAACAGGCGGACGGACAACCCCATCACCCACAGCGACGCCGGGGGCTTGTCCACGGTGATCGAGTTGCCCGCGTCCAGCGAGCCGAAGAAGAGCGCCTTCCAGCTCGTGGAACCGGCCTGCGCCGCGGCGGCGTAGAAGTCGTTGCCGTAGCCGTTGGCCGACAGACCCCACAGGTAGAGGGCCCCGGTGCCCAGCAGCAGGGCGATCAGACCCGGGCGGGCCCAGCGCGGGTCACCGGGGCGTGGTTGGTCACCGGTGCGGGTGGCCGGGGGGAGCGGCTCACCGGGACCGGTGGTGGGCGGGATGGGCGAGAGCACGGTCGACATGCCCACGACCCTGTCGTCCGATGCTGGGGCCGGCGTCGGCCCCGGTTGTGCGGCCGCTGTGCGCGGTCAGCCGCCGTGCCGCTCGTCCAGCACGTGCAGGCGGTGCCACAGTCCCGACAGCTGCAGGGGCCGGGCGACCGCGGTGTTGCCCACCACCAGGGTCAGCTCCGCGCCACGCCCCTCCAGCATCCGGTGCAGCGCGACCACCGTCGACAACCCGGCGGAGTTCAGGAAGGTGACCCCGAGCAGGTCCAGCTGCACGCGCTTGGGTGGGTCCCCGCCGAGCAGCTGATCGGTGACCTCCCGGATCAAGGGCCTGCGTGCGTCGGCGGTCAGCTCCCCGACGACGGAGACCCGGACCGTGCCCGGGGCAGGGATGGTCGTCGT
This sequence comes from uncultured Actinomycetota bacterium, assembly GCA_963759905.1. Taxonomy (GTDB): domain Bacteria; phylum Actinomycetota; class Actinomycetes; order Mycobacteriales; family Geodermatophilaceae; genus Klenkia. Next base: position 70,686 of record CAVXBD010000003.1, read on the forward strand.
GATGTCCGGCTCGCCGTCGGCGCCGGGAGCCGGCCCGGACGTGCCCTCGGGGGACGGGGCGCTGGGCTGCGTCATGGGAGATCTCTACCCGACGCGGCATCGATCACGCCACCGGCTCAGTGGTGCTCGCCGTCCACCAGCGCCTCGACCGGCGTCCAGGTGCCGTCCACGTCCTCGCCGGCGTCCTCCTCGCTGACCGGGTCGCGGTCGAGCACCGCGGCCCCCGGCAACCGGACGGTGAACACGGTGCGCCCGGGGCGGCTGGTCACCGTGACGGTGCCCCGGTGCGCGGTCACCACGGCGTGCACGATCGCCAGTCCCAGGCCGGTCGAGCCGGCCTGCCGGGAGCGCGAGGAGTCCCCGCGGGCGAACCGCTCGAACACGGAGTCCTGCAACCGCGCTGGGATGCCCGGACCGTCGTCCACCACCTCCACCAGCGCCCAGCCGTCCACCACCCGCAGTGCGACGGTGGCCGTCGTGCCCTCGGGGGTGTGCGTGCGCGCGTTGGCCAGCAGGTTCGCCAGCACCTGGTGCAGCCGGGCGCCGTCCCCGGGCACCAGCACGGCCGCGTCGGGCAGGTCGACCCGCCACCGGTGGTCGGGGCCGGCCACGTGCGCGTCGGAGACGGTGTCCACCACGAGGGCGGCCAGGTCGACCTCCTCCACCGCCAGGTCGCGGCCGGCGTCCAGCCGGGCCAGCAGCAGCAGGTCCTCCACCAGCACCGACATCCGGACCGCCTCGGACTCCACCCGCCGCAGGGCGTGGCCCACCTCGGGTTCGACATCGCGGTGCTGGCGGCGGACCAGCTCGGCGTAGCCCCGGATCGAGGCCAGCGGGGTGCGCAGCTCGTGGCTGGCGTCGGCGACGAACTGGCGGACCTGGGTCTCCGAGGCCTGCCGCGCGGTCAGCGAACCCTCCACGTGGTCCAGCAACCGGTTCAGGGCCGTGCCGACCTGGCCGACCTCCGTGCGGGTGTCGGTGTCCTCCGGGGGCACCCGCTCGGCCAGCTGGACCTCACCGGTGGACAGCTCCAGCTCGGTGACGCGGGTGGCCGTGGCGGCGACCCGGTCCAGCGGGCGCAGCGTGCGCCGGATGACCAGGGTGGCGGCCAGCGCGGCGGCGACGAGGCCCAGCAGCCCGACCAGCAGCTCGACGGTGATCAACCGGCCCAGCGCCTCGGTGGTACCCCCCAGCGGCAGCCCGGTCACGATCACGTCCCCGTCGGGGGTGGCGCTGGCCAGCAGCCGGTAGCTGCCCAGCTCACCGCCCAGGTCGAGGGTGCGGGTGCCGTCCGCGGGGGCAACCGTGGCGACCTGGGCCTGCTGGGCGGCCGTGAGCTGGGTGGTGGAGAACCGCTCGCCGATCACCCCGGAGGTCGTGGTGACCCCGTCGACCACCTTGGCGGTGAGGGTGCCGGCGCCCTGCCCGCGGGCGTTGAGGATGTCCGGTTCGTCCCCGTCCGGCGCGCCGGCCGGTGGGCCGGGCGGCACCAGGGTGTCGTTGCCGTAGCCCTTGGCGACCTCGGTGGCCCGGTAGTCGGCGCTGACCAGCCGCTGGTCCACCTGCTGCAGCAACTGGTGCCGCAGCGTGAGGGTGGAGACGACCCCGACCAGGGCGAGGACGACCAGGGTGGGGACCAGGAAGGCCACCAGCAGCCGTGCCCGCAGCGACAACCGCCGGCGGGAACCGGGGCCGGGTGTCGTGGGTGCGGGTCCGGTGGTCACGTGTCCGGTCAGGCGGCGGGCTTGATCACGTAACCGGCGCCCCGCAGCGTGTGGATCATCGGGGAGCGACCCGCGTCGATCTTGCGACGGAGGTAGGAGATGTACAGCTCGACGATGTTGCCCTGCCCGCCGAAGTCGTACTGCCACACCCGGTCGAGGATCTGCGCCTTGGACAGCACCCGCTTGGGGTTGCGCATCAGGTAGCGCAGCAGCTCGAACTCGGTGGCGGTCAGCCGGATGTCGTCGCCGCCGCGGGTGACCTCGTGCGACTCCTCGTCCAGGGTCAGGTCACCCACCACCAGCAGCCCGTCGTCGGCCACCACCCGGGAGGTGCGACGCAGCAGGCCACGCAGCCGGGCCGCCACCTCCTCCAGGCTGAAGGGCTTGGTGACGTAGTCGTCGCCGCCGGCGGTGAGACCGGCGATCCGGTCCTCCAGGGCGTCCTTGGCGGTCAGGAAGACCACCGGGACCAGCGGGGAGTCCGCGCGCAACCGGCGCAACACCTCCAGGCCGTCCATGTCGGGCAGCATCACGTCGAGCACGACGGCGTCGGGCCGGAAGTCGCGGGAGACCTTGACGGCCTCGGTGCCGTCGGAGGCGGTCTTGACGTCCCAGCCCTCGTAGCGCAGGGCCAGGGAGAGCAGCTCGCAGATGGAACGCTCGTCGTCGACGACCAGCACCCGCAGGGCGCTGCCGTCCGGCCGGGTCAGCTGGGCCCGGGAGCTGGTGGCGGTGGTGGCGGGGCGGGAGTCGATGGCCGTCATGGGAGTCACTGTCCGGCTCCTCCCTGCGCGTTCCCTGTGAGCTGTCCAGGAAGTGGCTGTCCGGCTGCGCGGTCGCCCGAGTGTGCCGCGCGGCCGGCCACCCGGTCCAGGTGCAGGGCCCGGGCCGGGCACGCCGCCACCGCTCGGCGGGCCGGGCGGTGCAGGCCGGCAGGTAGCTCCCCGGCCCGCAGCAGCGGGTAGCCCCACTCGTCGAGGGTGATCGCCTCGGGCAGCAGCTCGGCGCACACCCCGTGCCCCTGGCAGCTGATCGGGTCCACCCGCAGCCGCTCGCTCACCGGGCCACCGCCGCGTCCGGGGCCGGGAGACGGGGTACGGGCAGGAAGGCCGGCGCCGAGGGCGTGGCGGTGCACCACCCGGCGGCGTGCGCGGTCAGCTCGGCGGCGAACACCGTCAGCGCGCTGGAGACCAGCCGGACACTGCCGTCGGGGTGGCTGCACGCCCCCCGACCCACCACCAGGCCAGACCAGCGCCGGACGTCGTCCAGCAGGCCGGCCCGCGGCGGTCCGGGCCTGGCCAGCAGGCCCAGGGCCGCAGCGATGCGGGGCAGCCCGTTCAGGCAGGGCCCGCACTGGCCCGCCGACTGCGCGGCCAGGTAGCCCACCACCGCGGCGGTCTCGGTGAGCCCGCAGCGGTCCCCGGGCAGCGCGGCCAGCACGCCGGCGCCGAGTGAGGCGCCCACGGCGGCCAGGCCGGCCGGGTCCAGCCGGATGTCGGCCGCGACCGCGCTGGGCAGCCAGCTGCCGTGGTAGCCACCCACCAGCACGGCCTGCACGCCGGCGTGCACCGGCAGCACATCACCCAGCCGGACACCCAGCGGCACCTCGGCGACATCGACTCCGCGGGCGTGCCGGGTGAGGAGCGTGTGATCCGCGCCGGCCTGCCCCGGGCCAGCAGCGCGAGCCGGGCCAGCGTCTCCACGTTCTGCACGAGAGTGGGTCGCCCCTCGACGCCGTGCTGCCAGACCGGCGGCATCTTGCCCCGCGGTAGCGACGGTCCCCCGGAGACCGCGCTGACCAGGGCCGTCTCCTCACCGGCCAGGAAACGGTCGGCGAGCCCGATCAGCCGCACCCGGGATCCCTCCCCCGCTCGCGCAGTGCCCGGGCCAGGCCGGGCAGCTGGGCGTGCCCGGCGGCCAGCACCACGGTGTCGGCGCCGACCGCGTGGGCAGCCAGCTGCAGGCCGTCGAGCACCAGGTGCGGGGAGCGGGCCAGCAGCGTGGCGTCCTTGTGCGCCGCCGGCTCGCCCTCCCCGCCGTTGCCGATGACCACCGGCCGGGTGCGGGCCGCCCGGGCGGCCCCGGCCACCGCGCGCAGCTTCCGGCCGGTGGGGAATCCGGCGCCCCCTCGGCCGGTGAGAGCCCCGGCGGTGGCGGCCAGGTCGGCCACCGGGGGCAGCGGACCGTGCGCGTCGCGGTGGGCGGCCAGCGAGGGGTCGCCGCTGCCCAGCAGGCCGGCGGGCCGGGTGCCGGGGAGATGAGGTGCGCTCACGGGCATCACCTGTTCCGGACGGCGGCCGCGGGACGGCCGGCGGCGAGGGCGGCGGTGGCCGCGGCCAGCGCCGCGGGGGCCCGGTCCAGGGCGGGTCGGGTGGCGACCCGGCCTGCGACGGCCACCGCGGAGGCGATGGCCACCGCGCCGGCGCAGCCCAGCGCCCCGGCCAGCACCCAGCCCGACCGCAGGTCGGTGCCGGCCCCGAGACCGTGCGCGAAGGCCAGCGGCCACAGTGCGTAGGAGGTCCAGTGCACGCCCCGCCAGACCCGGGCCGGGAGCCGGCCGCGGAGCAGGCTGGTGAGCACGACCAGCGCCGTCAGGTCGACCGCCAGGGTGCCCAGACCCACCCAGAAGGTCTCGTAGCCGGACACGAAGGGGAGGACGGCGTCCAGCCAGCCGATGCTCACGAAGCTGTCGGTGACCGCGCTGACCACGTGCACCACCAGCAGCACGGCGGAGACCAGCGAGACGTTGCGGTGCAGGCCCACCACCCCGAACCGGGGCAGCCCGGGCAGCCGTCTCTGCCGCTGCACCGCCACGCCCAGCACGATCGTGGCGGTCATCAGCAGCAGCGACACCAGGCCGGTGGCCCGGTTGAGGTACCAGAGGAAGGCGCCGTCGGTGATCACGGCCGTCCACCGTCGCTCGGCCAGCCCCCGGCGGTGAGGACCTGGCCGTCGGTGCTGACCAGCCGGACCGGAACACCGGTCTCGCGCAGCCATGTCCACGCCGCGTGCCCGCGGACGACGGTGGCGGTGCTGACCGTGTTGGCGTCCACGCAGCTGCCCGCGGCCACGCTGACCGTGCGCCAGGCGGGCGAGGCGGGCAGTCCGGTGCGGGGGTCCAGCAGGTGGTGCACCTCGACCGGACCGTCCACCCCGCCGCGCAGCCAGCGCCGGGCCCGGGTGCCGGAGGTGGCCACCCCGCCGTCGGTGATGGTGACCGTGGCTGATCCGGCAGAGGGCGGCCCGGACGGGTCGGACGTGACGTCCTCCACCCGGATCCGCCAGCCGCCCTCGGGCGCGGCACCGGCCACGGCGACGTCCCCGCCGATGGAGACCAGCACCCCGCACCCGGTGCGCCGGGCGATCCGCTCGGCGGCCCGGTCGGCCGTCCACGCCTTGGCGGTGGCACCCAGGTCCAACTGCACCCCGTCCGGTACCCGGAGCCGGTGCGCCCGGGTGTCCAGCTCGATGGTCTGCCAGCCCGCGACCGGTCGGAGCTCCGGCGGGACGAGACCCGGGTCGATCCGGTCGACGGCCCGGTCGTAGCCCAGCTCGACCAGCGCGCCGCCCACGGTGGGGTCGACGTCGCCGTCGGTCAGCCGGGCCGCGCGCAGGGCCACCTGCACTGCCTCGGTGAGCAGCGGGCTGATCGGCACCCAGCGGCCGTGCGCGGGGAAGACCTGGGCGAGTTCGGCATCGGGGCGGAACCGGCTGCAAGCCAGGTCCACCGCGGCGAGATCGGCCGCCAGGATCTCCCGGGCGTCGTCCAGCGCGGCGGGGTCGGTCACCGCCAGCCGGACCCGGCAGGTCCAGGCCTCCCAGTCGGCGGTGGCCACAGACCGCTCCCGGAGCAGCATCACGAACCCCCGCTGGAGGCGTGCGGGCCGCCGCCGGGCGGGGCCTGGCCGAGGAGACCGGCGGGTGGCCCGCTGAGCGGCAGGCTGCTGCTGCCACCCACCGAGCTGCCATTCGTGTCGTCGCCGGTGCCGTCACTCGTGCTGCCTGCCGTGGCGGTGGTCGCTGCAGCGGGGTGCGCAGCGGCCAGGACGACGGTGAGCACGCCGGTACCGGCGAGCGCGGCGCCGGCGACCGCGGCGGTGGCCACCCGGACTCGCCGGGTGCCGCTGCGGCGCCGGGTGTAGGGATCGGTCGGTTCCACGGAGCCTCCTCAGGTCGTGGTGACGACTCTGCGGGGGCGGCCTCGGAGAGGCGGATGGGGAGGCTGGGCCCAGCCTGTGAAAGCGGGCGCGGGGCCGGCAGCGGACCCGGCGAGGAGGGAGAGTGTGGGCAGGGGCGGGGTCGAACCGCCGACCTCTCGCTTTTCAGGCGAGCGCTCGTACCGACTGAGCTACCTGCCCCGATGCCGATGTCGTGGACATCGGTCGGCGACCCTGACGGGACTCGAACCCGCGACCTCCGCCGTGACAGGGCGGCGCGCTAACCAACTGCGCTACAGGGCCTTGCTGTTCCGCTGTGCCTTGCTGTCCTTCTCGTGCTGTCGTGCGTGCCCCCAACGGGGTTCGAACCCGTGCTACCGCCTTGAAAGGGCGGCGTCCTGGACCACTAGACGATGAGGGCTCGTGCTCGCTGGAGGCAGGGAGAACCATACACAACCGCCGCCGGGCCCCCGTGGCGGGGGTCCGGCGGGCGCGTCCCGGGGGCTGCTCAGGTGTGCTCGGCGATGTAGTCGTCGGGGTCCTTGTCGTAGGTGATCCCAGAGCCGTCGTCGTGCGCGAACCGCCACTCCAGCCACTCCACGGCCAGCTGCTTGCGCAGGTCGTCGGGGGCGTTGCGCCGGAAGTCCGGGAGCGCGTCGTGCTCCTCCTCGGCGAGGTGGTCGTCGTTCTCCTCGCGGGCCTTGCGGACCGCGGCCCACCAGTCCTCGCTGCCCACCTCGTGCTGCCCGGCCGCGGCGACGGCGTCCCGGATCTCGTTGTGGTCGCCGATGGCGTCGTCGGTCTCGTCGACGGCGTCCCCCTCGGTGGCCTCGTCCTCGCCCTTGTCGCCCAGTGCCAGCAGGTGCGGGTAGAAGACCTCCTCCTCGCAGGCCGCGTGCACGTCGAGCAGCCGGGCCAGGCCCTGCCAGACCGCAGCCAGGGCCCGCGGGTCGTCGTGGCAGTCGTCGAGCAGGGCGAACTGGCGGCGCATGGTGGCGTGGTCCTCCAGGACCAGGGTGGTGACGTCGAGCATGGGAGAGCCTTCCGGTGGGCGGACGGGGTTCTCACCTCGGCTGCCCGCCCGGCGCCGGACCGAAACGGGTCGAGCACCCACCCGCCTGTCCTGCCACGATGCGCCGGGACCGGCTGCCAGGCTGGGGGTCATGCGCCGCCGCCTGCTCGCCCTCGTCCCGCTGACCGCCCTCGCGCTGCTCGCCGGCTGCGGCGGTGGCGACCCGGTCGAGGCCGGCAGCACGACGTCCGCGTCCGGGCCCGCGACCGGGTCGGGGTCCGCGACGACGAGCGCCGCCGCCACCGACGCCGACACCGCGGCCGACGGCGCGACCGACGCCCCGCCGTTCCCGGCGAACACCGACGCCGACACCGCCGAGGCCCAGGCCGGCGAGGGCCCGACCGTCGTCACCGACCTGCGGATCGGCCGGCACGACGGGTTCGACCGGGTCGTCTTCGAGGTGTCCGGCAGCGCGGTCCCGGGGTGGGATGTGGCCTATGCCGACAGCCCCACGACGGCGGGCCGGGGCGACCGGGCCGAGGTACCCGGTACCGCGTTCCTGCGGGTGACGCTGACCGGGATCACCAACCCCTACGAGGCGCCCGACACCGCGGAGGTGTCCCGCGGCACGGTGTCGGCGCAGGGCGGCACCGTCGCCGGGGTCTACTACGACTCCGTGTACGAGGGCCAGGCGCTGGCCTACGTCGGGGTCGGGGCGCAGACCCCGTTCCGGGTCTACGCGCTGACCAACCCCTCGCGGGTGGTCGTGGAGATCGCGGACTGAGCCAGCCCGTCGCGGTCTCACCCCCCGGCCGGCGGGGCGCCCCGCTGGTTGCGCCGGGCAGCCTCGGGGTCAGCCGGTGGGCTGGGCGGGACCGGCCGGGGGTGCGTCGGCGGGGGCGCCGGCCGGGGTTCTCGATGGTGTGCCCGCCGGGCTGTCGCTGTCCTGGCCGGTGGCCCCCCCGGTGGGCAGCGGGTCCACGTACTTCCGTTCGATCGTCACCTGGGACTGGCCGAGCCCGCCGAGGGTGATCTCGTCGTAGGCGGTCAGCTCGCCCGTCACGCGGTCCAGGTAGAGCACGGTGCAGCTGAGCGGGGTGGGCCCCTCGCCCTGCAGTCCCCGCAGCCCGGCGCCGCCGGTCGAGCCCTCCACCATCAGGCGCGTGCCGTCCGCGAGCTCGGACACCGCCCGCCGGTGCGTGTGTCCGGCCAGCACCAGGTCGACCGCGCCGTCCAGCGTGGGGGCCTCCTTGGGGTCGTGCACCAGGGCGATGGACGGCCGGTCGCCCAGGGACTCGATGCTGTGCAGCAGCTCCTGGCCGGCGTCCTCCAGGCTCGGCGGGTTGCCGGTGGCCTGCTTGTCCGGGGTGAACCGAGGGTCGGGGCCACCTGCGATCTGGATGCCGGCGACCGTGGTGGCGGAGTCGTCCAGCACGACGGCGTTGGGCTGCGCGGCCACGGCGAGCGCGGTGGCCGCCGAGTCGTGGTTGCCCCGGATGTAGACGTAGGGCACGCCGAGCCCGCCGATCCAGCCGAAGGTCTGGCTCTCGGCGGGGCTGCCCCAGTCGACGATGTCCCCGGTGTCCAGCACCCCGGCGACGTTGAACTGCCGGACCACCTGCTCCACCAGGTCGGCCCCCGAGGGCGCCAGGTGGATGTCCGAGACGTGCAGCAGCGCGACGCTGTCCCCGGTGGCGGCGGCGTCGGGCAGGGTGGAGACGGCGGCGTAGAGCGAGCTGACGTTGGTGACTAGGTCCTCCAGGGAGGCCCGGTAGGCGTCGTAGCGGGCGACGATCTCCTGCGCGCTGCCGATCAGGCTGTTGGCGTTGACCAGCAGCCCGGTGTAGGTCGGCTGGGACAGGGCCTCCGGGCGCCAGGTCGCCGCGCCCAGCCCGGCGGATCCGACCAGCAGCGCGGTGGACAACCCCATGGCGATCAGCGGCTCGCGGCGGCGACGCGTCGCGATCAGCGAGAGCAGTGCGGCCCCGCCGATCCCGGCGATCGCGGTGCTCCAGACGAGTCGGGTCGTCGCGCTGCGGAGGTCGGCGCTGACCTGGTCGACGACCCGGTCCAGCAGCGCCGGGTCCGTGGCCAGCGCCTGCGCGCGCACCTCGTCGACCCGGCGCAGCTGGACGTCCAGGCGCAGCGGACCGTCGTAGACGTCGACGGCGAGCGAACCCAGCGGGGGGATGTCCAGCTCGGCGCCCCCGCCGAAGGCCGGGGTGAACGCCACGGTGGCGTCGAAGGGGCCGATGGGCGCCTCGACGCGGCCGAAGAGCAGCACACCGATGATGCCGCCGACGAGGGCGAGGGCGATCCGCTGCAGCCACCGGAGGGGGCCCCGCAACCGGTCCCGGCGGGTGCTCCCGGCGTCGGGGACGGCCGGCTCGGTGTCGGCGAGCAGCTCGGTGTTCCGCTGCGCAGGCACGTCGGCCGGGGGATCACCGCCGGTCGGCGGAATCGAGGTCACCGGCACACGCTAATCAGTGGCGGGGCTGCCCAGGCGCGAACCACGCCCGAGCACCCGGGTGGGCGAGGTCAGCCGCGCTGCAGCGTGCGTGCGGTGAACACCCAGGTCCGCAGCGCGACGAAGCGGACCAGACCGATGGCACCGGTGACCGCGCCGATGAGCAGCACCTGCAGCTGCCAGCTGGTCTCACCGACGACCTGGTGCAGCCCGGCCAGGGCCAGCGAGGTGGCGACCAGGCCCACGACGGCCAGGCCACCGCCCTCCCACTGGGCGGTGAACCAGGTGACCTGGCCGCCGGCCTGGAAGGTCAGCCGGCGGTGCAGCTCGTTGGCCAGCAGGGTCGAGCCGACCGCACCGACGAGGTTGGCGGGCTGGTCACCGACGGCGTCGAAGGCCACGAAGAGCACCGCGTACAGCAGGCTGGACAGGCCACCGACGACGACGAAGCGGGCGAACTGGGCGCTGGAGGCGTCCCCGGCCCGGAGTGTCCGCAGCACGCGCCCGAGGCGCTCCGCCGACCCGGTGCGGAGCTCGTCGGCTGCCTGGGAGACGGCGTCCACCGCGGGGTGGCGGCGGAGCAGGCTCGGGCAGGTCACGGCGGTCTCCAGGTTCGTGGTGCTGCAGGTGTCCAGCGCTTTCGGGTGACTCGTCAGTTCATACGTAGTGAACCTCTGTCCTGGATGTGCATTCCCGAGGTCCGAGCACAGCGAGGTGTCAGTTGTCACATGCAACCATGCCCTCCTGGTGACCTCACAGGCTCGTCCCATCCCCCTCGTCGGCTCACGGGGCACGGTCGGGTCATGCCTGCAGCAACCGTCCATCCGTGGCTCTACGACCCGGCCGGGGTCGACCAGCTGGTCCGGGCTCGACGACCGGTGGTGCCGTCCCGATCCGTGGTCGGCGACGTGGTGTCCGACGTGGTGTGGTCCTCGGTGGTGCCCCTGCTGCGCTGGTCCGATGCGGCGCTGGTGGGTCCGCCCGCCGTGCTGGAGCACGCCGCGTGGCAGGTGGCCGCCGGGGCCGCCGAGCTGCTGCGCCGGCTGCCCGGTCTGTCCGACGAGCTGGGTGAGCCGCTCGTCCCGCAGGCCCCGGCGGTGGACGGCATCCAGCAACCGGGAGCCCGCCTGGTGGCGGCCACGGAGGTCCTGGCCGGCTGGCTCCGCGGGCCCGAGGTCGTGACGCTGCAGCAGGTCGCCGACCGGGTGGACCGGCTGGGTGCTGCGGCCGTGGCCCTGCTGGCCGCGCGGGCGGACTGGTCCGGGCTGTCCTCGTGAGCCCCGGCATGGGTCCTCCGACCCAGGCCGGGGGTGCGCGGGGATGGGTGGTCCGGCCGACGCGGGAGACGGGGCTGCCTTCCTAGCGTGAGTCCATCGCTCGCCCCGCTCCCCGGGAGGAACCATGGACCACATCGAGACCGTCGTCGTCGGTGCCGGGCAGGCCGGCCTGTCCACCGCCTACCACCTGCGGGAGCGGGGCCGCGAGTGCCTCGTGCTCGACCGTGGTCGGCGGATCGGTGACCACTGGCGCCAGCAGTGGGACAGCCTGCGGCTCTACACGCCCGCGAGGGTCGACGGACTGCCGGGGACTCCCTTCCCGGGGGAACCGTCCTCGTTCCCCGGCAAGGACGAGGTCGCCGACTACCTCCACGCCTACGCCCGGCAGCACGATCTGCCGGTCCGGTTGAGGACAGGTGTCGACCGGGTCGGCCCCGCCGCGGGCGGTGGCTTCCTGGTGGAGACCGACGCCGGGACGTGGCACTGCGACAACGTCGTCGTCGCCACGGGCACGTTCGGTCGCACCCCGTTCGTGCCGGCTGCGGCGGCGGACCTGGATCCGGGGATCCTGCAGCTGCACTCCAGCGAGTACCGGCGTCCCGGGCAGTTGCGCGAGGGGCCGGTCCTCGTGGTGGGTGCCTCGCACTCCGGCAGCGACATCGCCTACGAGGTGGCCGGGAGCAGGCCGACCACGCTCGTCGGCCGGGACTGCGGGCAGATCCCGCTGCGGATCGACTCGCCGCAGATGAGGGCCGCGTTCCCCGTGCTGCTGTTCTTCTGGCGGCACCTGCTGACCCGGCGGACTCCCGTCGGGCGGAAGGCCATGCCGCACGTCCGCGGTCACGGCGGACCCATGCTGCGGGTGAAGCGATCCGACCTGGCCGGTCGCGGGGTGGTCCGCAACGAGGCCCGGGTGGAGGGCGTCCGTGACGGGCGTCCGCTGCTGACCGACGGGAGCACCGTCGAGGCGGCGACCGTCATCTGGGCGACCGGGTTCCGGCAGGAGCTGGGGTGGATCGACCTGCCGGTCCTGGGCGAGGACGGTTGGCCCGTCGAGTACCGCGGCGTGGTGGACGCAGCACCGGGCCTCTTCTTCTGCGGCTTGTCGTTCCAATTCGCGTTCTCCTCGATGCTGCTGCCCGGGGTGGGCCGCGATGCCGAGTTCGTGGCGGACCGGATCGTGGCGCGCTCGGTGCGCCACAGCGGTGCCCGCGCCGTCCACGCCGGGTGAACGACCGGGACATCGGAGGGGGTCGTCGCCGGTACGGTCGGGCCCGGAGGTGCCGGCGATGGGCGTTGTCGACCTGCTCGGGCGCGCACGGGCCGAATTCGAGCGCGGTGACTGGCGAGCGGCGGTCCTCGGGTGGGCCGAGGTCGAGCCCGACCGGATGGACGCCGACGACCTGAGTGCGGTGGCCACCGCGGCCTTCCTGGTCGGCCGGCGCGACACCGCCGTGGAGTCGCTGCAGCGATCGTTCCGGCTCCGCGAGGACGGCGACGACCGGGCGGGGGCGGTTCGCTGTGCTTCCACCTGGCGATGATCTTCGGTACCGGTGGGGACTGGTCACTGGCCACCGGGTGGCGGGCGCGGGCCGAGCGGCTCGTCGCGGAGCTCGGTGGCGACGTGGTCGAGCGGGGGTACACGGAGTTCTTGCGCATGTTCGGCCATCTCGCGCTCGGTGAGTTCACCGCGGCCGCCGAGTGTGCCGGGCAGACCACCGCCGTGGGTCGGGCGCACCGGGATCCCGACCTGCTGGCCCTGGGGCTGTGTTCGCAAGGGAGGCTGGCGTTGTACGCCGGCCGGATCGCCGACGGGTTGGCGTTGCTGGACGAGTCGATGGCGGGCCTGACCGCGGGCGAGGTGTCGCCCCTGGTCTTCGGGAACGTGTTCTGCACGGCCATCGAGGGGTGCCAGGAGATCGCCGACCTGGACCGGGTCGTGCAGTGGACGTCGGCGCTGCACCGCTGGTGCGCAGCGCAACCGGGCCTGGTCGCCTTCACCGGCCAGTGCTCGGTGCACCGCGGCCAGATCATGCGGTTGCGTGGCGCCTGGCCCGAGGCCCTGGACGAGTTCGAGCGCGCGATCGGCCGCTACCGGTCGATGGACTCGACTGCGGCGATCGGTCTGGCGGCCTACGAGCGCGGTGACATCCACCGGCTGCGTGGCGAGTACGGCCTCGCCGAGCAGTGCTACCGGCAGTCCAGCGAGCACGGTCACGACCCGCAACCAGGATCGGCGTTGTTGTGGCTAGCCCGCGGGGCGGGGGAGGACGCGGTGGCCGCGGTCCGGCGGCTGCTGGGTGAGCCTGCCGGCCCGGTGCACCGGGCGCGATTGCTGCCGGCAGCCGTGGACGTACTGGTGTCCTGCGGGGCGTGGGACGAGGCCCGGGCCGCTGCCGAGGAACTCGACGAGGTGGCCGCGTGCATCGGCTGCCTGCCGGTGGTCGCTCAGGCGGCGTACGCGGCTGCCGCGGTGGAGCTGGCGGAGGGGGATGCTGCCGGGGCGATGCCGTACCTGCGCAAGGCGCGCCAGCTGTGGAGCCAGGTGGGCAGTCCGTACGAGTGCGGCCGGGTGCGGAACCTGCTGGGCCGCGCCCTCCTGGCCCTGGGGGACGAGCACTCGGCCCAGGAGGAGCTGGAATCGGCCCGTGCCGTGTTCCGCGAGCTCGGCGCCGCCCCGGCCGCCGACGAGGTCGAGCAGCTGCTGCGGCCGGACCGGCTGCCCGCGGGCCTGACCGCCCGGGAGGTCGAGGTGCTGCGCCTGGTGGCCTCCGGGCGGGGCAACGCGCAGATCGCCGCCGACCTGGTGCTCAGCGAGAAGACGATCGCCCGTCACCTGTCGAACATCTTCGGGAAGCTCGAGGTCGGCTCGCGCACGGCCGCCGCGGCATATGCCTTCGAGCACGACCTGGTCTGACCGTCGGCGCCCTGGCGCATGCACGCCGGCCCGGTGGACGCGGGCAGGCGTCCGCCGGGCCGGGATGGTGGTGTGGCTCTCTGGGTGGGGATCAGCTTCGGGTTGCGGGCTGGAGCTCGTCGAGGGCGGTCCAGTCCACCGGTGGCCGGGGTGTGGGTGGGCCCGGTGGTGGCCCGAGGTCCAGCCTGGGTCCGGTGCTGATCTGCGAGCCGTCGGGCCGGTAGGTGGTCCACCGGTTGCGCGCGTCGCGTTCGACCCGGAAGCCGTGGTGGACCTTCGTGTGGTGGGCTTCGCACAGCAGAGCGGAGTTGGCCAGCGAGGTCTCCCCGCCGTGGAGCCAGTGCGTCAGATGATGCACGTCACACCAGTACTTCGGGGCTCCGCAGCCGGTGAACACGCAGCGCCGGTCCCGGACCTCGACGGCCTTCCGGAGGTGGGGCGGCACCACCCGGTGGGTGCGGCCGACGTCGAGGGGCTGGGAGTCGGGTCCGATGACGATGCGGGTGATCTCCCCATCGCAGGCCAGCATCCGGGCCTTGGCCGCGGAGATGGTGGCCCCGAAGTCCATCACCCCAGCACCCGGTCCGGTGGCCGGGTCCTGCAGATCCGCCCAGGGGATCAGCACACCCACCTGCGGCTTGCGGGTGCGCAGGGTGGGCAGCGTCCCGGCCGCCAGTTGGTTGTCGCACAGCTGGACCAGGGAGTCGGCCAGCTGCTGGGACCGGGTCCGCACATCCCCGGCGATCCGCGCGGCCCCCAGCACCGACTCCAGGGCGGCCTGCAGCCGTTCCCCGCCGATCGCGTCCAGCTGCCCGTGCACCCCCAGCGACCCGTCCCCACGCTTGGACAGCGTCAGCCCGCGCGTCTCGGTGGGGTCTGGTTCGGGCCCGTCGGGGTCCAGCCGGGACAGGTAGTGCCCCACGGCCACCACGACATCCTTGTGCGGCGCGGAGGCAGCCAACTCGGTCAACGTGGCGTCGGTCTCGGCCAGGTCCATCCCCGCGGCCTCGGCGGCGGCCAGGTGCTCGGGGGTGGTGATCGGCGCGATCGCCAGCACCTGGTCGGCGGTCACCTGCCCGGCCGCGAACGCCGCCGACAGCGCCGGCAGCACCTGCAGCGCCCGCCCCATGGCCAGCAGCCGCGACCCGGTGTGCCCCGACACCCGCGCATGCCCACGCAACCAGGAACCCATCGAGGCCAGCCCGTCGATCTCGGCCAGCCCCGACACCTCACCGGCCCGCACCGTGCGCGCCACCGCAGCATCCAGCTGGTTCCGCAGGGCCAGCAGCAGGGGCAGCCGTTCGTGCAGTTGCACCCCGAACCGCAGCTCCTCGTCCTGCTCGGCAAGCAGGGCGGACAGGGTCGAGGCGGCGGTGGTGAACTCACCCGGCTCGCTCATCCCGACCCTCCCCTCACTCGCACTCGATGCTTCGAACGTGTGTACGAAGAATAGCGCACGGCAGTGACCAGGGCAAGGCGAAAGAGCAGGTCAAGGAGTGGTTGTGGATCGAAGCCGGGTTGTGGACAACGGCCAGCACGCGTCTGCCGCCACCTGCTAAGCGATGGCGATGGCGATGGCGTGCTGGGCGGGGTCTGTCGCTCGCGCCCGGCATTCAGGCGCGCGGAAGCGTCCGCCCATCCGGGAGTCGGCGGCCGCTGAGCAGGGCCACCAGGCGCCCGGCGTCGGCACGGACGACCCGGCCGGTGCCCCAGCTCCAGTCGGTGTCGGTGGCCTCGAGCCGGACCCCGTCCAGATCCAGGCCGAAAACAGTGCCATCGGCCGCCGTGAGCTGGTCGAGGACGGTGGTGACTGCCTCGGCCGGCGCCACCGCGGGCTCGTCGAGGGCGACCGTCACGTCCAGGGAGTGGATGACGGCGTGACTCAGCGCGCCGGCGGCCCCACCGCCCGGCGGTTGCCAAGCGTGCAGCGCGGGGGAGCGGAGCTGGGTCAGGAGGTCGGCCACGGGCAGCGCGGCGTCCCGCTCGGCGACCGTGTTCGACAGCAGGGCGAAGTCCCCGCGCGCCGCGGCCATCTCGGCCCCGAACTGCGCGGGGGTCAGCCGCACGGGCATCGTGACGTGGGCGATCACGTGGCTCACCGGCCAGTCCTCGCACAACGTGGCGGAGTCCCAGATGTCGGGAGCGCGACCGGACACGAGGTCGGCCAGACTCCCGCACGTCGTCGCCACCCAGGGCTCCAGGTCGGTCATGGCCGGTCTCCCTGCATGAGGTCGAGGTGTTCGGTGAGCTTGTCCAGCGACGTCAGGAAGCCGGCGCGGGCCTGGGGCGCGCGCATCGGCTCGGGCACGTTCCGCTGGTGGATGACGATCTCGGTCGTGCCGTCACCGCAGTCGCGCAGCGTGCTGGTGGTGTGCATCCCGCTGGCCGGCTCGACCCAGGCCAGCCGCTCGAACGGCACGACCTCGGTGAAGACGGCGGCCATCAAGTGACTGCCCTGCTCGCCGATCATCAGGGTCTCGAAGCGTCCACCGACGTGGAGTTCCACCACGATGCCCTCCACCGGGGTCACCGCACCCCGCGGACCCCAGAACTGGGCCAGCTCAGCGGGCTCGGTGAGGCAGTGCCACACCAGCTCGCGGGGCGCCCGGACGGTGCGCCGGTAGACGAGCTCGTCGTCATTCACCTGGTGCCGCCGTCCTGCAGGTGGGCCAGATGCGTCTCCAACCGGTCCACCCGGTCCGACCACACCCGTCGGCTCTCCTCGATCCAGGACAGCGCCGTCTCCAGCGCCGCGGGTTCGAGGCGGCACGGTCGGGTCTGCCGATGCCGTCCCTGGCTTATCAGCCCGGAACGTTCGAGCACCCGGATGTGCTGGGACACGGCCTGAAGACTCATCGCGTACGGCTCGGCCAGCTCGCTGACCGTGGCCTCGCCCGCGCTGAGCCGGGCCACGATGCCCCGCCGGGTGCGGTCGCCGAGGGCCGTGAACAGGTCGTCCAGTCGCTGGTCGTCGGTCAGGTTGCCCATGGGCGTATACAAGCAGCAGCTTTATCAAGCGTCAACTGGATGACGAGCGGGTCGGCCCGTCTACGATCCCGGCCATGCGCGGGGTCGCAGTCCTGGTGGCGGGTCTCCTGCTCGCAGGCTGCACGGGCACCCGCGCCGAACCAGTCGCCCAGGGATCCTCGCCGCCGTCGACGGTGGCCCCCGTCCCCGGGATCAGCGGTGAGGTGGTCCGGCTGCGGACCGACGAGGCGCTGGGTGGGCAGGTCCAGGTCCGGCTCACCGATACCGGTGACCGGTCGTTCACCGTGACCGCCGTGGCGTTGCGGTCCCCGGCGTTCGCCGACCAGCCGCTCGCCGTGCAGACCGCGGCCTACCGCCCCGGCCAGGTCATCGACCTGCCGGTGCCGTTCGGTCCGGTGGACTGCGCGGTCGACGTCGTGCCGGTGACCGCCGAGGTGGTGCTGACCTGGGCCGATGGGCGGGCGGAGACCGTGGCGGTCCCGCTCGCCGGGGACGCCCTGCAGACGGTCCGCACCGAGGAGTGCGCGGTCGCGCGGGTGCTGGCGCAGGTAACGATCGCGGTGCGGGGGTTCGGTGATGCCGGCGCGGACGTCACCGGCTCCGTCGTCGTCACCCGGGTGGCGGGCAGCTCCGACGACGTCCGACTGCTGTCCCTGGGCCGCAGCGTGCTGATGGCCCCGGTGGCCGAGGGTCTGCCCAGGACCGTGCCGGTGGGGCAGCCCGCCGTCGTGGTGCCGATCCGGATCGGCATGGCCAGCTGCGACCCGCACATCCTGGCCGAGACCAAGAAACCGTTCGTCTTCCCGCTGCTGGTGGAGGTAGCGGGCCGATCCGCCGCGGTGGACCTGCCGCTCGATGCCGGTCAGCGGGGCCAGCTGCAGGCTCTGGTCGACCGGGTGTGCGGCTGAGGGAACGAGCCCGGCCCCGGACGCGGTCCCGGGGGAGGGGACCGGCCGGGGCCGGGTTCTTCACCGTCCGCACCGCGAGGGGGAGGGGGCGGACGGGGTAGGGCGGGGTGGCCGGCCGTGAACGACCACCCCGGGTCAGTGGGTCAGGGCTCGAGGCCCCGGCCGGGTCGGAGGATGCGGAGCACCATGGACGCAGCCTGGGCGGCCGCGATGATGGCCAGCACGCCCCAGCCGACGGTCAGCACCCGCGCCTGGAAGACCGCCCCGGAGTTCAGCCAGCCGAGGACGACCGCGGTGACGACGACGGCGAGGCCGGTCCATGCGATGGCCACCCCGGGGCGGCGCGACCCTCCTGGCTGGACGCGGGCCTGCCCCCCGCTCTCCCGCCGGATGCCGGCCAGCACGGAGGACCAGGCGGCCGTGGTGCAGGCCAGTCGCATCCACAGGTAGATCTCGACCGGGATCAGCAACGCCCCGGCGAGGACGTCCCCCACGGTGTGCTCGGGCACCCGCAGGGCGAGCTGGGCGTGCAGGATCGAGGCCACGATCGGCGGGGTGAGCCAGATCCAGGACCAGACGAGCTGGTGCGCCGTCAGCGATGCGGTGAGCAGGACGAGGAACAGCAACCGGCTGACGCCATGGGACAGCAGGGAGAGCTGCTGCTTCCAGAGCGTCCACGTGGTCAGCGAGGGTCGGGCCAGCAGGTGGGCCATGCCCTCGTCCCACGCGCGGCGCTGAGCCCAGAGGGAGCGCATGGTCAGCATCGGGCCGGCGTGGGCGCGGGCCGTCGTGGAGACCAGCGTCTGGTAGTCCATCCCCCGCAGGTCACCGGTGAGGCGCATGTCCTCGACCTGCGCGGTGGCATCCCAGGGCCCCGGGGTCTGGTTCAGCTCCGCCACCCGGCGCAGCGCTTCGGCGCTGAACAGCGAGGCCTGGCCGCCGAGGACGTAGGTCTTCCGGTCCTGCTCCAGCACGTCCATCGTCCAGGAGGTGGACTCCGGGCGCTTCATCCGGAGGAGCATCCGGGCCATCGCGGTGGAGCCCAGGCTCTGGTCGTAGGTGTAGCGGGCCACCACGCCGCCGGGACGGATGGTCTGCGCGAGCTCGTCCTCCAGCTGCTGCAGGCAGTCCGGGGCCAGGATGGTGTCGGCGTCGATGCCGGCGATGACGTCGTAGCCGGCTTGCCAGCGGCGCCAGCCCTGGTTCAGTGCGCCGACCTTGCGCTCGGTGTTGTCCACGGTGCGCATGACCGTGACGCCGCGGAACCGGCGGGCGATCTCCTCGGTCCGGTCGGTGCAGTCGTCGGCCAGCAGCACGATCCGGTCGGGCACCCGGCTCTGGGTCAGCAGGGCCTCGAGGGTGCGGCCGATGGTGGCTTCGTCGTCGTGTGCCGGGATCAGGACGAGCATCCGGGCGGGCGTGCGCCTCGGCGGGCGGTAGCGCATCTCGTGGATGCGCTGGACGAGCCTGCGCCGGGCCTGCAACAGCTCGGCCCTGATCACGTCGGTCTGCAGTCCGGTGCCGCGCGGCTCGCCGAGCCGTGCACCCGTGCTGGTGCGCCGCGGAGCGACGACCCGGGAGTGGCTGGACATGAGGACCCATTTCGTCGTGCCGGACCGACGCCGGCGGCTGATGACCGAGAGTCATGAGCGGTGTCGGATCAGCCGTGATCGATCCGCAACGCAGCGGACCAGGCTCCCCCAGGTGGGCGGCGCTCCCCAGCGCTACCCGTCACCGTCAGTGACAAGAAGAACCGTAGGTAGCCGAACGTGAGTCTGGGATCCCCTGACCGGGCGACGACCGGCCTGAAACGGGTGACCCCCTCCGGCAACGCCTACCGACGGTGACGACTGCGGAGAGTGACGACTGGCAGGGGAGGGCTGAGTTGGGTGACGGGGTCCGACGCTGCGGACGCCGATGCTCACCCGGACGGGCCCGACGGCACCGTGGTGCCGCGAAGGCTCGCCGCCCGTCTCCGGGCACGGGCAGGTCGGTGTGCCCCGGCGGTAGCCTCGCACCGGGCCGTGGAGCCTCCGGATCGCTCCGGACGGCACTGCACCCACCGGGCCTCTAGCTCAACTGGCAGAGCAGCGGACTTTTAATCCGCGGGTTGTGGGTTCGATCCCCACGGGGCCCACCACGCAATGACCCGCCCCGCGCGACCGCCGGACAGGGCCGGTCCGCGCCGAATCGGGGCGCCACATCTGCCGAGGCGCGCCAGGATGATCTCGTGGCATCGCGCTGGGGCTCCAGATGGTCTGGTCGTCGCCGCGCTCCGACGTGAGCCCGATACCGCCGCGCGAGCCCGTGGTCTGGGCGCCGGGCATGTCGGTGCTGGCCGACACCGGGCCGGCGGCGTGGGTGGAGCAGGCGCTGTCAGCCGCCGCGCCGTTCGGGACCGTCGCGACCATGGTCCCGCCGGTCTTTGCCGGCTACGCCCGCGTGCTGCCCCCGACCTACATCGACGACGAGCACGGCCAGTGGCGGCACCGGTGGTCGGAGATCGCTGCCCACACCGACGTGCCGCTCACCGCTGGGACGCGATTCGACGCGCTCGTGGCCGGCTCGGACCGCTGGGGTCGGCCGTCGGACGGCGGCCTGGACGTGGTGGAGACCAGCGTCCTCGTCGACATCCTCTCCCGATTCACCGGGGAGCCCGAGGATGCCTACTTCTGTGTCTGGGAGGGCTTGGGGCTGGAGGAGACCCAAGCCTGGTCCGACCGGCCGATGCGTGTCCGGGTCCCGCACCGGGCTTACCACCTGCTGGGCGGGCCGGTCTCGGCCGCCCGCATGCTGCCGACGCCGGCGCCATGGCGGTGCGCGAATCTCTGGTGGCCGGCAGATCGGGCCTGGCTGGTCGCCACCGAGATCGACGGCTACCTGACCTACGTGGGCGGGAGCCGCGCAGCCATCGACGCGATCCTTGCGGCGCCCGCCCTCGACGCCGTCGCCGTGGACCCCGCGACACCCCTCGACCCCAGCTACGGCTGACCGCCGCGCCGGGGTCCGACCACTGCCCAGTGACAGCTGAGCGTGGATGGGGGACGTCAGCATCCACGCTCAGCTGTCACTCGACGGCGGGGGGCCCGGGGGGCGGGCGGCGATCAACTGCTCGCGCAGGATGTCGGCGTGCCCGCAGTGCTGGGCCAGCTCGCGCAGCACGTGCAGGTAGACCCAGCGCAGCGGGAGCGGCCCCCGGCGGTTCCCGGGGACGACGTCGTCCAGACCCAGGGACGCTGTCGCCAGCCGGGACGCCGCGCACGCCGCCCGATGGGCCTCGCGCACGCCGGCGATGGTGTCCTCCGCGGTCAGCACGAACGACTCGTCGGGGCCCGCAGGGATGCCGATCTCCGCGCGGGACCGGGCCGTGACGGCCTCGTCGAACCAGACCTGCTCCACGAAGACCGCGTGCTTCAGCAGGCCCAGCAGCGTGGTCCGCGAAGGCACCAGGGACCGGCGCGCCTCGGCCTCGCTCATCCCGTCCAGGCAGCCGCGCAGGGCGGTCCGGTGCTCGTCGAGGAACGCCTCAACCTGCGCCTGCTGTGGCAGGCCGATCACGTCGTCGGTGGACATGCGACGAGCATCCCGGGTGGACCCGCGACCCGGGGCGTAGGCCTCTGGTCCCGCCCACCCCCAGGGGGGTCCACTCGAGCGGCCATGCAGCGCCGCCAGGGAGGTCGGGATGCCCGGTTGGCAGTGGCGGCCCGTCCCGCTGGCCGACACCTGCCTGGAGGTCGCCGTGCGGGGCGTCGGGGAGTCGGTGGTCCTCGTGCAGACCGCAGTGCTGGCAGACGAGATGCTGCCGATGGCCGAGCAACCGGCCGTCCTGGGGGCCTTCGAGGTCGTGCTCTACCACCGCCGGGGTTACGCGGGTTCCGGTCCCGCGCGCGGCCCCGGCTCGATCGACCGCGACGCCCGGGACTGCGGGCAGCTGCTCACCGCGCTCGGCCTGGACCGGGTCCACCTGGTGGGCAGCTCCTATGGCGCGGCTGTGGCGCTCGCGGTGGCCGCCGCTGAACCGGCCCGGGTGCACAGCCTGTGCGTGCTGGAACCGCCCCCGGTGCAGGTGCCGCTGGCGGAGGAGTTCCGCGCGGCGTGCCGCCGGCTGCTGGCGGACCGGGACTCCGCCGGTCCCGCCGCCACGCTCGAGGGCTTCCTGGCCTGGCTCGGCGGACCCACCTGGCGGCACGACCTGGAGGCCGTCCTGCCCGGCGCCGTCGCCCAGGCCGGGACCGACGCCGACACCTTCCTCACCAGCGATGTGCCGGCCCTGCTGACCTGGCGGTTCGGCGCCGAGGACGCGCAGCGGATCACCTGCCCGGTGCTCTCGGTGGGCGGTGCCGACAGCGGACCCTGGTTCGACCAGGTGCACGAGCAGCTGCGGCACTGGTTCCCGCACGCCGAGCACCGCATGCTGGCCGGGGCGGACCACTCGATGCTGCTCACCCACCCGGCCGAGGTGGCGGCGGCCCTGGCGTCCTTCCTGCACCGGCACCCCATGACCACCTGAGCCCGGCACCGGGACCGATCAGGGGCGGGTGCGCCGCCGGTCGACCAGCACGAAGGCCAGCAGGAGCAGCGCCACCACCAGCATCGCCACGTCACCCCACGGCCAGATGCCGCCGGTGTCGCCCTGCGCCAGCCGGTAGACCGCGGCGGCGGCCACCAGCACGGGGACGGCGACCCACCACACCGGCTGCGAGGGACGGGCGTCCTCCGGCTCCTCGGTCGTGTCCGGTTCCCGGTCCGGGTCGCTCGGCGCTGGGGTGCTCGGCTCGGTCACCCCTCGACGCTAGTGCCCCGCCGGTCCCCGAGGGACGCCCGACCCGAGGCCCGCCACCGCTCGACGAGCTCGCTCTCCCGCTCGTCGGTCAGCCCGGACGCCAGCCCCGAGGACAAGGCGTGGTCCCAGGCCCAGACCAGCGTGTCGCGGGCCGTCTCGGCCAGCGGCCGGAAGACCAGGCCCTCCGCCGGGGCCGCCGCGCCGCCGGTGGCCGGCGCCGACGCGTGCTCCTCGGGGAACCACAGCGGTCGCCGCCAGTCGGTCAGCTCGGACAGCTGTTCGCGCAGCCAGTCCTCGTCGGCCCAGACCAGGTCGATGTCACCCCGGCCACCGGCTGCCGCCCCGCAGGCGGCCAGCGCCTCGCCGAGGGTCTCGGTGCGGCCCGGGCCGGTCGCGTCGACCATGCCGTGCCGGCCCTCGGCCAGCGCGCGGACCAGCCAGTCGGCGACATCCCGGACGTCGCCGTACTGCACGGTCCGCGCCGGGTCACCAGGTGCCAGCACAGGTCCCGAGCGGGTCCCCTCCCGGGCCCGGGCCAGCCGCACCGGCCAGTAGGTGAACCGGTCGGAGGGGTCCCGGGGGCCGATGAGGACGCCGGCCCGGGGCAGCAGGGCCGCCTGCCCGAACACCTCGGTGAGCACCTCCTCGGCGTCGCGCTGGGACGGCGGGAGCTGCTGCTCCCGGTCGTCGTCGGGCTCGGGGCCGTTGGTGCCCTCGGCCGGCGTCTCGTCGGGCCGGCTCCGGCGCGCCTCGGCGTGCCGCCGGCTCCCGGGCAGGTAGCCGTAGACGCCCACCGAGCCGTGCAGCAGCTCGGCGGTCCGCCGGATCGTCGGTGCGCCCAGGTCCAGGTCGGTGTGGGTGTCCAGCACGGCGTCCCAGGTCCGCCCGCGCAGCACCGACAGGTCCCCGTCGCGGTCACCGGTGAGCACCAGCGCCCCCTCGACCGGGGACTCCCCGGAGCGGCTCAGCACGGTGACCTCGTGGCCCTGCCCCAGTGCTGCGGCCACCGCGTGGTAACCGAGGAAGCCCACGTCGTCCAGGACCAGCAGGTGCACGGTGAGTTCCCTCCGTCGGCGTGATGGGTGCTCGGGCGTCCCAGCGCCTACCCGCGAGTGCCGGGGCGAACCACGGCGAGGTCGGGGGGCATGGTCTGATCAGCCACTGATCAGACAGGCCCGGCACCACCGCCGTGGCTCCCAGCGTCCCGAGGAGTGCGATGTCCGAGGTCCAGCTCGAGGTCGAGGACGGCGTCGCCGTCGTCACCCTGAACGCGCCCGACCGCCGAAATGCGCTCACCCCGGCGATGGCCGGCGAGCTGATCGGCGTCCTCGAGGAGGTCGACGGGCGGGCCGACGTCGGTGCGCTGGTGCTGACCGCGGTCGGCCGGTCCTTCTGCGCAGGCGGGGACGTGCAGACCCTGCAGGACGCCGGCCGGGACCCCGCCGCGCCGGACGCCTGGGCCGGCATGGGCGCCATCTACGACTCGTTCTACCGGCTCGGCCAGGTCCGGGTGCCGACCATCGCCGCGGTGCGCGGCTCGGCCGTCGGGGCCGGGATGAACATGCTGCTGGCCGCCGACCTGCGGATCATGGCCACCGACGCCCGGTTGCTGTGCGGGTTCCTCAAGCGGGGCCTGCACCCCGGCGGCGGGCACTTCGTGCTGCTGTCCCGGCTCATCGGCCGGGAAGCCGCCGCCGCGATGGCCATCTTCGGCGAGGAGATCAGCGGGGCCAAGGCCGTCGAGCTGGGCCTGGCCTGGGCGGCCGTCGACGCCGACGAGGTGGAGCCCCGGGCCCGCGAGCTGGCCGCCCGGGTTGCCGCGGACCCCGAGCTGGCCCGGGTCGCGGTGGCGAACTTCCGCACCGAGACCGGCCCGCCGCACGTGAGCTGGCAGGTCGCCACCCAGTACGAGCGGCCGGCCCAGATGTGGTCGATGCGCCGGTCCGCCGACTGAGTGGGATCAGCCGCGGGGCGCGTCGCCCCGCGGCTGGTCGGAGTCCAGGAAGTCGCGGGCCTTCTCCTGGGCGGAGTCGACCTGGGCGGCGTGCTTGCCACCGGTGCGCTGGTCCACGGCGTCCCCGCCCTTCTCCACGGCCCGATCGACCTTGTCGGGGTGGTCCGCCGCCAGGTCCTTGGCCTTCTGGGTGGCCTTGCCGACCATGTCTCCGAAGCTCATCGAATCCTCCTGCGTGCTGGGCGCGCCCCGGTGGCGCGCGGCTTCTCACTCCCTGCCCGCTGAGCCCGGTCGCACACCTCGTGTGCCCGGCGGGGTCGGGTGGTCTGCCGCGCGTCGGCGGCCCCACCGGCGGTCACCGGATCCCGGACACCGGGGACCACTCGCCGGCGCACGCGGTGGCCTGCTCGACGTCGGCCAGCTCGTCCACCCGGTGCCCGCCCCTGCGGCGCTCGCCGACCAGGCCCCAGAGGGCCACGGCGGCGGTGACCAGCGCGCTGCCGCCACCCAGCAGCGCCACCACGGTGAACGACCCGTCGCTGGGCAGGCCGTCGGCACCGGCCGACCCGGCGACGACGGTGATGATCAGGGCGCTGGCCAGGGCGCTGCCCACCGACCGGGTGATCGAGTTGACCCCGTTGGCCACCCCGGTCTCGGCCGGTTCGACGGCCTGCACCACCAGCGCGGGCAGCGCGGCGAAGGCCACGGTGACCGCGAGCTGGGTGAGCAACCCGCAGACGATGACCACCCAGGGCGTCGCCCGGGCGACGGCGAAGAACAGGAAGCCCAGCAGCCCGGAGGCCGCACCGATGAGCAGCGTCGTCTGCCCGCCGATCCGGGCCACCACGTGGCCGGCGAACGGTGCCAGCACGATGCCGGCCACCCCACCGGGCAGCAGGTAGACCACCGCGGCCTCCAGCGTGCTGGCCCCGAAGCCGTACCCGGCGGCCTCGGGCACCTGGACGAACTGGGTGACGGCCAGGAACGAGGAGAACAACCCGAACCCGGTCATCAGGCCGGCGATGTTGGGCACCAGCATCCGACGGTCGGCCAGCAGTCCCGGCCGGACCAGCGGGTGGGTGCGCCCACGGAGCAGGAACACCCAGCCGGTCAGCACGACGGCGGCGCCCACCAGGCAGCCCACCGTCCGGGGGTCGCCCCAACCCCAGGTGTGCCCCTGGGACAGCGGCAGCAGGAGCAGCACCAGTCCGATGCCCAGCACCACCGCACCCCACCAGTCCACCCCGCCGGTAGCGCTGGGCTCCCGGGCGGGCAGCACCCAGGCGGCAAGGGCGAACGCCACGACCGCGATGCCCAGCCCCACCCAGAACGGGTGGTGGTAGTCCCCGCCGTCGGCGGTGAGCAGGCCGGTCACCACCAGGCCGATGACACCGCCCACGGCCAGCGTGCTGGACACCACGGACATCGCCACGGTCAGCCGGTGCCCGGGCAGCTCGCGCCGCAAGATCGAGATGGACAACGGGAAGAGCCCGTAGGACGCGCCCTGCAGCACCCGGGCGACGAGCAGCAGGGGCAGCGACGTCGTCAGGACGGCCAGCAGGGTGCCTGCGGTGATCGTCGCCAGCACGCCGAGCACCACCCGCCGCTCGCCCATGGTGTCCCCGAGTCGACCGATGACCGGGGTCAGCACGGCGGCGGCCAGCAGGTTCGCGGTCAGCACCCAACCGGCCGCACCGGCCCCCACGCCGAGCTGCTGGCCGATCACCGGCAGCATCGGGACCACGAGGGACTGCAGCAGCGACAGCGTGGTGACACCGAGCGCGAGGGTCAGCACCAGCAGGCCGGCGGCGGGGGTGCGGGTGCGCACGAGGCCTCCTGGCGGATCAGGGACGGTGGGACGGACGCCGTCCACCGGGTATGACACCACGGGAGGGGGTCCGGGCACCTGCTCCGGCCCGGATGCGACAGCCGTCACACGATCGTCACAGGGTTCCACTCGATCGGGTGGTTCGGCTGCCGAAGACCGGGGCAGAAGAGATCGTGACGATGTGCCGCCCGCTGGTGCGGGCGGCGATGGCACGAGCAACGGGGAGAAGACTTGTCCATGGTGCTGTGGCCGGCCGTGACCCTGGTGGGGTTCCTGCTGTTGACCGCCCTGGTGATCGCGATGGGGACGCACTCGACCGCGCGGTACGAGCAGGAGCAGCGGTCGACCGGCCTCCCGCGGCAGAACGCTCCCGAGCCGACCCGCGCGACGGCGAACGCCTGACCCGCCCGGACCGGACATCGCGGCCGCCGCCCCCCAGGGGACGGCGGCCGCCGTGCTGATCGGGCCCGGTCAGAACCAGTCGGGCCGGGCGTCCAGCGTGGTGCGGTCCAGTCCGGCCAGCAGGTCGAACTGCGGGCCGGTGCGCGGC
Source organism: uncultured Actinomycetota bacterium (assembly GCA_963759905.1). Classification (GTDB taxonomy): domain Bacteria; phylum Actinomycetota; class Actinomycetes; order Mycobacteriales; family Geodermatophilaceae; genus Klenkia. Next base: position 97,251 of record CAVXBD010000003.1, read on the forward strand.
AGCTCGTAGCGCTGGAAGTACCGGGCCGCGGCCCGCTTCCCGTCGTAGAAGTCCCCGGTCGCCGAGCCGACGGCCAGCACCTGCTCCAGCCACAGCCAGGCCACCACCACGTGGCCCACCGCCTCCAGGTAGACCGTGGCGTTGGCCAGCGTCACGTCCGGGTCCCCGGCCGACCACAACGTCGCCGTCACCTCGCCGATCCGGGCCACGGCGGTGTCGACGTCGGCGGCCAGGTCGGCCCACTCGGTGCCCGCGGCCCGGCCGGTGGTCGCCGTGATGGTCTGGGCCAGCACCTGCAGCCCCGCCCCGCCGCCGGCGACGACCTTGCGGCCCAGCAGGTCCAGCCCCTGGATGCCCACGGTGCCCTCGTGGATGGGGTTGAGCCGGTTGTCCCGGTAGAACTGCTCGACCGGGAAGTCCCGGGTGTAGCCGTAGCCCCCGTGCACCTGGATCGCCAGGTCGTTGGCGGCCAGACCCCACTGGGACGGCCAGCTCTTGGCGATCGGGGTCAGCACCTCCAGCAGGGTGTGCGCCCGGGCGCGGGCCTCGGGGGTCTCGCCGGTCTCCTCCTCGTCGACCAGCAGCGCGCAGTACAGGCCCAGGGCCAACCCGCCCTCGACGTAGCTCTTGGCCGCCAGCAGCATCCGGCGCACGTCGCTGTGCTCGATGATGGCCACCGGCGGGGAGGCGGGGTCCTTGGCGGCCGGGAGGCGACCCTGGGTGCGGGTCCTGGCGTAGTCCACCGCGTGCAGGTAGCCGGTGTAGCCCAGTGCGGTGGCGCCCAGCCCGACGCCCACCCGGGCCTCGTTCATCATGTGGAACATGAACGCCAGGCCGCGGTTCTCGCTCCCCACCAGGTAGCCCACCGCACCCGGCCGGCCGCCGGGGGTGTGCACGCCCTCGCCGAAGGAGAGCAGGGTGTTGGTGGTCCCGCGGTAGCCCATCTTGTGGTTCAGCCCGGCCAGGACGACGTCGTTGCGTTCGCCGACGCCGTCCCCGGCGGGCAGGAACTTGGGCACGATGAACAGCGAGATGCCCTTCACCCCGGCCGGGGCGCCGGGGACCTTGGCCAGCACCAGGTGGACGATGTTCTCGCTGAGCTCGTGGTCCCCGCCGGAGATCCACATCTTGGTCCCGGTCAGCCGGTAGCTGCCGTCGTCCTGCCGCACCGCCCGGGTGGTGATGTCGGCAAGGCTGGACCCGGCCTGCGGCTCCGACAGCGCCATCGTGCCGAACCAGCGCCCCTCGGCCATCGGCCGGACGTAGGTCTCGACCTGCTCGGGACTGCCGTGCGCCAGCAGCAGGTGGGCGTTGGCCATGGTGAGGAACGGGTAGGCCGAGCTGCCGATGTTGGCGGCCTGGAACCACACGGTCGCGGCCTTGCTGACCACCTGGGGCAGCTGCATGCCACCGAGGGACTCGGGCAGCGTGCCGGCGGCCAGCCCGGCCGCGGCGAACACCTTCAGGGCGGCCGCGACCTCGGGGACCAGCACGACCTTGCCGTCGACCACGTGCGGCTCGTTCTCGTCCGCGGTCCGGTTGTGCGGGGCGAAGTGCTCGGTGGCGATCTCGGCGGCCAGGTCCAGCACGGCGTCGACGGTGTCCCGGTCGTGCGCGGCGAAGCGCTCCCGCTGCGTCAGCTTCTCCACCTGCAGCCACTCGTGCAGCAGGAAGTCCAGGTCACGGCGGGACAGGACCAACGACGAGCGCACGGCTCCTCCTCCAACGACGGGTCAGCAGCCCCGAGGTTAGGCGGGCGCCCCCCGCGAGCGCGTCAGAGGAAGCCGCGCAGCAGCTCCACCGTCTCCGAGGGGCGCTCGTCCACCACGAAGTGCCCGGCATCCACCGGCTCCCCGCGGACGTCGTCCGCCCGCTCCCGCCAGACCGCCAGGACGTCGTCCCCACCCGTGCCGACGACGCTCCGGGAGCCCCACAGCACCAGCAGCGGGCAACCCACCCGGCGCCCGGCGGCCGCGTCCGCGGCGTCGTGGGCGAGGTCGATGCTCGCCGCGGCCCGGTAGTCCTCCAGCATCGCGTGCCGGGTGGCGGGGTCGGCGAAGCACCGCTCGTACTCGGCGAGCTGCGCGGGGGAGTGCGCGTCCAGCCCACCACCCCAGGCGCCCAGCAGGCTGTGCAGGTAGCCGAGGGGGTCCCCGGCGATCAGGTTCTCCGGCAGCGGCGCCGGCTGCAGGTAGAAGAACCAGTGGTAGTAGGCGGTGGCCAGCCGCTGGTCCACGTGGCCGAACACGTGCGCGGTGGGCAGCACGTCCAGCACGGCGGCCCGCTCGACCGCGTCCGGGGCGTCCAGGGCCAGCCGGTGGGTGACCCGCGCGCCCCGGTCGTGGCCCACCACCGGGTAGCGGTCGTGGCCCAGCGCTGCCATCAGTGCCGCTACGTCGGCGGCCATCGCCCGGAAGGAGTACCCGGCGTGGTCCTCCCCGGCGTCAGGCCGGCCGGAATCGCCGTACCCGCGCAGGTCCGGCACCACGACGGCGTGGTCCCGGGCCAGGTCGGCGGCCACCCCCGCCCACATCGCGTGGGTCTGCGGGAACCCGTGCAGCAGCAGCACCGGGGGGCCCTCCCCGCCGGTGACCGCGTGCAGCGTCGTCCCGCCCTGGTCGTGGTGCACCTCGACCTCGGCGACGGCGAACCCCGGGAACAGCGGGTCGGACGGTGTGGGAGCCATGCCCGGCACGGTCGCACCCTCCCCGCCCCGGCGCAGCCCGGCCCAGGGGCTCGAGCCCGCCCTGGGAGGTCATCCGTAGGGGGCTTGAGCCCGAAAAAGCCCCCGGGAGGTCGCCCGCGGGGGGCTTGAGCCCGAAAAAGCTCCTGTCGAGGACGCGCCGAGGCCCCCGGCCGCGGGATGCGGTCGGGGGCCTCTCCGTGGTGCGGTGGTGCTGGGGGCGCTCAGTCCTCCGGGTGGCCCGAGGGCAGGTGATCGGCCGGGACGCTGGCCAGCCCGGTCGGCTCGTCGTCAGCACCCTCGTGCTTGCCGTGCTCGGGGCCCGTCGAGTCTTCGTGCCGATCGAGGGGCTGGTCGTCGACCCGACCGTGCCGCCCGGTGTCGGCCTGCGGGTCGTCCGCGGTCGGGGCGCCTGCCTGCGAGCGGGCGCCGGTGGCGGCACTGGAGGTGGGTGCCGCGGCGCCCACCGCGTTCGCCGTGCGGGTGGCGGCGGCGGCGCCGACGGCACCCTCGCCGTCCTGCTGGCCCTGCACGCCCGAGGTCGTGCGCAGCTCGAGCTGGGGCAGGAACACCAGCACGAAGAAGCCCAGCGCCACGACACCGGCCGCGATCAGGAACACCAGGTCGATCGAGCTGGAGAAGCCGTCCTTGAACGGGGCGGCCAGCACCGAGTCGATCCGCTGGAAGATCGAGGTGTCCGCGAGGTTCGAGCCCACGCCCTGCAGCTGGGCCGCCTGGTCGGGATTGGCGGCGGCCGCCGCCTGGAAGTCCGGGGTCCCCTGGGCCGCGGCGTAGGCCGCGGGCACCTTGTTGCCCAGTGCGGAGAACAGCACGGACAGGAACGCGGCCGTACCGATCGTGCCTCCCATCTGGCGGAAGAAGGTCACCGAGGAGGTGGCGACCCCGATCTCGCGCGGGCTGACCGCGTTCTGCACCGCCAGGATGATCGGCTGGAAGTTGAAGCCCAGTCCCAGGCCCAGCATGACCATGAACGGCACCAGGCTCCACACCGAGGTGTCGGAGTCGACGATGGAGGACAGGCTGAGCAGCGAGATCACCATGAGCACCACGCCGACCATCGGGAACAGCCGGTACTTGCCGGTGCGCGAGATGGTCTGCCCGGCGGTGATCGAGCCCAGCATGATGCCGCCGACCAGCGGGATCATCTGCAGTCCGGCGACCGTGGGGCTGGAGCCGTGCACGATCTGCAGGTACTGCGGGAGGAGCAGGATGCCGCCGAACATGCCGGCGCCGAGCACGATCGAGGACAGTGCGCTGATGGTGAAGGTCCGGTTCTTGAACATCCGGATGGGCAGCAGGGCGTCGTCGCCGTAGGAGCGCTCGGCCGCGAAAAACCAGACGAAGCCCAGCGCGCCGACGACGTAGGCGATCAGGGCCTTCGGGTCGGTCCAGCCCCAGGTGCGGCCCTGCTCGGCGACGATCAGCAGCGGCACCAGGAAGACGACCAGGCCCAGCGCGCCCGGCCAGTCGATCCGGTGCCGGTTGCTGCGGTGCGGCAGGTGCAGGTTCTTGAAGACGACGGCGAGCGCGATCGCGCCCAGCGGCACGTTGACCCAGAAGATCCAGCGCCAGCCGGCCAGGCCCAGGATGCTGTCCTGGCCGGCCAGAAAGCCACCGATGACCGGGCCCAGCACCGAGGAGGTGCCGAAGACGGCCATGAAGTAGCCCTGGTACTTCGCGCGCTGCCGCGGCGGCACGATGTCGGCGATGATCGTCAGCGCCAGCGACATCAGGCCACCGGCGCCGATGCCCTGCAGCGCGCGGAACGCGGCGAGCTCGTACATCGACTGCGAGATGCCGCAGAGGAACGAGCCGAGCACGAAGACGCTGATCGCGAACAGGAAGAACGGCCGGCGGCCGTACATGTCGCTCAGCTTGCCGTAGAGCGGCGTGGAGATCGTCGAGGTGATGAGGAAGGCCGTTGTCGCCCAGGCCTGCAAGTCGTAGCCCTGCAGGTCGTCGGCGATGGTGCGGATCGCGGTCGAGACCACGGTCTGGTCCAGGGCCGCCAGGAACATGCCCAGCAGCAGGCCGATCAGGATCGTCATGATCTGGCGGTGGGTGAAGGCCCCGGAGGCGTCCGGTGCCGCGGCCGCGGCGCGCGAGCCCCGCTTGTCGGCCGCCGCGCTGGCGCGGTCGGTGGTCTGGGTCATCGGTCCTTCTCGGGGGTGTGTCGGGTCCCCGGGCCGCCGGAGGCGGTGGGGTCTGCGGCAGGGGGGTCTGTGGCGGTGGGGTCTGTGCCGGTGGGGCGGGCGCTGGGGTGATCGGGGTGGCCGGCGGCCGCCAGGGCGGGCAGGACCCCGGTGAGGTCGTCGACGAAGCGGTGCAGCAGGGCGGTGAAGGAGGTCAGCTCGGAAGACGTCCAGTCCTGGGTGACCTGGGCGAAGAGGGTCTCCCGTTCGCGCCGCAGTACGTCGAGGACGGCGTGCCCGGCGTCGGTGACCACCAGTTGGGTGGCCCGCCCGTCGTGCGCGTCGGCGACCCGGCGGACCAACCCGCGGTCCACCAGCAGGGTGACGTGCCGGCTGATGGTGGACGGATCGGCGTGCACGAGCTCGGCCAGTGCGCTCTGCCGCAGCGGGCCGAGCCGGACGAGGGGGAACAGCAGCACGTCGGCGGCGCGCTCCCGGGCGTCGTCGGGAGCGGTCCCGGCGGCGACTTGCGTCTTGAGTGCGTGCACCACCCGCATGAGCCGGGACAGCTCGTCGGAGAGGTGGTGCACACCGCCGGGCCGGTGGTCGGCCGCGGTGTCGTTCTCGATGGTGGTCATGGCACTCCGGTGATGCGTGTCGTGCGGCCCCTGGAACGGGACGGTTGCACGGTACAAGCCGTTGCGCGCTACATGCAACCAGTTGCGCATTGCACGCGGTTGTGACCTGCACGATGTTCCGTCCGCACGCGTTCCGGCGGTTTCCGGTGGTGCGGGTTTCCGGTGGCGTGCGAGTGGGACCCTGGGAGTACCGCCCCCGAACGCCCCCGAGGAGAGACGTGCCCGAGCCCGACGACCTGCGGTCGCGGCTGTCCGAGCTGACGCTGGAGGACGAGCACCGGCTGCGGCGCCGGCTGGATGGCCTGCGCAGCGTCCGGGACCCGGCGGCCCGGGCCCGCAAGCGCGAGCAGGTCGCCGCTGACGTCGGCCGTGCGCAGGCGCGGATCGCGGCCCGCCGGGCCGCCGTGCCGGCCGTGCAGTACCCGGAGCAGCTGCCGGTCAGCCGGCGCAAGGACGACATCGCCGCGGCCATCGCCGGCCACCAGGTGGTGGTGGTCGCCGGGGAGACCGGGTCGGGCAAGACCACCCAGCTGCCCAAGATCCTGCTCGAACTCGGCCGCGGGGTGCGCGGGCGGATCGGGCACACCCAGCCCCGCCGGATCGCCGCCCGGACCGTCGCCGAACGCATCGCCGAGGAGCTGGGCTCCGGCCTCGGCGAGGTGGTGGGTTACAAGGTCCGGTTCACCGACCAGGTGTCGGACACCAGCCTGGTCAAGCTGATGACCGACGGCGTGCTGCTGGCCGAGATCCAGCGCGACCGGCTGCTCCGGCAGTACGACACGATCGTCGTCGACGAGGCCCACGAGCGGAGCCTGAACATCGACTTCCTGCTGGGCTACCTGGCCCAGCTGCTGCCCCGCCGTCCGGACCTGAAGATCGTGATCACGTCGGCGACGATCGACGTCGAGCGGATCGCCGGGCATTTCGCCGCCGCGGCCGGCGGCGAGGTGCCGGTGGTCGAGGTCAGCGGGCGCACCTACCCGGTGGAGGTCCGCTACCGCCCGGTGGTGGACCCCGACGACGCCGGTGCCGATCCCGACCGGGACCAGGTGACCGCGATCGTGGACGCCTGCGCCGAGCTGGTCGCCGAGGGGCCGGGGGACGTGCTGGTCTTCCTGGCCGGCGAGCGGGACATCCGGGACGCCGCCGAGGCGCTGGCCGAGGCGGCCTTCCCGCACACCGAGGTGCTGCCGCTGTACTCCCGGCTGTCGGCGGCCGACCAGCACCGGGTCTTCACCCCGCACACCGGGCGGCGGATCGTGCTGGCCACCAACGTGGCCGAGACCTCGCTGACGGTGCCCGGGGTGCGCTACGTGGTGGACCCGGGCACCGCGCGGATCTCGCGCTACAGCCATCGGACCAAGGTGCAGCGGCTGCCCATCGAGGCGGTCAGCCAGGCCTCGGCCCGGCAGCGGTCGGGCCGGTGCGGCCGGACCTCGGACGGCATCGCGATCCGGCTCTACACCGAGGCGGACTTCGACGCCCGGCCGGAGTTCACCGACCCGGAGATCCTGCGCACCAACCTGGCCTCGGTGCTGCTGCAGATGGCCAGCCTGGGGTTGGGCGCGGTGGAGGACTTCCCGTTCCTGGACCCGCCCGAGCGCCGCTCGGTGGCCGACGGCGTCGCCCTGCTGGAGGAGCTGGGCGCGCTGGACCCGGCCGGCCGGTTGACCGAGGTGGGGCGTTCGCTGGCCGCGCTGCCGCTGGACCCGCGGTTGGCCCGGATGGTGGTCGAGGGGGACCGGCGGGGGGTGCTGGAGGAGGTGCTCGTCGTCGCCGCCGGGCTGACCGTGCAGGACGTGCGCGAGCGCCCCGCCGACGCGCAGGCTGCGGCCGACCAGTTGCACGCCCGGTTCGCCGCCGAGGACTCCGACTTCACCTCGATCCTGAACCTCTGGCGCTACCTGGTGCAGCGGCAGGCCGAGCTGAGCGGCAGCCAGTTCCGCCGGACGGTCAAGCGGGAGTACCTGCACTGGCTGCGGATCCGCGAGTGGCAGGACCTGCACGGCCAGCTGCGCGGCACCGCCCGCCGGCTGGGCATGACCACCGGGGAGCTGGCCGCCGAGCCCGACGAGCGGAACCTGCACACCGCGCTGGTCTCCGGGCTGCTGTCCCAGGTCGGCCTGCAGGCCGAGCCGGCCAAGGATGCCGCGGCGGGGGAGAAGCGGCGCGGTTCCCGGGAGTACCTGGGCGCCCGCGGTGCGAAGTTCGTGATCGCCCCGGGCTCCGTGCTGACCCGCAAGCCGCCGCGGTGGGTGGTGGCCGGCGAGCTGGTGGAGACCAGCCGGCTGTTCGCCCGCACGGTGGCCCGGGTGGACCCCGAGACCATCGAGACCCTCGCCGGTCACCTGGTGCACCGGCAGTACAGCGAACCCCGCTGGGACGCCCGGCGGGGTTCGGTGGTGGCCACCGAGCGGGTGACGCTCTACGGCATCCCCTTGGTCGTCGGACGGCGGGTGCAGTACGGCGCGATCGACCCGGTGGTCAGCCGGGAGCTGTTCATCCGGCACGCCCTGGTCGAGGGCGAGTGGTCCACCAACCACCGGTTCTGGGCGCACAACCGAGCGGTGCTGGCCCAGGTGGAGGCCCTGGAGGAGCGGGCCCGGCGACGGGACATCCGGGTGGACGACGAGACGGTGTTCGAGCTCTACGACGCCCGGGTGGGGGCCGAGGTGGTGAGCACCCGGCACTTCGACACGTGGTGGAAGCAGGCCCGCCGGCAGCGCCCGGACCTGCTGGACTTCACCCCGGAGATGCTCACCGACGCCGCGGTGGCCGGGCAGCTGGACGTGGCCGACTACCCCGACGAGGTGCACCTGACCCAGGGGCTGGTGCTGCCGCTGTCCTACGCCTTCGACCCGGGCGCGGACAACGACGGGGTCACCGTCGACGTGCCGCTGGGCGTGCTGGACACCGTGGCCGAGCAGACCTCGGGGGCCTCGTTGGCCTGGACCGTGCCCGGCCGGCGCGAGGAGCTGGTGACGGCGCTGCTGCGTGGGCTGCCCAAGCAGCTGCGCCGCGGGCTGGTGCCGATCCCGGACCGGGTCCGCGCGGTGCTGCCGCACATCGACCCCACCGAACCGTTGCTGCCGGCCCTGGAGCGGGAGATCCGCCGGGCCGTCGCGGTGACCATCCCACCGGACGCGTGGGCCCCCGACAGCGTCCCGGACCACCTGCGGGCCACCTTCCGGGTGCTGGACGACCGGGCCCGGCCGCTGGCCCAGGGCAAGGACCTGGCCGCGCTGCGCCGGCAGGTGGCGCCGCAGTCGCGGGCCAGCCTCGCCGCCGCCTCGGCCGACGTGACCCGCACCGGGCTGACCTCCTGGACCCTGGGCACCCTGCCGGAGACCGTGCAGGTCTCCCGTGCCGGGCACCTGGTCACCGCCTACCCGGCGCTGGTGGACGAGGGCGCCTCGGTGGGCGTGCGGGTGGTGCCCACCGCCGCCGAGGCCTCCCGGTCGACCTGGCTGGGCACCCGGCGGCTGGTGCTGCTCACCGTTCCCTCCCCGGCCCGCCAGCTCACCAAGTCCCTGGGTCCGCGCAGCCGGCTGGCCCTGCAGTTCAACCCCGACGGGGAGATCGCCGACCTGGTGGCCGACTGCGTGGATGCCGCGGTGGACGAGCTGATCGCCGCGCACGGGGGCCCGCCCCGGGACGAGCCCGGTTTCGCGGCCCTGGTCGCCGCGACCCGGGCCGAGCTGCCCGCGCTGGCCGCGGACACGGTGCGGCGGGTCGAGGCGGTGCTCACCGAGGCCCGGGAGGTGGCCATCGCGATCGGGGCGGCCCCCGGGCGCCGGGTCCCCGACGCCGCGCTGGCCGACCTGCGCGCCCAGCTGGGTGGGCTGCTGCACCGCGGCTTCGTCGCCGCCACCGGTCGGCGCCGGCTGCCCGACGTGGTGCGCTACCTGAAGGCGATGGCCTACCGGTTGGACCGGTTGCCCGCCACGGCCGCCCGGGACGCCCTGGGGCAGGCCCAGGTGGAGGCGGTCGCCGAGGAGTACCGCCGGCTGCGGGCCGCGGTGCCGGCCGTCGGCGGGCCGGACGACCCGGTGACCCGGGTGCGCTGGATGGTCGAGGAGCTGCGGGTGGGGCTGTTCGCCCAGGTGGTGGGGACCCCGCGGCCGGTGTCCGAGCAGCGGGTGTTCAAGGCGATCGACGCGATCGCCGTCCCGGCCGGGTGACCGCGGCTGCCACGAGGTCGGTCGGATCGCTCACGATCGGTTTGTCCGGCCGCACCGCGGGGGAGGGCCTTCCCGACCGCACCCCGAGTCGAGGAGCAGTATCCGATGAACGAGCCGACCAGCCACACCGAGACGCACACGCACACCGAGTCCACCCGGACCTCGCACACCGAGGCCGCCGGAGACGGGATGAGCGACCGCGAGATGGTCGACACCGTGGCCGAGCAGACCGACAGCGCCTCGGAGAACGCGCAGAACGCCGGCAAGGACTGGGACGGCGACGCCTCCGACACCCCGGCACCGCGGGACTGATCCCTCAGGCCCGCGGCGTTCCCGGCCCCTCGGGCAGGACGGCGTCGCGGGCCGCGCCCCACCCGGTCCACGCCATCGGGACCAGCAGCCCGACCAGCAGCAGCAGCGGGACCGTCCAGCTGCCGGTCGCATCGTGCAGCGCGCCCAGCAGCACCGGGCCGCCGGCCGCCACCAGGTAGCCCACGAACTGGGCGACGCCGCCCAGCCGAGCCGCCATCAGGGGCGTGGCGCTGCGCAGCACGATCAGGGTCAGTGCCAGGGCGAAGCCGCCACCCTGGGCCAGCCCGAACAGGGCCACCCAGACCAGCGTCCCGCTGGCCGGCGCGACCAGCAGCCCACCCAGCCCCACGACGTAGGCCACCAGCACCGCCAGCACCAGCGTCCGCTGGGTGCGCAGCCGGCCGGCGATCGCGGGAGCAACCAGCGCGCCCGCGGCGCCCAGCACGTTGGCCAGTGCCAGCAGCAACCCGCCCCGGGACACCGGCACCCCCGCGTCGGCCAGCAGCGTGGGCAGCCAGGCGGCGATCGAGTAGAACTGCACGCTCTGCAGACCCAGGAACGCCGTCACCTGCCGGGCCAGCCCGAACCGCAGCAGCGACCAGGACCCGGTCGACGTCGGGGTCGCCCCGCGCCCGGACCGGCCGGTCCCGGCCACCGCCAGCCACACCGCACCGGCGGCCAGGGCCAGCAGCAGCCAGGACGCCAGCGCCACCCGCCAGCCCACCCCCAGGGCCAGCCCGATCGGCACGGTCAGGCCGGCAGCCGCGCCGGCCCCCACGTTCAGCGCGGCGGAGTAGAGCCCCATGACCCCGCCGGGGCGGGCGAACTCGCGCTTGACGTAGGCCGGCATCAGCACGTTGGCGATGGCGATCGCGGCACCCGCCAGCAGGCTGCCGGAGTACAGCAGCGCCACCGGGGACAGCAGCCGCAGCGCGATCCCGCCGGCCAGCAGGACCAGGGACGCGGCCACGGCGGTCTCCAGGCCGACCCGGCGGGCCAACCGCGGGGCCACCGGGGCGAAGGCACCGAAGCACAGCACCGGCAGCGAGGTGAGCAGCCCGCCCAATGCGCTGGACAACCCGGTGTCGGCCCGGATCTGGCCCAGCACCGGGGCCACCCCGACGATCGCGGGCCGCTGGTTGAGCGCCACCAGCACGACGGCGAGCACCAGCACCGTGCTCCCGGACCGGGTCCGCGACGGTGCCGGGCTGCTACCGGTGAGGGTTCCCGCCGCATCCATCCGGCCATCGGACCACGGGGTGCCCGGGCGCGCGCGGCGCGGTCCCCGTGGTGCCGGGCCGGCGACCGGCGCGGCGGGTGCGCACCTGGCCCGACCGGGGGTGGTACCGCTCACAGCGGCATGCAAGAGTGATGGTCAACACCCTTGTCGCACCATGATCGACGAACGGCGGAAGCTAACGCATGAGCATCCTCGGCACCCGGGTGGTCCGCACGGAGGACCCCCAGTTCCTCACCCGTGGGGCGGTCTACACCGACGACCTCACCGACGAGCGCCTCACCGGCGCTCTGCACGCCACCTTCGTCCGCTCCCAGGTGGCGCACGCGAAGATCCTGTCGGTCGACACCAGTGCCGCCGAGCAGGCCCCCGGCGTGGTCCGGGTCATCACGGCCGAGGACCTGACGGACCTCGCGCCGCTGTCCCCGCCCTTCCCCTTCATCCCCGCCGAGTTCGCCCGCCCGTGGCTGTGCTCGGACACCGTCCGGTTCGTCGGTGACGCGATCGCCGTCGTCCTCACCGAGGAGCGGTACCAGGGCGAGGACGCGGCCGAGCAGGTCGTCGTCGACCTGGACGTGCTGCCCGCCGTCGTCGGCACCGCGAACGCCGCCAAGGACGAGACGCTGCTGTTCCCCGAGGCCGGCACCAACGTGATGGCCGCCTTCGGCGAGCCGGCGCCGGCCGACTTCTTCGACGGCTGCGACGTCGTCGTCGAGCAGGCGCTGGTGAACCAGCGGGTCGCACCGGTACCGCTGGAGACCCGGGCCACCTCGGCCGCCTGGGGCGAGGACGGCCGGGTCACCGTCTGGTGCACCAACCAGGGCGCCCAGCAGGCCAAGGGCCAGATCGCCGAGTGGCTGGGCCTGGACGCCTCCCTGGTCCACCTGGTCACCCCCGATGTGGGTGGTGGTTTCGGTGCCAAGATCGGCGCCGACCCGGAGTACGCGCTCGTCGCGCACCTGGCCAAGCTCGTCGGCCGGCCGGTCCGCTGGACCGAGAGCCGCTCGGAGAACCTGACCAGCATGCTGCACGGCCGCGGCCAGGACCAGGTCGTGAAGATCGGCGGCACCCGCGACGGCAAGGTGCTGGCGTACAGCCTGGTGACCGACCAGGACGGTGGCGCCTACCCGCGGATCGGCGTCGTGCTCCCGACGCTGACCATGCTGATGGCCCCGGGCACCTACGCCTTCCCGAAGGTGCACGCCCAGGCCCGCGCGCTGGCCACCAACACCACCTCGATCGGGGCCTACCGCGGCGCCGGCCGCCCGGAGGCCACCGCGGCCGTCGAGCGGGCGATGGACATGTTCGCCGCCGAGATCGGGATGGACCCGGCCGAGGTCCGCCGGATCAACCTGGTGCCGGCGTTCACCGAGCCGCACACCACCCCGATGGGTGCCACCTACGACAGCGGTGACTACGTCAAGGCGCTGGACCGGGCCCTGGAGGCCTCCGGCTACGCCGAGCTGCGAGCCGAGCAGCAGGCTCGCCGCGAGCGCGGCGACGTCCGCCAGCTGGGCATCGGGATCAGCACCTACGTCGAGATCACCGGGGCCGACAACGGCGCCGGCACCGGGGAGGAGGCCGAGCTCGAGGTGCACCCCGACGGCACCGCGACGGTGCTCACCGGGACCTCGCCGCACGGTCAGGGCCACGCCACGACGTGGGCGATGCTGGCCAGCGACCAGCTGGGCATCCCGGTGGAGAAGATCACCGTGCTGCACGGGGACACCGACCGGATCCCCAAGGGCGGCGGCACCATGGGCTCGCGCTCGCTGCAGCAGGGTGGCGCCGCGGTGCACCAGGCCGCGATCGAGCTGGTCGAGATCGCCAAGAAGCGGGCAGCCGAGCGGCTGGAGGCCAACCCCGACGACCTGGTGGTCGACCTGGGCACGGCCTCGCTGACCGTCAAGGGCACCCCCGGGGTCTCGGTGAGCTTCGCGGAGCTGGCCGCCGAGGAGGCGCTGATGGTGCAGACCACCTTCACCGCCGCCGCGGCCACCTTCCCCTTCGGCGCGCACGTCGCCGTGGTGGAGACCGACATCGAGTCGGGCAAGGCGACCGTGGTCCGGATCGTGACCGTCGACGACGCCGGCACGATCATCAACCCGCTGCTGGCCGAGGGCCAGCGGCACGGTGGGATCGCCCAGGGCGTGGCGCAGGCACTGCTGGAGGAGGTCCTCTACGACTCCGACGGCAACCCGCAGACGTCCACGCTCGCCGACTACCCGTTCATCTCGGCCACCGAGCTGCCCAGCTTCGAGCTGGTCGAGATGGCCACCCCGACCCCGATGAACCCGCTGGGTGCCAAGGGGATCGGCGAGGCCGGGACGATCGGATCCACCCCGGCGGTGCAGTCCGCCGTCATCGACTCCGTCGCCCACCTCGGCGTCCGGCACGTCGACATGCCGGCCACCTCCATGCGCGTCTGGAAGGCCGTCCAGGCAGCCCAGAACTCAGCCCAGAGCCAGAACGGGAGCACGAACTGATGCAGGTCTCGATGACCGTCAACGGGCAGCAGCGGACCGACGAGGTCGAGCCGCGGATGCTGCTCGCGCACCACCTGCGGGACAACCTCGGCCTGACGGCCACCAACATCGGCTGCGACTCGACGTCCTGCGGTGCCTGCACCGTGATCGTCGACGGGCTCAGCGTGAAGAGCTGCACCGTGCTGGCCCTGCAGGTCGAGGGCTCGCAGGTCACCACGCTGGAGGGTCTGGCCGGCGCGGACGGCGAACTGCACCCCGTGCAGGCCGCCTTCCAGTCCGAGCACGGCCTGCAGTGCGGGTTCTGCACCTCGGGCATGGTGATGGCCTCGGTGGGCGTCCTGGCGGCGAACCCGAACCCCACCGACCGGGAGGTGCGCGAGGGCCTGGAGGGCAACCTCTGCCGCTGCACCGGCTACCACAACATCGTCCAGGCGGTCCTCAAGGCCGCCGAGGCCGGACCGGTGGCCGGTCAGGTCCCGCAGTCGCAGGAGGTCAGCGCGTGATTCCCTCGCCGTTCGACTACGTCCGGGTCAGCACCGTGGACGAGGCCATCGCGGCGCTCGCCGAGCACGGCGAGGACGCCAAGATCCTGGCCGGCGGGCACTCGCTGCTGCCGATCATGAAGCTCCGGCTGGCCATCCCGTCGGTGCTCATCGACATCTCCGGCATCTCCGACCTGAACTACGTCCGGGTCGAGGGCGACGAGGTGGCCATCGGTGCCGGGACGCGGCACCACGACCTGGAGAACTCCGACGTCGCCCAGGCCGAGGTGCCGCTGCTGCCGCACGTGGCCTCCCGGGTCGGTGACCCCCAGGTGCGCCACCGCGGCACGCTCGGTGGCACGGTCGCGCACTGCGACCCGGCCTCGGACCTGCCCACCGCGCTGCTGGCACTGCGGGCCGACGTGGTCCTGGCCGGCCCGAACGGTCGGCGCACCCTGCCGATCACCGAGTTCTTCCTCGGCTTCTTCGAGACGGCCATGGAGGAGGGGGAGCTCATCGTCGAGCTCCGCGTCCCCCGCACCGGCGACGCCGGGTGGGCCTACGAGAAGTTCACCCGCCGGGAGAACGACTGGCCCATCGTGTCCGCCGCGGTGGCGCACCTGCCCGGCGGCGAGGTCGGGGTGGCCATGGCCAACATGGGCGGTGTCGTCCTGCGGGCCGAGGCCACCGAGGCCGCGCTGGCCGAGGGGAAGTCCATCGAGGAGGCCGCCGCGCTGGCCGCCGAGGGCACCTCGCCGACATCGGACATGCACGCCGATGCCGAGTACCGGTCGCACCTGGCCCGGGTCCTGGTCAAGCGGGCACTGAAGACCGCTGCCGGGGAGACGGCGCCCAGCACGGCCACCAGCACCGCCGCCTGACACCCGCTGGACCGACCGGCCCGGCACCCCCCCCCGCGGGGTGCCGGGCCGGTCGCGTCGGTGGGGCTGCCGGTGGGTGGCCCTCAGCCGGCGGCGGTGACCATCCCCGCGCCCACGGTGGCGTTGGTGGCCTCGTCGATGAGGATGAAGCGGCCGGTGGCCCGGTTGCGGTGGTAGTCGTCGACGAACAGCGGCTGGGTGGTGCGCAGCCGGACCCGGCCGATGTCGTTGAGACCCAGCTCGGCGGCGTCGCCGTCCCGGTGCAGGGTGTTCACGTCCAGCCGGTACTGCAGCTCCTTGACCACGGCACGCACCGAGCGGGTGGTGTGCTTCACCGCGATCCGCTGCCGGGGGCGCAGCGGCGCGTCGGTCATCCAGCAGACCAGCGCGTCGAGGTCCTGGGTCACCGTGGGTGCGTTGTGCGGCCGGCAGACCAGGTCCCCGCGGGAGACGTCGAGGTCGTCGGCCAGCCGGAGGGTGACCGCCATCGGTGGGAACGCGGCCTGCACCGGCCCGGCGGGGCCGTCGATCCCGGCGATCGTGGTGGTCAGGCCCGACGGGCAGCAACTGCACCTCGTCGCCGGGCCGGAAGACCCCGCTGGCCACGGTGCCGGCGTAGCCGCGGTAGTCGTGGTGCTCGTCGGACTGCGGGCGGATCACGTACTGCACCGGGAAGCGGGCGTCGACCAGGTTCCGGTCGCTGGCCACGTGCACCTGCTCCAGGTGGTGCAGCAGCGTGGGCCCGGCGTACCAGGGGGTGTTGGTCGACCGGGTGACGACGTTGTCGCCCAGCAGCGCCGAGATCGGCACGACGGTCAGGTCGGGCACCTCGAGCTTGGTGGCGAAGACGGAGAACTCCTCGCGGATCTCCTCGAACACCTGCTGCGACCAGTCGACCAGGTCCATCTTGTTCACCGCGACCACCAGGTGCGGCACCCGCAGCAGCGAGGCCAGGAAGGCGTGCCGGCGGGACTGCTCGAGCATGCCCTTGCGGGCGTCCACCAGCACGATGGCCAGGTCCGCCGTGGAGGCCCCGGTGACCATGTTCCGGGTGTACTGCACGTGCCCGGGGGTGTCGGCCAGCACGAAGGTGCGCCGTGGGGTGCTGAAGTACCGGTAGGCGACGTCGATGGTGATGCCCTGCTCGCGTTCGGCCCGCAGCCCGTCGGTGAGCAGCGAGAGGTCGACCCGGTCACCCCGGCTGGCCCGGGAGATGGCCTCGTACTGGTCCTCCAGGACGGCCTTGCTGTCGTAGAGCAGCCGGCCGATCAGGGTGGACTTGCCGTCGTCGACCGAACCTGCGGTGGCGATCCGGAGGATGTCCTTGCGGGCGCCGGTGATCTCGGCGGCGGCCGCGGCGAGCTCGTCGTGGATGTCGGGGGCGCTCATGCGGCCACCTCTTCCTGAGGCTGTGACGCGGTGGGCTGGCCGACCGCCTGCACGCGGTGGACCCTGGGGAGGACGTCCTGAGAGAGGTGCCGGTGTTCTTCGCCCCGTTGGTCCCGGCGCTGCTGGTCGTCCTGGTGGGCTACCTGGTCGGCTACGGCCTGACCGTGCTGGTCAGCCGGACCCTGGATGCCGCGTTCGGCACTCCGCTGGGTGCCGGCGCGCCCGAGGTCGTGGGCTGGCTGCTGGGGGTGGCCCTGCTGGCCGGGATCGTGCGCTGGCTGCTGGTCCGGCGTCGTCGTCGGTCCGACCGGCATCAGAAGTAGCCCTCCTTCTTGCGGTCCTCCATGGCGGCGTCGCTGACCTTGTCGTCGCCGCGGGTGGCCCCGCGCTCGGTCAGCCGGGTCACCGCGATCTCGGCGAGCACCTCGGGCACGGTGACCGCCGTCGAGCGCACCGCGGCGGTGAGGTTCGCGTCGCCCGACGGTGCGGTAGCGCACCGACTCGGTGCGCACCGGCTCGCCGTCGCGAGCGGTGAGGAACTCGTTGACCGCGTAGAGCATGCCGCCGCGGTCGACCACCTCCCGCTCGGCGGCCAGGTAGAGCCCGGGGACCTCGATCTGCTCGGCGGCGATGTAGGACCAGATGTCCAGCTCGGTCCAGTTGCACAACGGGAAGACCCGGATCGACTCGCCCAGGTGGATCCGGCCGTTGTAGAGGTCCCAGAGCTCGGGGCGCTGGTTCTTGGGGTCCCACTGGCCGAACGTCGTCCCGGAAGCTGAACATGCGCTCCTTGGCCCGGGCCTTGTCCTCGTCCCGCCGGGCGCCGCCGAACAGGGCGGTGAAGCCGTGCTCCTCGACGGCGTCGAGCAGGACCGGGGTCTGGATCCGGTTGCGGGAGCCGTTGGGCTCCTCCCGGACGGTGCCCGGCGGCGAGTGCGTCGGGCACCGAGGCCACCACCAGCTGGACGCCGAGCTCGGCGACCCGCCGGTCGCGGAAGGCCAGCACCTCGGGAAAGTTCAGCCCGGTGTCCACGTGCATCACCGGGAAGGGGATGCGGGCCGGCGCGAAGGCCTTGCGGGCCAGCTCCAGCATCACGATGGAGTCCTTGCCGCCGCTGAACAGCAGCACCGGACGCTCCAGCTCGGCGGCCACCTCGCGGAGCACGTGGATCGCCTCGGCCTCCAGCGCCTGCAGCTGGGTGAGCCGGTGGTCGGGCACGGTGGCGTCCGGGCTCGGTGTCTCGGGCTCGATCTCGGGATGGGGCACAGGCAGGGTCGCGGGCACGGTCACGGGCAGGCTCCGGTGCTCGGGGTCAGGGCGTCACTCGGTCAACCCCATCGGTTTGGTGGGGATTCCGGCACCCAGTGTGGGTCATGCCCCGGGTCGCACTGCCGCCAGGATCGCCTCGGTCAGGTCCGGGCGGCAGACCAGCAGGTCAGGCAGCCAGGCATCGGGCGCGTTGTAGGCGAGTGCGGAGCCGTCCAGCCGGGAGGCCCACAGTCCTGCCGCGCGGGCGACGGCGACCGGCGCCGCCGAGTCCCACTGGTACATCCCGCCCGCGTGCACGTAGGCGTCGGCCTGCCCGCGGACGACGGCCAGACGTCTTGTAGCCCGCCGAACCCAGCGGCACCAGCACGGCACCGAGTGCATCGGCTGCCGCCCGGGCCTGGGCCGGGGGGCGGCTGCGCGAGACCGCCACCCGCAAGGGCCCGGCGGCCAGCGGGGGCAGGACCGGGGCGGGGTCGGTGCAGTGCACCTCGCCCAGGGCCGGCAACCCGACGGCGGCCGCGGTCAGGTGCCCCTCGGCGCCACCGTCCCGGGTCCGCGACGCCCCGCGGGACCACAGAGCCACGTGCACGGCCCAGTCCTGCCGGTCCCCGGCGCGGTACTCCCGGGTGCCGTCCAGCGGGTCCACGATCCAGACCCGGTCCGCGGTCAGCCGGACCGGGTCGTCGACGGCCTCCTCGCTGAACACCGCGTCCCCGGGGCGGTGCTCGGCGAGCACGGCCGCGATGGCGCGCTGCGCGGCGGCGTCCCCGGCATCCCCGAGGGCGCGGTCGCGCAGTCGGCCGGACCGCAGCAGCGGCAGGAGCTCCTCGGCCGCGGCGCGGGCGGCCAGCCCGGCGACCTCGACATCGGTGACCATCAGCGGCCCTGCGGGACGTCGCCGGGGTCGGGCTGCAGGGCGGTCGCGTCGGTGGCCCGCCCCGGCGGGGCGTGCCGGCCCGAGGCGTCGGTGATGGCACCGAAGTAGTCGGCCATCTGCTCGTCGCGGGGGGTCACGAAGAGGCCGGCCACCTCGACCAGCACCCGGTCGGGCTCGGCTGCGGTGGCGATGCTGCCGGCGACGTCGGTGCGCCGGCCGTGTTCGGCGGCGATCCAGGCCCGCAGCACCAGCGGGGTCTGCAGCGGTACCGGGCCGCGGTAGTCCAGCTGCAGGTGCGCGGTCATCCCCCAGCGCCCACCGGCGATGGCGGCGGACCCCAGCAGCTGGTCCATCAGCAGCCCGCTCATCCCGCCGTGCAGGAACCCCGGGGGACCCTCGTACTGCAGGCCCAGGGTCGCCTCGGCGGCCACCCCGCCGGCCACCCGCCGGACCTGCAGCGGCGGGGCCAGGGCGCTGCCCACCCCGGTGACGGGGGAGAACACCCGCCGGAAGGCGATCGGATCGTCCAGCACGGGGAGCTGGGTGCGCCCGCGGGTGGCGACGGCGAGCGCGGCGGTGATCTCCCGGGCCCGGTCGGCGGCCGCGCGGAGCTGGGCGGGACCCACCGTGGTGCGTACCGAGGTCTCGACCAGCGCTCGCAGCGCATCGCCCAGTTCGGTCACCGCGGACATCAACTCAGGGTCGTAGGGGGCCTCGGCGCTCACCGGCGGACGGTATCCCGCCTGCTGGTGGGACCTCCTGGCGGTTCCCGTCACGCGCCGCCGTCGGCTCCCTCGACCGCCCCGGGTCCCCCGGCCCCCTCGGGTCCCGACCGGGGCAACCGGACGGCGAACGACGCCCCGGCACCCGGCGCCGTGGTCAACCGGACCGTCCCGCGGTGCGCGGCGACCAGCGAGGCCACGATGGACAACCCCAGCCCGGTGCCCCCGGCAGCGCGGGTCCGCGAGGCATCGACCCGGTAGAAGCGCTCGAAGACCCGCTCGGCGTCGGCATCGGTGAGTCCCGGGCCCTCGTCGGTCACCGTGAGGGTGACCACGTCGGGGTCGGCCGGGTCCTCGGACAGGGCGACGGTGACCCGGGCGTCGGCCGGGGTGTGGGTGAGGGCGTTGGTGACCAGGTTGCCGACCACCTGGCGCAGCCGGGATTCATCCCCCAGCACCACCGGGACGTCGGTCAGCGAGTCCGCCAGCACCAGCTCGATGGGCCGCTCCGGCTGCACCGCCCGGGCGTCGTGCACGACGTCCCCGGCCAGCTCGGCCAGGTCCACGGGCAGCACGGCCAGCGGGCGCTGCTGGTCCAACCGGGCCAGTTGCAGCAGGTCCTCCACCAGCATGCCCATCCGGGTGGCCTCGGCCTCGATCCGGTACATCATCCGCCCGGTGCTGTCCGGATCGGTCGAGGCGCCCTGCCGGTACAGCTCGGCGAACCCGCGGATCGAGGTCAACGGGGTGCGCAGCTCGTGGCTGGCGTCGGCGACGAAGCGGCGCATCCGGGCCTCGGAGGCGCGGGCCTGCTCCTCGGAGGCGGTCTGGGCCTGGAAGGCGTTCTCGATCCGGGACAGCATGCCGTTGAGTGCGGTGGACAGCCGGCCCACCTCGGTCCGGTCGTCGCCGGCCGGTACCCGGCGGGACAGGTCCCCACCGGCGATCGCAGCGGCGGTGTGCTCCACGTCGACCAGCGGGCGCAGCGAGTTGCGCACCAGGAGATAACCGGCCACCCCCAGCAGCAGCAGGACCAGCAGCCCGACCACCAGCTCGATCGCGATCAATCGGCCGAGGATTCGCTCGTCGTCGGCCAGGTCGATGCCCACCACCACCACGACGCCGTCGGTGACCTCGGCGACGACGAGGCGCCAGGTGGTGCTGCCGTCGGCCCCCGGCACGGTGAGCGGCTCGTTGTCGTACTCGGCGACGGTGGCCGGGGAGATGGCCGAGATGTCCGGCAGGGAGCTGGGGTCGGTCCGCGGCCCGGCGAACACCCGGGGCTGACCGTTCGCCGGCACGCAGGCGAAGTAGCTGCCGCCGACGGAGATCGCCGGGGAGTTGCAGTTGAGGACGGTGGCCTCGGGCCGCCGCTCGAGGTCCTGGGCGTAGCCGCGCAGCTGGGCATCCTGCTGGTCGATCAGGTAGCCGCGCAGCAGCGACGTGCCGGCGAAACCGGTCACCACCAGCGCGATGGCCACCAGCACCACGAGCAGCCCGACCAGGGTGACCCGCAGCGGCACCCGGGGCGGGTGGACCGGGTGGGCGGGTGCCTCACCGGCCCCCCCGGCGGACCCCCTTCCGGACCCCGTCCCGGAACCCGCTGCCCCGGAGGCGGGATCGACCGAACCGGCCGACAGCTCCGGAGGACCGGGCTGCTGGCCGGCCGGCGGAGCAGGGTGCGACATCGGGGAGCGGTCAGCTCCCGCGGGGCAGGCGCAGCGAATAGCCGACGCCGCGCAACGTGTGCAGCAGCCGCGGCTCGGTGGTGTCGATCTTCCGCCGCAGGTAGGAGATGTAGGACTCCACCACGTTGGCCTCGCCGTTGAAGTCGTAGTTCCAGACGTGGTCGAGGATCTGCGCCTTGGAGAGCACCCGGCCCGGGTTGCTCATCAGGTAGCGGAGCAGCTTGAACTCCGTCGGGGACAGGCTGATCAGCTCACCGGCCTTGAGGACCTCGTGCGACTCCTCGTCCAGCTCGATGTCGGCGAAGACCAGCCGGGGGGACTCCTCGACCCGGCGTGCCCCCTGGCTGCGGCGCAGGACGGCGCGGATCCGGGCCAGCACCTCGTCCAGGCTGAAGGGCTTGGTGACGTAGTCGTCCCCGCCCAGGGTCAGGCCGGACACCTTGTCCTCGGCAGCGTCCCGCGCGGTGAGGAACAGCACCGGGGTGTGGGTGCCGTTCTGGCGCAGCCTCCGGACGACGCCGAAACCGTCCAGCCCGGGCATCATCACGTCCAGCACCAGCAGGTCCGGGCGGAACTGCGCGGCGACGGTGAGGGCCTGCTGGCCGTCGGCGGCGATGGCCACCTCGAACCCTGCGTACCGGAGACTGGCCGACAGCAGCTCCCGGATGTTGGGCTCGTCGTCGACCACGAGCAGGCGGGCCTCCGGCGTGTGCTGCCCGGTGCTGCTGGTCACCTGACCTCCCGTGCCGCGGGCCGCAGCCGTCGTCGTCATGACCACAGGCTGTGCCCGGCGGCTGAGGTCCTCCTGCAGGCTACCTGTGGGGAAGCTGCGAGGAACCGCTTGCGGGGCCAGTTCTCGCCGCCCGCGTCCGCCGGGGAGCTCAACCGGCCGGGGCCATCGCGCGACCGCGACGCCAGTAGCCGATCGCGTGGTGCTGGGCGCGGCCCAGTCCCCACCGACCGCGCAGGTCGGCCCGCACTGCCCGGACGGTCGCGGACTCGGCAGCGACCCAGGCGAAGACGTCCTCGGTCCCGGGCGGATCCAACGCGGCCACCGCCTCGGCCAGCAGCGGACGGACCCCCGGTTCGGCATCCCCCCGGTGCAGCCAGCGCAGCTCGACCCCGGGAGGGTGGGGCAGGGACTGCCGCTCGGCGGGACCGGCCACCTCCAGCAGCGCGATGCCGCGGGTCCCCGGGGCTGCGCCGGCCAGGATCCGGGCAACCGCGGGCAGCGCGGTCTCGTCCCCGACCAGCAGCAACCACCCCGCGGGCGCCTCACCCAGCGCTGCGGCGCTGGCCACCCCGAGCATCGCGCCCGGCGTGGCCGCGGCTGCCCAGGTCGCCGCCGGTCCGTCGCCGTGCAGCACGAAGTCGATGTCCACCTGTCCGGCCGCGACGTCCTGACGCCGGGCGGTGTAGCTGCGCAGGCTGACCCCGTGGCTGCCCTGCGGCCACACGATCCGGCCGTCGCGGGCGACCTCGGGCCAGCGGGGGGCGGGGTCCCCGACCCGGGGCACCAGCAGCGACAGCGTGGGGCCGGCGGCGGCGACCGCCTCCGCGGTGCCGGCCAGGGTCACCCGGCGCACCGCGGGGGTGACCGCGGTGCTGGACACCACGGTGAGGACGTCGACCGGGCGCGGGCCGTCGGGGACTGTCACGACCCCCCACCCTAGGCCCGCCCTCCGCGCACGGCGGTGCGTCCGGACGCTGCCCGGCACGGAGCTGGCCGTGCGGGGTACAAGGTCGGGAGCGAGGGGGCACGCATGGGCCGACCCGGCCGGCCCCGGGGGAATGGGGCCGGCCGGGCCGGCGGTCATCCGGACGACGATCACTGCGGGTGACTGGAAAGGGTCCCAGCGGTGTCTCTGGCCGTCTGCTGACCACGCTACGTGAGCACCAGGCGGGTGGGCATGGCTCGGACGGGTCCGGCTACCCCAACGGGTGACCTGCGGCGTGCCCGGGTCGGGGGTGTGCCCCCTCGAGGATCCGGGCAGGGAGGAGCCACGGCCGACATTCCCCGAGGGAGGGGCGACGCGTGAGCGAGCTGGAGCAGGGTGACGAGGTCACCTGGAAGACGCACGGGACCGAGACCCAGGGCACGGTCACCCGGGAGATCACCGAGGACACCGAGGCGGCCGGCCGGACGGTCCGGGCCAGCCCCGACGACCCGCAGTACGAGGTGCGCAGCGACTCCTCGGGCAAGAAGGCGGTGCACAAGCCCCAGGCCTTGGACCGGCAGTAGTGCTGGATCGGGAACAGCCCTGGTTCGCAACGGCGCTGGACCGGGGGTGCACGTCGGCCGGGTACCGGTCCGGGGCGTGCGCACAGGAGCCGCTCAGCCTGGCTGCTGCGTCCCCTCCTCCTCGGCGATCTCCTCCGCGCCTCGGCGGCGGAACAGCTTGGACCCCGGGAAACCCTTGGCCAGTTCCCGGAGGTCCTGCACGGTGTCCAGCAGGGCGTGCACGTCGGGGGCCACCCCGTCCAGCGAGGCCAGCACCGGGAGCACGTCCCGGTCCAGGTGGGTGACCAGGGTCGGCAGCCGGTCCACCAGGGTGACCAGCGCCTCCACCTCGTCCGGGTCCAGGTCGTCGGCGAACCGCTGGAGCAGCGGGGCCATCGTGACCAGGGCCGGCTCGTAGGCGGCCAGCAGGGGACCGGAGCGGTCCAGCAGTTCGGTGGCCCGGGCGAGCTGGCCGTCCGCGGCGCTCCGGGTGGCGTCCACCGCACCGATCGCCGCCGCTGCGGCCGCCTGCGTGGCGCTCACCCCGTCGATCGCGCGGTCCGCCCGTGCCGTGCTGGCTGCCACCGCCGTGACCATGGCGTCGGCGCGGTCCCGGGTGTGCTGGACCCCGTCCACGGCGTCCTCGGCCCGGTCGACGACCGCCTCGACCCGGGCCAGCAGCACAGCCACCCGGTCCAGCAGGAGTTCCAGCTGACCGACCGCCGTCACCACCCGGGGCACCAGCGCGAGGGACTCGGTGACCAGGTGGCGCAGCCCGTCGGCAGCGGAGAAAAGGTCGCCGGGACCGGGCAGCAGGGGCAGCTTCACGCCCGGGGACGCTACGGCTCCCGGCCGTCCGCCGCGACGTGTCGACTCGTCGACCGGCGTGGGTACGGTGACTGGACGCTTTCTCCCCGTAACCTGTGGTGGCTCACCGGTCGCCCGCGGCCGGTGCGCGGGGGACGGGCGGACGCTGTCGACGGCGCCGCGATCGACGACGATGGGGTGTCGACACCGGTGGGTGATCAGCCGAGGCAGGGCGGTCCCGAGGACGGCCGTCCTTCGCCGACCCCCGACGCCCCGCGCCGGCGCCGGCGTGGCTCGGCCGACGGTTCCGCGTTGACCGTCCAGGCCCTGCTGGCGCGTTCGCGGGCGACCGGGACCGCCGTCGCCGGGCAGTCCGCCGTCCCGCAGCCCGCGGCCGGCGACCTCCCGGACGACAGCACCCGGGCCGGCCGTCGCCGCGCCGAGCGGCGCCCGGACGCGCGCCCGGCAGCCCGGCCGCCGACGTCGCCCCGGCCGCCGACCGTCCCGCCGCGGACCCCCGACCTGCCGGACCTGACGACGACCGAGCTCCCCGTCCAGGAGCTCCCCACCCAGGAACGACCAGCCCAGGGAACGGCCCGGGAAGCGGCCCGGCAGCCGCCCGTCACCAGCGAGCTGCCCGCGCAGCAGGTGCGGCACCTGCCACCGCGACCGCCCGCCGCGCCGGGGCCGCCCCCGCCGCCGGCACCCGGGGTGCGGCATTCCGGTCCGGTGCCGCCGCTGCCGGGGACCGTGTCCGGGTCGGGGGTGCGGCATTCCGGTCCGGTCCCGCCGCTGCCGGGGACCGTGTCCGGGTCGGGGGTGCGGCATTCCGGTCCGGTCCCGCCGCTGCCCGGGATCGCGCCCGCGTCGGGGGTACGGCACTCCCGGCCCATCCCGCCGCTGCCCGGCCTGGGGACAGGGGTTCGGGTCGCCGCACCGCTGCCACCGATCCCGGGGTTGGACCCAGCTGCCGGGGAGGGCGGGTCCGGCCGGGCCGGGCGCCGCGCCGCGATGAGCCCGCTGCGCCGCCGGCTGATCCGGGTGGCGGTCGTGCTCGCGGTGCTGGCCGGCCTGGCCGGCGGATACTTCGTCGGGCTGTACTACTACGCGGACCGGTCGATGGACCGGGTGGCCGCGCTGGCGCCGGACGCGCCCGAGGTGCTGGCCCCGCAGCTGCAGGTCGGTGCCCAGACCTACCTCCTGGTGGGTACCGGCCTGCCGGGGGAGTCCGGGGTGTCCGGGGTGAGCACCGTGGTGGCGCGGCTGTCCCCCGGTGCCGACCGGGCCGTGCTGGTCAGCCTCCCGCCCACTGCGCTGGTGGATCAGCCCGAGTGCCGGGACGCCGGCGGGGACCTGCGCGCTCCGGTGACCGGCCCGCTGGCGGATGCGCTGCTGGCCGGTGGCCCGGCCTGCCTGGTGCGTGCGGTCCAGCAGCTCTCCGGCGTGCGGATCGACCACTACGTGGCCGTCGACCTGGCCCGCCTGCCCGGCATGGTCGATGCCCTCGGTGGCGTCCGGGTCTGCCTCCCCGCAGCCCTCGCGGACGGCGTCGCCGGGCTGACGCTCCCCGCCGGGACCAGCGACGTCGACGGGGACCAGGTGACGGGCCTGCTGTCCCCGGGCACCGGCGGGTCGGACGTGACCGGGGCCGGGGTCGCCGAGCGTGGGCAGCGCATTCTCACCACCACGATGGCTGCGGCCCTGTCCACGGACATGCTGCGCCACCCGCTGACCGCGGCCACGGTGCTCACCCGGGCCGCCGGCGCCCTCACGGTCGACGACGGGACCACCCTGGGCGACATCCGAGCGCTGTCGGCGACGCTGGGAGAGTTGCCCCGCGGGGCCGTCCAGCGAGCCTCGCTGCCGGTCTCCGGGGTCGGTTACGTACCGGCCGGGAGCATGACCGCCCAGGTCGTGCTGGACTCCGAGGCGACCCGCGCGCTCTTCGACTCGGTGATCGCCCGCTCCGCGCTGCCCGAGCCCGCCGCCGATCCCTCCGCTGATCCCGCGACGGCCACCACGACCACGACGGGTTCCACGCAGGACCCCGCGGCCACCGACCCGGTTGCGCCGGCGGGCCCGATCACCGAGCCCGGCACCGTCACCGTCGCCCCGGCCGACGTCACCGTCGACGTGCTGGACGCCACCGGGGCCGGTGACACCTCGGACGTGGGCGGCACCGTGGCCGCCGGGCTGACCGCGCAGGGCTTCCGGACCGGGGTTGTCGGGGTCGAGCCGGGCGCCGCCGGGCAGACGGTGATCCGCTACGGGCCGCTGGCCCTGGACCGGGCCCGCACGGTCGCTGCGGCCGTGCCGGGTGCGGTGCTGCAGCCCAGCAGCGTGGTGGGTGACGCGGTGCAGCTCGTCGTCGCTGCCGACCAGGTTGCCGTGCAGCCTGTCGAGGTCGGGTCCGCCGTGCCGGCCTCGGCGGTCCCGGTGCAGGCCCCGACCGGGGCCGGCCCGGCGTCCTGCCGCTGACCGGCGGGCCCCGGACAGCACCGGGCCCCGCCGACCGGTGGTCGACGGGGCCGGGGTGCTGCGGCGGGTCGGGTCAGCCGAAGCGGCCCGAGATGTAGTCCTCGGTGGCCTTCTGATCGGGGTTGCTGAAGATCTTCTCCGTCGGGTTGAACTCGATCAACCGGCCGGGCTGACCCACCCCGTTGAGGTTGAAGAACCCGGTCTGCTCGCTCACCCGGGCTGCCTGCTGCATGTTGTGCGTGACGATGACGATGGTGAAGCGGTCCTTCAGCTCCGTCATCAGGTCCTCGATCGCCAGCGTGGAGATCGGGTCCAGGGCGGAGCAGGGCTCGTCCATCAGCAGCACCTGGGGCTCCACCGCGATGGCCCGGGCGATGCACAGCCGCTGCTGCTGACCGCCGGACAACCCGGAGCCGGGACGGTTGAGCCGGTCCTTGACCTCGGTCCACAGGTTGGCCCCCTGCAACGAGCTCTCCACCAGGTCGTCCAGGTCGGCCTTCTTCATCTTGCGGGCGTTCAGCCGCACCCCGGCCACGACGTTGTCGTAGATGGACATGGTGGGGAAGGGGTTGGGCCGCTGGAAGACCATGCCGATCTGCCGCCGGACGTCGACCGGGTCCACGTCCGCGCCGTAGAGGTCCTGGCCGTCGATGACGACCTTGCCCTCGACGCGGGCACCGGGGATGACCTCGTGCATGCGGTTGAGCGAGCGCAGGAAGGTGGACTTCCCGCAGCCGGAGGGGCCGATCAGCGCGGTCACGCTGCGCGGCTCGATGGACAGGTTGACGCCCTCCACGGCCTTGAAGTTGCCGTAGAAGATGTCCAGGTCCGAGACGTCGATGCGCTTGGCCATGAAAGTTCTCTCCTGGTTCCTCGGTCAGCGACCGGTCTTGGGGGCGAACAGACGACTGATCAGGCGCGCGACGACGTTGAGGGCCATCACCAGGATGATCAGCACCAACGCTGCTGTCCAGGCCCGGTCGATCCCGAACTGCGGCGGCACGCCGGGCTGGGTGAGCTGGTAGTAGGCGTAGACCGGCAGCGTGGCCATCCGGCCGCCGAACGGGTCGTTGTTGGTGGCGGCGGTGATGCCGACGATGATCAGCAGGGGTGCTGTCTCGCCGATGACCCGGGCGACCGCCAGGGTGACCGAGGTGCCCAACCCCGAGATGGCGGTGGGCACGACCACCTTGACGATGGTGCGCCACCGGGGCACACCCAGGGCCAGCGATGCCTCGCGCAGCTCGTTGGGCACGAGCTTGAGGACCTCCTCCGACGAGCGGACGACGACCGGGATCATCAGCACCGACAGGGCCACGGCGCCGCCGATACCCAGCCGGATGCCCGGCCCGAAGAACAGCTCGAAGAGGGCGTAGGCGAACAGGCCGGCCACGATCGAGGGGATCCCGGTCATCACGTCGACCAGGAAGGTGATCGCCCGCTTCAACCGGCCGGTCCCGTACTCGACCAGGTAGATGGCGGTCAGCAGCCCGATCGGCACGGAGATGATCGCGGTCAGGGCGGTGATGACGAGCGTGCCCATGATCGCGTGGTAGGCCCCACCGCCCTCGCCGACGACACCGACCATCGAGTTGCTGAAGAAGGTGGCGTCGAAGCGGGTCATCCCACGACTGACGACGGTGTACACCAGGGAAGCCAGCGGCAGCATGGCGATCCCGAAGGCGCTGCCGACCAGGCAGGTGACCAACCGGTCGGTGGCCTTCCGGCGGCCCTCCACGATCCGGGTCCCCAGGTAGACCGCGACCGTGCCCAGCACGAGGGCGTAGACCACGAACAAGGCCCAGCTGAAGCCGGTCAGCGCGGACGCCAGGGCGCCCAGCAGCACGCCGATGCCGAACAGCAGGGCAGCACCGAACCGGGGCAGGCGCCGGTGGGTGCGGACCGGGCCGGCCACCGGGGCCGGGGCGGCATCCGGCCGCGGCGGGGTCGAGGTGGACATCATCAGTTGGCTCCGGAGAAGTCGGCCCGACGGTTCACCACGGAGCGGGCCAGCACGTTGACCAGCAGGGTGATCACGAACAGCACGAGCCCGCTGGCGATCAGGGCGTTGACCGCCAGCCCGGTCGACTCGGGGAACTGCAGGGCGATGTTCGCCGCGATCGTGGAGGGATTCGACGAGGAGATGAGGTTGAAGGTGATCCCACCGGAGACCGAGAGGACCAGCGCGATGGCCAGCGTCTCGCCCAGCGCCCGTCCCAGGCCCAGCATCGCCCCGCCGATGATGCCGGACTTGCCGTAGGGCAGGACCGCCATCGTGATCATCTCCCAGCGCGTGGCCCCCAGGGCGAGGGCAGCCTCCCGGTGCAGCGCCGGGGCCTGGGCGAAGACCTCGCGGCTGATGGCCGAGATGATCGGCAGGATCATCACCGCCAGCACCAGCCCGGCGGTGAGCATGGTGCGACCGGTGGCCGAGGCGGGGCCGGCGAAGAAGGGCAGGAACCCCAGGTTGCGCTCGGCCCAGCCGTAGAAGGGCACCAGGGCCGGGGCGAGGGTGAAGATGCCCCAGAAGCCGTAGACGACGCTGGGGATGGCGGCCAGCAGGTCCACCACGTAGCCCAGGGTCTGCGCGATCCGGCGGGGCGCGTAGTGCGTGATGAACAGTGCGATCGCCACCGCCAGCGGGGTGGCCACCAGCAGCGCGATGATCGCGGCCACCAGGGTGCCGAACACCAGCGGGGCCACGTAGGCGAGGAGTCCCTCGCCACCGGGGATGTCCGCGCCGTCGGCGGTGAAGGCGGGGGCGGCCTGGGTGACCAGGAAGACCGCGACCCCGGCCAGGATGACCAGGATCAGGATCCCGGCGCCCTTGGCGCTGCCGGCGAAGATCCGGTCACCGACCCGCTGACGGGGGCGCTCGGGGGTGGGTGGTGCGTCGGTGGCTGTCACCGGGAGGCTCCGTTCGGCTCGAGGCCGTGGTGGTCGAGGGATCTCGAGGTCGTCTCGAGGTGCTCGCGGGTCCCCTGGCGGGATGCGCCCGGGGGGTCCGCGGATCGTGCTCCGGCCCGGAGGGTCCAAGCGGACCCCCCGGGCCGGGGTGCTGCGGGGTTGTCGGTCAGCTGCCGGCGGTGATGGCGTCGACGGCGGTCTGGGCCTGGTCGCGCAGCCCGGCGGAGATCGGGGCGCTGCCCGCGGCGTCGGCCGCGGCCTGCTGGCCGTCCTCGCTGATCACGTAGCCCAGGAAGGCCTGGAGCAGGCCGGCCTGGGTGGCGTCGGCCATCTCCACGCAACCGATGTGGTAGCTGACCAGCACGATGGGGTACTCGTCGGTCGACGTGGTGGTGCGGTTGATCGCGTAGGCGAAGTCGTAGTCACCGCGTCCGGAGACCTTCTCCGAGCCCTCGACGACGGCGGCCGCAGCCTCCGGGGTCGGGGCGACGAAACCGTCCCCGACGCCGATGCTGGCCACCCCGAGGTCACCGGCCTGCGACTCGTCGGCGTAGCCGATGGCACCCTCGCCGGCGGTCACCGCGGAGATCATGCCCGCGGTCTGGTTGGCGGCCTCGCCACCGGAGATCGGCCACTCCTCGACGGCCCCGCCGGTCCACGAACCGGGCGCGGCCTGGTCCAGGTAGTCGGTGAAGTTCTTGGTGGTGCCGGACTTGTCGGCCCGGTGCACGGGGGTGATCGTCGTCGAGGGCAGCTGCGCGTCCGGGTTGTCCGCGGCGATGGCCGGGTCGTCCCAGGTGGTGATGGTGCCGCTGAAGATGCCGCCCAGGGCCTCCGGGGACAGGTTGAGGTCGGGCACACCGGGCAGGTTGTAGACCACCGCGATCGCCGAGATGTAGTCCGGCAGCTCGAAGACGCCCGAGGGGCCGCAGACATCGGCGGCCGTGGCCAGCTCGTCGTCGGACAGCGCGGCGTCCGAACCGGCGAAGTCCGTGCCGCCGGCCAGGAACTGCTCGCGGCCGCCACCGGAACCGACCGGGTCGTAGTTGACCGTGACGTCGGGCTGCACGGATGAGAAACCCGCGGTCCAGCCCTGCATGGCCGCCTGCTGGGCGCTGGAACCGGCCCCGACCAGGGTGCCGCTCAGCTGCTCGGAGCTGCCACCGGCCGCGGCGGTGGAGCTGCTCTCGTTCGAGGCTCCGCACGCGGTGAGGGCGAGGCTGCCGGCGAGCGCCGCGCTGACGGTGACGGCGCGCGTCCTGGTGCTGAGCTTCAACTCAGTGCCTTTCGAGGAGTGGGTACCCGGACGTCGATGCCGGGTGAGGAGGACCAACGGGAAGGACGCTAAGCAGCGCAGGTGGACGGATCCGGGTGCGTCGGTGAACGGCAGGTGAACGCACCCCGAGGCTTCGTCGACCAGGTGCGGTCCGGGTCACGTCGAACGGGTGAACGACGGCGCGGCGAACGCCGGCTGCACTGGTCCGGTCTCAGGACGAGCGAGGGTCCCGGCGCCAGAGGACGTCGACGGCGAAGCGGGTGAAGCCCGCCTTCCCGTACAGCGACACCGCCGCGGTGTTGTCCTCCTCCACGTACAGCAGCACCTCGGCCAGGCCCCGGGAGCGCAGGTGGGCCAGACCCAGATCCGTCAGCGCCCGGCCCAGTCGCAGGCCCTGCGCGTCGGGGTCCACGCCCAGCACGTACACCTCGCCGACCGGCTCGTCGCCGACCTCGCCGGCCGGGTGCACCTTGGTCCAGTGGGACCCCAGCAGGGTCTGCTCGCCGCCGGACCCGAGGCGCCAGGCCAGCAGGAAACCGGCTGGGTCGAACCAGTCCTCGGCCTCGCGCAGCGCCACGTCCTGCTCCGTCCAGCCACCCTGCTCGGGGTGGTGGGCGAACGCGCGGGCGTTGACGTGCAGCCAGGCGGCCTCGTCCTGACCCGGCCGGAACGCCCGCACCTCGACGTCGGCGGGCAGGACCGGGCGGGGGTCGGGGTCCACGGTGTCCAGCCGACGGCGCATCTGCAGCAGCGTGCGGGCCCGCGCGTACCCCCGGTCGCTGGCCAGCTCCGCCGAGCCGGGCAGCTCGCCGTGCGCCCACACCCGCAGCGGCCGGTGCCCGGCGAGGTCCTCCAACCGGTCCAGCAGGGCCGAAGCCACCCCGGCCCGGCGGGCCGGGGGAGCCACCACGACCTCGGCCTCGCACTCCTCCCCGCCGAGCTCCAGCCGGGCGTAGCCCAGCAGGGTGCCGTCCGCGGACCGGGCGAGCACGTCCCGCCCACCGGCCGCGCCGCCGTGCTGCAGGCGCAGCTCGGTCTCCTCCGACACCGGGCGGACCCGGTCGGCGGCCGTCGCGGCAGCGAGCAGCCCGAGAACCGCACCGACCTCCCCGGCGGGGAGCCGGGCGAGGTCGGTGACCGCGGGCGGGGGTGTAGTCAGCGGAACGTGTCTCGGCGCAGTGGGTGTCAGAGCAGCGGGGCGCCGCTGTCGCTGGTCTCGGCGGCGATGTTCGCCGCCGCCGTGGCGTCGGCCACCTGCTGGTCGAGCTTGTAGCCGACGTTGCGCACCGTGCCGATCAGCGCCTCGTGCTCGGTGCCGAGCTTGGCCCGCAGCCGGCGCACGTGGACATCCACGGTGCGGGTGCCCCCGAAGTAGTCGTAGCCCCAGATCTCCTGCAGCAGCTGGGCGCGGGAGAACACCCGGCCCGGGTGCTGCGCGAGGTACTTGAGCAGCTCGAACTCCTTGTAGGTCAGGTCCAGCGGCCGGCCGCGCAGCTTGGCCGAGTAGCTGTGCTCGTCGATCACCAGCTCACCGGCCCGGGTCACCCCGCCGTCCCCGGCGTCGGCCGGGGCGGCGGCGGCCGTCCGGCGGGCGGTGGCCCACTTCAACCGGGCGTCCACCTCGGCCGGTCCGGCGGTGTCCAGCACGACGTCGTCGACACCCCAGTCGGCCGACAGGGCCACCAGGCCGCCCTCGGAGAGCACCGCCACCAGCGAGGCCGCGACGCCGGTGGAGGACAGCAGTGCGCACAGCGTGCGCGCCGAGACCAGGTCGTGCCGGGCGTCGACCAGGACCACGTCACCGGCGTCCCCGTCCAGCAGGCTGGAGAGCTCCGGGGCCACGATGCGCACCTGGTGGGCCAGCAGACCCAGCGCCGGCAGCACCTCGGTCGTCGCCTGGCGGGCGGAAGTCATGAGCACGAGCCGCATGTCGTCTCCTGGAACATCCGTCGGGGCCGGTCGTGAGGGCAGTCGTGAAGGCGGAGCCATCGACGCCGACGTCGAGATCAGAGGGCAGGATAGCCGACGTGCCGCGATCGGAGGGCGTCGTGCTGGCCCGGCACGAGGTGACGGTCCGCACCGCCGACGGGGTCGACCTGCACGGGATCGTCGTCCCACCCGCTCTGCCGGCGCCCCTGGCGGCGGGGGGAGCGGCCGCTGACCGTCGTCCTGGCGCACGGGTTCACCAACTCCACGGCCCGGGTCCCCTTCCTCCGGCTGGCCGCGCAGCTGCGGCACTCCACCGAGGTCCGGGGACTGGACGTGTGCGCGGAGAACGGGATGACCCCGCCGCTGGTGGAGCGGATCGGGCAGTGGGCCCGGGCCGCGGTGGGCCGGGGTGCGCCGGAGGCCGGCACGCCGACGTCCCGCGGGGTGGGGCCGGGCTCTGCGAGCATGGCCGGGTGAGCCACTCAGCGCTGGAGACCGAACTTCCGCGCGGTGCCCACCACCTGCCGGCGGCCGGGGCGGTCGTGGTGGCCGTGGCACTGCTGGCCGGGCTCCCGGCGCTCGCCGGGGACACCGGCCGGCTGATCGCGGTGCTCGTGGTCCAGCTCGCGCTGGTCGGGGCCTGGGTGGTCGCCACCGGGATCCGCGGGTTCATCGGCTCGCTGGGCATCGGGATGGCCGCGGCCGTCGGGTCCGACCTGCTGCTGGCGTTGCCGGAGCGCGCGGTGCTGGGGTCGTTGCTGATGGTGCTGGGGCCGGGGCTGCTGGTCGCCATCGTGCACCAGATGGCCCGGCCGGCCCCGCGCCGATACCTGGTGGCCTCGCTGGCCGGCGTGGTGCTGCTGATCTGCGCGGTCGTCGCGCTGTCGGTGCTCGTCGCCCTGGGGCGGAGCACCGACGGCGACCGGCTGGCCACCAGCGCGGTACTGGTCATCGGGGCCGCCCTGCTGGTGGGGCACCTGGTGGACTTCCTCCTGCCCCGACCGGTGATCGCAGCCGGCGTGCCGCGCGGTCTCACCGGCCTGGTGCTGGCCGTGCTGGCAGGCGTCGCGGTGGCCCTGCTCCGCCGGCAGCCCGGGGACCTGGTCGACGGGGTCTCCGCGGCCACCTACGGCGCCGCGATCGGCGGCGTCGCCGCGCTGGTCGCGGTCGGTGCCTCCTACGTCGTCGCCGAACGCCCGCAGCGCGGTTGGGCGCTGCCGGTCGTGCAGGCCACCCTGCCGATCGCCGCGTCTGCACCGGTGGCGTTCTTCCTGGCGCTGCAGACCAGTCTCTGAATCGGGAGACTGGGCCCGGTGAAAGCCCTGTTGATCACCGTCCTGACGCTGCTGGGCCTGCTGGTGGTCCTCGACCGGGTGGGGGTGCTGGTCGCCGAGCACCAGGTCGCCGCCCAGATCGCCGACCGCAGCCAGCTGCAGGGCACACCCTCGGTGGACATCACCGGGTTCCCGTTCCTCACCCAGGCCGTCGGCGGCCGGTACCGGGAGGTGCGGATCTCGCTCACCGCCGACGAGCTCGGCCAGCCGGCCGGGACCACCGCCGACGTGTCGCTGCACGGGGTGCACCTGCCGCTGTCGGACGTGCTGGACGGATCGGTGAGCTCCATCCCGGTGGACCGGATCGACGGTCGGGCGACGCTGTCCTACGCGCTGCTTGCCCGGCAGATGGGCGGGGACACCGTGCTGGCCCGGGAGGGTGACGGCCTGCGCATCACTCGCACCGTCGAGCTGCTCGGCCAGTCCGTCCCGCTCACCGCCGCGGGACGCGTGACGCTGGAGGACCGGGACCTGGTGCTCAC
The DNA here is from genome assembly GCA_963759905.1 of uncultured Actinomycetota bacterium. Taxonomy (GTDB): domain Bacteria; phylum Actinomycetota; class Actinomycetes; order Mycobacteriales; family Geodermatophilaceae; genus Klenkia. The sequence continues at coordinate 131,684 of CAVXBD010000003.1, forward strand.
CGTGGACCAGGCGGCCGGCGCCGGCATCGACGTCCCGGACTTCCTGCTGTCGCAGGCCCAGGAGCTGCTCGGGTTGCGCTACACGGTCCCGGACCTGCCCTTCGGCCTGGAGCTGACCGGACTGCGCGTCGCCGACGACGGGGTGGTCGTCACCGTGCAGGCGCGGGACGCCGTCCTGCAATAGCGGGAATCCCTACCGAACTGGTGGTGTTGGGCGGGTCGTGGACGGAACAGGTGCGCTCGTGCTGCTGGTGGCCCTCGCGCTGGCCGCGCTCGCCGCGTGGTGGCTGCGGACCCGGGACGGTGTCGTCCGGGTACCGGTCCTCGCCGGAGAGCGGCCCACCCGGGCCGACACCGCCACCGACGGCACGTCGGACCCGATGACCGACCCGACGACCGACGTGCTGCGCGCGCTGGGTGTCCGCCCGGAGGAGGCCGACCTCACCGTGGTCCAGTTTGCCAGCGCCTTCTGCGCCCCGTGCCGGGCCACCCGCGCCCGGCTCGCCCAGCTGCAGACCACCCGACCGGGGCTGGCCGCGGTGCACGTCGACGCCGAGAGCCAGCTGGACGCGGTGCGCGCCCTGGACGTCCGGCGCACGCCCACGCTGTTCTACCTGGACCGGGCCGGCAGCGTCCTGGGCCGCAGCAGCGGGGCACCCCGCCCGGCCGAGCTCACCGCGCTGGTGGACGCCCACGCACCCGCGGTGCCGACGCCGTGATCGTGCCCCGCCCCGGGTGTTGCTACCCTCGCGCCGTGGGCACCCTGCTGACTCAGCGCCGCACAGTGGACCTGTGCCGCCTGGGCAGCTGCCTGTGTCGCGCCTCCTGACGAGGCTGCCCACCCGCCTCGACGCGCCCTGACCGCCGTCGGAAGGCCCCTCCCCGTGACATCCCCCCAGCACGTCCGCACGTCCCCGTCCGCCACCGGCACGCCCTTGGTGGACGTCCGCGGGCCCCGTTTCGGGGCCTGGATCACCACCGTCGTCCTGGCCGTCGTGCTGCTGACCGGCAGCGGTTGGCTGCTCGCCGCGCAGGCGGCGGTATTCGCCGTCGGCGCCGCGACCGGCCTGCGCCACGCGCCCTACGGTCTGCTGTTCCGCCACCTGGTGGCCCCCCGGCTGGGGCCGGTGACCGAGCGGGAGCCCGTGGGGCCGCCCGCCTTCGCGCAGCTGGTCGGGCTGGGCTTCGCGCTGGTGGGCACGGTCGGTTACCTGGCCGGTGTCCCGCTGCTGGGCGCCGTCGCCACCGCCCTGGCCCTGGTGGCCGCGCTGCTGAACGCGGCGGCCGGCTTCTGCCTGGGCTGCGAGCTCTACCTGCTCATCCGCCGGGCCCGGCCCGCACGCGCCGGCTGACCGGGACCGGCCGGACCACGCAACCGCCGGCACCCGACCAGCGGCCAGCAGCACCCATCCGCACGCCGCAGATCCGTACTCCGCAGACAACTGGAGGAACACCGTGAGCCGTACCGACGTGCTCGTCACCGCCGACTGGGCCCAGGAGCACCTGGGGGACCCCGGGCTGGTCTTCGTCGAGGTCGACGAGGACACCAGCGCCTACGACAAGGGGCACCTCGCCGGTGCCGTGAAGCTGGACTGGAAGACCGACCTGCAGGACCCGCTGGCCCGGGACTTCGTCGACAGGGACGGCTTCTACGCGCTGCTGTCTGCCAAGGGCATCAGCAACGACGACACCGTGGTGCTCTACGGCGGCAACAACAACTGGTTCGCCGCCTACGCCTACTGGTACTTCAAGCTCTACGGCCACCGCGACGTCAAGCTGATCGACGGCGGTCGCAAGAAGTGGGAGCTGGACAGCCGCCCGCTGTCCGCCGACGCCGGTGCAGCGCCCGGCCACCAGCTACTCGGCAGCCGAGCCGGACACCTCCATCCGGGCCTTCCGCGACGAGGTCGTCGCCGCCATCGGCGACGCAAGAACCTGATCGACGTCCGCTCGCCCGACGAGTTCTCCGGCAAGCTGGTCGCCCCCGCGCACCTGCCGCAGGAGGGCGCGCAGCGGCCCGGCCACATCCCGACGGCGATCAACGTGCCGTGGAGCAAGGCGGCCAACGAGGACGGCACCTTCAAGAGCGACGAGGAGCTGGCCGCGCTCTACGTCGACGCCGGGCTCGACGCCGGCAAGGACACCATCGCCTACTGCCGGATCGGCGAGCGCTCCAGCCACACCTGGTTCGTGCTGCGCGAGCTGCTCGGTCACGCCGAACGTGAAGAACTACGACGGCTCGCTGGACCGAGTACGGCTCGCTGGTGGGCGTCCCGATCGAGAAGGGGGCCTGACCATGTGCGGAGCTCCGAAGCAGGGCGGCGCCCTCGCCGGGCATCGACCTGAGCACCCAGACGGTCATCCAGGGGTCGGTGTGGCACGACGGCGACGCCCGTCGCCGGCGCCTACGTGCGGCTGCTGGACGCCACCGACGAGTTCACCGCCGAGGTGGTGACCAGTCCCGAGGGCGAGTTCCGGTTCTTCGCCGCCCCCGGTGACTGGACGCTGCGCTCGCTGGCTCCGGTCGGTCGGGGCGGAACGGGCCGTGGCCGCCGACGTCGGGCTGAACGAGACGACCCTGGCGATCGCCTGACAGCCGGGCCTGGCCGCCCCGCAGTCGGGTGCGTCCCCGCACCTCGGCACGAGCCCGTCCCCGCAGCCGCGGGGGCGGGCTCGGCGTCGTCGAAGCCCCGGCAGCCCGGCCAGTCCGTCGGCCTGGGCGGTGAGGAAGGCGTCCGGGTCGGCCACCGACCCGACGACGTGCCCGGAGGACTCGAAGCCGATCGGCCCGGAGAGCGAGCTTCAGGCGAGCAGGGCCCGGGCCCGCACCTGACGCCGCCGAGGTCGGTGAGCCCCGCGCGGGGACACCCCCGACGGCGCTGATTACCGTGGCCCGCATGGGACTGGTCACTGCCTGGGTACTCGTCGCCCTCGCCGCCCTCGCCGCGCTGTCCTGCGCGGCCGGGGCGTGGCGGCTGACACGTCGGGAGCGGGGTGCCCGGTGACGAACCCGACCCCGCAGGGCCTGCCGGACCGACCGGTCACCGGTCCCACCGCGCTGCCGGTGGAGGACACCAGCGACGTCCGCACCGGTCCGGAGGTGGCCCACGAGCTGCTCTCGGTGCTGCCGTTGCTCGGTGAGTGGCACGGCGAGGGCGTGCTGGTCGACCCCGACCCCGACCCGGACGCCACCCCCGACCGCCGCTTCGGCCAGTGGATCCGCTTCGCGCACGACGGCCGGGACTTCCTGGTCTACGAGTCGCGGACCTGGGGGATCGCCGAGGACGGCAGCATCGCCGGTCCCGACGTCCGGGAGTCCGGCTTCTGGCGCCCGCGTGGGGAGGACGAGGTGGAGCTGCTGGTCGCCCACCCCGAGGGTTTGGTGGAGATCTACGTGGGATCTGCCCGCAGCACCACCAGCTGGGAGCTGGCCAGCGACGTGCTGGCCCGCACCCCCGACCACGCCGACGTGACCCGGGCCGCCCGGTTGTACGGCATCGTCGAGGGCGCCCTGATGTACGCCGTGGACCGAGCCGGCAGCGACGGCCAGCTCCGTCCCGTGATGTCCGCCCGCCTGGAGAGGATCCGATGAGCAGCACCACCCTGGCCGGCACGGCCGGGCGGACCGCCCACCACCCCTCGGCAGGTCGCCGACGGGTACGTGGAGGCGGTCTGCCGGCTGGACCCGATCGTGGCCACCCAGCTGGGCACGGCGCCGGGTGGTGACGGGCTGCCCGACCTCGGCCCGGCCGGCCTGGAGGCCGAGGCGCAGCTGGAGCGGGAGACCCTGGCCGAGCTGGACCGGGTGCTGGCCGCGGACCCGCAGCTGGCCGAGGACCCGGTGGAGGCACGCTGCGCGCGGCTGCTGCGCGAGCGGCTCACCGCCAGCCTGGCCCAGCACGAGGCCGGGGAGGGACTGCGGGCGGTGTCGAACCTGTTCTCCCCGGTGCACTCGGTGCGCCAGGTGTTCGCCTTGATGCCCACCGCCAGCACCGAGGACTGGGCCGTGGTCGCGCGCCGGATGGCGCGGGTGCCCGAGGCCTACCGCGGGTTCGTGGCCAGCCTGGCCGAGGGCGCGGCCCGTGGCCTCTTCGCCGCTCCCCGGCAGGTGCGCACCCTGGTCGACCAGCTGGACGACTGGCTGGCCGGTCCGTACTTCGCCGGCCTCGTCGCCGACGGGCCCGAGCAGCTGCGCAGCGAGCTCGCCGCCGCCGCAGCCGCCGCTGACGGTGCCGTGGCGCAGGTGCGGGACTACCTGCGCGACCGCTACGCCCCGCAGGCCGAGGGCACCCCGGACGCGGTCGGCCGGGAGCGCTACGCCCGCTTCGCCCGCGCCTGGAACGGCACCGACCTGGGAGCCGGCACCGGGCTCGAGGACGCCTACGCCTGGGGCTGGGCGGAGCACCAGCGCATCCGGGCCGACCAGCGGGCCGCCGCCGAGCAGGTGCTGCCCGGTGCCACGCCGATGCAGGCCATGCGCTGGCTCGGCGAGCACGGCGAGGCCGTCGAGGGGGTCGAGGCGATCCGCGTCCGGCTGCAGCAGATGATGGACGGGGCGATCGAGGCCCTGGACGGGACCCACTTCGAGCTGGCCGCCCCGATCCGCCGGGTCGAGGCGATGATCGCCCCGCCGGGCAGCGCCGCGGCGCCCTACTACACCCGCCCGGCGCAAGACTTCTCCCGGCCCGGCCGCACCTGGCTGCCCACCCTGGGCAAGGACCGGTTCCCGCTGTGGGACCTGGTGTCCACCTGGTACCACGAGGGCGTCCCCGGTCACCACCTGCAGCTGGCCCAGTGGGCCTACGTCTCCGGTGAGCTGTCCACCTACCAGACATCGCTGGGGTCGGTGGGCGCCAACGTTGAGGGTTGGGCGCTGTACGCCGAGCGGCTGATGGACGAGCTCGGGTTCCTGACCGACCCCGGTGCCCGGCTGGGCTACCTGGACGCCCAGCAGATGCGCGCCGTCCGGGTGGTGGTGGACATCGGCATGCACCTGCAGCTGCCCATCCCCGACGACGCCGACGGCGCGCTCACCGAGCACCGCGGGCGGCCCTGGACCCCGGAGCTGGCCCGGGCCTTCTTCGGGGAGTACTGCGGCCGGGATGCCGACTTCCTGGACAGCGAGCTGGTGCGCTACCTGGGCATGCCCGGCCAGGCGATCAGCTACAAGCTGGGCGAGCGGGCCTGGCTGGAGGGCCGGGCGGCCGCGCAGGCCGCCCGCGGTGCGGACTTCGACCTCAAGGCGTGGCACATGGCAGCGCTGTCCCAGGGCAGCCTGGGGCTGGACGACCTGGCCGACGAGCTCGGCCGCCTCTGAACCCGCAGCCCCGCAGGGCAGTTCGCCCGAGAACTGCCCTGCGAGGCCCTCAGGCGAAGGCGAAGTAGCGCAGCCACAGGTAGGGCACGCACACCAGCACCGTGACCAGGGTGACCAGCGAGCCGTACCGCGCGAACTGCCAGAACCCGATCCGGTACCCGTTCCGCTCGGCGATGCCCAGCATCACCACGTTGGCGCTGGCGCCGATCACGGTGGCGTTGCCGCCCAGGTCGGCGCCCAGCGCCAGGGCCCACCACAGCACGTCACCAGGATTGCCGGTGTCGGTCGCCAACGCGTCCACCAACGGCGCCATGGTGGCCACGTAGGGGATGTTGTCCACGACCCCGGAGAGCACCGCGGACACCCCGAGCAGTCCGAAGGCGGCCAGCTCGGGGCTCCCCCCGGTGGCCTCGGTCGCCCAGCGGGCCAGCTGCTCGATCGCGCCCACCTTGATCAGGGCGCCGACCATGATGAACAGGCCGGCGAAGAACACCAGCGTGGGCGCCTCGACCTCGGCCAGGTACTCCCGCGGGGACAGGCCGCTGATCAGCACCAGCACCCCGGCGCCCAGCAGGGCCACGGTGGCCGGGGCGTAGTCCAGCCGGCTGCTGAGCACGAACCCCGCGAGCACCGCGACGAGCACCGCCCCGGACTTCACCAGCAGCCGGTGGTCGGAGATGGCCTCGCGCTCGTCGAGCTCCATCACCTCGGCGGCCCGCTGCGCGTCGTGGACGAAGGCCGGGGCGAACAGCAACCGGCACATCCCGATCAGCACCAGGACCAGGACCACCACCAGCGGAGCCAGGTTGGCCAGGAAGTCGTTGAACCCCAGCCCGCCCCGGCTGGCGATGATGATGTTGGGCGGGTCGCCGATCAGGGTCGCGGTGCCGCCGATGTTGGAGGCCAGCACCTCGGCGATGAGGAACGGCACCGGGGGTACGCCCAGGCGCTGGCAGACCAGCAGGGTCACCGGGGCCACCAGCAGCACGGTGGTCACGTTGTCCAGCAGCGCGGAGGCCAGCGCGGTGAGCACCACCAGGGTCACCAGCACCCGGAAGGGCTGCCCGCGGGCCCGCTTGGTGGCGTAGATGGCGGCGTACTCGAAGACCCCGGTCTGCCGCAGGACCCCGACGATGACCATCATCCCCAGCAGCAGGAAGACGACCTCCCAGTCGACCCCGGTCTCCGGGGAGTCGAACGCCTCGTCGAAGGACACCACCCCGGCGGCCAGCAGGAGCCCGGCGCCGCCGAGGGAGGCCGCGACGCGGTGCACCCGCTCGGAGGCGATGAGCGCATAGGCGACGACGAAGACGCCGACGGCCAGTGCGGTCATGCCGGCGCTGGACCCAGCAGGACGTCCAGCAGCCTGGGGAGCGTCACGCAGCCCAGCAGCCGGTGGTGCTCCACGACGGCGACCAGCGGGCTGCCGGAACGGGCCATCAGCACGCTCAGCTCCAGCACCGTGTCGTCGGGGGCGGCGGTGACCAGCTCGGTACGCCGGCTGTCGGGCAGCAGGTCGCGCACGGTCCGCCCGCGCAGCTCGGCCAGCAGCCGCTCCGAGCCCCGCTCACCGATCACCCGGGCCAGCGCGGCGTCGTCCTGCACGTAGCGGGGGATCACGAACGAGAGCACCTGGGGACCGGGCAGCACCCGGGTGGGGCGTCCGTCAGGCTCGCACACCACCAGGCCGGGCAGGTGCTGGTCGGCCATCAACCGGGCGGCCGCCAGGGCGTCGTCGTCCAGGCCGATGGAGGGATAAGGGACCGCCAGGTCTCGGGCCAGCACGGGGCGCGACGCTACCGCTGCGCCGCTGGACGCCGGGGGACCAGGTGGTTCAGTCCGGGGGCGGGTTGACGGTGTCGGCCCCCTCGCGCAGCGGCTGCTCCGCGGTGGCCGGGGCGGTCTCCAGGCGCGGGTCGGCCAGCAGGTCGGCCACGCACGCCACCGACGCCCCGACATAGCTGCTCACCAGCTCGGCGTCGGTGAGCACGCACCAGGCCCGGTCGGCCGGCCACCACAGGTTGGCGCTCTGCTCCCACGGTTCGGGAGCCATGTTGGCCCCGGCCAGCGTCACCGGGCCCCGGACGAGCCAGTAGGCCCGGCCGCCGGCTGTCAGCCGGGGCCCGTCGGAGGCCACGGCGGGGTGGCCGTCCCAGATCCCGAACCAGCAGTCCCCCGGGGTCCCGGTGTGCCGGCCCAGCACGTCGACCAGCGCGGCGGCCACCTGCACGGGCAGGTGACCGCGGGCCGGCGCGCCCTCCCAGAGCGGGCTCTGATCGGCTTCTTCATAGAAGTCCAGCGAACCGGTGATCGCGCCCCACTGCATCAGCGGATGGGCGGTGGTGCCGTTGGCCGCGGCCACCTCGGCCCAGCGCACGTCGACGTCGTCGGCACCGACGTAGCGGGCGGCCGGGTGGAAGATCCGGGCGACGGCGGGGAAGACCGGTGGCAGCAGCGCGGCCAGGCCCGAGCCGATCCGGACCGCGTCGGTGATCCACCGACCGGCGGTCACGTCGGGCTCGGCGTCCCGGCCGGCGAAAGGCACCCCGGCAGCTTATGGACCCCGGCCGTGGTCCGGGAACGGACAACCCCCGGGCTGCTCCGCGGCGCAACCCCTGCAGGTCAGGGGGAGCAGCTCGCGGGCCGACTGGACGAGGTCGGCGGCCCGGGGGTCGGGTGACTGTCCGGTTCTCGCCAGCCGCCGTGCGGCGGACGGGCGATGCCACGCGCTCAGACCGGGCTTCTCCGGTGCCGAGCGGGCGGCCCATCGGGACGGCGGCTAGCGGACAGCCACCTCACGAGTCCTGAACGACATCAATTGTTCGGACCACCTCCTCTCTCGTGTGCGGCCACGGTACGACCGGGAACCGAGAGCTGCAACGCTGATCGCCCAGCAGTACACCTAGCGCTGCGCCGGGGGCTCGAACGCGTCGGGGATCCCGTCGCCGTCGACGTCGACGGCTTCCTCCTCGACCATCCGCCGGTACCGCCGGTTGCGGGCCCGCAGCAGCGCGGCGGCCAGCAGTGCACCCAGCAGCGTGCCCAGCAGGACGCCGATCTTGACGTGCTCCTCCGCCGCGGACCCCGCGCCGAATGCCAGCTCGCCGATTAGCAGCGAGACGGTGAAGCCGATGCCCCCCAGCAGGGCCAGTCCGACCACGTCCAGCCAGCCCAGCTCGGGGTCCAGTTCGGCTCGGGTGAACCGGCTGACCAGCCAGGTGGCCCCGGTGATGCCGATCGTCTTCCCGGCCACCAGCCCGACGATGATGCCGATCGCGACGCTGTCGCTGAGTGCGGCGCCCAGCCCGGACAGCCCGCCCACGGTGACCCCGGCGGACAGGAAGGCGAACACCGGGACGGCGATCCCGGCCGAGATGGGCCGGATGCGGTGCTCGAAGTGCTCGGCCAGGCCGATTCCGGCGCCCGGGCCGCCGGCTGCGTCGCTGCGCACCACCGGCACGGTGAAGGCCAGCAGCACGCCGGCCACCGTGGCGTGCACCCCGGACTCGTGCACCAGCACCCAGGTGACGGCGGCCAGCGGCAGCAGCAGCCACCACGAGCGCACCCGCTTCTGCACCAGGACCCCGAACAGCGTCAGCGGGATCAGCGCCAGCAGCAGCGGGGTAAAGGCCAGCGCCGAGGTGTAGAAGATCGCGATGATGGTGATCGCCAGCAGGTCGTCGACGATCGCCAGGGTCAGCAGGAAGGTGCGCAGCGCGGCCGGCAGGTGGGTGCTGATCACGGCCAGCACCGCCAGGGCGAAGGCGATGTCGGTGGCCGTGGGGATCGCCCAGCCGGCCAGTGCGCCGTCGTCGCGGCCCAGGTTGACCACCGTGTACAGGATGGCCGGCACGGCCATCCCGCCGACCGCTGCGGCGACCGGCAGGGCGGCCTTGCGCGGGTCGCGCAGGTCACCGGCGACGAACTCCCGCTTGAGCTCCAGGCCCGCGACGAAGAAGAAGATGGCCAGCAGGCCGTCCGCCGCCCAGGTGCCCAGGGTGAGGTCCAGGTGCAGCGCCGACGGCCCCACCACGGTGTCCCGCAGCGTGGCGTAGGACTCCGCCCACGGCGTGTTGGCCCAGACGAGCGCGGCCACCGCGCCGATCATCAGCAGCACCCCGCCGACGGTCTCCTTGCGCAGCACGGCGGCGATCCGGGTCGCCTCGGCGTACGTGCCTCGGGCGAAGAGGCGGGTGCTGCCGGGTGCGGGGCTGCTCATGGGGAGGCTCCAGGGGGTGCGGGGTCGGCAGCGGAGTTGCCGACCAGACTTCCCGGCGCACCGGGCCCGAGGCTACCGGGTGAGCAGCTCGGCGACCCGGGCGGACAGCCCGGCATCTCCCCGCCGAACCCCGTCCAGCGAGCTCACCGGGGCTGCCCCGCGGATGCCCGACAGCAGCCACACCGCGTCCGCGGCCTGCAGGTCGGCCGGCGTCCCGGCGGTGACCGCGGTCTGCCAGCCGTCGTCGGCGGCGCGGGTGAACAACCGCGCTTGCGTGGTGCCGGCCAGGATCCCGGTGCTCAGCGGCGGCGTGTGCAGGGTGCCCCCGGCGGCCCAGACGACCGTCGAGGTGGGGCCCTCCAGCAGCAGGCCCTCCACCGAGGTGAAGACGACGTCGTCGGCACCGACCGCGTGCGCATGCCGCTGGGCCGCCATGTTCACCGCGTAGGACAGCGTCTTCGCCCCGCCCAGCAGCCACGGCGACACGGCGCGCACGTCGGCCGCCAACCCCAGGGTCAGCGTGACCACGGCGATCCCGTCGACCCGCTGGCGGATCGTCTCGGCGGGCACCGGGGCCAGCAGGGCCAGGGCCGTCGGGGCGTGCCCCTCGCCCAGGCCGCGGGTGAGGAACAGCCGGCACGCGCCCTCGACGTCGGCCGGCCAATCGACGGTGGCGGCGGCGACCAGCGCCCGCCAGGCATCGTCGGGCAGCGGCGGCAGGCCCAGCAGGGCGGTGGACCGCTGCAGCCTGGCGAGATGGTCGTCCAGGTGCGGGGTGGCACCCCCGATCACCAGCACCGATTCGAAGACGCCGTCCCCCCGGCCCAGCCCGGCGTCGAAGGCGGTCACCACGGGTTCCCCGGCGGGCACCCGCACCGCCGTCCCGTCCCGCCACAGCGCCACCGCACGCAGGTCCCGCTCCCCGGTCGTCACGCGCCCACCCTGCCGCATCGACGTCCTAGGCTCGGTGGCGTGTCCGACCGCGAGCCCGCCGCGACCCGCGGTACCGGTGTGCCCGCCGGGCCGGTGGCCGGCACGCCGCACGACGCGCACCGGGAGCAGCACGCGCAGGGCGCACCTCCGCTGGCCGCCCAGCTACGGGCCCGCGGCCTGCGGCTGACCAGCCAGCGCCAGCGCGTGCTGGCCGCGGTGGGCGCGCTGGAGCACGGCACCCCCGAGGAGATCGGCGCCCGGCTCCGGGCCGACGCCGGCCCGGACGGCGCCGCCCCGGACACCTCGACCGTCTACCGCGCCCTGGAGCTGCTGGAGCGCCTCGGCCTGGTCTGGCACACCCATCTGGGCAAGGGCGCGCCGGTGTACCACGCCGCCGAGCATCCGCACCTGCACGTGGTGTGCGCCGAGTGCGGCGCGATCGCCTCGGTGGACCCGCGGCTGATGGACGGCGTCGCGGAACGTCTGGCGGCCGACCTGGGTTTCACCCTGGACGTAGGTCACGTGGCCCTCTCCGGCACCTGCCGGGACTGCGTGACCGGAACGGAGCACGAGTGACCTCCCCCCTGCTGTCCCGTCCGGGTGCCGTCGCCACCGAGCCCGGCGCCGTCGCCGCGCACTCGGTGGCCGCCCACTACGGCGAACCGCTGCCCGAGCAGCGGCGGGCAGCCGAGGCCGCCGTGCTGGTGGACCGCAGCGACCGGGACGTCCTGGTCGTGGACGGTGTCGACCGCTTGACCTGGTTGCACAGCCTGACCAGCCAGCACCTCGAGCGGTTGCCCGACGGCACCGGCACCGAGGCGCTGGTGCTCTCCCCGCACGGCCACGTGGAGCACCACGTGGTGCTCGCCGAGCTGGCCGGCACCGTCTGGGCGGACACCGAACCCGGGGCCGGGGCCGACCTGGTGGCCTGGCTGGACCGGATGCGCTTCATGCTGCGGGTGGAACCCGCCCTGGTCACCGCGGAGTGGGCGCTGCTCTCCCTGGTGGGCCCCCGTGGGGACGACGTGCTGGCCACGGCCGGGTTCGCCGTCCCGGACGCCGACCGGGCCGTCCTGGGGCTGGACGGCGGGGGCTGGATCCGCCGCTCGCCGGCCACCGGTGACGGGTCTGCTCCCGTGGTGGACCTGCTGGTCCCGCGCGCGGAACTGGCCGACCGGGCCGACCGGCTGCTCGCCGCCGGGGCGACCCTGGCCGGGGTCGACGCGCTCGCCGCGCTGGACGTCGAGGCGCACCGGCCGCGGCCGGGTGTGGACACCGACCATCGCACCATCCCCAACGAGACGCCCTGGCTGGCGACCGCGGTGCACCTGGAGAAGGGGTGCTACCGCGGGCAGGAGACGGTCGCCCGGGTGCACAACCTGGGCCGCCCGCCCCGCCGGCTGGTGCTGCTGCACCTGGACGGCATGGAGGAGCACCTGCCCGAGCCCGGCACCCCGGTGATGTCCGGCACCCGCGAGGTGGGCCGGGTGGGCACCGTGGTCCGGCACCACGAGCTCGGCGTCGTGGGCCTGGCGCTGGTGAAGTCGGCCACCCTGGAGAAGCTCGCCGCCGGCCCGGTGGAGCTGCGGGTGGGACCCAGCGTCGCCGTCGTCGACCCCGAGGACCTCGTGGTCACCACCGACGACACCCTCGCGGCGGCCCGTGAACGGGTCCGCGCGGTCCGGTCTGCGACGATCGGCCGGTGAGTCCCTCCCTCCCGCCGCAGGGCACCCTCATCACGGTCGCGCCCACCGGCGCGGAATCGGCCAAGGCCGACGTGCCGGCGCTGCCGGTCACCGTCGAGGAGGTGGTGTCGACCGCCCGCGACTGCGCGGCGGTGGGCGCCGCCGTGCTGCACCTGCACGTGCGTGGTCGAGACACCCGGCCCACGCTGGACCTGGGCCGGGTCCGCGAGGTGGTCGGCGCGATCCGCGAGGCCACCGACCTGGTGGTCCAGCTGTCCTCCGGTGGGGCGGTCACCGACCCGGCCGCCGACCGGGTCGCGGTGCTGGACGCCGCCCCGGACGCCGCGTCGTTGTCGCTGGGCACGGTGAACTTCGGGCGGGACGTCTTCAGCAACCCGTGGGACCTCATCGTGGAGCTGCACACCCAGATGCAGGACCGCGGGATCGTGCCGGAGTACGAGGCCTTCGACCTGGGCCACCTGGCCACCCTGGCCCGGTTGCTGGACCGGCACGGCCCACCGCACGGCGGGCACGTGCACGTCGACCTGGTGATGGGCGTCCCCGGCGGGATGCCCGGCACCACGCAGGCGCTGGCCGCCTGCCTGCCGCACCTGCCGCCGGGCTCGACCTTCGCCGCCACCGGCGTGGGCCGGACGTCGCTGCCGGTGATGCTGGCGGCGCTGTCCGCCGGTGGCCACCTGCGGGTCGGCATGGAGGACACGCTCACCTACGCACCGGGCGAGCCGGTGCGCGACAACGCCCAGCTGGTCGCCCGTGCCTCCGGGCTCGCCCGGATCGCCCAGCGACCCGCTCTGACCACCACCCAGGCACGCGAGATGCTGGGCATCCGATCGCTGCAGGAGGCACCCCGATGACCGAGCAGTCCCCCGTGCACCCCACCGCCGGGCAGGCCGGCGGCCCGCCCGTGGACGCCCTGCTGGACGACGCCTTCCTGGCCGGCGTGCAGCAGCGGCCGATGGGGGAGGTCCGCGGTCTGCGCCGCCAGGCCGAGCAGGCCGAGGTCGACCTGTCCTACACCCGGCGGTTGCTGCAGGGCCGGCTGGACATCGTCCGGCGCGAGCTGCAGCGGCGGGCCGAGCACGACGGCCGGTCGCTGGTCGACCTGCTGCCGGAGATCCTCTCGGAGAAGGGCCGCGGGCCGGCCCACGGCCTGGGCCGGCACCAGACCGTGCAGCCCAGCTCGCCGGCCGCGCACGAGCAGTGGGTCAACTCCCTGGCCCCCGGTGTCGACCTGTCCGACGTCGGGGACCTGCCCGACGACCAGCTGGAGACCGCGGCCCGCGCGCTGACCACCGGGGAGCGCGGGCTATCCGAGCGCCGCCGCGGGGTGCAGCGGGTGATGGACGCCCTGGCCGGGGAGCTCGGCCGCCGCTACCGCGACGGCGAGGCCGACGTGGCCCAGCTGCTGGCTGCCGAGGGTCGGCACTGAGCAAGGACCCGGTTGCCCCCCACGACACGCTGCGCGCGCCGCGGGACCCTGCAGCCGAGCCGGACGACGGGGTGCGAGAGGCTCCCTCCGGGCCGTCGTCGCGGGGCGGGTACCCCGACAACCCGGTCCTGGTGGAGGTCTGGCGCTCGGGGTTCCTGGAGTCGGTGCACCGCGGGTCCCTGGTGGTGCTGGACGCCGATGGGGTGGTCACCCTGGCCCTCGGCGACGTCGGCCGCCCGACCCTGCCCCGCTCGTCCAACAAGCCGGTGCAGGCCACCGCGCTGCTGGCCGCCGGCTGGGAGCCGCGCAGCACCCAGGAGCTGGCCATCGGCGCCGGCTCGCACTCCGGTGAGCCCGGGCACGTGGAGCTGGCGCTGGCCATGCTGGCGGTCGCCGGACTGAGCGAGGACGACCTGGGCTGCCCGCCGGCGCTGCCGTCGGACGAGCACGAGCGGGCCCGGTGGATGGCGGCCGGACGAGCGCCGTCCCGGGCAGCGATGAACTGCTCGGGCAAGCACGCGGCGATGCTCTCGGCCTGCGTGGCGGCCGGCTGGCCCACCGCGGGCTACCTGGACCCGGTGCACCCGTTGCAGCAGGCGGTACAGGCCAGGCTGGGCGAGGCCGGTGGCGAGCCGGTGAGCGCGGTCGTGGTGGACGGGTGCGGTGCGCCGCAGCACGCGCTGTCGGTGACCGCGCTGGCCCGTGGGGTGCTCTCCCTGGTCCAGGCCGAGGCCGGCAGCCGGGACCGGTCGGTGGCCGACGCCATGCGCGCGCACCCCTGGCTGGTGGCCGGGACCGGGCGGGATGACACCGAGTTGATGGACGCCGTCCCCGGGTTGCTGGTCAAGGGCGGGGCCGACGGCGTGCACGTGGCCGCCTACCCCGGCGGCGGAGCAGTGGCGCTGAAGTTCGACGACGGGGGTGACCGCGGGCGGATGCCGGCGCTGTGCGCAGCGCTGCCCCGGATCGGGGTGCCGGCGGCGGTGCTGGCCTCGTGGGCGGTGACCCCGGTCAGCGGGGGCGACGGCGTGGTGGGTCAGGTGCGGGCCGCGGCGGCCCTCGACTGATCCGGGTGCGGGAGCGGGGCCGCTCCCACCCGCTAGCCCGGCCGCTTGCAACAGCTAGCGCAAGCGGCTACCGTGGGGGATGTGCAGAACCCGTCGGAGATCGTCAGCAGCGTCCGCCAGGGCGTGACCAGCGCTGCTGCGACCGCTGCGGCCGAGGCGTCCACCGTGTCGACCGCGGTCAGCTCGCAGGTGGGCGACTTCATCCGTACCCAGCGCAACGCCGCCCAGGTGTCGCTGCGCGAGCTCGCCCGCACGGCCGGGGTGAGCAACCCCTACCTCTCCCAGGTTGAGCGGGGCCTGCGCAAGCCGTCGGCGGAGATCCTGGCGCAGATCGCCCGGGGCCTGAAGATCTCGGCCGAGACGCTCTACGAACAGGCCGGGATCCTGGACCGCCGGACCGGCAGCCCGGACACGATCGCTGCGATCCGGTCGGACCCGGCGCTGTCCGAACGGCACCGGGCGGTGCTGCTGGAGCTGTACGAGACCTACGCCCGCGAGCACGCCGCCACCCACGTCCCGCCGCCCCCCGCCACCATCTCTCAGGAGGACATCCCATGAGCAAGCGCACCGAGATCGTCACCACCTACCGCGAGGCCGCCGACACCGTGGTCGAGTCCGGCCGGACCGGCCTGCTGGCCGCCATCGGCGCCGGCGACGTCGTCGTCCAGCGCGCGCTGACCGCGGCCGGCACGCTGCGCGGCCGGGTCGAGGCCCTGCCCGGTGAGGCCCAGGTCCAGGCTGACCTGGCCGCCAAGGAGGTCCGCACCCGGACCGGCTCGGCCCGTGCCCGGGCCGCCGGCGCGCTGAGCCAGGCCCGCAGCCGGGCCGAGGTCGCCGCCGACCGCGCCCAGGCCGCCACCCGTCCGGCCACCGTGCGCAGCACGGCCGCCGGCCTGGCCGAGACCGCCCAGGGCCAGGCCTCCAGCGTGCTGACCGACCTGGCCACCCGCGGCCGCGAGGTGATCGAGGACCTGCGCCGGCAGCCCGGCCTGAGCGCCCTGGTCAGCCGTGTCGAGCGCGCGGTGGACGTGATCGAGGCCCGTCTGGAGGGCGTGCTGGGCAGCACCGACGAGACGGTCGCCGCGGCTGCCGACGAGATCACCTCGGTGGCCCAGAAGGCGTCCTCGCGGGCCGCCAAGGCCGCCGACGAGATCACCTCCGTGGCGCAGAAGACCAAGGCCCGGACCAGCAAGGTCGTGGACGAGGCCACCGCGGAGAGCGCTGCGGACGCCCGCGCCACCAAGCGCACCGTCCGGTCGGCCTCCACCGGCCCCGCCCGGTCGACCAAGCCGCGCACGACCGCCACCAAGCGGACGCCGGCGACGCCCGCCACCCTGGCCGCCACCGCCCCTGCCACCGTCGCCCCGGCCACCGCCCCCTCGGCGCACAGCGAGGCCCCCTCGGCCTCCAGCGACGCGCCGTCGGCGTCCAGCTCGGCGCCCTCCTCCAGCAACTGAGCACCACCCGCTGCCCTCGGGCGGCGGGTGCGGATCGACACCGCAGGCCCCGGAGCATCGCGCTCCGGGGCCTGCGGTGCTCTCGGCTGAGTACCCTCAGGGCATGTTCAGCTTCGACACGGCCCTGTTCACGGTCATCACCTATGCCGTGCTCGCGCTGGGTGCGTGGGCCGTCGTGGACGCGCTGATCCGGCCGGCCGCGGGCTACGTCGCTGCTGGCAAGCTCACCAAGCCCGCCTGGCTGGCCATCACCATCATCGCCACCCTGGTGGCCTACTACCTGGGCCCGGTCAGCTTCCTCGGCCTGCCGGCGATCATCGCGATCATCGTCTACCTGGTGGACGTGCGGCCGGCGCTGCGCGGACTGCAGCAGGGCAACACCAACTGGTGACCCACCCTGGTGCCGGCGGCGGCCCGGGGGGTCAGCCCCTCGGCATCACCAGCCACAGCACCAGGTAGGCGATGAACTGCGGGCCGGGCAGGATGGTGGACAGCACGAACGCCACCCGCACGCCGGTCCGGGACAGGCCCAGGCCGCGGGCCAGGCCGGCGCAGACACCGGCCACCACCTTGTGGTCGAGGTCGCGGGCGAAGCGGGGTGCAGGCGAGGTCATCCACCGAGCCTAGGTCCCCGGCACGCCGACCGCCCAGGGCTCAGCCGAAGACCCCGGCCGGCGGCTCCGGCGAGGGCACGGCAGTGGCGTCGCCCACGGGGCGGGCCGTCCCGATGAACGACGTGAGGTCTGCGCCGTGCACCACCCGGGCCGGCATCGGGTCCCCGGCGGTGCGCCGGGTCAGCCCAGGGACCGGCAGCCCGGCGGCGGACCCCACGGCCACGGTGTTGCCGTAGCGGCGCCCGCGCAGCGTGCCGGGCTCGGCGATCAGCAGCACGTGCGGGAAGACCGCGGTCAGCGTGGCGGCCTGGGTCCGCAGGAACCGCAGCGGAGGGCCGTCGGAGACGTTCCAGGCGGTCACCCCGCCGGGCCGCAGCACCCGGGCCACCTCCGCGGCGAAACCGGTGCTGGTCAGGTGGGCCGGGGTGCGGGCCCCGGCGAACACGTCCACCAGGACGACGTCGGCGCTGGCCGCCGGGAGCGCCTGCAGGCCCGCCCGGGCATCCGCGGCCCGAACCCGCACCCGGGCCGGACGGGGCAGCGGCAGGTGGGCCCGGACCAACTCGGTCAGCGGCTCGTCCAACTCGACCACCCGCTGCCGCGAGCCCGGCCGGGTCACCGCGACATACCTGGCCAGGGTCAGCGCGCCGCCCCCCAGGTGCACCACGTCCAGCGGCGCACCCGGCTCGCCGTGCAGGTCCAGGACGTGCCCCATGCGGCGCACGTACTCGAACTCCAGGTGCGCCGGGTCGTCGAGGTCGACGTGGGACTGCGGCACCCCGTCCAGCATCAGCACGTAGGACCGCTCGCGGTCGGCGTCCCCGAGGATCTCCGCCGTGCCACCCGCGGTCGGCGTGGGGCCGGGCAGCTCGGGGTGCGGCAGGGGAGCCGCCCGGCGTTCCCGTCGCGGCACGGTCAGCGCCCGCGCAGCAGGGCCTCGGCGGCCCGGTTCCCGCGCACCTGGACCCGGGCCGGTCGGCCCCACAGCCGCAGCAGGACCTGATGGGCCGCCCCGGACAGCTCGGCGTCGGGGTCCGGTCCCGCCGAGCCGGCAGCCCGCAGGGTCAGCTGCCCCGCCTGCACGCCGACGTCCCAGCCGCGGTCCACATCGGTGGCCAGGACGCGCACCTCCGCCCGGGCGCGCACCAACGGCTCGGTGTGCGCCCAGCGGGGGATCATGACCCCCAGCGCCTCCTCGATCCCGTCGGCGGCCAGTGCCGGGTCGACCGGGGCGTGGGCCAGGCCCGCGGTGGCCTCCAGGTCCAGCCGGTGCACCAGGTGCTCGCTGGCCTGCCGGTGCACCCAGTCCGCCGCGGTGGCCGCGGTCGGCGACATGTGCCAGGTCGGCTGCGCCGGGTCGGTGGTGCGCAGCGTGGCGACCAGCTCGGTGAGGCCGGTGGCGAACCAGCCGTGCAGCTCGGGCCCGGCCAGCGTGCCGGCCGGCAGCTGCTGCGGCGCCGGTGCGGACCTGTCCCCGGCGGCACCGGCCCGCAGGATGCCGGTGACCCAGCGGTGCACCGTGCCCAGGTGCACGACGAGGTCCCGGGCGGTCCACGCCGGCACCCACGGCACGGTGGCGGTCAACCCGCCCGGCGTCGGGGTGCGGCCGGTGTCCAGCAGCCCGGCCACCACCCCGAACCGCTCCCCGTCGACGACGACGGCGTCGACCAGCCGGTCCAGCGGCTCGGCATCGGCGGTCCGGGTCACCGGCCCATGGTCGCCTACCGCAGCCCGGGGGGCCGCACCGGCCGACCCGGCCCGGCGGGCTCAGCCCGGGGCGACCGCGGACCAGCGGACGGTGACCTCGCCGTGCCGCCAGCGCCGGCCGGAGCCGATCAGCGGCCAGCCCTGCTCGGCCAGGGTCTGCACGGCCGCAGTCCACCGCTGCCGCGGCCCGAAGGTGGACAGCCCGGCGGCCGAGGCCCAGGCGGCGTCGAAGGCCTGCAGGAAGGTGTGCACCGGCTGACCGGGCACGTTGTGGTGGATCAACGCCTTGGGCAGCCGCTCGGCCAGGTCCGAGGGCCGTTCGATGTCCGAGGGCCGGGCGGCCAGCGTCAAGGTCAGCGGGCCGGAGTCGTCCAGGGCCACCCAGCCGGCCCGGCGCCCCCATTCGTCGCAGGTGCCCTCGACCAGCAGCCCACCGGGGCCCAGCGCGCCGCACATGGTCTCCCACGCCTGCGCCGCGGACTCCTCGTCGTACTGGCGCAGCACGTTGAAGGCGCGAACCAGCACCGGGGTCAGCCCGGCCAGCTCGAACCCGCCCAGCCGGAAGTCCACCCGGGGCGGGTCGCGGTCCGCCTCGACCGCGGCCACCCGGGCGGGATCGATCTCCAGCCCCACGACCTCCAGGTTGTCCACCTCGTCGGCCAGCCGGTCGACCAGCTCCAGCGTGGTCACCGCCGAGGCGCCGTACCCCAGGTCCACCACCAGCGGCCGGGCGGCGTCCCGCAGCCGGGGCACCTGGGTGGCCACCAGCCAGCGGTCCACCCGGCGCAGCCGGTTGGCGTTGGTGGTGCCCCGGGTGGGCAGACCGAGGGCGCGGGCCCGCCCGGCGGCCAGCCGCGGCGTCCGCCGGGCCGGTGGCAGGACCGCCCGGCGGGTGTGGTCACTGCCGGAGGAGCTCATCGGCGCCCGAGCCTAGTCCGGCCATGGCTACCGTGGGCGCGTGCAGGTGCTGACCGGGGTCCCGTTGTCCGAGCTCACCACCCTGGCCGTGGGCGGGCCGGTGGACCGGTTGGTGCAGGTGGACGACGCCGGCGAGCTGGTCGGCGCCGTCCGCGCCGCCGACGCCGCCCGCCGCCCGCTGCTGGTGCTGGGTGGTGGCTCCAACATCGTCGCACCGGATGCCGGCTGGCCCGGCGACGTGGTCGCCGTCCGCTCCCGCGGGATCGGGGTGCGTTCGGACGACGGCGTCCGGGTCGAGCTGGAGGTGCAGGCAGGCGAGCCGTGGGACGAGCTGGTGGCGCACACGGTCGACCACCAGCTGGCCGGGCATCGAGGCGCTGTCCGGCATCCCGGGCAGCACCGGCGCCACCCCGGTGCAGAACGTCGGGGCCTACGGCCAGGAGGTGGCCCAGACCATCACCGGGGTGCGGGTGCTCGACCGCCGGGACGGCACCGAGGCGACACTCCGCCCGGCGGAGTGCGGTTTCGGCTACCGGGACAGCGCGCTCAAGCAGCACCCCGGGGTGTTCGTCGTGCTCACCGTCACCTTCGGACTGACCCGCAGCGCGCTGTCGATGCCGGTGGGCTACGCGGAGCTGGCCCGGCGGCTGGACGTGGCCGTCGGCGGGACCGCACCCCTGGCCGACGTGCGGGCCGCGGTGCTGGAGCTGCGCCGCGGCAAGGGCATGGTGCTGGACCCGGGCGACCCGGACTCGCGCAGCGCCGGGTCGTTCTTCACCAACCCGATCGTGCCCGCCGGGCTGGCGGTCGAGGGCTGCCCGCAGTGGCCTGCCCCCGACGGCCAGGTCAAGCTGTCGGCGGCCTGGCTGGTGCAGCAGGCCGGGTTCGGCCGGGGCACCCGGGACGGGTTCGTCGGCACGTCGTCCCGGCACAGCCTGGCGCTCACCACCGAGCCCGGTGCCACGGCCGGCGAGCTGCTGGGCTTCGCCGGCCGGGTCGTGGACGCCGTCCGGGACCGGTTCGGGGTGACCCTGCTGCCCGAGCCGACCGCGGTGCAGCCTGTCGCGATCGCGCCCTGAGGGTCAGGACTCCCGGGCCACCTTGTGCTGCGCGGCCTGCGCCCGCGGCCGGACCACTAACAGGTCGATGTTCACGTGGTGCGGGCGGGTGACCGCCCAGGCGATGCAGTCGGCCACGTCCTCGGCCACCAGCGGCTCGCGCACGCCCTGGTAGACGGCGGCGGCCTTGGCCGGGTCGCCGGTCCGGTTCAGCGCGAACTCCTCGGTGCGGACCATCCCCGGTGCGATCTCCACGATGCGCACGGGTTCACCGACCAGTTCCAGGCGCAGCGTCTCCGCGAGGGTGTGCACGCCGTGCTTGGCCGCGGTGTAGGACGCCCCGCCCTCGTAGCTGACCAGCCCGGCGGTGGATCCCACGAAGACCACGTCACCGGCCCCGCAGGTGCGCAGCGCCGGCAGCAACGCCTTGGTCAGCCGGACCGCGCCCAGCACGTTGACCTCGAAGCTGCGGGTCCAGGAGTCCAGGTCGGCATCGGCGACCGGGGCGGCGTCGAAGGCTCCGCCGGCGTTGTTCACCAGCACGTCGACCCGGTCCAGACCGGCGACGAAGGCGGCCACCGACTCCGCCGAGGTGACGTCGAGCGCCACGGCCCGCCCACCGATCTGCTCGGCCAGCGCCGCGAGCCGGTCCATCCGCCGGGCACCCAGGACGACGGTGAACCCGTCGGCGGCCAGTCGCTGCGCGGTGGCCGCCCCGATGCCGCTGGAGGCGCCGGTGACCACGGCGACCCGGCCGGTGCCGGGAAAGGGAAGTGCGGCGGGGCGCGCAGGGGCGGGGGCGGGGTCGGGGTCGATGGAGGGCTCGGCAGGCATGCTCCCAGTCTGCTGGTGCAGGATGGTGAGTCGACAGGGTGCCCGTCCGGGCGCCGCCACAGGTCCGTGCGGGGAGGTCACCGTGCCCGCTCGCCGTCCGCACCGACCGGTGGCCCCGTGGCACGGCGGCCCCTGGACCGCACCGCCGCTGCTGCCGCGCCGGGTGGCCACGCTGAGCGTGCACACCAGCCCGCTGGACCAGCCCGGGGCCGGCGACGCCGGGGGCATGAACGTCTACATCGTGGAGGTGTCCCGCCGGCTGGCCGAGCGGGGAATCGCGGTCGAGGTCTTCACCCGGGCCACCTCCTCGGAGCTGCCGCCGGTGGTCGAGATGGTGCCCGGGGTGACCGTCCGGCACGTCTCCGCCGGCCCGTTCGAGGGACTGGGCAAGGACGACCTGCCCGCCCAGCTGTGCGCCTTCACCGCCGCGGTGCTCCGCGAGGAGGCGCGACACGAGCCCGGTTACTACGACGTGCTGCACAGCCACTACTGGCTCTCCGGGCAGGTCGGCTGGCTGGCCCGGGACCGCTGGGGCGTGCCGCTGGTTCACTCGGCGCACACCCTGGCCAAGGTGAAGAACGCCGCGCTCGCCGACGGCGACGCACCCGAGCCCCGGGCCAGGGTGATCGGTGAGGAGCAGGTGGTCGCCGAGGCCGACCGGCTGATCGCCAACACCGCCGAGGAGGGCCGCCAGCTCCTCCGCTGGTACGACGCCGACCCCGCGCGCACGCTGGTCATCCCGCCCGGGGTGGACCTGGCGCGGTTCTCCCCCGGGGACCGGGCCGCCGCCCGCCGCGCGGTGGGGGTCGCCGAGGACGCCCTGGTGCTGCTGTTCGTGGGCCGGATCCAGCCGCTGAAGGCCCCGGACGTGCTGCTGCACGCGGCGGCCCGGATGCTGGCCGACGAGCCGGCGCTGCGGGCGCGGATGAACGTGCTGGTGGTGGGTGCGCCCAGTGGCAGCGGGCTGGCCGAGCCCCGCCGGCTGCAGGAGCTCAGCGCCTCCCTCGGCCTGGCCGAGGTGGTCCGGTTCGTCCCGCCGCAGGCCCCGGACTCCCTGGCCGAGCACTACCGGGCGGCCGACGTCACGGTCGTGCCCAGCCACAACGAGTCCTTCGGCCTGGTGGCGCTGGAGGCGCAGGCCTGCGCGACACCGGTGGTGGCCGCCGCGGTCGGCGGGCTGCCCACCGCGGTCGAGGACGGCGTCTCCGGCGTGCTGGTCGACGGGCACGACCCGGCCGACTACGCCGCCGCGATCCGCAAGGTCGTCGAGCAGCGGGCGCTGCTGGCCCCCGGTGCCCGCCGGCACGCCGAGCAGTTCAGCTGGGACCGGACAGCCGACGGCCTGGTCGACGCCTATGCCGCGGCCATCGCGGAGTTGGCCGCCCGCACCGGGGCGCCACCGGCCCGCTCGCCCCGGGACCGGGTGCGCGACGCGGTGCGAGCGTTGTCCGGGAACGGTGGCGGGCGGTGAGCTCGCTGACCGAGCTGGAGGCCGTCGTCGACGCCGCGCTGCGCGACGCCGAGCTGGTCTACGAGCACCCCGCGCCGGGGAAGTTCCTGATCGACCTGCCCGGCACCAACAAGCTCAAGACGGTGTGCGGGCTGATCCTGGGCGACCACGGCCTGCGGGTGGAGGCGTTCGTCTGCCGGCAACCCGACGAGAACCGCGAGCAGCTGTGGACCTGGCTGCTGCAGCACAACGCGCGGATGTACGGGGTTTCCTACTCGATCGACGCGGTCGGCGACGTGTACCTGACCGGGCGGCTCAGCCACGCCGCGGTCAGCGCCGAGGAGCTCGACCGGCTGCTGGGTGCGGTGCTCAGCTACGCCGACGACCACTTCAACACGATGCTGGAGATCGGGTTCGGCAGCTCCATCCGCCGGGAGTGGGACTGGCGGGTCAAGCGCGGGGAATCCCTGCGCAACCTGGAGGCCTTCGCCGAGTTCGCCCAGCGCCGGCCGCCGACCCAGGCACCGGCGGAGCCGGTTCCCGACGACGCCGGGTCGTGACGAGCACCGACCGCGCCACCGCCTCCGCGGGGACCGCCGAGGCACCGCAGGGCTACGACCGGCGCTGGTGGGTGCTGGGCACGATGATCGTCTGCCTGCTCATGGTGATCATGGGCAACACGATCCTCAACGTCGCGCTGCCCACCCTGCAGCGCGAGCTGGGTGCCACCCAGGGCGAGCTGCAGTGGGCCATCGACGCCTACATCCTGGTGTTCGCCGGGCTGCTGTTCAGCTGGGGTGTGATCGGCGACCGGATCGGCCGGCGCCGGGTGCTGCTGGCCGGGCTGAGCATCTTCGCCGCGGGCTCCGTGCTGGCCGCGTTCAGCTCCTCACCCCTCGAGCTGATCGTCTGGCGGGCCGTGATGGGCGTGGGTGGCGCCGCGGTCCAGCCGGCCACCCTGGCGGTCATCACCAACGTCTTCCCGCCCGGCGAGCGCGGCCGGGCCATCGGGCTGTGGGCCGGGGCCTCCGGGCTGGCCGTGGCCGGCGGTCCGCTGGCCGGCGGGCTGGTGCTGGAGCACTTCTGGTGGGGCGCGGTCTTCCTGCTCGGCGTCCCGGTCGCCGCGGTGGGCATGGTGGGCATCCTCACCGTCGTCCCGGAGTCCCGGGACCCCAGCCCTGGCCGGTTGGACCTGCCCGGCGTGCTGCTGTCCATCGCCGCCCTGGTGGGACTGGTCTACGGGATCATCCGGGGCGGTGGAGGCGCGGGCTGGACCAGTACCGGCGTGCTGGGTCCGCTGCTGGGTGGTAGCGCGTTGCTGGCGGCCTTCATCTGGTGGCAGCGACGCACCAGCCACCCGGCGCTGGACGTGTCGCTGTTCCGCAACCCGGCCTTCTCCGCGGCCGCCGGCGCGCTGGCGCTGAACTTCTTCGCCCTGCAGGGGGCCACCTTCTACCTCGTCTACTACCTGCAGGGGGTCCGGGCGTACAGCCCGCTGCAGTCCGGTGCCACGCTGGTCCCGGTCGCCATCGGCATCGCCGTGATGGCCCCGCGCAGCTCGGGGTTGGCCGAGCGGTTCGGTGCCAAGGCGGTCTGCGCCACCGGGTTCGTGCTCATCGCGCTGTCCTTCGCCGGCATCCAGCTGCTGGACCAGACCGCGCCGCTGTGGCTGCTGCTGGGCGTGCTGGCCCTGCAGGGCATCGGGATGGGCTCGGTGCTGGCCCCGGCCACCGAGTCGATCATGAGCGTCGTCCCGCGGGAGAAGGCCGGCGCCGGGGCCGCGGTGAACAACGCCGTCCGGCAGGTGGGGGGTGCCCTGGGGGTGGCGATCCTCGGGTCGGTGCTGGCCGCCGGCTACGCGGCCCGGCTGGGGGACACCGTGGACCGGTTGCCGGCCGCGGTGCAGCAGCAGGCCAGCGAGTCGCTCATCGCCACCCTCGCCGCGGTCGAGGCGGCCCGGACCGGGACCGACGACGACGCCGCCGCCGCGGCCGCCGGGGTGGTGGAGCCGGCCCGCCAGGCGTTCGTCGGCGCCATGCACGCCACCGCCGTCGGCACCTCGGCGGCGGCCGTGGTGGCTGTCGTGGTGGTCGTGGTGTGGTTGCCCGGACGGCGGCGGACGCCATCGGGAGGCGAGTCTCCCCACACCTGAGGGGCTGGCCGGGCGCCCTGGGAGCACGTACAACGGAGGAGGTCGTCCCACACCGCGGCCGTCACCCACGAGGAGGACCGATGGCCGCCCGATCCCGCCGCCCGCTGCTGCGCGCCACCCTCGGCGACCACCTCGCCGGCCAGGTCGACCCGATCGCCACCGCCGAGGCCGCCCGCGGGGTGGCCTACGCCCTGGTCGACCGGGCCCGGGAGACCGACGACCCGGAGGTGACCCGCCGGCTGGTCACCCTGGCCGACGACCAGGGTCTCGACGAGCTCGCCGAGCTGTGGGCCGACAGTCCCGCGGTGTCGCTGCCGGGCTCGCTGTGGCGGCTGTACCTGCTGCGCGCCTGGGTGCAGCGGGACCCGATCGGGGCGGCCCGGCAGTTCGAGGCCGGCCGGGGCCGGGTGCTGCCCCGCGAGGTGGTCGCCGGGCTGGCCGACCCGCCGGGGCCCGCCGGGGTCCGCGAGCTGGCCGACGCGGTGCTCACCGGGGTCTTCGAGGGTGACCTCGACGTCGCGCTGGACCGGGCCGCCGCGTTCTGCTGGGTGATCGCGGGGGGCCGGGCGGCGTTGGCCGACGAGCTCGACGAGGTGGACGGCGCGGCCGCCGACCGGGTCACCCGGGGCGGGCACGCGCTGGGCCGCACCGCCGACCAGCTGGCCGCCGCCGCCCGCCGGTGGCGGGCCGGGACCCTGGGCTGACCGCAGGCCGCTCGGCCCGAGGTCTCCCCGCCTACCGTGGACGGCGATGCAGGACGAGACGAGCGCGCGTCGGCGGACCCGGTCGCTCACCGGGGTCATGGGGGCGACGGCTCTGGTCTACCCCCTGCTGTTCTGCGCCGTGCAGCTCGCGGTGGCCCAGCTGGTCACCGGGGACCTGCTGGACGCCGTGCTCTGGGGCCTGCTCACCGTGTTGCTGTCCGCCGGGGTCGTGGCGGTGGTGCGGTGGAGCAGCGGGCGGCGGGTGCCCAGTCCCTGGCTGCTGGTGGGGCTGGTCCCACCGCTGCTGCTGGAACTCTGGCTCAGCTGGCCCACCGGGTGACCGGGTCGGGCAGGATGGTCGGCGTGACCGACACAGCAACCGCTCCCGGGACCCTGGTGCTGCTCCGCCACGGGGAGAGCGAGTGGAACAAGGCCAACCTGTTCACCGGCTGGGTGGACGTCGAGCTGTCCGAGAAGGGCCGCGCCGAGGCCACCCGGGGTGGCGAGCTGCTGGTGGACGAGGGGCTGCTGCCCGACGTGCTGCACACCTCGCTGCTCACCCGGGCCATCACGACCGCCGAACTCGCCCTCGCCGCGGCCGACCGCCGGTGGATCGAGGTCAAGCGGTCCTGGCGGCTCAACGAGCGGCACTACGGCGCCCTGCAGGGCAAGGACAAGGCCGCCACCCTCGCCGAGTACGGGGAGGAGCAGTTCATGACCTGGCGGCGCAGCTACGCCACCCCGCCGCCGCCCATCGAGGCGGGCAGCGAGTACAGCCAGGACGCCGACCCGCGCTACGCCTTCCTGCCCCCCGAGGCCCGGCCGGCCACCGAGTGCCTGGCCGACGTCGTGGTGCGGATGCTGCCCTACTGGTACGACGCGATCGTGCCGGACCTGCGCGCCGGCCGGACCGTGCTGGTCACCGCGCACGGCAACAGCCTCCGCGCGCTGGTCAAGCACCTGGACGGCATGGGCGACGACGAGGTGGTGGGGCTCAACATCCCGACCGGGGTGCCGCTGCGGTACGACCTGGACGCCGACCTGCGGCCCACCACTCCCGGTGGCCGGTACCTGGACCCCGACGCAGCGGCCGAGGCGATCAAGGCAGTCGCCGCGCAGGGCAAGAAGACCTCCTAGCCCCGGCACCTGCCCCGCACTTTGCTGACGCCGGGGACGGGACCCCGCTACGAGGCCGTGCCGGCCCAGGACACGACGAGGGCCCCGGGACGACGTCCCGGGGCCCTGTGGCGGGTCTGCTCAGCCGGCCGCGGCCACCGGCAACGGTCGCTCGCCGGTCACCAGGTAGACCACCCGGCGGGCGACGCTGACCGCGTGGTCGGCGAAGCGCTCGTAGTAGCGGCCCAGCAGGGTGATGTCGATGGCCGACTCGATGCCGTGCGGCCAGTCGGCGCTCAGCAGCTCCCGGAACAGCTGCTGGTGCAGCCGGTCCATCAGGTCGTCCTCGGCCTCGAGCTCCAGGGCGCCCGCGACGTCGCGCTTGGCGATGATCGTGCCGGCCTTGGCCACCAGGCTCTCGGCGATGTGCCCCATGTCCAGGAAGACCGGCCGGACCTCCTGCGGCACGGCGTGGTCCGGGAAGCGCATCCGGGCGACCTTGGCGATGTGCTGGGCGAGGTCTCCCATCCGCTCCAGGTCCTGCACGGTGGCCATCGCGGTGGTGATCGCCCGCAGGTCGGTGGCCACCGGCTGCTGGCGGGCCAGCAGGGTGAAGCACCGCTCGTCCACGTTCTCGCGCACCGCGTCGATGTGCGCGTCCCCGGCGATGACCAGGTCGGCCAGCGCCACGTCGGCGTCCAGCAGGGCGGTGGTCGCCTTGCTCATCGCCGAGCCCACCGAGTTGGTCATCTCCACCAGGCAGGTGGAGATGTCGTCCAGTTCTTCGCGGTAGCTGTCCCGCATGTCCCCTCCAGGCACGGTGACCGCGTGCGGGCCCCCACGTACTCGGTCGGCACACCCTCGTGTGGGTGCGGCGCCCGCTGGCGAGCCTAGAGACCGCAGCGTAACGACGTCGGGACACGGGGGTGAACGACTGGACACGCTGCCGTGAACAGCTCCCCAGGATGGGGCGACCGACGCCGGATCGGCGTGGCAGGTGCCTGGACCGGCCTAGCATCGGTGGCGTGCACCCGCTGCTGTGGCTGGCATTGGGCCTCGTGACGGGTGGGGTCGTGGGCCTCCTCGTCGCCCGGGCGCGGTGGACGGCCACCTCGACGCCCGAGGACCGGATCCCGCGCCCGGCCACCCGCCCCGGCGTCGTGGTGCTGTCGCGCCGGCTGGTGGACCTGATGGACCCGGCCGTGGTGCTGCTGGACGCCGCCGACGAGGTCCAGCTGGCCAACCCCTCGGCACGGGCGCTGGGCATCGTGCGCGGAACCCGGTTGCTGGTGCCCGGCCTGCTCGCCGTCGCTCACGAGGTACGCACCTCCGGGAGCCGGCGTGCCGACGTGCAGCTGCCCGCCGATCTGGTCGGCACCGGTCCGCGGACGGTCGGGGTGCACGGGGTCCGGTTGAACAGTGGGCCCGCGGCGGACCCGGGCCCGGTGGGGCTCGTGCTGCAGGACGTGACCGAGGCCCGGCGGGTGGAGGCGGTCCGCCGGGACTTCGTGGCCAACGTGGGTCACGAGCTGAAGACCCCGGTGGGGGCGCTGGCCCTGCTGGCCGAGGCCACCCAGGGTGCTGCCGACGACCCCGAGACGGTGCAGCGGTTCGCCGCCCGGATGACCCACGAGGCCGACCGGCTGGCCAAGCTGGTCCGCGAGCTGATCGACCTCTCCCGGCTGCAGGGCGCCGAGCCGCTGCCCGAGCTGGCCCCCGTGCAGGTGCACACCGTCGTCGCCGAGGCGGTCGACCGGACCCGGTTGGCCGCCGCGGCCAAGGGCATCGAGCTGGCGGTGGGGGAGCAGCCCGGGCTCGTGGTGCGCGGGGTGGAGGCCCAGCTGGCCACCGCGGTGACCAACATGCTGGCCAACGCGGTGGCCTACTCCCCGGAGGGCACCAAGATCGCCATCGGCACCCGCGCCCGGTCCGGTTTCGCCGAGATCGCCGTCACCGACTCCGGGATCGGCATCCCGCGCGCGGACCGGGCCCGGGTCTTCGAGCGCTTCTACCGGGTGGACCAGTCCCGGGCCAGCGCCACCGGCGGCACCGGGCTGGGCCTGGCGATCGTCAAGCACGTGGCGACCAACCACGGCGGATCGGTGACCGTGTGGAGCGAGGAGGGTCTCGGGTCGACGTTCACCCTGCGTCTGCCGCTGGCCCCGGACTCCACCCCGCCGGTGCCCCCCGTCGATCCGGCGGGCCGGTCAGCCGACCGGGTCGCCGCCCTGCGCGCTGCCGTCACCGCGACTCCCGCCGGTGCCGGAGACCCCGAGGAAGGACGGTCATGACCCGAGTGCTCGTGGTGGAGGACGAGGAGTCCTTCTCCGATGCGCTGTCCTACATGCTCCGTCGGGAGGGCTACGAGGCCGTGGTGGCCGGCAACGGCATCGATGCGCTGGCCGAGTTCGACCGCGGCGGAGCCGACATCGTGCTGCTGGACCTGATGCTCCCGGGTCTGTCGGGTACCGAGGTGTGCCGGGCGCTGCGCGCCAAGGGCGCCGTGCCGATCATCATGCTGACGGCCAAGGACACCGAGATCGACAAGGTGGTCGGCCTGGAGCTGGGCGCCGACGACTACGTCACCAAGCCCTATTCCGCGCGGGAGCTGCTGGCCCGCATCCGCGCGGTGCTGCGCCGCGGTACGGACGCCGAGCAGCCTCCAGACGCCGCGCTCGCCGCCGGGCCGGTCCGGATGGACGTGGAGCGGCACACCGTGGCCGTCGACGGGGAAGCCGTGTCCCTGCCGCTGAAGGAGTTCGACCTGCTGGAGCTGCTGCTGCGCAACGCCGGCCGGGTGCTGACCCGCGGGCAGCTGATCGACCGGGTCTGGGGCTCGGACTACGTCGGGGACACCAAGACCCTCGACGTGCACGTGAAGCGGTTGCGCGCCAAGATCGAACCCGACCCGGCCGCCCCGAAGTGGCTGGTCACGGTCCGTGGCCTGGGCTACAAGTTCGAGGCCTGAGAAGAGGACCCCCTCGCCCCCCACGACACGCTCCGCGCGCCGCGGGTCCCTGCGAGGGGGCCGTTCCACCGGGTGACCTGCCCCCCACGACACGCTGCGCGCGCCGCGGGTCCCTGCGAGGGGGCCGGCCTCACCAGGCAGCCGGTCAGTTGCCCCGGCCGGTCTCTTCCTGCAGTTCGTCGATCTTGATCGAGGCGTCGGCCTTGCTGAGGTCCTCGGGGACCTCCTCGCCGGCCTGGCGGGCCAGCGTGGTCAGATAGCTCTTCTGGGCCCCGGTGGCCGGCTCGTCCCCGGTCACCCAGTCCGACGGATCCTTCTCGGCACTCGGGTCGCCCTGCTCGCCGGAGTTCACGGGTGTGTTCGCTTCGCTCATGTGTTCGAAGCTACGCGTGCCCGGCCGGACCCGCACGGCGAACCCGACCGCCCCGGCTGGGCCCCCGCGGCTGCGGCGGCTCACCCGCCCGGGCGCCGCCGCAGCAGCTCGACCGGGACCGGGCGGGGACTGGCCGGGTGCGGCGCCACCAGGCCGGCGTCCATCCGGGCCTCGGTCAGCCGGCGCAGCTCGCGGTAGGCGGCGCGGCCGAGCAGCTCGGTGAGCTCGGCGGCGTAGGTGACGACGAGCGGTTCGGCCGCGACGTGCGCAGCCGGGGAGCCGGTGCACCACCAGTGCAGGTCGTGCCCGCCGGGCCCCCAGCCGCGCCGGTCGAACTCCCCGATCGTGCTGAGGAGCACCCGGGTGTCGTCGGGCAGGTCGACCCAGTCCTGCTCCCGGCGCACCGGCAGCTGCCAGCACACGTCGGGTTTGGTCTCCAGCGGGTGCCGTCCGGTGCGCAGCGCCAGCCGGTGCAGCGCGCACCCGCCGCCACCGGGGTGGTCGGACCGGTTGAGGAAGACGCAGGCACCCTGGACCACGCGGGTGCGCAGCGCCTGCTCCGGCTCGTCCTCGGCGTCCTGCTCGGCGTCGGCCCGCTCGCCCAGGGTGTCGGGTTCGGTCCACTCCCCGGCCGACCCCGGCCGGCGCTGCCAGTCGGCGTCGGTCAGCTCGGCGACCGCGGCCGAGACCCGCTCCAGGTCGTCGGCGTCGGTGAAGAAGGCCCCGTGGTTGCAGCAGCCGTCCTCGGCCCGCCCGGCGACGACCCCGGCGCACCCCCGGCCGTAGACGCAGGTCCAGGCCGACGTCAGCCAGGTCAGGTCCGCCCGCACCCGGTGCCCGGGATCGGCGGGGTCGGTGAACTCCACCCATTCCCGGGCGAAGTCCAGACCCACCTCGTCCGATGGGTCGGTGCCGTGCTCGGCCGGCAGGCCGTGGTCCACCACGCCGCCAGTCCACCACGTGTGCCGCCCGGCGGCGGCACCCGGCAGACTGTCTCCCCATGCGGCTGGGTGTGCTCGACGTGGGCTCGAACACCGTGCACCTGCTGGTGGTGGATGCCCACCGCGGTGCCCACCCCACCCCGGCGCACGACGACAAGTGGGTGCTGCGGCTGGCCGAGCACGTCGGGGCGGACGGACTGCTGTCCAAGGACGGGGAGAAGGCGCTGCTGTCGGCCGTCCGGCGGGCCCGCCAGGCGGCCGAGGAGCAGGGGTGCGAGGAACTGCTGGCCTTCGTGACCTCGGCCATCCGGGAGGCCACCAACGGGCCCGCAGTCCTCGGGCGGGTCATCGAGGCCACCGGTGTGCAGCTCCAGGTGCTCACCGGTGAGGACGAGGCCCGGTTGACCTTCCTGGCGGTCCGGCGCTGGTTCGGCTGGAGTGCCGGTCGGTTGCTGGTGCTCGACATCGGCGGTGGCTCGCTGGAACTGGCCACGGGTGTCGACGAGGACCCCGACGTGGCGCTCTCCCTCCCGCTGGGCGCCGGCCGGATGACCCGTCAGTTCCTGCCTGCCGCGCACGACGGTGGTCGTCCGGACCTGGCTGCCCTGGCCGAGCTGGACACACACGCGGCCCGGTTGCTGACCCCGGCGGCCCGACGGCTGGCCGCGGCCGGGCCGCCCGACCTGGTCGCGGCGACGTCGAAGACCTTCCGCACGCTGGCCCGGCTCACCGGTGCTGCGCCCTACTCCGCGGGGCTGCGGGTGCCGCGCGAGCTGACCACCGTGGGTCTGGGTCAGCTCGTGGGTTTCGTCTCCCGGATCGAGTCCGGCGCGCTCGCCGAGCTGCAGGGCGTGTCGGTGGACCGGGCGCACCAGGTCCCCGCGGGCGCCGTCGTGGCGCGGGCGGCGATGCGTGCGGTGGACGTACCGTTCGTGCGGATCTGCCCCTGGGCGCTGCGCGAGGGCATCATCCTGCGACGGCTGGACGGACTGGAGGGCGCATGACCGACCCGGCAGACCGCTCGGTCCGTTCGCTGGCCGACATCCTGCGGGAGCACGGTCTGGAGTCCGAGGCCGGCACCCGGCCGGGCACGACCGGCCCGGTGCGGCCGAGCCAGCGTCGCCGGCGGGTGGGGGATCCGCCGTCCACCCGCCCGGAGGCCCAGGACGCCGCCCGCGGGATCGACGGCGGGCGGCCTGCGCAGGACGCGCCCAGCACGCCGTCGTCCAGCACCCCGTCGTCCAGCATCCCGTCGTCGAGCACGCCGTCCCCGAGAATCCCGCGGTTCGGTCGCCGCCGGACCGACGTCGACCTGCCCGAGCCGGTCGCACCCGGCCAGGGCGAGCTGTTCGGCGCCGGCCCCAGTACCGCCGCGATCCCCGGGTTGCGGCCCTCGCGCACCCCCGGTGTCCCGGGATCGACCGTCGGTTCCCGGTCGGGGGTGCCCGACCTGGCGTCCACCGGACCGATCCCCAGGATCGTGCTGCCCGCCGAGGTTCCCGAGCCCGAACCGCTGACGGCGGTGCAGAGCGCTCTGGCCTGGGCCCGGTTCGCCGGCGAGCTGGTGCTGGCTCTCGCCGTCGGGGTGGGGGTCTACTACCTGTTCACCGTGCTGTGGGAACTGGTGCCCTACGTCGCGGTGGTGCTGGCCCCGGTGGTGGTCACCGGCCTGGTCGCTGGCGTCGCCTTCTGGCGCCGCCGGCACGGGCAGGCCCAGCTGGACACCCGGGTGCTGCTGGTGCTGCTCTTCGCCGGGACGCTGCTGGTGGTCGTCCCCGCGGCCGGATTGCTCGCCGGCAGCTGAGTCCCGCTAGCGTCCTGCGGGTGACCAGCACACCCGCTCAGGCCCGGTCCGGACTCGCCGTCGTCGGTGGCGGCAAGATCGGGGAAGCACTGATCTCCGGTCTGCTGCGCCGGCCGGACGCTGCTGGTGGGCGCCGCCGGGACATCGTCGTGGTCGAGCGCAGCGCGCAGCGGGCCGCCGAGCTGGAGCAGCGGCACGGCGTCCGGGCGCTGGATCTGGCCGCTGCGGCAGCCGCCTGCCGGGTGCTGCTGCTGGCGGTCAAGCCCCAGGACGTCGATGCGCTGCTGACGCTGCTGGCCCCGCACGTGGACGGCGAGCACCTGGTCGTATCGGTGGCCGCGGGCGTACCCACCGCGCGGATCGAGGCGGCCCTGCCCTCCGGGACCGCGGTCGTGCGGGTGATGCCCAACACCCCGGCGCTGGTGGACGAGGGGATGAGCGTGCTCTCCGCCGGGTCGCACGCCACCGGTGCGCACCTGGACGAGGCGGAGACCCTGCTGTCGGCGGTCGGTCAGGTCCGGCGGGTGCCGGAGTCCCAGCAGGACGCCGTCACGGCACTGTCGGGCAGCGGCCCGGCCTACTTCTTCTTCCTGGTCGAGGCGATGATCGACGCCGGGATCCTGCTGGGCCTGCCGCGCACCCTGGCTGCGGACCTGATCGTGCAGACAGCGTTGGGCGCGGCCACCATGCTGCGCGACTCCGGCGAGCACCCGGTCCAGCTGCGCGAGGCGGTCACCAGCCCCGGGGGGACGACGATCGCGGCCATCCGGGAGCTGGAACGGCACGGCGTGCGGGCCGCCCTGATCGCCGCGATCGAGGCCGCCCACGACCGTTCGGTGGAACTGGGCAGAGTTGCCAAGGCCCCCGTGGCCACCCCCGATGCGGACTGATCCGTCCGTACTCCTGGTGTTCGTGTTGCAGCTGTGTGTCGACTTGTCCACACTTTCTGTGGACAGAGCGTGATTGCCGGGCGGCAGCCTGGGGACGACGCGCCGTAGAACAAAGGAGGAGGGTCGACGTGTCGACATGTGCCCAGGACGGACCGGTCCGCATGTTCGTTTCACCCATCGCTTCTGTCACAGCAGCCCCCTAACGTCTGTTCCAGCACGTGCGTGTCCCGTCCGCCGGTGGGGAAGCCGGCGGCCCGATGCGTGCTAGTACCGGAGATGAGACCCATGACCATGCCCCAGCGCGCCACCTACAACGCCCGCCCGGCCCAGCCCGGTCCGCGTCCGGTCGCCCGTCCGATCTCGGCTGCCTCGGTGGCCCGCCCGATCGGCGCCGCACACCCGGCCGCCGCGCCGGTGAACCGGCAGGCTCCGATGCAGCCGCAGCGCGCCGCCGTCACGTTCCTCACCGTGGCCGAGGTCGCGGCGATGATGCGGGTCTCCAAGATGACCGTCTACCGCCTGGTCCACGGCGGCGAGCTGTCCGCCGTCCGCGTAGGCCGGTCCTTCCGGGTGCCCGAGCGCGCCGTGCAGGACTACCTGCGCGACGCCTACACCGACATCGCCTGAGCTGCGGGCCGCCCCCGCGTAGCGAGCCGTCCGGCCGGCCTCGTGTCGAGGACGGCCAGCTGCACGCGAGCGGGGCGGAGGACGTGGTCCTCCGCCAGGTAGTCTCGGCGGTCGAGCGTCACACCACCTTCGTCGCACCTCTCGACGGGGGTGCGGCGCACACGAGCGGAACACCCTCGCGTGGTGCCCGGCGTGGCCACCGGTCACCGTCAGGGCCCCCCGCGACCTCGACGTCGGGAGCAGGCACATGGGTTCGGTCATCAAGAAGCGCCGCAAGCGGATGGCGAAGAAGAAGCACCGCAAGCTGCTGAAGAAGACGCGCGTCCAGCGTCGCAACAAGAAGTGAGCTGACGCTCGTGCCGCCCGCGGTCGTCCTCGTCACCGGTGTCAGCCGGTGGCTGGGCGGCGCGCTGGCGGGCGTGCTGGCCTCCGATCCCGCCATCGAGCGGGTGATCGGGGTGGACACCGTGCCCCCCGGTCCTGATGCGCTCAGGAGCCTGGGGCGGACCGAGTTCGTCCGGGCCGACATCCGCAACCCGCTGATCGGCAAGGTCATCGCCACGGCCGGTGTGGACACCGTCGTGCACATGAACATCAGCTCGACCCCCGGCGGGTCGGGCGGCCGCACGTCGATGAAAGAACTCAACGTCATCGGCACCATGCAACTGCTGGCCGCCTGCCAGCGGGCGGAGTCGGTCCGCCGGTTCGTGCTCAAGTCCACCAGCGCGGTGTACGGCGCCAGCTCGCGCGACCCGGCGGTGTTCACCGAGTCCATGCAGGCCCGGCGGGTGCCCGGGGGCGGGTTCGCCCAGGACAGCCTGGACGTGGAGGGCTACGTCCGGTCCTACGCCCGTCGGCGGTCCGACGTCGATGTGGCGGTCCTGCGCTTCACCAACTTCATCGGCCCGCGCATCGACTCGCTGCTGACCGGGTTCCTGCGGATGCCCGTCGTGCCGACCGCGCTGGGCTACGACGCACGGGTGCAACTGCTGCACGAGGACGACGCCGTAGCCGTGCTGGTGCGGGCCACGACCGGGGACTTCGCCGGCACGGTCAACGTGGGCGCCGAGGGCACCGTCCTGCTGTCGCAGGCCATCCGGCGGCTCGGCCGGTTGGCCCTCCCCCTGCCCAGCCAGGCGATGGGGCCCTTGGGCAAGCTCGGCCGACGGGCCGGGGTCGCCGACTACTCGCCCGAGCAGCTTCGCTTCCTCAACTTCGGACGGGTGGTGGACACCGCAGTGCTGCGCACCGAGTTCGGCTACACCCCGCGGTACACGACGGCCGCCGCGCTGGCCGACTACGGCCGCACCGTGCAGCCGGTCCTGCCCCCGGACGTGATAGGGGGCGTGACGGCGGCCGCCGAGCACGGGGTGGACCGGGTGGCGACGCTGCTGCGCGACATCAGCCGGTTCGCGGCCCGGTCCGCAGTCCCGCTGCCGCCCGGCGCCCGGCTGCAGGCGGTGCGGGATGCCTGAGGCCCGGGTGATCCCGCTGCACCCGGAGGGGACCGGAGAGCCGGTCGAACCTCGGGCCACGGGGCGGAGCTGGGAGTCCCAGGTCGCCGGGGGGCTGGAGTTCCTCCGTCGCCGGCTGACCGGGGAGTACGAGACCGACGAGTTCGGCTTCGATGCCGACCTGACCGACCACCTGATGCTGCCGGCGCTGCGGCCGCTGTTCGAGCGCTGGTTCCGGGTGGAGACGGTGGGCCTGGAGAACGTGCCGGACACCGGCGGGGCGCTCATCGTGGCCAATCACTCGGGCACCGTGCCGATGGACGCGCTGATGACCACGGTGGCGCTGCACGATGCGCACCCGTCGAGCCGGCGGTTCCGGCTGCTGGGGGCCGACCTGGTCTTCGAGGTCCCCTTCATCGGCGCGATGGCCCGCAAGATGGGCGCGACCCTGGCCTGCAACGAGGACGCCGAACGGCTGCTCACCGAGGGCGAGCTGGTGGGGGTGTTCCCGGAGGGCTTCAAGGGCATCGGGAAGCCGTTCAGCGAGCGCTACACCCTGCAGCGGTTCGGCCGCGGCGGCTTCGTCACCGCGGCACTGCGCACGGGCGCCCCGATCGTGCCCTGCGCGATCGTGGGGGCCGAGGAGATCTACCCCATGATCGGCAACAGCCGCACCGTGGCGCGGATCCTCGGGTTGCCCTACTTCCCCATCACCCCGACCTTCCCGCTGCTCGGTCCGCTGGGCGCGGTGCCGTTGCCGTCCAAGTGGCTCATCGGCTTCGGTGAGCCGATCGAGACCGCGCACTACGGGCCCGGCGCCGCGGAGGACCCGATGCTGGTCTTCAACCTCACCGACCAGGTGCGCGAGACGATCCAGCACTCGCTCTACCAGCTGCTGCTCAAGCGACGGTCGGTCTTCAGCTGAGGCCTCATCCGGCACCGCCCACGGGCACGCAGTACGAGCTCGTGCGCGAGGATGCCCGCGCGGTGGTCACCGAGATCGGCGGTGGGTTGCGCGAGCTGACCGTGGCCGGCCGCCACCTGGTGCAGGGCTTCCCGGCCGGGTCGCCGCGGCCGTTGTTCCGCGGCTCGGTGCTCGCCCCGTGGCCCAACCGGGTGGCCGACGGTCGCTACCGGTTCGCCGGCATCGACCAGCAGCTCGCGCTCACCGAACCCGACCGGGGGCACGCCCTGCACGGGCTGGCCTGCTGGAGCAGCTGGCAGCTGCAGGACCGGACGTCGTCCTCGGTGCTGCTGGCCACCCGCGTCGGGCCGCAGGCCGGTTGGCCGCACCTGCTGGACCTGGTGGTCGGCTACTCCCTCACGCCCCGTGGTCTGCGCTGGTCCCTCGAGGTCGGCAACGCGGGTCCGACGCCGGCTCCGTGGGGGTGCGGGGTGCACCCCTACCTGCGCGCCGGTGCGGGCCGGGTGGACGACTGGGACGTCCAGCTGGACGCGGTGCAGGTGCTGCAGGTGGACGAGCGCCTGCTGCCCCGCGAGCTCACCGACGTCGCCGGCACCGAGCTGGACCTGCGCCGGCGGCGCCCGATGTCGGGGCTGGCCCTGGACCATGCCTACACCGGCCTGGGCCCCGGGCGGGCGAGCGTGACCCTGCGGGCCCCGGAAGGAACCGGGGTGGCCATGAGCTGGGCCGCCGGCGCGCTGCCCTGGGTGCAGCTCTACACCTGCGACCGCCCCGACCCCCGGGAGCACCGCGTGGGCCTGGCCGTGGAGCCGATGACCTGCCCGCCGGACGCGTTCAACTCCGGTGCCGGTCTGATCGTGCTGCAGCCGGCGGAGCGGCGGTCCTGGGACTGGGAGATCGTCGCGCTGCCCGGCTGATCCGCCCGGGTCAGAAGGGCCAGTGGTTGCGCCGGCGGAGCGCGATCAACCCGCTGACGGCGCCACCGCCCAGCGCGGCGGCTCCCAGGGTGGGCACCCCGATCCGGGCTGCCTTGCGACCGGTGCGGAAGTCCTTGATCACCCAGCCGCGGGACCGGGCGACCGCCTTGAGCTCGCTGTCGGGGTTCACCGCCACCGCGGTGCCGACCAGGCCCAGCATCGGCAGGTCGTTGGCGGAGTCGCTGTAGGCGGTGCACCGGGTCAGGTCCAGGCCCTCGCGCTCGGCCAGCGCCCGCACCGCCTGGGCCTTGGCCTCGTGGTGCATCAGCTCGCCGACCAGTCGGCCGGTGTACACGCCGTCGACGACTTCGGAGACCGTGCCCAGGGCGCCGGTGAGCGAGAGCCGGCGGGCGATCACCGAGGCCAGCTCGACCGGGGTGGCGGTCACCAGCCAGACGCGCTGCCCGGCGTCCAGGTGGGCCTGGGCCAGCAACCGGGTGCCCGACCAGATCCGGTCGGCCATCAGCTCGTCGTAGATCTCCTCGCCCGCGTCGACGATCTCGGTGACGGTCTTGCCGGCGATGAAGGCCAGCGCGTTGTCCCGCACGGCATGCACGTCGACGGCGGACTCGGTGCCGGCGATCCGGAACTTGGCCTGCTGCCAGACGAAGGACGCCACATCCCGGCCGGTGAAGTACTTGCGCGCCGCCAGACCCCGGGCGAACCAGAACAGCGAGGCGCCCATCATCATCGTGTTGTCGCAGTCGAAGAAGGCCGCCGCGGTGCGGTCGGGTTCGGCAGCAGGTGGCGTCTCGACCTGGGCGGCCGCCGCCGAGGCGGCACCGGCGACGAGCGCGCGGGTCTCCTCGTCCTCGATCCCGGCGGGGGTGCGCGCTCGACTCCCGCGGAAGGGCACTCGGACCACCGCTGGGGACCCCCTCGTCGCTGCTGAGGCAGCCCGGCGGGGCAGCCGGGCACGACCCTAGCGGGCCGTCCTGACCGGGTACGGGGTGCGCGGGGGCCCGTCAACCGCCGGTGCAGCTCACCACCAGCACGCAGGCAGCGGTCGGGAACGGCGGCAGCGGCAGCGGCAGCGGCGCGGGCGGGGCCGGCGGCAGCGGGGGGTCCGCCCCGGTGGGCGGGCCTGCGCCGGGCAGCACGGGCGGGGAGCCACCCGGGATGCCGGGTGCCCGGCCGGCCCCACCGTCGCCCGGGGCCGGGACGGCGGTCCCCGCGCCGGCGCCGGTTGCGGGTGGCAGGCCCGCAGCGGGTGGCAGAGCCGTCCCGGCCGACGTCGTCGCGGCGGCCCCGGCGGTCGTCCGGGCCGCACTCGAGCCTCCACCCGGAGGCGGAGGTCGGGGTCGGGGTCGGGGCCGGAACGGGGGCCGGGGCCGGAACGGGCGCTGGGGTGGGGCCACCCGAGGGTGCCGGCGTCCCCGGGGGAGCGATCCCCTCCCGGGGCACCCCGGCGGGCGACGGGTCGCCGGGGCCGCCGCAGCGGTCAGGGACTGGTCCCAGCGGGTCCGAGCCCGCGGTGACCAGTGCACCCCAGCACGCCAGGCCGGCCTGCAGCTGCGCCGAGCGGGTGGCCACCGAGTCGATCAGGGCCAGCGACGTGGCGGCCTCCGCCCGTACCGAGGCCGGCAGGTTCGGGCCCAGGGCCGACAAACCGCTCCGCTGGGCCACCGTCCAGGAGTCCAGCGTGTGCAGCGCACCAGGGTCGCCGGTGGCCGCGACGGTCCGGGTCAGCCAGTAGGTGCCGGTGGTGGTCTGGGTGTCCATCGTGGCCAGCAGGGTGCGCACGGTGCTGCCGTCGACCCCGTCGGCCGCCACGCCCACGGCGTGGTCCGAGCGGGCGACCGGGAGCGCACCGACCTGGTCGAGGGTCAGCGCCCGGAGCTCCTGCAACCGGGTGCTGGCGAAACCCAGCAGCGTCAGCCCGCGCTCGGTGTCGGGCACCAGGGCCAGCTGGGTCGCCTCGGTACTC
Source organism: uncultured Actinomycetota bacterium (assembly GCA_963759905.1). Classification (GTDB taxonomy): domain Bacteria; phylum Actinomycetota; class Actinomycetes; order Mycobacteriales; family Geodermatophilaceae; genus Klenkia. The sequence continues at coordinate 171,251 of CAVXBD010000003.1, forward strand.
CGCTTGATCCCGTAGAGCAGGTCCCCGGGACCGGCCCCCTGGGCCAGCGCAGCCAGGCCACCGAGCGCCGCCACGGTCAGCGCGGCACCCGCCAGGACGGCGGTCGCGCGGGTCCGCCAGCGGGCGACCGGCCCGGCGCGGCCCACCGGCGTGGCCCCGAGCCGCACCAGGAGGCCGGCCGGACCCCGCCGAGGCGGGGGGTGCCGCGTGGGGCTGCGGACCGCGGCGGCGGCCACCAGTCGCTCCCGCTGGGCGGTGCGCACGTCCTCGCCCAGCGTCGGCGCCGTACCGGCCAGCGAGGCCAGCCGGGTGAGCAGGGCGTCCTCGAGGGCCGCACCGGTCCCGGCACGGTGCGGCAGGTCGGTGGCGGCCCGCGGCTCCTGCTCGGTCATCTCCACCCTCCCGTCGTCCCGGGGCCGGCCGGGATCTGCTGCGCCGGCATCCGACCCGGTCCCGCCACCTGGACCAACGAGCGCGGCCGGGCGGGGGTGCGGGGCGGCGGACCTCCGTGGAAAGGGACGCGTTCCGGTCATCGGAGGCCTTCGGGGAGCAGGTGGCCCAGCCGCCGGACGGCTCGGTGCTGCAGTGCCTTGATCGCACCGTCCCGCTTGCCCATGGCTGCCGCGGTCTCGGCCACCGTGAGGCCCTGCAGGAACCGCAGCACGATGCACTCGCGCTGCTCGTGGTTCAGCTGGGCCACGCAGGCCAGCAGCTGCTGGTTGGTGATGTGCTGCAGCACGGCGTCCTCGGGCCCGTCGGCGGCCCGGTCGGCGTCGCGCATGTCCGCGGTGCTGACCTCGAACCGGACCCGGCTGCTCTTCACGTGGTCCCGGACGATGTTGCGGGCGATCGTCACCAGCCAGGCGCCCAGGTCCCGTCCCTGGAAGCTCACCGAGTCCAACCGTCGCAGCGCGCGCACGAAGGTCTCGCTGGTGAAGTCCTCGGCCGTCTGCCGGTCGGACACCCGGTGGTACAGGTAGCGGAAGACCGTGTCGGCGTACCGGTCGTAGAGCTCGCCGAAGGCCTCGGCCCGGCCCTGCTGGGCCTGCGCCACCAGCGCCCAGACCGCGACCTGGTCGGCATCGGGGGGCACACCGGGGGCGGGCTGGGCGTGCGCGTGGGGTGCCGGCTGGTGCTCGTCCACCGGGGCGGATCGCGGACGGTCGGCGTCTGGTGCGGGCGGCTCCAGCCGGTGCGGGAGGTCGGGCGCCGCGGCACCGGTGGGCTGCGGACGGGGCACCGTCGGGTCCACCTCCTCCTCACCGGGCTGGTCAGCGCCCCGGTGCGCCGGGGGAGACGTTCCTGACCTGCGCGGGTAGGGCTGATGGTGACAACATCGTGCGTCGGCGTCCACGCGAGAGGTGTCCGATCCGCTCCGGCGGACCGCACCGTCGCCCGGGACGCCACCGACTGGAGGAGGAGGGTCCCGGTGCCGGCTGGCCCGCACGAGGTCCACACGTTCGACGGCCTGGTCCGGGCGGCCGCGGTCGCGTCCGGCGAGGCCCCGGCGCTGGTGCAGGGTGACCGCCGGCTCAGCTGGGCCGAGCTGGACGCGGCGGTGGACCGGGCGGCCGCCGGGTTCGCCGCCGCCGGGCTCGCCGCCGGGGACCGGGTGGCGGTGCAGCTGCCCAACGGCATCGACTGGGTGCTGGCCGCGGTCGGGGCGATGCGCGCCGGACTGGTCGTGGTGCCGGTCAACACCGCCTACACCGACCCCGAGTTGGAGCACCTGCTGGTCGACTCGGGGGCCCGGCTGCTGGTGGGTCCGACCGAGCGGACCGCGCCGGGCGGCGTCCGCTCGATCAGCGGCCCGCCGACGTCGGAGGAGGCCCCGCCGCCGGCACCGCAGGACCGCACCGCGTTGGCCCTGCTGGCCTACACCAGCGGAACCACCGGCCGCCCGCGGGGCGCGATGCTGACCCATGCCGCCCTGCTGGCCAACCAGGAGCAGGTGCTGGGCGTGCAGCCGGCGCCGGTCCGGCCCGGTGACGTGGTGCTGCTGGTGCTGCCGCTGTTCCACGTCTACGGGTTCAACGGCGGGCTGGGCCTGGTGGCTGCCACGGGGGCGTGCGGGGTGCTGGTGGACTCCTTCGACCCCGACGCCACCCTGGCGCTGATGGCCGCCGAGGAGGTCACCGCCGTCCCGGGAGCCCCGCCGATGTACCAGGCCTGGCTGGCCGCTGCGGACGCGGCGGGCACCGACACTGCCCTGCGCCGGGCGTTCGCCGCCGTGCACACCGCCAGCTGCGGGGCCGCGCCGCTGACCGAGCGGGTCTGGACGGCGATGCGGGACCGGGCCGCCGTCACGATCTGGCTGGGCTACGGCCTGACCGAGGCCGCCCCGGTGCTGACCACCACGATGGTCACCGGCCGGGCCAAGCCCGAGTGCATCGGCGGTCCGTTGCCGGGCGTGGAGCTGGTGCTGCGGGACACCGCCGGTGGCCCGGGGGCCGGCCCGGATCCCGGCAGCAAGGTCCGCGAGGACATGTTCGGGGATCCCTTCGGCGACGACCCGCCCGACAGCGCCGGGGAGATCACCGTGCGCGGGCCGAACCTGTTCAGCGGCTACTGGCCCGACGGCGCCGACGGGCCGGACGCCGAGGGCTGGCTGCTCACCGGGGACATCGGCTACCGGGACGCTGAGGGTGACCTGCACCTGGTGGACCGGCGCAGCGACCTGATCCTGGTCAGCGGGTTCAACGTCTACCCGGGCGAGGTCGAGCGGGTGCTGGAGTCCCACCCCGAGGTCGCCGAGGCGGCGGTGATCGGGATGCCCGACCAGCGGACCGGTGAAGCGGTGCACGCAGTCGTCGTCCGCACCCCGGGGGGCACGGTGGACGGCGCGGCCCTGCGTGCCTTCGCGGCGCAGTCGCTGGCCCGGTTCAAGGTGCCCTCGACCTTCCACGCCGTTCCGCAGCTGCCGCACTCGCTGACCGGCAAGGTCAGCCGGGCCCGGCTGCGCGAGCTGGGACTGGACCTGATGGCCGAGCAGACCCAGCAGGCCGAGGGGGTCGCCGAGCATGACTGAGCCGCACCACCTGCAGCTGATGACCCGGGTCGGCTGCCACCTGTGCGTGACGGCGGCCGAGACCCTGGACCGGTTGGCCGCCGAGGCCGGACTGTGCGTGGACACCGTGGACGTCGACGCCGACCCCGACCTGCAGGCCGAGTACGGGGACCGGGTCCCGGTGGTGCTGCTGGACGACCGGGAGCACTCCTACTTCACCGTGGATGTGGACCGGCTGCGCCGCGACCTGGGCACCGCACACCCGGGTAGCTGACCCGCAGTCCCCGCCCACCCCCACCCCCACCAACCTCCCCGTTGATCAGGCCACCTGATCACCGTCCCGCCGCCCTCGCCAACGTTGGTGAGGACGGCGGGACGTTGGTGAGGACGGCGACTGTCCGGCGGGGAGGCGTGGGGACGGTGACTGTCCGGCGGGGAGGCGTGGGGACGGTGACTGTCCGGCGGGGAGGCGTGGGGACGGTGACTGTCCTGGGGGGCCGCGAGGACGGCGACTGGCCGGAGAGAGCGCGAGGACGGGCGGGCTGTCCCGTGCAGTCGCGGTGGGGACGGCGCCTGCCCTGTGCAGATGCCGACGACGGGGTTCCGAGCGCGTCGGGGGCCGGGAATGCGGTGCCGCGGGGTCCCGCCGGGCCCCTCGGGGAACCTCCGTGGTAGGGGTCAGCGCGTGGCGTCGGCCACAACGGGGCCCCGCGACCTGCGCGGACGCCTCCGACGACTTTGTTCCGGCGTTCACAAGCGGTTACCGTGGCTGTGCCGGCTCGAGCTGCACGCCGGACGACGACCTCCCGCGAGACCCCCGACCGACCCTCCGGCCTGCCCGGTGACCGGTGGGGCGGACCCGCCGTCGGGTCACCGCCCGAGCGTCAGCCCCACCGGCAGGAGCACCCCGCTCCATCCCGACAGTTCCATGCCGTCGGTTCCGCATCAGGAGTTCCCCATCACCCGGGCCCGTGCCATCACGGCCCAGCCGCACCGACCAGCGGTGACCCCGCCGAGCGAGACCGAGGAGGACGCGTGCGCGACCAGCGCCCCCGGACCATCCCGGAGGCCACCGTGGCTCGGTTGGCGGTCTACCTGCGGGTGCTGACCGGGTTCTCCGAGGGTGGCCGCAGCCACGTGTCCAGCGGAGAGCTGGCGTCGGCCGCCGGGGTCAACCCCGCCGGCCTGCGCAAGGACCTGTCCTACCTGGGTCCGTGCGGCGTCCGCGGGGTCGGTTACGCCGTGCCCGCGCTGCGCGAGCGACTGGCCCGGGCGCTGGGTGTGGAGCAGGCCCGCGCCTGCGTGCTGGTGGGCATGGGCAACCTGGGTTCTGCGCTGGCCGGGTACGCCGGTTTCGGCAGCCGCGGCTTCACCTTCGTGGGGCTGCTGGACGCCGACCCGGGCCGGGTCGGCACCGTCGTCGGCGGCACCACGGTCCGGCCGGTGGACGACCTGGAGGCCGTCGTGGCCGAGCACGAGGTGACCATCGCGGTGGTCACCACCCCGGCCGAGGTCGCCCAGGCGGTCTGCGACCGGCTCGTCGTCGCCGGGGTGCGCAGCATCGTCAACTTCGCCCCGGTGGCGCTGTCCGTGCCCGCCGGTGTCGACGTCCGGCAGGTCGACCTCTCGGTCGAGCTGCAGGTTCTCGCCTTCCTCGACCAGCAGAAGGGCGTGCAGCTGGTGCCCGACATCGTGCCTTCCGGCCTGTCCACCGACATCACCATGAGCCACCCGGGGCGGGTGGTCACGCGATGAGCCTGCTCGCCGTCGGGATCAGCCACCAGACCGCCCCGGTCGCCCTGCTCGAGCAGGTCGCGATGAACGCCGACGACACGGTCAAGACGCTGCACGAGCTGGTGCAGAGCGAGCACGTCACCGAGGCGTTGGTGCTCGCCACCTGCAACCGGGTCGAGGTGTTCGCCGAGGTCGATCGCTTCCACGGTGGCGTCACCGACGTCAGCCGGGTCCTGGCCCGGCACGCCGGCGCCACCGTCGAGGACCTCTCGCCCTATGTCACCGTGCACTACGAGGACCAGGCCATCGGGCACCTGTGCACCGTCGCCGCCGGGCTGGACTCGATGGTCGTCGGGGAGACCCAGGTGCTCGGCCAGCTGCGCGCCGCTTACGCACTCGCCCAGCAGGAGGGCACGGTCGGGCGCGAGCTGCACCCGATCACCCAGCGCGCGCTGCGGGTGGGCAGACGGGTGCACGCCGAGACCGGGATCGACCGGGCCGGGGCCTCGCTGGTCTCGGTCGCCCTGGAGCGGGTCACGATGCGGATCGGCGACCTCGCAGGCCGGCCGGTGCTCGTCGTCGGTGCCGGCTCGATGGGTGCGCTGGCGGCCACCACGCTGGCCCGCCGCGGCGCCGTCGTCACCGTCGCCAGCCGGACGCCGGCCTCGGCCGCCCGGCTGGCCTCCTCCATCCAGGGTCGGGCCGCCGACCTGGAGCGGCTGGCCGAGGAGCTCGCCGCCGCCGACGTGCTGGTCACCTGCACCGGCGCCACGGGCACCGTGATCGGCACCGATGTGGTCAGTGGCGCCCTGGCCGGCCGCGCGGGGCGTCCGCTGGCGATCGTCGACCTGGCGCTGCCCCGGGACGTCGACCCCGCGGTGGCCACCCTGCCGGGCGTGCACGTGGTGGACCTGGCGATGCTGCAGGGCGAGCGGACGGCACACCCCGGCCGGCCGGTGGCGGGCTCCGTCGCGGCCGACGACATCGCTGCCGCGCACGCCCTGGTGGAGCTGGAGACCGCGCTGCTGCGGGCCGAGCGGCAGGCCGCCGCGGTGGCCCCCACCGTTTCCGCGCTGCGCAGCCAGGCCGCCGACGTCGTCGACGCCGAACTGCTCCGGTTGTCCTCCCGGTTGCCCGACCTGGACGCGCGGGCCCGCAGCGAGATCGCCCGCACCGTCCGCCGGGTGGTGGACAAGCTGCTGCACGAGCCCACCGTGCGGGTCAAGGAACTGGCCGCCGCCCCCGGGGGCACCGACTACGCCGACGCACTGCGTGCGCTGTTCGGCCTGGGCCTGGACACCTCCGCACTCGCCGAGGCCGTCACGGTCGACCCGGCCCTGCCGGCGGCGACGTCACTGTCCCAGCTCCCGGTCGACCGGGAGGTCTCGTGAGCACGCCGACCCCACCGATCCGGCTGGGCACCCGGCGCAGTGCCCTGGCGCTCACCCAGTCCCAGCAGGTGGCCGATGCCATCACCGCCGCCAGCGGCACCCCCGTCGAGCTGGTGCACATCACCACCGAGGGCGACCGGTCCGCAGCCGCGATCAGCCAGCTCGGCGGCACCGGGGTCTTCGTCAGCGCGCTGCGGGAGGCCCTGCACGCGGGCACCGTCGACGTGGCGGTGCACAGCTACAAGGACCTGCCGACGGCGGAGGAACCCGGGCTGGTGATCGCCGCGGTGCCCACCCGGCAGGACCCCCGGGACGCCCTGGTGGCCCGCGACGGCCTCACCCTGGGTGAACTGCCGCCCGGTTCCACGGTGGGCACCGGCGCACCCCGCCGGGTGGCGCAGCTGCGGGCGCTGGGGCTCGGGCTGGACGTGGTCGGGCTCCGCGGCAACGTGGACACCCGGATGGCCACGGTGACCTCCGGTGCGCTGGATGCCGTCGTGCTGGCCCGGGCCGGCCTGGCCCGGCTGGGCCGGCTGGAGGCTGTCACCGAGGTGCTCGACCCGCTGCAGGTGCTCCCGGCCCCCGCGCAGGGCGCGCTGGCGATCGAGTGCCGGGCCGACGACGAGACCACCCGCGCCCTGCTGGCCGGGCTGGAGGACGCCGGCGCGCGCAGCTGCGTGCTGGCCGAGCGCACCGTGCTGGCCACCCTGGAGGCCGGCTGCAGCGCGCCGGTCGCCGCGCACGCCGAGATCGCCGAGGCCGAGGACGGCTCCGACGAGATCTTCCTGCGGGCCTCGGTCACCGCGATCGACGGCAGCGACGCGGTCCGCGGATCCATCGCCGGCCCCGCGCCGGACGCCGCCCGGCTGGGCCGCGAGCTCGCTGCCGAGCTGCTGGACCGCGGGGCCGCCGAGCTGATGGCGGCCAGCCGGTGAGGGCGGCCGCCCCCGGGCCCGCTGCGCCCGACCGCCCCCCGACCGCAGGACCCTCGCGCCGCCCCGCCGCACGACGCAGACCCACTGCACGGCATCGACCCGCCGAACGGCACAGACCCACAGCACTGACCACACGCCCTGTTCCACCCGCACCGACCCCGCCCCCGGGGATCAGAATGAGGAGCACGCGATGACGCGCTCACGCAAGCAGACCGGCCGAGTCGTCTTCGTCGGCGCCGGCCCCGGTGACCCCGGACTGCTGACCACCCGCGCTGCCGACGCACTGGCCGCCGCCGACCTGGTGCTCGCCGACGCCGACGCGCCGCGCCCGCTGATCGACGCGATCCACGAGACGCACCCCGGGGTGGAGGTGACCGTGGTCAGCGGCGAGCCGGCCGAGATCGCCAAGACCGCCGTCACGGCCGCCAAGACCGGCTCGGTGGTGGTGCGGCTGGTCGCCGGTGACCCGTTCACCACCGACGGGATCGTCAAGGAGACGCTGGCCGTGGCCCGGACCAGCGTCGCCTTCGACGTCGTGCCCGGTGTCGCAGTCGGCACCGCGGTGCCGGCGTACGCCGGGGTCGCGCTCGGTGCCGGGTCGATCCAGGCCGACCTGCGCGGGGACTCCCCGGCCGACCCCGCGGCGCTCGCCGCGGCTGCCACCGGCACAGCCAGCCCGCTGGTGCTGCAGGTCGCCGCCGACCAGCTGCCCACGGTGGCCGCAGGCCTGCTCGAGGGCGGCCTGTCGGCCGGCACCCCGGTGGTGGTGACCGCCGAGGGCACCGGCACCTCGCAGCGCTCGGTGGTGGCCAAGCTGGCCGCGATCGCCGAGAAGACCGCCGGGCTGGACGCCGTCTCGGGTTCGGTGGTGGCCACCGTCGGCTCGGTCGTCGACAAGCGCGGCAAGCTCTCCTGGTGGGAGTCCCGCCCGCTGTTCGGGTGGCGGGTGCTGGTGCCGCGCACCCGCGAGCAGGCCGGTGACATGAGCGACCGGCTGCGCGCCTACGGGGCCGTGCCGGTGGAAGTGCCCACGATCGCCGTCGAGCCGCCGCGCAGCCCGGCCCAGATGGACCGTGCGGTCAAGGGCCTGGTCACCGGCCGGTACGGCTGGATCGTGTTCACCTCGACCAACGCGGTGCGCGCGGTCCGGGAGAAGTTCGCCGAGCTGGGCCTGGACGCCCGCGCGTTCGCCGGGGTCAAGGTCGCCTGCGTCGGGGAGCAGACCGCCCAGGCGGTCCGCGACTTCGGCATCGTCCCGGAGCTGGTGCCCTCCGGGGAGCAGTCCTCCGAAGGCCTGCTGGTCGACTTCCCGCCCTACGACGACGTCTTCGACCCGATCGACCGGGTGCTGCTGCCCCGGGCCGACATCGCCACCGAGACGCTGACCGCCGGCTTGAAGGAGCGCGGCTGGGAGGTCGACGACGTCACCGCCTACCGGACGGTGCGGGCCGCGCCGCCGGCCGCCGCGGTGCGCGAGGCCATCAAGGGCGGCGGGTTCGACGCCGTCTGCTTCACCTCGTCCTCCACCGTGCGCAACCTGGTGGGTATCGCCGGCAAGCCGCACGCCCGGACCGTGGTCTCGGTGATCGGCCCCGCCACCGCTGCCAGCGCCACCGAGTTCGGCCTGCGGGTGGACGTCCAGCCCGAGACCGCGGCGGTGGGGCCCCTGGTCGACGCCCTGGCGGCCTTCGCCGCGGCCCGCCGGGCCGAGGCCGAGGGCGGTCCCGCCACGGATGCCGGAGAGACGGCCGACGGGGTCACCGACGACGTTCCCGGGGACACCGAGTGACCGGCGGAGCCAGCCCGGGCTTCGCCCGCGGGCGGCGGCTGCGCTCCACGCCGGCGCTGCGCCGGTTGACCGCGGAGACCCGGCTGGCCCCGGCCGACTTCGTGCTGCCGGTCTTCGTCAAGCAGGACGTCGCCGACCCGGTGCCGATCGGTTCGATGCCCGGAGTGGTGCAGCACTCGCTGGACTCGCTGCGCAAGGCCGCCCACGAGGCGGCCGAGGCCGGCATCGGCGGGTTGATGCTGTTCGGCATCCCGGCGGAGAAGGACGCGGTCGGGCTCCCAGGCCGACGCCGCGGACGGCATCGTCAACGTGGCCCTGCAGCAGTTGCGGGCCGACCTGGGTGACGAGCTCGTCCTGATAGCGGACCTGTGCCTGTGCGAGTACACCGACCACGGGCACTGCGGGGTGCTCACCCCGGCTGCGGGCGGGTTCCGGGGGCAGGGCGGGGAACAGGGCGGGTTCCGGGGGCAGGGCGGGGGACTCGTGGTGGACAACGACCCCACGCTGGACCGGTACGCCGCCGTCGCCGTCGCGCAGGCCCAGGCCGGTGCCCACCTGGTCGCGCCCAGCGGGATGATGGACGGCCAGGTCGCGGCCATCCGGGCCGGGCTGGACGGCGCAGGCCTCACCGAGGTGCCGATCCTGGCCTACGCCGCCAAGTACGCCTCGGGCTTCTACGGCCCCTTCCGCGAGGCCGCCGAGGGCGCCCCGCAGTTCGGGGACCGCTCGACGTACCAGATGGACCCGCCGAATGCCGCCGAGGCCCTGCGCGAGGTCGCCCAGGACCTGGCCGAGGGCGCGGACGCGGTGATGGTCAAGCCGGCGCTGCCCTACCTGGACATCGTCCGGCAGGTCGCCGACGCCGTGCAGGTACCGGTGAGCGCCTACCAGGTCAGCGGTGAGTACGCGATGGTGGAGGCGGCCGCCGCCCGCGGCATGATCGACCGGCAGCGCGCGATCCTGGAGACGTTGACGGCGATCCGCCGGGCCGGCGCTGGCACGGTGCTGACGTACTGGGCGGTCGAGGCCGCCCGCTGGGTGCGCTGATGCCGGTCCGGTACGTCGAGCCGGGCGGGTCCTGGCGCCGGTTCTGGGCGCTGGTCGTCGTCTTCGTCGTACTGGGGGTGCTGGACCGGGTGCTGCCCGGTGCCGGTGTCCCGCCGCTGCTGTGGGTGATCGCGCTGGTCGCGGTGCTGGGCATCGCGGCGGCCGGGGTGCTGGCGGCCGGCCGGACCTGGACGGTGACGGTGGCCGGTTGCGGCCCGGATGCGGTGCTCACCGTGGGCCGCGAGCAGCTGCCGCTGGCCGAGGTCGACCTGGACGCCCTGCGCGCGGGCAGCACCGGCGTGGACGTCGGCGCGCCCGTGCTCGGTGGCGGCGCGGCGCTGCCCGGGGACGGGTGGGCGTGCCCCTGCGGCGGATCGACGGCGCCACCGTCCTCGTGCCCGCCAGGGCTCCCGCACAGCTGAGGGAGGCCCTGCTCACAGCCCACCCCGCGGCTGCCGCCTCCCCGGACAGGCCTGGGACAGTGGAGGGGTGAACACCCCGTACGCGTACGAGGCGCCGAAGTCCGCGGAGCTCTTCGACCGGGCCGGGACGGTGACGCCGGGTGGGGTCAACTCGCCGGTGCGGGCCTTCCGCGCCGTCGGGGGCACCCCCCGCTTCATGGCCTCGGGCAGCGGTCCCTGGATCACCGACGTGGACGGTCGCCGGTACGTCGACCTGGTCAGCAGCTGGGGCCCGATGATCCTGGGGCACGCCCACCCGGCGGTCGTCGAGGCCGTCGTGCAGGCCGCCGGGCGAGGCTTCTCCTTCGGCACGCCCACGGCCGGCGAGGTCGACCTGGCCACCGAGATCGTCGACCGGGTGGACGCCGTCGACCAGGTGCGGCTGGTCAACTCCGGTACCGAGGCCGTGCTCTCGGCGATCCGGTTGGCCCGCGGGGCCACCGGCCGCCCCGTCGTCGTCAAGTTCGCCGGCTGCTACCACGGGCACGTGGACGCGCTGCTGGCCGCGGCCGGCAGCGGCGTGGCCACCCTGGGCCTGCCCGACACCCCCGGTGTCACCACCGGGGCCGCCGCGGACACCGTGGTGCTGCCCTACAACGACGTGGCCGCGGTGGAGGCCGTCTTCGCCGAGCGGGGCAGCGAGATCGCCTGCGTGATCACCGAGGCCGCCGCCGGGAACATGGGCGTGGTGCCTCCGCTGGACGGGTTCAACGCGCACCTCCGCCGGATCACCGCGGCGCACGGGGCGCTGCTGGTCCTCGACGAGGTCATGACCGGTTTCCGGGTCACCCGCTCGGGCTGGCAAGGCCTGGACCCCGTCGACGCCGACCTGTTCACCTTCGGCAAGGTGATGGGCGGGGGCCTGCCCGCCGCGGCGTTCGGCGGCAAGGCCCACCTCATGGAGCAGCTGGCTCCGCTGGGCCCGGTCTACCAGGCGGGCACGCTGGCCGGGAACCCGGTGGCCGTCGCCGCCGGGCTGACCACCTTGCGGCACTGCACGCCCGAGGTCTACGGCCGCTGCGACGAGGTCGCCGCCATCCTGCGCGGGGCCACCTCGGCCGCCCTGTTCGCCGCCGGGGTCCCGCACCGGGCGCAGCAGGCAGGCTCGATGTTCTCGGTGTTCTTCGTGCCCGACGGGCGGTTGGTCCGCGACTACGACGACGCCCGGACCCAGGAGACCGCGCAGCACACCGCGTTCTTCCACGCCATGCTCTCCCAGGGCGTGTACCTGCCGCCGTCGGCGTTCGAGTCGTGGTTCGTCAACGCGGCGATGGACGACGAGGCGGTCGACCACGTGCTGGCCGCGCTGCCGGCCGCCGCCCGGGCCGCGGCCGCGGCCACCCCGGGGACGGCGCCGGACATCTCGCACGATGCCGAGGTCCTGCAGCCGTGAGCGAGACGACCGTGGTGCACCTGCTCCGGCACGGGGAGGTGTTCAACCCCACCGGGGTCCTCTACGGCCGGTTGCCCGGCTTCCGTCTCTCCGAGGCCGGGCACGGCATGGCCCGGGCCGCGGCCGAGTGGTTCGGGCACCGCACCCCGATCACCCACCTGGTGGCCAGCCCGCTGGAACGTGCGCAGCAGACCGCCGCCCCGATCGGTGCCGTGCTGGACCTGCCGACGGCCACCGACGACCGCCTCATCGAGGCCGGCAACAGCTTCGAGGGGCAGACCTTCGGCGTCGGCGACGGGGCGTTGAAGCACCCGGCGAACTGGTGGCGGCTGCGCAACCCGTGGAAGCCCTCCTGGGGCGAGCCCTACGAGGAGATCGCCGCCCGGATGCTCGGTGCGGTGCACACCGCGCGGGACGCCGCCCGGGGCGGTGCCGCGGTCTGCGTCAGCCACCAGCTGCCGATCTGGACGCTGCGGCTGCACGCCGAGGGCCGGCGCTACCTGCACGACCCGCGGCGGCGGCAGTGCGGGCTGGCCAGCGTCACCTCGCTGAGCTTCCAGGGCGACCGGCTGGTCAGGGTCGACTACGCCGAGCCCGCCGGACCGGCGGGCCGGGGCACGGTGGGTGGCGCATGAGCCCCCGCAGGGCAGGTCTCCCGGCAACCGCCCTGGCCGTGCTGGCCCTGCTGTGGGCACTGGCCGGGTGCTCCACGGGGGCGGGTGCGGTGGAGGTGAACAACGGCGGCCAGTACCGCTACGTGGCCTCGACCCCGGCCGGCCAGGTCATCCCCGCCGCCGAGCGGGCCACCGCCCCGGACTTCCGCGGCACCTTGCTGGACGGGGCGTCCTGGAATTCCGGCGAGCTGGCCGGCAGTGTCGCGGTGCTCAACTTCTGGGGGTCCTGGTGCCCGCCCTGCCGGGTGGAGGCACCGGAGTTCCAGCAGGTCTGGACCGACGTGGAAGGTTCGGGCGTGCAGTTCCTGGGCCTGAACGTCAAGGACAGCGCGCAGCTGGCGCAGGCGTTCGTGGACGCCAAGGGGATCACCTACCCCTCGCTCTACGACCCGGCCGGTGAGGTGGCACTGGCCTTCCGGGACTACCCGGCCACCGCCATCCCGTCCACCATCGTGCTGGACCGCGACTACCGGGTGGCTGCGGTCTACACCGCGGCGGTCAGCCAGGCGGACCTGCGATCGGTGCTGACCCGGGTCCTGGCCGAGGAGGGCTGATGGGCGAGGCCTTCGCCGGGTTGGTGACCGACGGCCCGCTGCTGGTGGCGGCCGCGGTCTCCGCGCTGGTGGGGCTGATCAGCTTCGCCTCCCCCTGCGTGCTGCCGCTGGTGCCCGGCTACCTGTCCTACGTCACCGGCCTGGTCGGCACCGGCACCCGGCCGGTCCCCGCAGCAGCCGGCCCGGGCGGGCCCCTGGCCGCGGGGGCGGTGGGCACCGCGGTCCGGCAGGAGACCGACGAGCGGTCCCCGCGGGGACGGATGGTGACCGGCGCGGTGCTCTTCGTGCTGGGGTTCACCGCGGTGTTCGTGGCCTTCGGGGCCGCGTTCGGCGGACTGGGCCGGCTGCTGCTGGTGCACCAGGACCTGATCACCCGGGTGATGGGCGGGGTCACCGTGCTGGTCGGCCTGGGCTTCCTGGGCTGGCTGCCGTTCCTGCAGCGCACCAGGAAGCTGTCCATCCGCCCGGTGACCGGCCTGGCCGGGGCGCCACTGCTCGGCGTCGTGTTCGGGCTGGGCTGGACCCCGTGCCTGGGGCCCACCCTGTCGGCGGTCAACACGCTGGCCTTCGCCGAGGCCACCGCCGGGCGGGGGGCGCTGCTGGGCGTGGCCTACTGCCTGGGCCTGGGCGTGCCCTTCGTGCTGGTGGCCCTCGGCGCCCGCTGGGCCGTCGGCGCCACGTCGTTCCTGCGCCGGCACGCCGCCGCCGTCACCCGGTTCGGCGGTGGCGTGCTGATCCTGGTGGGACTGCTGCTGGTCACCGGCGTGTGGACCGACCTGATGATCTGGTTCCGGTCCTGGATCGCGGCCACCGGGCTGGGGGAGACCTTCCTGTGATCAGCACCCCGCCCACCCCTCATTGCCCCGGCCCGCCCGATCCGCCCGCCCCCACCCGCCCACCCCCCACCCGCTCGCCGCCCGGACGAGCCGCACCGAGGAGGTCCGGTGACCACGACCGTCCAGCGGCCGCCCGCGCCGGCGCCCGCGCCCCCGCCGGGTCCGTCCGCGGCGGCCCGGGTGCGGACGACGCTGCTGCGCTGGTGGCGCCAGCTCACCGCGATGCGCACCGCCCTGGTGCTGCTGTTCCTGCTCGCCGTCGCTGCCATCCCGGGCTCGCTGCTGCCGCAGCGGGCGCTGTCCCAGAACCGGGTCACCGGGTACTTCACCGATCACCCCACGCTGGCGCCGATCCTGGACCGGCTCTACCTGTTCGACGTCTTCAGCTCGCCCTGGTTCGCCGCCATCTACCTGCTGCTGTTCATCTCGCTGATCGGCTGCGTGGTGCCCCGGGCCGTCGAGCACGGCCGTGCGGTGGTGGCCCAGCCCCCGCCGGCCCCGCGGTACCTGCACCGGCTGCCCGACGCCACCACGGTGGACAGCCCGCTGGACGGGTCCGCGACCCTCGACGTGGTCGAGGAGGAGCTCCGGGTGCGGCGGTTCCGGGTGGTCCGCCGGCAAGGCCGTCACGGCCTCGAACTGTCCGCGGAGAAGGGTTTCCTCAAGGAGACCGGCAACGTGGTGTTCCACCTGGCACTGCTGGCGCTGCTGCTGGGTCTTGCCGGCGGCAAGCTCTGGGGGTACGAGGGCAGCATCCTGGTCACCGAGGGCGACCGGTTCTGCAACACCTTCCAGCAGTACGACAACTACTCCGCCGGCCCGCTGGTGGACGCCGGGGACATGACCCCGCTGTGCGTGGGGCTGCAGAACTTCAACGCCGAGTACGAGGAGAACCTGACCGCCGCCTCGTTCACCGCCGACATCGACTACGGGCTGGCCGGCGGCACCACCCGGGACACCACGATCGGGGTCAACAGCCCGCTGCGGGTCGACGGCGACCGGGTCTACGTGACCGGGCACGGGTTCTCGCCGGTCTTCACCGTGACCTTCCCGGGCGGGCAGACCTTCACCGACATCAGCGCCCCGTTCCTGCCCTCGGACACCGCGACCATGGCCAGCCAGGGGGCGCTGAAGCTGCCCGACGTGCCCGGCTCGGACTCCCAGCTGGCCCTGGAGGGCTTCTTCGCACCCACCGGTTCCACCCAGGGCGGCATCCTCACCTCGATCGACCCCCGGCCGCTGGACCCGCAGGTCGCCCTGTTCGTCTACCGCGGTTACCTGGGCCTGGACTCCGGCCTGCCGCAGTCGGTCTACGCGGTGGACCAGAGCCAGATCGACCGGGGCAGCCTGACCCGGGTCGGCAAGGCCAACCTGGCGGTGGGGGAGTCCACGACGCTGGACGACGGCACGGTGATCACCTTCTCCGGGCTCAAGGAGTTCGCCGCCATGCAGCTGTCCCACGACCCGGGCCAGGTGTACGTGCTGGGCGCCGCCGTCGCCGTCCTCGTCGGGCTGCTGGGCATGCTGCTACTCCGCCGGGAACGGGTCTTTGCGCGGGTCGGGCCCGCTCCTGACGGCGCGGGTACCGTCCTTTCCGTCGGGGCCCTGACCCGGGGCAGCGCCGACACCGCACCACGCTTCACCGCGCTCACCGACGACGTCGCGGCGGCCCTGCGCCGGCGCGCGCGTCCCCGTTCTACCGAGGAGAACCCCAGCTCGTGACAGACACCTCGCTGGCCGCGCTGTCGGACAGCCTCTTCTCGATCGCCGTCGCGCTGTACTCGGTGGCGGTCGTCGCGTTCTGCGCCGAGCTCGCCTTCGGGCGGGCGCAGGCCCCGGTTCCGGCCCGCGAGCTGGTCGGTGCCGGCGGGGGCGGGCCCGCGCTCTCCGAGCCCGAGCCCGAACCGGCCCGGGCGCGCCGGGTGGGCGCCGTGGCCATGGGGCTCACCCTGATCGGCGCGGTCGTGCACGCCGGAGTGCTGCTGACCCGTGGGCTGGCCACCGGTCGGCTGCCCTGGGGCAACATGTACGAGTTCGGCACCGCGGTGGTGCTGGTCGCCGTCGTCGTCTACACGGTGCTCGCGCTGCGCACCCCGGCACTGCGGCACATCGGGGTCTTCGTGCTGGCCCCGGTGGTGCTGGCCATGGTGGGGATCGGGCTGTTCCTGTACGCCTCCGCCGGCCCGCTGGTCGCCGCGCTGCGGTCGAGCTGGCTGGCCGTGCACGTGACCACCGCGATCCTGGGCTTCGGCATCTTCTTCGTCTCCGGCATCGCCAGCGTGATGTACCTGGTCCGGTCCCGGTACGAGGCGAAGGTGGCAGCCGGCGAGCGCCCGCTGTCCCGGGTCGTGCACCGGCTGCCCTCCGCCGCCGCGCTGGACCGCACCGCGCACCGCACCGCAGTGTTCGGGTTCCCAATCTGGACCTTCGCCGTGATCGCCGGGGCCATCTGGGCGGAGAGCGCCTGGGGCCGGTTCTGGGGCTGGGACCCCAAGGAGACGTGGGCGTTCATCGCCTGGGTCGTCTACGCCGCCTACCTGCACGCCCGGACGACGGCGGGGTGGCGCGGGCGCCCCTCGGCCTGGGTCAACGTGCTGGGGCTGGTCGTGATGGTCTTCAACCTGCTCTACGTGAACATGGTCTCCACCGGGTTGCACTCCTACGGTGGCCTGAAGTAGGCCGGCGAACGCCCTGGGTGGCGATCACTCAGCGTCACCCCGTCGGGGGGTGCCTGGCGCCCGATTCAGGTGCCGGGAACGGCTGGACGTGCGACGCTGCACCCATGAGCGAGTTCCAGGGCGCCCACCGTGGGTAGGCACACCGCTGGGGACGACGCGGTCGTGCACCCGTTGGTGGCGCAGGCCCTGCAACGGCGGCAGACCGAGGGCGGGACGCATCGCACCGGTACCCCGACGGTCGCCGCCGAGCAACCGAGCACGGCGGTGGGCTGGCCCGACGAGCCACGGCGCGGCGAGGGCCTGGGCTGGCCCGTCGACCCGGCCGAGCAGGACGACGCCCGCCCCGGCCCGGACAACGGCTCGGGCAGCGGCTCGGACACCGGTCGGGACCCCGACGACGACGGCTCGGTGATCGACGCGCTGGACGCCGCCGAGGAGACGCCGCCGGCGCGCCCGCGACGACCCGCCGTCGCTCGGCCTGGCGCCGCCTGTTCGGCGGCGGACACACCCCACCAACTCCGACACCACCGCCGCCTGACCCCACCCCCCTCCCGATGATCACGGACCTGGGGGAGCGACACGCCGGCGTGTTCTTCACCCAGGTCCGTGATCACCGGGGACGGGGGACGGGGGGAACGGACGAGGGCCCCCCCGGGCGGGAGGGGCCCTCGGGGGGTCGGGGGAGCTCAGGTGCTGGGGGTACCGTCGTCCCGGCGGGTCCGGCGGTCCAGCTCGCGGAGGAAATCCGGGTCGTCGTCGGGTGCCACGACCCGCTGCGGGGGCCGCGGCCCGCGCGGCTGCTGCGGCCGGCGGGTGCCACCGCCGCCCCGGGGCCCGCCTCCGCCCTGTGCCGCGGCGGCACGCATCACCAGCACGACCACGGCCACCGCGATCACCAGCATCACCAAGAAGACCACTGGGCCCACCCTCTTCCCCGACCTGCGTCTGCGTGCACGACCCGCTCGGGGTCCAGCGTACGACCGCGGCGATACTCGGGGGCGGGTCATCGCCCCGCCCCCGGCTGGAGTGCCGCCTCAGGCCGCTCCCACCGAACGCAACCCCTGGAGGACCCCATCGACGCCGTCGACCAGCACCTGATCGCGTTGCTGCGGGACAACGGCCGGGCCAGCTACGCCGAACTCGCCCGGCAGGTGGGGCTGTCCGCGCCGGCGGTGCACGAGCGGGTGGGCAAGCTGGAGGCCGGCGGTGTGATCACCGGTTACACCGCCCTGGTCGACCCGCCCAAGGTCGGTCTGGGGGTGACCGCGCTGGTCGGGGTGATCGAGAGCGACGAGGTCGACGACGTCGGTCTGGAGGAGGCCATGTCCGGGCTGGCTTCGGTCGAGGACTGCTGGCGGGTGGCCGGGTCCGAGGGATACCTGCTCAAGGTGCGGGTGACCGACATCCCGGCACTGGAAGACACCATCAGCGCGTTGAACAGGATCCGGGGTGTCGCGCGCACCCGGACGACCGTCGTGCTGTCGACCAAGTGGGAGGGCCGTCATGGCCGCACCGAGTGAGCAGAACCGTCCCGTGAGCCCGACCGGGGGACCGGCCCAGCCGCCGGCCGTCTGGCCGCTGCTGGCGCTCTACACGCTGGGCCGGATCGTGCTGGCCGCCGCGCTGGTGGCCCTGCTGTGGGTGCTGGGCCTGGGCAGCTTCCCGGGGCTGCTGTTCGGCCTGCTGCTGTCCATGCCGCTGTCCTTCGTGCTGCTCAAGCCGATCCGGGAGCGGTTGACCGAGGCGATGGCCGCCCGGTCGGCCACCCGCCGGAGCGGCAAGGAGGATTTGCGGGCCCGGCTGAAGGGGTCCGAGGACCCGCTCAGCTGAGGGCGAGCCCCAGACCCAGGAGCACCCCGGTCACCAGCGTCAGCCGGCCGGTGCCCTGCAGCGCCACGATCAGCGCAGGGCCCCGCCCGGCCCCCAGCACGGTGCGGACCGGGGGCAGGGCCAGCGGGGCGGCCAGCAGCCCCAGCAGGGCCCACGGCCGGCTGAGCCCGATCAGCAGCACCACCACGAAGGCCAGCACCAGCAACCCGGTGAAGAAGGACCGGGTGGCCCGCTCGCCGAGCAGCACCGCCAGGGTGCGCTTGCCGACGTCGGCGTCCCCGTGCACGTCGCGCAGGTTGTTCACCACCAGCAGCGCGGTGGACAGCAGCCCGATCGGGACGGCGGCCGCGAAGGCCAGCCCGGCCAGCGTCTGGGTCTGCGCGAACGTCGTGCCGACGACGGCGACCAGCCCGAAGAACACGAAGACGAAGACCTCCCCCAGTGCCCGGTAGCCGTAGGGCAGTGGCCCGCCGGTGTAGGTCCAGGCCGCGGCGATGCTCACCGCACCCACCGCCACCAGCCACCACGAGGACAGCGCCGCCAGGGCCAGTCCGGCGACTCCGGCGACGGCGAAGGACAGCAGCGCGGCCACCAGCACGGCCTGGGCGCCGGCCGCACCGGAACCCACCAGCCGCATCGGCCCGACCCGGACGGCGTCGGCACCGCGCTTGCCGTCGGAGTGGTCGTTGGCGTAGTTCACCCCGACCTGCAGGGCCAGGGCGACGAGCAGGGCCAGCAGCGCCGGGAGCAACCGGAATCCGTCCAGCGCGGCGGCGGCACCGCTGCCGACCAGGACCGGGGCGAGGGCGGCGGGCAGGGTGCGCGGGCGGGCGCCGGCCAGCCACTGCGCGGGGGTGGCCATGGTCAGCGGGCTCCTCGGTCCAGGGGTGGCTGGAGGTTCTCGGTGCGGGCATTCTCGGTGAGTGCCCGGGCCACGCCGCGGCGGTCGGGCTTGCCGGTGTGCAGGGTGGGCACCGTGTCCAGCAGGTGCAGCTCGCGGGGCGCCGCCGCCGGGCCCAGCCGCTGGGCCACCCAGGGGCGCAGCCGGTCCAGGGTGGGGAGGGCGCCGGGTGCGGGTACCACGCCGGCGACCACCCGCTGACCCCACTCGGGGTCGGGCCGCCCGGTCACCACCGCATCGGCGACGTCGGGGTGCGCCCGCAGCGCGGCCTCGACTGCCTGCGGGGCCACGTTGACCCCGCCGGTGACCAGCACGTCGTCCAGCCGGCCGTGCACGGTCAACCGGCCCTCGTGCAGCGTGCCGGCGTCCCGGGTGCGGAACCAGCCCCCGCCGAACGCGGCCGCGGTACCGGCCGGGTCACCGCGGTAGCCCAGGGCGAGGGTGGGGCCGGACAGCTGCACCCCGTCGGCGTCCACCCGGACGCCGACCCCGGTCAGCGGGACACCGTCGTAGACGCAGCCACCGGCCGTCTCGGTCATCCCGTAGGTGGTGCGGACGGCGACCCCGGCCGCCCGGGCTGCCTCGAGCAGGGCGGGGTCGGTGGCCGCCCCGCCGACCAGCACGCCGTCGAAGCCGCGCAGTGCCTCCGGTTCGGTGGCCAGGTACCGGCGAAGCTGGGTGGGCACCAGGGCGGTGTAGCGCCGCGCACCCGGGGTGCGGGCCAGCGCGTCGGCGAGAGGTTCGCGGGAGCCGAGCACGGCGGGCGCGAGGTCGACCAGCGCGGACCGGCAGAGCACCTGCAGCCCGGCGATCGCGGACACCGGCAGTGCCAGCAGCCAGCCCCCGGGGCCGCCGAGGCGGTCCAGGGTGGCGGTCGCCGACGCCCGCAGCGCAGCGGCGGACAGCAGCACCCCCCGGCCGGTGCCGGTGGATCCGGAGCTGACCACCACCAGGTCCGCGCCGTCCTCCAATGGTTCGTCGGGCCGCAGCGCGGCCCGCGCGGCAGCGGCGGGACCGTCCCCGGCGGGCAGCACGGCCAGCGGGGCTGCGCCGTCCAGCGCCGCCCGCAGCGCCGGCCAGACATGGTCGAGGACCGCCGGGCCCACCGGCGGCGCGGGCACGAGGGACAACTGCCGGGCCACGAGGAGTCAGGCTACGGCGGACCCTTCTACTGTGATCACGTGATCGAGGGCCTGACCGACGTGCAGGTCTTCAGCACCCCGCTGCGCACCCGGTTCCGGCGGATCGACGTCCGGGACGGCGTGCTGGTGCACGGCCCGGCCGGCTGGGGCGAGTTCTCCCCGTTCTGGGACTACGACGACGCGGAGAGCCGCCGCTGGTGGGCCAGCGCGGTGGAGTCCGCAACCGTGGGCTGGCCGGCGCCGGTGCGCACCTCGGTGCCGGTGAACTGCATCGTGCCGGCGGTGGGACCCGAGCAGGCGCACGCCCTGGTGACCGCCTCGGGCTGCCGGACGGCCAAGGTCAAGGTGGCCGAGCCGGGCCAGACCCCGGCCGAGGACGAGGCCCGCGTGGAGGCGGTCCGGGACGCCCTCGGCCCGGCCGGCGGGCTGCGGGTGGACGCCAACGCGGCCTGGACGGTGGACACCGCGGTGGCCCGGATCGCCGCGCTGGACCGCTGGTCGCTGGAGTACGTCGAGCAGCCCTGCGCGACCGTCGAGGAACTGGTGGCGCTGCGCCGGCGGATCGACGTGCGGGTCGCCGCCGACGAGGTGCTGCGCCGGTCGGCCGATCCGCTGGGGGTGGACCTGCGCGAGGCCTGCGACGTGGTGGTGCTCAAGGTGCAGCCCCTGGGCGGGGTCCGCGCGGCGCTGGCGGTGGCGCAGGCGCACGACCTGCCCTGCGTGGTGTCCTCCGCGCTGGAGTCCTCGGTGGGCATCGCCGCGGGTGTGGCGCTGGCCGCGGCGCTGCCCGAGCTGCCGTTCGCCTGCGGGCTGGCCACGGTCGCGCTCTTCACCGCCGACGTGACCTCGTCGCCGCTGCTGCCGGTGGACGGCGAACTGCCGGTGCGCGCCGTCGTGCCCGACCGGTTGGACGCGGTGGCCGCCGATGCCGGCACCGACCGTCGCTGGCGGGACCGGCTTTCCCGGATGTCGGCATGACCGGGCCGAACCCGTCCACCGCCTTCGCCCGGGTGCTGGTCGACGAGCTGGTCCGGGGCGGGGTGACCGACGCCGTCGTCTGCCCGGGGTCCCGGTCGGCCCCGGTGGCGGTGGCGCTGCACCAGGCCGAGCTGGCCGGCCGGCTGCGGCTGCACGTGCGGATCGACGAGCGCACCGCCGCCTTCCTGGCCCTGGGTCTGGCGAAGGCGTCGGGGGTGCCGGTGCCGGTGCTCACCACCTCGGGGACGGCGACCGCGCACCTGCACGCCGCGGTGCTGGAGGCCTCGCACAGCGGGATCGGCCTGCTGGCGCTGACCGCCGACCGGCCCCCGGAGCTGCGCGGCACCGGGGCCAACCAGACCATCGACCAGGTGGGTCTGTACGGCGGCGCGGTCCGCCTGGCCGCCGATCTCGGGGTGCCCGAGACCGGCCGGGAGGCCCAGCAGAACCGGTACTGGCGCTCGCTGGTGGCTCGAGCACTGCTGGTGGCCCGCGGGGCCCTGTCCGGCGACCCGGGGCCGGTGCACCTGAACCTCGCGCTGCGCGAGCCGCTGCTGCCTGACGGGCCGGACGGCGAGCTGACCGGTGCGCTGGCCGGCCGGCCGGACGGGGCGCCGTGGACCCGGGGACCGGTGAGCCCGCCGGCCGGAGCGTTGCTGCCCTCCGCCGACCCGGACCACGGCCGCACCCTGGTCGTCGCGGGGGACGGCCTGCCTGCGCTGGGCAGGTGGGCCGCGGAGCTGGCCGCGCGGCAGGGTTGGCCGCTGCTGGCCGAACCCAGCAGTGGGGCCTGGCCGGCCGCCCCGGCCGAGCACGCCGGCCCGGTGCACGCCGGCCCGGTGCGCGCCGGGGCACTGCTGCTGGGGTCCGGCGCGTGGGCGGCCGCGCACCGGCCGGACCGGGTGGTCGTCGTCGGCCGGCCCACCCTGACCCGGCCGGTGACGGCGCTGCTGGCCCACCCCGACGTCGTCGTCGAGACGGTCACCGCGAGGCCGGGCTGGCCCGACCCGGGGCGGGGCACCGCAGTGGTGCGCGGGACGGACGACTCGCCTGCCGACCTCCCTGCAGGTGATCCCGGGTGGTCCGCCGCCTGGGCGGCGGCGTCCTCCCGGGTCGGCGCGGCGCTGGACGCGGCGCTGGACGCGGTGCCGCAGCTGACCGCCGCCCGGCTGGCCCGCGACCTGGTGGCCCAGCTGCCGGACGGGGCGCTGCTGGTGGTGGGGTCCTCCACCCCGATCCGGGACGTCGACCGGGTGGCCCGGCCCCGGGCCGGGCTGACCGTGCTGGCCAACCGGGGGGTGGCGGGCATCGACGGCACGCTGTCCACCGCGATCGGTGCGGCCCTGGCCCACCAGCGCGCCGGCGGAGGCCCGGCGTTCGCGCTGATGGGTGACCTGACGTTCCTGCACGACCTCACCGGGCTGCTCACCGGTGAGGGCGAGCCGGTGCCGGACCTGACGGTCGTGGTGGGCGACAACGACGGCGGTGGCATCTTCGCCCAGCTGGAGCCGGGCCGGCCCGAGCACGCGGCGGGCTACCGGCGGGTGTTCGGCACCCCGCACGGCCGTGACCTGGTCGCCGTCGCCCGCTCCCTGGGCTGGGTCGCCGACGAGGTCACCGAGCCGGCGGGGCTGGGCCCGGCGCTTGCCGCGGGTGGGCCGCGGGTGCTGGTGGTGCGCACCGACCAGCGGGCCGAGGCCGAGCTGGCCGACCGACTGCGGGACGTGGCCCGGGACGCACTCGCCTGAGCAGTACGGCACTGATCAGTGCGGCGCTCAGTCCTCCAGTGCGGCCTGGAACGCGGCCAGCTTGTTCCGCGTCTCCACCAGCTCGGCGGCCGGGTCCGAGCCGGCCACGATGCCGCAGCCGGCGAACAGCCGGGCCTGGGCGCCGCCGTCGGCCCCGGTCAGCTGGGCGCACCGTAGGGCCAGGCCGAACTCGCCGTCCCCGCGGGAGTCCAGCCAGCCCACCGGTCCCGCGTAGCGGCCCCGGTCCATGCCCTCCAGCTCGCGGATCAGCTGCGCGGCCACCGGGGTGGGGGTGCCGCACACGGCGGCGGTGGGGTGCACCGCGTCGACGAGGTCCAGCAGTCCCGCGTCCGAGCCCGGCCCGGTGCGGCACTGGGTGCCCGTGATGTCGGTGGCCAGGTGCCGGACGTTGGGCAGGGTCAGCAGCTCGGGCACCGGCGGTACGTCGAGGGTGTCGCAGAACGGGCGCAGCGCACCGACCAGCGAGGCCACCGCGTACTCGTGCTCGGCCAGGTCCTTGCCGGAGTGCACGAGGGCCTCGGCCAGCCGCTCGTCCTCCTCGTCGGCACCGCGGGCCGCGGTGCCGGCCAGCACCCGGGAGGACAGCTCCCGGCCGGTACGGCGCAGCAGCAGCTCCGGGGTGGCGCCCAGCAGCCCGTCGACGGCGAACGTCCAGCAGTCCGGGAAGCGGGCGGCCAGCCGGAGCAGCAGCCGGCGGGGGTCCAGCCGGTGGTCCGCGGTGACCAGCAGGTCCCGGGCCAGCACCACCTTGTCCAGCTCGCCGGCGTCGATCCGGGCCACTGCCCGGGCCACCGCACCGCACCAGGTGACCGGGTCCAGCGCACCGTCGGCGTAGGCCAGCTGGCCGATCGAGGTGTCGGCCTCCTCCCCGGAGGTCTCCAGCACCGGACGGTCGGCGGCGTCCCCGGTCGTGGTCACCCAGGTCCGGCCGTCCCGCCGGCCCACCACCACCTCGGGGACGACGAACACCGAGGTGCCGACCGCCGGGTCGAAGGCGATCGAGGCGAACACCACCGGGCCGGAGCCGGGCACCCCCAACGGGTCGGTGACCGGGGTGCGGGCGCACCGCTCGGCCCACCAGGCCCCGGCCTCGGCCAGCGCCCCGGGCCCGCTGACCTCCAGCCGGTCGGCCTCGCCCCACCCCACCAGGCCGTCCCCCTGGCGCACCCAGGAGACCGCGCCCTCGACAGGCAGCAGGTTCAGCAGCGGGGTGCGGCGGGCGCCCAGCGGGGTCGTGCACACGGCATCCGTCGCTGGGGGCGTGCCCAGGGCCACCGTGCTCACCCCGCCCAGGGTAGGAGCACCGCCGTATCGTCGTCGGGCGTGACCACCGCGGGAGACCAGACACACACCCCGGGGTACCGGGCCGACCTGGACAAGCGGCCGGCCGAGGTGGCCGCCATGTTCGACCGGGTCGCCGGGAAGTACGACCTGACGAACACCGTGCTCTCGGGCGGGCTGGACACCGGGTGGCGGCGGGCCACCCGGCAGGCGCTGGGCGCCCGGGCCGGTGCGACCGTGCTGGACGTGGCGGCCGGCACCGGGGTGTCCACCGTCGAGCTCGCCGCCGGCGGGGTCACCGCGATCGCGTGCGACTTCTCCCAGGGCATGCTGCGCGCCGGGTCGGGGCGGCCGGTGCCTTTCCTGGCCGGGGACGCCATGGCGCTGCCGCTGGCCGACGAGAGCGTGGACGGCGTCGTCATCTCCTTCGGGCTGCGCAACGTGGCCGACCCCGACGCGGCACTGCGCGAGTTCCGCCGGGTCACCCGGCCCGGTGGCACGCTGGTGGTCTGCGAGTTCTCCAGCCCGGTCTGGTCGCCGTTCCGCACCGTCTACACCGAGTACCTGATGAAGGCGCTGCCCCGGATCGCCCGCGCGGTGAGCAGCAACCCCGAGGCCTACGTCTACCTCGCCGAGTCGATCCGGGCCTGGCCCCCGCAGCCGGTGATGGCGGCCAAGCTGCAGGACGCCGGCTGGACCGACGTCGCCTGGCGGAACCTGACCGGCGGCATCGTGGCCCTGCACCGCGGCACCCGCCCCCGGCGATGATCACGGGCCTGGGTGAGCAACACGCCGGGCCCCGGTGACCGGGAGTCCGTGATCGTCGCAGGGGGAGGGGTGGGCATGGGGGCGCGGGACGCCGACGTGCTGGTGGTGGGCGCCGGGCCCGCGGGGGCGACGGCGGCCTGGTGGCTGGCGTCGGCCGGGCTGGACGTGGCGGTGCTGGAGAAGGCGCACTTCCCGCGGGAGAAGGTCTGCGGGGACGGGCTGACCCCGCGCGGGGTGGCCTCCCTGCAGGCGATGGGCATCGACACCGCAGCCACCTCCGGCTGGACCAGGCATCGCGGGCTGCGGGTGTTCGGCGGTGGCCGCGTGGTGGAGGTCGACTGGCCCCAGCTGCACCGGTGGCCCGCCTACGGGCTGATCCGCACCCGGGCAGACCTGGACGACGCCCTGGCCCGGCACGCGGAGTCCGCCGGCGCCCGGGTGCACCACGGGGTCACCGTCACCGAGCCACTGCTCGACGACGCCGGCCGGGTGGCCGGGGTGCACGCCCAGGTCGGACCGGACAAGGAGCCGGTCACCTGGCGGGCGCCGCTGGTGGTCTCGGCCGAGGGGCTGTCCGGGCGGCTGGCCAAGTCCCTGGGGTTGAACCGGCGCACCGACGTGCCACTGGGGGTCGCCGTCCGGCAGTACGTGCGCACCCCGCGCAGCAGCAACCCCTACCTGGACATCTCCTTCGACCTCACCGAGCGTGGCCCGGACGCCGAGTCGATGCCCGGGTACGGCTGGCTGTTCGGGATGGGTGACGGGACGGCGAACCTGGGGTTCGGCCTGCTGGACACCCGCTACGCCGGATCCGACGACGCCCGGACGGTCTACCGGCGCTGGCTGGCCACGCTGGGAGAGGAGTGGGGCCTCGACCTGTCGGCGGCCACCCCGCTGCGTGGCGCCGGGCTGCCCACCTCGCTGTCCCGGCGGCCGGCCTACACCCGCGGGCTGATGCTGGTCGGGGACTCGGCCGGGTCGGTCAACCCGTTCAACGGCGAGGGCATCAGCTACGCGATGGAGACCGCCCGGACCGCCGCCGAGATCGCCGTCGAGGCGCTGGCCGCGCCCGTGGGACCGGCCCGGGAGGCGGTGCTGCGGCGGTACCCGCAGCGGCTGGCGGCCGAGTACGGCGGGCACCACCGGCTGGGTGCGGGCTTCCTGGCCCTGCTGGCCCGACCCGACCTGGCCCGATTCGCCCTGGCGCACGGGCTGAAGCGACCGGCGCTGGTGCGGATCGCGCTGCGGCTGATGGGCAACCTGCACGACGGCAGGGACGGCGATGCCGTCGACCGGACCATCCACGTGCTGACCACGGCGGTCCGCGCCGCCTGACCGCGCCGTCTGGCCGTGCCCACACGGCGTGCCGACGACGCATTCCCCCGCCGGCCTGCGCACCGACCACGCCCGGATGGCGCCGCCGCTGCGCTGAGGGTGCCCTCACTTCCGCCACGCCGACGGGGGGTGGCTTCCCTTCGGTGTGAGCCGCGGCATAAGGTCGAACCGTGATCACTTGTGAAAATCTTCACAAGCTCAGCGACCGTCGAGGGGACCGGGAGCGCGCCTGATGCTGTCCACCTACGTCCCCCTGGTGGGGCTGTTCGGGCTGGCCGCGGCGTTCGCGCTGTTCTCGGTCACCGCGGCCCCGTTCATCGGCCCGCGGCGCTACAACGAGGCCAAGCTCGAGGCCTACGAGTGCGGCATCGAGCCGGTGGATCAGCCGCTCACCGGCGGTCGCTTCCCGATCAAGTACTACCTGGTCGCGATGCTGTTCATCGTCTTCGACATCGAGATCGTCTTCCTCTACCCGTGGGCGGTCGCCAACGACTCCCTGGGTGTCTTCGGCCTGATCGAGATGGTCGTGTTCATCGCCACCGTGTTCATCGCCTACGCCTACGTGTGGCGCCGCGGTGGGCTCGAGTGGGACTGACAGGAGCGCACTGATGGGCCTGGAGGAGAAGCTGCCGAGCGGGATCCTGCTGACCAGCGTGGAGAAGCTGGTCAACTGGACCCGCAAGTCCTCGCTGTGGCCGGCCACGTTCGGGCTGGCCTGCTGCGCGATCGAGATGATGGCCTCGGGTGCCGGCCGCTACGACCTGGCCCGGTTCGGCATGGAGGTGTTCCGGGCCTCCCCGCGCCAGGCCGACCTGATGATCGTCGCGGGCCGGGTGAGCCAGAAGATGGCCCCGGTCCTCCGGCAGATCTACGACCAGATGCCCGAGCCGCGCTGGGTGCTGGCGATGGGCGTGTGCGCCAGCTCCGGCGGCATGTTCAACAACTACGCGATCGTGCAGGGCGTGGACCACATCGTGCCGGTCGACATGTACCTGCCCGGCTGCCCGCCGCGGCCGGAGATGCTCATGGACGCCATCCTCAAGCTGCACCACAAGATCTCCCACGAGCCGCTGGGGCCCCGGCGGGCCGCTGCGCTGGCCGCCGCCCGGGCCGACGGCACCGCCCCCGACCTGCACATCGAGATGCCGTCGACGGTGCGGGTGGACAAGGCTGCGCGCCGCGCCTACGAGGACGCCGCCGCGGCGGGCCGGACCGGCCAGTTCGCCATCGAGCAGCGCAGCGGCAATGCCGTGCTGCTCCCGGGGGAGCGCCCGTGACCGACGGCGAGGACCAGGGCGGGGCGTTCCGGACCGGTGCGTTCGGTGTCACCGGGTCCGGGGACACCTCGGGCTTCGGCGGGCTCGTGCGGGTGGAGCCCGGTGGCGCCGTCGCGCTGCACACCACCGACCGGCCCTACGGCGGATGGTTCGACGAGGTCACCGATGCACTGATCGACGCGGTCGGGCAGGCCACCTACGACGCCGCCGTCTCCCGGGTACTGGTGGACCGCGGGGAGATCACCTACTTCGTGGCCCGGGAGTACCTGCTGGTCCTGGTGCAGGCCCTGCGCGACGACGAGGCGTTGCGCTTCGAGCTGTGCTCGTCGGTGTCCGGCGTGGACTACTTCGACAGCGGCGGCCCGGCCGCCGACCCCACCCGGCCGCGGCTGCACGCCGTCTACCACCTGACGTCGATGACCTACCGGCGCCGGATCCGGCTGGAGGTGGCGGTCACCGCTGAGGACCCGCACGTGCCCTCGGTGACCCGGATCTACCCCACCGCGGACTGGCACGAGCGGGAGGCCTTCGACATGTTCGGGCTGGTCTTCGACGGCCACCCCGCGCTCACCCGGATCCTGATGCCCGATGACTGGGACGGGTTCCCGCAGCGCAAGGACTACCCGCTCGGCGGCGTCCCGGTGGAGTACCACGGCGCGACGATCCCGCCCCCGGACGAGCGACGGAGCTACCGATGAGCAGCACCGACACCAGCAGGGATCCCTACGCCGGTTCGCGGGAGACCACCGAGGGCCGGGTCTACACCGTCACCGGTGGCGACTGGGACCTGACCTTCGGGTCCGACCCGCTCACCGAGGAGCGGCTGGTGGTCAACATGGGCCCCCAGCACCCCTCCACGCACGGGGTGCTCCGGCTGGTCCTGGACCTCGAGGGCGAGACGGTCACCAAGGCCCGGGTGGTGATCGGCTACCTGCACACCGGCATCGAGAAGAACACCGAGTACCGGACCTGGACCCAGGGCACCACGTTCGTGACCCGGATGGACTACCTGGCGCCGCTGTTCAACGAGACCGCCTACTGCCTGGCGGTGGAGAAGCTGCTGGGCATCCAGGTGCCGGAGCGGGCGACCACCATCCGGGTGCTGGTGATGGAGCTCAACCGGATCGCCTCGCACCTGGTCGGGCTGGCCACCTTCGGCATGGAGATGGGCGCGCTCACCGGGATGACCAACGGGTTCCGCGAGCGCGAGCTGGTGCTGGACCTGCTGGAGGAGATCACCGGGCTGCGGATGAACCACGCCTACGTCCGCCCCGGCGGGCTGGCCCAGGACCTCCCGGAGGGCGTCGAGGCCAAGATCCGCGAGTTCCTCACCGTGATGCCCGAGCGGGTCGCCGGGTTCCACCGGCTGCTCACCGGCCAGCCGATCTGGCAGCGCCGGCTGCGCGACGTCGGCTACCTGGACGTCACCGGCTGCCTGGCCCTGGGCGTGACCGGCCCGATCCTGCGCTCGGCCGGGCTGCCCTGGGACCTGCGCAAGGTGGAGCCCTACTGCGGGTACGAGACCTACGACTTCGAGGTACCCACCGCCGACACCTCCGACGCCTGGGGCCGCTACCTGGTCCGGATGGCCGAGGTCAACGAGTCGATGAAGATCGTCGAGCAGGCACTGGACCGGCTCCGCCCGGGCCCGGTGATGGTGGAGGACAAGAAGATCGCCTGGCCCGCGCAGCTGTCCCTGGGCGCCGACGGGATGGGTAACTCCCTGGAGCACGTCAAGCACATCATGGGCCAGTCGATGGAGGCCCTGATCCACCACTTCAAGCTGGTCACCGAGGGGTTCCGGGTGCCGGCCGGGCAGGTCTACTCCGCGATCGAGTCCCCGCGCGGCGAGCTGGGCTTCCACGTGGTCAGCGACGGCGGGACCCGCCCGTTCCGGGTGCACGTCCGGGACCCCAGCTTCACCAACCTGCAGGCGACCGCGGCGATGAGCGAGGGCGGCATGATCGCCGACGTGATCGCCGCGATCGCCTCCATCGACCCGGTCATGGGGGGAGTGGATCGATGAGTGCGCTACCCGGTTCGGCGGAGGGGACGGCGGTCACCGGGCTGGACTCCAGCCCGGTCGACGCGAGGCCGGAGACCCTGGCCGCCCTGGAACCGTTGACCGAGCAGACCCGGCTCGAGTGCCGCGAGATCATGGCCCGCTACCCGGTGCCCCGCTCGGCCCTGCTGCCGATGCTGCACCTGGTCCAGTCGGTGCAGGGCTACGTGTCCCCCGAGGGCGTGGCGCTGTGCGCGTCCGAGCTGGGCCTGACCAAGGCCGAGGTCGGTGCGGTCGCGACGTTCTACACGATGTACAAGCGGCACCCGACCGGCCGGCACCTGGTCAGCGTGTGCACCAACACGCTGTGCGCGGTGCTCGGCGGCCAGCGGATCTACGACGAGGTCTCCGCCCAGCTGGGAGTGGGCCACGACCAGACCGCCGCGGACGGGTCGATCACCCTGGAGCACGCCGAGTGCCTGGCCGCCTGCGACTACGCGCCGGTGGTCACCGTGGACTACGAGTTCTACGACCAGCAGGACGTCGCCTCCGCGCTGGAACTGGTGGCCGCGCTGCGCCGCGGGGAGAAGCCGGCTCCCACCCGCGGTGCCCCGCTGACCGACTTCCGGGGCATCTCCCGGCAGCTGGCCGGGCTCTCCCAGCATGCCGACGCCGCGGCCGCGCAGGCCGCCGTCGACGGGCCCTCGGCCGGGGTGCCCACGCTGCGCGGCGTCCGCCTGGCGGCCGAGCGGGGTGAGGCGGCGCCGGCGATGCCGGACGCCGGGTCCACCGCGGGGGCGGGGTCCGACACCGGGGAGCCGCACGAGACCGTGGACCCGGACGGGGACACCGCCCGCAGCCCCGAGGACGAGGCGGCCGACGCCCGGGTGGCGGCCGCCGACACCCCGGCGGAGCGAGCCGGCGCCGCGCAGGACCACCCCGATGCCCCCGAACCGGCAGGCCGGGCCGCGGCCGACCGCGACGCAGGCACCGAGTCCACCCCCCGGCCCGGCCAGTCCGGTGCCGGCACCTCCGTCGAGCGAGAGGTCTGACCATGCCGCTCACCCCCGTCCTCACCATGCGCTACGCCGAGGACCGCTCCTGGACGCTGGAGACCTACGAGCGCACCCAGGGCTACGTCGCCTGGCGGCAGGCCCTGGACATGAGCCCCGACGAGCTGGTCACCCTGGTCAAGGACTCCGGCCTGCGGGGTCGGGGCGGGGCGGGCTTCCCCACCGGGATGAAGTGGTCGTTCATCCCGCAGCCCAAGCCCGGCGAGACGCCCACCGGGCCGGCCGCCAAGCCCAAGTACCTGGTGGTTAACGCCGACGAGGGCGAGCCGGGTACCTGCAAGGACGTGCCGCTGATGATGGCCGACCCGCACTCGCTGGTGGAGGGGGTGGCGATCGCGGCCTACGCGATCCGCTGCCACTACGCGGTGATCTACGTCCGCGGGGAGGCCGTGCACGCGCACCGCCGGATGGTGGCCGCCGTCGCCGAGGCCTACGCCGCCGGCCACCTGGGCAGCGACGTGCACGGTTCCGGATTCGACCTGGAGGTGGTGGTGCACGCCGGGGCGGGCGCCTACATCTGCGGTGAGGAGACCGCGCTGCTGGACTCGCTGGAGGGCATGCGCGGCCAGCCACGGCTCAAGCCGCCGTTCCCCGCGGTCGCCGGCCTGTACGGGGCGCCCACCGTGGTGAACAACGTGGAGACGCTGGCCAGCGTGCCGTTCGTGGTGCGCGGCGGGGCGGACTGGTTCAAGGCGTTCGGGCCGGAGAAGTCGCCCGGCCCGAAGATCTACTCGCTGTCCGGCCGGGTGGTGCACCCCGGGCAGTACGAGGCGCCGATGGGTACCACGATGCGCGAGCTGCTGGAGATGGCCGGCGGTGTGCGGCCCGGCCACGAGCTGAAGTTCTGGACGCCGGGGGGCTCCTCCACCCCCTACTTCACCGCGGAACACCTCGACGTCCCGCTGGACTTCGACTCGGTCGCGGCGGCCGGCTCCATGCTGGGCACCACCGCGCTGATGGTGTTCGACGAGACCGACTCGATCGTCGAGGCCACCCTGCGGTTCACCGAGTTCTACGCGCACGAGAGCTGCGGCAAGTGCACCCCGTGCCGCGAAGGCACCTACTGGCTGGTCCAGATCCTGGAACGGCTGGTGGCCGGCCACGGCCGGGCCACCGACCTGGATCTGCTCACCGACACCTGCGACAACATCCTGGGCCGCTCCTTCTGTGCCCTCGGTGACGGCGCCACCAGCTGCATCGCCTCCTCGCTGACGTACTTCCGGGCCGACTACGAGGCGCTGCTGCCCGCCGACGAGCTGGCCCGGGTGGGCCGCAGCCTGTCGATCACCCCGGTGGGCGCAGCCACCACCCGCCAGCCCGCCACGGTCGGAGCCGCCTGATGAGCACCCCTGAGCCGGCCCGCGCCCAGGTGCCGGCGGTCCCCGGACCGCACACCCCCGAGGACGCGGTGCACTGCACGATCGACGGCTTCGCCGTGGCCGTCCCGAAGGGCACGCTGATCATCCGGGCCGCCGAGCAGGTCGGCATCCAGATCCCGCGGTTCTGCGACCACCCGTTGCTGGAGCCGGTCGGTGCCTGCCGGCAGTGCCTGGTCGAGGTCGAGGGCCAGCGCAAGCCGGTGGCCTCCTGCACCGTGCCGGTCACCCCCGACATGGCGGTGCGGACCCAGCTCACCAGCGAGGTCGCCGCGAAGGCCCAGGCGGGCAACATGGAATTGCTGCTGATCAACCACCCGCTGGACTGCCCGGTCTGCGACAAGGGTGGGGAGTGCCCGCTGCAGAACCAGGCGATGAGCAGCGGCCGGGCCGAGAGCCGCTTCGTCGACACCAAGCGGACCTACCCCAAGCCGCTGCCGATCAGCTCGCAGGTGCTGCTGGACCGGGAGCGCTGCGTGCTGTGCGCCCGGTGCACTCGGTTCTCCCAGCAGGTGGCCGGGGACCCGTTCATCGAGCTGTTCGAACGGGGCGCGCTGGAGCAGGTCGCGATCTACGAGGACGAGCCCTTCGAGTCCTACTTCTCCGGCAACACGGTGCAGATCTGCCCGGTGGGGGCGCTCACCAGCGCCGCCTACCGGTTCCGCTCCCGCCCCTTCGACCTGCGCAGCGAGCCCAGCGCGTGCGAGCACTGCGCGTCGGGGTGCGCCCAGCGCACCGACTACCGCCGGGGCACCGTCATGCGCCGGCTGGCCGGGGACGACCCGCAGGTCAACACGGAGTGGAACTGCGACAAGGGCCGGTTCGCGTTCCGGTATGCCGCGGCCAACGAGCGGCTGACCACCCCGCTGGTGCGCCGGGATGGCGTGCTGCAGCCCGCGTCCTGGCCGGAGGCGTGGGCCGCGGCGGCCGCAGGCCTGGCCGCCGCCCGGGACGACGGCGGGGTGGGCGTGCTGCCCGGCGGCCGGTTGACGGTGGAGGACGCCTACGCCTACGCCAAGTTCGCCCGGGTCGTGCTGGGCACCAACGACGTCGACGCCCGCGCCCGGGCGCACTCCGCGGAGGAACTGGCGTTCCTGACCGCGCACGTGGCGGGCACCGCGCCGGGCGCCGGGGCGGTGACCTACGACGAGCTGGTGGCTGCCCCCGCGGTGCTGATGGTCGGGTTCGAGCCCGAGGAGGAGTCCCCGATCGTCTTCCTCCGGCTCCGCCGGGCGGTCCGGGAGCGGGGGCTGCCGGTGTTCGACGTAGCCCCGTTCGCCACCCGCGCCGACGACAAGCTGTCGGCCGTCCTGCTGGCCACCCCGCCGGGGCTGGAGGGTGCCGTGCTCCGCGCGCTGGCCGCCGACTCCGCCGGCGGGGTGGGCGCGCAGGCGGCCGCGGCACTGCGGCTGGCCGGGGCGGTCGTGCTGGCCGGCGAGCGGCTGGCCGAGACCCCGGGTGCGTTGTCCGCACTCTCCGGGCTGGCCGCCGCGACCGGTGCCCGGATCGCGTGGATACCGCGCCGGGCCGGCGAGCGCGGCGCGGTCGAGGTCGGCGCGCTGCCCACGCTGCTGCCCGGTGGCCGCACGGTCTCCGACCGTGTCGCCCGGGAGGAGGTCGGCGCGGCCTGGGGGGCCGACCTGCCGGCCCGCCCCGGCCTGGACACCACCGGGATCCTCACCGCCGTCCGGGACGGTCGGCTGGGCGGGCTGCTGGTCGGCGGCGTCGACCCCGCCGACCTGCCCGACCCCGCGCTGGCCCGGGCCGCGCTGGCGGCGGCCGGTTTCGTGGTCAGCCTGGAGCTGTTCCCCAGCGAGGTCACCGAGCACGCCGACGTCGTGCTGCCGGTCGCGGCCGCGCCGGAGAAGGCCGGCAGCTTCCTGGACTGGGAGGGCCGGGTCCGCCCGTTCGACGCGACCCTGCACGGCACCGGCGCGCTCACCGACGCCCGGGTGCTCACCGGCCTGGCCGACGAGCTGGGGGTGGCCCTGGGCCTGGCCTCCGCCGAGGGGGCCCGCCGCGAGCTGGTGGCCCTCGGCGGGGCTGGGCGCACCAGCACCGTCCGGGGGCTGGACGTGGCACCAGCGGCCAGCCCACGGCTGGCCCCCGACGAGGTGGTCCTGGCCTCCTGGCGGCAGTTGCTGGACGACGGCACGCTGCAGCGCGACGAGCCGGCGCTGGCCGGCACGGCCCGCCCGCCGGTCGCCCGGCTGGGCAAGGAGACGGCGCTGCGGCTGGGTGTCGCCGACGGGGACCGGGTGACCCTCACCGGGCCGGCAGGGTCCATCTCGCTTCCGGCGCGGGTGACCGAGATGCCCGACCGGGTGGTCTGGGTACCGATGCGCTCGCCCGGCAGCCACGTACGGACCGGCCTGGGCGCCGGCCCGGGCGCCGTCGTCCGGATCAGCGCAGGCGCCGGGGATGCCGCAGGCCTCGACGCCGACGACATCGCTGGGGGTGCGGCATGACGGTCCTGGCCACCCGCGACCAGCCCACCCTGGCCGACTTCGGCAACGACGTCTGGTGGATCGTGATCATCAAGGTGGTCGGGATCTTCGGCGTGCTGGTGCTCATGACGCTGTTCGCAATCGTCTTCGAGCGCAAGGTCGTGGCCCGGATGCAGCAGCGTTCCGGGCCCAACCGGGTCGGGCCGCGGGGCTACCTGCAGAGCCTGGCCGACGGGTTGAAGCTGGCGTTCAAGGAAGACATCATGCCGACGCTGGCGGACAAGCCGGTGTACTTCCTCGCGCCGGTCATCGCCACCATCCCGGCGTTCCTGGCCTTCTCGGTGATCCCGCTGGGACCGGCGGTGTCGATCTTCGGCCAGGTCACCCCGCTGCAGCTCATCGATGCCCCGATCGGGGTGCTGGTGGTGCTGGCCAGCTCGGCCATGGGCGTCTACGGCATCGTGCTGGGCGGCTGGGCCAGCGGCTCGACCTACCCGCTGCTGGGCGGGCTGCGCAGCGCGGCCCAGATGGTCAGCTACGAGATCGCCATGGGGCTGTCGATCGTGGCGGTGTTCCTCTACGCCGGGACGATGAGCACCTCGGAGATCGTCGCCGCGCAGGCCGGGAACAACGAGCTGGACTTCTTCGGGCTGACCTTCTCCGGACCCAGCTGGTACGCGGTGCTGCTGCCGGTGTCCTTCGTCATCTACGTGATCTCCGTGGTGGGGGAGACCAACCGGGCGCCGTTCGACCTGCCCGAGGCCGAGTCCGAGCTGGTGGGCGGCTTCCACACCGAGTACTCGTCGCTGAAGTTCGCCCTCTTCTTCCTCGCCGAGTACGTCAACATGGTCACCGTCTCGGCGCTGTGCGCGACGCTGTTCCTGGGCGGGTGGCGGGCCCCGTGGCCGATCTCGCTGTGGTCGGGGGCCAACTCCGGCTGGTGGCCGCTGCTGTGGTTCTTCGTCAAGGTGGTCGCCGCGCTGTTCGTCTTCATCTGGCTGCGCGGCACGCTGCCCCGGCTGCGCTACGACCAGTTCATGCGCTTCGGCTGGAAGGTCCTGGTGCCCACCGCGCTGGTCTGGATCCTGGTGGTGGCCACCATGCGCACCGTCTCCCGGGAGGCGGACCTGTCCACCGGTGAGGTGGCCCTCTACGTGGGCGTGCCGATCGCCCTGGTGGTGCTGGGCGTCCTGCTGGTGGCCTCCCGGCGCAGCAACCGGGACACCCGCATCGCCGCGCTGAAGGCCGCCGCCGGGTCGATCAACCCCACCGAGCCCGAGGTGCTGCCCCCGGTGCGCACCCAGGGTGCCCGCCGACGTCCCGCGCAGCGCACCGGTCCCGCCCGGGCCGAGGGCGGTTTCCCGATCCCGCCGATGGACCTCGTCGTCCCGCCCTCGCCGCGGCTGGGTGCCGAGGAGCCGGTCGGCGCCGGCGTCGTCGGCACCGGGCGGCGCCGCGGCGGGGCCCCCACCGAGTCATCCCCGACCTCCGAGGACACCGATGTCTGAGACCAGTCCGACCCCGGCCCGGCGCGGCGGGGGTGAGGTCGAGCAGACCGGCGGCACGGCCTCGGCACCGGCCCGGCGCAGCAGCTGGCTGCCGGCGCCCGCGCAGGGGTTCGGCGTCACCTTCTCCACCATGTTCAAGAAGGTGACCACCGAGCAGTACCCCGAGACGCCCAAGGTGACCAAGCCGCGCTACCACGGGCGGCACGTGCTGAACCGGCACCCCGACGGGCTGGAGAAGTGCGTGGGCTGCGAGCTCTGCGCCTGGGCGTGCCCGGCCGACGCCATCTACGTCGAGGGCGGGGACAACACCGACGAGGCCCGGTTCTCCCCGGGCGAGCGGTACGGCGCGGTCTACCAGATCAACTACCTGCGGTGCATCTTCTGCGGGCTGTGCATCGAGGCCTGCCCGACCCGCTCGCTGACCATGAGCAACGACTTCGAGCTGGCCGACGACAACCGGGGTGACCTGATCTACACCAAGGAGCAGCTGATGGCCCCGCTGCTGCCCGGCATGGAGCAGCCCCCGCACCCCATGCGGCTCGGGGACACCGAGCAGGACTACTACCTGCGGGTGCCCGGGAGCGGGACGTGAGCGTGCTCGCCGCAGCCGCGGACACCGGGGTGCAGATCGGCACCGGCGAGGCCGTGGTCTTCTGGGTGCTGGGCCCGATCGCCCTGGCCGGCGCACTGGGCATGGTCTTCGCCCGCAACGCGGTGCACTCGGCGCTGTTCCTGGTCAACACCATGCTGGCGCTGGGCGTGTTCTACGTCGTCCAGGAGGCACCGTTCCTGGGCGCGGTGCAGATCATCGTCTACACCGGTGCGATCATGATCCTCTTCCTCTTCGTGCTGATGCTGGTCGGCCGGGACTCCTCGGACTCGGTGGTGGAGACCCTGCGGGGGCAGCGGGTGGCCGCCACGGTGCTGGGCATCGGCTTCGCCGGCCTGGTGGGCGCAGGGATCGCCCGGGCCACCGAGAGCACCGTCGTCGTGGGGTTGGAAGCGGTGCAGGGCGGTGCCGGTGGCGCCGCCGACGGCAACATCGAGGCCATCGCCCGGCTGCTGTTCACCCGGTACCTGCTGGCCTTCGAGGTCACCAGCGCACTGCTGATCACCGCCGCCGTCGGCGCCATGGTGCTGGCGCACATCGAGCGCGAGCCGGGCAGCCGGCAGACCCAGAAGGACCTGTCCCGGGCCCGCTTCCTCACCTCCGACCGCCCGCAGACCCTGCCCGGCCCCGGTGTCTACGCCCGGGCCAACTCCATCGCCGCCCCCGGGCGGCTGCCCGACGGCAGCCCGTCTGCGGCCAGCTACGCCACCGGGGTCGAGCCCCAGGTGGTTCCCGAGCTCCCGCCGGCCGACCGCAGCGGTCAGGGATGGGGTCCGGGGGCAGGGCGGGGCTCCGGCCCGGACGGCGCGCTGGGGACCACCCGCGGCACCGGGGGAGAGCTGAGATGAGCCTGACGAACTACCTGGTGCTGGCGGCCGTGCTGTTCACCATCGGCGCGGTGGGGGTGCTGGTGCGCCGCAACGCCATCGTGGTGTTCATGTGCGTCGAGCTGATGCTCAACTCGGTGAACCTGACCCTGGTCACCTTCGCGCGGGCCACCGGCACCGTCGACGGGCAGGTCATCGCCTTCTTCGTGATGGTCGTCGCCGCGGCCGAGGTCGTGGTGGGGCTGGCGATCATCATGTCGATCTACCGCACCCGCCGGTCGGCCTCGGTCGACGACGCCAACCTGTTGAAGTACTGAGCGGGTCGGGGAGGCCACCGTGAGCACCATCGTGAGTACCACCATGCGCAGGACCGGATCCGATGACTGAGGCCACCGTGGGAGCCACCGTGCCCGCCACCGGGCTGCTGTCGGCTTCCTGGCTGCTGATCGCGTTGCCGCTGGTGGGCGCCGCGATCCTGCTGCTGGGCGGCCGGCGCACCGACCGGTGGGGTCACCTGCTGGCCACCGGCACCGTCGCCGTGGCCTTCGTGCTGGGCGTGGCGTGCACCGTGCAGCTGGCCGGACTACCCGACCGCAGCGTCGGCGTCGAGCTGTTCACCTTCATCTCCACCGGGCAGCTGGACGTCTCGGCCGGGCTGCTGGTGGACCCGCTGTCGGCGGTGTTCGTGCTGCTGATCACCGGGGTGGGCGCGCTGATCCACGTCTACTCGGTGGGGTACATGGCCCACGACCCGGGCCGGCGGCGGTTCTTCGCCTACCTGAACCTGTTCGTCGCGGCGATGCTGCTGCTGGTCCTGGGCAACAGCTTCGTGGCGCTGTACGTGGGCTGGGAGGGCGTCGGCCTCGCCTCCTACCTGCTGATCGCCTTCTGGTACACCCGGCCGGCTGCGGCGACCGCCGCCAAGAAGGCGTTCATCATGAACCGGATCGGCGACGTCGGCCTGGCGCTGGCGATCTTCGTGATGTTCCTGCAGCTGGGCACGACGTCCTACGCCGGGGTCTTCGGGTCGGTGGGCCTGCTGGCCGGCGGCACGGTGACCGCGCTGGGCCTGCTGCTCCTGCTGGGTGCCTGCGGCAAGTCCGGCCAGTTCCCGCTGCAGGCCTGGTTGCCGGATGCGATGGAGGGCCCGACCCCGGTCTCGGCGCTGATCCACGCGGCCACCATGGTGACCGCCGGGGTGTACCTGATCGCCCGCAGCGCGCCGATCTACGACGCCACCCCCACCGCCCGGACCGTGGTGCTGGTGGTCGGGGCGATCACCATCCTGATCGGCGCGGTCGTCGGCTGCGCCTACGACGACATCAAGAAGGTGCTGGCCTACTCCACGGTCAGCCAGATCGGCTACATGTTCCTGGCCGTGGGGCTGGGCCCGGTGGGCTACGCGGCCGGTATCGCGCACCTGCTGACCCACGGCTTCTTCAAGGCCGGGTTGTTCCTCGGGGCCGGCTCGGTGATGCACGGCATGGGCGAGGAGACCGACATGCGTCGGTTCGGTGGCCTGGCCGGGAAGATGAAGACCACGTTCGTCACCTTCGGGCTGGGCTACCTGGCGCTGATCGGTTTCCCGTTCCTGTCCGGGTACTGGACCAAGGACCTCATCATCGAGGCCGCCTTCGACCGCGGTGGTGTCTCGGGTTACCTGCTCGGCGGGGTGGCGGTGCTGGGTGCCGGGCTGACCGCCTTCTACATGACCCGGCTGATGCTCATGACGTTCTTCGGCCGCCCCCGCTGGGAGGACGGCGTGCACCCGCACGAGTCCCCGGCGGTGATGACCGCCCCCATGGTGCTCCTGGCCATCGGTTCGGTGGCCGCCGGCTTCCTGCTGGTCGAGGTGTTCCCGCTGACCGACTGGCTGGCCCCGGTGTTCGGCCCGCCCGAGGAGGCGGTGGCGCACACCATCCCCCCGCTGCTGGTCAGCGTGCTGGTCACCGTCGTCGTCGCGCTGGGGGCGGGCCTGGCCTGGCTGTTCGTCGGCCGGCGCGAGGTCCCGGTGGTGGCTCCGGCGCGGGTCTCGCTGCCGGTGCGCGCCGCCCGCAACGCTCTTTACGCCGACGCGATCAACGAGTCGGTCCTCATGCGGCCGGGGATGTGGCTGACCCGTGCGCTGGTGTACGTGGACAACCGCGGGGTCGACGGCCTGGTGAACGGCATCGGCGCGGGCCTGGGCGGGTCGTCTGCCCGGCTGGGGCGCACCCAGACCGGCTTCGTCCGCTCGTACGCGCTGGGCATGCTGGGCGGCGCGGTGCTGGTCGCCGCGGCCCTGCTGGCGGTGACGGCCGGATGACCACCTCCCGCCCCCCGGGGCTTTTTCGGGCTCAAGCACCTGCCGGCGTCGGCGTCCAGGAGGACCCATCGTGAGCGACTTCCCCTGGCTGCTCACCATGATCGCGGTCCCCGCGGTGGGTGGTGCGGTCGTGGCCGCGCTGCCCCGGGCCCGGGACGGCCTGGCCAAGCAGGTGGCCCTCGGGGTCAGCCTGCTGGTCCTGCTGCTGGCGGCGCTGGCCACGGTCGCGTTCGACGCCGGTGGGGACCGGTTCCAGCTGACCACGACGGTGTCCTGGATCCCCAGCTTCGGCGTCGACTTCGCTCTGGGTGTGGACGGCATCGCGCTGGTGATGCTGCTGCTGATCGGGGTGCTGGTGCCGGTCGTCGTCGTCGCCTCGTGGCGGGACACCGGTCCGGCGGGCCGGTCGATGAAGGCCTACTTCGCCTGGCTGCTGGTCCTGGAAGCCATGATGGTCGGGGTCTTCGCGGCCACCGACGTGTTCCTGTTCTACGTCTTCTTCGAGGCGATGCTGGTCCCGATGTACTTCATCATCGGCAGCTTCGGCGGGCCCCGCCGGCAGTACGCCGCGGTGAAGTTCTTCCTGTACAGCCTGCTGGGCGGGTTGGTCATGCTGGCCTCGGTCATCGGGCTGTACGTGGTCAGCAACACCCAGCTCGGTGCCGGCACGTTCGCCTTCGACGCGCTGCGCCAGCTCGACATCGACCCGGGTGTGCAGAAGCTGCTGTTCCTGGGGTTCTTCCTGGCGTTCGCCATCAAGGCCCCGCTGGTGCCCTTCCACACCTGGCTGCCCGACTCCGGTGCCGAGGCCCCGATCGGCGGCGCGGTGCTGCTGGTGGGCGTGCTGGACAAGGTCGGCACCTTCGGGTTCCTGCGGTACTGCCTGCCGCTGTTCCCCGACGCCTCCCGGGCGTTCGCGCCCTACGTCCTGGTGCTGGCCGTCCTGGGGGTCCTCTACGGAGCGCTGCTGGCGATGGGCCAGTCGGACATGAAGCGGCTTGTCACCTACACCTCCATCGCGCACTTCGGTTTCATCGCGCTGGGCATCTTCGCCTTCACCACCGAGGGCGGCTCGGGTGCCGTGCTCTACATGGTCAACCACGGCATCTCCACCGGGCTGCTGTTCCTGGTGGTCGGCATGCTCATCGCCCGCGGGGGCTCGCGGCAGATCGGCGACTACGGCGGCGTGGCGGCGAAGACCCCGGTCCTGGCCGGCGTGCTGCTGGTCGCCGGCCTCTCCAGCCTGGCGCTGCCGGGGACCAACAGCTTCGTGTCGGAGTTCCTGGTGCTGCTGGGGTCGTTCCCGTCCTGGCCGGTGTTCACCATCCTGGCCACCGTCGGCATCATCCTGGCCGCGCTCTACATCCTGCTGATGTACCAGCGCACCATGCACGGCCCGGCCCGCGGGCTGGTGCTCAGCCGGCCCGCCGCGTTCGGTGACCTGGGGCGGCGCGAGCTGGCGGTGGTGGCGCCGCTGATCGCGCTGATCATCGGCCTGGGCGTCTACCCGCAGCCGCTGCTCCAGCTGATCAACCCGGCGGTCAGCGCCACCATGGTCGACGTCGGTTCCGATCCCGGCGGCACGCAACCGGCCACCGCTGAACCCGCCACCACAGAGCAGGGAGGGAACTGATGGGAGCCATCCAGGCGCCGTCGTTGTCGCTGACCGCGCTGGCCCCGCTGCTCCTCGTGCTCGGCGCGGCGGCGGTGGGTGTGCTGGTCGAGGCGTTCGCCCCGCGCGAGGTGCGGCACCCGGTGCAGATCGCGCTGGCCCTGGTGGGCACCATCGGGGCCTTCGTGTCCACCCTGCTGCTGGCCGGCACCGCGACGGTCACCGCCGGGGGCGCGTTGGCCGTCGACGGCGCGGGCTTGTTCCTGCAGGGCACCATCACGGTGCTGGGTGCCCTGTCCATCCTGCTGATCGCCGAGCGCGGGCTGGACCCGGCCCGGTCCTCCTTCGTGGCCGCGGCCGCCGTCCCCGCCGGCAGCCCGCGGGACCGGGAACTGCTGACCAGCGAACGGGTGCAGACCGAGGTCTACCCGCTGGCCATGTTCGCCATCGGCGGGATGATGCTGTTCGTCACGGCCAACGACCTGCTGGTCATGTTCATCGCGCTCGAGGTGCTCAGCCTGCCGCTGTACCTGATGTCCGGGCTGGCCCGCCGCCGGCGGCTGCTCAGCCAGGAGGCGGCGGTCAAGTACTTCCTGCTCGGAGCCTTCGCGTCGGCGTTCTTCCTGTACGGGCTGGCGCTGGTCTACGGCGCGACCGGCACCATCCGGCTGGCC
Organism: uncultured Actinomycetota bacterium; assembly: GCA_963759905.1. GTDB lineage: Bacteria > Actinomycetota > Actinomycetes > Mycobacteriales > Geodermatophilaceae > Klenkia. Next base: position 213,465 of record CAVXBD010000003.1, read on the forward strand.
GGTATCCGGGAGGCCGTGATCGTCCAGGGGTCGGGCACCCTGCTGGTCCTGGGACTGGGGCTGCTGGTCGTGGGGCTGATGTTCAAGGCGTCGGTGGCGCCGTTCCACACCTGGACCCCGGACGTGTACCAGGGGGCCCCGACACCGGTCACCGCGTTCATGGCCGCCTGCACCAAGGTGGCCGCGTTCGGCGCCATCCTGCGGGTGCTCTACGTGGCGTTCGGGACGGCGGACTGGACCTGGCGCCCGCTGATCTACGGCTTGGCGATCGTGTCGATGCTGGTGGGGGCGGTACTGGGGCTGACCCAGACCGACGTGAAGCGGATGCTGGCGTACTCCTCGATCGCCCACGCCGGCTTCCTGCTCACCGGGGTGATCGGGCTGGGCGGGGGCACCGGGTCGGGCCTGGCGGCCACGTTGTTCTACCTGCTGGCGTACGGGCTGACCACGCTGGGCGCGTTCGCGGTCGTCACCCTGGTCCGGGACGGCGACGGCGAAGCCACCCACCTGTCCCAGTGGGCCGGGTTGGCCAAGCGTTCCCCGCTGACCGCCGCGCTGATGGCCTTCCTGCTGCTGGCTCTGGCCGGGATCCCGCTGACCAGCGGCTTCACCGGCAAGTTCGCGGTGTTCCGGGCGGCCATCGAGGTCGGTGCCTGGCCGCTGGCGGTCATCGCGCTCGTCGCCAGCGCCGTGGCCGCGTTCTTCTACCTGCGGCTGATCGTGCTGATGTACTTCTCCGAGCCGGCCGCGGACGGTCCCACCGTCGGCGTGCCGGGGCTGCCGACCACGATCGTGCTGGCCGTGACGGTGGCCGCGACCCTGGTGCTGGGCCTGATCCCCGGGGCGGTCCTGGACCTGGCGGACTCCGCTGCCACCCTGGTGGGGTGAGGTACGGGTGAGGCCCCCCGTGGCAACCGGCGTGCAGCCGTCTATCTTCGTCGGTTGATGACCGGAGCCAGCACTGCCACCCCGGCCGGGGGTGGCAGCCAGACGCAGTGGAACCGGCCCGCCACCCCGGCCTCCACCGTCGGAGCCTGGTTGCCCGAGGGGCCGCTCGGTGAGTCCCTGGCCGACGGCCTGGCCCGGGTCGAGGGCGAGCTGCAGGCCGCCGTCGTCAGCGAGCACGACTTCGTCGGCGAGGCAGCGGCGCACCTGATGACCGCTGGGGGCAAGCGGTTCCGGCCGGTGCTGGCGCTGCTGGCCGCACACCTGGGCGACGCGCAGGCCCCGCAGGTGGCCACCGCGGCCGTGGTCTGCGAGCTGACCCACCTGGCGACGCTCTACCACGACGACGTGATGGACGAGGCCGCGGTGCGCCGGGGAGCGGCCAGCGCCAACAGCCGGTGGAGCAACAGCATCGCGATCCTCACCGGGGACTTCCTCTTCGCCCGCGCCTCGGACCTGCTGGCCGATCTCGGGCCCGAGGCCGTCCGGGTGCAGGCCCGCACCTTCGAGCGGCTGGTCACCGGGCAGATCCGGGAGACCGTCGGCCCGGCGCCCGGTGAGGACCCCATCGCCCACCACCTCTCGGTGCTGGCGGACAAGACCGGCTCCCTGGTGGCCACCTCGGCCCGCTTCGGGGCCACCTTCGCGGGAGTCGCACCGGCCGTGGTGGCCGACCTCACCGCGTACGCCGAGGAGGTGGGGGTCGCCTTCCAGCTCTCCGACGACCTGATCGACATCGTCGGGGACGGGACGTCGGGCAAGGCCCCGGGCACCGACCTGCGGGAAGGCGTCGCGACGCTGCCCGTGCTGCTGGCCCTGGCCGGGGACGACCCGGCCGAGGCCCGGTTGCGCGAGCTGGTGGCCGGCCCGGTCACCGACGACGCCGAGCACGCCGAGGCGCTGGCCCTGCTGCGCGCATCGGCCTCGCTGGCCCGGGCGACCGCGGTCCTGGAGGAGTACGCCGACCGGGCCCGGGCCCGGTTGGTCAGCATCCCCGACGGCGACGTCCGCGAAGCGCTGTCCGCGCTGTGCGCCTACGTGGTGACCCGCAGCTCCTGAGCCCGCCCCCGGTCCCGCGGCGGCACCGGGCCGGTCGGCCAGGGACGATGGCTGCATGGGGATGCGCACCGGACGGCTGACCGCACTGCTGACCGGGGCAGTGCTGCTGACCGGGTGCGGCGCCTCGGCTACCGCCACCGATCCCGTCCCGGCCGATGCCCCCGCGCTGCAGGTGCAGACCGTGCTGGACGGCCTGGACCACCCGTGGGACGTGGCCCAGGCCCCCGACGGCACCCTGCTGCTCGACGAGCGAGGTGGTGGGCTGACCGCAGTGCTGCCCGACGGCACAGCGCGCGCGCTGGACGCCGACTTCGGTGACCTGTGGGCGCAGGGCGAGACCGGGCTGATGGGGCTGGTGCTCGACCCCGACTTCGAGCGGGGCCGCCGGTTCTACACCTGCCAGGGCGTCACCGACGGTGCCGCCGATGGCGGGCCGGCCATCGAGGTGATCGCCTGGACGGTCGACCGGGAGTGGACCGCCGCCACCCGGGTGGCCGACCCGCTGGTGGGCCCGATCCCGGTGAACGCCGACACCGGTCGGCACGGGGGCTGCCGGCTGCGGTTCGACACCGACGGGCGCCTGCTGGTCGGCACCGGTGACAACGCGGTCGGTACGAACCCGCAGGACCTGTCGACCCTGGCCGGAAAGCTGCTGCGGGTCGACCCGGCCACCGGCCGCCCGGCCGAGGGCAACCCGTTCCCCGCGGGCGGGCAGGCCGAACCCGCCGTCGTGGGCTACGGCCACCGGAACGTGCAGGGCATCGCCGTCCGGCCGGCTGACGGGGTGGTCGTCACCGCCGAGCAGGGCAGCTCGGTGGACGACGAGGTGAACCTGGCCACCGACGGTGGCAACTACGGCTGGGATCCGGTCGGGACCGGCAGCTACGACGAGAGCGTGCCGATGACCGACCCGGACATCCCCGACGCCATCGAGGCCGTCTGGTCCTCGGGGGACCCCACCATCGCGGTCTCCGGCATCACCTTCCTCGACGGCGCGCAGTGGGGTGCCTACGACGGGCTGCTGCTGCTGGGCGTGCAGAAGGACACCGGTGTGCTGGCGCTGCGCCTGGACGAGGCTGGCGCGCTGGTCGAGCAGTTCCGGATACCGGAGCTGGAGGGCAGCTACGGCCGGGTCCGCAGCCCGCAGCTGGGCAGCGACGGGGCGTTGTACCTGACCACCGACAACGGCGAGGGGGCCGACCGGCTGCTGCGGGTCACCCCCGCCGGTTGAGCGCGGCCCCGGGCAGCCGGGGCGCCGGTGCCGCCGGCCCGGCCGGGTCCGCCAGCCGACGTGCCGGCAGCAGCAGGACCAGGGCGGCCACGACCAGCCCCGGCCGGGCACCGACAGCAGATCCACAGCCGGCCCGGGCAAGGTCGGCGGCGTGACGGCACCGGCAGCGCAGCCCTCGACCCGATCCCACCGGTTCGGCACCCGTGGACTCCTCGGGGCGAGCGCGCTCCTGCTGGCGTCCTGGGTGGCCGTGCTCGGCATGGTGCTGACGCACGAGGGCGCCGCGGAGGACGACGCCCCCGTGCTGCGGTGGGTGGTGGGGCACCGCAGCGGCGGGTGGACCCGGGTGATGGAGACGGTCAGCAGCGCCGGGCTGACCAACTCGGGCATCGTGACGACGGTCGTGGCGCTGGTGATCATCGGCGTCCGACGGGACACCTGGTGGCCGGCGGTCACCATCGGCAGTTCGTTGGGCAGCGCCGCGGTGACGTCGGTATCGGTCAAGATCCTGGTGGAGCGGCAGCGGCCGCCCATCGCCACCATGCTGGGTGCCCCCGAGACCGGGTGGGGCTTCCCCTCCGGGCACACCCTGCTGACCAGCGCGCTCGTCGGTGCCCTCGCGCTGGTCCTCTGGCAGACGACGCTGCCCCGCCCGGCCCGGGTGGCCGGGGTGCTGGTGGCCATCGGCGCCGCGGGGCTGATGGGTGCCAGCCGGCTGTACCTGGGCGTGCATTGGCTCACCGACGTGCTGGCCTCCTACGCGCTGGCCGGCACCATCCTGCTGGCGGTGGCGGCCGCGACCCGTCCGGGCCGGTCGCGGGACCGGTGGGTCTCCGCGATGCGGGGCCACCGACCCCGGTCCTGACGGTCGGCTGCACCACCGCCTGCACCGGGGCCGGAGCAGGGTTCAGCGTCGGTTCAGGCCAGCTGCCCAGACTCGCGACCATGAGCAGACCTCACCGTCCAGCTGCCGCGAGGCTGCCCGCCGTCGCCCTCATGCTCACCCTCTCGCTTCCCCTGGCGCTCACCGGCTGCGGCTCGTCGTCCGCTGCCACCGGTTCCGGCTCGACCGCCAGCGCCGACCGGTCCACCGCCGGGACGTCCGCCGCCGATGGCTCGCAAGCACCGGTCCCCGTGGAGAGCAACCCGCCCGGTGACATCCCGGACGACGTGGCCTTCGTCCGGTACTCGAATCCCGTCGCCGGGTACTCCTTCACCCACCCCGAGGGCTGGGCGCAGCTCGAGAACGGCTCGGCGGTGACCTTCACCGACAAGCTGAACGGCATCCAGGCGGACACGGCCGGGCTGCCCTCGGCGCTGGACGAGGCCACCGTGCGGAGCCAGGAGTTGCCGGCGTTGCAGGCCGCCCAGCCGGCCTTCCAGCTCGTCTCGGTGTCGCCGGTGGCCCTGCCGGCGGGCAGCGGATTCCAGGTGGTCTACCAGCGCAACTCCGACCCCGATCCGGTGACCGGTCGGCGGGTCCGCGACGAGGTGCAGGAGTTCCTGATCTCCGACGGGGCGTCGGCGCTCCGGTTGTCGCTCGTGGGTCCCGTGGGTGCCGACAACGTCGACGCCTACCGGACCATCTCCCAGAGCCTGACCCTGCGGTGAGCGGTGCAAAGGGTCAGCCGGTGGCACAGCCTCACCCGGTGGCGGAGGCGCGAGGGGTGCACCGCTTCTACCGGCGTGACGGCCGGGTCGACGCCGAGGTCGCCGCGCTGCGTGACGTCGACCTGCAGGTGCATCCCGACGAGCTGGTCGCGGTGATCGGACCGTCGGGTTCGGGCAAGTCCACCCTGTTGGGCCTGCTCGCGGGTCTCGAGGACCCCGATGGCGGCACGGTCTGCATCCGCGGTGAGCGGATGTCCCACCAGACGCCGGCGGAGCGGGCGCGCTTGCTGGGCAGGCACGTCGGCGTGGTCACCCAGTCCAGCGGCCTGCTCGACCACCTCGACGTGCTGGGGAACGTGCTGCTCGCCGGATCGTTCCGAGCGCGACCCCGGCCCACGGTCGGGCAGGCCCGTGACCTGCTCGATGCCCTGGGCCTGGCGGATCGCACCGCCGCCCGCCCGGCGACCCTGTCCGGTGGGGAGACGGCGCGGGCCAACCTGGCCGTGGCCCTGATCGGCGCACCGACGTTGCTGCTGGCCGACGAGCCCACCGCGGAGATCAGCAGGGTGGAGGAGGCGGCCGTGCTGCGGCTGCTCCGCGCCCACCTGCCCGCCGGCGGCGGTGCCGTCCTGGTCACCCACTCTGCGGCGGTGGCCCGCACCGCCGACTGGGTGGTCGAGCTGTCCGAGGGCCGGGTCGTCCCCGGCGGGATCGGGCGTGCGGCATGAGCGCCCTGGTGCAGGCCGTCGGGTTGTCGGCCGGCTACGGCCGGCTCCCCGTCCTCGCCGACATCGACCTCGCGCTGGATCCCGGTGACGAGGTGGCCCTGCTGGGCCGATCGGGCAGCGGGAAGTCGACCTTGCTGCTGGCCCTCGCGGGGTTGCTCGGCTCTGGGGGGGCGGTCCGGTGGCCGGGCCTCCCCGGGGATCCGCAGCAGCGCAGGGAGAGCATCGGGGTGGTCTTCCAGGCGCCCTCGCTGGTCGCCGAGCTCTCCGCGGTGGAGAACGTCGCCCTCCCGCTGCGCCTGCGCGGAGCCGACGGACCGAGTGCCTACCGGAGTGCCCGGACCGCCCTGGCGGAGCTGGGTCTGCACGATGCGACCGACGCCGTCCCGGGGGAGTTGTCGGGGGGCCAGCAGCAGCGGGTCGCCGTCGCCCGGGTCCTGGCCACCGATCCGCTGCTCGTGCTCGCCGACGAACCCACCGGCGCGCTGGATCGGGCCACCGCGGTGATGGTGGTGACCGTCCTGCGCGAGCGGGTGCGCCGGAGGGGCGGCGCGCTGCTGCTGGCCACCCACGACGAGGAGCTGGCCGACCGACTGCCCCAGCGTCTCGAGCTCCGGGACGGATCGATCCGGTCCGGCGCGGGGGTGCCGACGTGAGGTCGCTGCGCTGGCTGGTGGGACTCACCCGGCGCACCGCCGTCGCCGTCGTCGGCGCGGCCGTGGCGGTGGCCCTGGCCGTCGCGTTCGTCGCGTCGCTGGTCGGCTTCGTCTCCGGCAGCCGGGCCGACCTCACCACCCGGGCCGCGGCGTCGGTACCGGTGGACTGGCAGGTGCAGGTGACGGCCCAGGGCACCCCGGTGGACGTGGCCGCTGCCGTCGCGGCACTCGGTGACGTGCGGGCCGCCCGCCCGGTCACCATCAGCCCGGTTCCGGCCCTGTCGTCGCAAGGTCCCGCCGGGGCCCGGACGACCGGTCAGGCCCAGATCGTGTCCCTGCCCACCGACTACGCCGCCACGTTCCCCGGGGAGATCCGACCCCTCGTCGGGGCCACCAGCGGGGTGCTGCTGGCCCAGCAGACGGCTGCGAACCTCGCCGTCACCCCGGGGGACACCATCACGGTGCAGCAACCGGGCGGTGGCAGCGTCTCCCTGGTGGTCGACGGGATCGTGGAGCTGCCCGCCGCGGACTCCTTCTTCCAGGTGGTCGGTGCGCCGCCGACGGCCGGGGCCACCGCACCGCCGGACAACGTGGTCCTGGTTCCGCCGGATCGTGCCGCGGCGGTGACCGGGGGTGCCCCGGCGGTCCAGCAGGTGCACGTGGGGTTCGACCACCGGGCACTGCCCGCCGACCCGGCGGCGGCCGCGACCGCCGTGCAGCAGCGTGCCAACAACCTGCAGGTGGCGGTCGCCGGCGGGGCGCTCGTGGGGGACAACTTGTCTGCCGCGCTGGCCGCGGCCCGCGGCGATGCCCTCTACTCGCTGCTCCTGGTGCTGCTGCTCGGGGTTCCGGGCGTCCTGCTCGCTGCCGTCGTCGCCGCCCTGGTGGTGGCCCTGCGGGGCCCGCGCCGTCGCCGGGAGGTCGCGTTGCTCCGCCTCCGTGGCGCCCCACCGCGCGCGGTCCTGGCGCTGGTGGGCGGCGAGACGGTGCTGACGGCGGTGGTCGGTGGCGCCGTCGGACTCGCCGGTGCCTCGCTGGCCCTCCGGTTCGCGCTGCCCGGTGGGGGACAGCTGGGGGTGGCCGGCCTCGTGCTGGGCCTGGCCACCGGTGCGGCCGTCGCCGTGGTCACCCAGTTCGCCCCGGCCGCCTGGTCGCTGCTGCGCAATGGCGACAGCAGCGTCCGGGAGCGGACCGCGGACATCCTCGGGACCCGAAATCCGTGGCCGCTGCGGTTGGGACTGGACGGTGTCCTGCTGAGCACGGCCGCCGTGATCTTCTGGTTGACCTCCCGCGGGGGGTACCAGGTGGTCGTGGCGCCCGAGGGGGTCAGCTCGACGGCGGTGAACTATGCAGCGCTGCTCGCACCCGCGTTGGCGTGGCCCGGCCTGGCACTGCTGGTCTGGCGGATCACCGCCGGTGTCCTCCGGCGCCGTACCGGCCGGCTGTCCCGTGCCGTCCCGGGTCGGGCGCCGGAACTGGAGGCGGCATCGTTGCGACGCCGGCGGCAGGTGGTCGCGCGTGGTGCGACGGGGCTCGCGGTCGCGGTCGGGCTGGCCGCCTCCACGGCGGTGTTCACCGCCACCTACGACCAGCAGGCCACGCTCGACGTCGCGCTCACCGTGGGCGCCGATGTGGCGGTCACCGAACCGCCCGGTTCGGTGGTGCCCCCGTCGGCCGCGCGCGCCCTGGCCGGCGCACCGGCGGCGGCCGCGGTGGAGCCGCTACAGCACAGGTTCGCCTACGTGGGTCCCGACCTGCAGGACCTCTACGGCGTCGACGCCGCCACCATCGGTCAGGTCGCGCCGCTGCTGGACTCCTTCACCCCCGGAAGCACAGTCCGGCGAGCCTTCGACACCCTGGGCCGGACCCCCGACGGGGTCCTGCTGTCCGCGGAGACCCTGGCCGACTACCAACTGCATCCCGGGGACCTGGTCCGGCTGCGGCTGCAGACCGGACCCGATCGGGCCTACCTGCCACTCGACTTCCATGTGGTCGGGCAGATCACCGAGTTCCCGACCGCACCCAAGGACTCGTTCGTCGTCGCCAACGCCTCCTACATCGCCCAGCAGACCGGCTCCGATGCCGTTGGCACCTTCCTGGTCTCCTCTGCCGATCCCACCCGGACGGCGACGGCGCTCCGCGACCAGGTCTCCGGGACGGGGGCGACGGTGGCCGATGTGGTGTCCGCCCGGGCCACCGTGACGACGGCGTCGGGACTGGCCGCTGCTGACCTGGCCGGACTCTCCCGCCTGGAGCTGGGATTCGGGGTGCTGCTGGCGCTGGCCTGCTCCGGTCTGGCCCTGCTGCTGGGCATCGCGCAGCGCCGTCGCGCGCTCGTCCTGCTGGCTGCACTCGGCGCGTCCGCTCGGCAGCGGGGGAGGTTCCTGGCTGCGGAAGCTTGGGGGTTGCTGGTGGGGGGCCTGCTCGGTGGAGCGGCGATCGCAGCGACGATGTCCTACCTGCTGGTCAAGATCCTCACCGGCATCTTCGACCCCCCGCCCTCCTCGGTCGCGCTCCCCCTCGGTTATCTCGGCGGCCTGGCACTGGCCGTCCTGGTCAGCGCCGTCCTGGTCGTCGCGACCGTCGGTCGGTGGGTGGGCCGGGCCGGTCCGGCGGAGCTACGTGACCTCGGCGGGTGATCGCCGACCGTGCTCACCCGGGGCCGGGCGCAGGGCCGACCCGGCCACCGGTCCCGCGCACCGCGGCCTGCTCGGTGGGCGGGGGGAACCACACGACGAAGCGGGCGCCGGGTGCGCCGTCCTGTACGTCGACCGTGCCGCCGTGGGCGGTCACCCCCTCCCGCACGATGGCCAACCCCAGGCCGCTGCCGCCCCCGCTCCGGCCGCGGGCATCGTCCAGCCGCTCGAAACGGTCGAAGACCCGTGCGCGGTCGAGCACGGGGATGCCGGGGCCGTCGTCGGCCACGACCAGTTCGACGTGCCCGTCCACCCCGCACAGCGACACCCGCACCTCGCCGGCCGCGTGCCGGACCGCATTGTCCAGCAGGTTGCGGACGACCCGGACGAGCAGGTCGCGGTCGCCGGAGACCAGCCCGGCCGAGACCGCCTCGGTGCGCACTGCGACGGTGGCCGTCTGCCGGACGTCCCGCACCTGGTCGAACACGACCTCGTCCAGATCAACCGGGACGTGCGGCCGGGGCCGGGCTGCGCCATCCAGCAGGGCCAGGGCCAGCAGGTCGTCCACCAGGCGGGCGAGCCGTTCGGTGTCGGCGATCATCCGGGGGACGGTCTCCGACCAGTCGGCTCGGTCCCCGGCCCGCTGACCCACCTCCAACTGAATGCGCAGGGCGGCCAGCGGGCTGCGCAGCTCGTGCGCGGCGTCGGCCACGAAGCGGCGCTGCGCACCGGCCGATGCCTGCAACCGGGCCAGCACGTCGTTCAGGGTGAGGGCCAGGGCGCGGATCCCGTCCTGGGCCGGGGGGACGTCCACCCGACGGTTCAGATCGGTCGCGGTCACCTCGGCCAGCTGGCTGCGCAACCGCTCCACCGTGTCCAGCGTCAGGCGCACCAGCAGGTGGATCACCACGGCGAGAAGAGCCACCAGCACAGGGACGCCGACCGCCAGCGACGTCCGCAGCCGGGACACGATCCGGCCCACCTGGTCCAGCGGCGAGCGGATAACGACCGTCAGCGCGTCCCCGGGCCCGGCCGGGACGGCCAGCAGCCGGACCTCGCCGTCCTCCTGTGGGTCGGCCGTCGAGACCGGGGGTCCCCGGTAGCCGGCCGGGAGCAGCGCCGGTTGCCCGACCAGCTCGGGCGTGCTGGCCAGCACCACCCCGTCGGCGCCCAGGACCTGCGCCTCCGCCTGGTCCCGGGCAGCGGGTAGTGGCGCGGCGGGGACGGTGCCACCGACGACCAACGAGGCGATGTCCCCGGCGCGCTGGGTCGCCGTGGCGTCGATCCCACGGATCAGGTCCGCCCGCAGGGTCGTCACGAGGAGCACCGCGGCGGCACTCAGCGCCACCGCCACAGCAAACGTTGCCGCCACCGTCACTCGCAGGGCCAACGAACGCCGTCGCCACCACCACCGCGGTCGCCGCCACGGTCCGTGCGGGGGATCGCGTCGATCCGCGGACCCGGTCATCCTCCGTCGGCCCGGAGCCGGTAGCCCACACCGCGCACGGTCTCGATCGACGTCCGGCCGTCAGGCACGTCGAGCTTGCGCCGCAGGTATCCCACGTACACCTCGACGATGTTCGGGTCCCCGGCGAAGGACTCGTCCCACACACCGGCGATGATCTGCGTCTTCGCCAGGACCTGGCCGGGGTGCCGCATCAGGAAGTGCAGCAGGGCGAACTCACGCGGTCGCAAGCCGACCTCCTGTCCGGCCCTGTGCACCCGGTGACGTGCGGGATCCAGCTCCAGGTCGCCGACGCGCAACACCGCCGGCCGGGCGATCGCCCCGCGTCGCACCAGAGCGCGCAGGTGCGCCAGGAGCACCACGAGGGACACCGGTTTGGTCAGGTAGCCATCGGCGCCCAGATCCAACGCGTCCGCCTGGTCGTACTCACCGTCTTTGGCCGTCAGCACCAGCACCGGCGTCCAGATCCGCTCGCGACGCAGCGTGCGGCAGACCTCGTAGCCGGACAGCTCCGGCAGCATGATGTCCAGCACGATCGCGTCGTAGCGGTTCATCCGGGCCAGGTGCAGTCCGTCGATCCCCGTCCCAGCCACATCGGCGGCGAACCCCTCGGCGATCAGCCCGTCCCGCAGCGCGCCCGCCAGGTGCTCTTCGTCCTCGACCACCAGGATCCGCACGACTACCAGGCCTCGAGGTGGCCGGGATGCCGTGCACCACCTGGGCAGCGGCCAGCCGGGCCTCCGGTGCCCGGGACGGGCCACTCGGCGGCCGGCTTCGCACCTGGGGTCGGTCGGCGCATCAGGCACTCACCTCCTGCTCCGGCCGTGACCATGGTGCATCACGGGCCCAGCTCCATCGCGCGCCCAGCCGCATGGGGCGACCATCCCCTACGACGCTGAGGAACAGCTGAACCCCGGCCTCACCCGGGCTGGACCGACCCGGGACGGGCGCGTTCGGTGACCCGGGCCGGCGGGTGCACGTCGGCGGGCAGCAGCGGGCAGGCCTCGGGCGCACCCCAGGACGTCACCAGCGGCAGCACCCCGGCCCAGACCGGCTCCTCGCCGGGCGGGGTCACCAGGTCGCGCTCGTCCTCACCGGGCGGGCCGGTACGGATCTTGACGCTGGCCTCCGCGAGGTCGAGGGCCAGCACCGCGGTGGCCGCCAGCTCGCGGCGGTCGGGCTGCCGGGAGGCCGTCCACGAGCCGGGGGCCAGGTGTTCGGTGAGCACGCCGAGGCCGTGCCACCGCTCGTCGGGGTCGGTGACCAGCCGGGCGGTGCCCTGGATGACCGCGCTGCGGTGGTTCATCGAGTGGTGGAAGGCCGACCGGCTGTACACGATGCCGTCGACGTGGGTCACCGTGAAGCACACCGGCACACCGGCCCCGGCGGCGCGCAGCGTGGCGGCACCGCTGGAGCCGTGCAGGTACAAGGTCTCGCCGTCCCGGCCGTAACCGGTGGGCAGCACCAGCGGACCACTGTCCAGGGTCATCCCGAGGTGCCCCACCAGGCCCGCGTCCAGCACGGCGTAGAGGTCCGCCCGGTCCGTCCGGGCCCGGACGGCGTTGCGGCGGACGGTCGACCGGCCGGTGGGGGAGAGCGGCGTGCTGGTCACGCGGACGATTGTGACGGCCGACCCACCTGGGCGGTCGCTTGGGGGACGAGCCCGCCGGGCGGCTCATGGCCGCTGCTCAGCTGCCGGCGAGCTGCCCGACAGCGGCGCGCCCGAGTCTCACGTGCATGACCACCCCCGAGCTGCGGCGGCCGCACGTGGACCGGACAGCGGGCGTACCCGACGGGTCGGTGGCACCGGAGGCCTGGCGCCGGCGGGTACTGGCCGTCGTCCTGGACCCCGCGGTGCGCCGGTACCCCGACGTCGTGCTGTCCGTGCTGGGCGCTGCCGCCGACCTCGGGACCGCCTGCCGGATCAGGCTGCGGCCCGGCGCAGGGATCTCAGACGCCGACCGGCAGCCGGAGCGGACCCCGCAGGACCGTGCCCACCCGCGCCTGCGGCCGGCCGGCCGGCCGCAACCCGGGGGCCCGCTCGGCGAGCAGGCGGAGCGCCACCTCGGCCTCCAGCCGGGCCAGCGGAGCGCCCAGGCAGTAGTGCACGCCGCTGGAGAACGCCAGGTGCGGGGCGGGCCGCTCGCGGTGCAGGTCGAACCGGTCGGGATCGGGGTAGACCGCGGGGTCCCGGTTGGCGGCGGCCAGCAGGACCAGCACGCCACCGTCCCGGCGCACCCGGACGCCGTCGAGGTCGAGGTCCTGGTGGGCGAACCGGGCGGTCAGCTGCACCGGCGGGTCGTAGCGCAGCGTCTCCTCGACCGCGGCGGCGGCCAGCGACGGGTCCTCGACCAGCGCGGCCCACTGCCCCGGGGTGTGCAGCAGTGCGGCGACGGCGTTCCCGATCAGGTTGGTGGTGGTCTCGAAGCCGGCCACCAGCAGCAGCTGGGCCAGCGCCAGCGCCTCCTCGGCGGTGGCGTTCCCACCGTCCACGGCCACGGCCAGCGCGGAGACGACGTCGTCGCCGGGGTGGGCACGGCGCTGGGCCAGCAGCTCGGCGAACAGCTCGTGCAGGTCGGCGGTCGCCCGGGCCAGCTCGCGGGCGTGCGCCGGTGACCGGACGCCGTCCAGGGCCGTCCCCAGCGCGCGACCCCAGGCCGCGAAGCGGGCGCTGTCCACGTCGGGCACGTCCAGCAGGGCGGCGATGACGGTGATCGGCAGCGGGGAGGCCAACCGGGACATCAGGTCGACGGAGCCGTGGCGGCGGGCGTGGCCCAGGACACCGTCCAGCAGGTCGGCGGTGACCCGCTCGGCCACCGCGCGGTAGTGCGCCAACCGGCGCGGGGCGAAGGCGGGCTGGGCCAGCCGGCGCAACCGGGTGTGGTCGGGCGGGTCCAGGGTGAGCAGCGACAGGTCCACGGGCTCCAGCAGGCTGTCGTCGGCACCGCCCAGCCGGCTGCCGCCGTCGGCCAGGCGCACGCCGAACCGCCGGTCGCGCAGCACCGCCTCGCAGGAGGCGTACGTGGCCACCGCGTGCAGCCCGGTGCCGCTGGGCACCGGCCCGCCGGCTCCCTGGGCCGTCCGCAGCTGCCGGTACACCGGGTAGGGGTCCAGCCGCCACGGCTTGTGCAGCAGCCTGGCCACCCGATCCCCGCGGACCGCCAGCGCCAGGCCCCCTGCCCGCAGCGCGACGATCCGCAGGGCCAGCAGGAAGTCGCCGGTCAGCCGGCCGGTGGCCGTGACCGGCCGGCTGACCTCGGGGGGACCGACCGGGCCGTCCGCCCCGCCACTCATCCCCGCTGCACCCGCAGGGCACCTTTCACGACACGGTCCAGTGGTCGTTGCCCAGCAGCAGGGCGTCCAGGTCAGCAGCCCCGGTGGCAGCGGCCTCGGTGAGCTGGTCGGCCATCATCGCCTCGTAGGTCGGCTTGGCGACGGACCGGAACACGCCCATCGGGGTGTACCGCAGGTCCTGGGTGGACAACCGGGACAGCGCGAAGGCGTAGGCGGGATCGGCCCGGTGCGCGTCGTGCACCACGATGTCGGCCTCGTCCACCTCGTCGGTCCCGGCGATCCGCAGGCCGCCGAAGCCGTCGGCCACCACGCAGGACGCGCCCTCGGGTCCGAAGACCAGCCGTTCCCCGTGCACCAGCGGGATCGTCCACTGCCGGCCGGTGGTCGGGTCCTTGAGCAGGTCGAAGGCGCCGTCGTTGAAGATGTTGCAGTTCTGGTAGATCTCCACCAGCGCGGTGCCCTGGTGCTCCGCGGCCTGCCGCAGCACGTCGGTGAGGCCCTTGCGGTCGGAGTCCATGGCCCGCCCGACGAAGGTCGCGTCGGCCCCCAGCGCGAGAGACACCGGGTTGAACGGGTGGTCCAGGGAGCCCATCGGGGTGGACTTGGTGACCTTCCCGATCTCGGAGGTGGGGGAGTACTGCCCCTTGGTGAGCCCGTAGATCCGGTTGTTGAACAGCAGGATCGTCAGGTTCACGTTGCGCCGCAGGGTGTGGATCAGGTGGTTGCCACCGATGGACAGCGCGTCGCCGTCACCGGTCACCACCCACACCGACAGGTCGGGTCGGGACGCGGCCAGCCCGGTCGCGATGGCGGGGGCCCGACCGTGGATCGAGTGCATCCCGTAGGTGTTCATGTAGTACGGGAACCGCGACGAGCAGCCGATCCCGGAGATGATGACCATGTCCTCCCGGGCGATGCCCAGGCTGGGCAGGAACGACTGGACGGCGTTGAGGATGACGTAGTCACCGCACCCCGGGCACCAGCGCACCTCCTGGTCGGTCTTGAAGTCCTTGCCCTTCAACGTCGTCTGCTTCTCGCCGGCGAGCTCGACCGAGGCGGCCACCGCGTCGGCGATCCGCTGGTCGAAGGCGGGCATGCCGAGCTCGTGCACGTGGTCGGGTGCCGGGCCCGAGGGGGAGATCCCGGGGGAAACGGTGGTCACGACTGGCCTCCAGACCGGACCGACGATGCGGCCCCGTCGATGACGTCCTGCAGGACGGCGGCGAGCTCGGCGGCCCGGAAGGGCAGCCCGCGCACCTGGGTGTGGCTCTGCACGTCGACCAGGTACTTCGCGCGCAGCAGCATGGACAGCTGGCCGAGGTTCATCTCCGGGCACACCACGCGGTCGTAGGAGCGCAGGATGTCACCCAGGTCGGCGGGCAGCGGGTTCAGGTGCCGCAGGTGCACCTGGGCGATGGACCGGCCGGACCGGCGGATCCGCCGGCAGGCGGCCCCGATCGGGCCGTAGGTGGATCCCCAGCCGATCACCGCGACCCGTGCGTCACCGTCCGGGTCGTCGACCTCGGTCGGTGGCAGGCTGGCGGCGATGCCGTCGACCTTGGCCTGCCGGGTGCGGGTCATGAAGTCGTGGTTGGCCGGGTCGTAGGAGATGTTGCCGGTCCCGTCGGCCTTCTCCAGCCCCCCGATCCGGTGCTGCAGGCCCGCCGTGCCGGGCACCGCCCAGGGGCGGGCGAGGGTCTCGGGGTCGCGCAGGTAGGGCAGGAACTCCCCGTCCGGGCCGTTGGGTGCCGTGGCGAACTCCACCCGCAGGTCCGGCAGGCTGTCGGCGGTGGGCACCGACCAGGGCTCGGCGCCGTTGGCCAGGTAGCCGTCCGAGAGCAGGAACACCGGGGTGCGGTAGGTCAGCGCGATGCGGGCGGCCTCCAGCGCGGCGTCGAAGCAGTCACCGGGCGACCGGGGCGCCACGACCGGCACCGGGGCCTCCCCGTTGCGACCGAACAGCGCCTGCAGCAGGTCCGACTGCTCGGTCTTGGTGGGCAACCCGGTCGAGGGGCCCCCGCGCTGCACGTCGACGATGACCAGGGGCAGCTCGGTCATCACGGCCAGTCCGATGGTCTCGGCCTTGAGCGCGACACCCGGGCCGGACGTCGTCGTCACGCCCAGCGCACCGCCGAAACTCGCGCCCAGAGCAGCCCCGATCCCGGCGATCTCGTCCTCGGCCTGGAAGGTCCGCACCCCGAACGCCTTGTGCTTGGACAGCTCGTGCAGCACGTCGGAGGCCGGGGTGATCGGGTAGGCGCCCAGGAAGACCGGCAGCCCGGAGCGCTGGCCGGCGGCGACCAGCCCGTAGGCCAGCGCCTGGTTGCCGGAGATGTTGCGGTAGGTGCCCGGCGTCATCGGGGCGGGCTTGATCTCGTAGGAGACCGCGAAGGCCTCCGTGGTCTCGCCGTAGTTGAACCCGGCCCGGAACGCCGCGATGTTGGCCGCGGCGATCTGCGGCTTCGTGCGGAACTGCCGCTCCAGGAACCGCACGGTGCCCTCGGTGGGCCGGTGGTACATCCAGGACAGCAGACCGAGGGTGAACATGTTCTTGCTGCGCTCGGCCTCCTTCTTGCCCAGCCCGGAGTCCGCGAGCGCCTCGGTGGTCATCGAGGTCAGCGGCACGCTGACCAGCTGCCAGCCGTCCAATGAGCCGTCGGTCAGCGGGTTGTCGGCGTAGCCCACCTTGGCCAGGTTGCGGGGGGTGAACTCGTCGGAGTCGGCGATCAGCAAGCCCCCACCGGGGAGGTCGACCAGGTTGGCCTTGAGCGCGGCCGGGTTCATCACGACCAGCACGTCGGGGGCGTCCCCGGGGGTCATGATGTCGTGGTCGGCGAAGTGCAGCTGGAAGCTGGAGACACCGGGCAGGGTGCCCGTGGGCGCCCGGATCTCGGCCGGGAAGTTGGGCAGCGTGGACAGGTCGTTGCCGAACGACGCGGTCTCGCTGGTGAACCGGTTGCCGGTGAGCTGCATGCCATCACCGGAGTCACCGGCCAGCCGGATGACGACCCGGTCCAGGGAGACGACGCTCTTGACCAGCCCGCCCGGCGCAGCGGCCTGCGTCTCGGGACGGGGTGCGGGGGTGCTCTCAGTCATCAGGGGTGTACCTCCACCGGCCGAGGTTACGTTCCTGCCGCGATCCGCGACCGGGGGGAGCCGCGCGGGTGGGGCACACCACACCCGCCCCCACCCGGGGGGTGGTCACCCGACGATCGCGCCGAACTCCGCCAGCGTCCGGACGGCCACCTCGCGCAGCTTGACGTTGCGGTCCTGGGAGGCCCGGCGGAGCACCGCGAAGGCGTCGTCGGCGGAGATCTGCCGGACCACCGCCACGGCACCCTTGGCCTGCTCGATCACCGCCCTTGAGGCGATGGCCTCCTCGAGCTGGCTGATCAGCGTCGCCGACCGGTGGTGCTGCAGCTGCCCGGCGATCAGCCCGGTCCCGATCCGGCTGATGAGCAGCGCGAGCGCCTCGTCCTCGTCGCTGAAACCATCCAGGGCACGGCTGTACAGGTTGAGCGCACCGAGGCCGAGGCCGTCCACCTGCAGCGGGCAGGCCAGGAACGCGCGCACCCCGTCGGCGACGGCGGCGCGGGTGAACTCCGGCCAGGCCTGCATGCTCTCGCTGACCGTCACCCGGACGACGACCTGCGCGCGGGCGGCATGCAGGCAGGGACCCTCGTCGACGTCGTACTGGTCCCGGTCGACGGCCAGGGTGCGCTCGTCGGTCCAGGCGGAGGAGAAGGGCGTGCCGTCCTGCAGCGCGGTGACCCCTGCGGAGTCGCAATCGGCGACGACGGCCTTGGCCAGGTCGGCGATCCGCTGCAGCAGATCGGTGACGTCCCGGCCGTGCACCTCCGGCCCGGTGAGCGACTCGATCACCCGGGCCACGGCGTCCGGCCGGGTACGGGCCACCTGCGTCACCAGGGCGGTGACGTCGCGGCCGGACGCCCGGTTGGGCAGCGCGACGACCGGCTGCCGACCGGTCTCGGTGTCGGTGCTCATGGGGATCGATCGCTTCCGTGGGTCGGCCCGCGAGATCGCCTCCCGGGTGGGGCGAGCATAGGCGGGCCGGTGGCGTCCCCGAGCGGGGGAACGGCGCCCGGCGCCACGGCGTTGAGCCGGTGTGCACCGTTGGGGTAACGGCTTGAAGACCGCTCTGCTGCTCGGCCTGATGGCCGGGGTCATCCTGGCTGCCGGTGCGGTGATCGGCGGGCGCAGCGGGTTGCTCGTGGCTCTGCTGATCGCACTGGGGGTGAACGGCTACGCCTACGTCAACAGCGACAAGCTGGCGCTGCGTGCCATGCGGGCCTTCCCGGTCACCGAGACGCAGGCGCCGCAGATGTACGCCATCGTCCGCGAGCTGGCGACCGAGGCCCGCCAGCCGATGCCCCGGCTCTACGTGAGTCCGACCAACCAGCCCAACGCCTTCGCCACCGGGCGCAACCCGCGCAACGCCGCGGTCTGCTGCACCCAGGGCATCCTCGAGCTGCTGGACCGCCGGGAGCTGCGCGGGGTGCTGGCGCACGAGCTGTCGCACGTCTACAACCGGGACATCCTGATCAGCTCCGTGGCCGGGGCGATGGCGACCGTGGTGACCTACCTGGCGCACATGGCCATGTTCGCCAGCCTGTTCGGCGGTCGCTCCGACGACCGCGACGGCGGCAGTGCCCTGGGCGGGCTGCTGCTGGTCCTCCTGGGCCCGGTGGCGGCCGGGCTGGTGCAGATGGCGGTGAGCCGCAGCCGAGAGTTCCAGGCCGACGCGTCCGGGGCGCAGCTCACCCGGGACCCCCTGGCGCTGGCGTCGGCACTGCGCAAGCTGGAGCACGGGGTCAGCCTGCGGCCGCTGCCCCAGGACGACCGGCTGGTGACCCAGAGCCATCTGATGATCGCCAACCCGTTCCGCGGGGCCGGGCTGGCGTCGATGTTCAGCACCCACCCACCGATGCAGCAGCGGATCACCCGGCTGGAGGAGATGGCCCGCCAGCTCGACCAGCGCTGACCCGGCCGGGCCCGGCGGCGGACCGCAGCGTCCCCGGCCGGGACGCCGCGGGTCCGATCAGCGGTAGTTGTCGAACTGCAGCGCGATCTCGAAGTCCTTGCTCTTGAGCAGCTGCTGGACCGCCTGCAGATCGTCCCGCTTCTTGCCGCTGACGCGCAGCTGGTCGCCCTGGATCTGGGCCTGGACGCCCTTGGGGCCCTCGTCCCGGATGGCCTTGGCGATCTGCTTGGCCTTGTCCGAGGCGATGCCCTGCTGGATGGTCGCGGCGATCTTGTAGGTCTTGCCCGACGCCTGGGGGTCGCCGGCGTCCAGCGCCTTCATCGAGATGCCCCGCTTGACCAGCTTCTCCCGGAAGACCTCCAGCGCGGCCGCCACCCGCTCCTCGGTGTCGGCGGTGAGGGTGACGCCCTCCTCGCCTGCCCAGGCGATGGTGGCGTTGGTGCCCCGGAAGTCGAATCGCTGGCTCAGTTCCTTGCCGGCCTGGTTCAGGGCGTTGTCGACCTCCTGCCGGTCGACCTTGCTGACGACGTCGAAGGACGCATCGGCCATGTCTGGCTCCTCTCTGTCCGGGTCCGTCTCCCGGTTCGTCCGGCTGCGGACGCCCCGTCCGGGGGTCACACCGCATCTTGTACGCTCGTCCGGCACGACACCGGGGCGGGTTGCCCGAGTGGCCAATGGGAGCGGACTGTAAATCCGTCGGCTTAGCCTTCGAAGGTTCGAATCCTTCACCCGCCACGCACCCGGTACGACGGCCCCCGACCTCCAGGTCGGGGGCCGTCGTCGGTCCGCCGCCGTGCCCGTCCTCGGGCCCCGGCGGTTCAGCCGGTGGGCGATCGGGCGCTGGCCACCGCGCTGCGCTCCAGCGGCTGCCCACCGAGGAACAACCAGCCGAAGGCGATCGACACCGTCCGGGTGCACCGCACGGTGACCTCGACACCGTCGGTGTCGGTCGTCCAGGAGTCCAGGCGCGTGCCGCCGTCGGCCAGTTGGTCGGCGACCGCGGCCTGCGCGCTGGCCCGGGTGAGGGGCAGCGCGGCTCCCACCCCCCGGTCGTAGACCACGCTCTCATCGGTCGCGTTCGCCGCGGCCAGGGCGGCACCGTCGCAGACCGACTGCACCCGCAGCTGCTCCAGGAAGGCGTCCGAGGCGGCGATCGAGCCGAACGCCATCAGGGCTGCCACCAGCCAGCAGACCAGCACGAAGGGCATCGTGGAGCCCTGCTCGGAGGCGGGATGCCGGCGGCGCACCGGGTGAGGGTAGGTCGCCGGAGCCGGGAGCGGGCCGTCGCTGGGGACGGCAGACCCCGGTGCGGGATCGGCACAGGACGTCGGCCGCGTCACCGGCTGCAACGCGGGCGCGGGGTTCCGGGAGGGACATCGACCTGGCGCTGTCGCTCTGTGCGTGGTCGGGCCACGCCGTGCAGCCGGGGCGCGGCGTGTCGTCCCTCCCGCCCCACCTGTCCCTCGATCGGGTGACCGTTAGTGGTGCGATATCAACACTGGGTGATGACGCCCCCAGATGTCACCCGGCCGTGATCGATCCCGCTTGCCCGAACGGGTGGCGGACTCGCAGGCTGCGATCAGCGGTCCGTGCCGACCTTGCTCTGCCCCCGCGTGGGCGGCTGCCGCATTCCACGAGCAGTCCTGCCATGCCTGAGGAGGCGTCATGTCCAGCACCATCGCCATGTCCAGCACCACCTCGTCCCGCAACCTGAAGTGGGGCCGCAACCTCAAGTGGGGCCGCAACCTCAAGTGGGGTCGCTGAGCACCACCCCGATCGGGGTGTGCGCGCGGTGCGCGACACCCCCCGTCGGGGTCTGACAACCTGAGCTTCTGCTCACGCGCTGTTAGCCTCGGCCAACGCTCCTTCCCTCACAGACCAGGTGGACGTTGGCCGAGGCTCAGGGCCCTGCTGCGGCAGTGGCCCCCGTGTTACGGCGGCCCTGGACGATCGCGGTCATCGCGATCGTCCTGGCCGCCGCCTTCGGCGTGCTGTTCCTCCCGTCCGAGCCCCGCGAGGTGGCCTGGTGGGCGGTGCTGGCGCTGTTCGCGGCGTTCCTGCTCACCGAATCGGTGCACTTCGACATCGAGTTCCAGCGGCACACCCTGACGGTGGCGACCGTGGAACTGGCCCTGGTGCTGGGCCTGGTGGAGGTCGGCGGCTTCTGGACGGCGATCGCCCGGGTCGCGGCCGTGGGGATCATCATGGCCCGCCGCCGGTTTCCCCCCGCGAAGGCCGTCTTCAACGGCGCACTGGCCGTCATCGAGGTCGCCACGGCCGCTGCCGTCTACTCGTGGCTCGGCCGCCCCGCCGTCGTCGACCCGGCCTCGTGGTTGGTCCTGCTGCTGGCCATCGTCGCCACCGGCCTGGTGGCGATGGCCATGGTCTGGCTGGCCATCACGCTGACCGATCGCGCCCCCGGTGCTCGGTACTGGACCGGCAGCCTGCTGCCGGTCTTCGTGATGCACCCGGTCAGCGCGATCGTCGCCATCGTCGCCCTGCTGCTCTCCCAGCAGTCGCCCTGGGCCTGGGCCCTGGTCGTGCCGGTGGTCCTGGTGCTGGTGGCGGTGTTCCAGCAGTCGGCCAACGTGTCCCGCCAGCGGCAGACCGTGCAGCAGGTCTACGACTTCGCCCGGCGGGTGGAAGAGGTGAGCCCCGACGACGAGGGCACCCGGCAGCTCGTCTCGGCGGTGCGCGAGCTGCTCAACGCCGAGCGGGTCGCACTGTGGCTGCCGCCCTACCTGGACGAGGAGCCGCGGTTGGTCGTGGACCAGGCCGGCGACGGGGATGCCTGGTACGACGGACCCAGCGATCCCGACGACCTGATCCGACGCCGCGCGGTGGACCCCGACAACGGCGGTCCGGTTCTGCTCGCCGCGGCCCGGGCGACCCCGGCGGAGCTGGCGGCGCTGCACCGTCGTGGGGTGCAGGAGGTGCTGGGCGCCCCGGTGATCACCGCGGCCGGTGAGCCGGGCTACCTGGAGGTCTGCGACCGGCAGAGCGACGTGGTGTCCTTCGCACCCGGCGACCGGGCGGCCCTGGACTCGATGCTCACCCACGTCAACGCCGCGATCCGCCAGCAGCAGCTGCTGACCCGGATCCGGTACGACGCCGACCACGACCAGCTGACCGGATTGCCCAACCGGCAGCGGTTGGCCACCGAGATCGATGCGCTGCTGGCGGTGGATCCCGGTTCCGCCCGGGTCGGCCTGGTCTTCGCCCTGCTGGACAACTACACCGAGGTCACCGACACGCTCGGTCACGCGGCCAGCGACGAGCTGCTGCTGGTCACCGCCGGGCTGTTGCGGGAGCACGCGCCGCCCACGGCTCTGGTCGCCCGGATGGAGGGTGGGCAGTTCGCCGTCCTGCTGCCCGGGCTGAGCCTGCCGGCCACCGAGCGGGCCGCCCGGCGGCTCCGGGACGCGGCCGCCACCCGGGCCCGGGTGGCGGGGCTGGACCTGGAGATCTCGCTGACCCTGGGGGTCGCCGCCTCGCCGGTGCACGGTGACGAGTCCGGGGCGCTGATGCAACGGGCCGACGTCGCCCTGCTGGCCGGGCACAACTCCGGCGGCGTCGCCAGCTACCACCCGGTCCTGGACCAGCAGAGCCTGCGCCGGCTGCAGCTGGGCACCGAGCTGGAGACGGCGATGGCCGAGAAGCAGATCACCGTGGTCTTCCAGCCCATCATCGACACCCGGACCTCGGACATCGTCTCGGTGGAGACCCTGGTCCGCTGGGCCCACCCGCGGTACGGGAACATCCCGCCCGACGACTTCATCGGCCTGGCCGAGCAGATCGGCCGGATCGGCGTGGTCACCGACTACGTGCTGGACCTGGCCCTGCAGCGCTGCCGGAAGTGGCTGGACCAGGACATCGGGCTGTCCGTGGCGGTGAACCTCTCCGCCCGCTGTCTGGCCGAGGGCGACCTGGTCGACCGGGTCCGGTCCGCGCTGCGGCACCACGGCGTGCCCGGTGAGCTGCTCACCCTGGAGCTGACCGAGGGCAGCGTGGTGGACGACTCGGTGCGCAACAGCACGGTGCTGGCCGACCTGCACGCGCTGGGTCTGCGGCTGTCGATGGACGACTTCGGGACCGGTTACTCCTCGCTGTCCCAGCTGCGCCAGCTGCCCATCGACGAGCTCAAGATCGACAAGTCGTTCGTGCTGGGCATGTCCACCAGCCAGAGCGAGTCGTTCATCGCCCGGTCCATCGTGGAGCTGGCGCACAACCTGGGCCTGCGGGTGGTGGCCGAAGGCGTCGAGGACGAGGTCACCCGGGACCTGCTGGCCGAGATGGGCTGCGACAAGCTGCAGGGCTTCCTGGTCAGCCGCCCGCTGCCGGACGACCGGCTGGAGAACTGGGTGCTCAACCGCACCGGCGTCCGGTCCGCCGCCCCGGGCAGCGCGCACCGCCGGCTGTTCGTCCGGTCCTGACGGCCCGGCGACAGCACCTCGCGGGGGGTTTGTTAGAGTTTCCCGGCACGCTCCGCGAGGGGCCCACGCAGCGCTCGTCAGGGCGGGGTAGGGTCTCGTGCGGAAAGAGCAGGCCCCTTTAGCTCAGTCGGCAGAGCGTCTCCATGGTAAGGAGAAGGTCTACGGTTCGATTCCGTAAAGGGGCTCCGACCAGCCGGTCCAGTCGACAGGCCGGACCGCGAGGTCATCCCGGCGGTGTAGCTCAGCCTGGTAGAGCAAACGGCTCATAATCGTTGTGTCACCGGTTCAAGTCCGGTCACCGCTACCCACGACGGACCCCGATCCCGGGGTCCGTCGCCGTGTTCGGCACACCTGCCGGGCGCGCCCTGATCAGAACAAGGCGAGGATGCACCCATGGCAGCCACTGACGTCCGACCGAAGATCACCCTGGCCTGCCAGGAGTGCAAGAACCGCAACTACATCACCCGCAAGAACCGGCGCAACGACCCCGACCGGCTCGAGCTGAAGAAGTACTGCCCCACGGAGAAGAAGCACACCGTCCACCGCGAGACCCGCTGACCCAGCGGCACGCGGACGTCGGAGAGGGCGGGGAGCATGGCGCTGGACGCAGGACTGGTCGGGCGTAGCTACCCGCCCTCTGCCGTGTACGAGGTGGGCCGGGAGAAGATCGCCGAGTTCGCGGCCGCGCTCGGTGACGCCGACCCGGTCTACCGGGACCCGGTGGCGGCTCGCGCGGCCGGTCACGCCGACGTGATCGCTCCGCCCACCTTCGCGATCGTGCTGAGCCTGGGTGCCGGGAACGTCGTGCTGGAGGACCCGGACGTCGACATCGACTACAGCCGGGTGGTGCACGGCGAGCAGAAGTTCGTGCACCACCGCCCGATCCGGGCCGGTGACCGGCTGGTGGCGACCGCCTCCGTGGAGGCCGTGCGCAGCGTGGCCGGCAACGACATGCTGACCACCCGGGTCGAGCTGGCCACCGAGGACGGCGAGCCGGTCTGCCGCACCAGTTCGATGCTGGTCGCCCGCGGGGCGGCGTCGTGACCGCGGTCGTCCGGTTCGCCGACGTCGCGGTGGGCACCGAGCTGCCCCCGCAGGTCTCACCGGTCACCCGGGCCGACCTGGTCCGGTACGCCGGCGCCTCGGGGGACTTCAACGTCATCCACTGGAACGAGCGGGTGGCCACCGAGGTCGGTCTGCCCGGGGTCATCGCGCACGGCATGCTGACCGCCGGTCTGGCCGCGCGCGCCGTCACCGCGTGGGCCGGGGACCCCGGTGCCCTGGTGGAGTACACCGTGCGCTTCAGTCGCCCGGTCGTCGTGCCCGACGACGGGGTGGGGGCGCAGGTCGTGGTCGGCGGCCGCGTCGCGGCGCTGCTGGAGGACCAGCGGGTGCGCGTCGACCTCACGGTCACCAGCGGCGGGGAGAAGGTCCTCTCGCTGGCCCGCGCCGTCGTCGCGCTGGCCTGAGCAGACCCTGCCCGACCGTGCCACGCCGGCGCTGGGGCACCCGTGCCGGACTGCTGGCCTGCGGGCTGCTGCTGTCCGGGTGCACCTCCTTCGCCGACCCCGGTGACGGGCCCGCCCGTTCCGCACCGCCGTCCTCCGCCCCGGCCGTCACGCGGAGCTGCCCGGACGAGCGGGCCGATCCCGACCCGGACCGGCCGCGGATCGAGCTGGTTTTCCAGCTGGCCGACGACCTGCGCACCGTCACCGGGACCGAGACCGTCCGGTTCACCCCCGACCTGCCCACCGACGAGCTGGTCTTCCGGCTGGTGCCCAACGGACCGGGGCCGGCTGCGGCCGGGTCCGGGCTGACCGTGCAGGACGTCGCCGGGTCCGACGTCCGGGGTGGGGGATACGAGTCGGCGGGTGCTGCCGGCCCCGGCGGGCTGTACGTCGCGCAGCTGGACCGGGTGCTCGACCCCGGGGAGAGCACCGAGCTGGAGCTGGCGTTCACGCTGACCCTGGGCGAAGGTGGCTTCGACAGGGTGGGCAGGTCCGCGGAGGCGTCCTGGTGGGCCAGCGGCGCCCCGCTGCTGGCCTGGGAGCCGGGCGTGGGCTGGTCCCGTGCGCCGTTCGTCCAGCTCCTCGGCGAGACCGCGTCCAGCCCGGTCGCCGACACCCGGATCAGCGTCGAGACCCCGGCCGGCCTGACCGTGCTGATGACCGGTACGCAGGAGCCGCCCGTCGACCTGGGCGCAGGGCGGTTGCGGTGGACCTCGCGGGAACCCGTCGCCCGGGACGTCAGCGTCGCGGTGGGTGCGTTCAGGACCGCGTCCACGCAGGTGGAGGGGGTGGAGGTGGTCACCGGGGTGCTGCCGGCCGATCGGCGTGACCCGCGGGCGGTGGCCGAGGCCGCCGCTGCAGACCTGGTCGACCTGGCAGCCCGTTTCGGGCCGTTCCCCTACGCGACGCTGACGGTCGCAGCGCTGCCGGACCGGGGCGGTGGGATCGAGTACCCCAGCGCGATCCTGCTGGCCAGCCCGGCTCCCGTGGTGCTGCTCCACGAGGTGGCGCACATGTGGTTCTACGGGATGGTGGGGGACGACCAGTTCCGCGACCCGTGGCTGGACGAGGCCTTCGCCAGCTACGCCGAGTCCGTGCAGGTCCGACCCACCGAGGCCCAGACCCAGCAGGCGCTGGGCACCCCCGAGCCGGTCGGCGGTTCGATGGCCGACTACGCCGACGACCGGGAGTACGTGCAGGCGGTCTACGCCAAGGGCGGGGCCGCGTTGCGCGCGGCGCGCACCGCGGCCGGCCCGGCCGCCTTCGACGCCGCTCTGCGCTGCTACGTCGCGGCCACGGCCTGGAGGACGGCGACCCCGCGGGACCTCGCGGCGGCGCTGGCCGATCTGCCGGCGGCCACCCGGATCCTGCTGCAGGCGGGTGCGCTGCACCCCGAGGACCTGCCGGACTGACCCGCGCCGGATCGACCCCGCGCCAGGCCGGCACCGTGCGGCAGCGGGCCGCCCCGAGGGGACGGCCCGCTGCCGGGTGCGGCGGGATCAGCCGGCTGCGCCCAGCAGCCGCTGCATCCGGCTGATGCCCTCCACCAGGTCCTCGTCGCCCAGCGCGTAGGACAACCGCAGGTAGCCCGGGGTGCCGAACGCCTCACCGGGCACCACGGCCACCTCGGCCTCCTCCAGGATCAGCTCGGCCAGCTGCACGCTGGTGGTGGGCGTGCGGCCGGCGATCTCCCGCCCGAGCAGCGCCTTGACCGAGGGGTAGACGTAGAACGCCCCCTGCGGCTCGGGGCAGGCGATGCCGGGGATCTGGCGCAACATGTCCACGATGGTGTGCCGGCGGCGGTCGAACGCGGTGCGCATGGCCTGCACGGCCGTGAGATCCCCGGTGAGCGCCGCGATGGCTGCCACCTGGGACACGTTCGCCACGTTCGAGGTCATGTGCGACTGCAGGTTCGTGGCGGCCTTGACCACGTCGGAGGGGCCGAGGATCCAGCCCACCCGCCAGCCGGTCATCGCGTAGGTCTTGGCCACCCCGTTGACGATGACGCAGCGGGACTGCAGCTCGGGCACCAGCGCCGGCATCGACGGCGCGGTCACCCCGCCATAGGTCAGGTGCTCGTAGATCTCGTCGGTGAGCACCCAGAGGCCGGAGTCCAGCGCCCACCGGCCGATCTCCTCGACCTGCTCGGGCGGGTAGACCGCCCCGGTCGGGTTGGACGGCGAGCAGAACAGCAGCACCTTGGTGCGGTCGCTGCGGGCGGCCTCCAGCTGGCCCACCGACACCAGGTAACCCGATTCCTCGTCCGCCACCACCGGCACCGGGACCCCACCGGCCAGCCGGATGGCCTCCGGGTAGGTGGTCCAGTAGGGCGCGGGCAGCAGGACCTCGTCACCGGGGTCGAGCATGGTGGCCAGCGCCTCGTAGACCGCCTGCTTGCCGCCGTTGGTGACCAGCACGTCGGCCGGGGTGGCCTGCACCCCGGAGTCGCGCAGCGTCTTGGCGACGATCGCCTCCTTCAGCGCCGGCAGGCCCCCGGCGGGGGTGTAGCGGTGGTAGGTGGGGTCCTGGGCCGCGGTCACGGCGGCCTGGACCACGTAGTCCGGGGTGGGGAAGTCCGGCTCGCCGGCGCCGAAGCCGATCACCGGCTTGCCCGCTGCCTTGAGCGCCTTGGCCCGGGCATCGACGGCCAGCGTGGCGGACTCGGTGATCGCGGCGATCCGGCGCGAGATGCGCCGGTCGGCGGGGGAGGGGGTGGCAGGGGAGGCGGCGGCGGCGGACGACGCGGGAGCGGGCTCCGGCGCGGCCGGCCCCGGCGCGGACACGGCGGTCATGGGCACCATGGTGTCAGTCCGCCCGGCCGCGGGTCGGTGAGCCCGTGCGGGCCACCGGCCCGGACGGTGTTGGCCGGTCCTCCGGCCGGTCCCGTACACTCGTCGTCCTGGGGCTCGCGACCCCGCCACCGGCGTGCCCCGGGGCCACCCGATCCACCGATCGAGAGGCTCCCGAGCGCGCCGAGGGTGAGGCGGGTGTCCTGGTCTCCGTCCCCCGGGTCGGGGACCTAGGGGTGTAGCTCAATTGGCAGAGCAGCGGTCTCCAAAACCGCAGGCTGCAGGTTCAAGTCCTGTCACCCCTGCTCGTGCTGCCGGCCCCGCCGGCGGCGTGCACGACCCGCCGGCGAGCGGCGCAGCACCCACCGGCCGGACCGCGGGGCCCCCGGGCCCCGGGACCGGGTGGTGGCACGGACAGCCACCGGACGAGACCCCAGCACCACCGACGACGAGGCGAGGCGCAGTGAGCGACGAGCAGCCGGGCACCGAGGACGGTCGCGCACGCCCTTCCTCCGACGGTGCCGACGGCGCCGCCGACCAGCGCGACGGTGGGCTGACCGAGGAGCAGATCGACGCCGAGACCCCCGGGGTCGACGACGCAGCGGAGCTGGAAGCCGCCGAGGACGAGATCGCCGCGGAGGCGGCCGCCGAGGAGGACAAGGTGGTGACCCCGCCGGCCCGCCGCCGGGGCGCCATCACCGCCGGCGACGACGCCGACGAGGAGCCGCTCGCCGCGCCGCGGGTGCGCCGCCGGGACCGGCCCGGTGGCCGCCCGGCCGGCGAGGCCGGCACGACCCGACCTGCCCGCGGTGACACCGCGGGGAAGAGCAGTGCGGGTGGGACCCGGTCCCGCGCCGAGGCCGAGCGGGCCCGCGCGTCCGAGCTGCGGGAGCGCCGGTCGATCAGCCGCTTCCTCCGCGAGGTGGTGGCCGAGCTCCGCAAGGTCATCTGGCCCGGTCGCAAGGAGTTGATCACCTACACCACCGTGGTCATCGTCTTCGTGGCCTTCATGGTCGCCCTGGTGGCCGGCCTGGACATCCTCTTCGCCCAGGGCGTGCTGGCCGTCTTCGGCTGACCCGACCCGGGCCGCCGAGCACCGACCGACCGACGCACCACCGACGCACAGGAAAGAGACCCTCCCCGTGACCGACCCCCGCGAGACCGACGAGGCCCTCGAGGCGTCCGACAGCACGCTCGACGAGCCGGCCGCCGACGCCGACGTCGACGCTGCCACCGGTGCCGTCGACGCCGAGACCGGCGTGCGCGAGACGGGCGCTGCCGAGGGCTCCCTCGACACCGGAGACCTGACCGCGGACAACCCGATGGCCGACGCGGTCGCCGGCGGCTCCGGGAACGCCCGTGGCTCGGTGGACGACGCGCTGGTGGCCGACCCCGCCGCCGAGCCCGCTCCGGACCACGACCCGCTCACCGAGGAGGTCCTCGAGACCGCCGAGGAGGAGGACGAGGACCCGGCGGAGGCGATGCGCAAAGCGCTCGTGCGGGCGTTCGGGGACTGGTACGTCATCCACAGCTACGCCGGCTACGAGAACAAGGTGAAGACCAACCTCGAGTCACGGATCACCTCGCTGGACATGGAGGACTACATCTTCCAGATCGAGGTGCCCACCGAAGAGGTCACCGAGATCAAGAACGGCAAGCGGGTGCAGGTCAACCGCAAGGTGCTGCCCGGGTACCTGCTCGTCCGGATGGACCTCACCGACGACTCCTGGGGTGCGGTGCGCAACACCCCCGGGGTGACCGGATTCGTGGGCGCCACTTCCCGGCCCAGCCCGCTGAGCATCGACGAGGTCGTCAAGCTGCTGGTCCCGGCGACCGCGCCCAAGCAGGCCGCGGCGACCGAGTCGTCCGCAGGTTCCGGGGGTGCCACCACCACCACCCTCGTCGACTTCGAGGTCGGTGAGTCCGTCACCGTCATGGACGGGCCGTTCGCCACGCTGCCGGCGACCATCAACGAGATCAACGCCGAGCAGCAGAAGCTGCAGGTGCTGGTCTCCATCTTCGGCCGGGAGACCCCGGTCGAGCTGTCGTTCAGCCAGGTCCAGAAGCTGTAGGGCGAGGATCCCGCAGAAGGACCCGGTCGTCCCCTGCGGCATGCTCCGCGCACCGCGGACCCCTGCGACCGGGCCGTTCCACCACAGACCGCACAGTTCCGATCAGGTAGTCACGAGAAGGAAGAAGCCATGCCCCCCAGGAAGCGGTTGACCGCGGTCATCAAGCTCCAGATCAACGCCGGTGCGGCCACCCCCGCGCCGCCCGTGGGCCCCGCCCTCGGTCAGCACGGCGTGAACATCATGGAGTTCTGCAAGGCCTACAACGCCGAGACGGAGTCGCAGCGCGGCACCGTCGTCCCGGTCGAGATCTCGGTCTTCGAGGACCGCTCGTTCACCTTCATCACCAAGACCCCGCCGGCGGCGCGCATGCTGCTCAAGGCCGCGGGTGTGGAGAAGGGCTCGGGCGAGCCGCACAAGACCAAGGTGGCCACGGTGACCCGTGACCAGGTCCGCGAGATCGCCCAGACCAAGATGGCGGACCTCAACGCCAACGACCTCGACGAGGCCGAGAAGATCATCGCCGGTACCGCCCGGTCGATGGGCATCACGGTCCAGTGATCGATCCCGGTGCTCGCCGTCCCACGCCTCGCGCGGGCCGGGTCGCTGCACCGGAGCCGTCCCGCGGCACCCCGCACCACCCCCGCACCTGCACCTGAGCTCTTGTGGGAGGGCCGGCCAGGCCCGCAGACCACGCATCCGTCCCGCCGGACGGATCTAGGAGGAGGAACCTCGAATGGCCAAGCACGGAAAGGGCTACCGCAAGGCAGCCGAGCTCGTCGACGCCACCCAGCTGTACAGCCCGCTGCAGGCGGCGACGCTGGCCAAGCAGACGTCGACCACGTCCTACGACGCGACCGTCGAGGTCGCCATGCGGCTGGGTGTCGACCCCCGCAAGGCCGACCAGATGGTCCGCGGCACGGTCAACCTGCCGCACGGCACGGGCAAGACCGCCCGCGTCATCGTCTTCGCCACCGGTGACAAGGCCGCCGAGGCCGAGGCCGCCGGGGCCGACGTCGTCGGCTCGGACGACCTGATCGAGCGCATCCAGGGCGGTTTCCTGGACTTCGACGCCGCGATCGCCACCCCCGACCAGATGGCCAAGGTCGGTCGGATCGCCCGCATCCTGGGCCCCCGTGGCCTGATGCCCAACCCGAAGACCGGCACCGTGACCCCCGACGTCACCAAGGCCGTCGCGGACATCAAGGGCGGCAAGATCAACTTTCGGGTGGACAAGCAGTCGAACCTGCACCTGGTGATCGGCAAGGTCTCCTTCGACGAGGCCAAGCTGGTGGAGAACTACGCCGCCGCCCTCGACGAGGTGCTGCGCGCCAAGCCCTCGGCCGCCAAGGGCCGGTACGTCCGCAAGGTCACCGTCTCCACGACGATGGGCCCGGGCATCCCGGTCGACCCCAACCGCACCCGCAACCTGCTGGTCGACGAGCCTTCCGCCTGATCGATCCGCGCCTGCACCGGGCCCCGCAGCCGACCGGCTGCGGGGCCCGCTGTCGTCCGTGGGGGTGCTACCGGTCCACCTCCGACGGCGGAGGCACCGACTTCTTCGGTGGCAGCGGCAGGAAACCGCTAGTCCGCTGCACGTAGTCGGCGAAGCCGCGCCGCGAGCTGCTCATCCGCCGGTCGGTCATGGCCGCGCCCGAGCCCTTGACCAGGTTCAGCGTCATCAGGGCCGGGCAGGCCACCACCACCAGCCCGGACCAGTGGCCGGCGGTCAGCAGCCACAGCCCCCACATGACGGTGGCGTCCCCGAAGTAGTTGGGATGACGGGTGTAGCGCCACAGACCCCGGTCGTTCACCTCGCCGGCATGGGCCGGATCGGCCTTGAACCGCTCGAGCTGCCAGTCACCGACCGTCTCGAAGGTGAACCCCACCGACCACACGGCGATCCCCAGTCCGGTAACCGCCAGCGGCCAGCCCGATGCCGCGGGCCCGTCCTGGTAGGCCGCGACCTGCAGCGGCAGCGAGACGACGTACAGCACGGCGGTCTGCGGCAGGTACACCCGGCGGTAGATGTGCGCGGCGGGGGAGCCGGTGGCCCGATCCAGGATCTCGGCGTACCGCGGGTCCTCCCGGGTCCCGTTGCGACGACCGATGTGCACCGCCAGCCGGATCCCCCAGGCCGCGGTCAGGCCCAGGGCCAGCAGCTGCCGCCCCAGGTCGCCGTGCCCACCGGCCCGGGCCAGCAGCAGGCCGACCAGGGCGACGACGACGAAGCCCGAACCCCAGACGACGTCGACCACCGAGTGCCGGCCCAGCCGCAGCGCCACCAGCCACGTGCCGGTGAAGACCGCCAGCAACACCCCCAGCGTGACCAGGGCGTTGACCCCCAGTGCGGACCAGTCGATCCCGACGTCCATCCCGAACCCCTGTCCTGCGTGCTGGTGAGTCTCCGGATCCGGCCCGCGGCAGGGCCCCGCAGCAGGCCGCGGGGTGCTGTGGGGTCTGCCTACCAGCCGTGCCGGGTGGCCGGCATCCCGCTCCCGCCGGTGGGCAGTGGCCTGACGAAGAGCAACTGGTCCACGCCCATCCGGTTCTCCGCGAAGGTCAGCCCGCCACCGGCCAGGTACAGCCGCCAGATCCGGGCCCCGGCCACTCCGATCAGCCCGACCACCTCGTCCCAGTGGTCCTCCAGACGCTGCGCCCAGGCCCGGACCGTCCACTCGTAGTGCTCGCGGATGCTGTGCACGTCGCGGAGCTCCAGGCCCGGTCGGGCGAGCAGTTCAGCGGTGTCCCAGGTGGGCCGCATGTGCATGTCGGGGGCCACGTAGCGCTCGATGAACGCCCCGCCGCCGGGGGCGCTGGGATGGCTCATCGCCTGCACCAGCACCCGGCCACCGGGCCGGACCAGCCGGTGCAGGGTGGCGGCGTAGACCGGGTACTGGTCCTGCCCCACGTGCTCGCTCATCTCGATCGAGCTGATCGCGTCGTAGGGGCCCTCGGCAGGCAGCGGGACGTCCCGGTAGTCCTGCAGCCGGACGGTCACCCGGTCGGCCAGCCCGCGCTCGGCGACCAGCTTCTCGATGTGGTCGCGCTGCTGGGCGGAGATGGTCACCCCGGTGGCGTGCACGCCGTGGTGCTCCGCGGCGTAGAGCAGCATCGAGCCCCACCCGCAGCCCACGTCCAGCAGTCGCATGCCCGGCTGCAGCCCCAGCTTGCGGCAGACCAGTTCCAGCTTGTCCCGTTGGGCGTCGGTGACGGTGTAGCTCCCGTCGGCGGCGCCGGGGTCGCTGGCCGGGTCTTCACGGAAGTAGGCGCAGGAGTAGGCCATGTGCTCGTCCAGCAGCGCCTGGTACAGCTCGTTGCTCTGGTCGTAGTGGTAGCTGATCGCGTCGCTGTCCCGGTCGGTGCTGTGCTTGGTGCCCGACAGCACCGCCTCCTGCGGGGGCGCCGCAGGACGGCGGCCGACGATGCCCAGCCGCACCGCGGCGCGGGCCCAGCGCACCCGGTCCCGGACCCCGGGCAGCGTGGGGGGCCGCTCGCGGACCAGCGACCACACCCGGGACAACCCGTCGGCCAGGTCGCCGTCCACGTCGATCTCGCCGGCCACGTAGGCACGGGCCAGGCCGAGCTCACTGGGGTCCCAGAGCAGGCGGCGCAGCGCCGTCCGGCTGCGCAGCACCACCACGGGGGCGTCGGCGGGGCCTGCCTCGCTCCCGTCCCAGGCGCGGATGCGGACCGGGATGCGACCGCCGAACACCTCACCCACCAGGGCGGCGAGCCGGGCGGCGACGGTCCGGTCGGTACGGGGGGTGCTGCTCATTCCGTCGGTGCTCCTGTCCTGGGCGAACGTCCTGGGCGATCGTCCTTCGACGATCCTCCGACGTTCGGTCGCTGGTGGCCGCCCGGATGGCCCGGGGTGCACCGTGTCGCCGATGGCGTACGCTTGGGCCCGTTCCCCCCAGACCGCTGGTCGTCGCACGTCCGCGTGCGATCGAAGGTCCCGGATCCTCCGGGCGTCCCGCGCAGGTGGACGGTCCGTCCGGCAGCTGCCCAGCACTTGCCCCACGCCCCGTGCGCACTGCGCCGGGGCGTCCCTCGTCTCCGGGCCCCTCGATCGTCGCGCGCCGTGCCTCTCCCGGTGGTCGTCCCGACATCAGAGAGGAGGCCCATGCCCACCCAGGCCAAGGCCGAGGTGATCGAGGAGATCACCACTCGGTTCCAGGACTCCAGTGCGGCCGTGCTCACCGAGTACCGCGGGCTCACCGTGGCGCAGCTGACCCAGCTGCGCCGTTCCCTCGGTGCGGGCAGCAGCTACGCCGTCGTCAAGAACACCCTGACGAAGCGGGCCGCGGACCAGGTCGGTTTCTCCGAGCTGGCCCCGCTGCTCAACGGCCCGACCGCCATCGCGTTCATCACCGGTGACCCGGTGGAGGCCGCGAAGGCCATCCGTGACTTCGCGCGGGCCCACCCGGCCCTCGTGGTCAAGGGCGGCGTCGTCGAGGGCCGCACGGTCGATGCCGCCGAGGTCACCCGCCTCGCCGACGTCGAGTCCCGCGAGGTCCTGCTGGCCAAGCTGGCCGGCGCGATGAAGGGCAACCTCACCAAGGCCGCCGGGCTGTTCCAGGCCCCGCTGTCCCAGGTCGCCCGGCTCGCCGCCGCGCTGCAGGAGAAGAAGGAGGCGGCCGGGGAGACCACGGCCGCCGACGACGCTCCGGCCGCCGAGGACGCCACTGCTGCACCCACCACCCCCGACACCGACGCTGACGCCGCGCCTGCGGCCAGCGACGACTGACCACAGAAGGAGACATCATGGCCAAGCTGTCCACGGACGAGCTGCTCGACGCTTTCAAGGAGATGACCCTCCTGGAGCTGTCGGACTTCGTGAAGGAGTTCGAGACCACCTTCGACGTCACCGCTGCGGCCCCCGTGGCCGTGGCCGCGGCCGGCCCCGCCGGTGGCGGCGCCGCCCCCGAGGCCGCTGTCGAGCAGGATGAGTTCGACGTCATCCTCGAGGCTGCCGGTGACAAGAAGATCCAGGTCATCAAGGAGGTGCGCGGCCTGACGTCCCTCGGCCTCAAGGAGGCCAAGGACCTGGTCGACGGTGCCCCCAAGGCCGTCCTGGAGAAGGTCGCCAAGGACGCCGCGGAGAAGGCCAAGGCTGCCCTCGAGGGCGCCGGCGCCACCGTCACCGTCAAGTGACCCCCGGCCCGGTGGCCACGGCCGCCGGGCTCGTCACGGTGACGTGACACCAGCACCACCGCGCCATGCAGGGGCCGTCCTCCCAGCCGGGAGGGCGGCCCCTGTGCCGTGGCTGTGCCGTGCCGGTGTGGTGGCGCAGCCGTGGTCGATCCACAGGCCGACGGCGTGGCGGGACCGCATCGCCGGGGTCGCTGGCATCATCTGCGGCGACGGGCGTCACCCACCGGCCCGTCACCCGCACCACCAGCTCCCCCCGGTCGTGCCGGGTCCCCGGTCGGTCGCCCCGACCGGCGCTGACCCCGCGTGGACAAGGGGCGTCAGCAGGGGTAGGGTCTCCTGTTGCGCTGCCCTCTGACTGTCTGCCCGCCGAGTCGGGTCACCAGGGGTGCTCCGGAACAACACGGGGGCACCTGCTGCTGACCTGGTCGAAGGGGAGTCCTGCGGTTGTCGGGACGCAGCGCCGCACTCCACCGCCGACGACGACCCGCACCGACCGCCCGCACGTCGTGAGGTCCTTGGAAGGACGCATCTTGGCAGGCTCCAGCCCCACCAGCACCAACACCACCAGCAGCGCGACCAGCACCGAGCAGATCATCCCGGACGACCCCCAGAACAGCGCGCACACCGCCGGCACCGCGGCGCAGAAGATTCCCGGCTCCCCGCTGCGCGTCTCCTTCGCCAAGATCCACGAGCCCCTCGAGGTGCCGGATCTGCTGGCGCTGCAGACCGCCTCCTTCGACTGGCTGGTCGGCAGCCCGGAGTGGAAGGCCACGCTGTCCCCCGAGGAGGCCGAGACCGCCGTCGGCGGCCTGGCCGACATCCTCGAGGAGATCTCGCCGATCGAGGACTTCAGCGGCTCGATGTCGCTGTCCTTCTCCAACCCACGCTTCGAGGACGTCAAGGCGTCCCTCGAGGAGTGCAAGGACAAGGACATGACCTACGCGGCGCCGCTGTTCGTCACCGCCGAGTTCATGAACAACACCACCGGTGAGATCAAGAGCCAGACGGTGTTCATGGGCGACTTCCCGATCATGACGCGCAAGGGCACGTTCGTCATCAACGGGACCGAGCGCGTGGTCGTCTCCCAGCTGGTCCGCTCCCCGGGCGTCTACTTCGACAAGACCCTGGACAAGACCAGCGACAAGGACGTCTTCTCCGCCAAGGTCATCCCCAGCCGGGGTGCCTGGCTGGAGTTCGACGTCGACAAGCGGGACACCGTCGGCGTGCGGATCGACCGCAAGCGTCGCCAGCCCGTCTCCGTGCTCCTCAAGGCGCTGGGCTGGACCGAGGACCGCATCCGCGAGCACTTCCAGTGGTCGCCCACGATGCTGGCCACCCTGGAGAAGGACCACATCGCCGGCCAGGACGAGGCGCTGCTGGACATCTACCGCAAGCTGCGTCCGGGTGAGCCGCCCACGCGCGAGTCGGCCCAGGCGCTGCTGGAGAACCTGTTCTTCAACCCCAAGCGCTACGACCTGGCCCGCGTCGGTCGGTACAAGGTCAACAAGAAGCTCGGCGTCGCCGTCCCGCAGCCGACGCAGACGCTGACCGAGGACGACATCGTCGCCACCATCGAGTACGTGGTGCGCCTGCACGCGGGCGAGCCCGAGCACGGCGTGGACGACATCGACCACTTCGGCAACCGCCGGCTGCGCACCGTGGGCGAGCTGATCCAGAACCAGATCCGGGTCGGCCTCTCCCGCATGGAGCGGGTCGTCCGCGAGCGGATGACCACCCAGGACGTCGAGGCCATCACGCCGCAGACGCTGATCAACATCCGGCCCGTCGTCGCCTCCATCAAGGAGTTCTTCGGCACCAGCCAGCTGTCGCAGTTCATGGACCAGACCAACCCGCTGGCGGGTCTGACCCACAAGCGCCGCCTGTCGGCGCTGGGTCCCGGTGGTCTGTCCCGCGAGCGCGCCGGTATGGAGGTGCGCGACGTGCACCCCAGCCACTACGGCCGGATGTGCCCGATCGAGACCCCGGAAGGCCCCAACATCGGCCTGATCGGGTCGCTGTCCTCCTTCGGCCGGGTCAACGCCTTCGGGTTCATCGAGACCCCGTACCGCAAGGTGGAGAACGGCACCGTCACCGAGCAGATCGACTACCTCACCGCGGACGAGGAGGATCGCTTCGTCGTCGCGCAGGCCAACAGCCCGCTGGACGCGAAGGGTCGGCTCGCCGAGGAGCGGGTGCTGGTCCGCACCAAGGGCGGCGAGGTCGACTACCTGGCGCCGGAGAACGTCGACTACATGGACGTGTCGCCGCGGCAGATGACCTCGGTCGCCACCGCGATGATCCCGTTCCTGGAGCACGACGACGCCAACCGCGCCCTGATGGGCGCGAACATGCAGCGTCAGGCCGTCCCGCTGCTGCGCAGCGAGGCACCGCTGGTCGGCACCGGCATGGAGCTGCGCGCCGCCGTCGACGCCGGTGACGTGGTCATCGCGGAGAAGGCCGGTGTGGTCGAGGACTCCACCGCCGACTTCGTGACCGTCATGGCCGACGACGGGACCCGGCAGACCTACCGTCTGCTGAAGTTCCGCCGTTCCAACCAGGGCACCTCGATCAACCAGTCCCCGGTCGTCGAGGAAGGTCAGCGGGTCGAGGTCGGCCAGGTCATCGCCGACGGTCCGTGCACCGACCAGGGCGAGATGGCACTCGGCAAGAACCTGCTGGTGGCCTTCATGCCGTGGGAGGGCCACAACTACGAGGACGCGATCATCCTGTCGCAGCGCCTCGTGCAGGACGACGTGCTGTCCTCGATCCACATCGAGGAGTTCGAGGTCGACGCCCGGGACACCAAGCTGGGCGCCGAGGAGATCACCCGGGACATCCCGAACGTCTCCGAGGAGGTCCTCGCCGATCTCGACGAGCGCGGGATCATCCGGATCGGTGCCGAGGTGGTGCCCGGAGACATCCTGGTCGGGAAGGTCACGCCCAAGGGCGAGACCGAGCTGACCCCCGAGGAGCGCCTGCTGCGCGCCATCTTCGGGGAGAAGGCCCGCGAGGTCCGCGACACCAGCCTGAAGGTCAAGCACGGCGAATCCGGCAAGGTCATCGGCGTCCGGGTGTTCTCCCGCGAGGACGGCGACGAGCTGCCCGCCGGGGTGAACGAGCTCATCCGGGTCTACGTGGCCCAGATGCGCAAGATCTCCGACGGCGACAAGCTGGCGGGCCGGCACGGGAACAAGGGCGTCATCTCCAAGATCCTCCCGCAGGAGGACATGCCGTTCCTCGAGGACGGCACCCCGGTCGACATCGTGCTCAACCCGCTGGGCGTGCCCGGCCGGATGAACGTCGGCCAGGTCCTGGAGACGCACCTGGGCTGGGTGGCCAAGACCGGGTGGCAGGTCGAGGGCGAGCCGGAGTGGGCCAAGAACCTGCCCGCCGGCGCCCGTGGTGCCGCTCCCGGTACCCGGACGGCGACGCCGGTGTTCGACGGGGCCCGCGAGGAGGAGATCGTCGGCCTGCTGGGCTCGACCACGCTCACCCGTGACGGGGAGCGGCTGGTCAAGGAGACCGGCAAGGCCCGGTTGTTC
This sequence comes from uncultured Actinomycetota bacterium, assembly GCA_963759905.1. Taxonomy (GTDB): domain Bacteria; phylum Actinomycetota; class Actinomycetes; order Mycobacteriales; family Geodermatophilaceae; genus Klenkia. Next base: position 251,587 of record CAVXBD010000003.1, read on the forward strand.
GACGGCCGTTCCGGGGAGCCCTTCCCGGAGCCCATCTCGGTGGGCTACGTCTACATCCTGAAGCTGCTGCACCTGGTGGACGACAAGATCCACGCTCGCTCCACCGGTCCGTACTCGATGATCACGCAGCAGCCGCTGGGTGGTAAGGCGCAGTTCGGTGGTCAGCGCTTCGGTGAGATGGAGTGCTGGGCGATGCAGGCCTACGGCGCTGCCTACGCGCTGCAGGAGCTGCTCACGATCAAGTCCGACGACATCCTCGGGCGGGTCAAGGTCTACGAGGCCATCGTCAAGGGGGAGAACATCCCCGAGCCGGGCATCCCCGAGTCCTTCAAGGTGCTGCTCAAGGAGCTGCAGTCGCTGTGCCTCAACGTCGAGGTGCTCTCCGGCGACGGGCAGGCGATCGAGCTGCGCGACACCGACGACGAGGTCTTCCGGGCCGCGGAGGAACTGGGCATCGACCTGTCCCGCCGCGAGCCCTCCAGCGTCGAGGACGTCTGATCGGTGGCCGGCCGGTCCTCCACGAGGGGGCCGGCCGGCCCACCCACCGCAAGACCAGTCTTTGGAAAGTGCAGAAAACTAGCCCCGGGAAAGGGGTAGCCACGTGCTCGACGTCAACTTCTTCGACGAACTGCGCATCGGTCTGGCTTCTGGCGACGACATCCGCCAGTGGTCGCACGGTGAGGTGAAGAAGCCGGAGACCATCAACTACCGGACATTGCGTCCGGAGAAGGATGGCCTCTTCTGCGAGAAGATCTTCGGTCCCACCCGGGACTGGGAGTGCTACTGCGGCAAGTACAAGCGGGTCCGGTTCAAGGGCATCATCTGCGAGCGCTGCGGCGTCGAGGTGACCCGGGCGAAGGTCCGGCGCGAGCGCATGGGGCACATCGAGCTCGCAGCTCCGGTGACCCACATCTGGTTCTTCAAGGGTGTCCCCTCCCGGTTGGGCTACCTGCTCGACCTGGCCCCCAAGGACCTCGAGAAGATCATCTACTTCGCGGCCTACCTGATCACCACCGTGGACGGCGAGGCGCGGCACCGCGACCTGCCGACCATCGAGGCCGAGATCAGCGCGGAGAAGCACAACCTGGAGAGCCGCCGCGACGCCGACGTGGAAGGTCGCCAGCAGAAGCTGGAGGCCGACCTCGCCGAGCTGGAGGCCGAGGGTGCCAAGTCCGACGTGCGCCGCAAGGTGCGCGAGGGCGGCGAGCGCGAGATGCGCCAGATGCGCGACCGCGCGCAGCGGGAGATCGACCGTCTCGACGAGGTCATGGACACCTTCCGCAAGCTCGAGGTCAAGCAGCTCATCGCCGACGAGGGCCTCTACCGCGAGCTGCGCGACCGCTTCGGTGAGTACTTCGAGGGCGGCATGGGTGCCGCGGCGCTGCAGAAGCTGCTCGCCGACTTCGACCTGGACGCCGAGTCCATCTCGCTGCGCGACACCATCCGCAACGGCAAGGGCCAGCGCAAGCTGCGCGCGCTCAAGCGGCTCAAGGTCGTGGCCGCGTTCCAGCAGACCCGCAACTCGCCCATGGGCATGGTGCTGGACTGCGTCCCGGTCATCCCGCCGGACCTGCGCCCGATGGTGCAGCTCGACGGCGGCCGGTTCGCCACCAGCGACATGAACGACCTCTACCGCCGGGTGATCAACCGGAACAACCGGCTCAAGCGCCTGCTGGACCTGGGTGCCCCCGAGATCATCGTGAACAACGAGAAGCGGATGCTCCAGGAGTCCGTGGACGCGCTGTTCGACAACGGTCGCCGTGGTCGCCCGGTCACCGGCCCGGGCAACCGGCCGCTGAAGTCCCTGAGCGACCTGCTCAAGGGCAAGCAGGGCCGGTTCCGGCAGAACCTGCTGGGCAAGCGGGTGGACTACTCCGGCCGTTCGGTCATCGTGGTCGGCCCGCAGCTCAAGCTGCACCAGTGCGGCCTGCCCAAGCAGATGGCGCTGGAGCTGTTCAAGCCCTTCGTGATGAAGCGGCTGGTCGACCTCAACCACGCGCAGAACATCAAGTCCGCCAAGCGGATGGTCGAGCGTGCCCGCCCGGTCGTGTGGGACGTGCTGGAAGAGGTCATCACCGAGCACCCGGTGCTGCTGAACCGCGCGCCCACGCTGCACCGGCTGGGCATCCAGGCCTTCGAGCCCCAGCTGGTCGAGGGCAAGGCGATCCAGATCCACCCGCTGGTCTGCACCGCGTTCAACGCAGACTTCGACGGGGACCAGATGGCGGTGCACCTGCCGCTGTCCGCCGAGGCGCAGGCCGAGGCCCGGATCCTGATGCTCAGCTCGAACAACATCCTGAGCCCGGCCGACGGTCGTCCGATCACCGCGCCGACCCAGGACATGGTGCTGGGGCTCTACCACCTGACCACCCTGAAGGCTTCTGGCCACGAGCCGGCCGAGGGTGAGCTCAAGGAGGCCTACTCGTCGGCGTCGGAGGCCGTCATGGCCTACGACCGCGGGGTGCTGGGCATCCAGGAGCGGGTCTGGATCCGGCTGGACGAGGTCTTCGGCGTCGACAACGGGCCGAAGAACGACCCGTGGGTGGCCCCCGAGGGCTGGGAGCCCGGTGCTCCGGCGCTGGTGCACACCAGCCTGGGTCGGGTGCTGTTCAACGAGGCGCTGCCCGAGGACTACCGCTTCGTCAACTACCAGGTGCCGAAGAAGGAGCTCGGGGCGATCGTCAACGACCTCGCCGAGCGCTACCCCAAGGTGCAGGTTGCTGCGACCCTGGATGCCCTCAAGGCGGCCGGGTTCCACTGGGCGACGCGCGCCGGGATCACCATCGCCATCGACGACGTGGTGACCCCGCCGGCCAAGGCCGCGATCCTGGAACGGCACGAGGACGAGGCCCGCAAGATCGAGAAGCAGTACGAGCGCGGCGTGATCACCGACGCCGAGCGCCGTGCGGAGCTCATCGAGATCTGGACCCGGGCCCGGGCCGAGGTCAGCCAGGCGATGGTGGACAACTTCCCCACCACCAACCCGGTCTGGGTCATGGTCAACTCCGGCGCCCGCGGCAACATGATGCAGATCAGCCAGATCGCCGGCATGCGCGGCCTGGTGGCCAACCCCAAGGGCGAGATCATCCCGCGGCCGATCAAGGCCAACTTCCGCGAGGGTCTGTCCGTGCTGGAGTACTTCATCTCCACGCACGGCGCCCGCAAGGGGCTGGCCGACACCGCGCTGCGGACCGCTGACTCCGGGTACCTCACCCGTCGTCTGGTGGACGTGTCGCAGGACGTGATCATCCGCGAGGAGGACTGCGGGACCGAGCGCGGTGTGCTCATGCCGATCGGCACCGTCGTCGACGGCACGGTCACCCGGGACGCCCACGTGGAGACCAGCGTGTACGCCCGGGCACTGGCCACCGACGTCGAGGCCGCGGACGGCCACGTCGTCGCCACGGCCGGCTCCGACCTCGGCGACGTGCTCATCGCCGAGCTGGTCGACGCCGGCATCAGCGAGGTCAAGGTCCGGTGCGTACTCACCTGCGAGTCGCTGCTGGGCACCTGCGCCACCTGCTACGGCCGCTCCCTGGCGACCGGCAAGCTGGTGGACGTCGGCGAGGCGGTCGGCATCATCGCCGCCCAGTCGATCGGTGAGCCCGGCACGCAGCTGACCATGCGCACCTTCCACACCGGTGGCGTGGCCGGTGACGACATCACCCACGGTCTGCCTCGCATCGTCGAGCTGTTCGAGGCCCGCGTGCCCAAGGGCAAGGCCCCGATCGCCGAGCTGGCCGGTCGGGTGTCCATCGAGGACGGCGAGCAGTTCCGCAAGCTCACCATCACCCCCGATGACGGGTCCGACGAGGTCGTCTACGAGAAGCTGTCGCGCCGGTCGCGGCTGCGGGTCGAGGACGGCGGCCACGTGGAGGTCGGCGAGCAGCTGACCGAGGGTGCTGTCGACCCGCACGAGGTGCTGCGGATCATGGGCCCGCGCGAGGTGCAGCTGCACCTGGTCCGCGAGGTCCAGGAGGTCTACCGGAGCCAGGGCGTGTCGATCCACGACAAGCACATCGAGGTGATCATCCGGCAGATGCTGAAGCGGGTGACCATCATCGACTCCGGTGCCACCGAGTTCCTGCCCGGAGCGCTGGTGGAGCGGACCCTGTTCGAGACGGAGAACCGTCGGGTGGTGTCCGAGGGCAACGAGCCGGCCTCGGCGCGTCCGGTCCTGATGGGGATCACCAAGGCGTCGCTGGCGACCGAGTCGTGGCTGTCCGCCGCCTCGTTCCAGGAGACGACCAAGGTGCTCACCGACGCCGCGATCCAGGGCAAGAGCGACAGCCTGCTGGGGCTCAAGGAGAACGTGATCATCGGGAAGCTGATCCCGGCCGGGACCGGGATCAGCCGCTACCGCAACATCACGGTCGAGCCCACCGAGGAGGCCCGCGCCGCGGTCTACACCATGGCCGGGTACGACGACGGGCAGTACTACAGCCCGGACGTGTTCGGTTCGGCCAGTGGCGAGGCCGTGCGCCTGGAGGAGTACGACTGGCGTAGCTGATCGGCCGGCCGAGTGGACGGAGGCCCCGCAGACCTGAGGTCTGCGGGGCCTCCGCGCGTCCACCCCCGGGCGCCAGGTGTCACGTGACGCTATGCCGGGCAGGTCTCCTCCCGGCTCGGGTCAGTGCGCCAGGCGGGCCATCGTCTCCACGGTCGCCCGGCGTCCCGACCGACTGGGGTCCAGTGGCTGGCAGGTCAGCACGGTGACGCCGGCCTCGGCGAAGGCCGCGATCCGCTCCGCCACGTAGGACTCCGGCCCCACCAGGGAGACCGCGCGGACCAGGTCCTCGGGCAGCGCCGCGGCGGCCTCGTCCTTGCGGCCGGCCAGGTACAGCTCCTGGACGGTGGCGGCGGCCTCGGCGTACCCGTACCGGACGGCGAGATCGTTATAGAAGTTCTTGCCCTTGGCGCCCATCCCGCCGACGTAGAGCGCCAGCGCCGGGCGGACGGCGTCGAGCAGGTGCCCGACGTCCTCGCCGATCGCCACCGGCACCCCCACCACGATGCCCAGCTCGCCCAGGGCGGGGTCCCGCTTCGCCTTCCCGGCGGCCACCGAGGCCCCCCAGACGTCGGCTGCGCGCTCGGGGTGGAACCAGATGGGTTCCCAGACCTCGGCGATCTCCGCGGCCATCTCGACGTTCTTGGGCCCGATGGCGGCCAGCATGACCGGCACCCGCTCCCGTACCGGGGTGTTGATCAGCTTGAGCGGCTTGCCGAGACCGGTGCCCTGGTCGGCGGGCAGCGGCACGGTGTACTTGGGGCCCGCGTGCTCCAGCTTCTCCCTGCGCCAGACCTGCCGGCAGATCTCGACGATCTCGCGGGTACGCGCCAGCGGGGCGTCGTAGGGCACCCCGTGCCACCCCTCGATGACCTGTGGTCCGGAGGCTCCCAACCCCAGCGTGAACCGTCCCCCGGAGACCAGGTCCAGCCCGGCAGCGGTCATCGCGGTCAGCGCCGGCGTTCGGCTGTAGATCGGCAGGATGCCGCTCATCAGCTCGACCCGGTCGGTGACCGCGGCCAGGTAGCCCAGCTGGCTGACCGCGTCGAAGGTGTAGACCTCGGCGCAGACCACCACGTCGAGGCCGACCTGCTCCAGGTCGACGATCTCCTGGGCGGTCTCGTGGAAGTCGCCGGCGTAGGCCGCCTGGATCCCGATGCGCACGTGTCCTCCTGGTGGTCGCTCCCGACGCGGTGTCCCGCCCCCGCAGCCTGCCGGAGATGGCTGGTCGAGGCGAACGGCGGACCAGGGGCGACGCAGGGGGACTGCGGGGACGACGGGGACCGCGGGGGAACGGTGGAGCGCAGATGTGGTGGTAGGGACGACCGACTGGGCGGCCGGGGATGCCGCCGGGATGCCGCGGGGATGCGGCGGGGATGCGGCGGGGATCAGGTGACGGGCAGCGCCCGCACGGTGCCGATCACGTGGGTGACCACGCGGACGCCGTCCACCGTGCCGGGGACCCTCGCCCCGGCGCGGCCGTCGACCAGATCGACCCGCACGACGTACCCGGAGTCCCGCCGGGCCAGCCCGATCCCGGCCACGCCGGGGTCCGCCGCCAGCTGGGTGGCCAGCGTGGCCTTGGCCGCGCGGGCTCGGGCGCGGTCGGTCGGGCGGTCGCTCATGGCCCCATGGTCCACCCGCCGGGCCCCGCTGCCCAGTCCCGGCGGCCCGCACCACCCCCGCACCGTCAGCCGGCCACCCACTCCACGTGGAGCAGGTCCAGCACGGTGGCCAGGGGATTGGCGAAGGTGACCCCGCCGCCGTTGCTGCCGCCGGTGCCCGAGCCGGCGAACAGCAGCCCCAGCGGGGCGCGGTCCCGGCTGCGCCAGATCACCGAGCCGGAGTCGCCGGCCTCGCTGAAGGAACCGGCGTGCCCCTCGATCTCGACCTGGTCGTCGAAGGTGTGCACGACGCCGTCGTCGTACTGCACCCCGACGCCGTCCACCTCCACCGCGGTGATCCGCCCGGCCGTGTGCCCGGTGGTGCGGCCGATCTTCTCCACGTCCTCGTCGGGGTCCACGTCCGACGCCGCGGCCACCGTGGCCAGCAGCGGGCCACCCGGGTAGGCAGCGGGCTCGGCCGTCAGGCCCGGGTCCAGGGCGGCGACCGCGGCGTCGACCAGGTTTCCCGACACGTCCAGGGGGTGGGCCGCGGTCAGCGTGCCTACCCGGTCGGCAGCCATGCCTCCGTCGGCCGGGCCGGGCTGCAGGACGGGGTCGCCCACCCCCGCCCGCCCGCCGTCGGCCAGGACGTGGCTGTTCGACAGCGCCAGCAACCCCGGTCGCCCGGGCTGCCGGACGAACCCGCCCAGCGTCCCGGCGGTGACGTCGCGCTGGGCTATGGACAACCCCGGGACCAGGGGCGGGTCCGGCGCTGCAGCTGTGCCGGGGTGGGGGAGGACAGCGGCCGGACCGGACCGATCACCCGCAGGTCCAGCTCCCGCGCGGGCGGCGGCGCCCAGGCCCTCCAGCACCACCCCGGCATCGGCTTCGGTGAGCACCCGGACGGCCAGGTGCACCTGTCCCGGCGCCACCGGGGCCAACCCCAGGGTCACCCCGCTCCACGACCAGTCCGGCGGCGTGCTGCTGGCCCGGACGGTCCCGGGGGGCGTGGCGGACAGCCGCCGGGAGAGCCGGGCCTTGAGCTCGCGGGCCGAGTCGACGTGCACGGGAGGCCTCCTGGGGCAGGACGGGGTGCGGGCTGGGCCGGGGCCGGGGGGCGGCCCGCGCCGCGCTCGGGGTCGGTGCTGGGGGTCGGTGGCCACGCGGGGTACGTGACCGTTCACCGAGCGACGGTAGGGCGCGGGTCCGACAGGAGCGATCCGGGCCGACCCGCGCGAGCGGGGCGGCTGACAGGTGGGCGGGCGGCGGGTACCGTCCGTTCCGGTTCGGTCCCGGCCGGCCTCGACCTGGGCGTACCGCCCTCGTCGTGGCCGGGCACCCTGCGGCCCGCCGCCTGCACCGCGTCCGGCCCTCGGGTACCGGCGGTGGAACGGGCGTCGTCCGGGGTGCCTGCACTGGCGTGACGGACCCGGCTTTGACCGGGTCCACCCGCCCGGGTATCGTGGTCAGCCGTGCCCAGGGAGACCTGGGCCTGCTCCCGTTCGCGGCGCACTCGGGTGCCATCCGGTCCACTGGATCGGGCTGGTCACCGGGGGATCCGTCCGCCGGCTCACGCCGCGGACACCGACGATCCCGTGCTCCAGGCGCGAGGGGCGACCGAGTCCGGCTCTTCCGCTGGCCGGTTCCTGGCAAGGGCAACACGCCCGAGCGCGGGGGCCGGACCGCCGGTGCGGGCAGGATCCGGGAGCAGGACCCGCCGGACCCCGGCACCACAGCACCGTGCACGACCGAGAAGCACCCGGCACCACCGAGCACCACCCGTACGGCACTCATCCACAGCACGACCCAGCGCAGGCAGGAGATCAAGGCCACCCATGCCCACGATCCAGCAGCTGGTCCGCAAGGGCCGCGAGGACAAGGTCGAGAAGACCAAGACCCCGGCGTTGAAGGGTTCCCCTCAGCGCCGCGGCGTGTGCACGCGCGTCTACACGACGACGCCGAAGAAGCCGAACTCGGCGCTGCGCAAGGTCGCCCGCGTCCGGCTGACCAGCGGCGTCGAGGTCACCGCGTACATCCCCGGTGTCGGCCACAACCTGCAGGAGCACTCGATGGTGCTCGTGCGCGGCGGCCGCGTGAAGGACCTCCCCGGCGTCCGCTACAAGATCATCCGTGGCTCCCTGGACACCCAGGCGGTCCGCGGCCGCAAGCAGGCTCGCAGCCGGTACGGCGCGAAGAAGGAGAAGAGCTGACATGCCCCGCAAGGGACCTGCCCCGCGTCGTCCGCTCGTCGCCGACCCGGTCTACCAGTCGCCACTGGTGACCCAGCTCGTGAACAAGGTGCTCGTCGACGGCAAGCGCTCGGTCGCCGAGGCGATCGTCTACGGCGCCCTCGAGGGCTGCCGCACCAAGACCGACACCGACCCGGTGGTGACCCTCAAGCGCGCGCTGGACAACGTCAAGCCCGCGCTGGAGGTCCGCAGCCGTCGTGTCGGTGGCGCCACCTACCAGGTGCCGATCGAGGTGCGCCCCTCGCGGAGCACCACGCTCGGTCTGCGCTGGCTCATCCAGTACAGCCGCTCCCGTCGCGAGAAGACGATGACCGAGCGCTTGATGAACGAGCTGCTGGACGCCAGCAACGGCCTGGGTGCCGCGGTCAAGCGCCGCGAGGACACGCACAAGATGGCCGAGTCGAACAAGGCCTTCGCGCACTACCGCTGGTGACCACCGGCGGCTGGTGAGACCCACCCCAGATCCACCGACAGCCACCAGCCGCCATCCGCGGCGACCCCCGGGAGACCCCCGGGTCCCCGCGACCAGTACCGCAGAGCAGGAGGAACACCATGGCCGACCTCGTCAATACCCGGAACATCGGGATCATGGCGCACATCGACGCCGGCAAGACCACCACCACCGAGCGGATCCTCTTCTACACCGGGATCAACTACAAGATCGGTGAGGTCCACGACGGCGCGGCCACCATGGACTGGATGGAGCAGGAGCAGGAGCGCGGCATCACCATCACGTCGGCCGCGACGAAGTGCACCTGGAACGGCTTCGACATCAACATCATCGACACCCCCGGGCACGTCGACTTCACCGTCGAGGTGGAGCGGTCGCTGCGGGTGCTCGACGGTGCCGTGGCGGTCTACGACGGCGTCGCCGGCGTGGAGCCGCAGACCGAGCAGGTGTGGCGCCAGGCCGAGAAGTACGGCGTCCCGCGCATGTGCTTCGTGAACAAGCTGGACCGCACCGGGGCCAACTTCTTCCGTTGCGTGGACATGATGGTGGAGCGGCTGGCTGCCAACCCGCTGGTGCTGCAGATCCCGATCGGCGCCGAGGGAGACTTCATCGGCGTCGTGGACCTGGTCCAGATGCGGGCTCTCACCTGGCGCGGGGAGACCAAGCTCGGCGAGGACTACGCGATCGAGGAGATCCCGGCCGAGCTGGCCGACCAGGCTGCGGAGTACCGGACCAAGTTCCTGGAGAACCTGGCCGACTTCGACGACGCCATCATGGAGTCCTACCTGGCCGGCGAGGAGATCCCCGTCGCGACCCTGAAGGCCGCCATCCGCAAGGCGACGATCGCGGGCCAGGTCAACCCGGTCGTGACCGGTTCGGCGTTCAAGAACAAGGGCGTGCAGCCCATGCTCGACGCCGTCACCGACTACCTGCCCAGCCCGCTGGACGTCGAGGCCATCGTCGGCACCGCGCTGGACGGTGAGACCGAGGTCCTCCGGCACGCGGACGAGAACGAGCCGTTCTCCGCCCTAGCGTTCAAGATCCAGACCGACCAGCACCTGGGCAAGCTGACCTACATCCGCGTGTACTCCGGCAAGCTGGACGCCGGGTCCCCGGTGCTGAACAGCACCAAGGACCGCAAGGAGCGGGTCGGCAAGATCTACCAGATGCACGCCAACAAGCGTGAAGAGCGTGCGGGCGTCGGCGCCGGTGAGATCGTGGCCGTCAACGGCATGAAGCAGACGACGACGGGTGACACCCTCTGCGACCCGCAGAAGCCGGTCATCCTGGAGTCGATGACCTTCCCCGCGCCGGTCATCTCGGTGGCCATCGAGCCGAAGACCAAGAGCGACCAGGAGAAGCTGGGCACCGCGATCCAGAAGCTGGCCGAGGAGGACCCGACGTTCCAGGTCCGCCTGGACGAGGAGACCGGCCAGACCGTCATCTCCGGCATGGGCGAGCTCCACCTGGAGATCCTGGTCGACCGCATGCGGCGGGAGTTCAACGTCGAGGCCAACGTGGGCAAGCCCCAGGTGGCCTACCGCGAGACGATCCGCAAGACCGTCGAGCGCTACGACTACACGCACAAGAAGCAGACCGGTGGCTCCGGCCAGTTCGCGAAGGTGCAGATCGCCCTGGAGCCGCTCGAGATGAGCGGCGACTCGGCGACCTACGAGTTCGAGAACAAGGTCACCGGTGGGCGCATCCCCAAGGAGTACATCCCCTCGGTGGACGCCGGCATGCAGGACGCCATGCAGTACGGCATCCTCGCCGGGTACCCGATGGTGGGGGTCAAGGCCCTGCTGCTCGACGGTGCCTACCACGAGGTCGACTCCTCGGAGATGGCCTTCAAGATCGCCGGTTCGATCGCGTTCAAGGAGGCTGCCCGCAAGGCCAGCCCTGCCTTGCTCGAGCCGATGATGGCGGTCGAGGTCGTCACCCCGGAGGAGAACATGGGCGACGTCATCGGCGACCTGAACTCCCGCCGCGGCACCATCCAGGCGATGGAGGAGCGCTCCGGCGCCCGGGTCGTCAAGGCACTGGTCCCGCTGTCGGAGATGTTCGGCTACGTGGGCGACCTGCGCAGCCGCACCCAGGGACGGGCCAGCTACACCATGGTGTTCGACACCTACGCCGAGGTCCCCTCCAACGTGGCCAAGGAGATCATCGCCAAGGCCACCGGCGAGTAACAGGCCACCGGCGAGCAACGGCGGATCGGGCCGCAGCAACCAGGCGGCCCGACCCGGGCGGGCACCAGCCCGCACCCCCCAGACACGCGCACGACTGCGAACCCCACTCCAGAGAGGAACCCAGTGGCCAAGGCCAAGTTCGAGCGGACCAAGCCGCACGTCAACATCGGCACCATCGGGCACATCGACCACGGGAAGACGACGCTCACCGCGGCGATCACCAAGGTCCTGCACGACAAGTACCCGAACCTCAACGAGGCGTCCGCGTTCGACCAGATCGACAAGGCGCCCGAGGAGAAGGCGCGTGGGATCACGATCTCCATCGCGCACGTCGAGTACCAGACCGAGAACCGGCACTACGCGCACGTCGACTGCCCCGGGCACGCCGACTACATCAAGAACATGATCACCGGTGCGGCGCAGATGGACGGCGCCATCCTGGTGGTCGCGGCGACCGACGGCCCCATGCCGCAGACCAAGGAGCACGTGCTCCTGGCCCGCCAGGTGGGTGTCCCCTACATCGTCGTGGCGCTGAACAAGGCCGACATGGTCGACGACGAGGAGATCCTGGAGCTCGTCGAGCTCGAGGTCCGCGAGCTGCTGAGCGAGTACGAGTTCCCGGGTGACGACCTGCCGGTCGTGCGCGTCTCGGCGCTGAAGGCGCTCGAGGGCGACGCCGAGTGGGGCGACAAGCTCATGGAGCTGATGGACGCCGTCGACAACTCGATCCCCGAGCCCGAGCGCGAGATCGACAAGCCGTTCCTCATGCCCGTCGAGGACGTCTTCACCATCACCGGCCGCGGCACCGTGGTGACCGGTCGCGTGGAGCGGGGGATCGTCAAGGTCTCCGAGGAGATCGAGATCGTCGGCATCCGTCCGACCTCGTCCAAGACGACCGTCACCGGCGTCGAGATGTTCCGCAAGCTGCTCGACCAGGGCCAGGCCGGCGACAACGTCGGGCTGCTGCTGCGCGGCATCAAGCGCGAGGACGTCGAGCGCGGCCAGGTCGTCGTCAAGCCCGGCTCGATCACCCCGCACACCAACTTCGAGGGCTCGGTCTACATCCTCTCGAAGGATGAGGGCGGGCGTCACACGCCGTTCTTCAACAACTACCGTCCCCAGTTCTACTTCCGGACGACGGACGTCACCGGTGTCGTCACGCTGCCCTCGGGCACCGAGATGGTCATGCCGGGCGACAACACCGAGATGACGGTGGAGCTGATCCAGCCCATCGCCATGGAGGACGGTCTGCGCTTCGCCATCCGCGAGGGTGGTCGCACCGTCGGCGCCGGCCGGGTCACCAAGATCCTCAAGTGAGTCCCTGGTGGGCGGCGGCCTGACGGCCGCCGCCCACCACCCGGGTCGCCCCGGGAACCCCCGGGTCAACCGACCCAGTACTGACTTCCAGCAACACCCGATCGGCAGGAGCGAGACAAGGCGATGGCGGGACAGAAGATCCGCATCCGGCTGAAGGCCTACGACCACGAGGCCATCGATGCCTCGGCGCGGCGCATCGTGGACACGGTGACGAAGACCGGAGCGCGCGTCGTCGGCCCGGTGCCGCTGCCGACCGAGAAGAACGTGTACTGCGTCATCCGCTCCCCGCACAAGTACAAGGACTCGCGGGAGCACTTCGAGATGCGTACGCACAAGCGGCTCATCGACATCCTCGACCCGACGCCGAAGACGGTCGACGCGCTCATGCGCATCGACCTGCCGGCCTCGGTCGACGTCAACATCCAGTAGGGGCACCGAGACAATGGCGAGCACATTCCGTGGTCTCCTCGGCGAGAAGCTGGGGATGACCCAGGTCTTCGACGAGAACAACCGCATCGTGCCGGTCACCGTGGTCAAGGCGGGCCCGTGCGTGGTCACCCAGGTGCGCACCCCCGAGGTCGACGGCTACTCGGCCGTCCAGATCGGGTTCGGCGCGATCGACCCCCGCAAGGTGAACAAGCCCGAGGGCGGGCACTTCGCCAAGGCGGGCGTCACGCCGCGACGGCACCTGGTCGAGCTGCGCACGAAGGACGCCAGCGACTACACGGTCGGCCAGGAGCTGACCGCCGACGTCCTCGCCGACGTGGCGACCGTCGACGTGATCGGCAAGAGCAAGGGCAAGGGCACCGCCGGTGTCATGAAGCGTCACGGGTTCAAGGGCCTGGGCGCGGGACACGGCGTCCAGCGCAAGCACCGCTCACCCGGCTCGATCGGTGGCTGTGCCACCCCGGGTCGCGTGTTCAAGGGCATGCGCATGGCCGGGCGGATGGGCGCGGTCACCACGACCACGCTGTCGCTCAAGGTGCACAAGGTGGACGCGGAGAAGGGGCTGGTCCTGATCAAGGGCGCCGTCCCCGGCCCGCGCGGTGGGTTGCTGCTCGTCCGCTCCGCGGTCAAGGGCGGCCCCGTGGGGAGTGACGCGAAGTGACCAGCACGATCGAGCGGACCGACCGGACGGTCGACGTCCGGACCCCGGCCGGCGAGAAGGCCGGCACGGCCACCCTGCCGGGTGAGCTGTTCGACACCAACGCCAACGTCTCGCTGATGCACCAGGTGGTGGTGGCCCAGCTGGCCGCCGCCCGCCAGGGCACGCACGCGACGAAGACCCGGGCCCAGGTCAGCGGTACCGGCGCCAAGCCGTACCGCCAGAAGGGGACCGGTCGGGCCCGTCAGGGTTCGCTGCGCGCGCCGCAGTTCGAGGGCGGCGGTGTCTCGCACGGCCCGCAGCCGCGCAACTACGACCAGAAGACGCCCAAGAAGATGAAGGCGGCCGCGCTGCGCGGTGCGCTGTCCGACCGGGCGCGCGAGGACCGGGTGCACGTGGTCTCGGCGTTCGTCGAGGGGGACGCGCCGTCGACCAAGGCCGCGCTCGCCGCCCTGGACGCGATCAGCACCGCCAAGCGCGTGCTGGTCGTGCTGGACCGCGACGACGTCCTCAACTGGGTGAGCCTGCGCAACGTGCCGCGGGTGCATCTGATCGAGGCCGGTCAGCTCAACACCTACGACGTGCTGTGCGCCGACGAGGTGGTCTTCACCGAGGCCGCGCTGGCCGAGTACGTGGCCGGTCCGGCGAAGGGTGGGCGGGGTCGCGCGAGCAGCGCCGAACTGCCCGACCTGGGCACCCACGAGATCGACAGCGAGGTGCCCTCGGTCGTGCTGTCCGCCGACGACGAGGCCACGGGCACCTCCGACACCGAGGAGAAGGCATGAGCGTCCGCGACCCCCGGGACGTGCTGCTGTCCCCGGTCATCTCGGAGAAGAGCTACGGGCTGCTCGACGAGAACAAGTACACGTTCATCGTCCGCCCGGATGCGAACAAGACGCAGATCAAGATCGCTGTGCAGCAGGTCTTCAACGTGAAGGTCCTCGCCGTCAACACGATCAACCGGCAGGGCAAGCGGAAGCGCTCCAAGGGCGCCGTGATGGGCAAGCGCAAGGACACCAAGCGCGCCATCGTCTCCGTGGCACCTGGTGACCGCATCGAGCTGTTCGGCGGCCCGGGCGCCTGAGGGCGCTCCGGACCAGCGACTGCACCGAGACCAGACAGGGACTGAGTAGGAACCATGGCCATCCGTAAGTACAAGCCGACGACGCCGGGCCGCCGCGGCTCGTCCGTCGCCGACTTCGCCGAGGTCACCCGCGACCACCCCGAGAAGTCGCTGGTCCGCCCGCTGCACGGTCGGGGCGGCCGCAACGTCCACGGCCGCGTCACCGCGCGCCACCAGGGCGGCGGGCACAAGCGTGCCTACCGCCTCATCGACTTCCGTCGGGCCGACAAGGACGGTGTGCCGGCCACGGTCGCGCACATCGAGTACGACCCGAACCGCACCTCTCGGATCGCCCTGCTGCACTTCGCCGACGGCGAGAAGCGCTACATCATCGCGCCGGCCCGGCTCAAGCAGGGCGACGTCGTGGAGTGCGGGCCCAACGCCGACATCAAGCCCGGCAACAACCTGCCGCTGCGCAACATCCCGGTGGGTACGGTCGTGCACGCCATCGAGCTGCGGCCCGGTGGCGGGGCCAAGATCGCCCGCTCGGCGGGCACCAGCGTCCAGCTGGTGGCTCGCGAGGGACGTTTCGCCCAGCTGCGGATGCCCTCGGGGGAGATCCGCAACGTCGACGTCCGCTGCCGCGCCTCGATCGGTGAGGTCGGCAACGCGGAGCAGTCCAACATCAACTGGGGCAAGGCCGGCCGCATGCGGTGGAAGGGCAAGCGCCCGACCGTCCGCGGTGTGGCCATGAACCCGGTGGACCACCCGCACGGTGGTGGTGAGGGGAAGACCTCCGGTGGTCGTCACCCGGTCAACCCCAAGGGCAAGCCGGAGGGTCGTACGCGCAAGCGGAAGGCCTCCGACGCCATGATCGTGCGCCGCCGGCGCACCAACAAGAAGCGCTGAGCGGGTAGAGGAGCCGACAGACAATGCCACGCAGCCTGAAGAAGGGCCCGTTCGTCGACGACCACCTGCTCGCCAAGGTGGACGCCCAGAACGAGAAGGGCACCAAGAACGTCATCCGCACCTGGTCGCGGCGTTCGACGATCATCCCCGACATGCTCGGCCACACCATGGCCGTGCACGACGGGCGCAAGCACGTCCCGGTGTTCGTCACCGAGGCGATGGTCGGGCACAAGCTCGGCGAGTTCGCGCCCACCCGCACCTTCCGCGGGCACGTCAAGGACGACCGCCGGTCGCGGCGCGGCTGAGCGGACGAGGAGAACCTGAGATGACTTCCCAGCTGGGGACCGACGCCCCGGTCGCCCGGGCCACGGCCCGGTTCGTCCGCGTCACCCCGATGAAGGCCCGACGGGTGGTGGACATGATCCGCTACCTGCCCACGGACGAGGCGCTCGCGCTGCTGCGCTTCGCCCCGCAGACCGCCAGCGAGCCGGTGGCCAAGGTCGTCGCGTCCGCGGTGGCCAATGCCGAGCACAACCTGCAGCTCGACCCGGCCGCGCTGGTCGTCAGCGCCGCCTACGTCGACGAGGGCCCGACGCTCAAGCGGATCCGTCCGCGGGCGCAGGGCCGTGCGTTCCGGATCAACAAGCGGACCGCGCACATCACCGTCGAGGTCAGCGAGGTCGCCTCCAGCGGCGAGCTGGCCCTGCGGTCCCGCAAGGCTCGCCGCCAGACCGGCCAGTCCGGCCCGGCCGTCCAGCAGGGACAGGCGACGAAGTCCAACTCGAAGGGAGGGGCCCGCTAGTGGGTCAGAAGGTCAACCCGCACGGGTTCCGGTTGGGGATCACCACCGACTACAAGTCGCGGTGGTTCGCCGACAAGCAGTACGCGGACTACGTCAAGGAGGACGTGGCGATCCGCAGGCTGATGGGCAAGGGCATGGAGCGCGCCGGCATCTCCAAGGTCGAGATCGAGCGCACCCGTGACCGGGTCCGGGTGGACATCCACACCGCCCGCCCGGGCATCGTCATCGGCCGCCGCGGCGCCGAGGCCGACCGCATCCGGGGCGAGCTGGAGAAGCTGACCGGCAAGCAGGTGCAGCTGAACATCCTCGAGGTCAAGAACCCCGAGTCCGACGCGCAGCTGGTCGCCCAGGGCGTGGCCGAGCAGCTGTCCAGCCGGGTCAGCTTCCGCCGCGCGATGCGCAAGGCCATGCAGTCGGCCCAGCGCAGCCCGCAGGTCAAGGGCATCCGGGTGCAGTGTTCCGGTCGCCTGGGTGGCACCGAGATGAGCCGGTCGGAGTTCTACCGCGAGGGCCGGGTGCCGCTGCACACCCTGCGCGCGAACATCGACTACGGCATCTACGAGGCGCGCACGACCTTCGGTCGGATCGGCGTCAAGGTCTGGATCTACAAGGGCGACGCGAGCGGCTCCCGGGCCGAGCGCGAGGCCCTGGAGGCCCTGGCCCAGCGTCAGCAGCGTCGCGAGCGGGCCCAGCGCCCGCGCCGGTCGGGTTCGACCGGCACTACCGCCGGTGGCACCGAGGCAGGCCGCGCCGCGGCCGAGACCCCGGGCACCGGCCAGGCCGAGGACACCACCCCCGCGGTGGAGCCCACGGTGGAGATCGTTCCCGCGCAGAGCGTCGGCGAAGCCGCCGGCGCCGAGGGCACCGCGACCGCGCAGGCCGCCGGTGCCGAGACCACGGAAGGCTGACAGATGCTCATCCCGCGTCGCGTCAAGCACCGCAAGCAGCACCGTCCCGACCGCACCGGCCGGGCCAAGGGCGGCACCGCGATCAACTTCGGGGACTTCGCGATCCAGGCCCTGGAGCCTGCCTACGTGACCAACCGGCAGATCGAGTCCGCTCGTATCGCCATGACCCGGCACATCAAGCGTGGCGGGAAGGTCTGGATCTCGATCTACCCCGACCGTCCGCTGACCAAGAAGCCGGCCGAGACCCGCATGGGCTCGGGCAAGGGCTCGCCCGAGTGGTGGGTTGCCAACGTGAAGCCCGGCCGCATCATGTTCGAGCTGTCCGGCGTCGACGAGCCCATCGCCCGCGAGGCGATGCGCCGCGCCATCCACAAGCTCCCCATGAAGTGCCGCTTCATCACCCGTGAAGGAGAGGTGTGATGGCTGCCGGCCTCACCGCCCCGGAGCTCCGCGAGCTCTCGGTGGACGAGCTCGCCACGCGTCTGCGTGAGTCGAGGGAAGAACTGTTCAACCTGAGGTTCCAGGTGGCCACCGGCCAGCTGGACAACAACCGGCGACTGCAGACCGTTCGCCGCGACATCGCCCGGATCTACACGATCATGCGCGAGCGCGAGCTGGGTCTCTCGGTCGCCCCGAGCGAGGGTGTGGCATGAGCGAGACCAGCAACGACGCCAACCAGGCCGTCGCCTCGGGTCCCGGCCTGGCCGGCCGCGGGTACCGCAAGGTCCGCGAGGGCCTGGTCGTGTCCGACAAGATGGAGAAGACCATCGTCGTCGAGGTCGAGGACCGCGTGAAGCACGGCCTCTACGGCAAGGTCCTGCGGCGCACCAGCAAGCTGAAGGCGCACGACGAGGCGAACACCGCCGGGATCGGGGACCGGGTCCAGATCATGGAGACCCGGCCCACCTCGGCCACCAAGCGCTGGCGCCTGGTGTCGGTCATCGAGAAGGCCAAGTAAGCCCCAGGGCCCGGTGTGACGACGACCCCCTGACGCGGGGGAGGTCGCTACGCGTACCCTGGACCACTGGCACGCCTGCGGGTGTGCCCCATCCGGGACCTGACGGCCGGCGGCGCGAGCCGCCGGCTGTCGCACGTGAGTCCCGACCGCCGCTTCACCACCAGGACCCGGCGGTCATCGAGCACAGAGATTCAGGAGCAGAGCTGTGATCCAGCAGGAGTCGCGACTGCGCGTCGCCGACAACACCGGTGCCAAGGAGATCTTGTGCATCCGTGTTCTCGGCGGCTCCGGTCGGCGCTACGCGGGCATCGGCGACGTCATCGTCGGCACCGTGAAGGACGCCCTCCCCGGCGCCGGGGTCAAGAAGGGTGACGTGGTCAAGGCCGTCGTCGTCCGTACGGTGAAGGAGCGCCGGCGTCCCGACGGCTCCTACATCCGCTTCGACGAGAACGCCGCCGTCATCATCCGCGACAGCGGTGACCCGCGCGGGACCCGCATCTTCGGGCCCGTCGGCCGGGAGCTGCGCGACAAGCGCTTCATGCGGATCATCTCGCTCGCCCCGGAGGTGTTGTGACCATGGCTGAGAAGACCCCTTCGCTGAAGGTGAAGAAGGGCGACCAGGTCGTCGTCCTGTCCGGCAAGGACAAGGGAGCCAAGGGCCGGGTCATCGCGGCCTTCCCCAAGACCGGCAAGGTGCTCGTCGAGGGCATCGGCCGGATCAAGAAGCACACCCGCGTCAGCACCAGCCAGCGTGGCTCGCAGTCCGGCGGGATCGTCACCCAGGAGGCCGCCATCCACGTGAGCAACGTGATGGTCATCGACTCCGAGGGCAAGCCGACCCGTGTCGGCTACCGCAAGGACGAGGACGGCCGCAACATCCGTGTCTCGCGGCGTACCGGCAAGGATCTGTGAACCCCATGACTGAGACTGCACCTGCCACCCGTGAGCTGCCGCGCCTGCTCGCCCACTACCGGTCGGACATCGCGCCGGCCCTGATGAGCGAGTTCGGCTACAGCAACGTCATGCAGATCCCCGGGTTGACCAAGATCGTGGTCAACATGGGCGTTGGCGAGGCCACCCGGGACGCCAAGCTGATGGACGGCGCGGTCCGCGACCTCACCGCCATCACCGGCCAGAAGCCCGCCGTCGTCCGGGCCCGGAAGTCCATCGCGCAGTTCAAGCTGCGCGAGGGCATGCCCATCGGCGCCAAGGTCACCCTGCGCGGGGACCGGATGTGGGAGTTCCTGGACCGGCTGCTGAGCCTGGCCCTGCCCCGCATCCGCGACTTCCGCGGCCTGTCCTCGACCCAGTTCGATGGACACGGCAACTACACGTTCGGCCTGACCGAGCAGTCGATGTTCCGCGAGATCGACGTCGACCGGATCGACCGCCCGCGTGGCATGGACATCACGCTGGTCACCACCGCCACGAACGACGAGGAGGGTCGCGAGCTGCTCAGCCTCCTGGGCTTCCCCTTCGCCGGCCGGACCGTCGTGCAGACGACCCGCTGAGCCGGGACGAGGAGACACCATGGCCAAGAAGGCGCTCGTCAACAAGGCGGCCCGCACCCCCAAGTTCAAGGTCCGGGGTTACACCCGGTGCCAGCGTTGCGGTCGCCCGCACGCGGTCTACCGCAAGTTCGGCCTGTGCCGGATCTGCGTCCGGGAGATGGCCCACGCGGGCGAGCTCCCGGGCGTGACCAAGTCCAGCTGGTAAGGAGCCCCTCGCCCCCCGCGACGCGCTCCGCACGTCGCGGGGCCCTGCGAGGGGGCCGTTCCGGGCGCCCGCCCAGGACGGCACCTCACCTGATCCCGTAGCACCACCGATCGCCGAGAGGCCCGCGCGAGATGCGTGCGGAACCGCGGTGAGAGAGGCACGACCGACACATGACGATGACCGACCCGATCGCGGACATGCTCACGCGACTGCGGAACGCGAACTCCGCGTACCACGACGCAGCTGCGATGCCCTCGTCGAAGCTCAAGACCAAGATCGCCGAGATCCTCCAGCAGGAGGGCTACATCGCCGGCTGGAAGGTCAACGACGTCGAGAAGGACGGCCAGACCCGCAAGGAGCTGGTGGTCGACCTGAAGTACGGCCCCAACCGCGAGCGCAGCATCGCCGGTGTGCGGCGGGTGTCCAAGCCCGGTCTGCGGGTCTACGCGAAGTCCACCGCACTGCCCAAGGTGCTCGGCGGCCTCGGGGTGGCGATCATCTCCACCTCGACCGGTCTGCTGACCGACAAGCAGGCGAACAAGAAGGGCGTGGGTGGGGAAGTCCTCGCCTACGTCTGGTAAGGGAGCGAGCTGACATGTCACGGATCGGACGACTCCCGGTCACGGTGCCCGGTGGGGTGGACGTGGCCATCGACGGGCGCACCGTCAACGTGAAGGGCCCCAAGGGCGCCCTCTCGCACACCGTCGCCCAGCCCATCTTCGTGGAGAAGAGCGAGGACGGCGCGCTGCTCGTGCAGCGCCCCGACGACGAGCGGGAGAGCCGCGCGCTGCACGGCCTCTCCCGCACCCTGATCGCCAACATGATCACCGGCGTGACCGAGGGCTACTCCAAGACCCTCGAGATCGTCGGCGTCGGCTACCGGGTCCAGGCCCGGGGTGCCGACCTGGAGTTCGCACTGGGCTTCAGCCACCCGGTGATCGTGAAGGCCCCCGAGGGCATCGCCTTCACCGTCGAGGCCCCCACCCGGCTGCGGGTGACCGGCATCGACAAGCAGCAGGTCGGTGAGGTCGCCGCCAAGATCCGCAAGATCCGTCGTCCCGACCCGTACAAGGGCAAGGGCGTGCGGTACCAGGGCGAGGTCGTCAAGCGCAAGGTCGGGAAGACGGGCAAGTGATGGCAGAGACAGCTTCGAACACTCAGAGCACCGAGAAGCAGGGCGCCGAGAAGGTGGCCCGGGTGCACAAGCCCGTGGGCAAGGACGCCAGCACCGCGCGCCGCGCCTCGCGGTTGCGTCGGCACAACCGGCTGCGCAAGCGGGTGTCCGGCACCGCCGAGCGTCCCCGCCTGGTGGTCAAGCGCAGCTCGCGCCACGTGCACGTGCAGGTGGTGGACGACACCCAGGGGCACACCCTGGTCAGCGCCTCCACGCTGGACGCCAGCCTGAAGGACGCCGCGGGCGACAAGTCCGCGCTGGCCCGTCAGGTGGGTGCCCTGGTGGCCGAGCGCGCCAAGGCCGCCGGCATCACCGCTGTCGTGTTCGACCGCGGCGGCAACCGCTACGGCGGGCGCATCGCGGCTCTGGCCGACGGTGCCCGCGAGGGCGGGCTGGACTTCTGATGAGCACCCAGCAGCTCACGAACATGTTGATCGAGAGGGACGTCTGATGCCAGGACCACAGCGACGCGGCGGTGGCGCCGGCGGTGCCGGTGGCGCCGGCGGTGCAGGGGGCGGCAACGACCGTCGGGACCGTCGGGACGGCGGTCGCGGACCCGGGGGTCCAGCCGAGAAGTCCCAGTTCATGGAGCGGGTTGTCGCGATCAACCGCGTCTCCAAGGTCGTCAAGGGCGGCCGGCGCTTCAGCTTCACCGCGCTGGTGATCGTCGGCGACGGCGACGGCACCGTGGGTGTCGGCTACGGCAAGGCCAAGGAGGTGCCCGCGGCCATCGCCAAGGGCGTCGAGGAGGCCAAGAAGCACTTCTACCGGGTGCCCCGGATCGCCAGCACCATCCCGCACCCCGTGCAGGGTGAGGCGGCGGCCGGTGTCGTGCTGCTCAAGCCGGCCAGTCCGGGTACCGGCGTCATCGCCGGTGGCCCGGTCCGTGCCGTGCTGGAGTGCGCGGGCATCCACGACGTGCTCTCCAAGAGCCTGGGCTCGTCGAACCCGATCAACATCGTGCACGCCACCATGCAGGCGCTGAAGGACCTCGTCCGTCCCGAGGAGATCGCGGCCCGCCGCGGTCTGCCCCTGGAGGACGTCGCCCCGGCCGCCATGCTGCGCGCTCGTGCCGGTCAGGGGGTCTGACGCGATGAGCCAGCTCAAGGTCACCCAGGTCAAGTCCGCCATCGGGACCAAGCCCAACCAGCGCCAGACGTTGCGCTCGCTGGGCCTCAAGCGGATCAACGACTCGGTCGTCCAGGAGGACCGTCCCGAGATCCGCGGGATGGTCGCGACGGTGCCGCACCTGGTCACCGTCGAAGAGATCGTCTGAGCAGCGGGCGAGGAAGAAGACTCTCATGACTCTCAAGGTCCACCACCTGCGTCCGGCTCCCGGCGCCCACACCAAGAAGACCCGCGTGGGTCGTGGTGAGGGCTCCAAGGGGAAGACGGCCGGTCGCGGAACCAAGGGCTCCGGCGCCCGCGTGCAGGTCTCGGCGCGGTTCGAGGGCGGGCAGACGCCGCTCCACATGCGGCTGCCCAAGCTGTCGGGCTTCACCCCTCGGAACAAGGTCGTCTTCCAGGTCGTGAACCTGGACCGGATCGCCTCGCTGTTCCCCGCCGGCGGGTCCGTCGACCCGGACACCCTCGCCGAGGTCGGTGCCGTGCGTCGCGGCCAGCCCGTCAAGGTCCTCGGGACCGGCGAGCTCGGCGGCGTCCAGGTGCACGTGCACGCGCACGCCTTCTCGTCGTCGGCGGCTGAGAAGATCAGCGCCGCCGGGGGCAGCACCACCCAGATCTGAGCACTGACCCCGGGGCGCACCGCGCCCCGGGGTCAGTGTGTTTCGGCCGCTCTGCCCGGCCCCACCGCGAGCCCGCGAGTGGTGCGGGGCAGGGCGGTCTTTACACTCACACGACCGACTCGGGGAGGGCACGTGCTGCAGGCGTTCGCCGCGGCGTTCCGGACGCCAGATCTCCGGCGCAAGCTGTTGTTCTCCCTGGCGATCATCGCCGTGTACCGGTTGGGCGCCAGCGTGCCGGGGCCGGGGGTGTCGGTCCAGGCGATCAACAGCTGCCTGGCCCAGGCCCAGGCCTCCGACCAGCGCGACGTCTACTCGCTGGTCAACCTGTTCTCCGGCGGCGCGCTGCTCCGGCTGTCGATCTTCGCGCTGGGGATCATGCCGTACATCACGGCCAGCATCATCGTGCAGCTGCTGGTCGTGGTCATCCCGCGGTTCGAGCAGCTGAAGAAGGAAGGGCAGTCGGGCCAGCAGAAGCTGACCCAGTACACCCGCTACCTGACGATCGCGCTGGCCGTGCTGCAGAGCACCGGGATCATCGCGCTGGCCAACAGCGGCCAGCTGTTCCCCAACTGCCAGCAGGACCTCATCCCGTCGAACTCCATCTGGACCACCGTCGTCCTGGTGATCGCCCTGACCTCGGGTACCGCGGTTATCATGTGGCTCGGTGAGCTGCTCACCGAGAAGGGGATCGGCAACGGGATGTCCGTGCTGATCTTCACCTCGATCGCGGCTCGGATCCCCGCCGAGGGCGGCAGCATCCTGCAGGCCCGCGGGGGACTGGTCTTCGGGCTGGTCTGCGTGCTGGCCCTGGTGGTCATCGCATCGGTGGTCTACGTCGAGCAGGCCCAGCGACGGATCCCGGTGCAGTACGCCAAGCGCATGGTGGGCAGGCGGATGTACGGCGGTACGTCCACCTACCTGCCGTTGAAGGTCAACCAGGCCGGGGTCATCCCGGTCATCTTCGCCTCGTCGCTGCTGTACCTGCCGCAGCTGATCTCCCAGCTGCAAGGCAATTCCACGGGCACGGTTCGCCGGTTCTTCGAGAACTACGTGATCAACCAGTCCAGCCCCGTGCACATCGCCATCTACTTCGGGCTGATCATCTTCTTCACGTACTTCTACGTGTCGATCACCTTCAACCCGGAGGAGCGGGCCGACGACATGAAGCGCTACGGCGGCTTCATCCCCGGGATCCGTCCCGGCCGGCCCACGGCCGAGTACCTGCAATATGTGCTCTCCCGCATCACGCTGCCGGGTTCCATCTACCTGGGGCTGGTGGCAGTGTTGCCCAACCTGTTCCTCTCGATCACCCAAGAGGGACAGAACCAGAACTTCCCGTTCGGCGGGACCGCGGTGCTGATCATGGTGGGAGTGGGCTTGGAGACGGTGAAGCAGATCGAGACGCAGCTCAACCAGCGCAACTACGAAGGGTTCCTGAAGTAGTGCGCGTCGTCCTGCTGGGCCCGCCGGGAGCCGGCAAGGGGACCCAGGCGCAGATCATCGCCGGGAGGCTGGGCGTGCCCGCCATCTCCACCGGCGACATCTTCCGGGCCAACGTGAGCGGTGAGACCGACCTGGGCCGGCAGGCCAAGGTCTACATGGATGCCGGTGACCTGGTGCCCGACGAGATCACCGTGGCCATGGTCAGCGACCGGCTGGCCGAGCCCGACGCCAAGGCGGGGTTCCTGCTCGACGGCTTCCCGCGCACCATCGCCCAGGCCGAGCAGCTGCGCAGCTCGCTGGACGACCTGGGCCAGCACCTGGACTGCGTCCTGGAGCTGGTGGTCGAGGAGGAGGAGCTCGTCCGCCGGCTGTCGGGTCGGGTCGTGCTGGTGGATGGCAAGCCCGTGCAGCGCGGCGACGACAAGCCCGAGACGGTGCGGCACCGCCTGGACGTCTACCGGGAGCAGACCGCGCCGTTGTCCGGCTGGTATGCCACGGAAGGTCTGCTCGCCAGGATCGACGCCATCGGCGAGATCGACGAGGTGACCGGCCGTGCGATGCAGGCGCTGGAGCGCGCGCACGACGGGACGGCCGGGCAGACCGCAGCAGGGTGAGCGGGGGAGTGCGCCATGGGCGTTGACCTGCTCTCCCGTTTGCCCCTGCTGGCGAAGTGGAGTGGACGCATGATCCAGATCAAGACCGCGCAGGAGATCGAGCTGATGCGCGCCGCAGGGCTGGTGGTGGCCGGTGCCCTCGCTGCGGTGCGTGCCGAGGTCAAGCCCGGCATCAGCACCGCCGAGCTCGACGCGATTGCCGAGGACCACATCCGCAGCGCGGGGGCGATCCCCTCGTTCCTGGGTTACCACGGGTTCACCGGGTGCATCTGCGCCTCGATCAACGACGAGATCGTGCACGGGATCCCGGCTGGGGGGCGGGTGCTGGCCGAGGGGGACAACATCTCCATCGACTGCGGTGCGATCCTCGCCGGCTGGCACGGCGACTCGGCGATCACCGTCACCGTGGGGGAGCCCTCGCCGGCTGACGCGGCCCTGATGGCGGTCACCGAGCAGTCGATGTGGGCCGGGCTGGCCCGGGCGCTCGTCGGTGGCCGGCTGACCGACATCAGCCATGCCGTGGAGGAGTCCATTGCCGGCCACGAGCACCCCTACGGGATCGTCGACCACTACGGCGGGCACGGGATCGGGACCGAGATGCACCAGGACCCGCACGTGCTCAACTACGGTCGGGCCGGTCGCGGGCCCAAGTTGGTCCCGGGGCTCGCGCTGGCCATCGAGCCGATGGTGACCATGGGCGACCCGGCGACGGTGGAGCTCGAGGACGGGTGGACCGTCGTCACCAAGGACGGGTCGCGGGCAGCGCACTTCGAGCACACGGTGGCCATCACCCCTGAGGGACCGTGGGTGCTCACCGCCGAGGACGGCGGCGTCGCGGGTCTCGCGCCGTTCGGGGTCACCGCCCGCAGCTGAGCGAGGACCTGGCTGCTCCTCCCGCCATGCTCTGCGCGCCGCGGGACCCGGCAGCGAGGCCGTCCCGTCCGGTCACGAGGGTCACCTGGACCGGGGTTGGAGCGGGAGTGGCGGGCGGGGTACAGTGGCCGCTGGCGTTCGCGCCGTCCGTCGTCGTGCTGTGGCCGCACAGCGTCGGGCGCCCTCTGCGAGACCGCCCGCACCAGACACCCAGTTCGACCATCCGCGCCTGCCCGGTGCGGGTGCCACGCGAGTCAGTGCGTCCGCACTGGAGCACACCAGATCGGGAGGCCGTGTAGGGAATGGCGAAGAAAGACGGGGCCATCGAGGTCGAGGGTCGAGTCGTCGAGCCGCTCCCCAACGCGATGTTCCGAGTGGAACTGCAGAACGGGCACCGAGTGCTCGCCCACATCAGCGGCAAGATGCGCCAGCACTACATCCGCATCTTGCCCGAGGACCGCGTCGTCGTGGAGCTCTCGCCCTACGACCTGACACGCGGTCGGATCGTCTACCGCTACAAGTGACCTCCGCGGGTCCTGGCCACCGGCCGGGGTCGGCGACCACGAACTACCAGGAAATGAGGGCGGCACCGGTGAAGGTCCAGCCGTCGGTGAAGAAGATCTGCGACAAGTGCAAGGTGATCCGCCGGCACGGCCGGGTCATGGTCATCTGCGACAACGCCCGGCACAAGCAGCGCCAGGGCTGAGGGAGTACAGAACATGGCACGACTGGCCGGCGTCGACCTGCCCCGCGAGAAGCGGATGGAGATCGCGCTCACCTACATCTACGGCATCGGCCGGACCTCGGCGAAGGCCACCTTGGAGGCAACCGGGGTCAGCCCCGATCTGCGCGCCAAGGACCTGTCCGACGAGGACCTGCTGAAGCTGCGCGACTACATCGACGAGCACTTCCGCGTCGAGGGTGACCTGCGCCGCGAGGTTGCCGCCGACATCCGCCGCAAGGTGGAGATCGGCTGCTACCAGGGCCTGCGGCACCGTCGCGGCCTGCCCGTCCGCGGGCAGCGCACGAAGACGAACGCACGCTCGAGCAAGGGCCCGCGCAAGACCATCGCCGGCAAGAAGAAGGCCCGCTAAGAGCCGTCGGCGCTCCAGCCCTGTCGTCGTGCCCCCGCAGAGGGGGCGACCGGGCGCACCACCCCTGCATCACCCCAGGCCACGAACAGAGATGAGAGTCATGCCTCCCAGGGCACGCGCGGCTGGCGCCAAGAAGGTGCGCCGCAAGGAGAAGAAGAACGTCGCTCACGGCGCGGCGCACATCAAGAGCACCTTCAACAACACGATCGTGTCGATCACGGACCCCACCGGGAACGTCATCAGCTGGGCCTCGGCCGGGCACGTCGGGTTCAAGGGCTCCCGCAAGTCCACGCCGTTCGCGGCGCAGATGGCTGCCGAGAACGCTGCGCGCAAGGCGCAGGAGCACGGCATGCGGAAGGTCGACGTCTTCGTGAAGGGTCCCGGCTCCGGCCGCGAGACCGCGATCCGCTCGCTGCAGGCCACGGGCCTCGAGGTCGGGCAGATCCAGGACGTCACCCCCCAGCCGCACAACGGCTGCCGCCCCAAGAAGCGCCGTCGGGTCTGACCCGAGCTTCTGACTGACTCTTAAGAACCAGGGAGATACCGACGTGGCCCGTTACACCGGAGCCGACTGCCGCCTGTGCCGGCGCGAGAAGATGAAGCTGTTCCTCAAGGGCAGCAAGTGCGAGTCCGCGAAGTGCCCGATCGAGATCCGGCCCTACCCCCCGGGTGAGCACGGGCGCGGTCGCACCAAGGACAGCGAGTACCTGCTGCAGCTGCGCGAGAAGCAGAAGGCCCGCCGCATCTACGGCGTGCTGGAGAAGCAGTTCCGCGGCTACTACGAAGAGGCCAACAAGAAGTCGGGCAAGACCGGTGAGGTCCTGCTGCAGATCCTCGAGAGCCGTCTGGACAACGTGGTCTACCGGGCCGGTTTCGCCAAGTCCCGCGACATGTCCCGCCAGCTCGTGCGGCACGGCCACATCAAGGTCAACGGCCGGAAGGTCGACATCCCGTCCTACCGGGTCACTGCCAACGACATCGTCGAGGTGGCGGCGAAGTCCGTCGAGATGGTGCCGTTCCAGGTCGCCCAGGCCGAGGCGGGCTCGCGCCCGGTGCCTGCGTGGTTGGAGGTCATCAGCAGCCAGCTCAAGGTGCTGGTGCACTCGATCCCGGCCCGCCAGGTCATCGACACCCCGGTCCAGGAACAGCTGATCGTCGAGCTGTACTCGAAGTAGGAGAAGGACCTCCCTGCCCCCCACGCCACGCTCCGCGCGGCGCGGGACCCGGCGAGGGAGCCGAACAGCACGACGGCGGGACGGGCGGACCGATGCCCGTCCCGTCGGCAGTACCCCTCCCGGCGTCATATGGCGGTCGCCGGAGGATCTGGAGGAGAACCATGCTCATCGCACAGCGCCCCACCCTGACCGAAGAGGCCATCGACGCCTCCCGGTCGCGGTTCGTTATCGAGCCGCTCGAGCCGGGCTTCGGCTACACCCTCGGCAACTCCCTGCGCCGCACCCTGCTGTCCTCGATCCCCGGCGCTGCTGTCACCAGCATCCGGATCGAGGGCACCCTGCACGAGTTCACCACCGTGCCGGGGGTCAAGGAGGACGTCACCGAGCTGATCCTGAACCTCAAGGGTCTGGTGGTCAGCTCCGACTCCGACGAGCCCGTGACCATGTACCTGCGCAAGCAGGGCCCCGGTGAGGTCACCGCCGCCGACATCGCCCCGCCGGCCGGTGTGGAGGTGCACAACCCCGAGCTGCACATCGCCACGCTGAACGCCAAGGGCCGGCTGGAGATCGAGCTCGTGGTCGAGCGCGGCCGCGGGTACGTGCCGGCCACCCAGAACAAGCAGCCCGGCCAGGAGATCGGACGGATCCCCGTCGACTCGATCTACTCGCCGGTGCTGAAGGTGACCTACGCGGTCGAGGCCACCCGGGTCGAGCAGCGGACCGACTTCGACCGCCTGGTGGTCGACGTCGAGACGAAGCCCTCGATCGAGCCGCGGGACGCGATCGCCTCGGCGGGTTCCACCCTGGTGGAGCTCTTCGGGTTGCTCCGCGAGCTCAACGTGGACGCCGAGGGCATCGAGGTCGGGCCCAGCCCGGCCGAGGCCGCCGACATCGCGAACTTCTCCATGCCGATCGAGGACATGGACCTGACGGTGCGCTCCTACAACTGCCTCAAGCGCGAGGGCGTGCACACCGTCGGCGAGCTCGTCACGCGGTCGGAGGCGGACCTGCTGGACATCCGCAACTTCGGTGCCAAGTCCATCGACGAGGTCAAGCTGAAGCTGGCCGCCATGGGCCTCGCGCTCAAGGACAGCCCGCCCGGATTCGTCCCCACCTCGGTGGAGAGCTACGACGAGACCTACGACGAGAGCTACCCGGGCGAGACGCAGTACGCCGACGGCCAGGAGTACACCGAGGGCGACTTCCGGGAGACCGAGCAGCTCTGATCGACGGATCCTGCTGCTGGCGGCCACTCGTGGCCGCCAGCAGCGGGCTCCCGCCGGGACCGGCGCACCGGGACCGGAGTAGCACCCATCAGCAGACGCGCGGCCGGCATCGACTCTCCGGCGGCCTGAGAAGGGATCGACATGCCTACCCCCACCAAGGGCCCCCGCCTCGGCGGCTCACCCGCCCACGAGCGGCTCATGCTGGCCAACCTGGCCACCTCGCTGTTCGAGCACGGCCGGATCACCACCACCGAGACCAAGGCCAAGCGGCTGCGCCCGCTGGCCGAGAAGCTCATCACCCTGGCCAAGCGCGGTGACCTGCATGCCCGTCGCCAGGTGATGACCACCGTTCGTGACAAGAACGTGGTGCACCACCTCTTCGCCGAGATCGGCCCCCGCTTCGAGAACCGCCCCGGTGGCTACACGCGGATCACCAAGGTCGGCCCCCGCAAGGGCGACAACGCGCCGATGGCCGTCATCGAGCTGGTCGAGGCGCTGACCGTTGCGCAGGAGGCCGTCGGCGAGGCCGAGCGCGCCCGCGGCACCCGGTTCGCCCGCGGTGCCGGTGCGGCCTCGGCCGCCGGTGAGGTGTCCGCCGACTACCTCCGCGGTTGCCGACGAGGCGAGCGAGCAGGCCGACGCCGAGGCGACCGTCGCCGACGTCTTCACCCCCGACGGCGATGTGCAGGACGAGTCGGCGGCCGAGCCGCAGCCCACCGCGGAGAACGGCGTGGTCGTCGAGGCCGAGGGCGTCTCGCCCGAGGTCGCCGACGCTGCTGCCGCCGAGGTGAACGCCGCCGAGGTCACCGACGGGGCCACCGCCGGCGACGACGCCCCCGGCGGGGAGACCCAGCCCGACCCGAAGTGATCGCACGCTGATCACCAGCACTCCCGACGAGCCCGCCACCGACCACGGTGGCGGGCTCGTCCGCGTCCGGCTGGACATCGCCTACGACGGGACGGCGCTGCACGGCTGGGCCCGCCAGCCCGCCCAGCGCACCGTGCAGGGCGAGCTGGAGCAGGCCCTGGCCACGGTGCTGCGGCACGACGTGGACCTCACCGTGGCGGGCCGGACCGACGCCGGGGTGCACGCCACCGGCCAGGTGGCGCACACCGACCTGCCGGCCGCGCTGTGGGAGACGCACCAGGAGAAGCTGCTCCGCCGGCTCCGGGGGGTGTTGCCCGGGGACATCGCGGTGACCGGTGCCGCGGTGGTGCCCGCGACGTTCGATGCCCGGTTCGCCGCCCTCCGGCGGCACTACCGCTACCGGCTGACCGATGCCGTCAGCGGGCCGTCACCACTGCGCCGCGCGGACACCGTGGGCTGGCCACGGACCCTGGACGTCCCGGCCATGCGCGTGGCCGCCGCCTTGCTGCTGGGCCAGCACGACTTCGCCGCCTTCTGCCGGCGCCGGGAGGGGGCCACCACCATCCGCACCCTGCTGGAGCTCGACGTGGCCCGGGACGGGGACCTGGTGACGGTGGCCGCGTCGGCGGATGCGTTCTGCCACTCGATGGTGCGCAGCCTGGTGGGCGCGCTGCTGGCCGTGGGCGAGGGGCGGCGTGCCCCGGAGTGGCCCGCAGGGCTGCTGGCCCGCACCCGCCGCGCCGACGACGTGCCGGTGGCGCCCGCGGGCGGGCTGACCCTGGTCCAGGTGGACTACCCGGCCGCGGACCAGCTGGCCGCGCGCGCCCAGGTCACCCGGGCGCGGCGCGACGGCTGAGCGGGCGCTCAGACGATCGCGGCGACCGCGTCGGCGATCGGGGTGTCCCCGGCGACCAGCTCGACCACCGTGCCCCGGGTGGGCGCATCGAGCAGGGCCAGCAGCACCGCGGCGACGTCGTCCCGGCTGACCTGGCCGCGGTCGACGTGCCGGTCCAACCGGACCGTGCCGGTGCCCGGGTCGTCGGTGAGGCTGCCGGGTCGCAGGACCACGGTGTCCAGTCCTGGCCGGGGGAGCACCGCCTGCTCGGCGGCCAGCTTGGCCCGCAGGTAGGCCACGAAGGTCTCGTCCACCCCGTCGGGGGTCGCACCGTTCGCCACGGACTCGGTGCCCATGGAGGAGACCAGCAGGTAGCGACGCACGCCGGCGGCCTCGGCGGCGTCGGCCAGCAGCACCGCGGCGCCCCGGTCCACGGAGTCCTTCCGGGCGATCCCGCTGCTGGGGCCGCCGCCGGCGGCGAACACCACCCCGTCGGCCCCGCGCACAGCCTCGGTCACGTCCGCCACGGACGCGGTCTCCAGGTCCAGCACGACGGGCTGGACGCCGTCGTCGGTCAGGTCGGCGGTCTGGTCGGGGTTGCGGATGAGGCCCACCACGATGTCCCCGCGTCCGGCCAGCAGTCGGCCGAGTCGGCGGGCGATCTGTCCATGGGCTCCGGCGATGACGATGCGCATGGTGGGTGACTACCCGCGGGCTGGGTCCCGACACCGGTGCGGGGACCGACCGCCGGCCTCAGCGCGCCAGGTGGGCGCGGGCGGCGGCGAGCGCGGCCGGGGTGTCGCAGTCCGTCCACGGCGCCGGGTGGCCGGCGACCACCTCCGGGCGGTAGCGCCGCACCGCCAGCGGACCCAGCACGGCGCGCATCGACGTGGGGCCGTGGATGTCGGCCAGGGCGGCCCGCAGCGCGGCGGTGCGCCAGACCCCCAGCAGCAGCTGGTCCCGTCCCGTGGCGTCGACCACCAGCACCCCGTCCCCGGTCAACCGCTCCCGCAGGCCCTGGATCACGGCGGCGGTGAGGAAGGGCAGATCGGCGGCAAGCAGGGCCACCACCTCGGTGTCCACGGCGGTCAACCCTGCTCGCAGGGCCGGGACCGGCCCGCCTCCGGGCGGGTGCTCCCGCACGACGCGGACACCGGGCGGAACCGGCTGCGGCGGGCCCACCACGACCCGGTCGGCGGCGTCCCCGGCCGCGGCCAGCACGGCAGCCAGCATGGACCGCCCGCCCACCTCCAGCTGGGGTTTGGGGCGTCCGCCCAGCCGGGCGGCCCGGCCGCCGGCCAGGACCACCGCGGCGTAGGCGGGCAGGTCGGTCACGGAGCAGACGGTAGGTGGCTACCGGTGGGTACCGTCCTCACCGTGGGACGAGTCACCAGCCGGACACCGGTGCTACGCATCCGTGGACCGCAGCACAGCACCCGCCCGGACACCGTGGCCAGCGAGGAGCCACTGGAGATCCGGCTGGCCGGCACGCCGCTGGCGGTCACCATGCGGACCCCCGGTGACGACTTCGACCTGGTGCACGGGTTCCTGGCCACCGAGGGCGTGATCGGCTCCCTGGACGACGTGTCCTCGCTGCGCTACTGCGACTCGGTGGACGACGCCGGCCGCAACACCTACAACGTGGTCGACGTGGACCTGGCCCCCGGGGTGGAGGCGCCGGACACCGCGCTGGACCGGAACTTCTACACCACCAGCTCGTGCGGGGTCTGCGGCAAGGCCAGCATCGACGCGATCCGCACCAGGACGGTATTCGACATAGGCGCGGACGAGACCCGGCTGGCCCTGGCGACGCTGCTGGCCCTGCCGGACCGGCTGCGGGCCGCCCAGGCGGTGTTCGACCGGACCGGCGGCCTGCATGCGGCGGGCCTGTTCACCGCCGAGGGCGAGCTGGTCGCGCTGCGCGAGGACGTGGGGCGGCACAACGCGGTGGACAAGGTGATCGGCGACGCGGTGCGGGCCGGGCGGCTGCCGCTGACCGGTCACGTGCTGATGGTCAGCGGGCGGTCCAGCTTCGAGCTCACCCAGAAGGCGGCGATGGCCGGGGTGCCGGTGCTGGCCGCGGTGTCCGCGCCCAGCTCGCTGGCCGTGGAGCTCGCGGAGTCCACCGGGATCACATTGATCGGTTTCCTGCGTGGCGACGGCTGCAACGTCTACAGCCACACCCGCCGGCTCCTGCTGCCCGACTGACGGCACCGGAGCTGAACGGCACCCGTGCAAGGCCTGGCCCGAGCGGAGCGCGCGCAGGGGTCCCGTCTAGTGGTCACCGCCCCGCAGCTGGCTCACCACGTGCGGCAGCAGCGGTCCCAGCACGGCGAGCCCGTCCCGGACCCCGCCCGTGGAGCCCGGCAGGTTCACCACCAGGGTTGCCCCGGCGGTGCCGGCCACCCCCCGGGACAGCACCGCGGTGGGCACCGTGGGCGTGGCCGTACCGGCGGATCGCCTCGGCGATGCCGGGGGCGTCGCGTTCCAGCACCAGCCGGGTGGCCTCCGGGGTGACATCGGTGGGGGTCAGCCCGGTACCGCCGGTGGTCAGCACCACGTCGGCACCGGAGGCAACTGCCTCGCGGAGCACCGCGGCCAGCTGCTCGACGTCGTCCGGGCGCACGTGCGGGCCCTCCACCGCGAAGCCCAGCTCCCGCAGACCCGCAGCCAGGGCCTGACCGGAGCGGTCCTCGTAGACCCCGGCGGCGGCCCGGTTGGAGGCGGTGACGACGACGGCCCGGGCGCCGGCTGGCAGCGTCATCGGACCCAGTCGCCCTTCTTGCCACCGGACTTGGCGAGCAACCGGACATCGGTGATCGTCGCCCGCGGGTCCACCGCCTTGACCATGTCGATCACGGTCAGCCCGGCCACGGCCACCGAGGTCAGGGCCTCCATCTCCACCCCGGTCCGGTCGGCGGTGCGGGCCGTCGCGGTGATCTCCACGGCGTCGTCGGTGACCTCCAGCTCCACGGTCACCCCGTGCAGGGCGATCGGGTGGCACAGCGGGATCAGGTCCGGGGTGCGCTTGGCCCCGGCGATGCCGGCGATCCGGGCGACCGCGATGGCATCCCCCTTGGGCACGCCCTCCCCGCGCAGCAGCGCCACCACCTCGGGGGTGAGCAGCACCCGCCCGGCCGCGGTCGCCACCCGGGCGGTGACGGCCTTGGCGGTGACGTCGACCATCCGGGCCGCGCCCCTCTCGTCCACGTGGGTCAGCCGGGCGTCTCCGGTCACTGCAGTGCTCCTTCGATCAGGACGACGTCGACCTGGGCGCCGGCAGGCAGCTCGGTGACGTCCTCGGGTACGACGACCAGGCAGTTCGCCCGGGCCAGGTGGGCGACCAGGTGCGAGCCGGGACCACCGACCTGGGACACCTCGCCGGCGTCGAACCAGCCGCGCAGGAACTGCCGGCGTCCGGCGGGGGAGACCAGAGGCCCCGCCAGCCGGGCCGTGGTGCGCAACCGCTCGGGATGGGCCAGGCCCATCGACCGGCGCAGCGCGGGGCGGACGAAGACCTCGAAGGACACGAACGAGCTGACCGGGTTGCCCGGCAGGGTGACCACCGGGACGCCGTCCACGGTGCCGCAACCCTGCGGTCCACCGGGCTGCATGGCCACCTTGACGAACTCCACGGTGCCCAGCGCACCGAGGGCGTCCTTGACCACCTCGTAGGCCCCCATGCTGACCCCGCCGCTGGTGATCAGCAGGTCTGCCCCGGGCAGCTCGGCGCGCACCACGGCGAGGAACTCCTCCACGTCGTCGGGCACGAAGTGCAGGGTGCGGGCCTCGCCACCGGCGGCCTCGACGGCGGTGGCCAGCATCAGCGAGTTGGACTCGTAGATCTGCCCGGGCGCCAGCGGTCGCCCGGGGGCGACCAGCTCGCTACCGGTGGACAGCACCAGCACCCGCGGCCGGCGCCGGACGAGCACGGTCGAGTGGCCCACCGAGGCGGCCAGCCCCAGCTGGGAGGACCCCAGCACGACCCCGGCACGCAGCGCCACCTCGCCGCGGGCGATGTCCTCACCGGCGTGCCGCACGTGGCTGCCCCGCTCGGGGCAGGAGCTGATCGTGACGACGTCGGTGCCACCGTCGGTGCGCTCGACCGGCACGATCACGTCGGCTCCCGCCGGCAGCGGGGCACCGGTCATGATCCGGTGCACCGTGCCCGGTGCCAGCGCCGGCACGTCGGTCCGGCCCGCCGGCAGGTCGGCGGCCACCGGCAGCCGGACCGGCGAGCCCGTCGTGGCCCCGCCGACCTCGGCCCAGCGGCCGGCGTACCCGTCCATGGCGGAGTTGGTGAACACCGGCAGCCCGACCGCGGCGGTCACGTCCCCGGCCAGCACCCGGCCGGCGGCCTCGACCAGCGGCACCTCCTCGGAGCCGGGGGCACGGAGCAGCCCCGCGACGACCTGCTGGTGTTCCTCTACCGTCCGCACGCCGCCCATCCTCACCCGCGGTGGGCCGACCCGCCCCGGGGGGCACCCTCGGGGCGGACTCGCTAGGTTGGCCGGCGTGACCGAGATCGACCGGATGCTGAGCCACAACGCCGAGTGGATGACCCGCTTCCCCGGGTCCAGGCCGGTCCGGCCGGCCCGGCACGTCGCCGTGGTGGCGTGCATGGACTCCCGGATGCCGTTGTTCCCGCTGCTGGGTCTGGAGGTCGGTGACGCGCACGTCATCCGCAACGCCGGCGGGGTGATCACCGACGACACCTTGCGGTCGCTGACCATCTCCCAGCACCTGCTGGGCACCCGCGAGACGGTGCTGGTGCACCACACCGACTGCGGCCTGCAGAAGACCGACGACGAGGGCCTGGCCGACCTCGTGGAGGCGGCCACCGGGCACCGCCCGCCCTGGCCGGGCCGGACCTTCACCGACGTGGACGCCGATGTGCGGGAGTCCCTGCGGCTGCTGCGCGCCACCCCGTACCTGCTCTCGCACGAGGTGCGCGGGACCGTCTACGACGTCGCCACCGGGCAGCTGCGCGAAGTCGTCTGAGCGGGCGACGCCGCCGCGCTGCGACGGCGTGGTGGCCCGTGGTCCTCCGAGGTCCGTCGGGGGCCGGTCGGGGGCGCCGGGGCAGGCCCGGCCCGGCTGGTAGTGTCGTCGGCTGGTGCGTGCTGCCGGCTGGTGCACGCGCGCTGTCGATCGTCCTCGATCCGTCTCCCGTGCTCGGTGAGGCGATCCCACCAGCCATCCGACGACGAGGAAGTCGGGCCCCCGTGCGCACGTACACCCCCAAGCCCGGTGACATCACCCGGGCCTGGCACGTCATCGACGCCACCGACGTGGTGCTCGGTCGACTGGCCAGCCAGGTCGCGCAGCTGCTGCGCGGCAAGCACAAGCCGCAGTACGCCCTGCACATGGACACCGGCGACTTCGTCGTCGTCGTCAACGCGGGCAAGATCGCGCTGACCGGGTCCAAGCGGGATGCCAAGACCGCCTACCGGCACTCGGGCTACCCCGGTGGCCTCACCGCCATCAACGTGGGTGACGAGATCCGGACCCGCCCGGACCGCGTGATCGAGCGCGCCGTGAAGGGGATGCTGCCGCACAACACGCTGGGCCGGCAGATGATCTCCAAGCTCAAGGTCTACGCCGGGCCCGAGCACCCGCACCAGGCCCAGCAGCCCCAGACCTACGAGATCAAGCAGGTGTCCCAGTGACCACCCCGATGACGGCGCCCCAGACCGTGACCGACGCCGATGGCCGCCCGATCCAGACGGTGGGCCGCCGCAAGGAGGCCATCGTCCGGGTGCGTCTGCTCCCCGGCACCGGCCAGTTCAAGCTCAACGGCCGGACCATCGAGGAGTACTTCCCCAACAAGGTGCACCAGCAGCTCATCCGTGAGCCGTTCGTGATCCTGGAGAAGGCCGAGCAGTACGACGTCGTCGCCCTGCTGGGCGGTGGCGGGGTCTCCGGCCAGGCCGGTGCCCTCCGCCTGGCGATCGCCAGGGCGCTCATCGAGGTCGAGCCCGACGACCGTCCGGCCCTGAAGAAGGCCGGCTTCCTGACTCGTGACCCCCGTGTCATCGAGCGCAAGAAGTACGGCCTGAAGAAGGCCCGCAAGGCCCCGCAGTACTCCAAGCGCTGACCGGGTAGCGCTGCCGCAGATGGGTCGCCTGTTCGGGACCGACGGGGTCCGGGGACGGGCCAACGCCGACCTCACGCCGGAGTTGGCCCTCTCCGTGGCCCGAGCTGCGGCCAGCGTGCTGGCTGACCGCGACGGGACCTCGCGTCCCGTCGCGGTCGTCGGCCGCGACCCGCGCGCCAGCGGGGAGATGCTGGAAGCCGCGGTGGTGGCCGGCCTGGCCAGCGCCGGCGCCGAGGTGCTGCGGGTCGGGGTGCTGCCCACCCCGGCGGTCGCCTTCCTCACCGCACGCACCGGTGCCGACCTGGGCGTGATGATCTCCGCCAGCCACAACCCGATGCCCGACAACGGCATCAAGCTGTTCTCCCGCGGTGGGCACAAGCTGCCCGACGCGGTCGAGGCGGCCATCGAGCGCCGGATCGCCGGTCAGCTGTCCGCCGAGGACACCGCCGACCACCGGCCCACCGGGAGCGGTGTGGGCCGGGTGCGCGACCTGCCGAACGCGGTCGAGGACTACACCGACCACGTGCTGTCCGCGCTGCGCCAACCGCTGACCGGGCTGCGCGTGGTGGTGGACTGCGCGCACGGGTCCGCCTCGCGCTGCGCCCCGGAGGTCTACCGCCGCGCCGGCGCCGAGGTGCACGTCATCGGTGGGGAGCCCGACGGCTGGAACATCAACGACGGCATCGGCTCCACCCACCTGGGCCCGTTGCAGGCCGCCGTCGCCGCGACCGGGGCCGACATCGGCATCGCGCACGACGGCGACGCCGACCGGTGCCTGGCGGTCACCGCCGACGGCGACCTCGTCGACGGCGACCAGATCCTGGCCATCTGCGCGCTGGCGCTGCACGAGAGCGGCAACCTGGTGGCCGACACCGTGGTCGCCACCGTGATGAGCAACCTGGGCTTCCACCACGCCATGCGCGACGCCGGGATCACGGTGGCCACCACCGCCGTGGGGGACCGCTACGTGCTGGAGGCGCTGCGCGCCGGCGGCCTCTCGCTGGGTGGGGAGCAGTCCGGGCACCTGGTCTTCCTGGACTGCGCCACCACCGGGGACGGTCTGCTCACCGGGCTGGCCCTGCTGTCCCGGATGTCGGCCACCGGCTCGTCGCTGGCCGAGCTGGCCTCGGTGGTGCAGAAGCTGCCCCAGGTGCTGGTCAACGTCCCGGTCGCCGACCGGCTGGCGGTCGCCGAGAGCGACGACGTCGCCCGCGCGGTCAACGCGGTGGAGGCCGAGCTGGGCGAGTCCGGCCGGGTGCTGCTGCGCCCCTCGGGCACCGAGCAGCTCGTCCGGGTGATGGTCGAGGCGCCCACCCAGGAGCAGGCCGACGAGGTCGCCGGCCGGCTGGCCGACGTCGTCGCCGGGGTCTGAGCGCCGCCCGACCGCCGGCCCCACCGGCGCCACGATCCGCGCCCCCGGCCCGGCGCCCCCCGAACGGGGCAGACCGCTGCGCGCGGTCCGGGACCACCACCGGGCACCGGTACCCTCGGCGGAATGTGCGGCATCGTGGGGTACGTCGGTCCTCAGCTCGCCCTCGACGTGGTCCTGGAGGGGCTGCGCCGGCTGGAGTACCGGGGCTACGACTCGGCCGGGATCGCGGTGCTGGCCGACGGTGAGCTGAGCACGGCGAAGAAGGCCGGCAAGGTGGCGAACCTGGAGAAGGAGCTCGCCGACCACACGCTGCCGCCGGCCACGATCGGGATCGGGCACACCCGGTGGGCCACCCACGGCGGGCCGACCGACCGCAACGCGCACCCGCACGTGTCCGCCGACGGCACGGTGGCGGTCATCCACAACGGGATCATCGAGAACTTCGCCGCGCTGCGGGCCGAGGTCGAGGCCACCGGCGATCGAGTTCAGCTCCGAGACCGACACCGAGGTGGTCGCGCACCTGCTGGCCGCGGTCTACCCGACGGTGCCGGCGGGGGAGGGTCGGCTGGCCGAGGCCATGCGACGGGTGTCCCGCCGGCTGGAGGGTGCGTTCACGCTGGTGGCCTCGCACGCCGCGGAGCCCGACACCCTGGTCGGCCTGCCCGCCGCAACTCCCCGCTGGTGGTGGGCGTGGGCGACGGCGAGTACTTCCTGGGTTCCGACGTCGCGGCGTTCATCGGGCACACCCGCAACGCCCTGGAGCTGGGGCAGGACCAGGTCGTGGAGCTGCACCGCGACCGAGGGGTGACGGTCACCGACTTCGCCGGCCACCGGGTCGAGCCCACCGCCTACGCGGTGGACTGGGACGCCTCCGCCGCCGAGAAGGGCGGCTACGACTGGTTCATGCTCAAGGAGATCGCCGAGCAGCCGCAGGCCGTCGCGGACACCCTGCTGGGCCGCCTCGGCGAGCGCGGGGAGCTGGTGCTGGACGAGGTCCGCATCTCCGACGAGGAACTGCGCGAGGATCGACAAGATCTTCGTGATCGCCTGCGGGACCGCCTACCACGCCGGGCTGATCGCCAAGTACGCGATCGAGCACTGGACCCGGATCCCGGTCGAGGTCGAGCTGGCCAGCGAGTTCCGCTACCGCGACCCGGTGCTGGACCGCTCCACGCTGGTCGTCGTCATCTCCCAGTCCGGCGAGACCATGGACACCCTGATGGCCCTGCGGCACGCCAAGGAGCAGAAGGCCCGGGTGCTGGCGATCTGCAACGCCAACGGGTCGACCATCCCGCGCGAGTCCGACGCCGTGCTCTACACCCAGGCCGGGCCCGAGGTGGCGGTCGCCTCCACCAAGGGGTTCCTCACCCAGGTGGTCGCCTGCTACCTGGTGGGGCTGTTCCTGGCCCAGGTCCGCGGCATGAAGTACGAGGACGAGGTCGCCGCGATCGTCGGCCGACCTGCGCAGCTGCCCGGCGCAGGTCAGCGAGGTGCTGGCCGGGATGGACCCGGTGCGCGAGCTGGCCCGCTCGCTGGCCGCGCGAAGCCACGATCCTGTTCCTGGGCCGGCACGTCGGCTACCCGGTGGCGCTGGAGGGTGCGCTCAAGCTCAAGGAGCTGGCCTACATCCACGCCGAGGGGTTCGCCGCCGGCGAGCTCAAGCACGGCTCCGATCGCGCTCGATCGGGGACGGCACCGCCGGTCGTCGTCGTCGTGCCGTCGCCGCGGGGCCGGGAGTCGCTGCACGGCAAGGTGGTGTCCAACATCCAGGAGGTCCGGGCCCGCGGGGCGCGCACCATCGTGATCGCCGAGGAGGGCGACGACGAGGTGCGTGCCCTACGCCGACCACCTCATCCGGGTGCCGCGCACCCCCACCCTGCTGGCCCCGGTGGTGACCACCGTGCCGCTGCAGGTGCTGCGCCTGCGAGATCGCCGACACCCGCGGGTCTGGACGTCGACAGCCCCGCAACCTGGCGAAGTCCGTCACCGTCGAATGAGGGACCTCGTTGCCCCCCACCTCTCGCTCCGCTCGCGGCGGGCCCCTGCAACGAGGCCGTTCCAGCAGGTCACCGTGATCATGGGGGTCGGCATCGACGTCTGCCCGGTGGAGCGGTTCGCTGCCTCGCTGACCCGCACCCCGGGGCTGCGGGACCGGCTGTTCACCCCAGCCGAGCAGTGCACGCCGTCGGGCGGGCAGCGCACCGGGGAGTCCCTGGCGGCCCGGTTCGCGGCCAAGGAGGCGCTGGCGAAGGCACTCGGTGCGCCCGGGGACCTGCACTGGCACGACGCCGAGGTGGTGGTCGGCGAGCACGGCCGGCCGCTGCTGGAGGTGCGTGGCACGGTCGCCCGCCGGGCCGCCGAGCTCGGCGTCACCGGCTGGCACGTGTCGCTGAGCCACGACGGGGGCATCGCCTCCGCCGTGGTGATCGCGGAGGGGTTGCAGTCGTGACCGGGCTGTACACCGTCGACCAGATCCGGCGCGCGGAGCAACGGGTGCTGGCGCGCACCCCCGACGGCGCGCTGATGCAGCGGGCCGCGACCGGGTTGGCGACCGTCTGCCTGCAGCTGACCGGTCACGGGCACGGGCTACGGGTGGTGCTGCTGGTCGGCGCAGGGAACAACGGCGGGGACGCGCTGTGGGCCGGGGCACTCCTGGCCCGCCGCGGGGCCGCGGTCACCGCGCTGCTGCTGGCCCCCGACCGCGCGCACGCCGCCGGCCTGGTGGGCCTGCGGCGGGCCGGTGGCCGGGTGGTCACCGGGGTCGAGCGCGCCGGGCTGGACCGCGCGGCCCTGGTGCTGGACGGGATCACCGGTATCGGCGGTCACGGCGGGCTGCGCCCGGAGGCGGCCCGGGCGGTGCTGGCCGCGGTCGACGGGCCCGGGCTGCTGGTCGCCGTCGACCTGCCCAGCGGGGTGGACGCCGACACCGGTGCGGTGCCGGGTGCGGCGTTCCCGGCCCAGCACACGGTCACCTTCGGTGCGGTCAAGCCCGGCCTGGTGGTGGGTGCCGGCCGTGGGTACGCCGGCACGGTGCACCTGGTCGAGCTCGATCTCGGACCTCCCGGCGCCGGCGGCCCGGCAGCTGACCGACGCCGAGGCCGCCGCCCGGTTGACCGACCCCGGGTCCGGCGACGACAAGTACAGCCAGGGCGTGGTGGGCGTGGTGGCCGGGTCCTCCACCTACCCGGGTGCTGCGGTGCTCTGCACCGGTGCCGCGCTGCGCACCCGTCCCGGCCTGGTCCGCTACGCCGGCACCGCGGCGGACGGCGTCCGGGCGGCCTGGCCCGAGGTCATCGTGACCGCCGGCCGGCCCGCCGACGCCGGCCGGGTGCAGGCCTGGGTGGTGGGGCCCGGGATGGGCACCGACGAGGCGGCCGGCAGCGTGCTGGCCGAGATCCTGGCCGGCGACCTGCCGGTGATCGTCGATGCCGACGGGCTGACCCTGCTGGCCCGGCAGCCCGGGCTGGCCCGCGACCGCACCGCGGCCACCGTGCTGACCCCGCACGACCGGGAGTTCACCCGGTTCGGGTGGGAGCTGGGTGCTGACCGGATCGGTGCCACCCGTGCCGCGGCCGCCGACCTGGGGGTGACCGTGCTGCTCAAGGGCGACGCCACCGTGGTGGCCGACGCCGACGGCGCCACGTTCGTCAACGGCACCGGC
Source organism: uncultured Actinomycetota bacterium (assembly GCA_963759905.1). GTDB lineage: Bacteria > Actinomycetota > Actinomycetes > Mycobacteriales > Geodermatophilaceae > Klenkia. Next base: position 293,542 of record CAVXBD010000003.1, read on the forward strand.
ACGCCCTGGCTGGCCACCGCAGGCACCGGGGACGTGCTGTCCGGGATCACCGGTGCGCTGCTGGCCAGCGGGCTGCCGGCCGTGCAGGCCGCGGCGGTGGCGGCGCACCTGCACGGCCGGGCCGGGCAGCTGGCCGCCGCCGGCGGCCCGCTGATCGCCGGTGACCTGGTGCGCCGGCTGCCGGAGGCGGTGCACCACCTGCGGACCGGGGGATGAGACCTCCCGCACCCGCGGTGGGCCGCTCCCGGCGGGTGGCCCGGCCGGGTGGGGTCGACCTGGGAGACTGGCGGCCGTGACTTCGGAGAACCGGGCGGAGATCGCGGTGGACCTGGACGCGATCGCCGCCAACACCGCAGCCCTGCGCGAACGCGTCGGGCGGCCGTTGATGGCGGTGGTCAAGGCCGACGGGTACGGCCACGGGCTGGTGCCGGCCGCCCGGGCCGTGCTGGCCGGGGGGGCCGACGAGCTCGGTGTCGCGGTGCTGGACGAGGCGCTGGCGCTGCGCACCGCCGGGATCACCGCACCCCTGCTGGCCTGGCTGATCGGACCGAGGGAGGACGTGGCGGCGGCGCTGGCGGCCGATGTCGACGTGTCGGTCAACGCCGAGTGGGGCCTGGCCGAGGTGGTGGCCGCGGCGCGCGCGACCGGGCGCACCGCCCGGGTGCACCTGAAGGCCGACACCGGGCTGTCCCGGGGCGGGGCCACCCCCGGGGACTGGCCCGGGTTGGTGCAGGCAGCGGCCCGCGCCCAGTCCGACGGCGAGCTCGAGGTCATCGGGCTGTGGAGCCACCTGGCCTACGCCGACGCTCCGACCCACCCGACCATCGCGGCGCAGGTCGCGGTGTTCGAGGAGGCCACCGCGCTGGCCCGGCAGGCCGGCCTGACCGGGGCCCGCCGGCACCTGGCCAACTCCGCGGCCACCATCGCGCTGCCGCACACCTGGTACGACCTGGTCCGCCCCGGGGTGGCGCTCTACGGGCTGGATCCCCTCGGCGGGGACCCGGCGCAGTACGGGCTGCGGCCGGCGATGACCGTGCGGGCCCGGGTGGCGCTGACCAAGCGGGTGCCGGCCGGGACCGGGGTCTCCTACGGGCACACCCACCACACGGCGTCCTCGGCGACGCTCGCCCTGATCCCGGTCGGTTACGCCGACGGCGTGCCGCGGGCCGCCGGGAACCGGGCGGCGGTGCTGGCCGCGGGGGCCCGGCGGACCATCGCCGGCCGGGTCTGCATGGACCAGTTCGTGCTGGACCTGGGTGACGACGTGATCGAGCCGGGCGCCGAGGTGGTCCTGTGGGGCCCGGGCGACGGCGGGGAACCCACCGCGCAGGACTGGGCGGATGCCGTGGACACCATCCACTACGAGCTGGTCACCCGGGTGGGGGGCCGCTTCGTGCGCACCTACACCGGCACCGCCGGGGTGCCGGCATGAGCGCCGCGCACCCCCGTCCCCGACCCCGCACGGTCGGCCTGGTCGGCGGGGTGCTGGGCCTGGCGGCCGCCGGCACCGCGGTCGGCGTCGCGGTCACCCGGGCGGCCGGCCGCCGGGTCACGGCCGCCCAGCTGGGACCGGCGGCGGACCTGCCCGCCGCGGAGCTGGCCGGGTCCGACCCCACCGACCGGCCCGGTGTCCTCCAGCGCCAGGACGACCCGCTGGGTGCCGGTAGCCGGGCCGCGGACCGCACCGTCCTGGTCCGGGCGGCCGACGGGGTGCTGCTCTCGGTGGAGGAGGTCGGCCCGCTCGACGCCCCGCTCACCGTCGTCTTCGCGCACGGCTACTCGCTGTCCATGGCCTCCTGGACGTTCCAGCGCCGGGACCTGGCGGCGTCGCTGGCCACCGCCAACGGGCACCGCCCCGAGGTGCGGCTGGTCTTCTACGACCAGCGCGGGCACGGCTCGTCCGGGCGGGGCCCGGCCGCGCACACCACCATCGCCCAGCTCGCCGCCGACCTGGGCAGCGTGCTGGACGACCGCGCCCCGCGGGGCCCGGTCGTGCTGGTGGGGCACTCCATGGGTGGCATGACCGTGTTGTCGCTGGCCGCGCACCGGCCCGAGTTGTTCGGCTCCCGGGTGGTGGGGGTCGGGCTGCTGTCCACCTCCACCGGGGGGATCGCCGACCTCGACCTGGGGCTGCCGCGGCTGCTGACCGGGGTCCGGGCAGCGGTGTTCCCGGTCGCGGCGTACACCATGCGGCACCGGCCGCACTGGGCCGAGCGGACCCGGCGGGTGGCCCGCGACCTGGTCTCCGCCGCGACCAAGGCGCTGTCCTTCGCCGGCGAGGACGTCGACCCGGCCCTGGTGCGCTACGTGGACGCGATGATCGCCGGCACCCCGGTCGACGTGATCGCCGAGTTCTACCCGGCCATCGCCGGGTTGGACGCCGACGGTGCGCTGGAACCCCTCACCCGCGTGCCGGTGCTGGTGCTCACCGGGGACACCGACCGGATGATCCCCCGGGTCCACAGCGACCGGATCGCGGCCCGGTTGAGCGAGCTGGGTGCCGCGCCGGTGGAGTACCTCGTCGTCCCGGTGGCCGGGCACCTGGTGCTGCTGGAACGCCCCGAGGAGGTCACCGGTGCGATCACCCGGCTGCTGCGCCGGGTGTCGGCCGGCGCGGGGGTGCCGGCGTCGTGAGCCTGCCCGGGCCTGCAGACCCCGGCGCCGGGACCGCCCGCCGGCTGCCCACCGCCGCGGCCACCCGGGCGTTCGGCGTCGAGCTGGCGGGGTTGCTGCGGGCCGGGGACCTGGTGCTGCTGTCCGGTCCGCTGGGTGCGGGCAAGACCGCGCTCACCCAGGGCATCGGACAGGGGCTGGGGGTGCCGGGCCCGGTCACCTCGCCCACCTTCGTGCTGGCCCGGGTGCACCGGGGTGGCCGGCTGCCGCTGGTGCACGTGGACGCCTACCGGCTGGGCTCGGTGGCCGACGTCGACGACCTGGACCTCGACGCCTCGGCGGAGGAGTCGGTGACCGTCGTGGAGTGGGGGCACGGGCTGGTCGAGCAGTTGGCCGACGAGCACCTGGTGGTCGAGCTGTCCCGCAGCGCGGGGGAGGGCGGCGACAGCCCCGGTGACGACGACAGCCCCGGTGACGGCAACAGCCCCGGCGACGACGAGGTGCGGACGGCGGTGCTGGTGCCGCACGGCCCCGGATGGGTGGCCCGGCTGGCCGGCCGGCCGGCGGACTAACCTGGGCGGTCGTGCTCACCCTGGCGATCGACACCGCGACCCCGACCCTGGTGGTCGGCATCGGTGAGCTGACCGGGGACTCACCGCGGGTGCTGGTGGAGGCGGCGGTCGCCTCCGGCACCCGGCATGCCGAGCTGGTGGGGCCCGCGGTCACCGCGGTGCTGGCCGACAGCGGGCTGACCCTGGGCGAGCTGGGTGCCGTCGTGGTGGGCCTGGGACCGGGGCCCTACACCGGGTTGCGGGTCGGCATCGTCACCGCCGCGGCCCTCGGCGACGCCCGTGGGTTGCCGGTGCACGGCGTCTGCTCGCTGGACGCGGTGGGTTCCGGGGCCCGGGTGGTGGTCACCGACGCCCGGCGCCGGGAGGTCTACTGGCGGGCCTACGGTGCCGATGGCCTCCCGCTGACCGACGCCGGCGTGGCCCGCCCGGAGGGTCTCGTGCTGCCCGACCTGCCGGTCGTCGGCGACGACCGGTTCGCCGAGCGGCTGGGCCGCTCCGTGCAGGCCGTGGACGTGAGCACCGCCGGGTTGCTCGCGGCGGTGGCGGCGGGGCCCTCCCCGGCTCCGCTGACCCCGCTGTACCTGCGCCGCCCCGATGCCACGCCCAACGTGACCCGCAAGGCGGTCACCCGGTGATCGAGCTGCGCCCGATGACCCGGGAGGACCTGACCGACGTGATGCGCCTGGAGCAGGAACTGTTCGCCCCCGACACGTGGACCCGGGCGATGTACCTGGAGGAGCTGGGCATGCCCGACACCCGCAGCTACACCGTCGCCGTCGACGGGCACGAGCTGGTCGGCTATGCCGGGCTGATCGCCTACCCCGACGAGGCGCACGTGGCCACCATCGGGGTGACCGGCGCCCGGCAGGGGCAGGGCATCGGCGGCCGGCTGCTGGATGCGCTGCTGGCCCAGGCCGACACCCGCAGCCCGGTGGTGCTGCTGGAGGTCCGGGCCGCCGACCGGGTGACCCAGGGGCTCTACGCCCGGCGCGGTTTCGTCCCGATCGGGGTGCGGCCGCGCTACTACCCGATCAGCGGCGAGGACGCCGTGGTCATGCGGCGCGAGGCCCGCGGCGGCGGCACCGGCCGTGGCTGACGCCCCCCTGGTGCTGGGCATCGAGACCAGCTGCGACGAGACCGGGATCGGGCTGGTCCGCGGGCAGACCCTGCTGTCGGATGCGCTGGCCACCAGCATGGCCGAACACGAGCGGTTCGGCGGCGTGGTCCCCGAGATCGCCTCGCGGGCCCACCTGGAGGCCATGGTGCCCACGGTGCACCGGGCGCTGGCCGAGGCCGGGGTCACCCTGGCCGACGTCGACGCGGTGGCCGTCACCAGCGGCCCGGGGCTGACCGGGGCGCTGCTGGTGGGAGTGGCCGCCGCCAAGGCCTACGCGGTGGCCCTGGGGGTCCCGCTGTACGGGGTGAACCACCTGGCCGCGCATGTCGCCGTCGACGAGCTGGAGCACGGCCGGCTGGCCGAGCCCAGCATCGCGATGCTGGTCTCCGGTGGGCACAGCTCGTTGCTGCTGGTGCCCGACCTGGCCGTCGACGTGCGGCCGCTGGGCCAGACCATCGACGACGCGGCAGGCGAGGCCTTCGACAAGGTCGCCCGGGTGCTGGGCCTGCCCTTCCCCGGCGGGCCGCCGATCGACCGGGCGGCCCGGGCGGGCGATCCCGGCTCGATCGCCTTCCCGCGCGGCCTGACCGGCCCACGGGACGCGCCCTACGACTTCTCCTTCTCCGGCCTGAAGACCGCCGTGGCCCGCTGGGTGGAGGCCCGGGAACGGTCCGGGGAACCCGTCCCGGTCGCCGACGTGGCGGCCGCGTTCCAGGAGGCTGTCGTGGACGTGCTCACCGCCAAGGCCGTCCGGGCCTGCCGGGACCACGGCGTGGACCACCTGGTGCTCGGTGGCGGGGTGGCGGCCAACAGCCGGTTGCGGGCCCTGGCCCAGCAGCGCTGCGAGGCCGCCGGCATCGTGCTGCGGACCCCGAGCCCCCGGCTGTGCACCGACAACGGCGCGATGGTCGCCGCGCTGGGCTCCCGGCTGGTCGAGGCCGGGGTGCCGCCGTCGGCCCCCGACCTGGGGGCCGACAGCTCGCTGCCGATCACCGTGGTCTCCCGGTAGTCGGTTCGCACAGCAGCACGGTGGGCACATCGGCCACCCGCGTCACCACCACGACCCCGTGGCCCTCGCCCCGCCCGCGCAGCTGCCGGGCCAGCGCCTCGGGCTCGACCGGCGACCCCCGCTTCTTGACCGTCACCCGGCCGATCCCACGCTCGCGGAGCAGGGCCTTCAGCCGCTTCACCGCGAACGGCAGCACGTCGGTCACCCGGTAGGAGCTGACCCAGGGGGAGTCGGCGGGGGCGTCGGAGGTCAGGTAGGCGATCTGCCCGTCGACCAGGGTCGCGCCCAGGTCGGCCGCGACGCAGGCCACCAGCCCCGAGCGGATCACGGCCGGGTCGGGCTCGTGCAGCCATTCGCGCGGCGCGGCCACCGGGGCCCGGCCGGGGTCGACGTCGGAGGTCAGCTGGTACCAGCTGCCGGCGCGCAGCAGGGAGGCGCGGCGCCACGTGGTGGACAGCCCCCGGCCCCACAGCAGCGCTTCGGCGATGGACCCGCCGACGGACACCCACTCGGCCTCCACGCCCTCGGGCACCCGGTCGTGGTCCAGCCCCGGAGCCACCTTGACCACGCTGGTGGGGACCCGGTCGAGCAGGGTGCGCACCGTCGACCACGGCGGGGACCAGTGGTCGGGGTCCTTCACCCGGCGGCCACCGGAGCGCCGGGCGGGATCCAGCACGGCAGCCGCGCACCCGGCCACCCGGCCGCCGGACGCCGCGGCCACCAGGTCCACCACGTCGGCGTCGACGACGGTCACCCGGTCCAGCCCCAGCGCGGCGGCGTTCAGCCCGGTCAGCTCCCGGGCGACCGGGTCCCGGTCGACCGCCGTCACCCGGGCACCCGCCCGGGCCAGGGCGAGGGTGTCGGTGCCGGCGGCGCACCCCAGGTCGACGGCGGTGGGCACGCCCCCGGCCAGCAGCCGGGCGGCCCGCCGGTCGGCCAGCTCGGGCCGGCCGGCCTGCTCCAAGGTGTCACCGGTGAACAGCAGCCGGTCGGCATCCGGGCCGAATGCCGGCCGGGCCTTCCCCCGCTGCCGAGCCACCCCCCAGGCCGGGCCCCCCAGCTCGGCCCCGAACTCGGCTCGCAGCCGGGACAGCGCGGTGACCACGTCGGTGCGGTCCGCCAGCAGCTCTCCCGCCCTGACCAGCGCGGCGGTCCCGGCCGGGGTGGCCAGGGCGCGCAACTGGCGCACGGTCTCGGCCGTCTGGGTCGGGCTCTGCTCGGGGTGCACCCGCACAGCGTGACCCACCCCCGTCCAGCCCCGCGCCCCCGGTTGAGGCGCTGGCACTCGGGTGGGTAGAGTGCCAACGACACGGGTTGCGCCTGACCCCCGCGACGGCAGGCCGCAGTCCCCGTGCCACAGCATCAGCAGCACCCCGCACTCAGCACCACCTGCACTCAGCACCACCTGCACTCAGCACCACCCTCATCAAGCCCTGCTCGTCCGAACCGAAGGGGGAGTCACGACGTGACCACCGCCACCAAGGTCAGCATCAAGCCGCTGGAGGACCGGGTCGTGGTCCAGGCCAACGAGGCCGAGACCACCACCGCCTCCGGTCTGGTCATCCCGGACACGGCCAAGGAGAAGCCCCAGGAGGGCACCGTCATCGCCGTCGGCCCCGGCCGCATCGACGACAACGGCAACCGCGTCCCGCTGGACGTGAACGTGGGCGACGTCGTCGTCTACTCGAAGTACGGCGGCACCGAGGTGCGCTACGCCGGCGAGGACTACCTCGTGCTCTCCGCCCGCGACCTGCTGGCCGTCGTCGTCAAGTGAGCTGAGCTCACCGCACGACCATGTGAGCGACGCTCACGGCGACACCCGGCACGACCGCGACACCTGCTCCACCGACCGCCCCGGGCGACCCGATGACCACCGGGTCCCGGGGCGGTCGTCGTTCGCCATCCCCGCACTCCCAGATCGAGAGGTCCCCATGCCCAAGATCATCCACTTCGACGAGGACGCCCGTCGCGCCCTCGAGCGCGGCGTCGACAAGCTGGCCGACGCCGTCCGCGTGACCCTCGGCCCCCGCGGGCGCAACGTGGTCATCGACAAGAAGTTCGGTGCCCCCACCATCACCAACGACGGGGTGACCATCGCCCGCGAGATCGAGCTGGACGACCCGTTCGAGAACCTGGGCGCGCAGCTGGCCAAGAACGTGGCCACCAAGACCAACGACATCGCCGGCGACGGGACCACCACGGCCACCGTGCTGGCCCAGTCCCTGGTGCACGAGGGTCTGCGCAACGTCACCGCCGGGGCCAACCCCACCGCGCTGGGTCGGGGCATCGCCGCCGCCGTCGCTGCGGTGCAGGACGCCCTGGACAAGGCCGCCACCCCGGTGGACGACCGACGTTCGATCTCCGGGGTCGCCACCATCTCCGCGCAGGACTCCGTCATCGGGGACCTGATCGGCGAGGCCATGGAGAAGGTCGGCAAGGACGGCGTCATCACCGTCGAGGAGTCCAACACCATGGACACCGAGCTGGTCGTGACCGAGGGTCTCGCCTTCGACAAGGGCTACCTGTCGCCGTACTTCGTCACCGACTCCGAGTCGATGGAGGCCGTGCTCGACGACGCCCTGCTGCTCCTGGTGGCGGGCAAGATCAGCGCCCTGTCCGACCTGCTGCCGCTGCTGGAGAAGGTGCTGGGTTCCGGTGCCCGTCCGCTGCTGATCGTGGCCGAGGACGTCGAGGGCGAGGCGCTGTCGACCCTGGTCGTCAACTCCATCCGGAAGACCATCAAGGTCGCGGCCGTCAAGTCGCCGTTCTTCGGCGACCGGCGCAAGGCCTTCATGCAGGACCTCGCCATCGTCACCGGTGGCCAGGTCGTCTCCGCCGACGTCGGCCTGTCCCTGGACGCCGTCGGCCTCGAGGTGCTCGGCACCGCACGCCGGATCACCGTGACCAAGGACGAGACCGTGCTGGTCGACGGTGGCGGTCAGCCCACCGCCGTGGCCGACCGGGTCGCGCAGATCCGTCGCGAGATCGAGGACACCGACTCCGACTGGGACCGCGAGAAGCTGCAGGAGCGGCTGGCCAAGCTGGCCGGCGGCATCGGCGTCATCCGGGTCGGTGCGGCCACCGAGGTCGAGATGAAGGAGAAGAAGCACCGGATCGAGGACGCGATCGCCGCGACCCGCGCTGCGGTGGAGGAGGGCGTGGTGCCCGGTGGCGGTTCGGCGCTGGTGCACGCCGCCACGGCCATCGACGAGCTGGCGCTGTCCGGGGACGAGCTGACCGGCGCCCGGTCGGTGCGCAAGGCGCTGGACGCCCCGTTGTCCCAGATCGCGGCGAACGCCGGCTTCGAGGGGGCGGTCGTCGTGGGCCGGGTCCGCGAGCTCGGTGCCGGGCAGGGCTTCAACGCCGCCACCGGCGAGTTCGGCGACCTGGCTGCCCAGGGCGTCATCGACCCGGTGAAGGTGACCAAGGCAGCCCTGGGACACGCGGCCTCGATCGCCGCGATGATCCTGACCACCGACTCCGCCGTGGTGGAGGCGCCGGAGGACTCCCACGAGCAGGCCGGGGCCGGGCACCACACGCACGGCCACGGCGGCGGGCACGGGCACAGCCACTGAAAGAGGGGCCGGCGGCGGGTCGCCCCTGGGGGCGACCCGCCGGTCGGTCGCACGACGCCGAGAGGGCCGGTCGACCATCCGTGGTCGACCGGCCCTCTCGGCGTCGTGCTGGGGGACCGCCGGGTCCCGGGTGGTTCAGACGCCCGCGGCCACCGCGGCGGGCTCGGCGGCGATGAGCCGGGTGCGCTCCTCCTCGCTCATGCCGCCCCACACGCCATAGGGCTCGCGGACCGAGAGGGCGTGCTTGAGGCAGGCCTCGACCACCGGGCAGGTGCCGCAGACGGCCTTCGCGGCGGCCTGACGCCGCGCCCGGGCCGGGCCGCGCTCGCCGTCGGGGTGGAAGAACAGCGACGTGGACTCGCCACGGCAGGCGCCGTGGAGCTGCCAGTCCCAGACCTCGGCGACGGGTGTGGGCAGTCGGCGGATGTCGGCCATGTGGGTCCTCCTCGGCTCGGTGAGCCGGGGGGTGCTGCCCGGCTGCACAGCGCACCTGCCCGCCGCTGATCACGATCAAACCCCACCGGTCCACGCTTTCTGTTGCGACTTCCGGGCCGGTGTGTGATGGGGGCCCGCCGGTCCGGTGTGCCGACGCCCGTGGTAGGGCCCTCGGCCGCCGACCGGAGCGAACCGGAGCGGGTCCCTCACCCCGCCGGGTGACATCCGCGCAGGTCATCCGCGTCGGGATCAAGCAGGCAGACGTCGCTGCCGACCTCACCGATGAGCGACCCAGGACCCCGTGCGACCCACGCGCGGGGGAACCGGGACGGCATCGACCCGGTACACCCCGGACGGTGCGGCCCCGACCGGGTGACGACGGCCGGGCGATCTCGGCCACCGGCACACCGCTGGACCCCTTCCGGGTGGTCCGGTGCGGCGACAGGAGCAGAACGTGATCGAGGACAGGATGCGGGTCGGGCGCAACGGCGGGGCCGCGACCCCGGCGGTGGGCGGGTCGGTCGTATGGGTGTTCGACGAGCGCCGCCGGGTGCGCGACGACGTCGCCGGGCGGCTGGTCGCGCTGCCCTTCGTCGGGCGGGTGGAGGCGATCGGTGACCCCGCGTCGCTGCTGGCCCGCCTGGCCGTCCGGCAGCCGGACGTGCTGCTGGTCGGCACCCAGCGGGCCACCGACAACGGCCTGGCGGTCGCGACGGGGGTGCTGCGCGCCCACCCGGGTCTGCCGGTGCTGGTGCTGGGCGCCCCGGACGACGCCGACACCGTCCGCGCCGCGGTGGCCTTCGGTGCTCGCGGGTACCTGCGCTGGGACGCCTCCCCGGTCGAGATGGGACTGGGCATCTCCCGGGCCGGGCTGCGGGTCGAGCCCGGGCGTCCGCCGCACTCCGGGCCGCTGTCCACCGTCGGTGCCTCCTCGGCGCCGGCCTCGTGGAGCAGTGCCAGCGCGCTGGCCGGCCCCACCGCGGTGCGAGCCACCGCCCGGGTCGACGTGCCGGCGGTCGCGCTGTCGGTGCGCGAGATGCAGGTGCTGACCGGGATGAGCCAGGGCAAGAGCAACGCCCAGATCGGCCGCGAGCTCTACCTGTCCGAGGACACCATCAAGACCCACGCCCGGCGGCTGTTCCGCAAGCTGGGCGCCAAGGACCGCGCCGAGGCGGTGGCCACCGGCTTCCGCCGCGGCATGATGAGCTGACAGGGGACCCGCCTGCCACCTCCCTGGCACGCTCGGGAGGGGACCCTGCCGGCGGGCCGGGTGTCGGGGTCCTACTGGTCCTCGCGGGCGTGCCGGCCTGGTGCGCGGCCGTCCCGGGGCTCCTCGGCCTCGGCGTGCGCGGCGACGCCGTCGGCGTACCCGCTGGCGTAGTCCCAGCTGACGTAGTCGTCGGGGTCCGGGTCGAAGGGCGGCTCGTGCCGGCCGGTCTGTCCCTCGTCCAGCAACTGGCGCAGGTTGGCCTGCATCAACGCCCAGTCGACGTGGTGCTCCTCCTCGCAGTCCGGGCAGTCCACCACGATGCCCTTGACCCCGGTGGGCTCCAGCAGGGTGCGGAAGACCTCGAGCTCGGCCAGGTCGTCGAGGACCCCGGCCCGCTCCTCCATGCTCAGCGGGGGAGCAGGTCCGTCCCCGCCGGGTTCGGTCCCGAACGTGTCGTCCCACGATGTCACCGGACCAGCGTAGGCGTCCCGGGGGAGCGATGGGCCCGGCAGCCTACGATCGGGCACGGTCCTCGCGCGCCGTCCCGGCGCCACCACCACCATGCGAGAGGTGGCGGCACGCATGCAGCCCGACCACAGCGTCCCCGAGCTCCCGGCCAAGTTCGCCCCGCTCGGGTTGACCTACGACGACGTCCTGCTGGTCCCCGGGGCCTCCGACGTCGTCCCGGCCGAGGTGGACACGTCCACGCTGCTGACCCGGGGCATCCGGCTGGCCATCCCGTTGGTCTCCAGCGCGATGGACACCGTCACCGAGGCTCGGATGGCGATCGCCATGGCCCGGGCCGGTGGGGTGGGCATCCTGCACCGCAACCTCGCCGCCGAGGAGCAGGCCGGGCAGGTCGACCTGGTCAAGCGCTCGGAGTCCGGGATGATCACCAACCCGGTGACCTGCTCGCCGGAGAACACGCTGGCCGAGGTGGATGCGCTGTCGGGCCGCTACCGCATCTCCGGTGCTCCCGTGGTGGATGCCGACGGCGTGCTGGTCGGCATGGTGACCAACCGGGACATGCGCTTCGAGACCGACCCGAACCGGCTGGTCCGGGATGTCATGACGCCGCTGCCGCTGATCACCGCCCCGGTCGGCGTGGACGCCGGCACGGCGCTGGCGCTGCTCCGGCAGCACAAGATCGAGAAGCTGCCGCTGATCGACCCGGCCGGTCGGCTGCGCGGCCTGATCACGGTCAAGGACTTCGTCAAGCGCGACCAATACCCGCACAGCACGAAGGACGCCGACAACCGGCTGGTGGTGGGCGCGGCGCTGGGGGTCGGGGAGGACGCGTACAAGCGCGCGGGGTTGCTGGTGGACGCAGGCGTGGACGTGCTCGTGGTGGACACCGCGCATGGTCACCAGCGCGCCGTCCTGGAGATGGTCGCCCGGGTGAAGAAGGACTTCGCCGGGGTGGGGCTGGGCGTGCAGGTGGTCGGTGGCAACGTCGCCACCCGCGCCGGTGCCCAGGCCCTGGTCGACGCCGGGGCCGACGGGGTCAAGGTCGGTGTGGGGCCCGGCTCGATCTGCACCACCCGGGTGGTGGCCGGGGTCGGCGTGCCCCAGGTGACCGCGGTGTACGAGGCGGCGCTGGCGTGCAAGCCCGCCGGTGTCCCGGTGATCGCCGACGGCGGCCTGCAGTACTCCGGGGACATCGCCAAGGCGCTCGTGGCCGGGGCCGACACCGTGATGCTGGGCAGCCTGTTCGCCGGGGTCGAGGAGGCCCCGGGCGAGCTGGTGTTCATGAACGGCAAGCAGTACAAGTCCTACCGCGGGATGGGCTCGCTGGGCGCCATGCAGAAGCGCGGCAACCAGTCCTACAGCCGGGACCGGTACTTCGCCGACGACGTGCTCTCCGACGACAAGCTGGTGCCCGAGGGCATCGAGGGCCAGGTGCCCTACCGTGGCCTGCTGTCCGGGGTGGCCCACCAGCTGGTCGGCGGGCTGCGCGCCGCGATGGGGTACGCCGGTGCCGCCACCGTCGCCGAGCTGCAGGACCGGGGTCAGCTGACCCGGATCACCTCGGCCGGGTTGACCGAGAGCCACCCGCACGACATCCAGATGACCGTCGAGGCCCCCAACTACCGCGCCCGCTGACCGCCGGCGCGACCTGACCACGACCTGCCCGCCCGCCCCCCAGAACCGGACCCGGTGACTTCCTGTGCCAGTGCGTGACAACGTCGAGATCGGGCTGAACCGCTTCGCCCGGCGCGGCTTCGACCTCGACGAGATCTCCATCGTCCCCAGCCGGCGGACCCGGGACGTGGACGACGTCTCCACCGCCTGGCAGATCGATGCCTTCCGGTTCGACATCCCGCTGGTCGCCAGCCCGTCGGATGCGGTGATGAGCCCCACCACGGCGGTCGCGGTCGGTCGCGCCGGCGGGTTGGGCGTGCTCAACGCCGAGGGCCTGTGGACCCGGTACGACGACCCGGCCGACGTCTACCGGCAGCTGCGCGATGCCGCCGGGTCATCGGGCTCCACCACCGCGCTGCTGCAGCAGCTGTACAGCGAGCCCGTGAAGCCCGACCTCATCACCGCCCGGGTCAAGGAGCTGCGCGAGTCCGGGGTGACGTCGGCGGTGCGGATCAGCCCGCAGCACACCGAGGCGCTGGCCCCCGCGGTGCTGGCCGCCGGGGTGGACCTGCTGGTCATCCAGGGCACCATCGTCTCCGCCGAGCACGTGACCACCACCGGGGACTCGCTAAACCTCAAGGAGTTCATCGCCGACCTCGACGTCCCGGTGATCGTGGGGGGAGCGGCGGACTACCAGACCACGCTGCACCTGATGCGCACCGGTGCCGCCGGCGTCATCGTCGGGATCGGCGCCGACAGCGCCTCCACCGGTGACGCCGTGATGGGCGTCCGGGTGCCGCTGGCCACCGCGATCGCCGATGCCGCCGCGGCCCGGCGGGACTACCTGGACGAGACCGGGGGGCGGTACGTGCACGTCATCGCCAACGGCCGGATCGAGACCTCCGGTGCGATCGCGCGGGCGCTGGCCTGCGGGGCCGATGCGGTGCAGCTCGGCGAGCCGCTGCGCTCGGCCGCCGAGGCCCCGGCCGGCGGCGCGTGGTGGGACTCGGTGGCCGCGCACCCCCGGTTGCCGCGCGGCGAGGTGTCCGCACCGGTGCCGGCCACCGCGTCGCTGGAGCAGGTGCTGCTGGGCCCGGCCGTGGAGTCCGACGGCCGGACCAACCTGTTCGGCGCGCTGGCCCGCACGATGGCCAAGACCGGCTACCGGGACCTCAAGGAGTTCCAGCGGGTCGACCTGGTCATCGGGGGGTGAACGACCCCGTGAGCATGGACTTCCCTACCGTCCTGGTCGTCGACTTCGGTGCCCAGTACGCCCAGCTGATCGCCCGCCGGATCCGTGAGGCAGGTGTCTACTCCGAGCTGATCGGCTCGGACACCCCGGTGGCCGAGGTGCTGGCTCGCAAGCCCGCCGCGATCGTGCTCTCCGGTGGTCCCTCGTCGGTCTACGCCGAGGGCGCCCCGCAGGTCGACCCGGCGCTGTTCGAGGCCGGCGTCCCGGCCTTCGGCATCTGCTACGGCTTCCAGGCCATGGCCCAGTCCCTGGGTGGCACCGTCGCGCACACCGGGGACCGGGAGTACGGCGGCACCCCGTTGACGGTGACCACCGAGGCCCGGCTGTTCGGCGCGCTGCCCCTGGAGCAGTCGGTGTGGATGAGCCACGGGGACGCCGTCTCCGCGGCCCCGCCGGGGTTCACCGTGACCGCCACGTCCACCGGCGCCCCGGTCGCCGCGTTCGAGGACGTCGACCGGCGGCTGGCCGGCGTCCAGTTCCACCCCGAGGTCCGGCACACCGCGCACGGGCAGACCGTGCTCGAGCACTTCCTCTTCGACATCGCCGGCCTCACCCCGACCTGGACGATGGCCAACGTCGTCGAGGAGCAGATCGAGCGCATCCGCGAGCAGATCGGGGACCGGCGGGCGCTGTGCGCACTGTCCGGTGGCGTGGACTCCGCGGTCGCCGCGGCGCTGGTGCAGCGGGCCATCGGGGACAAGCTGACCTGCGTCTACGTCGACCACGGGCTGATGCGCGAGGGCGAGACCGAGCAGATCGAGCGCGACTTCGTGGCCATCACCGGGATCGACCTGCGGGTGGTCGACGCCCGCGAGCAGTTCCTCGGGGCGCTGGCCGGGGTCAGCGACCCCGAGCAGAAGCGCAAGATCATCGGCCGGGAGTTCATCCGGGTCTTCGAGCAGGCCGCCCTCGACGTCGTCGCCGACGCCCAGGCACACGGGGAGACCGTCGACTTCCTGGTCCAGGGCACGCTGTACCCCGACGTCGTGGAGTCCGGCGGCGGGACCGGGACGGCCAACATCAAGAGCCACCACAACGTCGGTGGCCTGCCCGAGGACCTCACCTTCGCCCTGGTGGAGCCGCTGCGCGCGCTGTTCAAGGACGAGGTCCGCGAGGTCGGGGTGCAGCTGGGGCTGCCGGAGTCGATGGTCTGGCGCCAGCCTTTCCCGGGTCCGGGGCTCGGCATCCGGATCGTCGGGGAGGTGACCGCCGAGCGGCTGGACACGCTGCGCCAGGCCGACGCCATCGCCCGCGCCGAGCTGACCGCCGCCGGGCTGGACCGGGAGATCTGGCAGTGCCCGGTGGTGCTGCTGGCCGACGTCCGCTCGGTCGGGGTGCAGGGCGACGGCCGTACCTACGGGCACCCGGTGGTGCTGCGCCCGGTGTCCAGCGAGGACGCGATGACCGCGGACTGGACCCGGTTGCCCTACGACGTGCTGGCCAGGATCTCGACCCGGATCACCAACGAGGTGGCCGAGGTCAACCGGGTGGTGCTGGACGTGACGAGCAAGCCGCCAGGCACGATCGAGTGGGAGTGAGCCCCACCGGGCGGTGCGGGCGCCGAGTGGTCACACTGGCCCGATGATCACCGGAGCACCGGGGTGACCGCGGGCTGGCCGCTGTGGTTCGTGGGCGGCCTGCTGGCGGTGATGGCAGTGGTGATCGTGCTGGCCGGGATCCGGCTGACCCGGGTGGCCGACGAGCTGTCCGGGCGGACCGGTCTGGGCGACGCCGTGGGTGGGGCGCTGCTGCTGGGCGCGGTCACCTCGCTGCCGGGCATCGTGACGACGGCGACCGGCGCGCTGGGCGGGGACCCAGGGTTCGGGCTGGCCAACCCCATCGGCGGGGTGGCCCTGCAGACGGTGTGGCTGGCCATCGCCGACCTGGTCTACCGCCGGGCGAACCTGGAGCACTCGGCGGCCTCGTTGCAGAACATCCTGCAGGCCCTGGTGCTCACCGCCCTGCTGTCGGTCCCGGTGGTGGCCTACGCGACCCCGACGCTGCGGATCGGCTGGATCCATCCGATGACGCTGCTCATCCCGGCCTTCTACGGCTACGGGCTGGTCCTGCTCAAGCGGTTGGCGGACCACCCGATGTGGGAGGCGACCCAGACCGACACGACGGAGGCCGAGGATGCGGACGGGGCTCCTGCCCTGGAGGTCTCGACCGGACGGCTGTGGCAGGAACTCGCCGCCCTGGGCCTGGTGGTCGGCAGCGCCGGCTTCCTGGTGGGCCAGGCGGGGTTGCGGCTGATCGCCCTGACCGGCCTGCCCAGTGACCTGACCGGGTTCACCCTCACCACCGCGATCACCTCGCTGCCCGAGCTGGTGGTGCTCATCACCGCCGTCCGGATGGGTTCGCTGACCCTGGGCGTCGGGAACATCATCGGCGGGAACGTCTTCGACACCCTGATGATCGCGGTGGCTGACGTGTTCTACCTGGACGGCCCCATCTACCGGGACGCCGGCCCTGCCAGCCTGGTGCTGCTGGGGGGCACCGTGCTGATCATCACCGTGCTCGCCGGCGGGCTGGTGGTCCGGGAGCGCCGCGGCATCGGGTTCGAGGGCGTAGCGATCCCGGTGACCTGGGTCGGCACGGTGGCCCTCGCCGCGGTCGCCGGCTGAACTGCCCGGCCGAGCTGCCGACGAGGGCACCCCGGTCACCGGCGGGCGCGGCGGAGCTCGCTGATGAGCAGGCCGCCGCCCAGCAGTACCAGCAGGACGGCGATCAGCCCGCCGCCGAACACCCAGCCCGGCAGCGACGTGCCGACCACGCCCAGCACCGCCACGACGCAGAACACGATGGCGGCCAGCAGGGCGACGAGGTCCGGGCGCCGCTCGGTGGGGGCCCCGGCGGCGGGGTCGGACCAGTCGGTGGTCCGGGGCGGGACGTCCTCGGTGGGGTACACGGCGGTCTCCTGACGATCGGCGGGCTGGGGCTGGGGCTGGGGCTGGTACTGGGGCGGGGTCGCCGACCACCCGGTCGGCTCAGCCACGGGACACCGTCACGTCACCCACGCCGGAGGAGACGGTGAGCACGATCTCGGGCACGCCGTCCCCGGTCCACGGGGCCGACCCGGTGCCGGCGAAGTACCCGCCGTCCGAGCTCTGGCCGAAGACGTCGGCGCTGCCGAGGCCGTTCTGCACGCTGACCCGGACGTCGGCCGAGCGGGGGACGACGACGTCGATGTCGCCCAGGCCGCCATCGACCATCGTGCTGACCGGTCGGGCGAGCCCGGACAGGTCGAGCCGGCTCAGGTCCAGCGACACGTCACCGACCCCGGACTCGTACCGCGGCTGCACCGCCGCCACGGTCGCGGGGGTGTAGCTGAGGTCGCCGACCCGGTGGCCGCCGCCACGCCAGCCGTCGGTCACCGAGGCCAGCAGCAGGGCGAAGGAGAGCACCACGCCCAGCGCGATCAGCGGTCCACGGCTGCTGCGCCCGCCGAGGAAGGCCCCGACGCCCAGCCCGATCCCGACGACGACCAGCGCGGCGGCCAGGAAGCCGACCGGGCCGGGTCGCCAGGACGTGGTCCGGGCAACCAGCGCCATGACCCCGACGACGATGAGCAGGGTGGCCACGGTGATCCCCGGGACCGGGGAGCGCGGGCCGGCCGGCCGGGCGGGCGCCTCGTCGGCCGGGCCGGCCGGGCTGCGGTCGACCGGCATCAGCAGCCACAGCAGCAGGTAGACCAGGATCCCGGTGCCGCCGGCGAAGACCAGGGCGATGAAGCCGACCCGCCAGAGCAGGGCGTCGATGCCGGTGTACTCGGCCAGGCCGCCGCTGACGCCGCCGAGCACCTTGTCGGTGCGGCTGCGGCGCAGCGGTGGGCGCAGCCCGGACCCGGGCAGCGGGGGCGGTGGTGTCGGGCCGGCCTGCAAGCCGGGGTAGGGCGGGAGGGGCGGTGGGGGAGGGGTGGCGTTGGTCATGCCAGGAGCGTGCCGCTGCGGCCGGGTCCCCCGGTATCGGGGAAACCCCGGAGCCGACCCTGGTTCCCCGGGCGGGTGCCCGGGCAGGAGACCAGGGTGTCACCCGGTGGGCACCCCCTGGTCCCGGTGACACGATGACCGGTGTGAGCGACCCCGGGACGACGGCAGCGGCGCCGGCGGCAGCGGTGCCGCGTCCGCCGCTGCAGCGCCCACGGTCGGGCCGGCTGCTGGGTGGGGTGGCGGCCGGGACCGCCGACCACCTGCGTCTGGACCCGTTGCTGGTCCGGGTGGCGTTCGTGCTCCTCGCGGTCACCGGCGCCGGCGTCGTCGCCTACGCCCTGCTCTGGCTGACCATGCCGGTGGCCCCCGAGGGCGCCCCGCGCCCCGAGCGGGCAGGGCCGCCCGGTCGCCGGCAGATCGTCGGGCTGGTCCTGCTGGCCATCGGGGTGCTCACGCTGTCCTCCCAGGTGGCCAGCTGGGGCCGCGGGGACGTGGTGGCACCGCTGCTGCTGGCCGGCGGTGGGCTGGCGGTCATCTGGTACCAGCTGGACACCGAGCGGCCGCTGGACCGGTCCACGGTGCGCTGGGGCCTGGTGGTGGGGGTGCTGCTCGCCGCGGGCGGGGTGATCCTGCTGCTGGCCACCACCGGTCAGCTGGTGAACGCCCGCAACGGGTTCGCCGCCACCCTGGTGCTGCTGGTCGGGATCGGTCTGGCCACCGCCCCGCTGTGGCGGCGGTTGCTGGCCTCCCGGGCCGACGAGCGGGCGGCCCGCATCCGGTCGGAGGAACGGGCCGCGGTCGCCGCGCACCTGCACGACTCGGTGCTGCAGACCCTGGCCCTGGTGCAGCGGCACGCCGACGACCCGGCGCAGGTCGCCCGGCTGGCCCGGGGCCAGGAGCGGGAACTGCGCAGCTGGCTGTACGCCCCGCAGGTGGCCACCGGCGGCACCTGGGCGGGGTTGGTGGCCCGGCTGGTGGCCGAGGTCGAGACCGACCACGTCGTCACCGTGGACCCCGTCGTCGTCGGCGACCTGGCCGTCGACGATGCGGTGGCCGCGCTGGGCCAGGCCACCCGGGAGGCCGTGGTCAACGCCGCCAAGCACTCCGGGTCGGCGCACGTCGCGCTCTACAGCGAGGTCACCCCGCGAGCGGTGAGCGTCTTCGTGCGGGACCGCGGCGCCGGGTTCGACCCGGCGCTGGTGCCCGAGGACCGGCGCGGGCTGCGGGACTCCGTCGCGGGCCGGTTGCTCCGGGTCGGGGGGACCGCCGCGGTGCACTCCAGCCCGGGGCAGGGCACCGAGGTCGAGCTGACCTTGCCGCTCACCGCGGATCGGGGCGCCCCATGACGCGAGTGTTCCTGGTCGACGACCACGCCATGGTCCGGTCCGGGGTGCGCGCCGAGCTGGGCGACGCGGTGGAGGTGGTGGGCGAGGCCGCCGACGTGGCCGGCGCGGTCTCCGGGGTCCGCGCGACCCGCCCCGACGTCGTGCTGCTGGACGTGCACCTGCCCGGGGGCGGCGGCCGGGCCGTGCTGGAAGCGCTGCGCGCGGAGCTGCCCGAGGTCCGCTGGCTGGCGCTGTCGGTGTCCGACGCCGCCGAGGACGTGATCGCCGTCATCCGGGCCGGGGCCCGGGGCTACGTGACCAAGACGATCTCCGGTGCGGACCTGCGGGACGCGGTGGCCCGGGTCGCCGACGGGGATGCGGTGTTCTCCCCGCGGCTGGCCGGCTTCGTGCTGGACGCCTTCGCCGCCGGCGCGGCCCCGGCGGCGCCGGAACCCGACGTCGACCCCGGGCTGGACCTGCTCTCGGCCCGGGAGCGGGAGGTGATGCAGCTGCTGGCCCGCGGTTACACCTACCGGGAGATCGGCCAGCGACTGTTCATCTCGGTCAAGACGGTGGAGTCGCACGCCTCGAACGTGCTGCGCAAGCTGCAGCTGTCCAACCGCAACGAGCTGACCAGGTGGGCGGCGACGAACCGGCTGCTCTGAGGCCCTCTCGGGCGGTGGGCCCAAGGGGTCTCGCCCGGGCGGTGCCGCTCAGGCGGTGTGCACGACGTGGAACGCCTCGGCCAGGCGACCCTCGGCCAGGCCGTGGGCGCGGGCGGTCTGCCGCATCCAGCCGGTGACGAACTCGCGCAGCCGGCCCTCGGGCTGGTGCGCGACCTGCGTGACGTGCGATTCCAGGGCGGCGAACTTGCGCTCGACGACCTCGGTGATGTCGACGGCGTGGTCGGCGCGCGGGCTGGCCCCCAGCCACACCTCCTGCACCGTCCAGGCCCGCAGCCCCTCCTCGGCCAGCAGCTCGGGGTGCGCGAAGGGGTTGCGGGCGTCGGGGTAGACAGCCCGCAGCGTGGACTCGCCCGTGGTCATGTGGTCGGGGTGGCTGGCCCCGATCCGGTCGTACATCCGTTCCGGGGAGGAGGTGAGCACGCGCTGCGGGCGCACCTGCCGGATGACCCGGCTGATGTCCCGGCGCAGCTGCAGGGTGGGCTCCAGCCGCCCGTCGGGATAGCCCAGGAAGCGCACGTCGGTGACGCCCACCGCGGCGGCTGCGGCACGCTGCTCGGCCTGCCGCAACCGCGGCATCTCCTCCCGTGGGGTGTCGTCGAAACCGCCGGCGTCCCCGTCGGTGACGATGCAGTAGGTCACCTCGGTGCCGGCGGCCGTCCAGGTGGCCACGGTCCCGGCACTGCCGAAGTCGACGTCGTCGGGGTGGGCGAGCACGCAGAGCGCCCGCTCGACGTGGGCGGCGGGCTGGGTGGGGGGCTGGGTCACGGGCTCAGACGGTACGTGCCCGGGAGGGGCGCCGGCTCGGCCACGCGGGGGTCAGAGCGCACCCCGGCCGCGGCGCAGCAGCATCATGCCCAGGGAGGTGCCGTCGACCGGACCCAGTGCGGCGCTGAAGGTCGCCAGCACGGCCTGCTCCCGGGACAGCGACAACCGGGTGCCCCCGGCCGCCGAGCGCAGCGCGCCGATCTCGCGGGAGAAGCCGAGCCGGGCCTGGACCAGCCGGATGATCTCGGCGTCGCAGGCATCGATCTGGGCGCGCAGCTCACCGATCCGCTCGGCCGGCCCGGTGGCCTCGGTCGCGGGTGCAGCGGGCGGGGTCCCGGGGGGCGGCAGGACGGTCGTCGGGGGGATCGCAGTGGTGCTCATCGGGGTTGCCTCTCCGGTGGTGGAGGACCGTCGGACCCCGGACATGGATGCGCCCCGGGCTTCGTCGGGCCCGGGGCGTGTCTGGCGGTGGCTGTCTAGCCAGCGAGGACGGCGACCGGATCCCGGTGGCCGTAGGAAAACTCGCGGTGGCTGAGCACGGCGTCGAGTGTGCCACAGCGCACCGTCGA
Organism: uncultured Actinomycetota bacterium; assembly: GCA_963759905.1. GTDB lineage: Bacteria > Actinomycetota > Actinomycetes > Mycobacteriales > Geodermatophilaceae > Klenkia. Next base: position 314,681 of record CAVXBD010000003.1, read on the forward strand.
GCGGCCAGCGCGGCTGTGTGGTCAGCCCCGGCCGTGTCGGTGGTCCGGCCTAGAGTGGAACGGCCATGAGCAGCCCCCAGATCTCCCTCCCGGGAACCGCCGCCCTGCCCCGCCAGACCTCCGGCCGGACGGGCCGCGAGCTGGACCGGATGCTCGCCGGGCTGAACGGCCCGCAGCGCGATGCGGTGGTGCACGAGGGCACGCCGCTGCTGATCGTGGCCGGTGCGGGCTCGGGCAAGACCCGCGTCCTGACGCATCGGATCGCCTACCTGCTGGGGGCCCGGGGGGCCACGCCCGGCGAGATCATGGCGATCACCTTCACCAACAAGGCCGCCGGTGAGATGAAGGAGCGGGTGGCCCAGCTGATCGGTCCGCGCGCCCGGGCGATGTGGGTCTCCACGTTCCACTCGATGTGCGTGCGGATCCTGCGGGCCGAGGCCGCCACCCTGGGCATGAAGAGCAGCTTCACCATCTACGACCAGGGTGACTCGGTCCGGCTGATGACCATGGTGGCCCGCGACCTGGAGCTGGACGCCAAGCGCTACCCCGGCCGGAGCCTCGCCGCCCAGGTGTCCAACCTGAAGAACGAGCTGGTCGACGAGGAGTCCTTCGTCCCGCAGACCCCGCCGGAGAAGGTGCTGGCGGAGGTCTACGCGCTGTACCAGCGGCGGCTCCGCGAGGCGCACGCGATGGACTTCGACGACCTGATCATGACCACGGTCAACCTGCTCCGGGCCTTCCCCGCCGTCGCCGAGCACTACCGCCGCCGCTTCCGGCACGTCCTGGTCGACGAGTACCAGGACACCAACCACGCCCAGTACGCCCTGGTCCGCGAGCTGGTCGGGTACGCCGGCGGGCCGGTGCCGCCGGCCGAGCTGTGCGTGGTGGGGGATGCCGACCAGTCCATCTACGCCTTCCGCGGCGCCACCATCCGCAACATCGACGAGTTCGAGCGGGACTATCCCGAGGCCACCACGATCGTGCTGGAGCAGAACTACCGCTCCACCCAGCGGATCCTCAAGGCCGCCAACCAGGTCATCGCCCGCAACACCGCGCGGCGGCCGAAGAACCTGTGGTCCGACGCCGGGGACGGGGAGCTGATCGAGGGCTACGTCGCCGACAACGAGCACGACGAGGCCGCCTGGGTGGCCGAGCAGATCGACGCGCTGGTGGACGAGGGAGCGGCCAGACCTGCGGACATCGCCGTCTTCTACCGGACCAACAACGCCTCCCGGGTCTTCGAGGAGGTGTTCATCCGGGTCGGGATGCCCTACAAGGTGGTCGGCGGGGTGCGCTTCTACGAGCGCAAGGAGGTCCGCGACGCGCTGGCCTACCTGAAGGTGGTCAGCAACCCCACCGACGTGGTCAGCCTGCGGCGGGTGCTGAACACGCCCAAGCGCGGCATCGGCGAGCGGGCCGAGGCCTGCGTGGAGACCCTGGCCGATCGGGAGCGGATCGCCTTCGCCACCGCGCTGCGCCGCGCCCAGGACGCCCCGGGGCTGGCCACCCGGTCGCTGAAGGCGATCAACGAGTTCGTCTCCCTGCTGGAGGAGTTCGAGCACCTGCTGGCCACCGGGTCGGGGCCCAGTGCGCTGCTGGAGTCCATCCTCGAGCGCAGCGGGCTGCTGGCCGAGCTGGAGTCCTCGACCGATCCGCAGGACGAGGGCCGGGTAGACAACCTGCACGAGCTGGTCAGCGTCGCCGCCGAGTTCGAGGCGGTGAACCCCGAGGGCACCGTGACCGACTTCCTGGAGCAGGTGTCCCTGGTGGCCGACGCCGACCAGATCCCGGGGGGCGCCGGAGGGCAGGACACCGCCGACGCCGGGGTGGTCACGATGATGACCCTGCACACGGCCAAGGGGCTGGAGTTCCCGGTGGTCTTCCTGACCGCGCTGGAGGACGGCGTCTTCCCGCACCTGCGCGCGCTGGGCGACCCCAAGGAGCTGGAGGAGGAACGCCGGCTCGCCTACGTGGGGATCACCCGCGCCCAGCAGCGGTTGTTCCTGTCCCGGGCGACGGTGCGCACCAGCTGGGGTCAGCCGGCCTACAACCCGCCATCCCGGTTCCTGGACGAGCTGCCCGGGGACACCGTGCACTGGACCGGGGTCGACCCGCGGCCCAGCGCCCCGTACGGCTCGGCGCAGCAGCGGGTCGCCTCGACCGGGTTGTCGACCGGCGGCCTGCGCGGCGGCGCCGGGAACCGGGCGGTCATCAGCGTCGACGTGGGGGACCGGGTCAGCCACGACGCCTTCGGGTTGGGCACCGTCGTCGAGGTGACGGGGGTGGCGGACAAGGCGCAGGCCACCGTGGACTTCGGGTCCGGCGGTACCAAGCGGCTGGTGCTCCGCTACGCCCCCCTGGTCAAGCTCTGACCCCCGGGCCCGGCGGGGAGCTGCCGGTGCGCTCTCCGGCACCTCGTCGGTGGGTGCCGGGGGGCTCGTAGCGCACGGGCGGTCGGGGCCCGGTGCGGGTGCGGCGCGGGTCAGCCGATCTCGATGCCCCGCTTGGCCAGCCAGGCCTGCGGGTCCGTCGGGCGACCGGTCATCGAGCCGGTGTGGATCTCGAAGTGCAGGTGCGGACCGGTCGACTGGCCCTCCGTGCCCACCTTCGCGATCAGGTCACCGGCGGAGACCACGTCCCCGGCCTGCACGTAGAGGTAGCGCATGTGGCCGTAGATCTCGACGTTGCCGTCGGCGTCCTGGATGTAGATGGCGTTGCCGTAACCGCTGGCTGGGCCGGCGCGGAGCACCACCCCGTCGGCGGCGGCCACGATCGGGGTGCCCAGCGGTGCGGCCAGGTCGATGCCCCAGTGCATCTGGCCCCAGCGCATGCAGAAGCAGGTGCTCATCCGGCCCTGGGTGGGCAGCACGAAGTCCGGCTCGCGCTGGGCCCGGGACGCGGCCAGGGCATCCAGCCGGGCGGTGGCCTCGGCCTGGGTGATCTCCCGGCGGGCCGAGGCGTCGTCCATGCCACCGGCGAAGTTGGCGTCGGCCGCCGTCAGGCCGTAGTCGGCGGCACTGGCGACCGGGGTGGTAGGCGCCGAGCGGGAGCCGACGCCCCCGGGCAGGGCGGCCACGATGGCGCCGAGCACCAGCGCAGCCAGCAGCAGTGGCGCCCTGCGCACGGGCGGGCGGGGCAACCGTCGAGCCGTGGACCGCGCGGGCCTGGCGGTCGCGGAGTCGGCCGCCGCGTCGGTCGGGTCGGGAGTCGAGGTATTCCTGTCGCCACCGCCACCGCCACCGCCACCGCCACCGCCACCGCCACCGCCACCGTGGCGGGCGGCCCGCCCGCCGGTTGCCGAGGGCGCAGCAGCGTCGGGTGCGTCGGTGAGCAGCCCGGTGGTGAGCAGTTCGGTGGTGAGCAGGCCGGTGGTGACCGGGAGGTTCGCCGTGGTCAGGTTCGCCGTGGTCAGGTTCGCCGTGGTCACGTGCGCGGTGGCCAGCTGCGCGGTGGTCAGCTGCGCCGGGGTCGGGCGCCCGGTGGTCGACCGGCGCAGGTGGGCCGAGGGGTGGTCCAGCAGATCGGGACCGGCCAGGTCCTCCAGCGCGCGGTCCAGCAGGTCCAGCGGGCTCGCCGCGGGGTTCCCGACGAGGGGTTCGGCCACGGTCCGGTTCCGGACCGCTCGCCCGGGCCGGGGGCGGCCCACCAGCTCACGATGGCGCGTCACGCAAGCACCTTCTCCAGACGTCGTCCGCACCGGGGGAGCGGTTGCCCTCCGCTGCGGGAGCGGAGATGAGCGGGTCGGGCGACGTCGTGTCAGTTGGTACGTCAGGGGTCCGACGTGCGCCGGCAGGGACTGCCGACGGCGTGATCGCATTGTGACCACCAGTGATCACGTCCACCAAAGAAGCGCGCGGCGTGTCGCCCTGTCGATCTCACATCACCGACCGTGATGTGCCGCGACGGCCTGCGCCGCTCGAGGAGGCAGCCCCTCATCCGGGCACGGCACTGCCCCCCGACGTGCGGGGCGACCAGGCAGGATCAGGCGACGGCGGCGTCGGTGGTGTCGCGCTCGATGGACCGGTGGCCCGCGAAGGTCGCGGCGACCTCCTCCACCACGGCCCGGTGGATCGGGAGGGACATGTGCCCGACCCCGCGGACCAGCACGTTGCGGACCCGCAGGTCGGGGTGGTCGACGCGGCCGGAGGAGGAGGGCACGACCAGCTGGTCCAGGTCGCTGTAGATCGCGGTGATCGGGGTGAGTCGACCCGGCGCCGGCCGGGCGAGCTCGGCGAACAGCTCCGAACCCGGACGGAGCTGGCGGGCCAGCGGGGTGGGCAGGGCGTGCGCCCACAGCGAACCGCTGTGCGGGGAGCCCAGGGTGACCAGGGAGGTCACCCTGCCGTCGTCCTGCCGCTGCACCAGGTAGCGGGCGACCAGACCGCCCAGGCTGTGCCCGACGAGCTGCACCCGGTCGTGCCCGGTCTGCTGGCACACCCGCTCCAGGTGCTCACCCAGCTGCTCGGCGGCCTCCCGGACGTCCTGCACCAGCGGGCTGTAGTTCCAGGTGCGGACGCTGCTGAACCCGCGACGCCGGAGTCCGCGCCGCATCACCGTGAAGATCGACCGGTTGTCCACCATGCCGTGCACCAGGACGACGGGCACCCGGGAGGCGAGCGGGTCCTCGGCGAAGAACGCCCGGACCGCGGGAGGTTGCCGGTCGGGCCGCACCCCGGTGTCGGCCGGTAACGGTTCGGTGCGGGCGCCCAGCGGCCAGAGCAGGGCGTGCGCGCCCACCCAGGCCAGCTCGGTGAGGCCGCCACCGACCATGGCGGGGGTGCACAGCGATCGCACCGCGCGGAGGGTGGCCCCCACCGCGGCGACGGCGGAGCCGCCGTCGGGGGTGCTGGGCGCGGCGATCTGGCACGCCGGGAACGACACCGAGCCCGTCACTGCTGCCTCCTGCATCCGGGCTGGTCGACGTGATGGGCTGGTGCCCGCACGGGTGGGATGCCCCCACGATGTCTCCCCGTTCACCGCACGGTAATGCCCCCGTGTGCTGCTGGTCACACATGAACACGGTCACGGTGTGGTCACGGGTTGGGCGCGATCCGCTGCACCGGACCTGGACCGAGCCCACCCTGGGACCCGCCGCGTCCGCGCGGCCGGGGCGGCTCGCCGGGGGGAAGTGGCCCGCGGTCCCGACCGCCCGCCGGGACCGGTGGCGGCACGGCCACGTGCGCCAGCCATGGCGCAGCCCAGGAAGAACCGGACGCGGCGCAGCCCAGGAAGCACCGGACGCGGCGCAGCCGCGGTGCTCACGACGTGCCTCGACCATGGTGCAGACGGTGGCTCGGCCACGATGCACACGATGTGGTTCATCCAGGACCAGAACGAGGGAGGGACCCGAGTGTCCGATCGCCCGCGTCGTACCGGCGCCACCGCCGCTGCCCGGCGGTCGACCCGCCCTGCGGCCGCCCCGGCCGGGCGGGTGATCATCGGCGAGGTCCCGGCGCTCGCCCGGGCTGCCGGGCTGCTGCTGGCACTGGCCGGGGCGATGGGGGCGATCGCGGTCTTCCCCACCCAGCTGACCGTGGCCGGCCAGCAGCTGTCCCTGGCCGGTGGCCCGGTCGACGTCCTGGTGGCGCTGCTGACCCCGGTGGTCGCCCTGGTCGTCGGCGCCGGCCTCGCGCTGGGCAGGGTGCCGCGGTTCGGGTTGGCCTACGCGTCGGTCGCCGGGACCCTCGCCATCGGTCCGCTGCTCATCTCGCTGCACCAGGGCACCGCCTCCACGGCCCGGGCCGGGGTGGAAGTGCTGGCGGGGGACCTCGTCGTCACCAGCTCGGTGGCCATCGGCCCGGGGTGGGTACTGGGCGTGATCTCCCTCGGTACGGGCGTGCTGGCCGGCGTGCTGGCCCTGCTGGCCTGGGGGCGCACGGTGATGGAGGACGCCGGCGGCCTGGACCCGTTGCGCCCGGTCCTGGCCGGGGGCGCGGTGCTGCTGGGGGTCGGTGCCGTGCTCTGCCTGGCGTTGCCGGCGGCCGACGTGCGTGACCAGCTGGTGACCGATCCCTCGACCGGCCTGGTCACGGTGGTGGCGGCCGAGGGGCCGCGGGCCCTGCTGGAACGGCCCGGGCTGGCCCTGCTGGGTGGCCTGCTCCTGGCCGGGGCGGTGCTGCTGTGCGCCGTCGTGGCGCCGGGACTGCGCCCACGACTGGGTGCGGTGGGCGGGTTGCTGGCCGTCTCGGTGGTCGTCGCGCAGGCCGGCCTGTCCGGCCTGCGCGACGCCCTGCACTCCCCGGACCTGGACTGGACGCTGCCCGGTGCCGGACTGCTGGTGATCGGCCTGCTCGACCTCGCGCTCACCGCGGTGGCGTGGCGGTGGGAGCCCGCGGGCGGCCCTGCCGGGACCAGGGACAGGTACCTCGCCCGGTGAACCGGTCCGCACCCGGTCGGGCGCGCGGGGACCAGGCGGCATGCAGCGGGGGCAGCAGAGGGGGGGTAGCACGGGCAGGCGGGGCGTGTGATGCCGCCCACCGCTGGCCGGGGTGGTCGGCAGCACGGTCAGGGTGGCGTTACGGTGCCTCTTCGTGGATCTCTTCGAGTACCAGGCCCGTGACATGTTCGCTGCGCACGGCGTGCCCGTGCTCCCCGGCGGCGTCGCCGAGACACCCGAGCAGGCCGAGGCGATCGCCCGCGAGATCGCGGGTCAGGTCGTGGTCAAGGCCCAGGTGAAGGTCGGCGGCCGGGGCAAGGCCGGTGGCGTCAAGCTCGCCGACAACCCCGAGGAGGCGAAGGCCCGGGCCACCGACATCCTCGGGCTGGACATCAAGGGCCACATCACCCGCAAGGTGATGGTGGCCAAGGCCAGCGACATCGCCGACGAGTACTACTTCTCCTACCTGCTCGACCGGTCCAACCGCACCTTCCTGGCGATGGCCAGCGTCGAGGGCGGCATGGAGATCGAGGAGATCGCGGTGACCAAGCCCGAGGCGCTCGCCCGCATCCCCATCGACGCCACCGTCGGGGTGGACCAGGCGAAGGCCGCCGAGATCGTGGATGCGGCGAACTTCCCCGCCGATGTCCGCGACCAGGTGATCGCCATCGCGATCGCGCTGTGGGAGGTCTTCTCCGCCGAGGACGCCACCCTGGTCGAGGTCAACCCGCTGGCCAAGGCGCCCGACGGCACCGTCCTGGCCCTGGACGGCAAGGTCACCCTGGACGAGAACGCCGCGTTCCGGCACGGCGAGCACGACGCGCTGGAGGACTCCGCCGCGGCCGACCCGCTGGAGGCCGCGGCCAAGGCCAAGGGCCTGAACTACGTCAAGCTCGAGGGCGAGGTCGGGATCATCGGCAACGGCGCCGGCCTGGTCATGAGCACGCTGGACGTCGTCGCCTACGCCGGTGAGGAGTTCGGCGGGGTCCGCCCGGCCAACTTCCTGGACATCGGGGGCGGAGCTTCGGCGCAGGTCATGGCCGACGGGCTGGGCATCATCCTGTCCGACCCCGCGGTGAAGAGCGTCTTCGTCAACGTCTTCGGCGGGATCACCTCCTGCGATGCGGTGGCCGACGGCATCGTGGCGGCGCTGGGCATGCTCGGCGACGAGGCCACCAAGCCGCTGGTGGTCAGGCTGGACGGCAACAACGTCGAGGAGGGCCACCGCATCCTCGCCGAGGCCGCCCACCCGCTGGTCACCGTGGTCGACACCATGGACGGCGCGGCCCGCCGGGCCGCCGAGCTCGCCGCCTGAGCGCCCCCACCCCTCCTCGAAGGACCCCCTTCCCCCCACACCTCGCAGGTCCGCCGACGGGTCCCTGACGGGGGCCGTCCCAGCGGTTCGCAGAGAACGGACTCAGCATCATGTCGATCTTCCTCACCGAGAACAGCAAGGTCATCGTGCAAGGCATCACCGGGTCGGAGGGGCGCAAGCACACCCAGCGCATGCTGGCCTCCGGCACCGCGATCGTCGGCGGGGTCAACCCCTCCAAGGCCGGTCAGACCGTGGACTTCGACGGCACCTCGGTGCCGGTCTTCGGCTCCGTCGCCGAGGCGATGAAGGAGACGGGGGCCGACGTCACCGTCGTCTTCGTCCCGCCGAAGTTCGCCAAGGGCGCGGTCGTCGAGGCGATCGATGCCGGGATCGGCCTGTGCATCGTCATCACCGAGGGCATCCCGGTGCACGACTCCACCGAGTTCTGGGCCTACGCCCAGGGCAAGGCCACCCGGATCATCGGGCCCAACTGCCCGGGTCTGATCAGCCCCGGGCGGTCCAACGCCGGCATCATCCCGGCCACCATCACCCAGGCCGGGAAGATCGGGCTGGTCTCCAAGTCGGGCACGCTGACCTACCAGATGATGTACGAGCTGCGGGACATCGGTTTCTCCACCGCGGTCGGCATCGGTGGCGACCCGGTCATCGGCACCACGCACATCGACTGCCTGCAGGCCTTCCAGGACGACCCGGAGACCGAGGCCATCGTGATGATCGGGGAGATCGGTGGCGACGCCGAGGAGCGGGCCGCGGAGTTCATCAAGGCCAACGTGACCAAGCCGGTGGTCGGTTACGTCGCCGGGTTCACCGCTCCCGAGGGCAAGACCATGGGCCACGCCGGGGCGATCGTGTCCGGCTCGGCCGGCACCGCAGCAGCCAAGCAGGAGGCCCTGGAGGCAGCGGGGGTCAAGGTCGGCAAGACCCCGTCGGAGGCCGCGCGCCTCATGCGGGAGCTGCTCGGCGCCTGACCCGCCCGGCAACCACCCCGCTGCCCGGCTCTCCTCGTGGGATGCCGGGCAGCGGTTTCCCGGGGTTCCGGTCCATCTCCCGCGTGCCGAGGTTGCGCTGCGAGAACGCGGTCGAGACGATGCGCCGAGGAAGATCGACACGCCCTCGTGCGGAGTCCCGTTCGAGCACAGGAGAGAAGCCGCGCGATGACGACCAGTGGACCCGACCACACATCGGGTGGTCCCGGGCAGCAGGGTCCCAGCGGCTACGGCAGCCCGCAGGGGCAGCAGCCTCCGCACGGCTGGGGGCAGCAGGGGCAGCAGCCCGGCGCCCCGCAATCCGGTGGGTGGGGCCAGGTCGGCCCGGGCGCACCGCAGGGTCAGCCGGGCGGGTACGGCCAGCAGGGCGGGTACGGCCAGCCCGGGGGTTACGGCGGCCCATCGGGCCAGTCCGGCGGGCCCGCCGGGAGCGGCGTCGCGCTCGACACCAGGAAGCTCCGGCTTGCCGACTACCTCGTCGGCGCGAGCATCCCGCTGTACCTGGTCTTCGCCCTGCTGCCCTGGTTCAACGACAGCTTCGGTTTCGGTTACAGCTACAGCTTCAACGGCTTCGACTCGGGGCTGATCGTCTTCGCGTTCATCCTGTTGCTGCTCGCCGGGGTCTGGGCCCTGCTGCCCGCCGCGATGAACCTGCCGGTCCCGTTCCCGCGCAGCTTCATCACCGTCGGACTCGCCGGACTGGTGTTCCTGCTGACGCTGATCGAGTGGATCAGCACGTTCGGTGCCGGTTTCAGCCTCTTCGCGCTGCTTACCTTCGTGGTCTCCGCTGCCGTGCTGGCGTTCGCCGTGCTGGGGTTGCTGCCGGAGTTGGCCAGTCGCCCCCAGCTGTCCGGGGGCCTGGCCCAGGCCGCGCAGTGGGCCAACCAGCCGGCACCCCAGTTCGGCGAGTCCGGCCCCGACGGACCACCGGCGGGGCAGTACGGGCCGCCGCAGGGCGGGCACGGGCAGGGCGGGTACGGGCAGGGCGGGTACGGGCAGGGCGGGTACGGGCAGCCCCCGCACGCTGGGGCTGGGTACGGCCAGCCGCAGCAGGGCGGGTACGGGCAGGGCGGGTACGGGCAGCCCCCGCACGCTGGGGCTGGGTACGGCCAGCCGCAGCAGGGTGGGTACGGGCAGGGCGGGTACGGGCCGCCCCCGCAGGGTGGGTACGGGCAGGGTGGGTACGGGCAGGGCGGGTACGGGCAGGGTGGGTACGGGCAGGGCGGGCACGGCCAGCCTCCGCAGGGCGGTGACGGGCCGGCATCCGAGGCTTTCCCCCCGCCGCCGGCCCAGCCGCCGTCACCGGCCGCCCCGGAACAGGCGGGCGCCACCGAGGACGGTGCCGGGACCGGCGAGGACCGACCGCACCCGCCCGGCCGGGCCTGACCGTCCGCCGAGGAGCCCGATCGCCGATGGTGACCGGTTCGTCACGGTCACCCTGATCACCTGACCGATCGACGCGTGGGCGGCGCGTGCACCACCACTCCCCGGACGGGGCTTGCGAGAGTGGTCCGGTGACTTCCTTGCTCGGACGGCTGCCCGGCCGGGGCTCGCCGGGACGGGTCCCGAGCGGTCGTGACCCGGTAGCCGCGGTCTGGCTCGCGGTGGCCGCCGGGCTGGCGGTGTCGGTGATCGGACTGCTGGGCCTGGGGCTGGCGCTGGTCGTCGTATCGGCTCTGGACCCCGGCGGGGGGCTGTCGGTGGGTGGCAACGCCCGGTTGGCCGGCCAGCTGTGGCTGCTGGCCCAGGGAAGCCGGCTCGAGCTGGCCTCCGGGCCGCTGGTCCTCGCCCCGCTGCTGCTCACCCTGGGCATCGCGTGGGGGCTCACCCGGGCGGCCCGCTGGGTGGCGGCCGCCCGCGACCTGGTCACCGGTCGTGCAGTGGGCGAGGCCGTCGCCGCGGTCGCGGTGGTGCACCTGGCCCTCACCGTCGGCCTCGCGGCGCTGGTCGACACCCCCGGCGCCCAGGTCGGACTGCTGCGGTCCGCCTTCGGCGGGGGGCTGCTGGCCGTGGCCGCGGCCGGTTGGGGCGGGCTCCGGGAATCCGGTGTGGCCGGGCAGCTGGTGGACCGGTTGCCCGGCCCCGGCAGGGCGGTGGCCCGGGCCGCGCTGGCCGGGCTGCTCACCCTGCTGGCCTCGGCCCTGCTGGTCGTGGCCGTGGCGCTGGCCAGTGACGTGCACGGGGCGGCGAGGTTGACCGCCGAGCTGGGCGGGGCTGGGGCGGGCGCCGTCGGCCTGCTGGGCCTCAGCGCCCTGCTGCTGCCCAACGCGGCGGCGGCCGTGCTGGGCCTGGCCGCCGGGCCGGGCTTCCTGGTGGGCGGTGCGACGCTGGTCTCCACCAGCGGGGTCACCCTGGGGGCGGTCCCCGCGCTCCCGCTGCTGGCCGCCCTGCCCGACACCCAGGCCGTCCCGCTGCTGGCCTTCGCCTCGCAGGCGCTGCCCGCCATCGCCGGCGTGGTCACCGGGATCGCCCTGGCTCGCCGACTCTCCCCGGGGGACGGCGGTGCCCTGACCGCGGCCCTGTGGGGGGTGGTCTCCGGGGTGCTGGTCGGGCTGCTGTGCGGGCTGGTCGTCGCGGCCGGTGCCGGCCGCCTGGGCGATGCGGGACTGGCGGAGGTCGGCGCGCCTCCGCTGGCCACCGGGCTGGCCATCGCCGCCCAGGTGGGGATCGCCGCCGTCGTGCCGGCCGCCGTCACCCGCTGGCGCCGGCGCACCTGATCCGTCCGGCTGCTCCGGCGGTCACGGCCGGCTCCCCGCTCGGCGGGCCGACCGCACGTCGGTAGGGTCTCTGCACGTGCCGGTGGACAGCGAGAGGCCCCGCAGGGTGGTCGTGCTGATCTCCGGTGTGGGCTCCCTGGCCGCCGCTCTCCTGGACGCCCGCCGGCCGGTTTTCGACGTGGTCGCGGTCGGCGCCGATCGGGCGGCCCCAGGGCTGGCCGCGGCGCGCGAGCGCGGCGTCCCCACCTTCGTCGTCCGTCCCGGTGACCACCCCGACCGGGCGGCCTGGGACGCCGAGCTGGCCCGGGTGCTCACCGGCCACGAACCGGACCTGGTCGTCTGCGCCGGCTTTATGCGGCTGCTGGGTCCGGCCGTGCTGGCCGCCCACGGCGGGCGGATCGTGAACAGCCACCCGTCCCTGCTGCCGGCCTTCCCGGGGGCCCACGCCGTCCGTGACGCGCTGGCCGCCGGGGCGGGGACGACCGGCGCCACCGTCCACCTGGTGGACGCCGGCCTGGACACCGGTCCGGTCCTCGCCCAGGCCCCGGTGCCCGTCCTCCCCGGTGACGACGAGCAGCTGCTGCACGAGCGGATCAAGGTCACCGAACGCCGGCTGCTGGTGGACACCGTCACCAGCCTCACCACCCCAGACCCAGGATCGAGAGCGCCCAGATGACCGACCGCACCCCCGTCCGCCGTGCCCTGCTCGGCGTCTACGACAAGACCGGGGTCGAGGAGCTGGCCCGCGGGCTGGCCGACGCCGGGGTGGAGCTGGTGAGCACCGGCGCCACCGCGGCCCGGATCGCCGCGGCCGGCGTGCCGGTCACCCCGGTGGAGCAGGTCACCGGCTTCCCGGAGTGCCTGGACGGGCGGGTGAAGACCCTGCACCCGACCGTGCACGCCGGGATCCTGGCCGACCGGCGCAAGCCCGACCACGTCCGGCAGCTCGACGAGCTGGGGATCGCCGCGTTCGACCTGGTGGTGGTCAACCTCTACCCGTTCAGCGAGACCGTCGCGTCGGGCGCCACCCCCGACGAGTGCGTCGAGCAGATCGACATCGGCGGACCCGCGATGGTCCGCGCGGCGGCCAAGAACCACCCGTCGGTGGCCGTCGTCGTCGACCCCGCCCGGTACGGCGAGGTGCTCGACGCCGTGCGGGCCGGCGGCTTCGAGCTGGCCGACCGCCGTCAGCTGGCGGTGGCCGCGTTCCGGCACACCGCCGCCTACGACACGGCGGTGGCCTCCTGGATGGCGGCCGCACTCGCCCCCGACGACGAGACCGGGTTCCCGTCCTGGCTGGGCGGCACCTGGGAGCGGGCCGACGTGCTGCGCTACGGGGAGAACCCGCACCAGTCGGCCGCGCTCTACCGGCTGGCCGGGCAACCCGGACGGCACGGCCTGGCGCACGCCGAGCAGTTGCACGGCAAGCCGATGTCCTACAACAACTACGTGGACACCGACGCCGCCCGGCGGGCCGCCGCGGACCACGACGAGCCGTGCGTGGCCATCATCAAGCACGCCAACCCGTGCGGCATCGCGGTCGGCACCGACCTGGCGCAGGCCCACCGCAAGGCCCACGCCTGCGACCCGGTCTCGGCTTTCGGCGGGGTCATCGCCGCCAACCGCGAGGTCGACCTGTCGACCGCGGAGCAGATCGCCGAGGTGTTCACCGAGGTGGTCCTCGCCCCGTCGTTCACCGCCGACGCCCTGGAGGTGCTGACCCGCAAGAAGAACCTGCGGTTGCTGCGCCTGCCCGCCGGGGCCGGTGCCGAGCCGGTGGAGATGCGACCGGTCAGCGGGGGTCTGCTGCTGCAGACCGTCGATCGGATCGACGCCGCCGGGGACGACCCGTCGTCGTGGACGCTGGCCGCCGGCGAACCGGTGAGCGGAGCCACCCTGGACGACCTGGTCTTCGCCTGGCGGTCGGTCCGGGCGGTGCGGTCCAACGCCATCCTGCTGGCCGGCGACGGGGCCACGGTCGGGGTGGGCATGGGCCAGGTCAACCGGGTGGACGCCGCCCGGCTGGCCGTGCAGCGCGCGGGGGAACGGGCGGCGGGCTCGGTGGCCGCCTCGGACGCGTTCTTCCCCTTCGCCGACGGCCTGCAGGTGCTGCTCGACGCCGGGGTCACCGCCGTCGTGCAGCCCGGCGGGTCCGTGCGCGACGAGGAGGTCATCGCCGCGGCCGAGGCCGCCGGCGTCGCGCTCTACCTCACCGGCATCCGGCACTTCGCGCACTGAGGAAGGCCCCGGTGGCCCCACGCCCCGTACCCCGGCGTGGGGCCCGGCAGCGGGGCGGGGGCCCGGCTAGGAGTTCTTCTTGCGGGTGAGGGCCGCCTTGAGGGCGCCGAGCAGGCCCAGGGCCGCGACCGCGAGCGCGAACCAGAACCCGAGGTCGAAGGTGGCCAGCTGCCACCGCGCGTCGGCCAACGGCACCAGCACCGCCGCGACGACGACGAGGGTCACCAGCAGGGCCAGCGCCCCCAGGAAGCGGTGCGCCCTGGCCGGCACCAGCAGCAGCAGGCCGATGAGGAACAGCAGGCCGCCGCCGGCCAGCACCGCCATCGGCTGCCAGAGGCCGGTGTCCAGGACCGTCGAGGGATCGGTCCGCAGCTGGTCGACGCCGTCCTGGGCCAGGTCCAGTCCGGTCCGTCCCCCGGGCGTCCACTCCAGCAGCAGGCTGACCCCCGCGGCGATGCCGGCCAGCAGCAGCAGGAACGCGGCGAACGAGTCGGCCCGGCGCACCGCGACGGGTCTGGTCGACCAGGCCGGCGCGGTGCGATCGGGGTCGCGTTCGGGATGCCAGGTGGTGCGCTCGGCCGGCCCCGCGCCGGCGGTCCCCGGCTCTCCCTGCGCGCTGCGGGCGCTGCCCGGCAGCGTCTCGTCGCGGGTCCGCTCGGGCACCGGGTGCACCACGGTGGCCTGGCTGTCTACCGGGTCGCCCGGCGGGCGGGCCGGGAGGCCGGCGGCCGGCTCTGCGGGACGGGTCGGTCCGGTCGTGGGGCCGGTCTCCCGGGGCGTGTCGGGCGTGCTCATCAGGTCTCCTCGGCAGGGGTGTGCATCGAGGGTGGGGGCGGGGGAGCGCCACCCTGCACCGACCAGCCTAGGGGGTGATGGACATGGGGCAGACTGGCTGCGTGAGCGCATCCCGCCTGGACGGCAAGGCCACCGCCACCGCGATCCGCGCCGAACTGGCCGAGCGGGTGGCCGCACTGACCGCGGCCGGGCGGCGACCCGGGCTGGGCACGCTGCTGGTGGGGGACGACCCCGGCAGCCGGTGGTACGTCAACGCCAAGCACTCCGACTGCGCGCAGGTCGGCATCGCCAGCATCCAGCGCGAGCTGCCGGCCGACGCCTCGCTGGGCGACGTCCTCGCCGTGGTCGAGGAGCTCAACGCCGATCCCGCCTGCACCGGGTACATCGTGCAGCTGCCGCTGCCCGCCCAGGTCTCCGAGGCCGAGGTGCTGGCCGCCATGGACCCGGCCAAGGACGCCGACGGGCTGCACCCGGTGAACCTGGGTCGGCTCGTCCTCGGGGTGCCTGGCCCGCTGCCGTGCACCCCGCTGGGCATCGTCGAGCTGCTCCGCCGGTACGGCGTGGCCCTCGCCGGGGCCGAGGTCGTGGTGGTCGGCCGGGGCGTGACCGTGGGCCGCCCGCTGGGGTTGCTGCTCACCCGGCGGAGCGAGAACGCGACGGTCACGCTGTGCCACACCGGGACCCGGGACCTCGCGGCCCACACCCGGACCGCGGACGTGGTGGTGGCCGCCGCGGGGGTGCCCGGGTTGATCACCGCGGACATGGTCAAGCCCGGTGCGGCGGTGCTCGACGTCGGCGTCAGCCGGGTGGACGGCAGGATCGCCGGTGACGTCGCCGCGGACGTGCTGGAGGTGGCCGGCTGGGTCGCGCCCAACCCCGGTGGGGTCGGGCCGATGACCCGGGCGATGCTGCTGTCCAACGTGGTGTCGCTGGCCGAGAGCTCGCTGGCCGCGGCCGTCGTGGTGGCGTGAGGTCGGCGTGCCCACCGTGCAGCCCGCCCCCCGGACCCCGCTGTACCGGCGCCGGCCGCTGCTGGCCGGGGTGCTCCGGCAGCTCCCGCTGACCTCGGTGCTGGTGGTGGTCGCGATCGGGCTGCTCAGCGTCACCGCCGGCAACTGGCGGCGCGGACTGGTGCTCATGGGCCTGGCCCTGGTGCTCACCGGGGTGCTGCGGATGCTGCTGCCGGTGCGGCGGGTGGGTTTCCTGGCCATCCGCAGCCAGACCACCGACGTGGTCCTGACCCTCGGTGCGGGGTTGGCGCTGACCGGTATCGCCCTGGCCATCCCGTCGGTGTGAGCCCACCCGGCTCGGCGCAGTGCCCCCACCGCCGCTAGGTTGGCCACCATGGCAGCGCAGCCCCCCACCGGCCGTCCCACCGGCAAGGTCACCGTCGTGGGTGCCGGTTTCTACGGCTCCACCACCGCCCTGCGTCTCGCGGAGTACGACGTGTTCGCCACCGTCGTGCTCACCGACATCGTCGAGGGCAAACCCGAGGGCCTGGCCCTCGACATCAACCAGTCGCGGGCGATCGAGGGCTTCGAGACCGAGGTCGTCGGCGTCGGCGGCGGGTCCTACGAGGGCACCGAGGGTTCCGACGTCGTGGTGATCACCGCCGGCTTGCCCCGCAAGCCGGGGATGAGCCGGATGGACCTGATCGAGACCAACGCCGGGATCGTCCGGCAGGTCGCCGAGAACATCGCCCGCACCTCGCCGGACGCCGTGGTCATCGTGGTCAGCAACCCGCTGGACGAGATGACCGCGCTGGCCCAGCAAGCCACCGGGTTCCCGAAGAACCGGGTCCTGGGCCAGGCCGGGATGCTGGACACGGCGCGGTTCACCGACAACGTGGCCCGCGAGCTCGGCGTGCCGGTGTCCTCCGTGCGCACCCTGACCCTGGGCAGCCACGGGGACACGATGGTGCCGGTGCCCAGCCGCTGCACCGTGGACGGCAAGCCGCTGAGCGAGGTGCTGGCCGCGGACCGGATCGCCCACCTGGTGGACCGCACCCGCAACGGCGGCGCCGAGGTGGTGGCGCTGCTGAAGACCGGCTCGGCGTACTACGCGCCGTCCGCGGCCGCCGCCCGGATGGCGAAGGCCGTGATCGAGGACTCCGGTGCGGTCATGCCGGTCTGCGCGTGGGTCGACGGGGAGTACGGCATCTCCGGGGTCTACCTGGGGGTCGAGGCCGAGATCGGCCGGACGGGTGTTCGCCGGGTGGTCGAGAGCGACCTGACCGAGGACGAGCTGGCCGGTCTGCGCGCGGCGGCCGAGGCCGTGCGAGCCAAGCAGGCCGACGTCGCCGATCTGTGAGCGCGGCGGCACACCGACGTCCGGGCCGACCGCACCGGTCGGCCCGGTGCCCGAGCAGGACAGCTGCCACGTGAGCGGGCTGGCGAGCAACGGCAGGACCACAGCAGCACCGCGGATGCGGGCGACGATCGTCAGCGAGGAGAGCACGTGAACAAGATCAAGGTGCAGGGCAAGGTCGTCGAGCTCGACGGCGACGAGATGACCCGGATCATCTGGCAGTTCATCAAGGACGAGCTGATCCTGAAGTACCTCGACGTCGACCTCGAGTACTACGACCTCGGGATGGAGAACCGGGACGCCACCGACGACCAGGTCACCATCGACGCGGCCAACGCGATCAAGGAGCACGGCGTCGGCGTCAAGTGCGCCACGATCACCCCGGACGAGGCGCGGGTCGAGGAGTTCGGCCTCAAGCAGATGTGGCGCTCCCCGAACGGGACGATCCGCAACATCCTCGGCGGCGTGATCTTCCGCGAGCCGATCATCATGCAGAACGTGCCGCGTCTGGTGCCGGGGTGGACCAAGCCGATCATCGTCGGCCGTCACGCCTACGGCGACCAGTACCGCGCCACCGACTTCAAGTTCCCCTCGGCGGGCACCCTGAAGGTCGTCTTCACCCCCGAGGACGGCGGCGAGGTCATCGAGCGCGAGGTCTTCCAGGCGCCCAGCGCCGGCATCTCGCTGTCGATGTACAACCTCGACGACTCGATCCGGGACTTCGCCCGGGCCTCGCTGAACTACGGCCTGGCCCGCAACTACCCGGTCTACCTGTCGACCAAGAACACGATCCTCAAGGTCTACGACGGCCGGTTCAAGGACATATTCCAGGAGATCTTCGACGCCGAGTTCGCCGAGAAGTTCGCCGCGGCGGGGATCACCTACGAGCACCGCCTGATCGACGACATGGTCGCCGCCAGCCTCAAGTGGGAGGGCGGCTACGTCTGGGCGTGCAAGAACTACGACGGGGACGTGCAGTCCGACACCGTCGCGCAGGGCTTCGGCTCGCTGGGCCTGATGACCTCGGTGCTCGCCACCCCGGACGGCCGGACCGTGGAGGCCGAGGCCGCGCACGGCACGGTCACCCGGCACTACCGCCAGCACCAGGCCGGCAAGGAGACCTCGACGAACCCGATCGCGTCGATCTTCGCCTGGACCCGCGGGCTGGCGCACCGCGGCAAGCTGGACAACACCCCCGAGGTGACCGAGTTCGCCGAGACGCTCGAGCGGGTCTGCGTCGAGACGGTCGAGGGTGGCCAGATGACCAAGGACCTCGCCCTGCTGATCAGCAAGGACGCCCCCTGGCTGACCACCCAGGACTTCCTGGCAGCCATCGACGCCAACCTGCAGAAGGCCATGGCCTGACCTGACCGGCTGGACGCCGCCCCTCGCGCGTCCGACGACGGCCCCCTCGACCCTCGTGGTCGGGGGGGTCGTCGTGTGTCCGGTGGCCCGGCCCCGGTTGCGGGGATTCCGGCCTCACCGAGGAGCTACGCACCCCGGGTTCCCCGAACTCGGGCCCGACACCCGCAGCGGGGGCCCGGACGACGGGAGCGGGTGGAGCACCGGATCGGACAGCCTGTCCTGGTGCCTGCTCCAGCGCGTCCCCCGGAACTCCCGGCCGGTGTTCCGCACGGCGCTGGACCTCGGACGGTACGAACCGCTTGCCGAGGCGGTGGCCCCCGTCGACGCGCGGGTGCACCAGCGGCTGCTGCGATTCGACGAGCTGACCGGCAGAGCGGCTCGGCTGGCCGCGGGGCCGGGTACCGGCGCAGCCAGCGGGTCGCCGCCCTGACGGCAGCCGACCTGGACGAGTCGGAGGCGCTCGTGGCCCGGGTGCGCAGCCCGGTCACCACCCGTGTGCGGGAAACCGGGCTCGGCTGGGACCCGCAGACCCCGGGGTTCCCGAAACGGGGGACGCAGGGAGGGTCAGGAGCCGAAGAGTTGGGTCCACCAGGGGCCGCCCGGGCCCTGCGCCACGCCCACGCCGAGGCGGGTCAGGCCGCAGTCGAGGATGTTGGTCCGGTGACCGGGGCTCGCCATCCAGGCGGCCATCACGGCCGCGGCGTCCGGCTGGCCCATGGCGATGTTCTCCGCCCGCGATCCGGGCACCCCGGCCGCGGCCGCCCGGTCGAAGGGACTCAGTCCCTCCGGGGAGGTGTGGCTGAAGTAGCCGCGGTCCCGCATGTCGGCGCTGTGCGCCCGGGCCACCCGGGCCAGCGGTTCGTCGGCGCTGACCGCCGGGCACCCGGCCGCGGCGCGCTGCTGGTTGACCAGCGCGACGACCTGGCCCTCGACGCCCTGCGCCGGGGTCCCGGCCGCAGGTGCGGGGGCGGGTGCCGCCGGAGCAGGGGCCGGGGCGGGTGCCGGTGCGATGTCGGTCGGAGGGGCCGGGTCGGTCTGCGGTGCAGTGCTGGCGTCGGCAGTGGTCAACGGGGCGGCCGCCGGAGTGCTCGGGGCCGGTGCGACGGCGACGGGCAGCTTCGTGCCCGGGATCGGACCGAGCGACGGAGCCTCCGCCTCACCGGCCCACGGGGTGGTGGGCGTCTGGGGCGTGCTCGACGGGGCCCGGGAGACCGCGGACGTCGAGGCCGCCGACGTCGACAGGGCCGACCCCGGCAGCGACCAGCCGAGACCGCCCACGACGGCGAGCACTGCAGCGACGGCGAGCAGCGGGGCCCCGCGGCGGACGTGCCTCCGGTGCCGGCCGGTGAGCGTTCCGGGATCGATCACTCGAGCGAGGGTATACGTGCACGCACCGTAGTCAACGGGGCGGAGGGGGAGGTGTCAGGGCGCACGTACCGGCCAGGCGAGCTGACCTGTACCTGCCGGAAACGTCACAGCACCACGCTGCGGTGCGCGGGCGTGCGCGCAGGGAACGAGCACCGGCGCTCGGGCGGACCGGCCCGGGGAGGGGCGAGGTGGACCGCCCGGACACGGCGCGGGACCCTGGTGAGGCTGCACCGTCCTGCCCCCACCCCATTCCGCACCTACCTGAGGAGCACGCCGCCGGTGAGCGACGTCTGGCTCAACATCGTCATGGTCGTCGCGTTCGTCCTGCTCGGCGGCGCCTTCGCCGGTGCGGAGATCGCGCTGGTCTCGCTCCGGGAGTCCCAGGTCCGGGCGCTGGGAGAGCGGGGCAGCCGCGGCCGCACGCTGTCCAAGCTGCTGGCCGAGCCCAACCGGTTCCTGGCCGCGGTGCAGGTCGGGGTCACGCTGGCCGGGTTCTTCTCCGCGGCCTTCGGTGCCAGCACGTTGTCCGGCCCGCTCGCCGAGCAGCTGCAGGCGCTCGGGCTCAGCCAGGCGGTCGCCGACCCGACCAGCTTCGTGCTCGTCACGATCGCGATCAGCTACCTCTCCCTGGTGGTCGGCGAGCTGACCCCCAAGCGGCTGGCGCTGCAGCGGGCGGAGGGTTTCTCGCTCGTCGTCGCCGCCCCGCTCGACCGGATCGCCACCGTCTTCCGCCCGGTCATCTGGCTGCTCTCCCGGTCCACCGACCTGCTGGTCCGGTTGCTCGGTGGCGATCCGAAGGTCAGTGGCGAGTCGATCAGCCAGGAGGAGCTGCGCGACCTGGTCGCCGCGCACGAGTCGCTGTCCACCGACGAGCGGCGGCTGATCGACGAGGTGTTCCGGGCCGGTAGCCGGGAGGTCCGCGAGGTGATGACACCGCGCACGGAGGTGGACTTCCTGGAGGCGTCGATCACCGCCAGCCGGGCCGCCAAGCAGGTCGCGGAGTCCAGCCGCAGCCGGTACCCGGTCATCGGCCGGAACACCGACGACGTGGTGGGATTCGTGCACGTCCGCGACCTCTTCCTGCCCGGGCACCCGGCCGGCCGCGCCGCCACCGTCGGCGACCTGGCCCGCGAGGTCAAGCAGCTGCCCGGTACTGCCGGGGTGCTCACCGCGCTGTCGGAGATGCGCCGGGAGAGCCAGCACCTCGCGATCGTGGTGGACGAGTACGGCGGCACCGACGGCATCGTCACGCTGGAGGACCTCATCGAGGAGGTCATCGGCGAGATCTACGACGAGTACGACGAGGACGCCGTACCCGAGTCCGACGAGCCGGCCGAGGGCCCGCACGACGTCGACGGGCTGCTCAACCTGGACGACTTCGCCGACGCCACCGGCCTGCACCTGCCGGAGGGGCCCTACGAGACGGTGGCCGGCTGGGTGCTGGCCGAGCTGGGCCGGATCCCCGTGGTCGGGGACAGCGTGGAGGTCGAGGGGCGCCAGGTGACCGTCACCGAGCTCGACGGCCGCCGGATCGCCCGGCTGGGCGTCTCGCCGACCCCACCGGCAGGGGTGGACGGGGACACCCTGCGGGCCGGCGCGGCCGCCATCTGAGGGCAGCCCCCGGTCCTCACCGCCGGGCGAGGTCCCAGGCGTCGCGGACCATGGTGGTGAGCTCGGCGTGCTGCGGGGCCCACCCCAGGTCGGCCCGGATCCGGGCGGAGGAGGCCACCAGCTGGGCGGGGTCCCCGGCCCGTCGCTCGCCCACCACCACGGGGACCGGGTGCCCGGTGACCTCGCGGACGGCGTCGAGGACCTGCTGCACGCTGAACCCGGTGCCGTTGCCCAGGTTGTAGATCCGGTGCTCACCCGCTGCCGGGGCGGGCAGCGCCAGCAGGTGCGCGTCGGCCAGATCCAGCACGTGCACGTAGTCCCGGATGCAGGTGCCGTCCGGGGTGGGGTAGTCCTCGCCGAAGACCGTCAGCGCCTCCCGGGTACCCGCGGCCACCTGCAGCGCGATCGGGATGAGGTGGGTCTCGGTGGCGTGCCGCTCGCCCAGGCCGTGCCCGGCGCCTGCGACGTTGAAGTAGCGCAGGCTCACCGCGGCGAACCGGTGCGCCACGGCGTAGGAGGTCAGCATGTGGTCCACGGCCAGCTTGCTGGCGCCGTAGGTGTTGGTCGGCCGGGTGGGCGCGTCCTCGGTGATGGGCACGCTGGCCGGCTCGCCGTAGGTCGCGGCCGTGGAGGAGAAGACGATCCGCCGGCAGTCGGCGGCCCGCATCGCCTCCAGCAGGGCCAGCGACCCTCCCACGTTGGTGTGCCAGTAGTCCTCGGGGCGCACCTGGCTGGCCCCCACCAGGCTCTTGGCCGCGAAGTGCAGCACCGCCTCGGGGCGGACGTCGGCCAGCACCGGAGCGCTGTCGTGCAGCGAGGCCCGGACGAAGCTCGCCCCCGCCGGCACGGCGTCCTCGTGCCCGGTCGACAGGTCGTCCAGCACGGTCACCTCGTGGCCACCGGCCAGCAGCGAGGCGGTGACTACGCTGCCGATGTAGCCGGCTCCACCGGCGACGAGAACTCGCATGCCACCCAGCCTGCCATCCCCGACAGGAGGACCCGCGTGGTCAGCCCTCGCCCGGCCGTGTCCGCCCTCCCGGCCTACCGGCCGGGGCGCAACCCCGCCGACCTGGCTCGCGAGATCGGCGTCCCGCGGGCGGTCAAGCTGGCCTCCAACGAGGTGGCGTTCCCACCGCTGCCGGCCGTGGTGCAGGCGATCGCCGACGTCGTCGGGGAGACCAACCGCTACCCCGACAACGGGGCCGCCGTGCTCACCGCCGCGCTGGCCGACCGGTACGGGGTGCAGCCGGGGCAGCTCGCCACCGGCTGCGGTGCGGTCACCCTGCTGCAGCAGATCGCGCAGGCCTACGTCGAGCCGGGCAGCAGCATCGCCTTCGCGTGGCGCTCCTTCGAGATGTACCCGCTGCTGGCCCAGGTGGCCGGTGCGCGGGCCCAGCAGGTGCCGCTGGTGGCCGGCACCGCGGACGGACCGGCCGACACCCACGACCTGGACGCGCTGCTGGCGGCGATCGACGACACGACCCGGGTCGTGCTGGTCTGCAACCCCAACAACCCCACCGGGACGGTGGTCCGCGGCCCGGCGCTGGAGCGCTTCCTGGATGCCGTACCGGCCGGCACGCTGGTGGTCATCGACGAGGCCTACCGGGAGTTCGTCACCGATCCCGAGGTGCCCGACGGCCTGGAGCTGATGCGCGGGCGCCCCAACGTGGCGGTGCTGCGCACCTTCTCCAAGGCCTGGGGTCTGGCCGGCCTGCGGGTCGGGTACCTGATCGCCGAGGACCCGGCGGTGGCCGGGGCGGTGCGCAAGACGCACGTGCCCTTCAGCGTCTCGATGGTCGCCCAGGCCGCCGCGGTCGCCGCGCTTGCCAGCGAGCCGGAGGTCCGTCGCCGGGTGGCGCTGGTGACCGCCGAGCGCACCCGGCTGACCGCCGCGCTGCGCGAGCGGGGGCACCAGGTGGCCGACAGCCAGGCGAACTTCGTCTGGCTCGGCGTGGGGGAGCGGGCGGGGGAGCTGGCTGCCGCGCTGGAGGCCCGTGCGGTGATCACCCGGCCCTTCGCCGGGGAGGGCGTCCGGGTCACCGTGGGCACGCCCGAGGAGGACGACATCTTCCTGGCCGCACTCGACGCGGTGGCCGCCGACGCGTCCGGCCACTGACCCGCACGCCCCCTCCGGGCGACCCGCGCGCGGGTCCGGCCGGGGTGCGGGTGTGGCGCGTGGTTCGATGTCCGACGTGCCTTTCCCCCGCGTGCTGTCCGGCATCCAGCCGACGGCGGACTCCTTCCACCTCGGCAACCATCTGGGTGCGCTGCGGCAGTGGGTCAGCATGCAGGGCGACCACGAGGCGTTCTACTGCGTGGTGGACCTGCACGCGATCACCGTCGAGCAGGACCCCGCGGTGCTGCGCCGGCGCACCCTGGTCTCCGCCGCGCAGCTGCTGGCCCTGGGCGTGGACCCGGACCGCAGCACCTTGTTCGTACAGAGCCACGTGCCCGAGCACGCCCAGCTGAGCTGGGTGCTGCAGTGCATCACCGGCTTCGGCGAGGCCGGCCGGATGACCCAGTTCAAGGACAAGTCGCAGCGGCAGGGCAGCGGCGGCACGAGCGTCGGGCTGTTCACCTACCCGGTCTTGCAGGCCGCCGACATCCTGCTCTACCAGGCCGAGCGGGTTCCGGTCGGGGAGGACCAGCGCCAGCACCTGGAGCTGACCCGCGATCTGGCGACCCGGTTCAACGGTCGCTTCGGCGAGACGTTCGTGCTGCCCGAGGCGTTCATCCCGGCCGGGGCGGCGAAGGTGCTGGACCTGCAGCAGCCGGACAAGAAGATGAGCAAGAGCCTGCCCGAGGCCGGGTGCATCACCCTGCTCGACGACCCCCGGATCACCACCAAGCGGATCCGCAGCGCCGTCACCGACACAGGGCGCGAGGTGGTCTTCGACCCCGCCGGGAAGCCCGGGGTGAGCAACCTGCTGACCATCCACTCCGCGTTCTCCGGGCTGAGCACCGCCGAGCTGGAGGAGCGCTTCGCCGGCCGCGGCTACGGGGACCTGAAGTCCGAGGTGGCCCAGGTCGTCACCGATGCGCTTGCCCCGGTGCAGAAGCGGACCGCGGAGCTGCTGGACGACACCGCCGAGCTGACCCGGGTGCTGGCCGCCGGTGCGGCGCGCGCCCGCGAGGTCGCCGCGCCTACCCTGGCCACGGTGTTCGACCGGGTCGGTTTCCTGCCTCCGGCGGGGACCCCGTGAGGACCGGCCGGTGAGCCCGGCACAGCGTCGGCACGACGACACGTTCGTCCCGCGACGTACCCCCCGGGGCAGCACCGCCGACACCACCGTGCTGGGCGTCGTGGTGGACGTGCCCGAGCCCTGGGCGCAGCTGCTCGTGGACTGGCGCACCAAGTGCGGTGACCCGCAGGCCAGCCTGGTCCCCCCGCACGTCACGTTGCTGCCGCCGACCGAGGTCGCGGTCGCCGAACGGACGACGATCGCCGGGCACCTGGCCGCCGTCGCCCGCCGGCACCCGCCGTTCCAGTTGCGGCTGCAGGGCACCGACACCTTCCGGCCGGTGTCGGAGGTGGTCTTCGTCGCCGTCACCGCCGGTTTCGACGACTGCGAGCGGATCGCCACCGACGTGCGCAGCGGACCGCTGCAGCGGCCGCTCACCTTTCCCTACCACCCGCACGTGACGGTGGCCCACGACGTGCCCGACGACATGCTGGACCTCGCCGCGACCGAGCTGGCCGAGCTGGCCGCCGGCTTCCGGGTCGAGCACTTCACCGAGTTCGAGCAGCTGCCCACCGGCGCCTGGGCCGTGGCCCGCCAGTACCCGCTGACCGGGCCCGCTCGCTGACGACCTGCGGGTCCACGGCCCGGCTGGGAAGATCATGCCGGTGACCGCACCCTCGGATCCTGCTGCCCGGGGCAACGCGATCACCCGGGTCACCGCCCGGCTCACCGCCGGACTGCACGCCGCCCGGGCCAGGTGGTCCTGGCTGGACCACCTGGTGCACGCCGGTGGCCGGTACAACCGCTCCCAGTGCGACCTGCTGGCCTCCGGGGTGACCTACTACGTCTTCCTGGCACTGTTCCCGGTGGTGCTGCTGCTGGCGTCGGTGGCCGGCTTCGTGCTGGCCGGGACCCCGCTGCTGCAGCTGCAGCTGATCGAGGCGATCCGGTCGGCCGTGCCGGGCGGGACGGGGGACTCCCTCGCGCTGGAGGTCACCCGGGCCATCGACGCGCGGGGCACCACCGGGGTGATCGGCCTGGCCGGTTTCCTCTTCGTGGGGCTGGGGGCGATGGACAAGCTGCGGGTCGGCATGGACATCGTCTGGCGCGGCGAACCCGACCCGCCCGACGTCGTCGGCGACCGGGTGAAGGACCTGCTGGCCCTGCTGGGGTTCGCCGCAGCCGGGGTGCTGTCGCTGGCACTGAGCACCGGGACCACCGCCGCCTCGGCGTACGTGCTGGGCCTGCTGGGCGTGCAGGGGGTACCGGGCTTCTTCCTGCTGACCGCCGCACTGGGCATCGGGCTGGCGCTGGCAGGGGACACCCTGATGTTCCTGTGGCTGCTCAAGGGTGTGCCCAACACGCCGTACGGGGTGCGCCGGTTGCTGCCGGGTGCGGTCTTCGGCGCGGTGGGCTTCGAGGTGCTGAAGATCGTCGGCGGCTACTACCTGACGCTGCTGTCGGGCAACGTCACGGTGGCGACCTTCGGCAGCGTCGTGGGCGTGATCATCTGGATCAACGTGGTGGCCCGCTTCGCGTTCTTCACGGCCTCGTGGACCGCGACCCTCCCGGCGGTCGAGTACTCGGACGCCCCGGTGTCCCTCGGCCCCGAGGCGCCGACGCCCCTGCCGGACGTGGTGATGATCGACGAGCGGGGACCGCGGGGCTCTCCGCTCGCCGTGGGCCTGGGTCTGCTCGGTGCGGGTGCGGTGGCGGGGGCGGCCTCGTGGCACCTCGTGCCTCGGTGGCTGCCTCGGCACCTGCCCGGCCGGTCGGCCCGCCGGCAGTCCCGGGACCACGACCGTCGTCCGGCGCTGCCGGAGCCCTGACCGCCCAGTCGCCGGTCGGCACCGGGCGGACGGCGCGACGGCGCCCGACGACCGTGGCGCCCACGATGGCGACCGCCCCGGCGGCCAGGCCGAGCGGCAGCAGGACGGACTCCCCGCCGGTGGCGTTCGCCGCGAGCAGGGCGGTGGCGGCGGCGTCCTCGGCCGACAGCGACCCGTCGGCCGGCGTGGCCGCGGACGGCAGCGCGACCGGTTCGGTGTCGCCGGGCCGCACCAGCCGGCCCACCCCGCCGGTGCCGGCGGGGGTGCCGAATCCCCAGTCCAGCAGCCGTTCGGCCTGCTCGGTCGTGGACACCGGGTAGCGCTCGGTCTGCATGAGGCTGACCACCAGCCGCCGGCCGTCCCGCTCGGCGGCGGCCACGAAGGTGTGCCGGGCGGCGTCGGTGAACCCGGTCTTGCCACCCAGGGTGCCGGGGTAGTCGGTCAGCAGGGTGTTCTGCGACTGGATCTGGTAGCCCTCCGACAGGCCGGGCACCGCGGGCATCTGCGCGGTCCGGGTCTGCAGCACCGCTGCCGTGGTGGGGTTCTCGATCAGCTGCGCCATGATCAGCGCCAGGTCGTAGGGGGAGGAGGACTGCCCCGCGACGTCCAGCCCGGACGGCGTCCCGGCCACCGTGTCCAGCGCACCGATGCGCGCCGCCGTGGCGTTCATCGCCGCCAGCGTCGCCTCGACGCCACCGGCGGCCCGGGACAGCGCGTTGGCCGCGTCGTTGCCGGACTGCATCACCATCGCATCGAGCAGCAGCGACACCGGGTACTGACCGCCGGCCACCAGGCCCACCCGGCTGCCCTCGACCGACTCGTCCTCGCGGGTGCCCTCCACCACGAGGTCGGGGTCCAACCGCGGAGCGAGGGTGAGCAGGGTCAACGTCTTGAGCGTGCTGGCCGGGTAGTAGCGGCCGTGCGGGTCCCGGGCGCCCAGCACCTCGCCGGTGCCCAGGTCGGCGACCAGCCAGCCGTGCGCATCGATGCCGTCGGGCAGTGTCGGGGCGCCGGCCACGGTGACCAGG
The DNA here is from genome assembly GCA_963759905.1 of uncultured Actinomycetota bacterium. Taxonomy (GTDB): domain Bacteria; phylum Actinomycetota; class Actinomycetes; order Mycobacteriales; family Geodermatophilaceae; genus Klenkia. The sequence continues at coordinate 341,819 of CAVXBD010000003.1, forward strand.
CCCCGGGTGTCCAGGCCGGGACCGCCCACCGTGCTGCCGTCGGGGGCGGTGCCCTGCACCGGTCCGCCGTCGGGTGGCGCGGTGGGGGTGGGGGCCGCGGTGTCCAGGGTGGGCCGGGCGGCCGTGCCCGTGGGCGCCTGTGCCCACGCGGCGGGAGCGGTCACCGCCAGCCCGGCGAACGCGAGGACCACCGCCGCCGCCGCGCAGCGGGCGGCAGGCAGCAGGGATCGCATGGGGGGAGACGCTAACCGGGGGGCCCGCGGCTGCGTGCCCGCGGCACGCGGTCCACCGGCTGCTGGGGTGTGGCGGGCGTCTCGGCCACGGATCCCTCGACCGGGTGCGCTGGTCCGGTGTTCCCGCCGGGACCAGGTGGTGCCCGGTCCTAACGATCGGGTCTCGGTGTCCCGACGAGGTCCCGCAGGTCGGCGGGGCGCGGTTAGCGTGCCGGAGTCGCTGCTGGGCTCCTCAGGGGTCGCAGCCACACCCAGTGCACACCTTGGGGCGCACCCCCGCAGAGCCGGGACGCGCCCTGGACGAGAGGAGATCGTCTTGCGCCGAGCGCGTGGGATCAAGGCCGCAGCACTGCTGCTGGCCGGCAGCATGGCCCTGGCCGCGTGCGCCAGTGACGAGAACACCAGCAGCGGCAGCGGCAGCAGCGCCAGCGGCGGCGGCAGCGAGGACGGCCCCCAGATCGGCCTCGCCTACGACACCGGCGGCCGGGGTGACAAGTCCTTCAACGACTCGGCCTACGCCGGCGTCGAGGCTGCCATCGCCGAGAACGGCGGCTCGGTCCAGGAGCTCTCGCCCAACAGCGACGCCTCCAACCGCGCCGACCTGCTCACCCAGCTGGCCGACCAGGGCTTCAACCCGATCATCGCGGTGGGCTTCGCCTACGGCGACGTGATCGGTGACGTCGCCCAGCAGTACCCCGACACCAGCTTCGCGATCGTCGACTCCTCCGGCGTCGACGTGGCCGACAACGTCACGGGTCTGCTGTTCGCGGCCAACGAGGGCTCCTTCCTCGGTGGCGTCGCAGCCGCGACGAAGTCCGAGACCGGCCACATCGGGTTCGTCGGCGGCGTGGAGACCCCGCTGATCCAGAGCTTCGAAGCCGGCTACGTGGCCGGTGCCAAGGCGGTCAACCCCGACATCGTCGTCGACGTCAAGTACATCTCCCCGGCCGGTGACTTCTCCGGGTTCAACGACCCCGCCAAGGGCCAGGTCGTCGCGCAGGGCATGTTCGACGCCGGCGCCGACATCGTGTACGCCGCCGCCGGCGGTTCGGGCATCGGCGTCTTCCAGGCCGCTGCGGCCTCCGGGGGCCGGGCCATCGGCGTGGACTCCGACCAGTACCAGACCGTCGGGGACCCGGCGCTGCAGCCAGTGATCATGACCTCGGTGCTCAAGCGGGTCGACAACGCGGTCCAGGCCTACATCGGTTCGTTCGTGGACGGCAGCGTCGAGGGCGGGACGGACGTCGTCAACGACCTGTCCACCGACGGCGTCGGCCTGGCCACCTCCGGTGGCTTCATCGACGACATCAGCTCGGTGATCGAGGGGTACAAGCAGCAGATCATCGACGGCGAGATCACGGTCCCGACGACCCCGTGACACGGCGCGCGGTGAGCGCAGGATGAACGGCGGCGGGCCGGGGCGGTACACGCCCTGGCCCGCCGTTTCTGCTGTGTACCGTCCCCTCGTCGCCGACGACGTCCGACGGCGGGGCCGTCCGGCCGCGGACCTGCGGCCACCCGCAGTGCACCGACAGCGTGGAGAGAGGCAACCCGTGACCGAGCCAGCACCCGAGTCGGCGCCCTTGGCCGTGGAGCTGAAGGGGATCACCAAACGCTTCCCCGGGCGTGGTCGCCAACTCCGACATCCAGCTGAAGGTCCGCCGCGGCGAGGTGCACGCCATCGTGGGGGAGAACGGCGCGGGCAAGTCCACCTTGATGAAGACCCTCTACGGCATGCACCGGCCCGACGAGGGCCAGATCCTGCTCGACGGCCGGGAGGTCGTCTTCAGGAGCCCCGGCGGACGCGATCGCCGCCGGCATGGGCATGGTGCACCAGCACTTCATGCTGGCCGACAACCTCACGGTGCTGGAGAACGTCGTGCTGGGGGCGAGAGAAGGTGGCACGGCATCGGCGGCGCAGGCCCGGGCCCGGATCACCGAGATCTCCGACGCCTACGCCCTCGGCCTGGACCCTGACTGCCTGGTCGAGGACCTCGGCGTGGGCGACCGGCAGCGGGTGGAGATCGCCAAGGTGCTCTACCGGGGCGCCACCACGCTCATCCTCGACGAACCCACCGCCGTGCTGGTCCCGCAGGAGGTGGACGAGCTGTTCGGCAACCTCGCCGAGCTCAAGCGCGAGGGTCTCACGGTCATCTTCATCTCGCACAAGCTCGACGAGGTCCGCAAGGTCGCCGATGCGATCACCGTGATCCGGCGGGGCACCACCGTGGGCACCGCGGACCCGGCGACCACCACGGCCAGGCAACTCGCCGAGATGATGGTGGGGGCCGAGCTGCCCAGCCTCGCCGCCCGCACCTCCACCGTGCAGGACGTCCCGGTGCTCCGGCTGACCGGGGTCACCGTCGCCGGGACGGGTCCCGCCCGGCCGTGGACGACGTCACGATCACCGTCCGAGCCGGTGAGGTCGTGGGCATCGCGGGGGTGGAGGGCAATGGGCAGGCCGAGCTGGTCGACGCCATCATGGGCCTGCGCCCGCTGGCGGCCGGGGCGGTGCTGCTGGGCGAGCAGGACATCACCGGCTGGACCACCCGGGCCAGGCGCGAGGGCGGCATCGGCTTCATCCCCGAGGACCGGCACCGGCAGGGCATGCTGCTGGAGGCCCCGCTGTGGGAGAACCGGGTGCTGGGCCACCAGACCGAGGCACCGGTGGCCCGCGGCCCGTTCATCGACCGGCGGGCGGCCCGGGCCGACACCGCGCGGATCATGGCCGAGTACGACGTCCGCGCCCCCGGCCCGGACACCCTGGCCGTGGCGCTGTCCGGGGGGAACCAGCAGAAGCTCATCGTCGGCAGGGAGATGAGCTCCGCGCCCCGGCTGCTGATCGCGGCCCACCCCACCCGAGGGGTGGACGTCGGGGCCCAGTCGGTGATCTGGGAGCTGCTCAAGGACGCCCGCGCCGAGGGCATGGCGATCGTGCTCATCTCCGCCGACCTGGACGAGCTGATCGGCCTCTCGGACACCCTGCTGGTGATGCTGCGGGGCTCCGTGGTGGCCGCCCTGGACCCCGCCCAGGTCACCCCCGAGGAGCTCGGCGGGTACATGACCGGCGCCGTGGCGGGTGCCGCGTGATGTCGGCCCGGCAGATCGGTCAGACCCTGCTGGCCCCGGTGCTGGCCGTGGCCATCGCGTTGCTGATCTCCGCGGTGGTCATGCTGGCGATCGGCGTCGACCCGCTCCGGGCGCTGGGGGTCATGGTCGACTTCGGGGACACCCCCAGCCAGCAGATCACCGCGCTGGTGGTGGTGCTCAACCGGGCGGTGCCGCTGTTCCTGGCCGGGCTGGCCGTCGCGGTGGCCTTCCGGATGGGCTTGTTCAACATCGGGGTCGAGGGCCAGTACCGGATGGCCACCGTGATCGCCGCCGGCGCCGGTGCCGCGGTGACGCTGCCGTCCTGGCTGCACCTGCCGCTGATCATCGTGGTGGCGATGGGCGTGGGCGCGCTGTGGGCCGCGATCGTCGGGATCCTCAAGGTGACCCGCGGGGTCAGCGAGGTGATCAGCTCGATCATGCTGAACTTCATCGCGTTGGGGCTGGCCTCCTACCTGCTGACCGGCCCGTTGCGGGGCAGCGCACCCGGCGCGTCGATCATCACCACCAGCGACATCCCGGAGTCGGGCTGGTTCCCCTCGCTCAACGGCCTCCTCGACCTCGTCGGCCTGGCCAACCCGCCCCGGCAGCTCTACGGCTTCCTGCTGGTCGCGGTGGTCATCGGCGTCGTCGTCGCGGTGCTGGTCAAGCGCACCCGGTTCGGCTTCGACCTGCGGGCGACCGGGATGTCTGCCTCGGCGGCCTCGGCCAGCGGGGTCGACGCCCGGCGGATGGTGATCACCACGATGCTGATCTCCGGGGGGATCGCCGGCCTGATCGGGCTGCCGGACCTGCTGGGCTCCAACCACAACTACGGCACCGAGTTCACCTCGGGCCTGGGCTTCCTGGGCATCGCGGTCGCCCTGCTGGGCCGGAACAACCCGCTCGGGATCGCCGTCGCCGCGGTGCTGTTCGCCTTCCTGGACCGCGCCTCGGTGCCGCTGCAGATCCAGCAGATCCCGTCCTCGGTGGTGACCATCATCCAGGGCACGATCGTGCTGGCGGTCGTCATCGCCAACGAGGTGGCCCGGCGGGTGGCCCGCCGGCAGGCCGAGAGCGGTAACGCGGTGGCCCCGCCGGGGACCGGCACCGGCGGGGACCAGAGTTCCGCGCTGACCACCACCACCGGTGCGGCCGGCCGGACCGACCCGATCGGGAGCGACTCGTGAGCACGACCGTGACGCCGGCCGCCCCGTCCCGGGGCCCGGTCACCGAGCTCTTCCTGGGTGGCGGCCGCGGACGCCGGCTGACCTGGATCCTGGTGGGCCTGCTGGTCCTGTTCTCCGCGGTGCGGGTGATCTCCGGGCAGCAGGCGCTGACCTCCTCCTCCACGATGTCGGCCACCCTGCTGCTGGCCGTGCCGCTGGTGCTGGTGGCCCTGGGCGGGCTGTTCGCCGAGCGGGCCGGCGTGGTCAACATCGGCCTGGACGGCATGATGATCCTGGGCACCTGGGGTGCCGGGTTCGCCGGCTACCAGTGGGGCTGGACCGGGGCGCTGGTCGGCGGGATCGTGATGGGTGCCCTCGGCGGGCTGCTGCACGCCATCGCCACGGTCACCTTCGGGGTGGACCACGTCATCTCCGGCGTCGCCATCAACATCCTGGCCGCCGGCGTCGTGCGGTTCCTGTCCGAGACGCTGTACACCGACAACCCGGCCGGGGGTGGGGTCACCCAGTCCCCGGCGCTGTCCTCCCGCCCGCCGAGCTTCTCGGTGCCGGTGCTGTCCTCGGGCCCGGACCTGCTGGGCCACCTGGAGGGCCTGCACTGGTTCCTGATCAGCGACCTGGCAGGGGTGCTCCGCGGGTTGACCAGCGGCGTCGCGGTACCCACCGTGGTGGCGGTGCTGCTGGTCCCGGCGGCCTACCTGCTGCTCTGGCGGACCGCGTTCGGCCTGCGGCTGCGGTCCTGCGGGGAGAACCCCGCCGCGGCCGACAGCCTGGGCGTGCCGGTCTTCCGGCTCAAGTACATCGCCGTGGTCCTCTCCGGTGCCCTCGCCGGCCTCGGTGGCGTCTTCCTGGTCTTCATCGCCAACATCTACCGGGAGGGCCAGACCAACGGCCGCGGGTTCATCGGCCTGGCCGCGCTGATCTTCGGCAACTGGCGCCCCGGTGGCCTGGCTGCCGGGGCCGGCCTGTTCGGCTTCGCCGACGCCCTGCAGCTGCGCAGCCGGACCGGCGTGGTGGCCCTGCTGCTGCTGGTCGCGCTGCTGCTGGCCGCGGTCGCGGTGTACCAGGTCACCCGGCGGAAGCTGGCCCAGGCCGTCATCGCCGGAGCGTTCGCCGCGGCCTCGCTGGCCGCCTACGTGACCATCGACGTGCTACCTCCGGGCATCGTGTCCTTCACCCCGCACATCACCACGCTGCTGGTCCTGTCGCTGGCCTCCCAGCGATTGCGGATGCCCAAGGCCGACGGACTGGTGTACCGGAGAGGCGAGCACTGATGGACATCGACTGGGAGTCGCTGCGCAGCGCGGCCCGCGCGGCCATGGCGCACGCCTACGCCCCCTACTCGCAGTTCCCGGTCGGTGTCGCCGGGCTGGTCGACGACGGCCGGGTGGTGACCGGGTGCAACGTGGAGAACGCCTCCTACGGGCTGGGCCTGTGCGCCGAGTGCGGCATGGTCAGCGACCTGGCCCGCACCGGCGGCGGACGGCTGGTGGCGGTGGCCTGCGTCGGCGGGGACGGGCGGCCGCTCATGCCGTGCGGCCGGTGCCGGCAGCTGCTGTGGGAGCACGGCGGCGCGGGGATGCTGATCGAGACGGTGTCGCTGGGCATCGTGCCGATGCGCGAGGTGCTCCCGGATGCCTTCGGCCCCGAGGACCTCGTCGCGGCGGCGCACCGGTGAGCGGCTTCGACGCCATCGACGTCATCCGGGCCAAGCGGGACGGTGTCGAGCTGACCGGCGAGGAGATCCGCTGGGTGATCGGGGCCTACACGGCCGGCCAGGTGCCCGACGAGCAGATGAGCGCGCTGCTGATGAGCGTGTTCTTCCGCGGCCTGAGCGCCGCCGAGCTGGCGGCCTGGACCCAGGCGATGATCGACTCGGGGGTCCGCAAGGACCTCACCGGGCTGGGCCGGCCGACCGCGGACAAGCACTCCACCGGTGGCGTGGGGGACAAGGTGACCCTGCCGCTGGCACCGCTGGTGGCCGCCTGCGGGGTGGCCGTGCCGCAGCTGTCCGGACGCGGGCTGGGCCACACCGGGGGCACCCTGGACAAGCTGGAGGCGATCCCCGGCTGGCGGGCCCAGCTGACCGAAGCGGAGTACGAGCGCCAGCTGCACGAGGTGGGTGCGGTGATCTGCGCCGCCGGGAACGACCTGGCCCCCGCCGACAAGCTGCTGTACGCGCTGCGCGACGTCACCGGCACGGTGGAGTCGATCCCGCTGATCGCCAGCTCGATCATGAGCAAGAAGATCGCCGAGGGCGCCGATGCGCTGGTGCTGGACGTGAAGACCGGTAGCGGCGCGTTCATGAAGGACGTCGAGTCCTCCCGCGAGCTGGCGCGCACGATGGTCGGTCTCGGCGAGGCGGCCGGGGTTCGCACGGTGGCCCTGGTGACCGCGATGGACCGGCCGCTGGGCCGCAGCGCGGGCAACGCGGTCGAGGTGGCCGAGTCCCTCGAGGTGCTGGCCGGCGGTGGTCCGGCGGACCTGGTGGAGCTGACCCTGGCGCTGGCCCGGGAGATGCTGGCCGGGGCCGGTCGCCCCGACGTCGACCCCGCCGCGGCACTGGCCGACGGGCGCGCGATGGACGTCTGGCGGGCGATGATCTCCGCGCAGGGCGGGGACCCGGACGCGGCCCTGCCGCAGCCGGCCGAGCGGCACGTGCTGGTGGCCCCGGCCAGTGGCACGCTGACCCGGCTGGACGCGTTCTCCCTCGGCGTCGCGGCCTGGCGGCTGGGGGCCGGCCGGGCCCGCAAGGAGGACCCGGTGTCCGCGGCCGCGGGTGTCCGCTGGCATGCCGGGGTGGGTGAGCTGGTCACCGCCGGGCAGCCGCTGATCGAGCTGCAGACCGACGACGCCGCGCGGATCCCGCGAGCCCTGGAGGCGCTGGCCGGAGCCGTCGGGGTGGACACCGACGACGTGCCGCTCCCGCTGGTGGTGGACCGCATCACCGGCTGAGCGTGCCCGCGCGGTGGCATCGCGGGCCGGGCCGCCGGACCGCGCACCCCACCCAGGTACGTGGAGGACACTGTCACCCCGTGACCAGTACGTCGGCGCCGGCCACGGCGCGCAGCAGCCTCCCGTTGGACCCCGACGCGGCGATCAGCGTCCGGGGGCTGGTCAAGCGCTACGGCGCCCGGGCCGCGGTGGACGGGCTGGACCTGGACATCCGGCGCGGTGAGGTGTTCGCCCTGCTGGGACCCAACGGGGCGGGCAAGACCACCACGGTCGAGGTGCTGGAGGGCTACCGCAGCCGTGACGGCGGTGAGGTCCGGGTGCTGGGCGTGGACCCGGCGCTGGGCGGGCGGCGGTGGAAGTCCGAGATCGGCATCGTGCTGCAGTCCGGCGCCGGGGACAGCCAGCTCACCTGCGCCGAGCTGCTCACCGCCCAGGCCGCCTACTACCCCGACCCGCGGGACCCGGCCGAGGTCCTGGCGCTGGTCGGCCTGGAGGAGAAGGCGAAGGCCCGGGGCCGGTCGTTGTCGGGGGGCCAGCGCCGCCGGCTGGACGTGGCGCTGGGCATCGTCGGGCAGCCCTCGCTGCTGTTCCTGGACGAGCCCACCACCGGCTTCGACCCGGAGGCCCGCCGCCAGTTCTGGTCGCTGATCCGATCGCTGCGCGACCTGGGCACCACCATGCTGCTCACCACGCACTACCTGGACGAGGCCGAGGAGCTGGCCGACCGGGTGGGGGTCATCGCCGGCGGCCGGCTGGTGGAGGTCGCCGTCCCCACCGAGCTGGGCGGCCGCGGGCAGGCTCCCGCCGTCGTCAGCTGGACCGAAGCCGGTGCGCGGCGCACCGAGGCGACCGCCACGCCCACCGCCTTCGTCGCCGGGCTGGCCGCCCGGTTCCCCGGCGAGGTGCCCGACCTCGCGGTCACCCGCCCCACCCTGGAAGACGTGTACCTGCAGATGATCGGTCAGACCAGTACCGAGGAGCCGACCCGATGAGCGCGCCCACCACCACCCGGCTGCCCGCGCTGTCCCGGGTCTACCGGGTGCGCGCCGGCGTGGAGCTCAAGGAGTTCTTCCGGCAACGCGAGTCCGTCGTGTTCACCCTGATGTTCCCGGTGATCCTGCTGGTGGTGTTCGGCGCGGTGCTGAACTACGACATCGGCTCCGGGGTCTCCTTCACCCAGTACTTCATGGCGGGGGTGATCGCCGCCGGCATCCTGGGCGCGAGCCTGCAGAACATGGCCATCGGCATCGCCACCGAGCGCAGCGACGGCACCCTCAAGCACCTGGCCGGCACGCCCATGCCCAAGAGCGCCTACTTCATCGGCAAGATCGCCCAGGTCCTGGCGGTCACGGTGGCGACGGTGGCGATCCTGCTCGTGGTGGGGGTGGTGCTCTACGGCATCGACCTGCCCAGCGGCACCGACTGGCTGACCTTCGCCTGGGTGGCGCTGCTGGGCTCGGCGGCATGCACCCTGCTGGGCATCGCGGTCTCCAGCCTGGCCAAGAACGGCCGCTCGGCCTCGGCCACGGTCACCCCCGTGGCGCTGGTGCTGCAGTTCATCTCCGGGGTGTTCTTCCGGTTCGACCAGATCCCCACCTGGATGCAGACCGTCGCCGCGCTGTTCCCGCTGAAATGGATGGCCCAGGGGCTGCGCTCGGTGTTCCTGCCCGACGCGCTGGCGCTCTCCGAACCGGCCGGCTCCTGGGAGCTGGGCCGGGTGGCGCTGGTGCTGCTGGCCTGGGTCGTGGTGGGCCTGGGCCTGTGCGTGCTGACCTTCCGCTGGCGCGACCGCGCCGACGGCTGACCGACAGGCCCAGGACTTGAGCCCGAAAAAGCCCGGGACTGAGCCCGAGCCGACTTGAGCCCGAAAAAGCCCGGGACTTGAGCCCGAAAAAGTCCCCTGTAGCGTGCTGGGGATGCCCGCCGCGCTGACCCCGGACCTGCTCGGTCGCGTCCCGAAGGTGTTGCTGCACGACCACCTGGACGGCGGTCTGCGGCCGCAGACGGTGCTGGAGCTGGCCGATGCCGCCGGGTACACCGCGCTGCCGGCCTCGGACGCCGGGGCGCTGGGCGCCTGGTTCCGGCGGGCCGCGGACTCCGGTTCGCTGGTGCAGTACCTGGAGACGTTCGCGCACACCGTGGCGGTCATGCAGACGCCCGAGGCGGTGCACCGGGTGGCCCGGGAGTGCGCGCTGGACCTGGCGGCCGACGGCGTGGTGTACGCCGAGGTCCGCTACGCCCCGGAGCTGTCCACCCCGGCGATGCCGATCGAGGCCGTGGTGGAGGCGATGGTCGACGGGTTCGCCGCCGGGGCCCGGGACGCCGCGACCCCGATCCGGGTGGGGGCGCTGCTGTGCGCGATGCGCCAGGCCGACCGCTGGGACACCGTCGCCGAGCTGGTGGTCCGCTACGCCGACGCCGGGGTGGTCGGGTTCGACCTGGCCGGCCCCGAGATCGGCTTCCCGGCCGACCGGCACCCCGGTGCCATCGCCCGGCTGGACGCCGCGGGGGCGCACCGCACGGTGCACGCGGGGGAGGCCGACGGCATCGAGTCCATCCGGGTCGCACTGGACGGCGCCCGGGCCGAGCGGCTCGGGCACGGGGTGCGGATCGCCGACGAGGTGCCTGCGACCGCCACCGGCCCGGAGGACCTGGGGCCACTGGCCCGACGGGTGCTGGACGAGCAGGTGCCGCTGGAGGTGGCTCCCTCGTCCAACGTGCAGACCGGGGCCTACTCCTCGCTGGCCCGCCATCCAATCGGGCGGCTGCACCGGCTGGGGTTCGCCGTCACGGTGAACACCGACAACCGGTTGATGAGCGGGGTATCGGCCACCAGCGAGCTGGCCGCCGTGGTGGCGGCCCACGGGTGGGGCTGGGACGACGTGCAGGCGGTGACCGAGCGGGCCGCGCAGGCGGCGTTCCTGCCCGCCGAGGACCGCGCACGGTTGCTGACCGAGGTCCGGGAGTCCTTCACCGCGCTCCGGGCGTGACGGCCCCCACCCGCCCGTGGGAATGCGCCGGACGTGATCGCTGCTAACCTGAGCAGGCCGGCGCGTGCCGGCCATCCTCCCGGACGGTCCTGTCCGGGGAAGAGCGCATCCGTGCAGATCCAGCGTCACAGTCGACGCACGCGATCACCAGTGAAGGCACCCGGTCACCCCGGCAGCCCTGCACCACCCACGGGACGCGCCCCGATCTGCATCGGAGTTCCCGCTTGTCCTTGAACGACTCTGTCTCGTTCGACTCTGTCGACACCAGCACCACCATCTCCAGCAGCGAGGCTGCCGAGGCCACCGTCGAGACCCCCGCGGTCGAGACGGCCCCGGAGCCCACCGGCCCCTCCTTCGCCGAGCTCGGCCTCCAGCAGCAGCTGGTCAGCGCCCTGGAGCGCAAGGGGATCCGGCACCCGTTCGCCATCCAGACCTCGGCACTGCCCGACGCCATGGCCGGCCGCGACGTGCTGGGCAAGGCCGCCACCGGCTCGGGCAAGACCCTGGCCTTCGGCCTGCCCCTGCTGCACCGGCTCGGCCAGGACGTCCAGCACGGCCGCCGCGCCCCGCGCGGGCTGATCCTGGTGCCCACCCGCGAGCTCGCCCAGCAGGTGTACGACAACCTGTCCCCCCTGGGCCAGTCCAACGGCGTGCAGTTCGCCGCCGTCTACGGCGGTGCCTCGATGTACCGCCAGATCCAGCAGCTGCGACGCGGTGTGGACGTGGTCATCGCCACCCCGGGCCGGTTGCAGGACCTGATCAACCAGGGCGAGTGCACCCTGACCGACGTCGAGATCGCGATCATCGACGAGGCGGACTTCATGTCCGACCTGGGCTTCCTGCCCGTGGTCAAGGAGCTGCTCGACCAGACCCGCCCGGACGGTCAGCGGCTGCTGTTCTCGGCCACCCTGGACGGCGAGGTGGACACCCTGGTCCGTCGCTACCTCAAGGACCCGGCCCGGCACTCGGTGGTCAGCGCCGCCGACTCGGCACCCCCGGCCGAGCACCGCGCCTACAGCGTGTCCTTCCCCGACCGGCTCAAGGTCACCGAGCAGCTGGCCGCCCGCCCGGGCCGCACGATCATCTTCGTGCGCACCCAGCACGGCGCCGACCGGCTGGCCGACAACCTGCAGCAGGTCGGCATCAAGGCCGAGCCGATCCACGGCGGGCTCCCGCAGTCGGCCCGGCGCCGCGCCCTGGAGGCGTTCACCGACGCCCGCTCCCCGGTGCTGGTGGCCACCGACGTCGCGGCCCGCGGCATCCACGTCGACGACGTCTCGCTGGTGCTGCACTACGACCCGCCGGCAGACCACAAGACCTACCTGCACCGCTCCGGGCGCACCGCCCGGGCCGGGGCCGCGGGTGTCGTGGTCTCCCTGCTGCTGCCCGACCAGGTCGGTCAGGCCAAGCGCCGGTTCCGCCAGGCCGCGGTGAACACCGACGTGTCCCGGATCCGTCCGGGTGACGCGCCGATCGCCGAGCTGGTGGCCGCGGGGGTGCACGTGGAGCCGATCGAGCGCCCGGTCCGGTCCTCCCGGGGTGGGTCGGCCAGCGGCCGGCCGCGTCGCGAGGGTGGCGGCGACCGTCGTCCCCGCCGCGAGGGCGACCGCCCGGCCCGCTCCTTCGGCGACCGGCCGGCCCGCCCGGCCGGTGACCGACCGGCCTACGGTGACCGTCCGGTCCGCCCGGCCGGTGACCGACCTTCCTACGGTGACCGTCCGGTCCGCTCGGACCGGCCCGCCTACGGCGGCGACCGCCGCCCGGGGGGCTCCCGCCCGCAGGGCGGCGCCGGTGGGCGCCCCGCGCGCCCGGCGCGCTCGTACTGAGCTGATGCACGGCTGACGGCCGGTCCCCTCTCCGGAGGGGGCCGGCCGTCGTCGTGCGTGCCCGGGCCCGGCTGCAGGGTCCCGCGACGCGAAGCGTGTCGTGGGGCAGCCGGGTCTTCCTCAGTCGCGGAAGACGAGGGCGGTGCTGACGGCGCGGACCAGCTCGTCCCAGGGGTCCACGAGCGCTCCGGCGTCCTCGGCGCGCAGTGCCGCCCGCGGGTCCCGCTCGCCGCGCGCCACGGCCTGCCCCAGCGGGGTCGCCGGGGCCAGCAGCCGCTCGACGCGGTCCAGGTCGGCGTACTCGGCCAGGTCCCGGACGCCCTCGACCGGCTGGGCGAACACGCTGTGGTCCACCAACCCGGCGGCACCGTCGGCCACCTCGGCCAGCACCTCGGTGAGGCCGGTCAGGTCGTAGCGGTCCTGGTCTGCGGGCAGCGGCAGGGTGTCGGTGTCGGCGACCTCCGGCCAGGACGCGATCTGGGACAGGTCGTGCGTCTCGTCCCCGGCCAGGAACGCAGCCAGCTTCGCCGGGGTCTCGAACAGGAACACCTCACCGTCCCGGCCCAGGAAGCGGGCCCGGTCCTCCACGTAGCAGCGCAGGGTGAGTCCGGCACCCTCGGGGATGACGATCTCCACCGGCAGGATGCCGACGGCCTCCCAGAACTCCTGGGCGGCGGCCACGGCTGCCGGGCTGGCCGTCAGCCTGCTGCCACCGCGGATGGTGCTGGTCGGCGCTGCAGCGGCGGCCGGCACGGCGGTGGACCCGGCCGGCTGCCGATCCGTCGCCCGCGCGGGGGTGGCCGTAGCACCGTCCCGATCCGCACCGGCGACGTCGGTGGACGGCTCGTCGTCGTCGTCGCCCTCGTCCTCGTCCTCGTCGTCCTCGTCCTCGTCCGGGTCGGCGGCGCGGGCCACGGCCTCCTCGGCCGCCGACGGGTAGTCCTCGACCGACACGGTGCCGGCACCGGTCCAGTCCAGGTGCTCGTCGATCTCCTCGACGACGTCCTCCCACAGCTCGTCGACCGCGCCGCCGAGCCGGCTCCAGGCCTCCTCGCCGGCTCGGCCGACGAAGGCCTCGACACCGAGGGCCAGCATGGCCACCTCGGGCTTGACCATCAGCTCGGCGACGGACTCGAAGTCGTCGTCGTCCTCGTCGTCGTCCTCGTCGTCGTCCTCGTCCTCGTCGGTGGTGTCGCAGACCTCGGCCAGCCGACCGACGATCTCGAAGGTCGCGGCCAGCTCCTCCACCGCCCAGCGATCGGGGTCCTCGGCCACCACGTCGTACACGCCGTCGAGGTCGTAGCGGTGGTCCTCGTCGGGGGTGAGGTCGGCCGCGCCGAGCCCGGCGACGATCGGCCAGACCGGGTGGTCGGCCAGGTCGTGGTCGGTGTTGCTGCGGCAGAAGGCGGCCAGCGCCGCGGGGGAGGGGAACAGGTGCACCACGGAGGTGTCCTCGTCGGTGCCGCCGAGGAACGCCTGCCACTCCTCGCCGTCCTCCTCCCACGGCGGGGCCCACAGCGTGTAGCCGGTGCGGTCGTCGAGGATGAGGGCGATCGGGACGATGCTGGGCCTGGCCACGGGCCCATCCTGCCGTGTCCGGCGCGGGCCGGTGGAGCGGGTGGGCCAGCCGGGCCCGCCCGGCCGGATCGCCGCCCCGACCGGACGGGTCCGCTAGACCCCGATCGGGTGCCAGACCGTCTTGGTCTCCAGGAACGGGGTCATCCGGGACAGCCCGGGATCGGTGGCCCAGTCCGGTTCCTCGGCGGTGGTGCGCAGCACCCGCTTCAGCGATCCGGCGGCCGAGCGCTCCAGCTCCACCGCGGTGTCCCCGGCGCCGCAGAGGTCCAGCCCGTCGACGTCGTCGTGCTCGGCCAGCCACGGACCGATCTCCGCGGCGTCCCCGGTGAGCAGGTTGACCACCCCGCCCTTCAGGTCCGAGGTGGCCAGCACCTCACCCAGCGTGATGGCCGGCAGCGGTCGCTCCGTGGAGCTGACGACCACGGCGGTGCAACCGGTGGCCAGCACCGGGGCCAGGACGCTGACCAGTCCCAGCAGCGAGGAGCGCTGCGGGGCCAGCACCGCCACCACACCGGTCGGTTCGGGCAGCGAGAAGTCGAAGTAGGGCCCGGCGACCGGATTGGTGCCGCCCAGCACGGCGGCGAGCTTGTCGGTCCATCCGGCGTACCAGACCCAGCGGTCGATCGCGGCGTCCACGGCAGCCCGGGCGCGGGCGGCCGAGAGCCCCTCGCCGGCGGCCACCTCCTCGGCGAACTGGGCCGCCCGCCCCTCCATCACCTCGGCGACCCGGTACAGCACCTGACCGCGGTTGTAGGCGGTGGCCCCGGACCAGCCGGCGAACGCCCCCCGGGCCGCGACGACGGCGTCCCGGGCGTCCTTGCGGGAGGCCCAGGCAGCGTTGGCCAGGAACCTGCCCCGGGCGTCGGTGACCTCGTAGGTGCGCCCGGACTCCGAGCGGGGGAACGCACCGCCCAGGTAGAGCTTGTAGGTCTTGCGCACCGTCAGCCGGTCGCTCATCAGGACTCCTTCAGGTACGCGCGCAGGCCCAGCCGGCCACCCTCGCGCCCGTAGCCGGACTGCTTGTAGCCGCCGAAGGGCGACGTCGGGTCGAACTGGTTGAACGTGTTGGCCCACACGACACCGGCGCGCAGCTGGGCGGCGATCGCCAGGATCCGGGAGCCCTTCTCGGTCCAGATACCGGCGGACAGCCCGTAGGTCGAGTTGTTGGCCTTGGTGACGGCCTCGTCGGGGGTGCGGAAGGTCAGCACCGACAGCACCGGTCCGAACACCTCGTCGCGGGCGATCCGGTGGGCCGGGGACACGTCGGTGAACACGGTGGGCTTGTGCCAGAAGCCGCGGGTGGGCAGGTCGCCGTCGGGCTGCCACGGGTGCGCCCCCTCGGCCTCGCCGATGGCCACCAGCTCGCGGATCGTCTCCAGCTGGGGCCGGCTGTTGATGGCCCCGATGTCGGTGTTCTTGTCCAGCGGGTCTCCCACCCGCAAGGTGCCCATCCGGCGCTGCAGCGCGGCCAGCACCTCCTCCTGCACCGACTCCTGCACCAGCAACCGGGAGCCGGCGCAGCAGACATGGCCCTGGTTGAAGAAGATCCCCCGCACGATGCCCTCGACGGCCTGGTCGATCGGCGCGTCGTCGAAGACGATGTTGGCGGCCTTCCCACCGAGCTCCAGGGTGAGTGCCTTGGCGGTACCGGCCACCGAGCGGGCGATCTGCTTGCCGACCTCCGTGGACCCGGTGAAGGCCACCTTGTCCACGTCGGGGTGCTCGACCACCGCGCGCCCGGTGTCCCCGGCGCCGGTGAGGATGTTGACCACGCCCGGTGGCAGGTCGGCCTGCTGGCAGACCTCGGCGAACAGCAGGGCGGTCAGCGGGGTGGTCTCGGCCGGCTTGAGGACGACGGTGTTGCCGGCCGCCAGCGCCGGGGCGACCTTCCAGGCCAGCATCATCAGCGGGAAGTTCCACGGGATGACCTGACCGGCCACCCCGTGCGGCCGCGGGGCGGACCCCAGGCCCACGTGGTCGAGCTTGTCGGCCCAGCCGGCGTGGTAGAAGAAGTGTGCCGCGGCCAGCGGGACGTCCACGTCGCGGGACTCGCTGATCGGCTTGCCGTTGTCCAGGGATTCCAGCACGGCGAACTCCCGCGCCCGCTCCTGCAGCAGCCGGGCGATCCGGAACAGGTACTTGCCGCGGTCGGCCGGGCGCATGGGGCCCCAGACCCGGGTGAAGGCCCGCCGGGCGGCGCGCACCGCGCGGTCGACGTCGGCGTCGGTGCCCACCGCGATCTCGCTGAGCACCTCCTCGGTGGCCGGGTTCACGGTCGTCAGGGGAGTGCCCTGACCATCGGTGAAGTCGCCGTCGACGAACAGGCCGTAGCTGGGCCGGATGTCGACGATCGAGCGGGATTCCGGCGCCGGGGCGTAGGAGAACGGGCTGGTCATCAGTCGGCGCTCACGTGGTCGGGGCCGGAGTAGTGGCCGGTGCGGAGCTTCTGGCGTTGCAGGAGCAGGTCGTTGAGCAGGCTGGAGGCGCCGAACCGGAACCACTCCGGCGACAGCCAGTCCGGCCCGGCCACCTCGTTGATCATCACCAGGTGCCTCATCGCGTCCTTGGTGGTCCGGATCCCGCCGGCCGGCTTCACGCCGACCTGGATCCCGGTCGCGGCCCGGAAGTCGCGCACCGCCTGCAGCATCACCAGGCAGACCGGCAGGGTCGCGGCCGGGGAGATCTTGCCGGTGGAGGTCTTGATGAAGTCGCCGCCGGCCAGCATCGCCAGCCAGGACGCCCGGCGGACGGCGTCGTAGGTGCGCAGCTCCCCGGTCTCCAGGATGACCTTGAGGTGCGCGCCGCCGCAGGCCTGCTTGACCGCGACGATTTCCTCGTAGACGTCCAGGTAGCGGCCGGTCAGGAACGCACCCCGGTCGATGACCATGTCGATCTCGTCGGCCCCGTTGCCCACGGCGTCGCGCACGTCGGCCAGCTTGACCGCCCGGCTGGCCCGCCCGGAGGGGAAGGCGGTGGCCACCGCCGCGGTGTGGATGCCGCTGCCGGCCAGGGCCTGGCTGGCCACCCCGGCCAGGTCGCCGTAGACGCAGACCGCGGCCACGGCCGGGCAGCCGGGGTCACCGGCGTCGGGGCGGCGTGCCTTGGCGGCCAGCGAACGCACCTTGCCGGGGGTGTCGGCGCCCTCCAGCGTGGTCAGGTCGACCATCGAGATGGCGGTGTCGATGGCCCACGCCTTCGACGTGGTCTTGATCGACCGGGTGCCGAGCTGGGCGGCCCGCGCCTCGGCACCGACCTGGTCGACGCCGGGCAGCCCGTGCAGGAAGGCCCGGAAGGCGGCATTCGAGGAGGTGACGTCGGCGAACGGCTCGGGGGTCGTCCGGGTGGCGCCGGGCGCAGCGCTGCTGCCGGGCGCGGTGGGGGCGAGCGCGTGCGTCATGCCGGCCATCCTCCCCCGTGCCCCGGCCGGGTGGGGCGGGCGGGCGGCGGGGTGAGCCGTGGCCCCGGTCGGGGACGGTGCCGCTAGCGTGACCGCGTGCAGCTCACCGTCGTCGACCATCCGCTGGCCCGGGCCCGTCTGTCGCGGATGCGCGACGAGCGGACCGACAACGCCGCCTTCCGTGCCGCGCTGCGGGAGCTGACCCAGATGCTGGTCTACGAGGCCACCCGGGAGCTGACGGTCGTCGGTGAGCAGATCACCACCCCGGTGACGACGACGACCGGGTACCGGCTGGCCGCGCCGCCGCTGATCGTGCCGGTGCTGCGGGCCGGGCTGGGCATGGCCGACACCGCGCACGGGATGCTGCCGGAGTCCCAGATGGGCTTCGTCGGGCTGGCCCGCAACGAGACCACCTTCCAGCCCGAGGCCTACATGGCCTCGCTGCCGGAGACCCTGGTGGACCGCGAGGTCTTCGTGCTGGACCCGATGCTGGCCACCGGCGGCTCGCTGGTGCACTGCTGCACGCTGCTCACCGCGCGCGGCACGACGTCGATCACCGTGCTGTGCGCGCTGGCCGCCCCCGAGGGGTTGCGCCGGCTGGAGGAGAGCGGGCTGCCGCTGCGGGTGTTCACCGCCAGCGTGGACGACGAGCTGAACAGCGACGCCTACATCGTCCCGGGGCTCGGCGATGCCGGGGACCGCCAGTTCGGCGCGGTCTGACCATGCGCTTCGCCGTCCTGGGCAGCGGGTTCTGGGCCCGCACGGTGCACGCCGCCTCGCTGCACGCGCACCCCACCGCCGAACTGGTCGGGGTCTGGGGCCGGGACGCCGCCAAGGCGCAGGCGGCCGGGGCGGAGTTCGACGTGCCCGGCACCGACGACCTGGACGCCCTGCTGGCCGACGTGGACGCGGTGTCGATCTCGCTGCCGCCGGACGTGCAGGCCCCGCTCGCCGCCCGGGCCGCGGCGCTGGGCAAGCACCTGCTGCTGGAGAAACCGCTGGCCCGCGACCCCGCCGAGGCTGACCGGGTGGCCGAGGCAGTGGCTGCGGCCGGGGTGGCCTCGGTGGTGTTCGTGACCTACCGGTTCCGGCAGTCCACGGCGACCTGGCTGGCCCAGGCGTCGCGGTCGGAGCTGGCCGGTGGCGCGGTGACCTGGCTGGCCGACACCTTCGCCGCCGACAGCCCGTTCCGGGAATCGGTGTGGCGGGCCGAGCCCGGTGCCCCGCTGTGGGACCTGGGCCCGCACGCGCTGTCCCTGCTGACCCCCACGCTGGGCGCGGTGACCGCCGCCCAGGGCACCCGGGCCGCGGACGGCACGGTCAGCGTGCTCCTCGAGCACGCGGGTGGCGCCACCAGCACGGTGGTGGTCTCGGCGACGGCCGCGCCGCTCTCGGCCGGTACGGACATCTGGCTGCACGGGGACGCCGGACGGCTGGTGCTGCTGCCCGAGGGCGACGAGACCGCCGTGGCGGCGCACTCGGTGGCCGTCGAGGAGCTGATGGCGGCGGCGTTGACCGGGGGAGCGCACCCCTGCGACGCGGCGTTCGGCCGGGACCAGGTGCGGGTGCTGGCCGCCGCCGAGCAGGCGATCGAACGGGGCAGCCGGCAGACCGTGGGCTGACCTCCCCCGCGGGCCCGGCCGGTCGGGCTACCGTCGAGCCTGCTGGCCGACGAGATCGTTGAGGTGGGGACCGTGGACTTCTGGGCCTGGTACGTACGGCGTGGCCGGATCACCCGCCGGGTCTTCTGGCTGCACTACGTGCTGCCGTTCGCCGTGCTGAACGCGCTGGCGCTGGCCGCCGACGTGTCCTTCGGCTACACCTCGCTGGATGCCGCCGCCACCCAGGCGCAGGTCACGGGCGCCATCGAGTACGGGCCGTTCGTGACCGGAGCACTGCTGCTGACCGTGATCCCGTCGGTCGCCTCGCAGGTCACCCGGCTGCACGACCAGGGCCGGTCGGCCTGGTGGCTGCTGCTGAACCTGCTGCCGGTGTTCGGCCAGTTGCTGCTGCTGGCGATCTGCGGGCTGGTGCCCGGCCAGCCGGGACCCAACCGGTACGGCCCGCCGCCGGCCGACGCCGGCGTGCCCGGGGAGTCTGGGCGGCGCCGCCGCCGGGTCCGCAACAGGGGTGGCAGCAGGGGCCTGGGCAGCCGGGTTCTGGGCAGCCGGGTTCTTGGCAGCAGGGTCCGTGGCAGCCGGGCCCGCAGGACCGCGCGCCGGACTACCCACCCGCCGACTGGCGCTGACCCCGGGAGCCGGCTCGGCTCAGAGCCCCAGCGCGGCCGACATCTCGGCCCGCAGCCGGTCCAGCT
The DNA here is from genome assembly GCA_963759905.1 of uncultured Actinomycetota bacterium. GTDB lineage: Bacteria > Actinomycetota > Actinomycetes > Mycobacteriales > Geodermatophilaceae > Klenkia. Next base: position 361,386 of record CAVXBD010000003.1, read on the forward strand.
CACCCTCGGCGCGGCGGCGGGCGCCCGCCAGCTCCCCGGCGTCGGGCACCGCGACCACGACCTCCAGGTAGGCCTTCAGCTTGGGCTCGGTGCCGCTGGGCCGGACCACCACCCGGACGCCCTGGCCGGTGAGCCGGACCGCGTCCACGGCCGGCTCCTCGGCCAGCAGGTCGGCGGCGGTGACCGCCCGGCCCAGCAGCGACGCCGGGGACCGCGACCGGAGCCGGGCCATCGCGTCGTCGATCACGGTGAGGTCCTCCACCCGGACCGCGAGCTGCGCGGTGGCGTACAGCCCGTGCTCGACGGCCAGCTCGTCCAGCCGATCGGTCAGCGTGCGGCCGTCGACGGACAGCTCGGCGGCCAGCAGCGCGACGGCGAGGGCGGCGGAGATCCCGTCCTTGTCCCGCGCGACCTGCGGGCTCACCGCGTACCCCAGGGCCTCCTCGTAGCCGAAGACCAGCGGCGCGTCCGGCGCGCCGGCCCGGATGATCCACTTGAAGCCGGTCGGCGTGCTGGCCGAGGGCTGACCGTGCCCGGCCGCCAGCCGGTGCAGCAGCGAGCCGCTGACCAGCGAGGCCGCGTACGTGCCGGTCACCCCGCGACGGAGCAGCCAGTCGGCCAGCAGCACACCGACCTCGTCACCGGTCAGCTGGCGGCCGGCGCAGACCACCGAGCAGCGGTCGGCGTCGGGATCCTCGGCGATGGCCAGGTCGGCGCCGACCCGGTCGGCCAGCGCGACGAGCAGGTCGACCGCGCCGGGCTCCTCCGGGTTCGGGAAGGTGACGGTCGGGAACTGCGGGTCGGGGTGCTCCTGCTCACCCACCGCGTGCAGCTCGGCGAACCCGGCCGCGGCGAAGACCGCCCGGGTGGTCGCCGCGCCCACACCGTGCATGGCGGTGTAGGCGACGACCAGCTGCCGGCGGGCCCCGGCGTCGACCCGGGCGGGATCCAGGGCGCGGACGACGGCGGCCACGTAGTCGGCCTCGATGTCGTCGTCCAGGGTGAGCCAGTCCTCGCCGCGGGGCAGGTCGCGCACCGAGGTCACCGCCGAGATCGCCGCCTCGATCAGCCGGTCGGCCGGCGGCACCAGCTGGGCGCCGTCGTCCAGGTAGACCTTGTAGCCGTTGTCCCGGGGCGGGTTGTGGCTGGCGGTGACCATCACCCCGGCCACGGCGCCCAGGTGCCGGACGGCGAAGGCCAGCACCGGGGTGGGCAGCGGACGGGGCAGCACCTGGACGGCGAACCCGGCGCCGTCGAGCACCTCGGCGCTGACCCGGGCGAACTCGTCGGAGCGGTGCCGGGCGTCGTAACCGATCACGATCCCGCCGCCGGCGTGCCCGCTGGCCCTCAGATGCGCCCCCAGCCCGGCCGCGGCCCGGGCCACCACGGCAGCGTTCATCCCGGCCGGCCCGGCCCGCAGCGGGCCACGCAGACCGGCGGTGCCGAAGGTCAGCGGGCCGGCGAACCGCTCGGCCAGCTCGGTGTCCCGGCCGGCGTCGAGCAGCTCCCGCAGCTCGGCCCGGTCACCGGGGTGCGGGTCGTCGGCGATCCAGCGCTCGACCGCGGCCCGGTCCAGCGGCTGACCGGTCACGACCGGCCGCGGTGCTCGGCCCGGGCCGCCACCGCGTCCACGCCGAAGTCCGGCCCGGCGTACTCACCGCCCACCCGGTCGTACTCCACGGTGCCCGGGGCCGGCTCGCCGAGCGCGCCGACGATGGCCTCGGCGTAGACCTCGGCGTCGTCGGCCGGGGTGTACCCCAGGGCCCGCGCGGAGCTCAGGTCCCACCAGTTCCGGGTGTTGGCCGACACGCCCCAGACCACGGCGAAACCCGGGCTGGGGGCGGTCAGCGCCGCGTCCACCAGGTCGACGGTGTCCTCGGGGGACAACCAGGTGGACAGGTGCCGCGGGGTCCGCGGTTCGGGCAGCGCCGACCCGATCCGCAGGCACACCACGTCCAGGCCGTAGCGGTCGACGTAGAGCGAGCCCAGCGCCTCCATCGTCACCTTGGCCACGCCGTAGTAGGTGTCCGGGCGGGGCTGGGCGTCGGTCTGCGCGCCGGCCACCCGGGGGCTCATCCCGGTGGCGTGGTTGCTGCTGGCCAGCACCACCCGGTCCACCCCGGCCAGCCGGGCGGCCTCCAGCACGACGTAGGTGCTCTGGATGTGCGAGTGGCTGATCGCCGCCCAGGAGGACTCGGTGGCGATGCCCGCCAGGTGGACGATGGCACCGGCGCCCTGCGCGGCGTCGGTGACCCCGGTCAGGTCGGTGGCATCGGCCACCAGGTGCTCCTCGCCCGGGCGGGTGTCGGTCACCGGCACCAGGTCCAGGCAGCGCAGCGCGTGCCCGCGCTCGGGCAACCCGCCGCGCAGCAGCGTGCCCAGGTACCCGGCCGCGCCGGTGACCAGGACCGGGCCGCTCACGGCAACCGGCCGATCAGCTCCACCAGGAAGGCCCCCAGCCGGCCCGCCGCGGCCTGCCCGGCCTCGAGCACCTCCACGTGGTCCAGTGCCTGGCCGGTGACACCCGCCGCCGCGTTGGTCACCATGGACAGCCCCAGCACCTCCACCCCGGCCGCCCGGGCCGCAATCGCCTCCAGCGCGGTGGACATGCCCACCAGGTCCGCGCCCATCGTGCGCAGCATCCGGATCTCGGCCGGGGTCTCGAAGTGCGGCCCGGGCAGGGCCGCGTAGACCCCCTCGACCAGGGACGGGTCGATCTCCCGGGCCAGCGCCCGCAGCCGGGCGGCGTACAGGTCGGTGAGGTCGACGAAGGTGGCGCCGACCAGCGGGGAGCGGGCGGTCAGGTTGAGGTGGTCGCTGATCAGCACGGCCTGCCCCACGGCGTGCTCGGGGTCCAGGCCCCCGGCGGCGTTGGTGAGCAGCACGGTGCGCACGCCGGCGGCGGCCGCCGTCCGGACCCCGTGCACGACCGGGTCGACGCCGCGGCCCTCGTAGAGGTGGGTCCGGCCCAGGAACAGCAGCACCCGGGTGTCCCCGACCCGGACCGAACGGATCTCCCCGCCGTGCCCGGTGACCGTGGGCGCGGCGAACCCCGGCAGCTCGCCGATGGCCACGCTGGCCTCGGCCGGGCCGAAGGCGTCGGCGGCCGGAGCCCAGCCAGAGCCCATCACCACGGCCACGTCGTGCGGCCCGCCCAGGGCCGCGGCGAGGTCCTCGGCGGCGCGGGCGGCCAGCGCGGTGGGGTCGGGCGAGGAGGTGCCGCGCGGGGAGGTCGGGTCAGGCATCTGGCTCACGGGCGGCACGCTAGCCGAGCCCCGGCGAGCCGGTGGGACGGCGGACGATCACGATCGTCCCTAGACTCTCTGCGTGCAGATCCCCTTCACCTCCTCCGAGCGCTCCAGCCTGGGGGTCGAGTGGGAGCTGCAGCTGGTCGACCGGGAGACCCGGCAGCTGACCTCCGGGGCCACCGAGATCCTGGCCGAGCTCAAGCCCGCCGACGCCGACGAGCACCCCAAGGCCAAGCACGAGCTGCTGCAGTCGACCATCGAGATCATCACCGGCATCTGCAGCACCGTCGCCGAGGCCAAGGCCGACCTGGCCGGCACGCTGGCCGAGGTCGTCGAGGCGGCCGACCGGCGCGGCCTGGGCGTGCTGTGCGCCGGCACCCACCCGATCACGGACTGGCAGACGCAGGCGATCTCGCCCAAGGACCGCTACGAGCAGCTGGTGGAGAAGATGCAGTGGCTGGCGCGCCGGCTGCAGATCTTCGGTGTGCACGTGCACGTCGGCGTCCGGTCGCCGGAGAAGGCCATCCCCATGGTCAACGCGCTGTCCCAGTACATCCCGCACTTCCTGGCCCTGTCGGCGTCCTCGCCGTACTGGGTGGGTGCCGACACCGGCCTGGCCAGCGCTCGCTCGAAGGTCTTCGAGGGCATGCCGACCGCGGGGCTGCCCTACCAGCTGTCCGGCTGGGACGGCTTCGAGGGCTACATGGAGACGCTGATCTCCACCAAGGCGATCGAGAGCGTCCGCGAGGTGTGGTGGGACATCCGCCCGCACCCGGAGTTCGGCACGGTGGAGCTGCGGATCTGCGACGGGTTGCCCACCCTGGACGAGATCGGTGCGGTCGCCGCGATGGCGCAGTGCCTGGTGGAGCAGTTCGACCGGGAGATCGACCGCGGGTACACCCTGCCGACACCGGCCGGCTGGGTCCTGCGGGAGAACAAGTGGCGGGCCGCTCGCTACGGCCTGGACGCCGAGATCATCGTCGACGACCGGGGCACCGTGCAGCCGGTCCGCGACGCGTTGCGCGACCTGGTCGACCAGCTGGCGCCCACCGCACGGCGGTTGGACTGCACCGAGGAGCTCGCCGACGTGCTGCGGGTGCTGGAGGTGGGGGCCTCCTACCAGCGGCAGCGGGCGGTGGCCGCGGCGCACGACGGGCGGTTGGAACCGGTGGTCGACAGCCTGCTGGCCGAGATGCGGGACGGGCTGCCGACGGTGACACCCGGGAGCACCGGCGGGTGAGCGACCCCGATCGGGTGGACGCCTGGGTTCGGGCGCACCACGACGAGCTGGTCGCCGTGCGGCGTCACCTGCACGCGCACCCGGAGCTGGGTTTCGCCGAGCACGAGACGACGGCGTTCCTGGAGCGCCGGTTGCGGCAGATCGGGCTGACCCCCCGCCGGCTGCCCAGCGGGACCGGCCTGGTCTGCGACGTGGGGACCGGTGGGGGGCCGGTCGTCGTGCTGCGGGCCGACATCGACGCCCTCCCGCTGTCCGACGTCAAGGACGTGCCCTACGCCTCGACCCGCGAAGGCCTCTGCCACGCCTGCGGGCACGACGTGCACACCACGGTGCTGCTGGGCGTCGCCCAGGCCCTCGCCGAGCTGCCCGCGTTGCGGGGCACCGTCCGCTGCGTCTTCCAGCCGGCCGAGGAACTGGTCCCCGGTGGTGGCCGGGAGGTGGTCGCAGCCGGTGTGCTGGAGGGCGCGAGTCGGGCGTTCGCGCTGCACTGCGACCCCTCGGTGCCGGTGGGCCGGGTCGGTCTGCGCACCGGGTCGATCACCGCCGCCTGCGACCGGCTCGACGTCACGCTGACCGGCCCCGGTGGGCACACCGCGCGGCCCCAGCTGACCGTGGACCTGGTGCACGCGCTGGGCCGGGTGATCACCGAGGTGCCGGGCCTGCTGTCCCGGCAGGTCGACCCGCGGGCCGGCATGTCGCTGGTCTGGGGTGCGGTCGGTGCCGGGGTCGCCGCCAACGCGATCCCGCAGACCGGCCAGCTGCGCGGCACCGTCCGGGTGCTGGACCGCACCGTGTGGGACGCCGCCGAGAAGCTGGTCCGCGGGCTCATCGAGCAGGTCGGCCGGACGTCGGGGGCCACCGTCGAGGTGGACTACGTGCGGGGCGTGCCGCCGGTGATCAACGACCCCCGCGGGGTGGCCTTGCTGCGCTCCGCGGCGCTGGAGACGCTCGGCGCCGACGGCGTGGTGCTCTCCCCGCAGAGCATGGGTGGGGAGGACTTCGGCTGGTTCGCCGAGGTGCTGCCGATCGCGCTGGCCCGGCTGGGCACGCACGGCGATGACCTCGGTGGACCTGCGCGGGATCTCCACCAGGGCACCTTCGACGTCGACGAGCGGGCCATCGGGGTGGGCGTCCGGGTGCTGGCCCGCACCGCGCTGCACGCGCTGGCCGCCGACGCGGCGCCCCCGGCGGCCCCCAGCGCGGCGTCGGCGGGTGCTCCCGCGCCGTCCCGCACCGGTCCTGCCTGACCCCTGCGGTAGAAAGCTGGCACGCCCGTCCACGAGAGCCGGTGACCCGACGATGAGCCACCAGTCCGAGACCGACGCCGCAGCTGAGTCCCCGATGGACGAAGCCGCGGTGCCCGCCGATCCTGCGCCGCCGTCCCAGCTCTCGCTGGCCGCGGACTTCCCGCCGGTCACCCGGGAGCAGTGGCGCGACCTGGTCGCCGGGGTGCTCCGCAAGGCCGGACGCGAGCAGCTGCCCGACCCGGTGGAGGACGCGCTGCGGCGCACCGTGGCCACCGGGGTCGACGTCGCTCCGCTCTACACCGCGGCCGACGTGGCCGGGTTGCCCCCGGCCGGGGTGCCCGGCTCGTCCCCGTTCGTGCGGGGCAGCCGGGTCGTCCGTCCCGCGCCCTCGGCCGCCGACGGGCAGGCCGCTGCCGGCGGCATCCCGGCCGGCTGGGACGTCCGCCAGCGGCACGCCGACCCCGACGTGGCGAGGACCCGGGAGGCGATCGCGGCCGACCTGGAGCACGGGGTCACCTCGCTGTGGCTGGTCGCCGGGCCGGGCGCGATCCCGGTCGAGGCGGTGGGCGAGGTGCTGACCGACGTGCTGCTCGACCTGGCCCCGGTCACCCTGCAGGGCGGGCCCGAGGCGGCGGAGGCGTTCCTGGCGCTGGTCGAGGGCCGCACCGATCTCGCCCCCGGCGGCTGCCTGGGCCTGGACCCGCTGGGCGTGCACGCGGCATCCGGGCAGGAGCAGGACCTCGGCGGGCTGGTCGAGCCGGCCCGCCGGGCGGCGGCGCACGGTGACCTGCGGGCGGTCGTCGTCGACGCCACGGTGGTGCACGACGCCGGCGCCACTGCGGTGGAGGAGCTGGGCTGCGCGCTGGCGGCGGGGGTGGCCTACCTGCGCGCGCTCACCGACCCGGCGGACGGGGAACGGGGCCTGACCGTGGACGAGGCCGCCGCCCAGCTGGAGTTCCGGTTCGCCGCGACCGCCGACCAGTTCACCACCATCGCCACGCTGCGCGCGGCGCGCCGCCTGTGGGACCGGGTCGCCGAGGTCGCCGGGGTCTCGCCGCAGGCCCGCGGGATGCGGCAGCACGCGGTCACCTCGTCGGTCATGATGACCAGGCGGGACCCGTGGGTGAACATGTTGCGGACCACGGTCGCCTGCTTCGCGGCCGGGGTCGGTGGAGCCGACGCGGTCACCGTGGCCCCCTTCGACGCCGCGCTGGGCCTGCCCGACGCGTTCGCCCGGCGCATCGCCCGGAACACCCAGGCACTGCTGACCGAGGAGGGCCACCTGGCCCGGGTGCTCGACCCGGCCGGTGGCTCGTGGTACGTCGAGTCGTTGACCGATTCCCTGGCGCACGCCGCCTGGGCCTGGTTCACCGAGATCGAGCGGGCCGGTGGGTACGCCGCTGCGCTGTCCTCCGGTCTGGTGCACGAGCGGGTGGCCGCGGCGTGGGAGGCACCGCTCCAGGCGGCTGGCCACCCGCCGTGATGCGCTCACCGGGGTGAGCGAGTTCCCCAACCTGGCCGAGGAGCTGCCCCGCCGTCGTCCCGCGGCCGAGGTGCTGCCACCCGGCCCCGGCGGGTTGCCGCGGGTGCGGGCCGCGGCGGCGTTCGAGGAACTGCGGGACCGGGCCGACGCGGCGGATGCCCGTCCCGCCGTCTACCTGGCCACGGTCGGCAAGCCCGCGGCGCACACCGCGCGGCTGTCGTTCGCGGCCAACCTGTTCCAGGCCGGTGGGCTGGCGACGCCCTCGGGCGACGGCGCGTCCGGCTTCGCCGAGGCCGGGACGACGGTGGTCTGCGTGTGCGGGGCCGACCGCGACTACACCGGCGCGGCCGCGTTGGCCGCCGAGCTGGAGGCCGCCGGGGCCACCCGGATCTGGCTGGCCGGCAGGGCCGACCTGGCCGTACCCGGCGTGGACGGGTACGTCTTCGCCGGATGTGACGCCGTGGACGTGCTGGGCACCACCCTCGACGAGCTGCTGGGAGCGCGGGCATGAGCACGATCCCCGATTTCGGATCCGTCGAGCTGGGCGCGCCGGCCGGGACCGGCACGGCCGAGGACTGGGCGGCCGCCTTCGCCGAGCACACCGGGCGGGCGGTGGGCGAGGCGGCGTGGGAGACCCCGGAGGGCATCGCGCGTGCCGCCGCTGCTGACGGCCCAGGATCTGGCGGGGCTGGACTTCCTGGACGGCTACCCCGGATTGCCGCCGTTCGTCCGCGGGCCGTATCCGACGATGTACACCACCCAGCCGTGGACGGTGCGGCAGTACGCGGGGTTCTCCACGGCGGCGGCGTCCAACGCCTTCTACCGGCGGAACCTGGCGGCCGGGCAGAAGGGCCTGTCGGTCGCCTTCGACCTGCCCACCCACCGGGGGTATGACTCCGACCACCCGCGGGTGCCCGGCGACGTCGGCATGGCCGGGGTGGCGATCGACTCGATCCTGGACATGCGGCAGCTGTTCGACGGCATCCCGCTGGACCGGATGAGCGTCTCGATGACGATGAACGGTGCCGTGCTGCCGGTGCTGGCGCTGTTCATCGTGGCGGCCGAGGAGCAGGGGGTGGCCCCGGAGCAGCTGTCCGGGACCATCCAGAACGACATCCTCAAGGAGTTCATGGTCCGCAACACCTACATCTACCCCCCGGGGCCCTCGATGCAGGTGATCAGCGACATCTTCGCCTACACCTCGCAGAAGATGCCGCGGTTCAACTCGATCTCGATCTCCGGCTACCACATCCAGGAGGCCGGGGCGACGGCTGACCTGGAGCTGGCCTACACCCTCGCCGACGGGGTGGAGTACCTCAAGGCCGGCCGGGAGGCCGGGATGGACGTGGATGCCTTCGCCCCCCGGCTGAGCTTCTTCTGGGGCATCGGGATGAACTTCTTCATGGAGGTCGCCAAGCTCCGGGCCGGCCGGCTGCTGTGGGCGAAGCTGGTGGAGCGGGAGGGGGCGACCAACCCCAAGTCGCTGTCGCTGCGCACCCATTCGCAGACCTCGGGCTGGTCGCTGACCGCGCAGGACGTCTACAACAACGTGGTCCGCACCTGCCTGGAGGCGATGGCCGCCACGCAGGGGCACACCCAGTCGCTGCACACCAACGCCCTGGACGAGGCGCTGGCGCTGCCCACGGACTTCTCCGCGCGGATCGCGCGCAACACCCAGCTGCTGCTGCAGCAGGAGTCGGGCACCACAGCGGTGATCGACCCGTGGGGTGGGTCGGCGTACGTGGAGAAGCTGACCTACGACCTGGCGCGGGCGGCGTGGGCGCACATCGAGGAGGTCGCCGCGCACGGGGGGATGGCGCAGGCGATCAGCGACGGCATCCCCAAGCTGCGCATCGAGGAGGCCGCGGCGCGCACCCAGGCCCGGATCGACTCCGGCCGGCAGCCGGTGATCGGGGTGAACAAGTACCGGGTGGAGGCCGACGAGGCCATCGAGGTGCTGCGGGTGGACAACGCCGACGTCCTGGCCCAGCAGGTGCAGCGGCTGCGCGAGCTGCGGGCCGAGCGGGATCCCGAGGCGTGCACCAGGGCGCTGTCCCGGCTCACCGACGCCGCCCGCGCCGCGGCCGAGGGCACGCGGGGGCAGGGGTTGGAGGACAACCTGCTGGCCCTGGCGGTGGACGCCGCCCGAGCCAAGGCCACCGTGGGGGAGATCTCCGACGCGCTGGAGGCCGTCTACGGCCGGCACGCCGGGCAGGTGCGCACCATCTCCGGGGTGTACCGCGAGGAGGCAGGGGAGTCCGGGCCGATGGCCGAGACGCGGGCGCTGACCCAGGAGTTCGCCGAGGCCGAGGGGCGGCGGCCCCGGATCCTGGTGGCCAAGATGGGCCAGGACGGGCACGACCGCGGCCAGAAGGTCATCGCCACCGCGTTCGCCGACCTGGGCTTCGACGTGGACGTGGGCCCGCTGTTCCAGACCCCCGAGGAGGTCGCCCGCCAAGCGGTGGAGGCCGACGTGCACGTCGTGGGGGTGTCCTCGCTGGCCGCCGGTCACCTGACGCTGGTGCCGGCGCTGCGGGACGCGCTGTCGGAGCTGGGTGCCGAGGACGTGCTCATCGTGGTGGGCGGGGTGATCCCGCCCGACGACGTGCCCACCCTGAAGGAGATGGGTGCGGCCGCGGTCTTCCCGCCCGGCACCGTCATCGCCGAGGCCGCGCAGGAGCTGCTGCGCGAGCTGTCCGCCCGCCTGCAGCACTGATGGCGCAGTCCCACTGATGGCGCGGGCGGTCGACGTCCCGGCGCTGGCGCAGGGGGTGCTCGCCGGTGACCGGCGGGCCGTGGCCCGCTCGATCACGCTGGTGGAGTCGCGGCGGCCCGAGCACCGGGAGCGCGCCCAGGAGCTGCTGGTCGAGCTGCTGCCACACGCCGGGGGGGCGCAGCGGGTCGGGATCAGCGGGGTGCCCGGGGTGGGCAAGTCCACGTTCATCGACCAGCTGGGGGTGGACCTGACCGCAGCCGGCCGGCGGGTCGCGGTGCTGGCCGTCGACCCGTCCTCGGCACGCTCGGGCGGGTCGATCCTGGGCGACAAGACCCGGATGGCCCGGTTGTCGGTGGACCCGCAGGCGTTCATCCGGCCCTCGCCCACGGCCGGCACGCTGGGCGGGGTCGCCCAGGCGACCCGGGAGTCGATGGTCGTCGTCGAGGCCGCCGGTTACGACGTCGTGCTGGTGGAGACGGTCGGGGTCGGGCAGTCGGAGGTCGCCGTCGCCGAGATGGTGGACACCTTCCTGTTCCTCACCCTGGCCCGCACCGGGGACCAGCTGCAGGGCATCAAGCGCGGCATCCTGGAGATCGCCGACGTCATCGCGGTGAACAAGGCCGACGGGGCCGCCGCCGGGGACGCGCGCACGGCCGCCCGGGAGCTGGCCGGGGCGATCCGGATGCTGCGCGGGAGCGGTGGGGACGGCGGCTGGGACGTGCCGGTGCTGACCTGCGCCGGGCTGACCGGGGAGGGCCTGGCGGAGGTGTGGGCCCAGGTCACCGCGCACGCCGACCGGCTGCGGGCGTCCGGGGAGTTCGGCCGCCGCCGGCAGGCCCAGCAGGTGCGCTGGACCTGGCAGCTGGTCCGTGACGGGCTGGAGGCCCGGCTGCGGGAGCACAGCGGGGTGCGGTCGCGCGCGCCGGGTCTGGAGGCGCAGGTGCTGGCCGGGGAGCTGACCCCGGCGCTGGCCGCCCGGAAGCTGCTGGCCACGTTCCTGGCCGACCCCCCGGTGGTGCAGCCGGCCCGGTCCCAGCCCTGACCGGCGGTGTGGCGAGCCCGACGGGGGCGGTGGCCCGGGTCCGGGCCCGGACCGGGGAGGATGGGGGCGCACACCGACCGCACAGCACGGGAGTTGGACCCATGACCCGCATCGTGATCATCGGCGGCGGACCGGCCGGCTACGAGGCCGCCCTGGTGGCCGCCCAGCTCGGTGCCGAGGTGACCGTGGTCGAACGGGACGGGCTGGGCGGGGCCAGCGTGCTCACCGACTGCGTGCCGTCCAAGACCCTGATCGCCGCGGCCGGCGCGATGACCGCCGTCCGGGACTCCACCGTGCTGGGCCTGCGCGGCAGCGACCTGCGCACGGTCGGCCTGGACCTGGCGGCGGTCAACGGCCGGATCAAGGGCCTGGCCGTGGCGCAGTCCGCGGACATCCATGCCCGCCTCGACAGCGTGGGCGTCCGCTCGATCACCGGGCACGCCCGGTTGTCGGACGAGATCCGCGGGCTGATCGCGCACCGGGTCGAGGTGTGCGACGGCGACGGCGGGGTGCGCGAGGAGCTCGAAGCCGACGTCGTGCTGATCGCCACCGGGGCCGACCCGCGGGTGCTGCCCGACGCCGAGCCCGACGGCGAGCGGATCCTCACCTGGCGGGACGTCTACGAGCTGCAGGACCTGCCCGAGCACCTGGTGGTGGTGGGCTCCGGGGTGACCGGCGCGGAGTTCGCCTCGGGGTACCTGGAGGCCGGTGTGCCGGTCACCCTGGTGTCCTCCCGGGACCAGGTGCTGCCCGGCGAGGACGCCGACGCCGCGGCCGTGGTGGAGAAGGTCTTCCAGTCCCGGGGCGGGAAGATCGCCGAGCGGAGCCGGGCGGAGTCGGTGAAGCGGACCGCGACCGGGGTGGAGGTGCGGTTGACCGACGGCCGGGTCGTCACCGGCTCGCACGCGCTGATGACGGTGGGCACCGTGCCCAACACCGAGGGGCTCAACCTGGAGAAGTGCGGGGTGACCACCTCCCCGTCCGGGCACGTCGTCGTCGACCGGGTGTCCCGCACCTCGGTTCCCGGCATCTACGCCGCCGGTGACGTGACCGGTGTGTTCCAGCTGGCGTCGGTCGCGGCCATGCAGGGCCGGATCGCGATGTGGCACGCGCTCGGCGAGGCGGTCAGCCCGATCCGGTTGCGGACCGTGGCCGCCAACGTGTTCACCCACCCGGAGATCGCCACCGTCGGGGTGCAGCAGAAGACGCTGCCTGAGGGCACGGACATCGACGTGGTCTCCCTGCCGCTGGCCACCAACGCGCGGGCCAAGATGAGCGACCTGCAGGACGGGTTCGTGAAGATCTTCGCCCGCCGGTCGACCGGTGTGGTGGTGGGCGGGGTGGTGGTGGCGCCCGGCGCGTCGGAGCTGGTGCTGCCGATCACCCTGGCGGTCAGCAAGGGCCTGACCGTGGACGACCTGGCCCAGACGTTCTCGGTGTACCCGTCGCTGTCGGGTTCGATCACCGAGGCCGGCCGGCGGTTGATGAGCTCCGAGAGCGAGTGACGGCTCGCGTCCCCGTCGGCGGTGGGGACATCTGCGCGGCCTTCCGGGAGGAGCGACCCGGGGGAGCGGTGTTCGTGAAGGAGCTCGACGGCGCCCCGCCGTGCTTCTTCGAGGCCGAGGCGCGCGGGCTGGACTGGCTGCGGGTCCCGGGCGGGCCGCCGGTGTCGCCGAGGCGCGGTTGCTGCCGCTGGTCCGGCTGGCCGTGGACGCCGGCCACCTGGGCGTGGAGGACGCCGGCCTGGTGGAACGGGCCTGCGCCCGGCTGACCGACGTGCCGGTGGAGACGCCGGCCCGGATCCACGGCGACCTGTGGAGCGGGAACCTGCTGTGGGCCGCCGACGGCCAGGTGTGGCTGGTGGACGCCGCGGCGGCGCACGGCGGCCACCGGAAGACCGACCTGGCCCTGCTGGCGCTCCTCGGCGCCCCGTTCCTGGAGGAGATCGTCGGCGCCTACTCCGAGGTGGCCCCGCTGGCCGAGGGGTGGCGGCAGCGGCAGGGATTGCACCAGCTGCACCCGCTGCTGCTGCATGCGGTGCTCGTCGGCGGCGGCTGCGGGTCGGCGGTGGCCCGGACCGCGCGCAGCTACCTCTAGCGGGTGGTCTTCCTCCAGCTTCCCCCGGTCGGCGTCGATGCCCTGAGCGGAATCCCTCTGCTCAGGAGCTCTCGTGCCCACAGCTCGTCGCCGCATGCTGCGGTCCGCGGTGCTGGCCGCGTCCCTCGCGGTCCTCGCCTCGTTCGTCGTCGCGCCCGCGGCCTCCGCGCAGGACGGCACGGCCGCCCCTGCGACGTCGGGGTCCACCAGCGGTCCCACCGCCCCGAGCAGCCCGGCCGCCCCGGCGGAAGCCGCATCGCCATCCGACGTGGGCAGCGGGGACACCGTGGTGGGCGAGCTCGTGCAGGCCTGGCCCGACCCGACCGCCGAGGAGGCACACGCCGGCGAGCTCGGCGACGGCGCGCCGTTGAGCTGGATCCAGCCCGACGAGGGCGACGCCGTCCGGGTGCCCACCGAGGACCTGCCGGCTGCGGCCGCGGGGTCCACGGTGTCGGTGACCGTCGGTGGCGAGGTTGTCGACGAGGCGAGCGCCGAGAAGGGTTACCAGCAGGCCCGCGAGGTGCTGGGCGCGCAGGTCCTCGATGCCGCCGCACCCGACCCCACCACCACGGCCGCGGGCAGCGGGCCGACCAACACCGTGACCGCCGTCCTGGTGGTGCCCGCCGGAGCGTCGGCCGACAGCACCACGATCACCGCCGTGGTCAACCAGCTCAACGGGGGCGTGGCCGCCTTCTGGTCCGGGCAGAGCGCCGACACCATCCGGATCGGCGCGGTCGCCGGGGCCGGTGGCTGGATCAGCTCGGCCAAGGGCTGCAGCGACCCGACCGGGCTGTGGAACGACGTGGCCTCCCAGGTCGGCTTCGTCGCCGGGCCCGGCAAGCACCTGATGCTGTACCTGCCCACGTCGGCCACGTCGTGCTCGTACGGTCTGGGCACCGTGGGGTCCTCGATCGGCTCCGGCGGGGTCTCCTACGTGCGCGACGTCGCCACCGCGGTGATGGCCCACGAGCTGGGCCACAACTTCGGGCTGGGCCACTCCTCGGAGTACCAGTGCGCCGGGACGGTGGAGACCGGCACGTGCCAGACCCGCGCCTACTACGACCTCTACGACGTCATGGGCATCTCCTGGAGCCAGGTCGGCTCGCTGAACGCGCCGCAGGCGGCCCGGCTGGGTTTGCTGCCGGTGGGCGAGCGGGTCGCGGTGACCCCCTCGAGCGCGCCGACGACGGTGACCCTGGCCCCGGTGTCCGCGGCGTCGGGGACGCGAGCGGTGCAGCTGACCGCCACCGACGGCACCGTGTACTGGCTGGAGTACCGGCAGGCCAGCGGGCAGGACGCCTGGCTGGGCACCTCGGACAACCGGTACGCGCTGCAGTCCGGTGTCGTGCTGCGTCGGGCCGCCGGGCTGCCGGACACCTCGCTGCTGTTGGACGGCAGCCCGTCGCCGTCATCGGGCTGGTCGGCGGACCTGCAAGTGGCACTGCCGATCGGCAACCCCGTTCAGCTCGCCGGCGGGGACGTCCAGGTGGTCGTGGAGAGCGTCGCGTCGTCGGCAGCGGTGATCAGGCTCGTCCCTGGCGCTGCCGATGGCCCATCCCCGAGCGCCCTGTCGGGACTGACGTCAGGGCAGCACCTCGCCGCTGGCGGGACGATCGCCTCGCCGAACGGGATGTACCGCCTCGTCGTGCAGTCCGACGGCAACCTGGTGGTGTACGGCCCCGGAAACCGCGTCGTGTGGTCGAGCAACCGCTTCGGTACCGACGCCGACCTGGTGATGCAGTCCGACGGGAACGCCGTCGTCTACGCAACTGGAGGACGCGTCCTGTGGAACAGCGGCACCGGCGGGCACGCCGGAGCCAGGATCGTCCTGCAGGACGATGCGAATCTCGTCGTCTACAGCTCGGCGGGTGCGCCGCTGTGGTGGCCGGCCCTTCGACCGGCGGTCCTCACCGGGGGCCAGGACCTCTCGACAGGTGAGCAGCTCACCTCGCCGCGCGGGGCGCAACGCCTGGTGGTCCAGTCGGACGGCAACCTCGTGGTGTACGGGACGGGCAACCGCGTCTCCTGGTCCAGCAACCGGTACACGGTCGGCGCGCGCCTGGTCATGCAGTCCGACGGCAACCTGGTCGCCTACGGCAGCAACGGTCGGGCCATCTGGAACGCGGGCACAGGGGGCAACCCGGGGGCGCGGGTGACGATCCAGGACGACGGGAACCTCGTGGTGTACAGCGGGGCCAACCGCCCGCTGTGGTGGTCATCTCGCTGACGGACGTGGTGTCACGCGTGCGCACCGCCCCCAGCACCCGCCATCCGGGCCCGGTCCACTCCCACCACGTCCTGGGTCCTGACCCGGACCGTCCCACCCCCGTGGATCCGTGCACCCGGTCGATGCATATGGAGCAACCGTGAGTTCCTTCCCTCACCCCCGGTGGCAGCGCCCGGGCCGGTGTGCCGTCACCGTGGTCGTCGCCCTGGGCCTCGCACTGGCGCCCTGCGGCGCCTATGCCGATGACCGGGGTGCGGCCGTCGAGTCGGCGGTCGGGACCGATGGACCGGTCGCACCTCCGGCCGACACCGTCGGCACGGCTGACCAGGAGGCACCTGCCGCTGCCGGCGCGACCCCGACCAGCCCGTCCCGTCCCCAGGTGGCGCAGCCCCAGCCGCCTGCGCCCGCACTGGGCTCGGACGTCGTCGGCGAGCTCGTCCAGGCCTGGCCGGAGACGGATCCGCGGGCGGCCCCTGGATCTCCAGGTCCGGAGGAGCAGCCGCTGGCCTGGGTGGAGAGCGACACCGGGTCGGCCGTCCGGGTGTCGGCCGCAGGCGTCCGGGGGATCCCGGTGGGATCCACCGTGGCGGTGACCGTGGGCGCTGAGATGCCCGGCACCTCCTCCGACGACGCCGCCGGGCAGGCACCCCGAGCTGTCCTGGCGGCATCGGTGATCAGCGACGCACCCGAGGACCCGCCAGTCGCGGCCACCGCCGGCACCGGGGTCACCAACCAGGTCACGATCGTTCGGGTCGTCCCGGCCGGCGGGAGGCCGGACGCCATGGCGGTGGCCACGTTGGCCTCTGTCGTCAATGGTCCGGTCGCAGCGTTCTGGTCCTCGCAGACGGCCGGCCGGGTCCGGTTGGGCGTCAGCGGCGCGGCGAGTTCCTGGGTCACCTCACCCGCCGGATGCGCCGACCCCGCAGGGCTGTGGGACTCCGCGGCCGCGGCCGTCGGCTGGGTCGCAGCGCCGGGCCGGCACCTGCTCGTGTACGTGAGTTCGTTGCCGCAGGATCTCGCGGGATGCTCCTTCGGCCTCGCGGAGGTGGGGGCGTCGGCCACGACCGGCGGTCGCCTGTCGATCCGTGGAGCCTCGACCTCGCTGATCGCCCACGAGCTCGGTCACAATTTCGGACTGGGGCACTCCTCCGCGCTCCAGTGCCCAGGGACCATGGAGGCGGGTGACTGCCAGCGGGCCGCCTACCGCGACTTCTACGACGTGATGGGCGCGTCATGGGGTCGGCTGGGTTCACTGGACGCGCCCCAGGCGGACCGTCTGGGCGTCCTGCCGGACAGCCAGAGCACGACGATCTCGCCGGGAGGACCGGCTGCGGCGGTGGTGCTGGCGCCGATGTCAGCGGCAGCGGGGACGCGCGGAATCCGCTTGTCCGCCCGGGACGGCAGTACCTACTGGTTGGAGTACCGGGTACCTGCCGGGCAGGACGAGTGGTTGGGAACCGCCGCCAACACCCTGCAACTGCAGTCGGGCGTCCTGGTCCGTCGGGTGGCGTCCGGGGACGACTCCGCCGTGCTGCTGGACGGCACCCCGTCCCCGCCAGCCGGCTGGGTGTCGGACCTGGCCACGGCATTGCCGGTCGGGGTGCCGGTCGCGCTGGCCGGGGGTGACTTCTCCGTGACCGTGGTCGCGACCGTTCCATCGGGGGCTGTCGTCATGTTCGGCCGCCTCGCCGCTGATCCGAGGGCGCGCCCGGTGCTCGCCTCCGGCACCCTCTCGGCGACCGACTCCTTGACCTCGCCCAACGGCCTGTTCCGGTTCGTCGCCCAGGATGACGGCAACCTGGTGGTCTACGGACCCGGGAATCTCGTGGTGTGGTCGAGCAACCGGTTCTCGACTGCTGCTCGGCTCGTCCTGCAGGACGACGGCAATCTCGTCGTCTACGCGCGGAGCGGGGCGGTCGTCTGGAACGCCCGGACAGGGGGCCATCCGGGGTCGCGCCTGGTCCTCCAGGACGACGGCAACCTGGTGGTGTACGGAGCCGACAACCGGGCGTTGTGGTGGCCCGGGTCACTGGCTACCTCGGCACTGTCCGCCGGTGAGGAACTGGCGCACGGGGCCTCGATCAGTTCCCCCGACGATGCTGTCCGGCTGGTGGCCCAGCAGGACGGGAACGTCGTGGTGTACGGACGCGGCAACTCGGTGGTCTGGGCCTCCCACGCCTATGCGGCGGGGGCGCGGTTGGTCATGCAGGGGGACGGCAACCTCGTGGTGTACGGAACCGACGGCGGGCCACGGTGGAACTCCGGCACGGGGGGCAACCCGGGTGCGCGGGTCATCGTCCAGGACGACGGCAACCTCGTCGTGTACTCCGCTACCGGTCGCCCGCTCTGGTGGCCCGCGATGCGGGGGTGATCCCCGACGCGGGTTCGGTGAGGCAGCCCGGTGATCCGCCGTGCGCTACTCCGAGGATGCGCCGGCGATCGTGCACAGCACCGCACCGCTGGTCACGGTGGCCCCCACCTCGGCCGACAGCCCGGACACCGTGCCCGCCTTGTGCGCGGTGATCGGCTGCTCCATCTTCATGGCCTCCAGGACCACGACGAGGTCGCCGGCGGCGACGGTGGCGCCGTCGGCGACCGCGACCTTGACGATGGTGCCCTGCATGGGCGAGGTCAGGCTGTCCCCGGAGGCGCCGGAGCCGCTGCCGCCGCCCCCACGCTTGCGCGGCTTGGGCGCCGCGCCCGCGGGGGCACCGCCACCGGAGGCGAGCCCGGCCGGCAACGACACCTCCAGCCGTCGCCCACCGACCTCGACGACGACGGTCTGCCGCTGCTCGGGCTCCTCGCCCTCGGCGGCTGCCCCGAACGGTTCGACCTGGTTGTCCCACTCGGTCTCGATCCACCGGGTGTGCACGCTGAACGGTTCGCTGGTGAACGCCTCGTCCCGGACCACCGCGCGGTGGAACGGGATGACCGTGGCCATACCGTCCACCTGCAGCTCGTCCAGCGCCCGGCGGGCCCGGTCGATCGCCTCGGCGCGGGTGGCGCCGGTGACGATGAGCTTGGCCAGCATCGAGTCGAACGCGCCGGCCACCTCGCCGCCGAGCTCGACGCCGGAGTCCCAGCGCACGCCGGGGCCCTGCGGGACGGCCAGGCCGGTGACCGGGCCCGGGGCGGGCAGGAAGCCGCGGCCGGCGTCCTCGGCGTTGATCCGGAACTCGATGCTGTGCCCGCGCGGCGTTGGGTCCTCGGTGATCTCCAGCGGCAGACCGTCGGCGATCCGGAACTGCTGCCGGACCAGGTCGATGCCCGAGGTCTCCTCGCTGACCGGGTGCTCCACCTGCAGGCGGGTGTTGACCTCCAGGAACGAGATGGACCCATCGGTGCCGACCAGGTACTCCACGGTGCCGGCGCCGACGTAGTTCGCACCCTTGCAGATCGCCTTGGCCGAGGAGTGGATGCGCTCGCGCTGCTCATCGGTGAGGAACGGGGCGGGTGCCTCCTCGACCAACTTCTGGTTCCGGCGCTGCAGCGAGCAGTCCCGGGTCCCGACGACCACGACGTTGCCGTGCGTGTCGGCCAGCACCTGGGCCTCGACGTGCCGGGGCTTGTCCAGGAACCGCTCGACGAAGCACTCACCACGACCGAACGCCGACACGGCCTCGCGGACGGCGGAGTCGAACAGCTCGGGGATCTCCTCCATCGTGCGGGCCACCTTCAGCCCGCGTCCGCCACCGCCGAAGGCTGCCTTGATGGCCACCGGCAGCCCGTGCTCCTCGGCGAAGGCGACCACCTCGTCGGCGCCGCCGACCGGGTCGGTGGTGCCGGGCACCAGGGGCGCACCGGCGGCGGTGGCGATGTGCCGGGCCGCGACCTTGTCACCCAGGGACACGATGGCCTCGGGGGAGGGCCCGATCCAGGTCAGCCCGGCGTCGATCACCGCGCGGGCGAAGTCGGCGTTCTCGGAGAGGAAGCCGTACCCGGGGTGCACCGCGTCGGCACCCGACCGGCGGGCGGCGTCCAGGATCTTGTCGATCACCAGGTAGGACTCACCGGGCGTCGATCCGCCGAGGGCGAAGGCTTCGTCGGCCACCCGCACGTGCAGCGCGTCCCGGTCGGGGTCGGCGTAGACGGCGACGCTGGTCAGCCCGGCGTCGGTGCACGCGCGGGCGACCCGGACGGCGATCTCGCCGCGGTTGGCGATCAGGACCTTCTGCACAGCGCACAGCCTCCTCGATGAGAACCCTGCGGACTGTAGCCAGCCCAGGGTCCGGCAGTCGCATCCGGGCGGGTCGGGCCGGTCCTCGGTCGGTGTCGTGGGCGTGGCGCCCGGGCAGCCGAGCCCCGTCGGCGCGCGCGGATCCCTGGCCAGGCCTCGACCGACGGTCGGCCGGTCAGCGGAAGACGATCGCCATGACCGGGCGCGAGGTCGGAGCCAGCCAGCGGAGGACGGTGGTGAGGGTGGAGCGGTCCGTGGCCACGCATCCGGCCGTCGGCCGCCCGTTGCTGACGTGCAGGAAGTACGCCGATCCGGCTCCACGCACCCCTGCGCGGTTGTAGTCGATCACCACGGCCAGGTCGTAGACAGTGCCCTGCGCGTACAGGTTCTCCCCGGCCCGTTCGTCGAACGGGCAGGAACCGGGGGCGCACCGGATGTGCTGGTTGTAGGAGGCGCTCCCGACGTCGGACACCCACCAGTCCTGGGTGTCGAGCATGCGGTAGGGGAGCGCGGAACCGGGGTTCGCGAGTCGACCGAAAGCTTCCGTGAGCGGGAAGGTCCCTGCCGGGGTCCGGGATGTGGCCTCGCTCGCTGCACCGACACCGTCGGCGCCCACGACGGCGGCCACCGGGCCGACGGCGACTGACCAGCCGGTGGCGCGGAGCTCCCATCCGGTGAGCTGAGCCGACGTCGCGGCCCGCGAGGCCGAGATGACGGTCACCAACTGGGTCGAGCTCCCGATGTCGGCCGACGCCGGGAGGGGGCTGCCGAGGTACCACGGTGGACGGCCGTCGGTGCGGTAGACGACGAGGTTGCCGTCGTCCTGCAGGACGGCCCGCGCGCCCGGATTGCCACCGGTGTGGGTGTGCCAGACCGGCGCGCTGGCAGGGGAGTAGACCACGAGATTCCCGTCGGACTGCATGGCCAGCCTGCTCCCGGGGATGGTCGTGCCGGTGGACCAGACGGCCCCGGCCGGGCCATAGACGACGGCGTTCCCGTCACCCTGCATGACCAGCGCGTACGCCGATCCGGGCGATGTCAGCCGTTCACCCTGTCTCAGCTGGTCGTTGCCGTCCAGCGAACTCCGTCGGGGCGCGAGGGAGGACCAGGACGACCAGGCCGGGCTGTTGTCACCCCGGTAGACCACGAGGTTGCCATCGTCCTGAAGGACCAGCCGGGCGCCGAAGCTGCCCTGGGTGCCGGCGTTCCACACCGCGCTGCCGGCAGGGGAGTACGCGACCACGTTCCCGTCGTCCTGGATGACGAGCACCGTTCCGGGCGTGGACGTGCGACTGGCCCACGTGGCACCGGCCGGCCCGTAGACCACGAGGTTGCCGTCACCCTGCATGATCATTCGGAAGGTCCCGGCCGGACTCGAGAGCTGCTCACCGGCGACCAGCCGCTCCCCGGTCGACAGGGTGCTCGTCGCTGGTCCGGCGGTGGCCACCCCGGAGAGCCCCAGCAGGAGGGCGGACACCAGGCCGACCAGGGCCAGGGCAGCCGTCATCGGATGACGCATGTCGTTCCCCCCGGACAGCCGCTGTGGTCGGCTGACCTTAGAGCCACGAGGGACCGAGGACTCGCCAACGAGCTCCGTGTCGGGACCGAACTGGCGTCAGGGCTTCCACAGGTCGGTGATGGTGAGTCCGAGTCTGCCCAGCTGCAGCCGCAGCAGCGGTAGCGACAGCCCGATCACCGCAGACGGGTCGCCCTCGATCCGCCGGACGAAGGGCGCACCGAGCCCGTCCAGGGTGAAGGCGCCGGCCACCTGCAGCGGCTCGCCGGTGCCGATGTAGGCCTCGACCTCGGCTTCGGACGGGGAGGCGAAGTGCACCGTCGTGGAGGCCACCCCGACGTCGCGGCGGGCGACGGTGCCGCCCTGCACGTCGAGCAGTGCCTGCCCGGTGTGCAGGATGCCGCTGCGTCCGGCGATCCGCGCGCCAGCGGTCCCGCGCCTCGGCGGCGTCCGCCGGCTTCCCCATCGGCTGGCCGCGGAACTCCAGCAGCGAGTCCGCGCCGATGACCAGGGCGTCGTCCACCGTGCCGGCGACGGCCCGGGCCTTGGCGGTGGCGAGCAGGGCCACCAGCTCACCGACCCGGGGGGAGCGCACCTCCGACTCGTCGACGCCGCTGACCACCACCTCCGGGGACAGCCCGGCCTGGGTCAGCAGCTGCAGCCGGGCCGGGGACGCCGAGGCCAGCACCAGCCGCCGGCTCACCCGAACCTCCCCGCGGCCCGCCAGCCGCCAGGGCCGGCGGTCAGCGGCCGTCGGACGGCGTCGGTCCGGGTGGCCCACGCCCCGACCGGGGTCGGCCGGCGGCCACCCCGCGGCCGGGACAGCGCGGCGACCAGCACGGTCAGCGCGGCGAGCTCCTCGGCCGAGGGCTCGCCGCGCACGACCCGCAGCAGCGGGCGGGCCGGCTGGGTCCCTGGGTCCTCTGCGGTCTCCGCGGTCACAGCGGGATGTTCCCGTGCTTCTTCGGCGGCAGCGTCTGGCGCTTGTTCGCCAGCAGCCGCAGCGCGCGGGTGACGTGCACCCGGGTGTGCGAGGGCGGGATGACCGCGTCGATGAAGCCGCGGTCGGCAGCGATGTAGGGGTTGGCCAGGGTGTCCTCGTACTCGCTGATCAGCTCGGCGCGGCGGGTGTCGGGGTCCTCGGCAGCAGCCAGTTCCTTGCGGTAGAGGATGCCGACGGCACCCTGCGCCCCGACGACGGCGATCTGCGCGGTCGGCCAGGCCAGGTTGACGTCGGCACCCAGGTGCTTGGACCCCATCACGTCGTAGGCACCGCCGTAGGCCTTGCGGGTGATCACGGTGACCAGCGGGACGGTGGCCTCCGCGTAGGCGTAGATGAGCTTCGCGCCGCGGCGGATGATCCCGTCCCACTCCTGCGAGGTGCCGGGCAGGAAGCCGGGCACGTCGACGAAGGTCAGCACCGGGATGTTGAACGCGTCGCAGGTGCGGACGAACCGGGCGGCCTTCTCGCTGGCGTCGATGTCCAGGGTGCCGGCGAACTGGGTCGGCTGGTTGGCCACGACCCCGACCGGGCGGCCCTCCACCCGGCCGAAGCCGATCAGGATGTTGGGCGCGAACAGCGGCTGCACCTCGAGGAACTCGGCGTCGTCGAGCACGTGCTCGATCACGGTGTGCATGTCGTAGGGCGTGTTGGCCGAGTCCGGGATGAACGTGTCCAGCTCGGCGTCGGCCTCGCTCACCGCCTCGGGCAGGGCCACCTCGACCGGGGCGACCTCCACGGACGGCAGCGGGTCCAGGTTGTTGCTGGGCAGGTAGGACAGCAGCGCCTTGACGTAGTCCAGTGCGTCGGCCTCGTCGGAGGCCAGGTAGTGCGCAACCCCGGACTTGGTGTTGTGCGTCCGGGCCCCGCCGAGCTCCTCCAGCGTGACGTCCTCACCGGTGACGGTCTTCACCACGTCCGGGCCGGTGATGAACATCTGGCTGGTCTCGTCGACCATGACGACGAAGTCCGTCAGCGCGGGGGAGTACACGTGCCCGCCGGCAGCCGCCCCCATCACCAGCGAGATCTGCGGCACGACACCCGAGGCGTGCACGTTGCGTCGGAAGATCTCCCCGTAGAGGCCCAGGGAGACCACGCCCTCCTGGATCCGGGCCCCGCCACCCTCGTTGATCCCGATGATCGGGCAGCCGTTGCGAACCGCCAGGTCCAGGACCTTGACGATCTTCTCGCCGTAGACCTCGCCGAGGCTGCCGCCGAACACCGTCACGTCCTGGGAGAACACGCAGACCGGGCGGCCGTCGACGGTGCCGTACCCGGTCACCACGCCGTCCCCGAAGGGACGCTTGGCGTCCATCCCGAAATTCGTGGACCGGTGCCGGGCGAACTCGTCGAGCTCGGTGAACGAACCGGGGTCCAGCAGGGCCTCGATCCGCTCCCGCGCGGTCATCTTCCCGGCGGCGTGCTGCTTCTCCACCGCCCGCTCGGAGCCGGCGTGCACGGCCTCCCCGATGCGGCGCTCGAAGTCGGCCAGCCGGCCGGCGGTCGTGTGCATGTCGATGTCCGCCGGGACGTCCTCACCGGCGTTACCGAGTTCAGCCGCGGTCACAGCGCCGTAGCGTAGGTGACGTGGCCCCTGCGTCCCCGGCACTGCCCCCCGATCCTGCCGCTCCCGAAGGCCGCTGGTCCGATCTGGACCGGCCGGCGCTGGACGCGGCGGCCCTGTCCGCGGCGTTGGCCCGGGACTCCTCGATGTGGCGGTCGGTGCAGGTCCGGCCGGAGGTGGGGTCCACCAATGCCGAGCTCACCGACCGCGCGGCCGACGACGAGGCCGAGGGGTTGGTCCTCGTCGCCGAGCACCAGGCCGCCGGGCGCGGTCGGCTGGACCGCTCCTGGAGCTCGCCGCCGCGCGCCGGGCTGACGGTCTCGGTGCTGCTGCGACCCGACGTCCCCGCCGCGCGGCGCGGTTGGCTGTCACTGCTCACCGGGGTGGCGCTCGCCGAGTCGCTGTCCCCGGTGGCGCGTACCGCGCTGAAGTGGCCCAACGACCTGCTGGCCGCCGACGGCCGCAAGCTGGCGGGCATCCTGGCCGAGGCGGTGTCGACGCCTGCGGGCCTGCCGGCGGTGGTCGTCGGGGTGGGGTTGAACGTCTCCACCCGGACCGACGAACTCCCCGAGACCGGCACGTCGCTGGGCCTGGTGACCGGGCACCCGGTGGACCGGGCGCCGGTGCTGCTGGCCTTCCTGCGGGCGCTGGAGGCGCGATACCGCACCTGGGTCGCGCACGCCGGGGACCCGGTGTCCTCGGGGCTGGCCCGGGACTACCTGGCCTGGTGCTCCACGGTGGGGCTGCAGGTCACCGTCACGCTGCCCGACGGGCGGGAGGTGGACGGGGTCGCCGAGGCCGTGGACTGGGACGGTCGGCTCGTGGTCGCCACCCCGGCCGGCCGCCTCGAGCTGGCGTCGGGCGACGTGCGACACGTGCGGCCGCGTGCCCGGGAGTGATGACGGCCGGTCAGCGGTCGGTCATCCTGGTGCGGTGGCGTATCCGGACAAGCTGCTGGCCGACGACGAGGAGGTCGTGCGGCACCTGCACCCGCACTGGTTGACCGTCTTCTGGCCCATCGTGGCATTCCTCCTGCTGGTGGGTCTGGGGTCCTTCGGCGCAGCGTTGATCCCGGAAGGGTCCAACCAGGGCGTCTACCGGCTGGCCGTGGTGGCGGCCGCGCTGCTGCTGGCAGTGGCGTTCGTGGTCGTCCCACTGCTGCGCTGGCGCACCACGCACTACGTGATCACCACCCACCGGCTGCTGTTCCGGGTGGGCATCCTCTCCCGCACCGGCCGCGACCTGGGCCTGTCCCGGATCACCGACGTCTCCTACAGCCAGACCCTGTGGGACCGGATCATCAACTCCGGCACGCTCCGGATCGAGACCGCCGGCGAGGGCGGCGCCACGGTGTTCTCGGCCATCCCCGACTCCGACGGCGTCCAGCAGTTGCTCAACCACATGGTCGAGGAGGACGCCGACCGCCGGGCCCAGGAGAGCGCGGGCTACATCGGCCAGTACTACCGGGGCCAGACGGGGCCGGTCCCACCGCAGCGCTGACGGTGCTGTCGGCCGCCCCGTCATCCCTCCCGAGGGCACCGTGACCGATCCGTCACGGCGCGCCCCGTCCGGTTCTGTCGGGGGGTGCACCTACCGTCCCGGGCATGCGGCTGCTGCACACCTCGGACTGGCACATCGGCCGGTCCCTGCACGGGACCGAGCTCCTGGCCGAGCAGGAGGCGGTGCTGTCCGGCCTGGCCGCCGTCGTCCGCGCGGAGTCCGTGGACGTCGTCCTGATCGCCGGCGACGTCTACGACCGGGCGGTGCCGTCGGCGGACGCCACCGGGGTGCTCGACCGGGTGCTGTCCCGGTTGCGCGACGCCGGCGCCACGGTGGTGCTGACGCCGGGGAACCACGACTCGGCGCGCCGGCTCGGATTCGCCGCCGGCATGCTGGCCGTGGCCGGGGTGCACGTGCGCGCTGCCACGCCGTCGCTGGACGAGCCGGTGCTGCTGGCCGACACCCACGGCGAGGTCGCCGTGTACGGCCTGCCCTTCCTGGAGCCCGAGGTGGCCCGGCACGAGCTGGGGGTGGACGTGCCCCGCTCCCACCAGGCGGTGCTCGCGGCCGCGATGGACCGGGTGCGGGCAGACCTGCACTTCCGGCCCGGGGTCCGCTCGGTGGTGCTGGCCCACGCGTTCGTCGGGGGCGGGTTGCCCAGCGACAGCGAGCGGGACATCGCGGTGGGCGGGGTCGACCTGGTCAGCCCGTCGGTGTTCGACGGGGTGGACTACGTGGCGCTGGGCCACCTGCACCGGCCGCAGACGCTGAGCCCCCGGCTGCGCTACAGCGGGTCCCCGATGGCCTACTCCTTCGGCGAGGCCGGTCAGCACAAGCAGGTCTGGGTGGTCGACCTGGACGCGGCCGGGCTGGCCGAGGTGCGCGCCGTCGGGTTGCCCGTCCCGCGACCGCTCAGCGTGCTCGACGGTGAGCTCGCCGCGTTGCTGGCCGACCCCGACCACGAGGCCGTCGTGGACCACTTCGTCTCGGTCCGGCTGACCGACCCGGTGCGCCCGACCGACCCGATGCGTCGCCTGCAGGCTCGCTTCCCGCACTGCGTGCACCTGGAGTGGGCCGGGGCGGGCACCGTGACCGACGAGCGCAGCTACACCGAGCGGCTGCGTGGTCGCGACGACCTGGCGATCACCGGCGAGTTCGTGTCGCACGTCCGCGGCGTGCCACCGACGGTGGCGGAACGGGAGCTGCTGGGGCGGGCGCTGACGGCCGCCGCCCGCGCGGAGGTCGCCCGGTGAGGGTGCACCACCTCACCCTCAGTGCTTTCGGCCCCTTCGCCGGGACGGTCTCGGTCGACCTGGACGATGCCGGTCGCGACGGGCTCTTCCTGCTCTGGGGGCCCACCGGTGCGGGCAAGACCACGCTGCTGGACGCCGTGGTCTTCGCCCTCTACGGCACCGTGCCCGGCGCCCGTGGCCAGGAGAAGCGGTTGCGCAGCGACCATGCCAGCGCCGAGCTGCGCACCGAGGTGCAGTGCGAGCTGAGCCTGGGCCGGGAGCGGGTGCGCGTCACCCGGCGCCCGGAGCAGCAGCGGCCGAAGAAGCGCGGCGCCGGTTCCACGACCGAGCAGGCCACCCTGGTGGTGCAACGCCTGACCGACGGCGGGTGGGAGCCGGTCAGCACCCGGATCGACGAAGGTTCGGAGCACCTGCGCTCGCGGCTGGGTCTGTCGGCCGAGCAGTTCTGCCAGGTCGTGCTGCTGCCCCAGGGGGATTTCGCCCGGTTCCTTCGGGCCGAGCCCGAGGAGCGCGGCCGGTTGCTGCGGACGTTGTTCGACGTCGGCCGCTTCGCCGACGCCGAGGACTGGCTGGCCGAGGAGCGGCGCCGGGCCGACGAGCGGTGCCGAACCGCCCGTGCCGATGTCAGCACGGTGCTGGCGCGGGTCGCGCAGGTCGCCGACGTGCAGATCCCGGAAGCGCTGGCACCTGACCTCGTGGGGGCCGCCGGTGTCGCGGCGGACCGGTGGGTGGCCGCGGTCTGCGCGGCCGCGGGTACCCGGGCGGCCGCGGCGGTCACCGATGCCGAGCGAGCCGCTGCCGACCTCACCGCCCGGGCCGACGAGCTGGCCGCCGCCCGGGCGCTGGCCGAGCGCCATGCCCGCCGAGCGGTCGCCGACGAGGACCTCCAGCGGCTGCTCGCCGAGGAGTCCGGGCTGCATCCGGTGCGGGCCCGGGCCGATGCCGGCCGGCGTGCCGAGCCGCTGCGGGACGCCCTGGAGACCGCCCGGCGGGCGGTCTCCATCGCCACCGCCGCCGAGGTGGCGCACGCCACGGCGCAGCGGGCCTGGACCGCGGTGGGCGGCACCGGGGCGGTCGAGTCGACCACCGCACGTGGCCTGCGCGACGAGGTGGCCACGGCCCGGGGCCTGCTGCCCGAGGTGGACCGGGCAGTTGCCCTGGAGCGCGCCTCGGCCGGGCTGGAGGCAGCCGTGCAGCAGCTGGTGGAGCGCATCGCCGCGGTGCAGGCGCGGGTGCATGACCGTCCGGCCCGGCAGGTAGCGGCGGAAGCCGCCCTCGCCGCGGCTACGCGGGCGCAGGCGCGCGAGCCGGGACTGGTCAGCGAGGTGGGGCGGCTGGGCCGGATGCTGGCGGCCGGCGAGTCCGCCGCCCGGCTGCGGACCGATCTCGCGGCGGTCGAGGCGGCGGTGCTGGAGCGTCGGGAGGACCTCGTCTCCACCCGCGAGCGGGCCGTCGAGCTGCGGGCCGGACGCTTGGCGGGGATGGCGGCCGAGCTGGCGGCCGGCCTGGCCGACGGCGGGGACTGCCCGGTCTGCGGGTCGGTTGCCCACCCCCGGCTCGCCGTGCCGGGTGGCCCGGTGGTGACCGCCGAGCAGGAGGAGCGGGCCCGTGCTGCGGTGGAGCTGGCCGAGCGCGAGCTGCATGCGGTCCGCGAGGAGGTCCAGCGCCGGACTGCCGAGCTGGCGGGGCTGGATGCCATCGCCGGACCGCTGCCCCCGGCCGACATCCGAGCGAGCGTGCGCGAGGCCGAGGCGGAGCTGCAGGTCGTGCGGGTGGCCATCGCCGGGGCCGCCGAGGTCCGGGACGGGCTCGCCCGGTTGCTCGCCGACGCCGAGGCGCAGGACCAGGAACTGAGCCAGGACAGGGCCGAGCTGGCCGGCCGCCGGGCGGAGCTAGCCGCCACCCGGGCGGCGCATGCGGACCTGGTCGACCTGCTGACCCGGTCCATGGGTGAGGACGAGGACCTCCCCGCTCGCGTGGCCCGGCTCACGGCGCAGGCGGAGGCGTGCGAGGCGGCGGTCGAGGCGGCGCGGGTGGCCAAGCAGGCCCGGGCAGACCGGCTGGTCGCCACCGGGCGCGCCGCCGCCCGGGCCGTCGAGGCAGGTTTCCCGGCCGTGCCCGCCGCCGACGCCGCGCTGCTGGACCCGGGTGAGCTGACCCGCCTGACCGACCGGGTGCAGGCGCACGACCGTGCCGTGGCGGTCGCCCGCTCCACGCTCGCCGCGCCCGACCTGGCGGACCTGCCACCGGTGCCCGACCTAGGCTCGGCCGAGGCCGCGTGCAGGGCGGCGACCACGGCCCGGGAGTCCGCGGTGGCCGAGACGCGGGCCCTGCAACGGCAGGTCGCCGATCTCGGTGCGCTCGCCGGGACGCTCAGCTCAGCCCGGGTGGAGCTGGACGAGCTGCGCGCCCAGGCCGAGCACGTCGGGTCGCTGGCGGACCTGGTCACCGGTCGGGGCTCGAACACCCTGAAGATGCGGTTGCAGTCCTTCGTGCTGGCCGCCCGGCTGGAGCAGGTCGCGCAGGTGGCCAGCCGGCGGCTGCAGGACATGTCCGCCGGGCGGTACACGTTCCTGCACAGCGACGCCCAGGGACGCAACGGCGCCCGCGGTGGGCTGGGCCTGGATGTGCTGGACGAGCACACCGGGGTGCGGCGGGGAACGAAGACGCTGTCCGGCGGGGAGAGTTTCATGGCCTCGCTGGCCCTGGCGCTGGGCCTGGCCGACGTCGTGACCGCAGAGAGCGGCGGGGTGCAGATCGACACGCTGTTCGTCGACGAGGGGTTCGGCTCGCTCGACCCGCAGGCCCTGGACGCGGTGATGGGCGTGCTGGACGAGCTCCGGCGGGGCGGCCGGACGGTCGGGGTGGTCAGCCACGTGGAGGAGCTGCGGACCCGGATCCCGAGCCGGATCGAGGTGCTGGCCGGTCGCGACGGTTCCCGATTGGTGAGCTGATCAGTCGTGCAGCGGCAGCCGGCGCCGGAACCAGCCCCGGCCACGCATCCGCAGCACCGGCGTGCCCTCCCGGCTGAGCACCCAGCGCAGGCTGACGGTACCCAGCTCCGGGGAACGGGAGGAGGGCTGCGCATCCTCCACCGTGAGCTCCAGGCTCAGCACGTCCCCGGCGCGCACGGCCGCCAACCAGCGCAGCTCGTCCATGCCCGGCGAGGTATCGGCTGCGGCGCGATCGAGCAGGTTCTCGGCGTAGAGCTTCATGCACAGGCTCGCGGTGAAGAAGCCGCTGGCGATTAGCCCGCCCCAGGTCGACCCGGCTGCCCGCTCGGCATCCACGTGGTACCACTGCGGGTCGTACCGGCGGGCGAAGGCGACCATCTCCTCGCCGTCGACCTGGATGCTGCCCAGGTCGAAGACCCGCCCCACGGTGAAGTCCTCGAAGAAGACCGTCGGCTCGCTCACGCAGGTCACCGTGTCACACGGGTTCGGCGGCCGCTTCCCGCGTGGCCGGCTCCGCGGCCGGGAAGACCCAGCGCCGGTAGGACAGGTACCGGACCACCGTGCCCACCGCGATCGACCCCAGGTTCGCCATCTGCAGGACCAGGGCGCTCTCCTGCCCCAGCGGGTAGCGGACCAGCCACACCACGGCCAGGCTCAGCAGCAGCGTGACGCCGTTGATGGTCGCGAACAGCAGGTACTCCCGGCGCACCCCGGTCCGCGCCCGGTGCGAGAAGGACCAGTAGCGGTGTCCCAGGTAGGCCACCGTCATCGAGGTCAGCGTCGAGACCAGCCGTGACTCCACCGCGCCCCACCCGAGGTGGGCGTACAGCAGCTGGAACAACCCCAGGTCGACGACGAAGCTCACCGCGCCGACGACCCCGAACGCGCCCAGCTCCTTGATCAGCAGACGCCAGCTGACCCCCATCGTGCGACGCAGGGCCTCGAGCATGGACACGGCATCGACTGTACGGAGAGCGGCTGTGAGGTCGCCTCCCGAGCAGGTCGATAACCTGGGCGGACCATGGACGATCCCTTGCACCCGGTGACCGGAACGCCCGTCGTGGCGATGGTCGGCGGGGGACAGCTCTCCCGGATGACCCACCAGGCCGCGATCGCGTTGGGGCAGACCCTGCGGGTGCTCGCCACCGACCCGGCCGAGAGTGCCGCGTTGATCACCGCCGACGTACGGCTGGGTGACCACACGAGCCTGGCCGATCTGCACGCCCTCGCCGAGGGCGCCACGGTGGTCACCTTCGACCACGAGCACGTGCCGACCGACCACCTGCACGCCCTGCAGGACGCCGGCCACCGGGTGGCTCCCGGCCCGGACGCCCTGGTGCACGCCCAGGACAAGCTGGTGCTGCGCCGGGCACTGGCCGACGCCGGGGAGCCCCAGCCGGCCTGGGCGCAGGTCGACACGGTCACCGACGTCACCGCGTTCGCCCAGCAGCACGGCTGGCCGGTCGTGCTCAAGACCCCGCGGGGCGGCTACGACGGCCGCGGGGTGTTCGTGGTGGCCGACGCCGGTGAGGCCGCAGCCCTCCTCGCCGAGCACGGCACCCTGCTGGCCGAGGAGCGGGTGGTCATGGTGCGCGAGCTGGCCGCCCAGGTGGCCCGCTCACCCTTCGGGCAGGTCGCGGTCTACCCGGTGGTCGAGACGGTGCAGCGGGACGGCGTCTGCAACGAAGCGATCGTGCCCGCACCAGGCCTGGACGACGAGCTCGCCACAGCCGCACAGGAGCTGGCGGTGCGGATCGCCGACCGGCTCGGCGTGGTGGGCATGCTGGCCGTCGAGCTGTTCCAGACCCCGCACGGGGTGGTGGTCAACGAGCTGGCCATGCGGCCGCACAACTCCGGGCACTGGAGCATCGAGGGCGCCCGGACCAGCCAGTTCGAGCAGCACCTGCGTGCGGTCCTGGACTACCCGCTGGGGTCGACGGCGATGACCGCCCCGGTCGTGGTGATGGCCAACGTCCTGGGCGGGGACGCCGCCGAGGACGACTGGACCGGACCGGGGCTGGACGAGCGGATCCACCACTTCATGGCGCACTGGCCCGACGTCAAGCTGCACTGGTACGGCAAGGGCCAGCGCCGCGGTCGCAAGCTCGGGCACGTCACGGCGCTGGGCAGCGACCTCGACGAGGTCCGCTCCCGGGCCGTCGCAGCCGCCCGGTACCTGGCCGACGGCGTCGTCGACCCGGCGTTCGCCTTCGCCGACGAGCACTGAGGAGCGGCAGCGATGAACCCGATAGTCGGCATCGTGATGGGCAGCGACTCCGACTGGCCCACGATGGAACCCGCGGCCCGGGCGCTGGAGGAGTTCGACGTGCCCTGGGAGGCGCACGTGCTCTCCGCGCACCGCACCCCGCGGCGGATGCTGGACTGGGCGGCGGCCGCTGCCGGGCGGGGCATCCGGGTGGTCGTCGCCGGTGCGGGCGGGGCGGCGCACCTGCCGGGGATGGTCGCCGCCGCGACACCGCTGCCGGTGATCGGCGTGCCCAGGGCGCTGGACACCCTCGACGGGTTGGACAGCCTGCTGTCGATCGTGCAGATGCCCGCGGGCGTCCCGGTGGCCACCGTGAGCATCGGGGGAGGCCGGAACGCCGGGCTGCTGGCCGTCCGCATCCTGGCCGCCGCCGACGGGGTGCTCCGCGGCCGGATCGAGCAGTTCCAGGCCGAGCTCGAGGCGTCCGTCGTCCAGCGGGACGCGGACTTGCAGGAGCGGCTGTCGTCGCGCGGTGTGAACGGGGCCTAACCTGGGTGGCGTGGGTAGCTACGCCGGCGGGCTGTACGCGCTGACCGAGGAACACGACGCGATCCGGCAGGCGGTCCGGGAGATCGCCGAACGGGAGATCGCGCCCTACGCGGCCGAGGTGGACGCGGACTCCCGCTTCCCGGTCGAGGCGCAGAAGGCGCTGACGGGTGCAGGGTTCCACGCCACGCACATCGAGGAGTCCTACGGCGGTGAGGGTGCCGACGCGATCGCCACCTGCATCGTGATCGAGGAGGTGGCCCGGGTCGACGTCAGCGCCTCGCTGATCCCCGCGGTGAACAAGCTGGGTTCGGTGCCGGTGATCCTGTCCGCGTCCGAGGAGCTCAAGCGGAAGGTGCTGCCCTCGATCGCGTCCGGGGCGGCGATGATCAGCTACGGGCTCTCCGAGCGGGAGGCCGGCTCGGACGCCGCGGCGATGACGACCCGGGCCCGGCTGGACGGCGACTCCTGGGTGCTCAACGGCACGAAGGCGTGGATCACCAACGCCGGGGTCAGCGAGTGGTACACCGTGATGGCCGTCACCGATCCCGGGCAGGGCGCCAACGGCATCTCGGCCTTCGTGGTGCACCGCGACGACCCGGGCTTCGAGGTGGGGGCCAAGGAGCGCAAGATGGGGATCAAGGGATCGCCCACCTGCGAGCTGCACTTCACCGACTGCACGATCCCGGCCGACCGGATCATCGGGGCGCCCGGCACCGGTTTCAAGACCGCGCTCAAGACGCTGGACTTCACCCGGCCGACCATCGGGGCGCAGGCCGTCGGCGTCGCGCAGGGCGCACTGGATGCCGCGATCGCCTACACCAAGGAGCGCAAGCAGTTCCGCAAGAGCGTCTCGGACTTCCAGGGCGTGCAGTTCATGCTGGCGGACATGGCGATGAAGATCGAGGCCGCCCGGCACCTGGTCTACGTCGCCGCCGCACGCGGGGAGACCGGTGGCCCGGACCTGACCATGGTGTCGGCCTCGGCGAAGGCGTTCGCCTCCGACGTGGCCATGCAGGTGACCACCGACGCCGTCCAGCTCTTCGGCGGTGCCGGCTACACCCAGGACTTCCCGGTGGAGCGGATGATGCGCGACGCCAAGATCACCCAGATCTACGAGGGCACCAACCAGATCCAGCGGATGGTCATCGCCCGCAGCCTGCTGCGCTGACCTGACTCCCGGGCCGCCTCCCGGCGGCCCGGGAGTGCGGTCAGGCGGTGACCGGGAGCTGCATCTCGCGGACGTCGTCGGCGACCGTCAGCGGCGCACCGGTGGCCGCGACGACGTCCTCGACGCTGACCCCGGGGGCGGTCTCGCGCAGCACGAACCCGTCCGCGGTGACGTCGACGACGGCGAGGTCGGTGATGATCCGGTCCACGCAACCCTTGCCGGTCAGCGGCAGCGAGCACTCCTCCACCAGCTTGGGTGAGCCGTCCCGGGCCACGTGCTCCATCATCAGGATGACGGTGCGCGCGCCGTGGACCAGGTCCATCGCCCCGCCCATGCCGTTGACCATCTTGCCGGGGATCAGCCAGTTGGCCAGGTCGCCCCGGGGGTTGACCTGCATGGCGCCCAGCACGGCGACGTCGATGTGCTTGCCCCGGATCATCCCGAACGACAGCGCCGAGTCGAAGAAGCTCGCGCCCGGGTTCAGCGTGATCGTCTCCTTGCCGGCGTTGATCAGGTCCGGGTCCTCCTCGCCCTCGAAGGGGTAGGGGCCCACGCCGAGCACGCCGTTCTCCGACTGCAGCACAACGTGCACGCCGTCGGGGATGAAGTTGGGCACCAGGGTGGGCATCCCGATCCCGAGGTTGACGTACTGGCCGTCGGCCAGGTCCAGCGCCACCCGGGCCGCGAGTTCGTTGCGGGTCAGTGCCATCGGATCAGCCCTCCAGGCTCTCGGAACCGGCCGCGGCCGGGACGGCCGCCGAGGGCCGCGGTCGGGTGGTGCGGTACTCGATGCCCTTGCCCTCGGTGCCCACCTCGACCACCCGGTGCACGAACACCCCGGGCAGGTGGATGGACTCGGGCACGATCTCCCCGGGCTCGACCAGCCGCTCGACCTCGGCGATGGTGATCCGGCCGGCCATCCCGCACAGCGGGTTGAAGTTGCGGGCCGACTCGTGGAACACCAGGTTGCCGTGCCGGTCGCCGATGGCGGCCCGGACCAGCCCGTAATCGGCGGTGAGCGCGTGCTCCAGGACGAACTCCTGGTCCGCGAACTGCCGGGTCTCCTTCGGCTCGCTGACCAGGGTCACGTTGCCCTCGGCGTCGTAGCGCACCGGGATGCCCCCGTCGGCCACCATCGTGCCGACCCCGGTGGGCGTGTAGAAGGCCGGGATGCCGCAGCCGCCGGCCCGCAGGCGCTCGGCCAGGGTGCCCTGCGGGGTGAGCTCGACGTCCAGCTGGCCGGACAGGTACAGCCGGGCCAGCTCCTTGTTGCCGCCCACGAAGGAGGAGATGGTCTTCGCGATCCGGCCGGCGTAGAGCAGCACGCCCAGCGCCTGGTCGTCCACCCCGCAGTTGTTGCTGATCGTGGTCAGCCGGTCCGCACCCTGCTCGAGCAGCGCATCGATCAGCTTGATGGGTACGCCGCACAGGCCGAACCCGCCCACGGCCAGGGACGAGCCGGAGCCGATGTCGGCCACCGCCTCGGCAGCACTGGAGACGACCTTGTCCATGCAGCATCCACCGTCCATCGAGTGGCTGGGCGGTTTCAGCTCGGAGCGGGGCGGCCCAGCTCGCGGATCCCGTCGAGCCTGAGCCCGAGCGTAGCGGTGACCCCTTCGGTCTCCGCCCGGTGTCGCAACCCGCCCGCCAGTGCGTGCCGGC
Organism: uncultured Actinomycetota bacterium; assembly: GCA_963759905.1. Lineage (GTDB taxonomy): Bacteria > Actinomycetota > Actinomycetes > Mycobacteriales > Geodermatophilaceae > Klenkia. The sequence goes on from CAVXBD010000003.1 coordinate 396,235, forward strand.
AGAGCACGATCGAGGCCCCGGCGGCCAGCGGAGCCAGCAGCCAGGCGACCGGCCCGGCCTCGCCGGCAGCCTGCTCGTCGATCAGCACCCGATCGCCGACGGCGATGCCGAGCCGACCGGACAGCTCCGTCGCGGTCTCCACCAACCCACCGAGGGTCAGCTCGAGGCCGGCGAGCAGCAACCCGGGGTCGCCGGCGGCCGGGGGTCGGTAGGGCGCGAAGTGGTCCCCGTGCGCGCGGACCTCCAGGGCGAAGTCCCGGGCGTCCCCGACGTAGCCGGTCATGCCCAAGCCGAGCGGGTGCAGGGAGAGGCCCAGCAGCTCGGGCGCGCCCTGCTCCTCGATGGCAGGCAGCCGGGCCTGCTCGGCGAGCACCAGGTCGACGGCGGCCAGCCGGCCGTCGTCCTCGGCGGCGGTGTCGACGACGGCCGCACCGCACGACCAGACCGCCAGCAGGGCGGCAGCGGTCTGCCAGTGCACCGGCAGGGCCAGGGCCACCCGGCTGCCGGGCCCGACGTCGAACTCGTCCTGGAGGAGGTTCGCCGTCTTGGCCACCCAGTTGGCCAAGGTGGTGCCGGACAGCTCCACGCGCTCCCCGGTGGCGTCGTCGTAGTGCGTGACCAGCGGTGCGGCGGCGTCCCGGCGCAGGACGTCGACGAGCAGGTCGGCCGGCGTCGCCATCAGTTGATGCAGCTGGTGTCGGCGGCGGTGCGGGCGTCCTCCCCGGCGACCGGGGCGGCCGCCGTGGTCTCCGGGGTGGACAGCGCCTGCCCGACCCCGTTGAAGTCCGAGCCCAGCACGAGCTGGATCGTGCCGGCGTCCACGTCGTCCACCTGGGCGGTGGTGGCGCCCGGCACCGACGCCGCCAGGGTGGCGGCCAGTGCCTCGTCCCCGGCGGCGTACCGGATCTCGGTGGCCGTGTACCGGGTGGAGTCGGCGTTGCCGGTGCTCGCCACGGTGTACCCGGCGGCCTCCAGCTGCGACGCGGCGGTCGCCGCCTCCCCGGCGATTCCCGAGCCGTTGAAGACGGCCACCGAGACCTCGGACGGGTCGACCGTCACCGGTGCCGTGGTGGGGGCGGCGGAGGCAGGGGTCTCCGCCGTGGCGGACAGGTTCGCGAAGAACTGGTGCAACGTGTACTCGTCCTGCAGCTTCAGGATGTAGCGCCCTGCGTCGTCGGTGCCGTCGCCGATGTAGGGGATGGTCTGGAAGTCGATGCTGCCGGCGGTCACCGACTGCATCTGACCGGCCAGGTCGAAGAGGTTCAGGGTCTGGTCGACGGTCAGCGAGTTGGCCGCGGCCTCGACGAGCTGCCGCTGCTTGCCGAGGTCGAGCAGCACGTTCTCGGACAGCATCTTGCGGATCATGCCGGCGATGAAGGTCTGCTGCCGGACGATCCGGTCGAAGTCCCCGCGCGGCAGACCGTGTCGCTGCCGGACGAAGGACAGTGCCTGGGAACCGCTGATGGTCTGCACCCCGGCGGGCAGGTCGACGCCGGAGTAGCTGTCCTGCACCGCCGAGCACAGGTTCACCTCGACGCCGCCGATGACGCTGGAGAGGTTGAAGAAACCCAGCAGGTCCACCTCGGCGTAGTGGTCGATCTGCAGGCCGGTCAGCTGGCTGAGGGTCCGGATCAGCAGCTGCGCGCCGGCGGCCTGCTTGCGGGAGTCGGACGCACCGGCGGGGGCATCGGCCATCCCGTAGGCGTAGGCGGCGTTCAGCTTGTCCATGCCGTGCCCGGGGATCTCCACGTAGGAGTCGCGGGGGAAGCTGACGAAGGACGCCTTCGAGCCATTCGCCGGGATGTGCACCAGGATCATGGTGTCGGTGTTGATGCCGCTGTTGGCCTCGGTGTTCAGCTCGGCCAGCTCCGCCGGCGTCGCGCTGGCTCGGCTGTCGTTGCCCACCAGCAGCAAGTTCATCGCCGCCGAGGCGTTGCCGGAGGCGGCGTCGTTCCCGCTGGTGGGGATGGCGTCGGTGCGGTTGACGCTGGCCTCGACGACCCGTCCCAGGTACCAGCCCCAGCCCGAAGTGCCCAGCAGGACCACCGACAGCACCCCGGCCAGCACCCGGGCCCCGATCGCGGCCCGGGTCAGTCCGCTGCGTCCGCTCCGCGGCGAGCGGACCGGGGCCGGGTCGGCGGGGCGCCGTGGCTGCCGGCCCGCCCGGGGGTCCAGACGCGGGGGGAGCGGACGGTTGCCCTGCGGTCGGTCCTCGGAGCTGCTCATGGGTCGTCCTCACGTGGGCTGGGCGCCTCGGCACACGCACCAGGGGTCGTCGTCCAGCGGCGGAGTCGACGCGACGATACGACGAGATGCTGGACGTGCCCTCCCGGCGCGCCCATCGTCCGGCCGTCCGCCCGTCGTCGCCCGAGTAGCGGGCGGGAGTGCACAGGACCGGCACACAGGCTCAGCGTCAAGTGACGAATTGCCCTCGGGAACGGCAACACGCCGGACACTTCCCCCTGAGGGGTCGCCTGCAGGCCCTCAAGGTGGGGTCCTGCCGTGTCGATGGAGCAGGTAGATCCGCCCGCAAGCGACTGCAGACGTCGCTCGTCTGTCAATGGAGGCTGCAACAGTGCGTCGTGTCATCGGGGGCCTCGCTGCCTTCCTCGCCTTCACCGGCACCTTCCTCGTCCTCCCGGTCTACGCCGCGCCAGCACCCGAAGCGGAGCCGGTCGCCACGTCCACCGAGCAGGTGGAGATGGGGTCGGTCCAGGCACCGGCCCAGGAGGCGGACGTCCAGGAGGGCACCACCGAACCGGTGTCCGGGGTATCGGACAGTGCGCCGACCTTGTCCGTCAGCAAGACCGACACCGACGGCTTCTCGATGGTGGGTGTCACCTGGGCATTCGACGCCGCTGTGACCGACACCGTGGTGCAGATCCGGGTGCAGGACCAGGCGGGCGCGTGGGGCGACTGGACGGCCGTCACCGTCGAGGACGCCGACCAGGACGCCAATGCCGATTCCGGCGCCAGGATGCGAGGTGGGACGGCGCCGCTGTGGACCGGTCCGAGCACCGGCGTGGAGGCCGAACTGGTCACCCGCACAGGCGCACAGCCCACGGACGTGACGCTCGACCTGGTCGACCCGGGCACGAGCGCCGCCGACGGGTCCCTCAGCGCGCCGGAGATCCAGGACACCGCGGACGCCGCGATGGCCATGCCCGACGTCTACTCCCGTGCCCAGTGGGGAGCGGACGAGAGCATCCGCACGTGGGACCCGCAGTACGCCTCGACGATCAAGGCCGCCACGCTGCACCACACCGCCGACACCAACAACTACACCGCTGACCAGGTCCCGGCCATGATGCGGTCGATCTACCGGTATCACACGGTCAGCCGTGGCTGGGGCGACATCGGCTACAACGTGATCGTCGACAAGTTCGGGCGACTGTGGGAGGGCCGCTACGGCGGTCTGGCCAGCACGGTCATCGGCGCCCACGCGGGTGGCTTCAACACCGGCACTTTCGGTGTCTCGATGCTCGGCAACTACGACACGGCGCCCACCACACCCGCCATGATCACGGCCGTCGAGGCGATCATCGCGTGGAAGTTCTCCCTCTACGGTGTCAATCCGACCGGGACGGTGACCCTCACCTCCTCCGGTGGGGGGACGTCGAAGTACGCGGCCGGGGTCAAGGTCACGCTGCCCACGATCTTCGGTCACCGGGATGTCGGGAGCACCTCGTGCCCCGGGAAGTACGGCTATGCGCGGCTGGGTGAGATCCGCTCGGTCGTGGGCCGCATCTCCCCGGCGGCCAGCCTGGTGACCAGCCTCTACGTCGATCAGCTGGGCCGGACGCCGGCATCCGCCGAGCTCGACCAGTGGACCGCGCGGGTCGTCGCCACCGGGGACCGGTGGGTAGCGGTGCGGGGCTTCTCCTCCAGCGAGGAGTACCGGCGTCACTTCATCGCCGAGGCCTACCAGGACATCCTCGGGCGTTCCCCGGACGCTGCCGGCACCACGTTCTGGCTGGGTCAGATCGCCGGCGGACGGATCACACCCGATCGGCTGCGCAGCAGCTTCATGACGTCCCAGGAGTTCTACCTGCAGGGTGGGGGGACCGACGAGGGCTTCGTGAACCTGATGTACCAGCGGGCGTTCAGCCGGCCCGCGTCCTCGGGCGAGCGCCAGCTGTGGGCCGGCACGCTGCGAACACGGGGCAAGGCCGAGGTGATCCGCGGAATCTGGGACAGCTACGAGAGCGCGCTGCACCGGGTCGACCGCAGCTACCAGCGGTGGCTGGACCGGGCCGCGACGACCGACGAGCAGTCCTACTGGGCCAGCACCGTGGTCACCGCCGGTGACGAGAGCATGCGTGAAGCCGCCATGGTGAGCCCTGAGTACCTGGTCCGGGCCACCCAGCGCTTCCCGTGAGCGTCCCGGACCTACCTCACCACCCACCGTCCACACACAGCGGCGTCCCGTCGGACGTCCGCAGATCGGGGAACACCGTCATGCAGCGGGACAAGCGCACCGGAGGTCGGTTCGGCCGGTGGGTCGTCGTCGCGGCCGCCGCCGCGACGATCGCCGGTGCCCTCACGGGGCCGGCAGCCGGGCCGGCATCCGCTGCGACCGGGGAGCTGACCGTGACCGGTCACGGCTACGGGCACGGGCGCGGTCTGGGCCAGTGGGGAGCCCTCGGTTACGCCGTCGACCGGGGGTGGACGGCGCAGCAGATCGTGGACCACTACTACGGCGGGACCGTCTCCGGTCAGATCGGGAACCCCGGGATCGGGGTCGAGCTCATGGGCCTCGGGGGGCGGGACCTGATCGTCACCGCGCCCGGGTTGGCGGTCGACGGCGCGCCCGTCCCCGGCGGATCGGCGCTCGTGCGTCGCAACGGGGACGGGTCGTTCGGGGTGCTGCAGGGACAGAGCTGCGCCGGGCCGTGGGCTCCGTTCACCACGGCCGGGTCCGGTCTGGTGGTGAGCAGCACGGCGACTGCCGCCGACCCGGCCAATCACGTCCAGGTCTGCGAGACCAACCAGGTCCGCGGGTACCGCGGTGACTTCCAGGTGGTCAACACCGGTTCGACCTCGGCTGTCGTCAACCGACTGCTCCTGGAGGACTACCTGCGCGGAGTCGTACCCCGCGAGTCGTCGGCCGGCTGGGCCACCCTCGGCGGTGGGCGCGGGGCGCAGGCGTTGCAGGCGCAGGCCATCGCGGCCCGCAGCTACGCGGTCTCCAGCCCGCGGTCGTCCTACGCGACCACCTGTGACACCACCTCGTGCCAGGTCTACGGCGGGGAGTACACCCGCCCGCAGAACGGCTCCGTCCGCACCTCCCTGGACGACGCCCGGACCGATGCGGCCGTCGCCGCCACGTCGGGGATCGTCCGCAGGAGCGGTTCTGGCGCGGTCGTCCGCACCGAGTTCTCCGCCTCGACCGGTGGCTGGACCGCGGGTGGCGCGTTCCCGGCCGTCGAGGACCTGGGGGATGCCTACTCCGGCAACCCCAACCGCAGTTGGTCCACCACGTTCTCCTGGGCGGACCTGCAGTCCCGGCTCGGGGTGGGCACGATCCTGGGCATCCGGGTCGGTGGGCGGAACGGTCTGGGGGCTGACCAGGGACGCGTGACCAGCGTCGTGATCGACACCTCCCGCGGCACCATCACCAAGACCGGTAACGAGATCCGGGTCGCTCTCGGCCTCAAGAGTGACTGGTTCAGCCTCTCCTCGCTCGGCCGCGCCGAGGCGGAAGGTTTCGTGCGGGCGACGTACAGCGACCTGCTGGGCCGAACTCCCGCCGACGGTGAGGTCAGCACGCGTGCCGACCAGCTCGTGCAGGGGTATCCGCGGGGCGCGCTCGCCCAGGACCTCGCGCTCTCCGGAGAGCGGCTCGGCCACCTGGTGGACCAGACGTACGCCGACGCCCTGAACAGGCTGCCCTCCGCTCAGGAGCGCGCCAACTGGGTGTCGTGGCTGCAGAACCGGCGCAGCCTGCCCCTGCTCCGGTCCTCCATCTGGGGTTCCTCGGAGGCTTCTCTGGTGCGCGGCTCGAATGCCGCCTGGCTGACCGGCCTCTACCGTGGAGTGCTGGCACGGGACCCGTCCGCCGGGGAGATCGACAGCTGGTCGCAGACCCTGCAGCGCAGCTCGCGCTCCGCGGTGGCGAGCGGGATCGCGACGTCCGAGGAGGCCCGCTGGGATCGTCTGGACGCCTACTACCTGACCATGCTGGGCCGCTCGCCCGACGCAGGGGCGGCCAGCTGGATCCCCAGCCTGGCGACCGACGGTGACTTCACCGTCGTGGTGGGCATCGCGCAGAGCCCGGAGTACCTGGCCCGCGCCGCGGGTCGCTGACCGGGCCGGCTCGGATGCCCGATGGGTGAGCTACCGCCACGTGGTGGGGTTCCACCGCGAGTCGAGTGGCGTATCCGGAGGGCATGCACCGGTGGGTGAGCCAGCACGGTACTCGAGAACTGTTCATTGAAGAATGGCAGCGAGGCCGGTTGCACGACGGTGAGTGACAGGCTGAGTCCTGGCTGGTAAGCACTGCTTGTTCTGGGCGACCGGCTCGACAGTCCGCAGAGGACGCGACCCAGCCGTCCCACCCAAGCAGTCTCACACACGGGGGATCCGGTGCGTCCACGTCATTCCGTCATCTCGGTCCTGGTTGCGGCATCAGCCGTCTTCGGAGTCGTACCTGCCGCTCAGGCAGATGTGCCACTCTCTTGTTCCACCGACTACCGAGACGCAGCTGACAAGCTTCCTCGACCAGGCGTCATCGTGACGACCACTTATACCTACAGTTCACCCACCTACACGGCCTACACCATCAGCGATGACGGTTCGCTCGACTACATCTTCTTGGACAGCGCTCCCTACGGTGCGCCGTATGTGTCGGCATGGGAGAACGGCACCAGCTGCTATGGCTCGGAGAGCTCCAGGAATGCTTGGGCGGTCACGTCAGCGGGGCGTGTGTACACCGGGAGCGGTTACTCAGGGCCACCTGCATACAACTATGGTGACGCCTCAGGCCTCCCTTTAAACCGGCCTATTGTTGGCATGAGTCCTACCGGGACGGGTCAGGGGTATTGGCTCGTCGCCTCCGATGGAGGCATTTTCACCTACGGTGACGCCCGGTTCTTTGGGTCGACCGGCAATCTCCGGCTCAACAAGCCCATCGTCGGCATGAGTGTCACCCCGACGGGCAACGGCTACTGGATGGTCGCCTCCGATGGCGGCATCTTCACTTTCGGGGACGCTCGCTTCTTCGGCTCGACGGGCGGTCTGCGCCTGAACCGGCCGATCACAGGCATGACGGCCACGCCAACTGGCAACGGCTACTGGATGGTCGCGTCGGACGGCGGTATCTTCACCTTCGGCGATGCCACGTTCCGTGGTTCGACGGGCTCGCAGAACCTCGCAGCGCCGATCGCCGGGATGATCCCGCGGGGCAACGGCTACATCCTGATCGGCCAGGATGGGCAGCTCTACCCATTCGCCTGATCAACAGGGACGGGCACAAGGGCGCCGACCAGGCGCGCCACGGGCAGTAGCACTGAGTTCGGACAACGCTGCGTAACTCCCGGTCCGGTAACTGGACCGGACCGGGAGCTCTCAGCCGAGGCTGAGCTGTGGCTCGGCCCCCAGGAGCCCGACGGAGCGGCCGTCGGTCTCCACGTTGAAGGTGGCGGCCTGGGGGAGCCGGTGGATCTCCTGGCCGGACCACACGGCCAGCGCACCGTGCATCTGGTACTGGCCCGCACCGAGGAACACGTTGCGCAACCGCAGCTCGAAGGTGCGCTTGCCGGAGAACGCCGGCATCCGCTGGTCCAGCAGCTGAGTGTTGGTGCCGTAGAGGCTCATGCCCGACGGGGTGTCGATCCCGATCCCCAACACCCAGTCGTCCAGCCTCGTGGCCGTCTCGACGTCCACCTGGACCCGCAGGTCGTCCCCCGGGGACACCGACCGCGCGGTCAGGCCGTCGTCGTTGAGCACCCGGACGGCGGTCACCCGCGCCTGCAGTTCCGGGGTGTCCTGCTGGGTGACGTCCTGCTGCGCCAGCCGGGTGGCCTCGAAGTCGTCCCGGAGCGTCCGCGTGGCCAACCGCGGGTCGCCGTCGACGATCACCTTCCCCGCTTCCAGCACCACGGCCCGGTCGCACATGTCGACGACCTGGTCCAGGGCATGGGTCACCAGGACGATCGTCCGACCCTCCTTCTGGAAGGACTTGATCCGGTCCAGGCACTTGCGCTGGAAGGGCTCGTCACCCACCGCGAGGACCTCGTCGACCAGCAGCACGTCGGGGTCGACGTGCACCGCCACCGCGAAGGCCAGCCGCACGTACATGCCCGACGAGTAGAACTTCACCTGGGTGTCGATGAACTTCTCGATGCCGGAGAACTCCACCATCGCGTCGAAGTACTTGTTCGTCGTGGCCCGGGACAGGCCCAGGATGGAGGCGTTCAGGTAGACGTTCTCTCGCCCGGTCAGGTCCGGGTGGAAGCCGGCACCCAGCTCCAGGAGCGCGGCGAGCCGGCCCCGTCGCTCGACCGTGCCCGTGGTGGGCTGCAGGATGCCGCCGATGGTCTTCAGCAGCGTGCTCTTGCCCGATCCGTTCGGGCCGATCAGACCCACGGTCGTCCCGGCCTGGATGTCCAGGGAGACGTTCCGCAGCGCGTAGAAGTCCTCCTTGTGCCGCCGGGACCGGGACGCGTTGACGATCCGCTCCTTGAGCGACTTGTCCTTGTGGATCACGAAGCGCTGGGAGACGTCGTGCACGCGCACGACCGTGGGGTTCTGGGGCACGGCGGTCACAGCTCCTGGGCGAAGTTGGCTTCGAGGCGGGCGAAGACCCGCTGGGCGAGCCAGAGGAGCACGACCCCGATGCCCAGCATGATCAGCAGGCGGACGCCAAGACCGTCCGGAACGGGCTTGTCCGTCCCAGCGACCCAGAACGCCCGCTGCATGCCGATGACCGCCGCCGTGATGGGGTTGGACAGGTAGAGCTCCCGCAGCGTCGGATGGCCCACGACCGACTGCACGAGTTCCCACGAGTACACGACCGGCGTGGCCCAGAAGCCGACCGTCAGCCCGATCTCGACCAGGTACTGGACGTCGCGCAGGTACACGTTCACGGCCGAGAGGACCAGGGCCAGGGCCGTCGCGTAGACGAGGATCACCAGCAGTGACAGCGGCGCGAACAGCAACCGGGAACCGGTGGGCACTGCTCCAGCGACGACCAGGGCGAGGAACAGCACGACGAACTGGGTTGCCAGGGTGAACAGTGCCGAGCCGACGACGCTGAGCGGGAAGACCTCGCGGGGCAGGTAGACCTTCTTGATCAACCCGGCATTGCCCACGATGCACCCGGTGCCACCCGCCACCACCTCGGTGAAGAACTGCCACGCGGTGAGTCCGGTGAAGATGTAGATGGCGAAATCCGGGATGGATCGCTCCGCACCCAGGAACTTGCCGATGGCGACGTAGTAGACGAGCAGGATGGCGAGCGGCCGGATCAGGCTCCACAGGAAGCCCAGTGCGCTGTCCTTGTAGCGGGCCTTCAACTCGCGGCGCACGAGCAGGTCAAGCAGCTCGCGGTAGTTGCGCAGGTCCTTGATGGAGTTCCAGGTCCCCCGGAAGAAACCGCGGGCCGGCCCTGCGGGTAGCAGAGGCTCGTCGGCGAGTCGCAGCATGCGTTCCCGCGCCGGGCTCAGACCCGGTGCAGGACGATCGCTCGTCTGACTCGTCATCCTCGGTCTGCTCCTTCGTCCACCAGGAGACGCCATGTCTCCTGGGCGTAGTCGTCCCAGCTCCGCACCGGACGGGCACTCGCCTGGGCGCGCAGCGTCGCGTAGAACGCGTCATCGGTCAGGACCCGTTCGAGGCCGGCGGCGATCGAGTCGTCGTCACGAGGGTCCACCAGGACGGCGCCACCGTGCGCAGCGATCTCGGCCATGCTGCCGAAGCCGGAGGTGACCACCGGGGTCCCGCAGGACAGCGCCTCGGCCACCGGGAGCCCGAACCCCTCGTTGAGCGACGGGAAGATCAGGCAGTGACTCACCCGGTACGCCGCCCAGAGCGACTCGTCGGTGATCGAGGTCAACGTCTCGACCGGCCGACCCGCGGAACGCAGCCGGGCGACCGTGGCGTCGAACCGCTGGCTGTTCCAGGAGTGCCCACCGATGAACGCCAGGTTGAAGCGCACCCCACGCCGCCACAGGACCTCAGCCGCGTGCAGCACGGCGAGGTGGTTCTTCCTGGGTTCGTGCGTGCCGACGCAGAGGACCAGTGGCAGCGTGCCGATGAGCAACTGCTCCCGGGCGGCGCTCATGCTCGCCGCCCCCGGCTCGTAGGGCTCCACCGGTAGGTCGACGGGTGTGACCTCCGGCCCCTGCTCACCGATGGCCGACAACATGTGCCGCCAGCCGCGGTACTCCTCGGCAGCCGCCTGGGAGATGGCCGCGACGCGGTCGAAGTGACGGACGGCCGCCAGGTTGTTCGCGAAGGCTTCGCTGACGTTGGCGTCCGTCGTCTCCGCCGAGCTGATCGGCACGCAGTCGAAGCCGATCACCCCGGTCCGGCAACCGGAGTACTTGGCCAGTGCCAGCAGGCGGCGGGTCCGGTCGCGCTCCGGGGCCAGCTCCGGGAGCACGTAGGTCGCCCGCCAGGGGACGACGACGGTCTCCACCGGCCGGGGGCCCTCGGGCTCCAGCCCCTGGGTGCTGCCGGTCAGCGCCCGCGACGCCTCGTGCGGCTGCAGCCGGCGGAGGGCGCGCTGGTCGGACCGCCAGCCGACCAGGACGACGTCGTGGTCGCGGGCCCAGCGACGCGAGGTCATCCGCGCGACGCGCTGGATGCCCGTCGCCAGCTCGGTCCGACTGGTGTGCTCGAGGTCCACCACGACCTGTCCGGTCACCACCTCGACGTCGGGCTCGGCGTCCGAGCCGAGCAGGCGGGGCAGCCAACCGCCGGAGAGGATCTCCTGCAGCACACCGGCGGCCCCGTCCATCCGGCAGGCCCGGACGGCGCGGACGACGTCGGGGGCCTCGGGCAGCGCGGCGGTGAGGACGGCCAGAGCCAGCCAGACCTCATCGGGATCGGCCTGGGCGAGGCGGCGCTCGACGGCCCGCACCAGCTCGGCAGGTGACGAGGTGGTCTGCACAGGGAGTTCCAGAGCCGCGGCCAGGGTGCGCAGGCGTCGGCGGACCGTTTCTGCTCGACGGCCGGGAAGCTGGATCATCCGGGTGACGGACACCTCGGGGAGCACCCGCGTCAGGTGGGGCCTTCTCATCGCGCCACCTCCGCGGGCGCAGTGGCGAGGACGTCCCACAGCTCCCGCGCGTAGTCGTCCCATGTCCTCGTGGGGCGTGCCCGGGCCTCTCGCTCGAGCTGGTGGATGAGCTCGTCGTCGGTCAGCAGGCGGCGCATGGCGCTCATCAGCGCTTCGTCGTCGCGCGGATCCACGGTCAGCGCCCCACCCTCCGCAGCGATCTCTGCGGTGCTGCCGTAGTCCGTCGTCAGCGCAGGCGTGCCGTGCGCGAGGGACTCGGCCACGGGCAGGCCGTAACCCTCGTGGAGGCTGGCGAACACGGAGAAGCGGGCGCGCCGGAACGTCTCCCACAGTTCCGCGTCGCTCATCCTGACGGCGACCGCCACGTCCCGTCCGGCGGCGGCCAGGCGGTTGAGCTCGGCGTCGAACTCGGTGCGCCAGCCACCCCCGCCGATGAAGCGCATGCGGAAACGGACGCCGTCGCGCCAGAGGCGCTCCGCGGCGTGCAGGACGGCGAGCTGGTTCTTGCGCGGCTCGAAGCTGCCCACCGAGATCACCAGGGGGACCGGGTCGCTGCCGCCACCGGGGGCCTGCGGCGGTACCGGGACCTCGACCGGCAGGGCGACCTCGACGACGGTGGGACCCGGCAGCCCCTGGGAGGGCATCATCCGGGAGAACCCGCGGAACTCCTCGGTCGCCGAGGTCGAGATGCCGGCCACCGTCGTGGCGTGCTTGATGATCGCCAGGTACTGGACGAAACGGTCCGGCAGCCCCGGGTGGATCAATTCCGGACTGACGATGGGGATGCAGTCGTAACCGATGGCGGTGACGGCGTTCCCGCTGTACTGGGCCAGGGCTGCGATCGCGGGGCAGCGCTGGGGTTCGGGGTTCTCCGGCAGGACGACCGTGCTGCGCCAGGGGACGACGAGGCGGGGCGGGGCCGACCGGCCGCGGGCAGGCCCGTCGCTATCGGCGTCGGTCCGCCCGTGACCGGCGACGACGTCCCACCTCAGCACGCGGTCCGATTCGCGGGAGGTCACCCGGCGCATGGCGCCGTGCGCCGTCGTCCAGGCCACCAGGAGGACGTCATGGTCACGGACCCAGCGGGGCATGGTCTCCCGGACCACGCGCTGGATGCCCGTGTGGTGGTCGCTGGTCGCGCAGAAGTCCACATCGGCGATCACCGAGTCGCTCACGATGTCCATCTCGGCCGCGGGGTCCCCCGCGTTGAGCACTGCCGAGTGGGCGACGTCCAGCAGCCAGGCGACGGCGTCCTCACCGTCGCTGAGCTGCAGGTGGCGTCGCGCCTCCAGCAACTCGTCACCAGTGGGAAAGGCACTGGCCAGTGCGGTCCACAGCAGCCACAGGTGACGCGTGCTGCCCGAGGCCCGGACCTGCTCCACCATCAGGCCGAGCAACGTCCCCGCGTCCTGGGCGTCCGCGCCGCTGGGCTGCGGGACCACGTCGAGCAGGTAGGGAGCCGCGGTCCGCAACCGCTGGAGCAGGGCACGGATGACGGTCCCCCCGTCGACGGTCCGCGAGTCGTCCACCGTCACGAGCGCCGGCTCCGGCGGAGCTGGGCGCCCCGCAGGTCACGCAGCGGCGCCGTCACGCGCCAGGAGACGGTCTGCTGGATCGCGTCGAGCTCGGCCCGCAACCGGGCCGACTCGTGCGCATTCACGCCGCCGGCGCCTGGGTTCGTCGTCGCGGCGGACGCCGCCTGGGCCCAGTACGCGAGGACGTCACCGCGCCACTTGATCACCTGGTCGGTGAGTTGCGAGTTCTCCTCGGCGAGCCGGGTCACCGTGGACTCCGCTGCGAAGGTCCGGTACGGCACCCACGGGTCGAGGGCGCAGGCCGGGTGGTCCAGCTGGGGCATCAGGTCGGCGTGTTCCTCGGCGAGGTACCAGCGGGACAGCCCGTCGAACAGGCAGAACCGGTAACCGCGGGAGACGACGAGCTCCTCCCAGTCCTCGTGCACCCGGGTGTCGCTCATCGGCGCGGTGGCCTCGATGACCAGCACCCAGGGGCGCCAGCGGTCCAGGTCCACGCTCTCCAGAACCTTGCGCTCACCCCCCTCGGTGTCGATGACCAGGAAGTGGATGTCCGCGGATGCGTCGAGGTGCTCGGCGAGGACCTCGTCCAAGCGCTTGGCCGGGACGGTGACCTGCTGCACCGGCCAGCCGGACTCGGCGTGCTCGGCTCCGACGTCCGAGCGCAGTGTCGACAGTCCCGTGTCCGGGATGAGGTGCAGCACCACGTCCTGGACGTCGTCGGAGGTGATGGCCGCCTCGACGACGACGTCCCGGGGGCGCGCCGACCGGAACGACTCGGCCAGGGCAGGCACGGGCTCGATCTCGATGCCGGACCAGCCACGGTCGTAGAACGCCTTGCTGATCGAGTGGGTCTGCGGCTCGTTGGCGCCGACCTCCACGTACCTACCGGGGGTGACGGCGTGCAGGGCGCGCCACAACACGACGTCCTCGCCGTTCTGTGCGTACGACACGAAGGACTGTTCTGTCACGGCGACACTGTAAGGGCTGCCCCGGTCGGGTCAGTTCCGGCCGCTGGCCACCGCGTAGGCCTCGAGGTGGCGCGCGGCGCAGCGTTCCCAGGTGAACAGCGCGGTTCGTGCCCTGCGACTGTGAGTCTGCTCCACAGTGGTCTCGTCGGCGTGGCGGACCCGCAGGAGGGCCTCGGACCAGGCGTCGACGTCATCGGCGGGCACCAGGTCCGCCAGCCCACCCGACACCTCGCGATGGGCCGGGATGTCGCTGGCCAGCACCGCGGTCCCGGTCGCCAGTGCCTCCAGCACCGGCAGTCCGAACCCCTCGTACCGCGACGGTGCGCACACCGCATCGGCACCGGCCACCACGGCGCGCAAGTCGTCCTCGGGCAGATAACCCAGCAGCGTCACGTCACCGGGGTCGGGCCGCTGCCCGTCCCAGGCGTCCCCCCATCCTGCCGGGCCCACGATGACCAGCGGGGGAACGTCGGAGTCGGCCCGCCGTGCGGCCGTGTGGGCCCGGACCAGCATGCCCAGGTTCTTGCGGGGTTCCTGGTTGCCGACGAAGAGCAGGTGCCGCTCGGGCAGCCCGAGTTGCCGCCGTCGCTCCGCGGTCGGTGGCTGTGTGCCGGCCCACCCCTGGTCGACCCCCAGGGGGGCGACGACGACGTCGTCGGCACCGAGGTGGTACTCGTCCCTGATCTCGTCGGCCATCGCATGGCTGACCGCGATCACCTGAGCGGCCCGCGCCAGCGAGCGCGGTACGAGGTGCCGGTAGGCGCGCACGGCGTCGTCGACCGTCTCCGGGAACCGCAGGTAGGTGAGGTCGTGCACGGTGACCACACCGCGGGCACGTGCCAACGGGGGGAGCACGAAGTTCGTGGCGTGGAAGACGTCGACCAAGCCGGTGAGGAGTTCCACGGGGGGAAAGGGGACGAACCGCCATGCCTTGTTCAGCAGTCGTGCAGGGGCCCGGCGGGGCGCCATCGCGGTCCGCGGCGGGAGGGGGGCCGGTACCTGGCCGCGGATGCTGAAGAGGGTCAGCAGCGGTTCGGGAGCGTCGGCGAGCCGGCTCAACCCCTCCAGCAGGCCGCCCAGGTAGCGGCCCACGCCGCTGCGCTGACCGAGCAGCGGTGTGGCGTCCACCGCGACCCTCACGAGGGGGCCGAGGTGTCGGGGCGGCGCGTGGGGGCCAGCATCTCCAGCACTCTAGAGGCGCGCTGCCGCGCGGCCGGGGCCGCCGACCACGCACGCGGCGCTCGACGGGCGGGTCACGCCGCGCGGGATCGCCCTGCACGCTGCGAACCGGGCGGGCCGGGGCTCCGCTGCTAGCTTGCGGCCAAGCACTCAGCCCGATCCCGGGCCAGGTGGTGTGGGCCCTGAGCCGGGACGGCCCGGACGGGCACGTCCCGAGGAGGAACCGCTCGTGCCCCGACGGTGGAAGAAGGTCCTGCGATCCGTGGCCGTCGGCGTCGTCCGACGGACGTACCCCGTCGCCGAGCGGAAGAACTGGCTCCGCGACGCGGGCATCGTCGGCGCGCCGCTGGCTGGCGTCCCGGCCGACGCGCCCGCGGTGGACGTTCCGGACACGGCGTCGGGCGCGCAGCACACGGGCGTGGTGCGCCCCAGGTTCCTGGACGACTTCAACCACCTGTTGCACGAACTCCGCACCATCGAACTGGGCAGGATGCCCCGCATCGAGGGGAGGATGCTCAGCGCCGGGTGCGCCGATGCCTACTACTTCGACTGGATCGAGTCCTCCTACCAGCGCGTCGAGGAGCACATCGGACTGGAGCTGTACCTCCCGAAGCCCGACGTGCTCCCGGACAACGTGCGCTGGATCGAGAACTCGGTCGGCCAGATGACGTCGGTGGAGGACTGCTCGGTCGGTCTGGTCTTCTCGGGGCAGAACTTCGAGCACCTCTTCGGGGACGACGCCCCTGACTTCCTGCTGGAGAGCCACCGCGTGCTGCCGGTCGGCGGTTGGCTCGTCATCGACTCCCCGCACCGCGAGATCGCTGCGGCGCTGGGGTGGAGCATGCCTGAGCACACCGTGGAGTTCACGCCCACCGAAGCCCGGGAGCTGGTCGAGCTGGCCGGTTTCGACGTCCGCTCGGTCCGCGGTCTCTGGCTGTGCCAGGACCCCCGCACCGGCGGCCACCTCCCGCTCTGGGGCGAGGACGACGAGGCTCCGGACGAGGCCGCGGTCCTGCGTCGCAGCGTGGCCGGGCAGGACGACGTCGACCGGTGCTTCGTGTGGTGGCTGGAGGGTCAGCGGGCCGAGCGAGCCCCGGACGTCGCGGGGCTGCGACGCCGGCATGCCCAGATCTTCGAGTCCGCCTGGCGCGAGCGGCAGCAGCGGCTCAGGCACGTGGTGGGGACCCGGGCCACCGAGGGCACCCGGACCGTCGTCCGGGTCGCGCCGGGGGTCGAGGGGTACGCCATGTACGGCCCCTACGCGCCCCTGGCCCCCGGGACACACACCGTCTCCTTCCGCGTGCGGCGCACGGGTTCCGGCGAACCAGAGCGGGAGGCTGCGTCGCTGGAGATCACCGACATGCAGGGCGTAGCCCTGGCCTCCCGGGTGGTGCGGGTTGCCGACCTGCCGGCGGGGGAGTGGGTCAGCTTCGACGTCACCGCCCGGCCGGATGCCGTGGTCTGGGGTGCGCAGTTCCGGGTCTTCGCCACCGGTGGGACTGGGCTGGACGTGGAACTGGCCGTCGGTGTCGAGGAGACCGGCACCCGGACGGCCCCTTCGTTCCCGCTCGGATAGCGCACCCCCGGAGGCGCGCCGTACCCCCGACCCTCAAGTGGGCGGTCCGCGCTGTCGATGCACGAGTCAGGTGAGCTGCCGTTCCACGAGGGCCACCTGCCGCGCGCCGAGGCAATCGGCGACACCTCTGTGGGGTTCTCGTGCGCCGACGTCCAGCTGCAACCTTGCTCGTCGTGGGTGCGCTGGCCTCCGGCCTGCTCGCCGGCCCGGGAAACGGGGTGGCTGAGGCAGCACCCGCGTACCCGACGACCTGGACCGCGCCGGCGGCCGGTGCGCACAACACCTCCGTCGCGGTGGGTGACCTGCCGATGGGGCGGGTGGTCGTCGCTGCCGACATGGCCGGCACGCTCCGGGTGCTGCGACCGGACGGGTCCCTGCTCTGGGCCGCCGGGGTCGACCCGCGGCCCGGCCGCCCGGCCGCGGTGGAGAGCTCTCCCGCCGTCGGTGACGTGGACGGTGACGGGAGCGCCGACATCGTGGTCGGTGCCGGATCCATCGATCCCCGGGACCGGCCGCAGAGTGGCGGGGTGGTCGCCTTCGACGCCGACGGGACGACGAAGTGGCGCTTCCTCACCCGGGACACGCTGAACGTCTACACCGGTGGCCCTCCCGACGGCCTCAGCGACGGGGTCACCACCACGCCGGCGATCGGGGACATCGACGGGGACGGGGTGAACGACGTCGTCTTCGGGGCGCTCGACCACTTCGTCTATGCCTTGCGGGGCACGGACGGGTCGATGATCCCGGGCTTCCCGTTCGACAACGTGGACACCGTCTTCTCCTCACCTGCCCTCTACGACATCGACGGGGACGGTCGGCTGGAGGTGCTCATCGGCGGCGATGCCACGCCCAATCCCCGTGCCGGCCTGAGGCATCGCGGGATCTTCCGGGCGCTGGACCACGCCAACGGCCAGGTGCGGCAGGTGTGGTCGCGGACGTTCGACGACATCGTCCTGGCCAGCCCGGCCATCGGCGACATCGACGGTGACGGGCGTCCCGAGGCGGTCTTCTCGACCGGAGGCTTCTACAACGACTCGCTGGACAGCCGGCGCGTCTGGGCGGTCCACCTGGAGGACGGCAGCAGCACCCCGGGCTGGCCGGTCACCACCGACGGGCTGCTACGCACGTCGGTGGCGCTGGGTGACGTCGTGCCCGGTGACGGTGGCCGACCGGAGGTGGTCATCGGCGACCGGGATGGTGCGGTCTACGCCTTCGCTGGGAGCGGCCGGCGGGTGTGGAAGACCTACCCGGGCCCCCGGGGCGACAACGGAAACGGCTACGACGGTGGGGCGACCATCGGTGACCTGGACGGGGACGGTGACCAGGACGTGGCCATAGGTTACGGGCTGGGGGGCGCGCTGTTGCTCGACGGCCGCAGCGGGGGCCTGTTGTCCGCGGTGGGTGGGACGCGGTACGCATCCGTGGGTGCGCCGGCCATAGCCGACTTCGGGGCCGCCGGCGGACGGCAGTTGATCGTGCTGGGCTGGGAGCCCACCGTCCCACGATTCGCCTCGGGTCAGATCACCGCGATCGCACTGCCGAGGACGTCCGCGACGTCGGACTGGCCGCTGTACCGGAGGGACGTCCGTCGGGTGGGAGCCCCCGCGTCGGGTGGCGACCCGCTCCGTCCGGGCTTCTGCACGCGCAACTCCAACCCGCCGGCCACGCCCCAGCCCACGGCGGGAGCCGGGTACTGGGTCCTCGGCCGGGCCGGTGGCGTGTTCACGTTCGGGAGCGCCGCCTTCGCCGGGTCGCCGGCGGGCGTTCGGGTGCCGGTGCCCTCGGGAGCTCTCACGGCACGGCCGCAGGGGGACGGTTACTGGATCGCAGGCCCCGGTGGCGTCGTGCAGGCATTCGGTGCTGCCCGCTGGTCGGGGGATTCCCGATCGTCGGGGTCGGCCGCACCGGTCGTGGCCATCGTGTCCACGGGGTCGGGGGCCGGGTACTGGGTGGTCGCGGCCGACGGTGGTGTCTTCTCCTTCGGAGACGCACCCTTCCTGGGCTCGCTGGGTTCGATCGGCGTCTCCTCGGCGACGCCCGTGGTCGACGCTGCGCGTACCGCGACCGGGCGGGGTTACTACCTGGTGACCTCCGGGGGAGGCGTGTTCACCTTCGGGGACGCTGCGTTCCACGGGGCCGCGGCGGGTTCGGCCTATCCGGTCGAGGGCATCGGGGTCAGCCCCGACGGTTCGGGATACTGGCTGGTGGCCCGTGACGGCGGCGTCTTCTCGGCCGGGCCCGGGTACCAGGGGAGCATCGCCGGCATCGGTCTGTGCGCACCCGGCGACCCGGCGGTCGGGCTGATCCCCACCGCGACGGGTGGCGGATACTGGGTTGTCACGCAGCACGGCGGGGTCTTCACGTTCGGTGACGCCCCGTTCCGCGGTGCGCCGGTCGGCCCGCTGGGCAGCGACGCGGTGGTGGACGTGGTCCGCTCCCCCTGAGCGGGAGGGTGCCCTCGAGCGGCGTCCCGGTCGGGCATCGGGGTCCACACCCATGTCCGGGCGGGTCACGCCGCGACGCCCCGAGGAGGTCCGGCGCTGCCGGGTCCGACGGCACCGAGCCGTAGGCTGTCCCGCGATCTGGACGCCGACGGACGAAGGACACATGAAGCGCGCACTCATCACCGGGATCACCGGCCAGGACGGCCTCTACCTGTCGGAGCTCCTGCTCTCCAAGGGGTACGAGGTCTACGGCCTGATCCGCGGCCAGAACAACCCGAAGGTCGACCTGGTCCGCCGCACGGTGCCCGATGTCAAGCTGCTCACCGGGGACATCACCGATTTGGCGAGCCTGCTGCGTGCATTCGGGGAGGCGCAGCCCGACGAGGTCTACAACCTGGGCGCCATCTCCTTCGTCGCGTACTCGTGGGAGAACGCGAAGCTGACCTCCGACGTGACCGGGCTGGGCGTCCTCAACGTCCTGGAGGCCACCCGGCTGCACTCCGGGAACGACCTGTCCAAGGTCCGCTTCTACCAGGCGTCGAGCTCGGAGATGTTCGGCAAGGTGCAGGACGTCCCGCAGCGGGAGAGCACGCTGCTGTGGCCGCGGTCGCCCTACGGCGTCGCCAAGGTCTACGGGCACTACATGACCATCAACTACCGGGAGTCCTACGGGATGCACGCCTCCTCGGGCATCCTGTTCAACCACGAGTCCCCCCGCCGCGGCCCGGAGTTCGTGACCCGGAAGGTGACCCAGGCGGTCGCCCGGATCTCCCTGGGCCTGCAGGACTCGATCTCGCTGGGCAACCTGGACGCCAAGCGCGACTGGGGTTTCGCCGGTGACTACGTCGATGCCATGTGGCGGATGCTGCAGCAGGACGAGGCCGACGACTACGTGGTCGCCACCGGCGAGACGCACTCCATCCGCGAGCTCCTCGACGTCGCCTTCAACCGCGTCGGCATCTCCGACTGGGAGTCCAAGGTCCACCAGGACCCGCGCTTCTTCCGGCCCGCCGAGGTCGACCTGCTGATCGGCGACCCGGCGAAGGCCAAGGAGAAGCTCGGTTGGGCGCCGAAGGTCGGCTTCGAGGAGCTGGTCACCATGATGGTCGACTCCGACGTCGCCGAGCAGAAGGCGCTCGCCGGCAAGTGAGCCGTACGCGGGCCCTGGTCACCGGGGCCACCGGTCAGGACGGCAGCTACCTCGTGGAGCAGCTGCTCGGCGAGGGTGCCGAGGTCCATGCGCTCGTCCGGGAGGGTGACGCCCCGGCGACCCTCCCGGACGGCGTGATCGCGCACCTGGGGGACCTCACCCGCGGTGACCGGCTGGAGCAGCTGGTGGCCGAGGTCGAGCCCGACGAGGTCTTCAACCTCGGCGGGATCAGCTCGGTGGCCCTGTCGTGGGCGGAGCCGGCCCTCACCGCGCAGGTGACCGGCGTCGCCGTCGGGCACCTGCTCAAGGGCGCGTTCGACCTGCAGGAGCGGTCAGGGCGCCCGGTGCGGTTCGTGCAGGCCTCCAGCGCGGAGGTGTTCGGCTGGGCCGAGCAGCTACCGCAGGACGAGGACACCCCGATCCGCCCGGTCACCCCGTACGGCGCGGCCAAGGCGTTCGCGCACCACCTGGTAGGGGTGTACCGCCGACGCGGGCTGCACGCCTCCAGCTGCATCCTCTACAACCACGAGTCACCGCGGCGTCCGGAGGCCTTCGTCACCCGCAAGATCACCGCGGGTGTGGCTCGTATCGTCGCCGGTCAGCAGGACGTGCTGTCCATGGGCAACCTGGACGCACGCCGGGACTGGGGTTGGGCCCCGGACTACGTGGACGCGATGGTCCGTGCGGTGCGGCACGGGACCGCCGGTGACTTCGTGGTGGCGACCGGTCGGGCGCACAGCGTCCGCGATTTCGTGGACGCCGCCTTCCGCGCCGCCGGGATCCCGGACTGGACGCAGCTGGTCACCCTGGACCCGCGGTTCGCCCGGCCGTCCGACGCCCCTGAACAGGTGGGCGACCCCACCCGCGCCCGGGACGTCCTCGGCTGGACCCCCACGGTGGGGTTCGAGGATGTCGTCGCCCGGATGGTCGAGCACGACCTGGGGCTGCTGCGCCAGGCGTGAGCCTCAGCTGCGGGCCGCTTCCCGGAGCACGTCGAGCGTGCGTGCGGCCGCTCGGGTCCAGTCCAACTGACCCGCTCGCTGCTGCGCCGCCCGTGCCAGCTCGGCCCGCCGGGGTTCGTGGTGGGCTTCGAGGATGGCGCGGGCGATGTCCTCCTCGTCCCGGGGGTCGACCAGGACCCCCGCGGTCCCGGCCACCTCGGCCGTCGCCGTCCCCCGGGACGTGACCACCGGGATCCCGTGCGCCATTGCTTCCGACACGGGCATCCCGAAGCCTTCCCGCAGGGACGGGTAGCAGAACAGGCGGGCGCCGGCGTAGGCCGCGGCCAGCTGCTCGGCTGCCAGCCGACCGAGCACGTGGACGCGGTCGTCGTCCACACCGCCGAGCCGGTCGTGCTCGCTGCCCCACCCGTCCGGCCCGACCAGGACCAGGTCCAGGTCGGCCCCCTGTCGGACGGCCGAGGCGAAAGCCCCCACCAGCCGCGGCAAGTTCTTCCGCGGCTCGCGGGTCCCGGTCCAGAGCACGTAGGGACGCTGCAGTTCGTGCCGGGCCCGGAAGGCCTGCACGGCCTCCGTCGAGGTCGGCAGCGCTCGGACGCCGTGCAGGACCACGTGCAACCGGCCGTCGTCGATCCCGGCCGCCCGGCAGTCGTCCCGGGTGGCGCTCGAGGGCACGATGACCGCCGCCGCCTCGTCCCGGGCGATCTGCAGCCCGCGCTCGAAGAACGCCACGCCGTTCGGGGTGAAGTGCCCGGGGTCGTGCCGGAAGGCAAGGTCGTGCACGGTGACGACGAGCGGGCGACGGCTGCCGGGGACGGCCCAGGTCGTCGCATGCACGACGTCCTGTCCTCGGCCGGCCCGCGGTCGCCTGGCCTGCTGCCAGGCCCGGTAGAGCAACGGACGGGGCAGCAGGCTGCTGCGCAACGGGATCCCGAGCGGCCCGTCGAGCGGCGGCGTCGTCGTGCCGTGCCGTGCCGTGAGTCCGGTGACCTGGACCCCGTCCAGGGTGCGGTAGGCACGGACGAGCTCGCGGATGTAGGTCCCCGATCCCCCCGGTGCGGGCTGCCAGCACTGCTCGACGGTCATCGCGACGTGGAGGCGTCCGGTGGCAGGCACGTCCCGAACCTAGAGGGGTCCCGTGCCGTGGTCGGCGCGGACCGTAGGGTGACGGGGTGGTGAGCCGCGCGTGACCCTGCGGGTCCTGGTCGACGCGACAGCCATCCCGGTTGATCGCGGCGGGGTGGGTCGCTACCTCGATGCGTTGCTGCCCGAGCTCGACCGGCTGGACCTGGACCTGGTCGTCGTCACCCAGGTCCACGACGTGGCTGCCCTGTCCGCGGTGCTCCCGCGTGCGCAGGTGGTGGCAGCTCCGGGATGGGCGACCAGCCCGGCGGCCCGGCTCGTGTGGGAGCAGCTGGGCCTGCCGCTGCTGGTCCGTCGATCGGGGCGCAGACGTGCTGCACAGCCCGCACTACACGATGCCGCTGCTGGCCGGGTGCCCGGTCGTGGTCACGGTGCACGACGCGACCTTCTTCACCGACCCCGAGCTGCACTCCCGGCTCAAGGGGCGCTTCTTCCGCCTCGCCACCCGCGTCGCCGGCCGTCTGGCCGCCCAGCTCGTGGTGCCGTCCGAGGCCACGCGCCGGGAGGAGGGGCGGGTCGCCGGACTCGATGCCGCGCGCATGACGGTTGCGCTGCACGGGGTGGACCGGACCGTGTTCTTCCCGCCCACCTCCGACGAGGTGGGTCGCGTGGCCCGCCAGCTGGGACTGACCGGCCGCCGGTGGCTCGCCTTCCTGGGCACCATCGAACCCAGGAAGAACGTGCCGGCGCTGATCCGGGCCTGGGTCCGCGCAACGACGGAGCTGCCCGATCCGCCGGCCCTCGTGCTGGCCGGTGGGACCGGCTGGGACACCGCCGTGGACCACGAGATCGCCGCAGTCCCGCCGCACCTGACCCTGCTGAGGCCGGGTTACCTGCCGCTGGCCGACCTCCCCGCCCTGCTGGCCGGTGCGCAGGTGGTGGTCTACCCCAGCCTGGGTGAGGGCTTCGGGCTACCGGTGCTGGAGGCGATGGCCTGCGGTGCGGCGGTGCTGACCACGGACCGCCTCGCCCTGCCCGAGGTCGGGGGGACCGCGGTCGCCTACTGCGGGGTGGACGAGGTGTCCATCGCCACCGAGCTGACCCGGATGCTCGCCGACCCGGCGCTGCGGGGGGCGCTCGCCTCCGCCGCGCTGGAACGGGCCGCGACCTTCACGTGGGAGCGTGCGGCCGAGCAGCACCGCGCGGCCTATGCCGCGGCCGCGGCGGCCGGGCCCTGGTGGCGGAGAGCGCACAGGTGAACGAGGTGTTGCGGGTCGTCGCCGTCACCTATTCCCCGGGTGACGCCTTGACGGGGTTCCTGGACAGCCTGAGCCGGGCCACGACGCACCCGGTGGAGGTGGTGCTGGCCGACAACGGCTCCACGGACGGGGCGCCCGAGGCGGCAGCGAGCGAGAACGCCGACGTGCGCCTGCTGCGCATCGGGGGAAACGTCGGATACGGCGCTGCGGTGAACGCGGGTCTCGCCGATGTCCGCCGGGGGTGGGCCCTGGTGGCCAACCCGGACATCGTGCTGGACCCCGGGAGCGTGGACGAGCTGTACCAGGCCGCCCGCCGATGGCCGCGTGCCGCGACGGTCGGGCCGGCCATCCGGACGCCCGACGGTGCGCTGTATCCCTCGGCCCGCGACCTGCCGTCGTTGTCCACGGGCGTCGGGCACGCCGTCTTCGGCTGGGTCTGGCCGGCGAACCCGTGGACGGCCCGCTACCGGAGGGAACGCGAGGCGCCCCGGGAGCGCCCGGCGGGCTGGCTGTCGGGCTCCTGCTTCCTGGTGGACCTGGAGGCCTTCCACGCCGTCGGTGGCTTCGACCCCGGTTACTTCATGTACTTCGAGGACGTCGACCTGGCAGAACGCCTGGGCAGGGCCGGGTACCTGCACGTCTACGCGCCGTCCGCGGCGGTGGTGCACGAGGGCGGGCATGCCACCCGCCGCGAGCCCCACCGCATGCAGCGGGTCCACCACACCAGCGCGTTGCGCTACCTGTCCGGGCAGTACCCTCGCCGCCGGCACGCCGCCATTGCGCTGGGCCCTCCGTGCGGGCCTGGGCGCCCGCCTGCTGCGTCTCCTACGTGAGCAGCCGGGTCGGCGCCGGGGCGCAACCCCAGCAGCACCTCGACGAGCCGCTGCGCGCTGCCCGAGGGCGCGCACCCCACGACGCGACCCCTGACGAGAGGCACCCCGTGAGGCACGCAGTGATCATGGCCGGCGGTTCCGGGACGCGGCTGTGGCCGCTGTCCCGGGCCGCCCGGCCCAAGCAGCTCCTGGACGTCGTCGCCGACCCGGACGGGGGCGCGCACAGCCTGCTGGCCGAGGCCTTCACCCGGCTGCAGGCGGTGCTGCCCACCGAGCAGATCTGGGTGTGCACGGCCGCCCGGTACGGCGACATGGTCCGGGCGGCGCTGCCCGAGCTGGGCGCCGACCGCCTGATCCTGGAACCGGTCGCCCGGGACACCGCCAACGCGGTGGGCCTGGCCGCCGCGCTGGTGGCCGATGTCGACCCCGATGCCGAGCTGGCGGTCGTGTCGGCCGACCACGTGATCCGCCCGGTGGAGCGGTTCGCCGACGCGCTGCGGACCGCCTACGACTGCCTGGCCGATCGGCCCCGTGCCCTGGTCACCCTGGGCATCACCCCCACGACCCCGGCCACCGGATTCGGCTACGTGCAGAAGGGTGCGGCCGACCGGGGTCCCCGGGGCGTCCGAGGCGGCCTCGTTCCGGGAGAAGCCGGACCTGACCACCGCCGAGGCCTATCTGGCCAGTCGGGGACTACGTCTGGAACTCCGGGATGTTCGTCTGGCGGGCGCAGACCGTGCTGGATGCCCTCGCCGACCACCTGCCCGAGTCCGCCGACGGGCTGGCCCGGATCGTGGCGGCCGCCGACCGGGACGCCGCCCTGGCCGAGGTGTTCCCGACGCTGCCCAAGATCAGCGTGGACTACGCGGTGCTGGAGCCGGCAGCCACCGAACCCGGCCGGGTGCTGGTGGTCGACCTGGACGTCGACTGGCTCGACGTGGGCTCGTGGCCGGCGCTGGCCGGCACGCTGGACACCGACGCAGCGGGCAACGCCGTCCGCGGCATGACGGTCTGCCTCGACAGCACGGGCAACGTGGTGTTCTCCGACGACCCGGATCACCTGGTCGCCCTGGTGGGCGTGCGGGACAGCGTCGTGGTGCACACCGCCGACGTGACGATGGTGTGCCCGGTCGGCGACGCCGAACGGGTCAAGCAGCTGCTGGCCACCGTGGAGGCGGGGTTCCCCGGCCGCTACAGCTGAGGTGAACGGTCGCTAACCTGCTGGGCATGAAGAGCTTCGACGTCGCAGCAGTCGTGACCGGCGGGGCCTCGGGCCTCGGCGAGGCCACCACCCGGGCGCTGGCCGCCGAGGGCGCGGCCGTGACGATCCTGGACCTGCAGGTCGAACGGGGCGAGGCACTGGCAGCCGAGCTCGGTGGGCACACCACCTTCGTGCGCACCGACGTGACCGACGAATCCTCGGTGCAGGCGGCCATCGCCGATGCCACCGGGAAGGACCGGCCGCTGCAGATCGCGGTCAACTGCGCCGGCATCGCGCTGGGCCCAGCGCACCGTCGGGCGCGACGGCGTCCGCGCACACCTGGACGTGTTCGCCACGACCGTGACGGTCAACCTGGTGGGCACGTTCAACGTGCTGCGGCTGGCCGCAGCCGCGATGGCCACCAACGAGCCGGACGAGGACGGCGAGCGGGGAGTGATCGTCAACACCGCCTCGATCGCCGCCTACGACGGCCAGATCGGGCAGATCGCCTACGCGGCGTCCAAGGGCGGCGTGGTGGGCATGACCCTGCCTGCGGCCCGGGATCTCTCCGGGGTCGGGATCCGGGTCTGCACCATCGCCCCCGGCCTGGTCGACACGCCGATGCTGGCCGGCGCTCCCCGACGGAGGCGCGGGCCAGCCTCTCGGCGGGCATACCCTTCCCCAAGCGGCTGGCCCGTCCGGCGGACTACGCCGAGCTGGCGCTGGACATCGTCCGGCACGGCTACCTCAACGGCGAGGTCATCCGGATGGACGGCGCCCTGCGGATGGCGCCGCGCTGAACCGAGGGGGCCACGCTGACGTCGTCGCGTGCAGATCCCGCGGGAGACGGTCTGGCGGCCGGACTGGCCGCTGGACGTCCGGCGGGCCCTGGGGCCGCACCGCCGCGGGGTGGGTGACCCCACGCTGCAGTACGCCGCCGACGGGTCCGCATGGCGGACGACGACCACCCCCGAGGGTGCCGCCACGGTACGGGTCGCGGTGCGGTCCGGTGAGGTGCAGGCCCAGGCGTGGGGTCCGGGCGCGGCCTGGGCGGTGGACGTCGTCCCGCGCTGGCTGGGGGCGGGTGACCGGCCCGAGGACTTCGAGCCGCACCACCACCCGCTGGTAGCGCGCGTGCACCGGGCTGCGCCCTGGCTGCGGATCGGCAGCACCGCCCGGGTCTGGGACTCCCTGGTGCCCAGCGTGCTGGAGCAGAAGGTCACCGGCATCGAGGCGCACCGCACCTGGCGGCAGCTGCTGCACCTGGCCGGCGATCCAGCGCCCGGGCCGGCCCCCGCAGGCATGCGGGTGGTGCCCTCGGCGGAGCGGATCAGGGCGGTCACCGACTGGGAGTGGCACCGGTGCGGCCTGGACGGCGCCGCGTCGCCGCGCGCTGCTGGCCGTGGCGAGCGTCGCCGGGCGGCTGGAGTGCGACGACCACACCGAGTGCGACGGGTTGCGCCGGCGGTTGCAGTCGGTGCCGGGCATCGGCGTCTGGACCGCCGCCGAGGTGGCCCAGCGGGCGATCGGCTGCCCGGACCAGGTCAGCGTGGGGGACTACCACCTGAAGAACCTGGTGGGTTGGTCGCTGGCCGGCCGGAAGACCGACGACGCCGGCATGCTGGCGCTGCTGGAGCCCTGGCGTGGTCACCGGCAGCGGGTGGTCCGGCTGCTGGAGGTGGGGGGCAGTCGCCCGCCCAAGCGCGGCCCGCGGATGGCGCCGACGGACTACCGGCGCTTCTGAGTCACGAGCTCCGGAGTTCGGCGTAGCGCGCCCGGCACTGCGCCATGGTGGGCAGCTGGCCCTGCGCACGGGCTTGCGCGAGCGTGGGCGCCGCGGTGTCCTTGGCCGAGAGCTCGAAGTCGATGCCGGTGGGCCAGGGGAGGGCCAGGTCGGGATCCATCGGGTCGATCCCGAACTCACGGCCGGGGGAGTAACCGGTGGACACCAGATAGGTCACCGACGAGTTGTCGGCCAGCGACACGAAGGCGTGGCCGAGGCCCTCGGAGAGGTAGACGGCTCGCGGGTTCTGGCTGTCCAGTTCCACGGCGTCGACCGCGCCGAAGGTGGGGGAGCCCACCCGGATGTCCACGATCACGTCCAGGATCTTCCCGGCCGGGCAGTACACGTACTTGGCCTGGCCGGGCGGGACCAGCGCGAAGTGCACTCCCCGCAGCACGCCACGCGCGGACACCGAGTGGTTGGCCTGGGCCAGCGTGAGGCCGAAACCGAGGGCGCCGGCCAGCACGTCGGCCCGGTACCACTCGGTGAACCGCCCCCGGCTGTCACCGTGCGGGGTCAGGTCCAGGACGTAGCTGTCCGGGACGGCCAGCTCACGGATCTGCACCTCACACCCCGCTGGGCCCGAGCAGGCCGGTCAGGTAGTCCCCGTAGCCGCTCTTGCCGAGAGGACCGGCCGCGCGCCGCAAGCCGTCGTCGTCCAGCCAGCCGTTGCGCCAGGCGACCTCCTCGATGCAACCGATCTTCAGGCCCTGCCGTTCCTCGACCACCGAGACGAACTCGGTGGCCTGGCGCAGCGAGGCGAACGTCCCGGTGTCCAGCCAGGCGGTGCCCCGGTCCAGCGCCGTCACGGTCAACCGCCCCTGCCGCAGGTAGTGCTCGTTCACCGCCGTGATCTCCAGCTCACCCCGCGCGCTGGGCGTGATCGACCGGGCGACGTCCACGACGTCGGCGGCATAGAAGTACAGGCCCGGGACGGCGTAGGAGCTCTTCGGGTGGGCCGGCTTCTCCTCGATCGAGAGCACCCGGCCGGCGCCGTCGAACTCGACCACGCCGTAGTCCTGGGGGTTGGCCACGTGGTAGGCGAACACGTGCCCGCCGACGGGCTCCGGCAGGCGGGCGAGCGCGGTGCCCAGCCCGGCGCCGTAGAAGATGTTGTCCCCGAGGACCAACGCGACCGACTGGTCGCCGATGAACTCCGCCCCGATGAGGAACGCCTGCGCCAAGCCGTCGGGGGCTGGCTGGGTCGCGTACTCGATGCGCATGCCCAGGTCGGAACCGTCGCCGAGCAGGTGGCGGAACGCGGCGCTGTCGGTCGGCGTGGTGATGACCAGGACCTCGCGGACCCCGGCCATCATCAGCGTGGAGAGCGGGTAGTAGACCATCGGCTTGTCGTAGACCGGCATCAACTGCTTGCTGACGGCCTGGGTGATCGGGAACAGGCGACTGCCGGTGCCACCGGCCAGGATGATCCCGCGCATGGGGGCTGACGCTACCCAGAGGTCTCGTCGCCGGTCGGGCCGGTGCCGGCAGCCTGCGCGGGGTGCCCGCCCGGCCTGGTTACCGTCTCCCCATGCGCGTCCTCGTGACCGGCGGTGCCGGGTTCATCGGCTCCCACTACGTCCGGACCATGCTGTCCGGCGGTTACCCGGGCTACGAGGACGCCGAGGTGACGGTCTTCGACAAGCTCACCTACGCCGGGAACCTCGCCAACCTCGCCCCGGTGGCCGACTCCCGGCGGTACCGGTTCGTGCAGGGCGACATCTGCGTCCCGGCCGATCTGGACGCCGCGCTGCCTGGGCACGACGTGGTGGTCAACTTCGCCGCCGAGTCGCACGTCGACCGCTCGATCACCGGCGCTGCGGAGTTCGTGCTGACCAACGTGCTGGGTGCCCAGCAGGTGTTCGAGGCCGCGCTGCGGCACGGCGTCGGCCGGTGGTGCACGTCTCCACCGACGAGGTGTACGGCTCGATCGACGAGGGCTCGTGGGCCGAGGACCACATCCTGCGAGCCCAACTCGCCGTACTCCGCGGCCAAGGCCGGCAGCGACCTCATCGCCCGGGCGTACGCCAAGACCTATGGCCTGGACATCTGGATCACCCGGTGCTCGCAACAACTACGGGCCCTACCACTTCCCCGAGAAGGTGATCCCGCTGTTCGTCACCAACCTGCTGGACGGGCAGAAGGTGCCGCTCTACGGCGAGGGCGCCAACATCCGCGACTGGCTGTTCGTCGACGACCACTGCCGGGGCATCCAGCTGGTGCTGGAGAAGGGTGCGCCCGGCGAGGTACTACAACATCGGCGGTGGCCGGGAGCTGTCCAACCGGGAGCTGACCGAGAAGCTGATCGAGGCCACCGGCCGGGACTGGAGCTTCGTGCAGGAGATCGTCGACCCGCGCGGTGGCGGGCACGACAAGAGGTACTCCGTGGACTACTCCAAGACCGGGGCGCTGGGGTACGCACCGCGGATGTCCTTCGAGGACGGCCTGGCGCTGACCGTGCAGTGGTACCGCGACAACCGGGCCTGGTGGGAGCCGCTGAAGGCCCGTGCGGATGCTGCCACGGCCGGCACAGCCGGCTCGTGAGCACCGCCTGGTTGGTCACCGGCGCCCGGGGGCAGCTGGGGCACGACCTGGTCGCCGCGTTGGCGTCGCGCGAGGACGCGGTGACCGCCGTGGGGCGGGCCGAGATGGACCTGACCGACGAGCATTCCGTCCGTGGCGTCGTCCGCGGCTGGCTGGACCAGGTGACGGTGGACCGTGCCGTCGTGCTCAACGCCGCCGCCTACACCGCGGTCGACGCCGCGGAGACCGACGAGGAGACCGCCCTGGTGGTCAACGGGCACGCCCCCGGCTGGCTGGCGCAGGAGCTGGCCGGGCGCGGACGGCTGGTGCACGTCTCCACCGACTACGTGTTCGACGGGAACGCAACCGAGCCCTACCCGGTCGACGCGCCCACCGCGCCACGATCGGCCTACGGACGGACCAAGGCCGCCGGGGAGAGGGCCGTCGCGGCAGCCGGCGGGGATGCCGCGGTCGTCCGCACCGCGTGGGTCTACGGCCGGCACGGAGCCAACTTCGTGCGCACGATGGCCCGGCTGGAGGGACAGCAGGAGACGGCCTCGGTCGTGGACGACCAGGTGGGTTCGCCGACCTGGTCGGCCGATCTCGCGGCGGGACTGGTCGCGCTGGGCCTCCTGGACACGGCGCCACCTGTCCTGCACTACACGAACTCCGGCCAGGTGAGCTGGTGCGGGCTGGCCCGCGCGGTGTTCGAGGAGTTGGGTGCCGACCCTGCCCGGGTCCAGGCCACGACATCCGCTGCGTTCGCCCGGCCCGCGCCGCGGCCGGCCTGGTCGGTGCTCGACGGGACGGCGTGGGAGACCGCCGGTCTGCCCGGCCGCCGCCCGTGGCGGCGGGCACTGTCCGAGGCGATGAGCGTGGGCTTCCACGGCTGACGTCAGCCGGGCCTGGCTCCCAGCCACAGCCGCCCCACCAGCGACGACCCGCCGGGCGTGCCCACCGGCTCCCACCTGGTGGCCCACCCCTCGGCCTGCAACTGCACGAGCGCCGCACCGACCAGGGCGCCCAGCGCCAGCGCGGCGCTGGTGGTCGGGGCGTCGGTGAGGTGCACGTCGACCGCCCCGTCCTGCTCGCCCCCGTAGGTGAAGACGACCGGGAACTCCGGCAGTGCCGCCGAGGCGATCCGGAAGGCGTCGGCGACCGCGGCCAGCCCACCGTCCCGGGGGAGCAGGTCCTCCGCAGGCACCCGGGAGGCCACCAGGTCCCGGGTGCCGTAGGCGAACAGGTCACCGGGGCCCACCCGGACCAGGGGCCGGGTGCCGAGGTCCTGGGCCGGGGCGGGAACGTGCAGTCCCCGCACCACCGCGACCGGCACCCCGGCGAGCTTGCCCTTGACCAGGTCGGCGGCCCCGGCCAGCTCGTCGACCAGGGCGACCTGGGTGGTCTCCAGCCGGTTGCCGTGCCCGTCCACCTCGCCGCGGTGGTCCACCAGGGCCGGCAGCCCTGCGGAGCCGACCGCGACGTCGGTCACCCCGTCCCGCCAGGTGCGGCCGAAGGTGTCGCTGACGACCACCGCGACCTCGACACCCAGCAGGTCGCGCACGGCCGCCCGCAGGGTCCGTGCCGAGGCGTCGGCATCCCGGGGCAGCAGCACCAGCAGGTCGGCGGACACGTTGGAGGCGTCGATGCCCGCGGCCGCCACCACCCAGCCCTGTCGGGTCTGCACGATCTTCAGCGGCCCGCGCCGGGCCACCAGCCGGACGGTCTCGGCATCGATCGCCTGCTGCCGGGCCGCCTCGCGGTCGGCGCCGGCCGGCACCCGGACCAACGCGTCCTCCACCTTCGACACCACCTTGGAGGTGACGACGACGACGTCACCGTCGGCCAGCCAGGGGGCCGCCGCGGTGATGGCACCGGCCAGGTCGTCACCCGGCCCGAACTCGGGGAGCCCGTGGACCGGGATGACGCGCACCCCGTGGGGCTCAGACACCCGCCGCATCCAGCGCGGCCCGGGCCATCGCCTGCGTGGCCGCGGGGGAGTCCATCAGCAGCGGGACCGCCCGGACGTCCACCCCGGGCACGTCGGCGCGATCGGTCTCGTGCACCAGCCAGGCGTCCAGCAGCCCCCCGTCGGAGCGGGCGCCGTAATGCCGGCCCACGCCCTCGGCGCTGACCTCCACGCCGATCACGGGAAGGCAGCGGTCGGCCATCCCCCGGACGACACCGCCGTCGACCACCGGGGAGAGCCCCACGATGCGGGCCGGGGTGGCCAGCAGGGCGGCCCGCAGGCCCGGCACGCCCAGCACCGTGCCGACCGACACCACCGGGTTGGACGGTGCCAGGAGGACGGCGTCGGCGGCCGCGAACGCCTCGGCGACACCCGGCGCGGGCCGGGCGTCGTCGACCCCGACCTGGACGAAGGCGGTGGCGTCCAGGGACGCCCGGTGCCTGACCCACCACTCCTGGAAGTGGATCGCCCGCCGGCGACCGCTGTCGTCGTCGGTGACCACGACGTGGGTCTCCACCCGCTCGTCGCTCATCGGGAGCAGCGTGACACCGGGTTGCCAGCGGTCGGCCAGCGCTGCGGTCACCTGTGACAGCGGGAAGCCGGCGTCCAGCATCCGGGTGCGGACCAGGTGCGTCGCGAGGTCACGGTCACCCAGGCCGAACCAGGCTGGGTTCGGCGCCGTAGCCAGCCAGTTCGGCCTTGACGGTCCACGTCTCGTCGCGCCGCCCCCATCCCCGTTCGGGGTCGATGCCGTCACCCAGCGTGTACATGACCGTGTCCAGGTCGGGGCAGATGCGCAGCCCGTGCATGGTCACGTCGTCGCCGGTGTTGATCACGGCGGTGACGTCGGCGCCGGGTGCCGCGGCCAGCACGCCGAGCAGGAACCGGGCGCCGCCCACGCCGCCGGCTACGACCACGATCCGCATGCACACCATGGTGCCCGATGGCAAGACCCGTGCTCGACGGCGGATCTCCCTCGGAATGATCTGCATGAAGAAGCCGTCATCCGTCGTCAACTCTCGTGCATGGTCGCGGCGTGTCGGGGGCTTTCGTGACCCTGCCGAGACCCTCAGTGACAGCTGTGACTCGTGGTGCCTCCCGTTACACCTGGTGGACTTGACCCCGGCACAACGACACGCGTGTAATTCCCTCGATGTCACCACGTGCAGACCTCGGGATCGGCCCGGGAAGTCACGCACTGTGACGAAGGCGAGAGGGGACGCATCGTCATGGCAGAGGTGTCGTGGTTGAGCGAGTACAAGCAGCAGCACGGTGCCCCGGCGGGTGCTTCGGCCTACGGGTCGGGCATGACGGGGATGACCGGCCTGGACTGGTCCGCCGGTCTGGAGGACGACGAGCAGGGCTGGCAGGAGCGCGCGCTGTGCGCCGAGACCGACCCCGAGGCCTTCTTCCCGGAGAAGGGCGGATCGACCCGCGAGGCGAAGAAGATCTGCACCGGCTGCGAGGTCAAGCTCGAGTGCCTGGAGTACGCCCTGGGCAACGACGAGCGGTTCGGCATCTGGGGCGGTCTCTCCGAGCGCGAGCGTCGCCGGCTGCGTCGTCGCGCGGTCTGAGAGAGGACCCCGCTCCATCCCTGGCCTCGCAGGCTCGGTGCGGGACCGTGCCGCTGGGCCGGTTCCAGCTCTGCGCGGGGGGTCCGGGGAGCCGTCGGCCGGGTGCCCGGGGCGGCGTGATCGACTGAGCGGGTGCTGACCAGGGTCGCGGTCGGGCGGGCTCGGGTGGTGCGGGAGATCCGCGCCGCCGCCCCGCTGATCGCTCGGCTCGAGGCCCCGACCACGGCCCGGGGGCCGTGGCTGGCGGCCGTGCTGCACTCCCCGGTCCCGCGCCCGGCCGCAGGCCGTGACGGTTCAGGCGGACGCCCAGGGTCGCCCGACGGGGGCGGCGTGGCTGTCCCTGCGGCGCCGCGGCCCGGTGACCGAGGTCCGGCTGCTGGGTGACGGGATCGCAGCGGTCCCGCCGGGCTCCGCGCCGCACCGGCTGCTCGCCGCGGACGCCGCTGTGGCCGCAGAGCTGGCCACCGGCATCCAGCAGCTGCTCTGGGGGATCCGTGGCCCCTGGCGGCTCGCGCTCGCCGGCCTGCCGCTCGGTGACCCGGTCCTGGCTGCGCTGGGGTCGGCGCTGGGCACGGGCGCGTCCTTCGCCACCGCGCGCAGCCGGCGCCTGGTCGACTCCCTCGACGAGATGGGGCCGGTGCGCCGCTCGCAGGACGCGGGGGAGCTCGAGCGCTGGCTACCGGTCCTGCTGGACCGGCGCCCGACCGGCACGAGGCGGGAGGTGCTCCGCTCGTTGGCCAGGGTGCACGCCGCCGCCGGTGTGCTGGAGCACGCCGTGCTGCTGGACCGCGGGCAGGTCCGGGCCGGGCTGCTGACCCTCGTCGACGGCGCGGCGCGGCGACCGTGGTGGGGCTTCTCCGAGGTCGGGGGGCTCGAGCAGGGTCCCGGTCAGCCGCTGGTGTCCCTGGGCGCATCCTCCGGCGTGCTCACCCGGCGGACCCTCAGCCGCTGACCCGGACGACGTTCGCGGTGGGGTCGCCGGTGGTGGCCGCCGTCCCGCCACCGAGCTGCAGGTCCCCGGTCGCGGGTGCGCGGCCGTCGCGGAGCCGGCCCTCGGGCCCGGCCTGCACGCCGATCTCGTAGGAGCGGCCGGTGTAGGCCGGTGGCGCGCCGTTGGACCGGGTGTAGGTGGCGAACGTCCCGGTGAGCTGGAAGTCCGCTCCTTGCGCGGTCAGCTGCAGGTCGGGCGTGGCCAGGTCGGCGTATTCCGTCAGCGTGGCCGTGCACCCGGCCGCGACCGGGTCGGCCGGTGCGCTCCCGGTCAGGCAGTTCCAGGTGGGCAGGACCAGGTGCGCCACCCCGGTGCGCCCGTCACTGCTCACGTCCAGCTGCGGGTAGGTGACGGTGGCCCCCACCGCACGAGGTTCCAGCACCAGGCCGGCGAAGGCGAGCCGGGCAGCCAGCCCGTCCTCGCCCGGGGCCAGGCGCGCTGCGGCCAGGTCCCCGGCGGCCGAGGCGGTCAGCGGGGCCTGCGCCGTCGCCTCTCCGGCGTCGCCGCGGTGCCCGACCGGCCGGTCGTCCGCACCCCGCCGGTCTCGCCCCGGAGGGTCGTCCCGGTCCTCGTGACCCAGGACCGCGATGGTCCCGGCCGCCACGACGAGCACGACCGCGGCTGCCGCGAGGGCGGCCGCCAGGCCGCGCCGGCGCTCGGGGGTCACC
Source organism: uncultured Actinomycetota bacterium (assembly GCA_963759905.1). GTDB lineage: Bacteria > Actinomycetota > Actinomycetes > Mycobacteriales > Geodermatophilaceae > Klenkia. The sequence goes on from CAVXBD010000003.1 coordinate 431,169, forward strand.
GGAGGAGGGGTCCTCATCGGGCCGACCGGCCCGCTCGGCGGCGCCTGCTGGCCGGGGCTGCCGGGCGCGGGCGTCGCACCCGCGGGCATGGCGCCCGCGGGTGGTGCGGCCGACCCCGGCGGTGCGGCGAAGAACGCCGGCAGGTCGTCGACGTCGCGGACCGCGGCGGGTGCGGACACGCCGGTCGGGTCGGTGACGGGGATCCGGGCGGGCGGCGCGGTGGGACGGCCGGAGGCGACCGCGAGGGCTGCCGCGCCCAGGCCGAGGGCCGCGACGAGCGCTGCGGCGACCCATGCCCCGATCGCGCCGGTGGTGATGCCCACCAGGACCAGGACGACCAGCAGGACCCCCAGCAGGGCCAGCCCCAGCTGGAGTCCTCGTCGTCGGGCCCCGGTCACCGGGTCGCTGCTCGCCGAGTCACGGTGCGCGTCCATCGCGCAGCAGCATGTCACCCGCCGATCGGGCCGCAGGCGGTCAGCCGGTGGGGTCGATCTCCTCCGGGTCGCGTCCCAGCAGCACGGCCACCTGGTCGACCACCACGTCGCGCACCAGGTCGGCGAGGTCGTCGCGGTCGTGCGCGCGGATCTCCAGCGGGCGGCGGTAGACGATGATCCGCGGGGGGTGCTCGGCGGACCCCTCCCGGTGTCCGGGCAGCACCCGGGCCAGCGGGACGCTGCCGTCGTCGAGCACGTCGGCGTCCAGCACGACCTCGTCGGGGCTGGTGTGGTCCACCCAGGGCACGTCCTCGACCGCGAACTCCACGCCGGCCAGCTCGCGCTCCCAGCGGCGCTCGAGGTCCTCCACCGCGTCCAGCACCAGGTCGTCGAACTGCTCGGCGCGGCTGCGGGACAACGGGACACCCGGCGGGACGAGGCGTCCGCGCAGGCCGCGGCCGTGCCGGTCGCGGCGGGCGCGGCGCGGGGGGCGGTCCATGGCGGGGCGAGCCTACGGCCGCGGCCGGGGCGGGAGCGGGGTCTCGTGCACGTCGCGATCCGGTGTGCCTGCTGACGAACGGCGGACTGCGAGGTTAGGTGTGCGAACCGTGAGGAACCGGTGGTGAGGCAGTCACGTCGCTGCTCGCGCAGCGGCTGCGCGCAACCGGCAGCGGCGACTCTGACCTACGTGTACGCGGAGTCCACGGCCGTTGTCGGCCCGTTGGCGACCTTCTCGGAGCCGCACAGCTACGACCTCTGCGAGTTCCACGCGGAGCGGCTGACCGTCCCGCGCGGCTGGGAGGTCGTCCGGCACGAGATCGACCTCGACGACGCCGGCCCGACCGGTGACGACCTGCTGGCCCTGGCCGACGCGGTCCGCGAGGCGGCCCGTCCCGAGCCCGAGCGCGACCCCGCCGACGACGGCGGCGGCGTCCGGCGCGGCCACCTGCGCGTGCTGCCCAACCTGCCCTGAGCCGGCCACCGCCGCTGACGTCGCCGGCCCGGCGCGCTCGCGCCGTCGACGGGGCGGCGCGCCCGACCCGCGTAGGGCTGGCCGGTCCGCCTCGTGGCCGGGACGCGACCTGAGGTGGACTGCGTGCCCGACCTGTCGACGATCATCAAGGCCTACGACGTACGCGGCGTCGTCCCCGACCAGTGGGACGAGGACCGTCGCGCGGGCCATCGGGGCGGCCTTCGCCGAGTTCGTGCACGCCGAGACCGGTGCCACCGCCGTGGTCACCGCGCACGACATGCGCGATTCCTCGGTCCCGCTGTCGCGGGCCTTCGCCGAGGGCGTGATCAGCCGCGGGCTGGACGTCGTGGAGGCCGGTCTGGGCTCCACCGACATGCTCTACTTCGCCTCCGGCAGCCTCGATCTGCCCGGGGCGATGTTCACCGCCAGCCACAACCCGGCGCAGTACAACGGCATCAAGATGTGCCGCGCGGGGGCCGCGCCGATCGGGCAGGACTCCGGACTGGCCGCAGATCCGCAGCTGGGCCGAGCAGCTGCTCGACGGCGCCGCGGTGTTCGACCGCGAGCCGACCGAGGTCGGCAGCGTGTCCGCGCCGGGACGTGCTCGGCGAGTACTCCGACTACCTGCGCGGCCTGGTGGACCTGTCCGCGGATCCGGCCGCTGAAGGTCGTCGTCGACGCCGGCAACGGGATGGGCGGGCACACCGTCCCGGTCGTGCTGTCCGGTCTGCCGCTGGACATCGTGCCGATGTACTTCGAGCTCGACGGCTCCTTCCCCAACCACGAGGCCAACCCGCTGGACCCGGCCAACCTGGTGGACCTGCAGGCCGCCGTCGTCGAGCACGGTGCCGACATCGGGCTGGCCTTCGACGGCGACGCCGACCGGGTCTTCGTGGTCGACGAGCGCGGCGAGCCGGTCAGCCCGTCCGCGATGACCGCGCTGGTCGCCGTCCGCGAGCTGGGCCGGGGGGTCGGGCACCACCATCATCCACAACCTGATCACCTCGGCGGCGGTCCCGGAGATCGTCCGCGAACACGGCGGCAACCCGGTGCGGACCCGGGTCGGGCACAGCTTCATCAAGGCCGAGATGGCACGCACCGACGCCGTCTTCGGCGGCGAGCACTCCGCGCACTACTATTTCCGGGACTTCTGGCGGGCCGACACCGGGATGCTCGCCGCGATGCACGTGCTGGCCGCCCTGGGGGAGCAGTCCCGGCCGCTGTCCGAGCTCACCGCCGCCTACAGCAGGTACGCGGCGTCAGGGGAGATCAACTCCACCGTCGCCGACACCGCCGGTCGGGTCGCCGCGGTGCGCGCTGCCTACGCCGAGCAGGACGGCGCCGTCGTGGACGAGCTGGACGGCCTGACCATCCAGCTGCCCGACGGTGCCTGGTTCAACCTGCGGGCCAGCAACACCGAACCGCTGCTGCGACTGAACGTGGAAGCTGCCGACCAGGTGCGGATGACCGAGCTCCGCGACCACGTGCTGGAGATGGTGCGCGCATGACCGGGACGACCCGCCCCGAGGTGCCCTTCCCGGACACCCTGGGCGTCGACCCGTCCCTGCTGGCGATCCTGGCCTGCCCGGACACCCACCACAGCCCGCTCACCCTGGACGTGCCGGCCGCCGAGCTGCTGTGCACCACCTGCGACCGGGCCTTCCCGATCCGCGACGGCATCCCGGTGCTGCTGCTCGACGAGGCGCGGCACAGGCCGGCATGACCGCCCCGGAGCTCGCCGAGGAGGTCATGGACGACCCGGAGCTGCTGCGGGCCCGGGACCCCCGCGGCCTGCTCCCGGCCGTCGCCGGTGCCGGCGCCCAGGTCCGCGAGACCGCGCGGTTGACCGAGGAGGCCGGGCTGGGCCGGGTGACCGATGCGGGTCGTCCGCGCGGCCTGGTCGTGGTGGCCCGCCGGGAGGGCGCGGTCGCCGCCGCGGTGCTGCGGGCCCTGCTGGGCCCGGCCAGCCCGGTCTCGGTGGACGTCGTGCCGGGACCGGACCTGCCGGTGTGGCTGGGCGCCTCGGATGTCGCCGTCATCGCCACCCGGACCGGAGCCGGCCGCTACGCGGTCGGCCCGGCCTACGAGGCGGCCCGGCGCGGGGTGGCGGTGGTGGGGATCGGTGCCGAAGGGGCGCCGCTGCACGCCGCATGCGCCGCGGGCCGGGCGCCGTACGTGGCCCTGCCCCCGACCCGGGTGCGGCACGCCACCCTGTGGTCGCTGCTCACCCCGATGCTGCGGCTGGCGGCCGACCTCGGGCTGCTGGCGGCGGACGCGGCCGACGCCGACGCAGTCGCCACCGCGCTCGACGAGGTCGCGGCCGAGTGCGGGCCGGCCCGGGACGCCGTGGTCAACCCCGCCAAGACGCTGGCCCTGGAGCTGCTGGATGCGTTGCCGGTGATCGTCTCGGAGGGCCCGCTGGCCGGTGCGGCCGCCGGGCGGGTGGCCGACCAGCTCGCCACCCTGGCGGGCCTGCCGGTGAGCAGCTTCCGGTTGCCGGACCAGCGGGTGGCGGCGTGCGCGGTGCTCGGGGGCCCGCTCGCCCCGGACGACGACGCCGCCGACTTCTTCCGGGACCGCACCGACGACAGCGGGCGCAGGCTGCGGCTGATCACCGTCCGCGACCAGGACGCGGCCGACCACGACGGCCGCGGGGAGCGTGAACCGCACTCGGCAGCCGACGCCCTCCAGCAGGTGCTCCGTACCGCCGCCGAGCGCAACGTGCCGGTATCCGGTCTGGCCGACCTGGGCGTTCCCGGGCGCCATTCCCGTCTGGTCCGGGTCGCCCGGCAGCTGACCGTGGCCGACTTCAGCGCCGTCTACCTCGCACTGGTCCTCGACACCGAACGGGCGAACCCCTCATGAGCACTGCCACCGAGAACCCCACCGCCAACCCCAGCGAGCCGGCAGGTGGCGAGCAGGGGGCCGGACACGGCAGCACCCGCGCCATCATCGCGGCACTCATCGCAAACCTGGGCATCGCGGTGGCCAAGTTCGTGGCCTTCCTGGTGACCGGCGCCTCGTCGATGCTGGCGGAGTCGATCCACTCGCTGGCCGATACCGGCAACCAGGGCCTGCTCCTGCTCGGTGGGCGGACCTCCCAGCGCGAGGCCACCCCCGAGCACCCCTTCGGCTTCGGGCGGGACCGCTACCTCTACGCGTTCCTGGTGGCCATCGTGCTGTTCAGCCTCGGTGGGGTGTTCGCGGTGTACGAGGGCGTGCACAAGCTCCTGGCCCCGGAGGAGGTCAGCAGCCCGATCTGGGCCTTCGGCGTGCTGGTCGTCGCGATCGGGTTGGAGTCCTTCTCGTTGCGCACCGCGGTGAAGGAGACCAACGCCGTCCGCAAGCCCGGGGAGAGCTACTGGGCGTTCATCCGGCATTCCCGCGCCCCCGAGCTGCCGGTGGTGCTGCTGGAGGACACCGCCGCGTTGACCGGGCTGGCGTTCGCCCTGCTCGGGGTGGGCCTGTCGGTGCTCACCGGCAACGGGATCTACGACGGGCTCGGCACGGTGGCGATCGGTCTGCTGCTGATCGTGGTGGCGGTGATCCTGGCGGTGGAGACCACGAGCCTGCTGCAGGGTGAGGCAGCCACCCCCGATGTCCGGCGGCAGATCCTCACCGCACTGGAGAGCGGGGACCGGGTGCTCTCGGTGATCCACCTGCGGACCCAGCACCTGGGGCCCGAGGAGCTGCTGATCGGGGCCAAGATCGCCGTCCGGCACGACGACACCGCCGCCGGGGTCGCGCAGGCCATTGACGAGGCGGAGGCACGGATCCGCGCCGCGGTGCCGATCGCCCAGGTGATCTACCTGGAGCCCGACATCCGTCGGGGTGAGAACGGTCACCAGTCCGGGGGCGATGTCGTGCCGCAGAGGGGCGCGGGACCCCGACCCGCGTAACCTGCCCCACGATGTGGCAGCTGAGGAACACCATCCGGCATTACCCGTGGGGCAGTCGCACCGTGATCCCCGAGCTCCTGGGGCAGGTGTCACCTGCCGATGAGCCGTTCGCCGAGCTCTGGATGGGTGCTCACCCGGACGCGCCGAGCCGGCTCGCCGACGGCCGGGGCCTGGACGCTGCGATCGCGGAGGAGCCCGACCGCTTGCTGGGCGCGACCGTGCACCAGCGATTCGGGACCCGGTTGCCCTTCCTGATGAAGGTGCTGGCCGCGGACTCCCCGCTCTCCCTGCAGGCGCACCCCACCACGGCCCAGGCCGAGGTCGGGTACGCGGCGGAGGAGGCGGCAGGCGTCGCCAAGGACGACCCCTCCCGAACCTTCAAGGACCCGTTCCACAAGCCGGAGATCCTCCTGGCGATCACCCCCGTCGAGGCGCTGTGCGGCTTCCGGCCTGTGGAGGAGTCGCTGCACTGCCTGGCCAAGCTGCAGCTGCCCGAGCTCAAGCCCACCATCGCCGCGCTGGCCCGTGGCGGGTTGCAGGTGGCGATCCCCCAGCTGCTGGCCCTGTCGGCCAAGCGCCGTGATTCCCTGGTCACCGCCGTCGCCGAGCGCGCCGCCGGGTTCGTGGCCGCGCACGACCCCGAGTTCATCAACACCTACCGGTGGGCCGCCAGCCTGGCCAAGACCTACCCGGGTGACCCGGGCGTGGTCATCTCGTTGCTGTGCAACCACCTCACCCTCGACCCGGGTGAGGCGGTCTTCCTGCCCGCTGGGAACCTGCACGCCTACCTGTGCGGTGCCGGGGTGGAGGTCATGGCCAGCTCGGACAACGTGCTGCGCGGCGGGCTGACCGGCAAGCACGTCGACCTGGCCGCGCTGATCGAGGTGCTGGACTTCACCGACGGTCGGGTGCCGGTCATCCGACCGGTCCTGGGCCCCGGCGGGCTGCGCTACCCGGTGCCGGTCGAGGACTTCGACCTCACCCGCTGCGAGCTCGGTGTCGACGCGGGCAGCCTGCGCACTCCGGGACCCCAGGTGCTGCTGTGCACCGCGGGCACGGCCGTGCTGGGCACCGAGGAGGGCACGCTCACCTTGAGCAAGGGCGAATCCGCCTTCGTGCCGGCCGACGTCCCGTTGAGCGCTCAGGGTCCGGCCATGCTCTACCGGGCCACCACCGGGCTCCGCGCGGTGTGAGGGTGGCCCCGGTGCAGGGGCCCGCGGCGCGCGACGCGTGACGTGGGGGCACCGGAATCCCCCTCGAGCCACCCGGGCCGAGAACCCGTACCCTCGGAGGCGGCACGAGCCCCGCCGAAGCCTCGGCATGCTCGCTCACGAACAGACACCGACGAAGCCCGCCCATCAGCAGGCGCGGCCGGAACCCTCTGGAGCGACATGACCGCCTCTACTGGCGCACGCGTACTGACCACCGACGACGACTTCAAGGTCGCCGACCTCTCCCTGGCCGGTTTCGGCCGCAAGGAGATCTCCCTCGCCGAGCACGAGATGCCGGGCCTGATGGCCCTGCGCGAGGAGTACGCCGAGGAGCAGCCGCTGGCCGGCGCCCGGATCGCCGGCTCGCTGCACATGACCGTGCAGACCGCAGTCCTGATCGAGACCCTGACCGCGCTGGGCGCCGACGTCCGCTGGGTCAGCTGCAACATCTTCTCCACCCAGGACCACGCCGCCGCGGCCATCGCCGTCGGCCCGCACGGCACGCCCGACGCCCCCTCGGGCACCCCGGTCTTCGCCTGGAAGGGCGAGACGCTGGAGGAGTACTGGTGGTGCACCCAGCGCCTGTTCGAGTTCCGCGACGAGGCCGGCACGGTGATCGGGCCCAACATGCTGCTCGACGACGGCGGTGACGCCACCCTGCTGGTCCACCTCGGCACTCGCTTCGAGGCCGACGGCGTGGTGCCCGACACCACCGACGCCGACAGCGAGGAGTACTCGGTCATCCTGGGCGAGCTGCGGCACTCCCTCACCGAGGACCCGCAGCGCTGGACCCGGATCGGCGCCGAGATCAAGGGCGTCACCGAGGAGACCACCACCGGCGTGATGCGACTCTACGAGCTCGCCCGCGACGGTCGCCTGCTCTTCCCGGGGATCAACGTCAACGACTCGGTCACCAAGAGCAAGTTCGACAACCTCTACGGCTGCCGGCACTCCCTCATCGACGGCATCAACCGGGCCACCGACGTCATGATCGGTGGCAAGGTGGCCGTGGTCTGCGGCTTCGGCGACGTCGGCAAGGGCTGCGCCGAAGCGCTGCGTGGCCAGGGCGCCCGAGTGATCGTCACCGAGATCGACCCCATCTGCGCCCTGCAGGCCGCGATGGAGGGCTACCAGGTCACCACGCTGGACGACGTGATCGGCACCGCCGACATCATCATCACCACGACCGGCAACAAGGACATCATCTCCGCCGAGCAGCTGGCCGCCACCAAGCACCAGGCGATCATCGGCAACATCGGGCACTTCGACAACGAGATCGACATGGCCGGGCTGACCCGCACCCCGGGCGTCGTGAGGACCACGATCAAGCCGCAGGTCGACGAATGGCGGTTCGCCGACGGCCACACGATCATCGTGCTCTCCGAGGGCCGCCTGCTGAACCTCGGCAACGCCACCGGGCACCCCAGCTTCGTGATGAGCAACAGCTTCACCAACCAGGTGCTGGCGCAGATCGAGCTGTGGGGCAACCGCGCCGCCTACGAGGGCAAGACCCCCGGCGTCACGGTGCTGCCCAAGCACCTCGACGAGAAGGTCGCCCGGCTGCACCTGGGCGCTCTCGGGGTCAAGCTCACCGAGCTGACCAAGGTGCAGGCCGACTACCTGGGTGTCCCGGTCGAGGGTCCCTACAAGTCCGACCACTACCGCTACTAGAAGGACCTGCCTCCTCCCCACGACACGCTCCGCGCGCCGCGGGTCCCGGGAGGCAGGCCGTTCCAGCGTCTTCCGGTCCCCACGACACGCTCCGCGCGCCGCGGGTCCCGGGAGGCAGGCCGTTCCAGCGTCTTCCGGTCCCCACGACACGCTCCGCGCGCCGCGGGTCCCGGGAGGCAGGCCGTTCCAGCGTCTTCCGGTCCCCACGACACGCTCCGCGCGCCGCGGGTCCCGGGAGGCAGGCCGTTCCAGCGTCTTCCGGTCCCCACGACACGCTCCACGTGTTTCGGGGCCCGGGAGGCAGGCCGTTCCAGCACGTGACCGCACCCGCCCGGGGGAGTTCCCCGGACGGGTGCGGTCGTCTGCGGGCCCGCCTCGCGCACAATGGGACCCGTGCCACCATCTGCAGCGCTCCCCGGCTCGTCCCGCGGCCGCGTCCTCGTCGTCGACGACGACGCGGCGCTGGCCGAGATGCTCGGCATCGTGCTGCGCCGGGAGGGCTACGAGCCGGCCTTCGTCTCCGACGGAGCCCGCGCCGTCGCCACCTTCCAGCAGACCCGGCCCGACCTGGTGCTGCTGGACCTCATGCTGCCCGGGCGCAACGGGCTGCAGATCTGCGCCGACATCCGCACCCAGTCCAGCGTCCCGATCGTGATGCTCACCGCCAAGGGCGACACGATCGACGTGGTGCAGGGCCTGGAGGCCGGGGCCGACGACTACGTCACCAAGCCGTTCAAGCCGGTCGAGCTGGTCGCGCGGGTGCGGGCCCAGTTGCGTCGCGGGGAGACCGGGCAGGCCGAGAACCTGACCATCGGCGACGTCGCCATCGATGTGCCGGCCCACCAGGTGACCCGGGCCGGTGAGCCCATCGCCCTGACCCCGCTGGAGTTCGACCTGCTGGTGGCCCTGGCGCGCAAGCCCCGCCAGGTCTTCACCCGGGAACTGCTGCTGGAGCAGGTCTGGGGCTACCGGCACGCCGCCGACACCCGGCTGGTGAACGTGCACGTCCAGCGGTTGCGGGCGAAGGTCGAGCGGGACCCCGAGCGGCCCGAGGTCGTCCTGACGGTCCGGGGTGTGGGGTACAAGGCCGGCCCACCGTGAGCCGGTGAGCCTGCCCACCGCCGAGCCCGAGACCGCGGTGCCGGGCCCGGCACCGGACCGGCCACGGGGCCGGGGTGGCGAGCTGCGCCGGATCCGCCGCGGGCTGCGGCGGCGCGCCCGCCGAGGGCGGGCGTGGACGCAGCAGACGAGCCGCCGGCTGGCCGCCGCGGCCTGGCACGCCTGGCGCTCGTCGCTGCAGCTGCGGATCGGCGCCATCACGATGCTCGTCGCCGGCCTGGTCGTGGTGATCGTCAGCGTGGTGCTCTTCAAGCAGATCAGCGACCAGCTGCTCACGGTCAAGCGGCAGGCCGCGGTCGACCAGGCCCAGGCCGGGGTCTCCTACGCCCAGTCGCAGGTCGCCGGGATCGTCACCGGTGACGCGGCCAGCGTCCGATCCACCCTGGACCGCACCGTGCGCGAGCTGCAGAGCCGCAACGGCGAGGCCGGCAACTTCGACACCGTGCTGGTCTACCGGACCGGGGACACCCCGCGCCCGGCGGCCAGCCGGCAGTTCCTGTACTCCGCGCTGCCCGCCGACCTGGTCGACGCCGTGGACGCCGGTTCGCAGGCCTACCGGTACGCGCTGGTGCCCAACGGGGCCCAGCAGCCGGTGCCCACGCTGCTGATCGGGGCGCCGGTGCCGATCGACGGCCAGGGCGGGGAACAGGTCGACCTGTACTACGCCTTCCCGCTGGACCAGGAGCAGGAGACGCTGTCCCTGGTCCGCAGCACGGTAGGCATCAGCGGCATCGCGCTCACCCTGTTCGTCGTCGGCATCGGAGTGCTGGTCACCCGGCTCGTGGTCGACCCGGTCCGGCGCGCGGCCCGGGGGGCGCAGCGGTTGGCCGAGGGGCAGCTGGAGGAGCGGCTGGCGGTCAGCGGCGAGGACGACCTGGCCCGGCTGGCCAGCAGCTTCAACGCCATGGCCGACAGCCTGCAGAACCAGATCACCCAGTTGGAGGCGCTGTCGCACCTGCAGCAGCGGTTCACCTCCGACGTCTCGCACGAGCTGCGCACGCCGCTGACCACCGTGCAGATGGCGGCCGAGGTGCTGCACGAGTCCCGGGCTGACTTCGACCCGCACGTGGCCCGTTCCGCAGAGCTGCTGTACGCCGAGGTGAACCGGTTCGAGCTGCTGCTCTCGGACCTGCTGGAGATCAGCCGGTACGACGCCGGCGCCGCGGTGCTGGAACCCGAGGCCACCGACCTGGCCCCGCTGCTGCACCGGGTCGCCGACGGGATGGCGTCCCTCGCCGAGCGGCACGAATGCCACCTGGAGGTCCGGACACCGTCCCGTGCGGTGATCGCCGAGGTGGATGCCAGACGGGTGCAGCGGGTGCTGCGGAACCTGGTGGGCAACGCGATCGAGCACGGGGCCGGTGGTCCGGTCGAGCTGACCCTGGCAGCCAACCGGACGGCGGCCGCGATCACCGTCCGGGACCACGGCATCGGGCTGAGCGCGGAGGACGCGCAGCACGTGTTCGACCGCTTCTGGCGTGCCGACCCGGCCCGGGTCCGGACCGTGGGGGGCTCCGGGCTCGGCCTGTCGATCAGCCTGGAGGATGCCCGGCTGCACGGCGGCTGGCTGCAGGTGTGGGGACAGCCGGAAAAGGGTGCGCAGTTCCGGCTCACGCTGCCGCTCACCGCCGGCGGCGAGCTGACCGGTTCGCCGCTGCCGCTGCGCCCGGTCGTGGTGCGCCGACCCCGGGCACGGTCGTGAGGGCCCGGCTGCACGGCGCGGCGGGGATGCTCGCGGTCCTGCTCGTGGTCGCGGTGGCCGGCTGCACCACGGTCCCGACCAGCTCGCCGACGGTGGAGATCACCCAGGTCGCCGAGCCCCCGGCCGACGTGGGCATCGAGGCACTCCCGCCGGAGGAAGGGGCCAGCCCGGAGGAGGTGGTGCGCGGCTTCGTGGACGCGATGGCCAGCACGACGCGCAACCACCCGGTGGCCCGGCAGTTCCTCACCGGTGAGGCTGCCGAGACGTGGAGCGACACCGACGGCGTCACGGTGATCAGCGCCGACTACGCGCCGGTCGCCACGGACACCGGCACCGTGGAGGTCACCGCGGAGCTGGTGGGCACCGTGGACACCCAGGGTGTGTTCACCGTCGGCGCGGGTGAGGTCTACACCCGCGCACTCGGGCTCAAGCAGGTGGACGGGGAGTGGCGGATCGCCGATCCCCCCGACGGACTGGTCCTGCTGGAGCCGGACTTCGCCCGCACCTACGATCTGGTCAACGCCTACTTCCTGGACCCGACCGGCACCCGGGTGGTGCCCGACCCGCGCTTCCTGGTGTCCGGTGAGGCGCAGGCCACCGCGCTGGTCGACCGCCTGCTGGCCGGCCCGTCCACGCCGGTGGCCGCCGGGGTGACCAACCCGCTGTCCGGCGCCGAGCTGCGCAGCAACGTCACGGTGGAACGCCAGGTGGCGACCGTCGATCTCACCGGGGTGCCACCCTCGGTGGCCGAGGACCCCAGCGCGCTGTCGGCCCAGCTGGTCTGGTCGCTGGACCAGCTCAGCGACGTCCGGGCGGTCCGGGTGCTGCTGGACGGTCAACCGGCGGCCGTCCCCGGCGTCCCCGCCGTGCAGTCGGTGGACGACTGGGCCGCGCTGGACCCCGACGCCGTCCCGGTCGAGTCCGTCGGGCACTACCTCAGCGGTGGCGCCCTGCGCACGGTCACGGCGGGAGCGCCGGCACCGGGACCGGCCGGGACCGGCGTCTACGCGCTGCGCTCGGCCGCGGTCACCGCCGACCCCAGGACCAACCAGCTCGGGTCGCTGGCCGGGGTGTCGGTGGCCGGCGGGGCGCAGACTCTGCTGCTGGGCCCCTACGGCGGGGACCTGGCCCCGGTGCTCACCGCCACGATCCTCACCGACCCCACGACGGCGGCCACCCGTGCCGAGGTCTGGACGGTGCGGGACGGTTCGGAGGTCATCCGGGTGCCCGCGACCGGGACGCCGCAGACGGTGAACGCCACCACGCTGGCCGCGCAGGGCCCGGCCCGGGTGTTCCAGCTCTCTCCCGACGGCGTCCGCGCCGCCCTGGTGGTGGACGGTCCCGAGGGCGGTCAGCTGCTGGTGGGGACCGTGGTCCGGGCCGAGGACCAGGTCGCGGTGCGCGACCTGCGGGCGGTCGCCCCGGCGCTGCAGCAGGTGGTCGACGTCGCGTGGCGGAACGCGGCCAGCCTGCTGGTCCTGGCCGGGGACGCCCGGGCGCAGAACACGGTGCCCTACGCGGTGGGGGTGGACGGCTGGGGCCTGACGTCGGTCACCACGTCCGGGCTGCCCAGCCAGCCGACGGCCATCGCGGCGGCCCCCAGCCGCCAGCCGCTGGTCGTGGCCGGCGGGACGTTGTGGCAGCTGGCCGCCGGCACCTGGGGCACGCTGGTCCGGGGCGCCGAGCCGCTGCCGGGGGAAGCGCCCTTCTACCCCCTCTGACCCGCGCGCGCCGGCCGCCGTCCCCAGGGCAGGTCGCCGCGCACAGCCTGGGCGCCGCGGCCCGTTCGGCGCGCTCGGGGAGCCAGGCTGGCCGGGTGAGCCACATGCCGATCCGGTCACCAGGCCTCGGCGTGGGCGCCGCGGTACGCAGCTGCCTGGTCCAGCCCCTTGCCGACCTGGTGCTGCCCCAGGTCTGCGCCGGATGCGGCCGGCCCGATCGGATGCTCTGCCCGCGGTGCCTGGCCCTGCTCGCCCGGCCCCGCCCGGCCCGGCCGCGCCGGCACCCCGCGGGCTTCCCGCCCACGGTCGCCGCCGGTGGCTATGCCGGCGCCGTCCGGCCGATGGTCAATGCGTTCAAGGAGCGCGGCCGGACCGAACTCGCCGCACCCCTGGGCGCGGCCCTGGCCCTGGCGGTGGCCGCCGTCGTCCGGGGGGCCACGCACGCGCGGGCCGGCCTGCTGCCCTCCGCGGGCCGGCCCGTGCTGCTGGTCCCGCTGCCCAGCAGCCGGGCGGCGCTGCGGGTGCGCGGCCGGGACCCGGTCCGCGAGCTGACCGGGGTCGCGCTGCGCGAGCTGCGTGCCGCCGGGCTGCCGGCGTCCTCGGCCGCGCTGCTGGGCCGGGCCGGTCGGGTCCGGGACAGCGCCGGGTTGGCCGCCGACCAGCGCCGGGCCAACCTCGCAGGCAGCTTCGTGCCGCACCGCCGGACCCGCCGCGGGGAGGGCGGAGGCGGCCACCCGGCAGCGGCCCTGCTGGTGCTGGTCGACGACGTGGCCACCACCGGGGCGACCCTTACCGAGGCGGCCCGCACCCTGGCCGGGCTGCCCTGGACCGGCAGCGCAGCGATCGTCGCGGCCGTGGTCGCCGCCACCCCGCAGGTGCGCCCGAGGCGGCCGATCGAGCCCGGTCCCGGGGTGTTCAGCGTGCGCGCAGGATGAACCCAGCGCTCGCGCGTACCCCTGAGTGTCGGACTCGTCGGTCCGGCGCTAGCGTCGGGGAGATCACACCCGAGTTCGGGAGGTCACATGGAGATCGTCGTCCGAGGTCGCAACGTCGAGGTGCCCGAGCACTTCCGGCAGCACGTCGAGGACAAGGTCGGCCAGCTGGAGCGCTTCGACGCCAAGATCGAGCGCTTCGACGTGGAACTGTTCCATGAGAAGAATCCGCGTCAGTCCGCGAACTGCCAGCGGGTGGAGATCACCCTGCGCGGCAAGGGCCCCGTGGTCCGCGCCGAGTCCTGCGCCGCCGACTTCCAGTCCGCCCTCGACACGGCGGTGTCCAAGCTGGAGAACCGGCTCCGGCGGGCGGCGGACCGCCGGCGGGTGCACCACGGCCGGCGGACCCCCGCCAGCGTCCGGCTGAACGGCAGCGCCGCGGTAATGGACGCCCAGACCGCCGTCGAGCTGGACCAGCAGCTGGCGGCCGGCCAGCACCAGACCGACCTCGAGGAACACCTGCCCGGGCGCGTCGTCCGGGAGAAGCAGCATCCCGCCACCCCGATGACGGTGGACCAGGCCCTGCACGAGATGGAGCTCGTCGGGCACGACTTCTTCCTCTTCGCCTGCGCCGACACCGGTGTCCCCACGGTGGTCTACCGCCGGCACGCCTACGACTACGGCCTGATCCGGCTCGGTGACACCACCCCACTGCCGCACACCGGCAACGGCGTGGCGCGCGAGGCCGCCCGGGCCTGAGCGCACGGACCCCCGACGGGCCGTCCCCACCTCCGGAGGGCGGCCCGTCGGCATGTCCGGCGACGGGTGGCGGCTGGATCAGACGTTGCCCAGTACCCGGTCCACCGCGATCTCGAGCACCACGCGCTGCGGGTTGACCCGAGGCTGCCGGTAACGGGCGGCGTACCGCTGCACGGCATCGGCCACCGCGGCCTCGTCGTCCCGGAGGGTGGCGGCGCCCTCCAGCGTGGTCCACCGGCGGCCGTCCACCTGGCAGACCGCGACCCGGGCGCGGCCGGCGCCGTCCCGCACGTGGCGGGCCTTGACCGAGGTCCCTGACGTGATCACCCGCGCCGTCCTGGTGTCCAGGTCGAAGGTCACCCCCACCGGCACGACGTGCGGGGTGCCGTCCGGGCGCAGCGTGGTGAGGGTCGCCAGGTGGCGCTCGGTGAAGAAGGTGCGCAGGTCGTCGGAGAGCTCGTCGATGGCCACCGGCGCAGGGTACGCAGCCCGCCGCCGGGGTCGTCCCAGCTGCGTAAGCAACGTTGGCCCCGGGTTTGCCGAGGGTGCGCAGGGGCAGGACCTGAGCATGGAACTGCACGGGGCGCGGGTGCTGGTGATCGGGGCGACCGGGGCGCTGGGCGGGTCGCTGGCCCGGGGGCTGGCCGGCGCCGGCGCCCGGCTGGCCGTCGCCGGCCGGGATCCCGACCGGCTGGCGGCGCTGGCCGCGGAGCTCGGCGGGGTGCCCAGCCAGGCCGTGGACGCCGTGGACGCCGATGCCTCGCGGGCCGCCGTGCAGCGGGCGACGGCCGCCCTGGGTGGGCTGGACGCGATCGTGGTCGCGACCGGTGTGGTGGCCTTCGGGCCCGCTGCCGAGGCCGACGACGCCGTCGTGGAAGAACTCTTCGCGGTGAACACCCTGGGCCCGATGAGCCTGGTCCGCGCCGCGCTGCCGGAGCTGGCCGAGGGCGGTGCGGTGGTGCTCCTGTCGGCCATCGTGGCCGATGCGCCGACGTCGCAGATGGCCGAGTACTCCGCGTCCAAGGCGGCGCTCTCGGCCTGGGCGTCGGTGCTGCGCCGGGAGGTGCGGTCCCGCCGGTTGACCGTCCTGGACGTCAAGCCACCGCACGTGGACACCGGGCTGGTGGACCGGGCCCTGGCGGGTGCCCCGCCCAAGCTGCCGGCAGGCTTCGACCGGTCCGCCGTGGTCGATGCGGTGCTGGAGGGCATGCGGCGGGGTAGCCGTGAGGTGGTGCTGGACCCCAAGGCCGGGCAGCTCGTCCTGCGCTGAGCCACCGGGCGCCCCGGCGCGCCCGGTCACGGGCCCCGGGCGGGTGGCAGTGCCGCACTACTCTGGTCGCGTGGTGTTCTCGAAGATCCTGCGCGCTGGTGAAGGCAAGCTCGTCCGGCGATTGTCCAAGATCGCCGATGCGGTGGAGTCCCTCGAGCCGGACGTCGTCGACCTCACCGACGCCGAGCTGCAGGCCAAGACCGACGAGTTCAAGCAGCGCTACACCGACGGCGAGTCGCTGGACTCGCTGCTGCCCGAGGCGTTCGCGGTGGTCCGGGAGGGTGCCGGGCGCACCCTGGGGCAGCGGCACTACCGGGTCCAGCTGATGGGCGGTGCCGCCCTGCACCTGGGCAACATCGCCGAGATGCGCACCGGTGAGGGCAAGACCCTCACCGGGGTGCTCCCGGCCTACCTCAACGCGCTCACCGGTGACGGCGTGCACGTGGTCACCACCAACGACTACCTGGCCAAGCGCGACGCCGAGTGGATGGGCCGGGTGCACCGCTTCCTGGGCCTGTCGGTGGGCACCATCCTGTCCGGGGAGAAGCCCGCCCAGCGGCGCGAGCAGTACGCCTGCGACATCACGCACGGCACGAACAACGAGTTCGGCTTCGACTACCTGCGCGACAACATGGCCTGGACCAAGGGGGACCTGGTCCAGCGCGGGCACCACTTCGCGATCGTCGACGAGGTGGACTCGATCCTGATCGACGAGGCGCGCACCCCGCTGATCATCAGCGGCCCGGCCGAGCAGTCGGCCAAGTGGTACGGCGAGTTCGCCCGGATGGCCCCGCTGCTGAAGAAGGACCGGCACTACGAGGTCGAGGAGTCCAAGCGCACGGTCGCGATCACCGAGGAGGGCGTGGAGTTCGTCGAGGACCAGCTCGGCATCGACAACCTCTACGAGGCGGTCAACACCCCGCTCATCGGCTACCTGAACAACGCGCTGAAGGCCAAGGAGCTCTTCCACAAGGACCAGGAGTACATCGTCACGGGAGGCGAGGTCCTCATCGTCGACGAGTTCACCGGGCGGGTGCTGGCCGGGCGCCGCTACAACGAGGGCATGCACCAGGCCATCGAGGCCAAGGAGAAGGTGGCCATCAAGGACGAGAACCAGACGCTGGCCACGATCACGCTGCAGAACTACTTCCGGCTCTACGAGAAGCTGTCCGGGATGACCGGCACGGCCCAGACCGAGGCAGCCGAGCTCAACCAGACCTACAAGGTCGGGGTGGTGCCCATCCCCACCAACAAGCCGATGATCCGCGAAGACCGCTCGGACGTGATCTACAAGACCGAGCAGGCCAAGTTCACCGCTCTGGTGGACGACATCGCCGAGCGGGTCGAGGCCGGGCAGCCGGTACTGGTCGGCACCGCCAGCGTGGAGAAGTCCGAGGTGGTCAGCAAGTACCTGCTCAAGCGGAACATCCCGCACGAGGTGCTGAACGCCAAGAACCACGCCCGGGAGGCCGCCATCGTGGCCCAGGCCGGTCGGCTCGCAGCGGTCACGGTGGCCACCAACATGGCCGGCCGGGGCACCGACATCCAGCTCGGCGGAAACGCCGAGGTCATCGCCGACGACGCGCTGCGGGCCCGCGGGTTGACCCCCACCGACACCCCTGAGGAGTACGAGGCGGCATGGGACGCGGCCCTCACCGACGCCAAGCAGCAGGTGGCGAAGGAGCACGAGGACGTCGTCGAGGCCGGCGGGTTGTACGTGCTGGGCACCGAGCGGCACGAGAGCCGGCGGATCGACAACCAGCTGCGCGGCCGCTCGGGTCGGCAGGGTGACCCGGGGGAATCGCGTTTCTACCTGTCCCTGGGCGATGACCTGATGCGCCGGTTCAACGGGCCCATGCTCGAATCGATGATGAACACGCTGCGGGTGCCCGAGGACCAGCCGATCGAGTCCAAGATGGTCTCCCGCGCGATCCGGTCGGCCCAGACCCAGGTGGAGCAGCAGAACTTCGAGACCCGCAAGGACGTCCTGAAGTACGACGAGGTGCTCAACCGCCAGCGCACCGTCATCTACGACGAGCGCCGCAAGGTGCTCGACGGGGAGGACCTGCACGAGCAGGTCGAGTCGATGCTCGACGACGTGGTCGGCGCCTACGTCGACGGTGCCACCGAGGCCGGGTTCGCCGAGGACTGGGACCTGGACCAGCTGTGGACCGGGCTCGGGGCGCTGTACCCGGTGGGGCTCACCCAGGACCAGCTGCTGGCCGAGCACGCCGACGGTGACCAGTCCGCGCTGACCGCCGACGTCCTGAAGCGGGAACTGCTGGCCGACGTGCAGGCCCGCTACGAGGACCGCGAGGCCGCCCTGGGCAGCGAGATCACCCGGGAGCTGGAGCGCCGGGTGCTGCTCAGCGTGCTGGACCGCAAGTGGCGCGAGCACCTGTACGAGATGGACTACCTGCGGGCGGGCATCCACCTGCGGGCGATGGCCAACCGGGACCCGGTCGTGGAGTACCAGCGCGAGGGCTACGACATGTTCCGGGCGATGCTCGACGGCATCAAGGAGGAGTCCGTCGGCTTCCTGTTCAACCTGGAGGTCAAGACCGCCGAGCAGCAGGCCGCCGAGGCGCAGGCCAAGCAGGAAGCCGCCGAGGCCGAGGCGCTGGCCCGCGCCCAGGCGGGCCACGAGCGGGTGCTGGCCCGGCAGGCCGCAGCAGGCGGGGACCGTCCCGTGCCGCCGGTGACGGCGACGGAGCCGGTCGCGGCTGCGGCGTCCGCGCGGCGGACCGGTGCGGCGGCGCCTACGTCGTCGGCTCCTGCCCGGCCGCAGGGCTCGGGGACCGGGCCCGAGCTCGCCGTCAAGGGTCTGGACGACCACCACGAGACCCAGCTCAGCTACTCGGCGCCCTCGCTGGATGGCGCACCGTCCACCTCGGGGGCGGCCAAGGCTGCCAAGAGCGCCACGGTGACCGGGACCAAGGCCCCGGCGCGCAACGCGCCGTGCCCCTGCGGATCGGGCAAGAAGTACAAGCAGTGCCACGGCGCGGCCGGCTGACGCCAGGCCCAGCGAGCCCGACGAGGTGACCCGAGGCCCCCCTGACCGCACCGGTCGGGAGGGCCTGGGTGCAGCTGCAGGTCGGCTGGCTGCTCACCCCACCTGCAGGGCGGTGCACCGCCACCGGCCGTCGATCCCCTCCAGCCGCACGGCCACCGCGTGCGCGCGGCCGTTCCGGCGGGCCACCGCGGTGACCTCGGCGACCCCGTCGACGGGCTCGAACACCCGGACCGGGCCGACCACCAGGGGACCGGTGCCCTCCACGCACCATCGCGGGCGGCGGCCCCGGCTCACGGCGGTGAACACCGGCAGCGTGAAGGCCGACTGCAACTGGGCGAAGGATCGGCGGCCGGTGAAGGCCTCCAGGGTCGTGGTCACCAGGCGGTGGGCCACGGCGGCGGGGTCGGGCAGGTCGTGGCGTGGGGTCGGCGCGGGCCCGAAGTCGTCCCGGTGGGGGAGGTCCTGGCCGGGCCGGGGACCCGGCGGCAACGCCGGACGGGGCGAGCGCCACCCGGGCACCGTCAACCTGGTGACCGGCCAGGCCTCCAGCGGCGGCCCCGGTGTGCGGACCAGGCGCAGGTGCACCCGCGGAGTTCCTCCTGCCGGGGCGTTCTCGCCCTGCCCCGCCGCGTCGGCACGCTGACCGGACGGGGCAGGGGCCATGGAGTCGGGTGCGTCGGGGACAGCGGCGCCGGCCTCGGTGGGGTCAGGCCACGGCGTCGTGGTCCGCGGAGCGCTCATCGGTGATCTCCTCGGTGGGTTTCGGGGTCGGGGGCGAGTGCGCGTGGCGCCCGGTCAGGCCGGTGGCGGGACGAGGACCTGGCCAGGGAGCAGCAGGTCGGGATCGGCCCCGATGACGCCGGCATTGGCCCGCCACCAGGCGTCGACGGCGAGAGCCACGGCAGCCGGACCGGGCGGGATGCCGGGGGTCTGCTGGGCCAGCCACCGCTCGGCCACGTGCCACAGGCAGTCCCCGCGGACGACGACGTGCTCGTCGGCGGTGGCTGCCGTCGGCCAGTCGGGGACGGTGGGCAGGGAGGGGCCCGGAGCCGGGGACGCGGTGCCCTGCCGGTTCCCCACGGGCCAGTCGGGGGACACCTGGCCGCCGGGGACGTCCGGTGCCCAGGCGTCCGAGGCCGCCCCGACCGCCACGACCGTTGCGGCCGACGGCCCTGCGGTGAACGCCGTCGTGCCGGCCGGGGCGGCCACCAGGGACAGGCCCACCGCGACCGCGGCGGCCCGGCGCGCCCCGGCGGGCAGCAGGACCAGCACCGCGCCGGTGGCCACCCGGCCGACCCAGCCGGGCAGCGTGCTCAGCCCGGTGAGTGCCAGCCCCAGCGCACCCCACGTCCAACCGGCGGCGGTCAGCGCCCACGCCAGGACGACCAGCAGCGCATCCACCCCGCGGGTGTCCACGAGGGTCTGGGGGGCGGTGATGGCTTGCTCGACCAGGTCCGGGTCGGGCAGCAGGGCCAGCAGCCCCGCACCCACCAGCGCCATGACCAGCGTCGTCGTCGCCCAGCGGCGGACGGTCACCCGGACCACCTCCTCGTTGCCCACCATGACTGAACACGGTCAAAGAAGGCAAACGCAAGCAAACGCGTGAATCTGTGGACGGCTAGCCTGCGCGTCATGCGATGGGAGCTGCTGTTCGCCGACCTGGAGGCGCGGTACGAGGCCGAGCTGCGGGGCGAGGACGGGCCCGACCAGGGATCCCGGGTCCGCGCCGAGACCGGTCGGGTCCGGCTCGCCGACCGGCTGCGCGGCGCGGTGGGTCACCCCCTGGTGCTGTCCTGCCGGGGAGTGGGTGACGTCACCGGCCGGCTGGTCGACCTGGGACCGGACTGGCTGCTCGTGGTCGACGAGCACGGCCGTGAGCTCCTGGTGGGAACCGGAGCGGTCCGGGCGGTCGCGGGGCTGGGCCGGGAGACCTCTGCCGGGATGGATGCGGGGGGCGGGGGTGCGGTGGCCCGGGCGTGGGACCTGCGGCGATCGGTGCGTGCGCTGGCCAGGGACCGGTCCGCGTTGCGCTGCCTGCTGGACGACGGCACGGTGTTCACCGGCACCGTCGACCGGGTCGGTGCGGACTTCCTCGAGCTGGCCGAGCATCCGTTGGACGAGCCGCGCCGGCACGGCGCGGTACGTCAGGTGCGGGCGGTGGCGCTCTCAGCCGTGGCCGTGCTCGCCCGGGTGGGCCACGAGCGGGGCTGAGGTGGGCGTCTGATCCGGTCGCTCGACGTCGCAGCCGCACCGGCTGGGCTCAGCCGGGGCTGTGGGTCCCCAGGTCGGCCGACCCGGTCTCGACCTCGGCGGCCGGTGGCGGCGTGCTGCCCCGAGCCTCGGCGTACTTCTGCTCGATGAACCGCTCGAGCTCGTCCTTCTCCACGCGCCACTGGCCCCGTCCGCCGATCTGGATCGCGAGCAGGTCCTTGCGGCGGACCAGTGCGTAGGCCTGTGCCCAGGAGACGTTGAGGATCTCGGCGACGTCGTCGAGGGTCAGGAAGCGCTGGGTGGCCATCGGGTCGGTCGTCTCCCCTCCAGAGGTGCACCCAGTGTCGCAGTCCCGGGTTGACCCCGTGGGGGTGGTCCACAGGCCTGGCTGTGGACAACCGGTGCTCCCGGGCGGTCTGCTGGGTCATCATCTGCGTCCGGCCAGGGTCCGGCGGCCGCTGCGGGCGGCATGCCGACCGGCCGGGTCGACGTGCCGCAGCGACGGACGGCAGTGGACACACGGGGAGCGGCATGGTCACGGGGACGAGCACCGCACGATCGGCGGGCGGGGTGACGGGTGCCGCGCCAGAGGTCCTGCCCGGGCCCACCCCGCGCCGGGTCCGCCCACCGCGCTGGCTGGACCTTCGACTGGTGCTGGGGGTCCTGCTGGTCCTCGGCTCGGTGCTGCTGGGTGCCCGGGTGGTCACCGCGGCCGATGCCACGGTGCCGGTCTGGGCCGCTGCCGGGGATCTGGCGGCCGGGACCGTGCTGACCCCCGACGACCTGGACGCGGTGTCGGTCCGGCTGGATGCCGCCGCCGGCGCCTACCTGTCGACGACCACCCGCCCGGCCGGGGAGGTGCTGGGCCGTGCCGTCCGGGCCGGGGAGCTGGTGCCTCGTTCGGCGCTGGACCCGGATGCGGACCAGGTGCAGCTGGCGCTCCCGGTCCAGGCGGGCTACGTGCCACCCAGCCTGTCCCGGGGGCAGCTGATCGACGTCTACGCGGTGTCCGACCCGGCGGCGGGTGCCAGCCAGGTCGTCGGCGACGTGTCGTTGGTCGTGTCCGGTGCACCGGTGCAGGCGGTCTCGGGTCGGGGCGAGGGCGTGCTCTCCACGGCCACCACCACCGTCCAGGTCGTCGTGGCGGTCCCGACGGGTGATGTGGCCGACCTGCTCGCCGCCATCGGCGGGCGGGCCCTGGTCGTGGCGCTGCGCGACTCCGTCGAGGGCGGGCAGGCGGTGGTCCCGGACGGGTCCACGGTGCCGGTGCCGTCGCCCACCACGCCCACGCCGCAGGAATCGACACCCGGGGTCGGGGCCCCGGTCGACGCCGGACCGACCGGCTGATGGGCCTGCAGGTCTTCACCGCCGTCACCGGCGCGGCCTGGGAATCCGAGCTCGTCGGCGCGCTGGACCGCGACGATCACGGGGTGACCGTGGTCCGCCGGTGCGTCGACCTGGCCGACCTGCTGGCCGCAGCCGCCACCGGCACCGGTCAGGCCGCGCTGCTGTCCGCGGAGCTGCGCCGACTGGACGGCGATGCGGTCTCCCGGTTGCTCGCAGCCGGGGTGGCCGTGGTGGGGTTGGTCGAACCCGGGGACGACGCGGCGGCCGCCCGGCTGCACCAGCTGGGCGTCACCCGGGTGCTGCCGGCCGACGCCGACGCCGGGCGGATCGCGGTGGCGCTGCGCGAGGCGGTGAGCGGAGCGCCGCCCAGCGGTCACGACGTCGGCGACCCCCGGGCGGCGTTGCCCGCGCTGGGGGTGCCGGCCGACCCCGTCGACCAGCCCGTGGGCCGGGGCCGGGTGCTGGCGGTCTGGGGCCCGACCGGCGCGCCGGGACGGACCACGGTCGCCGTGGGACTGGCCGACGAGGCCGCCCGGCTGGGGGTGTCGACGCTGCTGGTCGACGCCGACGTCTACGGCGGGGTGGTGGCGCAGGTGCTCGGCCTGCTGGACGAGGCGCCGGGGCTGACGGCGGCCGCCCGCCAGGCGACCGCCGGGAATCTCGACGTCCCCCGGCTGGCCCGGCTGGCCTGGTCGGTGGCGCCGCAGCTGAGGGTGCTGACCGGCCTGGCCCGTGCCGACCGGTGGCCGGAGCTGCAGCCCCGGGCCGTGCAGACCGTGCTGGAGACCGCCCGCGGGTTGTCCGCACTGACCGTGGTGGACTGCGGCTTCTGCGTGGAGGAGGACGAGGAGCTGTCCTTCGACACGGCGGCGCCGCGGCGCAACGGGGCCACCGTCACCGTGCTGGAGCAAGCCGACACGGTGCTCTGCGTGAGCGGTGCGGACCCGGTGGCCGTGCAGCGGACGGTCCGCGCGCTGGGGCAGCTGCGCGAAGTCCTGCCCGACGTGCAACCGCTGGTGGTGGTCAACCAGGTCCGGCGCGGCCCGGTGGCCGGTGATCCCGAGCAGGAGATCGCTGCCGCGCTGGTCAGGTTCGCCGGCGCGGAGGTGGCCTGCTTCCTGCCCGCCGATCGTCGGGCCACCGATGCGGCACTGGCCGCCGGCCGGACGCTGGCCGAGTGCGCCGCCCGCTCACCGCTGCGCACCGGGCTGCGTGCACTGGCCTCCGAACTGGCGGGGGTCGGGCCACCGGTGCGCCGGCGGGTGCGCCGGCAGCGGTGAGCGGTGCACCGCTACCGGACCCGCCGGTCCGCTCGACGACGTGCGGGACGGGATCGGCTGTCGGCCGACCCGACGCCGCCGTAGCGTGGGGACACCGACCGGAGGGAGCACTGTGGTCGATCGGCTGACCTCGCTGGACGCGTCGTTCCTCTACCTGGAGGAGCCGGACACGCCCATGCACGTCGGCGCTGTCCTGGTGCTGGAGTCCCCCCGCGGCGGGCTCGACCACGAGGACCTCGTCGATCTGGTGCGATCCCGGTTGCCGCTGGTCCCGCGGTACCGGCAGAAGGTGGTGGAGGTACCCGGGCACCTGGCCAACCCAGCATGGGTCGACGACCCCGACTTCGATGTCACCTACCACGTCCGGCGGTCCGCGCTGCCCCGGCCGGGCACGCAGGAGCAGCTGCTGGACCTGGTCGCCCGGCTCACCGCCCGCCCGTTGGACCACAGCCGCCCGCTGTGGGAGATGTACCTGGTCGAGGGGCTTGCCGGGGACCGCATCGCGATCGTGACCAAGACCCACCCGGCACTGGTCGACGGGCTCGGTGCCGTCGACATCGGGCAGGTCATCCTGGACGACGTCCAGGTGCTGGCCGACCCGGCCGCCCCCCGCGACGACTGGAAACCGCGCCGCCCACCGGGCCCGGTCGCCCTGGTCTGGGAGGCGGTCGAGGAGTACGTGCAGCGGCCGACCGCGATCATCGACACCGTGCGCACCGCGACCGGTGACGTCCGGGCCACGGCCGGGCGGGTGCTGGGCACGGCCGGCACCGTGCTGCAGGCGCTGGCTCGGACCACGGTCCGGCCGGCGCCGTCCAGCCCGCTGAACGGTGCCATCGGGCGGCAACGCCGGGTTGCCCTGGCCCGTGCCGACCTCGACGACCTCAAGGCGGTGCGCAAGGAGCTGGGTGGCACCGTGAACGACGTCCTGCTGGCGACGGTCACCGGCGCCCTGCGGGAGTGGCTGCTGTCCCGCGGCGAGCCGGTGATCGGGTCCACCTCGATCCGGGCGCTGGTTCCCGTGTCGGTCCGCGGGGAGAGCGGTGGGGACGAGGACACGACGGGCAACCGGGTGTCCTCGTTCCTGCTCGACCTGCCCGTCGGCGAGCCGAATCCCCGGGTGCGGCTGGCCCGGATCGGCTACGCCATGCGCGGGGTGTCCCAGAGCGGGCAGTCCGTGGGGGCCGACACCCTGGTCGCCATCTCGGGGTTCGCGCCACCCACCCTGCACGCGCTCGGCGCCCGGGCCGCCAGCAGCCTGTCCCGCAGGCTGTTCAACCTGGTCGTGACCAACGTGCCGGGCCCGCAGGTGCCGCTCTACGCGGCGGGTGCCCGGATGCTGGAGGTCTTCCCCGTCGTGCCGCTGGCCCGCGGGCAGGGCCTGGCCATCGGCCTGACCAGCTATGACGGCACCGTCTACTTCGGGCTCAACGCCGACCGTGACTCCGTCAGCGATGTCGAGGTGCTGGCCGACCTCATCGAACAGGAGGTCGCCCTGCTCGTCGAGGCGGTGCGCTGACCCATCCCCGCGGTCCGCGGCCTGGCCACCCGCCCCGGACGGCGCGGTCCGTGCCGCCGACCGTGCCCCACCCGGTGGCCAGGGATGACCGGGACCGCCCCGTACGTTGGGTCGACCGTCCCGACGACCACCGAGGAGACCCGCGTGCGCGTGTACCTGCCGGCCACGACGACCGTGTTGCGGCGGCTGCTGGACCAGGGGCGGCTCACCGGGCCGCACACCGTCTTCGCGGTGACGCCGGAGCTGCGGTCGTTCTACGCGTTGTCCGACACCGACGACGAGGAACTGGAGTACGCGGCGCTGCTGGCCGCGGCACGCGCCAGCCTGCGGATGGTCGACGTGGACCCCGGTGCCGCCCGGCGCCGGGTGGTGCTGGCCGCGGAGGTGCCCGACGGTGCGGTGACCCCGCTGGACGATCCCGACACCGATCGCGGAGCCGCCCGGGCCGAGGGTGACGTCACGATGGCCGACATCGCCAGTGCCCACCTGGACACCGCCGACGCCGAGGACGACGTACGCCGGGCGGTCGGGATGGTCCTGGAAGCCGACCTGGGCAGCGAGGACGCCCAGTTCGTGGTCGACCAGGCCGAGGGTCACGAGCTGGCCTGGTACGCCTCCCAGGAGCTCGGCCCGGCGCTGGACCTGCTCTAGGAGCACTGCGCAGGTCCCTGGTCGGCGGGGCAGCGGCGTGGCCGCTCACGCGCCACCTGGACCCGCCGCGGGAGGCCCTGCTCGACCAGCCAGCCCGAGCCCGGGCGCCGGGGCAGTTCGGCCCGGGGCAGCCGCAGGGAGAGCAGCTCGGCGTCGCCCCGGCCTGGTTGCAGCAGCAGGACGGTGCCGGCCCGCCGCAGCGTGACGGCGGGACCACGGAAGGCACCGGCCACGTCGGCAGCGCTGGCCGACGCCATCAGCAGCACCCCGGCACCGGGTCGACAGGCTGCGCTGACCTGGTCCATCGCGGCGTCGGGGAGCAGTGCCAGGTCGTCCACGGCCAGCACTGCTGGCCGGCCGGCCAGCGCGGTCACCCAGCCCGGCAGCAGGTCGGGTGAGCAGGCGCGGGGGCCACCCGCCGACGCCCAGGAGTCGTCTCGCCGGGCCAGCACGGCCGCCACTTGGAGGCCGGTGGCTGCGGCCCGGACCGCCAGGGCCGCCAGGGCCGTGGTCCGGCCGCTCCCGCTCGGCCCGCACACCAACAGGGCATCGGTGCGGGTGAGGTCGATCCACAGTGGGTTCCCCGCGTCCCCTCCCGGGCCCAGCGTGACCAGCGTGCGGTCGGACGGGGGCGGCGGGCCCGGTGTCACCGGGTCAGGTGCCAGCTCGGCCACGATGATCCGGTCGCGCGGATCGGTGCCGGTCGGCGCCGTCCTGGTCACCGTCGTCCCGGTCCCGGTCGCTGTCCTCCGGGTCTCGGTCGGCCCGCTCGGGATCGTCCCGGGCGGCGCCGGGTCAGTGAGGGATCGCGGTAGCGCGATCTGCACCTCCACGGCGTCCCCGTCGAGCAACGCCCGACCGGGGGGCCGGTGCGCCGGCACCGCGGTGGCGGGTATGCCGGCCACCGCGTAGTCGGCCCGATCGGTGAAGGGCAGCACCAGCCGGTGGGTCACCGCGGCGGACAGTCGGCCGCCGGGGAGCATCCGGTCGGCCGTGAGCAGGCAGGTGAGTCCCACGGCCGCGCCGTCCCGGAGCAGCCGCAGCAGCGCCCCGCTGCCGGTACCGGGCAGCAATTCCTCCAGCAGGGTCAGCACGCTGTCGGCACCGTCGAGGAGGACCAGCAGATGCGGGCGGGGGAGATCGGGGACCGCCCGGCGCGCGTCCACCGTCTCCAGCAACCGGCTGAGCAGGCGGACCAGCCGGTAACCGTCGTCCCGTCGGACGGCGGTGCCCAGATGGGCCAGTCCGGTCACGACGTCGGCCAGCCGACCGCCTCCGTGGTCGATCACGTGCACGTGCAACCCGTCGGGGGGCAGCTGGTGGACCGCTTCGCCGAGCACCGACCGCAGCGCCGTGGTCCGCCCGCTGCCCGGGCCCCCGGGCAGCAACCAGCTCCCGCCGGCGGCCAGGTCCAGCCACAGCGGTTCCTGGGCCTGGCGGTCGGGGCGGTCGCAGACGCCCCAGCGGAGCAGGTGCGGTGGACTGCCCGCAGCGGGGTCCAGCGGGTGGATCTCGTCGGGCAGCGGGGGCAGCCAGGGGCGTGGCGGTGCCGGCAGACCGGCGCTGGCTGCCCGCCGGGTCAGCGCGGCCACCTCCTCGGCCAGTCCACCGGGGACCGGCGGGGGCTGCTCCGACCCGGGCGCCGGGGCCGGGAGCTCGGGTGGATCCGGCCAGCACCAGGCCGTGACAGCCGTGCCGGCCCGACCGCGGCGCGGGCCGGTGACCCGGGCGACCTGGAAGGGCACGGGTGGTTGCGCCCCGACACGCAGCAGCGCTCGTCCCGGTCGGTCCACCGGCAGCCAGGATGCGTCAGGCACGCCCAGGATGTCCCGGGAACCCGCCTCGTCGGTGGTCCGCAGGCACACCCGCAGGGTGCAGTTGGCCCGGATCTCCGGGCTCACCACCCCGGCGGGACGCTGCGTCGCCAGGACCAGGTGCACCCCCAGTGAACGCCCTCGCTGGGCGATGCCCACCAGACCGGGGACGAAGCCGGGCAGTTCGTCGGCCAGCGTGGCGAACTCGTCGACCACGATGACCAGCCGGGGGAGCACCACCTCCTCGGGCAGTTCGGCCAGCTCCCGGACGCGGTGCGCCGCCATCAGCGCTTCCCGGCGGGTGAGCTCGGCCGACAGCGAGCGCAGCGCCCGGGCGGTCGAGGCGCCGTCCAGGTCGGTGAGCAACCCCACCGTGTGCGGCAGGTGTGCGGCCTCGGCGAACGCCGAGCCGCCCTTGTAGTCGACCAGGAGCAGGCTGCAGCGATCCGGGGGATGACCGTCGGCCAGGGCGAGGACCAGGGTCCGCAGCAGCTCGGACTTCCCGGCACCGGTGGTCCCGGCGACCAGCGCGTGCGGCCCGGCCGTGCACAGGTCCAGCGTCACCGGCCCCCGCTCGCCTGCACCCAGGGTGACCCTCAGCGCGGCTCGTGACGTCGTCCAGCCGCCTCGCGGGACCAGGTCGCGCCAGCGGACCGTCCCCGGGATCCCCCCGCTGTCGGCCGCGGGCACCAGCGGGGCCAGCCGGCCCGCGAGCTCGGCGGCGACCTCTTCGCTCACCCCGTCGACCACGAGGTCCCGGTCGACGTGGCCGGCCCGGCTGAACCGGGCGGTGCTGCCGGTCTCCCCGACCACGGTCACGCTGCCGGCCCCGTTCGCGTCCAGCTCGGAACCCCCGCCGGTGAGCACCAGGCAGGGCGTCCCTGCTGCGCGGAGCGCGCGGGCCTGCGCGAGGAGGGTGCGGTCCCCCGATGCGTCGACCACCACCAGGCGCTCCCCGGTGCCGCCCCTGGCGCTCGGCGACAGGTGCGGCAGCCACCGGGCCCACCGCCAGTCGGGCAGCCCACCGGGGGCCGCCAGCAGGATCAGGTGCACCGCGCTGGGCGGGTGCAGCGTGGCCACCTGGCAGATTAGGGACCGGGCCACGGACAGGACCGTCGACCTCGGTCCCAGCAGGTCCAGGCCGCCGTCGCGCAGATCGGCGGTGACCGGGAGGTAGGGGGCGGTCTCGCCGACCGCGGTCCCGGAGTCACCCACCCGGGAGACCAGCGTCGTCCCCGGCCCCGTCCCGAGCCGGAGGACCAGCAGCTCCGGGTCCGTCGCCCCGCGGCCCCACAGGGGCTCGCAGCCCCGCCGGGCGGCCGATGCCAGGGTGGCGAGGTCGGGGAACGCCTGCTCGCGGCCCGCCACCTCGGTGGCGAGGGCGTCACCGGTTCGCGTGTCGGCCTCGGCCAGGGCCGCCGCGTGCTCGGCGACGAGCCGTCGGTGCCCTCGACGCCCGGACCACCGGTCGGACACCCACGTGGCCGCGGCCACCACGGGGCTCAGGCAGGCGAAGAAGAGGAACTGGGGAGCCGACAGCAGCCAGGCCATCGCGACCCCGCCGACCGCAGGCACCAGGATCGCCACCCAGGCCAGCGCCCTGCGGGGTGCCGGCCCGGGGGCGCCCGGCACCTGCACCGACACCGACGTCGCCACCGGTGCGGTGCGCCGCCCGGTGGTGGCGACCGCGAGCCGGCCACCGGTGACCGGCGTCAGGCCGACCGGGTTGCCGGCGGCCGCGGCCAGCCGCAGGCAACTGGCTCCGACGCGCAGCCGGCCACCCAGCGGCCACCCCACCGGAGCGCCCGTGAGGTCGGTCAGGTCCGCCGAACCGCGGTCCCAGCGGCTCCCGTTGACCGACCCCAGATCGCATGCCGTCACCCCGGTACCGGCCACGGTGACCCGCACGTGCTGCCGGGAGACGTCGGGATCGGCGAGCGGGATGGTGCAGCTGCTGCCGCGCCCGACGGTCACGGTCCCCTGGCCCAGGGGCAGCACCCGGCCGGCGTCGGGTCCACCGGTCACCTGCAGTTCCAGCGCACCGCCGACACCCTGGTCTCGCGGCCCGGGGCGGCCCAGCCCCAGTGCGGCGCCGTGCCGCAGTGCCGCGTCGGTGAGCGGGGTGTCGTCGGCCAGCCGGCGGGAGCCCGACCAGACACCCGCACCCACTGGACCGTGCCGGGCCAGCAGCGGGGTGAGCGCGGCCAGCGTGGCGTCCTCGGCAGCTTGGACGACGACGTCCCGCGCGGCCTGCGGGGTGTGCAGCGTCCAGCACCGCACGGCCACCGGGTGCGGCGAGGCGGTCGCCAGGTCCGGCGATGGGTCGCAAGAAGTTGGGTCGGAAGGCAGTGGGTCGCAAGAAGCTGGGTCGGAAGGCGGAGGGTCGGAAGAAGCTGGGTCGGAAGGCAGTGGGTCGGAAGGCGGTGGGTCGGAAGGCAGTGGGGCGGCGGTCGGTGGGACGGGTGGCACGGCCGCCAGGGTGTCCGCAGCTGCGCTCGTCCAGGACCGCCCGCGGGATCTGGGGACAACCGGTCGGCCTGTGGACGGTGCGGCTCCCGGCGCACCGGCCCGCACCTAGCGTGCCGCCGGACCGGGAAGTACCCGGGCGGAGGAGGACATCGTGAAGGTCGACATCGCCACCCTGCAGGCCATGTCCGCCCAGTGCCGGGGGAGGCAGCGGACCAGTCGTCCCGGTTGACTGCGTTGTCGGCCGGTATCGACGCGGGCGTCACCGACGGGTGGACCGACAGCCAGGCCGCGGGGCAGTTCCGCGGGCTGTACGAGCAGTGGCGTGCCTCCAGCCAGAGCATCAGCGAGGCCCTGACCGGTATGGGTGTGCTGTTGACCGAGGTGGCCGGGGCGTACCAGCAGCACGAGGCCGAGCTGGCCGCGCGGATCGGGGCACTCCTCTGATCGCACGCCAGCCAACCGGGCTCCTCCCCTGCCGGCCGGCTGGTCCGGTGGGGGAGGTGCCCCGTCGTAGGATCGCCGCCACGCCCGGGCAGTGGACCGACGAGCGGGCACCGGGCAGCGCTCGGGCCCACCCGGTCCCCGCCCGGGCGGGCAGGCACCCACTGAGTCGAGACACCGGGAGCAGACACGTGCAGTTCGGTCGCTACTACGAGGAGTTCGAGGTCGGTGCGGTCTACAAGCACTGGCCGGGCAAGACCGTCACCGAGTACGACGACCATCTGTTCTGCCTGCTGACGATGAACCACCACCCGCTGCACCTGGACAGCCACTTCGCCGCCGAGACCACGGAGTTCGGCAAGAACGTCGTGGTCGGCAACTACATCTACTCGCTGCTGCTGGGGATGAGCGTGCCCGACGTCAGTGGCAAGGCGATCGCGAACCTGGAGGTGGAATCGCTGCGGCACGTGGCGCCCACCTTCCACGGGGACACCATCTACGGGGAGACCACCGTGCTGGGCGTCACCGAGTCCCGTTCCAAGGCCGACCGGGGCGTGGTCCACGTGGAGACCATCGGGTACAAGCAGGACGGCACCGTGGTCTGCATCTTCCGCCGCAAGGTGATGGTCCCCAAGCGGTCCTACGGCGAGAGCCGCGGCGGGGAGCAGCCGGGCCGCCCCGAACCCGTGCGGGGGTGAGCCCGGCCCGGCCGCCGTCCGCGGTGGCCGGGTGGACCGGCCGCCCGAACGCGTACCCACACCCTCGATCGGCAGTTCAGCGGGGCAGGACCCCCCACGAGGCCAGCGTCTCCACCAGGTGGGGGGTGCAGTGCAGGTCCCGCAGTTGCGCAAGCGTCACGAACGCCGCGGCGGCCGCGTCGTCACCGGCCACCGGGACCGCAGCGGGATCGACCGGCACGCCGAGCAGGTCGGTGATCGCGTACACCACATCCGCCGACCGGACCTCGATGCGGCCGGCCACCGCACCGACCTCGATCGTCAGCCCGGTCTCCTCCCGAACCTCCCGGGTCACCGCCGTCGCGTCGTCCTCCCCGGCCTCGACCCGCCCACCGGGTACCGACCAGCACCCCCGGTCGGGGTCGTGGGCCCGCTGCACGACCAGCAGCCGCCCGGCGGCGTCGTGCACGATCCCGCCGACGCACCGGACCACCGGGGCAGGCGGGCCGTCCTTTGCGGACCGGTCGGGCATAACGGCACTCTAGGCGGCCACGGGAGAGCGTCCCGGTCGGGTCGGGCCGGACGTGATCCGCTTGACGCCACGCCCCGCGGGCAGGACGGTGACCGGTGATGAGCATCAGCCCGGTCTGCCCCCGGTGCGGAGAGGTGCTGGTCGTCCGCCCGGGATCGGGTGAGGCCTGGTGCCACCTGCACGCTGCAGTCACCCCGCTGCACCACACCGCCGTCCTGGCCCACGACGCGATCACCGCCGTCTGCACCGACGCGCGGGTCCCGGCCTGGGTGCCCGACCCGATGCCCCGCGGTTGGGCGGTCACCGGGCTGGCGTGGGGTGGGGAGCCGGGCGCTCGGTGCATCGTCGTGGACTGCGCGGGACCCGCACCGCTGGGTGGCAGCGCGGAGCTGCTGCTGATCGCCGAGGAGCCCGGCACCGGGCTGGGCGCCGGATACGCGGGGCTGCCCTGGCTGGACCCCGGTGGCCTGGTGAGCGGTCCCTCGGCGGCCGCCGTGCAGGCGGCCGGCCAGCGGGCTGCGCTGTGGGAGGTGCCGACCGACTCCGACCGCGCGGCGTTCGTGGGCGAGGCCTACGGCGTGTGGCTGTGGGTGATCACCTGGCCGGCCACTGCTGCCTGGCTGCTGGCCGAGGACCTGGTCCTGCTCGACCTCCGCGACCGGGTGCCGACCGATCTCGCGCTGGGGCCACCCGGCGACCATCTGCTGCCCGGCGACGGGCCGGGGCTCCCGCCGGTGGCCGACTGAAAGGCGTCGAGCACGAGGCGTGGGCGGCGTGGCGCACCGGTGACGGAAGCGGCCTATGTTACTCATGGGGCGCGGTCCTCCCCGGCCGTGCGGGCGTCGTGATGCTCGCCCGTTCTCCCAGACGGAGGTGACCGCGTGAACCTCAAGAAGGTCCTCACCTGGCTCGTCGTCGCCTTCGTGCTGTTCTACGTGATCCAGCAGCCGGAGTCGTCGGCCAACCTGGTGCGCAGCGCCGGAGTCGCCTTGGGCGACGCGGCCACGTCGCTGGCCTCGTTCGTCGGCTCGCTGGTCTGACCCGGGCTGCGGGGCCCGACCGGTGACCGCCCCGGGGCGACGCTCGCGTGCCGGTCAGGACGCCGAGAAGTATCTGCTGCCGGGTGAGACGGCGGTGATCAACCAGCGTCGGCACTGGGCGGTGCTGACCCGGCCGGCGGTCCGCGGCGTGCCGGTCCTGCTGGCCGGCGGGTGGCTGCTGCAGGCAGCCCCGGACAACCGGCTCACCAGCAGCCTGGGGCTGCTCGTCGTGCTCGGCGCGCTGGTCTACCTGGGGTTGGCCGTGGGCGAGTGGTGGGTCCGGCACTTCCTGGTCACCCGCCGCCGGGTCCTGCTCACGTCGGGGGTCATCGTGCGCACCGTGGCCGTGATGCCCCTGCGCCGCGTCACCGACCTGACCTACCAGGAGACCGTCGTCGGTCAGCTGCTGGGATACGGCGGGTTCCGGTTCGAGTCGGCCGGCCAGGACCAGGCGCTGTCCCGGATCACCTACCTGCCTGATGCGAAGACGCTCTACGACCAGATCAGCAGCCTGCTGTTCCCCTCCGACGGGGGTGGGCGGGGTGAGGAGGAGGACGGCAGCAGCTCGGCGCCGCCGTGGGGCCCCCGCCGCCCACCAGCGACCGACGCGGCGCCCCAGGAGCACAGCACCGGTCCGATCCCCGGTTTCCGCAGTCGCTACCCGCGCCGGTCCTGACCGGGCCGCGGGCCGGCCGATGGGGGAGGCTGACCGGTGATGCGCATCGACCTGCACACCCACTCCGCGGTGTCCGACGGCACCGACAGCCCGGCCCAGGTGCTGGGGGCCGCGGCGGCCGCCGGGCTGGACGTCGTGGCCCTCACCGACCACGACACCACCGACGGCTGGGCCGAGGTGGCCGGTGCCCGGCCGGCCGGGTTGACCGTGGTGCCCGGGATGGAGCTGTCCTGCCGATGGTTCCCCGGGGACCAGCCGCCGATCAGCGTGCACCTGCTGGCCTACCTGTTCGACCCCACGTCGCCCGCGCTGGCCGCCGAGCGCGCGCGGCTGCGGGCCGAACGGCTGACCCGGGGGGAACGGATCGTCGACGCCCTCGCCGCCGACGGGTACCCGGTCAGCTGGGCGACCGTCGTCCGGCGCAGCGGTGGCGGGGTGGTGGGCCGCCCGCACGTGGCCAGGGCGCTGGTGGATGCCGGCGTCGTTGCCAGCGTGGACGAGGCCTTCAGCACCCTGCTGCACCACAGCAGCCAGTACTACGTGGCCAAGGCCGACACCGACGTGCTGGCCGGCATCGCCATGGTGCGGGAGGCCGGCGGGGTGCCGGTCTTCGCGCACGGGCTGGCCCGCAGCCGGGGACGAGTGGTCGGGGATGCCGCACTGGCCACCATGGCCGAGGCCGGACTGCTGGGCCTGGAGGTCGACCACCCCGACCACGAGCCCGCCGACCGGGAGCAGCTGCGGCGGCTGGCCACCGAACTGGACCTGCTGACGACGGGGTCCAGCGACTACCACGGCAGCAACAAGCGGACCCCGATCGCGGCCTGCACCACCCACCCGGACCAGTACGCCCGGTTGTTGGACCTGGGTACCGGCAGCGCGCCCCTGGCCGACGCGCCGTGAGCCAGCTGGAACTCCAGCTGCCCGGTCTGCCGGAACCGCTCGTCCCGGTCACGCCCAGCCGGCTGGCCGCCTTCGACGCCTGTCCGCGCCGCTACCGGTTCGGCTACCTCGACCGGCCGACCCCGCTGCAGGCGGCACCCCGGGTGAACGCCGTGGTGGGTGCGGTCGTGCACGCCACGCTGCGGTCCTGGTGGGAGCTCCCACCGGCGCACCGGACGCCGCAGGCCGCACGTCGACTGCTGGACCGGCACTGGTCCGACGTCGGTTCCACCGGGGCGGTGGAGTCGGCCCAGTGGCGTGCCCGCGCCACGGGGTGGGTGGCCGAGCACGTGGCCGGTCTGGACCCCACCGACCCGCCGCTGGCGACCGAGCGGCAGGTCACCGCCACGACCGGCACGCTGAGCGTCTCGGGCCGGGTGGACCGGATCGACGACCGCGGTGACGAGCTGGTCGTCGTGGACTACAAGACCGGGCGCACCCCCAGCACCACCGCCGAGGCCGGGGACTCCGCCGCCCTCGCGCTCTACGTCCTCGGGGTCCGCAGCACGCTGCACCGGCCGTGCCGTCGGGTCGAGCTGCACCACCTGCCCACCGGCACGGTGGCGGCCTTCGACCACACCGCGGCCTCGCTGGCCGCGCACGTGCAGCGAGCCGAGGCCACCGCGGCCTCGATGGGTGCGGCGAGCGCGGCCCTGGCCGCCGGTGCCGGTGCGGACGTGGCCTTCCCGGTGCGACCGGGCCGGCACTGCCTGGGGTGCTCCTTCCGGCGGTCCTGCCCCGAGGGACGCGAAGCCGCCCGGACCTGACGGACCGGCCGGGGGTCAGGCCACCACGGGCTGGAGCTGGCCGACCCGCTGGCGGGCGGCCCGCAGGATCGGGTTCTCGCGCACCCGGGGTGGGACGGCCAGGGTGCTCCGCCGGAACGCCCGGACCGCGGCAGTCGTGGCCGGCTCGGTGATGCCCAGGCCGGGCAACCCGTACATGGTGCGGGCCCAGCGCGGCAGCGTCGCCACCCCCAGTGAGGCCAGACCGGCCCAGGCCGGTCGGGCCGGGGTGAGGACCTGCACCCAGGTCGGCATCGGTGGCAGCACGATGAACCGGTAGGCCTGGCGGGCCGGCTCGGTGAGTGCGAGCTGGGGGCGGACGTCGGCGAAGTAGCGGGCCAGGTCGGCGACCGTGGCCGGCACGTCGCCGGGGGTGCAGCCCACCAGCTCGGCAGCCACGACCTGCTCGGCGACGTACCGGTCGGCCTCGGCGTCGGTCAGCGGGACCCCGGCCCGCCGGGCAACCGACAGCAGCGAGTCGACCTCGCAGGCATGCACCCACAGCAGCAGGTCCGGGTCGTCCACGGAATACCGGCGCCCGGTCGTCGGCTCGGTGCCGGACTTGCCGCGGTGGATGCCCTGCACCCGGCGGACTGCTCGCAGCGCCTCCCGGCGGGTCCCGAAGGTGAGGGTGGCCACGTACTCGGCGGTGCGGGTCAACCGGGCCCACGGCTCGGTCCGGAAGCCCTCGGAGAAGGTGTCCACACCACCCATCGCCACCGGGTGCAGGGCCTGCAGCAGCAACGCCCGGATGCCGCCCACGGAGAAGGCGGGATCGGCGTGGATCCGCCAGGTGACCGACTCGGGTCCGAAGAAGCCCTCGGCGTCCTGGCGCGCGCTCACCTGTCCGGCCGAGGTCACGCCGAGGCCTCCTGCTGGTCGGCGGCGGACACGCTCTGCCAGAACTCGGTGAGCAGCTCCAGCGTGCGGGCAGGCTGCTCCACCGCGGGGGAGTGCACCGACCCGGCCACCACCGCGTGCCGGGCTCCCAGCCGCCGGGCCATCTCGGCCTGCGCGGCCGGGCTCCACGCGTCGTCGTCGGCACCGTGGGCGACCAGGACCGGAATCCCGGTGGCGGCCAGCTCGGCGGTCCGGTCCGGCTCCCCGGTCATCGCCGCGGCCATCCCGACCAGCCCGGCCTCGGTGTTGGCCAGGAATCGGGCGGCCAGGAACTCACTGGTCGCAGCCGGCACCGCCCGGGCGCGGGGGTCGGTCGCGGCCAGCTGGTCGAGGGTGTCGGCGACCAGCCGGATC
Organism: uncultured Actinomycetota bacterium; assembly: GCA_963759905.1. GTDB lineage: Bacteria > Actinomycetota > Actinomycetes > Mycobacteriales > Geodermatophilaceae > Klenkia. The sequence continues at coordinate 467,511 of CAVXBD010000003.1, forward strand.
CCGCCGGCGGCCAGCAGCGGGACCAGGTGGCCCAGCAGGTCCGCGCGGGGTCCGGTGAGCCCGCTGGGACCACTGCCCAGCAGGGTGAGGGAGTCGAAGAGGGCGGGGTCGGTCAGCACGGCCGCCCGGGTGACCAGACCGCCGAAGCTGTGCCCCAGCAGGTGCAGCGGCTCGTCCCCGGCCAGCTCCCGGGCCACCGCCAGGATGTCGGCGGCCAGCAGCTCGACGGTGTAGGCCGCGGGATCGGCGGGCCCGGGGGACTGGTACTGACCGCGCTGGTCCAGCGCGGTGACCCGCCAGCCGGCACCGGCCAGGGGGGCCAGCAGCGGCGCGAAGTCCTCCTTGCTGCCGGTGAAGCCGGCGACCATCAGGACCGTGCCACGGGGGCCGGGACCGGTGTCCAGCGCGGCCAGCGGGCCGGCGGCACCGGGAAAGGTGGTGCGGACGGCGTCGTGCCGGGCCAGCTGGCGGAGGTCCTCGGGCGGGGTGGGTGCGGAGCCGTCGTGCGGGCCACCAGTCGACATGGCACCCAGTGTCCCCCGAGGGCGCCGGAGAAGCTCAGCTGTAGCCGATCACCTGCTCCGTGGTGGCGAGGACGACGGTGCCACCCAGCACCGCGGCCCGCCCCCCGCTGGGCACCGCGGTGGACGCGCTGGACTCGTCCAGCTCGGCACCGGTGGACAGCTGCCGGGTCACGAACCCCTCCGGTCCGGGCACCAGCACCGTGTCCCCGGCTGCCTTGCCGCCGTCGCCGGCAGCCGGCAGGCCGGTGGCCGGAGCCGACCAGCGGACGACGCCGGACTGCTGGTCCAGGGCGAATGCGACACCCCGGGCCCACGCCAGCACCACATCACCCACCCGGTCCTGCAGCAGCGGTTCGGCGCGTCGAGCAGCCGCATCGGCGGGCGGCAGGGCGAGGGTCTGCAGGTCGGTCCCGGTCACCGGGTCCAGGATCCGCAAGTCGTCGCCGACGGCGACACCGACCAACCCCTGGGCCCCGACCAGCCGGGCGGCGGAGGCGTCGAGGTCCCGGGTCCAGGTCCGGCTGCCGTCGACACCGTCGAACCGCAGCACCTGCACCGGGCCCCCGGCGCAGACCTGCAGGGCCACCACGCCGGCGCTCCCGGCGTCGGCCCCGGTCAACCAGCACCCGACCGGCGCGTGGTACCGCCACCGGGTGCTGTTCCCGACCGGGTCGATGGTGGCCAGCCCGGTCGAGCTGCGGGCCAGCACGATGCCCGGGGTGCTGGTCAGGGTGACGTCGTCGGCGAAACCGACGGTCCGGTACCAGCGACGCACCCCCGTGCCCACGTCCAGGGCGACGGCCTCGTCGCACCGGCCGCCGGTGGAGAACACCGCGACGACGGCACCGTCCACCGCAGTGGCACCGCACAGCCGGGCACCGGAGCGGGTGTAGTGCCACCGCTGCGTGCCGGTGGCCGGGTCGAGCACCTGCACCCCGTCGGCCTGGACCAGGACCACCTGGCCGTCGGCGACCACCCGGTCGGATGCCGGGCCGGTGGGCTCGACCGACCAGGTCCGGACCATCTGCTCGGCCGGGCTGCCGGTGGGCGCCGTGGGCGCCGGCGCCGTGGTGCTGGAGGTGGCCGCGGCGTCGGAACCGCGCCAGAGGAGAGCCAGGACGGCGACCACCACCAGGGTGGCCGCCGTCCACACCAGGACACGCACCGGGACCCGCGGCGGCGGGCGTCGCAGCCGGGTCGCGCGGTGCCCCGGTCCGCCTTCGGGGGAGGAAGGCGGGTCCTGCATCAGGCGGCGGACTCCGAGCCGCCGCCACCACGGTTGGCCCCACCGCGCCGGCGGCGGCGGCGCGGCCGGGTCGAGCCCTCGGCGGGCGGTGCGGAACCCTCGGCGCTCGGGCCGTCGGTGGCCGCCGCAGCACCGGCCGCGGCCTCCCCGTTGCCCCGGGTGCGCCGACGCGGGCGACTCTTGGGCGGTCCGGCCGTCACCGCCGCGGCGTCCTCGGTCGTGGTCTCCCGGCCCGGTCCGGAGCGGCCGCCGGCCTGGGAGCGCCCCGCACGGTCGCCGCGGTCACCGGTGCGCGGTCGCTTGCCGGTCTCGCCGAGGTCCTCCAACGTCTCGCTGTCCAGGCCCTCCCGGGTGCGCTGGCTGCGCGGCAGGCGGCCCGTCGCGGTCGTCGGCACGTCCAGGTCGCTGTACACCCACGCAGACGTCGAGTAGGTCTCCGGCGGGTCGGTGAAGTCCAGCCCGAGGGCCTTGTTGATCAGCTGCCAGCGGGGGATGTCGTCCCAGTCGACCAGGGTGACGGCGACGCCGGTGCTGCCGGCCCGGCCGGTCCGGCCGATCCGGTGCACGTAGGTCTTCTCGTCCTCCGGGCACTGGTAGTTCACGACGTGGCTGACGCCGGTGACGTCGATGCCGCGGGCGGCGACGTCGGTGGCCACCAGCACGTCGACCTTGCCGGCGCGGAAGGCGCGCAGCGCCTGCTCCCGGGCGCCCTGGCCCAGGTCCCCGTGCACGGCGGCGGCCGCGAACCCGCGCTCCACCAGGTCGTCGGCCACCTTCTGCGCGGTGCGCTTGGTCCGGCAGAACACCATGACCAGGCCGCGGTCGCGGGACTGCAGGACACGGGAGAGCAGCTCCGGCTTGTCCAGGTTGTGCGCCCGGTAGATGTACTGCGTCGTCTGCGGGACGGTCGAGCCCTCGTCGTTGCCGTGCGCCCGGATGTGGGTGGGCTGGGTCATGAACGACCGGGACAGCGTCACGATCGGCCCCGGCATGGTGGCCGAGAACAGCATGGTCTGCCGCTCGTCCGGGACCATCGCCAGGATCCGCTCGATGTCGGGCAGGAAGCCCAGGTCGAGCATCTCGTCGGCCTCGTCCAGCACCAGCACCCGCACCTTGCCCAGGATCAGGTGACCCTGCTGGGCGAGGTCCAGCAGCCGGCCGGGGGTACCGACCACGATCTCGACACCGGCCTGCAGCGCGGAGACCTGCGGCTCGAACGCCCGACCGCCGTAGATGGCCTGCACCCGGATGCCCCGCCGGGTGCCGGCGGCAGCGAGGTCGCGGGAGACCTGCACGCACAGCTCGCGGGTGGGGACCACGACCAGTGCCTGGGGCACCCCGTCCCCGCCCTCGGCGGGTGGGGTGACGCGCTGCAGCATCGGGACGCCGAACCCCAGCGTCTTGCCGGTGCCGGTGCGCGCCTGGCCGATCAGGTCGTTGCCGGCCAGCGCCAGCGGGAGGGTCAGCTCCTGGATGGCGAACGTGCGGGTGATCCCGTTGTCCGCGAGTGCCGCGACCACGTCGGGGTGCACGTCGAAGTCGCTGAACAGCGGCGCGTCGGGGGTGACGGGTGCCCCGCCCAGGTGGTCGATCGTGGCTTCGAGCTGCTCGGGGGCGGGCGCTCCGCTCTCGGCGTGGTCGAGCTCGGGGGTGGTCGGGATGCTGGTGTGCACGGTGGGTGTGTGCTCGGTGGGTGTGTGCTCGGTGGAGGTCAGTTCTCTCGCCTCGGTCTGGTGGGGGACCTGCGCACATCGGCGGTGCCGACGCTTCGCGGTCCCGGTCGGTGTTCCGGGATCTGGATCCAGCGCCGACTCGCCCAGCAGACTCAGGCGTCGAGTGGGACTGCCCGGGAGACCGACCTCCCAGCTCTGGGGAGAGCCTCGGCGGTCGTCGTCCAGCGGTCATCAGCGCACACGGAGAGCGAGCCGTTCGGCTCGCCACCTCCATGGTACCGCGGGATAGCGTTCCCGCAGCTCCCGAGCGCTCAGGCCGGGCGCGCCACCGTCACCACGGTGGCACCCGCAGGAGAAGAGGTCTCCCGTTGCCGACCGCCGCGCAGTCCAGCACCGACGACGATGCCGGCTCGGGTCCCGGCCCGGTCGTGGACCTGCTGGGGGTGCTGGCCTACGCGGAGCTGACGGCGTTCGACCGGCTCGCCGAGGACGCCCGGCTGGCTCCCACGCTGGACGGCCGGGCCGCGCTGGCTCGCATGGCGGCCGCGGAGATCGCCCACCACGACCGGGTGTCCGCCCGGCTGCGGGAGCTCGGGGTCGCCCCGGCGACGGCGATGGCGCCGTTCGTGGACGCGCTGGATGCGTTCCACGACTCGACCCGGGCCGGTAGCTGGCTGGAGGGTCTGGTCAAGGCGTTCGTGGGCGACGGGCTGGCCAGCGATTTCTACCGCGAGGTGGCCGCCTTCCTGCCCGCCGCGGACCGGGACCTGGTGCTGGCGGTGCTGGCCGACGAGGGGCACGCCGATTTTGCCGTGCGCGAGGTGCGCGCGGCGATCGCGGCCGACCGTGCGGTGGGCGGCCGGCTGGCGTTGTGGGCCAGGCGGCTGGTGGGGGAGGCGCTGACCCAGTCGCAGGCGGTCATCGCCGACCGGGACGGGCTGGCCGACCTGCTGATGACCGGCAGCGGTGACCTGAACGGGGTGGCGGCGCTGCTCCAGCGGATCACCGCCGGGCACGTGGTGCGGATGCAGGCGCTGGGCCTGAACACCTGAGCTGCCGGTCGCCCGCCGAGCCACCGCCGGCCGGGCGCACCGCGACCCCGTGACCGGGATGGTCACGGGGCCGTGGTCGCCGGAGCGGGGAGGGTCGCCGGAGCGGGGAGGGGTCGTCGGCTCAGCCTCCGCCGGCGATGAACCCCACCCGACGGCTGTCGGCCTCGGCGATCTCGACGTAGGCGATCCGGTCGGTCGGCACGACGATCCGGCGACCCCGCTCGTCGACCAGGGTCAGCAAGCCGTCCTTGGACGAGGACATCGCCGCGGACACCTCGGCCGCGATCTCGTCGGGGGTCTTGGGGCTGTCGATGACCAGCTCACGGGGCGAGTGTTGGACACCGATCTTGACTTCCACGCTGGAGATGCCTCCTCAGGTCTGGCTGCACGTCTGGCGGGTGACGACGGCTGCTGCCCGGAACGCTAGTCGAGCCGGTCGGGCCGGGACCCGCACCGGGGTGCGCCCTCAGCGAACGGCCGCCACGGGCCGGCGGCGGGGCCGTGGCACGGGCGGGGAAGGCGGCTCAACCGCCGGGGGTCGGATGGTCCTCGTCACCGATCCGGGGGAAGCCGGAGATGCCCCGCCAAGCCAGCGAGCTCATCAGCGCCACCGCCTCGTCCCGGGAGACCGTGCCTTTGTGCGGCAGCCACCAGCGGGCGCTGGTCTCGGCGAGCCCGGTCATCCCCGATGCCAGCAGCAGCGCTCGCTCGGTGTCCACCCCCGTGTCGGCCTCGATCACCTCGGCGATCGCCTCCACGCAGGCCCGGGCGCCCCGGTCCACCACGCTGCGCACCTCGGCGTCGTTGCGCAGGTCGGACTCGAACACCAGCCGGAACGCCTCGCCGTCGGCGCCGATGAAGTCGAAGTAGGCCCCCACGGCGCCGTCGACCCGGGTGCGGTTGTCGTCGGTGCCGCTCATCGCCTGACCCACCCGCTCGGTCAGCTCGCCGACCTGCTCCTCCAGCAACGCCAGGTACAGCTCGCGCTTGCCCGGGAAGTGCTGGTAGAGCACCGGCTTGCTGACCCCGGCCCGGTCCGCGATGTCGTCCATCGCTGCCGCATGGAACCCCTGGGCGACGAACACCTCCTGCGCCGCGCGCAGCAACTGCAGGCGGCGGGCGCTGCGCGGTAACCGGGAGGTGCGCCGGGTGGCGGCCTGGCCCGCCGCGGGCGGGACGGCGACCGGGCCGTGAGCCCGGCCACGGTCCGGGCCGGCGGTGGAGGGCGGTCGGGGCGGGTGCATGGCCCGCCGGATGTTACCGGCGGGTTCACCCCGCGGCGCCATGGAGCGGAGAGGTCTACCGTCGGCCGGTGCCCGACGTCCGTCCGCGCCCTGCGGCGCCCGCCGACCACCGCGCCCCGGTCGACTCCGGGCCGACCGCAGGCTCTACCCCGCCGACCGCCGGATCGCCGCCACCCCCCGGGGCCGCGGAACCGGCCGGCCGCGGCGACCTGCCCCGTCCCGCGGTCGCGTCGGCGACCCGGTTGCCGCACCGCGGTGCCGAGGCGATGCCCCCGTGGCCGGGGGAGCAGGTCCCGGTCGACGGGGGGTCGGTCTTCCTCCGGCACACCCCCTGGGCCGGTCCGGTCGGCGGCGGGTCTCCGATCGGCCCGGGCGCGTACACCGCCGGTGCCCCCCGGCAGCGAGCGCTGTACGTGCACGGATTGGGTGGTGCCGCCACCAACTGGACCGACCTGGCCGGTCTGCTGGCGGTCCGCGTCGAGGGCTTCGCGGTGGACCTGCCGGGTTTCGGGCAGTCCGAGCCGCCGGCCCGCTGGGGCTGGTCCATCGCGCGGTACGTGCGTGCCGTCGTCTCGGTGCTGGACCAGGTCCGGGACCGGCCGGGGCCGGGTCAGGGCGAGCCGGTGCACCTGGTGGGCAACTCGCTCGGTGGCCTGGTCGCGCTGCTGGTCGCCGCGCGTCGCCCCGACCTGGTCGCCACGCTGACCCTGATCTCCCCGGCCATGCCGGTCTACCGGGTGCCACCGGCGCTGGACCGGGTGGTGGCCCTGCTGCTGCTGCCCGGCGTCCCGACCCTGGCGGAGAAGCGGGTCGCGGTGGGCACCCCGGAGCAGCGGGTCCGCGGCGTGCTGGCAGCGTGCTTCGGCGACCCGTCGCGGGTGCCCGAGGTGCGCTTCCAGGAGGCGGTCCAGGAGATGCGCCTGCGGGACCAGCAGCCCTGGGCCGGCCGCGCGCTGACCCGGAGCCTGCGCGCACTCATGGCTTCCTACCTGCGGGTCGGGCCGGCCAATGCCTGGCGGGCCGCCCGGACGGTGGACATCCCGGCGCTGGTGGTCTGGGGGGCCGAGGACCGACTGGTGGACCCCCGGCTGGCGCCGCGGCTGGCCCGCGCCCTGCCCGACGCACGGTTGCAGGTGCAGCCCGGAGTGGGCCACGTGGCGATGATGGAGGCCCCGGAGGACACCGCCCGGGCCGTGCTGGGCCTCCTGGAGGAGGTCGCCGGGCGGGATCGCTGAGGCGAGTGGGACGAGGCGGTCCGACACGCCGACCTCCCGCCGTGGCTGGCCGGGAGGCCGCCTGGCGCGTGAGAGCCTGGCCGGCGTGACCCGCCCGGACCACGACGCCGACCACCCGGTCGGCGTCGCCCAGTCCGGTGGTCCGGGTCGGCCGACGGGTCCCGTGCCGCAGCGGGACCGGCCGCTGGTCGGTCCCCGCCCCCCGCAGCCGCGGCGTGCACGGCGGTCGGCCCGCGGCGCCGAGCCGCTGCCCCGCCCGCTCGCCGGTACCGGGTTGCGGACCGCCGACGGTCCGCTGGTCGCCCGTCGCGACCCGGTCGGGCGCCGTCGCCCGGCCCGCGGGCAGGACGCCGGGCCGCACGGTCGCTGGACCCGGTTCGCCGCGCGCTGGGGTTGGCGTGCCTACGCGGTCCCGGTGCTGGCCGTGGTCACCGTGCTGGCCCTGGTGGACCTCGTCCTCAGCGGTACCGGTCGCACCGGACTGCCGGCGACGCCGTCGGTGTCGGCGGCCGCCTCGGCCTCCACCCAGCGCGCCGCCCCGTCGGCGGACCTGCTCACCCCGGTCGCCCCGACGGTCCAGCCGGAACCGGCGCAGGGCGAGGCGAACCCCACCGACCTCCCCGCCACCACCGGTCCGGCCAGCTACGTGGAGGCGGGCGAGGGCACCCTCGCCGTCGTCGACGGCACCTCCCCCGTCTACGGCAGCGGCCCGGTGCAACGCTTCGCGGTCGAGGTCGAGGACGGCATCGGCGTGGACCCCGGCGGGTTCGTGGCCGCGGTGGAGGCCACCCTGGGTGATCCCCGTTCCTGGGGCAACGGTGGCCGTTCGAGCTTCCAGCGGGTGGGCACCGCCCAGGTCGCGGCCGGGGACTACGACTTCCGGGTCAGCCTGGTGAGCCCGGGCAGCATGGAGATCTACTGCCCTGGCGTGGGTACCGGCGGTTACACCTCCTGCCGGTACGGCGAGCGGGCGGTGATCAACCTGGCGCGCTGGGAGACCGCGGTGCCCGACTACGCCGGTGACGTCGCCACCTACCGGCAGTACGTGGTCAACCACGAGGTCGGGCCATGCGCTGGGCAACGGCCACCAGAGCTGTCCCGGTGCCGGCCGGCCCGCCCCGGTGATGCAGCAGCAGACCCTGGGCCTGCAGGGTTGCCTGCCGAACGCCTGGCCCTACCCCTGAGTCGGCCTGCCGGTCACGTGCCGCGGGGCGGGCGGAGGGGCGTTCCGGTCGAGGCGGGAAGAGCCGGGCCTGGCAGGCTGTTGCCCAGCACAGGAAGTCCGGTCCGCGGTGTGCTGCGCAGGCGGCCGCCGGGCCGGAACCGGCCAGCAGTCTTGAGGAGAACGACGTGTCGTTGCCACCCCTGGTGGAGCCCGCCGCCGACCTGTCGATCGACGAGGTCCGCCGCTACAGCCGCCACCTGATCATCCCCGACGTCGGCATGGACGGGCAGAAGCGCCTGAAGAACGCCAAGGTGCTGGCCGTCGGCGCCGGCGGCCTCGGCTCCCCGGTGCTGATGTACCTGGCCGCGGCCGGTGTGGGCACGCTGGGCATCGTCGAGTTCGACACCGTCGACGAGTCCAACCTGCAGCGCCAGATCATCCACGGGCAGTCCGACGTCGGCCGGTCCAAGGCCGAGAGCGCCCGGGACTCCATCAAGGAGATCAACCCGCTGATCGACGTCCGGTTGCACGAGACCCGGCTGGACTCCTCCAACGTGGAGGAGATCTTCGCCGACTACGACCTGATCGTGGACGGCACGGACAACTTCGCCACGCGCTACCTGGTCAACGACGCGTGCGTGCTGCTGGGCAAGCCCTACGTGTGGGGCTCGATCTACCGCTTCGACGGGCAGGTGTCGGTGTTCTGGGCCGAGCACGGCCCCAACTACCGCGACCTGTACCCGGTGCCGCCGCCGCCCGGGATGGTGCCCTCCTGCGCCGAGGGCGGGGTGCTGGGCGTGCTGTGCGCGACCATCGGCGCCATCCAGGCCACCGAGGCGGTCAAGCTGATCACCGGGATCGGCGACACCCTGCTGGGCCGGCTGATGGTCTACGACGCCTTGGAGATGACCTTCCGCACGATCAAGGTCCGCACGGACCCCGAGGGCGAGCCGATCACCGGGCTCATCGACTACGAGGCGTTCTGCGGCGTGGTGTCCCAGGAGGCCCAGGACGCCGCGGCCGGGTCGACGATCACCGTCGACGAGCTCAAGGACATGATGGACGCCGGCAAGGACTTCGCGCTGATCGACGTCCGGGAGCCCAACGAGTACGAGATCGTGTCGATCCCCGGGGCCACCCTGATCCCCAAGGACGAGATCCTCTCCGGCCGGGCGCTGTCCTCGCTGCCCCAGGACAAGCCGATCGTGCTGCACTGCAAGACCGGGGTGCGGTCCGCGGAGGCCCTGGCCGCCGTGAAGGCCGCCGGGTTCGCGGACGCGGTGCACGTCCAGGGTGGGGTCACCGCCTGGGCCACCCGGATCGACAAGGCGCTGCCGACCTACTAGGGAAGGCCCTCGCCCTTCCCGGGGTGAGACCGTTCCAGCCCGTCAGCCTGCCGGCCCGGTCCCCGTTCGCGGGACCGGGCCGGCAGGCGTTTGACTGGGCACATGGACGCCACCCACGTCGAGCTGCTCGAGCGCTTCCAGCGGGCCCAGGCCCAGCTCACCGATCGGATCGACGCGGTCGGGACGGCGCAGTGGGACCTCGTGGCGCTACCCGGCCGGACGGTGGCAGAGCTGGTGGCCCGGCTGATCGCCGACCAGCTGCGGGTCCCGCTGCTGCTGACCGGTGCGGCGGTCGGCCACCTCCCGGGCGAGACCGAGGAGCTGCTGGGCGGAGATCCCCTGGGATCCTGGGAGGCCGCGGCGGACCAGGCGCTGACCGCCTGGGCGGGAGCAGCCGACCTGGCCAGCCCCATCGGGCCCCCGGCGGCGAACCGCTCGGCCGCGGAGCACCTGGCCGAGCAGACCGTGGCGCTGACCGTGCACGCCTGGGACCTGGCCCGGGCCACCGGCGGTGACACCCGGCTCGACCACGAGCTGGTCGCCGCCGCGCTGGGCTGGGCCGAGCTCCGACCGGGCGCACCTGGCGCGACCGGGTGCAAGGAGCCGGCGCCGGTACCGGCGGATGCGGACCCGCAGCGGCGGATGCTGGGCCTCTTCGGTCGCCGATCGTGACCATATCGATGCACGTGGGACCGTTTCCGGGACCCCGCCAGCTGCTGCCGGCCCTACCATCCCTGCCTGAGAAGTCCCAGCTGCTGGAGGTCAACCCATGAGTCAGCCGCCCCAGGGCGACAACCCCTACGGCCCGCCGCCCGGGGGCGGCCAGCCGCCGTACGGTCAGCCCCCGCAGGGCGGTGAGCAACCCACCGAGGTCTTCGGCCAGGGGCAGACCCCCGGTCAGGGGCAGCCCGGCCAGGGCGGGTGGGGCCAGCAGCCCACCCAGCAGTTCGGGCAGTCCGGTCCCTCCGGTCCGGGTGGTTACCCCCCGCCGGGCCAGCAACCGGGTCAGCCGGGGCAGGGTGGGTTCGGGCCGCCGCCGACCCAACAGTTCAGCCAGCCGGGCCAGCCCTACGGTGCCCCCGGCTTCGGTGGTCCGGGGGGTCCGGGAGGTCCCGGTGGGCCGGGTGGTCCCTACGGGGGTGGCCCGCAGGGCGCGGGAGGTGGCAACAGCAAGCGCAACCTGCTGATCGCCGGGATCGCAGCGGTCGTGGTGGTCGCTGTCGTGGTGGCGCTCCTCGTGTTCACCCTGGGCGGAGGGGACGACCCGGTGGCCGCCCCGACCTCGTCCGCGGCCACGTCGACCAGCACGCCGGCGCCCTCGTCGACGTCGTCGTCGAGTTCGGCGACGTCCTCGTCGTCCGCAGCGCCGACATCCGGCAGCGCCGACGGTGCGCTGCTGAACGCACTGCCTGCCGACTTCGGCGACTGCGCGAGTGCCGAGGTCGCCGGCGACGGCGACATCGCTGCCGCCACCTGCGGGGCGTCCACCACCCAGCCGGGGGTGGCGCAGGCGAACTTCTACCAGTACCCCGACCAGGCCACGATGGACTCCGTCTTCACCAACGACGTGACCCAGATCGGCCTGAGCGAGCTGCCCGAGGGTGAGGACTGCAGCACCACCACGGGCTTCTACCCCTGGGCCACCGACAGCCGGTCGCAGACCGGTCAGGTGGGCTGTGCCATCACCTCTGACGGCGCCGTGGTCGTCGTCTGGACCGATGACAACTACCTCATCGAAGGCGTCGTCTACGCCGAAGGCACCACCCAGGCCGACGTCGCGGCGCTGTACGACTGGTGGAAGACCAACAGCAACTACCAGGGGTGATCGACGCGACCGGCTCGACGGCTGATGTCGACGAGGCGGTCTACGACGCGGTCGAGGCGATCCCGCCCGGCCGGGTCAGCACGTACGGCGCGATCGGGCGGCTCGTCGGGGTAGGTCCCCGGCGAGTCGCCCGCGCGCTGTCGCAGGGAGGGGGTGCCGTGCCCTGGCACCGGGTCCTTCGGGCCGACGGCAGCGCCGCGGCACCGGTCCGGGTCGAGCAACTGGCCCGGCTGGCTGCCGAGGGCGTGCCGGTGCGCGGACAGCGGGTGGACCTCGACGCGGTGCACTGGCCCTGACCCGTCCTCACCACCGACGGACGCTACCGGCGCACGCCAGCCGGACGCGGTCACGGAACTGTCGGGGGGACATGGTCTGATCGCAGCCATGGCAGCAGGGGGGACGGTCGGGACGCCGACAGGGGCCACGACCGCCGAGAGCGGGGCGCCCACCTACCGGTTGGTCCGCCGGGTGGCGCCGCCGGCCACCCGGCCGGTGCTGGACCCCACCCAGCAGGCCGTCGTCGACCACCCGGGGGGTCCGCTGCTGGTGCTGGCCGGGCCGGGAACGGGCAAGACGACCACCATCGTGGAGGCCGTCGCCCAGCGCATCGAGGCCGGCGGGGACCCCGAGCAGATCCTGGTCCTCACCTTCAGCCGGAAGGCCGCGGCGGAGCTGCGCACCCGGATCACCGCCCGGGTGGGTCGCACGATCCGCGAGCCGGTCGCCCGCACGTTCCACTCCTACGCGTTCGGGGTGCTGCACCGGGCCGCCGCTCTGCGCGGTGACCCGCCGCCCCGGTTGCTCACCTCGGCCGAGCAGGACCTGGTGGTGCGGGACCTGCTGCCGCCGATCCGGAGTACGCCGTCCGCTGGCCCGACGAGCTCGCCCTCGCCGTGCAGGCACCCGGGTTCCGGGAGGAACTGCGCGAGCTGCTGCTGCGCGCCACCGAACGCCGTGTCGGCGCCGACCTGCTGGCCCGCTGGGGGCGCGAACGGGGCATGGACCACTGGGTCGCGGCAGCCGCCTTCCTGCGCCAGTACGAAGACGGTACCTGCTTCGCCACCCTGGCCCGGGGCGGCGCGTCCGGCTACGACCCCGCCGAGCTGGTGTACACCGCCATCGACGAGCTGCGCGCCGACGACGACCTGCTGCGGGTGGAACGTGCCCGGGCCGGGTGGCTGTTCGTCGACGAGTACCAGGACACCGACCCCGCCCAGGTGGAGCTGCTGCAACTGCTCAGCGGCGGTGGGCGGGACCTGGTCGTGGTGGGCGACCCCGATCAGGCCATCTACGCCTTCCGCGGGTCCGAGCCCCGCGGCATCGCCGAGTTCACCGAGCGGTTCCGGCACGCCGACGGCCGGCCGGCAGGGCGGGTGTCGCTGGGGGTGTCCCGCCGGTCGGGGGCCGAGCTGCTACGGGTCAGCCGCCGGGTCGCCGAGGGCCTGCCCGGGCCCTGGGAGCACCGCCGCCTCACCGCGGGTGACCAGACCGCCACGGGTACCGCCGAGGTGCACGTGTTCGACACCCCGGCAGTGGAGGCTGCCCACGTCGCGGACACGCTGCGCCGCGCCCACCTGCTCGACGGCGTGCCGTGGTCGGAGATGGCGGTGGTGGTCCGCAGCTCGGTGGCCCTGGGGCCGGTGCGCCGGGCGCTGAGCCAGTCCGGCGTGCCGGTCGCGGTGTCCGCCGACGACCTCGCACTGGCCCAGCAGCCTGCCGTCGAGCCGCTGCTCGCCGCCCTGCGCGCCCTGCTGCCCGCCCACCGGGGGAGGCCGGGGCCGGGCCGTCCGAGGCCGGGCCGTCCGAGGCCGGGCTGACCGAGACCGGCGCCGAGGCGCTGCTGGCCTCCCCGCTGGGCGGGGCCACCGTGCTCGACCTGCGCCGGCTGCGACGCGCCGCGCGCCGCGAGCTGGTCGCCCGCGGGGTGGATCCGGCCGAGCGGGGCTCCCCGCTGGCCGACGTGCTGGCCGACGCCACGCTCCTGGACGCGTTGCCCGAGCCGGTCGCCCGGCCGGCCGCGCGGGTCGCCCGGGTGCTGGCCGCAGGCCGGGTCGCGCTGCTGCGCGAAGGCACCGCCGAGGACGTGCTGTGGGCGATGTGGCAGGCCAGTGGGCTGGGCCGACCGGTGGGCCGCCGCCAGTGCGGCGGGCGGACCGCCCGGTGCCGTCGCCGACCGCGACCTGGACGCCGTCGTGGCGCTCTTCGACGCCGCGGCGGGGTTCGTCGACCGGATGCCGCGGGCCACGGTCGAGCAGTTCGTCGAGCACCTCGCGCGCCCAGGAGCTGCCCGGCGACCGCGGCGCCGCCCGCGCCCCGGCCGGGGAGACCGTCCGGCTGCTGACCGCGCACGCCGCCAAGGGCCTGGAATGGGACGTCGTGTGCGTCGCCGGGGTGCAGGAGGGCGTGTGGCCCGACCTGCGGCACCGCGGCCAGCCTGCTCGGCGCCGAGGACCTGGTGGAGCGCCGCCGCCGGCACCGACGCCGCGACCGCGTCGACCGGCGGGCGCTGGCGCTGGCCGAGGAGCGGCGGCTGTTCTACGTCGCGGTGCACCCGGGCGCGCCGGCCGGCTGGTCGTCACCGCGGTCGACGGTGGCCTGGAGGGCGCGGACGCCGGGGCCAACGCCTCCCGCTTCCTGGACCTGGTCGAGCCGCCGCCAGCCGGGACGGCGTCGCCGACGGGAGCCGGCCGCACACGCCGCTGCCGCGTGCGCTGACGCTGCCCGGCGCTGGTGGCCGAGCTGCGGCGGGCGGTCACCGACCCGCACACGCCCGCCGGCCCGGCGGACCGGCCGCGGCCGCGCTGCTGCGCCGGCTGGCCGAGGAGCGGCGTGCCCGGCGCCGACCCGGCGTCACTGGTGGGGCCTGGCCCCGCTGTCCGACGACGCGCCGCTGGTCGAGCCGGGCGAGGTCGTGCGGGTACGGCCCTCGGCCATCGACACGTTCCAGCGCTGTCCGCTGCGCTGGGTGCTCGGCGCGGTCGGCGCGGAGGCGTCGCCGGAGACGACCCGCACGGTGGGGTCGGCGGTGCACGACGTCGCCCAGCAGGTGGCCGACGGGCTGCCGCCGGCGGAGGCCCCCCAGGTGCTGGCCGCCGAGCTGGACCGCCTGGACCTCGGCCCGGGGTGGTTCGACCAGCGGCAGCGGGACCGGGCGCAGGAGATGCTCGCCAAGTTCCTGGCCTGGCACGCCCGAGGCGACCGGCGAGCTCGTCGCCGCCGAGGAGGACTTCGACGTGGTCGTGGGCCGGGCCCGGCTGCGCGGCCAGGTCGACCGGCTGGAGCGGGACGGCGCCGGGCGCCTGGTCGTCGTCGACCTCAAGACCGGGAGGACGGCACCGCGGACCGTCGAGGAGCACGGTCAGCTGGCCGCCTACCAGGTGGCCGTCGCCGAGGGTGCTTTCGCCCGCTCACGGGACCGTCCCCGGTGGGGCGTCGCTGCTGCAGGTCGGCGGGTCGCAGAAGGCGGCCAAGGAGCACGTGCAGTCCCCGCTGCCCGCGGACGTCGACCCGCGGGCGACGTGGGCCGGGGAGCTGGTGGCCGAGGTCGGCGAGGGCATGGGTGCCGGCAGCTTCCTGGCCCGCACCGACACCGACTGCGAGCGGTGCTCCTTCCGGCGCAGCTGCCCGGTGCAGGAGCCCGGTCGGCAGGTGACCCGGTGAGCCCCCGCGGTGCGGCCGCCGCCGAGGGCCAGCTGTCCCTCGACCTGCCGGGCCTGGTCCCGGCCCGTGCCGTCGCCGTGCCCGCGCTGCTGGACCCTGCGGAGGTGGCGCGCCGCTGCGGGTTGTCCCACGCGCCCTCGGCCGAGCAGGCCGCGGTGGTCGCGCGCCCCGGTCGACCGGCCGATGGTGGTCGTGGCCGGCGCCGGGTCGGGCAAGACCGAGACGATGGCTGCCCGGGTCGCCTGGCTGGTCGCCAACCAGCTGGTGGCCCCGGAGGCGGTGCTCGGCCTGACCTTCACCCGCAAGGCCGCCAGCGAGCTGGGCGCCCGGATCCGGTTGCGGCTGTCCTCGCTGGCCGAGCACCCCGGCACCGACCCGGTGCTCCGCGAGCGGCTGGGTGTGGCCACCCCCACGGTGGCCACCTACCACGGTTACGCCGCCGGGATCGTGGCCGAGCACGGGCTCCGGATCGGCGTGGAGCCCGGCGCCGGGGTGCTGGGTCCGGCGATGTGCTGGGGCAGGCCGCCACCGCGGTCGCCGCGCACACCGGTGACATGAGCGACGTCGCGCTGGGCCTGGTCACCACGACCGAGGACGTGCTGCAGCTGGCCTCCGAGCTCGGCGAGCACGACGTCAGCCCGGCGGCCCTGCGGGCGTGGACCGCGGGGCTCGAGGCGCAGGTGCACGCCTACCCCGATGCACCGCGCAAGAAGGGGCCCTACGCCGACGTGGTGAAGGTGGTCGGTCGGCAGCGCGCGCGGGTCGCGCTGCTGCCGATGGTGGAGGCCTACGAGGCCCGCAAGCGGGCGGCCGGTGCCATCGACTACGGCGACCAGGTCGCCTACGCCGCCCGGGCGGCCGCCACCTCACCCGAGGTCGGGCGGCGGGAGCGGGCCCGCTGGCGGGTGGTGCTCCTGGACGAGTACCAGGACACCTCGGTCACGGGCAGCTGCGGATGCTCGAGGCGCTCTTCGGCGGCGACAGCCACCACCCGGTGCTGGCCGTCGGCGACCCGCGGCAGTCCATCTACGGCTGGCGCGGTGCGCGCGCGGGCACCATCGAGCGGTTCCCGCCGGACCTTCCCCGGCGCCCCGGACCGGCCGGCCGAGCGGCTGACCCTGTCCACCAGCTGGCGCAACCACCGGGCCGTGCTGGCCGCCGCCAACCGGGTCGCCGCCGACCTGCCGCAGCCCGCCGACGCCGACCCGCTGCCCGACCTCACCGCCGCCCCGACCGCGGGCCCCGGGCAGGTCCGCGTCGGGCTGTACGAGACGGTCGCCGAGGAGACCGCCGCGCTGGCCGACCGGCTGGCCGAGCAGTGGCGCGGGCCCTCGCCGTCGGGTGCCGACGCCCCGCAGGGGGCACCCGACGTCGAGCCGTACCGTCGGCCCACCATCGCGGTCCTGGCGCGCCGGCGGGCCCAGCTGCCCGGCATCGCGGCCGCCCTGCGCGAGCGCGGCCTGCCGGTGGAGGTCGTCGGCCTGGGCGGGCTGCTGGACGTGCCCGAGGTCTCCGACGTCGTCGCCACGCTGACCGTGCTGGTCGACCCCACCGCGGGCGACGCGTTGGGCCGGCTGCTGACCGGGGCCCGGTGGCGGATCGGTCCGCGCGACCTGGCCGCGCTGGAGGCACGGGCCAGGCAGCTGGTGCGCGAGCGGCGTCCGGCTCCCGCCGACGGCCCGGCCGCGGGAGATCCGGCGGGGGCAGGGTCACCGGTGGTCGAGCTGGCGCCCGAGCGCGGCAGCATCGTCGAGGCCCTGGACGACCTGGGCCGCCCGGAGGCCTACTCGGCCGACGGGCACCGTCGGATGCGCCGGTTGGCCGGCGAGCTCGGCACGCTGCGGACCCGGCTCGGCGAGCCGCTGCCCGACCTGGTCGACGAGGTCGTCCGCACCCTGGGCCTGGAGACCGAGCTGGCCAGTCACCCCGAGGTCAGCCCCGGCGGTGCCCGGACCCACCTGGACGCCCTGCACAGCGTCGCGGCGCAGTTCGCCGACCTCGCCGAGCTGCCCTCGCTGCCGGCGTTCCTGGGTTACCTGGCCGACGCCGAGGTCCGCGAGCGCGGCCTGGAGCCCGGTGAGGTGGCGGTCAACCCCGAGGCGGTCCAGCTGCTCACCGGTCACTCGGCGAAGGGCCTGGAGTGGGACGTGGTGGCGGTGCCCGGGATGACCGTCGGGCAGTTCCCCAGCAAGACCGACACGTCGGACTCCTGGGTCAACGACCCTGGCGCCGTGCCCGTCGACCTGCGCCTGACCGACCGGGAGGACCTGCCCCGGTTGCGGCTGCCGGTGCCGGGCTCCGGGGACCAGTCCGTGGTCCGGGACGCCCTCGGGGACTACGTCGCGGAGTGGAAGGCCTTCGGGCTCGCCGAGGAGGTCCGGCTGGGCTACGTGGCGGTCACCCGGGCCAAGCGGCTGCTGCTGTGCTCGGGCAGCTGGTGGCGGGACGGGGTGAAGCCCAACGGACCCTCCACCCTGCTGCAAGCCGTCCGGGAGGCGGTGGAGTCCCTGGGTGATGCCGGTCTGGGCACGGTCGAGGAGTGGGCGGAGGCCCCGGCGGCGGACGCCACCAACCCGGCACTGGCCGAATGGCCGGTCGGAGTCTGGCCGACCGACCCGCTGTCGTCGGGCCGGCGGCGGGCGCTCACCGCAGCCGCCGAGCTGGTGGCCGGGACCCGGGCCCACCCGCTGGGCGGGGCCGGCCTCGGCGCGCCCGACGACCCGGTGGTCGCCGACTGGGTCCGGGACGCAGACCTGCTGCTCCGCGAGCGGGCCGACTCCGGCCGCGGGGCGACCGAGGTGTCGCTGCCGGCGCACCTGTCGGTCTCCGCCCTGGTGGCGCTGCGCCGTGACCCGGCCGAGCTGGCCCGCCGGCTGCGCCGCCCGATGCCGGCCGCCCCCGCCCCGCTGGCCCGGCGGGGCACTGCCTTCCACGCCTGGCTGGAGCAACGCTTCGGGGCCGCCCGGCTCATCGACCTCGACGAGCTGCCCGGCTCCGGGGATGCCTCCGCCGGTCCGGACGAGACGCTGGCCGCCCTGCAGGAGGCCTTCCTGGCCAGCGGCTGGGCCGACCGTCAGCCGGTCGACGTCGAGGCGCCGTTCGAGACACCGCTGGGGCCGCTGACCCTGCGCGGCCGGATCGACGCGGTGTTCTCCGACGGTGGCGGCGGTTACGAGGTGATCGACTGGAAGACCGGGCCGGTGCCCGGCGCCACCGAGCTGGCCGCGGCGTCGGTCCAGCTGGCCGCCTACCGGCTGGGCTGGTCCCGGCTGGTAGGCGTGCCGGTCGAGCAGGTCAGCGCCGGCTTCCACCACGTCCCGGCGGGGGTGACGCTGCGTCCGGTGGACCTGCTCGACGAGGCCGGTCTGCTGGCGCTGGTCTCCGGGTGAGCGGGCCGGACCCCACCGACCCTGATCAGTCGGTGGCCACCCGCTCCAGCACCACGCGGGCCAGGTCGGCGGGGGCCTGCTCGGGGACCCAGTGCGAGACCCCGGCCAGCTCCACGTACCGGTAGTCACCGGTCACCTGGTCCGCGCAGGCCAGCGCCGC
Source organism: uncultured Actinomycetota bacterium (assembly GCA_963759905.1). Taxonomy (GTDB): domain Bacteria; phylum Actinomycetota; class Actinomycetes; order Mycobacteriales; family Geodermatophilaceae; genus Klenkia. The sequence goes on from CAVXBD010000003.1 coordinate 486,030, forward strand.
GGTCCGGCCGATGGCCACGTCGCCGTCGCTCCACAGGTACGTCGTCGGCACGTCCACCGGGCCGACCCGGGTGTCCGCGCTCATCTGCCGGTACCAGTTCAGCGCCGCGGTCAGCGCGCCGGGCGCCGACAGGTGGGCCACGTAGGCGTCCACGGCCTCGGGGGCCACCCCGTCCAGCAGCCGGCGCAGCCGCCGCCCGTCGTCGGCCAGCAGGACCCGCTCGGCCTTGCCGGTCTGCCAGAAGAGCTTGATGTAGGCCGAGCGCTCCTTCTGCTCCGGGTCGGCCCGGTACGCCAGCGTGTAGGCGGTCGGGTGCGGGACCGAGACCGCGGTGAGCGTCCGCACCCGGTCGGGGTGCCAGCCGGCCAGCGCCCACGCGACGTTGGCGCCCCAGTCGTGCCCGACGACGTCGGCGACCGGGATGTCCAGCGCGGTCATCAGATCCGCGGTCACCTGCGCCAGGTTCGGCAGCGCGTAGGCCTCGGGTTCTTGCGGCCGGGCGCCGGGGGAGTACCCCAGCTGGTCCGGGGCGTAGGTCCGCAACCCGGCCTCGGCCAGCAGCGGGGTGACCGCCGCCCAGCTCAGCGACGTCTGCGGGAACCCGTGCAGCAGCAGCACCGGGCGGCCGTCCTCCGGTCCGTCGGTCCGCACGTCGAAGGTGAGGTCGCCGACGTCCACCTGCTGCTGTCCCACGGGCATGGCGTGGAAGGTAGTCCGGGCCGGTCGGCGGGGCGCGTTACCGTCGCCCGGTGAGCAGCAACGCCGAACGCGACTTCGTGACCGCCCACCGGGACGACCTGCACGCCGACCTGGCCGCCTGGCTGCGGATCCCTTCGATCTCGGCCGACCCGTCGCGCGCCGCAGACGTCGCCGCCAGCGCCGACTGGCTGGCCGAGGCGCTGCGCCGCACCGGGTTCCCCACCGTCGAGGTGTGGCCGACCGCCGGGGCACCCGCGGTGTACGCGGAATGGCCCTCCGCCGACGCCGGTGCCCCGGTCGTCCTGGTCTACGGCCACCACGACGTGCAGCCCGTCGACCCCGAGGAGGCCTGGACGCACCCGCCGTTCGAGCCCACCCTCGTCGACACCCCGGCCGGGCAGGAACTGCACGCCCGCGGTGCGATCGACGACAAGGGCAACGTGGCCTTCCACCTGCTGGGCATGCGCGCCCACCTCGCCGCCACCGGCCGCGACACCCCCGCGGTCACCGTCAAGTTGCTGGTGGAGGGGGAGGAGGAGTCCGGCTCGCCGAACTTCCTCGACTTGCTGCACGAGCGTCGCGAGCGGTTGGACTGCGACGTCGTGGTGGTCAGCGACACCGGCATGGCGGCGCCCGACGTGCCCAGCGCCGTCACCGCGATGCGCGGCCTGGCCGACGCCGAGATCACCCTGCGTGGCCCTGGCGTCGACCTGCACTCCGGCTCCTTCGGCGGTGCCGTGCCCAACCCGCTGCACGCGATGGCCACGCTGCTGGCCGGCCTGCACGACGAGTCCGGCCGGGTCACCCTGCCGGGGTTCTACGACAAGGTGCGCCCGCTGACCGAGCGGGAGCGGGCGCTGATGGGCCGGGTGCCCTTCGACGAGGCCGCCTGGCTGGCCGGTCCGGCGGCGTCCCGGGTCGCCACCGGCGAGACCGGGTTCAGCACCCTGGAGCGGATCGGTGCCCGGCCGACCGCCGAGGTCAACGGCATGTGGGGTGGCTACACCGGCCCGGGCCACAAGACGATCGTGCCGGCGACGGCGCACGCCAAGGTCACCTTCCGGCTGGTCGCCGACCAGGTCCCCGCCGACCTGGCCGACCAGGTACGGGCCTGGGTGCTGGCGAACACCCCCGATGGCATCGAGGCCGACGTGCACGTCCCGGAGGGCGGGGTCAGCCCGTGCGCCAGCGATCTGGACCACCCGGCGATGGAGGCCCTGCTGCGCGCCATCGGGCAGGCCTTCGACGTGCCCGGTGACCAGGTGCTCTTCACCCGGGAGGGCGGTAGCGGGCCGGAAGCCGATCTGGTCGACGTGCTGGGTGCCCCGCTGCTGTTCCTCGGCGCGGGGCTGCCCACCGACCGCATCCATGCGCCCAACGAGCGGGTGCTGCTGCCGATGCTGCACCGTGGCGCGGAGGCGAGCGCCCACCTGTGGCGCGAGCTGGCCGCCGTGACCTTCCCCGCCCGCTAGGCCGGCGGGCGTGGAACAGGGAGCGCAGTTCGGCCCGTACCGGGTGCTGGGGCTGCTCGGCCGGGGTGGGATGGGGGAAGTGCTGCGGGCGCACGACGCCGAGCACGAACGCGACGTCGCGCTGAAGGTGCTGCACCCGCAGTGGGCCACCGACGAGTCCTACCGCGAGCGGTTCCGCCGGGAGGCCCGGGTGGCCGCCCGGCTGCGCGAGCCGCACGTGGTGCCCATCCACCGCTACGGGGAGATCGACGGGCGGCTCTTCCTGGACATGCGGCTGGTGGAGGGCGAGGACCTGGCTTCGCTGCTGCGCCGCACCGGCCCGCTGGACCCCGCCCGGGCCGTGGACATCGTCGGGCAGGTCGCCCGGGCACTGGATGCCGCACATGCCGACGGGCTGGTGCACCGGGACGTGAAGCCCTCCAACGTGCTGCTGGTGGGCCGGGCCGATGGCGGGGACCTGGCCGGTTCAGCGCCCGGGGAGGACTTCGTCTACCTGGTCGACTTCGGCATCGCCCGCACCATCGACAGCTCCACGGGGCCGCCGCTGACCGGGACGGGGCTGACCGTGGGCAGCACCGAGTACATGGCGCCGGAGCGTTTCCTGGGTGGCCCGCTGGGCGCCGGTGCCGATGTGTACTCGCTGGCCTGCGTGCTGCACGAGGCGCTGACCGGTGCCCGGCCCTTCCCCGCCGGGGACGCCGCCAGCCAGATGTACGCCCACGTCAACACGACACCGGCGGTGGTCAGCGCGGTCCGCGCGGAGGTCCCCGACCTGCTCGACGGCGTCGTCGCGCGCGGGTTGGCGAAGGACCCGGCCGACCGGTGGACCTCGGCCGGGGGCATGGCGGCGGCCGCCCGGGCCGCGTTGAGCGTCAGCGGGGTGGAGGTGCCGCGGCCGGCCGAGGGGCCGCTGCGGGATGCCACCCCGACCACGGTGGGCCTGACCGGGGCCGGGGACCGGGCGGAGACCCAGCGGCGCCCGCTGCCCGGGCCGACCTCGGTGCAGCCGGTGCAGCCGGTGGCCTTCCCCGGCCCGCCACCGTGGGCCGCGCCGTCCGGCGCCGGGGGCACCCCGGTCGGTCCGGGGGGCGGCCCGGGCGGCCCCGTCGATCCTGCGGGCCAGGCCACCGGGCGGCGGCGGGGCCCGCTGACCGCGGTCGTGGTGGTCGCCGTGCTCGCCGTGCTGGTCGCCGCGGTGCTCGCCGCCCTGCTGGTGCGCGCGGACCGGCGGGCCGGTGACGCCCGGTCGGCCGCCGCCGACGCCCAGCAGCAATTGCTCGCCGTCGCGCTGCCGGCCGACGTCGTCCCAGCCGACTGCCGGACCACCGCCGGTTCCGGCGACGTGCTGCTGGGCCTGGACTGCGGCAGCAGCGCGACCGAGGACGGCCCCACCGGCCAGAGCTACCAGCTGCGCGCCGATCCGCAGGCGGCCGCCGCTGCGTTCGCGGCCGAGGTGTCCGACCGGCGGCTGTCGCAGCTGGCCGGTGACGACGGGTTCGCCTGCACCAGCTTCGACGGTGGGCAGGGCTGGGTCCGGCTCGTCGACTCCCGTGATCAGCCGATCGGCCGCCTGGCCTGCTCGGTGGACGCGTCGCGGGACACCGTGCTCAGCTGGACCTGGGACGACCGCCCGGCGCTGTCCACGGTCACCCTGCGCGGTGGCGGGACGGACGGCGTCTCGCCGCTGATGCGCTGGTGGCGGGACACCGCCGAGCGGGACGACCTGTGACCGGCCGCCGGCCCCACCTGCGGCGCGCAGCGTGACCGGGCCGGGGCGGGACAGCGGCGGTCCGGCACCTGTCCCTGGCTGGTACCCCGACCCCGACGGCAGCGTCGGCCTGGTCCGGTGGTGGACCGGCGCCGGCTGGTCCGACGTCACCGCGCCGGCCGGGCCCGGTGTCTCGGTGGGCGCGGCCTTCCAGCCGGTGCTGCCGCACCACCGGGCCGCCCCCACCCCGACGGGCCTGGGAGGTGCGCGTGGCCCGCGGACCGACCGGCGGCGCGCGCCGTGGATCCTCGGCGGGGTTCTGCTGGTGGTGCTGGCCCTGGTGCTGCTCACGGTGGCCCTGACCCGGGCCCCGGGCGGGACCCCGACGGGCCCCCTCGCGACCGGGGGATCCCGCGTCACGCCGTCGGCGGGCCCCACGTTCCCGCCGGGCACCGTGCGGATCGTCGACACCGAGGCCGGCATCTCCTACCCGTACCTGGGCGAGGGCTGGAGCGAGTACGTGCTGGGCATGCCGGTGGAGACCACGTCGGTGCGGGGCCAGTACTTCATCACCCAGGGCAGCGTCCCGGGGGGCGGGGAGTTCATCGCCCAGATCACCTCGGGCCCGGTGGCCGACGGATACGGCTGGACCGGACCGGACAGCCTGCCGGCCACCGCCCGCGCCCTGGCCGCGAGCGCGCGGGGCAACTACTACCCGGCGCCCAACGACCTCGAGGTGCTGCGCGAGGAGCCCGTGACCGTGGACGGGGCCCCCGCCCAGCTCTACGAGTTCACGCTCAGCTGGGACGTCGCGGGTTACGAGGCCAGCGGGGAGCGCGCGGCGATGCTGCTGGTCGACGTCGGTCGCCCCGCGCCGGCCCTGCTCTACCTGTCCATCCCGAACACGCATGCCGAGCTGTACGGCGTCATCGACCGGGTGATCGGCGCGGTGCAGGTGCTCTGACCCCGGGCCGCGGCGGACTGTCGGACCCCGCGGCTATCGTGCGCACGTGACCTCAGCTGGTGCCGATCTGACCCTGCGGCACCCGGTGGAGCGGTTCACCCTCGACAACGGGTTGCGCGTGGTGCTGGCCCCCGACCGGAGCGTGCCGGTCGTGGCGGTCAGCGTGTTCTACGACGTGGGGATGCGCTCGGAGCCCGAGGGCCGCACCGGCTTCGCCCACCTGTTCGAGCACGTGATGTTCCAGGGCTCCGCGCACGTGCCGAAGATGGAGCACGCCCGACTGGTCCAGGCCGCGGGCGGCACGTTCAACGGCTCCACCCACCAGGACTACACGAACTACTACGAGGCGCTGCCCGCGGAGGCCCTGGAGCGGGCGCTGTTCCTGGAAGCCGACCGGATGGCCGCGCCGGCCATCACCGAGGAGAACCTCCGGAACCAGATCGACGTGGTCAAGGAGGAGATCCGGGTCAACGTGCTCAACCGCCCCTACGGCGCGTTCCCCTGGCTGCAGCTGCCCCAGATCGCCTTCGAGTCCTTCGCCAACACCCACGACGGGTACGGCTCGTTCGTCGATCTGGAGTCCTCCACGGTCGAGGACGCCCGGGACTTCTTCCACCGGTACTACGCCCCGGCCAACGCGGTGCTGTGCCTGGGTGGGGACCTGGACGTCGCGGAGACCGAGCGGATGGTGCGCCGCTGGTTCGACCAGGTCCCCGCCCGGCCCGCTCCGCCGGTGCCGCACACCGGCGAGCCCTCGCCCACGGGTCCGCGGCACGGCGTGGTCGTCGACCCACTGGCGCCGGCCCCGGCGCTGGCCGTGGCCTGGCGGGTGCCCGACCCGGTCGGTGACCTGGACACCTACCTGGGCACCGTGCTGCTGTCCGAGCTGCTCAGCGAGGGCGACGCATCCCGGCTGGAACTGCGGCTGGTGCACCGCGACCACCTCGCGGTGGCCCAGTCCTCCTACGTGGGGCTGTTCGGGGACCCGTTCGACGTCCGCGACGCCACCACCCTCACCACCCAGGTGCACCACCCCGGTGACGTCACCCCGGAGCGGGTGCTGGCTGCGGTGCACGAGGAGATCGACCGGGTGGCCACCGACGGCGTGTGCGCCGACGAGCTCTCCCGGGTGCAGGCCCGGACCAGCGCCCAGCTGCTGCACCAGGCCGACTCCGTGCTGGGACGCACCCTGGGCTTCGGCTCCGCCGAGCTGGTGCACGGCCGGGCGGAGCTGGCCGGCGAGCTCGCGGCCCGGCTCGCCGCCGTCACCCCCGAGGCGGTCCAGCAGGCCGCCCGGGGTCTGCGCCCGGACACCGCCGCCGTGCTCGAACTGCACACCGCCGACGGCGCCGCATGACGCGCGCCGTGCCGGGCAGCGTCATCGGCGCCGTGAACGCCGTGGAGGAGAAGCCGTGAGTGCCCCCGTGCTCGACCTGTCCGTGGTCCCGGCGGTGGGCGAGCCCCGCCCGCACCCGGTGCCGCAGGTGCACCAGACGACGTTGCCCTCGGGTCTGCGCGTGGTGGTCGTGCCGCGGGCCGGGGTCCCCCTGGTGGAGCTGCGGTTGCGGATCCCGTTCGCCGCCGGTTCCGCCCGGGCCGCCGGTGCGCACGTCGCCCGCACCTCGGTGCTGGCCGGCGCGATGCTGCTGGGCACCGCCGCGCACGACCAGGTCCAGATCGCCCAGCTGCTGCAGGCCGAGGGCGCCGAGCTGGCGGTCTCCTCCGACCCCGACCGCCTGCTGCTGAGCACCACGATGCTCCCGACCGGGTTGCCGGCGGTCCTGGGTGTGCTGGCCGAGTTGCTGGGTCGGGCCACCTACCCCGAGGCCCAGGTCGCCGCCGAGCGCGCCCGGGTCATCGAGCGGATCGGCATCGCCCGTTCCCAACCCGGGATCCAGGCCCGCATCGCGCTGGCTGCCCGGCGCTTCGGGACGCACCCCTACGCGGTCCAGCTGCCCGACGTGGACGCCGTCGCGGCGGTCACCCCGGGAGCGCTGCGCACGCTGCACCGGGCCCGGCTGCTACCTGCGGGAAGCACGCTGACCCTGGTGGGCGAGGTGGACCCGGCGGCGGCCACCGACGCCGTGGCGCACGCCTGGGGGGAGTGGACCGGGACCGCGGGCGCCGCCGGCGCACCCCCGCTGCCGGTCCCCCGATCGCGGCCGCTGCAGGTGCTCGACCGGCCGGGTGCGGTGCAGTCCAACATCCGGCTCGGTGGCCCGGCCCCGTCCCGCACCGATCCCGAGCTGCCCGCCGCCCGGCTGGCGACCATGATCTACGGCGGCTACTTCTCCTCCCGGCTGGTGGAGAACATCCGGGAGCGGCGGGGTTACACCTACAGCCCGCGCAGCTCGATCGACCACCTGGCCGCCGGCTCCTCCCTCGTGGTGGAGGCCGACGTCGCCACCGGGGTGACCGCCCCGGCGCTGCTGGAGACCAGCTACGAGCTCGGCCGGATCGCGCTGACCCCGGTCACCGAGGCCGAGCTGGACGCCGCGCGGCGCTACCTGCTGGGCACGATGGCGCTGGCCACCGCCACCCATGCCGGACTGGCCAGCACGCTGTCGGCGTTGCTGGGCGCCGGCCTGCCGGCGGAGTGGCTGGCCGACCACCAGGTAGCACTCGCTGCGGTCACCCTCGACGAGGTCACCGCAGCGGCACGGCACTGGTTGCACCCAGCCGGGTTGACCGCGGTCGTGGTCGGTGACGCCGAGCAGATCGCCGAGCCGCTGCAGGCACTCGGCCCCGTCGAGGTCACCGGGCGCGAGTCCGCCCGGACCGACATCCCCGCCGAGACGATGGAGCTGTCGTGAGCGTGCCCCCCGGTGGTAGCACGGCCGCCGACAACCCGGTCCCCAGCCTCGGTGCGCACCCCCCGGTGGAGACCCCGGTGGAGGACGCCGCCTGGTTGACCTCCACCGGTTCGTCAGGTGCCGAGATGCCGGTGCTCTCCCGCGTGGACCACGACCGCGGCCACCTGCACCGGCAGTTGCCCGACCCGGCCCGGGGCCGACCGGTGCGGGTGCTGACCATCGACGAGAAGCGCCAGGTGCCGGTGCGCGAGGGCCGCGGTGGGCCCGAGCTGCTCTGGGACACCCATCCGGAGTTCCCGGCCGGCGGCATCTACCTGGGTGAGGCCGAGGGGGTGCCCTACGCCGTGGTCCGCGGTGAGCGCGCGCTCACCGTCAGCGGCTCGCCGGTGGACAGCTGGAGCGGGTTGCGCGAGGTCGGTTCGGACCTGGCGGCCCGGGACGCCGGGCTGCTGGCCCAGGCGGTCGGCATCGTCGAGTGGCACGAGCGCAACCGGTACAGCCCGTACACCGGTGCGGCGACCACCATCGAGAAGGCCGGTTGGACCCAGCGCGACCCCACCACCGGCCAGGAGGTCTTCCCGCGCACCGACCCCGCGGTGATCATGCTGGTGCACGACGGCGCGGACCGGTGCGTGCTGGGTCGGCAGGCGGTGTGGCCGCCGGGCCGGTTCTCCATCCTGGCCGGGTTCGTCGAGCCGGGGGAGTCCGCCGAGGCCGCCGTTGCGCGCGAGGTCGCCGAGGAGGTGGGCCTGCCGGTCACCGACGTGCGGTATGTGTCCAGCCAGCCCTGGCCCTTCCCGCAGTCGCTGATGCTGGGCTTCGTGGCCCGGGCCCTGGACGTCGAGCTGCGGGTCGACCACGACGAGATCGAGGAGGCCCGCTGGTTCACCCGCGACGAGCTGCGTTCCGGCGCCGGTCCGGCCGCACTGCCTCCGCCGGTCTCGATCGCCCGGCACATCGTCGACCGGTGGGTGGCCGGCGAGTTCAGCTGAGCGGGGCGAACCGGCCGGCGAGGACCAGCGCCGGCCGGGCGGCGTGGTCGGCCAGCACCAGCACGTCGGCCAGCCCGGCGGGGTCCACCTCGTCGTCGTAGCGGTCGAAGGCCGGCAGCTCCCAGGCCCGCTCCACCGGGGTGCGACGGCGCCGGGCCGGCGCGGTGACCCGCAGGTGCACGACGACGTCGAAAGCCAGGCCCACCCCCTGCAGCAGCGAGCCGGGCACCAGCACCACCCCGGCGGCGGGCACCCGCGGGGCCCGGCTGGCCCGGTCGCGCTCGACGTCCCACAGCTGCGGGAGCAGGTCGCCCGGCCCGCCGGGACCGACCCGGTCGAGCACCTCGCGCGCCAGCGCCCGGACGTCCAGCCAGTCGGTGTACCGGGCGTCGGCGTCGGTCCGGCCGTGCTCGAGCCGGATCGAGGCGGGGCGCAGGAAGCCGGCTGCAGGCACCACCGTGCACGACCGACCCAGCGCCGGCAGCCGGTCGGCGACCGCGGCGGCGAGTGCCTCGGGGGCGGCCACGTCGGGTCCGTCGATGGCGACCCGGAGCGCGGCCGCACCCGGCTCGGGTGCGGTGTCGGCCAGCAGCGCCGCCAGCCGGTCGGCGAGCGCGTCGGGGGTCAGGGGGAGCGGTGCGCTCAGCGCTCGCCCTCGGCGGGCGCCGGCGCACTGGCCAGCCGTATCCGGCTGCGCTCCACCCGGCGGGCCCGACCGGTCCGCTCCCCGGCGGGGGCCACGCCGCCCCCGGGCGCCGGCGGGGCGGGCACGGCCGGGACCGGCACCAGCGCGTCGAGCACCTCGCGGGCCAGCTCGTGCACGGCCCGGCCCTCGGAGCGGGCCCTGCGCCGCAGCTCCTCGAAGGCCTCGCGCGGGGACCGCCCGTGCTGGGCGGTGAGCGCCCCGATGGCCCGCTCGGTGGACACCCGGGTGGCCAGCGCGTGCTCGAGCTGGCCGACGGCGCGCTGCAGGGCCGCGATCTGCTGATCGCGCGGGTCCGCGTCCGCCACCCCGTCGGCACCGGGACCCCTCGCGGCACGGCGGGCCTCGCGGCCGGGTTCGGGGCAGGCGCCCAGCTCCTCGGCGATCAGGTCGGCCAGGCTCATCGCCTCGACGAGGTCGTGGGCGTGCTCCGAGCCCGCCGGGGTCGTCACGGCCCAGCCGCGCGTCGTCCGGGTCACCACGAAGGCCGGCTCGCCCGCTGCGGTCCGGACGACGTCGTCACCCGGGGCCGGGTGCAGCCGCCGCGGCGGGGCCGGCACGCCGAGGGGAAAGGCCTCCGCGCACGTCGCTGAGGTGTCGACCGACCCGCTCACCACCACGTCCTCCCGGGTTGACCGCAGCCCGGTCGGCTGCGGGGGCACAGGTCCCCGCGGCCCGTACGGCCGAGATCATCACCCGTATCGGGGCGTGGGTGCGGGATCACGCGCCGGATTGGGCCGACAACTGGTTCTTCACCTGGTCGATGCTGGGGTTGGTGAGGGCGCTGCCGTCGCGGAAAACCAGCGTGGGCACCGTCCGGTTGCCGCCGTTGGCCCGCATCACCAGGTCGGCGGCGCCGTCGTCGGTCTCGATGTTGACCTCCGCGAAGTCGATGCCGGCGCGCTGCATGAGCTTCTTCAGCCGCACGCAGTAGCCGCACCAGCTGGTGGTGTACATGGTCACGGGGGCGGTTGCAGCGCTCACTGAAAGATCCTCCAACGTCAGGGGGGACGACGGCCACTCGAGGCCCGCCGACCGTGCGCGGTCGCGCGTGTCAGGCCAACGTGGACACCCTGGGGATGCTTCCCCGGTCGCCGGGCCGGGCTGGGAGACTCGGTGCGTGGTGGATGGAGGAGGGGTCGGAGCGAAGGCGTCGGGAGCGGGGTCCCCCGACGGGGCGCCGGTCGGGGAACGGTCCTCCGGCGGGGAGGCCGTGCTCGCGGGTCTGGACGAGCAGCAGCGCACCGCCGCCGCCGCGATCACCGGGCCGGTCTGCATCCTGGCCGGCGCGGGCACCGGGAAGACCCGGACGATCACCCACCGGATCGCCTACGGGGTGCACGCCGGGGTCTACACACCCGAGCAGGTGCTGGCCGTGACGTTCACCGCGCGGGCTGCCGGTGAGCTCCGCGGCCGGCTCTCGGCGCTGGGGGTCGGCGGGGTGCAGGCGCGCACCTTCCACGCGGCGGCGATGCGCCAGCTGCGGTACTTCGCGCCCCGGGTGCTGGGCGGTCCGATGCCCGAGCTGGTGGAGAACAAGCTGCGGCTGATCGCCGGCGCGGCCACCCGCAACCGGCTGGCCACCGACCGGGCCGTGCTGCGCGACCTGGCCAGCGAGATCGAGTGGGCCAAGACCACGCTGGCCACCCCGGAGGACTACCCGGCCCGGGCCGCGGCCGCCGGGCGGGAGGCGCCCTACGAGCCGGCCGCCGTCGCGCAGGTGTACGCCAGCTACGAGTCGGCCAAGCAGCGGGACGGGGCGCTGGACTTCGAGGATCTGCTGCTGGTCACCGCCTACGCCCTGGAGGAGCACCGCGAGGTGGCCCGCGCGGTCCGCGGCCAGTACCGGCACTTCGTGGTCGACGAGTACCAGGACGTCAACCCGCTGCAGCAGCGGTTGCTGGACGCCTGGCTGGGCGGCCGGGCGGAGCTGTGCGTGGTCGGCGACCCGAACCAGACCATCTACTCCTTCACCGGCGCCGACCCGGACTACCTGCTGGGGTTCGCCGACCGCTATCCCGACGCCGAGGTGGTCAAGCTCGAGCGCGACTACCGGTCCACCCCGCAGGTGGTGGGCCTGGCGAACCGGTTGATCGGCATGGCCGCGCGACGCAAGGGCCTGCCCGGGCTGCGCCTGCTGGGCCAGCGGGCCGCCGGCCCGGAGCCGCGCTTCCTCGAGCACCCGGACGAGCCCACCGAGGCAGCCGCGGTGGCGACCGCCTGCCGGGCGTTGATCGACGGGGGGCTGCCGGCTTCGGAGATCGCGGTGCTGTTCCGGATCAACGCGCAGTCCCAGGTATACGAGTCCGCGCTGGCCGACCTCGGGGTGCCCTACGTGCTCAAGGGCGGGGAGCGCTTCTTCGAGCGGCCCGAGGTGCGGGAGGCGGTGCTGCTGCTGCGGGGAGCTGCCGCGGGTCGCGACGAGGGCGCGCTGGTGCCGACCGTGCGCGACGTGCTGGCCTCGGTCGGCTGGGTGGAACACCGGCCCCCGGCCGGTGGTGCCGCCCGGGACCGGTGGCAATCGCTGTCCGCCCTGGTCGACCTCGCCGTCGACCTGGTGGCCGAGGAACCCACGCTGGGCCTGGCGGAGTTCGTGGCACACCTGGCGGAGCGGGCCAACGCCCAGCACGCGCCCACCGTCCAGGGAGTGACCCTGGCGTCGATGCACGCGGCCAAGGGGTTGGAGTGGGATGCCGTGTTCGTCGTCGGACTGGTCGACGGGGTGCTGCCGATCGCGCAGTCCCTGGCCCGGCCGGACGCGGTCGAGGAGGAGCGCCGGCTGCTCTACGTGGCGGTGACCCGGGCGCGCGAGCAGCTCACCCTGTCCTGGTCGCTGGCCCGCAACCCCGGGGGACGACGGACCCGGCCGCGGAGTCGGTTCCTCACCGACATCGCGCCGGACTCCGCGGCGGCGATCCGCCGGGCCCCGGCGGCCAAGCGTGCGGCGGTGGTGCTCACCGGAGAGGCCGGTGAGCTGTTCGAGAAGCTGCGCACCTGGCGCAGCGAGGCAGCTACGGCCGCGTCGGTGCCGGCCTACGTGGTCTTCAACGACGCCACGTTGCAGGCGATCGCCGAGACCCGTCCCGGTTCGCTGCGGGAGCTGTCGGCACTGCCCGGGATCGGGACCCGCAAGCTGGAGATGTACGGGGAGGAGCTGCTGGCCGCGCTGGGCCACCCCGGCTGAACGGCTGGTGCCGGAGGACGGCGGTAATTGCGTTGACCCGCCCTGGGCAGGCCCCTAACCTGCTCCTCACGGCCCCCGTGACGGGCCCCAGCACGACCGATCGAGCACGCCCGCACCCCGGGACCGGCACTTCCGCCGGGTCCCCGCACCCCGAGAGGAGGGGTTCACGATGACCGACATCACCTCGTCGACCCCGACCCTCGCCGGGGCTGTCGGCATGTCCGGAGTCGGTGCCCTCGGCGTCGGCGCGGCCGCGCGGTCCCTCCCCCCGGTGATGGCCCCGGTGAACGCCGCCGCGCCGCACGACGCTGCGGGTCAGGGGACGGGTCTGCCCGTCGCCGTCCGGCCACGCGTTGCGGCCCCTGTCGGCCGGGCCACCGGCGCCACCTGCACGACCCCGTCCATCGACCACACCCCGGGTGACCTGCCCCCGAGGGATCCGCCGAGCTAGCCAGCTCGCGCGGACCTCCTCGAGGCCGCGGATCCCGGAAAGCACCGGGATCCGCGGCCTCGTCGTCTGTCAGGACCGCTGATCCCACCGACCTCCCGGTCGGCGGGACCTCCGTCGCCCGGACACAGCACGAGGAGAAGGAGGAGCGGCCGTGCAGCACACGATCGAGCGTCCGGTGGATCGGCACCACCCCGGGCTCGAACGACGGCACGCGTCAGCAGATCCCAGGGGGATCGGGCCCACCCCGCCGTCCGGCCGACCGGTGTTGCCCTGCCGGGTGGCGGACCCCGAGCTGTGGTTCGCCGAGTCACCGGCACAACTGGAGCAGGCCAAGCAGCTGTGCCACGGCTGCCCCCTGCGGACGACCTGCCTGGCCGGCGCCCTGGACCGGGCCGAGCCCTGGGGTGTCTGGGGCGGGGAGATCTTCGACCACGGGGTGGTCATCGCCCGCAAGCGGCCCCGGGGCCGTCCGCGCAAGGTCGCCGCGTGATGGCGCCCATCGGCGACGCCGCCCCACGGCCGGCCCGCACGGCACGGCCCGCCGCCACGGCACGACCTCGCACAGGACGTCGCCCGCATCGAGTCGGTCGAGAGGAGGAAACATGGACCTGAACCGCACCCCGTCCTTCGACGGCACGCTGTACCTGGCCCGGAGCCGGCAGGCCGACCTGTGGGCCGACGCCGATGCGGCCGCCCGCGCCCGGCGGGTCGTCGCCGCCCGACGGTGGGCCCGGCGGGCCGAGCGCGCGTCGCGCCGGGCCGCCCGGGCCAGCGCCGCCGTCCGGTAGCGCGGTGACCCGGTGCCCGCCGCGCGGTCCCACCCCACGCCGGTGGTGGTGGGATCGCGCGGGGCCACCGGTGGGGGAGGAGCCCCCCGGGCCCGACCCGGACCAGCTGGTCGCCGAGCGCGCCCGGCGGCAGACTGCCGGAGATGGAGACGTCGATCACCTGCCGGCTGTGCGGTCGGCGCGACGACGCCCAGCCGCTCGGCTGGTCGCTGGGCACCGACCGCTCGGGTCAGGTGCAGGCGCTCTGCCCGTCCTGCGCGCGCGATCACGTCCGGGAGATCGAGGCCCGGCTGGATCCCTGAGCCGGCGCCGGGCGGGTCAGTCCCGGAAGCCGGGCAGCCACCGTTCGAGCACCGCGTGGAAGTCGCCTTCGGCGTCGAGCTGGCAGAGCACGCCGATCGAACCCATCGTCACGCGGTGGATCAGCAGGTAGGCCGGTGGCAGGTTGAGCTGGCGGCCCAGCCGGCTGGCCTCGCTGCGCGGATCACCCACCCGGGCGGCCTGCTCCTGCATCCAGGCCCGGGTGAAGTGGAAGCGGTCCCGGGCGACCGGCTCCAGCAGGGGGAGCAGGTAGTCCAGCACCCCCTGGGCGTCGACCTGCACGTTGGCCCGGACGAACCCCTCGGCCCGCAGGTCGGCCAGGACCTCCTCGGCCCGACCCTCCAGGGCCCAGCGGACCAGCCGGCCGATCGGCTCCGGGAACCCCTCGGGCAGCCGCGCGACCGCCCCGAAGTCGATGACCCCCAGCCGCCCGTCGGGCAGCAACCGGAAGTTGCCCGGGTGCGGGTCGGCGTGCAGCAGCCCGGCGCGTGGGGGGCCGGAGAAGTGCAGCGTGGACATCAGCACCCCGGCATGGTCGCGCTGCTCGCGGGTGCCCCCGGCGATGATCCGGGCCAGCGGGGTGCCCTCCATCCACTCCGAGACGATCACCTTGGGCGCACTGGCGACCACCCGGGGCACGGCGATCTGCTCGTCCCCGGCGAACGCGGCGGCGAAGGTCCGCTGCGCGTCGGCCTCCATGCCGTAGTCCAGCTCTTCGACCACCCTGGCCTTCAGCTCGGCGATCAGCGGCTTGACGTCCATGCCCGGGAAGAGGACCCCGAACAGCCGGGCGAACCGGGAGAGCTGGTTGAGATCGGCCATCAGCGCGGTGGCGGCCCCGGGGTACTGGATCTTCACGGCGACGTCGCGGCCGTCGCGCCAGGTGGCGCGGTGCACCTGCCCGATGCTCGCCGCGGCGGCCGGGTCGTCGTCGAAGTCCGCGAACCGGGAGCGCCAGCTGCCGCCCAGCTGCTGGGCCAGCACCGCGTGCACGGTCCGGACCGGCATCGGCGGGGCTTCCTCCTGCAGCTTGACCAGCGCGGCCCGGTAGGGCGCAGCCATCTCCTCCGGGACCGCCGCCTCGAACACCGACAGCGTCTGGCCCAGCTTCATCGCACCGCCCTTGAGCTGACCGAGCACGGCGAACAGTTGCTCCGCGGTGCGCTGCTGCAGCTCGGTGGAGACCTCCTCGGCCGACTGGCCGGACAACCGCTTGCCGATGCCGAGCGTCGCGCGGCCCGCCGCGCCGAGGGGCAGCGAGGCCAGTCGTGCCGTCCGCGACACCGAGCCGCGTGGGATTGCCCGTCCGGTGTCCGTCACCCCTCTAGTGTCCCTGTTCGCCGGGTCGGCCGTCAGATCGGCTCGGTCACCTCTCCACCCGGTGCCTGCGGGGCGGCCGCCGCCCCGCAGGGGCACTCCGGGTGGGCCGGCCACCGACGCCGGTGCGGCAGCAGGTCCGGGGCGCGCAGCTCGAGGACCGCACCCAGGGACACCGGTGCCGCCACGCCGTCCAGGTGCGCCAGGACCTGCCCGGCCGCGGTCACCGCCGTGGCCAGGCAGGTCGCGGTGCTCCCGGTAGCCGGGCCCGGCTGCGGACCGGTCCGGGGGACGACGACCTCGCGCAGCTGGGCGGCCAGCTGGCTCCAGCCGGAGGCGTCGTCCCGACGGATGGCTTCCGCGCACCGCAGGCAGCTGGTCGCGCCGGGCACGACCAGGGGACCCACCACACCGGTGTCCCCACGGACGGTGGCCACCAGGTGCGCCGTGCCGGCCCGGTGCACCGACTCCTGCAGCGGATCCAGGGCGGCCCACGGGTGGCAGAGCACGAGCAGGTCGGGCAGGCGGTCTGCCGGCAGCGGGCGGAGGTCGGCCTGCGGTGCCACCCGGCGGACCGCAGCCGCGGCAGCCAGTGCTCGTGGGCGTCCCTCGTCGTCGGCGGCCAGTCCTCCCACCATGCAGTCGTCGGGGCCGACCGTCCCGCGGTCGCGCACGTGCACCCGTCCCACCCCGCTGGCGGCCAGCACCGCGGCCAGCGGGACACCGACCCGGGTGGCCCCCTCGACGACCACCGCGGCCGCCCGGCGGCCGCGCCAGCCGCCGACGCCCCCGGTGCGCAGCGCCATCGGCAGCTCCAGCGCGGTGCGGGCCCGGCCGGCCGGGCCGCGGTCCGATGCCAGCAGGTCCCCGGCCGACGGTTCGGCGAGCAACCCACCGGCCCGCAGCCCCCGCAGCACGTCGTCCACCAGCCCGTCGGGCAGCCCGACTGCCCGTGCGTGCGAGAGCACGGCCCGGGTGGTCCGCGAGCCGTCCAGGGACCGCAGCCATCGGACCAGTGCAGCCGCCGTGGCCGGCGGCACCGGGCCCAGCCGCAGCCCGGGGCCACCGTCGGCACCGCCGACCTGGAGCCCGTCCCGCCCCCACCGGAGCAGCGGGGTCGCCGCGGGCAGGAGCGGGTGGGTGCCGTCGGTCATCCGTCGAGGGTGGCAGCCGGGCCCGGCAGGACACGGGCGTTGTCCACAACCGGGCGCGGGCCGTCCTGCCCCGGTGGCGCCGGGGACGTCCGTCGAGGCCGATCCGGTATCGGATGTCCACCGGGGGTGTGCACCTGTCCACGACCGGGTGTCATCGGTATGGGCCGATGGCCCGGTCATGGTTACGGTGCGTGCGTGCACTCCAGGAACTCCCCCCGCGTCTCGCCCGGTGACGCCATGGCCCCCGGGACCCCGGTGCCGGTTCCGTCGGCCCTGCGTGCCGGGGACGCCGGAGTCGCCCGGGGCCGTCGCCCCCGGCGCACCGGCGCCGACCAGGCCGGGGAGGGTCACACCCGCGGCCGCGGTGGCGGGAACGACGCGGTGGAGGTCCGACGCAGCGCCCGGCGTCGTCGCACGGTGACCGCCTACCGCGAGGACGACCGCACCATCGTGCTCATCCCGGCGTCGTTCAGCCCCGCCGAGGAGCGGCGCTGGGTGGCGCAGATGGTGGCCAAGCTGGAGACCCGGGAGGACCGCCGCCGCCGGTCCCTGGGCGGCGACGAGCGACCTGATGGCCCGGGCGGCGACGCTGTCGGCGGCGTACCTGGACGGGTGGTAGCCGGCCAGCGTGCGGTGGGTGGACAACCAGCACCGGCGGTGGGGTTCCTGCACGCCGACCGACCGGACGCATCCGGCTGTCCCGCCGGCTGCAGGGCATGCCGGAGTACGTGGTCGACTACGTCCTGGTGCACGAACTGGCGCACCTGCTCGAGCCCTGCGCACGACGAGCGCCTTCTGGGCGCTGGTCACCCGCTACCCGCGGGCCGAGCGGGCGCTGGGCTACCTGGAGGGCGTCGAGACCGGCCCGGCGCCGCCCCGGTGGGGGACGACACCGACTGACCGCCCCGGTCAGCTCCCGGGCCGACCGTCCTCCGGGGAGTCGTCAGGGGCCCCGTCCTCGGCGGAATCGTCGATCCGCAGGTCCGCGGTCAGCCGGTCGAACTCGTCCCGGCCGTCGTCGTGCGCCTCGGTCCCGGCGGCGTCCGGGCCCGCGGCGTCGGCAGGTGCCCCGCTGCGCAGCCGGCCGCGGCCCTGGCGCCCCACGAAGTCCAGCGGCTCGTCGAGGTCCTCCGAGGTGGGCAGCAGGTCCGGGTGCGACCAGAGCGCGTCGCGGGCCTCGGCGCTGCCGTGCGGCTGGTCCATGCGCCGCCCAGACCGTGGCGGCGTCGCGCAGCCGGCGCGGGCGCAGCTGCAGCCCGACCAGCGTGGCGAACGTCTGCTCGGCGGGCCCGCCCGTGGCCCGACGGCGGCGCATGGTCTCGGCCAGCGCGCCGTGCGCCGGGCAGCCGGTGCCCGGCGGCCTCGGCGACGACCACGTCGACCCAGCCCTCGACGAGGGCCAGCAGGGTCTCCAGCCGGCGCAGCGCCATCTGCTGCTCCGGGGTCTCCTCGGGCTCCAGCAGGCCTGACCGCCAGCAGCTGCTGCAGCTCTCGGGGTCGTTGGGGTCGAAGCCGCCCTCCATGCCGACCCATCGCCATCGCTCGCATCCCGCGCTCGATGGCCTCGCGGTCGACGTGGATGCCGCGCGCGTAGGCGTGCACCGCGTCGGTGCAGCTGCTGGCGCAGCCACGGCACGTGCGCGAACAGCCGCTGGTGCGCCGGCCTCGCGCAGGGCCAGGAACAGCCGGACCTCGTCGGCGGGGCGGTCCAGGCCGGCCGCGAAGGCGGCCACGTTCTGCGGCACCAGCGCCCGGTGCCCGCCGGGGCCAGCGGCAGGCCGACGTCGGTGCTGGTGACCACCTCGTCGGCGAGCTTGCCGAGCGCCTGGCCGACCTGGGCGCCGAACATCATGCCGCCCATCTGGCCCATGATCCCGGCCATCGGGCCGGCCATCGCCTGCGGCCTCGGCCGGCAGCGCAGCGGTCATCGCGGCCACGACCCGCTCGGCCAGCGGGTCGATCAGCGGCGCCCCACGCGGGCAGCGTCTGCTCGAGCCAGTCGACCCGGGACCAGGCCAGCGTGCGCTCCATGCCCGAGGGCAGCCCGGTGACCTGGTCCAGCCACAGGTCGGCCAGGCGCAGCGCCTCGGCGACCTCGCTGCGCTCGGCGGCGGACGTCGGCTGGTGCCCGGCGGCCAGCTGGCTGATCGCGCCCTGCCGGGCGAGGTCCCAGTTCACCGGCCCACCGGACCAGCTCATCAGCTTCTGCAGCTCGGCGAACAGCGGCATCTTCGCCGAGCAGTTCCTCGGGGCCGCCCCCGGCGCCGCCGAACAGGGCCCCGAAGCCGAACGGGTCGTCGGGGTTGCCGCCCTGGCCGGAGTCGCCACGGCGCTCCGGGTCGCGGTCGGAGGAACCGAAGCCGAAGGGCACGTCGCTCATGGCATCCACGGTAACCGCGCTCGGTGCACCCAGCGGCGCTCCCCGATCCGCACATCGACCTGACAGGCTGCTCCCGGCCGACCTCGGGCTGCGCCCCCCGTCGGCACAGGTCACCTACTGTCGACGTCCGTGAGCCGTCGCGTGACCGTCCTCGTCGCCGGTGTCGTGCTGCTGCTGGGCTTCGGCCTGGTGGGCACGGTGGTCCCGGTGCCCTACGTGGCCCAGGTGCCCGGACCGACCTACAACACCCTCGGTGACCTCGACGGTCAGCCGATCATCTCGGTGGACGGCCGGGACCGCAACGACGTGCGGCGGGAACCTCAACCTGACCACGGTGGGGGTCCCGCAGCGGCCGCTCACCCTGGTCGGGGCGGTGCAGGGCTGGTTCGACAGCGAGGTCTCCGTCGTGCCCCGGGACACCGTCTACCCGCCGGACCAGACCGTGGAGCAGACCCAGCAGCAGAACCGCCAGGCCTTCCTCACCTCCGAGCAGTCGGCCAACGCCGCGGCGCTGGCCGAGTTGGGCTACCCGGAGAAGGTCGTCGTCCAGGTGGTGCCCGACGGATCGCCCTCGCAGGGACTGCTGAGGCCCGGAGACGCCATCGAGTCGGTCAACGGCACCCCCACCCCGGACCAGGACAGCCTGGACGCCGCCCTGACCTCGATCCCGGCCGGAGCACCGGTCACCGTGGGCTACACCCGGCTCGGCGAGTCCGGCACCACCACGATCACCTCGACGTCGTCGGACCAGCGGCCGGGTGCCCTGCTGGGGGTGTCGGTCCTGCAGACCCCCTCGGCGCCGTTCGACGTCAGCATCCGGGTGGACGACGTGGGCGGGCCGTCGGCGGGCCTGATGCTGACCCTGGGGATCATCGACCTGGTGGGGGACACCGACCTGACCGCCGGCGAGGTCATCGCCGGGACGGGCACCATCGACGCGTCCGGGGCCGTCGGCCCGATCGGCGGCATCCCGCTGAAGCTGATCGCGGCCCGCGACATCGACGCCCGGTTGTTCCTGGTGCCGGCGGACAACTGCGCCGAGGCTCTGGGCGCTGCCCAACCCGGGTTGACGATGGCTCGGGTGGCCTCGCTGTCCGACGCCCTCACCGCGCTGCAGGTGTTCCGGGAGGGCGGCACGCCGGCGCCCTGCACCACGGGCGGCTGACCGGGCGCAGCGCGACGCCACCGGCGAGCCGACAGGCGGGCATGCTGGGGCTCCGATCAGGGGAACCCGGGGACCCCGGCGGAAGTTAGGCAGGCAGACCCCACCGTCGTCACCTTCCCCGCACCCGCTGTCGGGGAGCTGTCGGCAGCCGATCGAGGACCTGTGACCCGCCCGGTCACGGACCCCTGCACCGCCCCGTCCCCCGTGGGAACCGCAGGTGCGAACCCCGCACCTACCACTGACCGCACCTACGAACCCCGCAACTGAAGGAGCCTGCCCGTGGCCATGCGGCCCCCCGTGCCGGTGCCGACCCTGTCCCGGCGCGCCAAGGTGGTCATCGGCGCCTTCGCCGTGCTGCTGGTGCTGTTCTCCGTGATCGGCACGCTCACCAACGTCTACGTCGACTACCTGTGGTTCGACGAGACCAACTTCACCGAGGTCTTCTGGACCGAGGTGCAGACCCGCGCGCTGCTGTTCGCCGTCGCCGGTGTGGCGACCGGTGGGCTGGTGGCACTCGCGGTCTACCTGGCCTACCGGTTCCGCCCGACGTTCCGGCCGATGAGCCTGGAGCAGCAGAACCTCGAGCGCTACCGCCAGTCGGTGGAGCCCCGCCGCAAGCTGGTGCTCATCGCGATCGCCGTCGTGCTGGGCCTGTTCGCCGGATTCACCGCCCAGGGCAGCTGGGACACCTGGTTGACCTTCCGCAACTCCACCGACTTCGGCACGGTGGACCCGCAGTTCGGGCTGGACAACAGCTTCTTCGTGTTCGACTACCCCTTCTACCGCCTGGCGCTGGGCTTCGGCTTCGCCATCGTCATCCTGGCGCTGATCGGGTCCCTGCTGACCCACTACGTCTTCGGCGGGCTCCGGCTGCAGACCCCCGGCCAGAAGCTCACCTCGGCGGCGCGGGTGCAGCTGTCGGTGCTGCTGGGCGTCTTCGTGGCCCTCAAGGCCGTGGCCTACTGGCTGGACCGCTACGGGCTGGTCTACTCCACCCGCGGTGACGTGTTCACCGGCGCCAGCTACACCGACGTGAACGCGCTGCTGCCGGCCAAGACCATCCTGGTCTTCGTCGCCGTCATCTGCGCGATCGCCTTCTTCGCCAACATCGTGGTGCGCAACTTCGCGCTGCCGGCGGCGGCGCTGGTGCTGCTGCTGCTGTCCTCGCTGGTGATCGGGGTGGCCTACCCGGCCATCGTGCAGCAGTTCGTCGTCCGGCCCTCGGCCGACCAGCGCGAGGCCGACTACATCCAGCGGGCGATCGGGTCCACGCTGCAGGCCTACAACCTGTCCGAGGTCGACTACGTCAACTACGCGCAGAGCGCGACCGGTACCGACGTCGACCCCACGGCTGCCCTGGCCGCGCTGCGGAACGACACCGGGACCATCCCGAACGCCCGGCTGCTGGACCCCAACGTGCTGTCCGAGACGTTCACCGCGCGCCAGCAGATCCGCAACGTCTACGGCTTCCCCGAGAAGCTGGACATCGACCGGTACACCGTCGACGGGGTCACCAACGACTACGTGATCGCGGCCCGCGAGCTCAACAGCTCGGGCCTGACGGACAACCAGAGCAGCTGGATCAACCGGCACACCGTGTACACCCACGGGAACGGATTCGTCGCCGCGCCCGCGAACCAGGTGGTTGCCGGCCAGGAAGGCGGTGAGCCGGACTTCAGCGGGGCCCGGGACCTGCCCACCACCGGGGACATCACCGTCACCCAGCCGCGGATCTACTACGGCGAGCTGATGAACGACAACGGCACCGACGTCTACTCGGTCGTCGGCGCTCCTGCCGACGCCAGCCCGCGGGAGTTCGACCAGCCCGAGGGCGGTTCGGACCAGGGGCAGATCAACTCCACCTACGACGGTGAGGGAGGGGTGTCGATCGGCAGCTTCTTCCGGCAGCTGACCTTCGCCATCTACTACCGGGAGCGCAACTTCCTGCTCTCGGGCGCGGTCAACGACCAGTCGCAGGTGCTCTACGTCCGCGATCCGCTGCAGCGGGTGGAGAAGGCGGCGCCGTTCCTGACCGTGGACGGCGACCCCTACCCGGCCGTGATCGACGGGCGGATCGAGTGGATCCTCGACGGTTACACGACCTCGGACGCGTTCCCCTATGCCGAGCAGATGGAGCTGGGCACCGCTGCGGCCGACGCCCTCACCGGCACCGGCACGACAGCACTGCCCAACGACCAGTTCAACTACATCCGCAACTCGGTCAAGGCGACGGTCGACGCCTACGACGGCACCGTCACGCTGTACGCGTGGGACGAGACCGACCCGGTCCTGCAGACCTACATGAAGGCGTTCCCGGGGATCGTGCAGCCCAAGAGCGACATGAGCGACGAGCTGGTCAGCCACGTGCGCTACCCGGAGGACCTGTTCAAGCTGCAGCGCGATGTCCTGACCCGGTACCACGTGACCGACCCGACGGACTTCTACAACCAGAACGACCGCTGGCAGATCCCCAGCGACCCGACCCAGGACACCACGGAGGCCCAGCCGCCGTACTACATCCTGGCCCAGCGCCCGGGGGACGACGCGGCGAGCTTCCAGCTGACCAGCGCGCTCAACGCGTTCAACCGGGAGAACCTGTCGGCCTTCATCTCGGCGTCCTCGGATCCCGCGACCTACGGCGAGATCCAGGTGCTGCGGCTGCCGGGCAACACCCCCTTCCGGGGACCGCAGCAGGTGCAGCAGTCCTTCATCACGAACAACCAGGTCCGCCCGGACCTGACCCTGTTCAACAGCCAGGAGTCCACAGCGGTCTTCGGCAACCTGCTGACCCTGCCGATCGGCGGTGACGGGCTGCTGTACGTGGAGCCGCTGTACGTGCAGGGCACCGGGGCGAACTCCTTCCCGCTGCTGCAGAAGGTGCTGGTGAACTACGGCGACCGGGTCGGTTACGCCGACACCCTGTCCGAGGCGCTGGACCAGGTGTTCGGGGCCGGTGCCGGGGACGTCGCCACCGACAGCGGGGGCGGCAGTACCCCGGCGGCGCCCACCACGGCGGCACCGAGCCCCAGCGCGGCACCGACGACCGCCGCGCCGGCCCCGCCGGCCACCGGTGGGGGAGGAGCCGACGCCGCCACGGCTGCCGCGGTGAGTGCGATCAACGCGGCTCTGGCCGCGCTGGCCCAGGCCCAGCAATCGGGCAACTTCGCCGCGATCGGTCAGGCGCAGCAAGACCTGGCCACCGCTGTGGCGGCGTACCAGGCGGCGCAGTCGGCGTCGGCCGCGGCCAGCCCGACCGGGTGACCACCCCCGGGTGCGGGGGTCCCTGGGACCCCCGCACCCGGGTGGGCTACCCTTGACCCACCGACGCGGGGTGGAGCAGCTCGGTAGCTCGCTGGGCTCATAACCCAGAGGTCGCAGGTTCAAATCCTGCCCCCGCTACCACCCGTCAGGCCCGGAGAACACGGTTCTCCGGGCCTGACGCCTGTCCGGGGCCGGACCTGGACCGGCCCACGAGTTGCTTGTGCGCCGCGTCGGCCAGGACCACCAGCGGCACCGCGGCCACGGCGACGAGGGCGCCGGCGAGGGAGGGCGGTCGCTGACCCAGCAGGTCGGCCAGCGGAGCGATCACCAGCATGCCGATCAGCACGACCAACTCCGCCCCGACGGCGGCCAGCAGCAGCGGGTTGCCCCGCCAGCCCAGCCGCCAGACGGGTCTGCTCGTGCTCCGCGCGGCGAACGCCGTGGCGAACTGACCGAGCACGATCGCGCTGAACGCGGCACCGGAGGCGGTGGCCAGCACCCGGGCCGGGGCGGTGGCCCCGTAGGTCCAGCCCGAGGCCAGCAGCACCGCGAGGAACGCCGTCATGGCCACCAGCGCCTCGGCCGGTCCCAGGACCCCGAACGCCCGGCCCAGCAGGCTCCGATCGATCAGCCGCCGGCTCGGGGCCGGTCCCTCGAGCACCTGCGGCGAGGCGGGTTCGCCGCCCAGGGCCAGCGCGGGCAGCAGATCGGTGGCGATGTCCAGGGCGAGCACCTGCAGCACCCCGATGGCCAGCGGGACGGCACCCCCGGTCACCGAGAAGACCAGGAAAGGCGTCAGCTCCGCCACGTTGTCGGTCAGGTGGTAGGTGAGGAAGCGCCGGATGTTGCTGAAGGTGGCCCGGCCCTGGGCCACCGCCGCCACGATGGTGGCGAAGTCGTCGTCCAGGAGCACCAGGTCGGCGGCCTGCCGGGCTACGTCCGTACCGCCGATGCCCATGGCGATCCCGATGTCGGCCGCCCGCAGGGCCGGGCCGTCGTTGACCCCGTCGCCGGTCATCGCGACCACGTGGCCGCGGGCCCGCAGCGCGCGGGCCACCCGCAGCTTGTCCTCGGGGGCCACCCGGCAGATCACGGTCCCGTCATGGTCGAGCAGCTCGCCCAGAGGACCGTCGTCGGCCGGCAGGTCGGCGCCGTGGACCACGGTGCTGCCGGTGGTCCACAGCCCGGTCTGCCGGGCGATCGCCTCCGCCGTCGCCCCCGCGTCACCGGTGATCATCACCACCGCGATCCCCGCCCGGCGGCAGCTGGCCAGCGCCCCGGCCACCGCGGGACGGGGCGGGTCCTGCAGGCCGACCAGGCCCAGCAGCTCCAGCTCGGTCTCGGCGTCCTCGGCACCGGAGGACAGCGGCAGCACCACCCGCCGCCGGGCGACCGCCAGCACCCGCAGTCCCCGGCCGGCCATGTCCGTGGCCACCGGCCCGGCCGCGCCCGGCACCGCTCGGCAGCGCGGGAGCACTGATTCCGGCGCTCCCTTGACGGCCAGCACGTCACCGGCGAGCACCGACATCCGTCGCCGCCGGGGATCGAAGGGGAACCGCCGGGAGACCGCCGGGTCCCCCACCTCGGGCAACGGCACACCCACCCGGAGAGCGAGGGCGGCCAGCGCGGCCTCCATCGGGTCGCCGCTGGGCGCCCAGACCCCGTCCACCTCGTGCACCCGGCCGCCGGAGCACTGCACCGCGATGGCGGCCAGCTCACCGAGGGCCTCGATCGCCTCGGGCATCCCGGTGAGCCGGGCGGAGGGTTCGTACCCGGTTCCGGCGACCAGCGTGCTGCCCCGCGGGGTCCAGATCTCCACCGCCGCCATCCGGTTCTGGGTCAGCGTGCCCGTCTTGTCGGTGCAGATGACGGTGGTGGCGCCCAGGGTCTCCACCGATTCCAGCCGGCGCACCAGCGCATGCCGGTGGGCCAGGAGCTGGGCACTGTGCGCCAGCGAGAGGGTGACCGTGGGCAGCAGGCCTTCGGGGACCAGTGCGACGGTCACCCCGATCGCGAACAGGAAGCCGTCGGAGGTGGCTAGTCCCAGCGCCAGGCCGGCTGCGAAGGCCACCGCACCTACCCCCACGGCGAGCACGGTGATGGTCCGCACCACCCGGTCCAGTTCCCGTGCCAGCGGGGTGCGCGCCCGGCTGGTCACCTGGGTCAGCGCGGCGATCCCGGCCAGCCGGGTGTCCCCGCCGATGGCCGTGACCACGGCGCGGCCCTCGCCCTCGACCACGAAGCACCCCGCCGAGGCGGACCCCCCGGCCGCCACCGGGACCGGTTCGCTCTCCCCGGTGAGCAGCGACTCGTCGACCCGCAGGTCGTGCGCCTGGGTGACCCGGAGGTCCGCGGCCACCCGCGCACCGGCCTCCAGGACGAGGAGGTCGCCCACCACCAGCTGGTCGGCGTCGATCTCGTGCCGGAGACCGTCCCGCACGACCGTGACCCGATGGGGGACGAGCTCGGCCAGCGCTGCTGCGGCCCGGTCGGCGCGGTGCTCCTGGGCGAACGCGAACACGCCGTTCAGCAGCACGACGACCGCTATCGCCGCGCCGAGCTGAGGCATGCCGCCCAGCACCGACAGCCCGGCCGCCCCCCAGAGCAGGAGCGCGAAGAAGTGGGTCAGCTGGACGCCGAGCTGTCGCAGCACCGACGGCGCCCCTGCCGCGGGCAGACGGTTGGCACCGTGCCGGGCCCGGACGGCGACCTCCGCCGTCGTCAGACCCCCGGCGGGGTCACCTGCGCCGGCGGAGCTCACCACCCCATCGGGCGCCGGGCGTGCCGGTTCCGCCGGCCACCGGGTCGGGGCGTGGAACCGGCGAGCAACCGGGTCGTGCGCGCCCGGGACAGGATGAGCACCGACAGCACGACGGCCGCCGCCGCGGCCAGCCGGCCGAGGTCCACCGCCGGGCGCCAGGTCACGGTGCCACCGGAGATGACGAACGCGCCCACCGGGCGGGCGCCGACGCCGAAGCCAGCCCCCTCGCCTTCACCGCCGCCCTCGGTGCCGCTGCCACCCCCGGCGCCGCCACCGATCGCGGCGGCAGCGATCACCGTCACCCCGTCCTTCTCGTAGGGCTCGGCGAACACCCTGCGCACGGTGACGGCATCCCGGGCGGTGGCCAACACGTCCTGCAGGTCCACGATGGTCCTCCTGGCTCCAGGGGGCGGCCGGACGGCCTGGCCCCGCCTGGACCACCGTCGGCGCGGTGTGCACGCGGGGCCAGCGGCGAACGTCCCGTCCGGACCGGGTCCAGCAGCGGCAGCACCGGAACACCCGGGCCGGCCGGCGGTGTTGGGACGGGCATGAAGGTCGAGATCTGGTCCGATGTCGTCTGTCCGTGGTGCCACATCGGCAAGCGGCGGTTCGAGGCCGCGCTGGCCCGGTTCGCTCAGCGCGAGCAGGTCGAGGTCGAGTGGAAGAGCTTCGAGCTGGACCCGACGGCGACCTCGGCGTCCGCCGGTGCGCAGGTGCAGGCCTCGGACTACGCCACCCGGCTGGCCGCCAAGTACGGCACCGACGTCGCCGGGGGCCAGCGGATGGTGGACACCATGACCGCAGCCGCTGCGGCCGAGGGGCTGGAGTTCCGGTTCGACCGAGCGGTGCGGGCCAACACCTTCGACGCCCACCAGGTGATCCACCTGGCCGGCCTGCGCGGGGTGCAGGACGCGGTCAAGGAGCGGTTGCTGCGCGGCTACTTCACCGAAGGGGAGGCCGTCGGCGACCGGGACACCCTCGCCCGGCTGGCCGCCGAGGCCGGGCTGGACGCCGGGGAGGTGCGCGTCGTGCTGGCCGACCAGCGGTACGCCGATGCCGTGCGGGCCGACGAGGCCGAGGCCGCGGCCATCGGGGTCTCCGGGGTGCCCTTCTTCGTGGTGGACCGGAAGTACGCCGTCTCCGGCGCCCAGCCCCCCGAGGTCTTCCTGCAGGCGCTGACCCGGGCCCAGGCCGACCGGCAGCCGCTGGTCACCGTGTCCGGCGGCGGGGACACCTGCGGCCCCGACGGCTGCACGGTCTGACGGTCCTGCTCAGCGCCGGCGCAGCGTGACCAGCAGCAGCGCCAACGCGCTGGCCTGCAGCAGCACGACGAGCGCTACCAGGAGGGGTACCGACCGCTCGTAGAGCCCGCCGGCGAGCCCACCGCCCAGCACGGCCGCTCCGCCCTGCACGGCGGCGAAGACCCCGTAGCCGGTGGCTCGCCGCGGAACCGGTACCAGCTGGGCGACCAGTGCCTTGACGGTGGAGTCCTGCAGACCGGTGGCCGCGCCCCAGACCAGCACCCCGGCGACCGCCACCCAGCGGGTGCCGGAGAAGGCCAACGCCGGTACGGCGGCCACCAGCACCGGGAGCACCACCAATCCGCGGCCGCCCCACCGGTCGTGCGTCCAACCGGCTGCCAGCGCCGCCACCGCCGAGGCAGCCATCGCCGCCGCGTACACCACGGGGACGACCGCGGTGCCGACCAGTCCGGCCGTGACCAGGTGGAAGGAGATGACGGCGAAGGTCACCAGGCCCGCCGTCGTCAACCCCGCGGAGGCGGCGAAGAGCCAGAACGGGCGGGGCAGGTCCCGGGCAGCTGTCCGCAACCGGGGTGCGTCCACCCCGGCGGGCTGCCGGTCCGGAGTACCGGTGCGCCGCCGCAACCACAGCAGCAGGGCGATGCTGGCCATGCCGGGGATCGCGAGCACCGCGAACGCCGGCCAGAGCAGCCCGGTGAGCCCGGCCACCGCGGCCACCAGCAGCGGACCGGCGAACGCGCCGATCTGGTCCAGTGCCTTGTGCACCCCGAACCCGCGCCCCAGCCCGACCGGGCCCGCGGCGTGCGCCAGCAGGGTGGACTTCGCCGGGCTGCGCACCGCCTTGCCGGCCCGCTCGAGGAGGACCAGTGCGCACCCGGCCAGCAGGCCCGCCCCGCCCAGGAACGGGGTCACCGCCAGCAACGGGACGGCGACGGCGGTCAGCGCGTAACCCGCCAGCGTCATCCGCCAGTAACCGCCGGTGGCGTCCACCCGGGCACCGGCCGGGAGCCGCAGCACCAGCGCCAGCGCCTCGCCCGCACCGGTGATCAGGCCCACCAGCAGGGCGGAGGCCCCCAGCGAGGCCAGCAGGGGTCCGGTGACCGAGCGGGCTCCCTCGTAGACCGCGTCGGCGGCCAGGCTGACCAGCCCGAACCCCACGACGGCCCGCCAGGGGGACCACCCCGGCCGCGGCACAGGGGAACCCGTTCCGGGACCACCTGCCCGGACCGGGCCATCAGGCATGGGCACCTCCGCCGGCGGGATGACTGTCGACGAGAGTCTGCCTGCCCCCACCGGTCGGCCCGACACCCCCGGTGCCCACGCCGACCCGGGACCAAGGTCCGTGGTCCCGGGCGTGTTGCCGCTGCCAGCCTGCCAGGACCCGATCACGAGAGGAGCTCGCCATGAGCGTCATCACCGGAGGTCCCGGATCCACCGCGCACGTCACCGGCGCGGGGGACCGGCACAAGTTGATGTGGGCCGGCCGAACCGTGTTCGACGTCGTCCTCGGTGGCGCGGAGACCGGGGGGATGGTCTCGCTGCTGGACCAGTGGGGGAAGCGCGGCGACGTCACCCCGATGCACATCCACCGGAACGAGAGCGAGATCTTCTACGTCCTGGAGGGCGGCATCACGGCCTGGTCGGGCGACGACGTGCACGAGCTGGACGCTGGGGGAGCGGTGTACCTGCCACCGGGGCGGCCGCACGCGTTCGGCATCCGGACCGAGGAGGCCCGGCTGATCACGGTCTGCGGCCCGACCTTCGCTTCGTTCGTGACGGCTGCCGGCGTCCCGATGACCGACGGCGGGAGTGCGACCTGGGACTTCGACGTCGACCGGATCATGTCGGCGGCTGCCGAGCACGACATCGACATCGTGGGGCCACCGCCCGAGCTGCCCGCCTGACCGGGGGCGGTGGGGGTGGGGACCGTCACCCCGACCGGGTTGGACGACGCCCGCCGGGCCGGGGTAACGTTCTCCTTGCGACGCGGGGTGGAGCAGCTCGGTAGCTCGCTGGGCTCATAACCCAGAGGTCACAGGTTCAAATCCTGTCCCCGCTACCACCACGAAGGGCCCGGACCATCGGTCCGGGCCCTTCGTCGTCGTCGGCTCCGCTTGCGTCGTCTGGTGGGATCCCCGGTGTGGACGACCCCTTCGCCATCCGGCCCGACGACCACGTCTACGGCGACCCGGCGGCCCCGGTGACCGTGCTGGAGTACGGCGACTTCGAGTGCCCGTACTGCGGGGCGGCCGCGCCCGCGCTGCAGGCCCTGGTGGATGGTTCCGCGGGCGGGGTGCGGCTGGTGTTCCGCAACTGGCCGCTGCCCGACGTGCATCCCTACGCGCTCACCGCCGCGCTGGCCGCCGAGGCGGCCGCCGACCAGGGGGCATACTGGGAGATGCACCATCTGCTCTTCACCCGCCAGGACCGGCTGACCGATGCCGACCTGGTCGAGTACGCCCGCGAGCTGGGGCTGGACCCCACCCGGATGGTGGGCGAGGCCGCGCAACCGTTCGGCGACAAGGTGGAGGCCGACTTCGCCACCGGGGTGCAGCTCCAGGTCCCCGGGACACCGACGGTCTTCATCGACGGCCGGCTGTTCACCGGTCGCCCGGAGCTGGCGGCGTTGCGACGGGCGACCGGGGCAACCGGACCCGGCTCAGCGGTCGGCGGGGACTCCCGGCTGCAACCAGGGGCGGGGCGGAAGCGCCGGTTGCCGGTCGGACGCCGGCGAGCACAACGGGAAGCGTTCGCCGAGGGTGCGCAGCAGGACGGTGCCCAGGACAGCGGCGGTCAATGACCCCAGCAGGATCCCGATCTTGGCCTGCTCGCGCAGCAGCTCGTCGTCGAAGGCGAGGTCGGTGATGAACAGCGAGATCGTGAAGCCGATCCCGGCCAGGGTCGCGCCGGCCATCAGGTGCGACCAGCGGACGCCACCGGGCAGCACGCCCCAGCCGGTCCGCAGCGCCACCACGGCACCGGCCGTGATGCCCACGGCATTGCCCAGGACCAGTGCCACGGCGACCCCGAGCGTCACCGGGGAGGTCGCCGCGGCCGAGAGCGTCTCCCCGTCCAGGACGACCCCGGCGTTCGCCAACCCGAACACGGGCACCACCAGGTAGGCCGTGTACCGGTGCAGCGACTCCTGCAGGCGCGCGTTGGCCGGCACGGTCGCGGCCACCGCCAGCTTGGTGGAGCGGGCCTTGCCGGCATCGGGGTCCTCGCGCAGCGCCCGACCGAAGGCCGCCGTCCGGTCGATCTCCTTGCGGGAGGGCGGCCGGGCCGGCAGCAGCAGGCCCACCAGCACCCCGGCCAGCGTGGCGTGCACCCCCGAGGAGTGCACGGCCAGCCACAGGGCGATGCCGGCCAGCACGTACGGCGTCAGGGTCCAGACCCCGATCCAGCGCAGCACCAGCAGCACCCCGACCAGCACCGCGGCGACGGCGAGGGCAGGCAGCACGATCTCGTCGGAGTAGAACAGCGCCATCACGGTGATGGCACCGATGTCGTCGACGATCGCCAGGGTCAGCAGGAACAGCCGTAGCCGGTCGGGGCAGCGCGGGCCGAACAGCGCCAGCACCCCCAGCACGAAGGCGGTGTCGGTGCTCATCACGATGCCCCACCCGCTGGAGGCCGGCCCGCTGGGATTGATCGCCAGGTAGACCAGCGCCGGGACGGCGAGCCCGCCCAGCGCGCCCAGGGCGGGGGCTGCGACCGACCGCCGGTCGCGCAGCTCCCCGGTGGCCACCTCGCGGGTGATCTCCAGCCCGACGACCAGGAAGAACAGGGCCATCGCGCCGTCGTTCACCCAGTGCCGCAGGTCCAGCTCGAGGGCGAGATCCCCGACGCCGATCGACGCCGGCATCGACCAGAAGGAGGCGTACCCCGCGGCCCAGGGCGAGTTCGCCCACGCCAGCGCCAGCAGCGTGCCGACCAGCAGCAGTGCCGACCCGCCGGCTTCGGTGCCCATGTAGAGCTTGGAGGACGGCGAGAGGGTGGGGACCGAGACGCGCAGCGCGGGTCCGGGACGGGGGGCCTGGGTCATGCGGTGCCTCCCGGGGCGGTCGATCGGTGGGTCAGCGACCAGCCAACCCCAGGATCACAGCACGTGTTCCCCGTACATCTCACCCAGCGGGTCGGCGATCAGCTCGATGCGTGCGCCGTCGGGGTCGCGGAAGTAGACCGAGACCCCGCTGTGCACGACGTGGTCCACACCGGCCTCGGTGAGCTTGCCGACCAGCGCCTCCCAGCGGGCCGGCTCCACGCTGATCGCCACGTGGTGCAGCCCGCCGAGCACCTCGGCGTACGGCCCGACGTCCAGGCCGGGGAAGTCGAAGAAGGCCAGCAGGTTGCTGTTGCCCGATGTCGAAGAAGAAGTGCGAGCTGCCCGGGTAGTCCCGGTTCTCGATCAACTCGGTCAACGGGAAGCCCAGCACACCCTGGTAGAAGGCGATCGTGGCCCCCACGTCGCTGCTGATCAACGCGGTGTGGTGCAGCCCCCGGGCGGTCGAGGCCGGTCGGTCCCCCACCGGCCGCAGGTGCTCCGCGCGAATCCGTTGCCGCTCCGCCTCGACCTGGGACAACTCGATGCTCATCCCCCCAGCGTCCTCCCCACCCCAGATGATCACGGACCTGGGTGAGAGGCACGCCGCCCACCGGTGACCGGGAGTCCGTGATCGTCGGGGCGCAGGCGTCGGGCGCGCAGCGGTACCGGGAGTCCGAGCGCGCGGGCCGCCGTCTCGACCAGCTGCCGCGGTGCCCGGTAGACGTCCCAGGAGGTGGCATGCAGCAGGGTCCACCCCGCGCCGGTCAGCTCGTTGTGCCGCGCCCGGTCCTCGCGCAGCTGATCGGCCGTCATGTGCGCCTCCAGGCCGTCGTACTCCCCGCCGACCTGCTGCTCGGGCCACCCCACATCCAGACGACGGCGACCGACCGGCACCTGCAGCGTGGGCACGGGGAGCCCACCGTCCACGTAGCGCCACCGCATCCGTGACTCCATCGGCGACTCGGCCAGCGGGGACGCGTGCGGGACCAGGTTCCGCAGTCGCACCACCCCGCGCAGGCCGCACTGTGCGTCCGCGGCCTCGACCAGCTCGTCCGGGCGGCAGACCCCGACGCGCAGTGCGGCGTCCAGCGTCGCCAGACCGTCGATGGGCCGCGTCGTCCGCACCACCTCGCAGGCGGTGCGGGCGGCCGGGGTGCACCACACGCCGGCCAGCAGCACGGCGTCGTCGGTGCCCAGGTGGGAGGGGTGGACCTCGATCCCGGGCCGGGTGGTGTCCCGCATGCTGTCGGGCCCCAGGAAGTGCAGCGGGCCGGGCGCCAGGACGTCGAACCCCCAGAGCAGCGCGGCGGTCGAGCGGCAGGCCACGAGGTCGCCGCCGAGCAGCAGCGCGGCCGCCCGGACGAGCGTGGCCGGGCTGTCCGGGAGCTCGGCGTCGACCAGCACCCCCCGCCAGGGCGTGCTGCGCCATCGGCCGGCCCGGAGCAGCCGGCGGATCTCGACGTCGGAGTGGGCATCGCGCGCCTGAGCGGTGGTGAAG
Organism: uncultured Actinomycetota bacterium; assembly: GCA_963759905.1. Lineage (GTDB taxonomy): Bacteria > Actinomycetota > Actinomycetes > Mycobacteriales > Geodermatophilaceae > Klenkia. The sequence goes on from CAVXBD010000003.1 coordinate 518,968, forward strand.
ACACCACCCTGCCGGGCGACGGTCCGGTAGAAGGCGAACTGCACCGGCGCAGCGTCCGACGGCGGGAACCGTCTCCGGCCCGCCCGGCGGCATCTGTGCACACCGCGTCCCCTGTGGACGCCGCCCGAGCCCTCCCGCGCCCCTCACCACCCCGCCCCCCGCCCGGCGACGATCACGGACTCCAGGACACGCTGCCGCGGCGTGTTGCTCCCGCAGGTCCGTGATCACCGGGGGGAAGGGGGAGGGGGAGTCAGGCGAGCATCTGGTCCAGGTCGGCCAGGAGGTCCTCGATGTCCTCGATGCCCACCGAGAGGCGCACGAGGTCCGCGGGCACCTCCAGCGCGGAGCCGGCGACCGAGGCGTGCGTCATCCGGTGCGGGTGCTCCACCAGGGACTCCACCCCGCCCAGCGACTCCGCCAGGGTGAACACCTGGGCCCGCTCGCAGACCTCCAGCGCCTTCTCCTCGCCCTCGCTCAGCCGGAAGGAGAGCATCCCGCCGAAGCCGGACATCTGCCGGGCCGCCACCTCGTGGCCGGGGTGCTCGGGCAGGCCGGGGTAGAGCACCGAGGACACCGCGGGGGAGGCGGTGAGGAACTCCGCGACCCGGGCGGCGTTGGCCTGGTGCCGGTCCATCCGCACGCCGAGGGTCTTGATCCCGCGCAGCACCAGCCAGGCGTCGAAGGGCCCGGCGACCGCACCCATCGCGTTCTGGTGGAAGGCCAGCTGCTCACCCAGCCCGGCGTCCGCGGCCACCAGGGCGCCGCCGACCACGTCGGAGTGCCCGCCCAGGTACTTGGTGGTGGAGTGCACCACCACGTCGGCGCCCAGGGTCAGCGGCTGCTGCAAGTAGGGGCTGGCGAAGGTGTTGTCCACCGCGAGCAGGGCGCCGGCCTCGTGGGCGATCGCGGCCAGCGCGGCGATGTCGGCGATGCCCAGCAGCGGGTTGGTGGGCGTCTCGCACCAGATCAGCCGCGTGGTCGGGCGCAGCGCGGCCCGGACGGCGGCCAGGTCGGAGAGGTCCACCGGCGTGTGCTCCACGCCCCAGCGCGCCAGGACCTTCGAGATCAGCCGGAAAGTGCCGCCGTAGGCGTCGATCGGGATGACCAGGTGGTCCCCGGGGTTGAGCACCGTGCGCAGCAGGGCGTCCTCGGCGGCCAGCCCGGAGGCGAAGGCCAGCCCGGTGGCGCCCTGCTCCAGGGCGGCCAGCGCCTCCTGCAGCGCGGTGCGGGTCGGGTTGGCGCTGCGGCTGTACTCGTATCCCAGGCGCAGCCCGCCGACGCCGTCCTGCTTGTAGGTGCTGGTCAGGTGCAGCGGGACGACGACGGCGCCGGTGGTCGGGTCGGGCTCCTGCCCGGCGTGGATGGCTCGGGTGCTGAATCCCTGGCTGGGTTCCCGGCTGGACTCGCGGCTCGGCTCGGTCATGACGCCACCGTAGGGATGCCCGCCAGGTGGCCCAGCACGTCCTGCCGGGTGACCACCCCGGCGGGCTTGCCGTCCACGTGCACCAGCAGCGCGTCCGCACTGCCCAGCGCGGCGACGGCAGCGGAGACCGGCTCGCCGGAGCCGATGATCGGCAACGGGGCCGACATGTGCCGCTCCAACGGGTCCGAGAGCGCCGCGGTGCCGCGGAACAGCGCATCCAGCAGCGCCTTCTCCTCCACCGAGCCCACCACCTCACCGGCGGTGACCGGCGGTTCGGCACGCACCACCGGCATCTGGCTCACGCCGTACTCGCGCAGGATGTCGATGGCCTCGCGGACGGTCTCGGTGGGGTGGGTGTGCACCAGCGACGGGGTCTCCCCGGACTTGGCGCGGAGCAGCTCGCCGACGGTCTCCCCGTCGGTGGCCTCCACGAAGCCGTAGTCGCTCATCCACCGGTCGTTGAAGATCTTGGCCAGGTAGCCGCGGCCGCCGTCGGGCAGCAGCACCACGACCACATCGTCCTTGGTCAACCGGCCGGCCACGGTGAGGGCGGCGACGGTGGCCATGCCGCAGGAGCCGCCGATCAGCAGGCCCTCCTCGCGGGCCATCCGGCGGGTCATGGCGAAGGAGTCGCCGTCGGAGACCGGCACGATCTCGTCGGCCACCGTGCGGTCGTAGGCGTCGGGCCAGAAGTCCTCGCCGACACCCTCCACCAGGTAGGGCCGCCCGGTGCCGCCGGAGTACACCGAGCCCTCCGGGTCGGCCCCGATGACCTGCACCTTCCCGCCGGAGACCTCCTTGAGGTAGCGGCCGGTGCCCGAGATCGTGCCACCGGTGCCCACCCCGGCCACGAAGTGCGTGATCCGCCCGTCGGTCTGCGCCCAGATTTCCGGGCCGGTGGTCTCGTAGTGGCTCTGCGGGTTCGCCGGGTTGGAGTACTGGTCGGGCTTCCAGCCGCCCGGGGTCTCCCGGGCGAGCCGGTCGGAGACCGAGTAGTAGCTGCGCGGGTCCGCGGGGTCGACGGCGGTCGGGCAGACCACGACCTGGGCGCCGTAGGCCCGCAGCGTGTTGACCTTGTCCTCGCTGACCTTGTCCGGGCAGATGAAGATGCAGGAGTACCCGCGCTGCTGGGCCACGATGGCCAACCCGATCCCGGTGTTGCCGCTGGTCGGCTCGATGATCGTGCCGCCGGGCTTGAGCAGGCCCGCGGCCTCCGCGGCATCGACCATCTTCACGGCGATGCGGTCCTTCACCGAGCCGCCCGGGTTGACGTACTCCACCTTGGCCAGCACCAGGGGCGCATCGGGGCCCAGGTGTGCGGTGACCTTCCTCAGGCGGACGAGCGGGGTGTTCCCGATCAGGTCGACGACGGACTCGGCGTACTGCACGGGAGATCCTCCAGCGGCGGGTGGGGGTCGAGGTGGGCCGAGGTGGGCGAGACATCGCCCCCCGGTACCCGGTGACGATCCCACCCGGGACGCCGGCCGCGCGCGGGAGGTGGGCCGGGTCGGGTCCGTCACAGGGACCGGCGCGCTGTGCTGGTCCCCAGGTCACCCGGCCACGCTGGGGCCCATGGCTGGCCCGATCCCGGTGCGCCGCCCCGGGCGGCGGATGTGGTGGCCGCCCCCCGGAGCGGATCACGGCCATGCCGACGTGCCGCCGTTCCTCCCGCACGGCCACCGGGTGGGACCGGGTGGACGGACTCGTGCGTGGATGAGCAGGATCGACGCGTGAGCACACCGATCGGACGACGACAGCTGGGCGGCCTCGAGGTCTCGGCGCAGGGCCTGGGCTGCATGGGGATGAGCCAGTCCTACGGGACGGCGGACCGGGCCGAGTCCCTGGCCACCCTGGACCGGGCGCTGGAGCTGGGGGTCACCTTCTGGGACACCTCCGACGTCTACGGCGACGGGCACAACGAGGATCTGGTGGGGGAGGCGCTGCGTGGGCGGCGGGACAACGTCCAGCTGGCCACCAAGTTCTCGCTGGCCCGCGACGAGGCCGGCGGGATGTCCATCGACGGCAGCCCGGACAACGTGCGGGCCCGGTGCGAGGCCAGCTTGCGCCGCCTGGGCGTGGACACCATCGACCTGTACTACCAGCACCGGGTCGACCCCACGGTGCCGATCGAGGACACGGTCGGGGCGATGGCCGGGCTGGTGGAGCAGGGCAAGGTCCGCTACCTGGGGCTGAGCGAGGCCAGTGCCGAGTCGATCCGCCGGGCCGTCGCGGTGCACCCCATCAGCGCACTGCAGAGCGAGTGGTCGCTGTGGACCCGTGACCTGGAAGGGGACGGCGGGGCGGACTCCGTGCTCGCCGTGGCCCGGGAGCATGGCCTGGGCATCGTGCCGTTCAGCCCGCTGGGGCGGGGCTTCCTCACCGGCGCCATCACCAGCCCGGACGACTTCGACGACGACGACTTCCGGAAGGACATGCCGCGCTTCCAGGGGGCCGCGTTCCAGGCCAACCTGCGGTTGGTCGACGCCGTCCGCCAGCTGGCCGAGGAGAAGGGGGTGACCGCCGGGCAGCTGGCGCTGGCCTGGGTGCTGGCCCAGGGGGCGGACGTGGTGCCGATCCCGGGCACCAAGCGGCGCAGCTACCTGGCCGAGAACGCCGCGGCGGACGCGGTGGTGCTCACCGCCGAGGACCTGGACCGGTTGGGTGCCATCGCCCCGCCCGGCGCGGCCGAGGGCGGGCGGTACGCCAACGCCGGCTACGCCTACGGCGACAGCCCGGCCCGATGACCGCGCCCGAGACGGACCCGACCTGCGGGGTGGCCCACGGGCACAGCCCGGTCGACCCGACCGGCGACCGGGTGCTGGTGGCGGTCTTCGCCTCCCCGGTGGCCGCGGCGCTGCTCCGGTTGGCCGCCGAGTGCGGCTACCGGCCGGTGCTGGTGGAGCCCGACACCGGCCGCGAGCTCGCCGGGCTGCCCGGGGGCACGCTGCGGGTGGCCGACGTCCCGGCGGTACCCGCCGAGCTGGCCGGTGCCGGCACCGACGTGGTGGTCTGCGACCACCACCGCGAGGAGCTGGGCCCGGTGCTGCGGGACGCGCTGGCCCGCCCGGTCCGCTGGATCGGGGTGATGGGCAACCCGCACCACGAGGGCCCGCACATCGCCGCGCTCGCCGCGCTGGGCGTGGCCGCGCAGGAGGTGGCCCGGGTGCACCGGCCGATCGGGCTGAACATCGGGTCCCGGGCGCCCGCCGAGATCGCCGTCTCCACCCTCGCCGGGTTGCTGGCCGACCGGAACGGCCGCCCCGGCGGGTTCGAGTTCTAGCGGTGGCCGACGTCCTGCTGGGTGCCGACCTCGGCACCAGCGGGCTGAAGCTCGCCGCGCTGGACGACGGCGGGACGCTCGTGGCCGCGGCCGAGGCCGGGTACCCGGTCGACTCCCCGCAGCCGGGCTGGGCGCAGTCCGAGGTCGCTGTCTGGCGGACGGCGCTGGACCGGGCGCTGCGCGAGGTGGGTCCGGTGCTGGCCGGACGCCGGGTGCGCGGGCTGGGCATCGCCGGGCAGATGCACGGCGCGGTGCTGGTCGACGGGGCCGGTGCCGCCCTGGCGCCGGCCCTGCTGTGGCCCGACCAGCGGGCCGGTGCGCAGGTCGCGCGGTGGCGGGCGCTGCCGGTGGCCGACCGGGCCGTGCTGGCCAACCCGCTGGTGCCCGGCATGACCGGGCCGCTGGTGGCCTGGCTGGCCGAGCACCGGCCGGACCTGCTTGCCCGGGCGGCCACCGTGCTGCTGCCCAAGGACGCGCTGCGGGCCGACCTGGTGCCGGGTGCGGACCCGGCCGTCACCGACCGCAGCGACGCCTCGGCCACGCTGCTGTGGGACGTCCCGGCCGACCGGTGGTCCCCGGCCGCGGTCGGTGCAGCCGGGATCGGTCTGGAGCTCTGCCCGAGGCTCAGCCGGTCCGACGCCGTGGTGGGCACTGCCGTGCTGGCCGGGATGGGTGAGGTGCCGGTCGTGGTCGGCGGTGCAGACACCCCGCTCGCCCTGCTGGCAACCGGCACGGCCGGCCTGCAGGTCAACCTGGGCACCGGCGCCCAGCTGCTGCACCCCGCGACCACCTCCCGGCCGGTGGTGGACCCGGTGGTGCACAGCTACGCCGACACCGGCGACCGCTGGTACACCATGGCGGCCCTGCAGAACGCCGGGCTGGCCTGGGACTGGGTGCGCCAGGTGCTCGGGATGAGCTGGGAGGCCCTGCTGGGCACCCTCACCGGATCGGTCTCCGGGGCCGGTGGGGTCCGCTTCGCCCCGTTCCTCACCGGCGAGCGCGGCGGGGTGGCAGCACCTTCCGACCGGGGTGGCTGGTCCGGCTTGCACCCGGGGACGACCCGGGAGGACCTGGGCCGCGCCGCGCTGGAGGGCGTGGCGGACGCGATCGCCACCGGGGTGGAGCTGCTGGGCGCACCGGCCGGGGACGATCCGGTGGTGCTGACGGGCGGGGGAGCCCGCAGCCCTGGCGTGCAGCAGCTGCTGGCCGACGCCCTGGGCCGGCCGGTGCAGTACGTGCAGGTCCGGAGCGCCTCGGCCACCGGGGCCGCGATGCTGGCCGGCCGCGGGGTGGGTGTCCCGGTCCGGCCCCGGCGGGTGCTGGGTCCGGTCGTGGACCCGGGCGTGCACGCTGCAGAACGCTGACCCACGTGCCACCGTTGTCCGACCCGGGAGGACCAGCCGGCGGTCCCGACAACGAGGAGAAGGGAGCGGTCGCGTCGTGGCGTCGCTCATCAACAAGATCACTCAGTTCGCGAAGAGCCCCCAGGGGCAGCGGGCCATCCGACAGGCCACCAGCAAGGCGCAGCAACTGGCCAGGGACCCCAAGAACCGGGCCAAGATCGACGACCTGCGCCGTCGGTTCAGCGGCGGTAACGGCACGGCCGGGGGTCCTGGGCGGCGCTGACCCCCACCCGCTCACGCCGACGGCGCTTGTCCCTCCCGGGGGGCGAGCGCCGTCAGCACGTCGGCGTGCAGGTGCCCGTTCGTGGCCACCGCGCTGCCGCCGGCCGGCCCCGGGGCGCCGGCCAGGTCGGTGAAGGATCCGCCGGCCTCCCGCACGATGACGTCCAGGGCCGCCAGGTCCCACAGCGACACCTCGGGCTCGCAGGCGATGTCGACGGCACCCTCGGCCAGCATCGTGTAGCTCCAGAAGTCCCCGTAGGCCCGGGTCCGCCAGACCGAGCGGCTGAGGTCGAGGAACCCGTCGAGCCGGTCCCGCTCCTCCCAACCGGTCAGGCTGGAGTAGGACAGCGACGCGTCGGCCAGGGTGTCCACCCCCGAGACCCGGCAGCGGGTGGCGGACTCCAGCCGACGGCCGGTGTAGGCGCCCACCCCGGCGGCGGCCCACCACCGCCGACCCAGCGCCGGGGCGCTGACCATGCCCACCACCGGGACGTCGCCGTCCAGCAGCGCGATGAGCGTGGCCCAGACCGGCACGCCGCGGACGAAGTTCTTGGTCCCGTCGATCGGGTCGACCACCCAGCGCCGGGCACCGTGCCCGGTGGTGCCGAACTCCTCGCCCTGCACGGCGTCCCGGGTGCGGGTGCGCGCCAGCGAGCTGCGCAGCTGCTGCTCCACGGCGCGGTCGGCGTCGGTGACCGGAGTCAGGTCGGGCTTGGTGTCCACCTGCAGGTCCTGGGCCTTGAACCGGTCGAGCGAGATCGCGTCGGCCTGGTCGGCCAGCACGTGGGCCAGCTGCATGTCCTCGGTGAAACCGCGGGAGCCCGTCATGCGGCGACCGTACTGGGACTGGCGACACGGCATGGGCCAGCGGTTACGGCCGACCGGTGAGTCGTGGCCCCGACGCCGCCGCAATCGCAGCGGGGCCCGGTCGACGTCCGGGTCACCAGCCGGGCGTCTGGGTGACCGCCGCGACCAGCCGCCGGAAGCTGGCCAGCCGCTCGGCCCGCGCCGGCGGCCCGTCGGCGGCCCAGCCGTCCAGGGCGCACTCGGGGTCCTCGGCGGTGTGCGCGCACAGCGGCGGGCAGTTGCGAGCGACCTCGGCCAGGTCGTCGAAGCTGGCCAGCACGTCACCCGGGTCGGTGTCGGCCAGCCCGAAGCTGCGGATTCCCGGGGTGTCGATGACCATCCCGCCGCCGGGCAGGTCCAGCAGCACCGCCGAGGACGACGTGTGCCGCCCCTTGCCCACCTTGCTCACCCCGGCGGTGGCCCGGTAGGCGTCGGGGACCAGCCGGTTGACCAGCGTGGACTTGCCGACGCCGGACTGGCCGACGAACACGCTGATCCGGTCGTCGAGGCGGGGCTCCAGCTCCGCCAGGGTGGTGTCCCGGGAGACCGCGATGGCCTCCACCTCCAACCCGGCGTAGCGGGCCAGCAGCTCCGCGGGGCTGCCCAGATCGGCCTTGGTCAGGCACAGCAGGGGGGTCAGCCCACCGGAGAACGCGGCCACCAGGCAGCGGTCCAGAAAGCCGGCGTGCGGCTCGGGATCGGTGACCGCGGTGACCACCACCAGCTGGTCGGCGTTGGCCACCACCACCCGCTCGGTGGGGTCGGTGTCGTCGGCGGTGCGCCGCAGCGTCGTCGTCCGGGGCTCGATGACCACGATCCGGGCCAGGGTGTCGGTGCGCCCGCTGGTGTCGCCCACCAGCCGGACCCGGTCCCCGGTCACCACCCCGTGCTTGCCCAGTTCCCGGGCCCGCATCGCGGTCACCTCGACCGGGCCACCGTCGGGCCCGGGCACCCGGACGGTCATCCGGCCCCGGTCGACCCCCACCACCAGGCCCGGCACCGCGTCCTCGTGGCTGGGCCGGGTCCGGGTGCGCGGGCGGGACCCGCGCCGGCCCGGGCGGATCCGGACGTCGTCCTCGTCCGACCGGCTGTCGAAGGTGCGCCCCGACATCAGACCGCCCCGCTCAGCGGACCGCGCCCAGACCCGCGCCGGTCGCCCGGGCGCCGCCCAGCAACCCGTCCCACCGGTCCACGAAGTCCGGCAGGGTCTTGGCCACCGTGCTCGGATCCCGGACCACCACGCCGGGGATGGCCAGGCCCAGCACCGCGGCCACCATCACCATCCGGTGGTCGGCATAGGAGTCCAGCTCGGCCGGCCGGCGAGGGCCGGGCGAGATGACCAGCCCGTCGGTCAGCTGGGTGACCGTGGCCCCGACGGCGGTGAGCACCTCGTCCAGGGCCTGCAGCCGGTCGGTCTCGTGCCCGCGCAGGTGCGCGATACCGGTCAACCGGGAGGGTCCGTCGGCCAGCGCGCAGAGCGCGGCCAGCACCGGGGTCAGCTCGCCGACCTCGGACAGGTCGGCGGTCAGCGGCCGGATCACCGTGCCGCCGGTGACCTGCAGGCCCTCGGCGGTGCGCTGCACGTCCGCCCCCATCAGCGGCAGCAACTGCTCCAGCCGGGCCCCGGGCTGGGTGGTGCGCAGCGGCCAGTCGCGGACCGTGACGCGACCGCCGGTGACCAGCGCGGAGGCCAGGAACGGAGCGGCATTGGACAGGTCGGGCTCCACCACCCGGTCCAGCGGCGCGACCGGGCCGGGGTGCACCCGCCAGCCGGTGTCGGTGCGCTGCACCAGCACGCCGTGCTCGGCCAGGGTCTCCACGGTCATCTGCACGTGCGGCATCGACGGCACCCCGCCGGTCAGCCGAAGGTCCAGGCCCTCGGTGAACCGGGCCGCGGCCAGCAGCAGGCCGGAGACGACCTGGCTGGACTCGCTGGCATCCACCGTCACCGTCCCGCCGCGGACCGCTCCGGTGCCGTGCACGGTGAACGGGGCCCGCCCCCGGCCCTCGTCGGAGACGCTCACCCCGCAGCCCCGCAGGCCCGCGATCAGACCGGCGTTGGGCCGCTCGCGCAGCCGCTCGTCGCCGTCCAGGGTGACCGGACCGTCGGCCAGCGCAGCGACCGGCGGCAGGAACCGCAGCACCGTGCCGGCCAGCCCGGCGTCGACGCTGGCCGGCCCGCGCAGCGGCCCGGGGGTGACCAGCAAGTCCTCCCCTTCGGAGGTGATGCCGACACCCAGCGCCCGCAGCCCAGCCGCCATGAGCTCGGTGTCCCGGGCCCGCAGCGGCCGGACCAGCCGGGAGGGTCCGTCGGCGATCGCGGCCAGCACCAGCGCGCGGGCGGTGATCGATTTGGAGCCGGGCAGGGTGACGACGGCGTCGACCGGGCCGGGGGAGGACGGCGTCGACCAGCTGCTCATGCTGGTCATCCTGCCCTGCCGGCGGCACCCTGCCCGCGGGTCACCGCTGGGCCGGCTTGGCGGCGGGCAGGGTGCGGACCAGCCGCCGGTTGGCGAACTCGAACATGCCCAGCTCGGAGAGCTCGCGGCCGTAGCCGGACCGCTTCACGCCACCGAAGGGCAGCTCGGGGGAGGATCCGGAGGGCTGGTTGATCCAGACCATCCCGGACTCCAGCCGGTCGGCCACCTCCCGGGCCCGCTCGGTGTCCCCGCTGTAGACCACCGCGGACAGCCCGTAGGAGCTGTCGTTGGCCAACCGGACGGCCTCGTCGGCATCGGCCACCTTGTAGATGACGGCGGCCGGCCCGAACAGTTCCTCGGAGTAGGCCCGCATCTGCGGGGTCACGTCGGCGAGCAGGGTGGCCTGCACGAAGGCGCCCGGGTGCTCGGGCCGGCTGCCACCGGCCAGCACGGTGGCGCCCTTGTCGACGGCGTCCTGGATCTGCGCGGCGAGGTCGGCCGCGGCACGCTCGGTGGACAGCGGGCCCAGCGTGGTGGCCGGGTCGGCCGGGTCACCGGGAGCGAAGCCGGCGAAGGCCTGCTGCATGCCGGCCACGAAGTCGTCGTAGACGTCGGCCAGCACGATGATCCGCTTGGCGGCGATGCAGGCCTGGCCGGTGTTGGCCATCCGGCCCATCGTCGCCGCCTTGACCGTGCGGCCCAGGTCGGGGGTGTCCAGCACCACGAAGGGGTCGCTGCCGCCCAGCTCGAGGACCGACTTCTTCAGGTGCTTGCCGGCCAGCGAGGCCACCGAGGAGCCGGCCTTCTCGCTGCCGGTGAGGGTCACGCCCTGCACGGCCGGGTGCGCGATGACCTCCTCGACGTCGGAGATCCGCAGGAACAGGTTGGTGTAGACGCCCTCGGGGGCGCCGGCGTCGCGGAACAGCTCCTCCAACGCCAGCGCGCACTGCGGGTTCAGCTCGGCGTGCTTGAGCAGGATCGTGTTGCCCAGCGCCAGGTTCGGCCCGGCCACCCGGACCACCTGGTAGAGCGGGTAGTTCCACGGCTCGATGGCCAGCAGCACCCCGGTGGGCTCGTTCACCACGACGGCCTCGCCCTTCATCACCTCGATGGTGCGCGGCTCGAGGAACCGCTCGGCGTTGTCGGCGTAGTAGCGCAGGATGCTGGCGGCCAGCTGGACCTCACCGGCGGCCTCCTGGATGCGCTTGCCCATCTCCCGGGTGATCAGCCCGGCCAGCAGGTCGGTGCGCTCGAGCATCAGGTCGGCGGCCCTGCCGACGACCGCGGCGCGCTCGGCCACGCTGCGCTGCCGCCAGTCCAGGAACGCGGTGTGTGCCCGGTCCACCACGGCGGTGACCTGGTCGGAGTCCAGGAACGGGAACTCCTGCTCGGTCTCACCGGTGAAGGGGTTGACCGTGGCGTAGGGGCGGTCGGCGGTCCCGCTGTCGGTCTTCGGGGTCTTCTCGGTGCTCGTCACGTCTGGGATGCCTCTCGTCGCGGATGGGTCGGGTTCGTTCCTACCCCGTGCCGACGACAGCAGTCCGGCCGGACCCGGGGGCACCTACAGTCGCAGGCCAGCGGGAGTCGTCCCGGAGTCGTGCAGGGCCGGCCCGGCCGGGTGGCCCGGGCAGGAGGTCGTCGTGTGCGGGCGCTACGCAGCCAGTCGCCGTCCCGAGGACCTGACCGTCGAGTTCGAGGCAGTGCCGGCCGAGGGGCAGCCCTCGCTGGGCGCGGACTACAACGTCGCACCCACCAAGAACGTGCACATCGTCCGGCAGGCCCGGGAACGCGACGCGGAGGGCCGGCCCACCGGCGGCTCGCACCGCGAGCTCCGGGTGGTCCGCTGGGGACTGGTGCCCTCGTGGGCCAAGGACGTGTCGGTCGGCAACCGGATGCTCAACGCCCGGGTCGAATCCCTGACCAGCAAGCCGGCGTTCCGCAAGGCGGCCGCCGCGCGACGGTGCCTGGTACCGGCCGACGGCTGGTACGAGTGGTCGCCCCGGCTGCACGCCCCCGGCAAGCAGCCCTGGTTCATCACCCCGGCCGACGGCGCCGGACTGGCATTCGCCGGGCTCTGGGAGGTGTGGGGCCAGGGCGCAGAGCGGTTGTACTCGTGCACGGTGGTCACCGCGCCGGCGGTCGGGGCGCTGACGGAGATCCACGAGCGGATGCCGCTGGTGCTCCCCCGGGACCGCTGGGCGGACTGGTTGGACCTGGCCCGTACCGACGTGGCCACGCTGGCCGCGCCCACCCCGCCCGAACTGGTCGAGGGCCTGGAGCTCCGGCCGGTGGGGGCGGCGGTGGGGAACGTGGCCAACGCCGGGCCGCAGCTGACCGAGCGCGTGGAGACGGTCGGCGAGCCGGCCGACCAGCCCGCGCTGTTCTGACCGCCCCCGAGCCGGCCGCACCCGCCCGCCCTGCCACCGAGGTGACCCGCTGAGCGCCGCTGAACCGTCGCCGCCCGCCCCCATCCAGCCCGACCCCTTCGCCCCGGGCTCCCGGTCGCTGCCGGGCCCGGTCGCGGCCGGCGTCACCTTCCTGGCCTCGGGTGCGGTGCTGGTCCTGGAGATCACCGGGTTGCGGCTGATCGCGCCCTACGTCGGGATCACCCTGCAGACCAACACCGCGGTCATCGGCTTCGCCCTGGCGGCCATCGCCCTGGGCGCCTGGGCCGGTGGCCGGGCCGCCGACCGGGGGGATCCGCGCCGGCTGATCGCCCCGCTGCTGGTCACCGGCGGTGCGCTGATCGTGGCCGTGCTGCCGGTGGTCCGCTTCGCCGGTGCCGCGCTGACCGGAGCGGCGGCCGGCAACGTGCTGCTGCTGGCCGCGGCGGCCGTGGTGGTGCCGGCCGCGCTGCTGTCGGCGGTGCCGCCGATGGTGGTGGCGTTGCAGCTGGGCAGCCTGGCCGAGACCGGCTCGGTGGTCGGCAGGCTCTCGGGCATCGGCACCCTGGGCGCCATCGCCGCCACCTTCGGCACCGGCTTCGTGCTGGTTGCCGTCCTGCCCACCAGCGTGATCCTGGTGGCCACCGGGCTGGTCGTGGTCGTCGCCGGGCTGGCGCTGTGGCTGCTGCTGCGCCGGCAGGTACCGGCCGTGGCCGGGCAGGTGCCCGGGGCGCTGCTGGTGCTCACCCTGGTCGGCACCGGGGCAGCCGTGGTGGCGCCGGACCCGTGCCAGCGCGAGACCACCTACCACTGCGCACGGGTGGTCGCCGATCCGGCGCGGGAGGGTGGGCGGACCCTGGTGCTGGACACCTTGCGGCACTCCTACGTCGACCTGGACGACCCCACCCATCTCGAGTTCGCCTACGTCCGGGCGATCGCCGCGGTCACCGACGCCCTCGCCCCGCCCGGGCAGCCGATGGACGCCCTGCACCTGGGCGGCGGTGGCCTGACCGTGCCGCACTACCTGGCGCAGGTTCGACCGGGAACGCGGAACGTCGTCGTCGAGGTGGATCCGGGGGTGGTGGCCCTGGACCGGCAGGAGCTGGGGCTGCAGCTCTCGGCGGACCTGCAGGTGCGGGTGGGCGACGCCCGGGTCGCCCTGCAGGACCAGGCGCCCGGCCGCCGGGACCTGGTGGTGGGGGATGCCTTCGGCGGGTTGTCGGTGCCCTGGCAGCTGACCACCACCGAGGCGCTCGGGCTGGTCGACCGGTCACTCGCCGACGACGGCGTCTACGCCGCCAACCTCATCGACCGGCCCCCGCTGGACTTCGTTCGCGCCGAGCTGGCCACGCTGCGGGCGGTCTTCCCGCACGTGGCGCTGCTGGCCCCGGCCCCGGTGCTGGCCGGAGCGGACGGCGGCAACGTGGTGGTGGTGGCCTCCCGGCGACCGCTGCCCACCGACGGGATCCAGGCCGCACTGGCCGACCGGGGATCGGCCTGGCAGCTGCTGGAGGGCGCCCCGCTGGTGGAGTTCACCGGCGACGCCCCGGTGCTCACCGACGACTTCGCCCCGGTGGACCAGCTGCTCACCCCCTACGGCTGACGCTCAGCGGCCGATCGCTGCGGTGCGGGCCCGGGTCAGGGCGACCAGATCGCCCGGGGCCAGCTCCACCTGCAGGCCGCGGCGCCCACCGCTGACCAGGACGGTGCCGAAGTCCAGCGCCGATGAGTCCAGCACCGTGGGCAGGGCGCGACGCTGGCCCAGCGGGCTGATCCCACCCCGGACGTAACCGCTGCTGCGCTCGGCATCGGCCGGGTCGGCCATCACCGCCTTCCGCCTGCCCATGGCCGCGGCCATCGCCTTGAGGTCCAGCTGGGCGGCGACCGGGACGACGGCCACGGTGAGGGCGCCGTCCACCCGGGTCACCAGCGTCTTGAACACACGGGCGGGGTCCGTGCCCAGTGCGGCCACGGCGGCGTCACCGAACCCCTGCCCGGCCGCGTGGTCGTCGGGGTCGTAGCTGTGCAGCACGAAGGCCGCCCGGGCCTTCTCCAGCACCCGCACCGCGGGGGTCGCCGCCATGCCGGGCAGCCTAGGCAGCGGTGCGCGTGCCCGCCCGCACCGGTGCGCGGGCCCGCGCCCGGTGGGAATGCCGGCACCGGGGTCGCGCTTGCACCAACCGTGACCAGCTCCTCCGCACCGGCCCGGGCCCGACGGTCCGCAGCGTCCTCGGACGTCGTGGTCACCCGTCACCCACCCGGCCGCCCGGTGCCTGCCCGGCTAGGATCGACCGACGTGGTGTCCCGTCTGCGGGCGCCGCAGAGAGGACGGTCGGTGCCCGACGAGACCAGCGACGAGACCAGGGACGAGACCCGGGACGGCAGCGGGGCCCAGGCCCCGGAGGCCCCCACGGTGGCCGAGACGCCCGAGGCCCGCGCCGACGGCAGCCGCAGCGAGCAGGCCGAGACCCGCGCGCAGCGGGATGCCCGGTTCGAGCGCGACGCGCTGCCGTTCCTGGACCAGCTGTACCCGGCGGCGCTGCGGATGACCCGGAACCCGGCCGACGCCGAGGACCTGGTGCAGGAGACCTTCGTCAAGGCCTACTCCGCGTTCCACCAGTTCGCCGAGGGCACCAACCTCAAGGCCTGGCTCTACCGGATCCTGACCAACACCTACATCAACAACTACCGCAAGAAGCAGCGGCAGCCGCAGCAGTACCCCACCGACCAGGTGCAGGACTGGCAGCTGTTCGCCGCCGAGCAGCACAGCTCCAGCGGTCTGCGGTCGGCCGAGATCGAGGCGCTGGACCACCTGCCCGACTCCGACATCAAGGACGCCCTGCAGCAGCTGCCCGAGGACTTCCGGCTGGCCGTCTACCTGGCCGACGTCGAGGGCTTCGCCTACAAGGAGATCGCCGAGATCATGGGCACGCCCATCGGCACGGTGATGTCCCGCCTGCACCGGGGCCGTCGGGGGCTGCAGAAGCTGCTCGCGGACTACGCCCGGGAGCGCGGGTTCGCCCGCGCCGGGGCGGCCGAGGAGGGGAGCGCGTGATGGCCGAGGGCGACCACCCCGAGATCACCAGCTGCGAGGACGTGCTGTCGCACGTGTTCGAGTTCCTCGACCACGAGACCGACGACGCGCGCCGGGCGGTGATCGCCGAGCACCTCGAGGACTGTTCACCGTGCCTGCGCGAGTTCGGCATCGAGCAGGAGTTCAAGGCGCTGGTCCGCCGGCGGTGCGGTGGGGACCCGACCCCGCTGGGACTGAAGGACCGGATCAAGATGCAGCTGACGACGGTGTCCTTCGAGGAGGACGGCACCTCGGTCACCGTCGAGCGCGTCACCGCGGAGCGCAGCACCGAGCGCTGACGCGCCACCGGCTCCCTGCGGACGGCGGCCGGCACAGATGCACGAGGCCGGGACGACGATGTCGTCCCGGCCTCGTGCGTCTCCTGGAGGAGCGGTCCCGGGCCGCAGCGGGTGCGGTGACCGGGGCGCGCCGTCAGGCGTTGGGCCGCTTGCCGTGGTTGGCGCCGCTCTTCTTGCGGGCGCGCCGCTTGCGTCCACGCTTGGACATCGCTGCCCTCCTCTCTCGATCGCTGTCGGGGGTGCTGCTGCTGACCTGCGCCGGTGGGGCGCCGGACATGGTCGACGGAGGCCGCCGTCACTGCCGGACCCACCGAGCTGACGTTCCAGGGTCTCACGACCGGTAGCCCGAGCGCCGCCCGCCACCGCCAGGACCGGTCCCGCCCCGTACCGGACCTCTCGCCCGGAGGGGGCGTGCGTTCGCCCGGCCGTGGGCAGGAGACTGCGCATACGGCCGGAGGATCGCGCCGGATGGCACCAGGCCACCGGACCAGGGCACCGGACCAGGGCAACGGACCAGGCCACCGGATCAGGCACAGCAGGCAGGGAGAGAACCCAGTGGCGGACACGGGAGGGACCGGCATCGACAGCGTGCTGGTGGCCGGACGGGGGCCGATGGCGTGCGCCGTCATCGGGGCATGTGCTCGTCGCGGGGTCAAGACGGTGGCGGTGCACTCCACGCCCGAGCGCAGCGCCCGGCACGTGCGGATGGCCGACGACGCCGTCTGGCTAGGCCCCGCGCCGGCAGCCGAGTCCTACCTGTCGGTGCCCCGGCTGGTGGAGGCCGCGCGCCGCAGCGGGGTGTCCGCGGTGCTGCCGGTCCCGCCCGCGCTGGCCGGTAACGCCGAGCTCGCCAGTGCCGTGCAGGCGGCCGGCCTCACCTGGGTGGGCCCGGCCGCCGCGGTGCTGGACCGGCTGGGCGGGGACGGGGTGGAACCCACCAGCGAGCACGGTTTCCTGGCCGTCGTGACCGCCGCAGGGCTGCACCACGTGACCCCCGTCCGGCGGGACCGGGCCGCGGGGATCGCCCGGGTCTCCTGGACCACCGGGGAGCGGCTCGCCCTGCCGGCGGCCGCCCGGCGGCTGCCGGAGCTGGGCTGGCGGGGACTGGTCACCGTCGGGATCGACCCGGACGGCTCGCTGGCCGAGGTCGCGGCCGGGTTCAGCCTGGACGTCGCGGTGCTGGAGCGGGCCCACGGCGTGGACGCCGTCGATCTCGCGCTGCGCTGCGCGTCGGGTCGGCTCGAACCTGTACCCACCACCGGCACCCGGGCGCGGCCGGCCGTGGCGGTGCAGCTGCGCGCGGATCTCCCGCCCGGCACCGCCGGCCGGGTCACCGGATGGTTGCCCGACATGGCGGGCGCGCTGGACGTCGAGGTCGTGGCGGTGACCGGGTTCGACCCGGGTGACCGGCTGGACGGTTGGTACGACGCCCTGCTGGCCACGGTCAGCGCCACCGGACCGGATACCGCGACCGCGGCCCGCCGCGCAGCCGAGGTGCTCACCGGGCTGCCCGAGACCGGGGTCCCGCACGACGGGGCGGACGTGTGCGCGGTGCTGCACCGGCTCGCCGGGGGCTGAGGCCGCGGGAGCCGTCGGGCCCGCCCGCGCGGGTGGTTGGATGTGCCCACCGGCGCAGCAGCGGCGGGGATGACCTGCAGTCAGGAGGACCGGTGGCGGTCGAGGAGATCCACGCCGAGATGGTCTCCAGCGTCTGGAAGGTGCTGGTGGCCCCGGGTGCCGAGGTGGCCGCCGGCGACACGCTGGTCATCCTCGAGTCGATGAAGATGGAGATCCCGGTGCTCACCGAGCGGGCCGGCACCGTCGCAGAGCTGCACGTCGTGGAGGGTGAGGTGCTCCAGGAGGGCGATCTCATCGCCACCGTGCAGAGCTGACCGCCGCACCGCCCCGGGGGCCGGGGAGCACCCGGGGGCGCGTCCGCCTGCACGACGTCGGCCCCTAGGCTCGGCCCACCATGACCAGCCCCAGCAGTCTCTCCGACCGGCTGGCCCGCGGTGCGGCGCGCAGCCCGTCCCAGGTCGACCACGCCCGGCGGTTGGTGGCCGACTGGCAGCTGCTGGCCGACCTGTCCTTCGCCGACCTGACCCTGTGGGTCCCGCTGGCCAGCGGGGCCTGGTGGTGCGTGGCCCAGGTCCGCCCGCTGACCGCGCCCACCAGCCAGCCCGAGGACCTCATCGGGGTCGAGGTCACCGGGGTGGACGCCGAGTCCTTCGTCCAGGTACACCGGGCCGGCCGGCCGGTCACCGAGCAGCCCGACGGCAAGGGATCGGCGCCGCGGCGGCGCGAGGTCATGCCGGTCCGGCACGAGGGGGCCGTGGTGGCCGTGCTGGCCCGGGACACCCGGCTGTCGGCCACGCGGTCGCCGTCGCCGCTGGAACTGACCTACCTCGACATCGCCGCCGAGCTCTGCCAGATGGTCGCCGCCGGCACGTTCCCGCCGCGGATGCTGGAGGACGCCGAGATGAGCCCTCGGGTGGGCGACGGCCTGGTCCGCCTGGACGGGGCCGGGCGGGCGGTCTACGCCAGTCCCAACGCGCTGTCGGCCTACCGCCGGATGGGGCTGACCGGGGACGTGGTGGGGGTGCAGCTGTCCGAGCTGACCCGGCACGCGGCCACCGACCGGGTGGCCGGCGAGGCGGCCGCGGCGGGCATCACCGCAGCCGTCGCCGGGCGGTTCCCCGACCCGATGGACGTCGAGGGCGAGGCGGCCACCCTGCTGGTCCGAGCGCTACCGCTGCAGGCGCCGGGGGGCGAGGCCGGCGCGCTGGTCCTGGTCCGCGACGTCACCGACGTCCGCCGGCGGGACCGGGCGCTGATGACCAAGGACGCCACCATCCGGGAGATCCACCACCGGGTGAAGAACAACCTGCAGACCGTGGCCGCGTTGCTGCGGCTGCAGGCCCGCCGGGTGTCCGAGCCGGCGGCGCGCGAGGCGCTGGAGGAATCCGTCCGCCGGGTGGCCTCGATCGCCGTCGTGCACGACACCCTGGCCGGCAGCCGGGAGGACGTGGTGGACGTCGACGACGTGCTCGACCAGGTGCTGCCCATGCTGGGTGACGTCGCGTCGGTGGGCCCCGCGGCGCGGATCGCCCGGGTCGGCCGGTTCGGCGAGCTCCCCGCCGCGGCGGCCACCCCGCTGGTGATGGCGGTGACCGAGCTGCTGCACAACGCCGCCGAGCACGCCTTCGGCGACGGGGAGCGAGGCACGATCGAGCTCACCGCCGAGCGGGACGGGCACGACCTCACGGTCCGGATCGCCGACGACGGCCGGGGGCTGCCGCCCGGGTTCGACCTCGCGGCCAGCAAGGGGTTGGGGCTGCAGATCGTGCGCACCCTGGTGACCAGCGAACTGCACGGGTCCCTGGAGATCCGGGTCCCGGACGCCGGGCCCGGCACCGTGGCGGTGCTGACGCTGCCCGGGGCCGGCCGGGTCCGGCGCTGAGCCGCCGCATGACGGCGCGGGGGCGATGGCGCGAGGCGCTGGCACGGGGCGATGACGAGTGACCGGTGCGCAACGCCGAGAGGCCGGTCCCGGGAGGTTCCTCCGGGACCGGCCTCGTCAGCCCGTGATGCTGCGGTGACGGGTACTGCGGTTCGAGCTGCTGCGGTTCGAGCTGCCGCGGGTCAGGCGGTGCGGACCCGAGCGCGGGCGGTGCGCCGCTTGAGCGCGCGGCGCTCGTCCTCGGACAGGCCGCCCCAGACGCCGGAATCCTGACCCGAAGCCAGTGCCCACTCCAGGCAGGACTGAACGACCGGGCAGCGCTGGCACACGGCCTTGGCCTGCTCGATCTGGGTGACCGCAGGGCCCGTCGTCCCGATCGGGAAGAAGAGCTCGGGGTCTTCGTCCCGGCAGAGGGCGCGGTGGCGCCAGTCCATGTCGGTGCTCCTCGGTGTCGTCGGCGGTGTGGTCGGCCCCGGTACCGGAGGGATCCGGTGTGGAGGCCCGACGCCGTCTGTTCGACGTCGGCCAGCACCCGCACGCTGGTGTTACCAGCGGGTTGCGTTCGGGGTCGATCGTTTCACGCGCTGAGTGGCTGTCAAGCGATTGCAGGCCTGCGCCACCCCTCGTATGAGCAACCTCACCACGGGCCTAGCAGGTGCGCCACCGCAAGGGTCCACCGGGTGGGTCTGACGCACCCGTCGACGGTGCGCCTCGACCGCTACGTCCTCACTCGGCGCGACATGCGGTCAGAGGACGACCGACAGGGCGCGCGCCACGTTGCGCACCCGCAAACCGGTGGCCAGGCCCAGGTGGTCCCCGTCCAGCTGCCACTCCTGCGGCCGGGCCGACGTCACGGCGAGGTCGGGCAGGTCGTGCCAGCGGTGCACGCTGCGGCCGCGGGGGTCGGGGTCGCTGGCCATGGTCTGCCGCACGTGGTGCAGCATCCGCAGCGTGCCCAGCCGGCCCAGCGCGAAGACGTCCAGGCCGGTGTCGAACGAGGCCTGCGGGGTCGGGTTCAGCGGGGCGTCGCCCAGGTAGGTCCACGGGCTGACGTTGGACACCAGGCACAGGAAGAGCCCCTCGGTGGGCGGCTGGCCGGGGACGTGCAGGGTCATCGCCGGACGCCGCCGGTCCCGGCCGAGCAGGAACGCCCGGACGCCGGCGCGCACGTACAGCGATCCGGTGGAGCGGCGGCCGCGGGAACGCTGCGCCTCCACCCGGGCGATCACGTCGGCGTCGAAGCCCAACCCGGCGGCGAAGACGAACCAGCGGGGCGCGGTCCAGCTCAGGTCCCCGGCCCCGTCGACCTGCTGCGCACTGGCGGTGCCCAACGAGACCTGCCGGGTACGACCCGCCCGCAGCGAGTCCAGGATCTCCGCGATCGCCTCCACCGGGTCCCGGGACCGGCCCAGGGCCCGGGCGAAGACGTTGGTCGAGCCGCCCGGCACGACGGCCAGGGTGGGCACCCGCTCGCCCGGGCCCTCGGCCAGCATCCCGTTCACGGTCTCGTTCACGGTGCCGTCCCCGCCCAGGGTGACCACGACGTCCACCCCGTCTGCGGTGGCCTGCGCGCCCAGTTCGTGGGCGTGCCCCCGGTGGGTGGTCTCGGCGACCTCCACCTTCAGATCGGTCGACAGCGCCCGGACCAGGACGTCCCGGACCTTCGCGGTGGTGGTCGTGGCCGCCGGATTGACCACCAGGAGCGCACGCATGCCCTGGACAGTAGTCAGCGCCATCCCACCGGGCAGCGCCCCGCGTAACCTCGGCGAGGTGTCAGGCCAGGCGGACGGTCCCGCTCCCCGGCCCCGCCGCCGGGTGGACCGGCTGCTGGGCGGTGCCGCGCGGGAGTCCGCGCCGCGCCCGGTGCGGAACCCGGCGGACTCCCCGCGGGCGGTCCGGCAGGCCGCCCTGCTGGTGGGCCTGGAGGCAGCTGCGCTGGCGGTCGTCGCAGGCGTGCTGCTGGTGCTGACGGTGACCAGCACCCCCGACAGCCTCGGCCGGGCCCTGGCCGAGGTGGCCTACACGCTTCTCGGTGCCGCTGTACTGGGTGCGGGTGCGGTCGGGTTGTGGCGGGTCTCGCCGTGGGCGCGGGGCCCGGTGGTGGTCCTGCAGCTGCTGCTGGGCCTGTCCGGCTACGTGACCGCCTTCCAGGCGGGCCTGCCCCTGCTGGGGGTCCCGGTGCTGCTGTGCGTGGCCGGGGTGCTGTGGTTCCTGGCCACCCCCGAGGCGCGGCTGGCCTACAGCGAGCGGTAGCTGTTCCGACCGGGCGTGGTGCTCAGATCAGCTCGATCGCATCGGCGATCGAGTCCAGCACCCGGCTGGGCCGGAAGGGGAACCGGGCCACGTCGGCAGCCCGGGTGGACCCGGTCAGCACCAGCACCGTCTCCAGGCCCGCCTCGATGCCGGCCACGATGTCGGTGTCCATCCGGTCGCCCACCATCGTGGTGGACTCCGAATGGCCGTCGATCCGGTTCAGCGCACTGCGGAACATCATCGGGTTGGGCTTGCCGACGAAGTAGGGCTCGGCCCCGGTGGCCTTGGTGATCAGCGCGGCGACGGCGCCGGTGGCCGGCAGCGATCCCTCCGGGGAGGGGCCGGTGGCGTCGGGGTTGGTGGCGATGAACCGCGCCCCGCCCTCCACCAGCCGGATCGCCCGGGTGATGGCCTCGAAGCTGTAGGTACGGGTCTCCCCGAGCACCACGTAGTCCGGGTCGGTGTCGGTGAGGGTGTACCCGACCTCGTGCAGGGCGGTGGTGAGCCCGGCCTCCCCGACGACGAACGCCGACCCCGCCGGCAGCTGGGCGGCCAGGAAGTCCGCGGTGGCCAGCGCGGAGGTCCAGATGGCTTCCTCGGGCACGTCCAGCCCGGAGCGGTGCAACCGCGCCGCCAGGTCCCGCGGGGTGAAGATCGAGTTGTTGGTGAGCACCAGGAAGCGGCGGCCGCGGTCCACCAGCCGCCCCAGGAAGTCCGCCGCCCCGGGCAGCGCCTGGCCCTCGTGGACCAGCACCCCGTCCATGTCGGTCAGCCAGCACTCGGACTGCGTGCGCTCGCTCATCAGGTCCTCTTCCGGGCGAAGTCCGCCAGCGCGGGGTGATCGGGGGAGTCGGTCAGCCGGAACACCGACCAGCCGTCCTGCGGGCGGGCGCCCGCGGCGCGGTAGAACTCCACGGCCGGGGTGTTCCAGTCCAGCACGGACCATTCCAGCCGGGCGTACCCGCGCCGCACGCACTCCTCGGCCAGGGTGCGCAGCAGCTCCCGGCCCAGCCCGGTGCCGCGGTGCCCGGGAGAGACGTAGAGGTCCTCCAGGTAGATCCCGTGCGTGCCGCGCCAGGTGGAGAAGGACAGGAACCACAGCGCGAAGCCCACGACGTCCCCGCCGTCGTCCAGTGCGACATGACCGAACAGCGCCGGCCGCGCCCCGAACAGCGCCTCGTGCAGCTGCCCGGCGGTCATCCGCGCCTCGGGCAGGCTGCGCTCGTAGTCGGCGAGCTCGCGCACCAGCACTACGACGACGTCGACGTCGCCGGGCTCGACCGGGCGGACGGTCACGACAGCATCTCCTTCACCCGGGCCGGGACCAGCCGGGCCAGCGGGGAGAACACCGGCACCAGCAGCGGGGAGAACAGGTAGGCGTAGGCCACCAGCAGGAAGGTGAGGACGGGGACGGTGAGCAGCCCGACCAGCACCAGCACCCCGGCGGCCACCAGGCCGTAGGGCCGGCCGGACTTCGGGCTGACCAGCGAGCGGAAGGACCGCCAGCGGATGGTGGAAATCATCAGCAGTCCCGGGACGACGACGACCAGCAGCACCCACAGCCGGTCCCGGCCCTGCATCAGATCACCGAACGCGAACACGCTGGCCATCACCACCCCGGCCGCACCGGGGCTGGGCAGGCCGATGAAGAAGCGCTTGTCGGCGGTGGGGTCGACGGTGGTGTTGAACCGGGCCAGCCGGATGGCCGCGCACGCCACCCACAGGAAGCAGGCGATCCAGCCCAGCGGGTCGAAGCCGTCGCGGCCGTCGGAGAACAGCGCGAAGGCCAGCAGCGAGGGGGCCAGGCCGAAGGAGACCAGGTCGGCCAGGGAGTCGAACTGCAGGCCGAACGGGGACACGGCGCCGACCAGCCGGGCCACCGCGCCGTCGGCGATGTCCAGCACCACCGAGGCCCCGATCAGCACGCAGGCCAGGCCGTAGCTGCCGCGGAAGGACACCAGGATCGCGGCGAACCCGCACAGCATGTTGCCCAGCGTGAACAGGCTGGGCAACCACGACCGGGCCCGCGTCCGGCCACCCCGGGCCGAGGCGCGGACGAACTCGACGGTCGTGGCCCGGCGGGTCACGGTCTGAACCCCGGAGGTCGGAGGTCGGGGGTCGCGGCGGCACCGTCCCAGCGGGCGATGACCGTCTCCCCGCCGCGGACCCGGTCCCCGGTGCCCACGGTGAGCGTGGCAGCGACGGGCAGGAAGACGTCCATCCGCGAGCCGAACTTCATCAACCCCATCCGCTCGCCGGTGGCCAGCTGCTGCCCGACCCCGGTCCGGGTGACGATCCGGCGCGCCAGGACCCCGACGAGCTGCCGGAAGACCACGGTGCGGTCGCCGTCGGCCAGCCAGATCTCGGTGCGTTCGTTGCGGTGGGCGCTCTCGGCCCGGTAGGCGGCCAGGAAGCTGCCGGGGGTGTAGCTGCTCTGGGTGACGGTGCCGCGGTAGGGGGACCGGTTGACGTGCACGTCCACGACGGACAGGAAGATGCTCACCTGTTGCCAGCCACCCTCGGGTGCCGGTTCGGGGGCCACCCCGTCCTGCGCCGGTCCGGCGACCATCACCACGCCGTCGGCGGGCGCCAGCACGTCCTCGGCGGCCACCGGGCTGGTGTCGCAGCGTCGTTGCGGGTCGCGGAAGAACAGCGCCATGTAGGCCGACAGGCCGAGCAGCGGCCAGCCTGCCCGGCTCGCGGCGCGCCGGCCGGTGAGCCGGCCCAGCACCCCCAGGGCGAGGGCAGGTGCCAGCGGCACGGTGATGAAGGGCCAACCGGCCCGGTCGATGCGCATCGGGATCCGAGGTTACCGGGGCCGGCACGGTCGGGGTGCCGCCACCGACGGTCGCGCGGTCATGCCGAGGCGTACTCGGCGCTGGCGCCGCCGTCGCTGACCCGTGGGCGCAGCCGGCCCCCGTACCAGTCCAGGCAGACGATGGTGGCGTCGTCGGTCAGGCCGTCACCGGTGGCCCGGACGACGGCGGACCCCAGCGCGTGGACCACCTGCCGGGGGTGCTGGCCGGTGGTGGCGGCCAGCGCGGTGACCACGTCCAGCGCGGAGGCGCTGCGTTCCAGCATCCCGTCGGTGAGCAGGACCAGCCGGTCACCGGGGCGCAGCTCGAAGGACTGCAGCCGGAACTCCGTGCCGGCCTCGACGCCGAAGGGCAGGTCGACTTCGAGCTCGACCTCCTCCACCCGCCCCTCGCGCAGCCGCAGCGGGGCGGGGTGCCCGGCATTGACCAGCTGGGCGGCCCCGCTGGTCAGGTCGATCCGGAGCACCTGGCCGGTGACGAACTGGCCGGGCGCGGCGTGCGTGGCGAGCGCGTCGTTCGCCGCCCTGACCTGCTCGGCCAGCCCCGCACCCCGCCGGCGTTCGTTGCGCAGGCTGCCCACCAGCAAGGTGGCGAGCAGGGCGGCCGCGACGTCGTGCCCCACCGCATCGGTGATGGACACCTGCAGGCTGTGCCGGTCCAGCGACCAGTCGAAGGTGTCGCCGCCGACCGTGGCGGCTGGCTCCAGCCAGCCCGCGACGGTGAACTGACCGGCCTCGCAGGTGAAGGAGGCCGGCAGCAGCCGGCGCTGGATCTCCGCGGCCAGCGAGAACGGCGTGGTCCGCTGTCCCCACTCGAACAGGTCGGTGTGCCGGCGGTTGGCGATCAGCACGTAGGCCAGCGCATGCCCGGCAGCGGCCACGTCGTCGAGGACGTCCGGCCCCGGTGTGCCCGGCAGCAGCAGCTCCAGCACCCCCAGGGCGTCCCCGCGGTCGGTCACCGGGACCACCACGCAGCAACCGTCACCGGTGTCGGTGACCGAAACCTGCTGGGTGCGCAGCACCTCGCCGTGCACGGTGCCCTCCAGCGGCACGGTGTCCGCGCTCTCGGTGGCACTGGTCCGGGTGGAGCTGGTCCGGGTGGCGCTGGTCTGGGTGGCGCTGGTCTGGGTCGCGGGGCCCCACGGCGTGACGGTGCCCAGCCGGACCAGGGCGTGGCCGGAGAAGTCGGCGATCAGGAACGACACGGCGCGCGCGGCCACCGTGGCCGAGAGCTCGGCGGCCACGACGGTGACCGCGTCGACCGG
Source organism: uncultured Actinomycetota bacterium (assembly GCA_963759905.1). Taxonomy (GTDB): domain Bacteria; phylum Actinomycetota; class Actinomycetes; order Mycobacteriales; family Geodermatophilaceae; genus Klenkia. The sequence goes on from CAVXBD010000003.1 coordinate 544,111, forward strand.
GGCGGCAGCCTCGACGCGGTCCAGCAGCGCCCGCAGGCTCAGGCGTGGGGACCCGGCGGCGGGCGGGGACTCGGCGGGGGAGGAGTGCACGGTCAGCGGGACCACCTGGGTCTGAGGGCGCAACGAGACGGGGCGGGGGGCATCGGACCGGCGGGTCCGGGGAGACCTCGATGCCGGGCCACCCGGTGGGCGACCCGGCATCGGCGGGTGGTGCAGACCTGCGGGGGAGGACGGTCAGGCCGCGGCCTTCGTCTCCCAGAAGATCTTGTCGATCTCGGCGATCTGGTCCAGCAGCTTCTGCCCCTCGGCCGGGTCCATGCTGGCCTTGGTGCCCGAGGCGCCGGCCTGCTTGGTGGCCTTGTTGAACAGCTCGTGCAGCTGCGGGTACTTCTCGAAGTGCGGTGGCTTGAAGTAGTCGGTCCACAGCACCCACAGGTGGTGCTTGACCAGCTCGGAGCGCTGCTCCTTGATCAGCACGGCGCGGGCCCTGAAGACCTCGTCGTCGCTGGCCTGGTACTTCTCCTGGATGCCCTTGATGCTCTCGGCCTCGATGCGGGCCTGAGCCGGGTCGTAGACGCCGCAGGGGAGGTCGCAGTGTGCGGTGGCCTCCACGGCGGAGAACATGCTGAAAAGACGCATGGGTGTCCCTCCGGTGCTCGTGGGGATGAATCGGATGCGACCCTACCCGCGGTGATCACAGCCGACATGTCGAGCGGAGGACCCCCGGGTGACGTCCCGGGGTTGGCCTCGCGCTGGGTGCTGGCCCGGGTGACCGGCCCGTCGATGGCGCCCACCGTGCGGCACGGTGACCGGTTGCTGGTCCGCCGGGTGGCCGACCCGACGGGAACCCCGGTGGGCGCGGTGGTGCTGGCCCGGTTCCCGGCGCGGCCCGAGCTGCTGGTGGTCAAGCGGGTGGTCCGCGTCGTCCCCGGCGGGCACTGGGTGCAGGGGGACAACCCCGTGGTCACCGATGACAGCCGGGCGTTCGGCACGGCCGTGGTGGTCGGCCGCGTGCTGGCCCGGCTCTCCCCGCGACCCGGCCGGTTGCCCGGCCGACCCGACGCCGGGTGACCGGTGTCGGACCTGCTCTACGCTCCCGGGTCCATGGGCTCAGCGCAGAGTGGCACCGGCACGTCCGACAGCTCGCAGGACCGCTTCGCGGCCGACCCCGCGTTCGCGGTGCACGAGGGCGGCAAGCTCTCCGTCCGGGCCAACCGCGGGATCACCACGATCGCCGACCTGGCCCTGACCTACACCCCCGGCGTGGCCCGGGTGTCCAGCGCCATCGCCGCCGAGCCCGAGCTCGCCCGGCGCTTCACCTGGGCCCACCGGGTGGTCGCGGTGGTCTCCGACGGCACCGCGGTGCTGGGGCTGGGGGACATCGGACCGGCCGCCGCGCTGCCGGTGATGGAGGGCAAGGCCTGCCTGTTCCGCGAGTTCGGCGGTCTGGACTCGGTCCCGATCGTGCTGTCCACGACCGACGTCGACGAGATCGTGGCGGCCGTGCTGGCCATCGCCCCCTCCTTCGGCGGGATCAACCTGGAGGACATCAGCGCGCCCCGCTGCTTCGAGGTGGAGTCCCGGCTGCGCGAGCAGCTGGACATCCCGGTGATGCACGACGACCAGCACGGCACCGCGATCGTGGTGCTGGCCGCGCTGCGCAACGCCGCCCGGGTCGTGGGGCGCCCGCTGTCGGACCTGCGGGTGGTGGTCTCCGGGGCCGGCGCCGCCGGGGTGGCCTGCGTGAAGATCCTGCTGGAGGCGGGGATCGGGGAGATCGCGGTGGCCGACAGCACCGGACTGCTGCACGCGGGCCGCGAGGGGTTGACCGAGACCAAGCAGTGGCTGGTGCAGCACACCAACCCCGCCGGCCGGTCCGGGACGATGGCCGAGGCGCTGGTGGGTGCCGACGTCTACCTGGGCCTGTCCGGCGGGTCGGTGCCGGAGTCGGCGATCGCAGCGATGGCACCGGGGTGCATCGTGTTCTCCCTGGCCAACCCGATTCCCGAGGTGGACCCGGAGATGGCCGCGCGCTACGCCGCCGTCGTCGCCACCGGCCGCAGCGACCTGCCCAACCAGATCAACAACGTGCTGGCCTTCCCCGGTGTCTTCCGCGGGGCGATCGACGCCGGGGCCACCGGGATCACCGAGGGCATGAAGCTGGCCGCGGCCACCGCCATCGCCGACGTGGTGGGCGACGACGTCCGCGCCGACTACATCGTGCCCTCACCCCTGGACCGCCGGGTGGCCGAGGCGGTCGCGGTCGCGGTGGCCGCCGCAGCGAGGGCCGAGGGCGTCGTGCGGGGCTGATCCGGGCGGCCGGACGTCACCCGGCGGCGGTGAGCCCACCGAGCAGGCCCGCCGCCGGGGTGTTGAGCCACAGCAGCACCACCGTGGCGACGACGAACGACGGCACCAGCACCACCTTCTCGGTGAACCCCCCGGTCTGCATCGGGGAGAACGCCACGGTGGCCCGCGGGCGCACCAGCCAGACCAGCGGGACCGGCACGCCCCCGCAGGTGAGGAAGTCCCCGGCCACGTGCACCGCCACCCCCAGGCCGACCGCGTAGGGCAGCCAGCCCGGCCCGGGGGCGTGCGCCAGCAGCAGCCACGCGCCGCCCCAGGACAGCAGCAGGTTGCCCACCACGGTTTCCTCGAAGCGGCCGGGCACCACCACGTGCAGGGCCCGCAGGGCCAGGCCGATGGCCAGCGCCAGCAGCAGCAGCGACGACCAGGTGGCCCGGGTGGCCAGCGCCGCCAGCAGCCCGAAGGCCAGCGGGGCCAGGACGGCGTCGTGGGTGCCCTTGCGATGCCCGCCGGACAGCCGCCCGACGATGCCCGAGGGCACCTCGGACAGCGGACCCCACATCCGCGAGATGGTCGACCCGCGCTGGTCGAGGTCTGGCAGCATCGCCATCCCCCCGACCGCGGCCACCCAGCTCAGCTGGGCGACCGTCCCGTGCAGCGGGGCGAGCGGCAGCGTCGCGGCACCGACGGCGAGCCCGGACAGGGCGTGGGAGTGACCGAGCACGCCCCCCATGGTCGGGCCCGGCGTCCCCACCGAGGGGCAGGCGCGCTCAGCCGCTAGTCCTCGGCGTCGTCGTCGGTGCCCCCGCGGGCCAGCCAGGTGGCCAGCCGCTCCACCGGCACCTCGAAGTCCGGGTGCTGGTCGACGAAGGCCTGCAACTGGTCACCCAGCCAGCCGAGGGAGACCTCCTCGTCCCCCCGGCGGCTGACCAGCTCCTCGATGCCCCGATCGGTGAAGTACACGCCGGCGCCCTACTGGGCGAAGGCGCGGGTGACGAGGTCCTTCTGCTCGGCCTCGTGCACCTTCGCCGAGCCCACGGCCGGGCTGGCCGAGGCCCGCCGGCTGACCACCGACAGCGACTTCCCGGCCGGCAGTTCCGCCGGCAGGTTGACCGCCATGAACTGCCAGGCGCCCATGTTGGCCGGCTCCTCCTGCACCCAGAACACCTCGGTGGCGTTGGGGTAGCGGTCCAGCGCCTGGGTCAGCTCGCTCACCGGCAACGGGTAGAGCTGCTCGACCCGCAGCACCGCGACGTCGTCGGTGCCCTGGGCCTCCCGGCCGGCCAGCAGGTCGTAGCTGACCTTGCCGCTGCACAGCAGCACCCGGCGGACGGCGGCATCCTCCAGCGGCTCCCCGCCGACACCCGGGTCGGCCAGCACCGGCCGGAACCGCTCGTCGGTGAAGTCGGCCACCGCGCTGACCGCAGCCTTGGCCCGCAGCAACGATTTCGGGGTAAACACCACCAGCGGGCGGTGCGTCTCCGAGAGCGCCTGGCGGCGGAGCAGGTGGAAGTAGTTCGCCGGGGTGGAGCAGTTGGCCACGGTCATGTTGTTCTCCGCGCACAGCTGCAGGAAGCGCTCCGGGCGGCCACTGGAGTGGTCCGGACCCTGGCCCTCGAGCCCGTGCGGCAGCAGCAGCACCACACCCGAGCGCTGACCCCACTTGGCCTCGCCGGAGGAGATGAACTCGTCGATGATCAGCTGCGCGCCGTCGACGAAGTCACCGAACTGGGCCTCCCACAGGACCAGCGCCTTGTCGTTGGCCACGGAGTAGCCGTACTCGAAGCCCAGCGCGGCGTACTCGCTGAGCAGCGAGTCGTAGACGAAGAACTTCGCCTGGTCCTCGGTGAGGTTGGCGATCGGGGTGTGCTCGGCGGCGTTCTCCCGGTCGATGAGCACCGAGTGCCGCTGCACGAAGGTGCCGCGGCGGGAGTCCTGCCCGGCCAGCCGCACCGGCACGCCCTGCATGAGCAGCGAGCCGAAGGCCAGCAGCTCGCCCATCGCCCAGTCGATGCCACCCTCGCTGACCATCGCGGCCCGGCGCTCGAGCATCTTCTGCAGCTTGGGGTGCACGGTGAAGTCGGCGGGCAGCGAGACGTGCGCGTCCCCGATCGCCTTGAGCACCTCGGTGCTGATGGCGGTCTGCGCCGACTCCGAGGGCCGCTGGTCCATGACCGGCTCGGGGGTGGAGGAGTCCAACGCGTCGTGCGTCTCGGCGAAGGCCCGCTCCAGCTGGCCGCGGTAGTCCTTGAGCGCTTCCTCGGCCTCGGCCAGCGTGATGTCGCCCCGGCCGACCAGCGCCTCGGTGTAGAGCTTCCGGACCGACCGCTTGCGGTCGATGATGTCGTACATCAGCGGCTGGGTCATCGACGGGTCGTCGCCCTCGTTGTGCCCGCGACGGCGGTAGCAGACCAGGTCGATGACGACGTCCTTACGGAAGGTCTGGCGGTAGTCCATGGCCAGCCGGGCGACCCGCACGCAGGCCTCCGGGTCGTCGCCGTTGACGTGGAAGACCGGGGCCCCGATCATCCGCGCGACGTCAGTGGAGTACAGGCTGGAGCGCGCAGCCGCGGGGCTGGTGGTGAACCCGACCTGGTTGTTGACCACCACGTGCACCGTGCCGCCGGTGCGGTAGCCGCGCAGCTGGGAGAGGTTCAGCGTCTCGGCGACCACGCCCTGCCCGGCGAACGCGCTGTCCCCGTGCAGCAGCACCGGGAGCACGGTGAAACCGCTCTCGCCCTTGTCGATCATGTCCTGCTTGGCCCGCACGATGCCCTCGAGGACTGGGTTGACCGCCTCCAGGTGGCTGGGGTTGGAGGTCAGCGACACCTTGATCGAGGCGTTCCGGCCGGGGTGCTGGAAGGTGCCCTCGGCGCCCAGGTGGTACTTCACGTCCCCGGAGCCCTGCACGGTGCCCGGGTCGATGTTGCCCTCGAACTCCCCGAAAATCTTCGAGTAGGGCTTGTTGAGCACGTTGGCCAGCACGTTGAGCCGGCCGCGGTGCGGCATGCCGATGGCGACCTCGTCGAGCTCGTACTCGGTGGCGGCGACCAGCACCTCGTCCAGCAGCGGGATGACGGACTCGCCGCCCTCCAGGGAGAAACGCTTCTGGCCGACGTACTTGGTCTGCAGGAAGGTCTCGAAGGCCTCAGCGGCGTTCAGCCGGGCCAGGACGTGCTTCTGCTTGTCCCGGTCCGGGCTGTCGTGCTTGACCTCGATGCGCTGCTGCAACCACTCGCGCTCCTCGGGGTCGGTGATGTGCATGTACTCCACGCCGACCGTGCGGCAGTAGGAGTTGCGCAGCACCCCCAGCACGTCGCGCAGCGGCATCATCCGCTCGCCGGCGAACCCGCCCACCGGGAACTGCCGGTCCAGGTCCCACAACGTCAGCCCGTGCTGGGTGATGTCCAGGTCGGGGTGGGTGCGGACCTTGAACTCCAGCGGGTCGGTGTCGGCCATCAGGTGGCCGTTGCGCCGGTAGGACTCGATCAGCTCGACGACCCGGGCGCCCTTGTCGATCTGGCCCTCGTGCCGGACGGTGACGTCGGGCACCCAGCGGACCGGCTCGTAGGGGATCCGCAGCGAGGCGAAGATCCCGTCGTAGAAGCCGTTCTCGCCCAGCAGCAGCCCGTGCAGCCGGCGCAGGAAGTCACCGGACTGAGCGCCCTGGATGATCCGGTGGTCGTAGGTGGAGGTCAGCGTGATCGTCTTGGCCACGGCCAGGTCGGTGAGCGTCTCCGGGCTCATCCCCTGGAACTCGGCCGGGTAGTCCATCGCGCCGACCCCGACGATCGTGCCCTGGCCGGTGGTCAGCCGCGGCACCGAGTGGTTGGTCCCGACCGTGCCCGGGTTGGTCAGGCTGACCGTGGTGCCGGTGAAGTCGTCCATGGTCAGCTTGCCGGCGCGGGCGCGGCGGATGACGTCCTCGTAGGCGGCCCAGAACGCGGCGAAGTCCATCCCGTCCGCACGCTTGATGTTGGCCACCACCAGGGAGCGGGTGCCGTCGGCCTTGGGCAGGTCGATGGCCAGGCCGAAGTTGACGTGCTCGGGCTGGACCAGCGTGGGCTTGCCGTCGATCTCGGCGAAGGCGGCGTTCATCTCCGGGAAGTCGTCCAGCGCCCGGATCAACGCGTAACCGATCAGGTGGGTGAAGGAGACCTTCCCACCGCGGGCCCGGGCCAGGTGGTTGTTGATCACGATGCGGTTGTCCACCAGCATCTTGGCCGGCACCGCGCGCACGCTGGTCGCGGTCGGCACGGTCAGCGACGCGTTCATGTTCTTCACCACGCTGGCGGCGGCGCCGCGCAGCACGGTGGTCGTGGGGCCCGCGTCACCGTCCGGGGCGCCGGTGGCGGCCGCCGACGAGGCGGAGGTCTTCGCGGCGGGCTTCGAAGAGCTCGTCGCCGAAGCCTTGGCGGGGCTCGTGGCAGAGGTCTTCGTGGGGGTCCTCGTGGGGGTCCTCGCGGGGGTCTTGGCCCCGGCCTCCGGGCCGGTCGGCTCGGTGTCCCGGGTCCTGCCGGTGCCCTCGCCGGAGGGCTCCGCCGCGGCCTGCTGGTCGGCCCGCTCGGCGGGGCGGCCCTCCGTCGCGGTGCCGGCCGGCTCGGTGGCCCTGGCCCGGCCGGCCGGGGCGCTGTCGGCCGAGGAGGCCGAGCTGGGCCGGGTGGCCGAATCCTCGGCGTCGGGGTCGGCGGCGGCCGGATCGTCGGCGTCGTCACCGGCGGCCGGCTGGGCGACGGGGGCGGCCCGGTCCTCGCCGGCGGACATCGGGCTGCCCGGCCGGTAGTCGTCGAAGAAGTCGTGCCACGCCTGGTCGACGCTGCCGGGATCGGCGAGGTACTGCTGGTACATCTCCTCGACCAGCCACTCGTTGGTGCCGAATCCCGCCACCGCGGAGGAGGAGGAGGTGGAGGAGGGCCGGGATGAGCTCACGCTTGACACGGGGTCGAGTGCCTTCTTCGTCTGTGGACGTCGTTGGACCGGTGTCAGACTCTACCGGCCCCGGGAGGGGTCCGCCCGGATCCCGGTGACCCGCCGCACGTGCTCCGGCTCACCCCGGGACCCCGGTGGTGGTCAGTGCGGGCCGGCGTGCTCCTCGAGCAGGTCGACCAGGGCGTCGTGCAGGGTGTGCCCGCCGTCGCTGGTGGCTCGGTGCCGGGCCGCCTGCACCCGCGCGATGTCCAGCGCGCTGGCGCCGTCGGCGGTCGTGGCGTCGGTGTCGGCACCGGCCGCCAGCAGCAGCCGGACGACGTCCGGGGCGGCCGTGTCCGGAGCCGCGGCCACGGCCGCGTGCAGCGGGGTGCGCCCGGTGTCGGGGTCCCGCCGGGAGACGTCCGCACCGGCGGCCAGCAGGGCCTGGGCCACCTCGGCATGGCCGGCGCCCGCGGCGGCCTGCAGGGCCCCGCCGTCGGGGTCGGCCCCGCGGTCCAGCAGCAGCTGCACGGTGTCCAGGTGACCACCGGAGGCGGCCCAGGTCAGCAGGGCGACGTCGCTGTGCGGGTCGGTCAGCGGCGCTCCGGCGTCGAGCTCGCCGGCCAGCTTCCCGGCATCCCCGGTGAAGGCGGCCGTGGCGGGGTCCAGCGGTGCGCCCATCGCCTGCAGCACGGGTACCAGCTGGGGGGCGAACTGCAGGGCGGTGAGCAGCGGTGTGCGGCCGTGCTCGGTGCGGGCCGTCAGGTCCGCCCCGGCCCCGGCCAGCAGCTCGACCAGGTCCTGGCGGCCCTCCAGCACGGCGATGTGCATCGGCGTCCAGCCGTCCTGGCCGTTCCGCTCGACCGTCGTGGTCAGCAGCCGGGGCTGCTCGGTCACCGCGGTGCGGACGGCTTCGGTGTCCCCGTCGGCGATCAGTCCCGACAGCCGTTGCGCGGTCATCCGGAGGGCGCGCATCTCACCGGTGGATGGCCCGGTGGCCGGCCCCGCGGGTCGTCCCGGGGAGATCCCCGTGGGAGGCGCCGGGGAGGGCCTCGTCGTCTCGGTCATGGCTGACCCCGTCTCGTCGTCGGTGCTCGGCGGTGTGGCAGTGGTCGCTGGGTTCGCGGCGGGCCCGCTCGGGTGGGGCTGATCGGTGTCACCGGCCGGCATCGCTGGTCAGACCACGTCGCGGCGTACGGCCAGGAGGGTGCCCAGCGCGGCAGCGAGCAGACCGTAGCCGAGCAGCAGCAGACCGCCCTGCCAGGTGCCGAGCAGATCCGGTCCCTGGAAGGACGCCGTCATCGCCTCCAACGCGCCCCCGGGCAGGTACTGGTAGGCCCCCGAGGTGGCCGGGATCCCGCGCACGATGGGCTCGACGACGAACAGGTAGACCAGCCCGCCGGCGGCCGCCGCGACCTGGTTGCGCACCAGTGCGCCCACGCCCACGCCGATCACCGCGTAGATCACCAGGGCCAGGCCCGAGCGCAGCAGCACCGCCAGGGTCTCCCCCGACCAGCTGGGCGCCGCGCCCCGGGCCCCGGCGTAGACCGAGGCCACCAGCACGGTCACCGCCAGGACGGCGACCGCCAGCACCGCCCCGGCGACCGCGTAGGCCAGCAGCTTGGCCACGACCACGCGCCAGCGGTGCGGGGACACCAGGAAGGTGGGTGTCGCGGTGCGGTGCCGGTACTCCTGGGTCATCCCGAGGATCCCCAGCACCAGGCTGATCACCACCACCTGGGCCGGCACGGAGGCGACCAGCAGGGCGAACTGCTCGGTGCCGACGGCCGGCAACCCGCCGCCGCCGCCACCGCCACCGCCACCGCCACCGGCGAACCCGGTGAACAGGGCGGTGAACCCGCCGGCCATGGCGCACGCCGCGACCACCATCCAGATCGCCATGCGGGTGGACAGCAGCTTGGTCCACTCGGCGCGGACCAGCCGGGCGGTCACGCGGCGCTCGCGGTCGGCACGCTGGGCGCGGCGTACTGCTCGGCGCCCGCGGTGAGTCGGAAGTAGACCTCTTCCAGGCCCGATGTGTGGGCCCGCAGCTCGTGCAGTTCCAGGCCGGCCTCGAACGCCCGGTGCCCGATCTCGTCGGTGGTCAGACCGCTCACGGTCAGCCCGTCGGCGCCGGTGGCCGCGACCGTGATGCCGGCCGCAGCGCCGGCTCCCTCGGCCAGCAGGGCGGCCAGCCGGGTGGACTCGGGGCTGCGGACCAGCACGGTGCCCGCACCGGTGGAGTCCGCCCCCGAGCGCAGCTCGGCCAGGGTGCCCTCGCGGACCAGCCGGCCCGCGCCCACGATCACCACCCGGTCGGCGGTCTGCTCCACCTCGGCCAGCAGGTGGGAGGAGACCAGCACGGTACGGCCCTGCTGGTGGGCCAGGTGCCGGAGGAACCCGCGCAGCCACTGGATGCCCTCGGGGTCCAGACCGTTGGCCGGCTCGTCCAGGACCAGGACGGCGGGGTCACCCAGCAGCGCGGTGGCCAGGCCCAGCCGCTGGCGCATGCCGAGGGAGTAGGTGCCGGCCCGGCGCCGGCCCGCGGTGGCCAGTCCGACCTGGGTGAGCACCTCGTCGGCCCGGGCCACCGGCAGGCCGGCCGCCCGGCAGTAGACGCGCAGGTGGTCCCGCCCGGTACGGCCCGGGTGGAAGGCGGTGTCCAGGACCGCTCCGACCCGGCGGACCGGGTCGGGCAGGTCGGCGTAGGTCGTGCCGTCGAAGGTCGAGCTGCCGGCATCGGGGGCGATCAGCCCCAGCAGCATCCGCAGGGTGGTGGTCTTGCCGGCCCCGTTGGGGCCGAGGAAACCGGTGACCTGCCCGGGTTCGACGGTGAAGCTGAGCTCGTCCACCGCGCGCACCGCGCCGAAGGTCTTGGTCAGGCCACGGACCTCGACCCGCACGGGGCTGACGGATCCCTGACCGGGGCTGGACGAGCTGATGGCGGCCTCCCGGGTTCGATGCCGTGGTGCGGCATGGCCCATCCAACCGCACCGGGAGCGACTGCCGGAGCATCCGAGGGCACGGTGACCCCGGCCCCGCCAGTCCTCCCGGCTGGGCTACGGTCGCCCCGGTGACCGCCCCCCGGAGGACCCCCGCGCCCGGTGCCGCGCCCCCGCCCGGGCAGGTCCCGGCCCGCCCGCCGACGGGCTGAGCCACGGACGGCGCACCCACCCCGCCGGGCGGGGTGGAGGGACCGGAGGACGCGCGGGTGGCGCTGGACCGGCTGCTGCTGGGCGGCCCGCGGCGGTGGACCCGGTTGCAGGTGGCCGAGCGGGCCGGCATGCCCCCGGACCGGACCCAGCGGTTGTGGCGGGCGCTGGGCTTCGCCGACGCCGCCGACGACGACCCGTTCTTCACCGACGCCGACATCCAGGCGCTGCGCACGCTGTCGGCGCTCATCGACTCCGGCTTCGTGGACATCGGCACCGAGGCCGCGCTGGCCCGGGCGATGGGACAGTCGCTGTCCCGGCTGGCCGACTGGCAGACCGACATGCTGGCCGCCCGGCTGACCGCCCCGGTGGATGCCGGCGGCACGGTGGCCGCGGCGGAGCAGCTGCTGCCGCTGCTGCGCGACGTCCAGGCCTACGTGTGGCGCCGGCACCTGGCGGCCAACGCCGAGCGGCTGGTCACCCCCGACGCGGGCGCCTCGGCCGACACCCGCGAGCTGGCCGTCGGTTTCGCCGACCTGGTGGGCTACACCCTGCGCAGCCGGGGCATGGGCGGGCGGGAGCTCGGGGCCATGGTCGAGGACTTCGAGGGGCTGACCGCCGACCTGGTGGCCCGGCACGCCGGCCGGGTGGTGAAGACCGTCGGGGACGGCGTGCTGTTCACCTGCCCCACCGCCACCCAGGCCGTGGAGATCGGACTGCGCTTGCCGCTGGAGTGGGCCGCACCGGACCGGCCCCCACTGCGGGTCGGCGCCGCGTACGGGCCGGTGCTGACCCGGTGGGGCGATGTGTACGCACCGGTGGTGAACCTGGCCAGCCGCCTGACGTCGCTGGCCCGCCCGGGCACGGTGCTGGTCGACCAGGAGCTGGCCCGCCGGTTGCGCCGGGGCGGGAGCTACCGGGTCCGGCCGCTGCGTGTGGTGGCGGTGCGCGGCTACGACCAGCTGCAGCCCTGGCTGGTGCGTCGCCGCGCGGGGCCGGCCGGTGTCGCAGGTCCGGGGGAGGGGCTGGACAGCCTGGAGGAGCTGCTGGACGAGATGGCCGACGACGTGCTGGCCGATGCCGGTCCGACGACGGAGGGAACCGCGCCGGGGGCAGGGCCACCGGAGGGGCCCGTCCGGCCCGCCGACGGGTGATCCGGGGTGAGCAGGGACGATCCTGGGCGTGAGCGCCACTCTTCTCGCCCGTGGTCTGGCCGCCGGGCACGGGGCCCGCGTGCTGTTCTCCGACCTGGACCTCGTCGTCGCCCCCGGTGACGTCGTCGGGCTGGTGGGGGTGAACGGCGCGGGCAAGTCCACCCTGCTGCGCACCCTGGCCGGATTGCTGCCCGCCGAGGCCGGCAGCGTCAGCACCTCCCCGCCGGCAGCGACCGTGGGCTACCTGCCGCAGGAGCCGGAGCGCCGGCCGGGGGAGACGGTGCTGGCGGCGCTGGCCCGGCGGACCGGGGTGGCGCAGGCCCAGCGCGTGATGGAGGACGCCCTGGAGGCGTTGTCCGCCGGCGGACCCGGTGCCGACGACGACTACGCCGAGGCCCTGGAGCGGTGGCTGGCCCTCGGCGGCGCCGACCTGGAGGACCGGGCCGGCGAGGTGGTGGCGACGGTGGCCCCCGGGGTGGTGCCGGACGCACCGATGACGGGGCTGTCCGGCGGGCAGGCGGCCCGGGTGGGGCTGGCGGCGCTGCTGCTCTCCCGGTACGACGTGCTGCTGCTGGACGAGCCCACCAACGACCTGGACCTGGCCGGGCTGGAGCAGCTGGAGTCCTTCGTCACCGGCCTGGGTCGCGGCTCCGGCGGGGCCGGCGTGGTGCTGGTCAGCCACGACCGGGAGTTCCTGGCCCGCACCGTGACCCGGGTGGTCGAGCTGGACCTGCCCCAGCAACTGGTCCGGATGCACGATGGCGGGTACGAGGCCTACCTGGCCGAGCGGGAGATCGACCGCCGGCACGCCCGCGAGGAGTTCGAGGAGTACGCCGACACCCGGGCCGGCCTGCAGGCGCGTGCCCGGATGCAGAAGAACTGGATGGCCAAGGGCGTCCGGGACTCGATCAAGAAGTCTGGCGACGGCGACAAGCACATCCGGTCGGCGCAGCGGGCCTCGTCGGAGAAGCAGGCAGCCAAGGCCCGGCAGACCGAACGCCGGATCGAGCGGCTGGAGGTGGTGGAGGAGCCACGCAAGGAGTGGGACCTGCGGATGGAGATCGCCGCCGCGCCGCGGGCCGGCGCGGTGGTCGCCACGCTGCGAGGCGCCGTCGTCCGACTCGGGGACTTCACGCTGGGACCGGTGGACCTCCAGATCGACTGGGGGGACCGGGTCGCGATCACCGGCGCCAACGGCTCGGGCAAGTCCACCCTGCTGGCCGCCCTGCTGGGCCGGGTGCCGGTGCAGGAGGGCAGCGCCAGCCTCGGTGCCGGGGTGCGGTTGGGCGAGGTGGACCAGGCCCGGGGCCGGTTCCTCGGCCCCGAGCAGCTGGCCGTCGCCTTCGGCGCCGAGGTGCCCGAGCTGCCCGACGCCGAGGTGCGCACCCTGCTGGCCAAGTTCGGGTTGCGCGCCGAGCACGTGCTGCGCCCGGCCCGGACGCTGTCCCCGGGGGAGCGGACCCGGGCCGGGCTGGCGCTGCTGCAGGCCCGTGGCGTGAACGTGCTGGTGCTCGACGAGCCGACCAACCACCTGGACCTGCCGGCCATCGAGCAGCTGGAGCAGGCACTGGCCGACTACACCGGAACCCTGCTGCTGGTCACCCACGACCGCCGGATGCTGAGCGCGGTGGCAACCACCCGACGGCTCGTGGTCACCGACGGGCAGCTGTCCCAGGACTGACCGCCGGTGCCCCGGTGCCCGGCGGAGCGGGCCGGTCCGGACGCACCGCGGGCCGGGTCCTGGTGGACCCGGCCCGCTGTGTCTGGTGTGCCCCCGGCAGGATTCGAACCTGCGCCCCTGCCTCCGGAGGGCAGTGCTCTATCCCCTGAGCTACGGGGGCTCGTGTGGTGGGGAAGCGGTGGAGACGTTATCAGCCGCCCGCGGCCCCCCGGCCGAGGGGGTCAGGCCGGGGGCAGGGGGCTGGCGCCCCGGGCCGCGAGCATCTGCGTCATGGTGGCTGTCTCAGCGGTCTGGGTCCGCGCGATCGAGCGGGCCAGCCCCCGGACGACGCCCACCGAGGCGTTCGCCTCGGCGTACTCGGCCATCTCCAGGCCGCCCTGGTGGTGCCGGATCATCAGCTGCAGGAACTCCACGTCGAACTCCGACCCGGTCAGCGTCCGGAGCGTGGCCAGTTCCTCCTCGGTCGCCATCCCCGGCATCAGGCCACCGTCCATCGCGTGCCCGTCCATGCCCTCCTCCGTCCGGGCCCCCATCCAGGCCATGGTGTTCCCGCCGGTGACCGGCAGCCCCCACAGCGTCAGCCAGCCCTGCATCCGGCCGACCTGGTTGGTCTGGGTGGCCGAGATGTCGAAGGCCAGCGACAGCACCTCGGGGTCCTGGCTGCGGGTGCCGGCCAGGTTGGCCATCTCCACGGCCTGCAGGTGGTGCCGGGACATGTCCAGGGAGAAGCCGGCATCCACCGAACCCGCGGCGGGGGTGTCGGTCCGTCCGATGCCCAGCGCGACGGCCAGCCCACCACCGGCCACCAGCAGGCCGGCCGCGATCACCGCGACCAGCAGCGCGGTCAGCCCGCGCTCCCGGCGCACGGGTGCGCCGGGGGCGGTGCGGGTCTCGGTCGGGCCGTGCGGGTCCATCGGGGTCACCTCGGGGTTCGGGGCCACCGCCGGCCGTGGATGCCGGCGGGCGGCCGGGCGGGTGCGGTCAGGGAGCCGCGCTGGCGGTGGGCTCACCGGTCGGCGCGACCGAGTCGGTGGTGGGCGCGTCGCTGGCCCCGATCGGTGCACTGGACGCATCGGCCGGCAGCGGGTCGGCGGCGAACTGCGGGTTCTCGCAGCTGGCGCCGACCTCCGGGTAGAGCGACGTGCCGTCGGCGTCGGTGCCGAAGGTGAAGAAGTCGACGTACTGCTGCAGCCGCGGGTCGGTGACCGAGTCCAGGAAGAGCTGGTGGTTCCAGGACTGCAGGCTGACCGGGGAGCTGAGCCCCGCGTAGGGGGAGAGCATCAGCCCGGAGTTGCCGTCCACGACCTGCTTCAACGTGTCCAGGTCGGCCCCGTTGATGCGCGCCGGGTCGTAGGTGATCCACACCGCGCCGTGCTCGAGCCCGTGCACCGCGTTCTCGTGCCGGATGTCGATGTCGTAGACGGTGCCGGTGCAGTCGGCCCAGTACGGGTCGTGCGGCCCGCCGACCGGGGGCGACTGGTCGTAGCTGACATCCGTCGTCACGTGCTCCTGGCCGGCCGCGTAGTCGAAGGCCTGCACGCCGGCGATCTGGTCGGCGGCGGTGATCCGATCGGCGTTCGACCGGTTCACCGCGTAGACCGCGTAGCCGATCACGGCGGCCGCGAAGACCACCACCACCACCGCGCCGGCGATCAGGCCCCACGGCTTGGACGGGGCGACGACGGCAGTGGGCGGCCGGGTCCGGCCCTTGCCGGTGGAGCCCCTCGCGCCCGCACCCTTCCCGCCGACACCCTTCCCGCCCAGGCCCTTGCCGGCCGGCGCGGCCGCTCGACCGCCGGCCCCCCGGCCGGGCGTGCGCCGGGCGGCCGGGGAGGACGAGCTGCTGCTCGCCGGACCGGCCTTCTTCTCGGGCGTGGAGTCCTCGGGCACGGCCTCTCCAGTTCTGCTCGTCGACGCGGGGCGGTCGGGGCGCGCCATGACCGGTCGCACCGGGCGCGCGTTGCGGGCGGGCGCGGACTCCGCGCAGGTCCGACGGCATGCACGGGTCCAGCCGGGCCCCCGGCCACCGAGTGTAGGTGCCCCGGCCGGCCGGTCCCGGCAGCTGTGACCCTGCCCACCGACGACCAGCAGGGTGGAAGTGCCGGCGGGACGCCGGTCCCGCCTCTTCTACGATCACCAGGTGACACCCGAGCAGCTCAGCGCCCTCGTCCGCTCCGTCGTCGCCGGAGCCGTCGAGCGCGGCGCGCTCGACGTGCCCGTGCCCGACGCGGTGGTCGTGGAGCGTCCGAAGAACCGCGCGCACGGTGACTACGCCACCACGGTGGCCCTCAAGCTGGCCAAGGCCGCCGGCCGGCCACCGCGCGAGGTGGCCGAGCTGCTGGCCGCGGACCTGCAGGAGCAGTCGGGCATCGAGCGGGTGGACGTCGCCGGGCCAGGTTTCCTCAACGTGACCTTCACCTCCGGCGCGCTCGGCCGGATCGCCGTCGACGCGGTCGCCGCGGGAGAGGCCTACGGCCGCACCGACGCCTTCGCGGGGCTGAAGGTCAACCTGGAGTTCGTCTCGGCCAACCCCACGGGTCCGGTGCACATCGGCGGCACCCGGTGGGCCGCGGTGGGGGACGCGCTGGGACGGTTGCTGACCGCGACCGGGGCCCAGGTCAGCCGGGAGTACTACTTCAACGACGCCGGCTCGCAGATCGATCGCTTCGCCCGCAGCCTGATGGCGGCGGCGCACGGCGAGCCAGCCCCCGAGGACGGCTACGCCGGGTCCTACATCGGGGAGATCGCGGCCGCGGTCGTCGGCGCCGAGCCCAGCATCACCGAGTTGCCCGCCGCGCAGCAGCAGGAGCGCTTCCGGGTGGCCGGGGTGGCGGCCATGTTCACCGAGATCAAGGGTTCGCTGGCCGACTTCGGGGTCGTCTTCGACACCTACTTCTCCGAGGCCACGCTGCACGCCAGCGGCGCCCTGGAGAAGGCCATCGGGACGCTGCGCGAGCGGGGGCACGTCTACTCCGCCGACGGCGCCACCTGGTTGCGGACCACCGACTTCGGTGACGACAAGGACCGGCCGCTGGTCAAGAGCGACGGTGAGTACACCTACTTCGCCGCCGACTGCGCCTACTACCTGGACAAGCGCGGCCGTGGCTTCGACAAGGTCGTCATCATGCTGGGTGCCGACCACGCCGGGTACGTCGGCCGCTACAAGGCGCTGGTGTCCGCGGTCGGGGACGACCCGGAGCAGAACCTGGAGATCCTGCTGGGTCAGCTGGTCAACCTCGTCCGGGACGGCCAGCCGCTGCGGATGAGCAAGCGGGCCGGCACGGTGATCAACCTGGCCGACCTGGTGGAGGCCGTCGGCGCGGACGCCGCCCGCTACGCCCTCGCCCGGGCATCGGTGGACCAGCAGATCGACCTGGACCTGGACCTGTGGAGCCGGCAGACCAGCGACAACCCGGTCTTCTACGTCCAGTACGCGCACGCCCGGATCTCCTCGCTGCTGCGCGGGGCCGCGGACCTGGGGATCGCCCTGGGCGACCCGGACGCCGTCGACGCCACCGAGCTGGCCCACCAGCGGGAGACCGACCTGCTGCGCGCGATCGCCGAGTTCCCCCGGGTGGTGACCGCGGCCGCCGAGCTGCGCGCGCCGCACCGGGTGGCCCGCTACCTGGAGGAGCTGGCCGGGACCTACCACCGCTTCTACGACTCCTGCCGGGTGCTGCCCCGCGGCGACGAGGAGGTCACCGCCACCACGGTGGCCCGGTTGTGGCTGTGCGCGGCGACGGCCACGGTGCTGCGCAACGGGTTGACCGTGCTGGGCGTGCACGCCCCGGAGCGGATGTGAGGGCGCACCCGGCGGGGCCGCTGCACGGCAACCTCACCCCGCCCTCGGCCGCCGGCGCCCCGCCGGCCTCGCTGGGCCGGCTGGACCCGCAGGTCTGGCCGCGCAGCGCCACCCGGGTCGACGGGGAGCTGCAGCTGGGCGGCCGCGGGGTCACCGAGCTGGCCCGCGAGCACGGCACCCCGCTGTTCGTGCTGGACGAGGCGGACTTCCGGGGGCGTGCCCGGGACTTCACCGAGGCGTTCACCGGGGCCGACGTGCACTACGCCTCCAAGGCCTTCCTGTGCGGCCAGGTGGCCCGGTGGGTGGCCGACGACGGCCTGCACCTGGACGCCTGCAGCGGCAACGAGCTCAGCGTGGCGCTCGCCGCCGGGTTCCCGCCCGCGCGGATCGCGTTGCACGGCAACAACAAGTCCCTGCTGGAGCTGCAGCTCGCGGTCGAGGCCGGGATCGGGCACCTGGTGCTGGACTCGGTCGACGAGATCGACCGGCTGGTCCCGCTGGCGGCCGCCCGGGTGGCCGCCGGTGGCACGCCGGTGCCGGTCCTGATCCGCTGCACCGTGGGCATCGAGGCACACACCCACGAGTTCATCGCCACCGCCCACGAGGACCAGAAGTTCGGCTTCTCGCTGGCCACCGGGGACGCGCTGGCCGCCGCCGTCCGGGTGGTGGGGGAGCCCGCGCTGGAGCTGGCCGGGTTGCACAGCCACATCGGCTCGCAGATCTTCGACACCGCGGGCTTCGAGGCCGCCGCGCACCGGGTCGTGGGGTTGCTGGGCGCCGTCCGCGACGCCACCGGCGCGGTGCTGCCGGAGCTGAACCTGGGCGGCGGTTTCGGCATCGCCTACCTGCCCGATGACGACCCGGTCACCGCCGAGGACGTCGCGGTCAAGCTGCGCTCGGTGGTCGCCGCCGAGTGCGCCGAGCTGGAACTCCCGGTGCCCCGGCTGGCCGTCGAGCCGGGCCGGGCGATCGCCGGTCCCGGCACGGTCACCCTGTACGAGATCGGCACCATCAAGCCCGTCCGGCTGGGTGCCAGCGGCTCCCCGGGCACGCCGATGGTGCGCAACTACGTCTCGGTCGACGGTGGGATGAGCGACAACATCAGGACCGCGCTGTACGACGCCGCCTACACCTGCGTGCTGGCCAACCGGGTCTCCAGCGCCCCGCCGGCGCTGTGCCGGGTGGTCGGCAAGCACTGCGAGAGCGGGGACGTGCTGGTCCGCGACCTGTGGCTGCCCTCGGACGTGGAGGCCGGGGACCTGCTGGCGGTGGCCGCCACCGGGGCCTACTGCTGGTCGATGGCCTCGAACTACAACTACCTGCTGAAGCCGCCGGTGGTCGCGGTGCGGGACGGGGTGTCGGTGGAGATCGTGCGACGGCAGACACTGTCGGACGTGTTCGCCCTCGACGCCGTCCTCGCCGACGTCCCCGCGCCCGTGACCGCCCCCTCCCAGCCGGCCCCAGCCCCGGCCCTCGGGATGTCCTCGTGACCGCCCCGCTGCGGGTCGCGCTGCTGGGCTGCGGCACGGTCGGTTCCGCGGTGCTCCGGCTGCTGACCGACCAGGCCTCGGACATCACCGCTCGGGTCGGCCGGCCGGTCGAGGTCGCCGGGGTCGCCGTCCGCCGCCCGGACCGGCACCCCGAGGTGCCCGCCGAACTGCTGACCACCGATGCGCATGCGCTCGTCACCCGGTCCGACGTCGACCTGGTGGTGGAGGTGGTCGGCGGGATCGAGCCGGCCCGCTCGCTGATGCTGGCCGCGTTCGCCGCCGGCAAGTCGGTGGTCAGCGCCAACAAGGCGCTGCTGGCCGACGACGGCGTGGCGCTGCACGCCGCAGCCGCCGCAGCCGGCGTCGACCTGTACTACGAGGCGGCCGTGGCCGGGGCCATCCCGCTGCTGCGCCCGTTGCGCGAGTCGCTGGCCGGGGACCAGCTCACCCGGGTGGTGGGCATCGTGAACGGGACGACGAACTACATCCTGTCCCGGATGGCCGAGACCGGGGCAGGGTTCG
The DNA here is from genome assembly GCA_963759905.1 of uncultured Actinomycetota bacterium. Classification (GTDB taxonomy): domain Bacteria; phylum Actinomycetota; class Actinomycetes; order Mycobacteriales; family Geodermatophilaceae; genus Klenkia. The sequence goes on from CAVXBD010000003.1 coordinate 563,127, forward strand.
CCGAGGCGCTGGCCGAGGCCACCGACCTGGGCTACGCCGAGGCCGACCCGACCGCCGACGTGGACGGCTTCGACGCCGCGGCCAAGGCGGCGATCCTGGCCTCGCTGGCGTTCCACTCCCCGGTGACCGCCGCCGACGTCTACCGGGAGGGCATCTCGGCGGTCTCGGCCACCGACGTCGCCCGCGCCGCCGAGATCGGCTGCACGGTCAAGCTGCTGGCCATCTGCGAGAAGGTCGGCGGTGCCGACGGGCGGGGTGACGCGATCGCCGTCCGCGTGCACCCGGCGATGATCCCGACCACGCACCCGCTGGCTGCGGTGGGCGGGGCGTTCAACGCCGTGTTCGTCGAGGCCGAGGCGGCCGGGCAGCTGATGTTCTACGGCCAGGGAGCCGGCGGGGAACCCACCGCGTCGGCCGTCCTGGGTGACCTGGTGGCCGTCGCCCGCAACCGGGTGGCCGGGGTCGCCGGGCCCGGTACCACCGGGTACGCCGGGCTGCCGGTCGCCCCGATGGCCGACACCCCGACCCGCTACCACGTGAGCCTGGACGTGGCCGACCGCCCGGGTGTGCTGGCCACCGTGGCGCACGAGTTCGCCGCGCACGACGTGAGCATCTCCACGGTTCGGCAGGACGGCTCCGACGAGGCCGCCACGCTGGTCATCGTCACCCACCGCGCCCCGGACGCCGCGCTGTCTGCCACCATCGCCCGGCTGCGCGAGATGCCCGTCGTCCGTGCCGTGACCAGCGTGCTCCGCGTGGAGGGACTCTCATGACGACACCCCTGCGGGGCGCGGTCTCGCCGCTGTGGCCCGGGCTGATCGAGGCCTACCGGGACCGGTTGCCGGTCACCGACACGACCCCGGTCATCACCCTGCAGGAGGGCGCCACCCCCCTGCTGCCGGCGCCGGAGCTGTCCCGCCGGACCGGGTGCGAGGTGTACCTGAAGGTCGAAGGTGCCAACCCGACCGGCTCCTTCAAGGACCGGGGCATGACGATGGCCATCACCAAGGCCGTCGAGGAGGGCGCGCAGGCGGTCATCTGCGCCTCCACCGGCAACACCAGTGCGAGCGCGGCGGCCTACGCCGCCCGCGCCGGGCTGGTCTGCGCCGTGCTGGTGCCGCAGGGCAAGATCGCCACCGGCAAGCTGGCCCAGGCGCTGGTGCACGGGGCCAAGCTGCTGCAGGTGCAGGGCAACTTCGACGACTGCCTGGCGCTGGCCTCCAAGCTGGCCATCGACTACCCGGTCAGCCTGGTCAACAGCGTCAACCAGTACCGGATCGAGGGGCAGAAGACCGCCTCGTTCGAGATCGTCGACGTCCTCGGCGACGCCCCGGACATCCATTGCCTGCCGGTCGGCAACGCCGGCAACATCACCGCCTACTGGCAGGGGTACCGGGAGTACTGCCAGGACCACGAGCAGGCTCCCGGCCCGGCTACGCACACCCCGCGCATGTGGGGGTTCCAGGCCGCCGGTGCCGCGCCGATCGTGAACGGGGCCGTCGTCGAGCAGCCCAGCACGATCGCCACCGCGATCCGGATCGGCAACCCGGCGTCCTGGACCAAGGCGCTCACCGCTCGGGACGACTCCGGTGGGCGGATCGACGCGGTCACCGACCGCGCCATCCTGGCCGCCTACCGGCTGCTGGCCCGCACCGAGGCGGTGTTCGTGGAACCCGCCTCGGCCGCCTCGGTGGCCGGCCTGCTGCAGGTCGCCGCGGCCGGTGGGCTGGAGCCCGGCCAGCGGGTGGTCTGCACGGTCACCGGCAACGGGCTGAAGGACCCCGAGTGGGCGATCTCCGGGGCCCCGGCCCCGGTCACCATCCCGGTCGACGCCGCTGCGGCCGCCGCCCAGCTGGGTCTGTAGCGCCCCCGGCATGGGTGATCCCACAGCCGTCCGGCGGATCCGGGTACCGGCCACCAGCGCCAACCTCGGCCCTGCCTTCGACAGCGCCGGGCTGGCCCTGAGCTGCTACGACGTGCTGGACGTCGCGCCGGCGGACCGACTCGAGGTGCTGGTCGACGGGGTCGGTGCCGGCGAGCTGCCCTGTGACGAGACCCATCTGGTGGTGCGCTCCTTCCGGGCGGCCTGCGACGAGCTGGGTTGGACCCCGCCGGGGTTGTGGCTGCACGCCCGCAACGGCATCCCGCAGGGGCGCGGCATGGGGTCCTCGGCGGCGGCCGTCGTGGCCGGCATCCTGGCGGCCTGGGCGCTGTGCCCCGACGTCGAGGCGGTGGACGGCGACCGGGTGCTCCGGCTGGCCGACGCCCTGGAGGGCCACCCGGACAACGTCGCCGCCTGCCTGCTGGGCGGGCTGACCCTGTCCTGGTCCGACGAGCGCGGAGCCCGGGCGGACACCCTGACCGTGTCCGACGGCGTGCACCCGGTGGTGCTGGTGCCCACCGCCACGCTGTCCACGCACGTGGCACGCGGGCTGCTGCCGGCGGTGGTGCCGCACGCCGATGCCGCCTTCAACGCCGGTCGGGCCGCGCTGCTGGTGCATGCGCTGACCAGCGAGCCGAACCTGTTGCTGGCCGCCACGCAGGACCGGTTGCACCAGTCCCAGCGGGCCGTGGCGATGCCCGGCACCGCCGACCTGGTGGGCCGGCTGCGGGACGCCGGGTTGGCCGCCGTGGTCTCGGGGGCAGGGCCCAGCGTGCTGGTCCTCGGCGCCCGGCCCGACGTCGTCACCGCGGTGTCTGCGCTGCTGCCCGACGGGTGGCGGCTGCTGGACCTGCGTGTCGACGTCAGCGGTGCGCGTGTCGAGCATGCGGACCGTGCTGTATCGTCCTAGTCGTCTGGGAAGACCCCGGGGGCAGCCGGTGTTGCCGGTACCGACGGCCTGTTGTTGGGCTCGCCGAGTAGCCGCCCCCAGACGAGCAGCATGCGAGACGGCGGAAGACGCGCGGACCACCGCCGCTCCGCATCCCGCTTTCCACGATCCGCACCCCCCTCGGTCCCGCCTCGCAGCTCGAGGCGAACCCGAGAGGGTGCCGGTCACCCTCCTGCGCTGGTAGGCGCAGGTCACCGCAGGGAAGGACCTGTACGTGAGCGAGACCACCTCCCTCGTCGGGGACGGCGTCGTGCACCCCGCGTCCGCGGACGCCGGATCGACCGACACCGCCCCGGCCGAGGCCGCCGCCGGCAAACGCCGCCGCGGCACCGGCCTGTCCGGCATGCTGCTGCCCGAGCTGCAGCGACTGGCTGCCGAGCTGGGCATCGCCGGAACCGGGCGGATGCGCAAGGGAGACCTGGTGAGCGCCATCGAGGCCCGCCAGGTCGGTGCCAACGGCGCGGCCCGGCCCGCGCCGGAGACCGTGCCCCCCGCGACCCCCGTGACTCCTGCACCCGCGGCGGATGCCGCCGGTACCGAGCCCACCCCGGCTCCGGCCGAGGGTGCGCCCGTCGCGCGCCGCCGCCGGGGCGCCAGCCGCCCGGCCGGCGCCCCCGAGGCCGTCGTCGACGCCCCGGCTGCCGGCAGCGGGACGGAGCCCGGCGTCGCCGAGCAGCGCGCCGACCAGGCCGAGGACCGCACCGACCACGCCGGTCAGCGCACCGAGACCGGCCAGCGCGAGCCGGAGCGGACGTCGGGGGAGCGGCCGGCGCGCAGCCGGGACCGCAGCCGCACGGAGCGGCAGCAGGCCGACGGCGAGCGTCCGGCCGACCGCCCAGCGGACCAGGACCGGACCGAGCCGGACCGCACCGAGCGGGACGGGGAGCGCGCCCCGGCCGAACGCGGCAACCGCGGCCGCAACCGGGATGGAAACCTGGGCAGCCAGGACGGTCGCGACGGGCAGGGCACCCCCGAGGACCGCACGGAGCGCCAGCAGGGCGGGCGTCCCGACCGCAACGACCGTTCCGGCAACGACCGCTCCGGCACCGACCGTTCCGGCAACGACCGGCCGGGCACCGAGCGAGGGGCCAACGACCGCGGCGACCGCGGTGCGGACGGCAGCGACCGGGGTGGGCGCAGCCGTCCCGACCGCGGCGGGCCCAACCCCCGCAACGACAACCGCGGCGACGCCCGCAACGACAACCGCAACGACTCGCGCAACGACCCCCGGAACGACAGGGACAGCGGGCCGGACGAGGACGACGACGACTTCGAGGGCAGCGGGCGGCGGCGCGGCCGCCGCTACCGGGACCGCAACCGCCGCGGTGGTACCGGCGGCCAGGGTGGCCGGGAGCGCTACGACCAGAACGAGCCGACCGTCAGCGAGGACGACGTCCTGCTGCCCGTCGCCGGGATCCTGGACGTCCTGGAGAACTACGCGTTCGTCCGCACCTCGGGCTACCTGACCGGTCCCAACGACGTCTACGTGTCGCTGTCCCAGGTCCGCCGGTACGGCCTGCGCCGCGGTGACGCCATCACCGGTGCCGTGCGCCAGCCCCGGGAGGGCGAGCGCAAGGACAAGTACAACGCCCTGGTCCGGCTGGACTCGGTGAACGGGCTGGACCCCGAGCAGGCCAAGACCCGCCCGGAGTTCCAGAAGCTGGTGCCGCTCTACCCGCAGGAACGGTTGCGGATGGAGACCGACACCCACCTGCTGACCACCCGCGTGCTGGACCTGGTCATGCCCATCGGCAAGGGGCAGCGGGCGCTGATCGTGTCCCCGCCGAAGGCCGGCAAGACGATGGTGCTGCAGGCGATCGCCAACGCGATCACCACCAACAACCCCGAGTGCCACCTGATGGTGGTCCTGGTCGACGAGCGGCCCGAAGAGGTCACCGACATGCAGCGCTCGGTGAAGGGCGAGGTCATCGCCTCGACCTTCGACCGGCCGGCGACAGACCACACCACGGTCGCGGAGCTGTCCATCGAGCGGGCCAAGCGGCTGGTCGAGATGGGCCACGACGTGGTGGTCCTGCTGGACTCGATCACCCGCCTGGGCCGGGCCTACAACCTGGCGGCCCCGGCCAGTGGCCGGATCCTCTCCGGCGGGGTGGACTCCACCGCGCTGTACCCGCCCAAGCGTTTCCTCGGTGCCGCCCGCAACATCGAGAACGGTGGCTCGCTGACCATCATCGCCTCGGCGCTGGTGGAGACCGGCTCGACCATGGACACGGTCATCTTCGAGGAGTTCAAGGGCACCGGGAACGCCGAGATCAAGCTGGACCGCCGGTTGGCGGACAAGCGGGTCTTCCCGGCCGTGGACGTCAACGCCTCCAGCACCCGCAAGGAGGAGATCCTGATGTCCCCGGACGAGCTGGCCATCGTGATCAAGCTCCGCCGGGTGTTGGCGGCACTGGAGCCGCAGCAGGCACTCGAGCTGCTGCTGGGTCAGCTGAAGAAGACCCGCAACAACATCGAGTTCCTCATGCAGGTGCAGAAGTCCACTCCGGGCGCCGGCAACGACTGAGGGCTCCGACCGGGGGCACGGTCGGCCGGTCCACCACGCTGTGGGAGACTGGCCGACCGAGCCCCGTCGTCGGTGGGACAACCCCGGAACAACTCCTGGCCCCGACGACGTTCATCGCACTACCGACCACACAGACCTGCACCAGGCCGGCCGGCCGACATCCTGGCCGTCGGCCCGCCAGAGCACAGAGAGGGCGAGGGACATGAAGCCCGACATCCACCCCGACTACCACGAGACCCAGGTCACGTGCGGTTGCGGCAACACCTTCACCACCCGCAGCACCATCGCCGGCGGCACGCTGTCGGTCGAGATGTGCTCTGCCTGCCACCCGTTCTACACCGGCAAGCAGCGCGTGCTGGACACCGGTGGCCGCGTGGCCCGCTTCGAGAAGCGCTTCGGCAAGCGCGAGACCGCAGCCAGCAAGTAGCAGTCCCGACGGCGCCCGTGCCACTCCCCGCAAGGGGATGGTGCGGGCGCCGTCGTCGTGTCCCGGCACTCATCCCGACCCCACCCCCGGGGCTTTTTCGGGCTCAAGCCCGGGGCTTTTTCGGGCTCAAGCCCGGGGCTTTTTCGGGCTCAAGCACCTTCTGGAGGCATCGTGAGCGGAACGCCGGACGGCGGTCTCGCCGACCTGCTGGCCGAGCACGCCGGCCTGGAGCTGGAGCTGGCTGACCCCGCGGTGCACACCGACCAGTCCCGGGCCCGACGGCTGGCCCGCCGGTACGCCTCGCTGGCCCCGCTGGTGGAGACCTCCCGCGCCCTGGAGGCCGCCCGAGCCGACCTCTCCGCCGCCCGCGAGCTCGCCGGTGAGGACGCCGGTTTCGCCGCCGAGGCCGCCGAACTGGAGGCCGCGATCCCGGTGCTGGAGGACCGGTTGCGCGAGCTGCTGCTGCCCAAGGACCCCGACGACGACAAGGACGTCATCCTCGAGATCAAGGCGGGGGAGGGCGGCGCGGAATCCGCGCTGTTCGCCGGGGACCTGCTGCGGATGTACCTGCGCTACGCCGAACGTCGCGGCTGGGCCACCGACGTGCTGGACGCCGTGCCCGCCGAGCTGGGCGGTTACAAGGACATCGCGGTGGCGGTGAAGTCGCGCACCGACGAGGGCATCTGGGCGCGGCTGAAGTTCGAGGGCGGGGTGCACCGGGTGCAGCGGGTCCCGGTGACCGAGAGCGCGGGACGGATCCACACCTCCGCGGTGGGCGTGCTGGTGCTGCCCGAGGCCGAGGAGGTCGACGTCACCGTCGACCCGGGGGACCTGCGGATCGATGTCTTCCGCTCGTCCGGGCCGGGTGGGCAGAGCGTGAACACCACCGACTCCGCGGTGCGGATCACCCACCTGCCCACCGGCACCGTGGTCAGCTCGCAGAACGAGAAGAGCCAGCTGCAGAACCGGGAGTCCGCGCTCCGGGTGCTGCGGTCCCGGCTGCTGGCGGTGGCCCGCGCCGATGCCGAGGCCGCCGCCTCGGACAGCCGGCGCAGCCAGGTCCGCACGGTGGACCGCAGCGAGCGGGTGCGCACCTACAACTACCCGGAGAACCGGATCTCCGACCACCGGGTGGGTTTCAAGGCGCACAACCTCGACGCGGTGCTGGACGGCGAGCTGGATCCGGTGATCGACGCGCTGACCACCGCGCACACCGCCGAGCTGCTCGAGGCCGGCAGCTGACTCCGCGGGAGCTGCTGGGACCGGCCACCGCCCGGCTGGCCGAGGCCGGCGTGGAGTCCCCCCGGGTGGACGCCGAACTGCTCCTGGCGCACGCGCTGGGCCTGCCCCGGCAGCGGCTGCTGACCCTGGCCGCGGTGACCGAGCCGGCGGCCGGCCGGTTCGCTGCGTTGCTGGAGGAGCGGGCCGCGCGGGTGCCGCTGCAGCACCTCACCGGCATCGCGGCCTTCCGGCACCTGGAGCTCGCGGTCGGCCCCGGGGTGTTCGTGCCCCGCCCGGAGACCGAGCAGATCGCCGGCTGGGTGCTGGCCCGGATCGCCGGCTCGCCGGCCCCCCTCGTCGTGGACCTGGGCACCGGTTCGGGGGCCATCGCCCTCTCCGTGGCCCAGGAGCACCCGGGCGCGCGGGTGACCGCGGTGGAGGCCGATCCCGGCGCGATCGACTGGACGCGGCACAACGCGGCCTCCCGGGTCGCCGCGGGGGACACCCCGGTGACCGTGCTGGCCGGGGACATGACCGACCCGGGCCTGTTGACCGAGCTGGACGGCAGCGTCGACGTGGTGGTCTCCAACCCGCCCTACGTGCCCGAGGGCGCCCGGCTGCCGGCCGAGGTGGCCGATCACGACCCGCCGCTGGCGCTGTGGGGCGGCCCGGACGGGATGGATGTCGTGCGCGGGTTGCTGGACACCGCCGCTCGGCTGCTTCGCCGGGGCGGGTTGCTGGCCATCGAGCACGCCGACCTGCAGGGCAGCGCGCTGCCGGCTCTGGTGCGGGCGCACGGCGGCTGGGCCGACGTGGCCGACCACCCGGATCTGGCCGGTCGCCCACGCTTCACCACCGCGCGGCGGACGGCCGGCGCCCGGCCCGGATAGCCCGCCGACCGTCGGCGGCCGCGGTGGGGGAGACTGCTGCACCGTGCCCGACGTCTACGACTGCACCGACGACGAGCAGCGCGCCGCCGGCCTCTCGGCCGCGGCGGGTGCGCTGTCCCGCGGCGAGCTGGTGCTGCTGCCGACCGACACCGTCTACGGCGTGGCCGCCGACGCGTTCACCCCGGACGCGGTGGGCCGGCTGCTGGCGGCCAAGAACCGGGGCCGCCACATGCCGGTCCCGGTCCTGGTGGGGGAGGCCTCGACGCTGGCCGGCCTGGTCACCGTGATCCCGCCGGATGCGCACCGGCTGGCGGAGGCGTTCTGGCCCGGCGGGCTGACCCTGGTGCTGGAGCACACCCCCACCCTGAACTGGGACCTGGGGGAGGCCGAGGGCACGGTCGCCGTCCGGTTGCCCGACGACGACCTGGCCCGGGACCTGCTGCGGCGCACCGGGCCACTGGCGGTGTCCAGCGCCAACCGGTCCGGCCGCCCGGCCGCCACCACCGCCCAGCAGGCCGAGTACCAGCTCGGCGAGCACGTGGCCGTGGTGCTGGACGGCGGGTCCCGGGAGAGCAGCGCGGCCAGCACCATCGTGGACTGCACCGGCAGTGCCCCCCGGGTGCTGCGGGTGGGCGCCATCGAGGTCGAGCGGCTGCGCGCGGTCGTGCCCGGCATCACCGACTGAGGACCCACCGCCGGCGCGCTCGGCGGGTTGCCTGCGGTCACGCACGCGGTGCAGGTCCGGGCGGCGGGGCCGGAGCGATACCGTGGGGCGACCTCCGCGCGTCCGTCCCCGGGCCCGCGGCGCCCCCACGCCTCCCGGAGCGCGCCCGATGAGCACCCCCGCTGCCAGCCCGGCCCCCACTCCCGCCAGCACCCCGGCAAGCACCCCGTACTGGGGGCCGGACTTCGACGCCCTGGCGGCGTTCGACCCCGACATCGCCGGGGTGGTCATCGACGAGCTGGACCGGTTGCGCAGCGGCCTGCAGCTGATCGCCAGCGAGAACTTCACCAGCCCGGCCGTGCTGGCCGCGCTGGGCAGCACGTTGAGCAACAAGTACGCCGAGGGCTACCCGGGCCGGCGCTACTACGGCGGGTGCGAGGTGGTGGACCGGGCCGAGTCGATCGGCATCGAGCGCGGCAAGGAACTCTTCGGCGCCGACCACGTCAACCTGCAGCCGCACTCCGGCGCCAGTGCCAACCTGGCCGCCTACGGGGCGTTCCTGTCCCCGGGGGACACCATGCTGGGCATGGCCCTGCCGATGGGCGGGCACCTCACGCACGGCACCAAGGTGTCCTTCTCCGGCAAGTGGTTCAACGCCGTGCAGTACGGCGTGGACCGGACCACCGAGCACATCGACTACGACCAGGTCCGGGACCTGGCCCGGGAGCACCGGCCGAAGCTGATCATCGCCGGCGGTTCGGCCATCCCGCGGCTGATCGACTTCGCCGCGTTCCGCGAGATCGCCGATGAGGTGGGCGCCATCTTCATGGTCGACGCAGCGCACTTCATCGGTCTGGTGGCGGGCAAGGCGATCCCCTCGCCGGTGCCCTACGCCGACGTGGTCACCTTCACCACCCACAAGGTCCTGCGTGGCCCGCGCGGCGGGATGATCGTCTGCAAGGCCGAGCACGCCAAGGCCATCGACAAGGCTGCCTTCCCGATGATGCAGGGCGGTCCGCTGATGCACGCCGTGGCGGCCAAGGCGGTGAACCTCAAGGAGTGCCTGACGCCGGAGTACCAGGCCTACACCCGGCAGGTGATCGCCAACGCCCAGGCGCTGACCGAGGGCCTGGCGGCCGAGGGGCTGCGCCCCGTTGCCGGTGGGACGGACACCCATCTGGCGCTGCTGGACCTGCAGGAGACCGGCGTCACCGGTGCCGACGCCGAAGCCCGTTGCGACGCCGCCGGGATCGTGCTGAACAAGAACGCCATCCCGTTCGACCCCAGGCCGGCCTCGGTGGCCTCGGGCATCCGGGTCGGCAGCCCGTCGGTGACCACCCAGGGGATGGCCGAGACCGACATGAAGGAGATCGCCTCGCTGATCGGCACCGCGATCCGCGACGTCGACGGCGCGCGCACCGCCGAGGTGTCCGCCGCCGTCCGCGAGCTGGTCGGGGCGCACCCGGCCTACCCCGAGCCGATCCGCTGATCCGCGAGCCGCACCCCGGAGAGCCCCAGCCCGACGCGTCGAACCCGCCCCCCGCCACCGACCCCCCAGGAGGCTGACCCCCCGTGCGCGAGTACGCCGTCGTCTGCCTCACCGCGGCGCTGGTCACCTACCTGACCACGCCGGTGGTGCGGGTGCTGGCGATCCGGCTGAAGGTGGTCGCCGCCGTCCGCGACCGGGACGTGCACGTCATCCCCACCCCGCGCGGTGGCGGCGTGGCCATGTACCTGGGGGTGGCCGCTGCGGTGCTGGTGGCCACCCGGCTGCCGGCGCTGCAGCGGACCTTCACCGACAGCCAGACGTCGGCGGTGCTGGTGGCCGGTGGCCTGATCTGCCTGCTGGGCGTGCTGGACGACCGGTTCGGCATCGACGCGTTGACCAAGCTCACCGGTCAGATCGCGTGCGCCGGGGTGATGGTGCTGCTGGGCGTGCAGTTGCTGTTCGTCTTCCTGCCCTTCGCCAACATCGGCACCCTGTCCCTGGGGGACGTCGGCGTGCCGCTGACCATCCTGGTCACGGTCCTGACGATCAACGCACTGAACTTCATCGACGGGCTGGACGGCCTGGCGGCCGGGGTGTCGGCCATCGCCGCGCTGGCGTTCTTCGCCTACAGCTACAACCTGGGCCGGGTGGGCTACGGCGACACGGCCAGCGCCCCGGCGCTGATCACCGCCGTGCTGGTCGGGGCCTGCCTGGGCTTCCTGCCGCACAACTTCTCCCCGGCCCGGATCTTCATGGGTGACTCGGGGTCCATGCTGGTCGGCCTGATGCTGTCGGCCGCCGCGGTGTCGGCCACCGGGCGGGTGGACAGCCAGAGCTTCGACTCCGCAGCCAGCGTGCTGCCGCTGGCGCTGCCGTTGCTGGTGCCCCTCGCGGTGCTCTTCATCCCGTTCACCGACCTGGTGCTGGCGGTGATCCGGCGGACCCGCAAGGGCCAGTCCCCGTTCAGCCCGGACAAGATGCACCTGCACCACCGGTTGCTCACCATCGGGCACTCGCACCGCCGGGCGGTGCTCATCATGTACTTCTGGGCCGCGCTGCTCAGTTTCGGGGCGGTGGCGCTGTCGGTCACCGGGGGCACCGTCGAGGTGCTGGCCGTGGTGTCCGCGCTGCTGGTGGTCGGTGTGGTCGTGGTGCTGGCCCCGCGGGCCAAGCGGGCCACCCGGACCGCCGCGGCGGTGGCCAGTTCCGAGGGGGCCGCCCGCCGGGCGGGACGGCCCCGGCGCCGTCGGCGCGCCGGGCGGGGTGCGGGGCCCGCCCCCGGCTCGCTGGCCACCGGGGTTCCGCCGGTTCCCCCGACCCGGACCCCCGACCCCACCGGAGCACGCCGATGACCCGCCCCGCCGGCCCGCCCCGCTCGACCGGGGCCGGCCCACGCAGCGCCCCCGGGCCCTGGGACCTGTCCTTCCTCCTGGTCGGCACCATGGTCACGCTCGCCGTCACCGCGGTGGCCGTGCCGGTGGTCGGCCTCACCGCTGGCTGGGGACTGGCGGCCGGAGTCGGCGTGGGCGCCGCCATCGTCACGGCCTTCTTCTGCGTCTCCGGGCTGGTGGTGGCCTGGGCGGGCCGGATCGACGACTCCTACACCCTGCCCGCCGCGCTGGGCACCTTCTTCGTCAAGGCGCTGGTGCTCTTCGCCCTGCTGGGCGCGCTGCCCGAGCAGGGCGTCCCGGACCGGCTGGGGGTGGCCTGGGCGGTCATCGTGGGCGCGCTGCTGTGGAGCGGGGTGCAGCTGCGTTGGGTGTGGACCCGGCAGCTGTACTACGTCCTGCCACCGGCGCCACCCGCCACCCCGCCGGCGCCACCTGCCCGGTCCTCAGCCGGCACTCAGCCACACGACGTAGAACACCCGGACGATGCGGCCCAGAGCGGCTGATAGGGTCCGAATCGATGGCCGAGACCACATCCCCGCAGGGGGACGCTCGACCTCGACCTGCGACTCCGGTTCGTCGCCCCGCTGGTAGCGGGGCCGACACCGGGTGGGCGGTCACGGGGACCCTGATCTCCGGGATGGCCGTGTGGGGCGGGGCCGGGTGGCTGCTCGACCGCTGGACGGACACCGCGGTGTTCTTCCCGGTCGGGGTGGTCGTCGGCATGGCACTGGCGATCTACCTCGTCGTCGCCCGGTTCGGGCACGGTGACGGGGGAGTCGCGCCGGTCAGGTCCACCAGCTACACGACCTACCGCAGGACCCCGGGCGGACGACGGAGCCGGCCCCGGGTGCAGAGAGAGACGCAGAAGGGACACCGGTGACCTCCAGCGCCCACGCGCTCTCCAGCGTGCTCGCGGTCGAGAGCGATCCCGGCGGCGGCTTCGTCGCACCGGGCCTCGGCGAGTTCTACCCCGAGGTGGTCGCCCGCTTCTCGGTGCTCGGCATCGGGTTCGAGATCACCCGGATCACGATCATCCTGTGGGTGGCCACGCTGGCCATCGCGGCCTTCCTGTTCCTGGCCTCGCGCAAGGCCTCGATCGTGCCGGGCAAGCTGCAGTTCGTCGGCGAGACCGGCTACTCGCTGATCCGGGACGGCATCGCCCGTGACGTCGTGGGCCCCAAGGGGCTGCCGTTCGCGCCGTTCCTGGTCTCGCTGTTCTTCTTCATCCTGGCCAACAACTTCATGGCGATCGTGCCCTTCGCGCAGATCTCGCCGATGAGCAAGTTCGCCTTCCCGCTGATGCTCGCGGCCATCTGCTGGGTGATGTACATCTGGATCGGCATCCGGGAGCAGGGGGCCGGGAAGTACTTCAAGGACATCCTCTTCCTGCCCGGCGTGCCCAAGCCGATGTACATCCTGGTGACGCCGATCGAGATCCTGCAGAACTTCGTGGTCCGGCCGTTCACGCTCGCCGTCCGTCTGTTCGCGAACATGTTCGCCGGGCACATGCTGCTGGTGGTCTTCTCCCTCGGCGCCACGTACCTGTTCACGGTGGGCAACTACTCGGTGATCTTCGGGCCCATCTCGGCGCTGATGGCGATCGTGATGACGTTCTTCGAGCTGCTGGTCATCTTCCTGCAGGCCTACGTGTTCACCGTCCTGATGGGCACCTACCTCAACGGGTCCATCGAGGCCGAGCACTAGACCGCACCCCCAAGCCGCACCACCGGGCCGGCCCCGCCGGCCCCGTACGGACCAGCACCACCGGCACGACCCCGCCAGCCGCCCGGACACCCCCGGGCGACGACACAGGAGGAACACCCCGCAATGGAGCTTCTGGCAGAACTGACCGGCAGCATCGGCTCGGTCGGCTACGGCCTGGCCGCCATCGGCCCCGGTATCGGCGTCGGCATCGTGTGGGCGGCCTACATCCAGGCCACCGCCCGCCAGCCCGAGTCCGCCGGCCTCACCCGGACCTACGCCTTCCTGGGCTTCGCGCTCTCCGAGGCGCTGGCGCTGATCGGCTTCGTCGTCCCCTTCGTCTTCGGCACCTGATCCGCGCCTGACCGGCACGGACCGCCCCACCTTCAGACGAGGACGTTGACGCATGGACATCTTGGCTGCGGAGAGCGAGAACCCGCTCCTCCCGCCCCTGGGCGAGATCATCATCGGCCTGATCGCCTTCGCGGTCGTGCTGTTCGTGGTGTTCCGGTTCGCCGCCCCCGCGTTCGAGAAGGCCTACCGGGCCCGCCGCGAGGCGATCGAGGGCGGGATGGAGCGGGCCGAGGCCGCCCAGGCCGAGGCCAAGGCCGCGCTGGAGCAGTACCGCGCCCAGCTGGCCGAGGCCCGGACCGAGGCGGCCCAGATCCGGGACGCCGCCCGCGCCGAGGGGCAGCAGATCCTCGAGGAGCTGCGTACCCAGGCCCAGGAGGAATCCGCCCGGATCACCGCCCGGGGCGAGGAGCAGCTCGCTGCCTCCCGCCAGCAGGTGGTCAACGAGCTGCGCGGCCAGATCGGCAGCATGGCCGTCACGCTGGCCGGCCGGATCGTGGGTGAGTCCCTGGAGGACGAGGCCCGGCGGCGCGGCACGGTGGACCGGTTCCTCGACGAGCTGGACAGCATGTCGGCCAGCACCACCGCAGGCGGTCCGGTCGCGGTCCCCGAGGGCGACCGCTGATGCAGGCCGCCAGCCGCGAGGCGCTCGTCCAGTCGCGCGAGCGCCTGGCCGAGCGCGTCCGGGGCACCGACGGTCCGGCCCGCCTCGGGCTGGCCGACGAGCTCTTCGCGGTCGCGCACGTGCTGGATTCCCAGGTCTCGCTGCGGCGGGCGCTGGCCGATGCCTCGGTGCGGCCGGACGACCGGGCGGGGCTGGCCGACCGGCTGCTCTCGGCCAAGGTGTCCGCGCCCGCGCTGGACGTCGTGGAAGCGGTCGCCCGGCAGCGCTGGTCACGACCGCTGGACCTGGTCGAGGCCGTGGAGACCCTGGCCACCGACGCCGCGCTGGACGCGGCCGAGGCCCGGGGCGAACTCGACGCCGTGGAGGACGAGCTGTTCCGGTTCAGCCGGATCGTCGACGGCGACGAGGGCCTGGCCCGGCTGCTGGGAGACCGCAGCGCCTCCCGCGAGGGAAAGACCGAGCTGCTGGACCGGCTGCTGGCCGGGAAGGTCTCGCCGGTCACCGAGCGGCTGGTCCGCAACGCGCTGACCAGCCGGCACGTGCACAACGCCGCCAACGCCGTGGAGCGGATCTCGGTGGCCGCCTCCGCCCGCCGGGGGCAGTCCGTCGCACACGTGACCAGCGCGGTGGACCTGACCGAGGCCCAGCGGCAGCGACTGACCGCGATCCTCGAGCGGACCTACGGGCGGACCATGAGCCTGCAGGTCCTGGTCGACCCCGCCATCGTCGGGGGCCTGGTCATCCGGGTCGGCGACGAGGTCGTGGACGGCAGCATCGAGCACCGTCTCGAGGCAGCCGGCCGGCGCTTCACCGGCTGACCCGAGCGAACCCAGCAGCGCGCAGACACCGCACCACCCCAGACAGCACCTGAGCAGGGAAGAGGACACCCAGGGCCATGGCCGAGCTCACGATCTCCGCGGACGAGATCCGCAGTGCCATCCAGAACTACGTCAGCGACTACGACACCGACGTCTCCCGGGAGGAGGTCGGCACCGTCACCGAGGCAGGTGACGGCATCGCCCGGGTCGAGGGCCTGCCCTCGGTCATGACCAACGAGCTCCTGGAGTTCGAGGGTGGCGTGCGTGGCCTGGCCCTGAACCTCGACGTGCGCGAGGTGGGCGTCGTCGTCATGGGTGACTTCGCCGCCATCGAGGAGGGCCAGACGGTCAAGCGGACCGGGCAGGTCCTCTCCGTACCGGTGGGCGACGGCTTCCTCGGCCGCGTGGTGGACCCGCTGGGTTCCCCGATCGACGGCGGCGGGGAGATCCACACCGCCCAGCGCCGCGCCCTGGAGCTGCAGGCGCCCTCGGTGGTGCAGCGCCAGTCGGTGCACGAGCCGATGCAGACCGGGATCAAGGCCATCGACGCCATGACCCCGATCGGCCGCGGACAGCGCCAGCTGATCATCGGCGACCGGCAGACCGGCAAGACCGCCATCGCCATCGACACGATCATCAACCAGAAGGAAGCCTGGGCCACCGGGGACCCGGCGCAGCAGGTGCGCTGCATCTACGTCGCCATCGGCCAGAAGGGCTCGACGATCGCCTCGATCAAGTCGGCCCTGGAGGACGCCGGCGCGATGGAGTACACCACCATCGTCGCCGCACCCGCCTCGGACTCGGCCGGCTTCAAGTACATCGCCCCCTACACCGGCTCGGCCATCGGCCAGCACTGGATGTACGAGGGCAAGCACACCCTGATCGTGTTCGACGACCTGTCCAAGCAGGCCGAGGCCTACCGCGCGGTGTCGCTGCTGCTGCGCCGCCCGCCGGGCCGCGAGGCCTACCCCGGGGACGTCTTCTACCTGCACTCGCGGCTGCTCGAGCGCTGCGCGAAGCTGTCGGAGGAGATGGGCGGCGGGTCGCAGACCGGTCTGCCGATCATCGAGACCAAGGGCAACGACGTCTCGGCGTACATCCCCACCAACGTCATCTCGATCACCGACGGCCAGATCTTCCTGGAGACCGGCCTGTTCAACTCCGGCGTGCGCCCGGCCATCAACGTGGGCATCTCGGTGTCCCGCGTGGGTGGGTCGGCGCAGATCAAGGCGATGAAGTCCGTCGCCGGTCGGCTCCGGCTGGACCTGGCGCAGTTCCGCGAGCTGGAGGCGTTCTCCTCCTTCTCCTCGGACCTGGACGCCTCCTCCCGGGCCACCCTGGACCGCGGGATGCGGCTGGTCGAGCTCCTCAAGCAGGGCCAGTACGCGCCGTTCTCCGTCGAGCGGGAGGTCGTCTCGCTGTGGCTGGGCACCACCGGCAAGCTCGACGTCGTGCCGGTCTCCGACGTCCGCCGCTTCGAGGCCGAGTTCCTGGACTTCGTCTCGCGCGGTGACACCGGGGCCATGGACGCGATCCGCAACACCAAGAAGCTGGAGGACGACACCGTCCGCAACCTGGAGAACGCCGTGGAGTCCTTCTACGGGCAGTTCACCACCGGGGACGGCGAGTCGCTGAAGGTCAACGAGCCCGAGGTCGAGGCCATGGACGCATCCGAGCGGGGCCAGGAGCGCGTCCAGGTCAAGAAGAAGGCCTGACCCATGGCCGCTTCTCTCCGCGCGCTGCGGCGCCGCATCCGCTCCACCCGGTCGACGAAGAAGATCTTCTCGGCCCAGGAGCTGATCGCCGGTGCCCGCATCGTGCGCGCGCAGAACCGGGTCGAGGCCTCCAAGCCCTACGCCCGGGAGATCACCCGGGTGCTCTCGGCGCTGGCGTCCTCGGCGAGCCTGGACCACCCGCTGCTCACCGAGCGGGAGAAGCCAGGTCGGGTCGGGGTCCTGGTGATCACCTCCGACCGCGGTTTCGCCGGGTCCTACAACGTCAACGTGCTGCGCCGCACCGAGGAGCTGCTGGGCCTGCTGCGCAGCGAGGGCAAGGAGCCGCTGCTCTACGTGGTCGGGCGCAAGGGGGAGACGTACTACCGCTTCCGCGACCGGCCGATGGAGCAGACCTGGACCGGGTTCTCCGAGCAGCCGGGCTACTCCGACGCGCAGGCGGTCGGCAGCACCCTCATCGAGGCCTTCACCGCCGGGCTCGACGACGACGAGACCGGTGGCGGCGCGGACGGCATCGAGGGCGTGGACGAGCTGCACATCGTCTACACCGAGTTCCGCTCGCTGCTGGCCCAGGTGCCCGTCGCCAAGCGGATGGCACCGCTGGAGGTCGAGGAGGTGGAGGAGTTCGAGGACGAGCGGGACGCCGTCGCCTCCGGGGAGCAGACCTCTGACATCCCGACGTCGTACGAGTTCGAGCCCTCGGCCGAGGAGCTGCTGGACGCGCTGCTGCCGAAGTACATCAGCACCCGGATCTACGCCGCGATGCTCGAGTCGGCCGCGTCCGAGTCGGCCTCGCGCCGCCGGGCGATGAAGTCCGCGTCGGACAACGCCGAGGAGCTGGCCAAGAACCTCTCCCGGCAGGCCAACGCGGCCCGTCAGGCCGGCATCACCCAGGAGATCAGCGAGATCGTCGGCGGCGCCGACGCCCTCGTCTCCTCCGGGTCGGACATCTGACCCCATGACACAGCACGGGTCCACCGCCGGCGGCGGCACCGCCGCCGGCCACGGACACTGGACGAGCACGACCCACCGAGCCAGGAGAGCCACCAGATGACCCTCACCGAGGACCGTCCGAGCACGAGCGAGACCACCGGCTCCGGCCGCGTCGTCCGGGTCACCGGCCCGGTCGTCGACGTCGAGTTCCCGCGCGACGCGATGCCAGAGTTGTTCAACGCCCTCAAGGTCGAGGTCACCCTCGCCGACCTGGGCAAGACGCTGACCCTGGAGGTCGCCCAGCACCTGGGTGACAACGTGGTCCGCACCATCTCGATGGCCCCGACCGACGGTCTGGTCCGGGGCAGCGAAGTCCGGGACACCGGCTCCGCGATCTCGGTCCCGGTCGGTGACGTCGTCACCGGTCACGTGTGGAACGCCCTCGGCGAGTGCATGGACACCCCCGGGTACGGCGACGACGCCAAGCGGTGGACCATCCACCGGCACGCGCCGAAGTTCGACCAGCTCGAGGGGCGCACCGAGCTGCTGGAGACCGGCATCAAGGTCATCGACCTGCTCACGCCCTACATCAAGGGCGGGAAGATCGGCCTGTTCGGCGGTGCCGGCGTGGGCAAGACCGTGCTGATCCAGGAGATGATCCGCCGGGTCGCCCAGGAGTTCGGCGGCGTGTCGGTGTTCGCCGGGGTCGGTGAGCGCACCCGCGAGGGCAACGACCTGATCACCGAGATGACCGAGTCGGGCGTGATCAACTCCACCGCGCTGGTCTTCGGCCAGATGGACGAGCCGCCGGGCACCCGGCTGCGGGTGGCGCTGTCCGCGCTGACGATGGCGGAGTACTTCCGCGACGAGCAGGACCAGGACGTGCTGCTCTTCATCGACAACATCTTCCGGTTCACCCAGGCCGGTTCCGAGGTCTCCACGCTGCTGGGCCGGATGCCGTCCGCGGTGGGCTACCAGCCCACCCTGGCCGACGAGATGGGCGAGCTGCAGGAGCGGATCACCTCCACCCGCGGGCGGTCCATCACGTCGCTGCAGGCCATCTACGTGCCCGCCGACGACATCACCGACCCGGCGCCGCACACCACGTTCGCGCACCTGGACGCAACCACCAACCTGTCCCGGCCGATCTCGGAGAAGGGCATCTACCCCGCGGTGGACCCGCTGGACTCCACCAGCCGGATCCTCGACGCGCAGTACGTCGGGCAGGAGCACTACGACACCGCGTCGGAGGTCAAGCGGATCCTGCAGCGGTACCAGGAGCTGCAGGACATCATCGCCATCCTCGGCATCGACGAACTCGGTGAAGAGGACAAGGTCACCGTGAACCGGGCGCGGCGGATCGAGCGCTTCCTGTCGCAGAACATGTTCGTGGCCGAGGCGTTCACCGGGCAGCCGGGCTCCTACGTGCCGCTGTCGGAGACCCTGCAGGCGTTCAAGGCGCTCACCCAGGGTGAGTACGACCACGTGCCCGAGCAGGCCTTCTTCATGTGCGGTGGGCTCGAGGACCTCGAGCGCAACGCGGACAAGCTCAAGAAGGGCTGATCCGGACCAGCGGATCAGCCGACGGCCGGGCTCCCTCGTGGGGCCCGGCCGTCACCCCTTTCGGGTGGAGACGGGCGATGTCGGCTCGATGCGGGCTCCGGTTCGTCCCACCGGTCCCACAGCCCCCGCTAGCATCGACGCGGGGACGACGTCGTCACCTGACGGGCATCCGGCCGGGATGTGCGTGGCGGCACAGGCAGGTACCCCGGGTAGCCGGGGTGGTGGGAGAACGAGCGTGGGGAACGACAGCTCGCTGCCCGGCGACATGCCGGGGGCGCCAGCCGGGTCCGGGATCCCGCTCGGGCCCGGGACCCCCCCAGCAGGTCATCCGCACGCTCCTGGGACTTCCCTCGCCGGGCCCCCCGTGACGGTTGCGGGGGCGCCCCTGGCAGCAGCACCCGGGGCCGACGCGCCTGTCGGCACGGCGCAGGATCCCGGCACCGTCGCCGACGACCGTCCGGTCTGCGGGGAGGACTCCTCGGACTGGAGCTGGCCCCCCTACGCCCCGCTGGAGCCGGCCGGGGGACAGCGCTTCCAGGTCGAGGAGTGGGCCCCCAGCTCGACGGTCCGCCGCCCGCGGTTGCGGGTGGGTCGCTGGACCCTGCTGTACCACCGGGGCGCCTGAGCCCGCATCGCAGCCGCAGCGGACGCCCGGCCTGCGACGGCGGTTGGGGCGCCGGTAGAGTGATCACGACCCGTCGCCGCGTGTGCGACCGTTGCCGGCGCTGCTGGCGGACCCCCGAGGAGTGTCGTGGCGACCCTGCAGGTCGAGCTCGTGGCCGTGGAGCGCCGGATCTGGTCCGGTGAGGCCAGCATGGTCATCGCCCGGACCACGGAGGGCGAGCTCGGGGTCCTGCCAGGTCACGCCCCGCTGCTGGGTGAGCTGGCCCCCGGGGGTGTGGTCACGATCCGGGCCACCGACGGGGACGACCTCGTCGTCGCCGCGCACGGCGGTTTCCTCTCGGTGACCGAGCGCGGGGTCTCGATCCTGGCCGAGACCGCGGAGATCTCCACCGAGATCGACGTGGAACGGGCCCGGGAGGCCCTCCGTCGGGCCGAGGCGGCCGACGAGGACGAGGAGTCCCTGGCCGCCGCCCGCCGGGCCACGTCCCGGCTGCGCGCCGCCGGCCAGGACGTCTGAGCCGCTCGCACCTGCGAGTCGAGCCCCGGACCGACGACCGTGACCCTGCTGCTGTGGGCCGTGGTCGGGGTCCTGCTGGTGGTCCTGGGGGTCACCTTCTGGGTGCGCCGGCGGTTCCTGCTGTCCGGGCTCGGGGCGGTGACGATGTGGTTGCGGCCGGTCGGCGTCCCCCGGTGGGCGGTGGGCGTCGCCTGGTACTCCGGTGACGAGTTGCTCTGGTACCGGGCGCTGTCGCTGTCCCTGCGGCCCAGCCAGCGGCTGTGCCGCAGCGAGTTCCACGTCGAAGGTCGGCGGCGCCCCACGGTGTCCGACGGCGCGGTTCCCTCGGACAGCCAGGTGCTGATCTGCCGGACCGGCCGTGGCCCGCAGGAGCTGGCGATGGACTCCTCGACGGTCACCGGTTTCCTGTCCTGGATCGAGTCCGCCCCGCCGGTGGGTCGCTGACGCCCCCGGCCCGGCCGGTCACTCGGCCTCGGTGATCGGGTCCTCCGACGCCGAGCTCATCGCAGCCCGCTGGGCGTGCGCCCCGCTGTGCGCGCCGGGCTCCCAGAGCACGTCGCCACCCGGGTTGGCCTCCCGGGACAGGATGAACAGCAGGTCGGAGAGCCGGTTGAGGTACTTGGCCGTCTCGGCGTTGGTCCGCTCGGCGTCGGACTCCAGCAGCGCCCAGACCCGCCGCTCGGCCCGCCGGGCCACCGTGCGTGCCTGGTGCAGCAGGGCCGCCAGCGCGGTGCCGCCGG
Organism: uncultured Actinomycetota bacterium; assembly: GCA_963759905.1. Taxonomy (GTDB): domain Bacteria; phylum Actinomycetota; class Actinomycetes; order Mycobacteriales; family Geodermatophilaceae; genus Klenkia. Next base: position 584,172 of record CAVXBD010000003.1, read on the forward strand.
GCAGGATGAACGAGGACAGCTTGGGCAGGGCCTCGTTGTGCTCGTCGCAGGCCACCTCGAGCCGCTCGGTGTAGGCGGTGGTGATCCGCAGCGGCGGGTACTCCGGCGCCTCGACGACCGGGGTGCACAGGTCGGCGCCGACGTCGAACAGGTCGTTCTGCACGCTGCGCAGCAGTTCCGCGAGCGCGGGCGGGGGCGACCCCAGGGCCAGGGCCAGCCCCAGCACCGCGTTGGTCTCGTCCACGTCGGCGTAGGCGGCCAGTCGGACGTCGGTCTTCGCCACCCGGCTCATGTCGCCGAGGTGCGTCTGACCGGCATCGCCGGTCTTGGTGTAGATGCGGGTCAGCCGGACGGTCATGCCCGCAGCGTAGAAGAAGGCCCGGTTCGCCCGCCGGACCCGCTGCAGGGCCGCCGTAGGGTGACCCGGGTGGAGTGCTTCCAGGTGACCGGCGGGACGGCGCTGCGCGGACGGGTACGGGTGACCGGGGCGAAGAACAGCGCGCTGAAACTCATGGCGGCGGCGCTGCTGGCCAGCGGGCGGACCACGATCGACGAGGTACCCGACATCCTCGACGTGGCCATCATGAGCGAGGTGCTGCGCCGGCTGGGGTGCGGGGTCACCTTCGAGCGGTACTCCGACGGGCGCGGGGGTGGCGGCGGCCGGGTCGTCGTCGACGTGCCCGAGCAGCCCTCCAGCGAGACCGACTACGACCTGGTCCGCCGGATGCGCGCCTCGATCAGCGTGCTGGGCCCGCTGGTGGCCCGCTGCGGGATGGCCAAGGTGGCCCTGCCGGGCGGGGACGCCATCGGCTCACGCGGACTGGACATGCACGTGGCCGGGCTGGAGCGGCTGGGGGCCACCGTGGTCAGCGAGCACGGCTACCTCATCGCCACCGCCCCCCGGCTGGTCGGCACCTCGATCTGGCTGGACTTCCCGTCGGTGGGGGCCACCGAGAACCTGGTGATGGCCGCGGCGCTGGCCGAGGGCACCACGGTGGTGGACAACGCCGCCCGGGAACCGGAGATCGTGGACCTCTGCGGGATGCTTAGCGCGATGGGTGCCCGGATCGAGGGCGCGGGCTCCTCCACGATCACCGTGCACGGCGTCACCGAGCTGCACCCGGTCGCCTACACCACCGTGCCGGACCGGATCGTGGCCGGCACCTGGGCGATCGGCGCGGTGATGACCCGGGGGGACGTGGTCATCGAGCGGGCCGTGCCGGCGCACCTGAGCGTGGCGCTGGACAAGCTGGAGCTGGCCGGGGCCACCGTGACCGAGGTGGAGGGCGGCGTGCGCGTCACGATGGCCGAACGGCCGCGCTGCGTCGACGTGGTCACCCTGCCGTTCCCGGGCTTCCCCACCGACCTGCAGCCGATGGCGGTCGCGCTGGCCGCGGTCTCCGCCGGCACGGCGCTGATCACCGAGAACGTGTTCGAGGGCCGCTTCATGTTCGTCAACGAGCTGGTCCGGCTGGGCGCCGACGTCCGGATCGACGGCCACCACGCCGTGGTCCGCGGGCGCGAGGCGTTGTCCAGCGCCCCGGTGCTGGCCACCGACATCCGGGCCGGCGCCGGTCTGGTGCTGGCCGGGTTGTGCTCCGACGGCGTCACCGAGGTGGCTGACGTGCACCACGTCGACCGCGGCTACCCGGACTTCGTGCAGCAGCTGCGCGGGCTGGGCGTGACGGTGGAGCGCGTCACCCGGGAGGACTGAGCGGTGCCGACCGCGGCGGGGCTCAACCGCTCTGGAAGGAGCTGGCCAGCACCCGGGCGCGTCCGGCGTCCTCGGGGAAGACCAGCACGTCGGCCCGAAGCGGCGCCGGGTAGCGGATCGTGGAGCGGATGCCGGCGTCCGACAGCACCGCCCGCAGCGCCAGCGCCGACTCCTTCCGCGACAGCGTCGCCACCCGGGTCAGCAGGCCGTCCTCGGGCGCCGGGCGGCGGGTGGCCTTGGGGGTGTTGGGGGCGAACGCCCACCGCAGGAAGACCGCCAGCAGCACCAGGGCCAGCCCGGCGATGGCCGGTCCGACCGCGTAGTGCAGGCTCCCGGCGTCGATCGGCACAGCCGCACCCCTCCCGTGGGGCCCACCATGGACCCTCGCCCGAGTGTGCCACCGGTGTGGCCGACCCACACCGCTGTTACCGGCCGGTAGCCCTACACTCCGCGGACATGCCGTTCCCTTCAGCGCCGAAGGACCGCGACCGTCCCTGGGTGATGCGGACCTACGCCGGGCACTCCTCGCCTGCAGAGTCCAACGCCCTCTACCGGCGCAACCTCAGCAAGGGCCAGACCGGGCTGTCGGTGGCCTTCGACCTGCCGACCCAGACCGGGTACGACCCCGACGACGAGCTGGCCGTCGGGGAGGTGGGCAAGGTCGGCGTCCCGGTGAGCCACATCGGTGACATGCGGGCGCTGTTCGACGGCATCCCGCTGGACGAGATGAACACCTCGATGACCATCAACGCCACCGCGATGTGGCTGCTGGCGCTCTACCAGGCCGTCGCCGAGGAGCACGGCCACGACGTGGCCCGGCTGTCGGGCACCACGCAGAACGACATCGTCAAGGAGTACCTCTCGCGGGGGACCTACGTCTTCCCGCCGGGGCCGTCCATGCGGCTGATCACCGACATGGTGGCCTACACGGTCACCACGATGCCGACCTGGAACCCCACCAACATCTGCAGCTACCACCTGCAGGAGGCCGGGGCGACGCCGGTGCAGGAGATCGCCTACGCGATGAGCACCGCGATCGCGGTGCTGGACTCGGTCCGGGACTCCGGACAGGTGCCCGCCGAGCGGTTCGGCGAGGTGGTCGCCCGGATCTCCTTCTTCGTCAACGCCGGCGTGCGGTTCGTCGAGGAGATGTGCAAGATGCGCGCCTTCGGCCAGCTGTGGGACGAGCTGACCCGGGAGCGCTACGGCGTGCAGGATCCCAAGCAGCGCCGCTTCCGCTACGGCGTGCAGGTCAACTCCCTGGGCCTGACCGAGGCGCAGCCGGAGAACAACGTGCAGCGGATCGTGCTGGAGATGCTGGCGGTCACGCTGTCCAAGGACGCCCGCGCCCGGGCGGTGCAGTTGCCGGCGTGGAACGAGGCGCTGGGCCTGCCCCGGCCGTGGGACCAGCAGTGGTCGCTGCGACTGCAGCAGGTGCTGGCCTTCGAGACCGATCTGCTGGAGTACGACGACCTGTTCACCGGCTCGGTGGTGGTGGAGGCCAAGGTCGCCGAACTGGTCGCCGGCGCCCGGGCCGAGATCGACCGGGTGCAGGAGCTCGGCGGTGCGGTCGCGGCCGTGGAGAGCGGTTACATGAAGGGCCAGCTGGTCGACTCTCTGGCGCAGCGGCGGCGCCGGATGGAGTCCGGGGACGACGTCGTCGTGGGGGTCAACCGGTTCACCTCCACCGAGCCCAACCCGCTGCTGGCCGACCTGGACACCGCCATCCAGACCGTCGACCCGGCCGTGGAGGCCGCGGCCCAGCAGTCCCTGGAGCGCTGGAAGGCCGACCGGGACGCCGGCCGGGTGCAGGCCGCGCTGGACGAGCTGCGCGAGCGGGCCGGCGGCACGGACAACCTGATGCCCGCCACCCTGGAGTGCGCCCGGGCCGGGGTGACCACGGGGGAGTGGGCCGGCGTGCTGCGCGAGGTGTTCGGGGAGTACCGCGCCCCCACCGGGGTCTCGGCGGCGGCCACCGGGGCGGCGGACGCCTCGCTGGCCGAGGTCCGGGAGCGGGTGCGAGCCACCGGCGCCGAGCTCGGGGGCAGGTTGCGACTGCTGGTCGGCAAGCCGGGTCTGGACGGGCACTCCAACGGCGCGGAGCAGATCGCGGTGCGCGCCCGGGACGCCGGTTTCGAGGTGGTCTACCAGGGCATCCGGCTGACCCCGGCGCAGATCGTGGCGGCCGCGGTGGAGGAGGACGTGCACGTCGTCGGGCTGTCGGTGCTGTCCGGCTCGCACCTGCAGGTGGTGCCCGCGGTGCTCGACGGGCTGGCCGCGGCCGGGCTGGACGACGTCCCGGTGGTGGTCGGGGGGATCGTGCCCGACGGTGACGCGCGGCGGCTGCGCGAGCTGGGCGTGGCCCGGGTGTTCACCCCCAAGGATTTCGGGATGACCGACATCATGGGCCAGATCGTGGACGTGGTGCGGGCCGCGAACGGTCTCTGACGCGGACGGGCTGCGACGCGTCAGGGCCCGGGCAGCCTCAGCGGCTGGACAGCGGACCGAAGCGCACGTCCAGCCCGGGGGAGAACAGCACGCTGTCCGGTGCCCCGGAGGCACCCACCCCGGCGGCCGCGGTGAGCGACTCGTCCAGCTCCACCAGCTCGGCCCGGTGCAGTGGCCAGGCCGGGTGCTCGTTGGGCCAGTAGGCGGTTCGGCCGGCGAACGGCTCGTGCAGGCCCCACCGGGCAGTGAGGAACTGCTCCAGCGGGCCCGGTTCGGCGATCGGGTCGCCCACCCGGACGGTGATCGTGCTGTGCGCCCCCCGCGGCCCGGGCCAGCGGCGCTGCGAGGTGTAGTGGCGCAGGTCGCCGTCCCGGCTCGTCCGCATCCGGGCGAAGACGTACGGCAGCCGGGCCACCCACCGGGCGGCGAGCACCGGCAGCAGCCGGTCGGCCTCCAGCGAGGCGAAGACCACGCCGCGCCGGCCCTGGGCGTCCACCGAGTACAACCGCACGTTGGTCTCGGCGAAGGAGCCCAGGTAGGGCAGCCCGGGCAACCCGAAGAACCCGATCCGGTGCATCCGGAACGGGATCAGCCCCACGTAGCTGACCCCGTCCAGGGTGTCGGGCACGGTGCCGGCCGGCAGGTGCGGGGCCACCAGGGCGGGATCCACCGCCCAGTGCAGGAACGCGAGGTCCCGCCAGCCCTGGGTGAAGACGGTCCGGGTGACCGGGCGGGGCGTGGTGGGCGTGACGGGTTCGGGCTGCACGAGGGGGATGTGCCCGGCCGATGGGCTCGACACACCGGCCCCGCTCGTGATGTGGTCCCTGGCATGAGCATCGAGGGCGCGCCGCGGGTTGAGCGGCACGAGGACGTCGTCACCATCACCATGACCCGGCCGCGCAAGCGGAACGCGTTGTCCCGGGAGCACCTGACCCAGCTGCTGGCCGCGGTCACCGAGGTGGCGGGGACCGACGCCACCGGCATCGTGCTGGCCGCCGAGGGCCCGGTGTTCAGCGCCGGGCACGACTTCGCCGACGTCGCCGAGGCACCGCTGGCCGACGTGCGGTCGCTCCTGGCGCTGTGCACCGACCTGATGCAGACGCTGCACGAGGTGCCGCAGGTGGTGCTGGCCCGGGTGCACGCGCTGGCGACGGCGGCCGGCGCGCAGCTGGTCGCCTCTTGCGACCTGGCAGTGGCCGCGGAGTCGGCCGGGTTCGCCGCCCCGGGGGGCAAGGGTGGCTGGTTCTGCCACACCCCGATGGTGGCCATCGCCCGCAACGTGGGCCGCAAGCGGGCCATGGAGCTGGCCCTGACCGGGGACGTGATCGACGCCCGGACCGCGCTGGACTGGGGCCTGGTCAACCGGGTGGTGCCCGACGCCGAGCTCGACGACGCGGTGGCCGACCTGATGGCCCGGGCCACCCGGGGCTCGCGGGCCAGCAAGGCCTGGGGCAAGCAGACGCTGTACGCCCAGCTGGACCGGCCCGAGCGGGACGCCTACACCCAGGCCGTCGAGGTGATGGCGGCGGCCAGCCAGCTGGAGGGGGCCAAGGAGGGCATGGCCGCGTTCCTGGGCAAGCGGCACCCGGTCTGGACCGACTGAACCCCCGGCGGCGGTGCGGTGACGCACGACGCACCGCCGCCGCCCGGTCCCCGGGAACACCGCGGGGCCCAGGGCTGCTTGCCCCACCTGTGGTGAACGTGTGGAGCCTGACCCGGCGCCTGGTCGTGGACCTGGTGCGGATGACGTCCGACCGCTGAGTACCTCGGTACCGCGGTTCTCGTCCCACCCGTTCACCCCAGAGAGGCACGCTCGTGCTCGCTCGGCTGCGCCGAACCCCGTTCTCCCTCCAGGTACTGCTCGCCCTCGTGGCAGGTGTGGGCCTGGGCCTGCTCGCCCGCCGGATGGGTCCGGTCGGCGACGGCAGCCCCAACTGGCTGACCTCGACCCTGGCCACGATCGGCTCGACCTTCGTCGGGCTGCTGCGCACCATCGTCATCCCGTTGATCGTGACCGCGATCATCGTGAGCATCGCCAACCTCAAGGAGGTCGGCAACGCCGCGCGCCTGGCCGGCCAGACGTTGCTGTGGTTCGCCATCACCGCCCTCATCGCGGTGTCCATCGGGATCGGCCTGGGTCTGCTCACCCAGCCCGGCCGCACCAGCTCGGTGACCGCGAGCGCCGCCGCGGCGCCGGAGACGACCGGCTCGTGGTGGGACTTCCTCACCGGGTTGGTGCCGGCCAACATCCTGGGCCTGCAGGGCAGCCCGGACGGCACCCTGTCGTTCAACGTGCTGCAGCTGATCGTGGTCTCGATCGCCGTCGGGGTGGCCGCGCTGAAGGTCGGTGCGGCAGCCGGGCCCTTCCTGGGCCTCACCCGCTCCGCGCTGGCGATCGTGCAGAAGGTGCTCTGGTGGGTCATCCTGCTGTCCCCGATCGGCACCCTGGGCCTGATCGGCAACGCGGTGGCCAGCTATGGCTGGGGCTCGCTGGGTTCGCTGGGGGTCTTCGTCGGGGCCGTCTACGCCGGTCTGGCGATCGTGCTGCTGGTGGTCTACCCGGTCCTGCTGGCCAGCCACGGGCTGTCCCCGCGGCGGTTCTACGCCGGGGCCTGGCCGGCCATCCAGCTGGGCTTCGTGTCCCGGTCCTCGATCGGCACGCTGCCGGTCACCCAGCGGGTCGCCGAGGCCAACCTCGGGGTGCCCCGCCGGTACGCCTCCTTCGCCGTCCCGCTGGGGGCCACCACCAAGATGGACGGCTGCGCAGCCATCTACCCGGCGCTGGCGGCGATCTTCGTGGCCCAGTTCTTCGGCGTCGACCTGGGCGTCACCGACTACCTGCTCATCGCACTGGTCTCGGTGGTCGGCTCGGCAGCCACCGCCGGGGTGACCGGGGCGGTGGTCATGCTCACCCTCACCCTCTCCACCCTGGGCCTGCCGCTGGCCGGGGTCGGGTTGCTGCTGGCCGTCGACCCGATCCTGGACATGGGTCGCACGGCCACCAACGTGGCCGGGCAGGCCCTGGTGCCGGTGATCGTGGCCAAGCGGGAGGGCATCCTGGACGTCGAGCGCTTCGCGGCGACGTCCACGCTGGACCCCATGCGGTCGCTGGCCGAGGACACCCCGCAGGAGACCGGGCAGGACGAGGCATCGGACACCGGGCCGCGGGCCGGGTCGACCGACCGGCAGCCCAGCACCGTCTGAGCAGCCAGCTGCGCCCCGGGGGCGCACGGTTCGGGCGCGGGCGCCGGCGCGGTAGCGTCGGCGCCCGTGCGTCTGGTCATCGCGAAGTGCTCGGTCGACTACGTCGGCCGGCTCACCGCCCACCTACCCCTGGCCACCCGGTTGCTGCTGGTCAAGGCCGACGGGTCGGTGTCGGTGCACGCCGACGACCGGGCCTACAAGCCGCTGAACTGGATGAGCCCGCCGTGCTCGCTCAAGGACGAGCTGGTGGACGGTGCCGGCACCTGGACGGTCACCAACAAGGCCGGTGAGCAGCTGATCGTCACCATCGAGGCGGTGCTGCACGACGTGCGGCACGAGCTGGGGGTGGACCCGGGCCTGCAGAAGGACGGTGTGGAGGCCGAGCTGCAGCGGCTGCTGGCGCTGCACGTGGAGACCTTCGGGCCCGGGTGGACGCTGGTCCGCCGGGAGTACCCCACCGCGATCGGGCCGGTCGACCTGCTCTGCCGGGACGCCGCCGGCGGGGTGGTGGCGGTGGAGATCAAGCGTCGCGGGGAGATCGACGGCGTCGAGCAGCTCACCCGGTACCTGGAGCTGCTCAACCGGGACCCGCTGCTGGCCCCGGTGAGCGGGGTGTTCGCGGCCCAGGAGATCAAGCCGCAGGCCAGGGTGCTGGCCGCCGACCGGGGGATCGACTGCGTGACCGTGGACTACGCCGTGCTCAAGGGCACCGACGACCCCAGCGCCCGGCTGTTCTGAACGACCAGCTCGTGGGCGTGCGCAGGCAGCTGGTGGTGGATGCCGGGGGGCTCGGCGACCTCGACCTGCCGGTGCTCCGGGTACCGGCCGCCACCCACGGCATCGGCGACCCGATCGCCGGCCGGGCCGTGCCCGAGGGTGCCGGCACCCCCTCCGCCCGGTCGGCCTGACCGTGCAGCGCCGCTGGTCGCAGCAGTGGTCCCGCGAGCTCGCCGAGGCCGGTGAGTGGGTCCGGCCGGTCCCACGTCGGGACAGCGCCGCCCGCCTGGTCGCGGCCGCAGTCGGCCTGGCCATCGGGGTGGGGGCGCTGGCCCAGGGCGATCGGGTGCTCGGCGGGGTCACGGTGGCCCTCGCGCTGATCGCCGTCGTCGTGCTGGTCCTCCGACTCCTCACGCGCGGTCCGCGGCTGCGGGTCGACGGCAGCGGGATCGCGATCGGTGGCGCGGCCGTGCCGTGGACCGGGATCGTCGGGGTGGAGGTGCGGTCCCTGCTGCGCACGCAGACCGTCGTCGTGCTGCTGGGCCCGTCCGGTCGGGCAGCGCTGGCCGCGTCCAGCTCGCCGCCCCGCCGGTTCGGCCACGCGGTCCTCGCCCTCGTCCGGGGACGCCGGATCTGGGCGCTGCCCACCGGTATGGGGCTCCCGGCCGAGGAACTGGCGGACTGGCTGCGCGCTCGCTGGTTGCACGCCGTCGCCCGCTGAGCCGTCGTGCGGCCCGCACGCTGGTTACCGGCGGGTAATCAGCTCTGGCAGACTCGCCGACACAGGGCGGGACGACGACGTCCGGCCGTGACGAGGGAGTGGCTCGTGGCCAGAGAACTCAGCGAGGTCGGGGTCGTCGGACTCGGCACCATGGGCGCCGGGATCACCGAGGTGCTGGCCCGGGCCGGGCTCGCGGTGACCGCGGTGGAGGTCGACGAGACCGCCCTAGACCGCGGTCGGGCGCACATCGTGCAGTCCACCGACAAGGCCGTCGAGCGGGGCAAGCTCGACGCCGCCGAGCGGGACGAGATGCTCGGCCGGATCCGGTTCAGCACCTCGCTGGCCGACCTGGCCCAGGCGGAGCTGGTCGTCGAGGCGGTGCCCGAGCGGCTGGAGCTGAAGACCGCCGTGTTCGCCGAGCTGGATGCGCTCTGCCCGCCGGACACGATCCTGGCCACCAACACCTCCAGCCTGTCGGTCACCGAGATCTCGGTGGCCACCGGCCGGCCCAGCAAGGTCGTCGGGATGCACTTCTTCAACCCCGCGCCGGTGATGAAGCTGGTCGAGATCGTGCGCACCGTGGTCACCGAGCCGGACGTGGTGGCCGATGTCGAGGCGCTGGCCGCCCGGCTCGGCAAGACCGACGTGACCATCGGGGACAAGGCCGGGTTCATCGCCAACGCGCTGCTCTTCGGCTACCTCAACCATGCGGTGTCGATGCTGGAGGCGAGGTACGCCAGCAGGGAGGACATCGACGCCGCCATGCGGCTGGGCTGCGGCCTGCCGATGGGCCCGCTGGCCCTGATGGACCTGATCGGCATCGACACCGCCTTCGAGATCCTCGAGACGATGTACCGGCAGTCCCGTGACCGGCTGCACGCCCCCAGCCCGATGATCAAGCAGATGATGACGGCCGGCCTGCTGGGCCGGAAGTCCGGCCGCGGCTTCTACACCTACGCCGGCCGGGACGCCGCCGACGTGGTGCCCGACGCCGCCACCCCGCAGCCCGACGGTGCAGCCGGCCTGGCGCGACCGGTGCGCCGGGTCGGCGTCGTCGGCTCCGGGACCATGGCCACCGGGATGATCGAGGTGTTCGCCAAGGGCGGTTACGACACGGTGTTCGTGGCCCGCGCCCCGGAGCGGGTGGAAGCGGTCGGCACCGCGCTGGCGCGCAGCCTGGACAAGCAGGTGCTGCGCGGCCGGCTGGACGAGGCCACCCGGGACGAGGTGCTCGGCCGGGTCACCGGCACCACCTCGCTGGACGACCTGGCCGACGTCGACCTGGTGGTGGAGGCGGTCGTCGAGTCCCTTTCGGTCAAGCGGACGCTGTTCGCCACGCTCGGGGAGATCTGCCGCCCCGGAGCCGTGCTGGCCACCACCACCTCCAGCCTGCCGGTGATCGAGTGCGCCACGGCCAGTGGCCGGCCCGCCGACGTCGTGGGGCTGCACTTCTTCAACCCGGCGCCGGTGATGAAGCTGGTGGAGGTGGTGTCCACCATCGCCACCGACCCGGCCGTGGCCGCCACCGCGCACGCGGTCTGCGCCCAGCTGGGCAAGCACGCGGTGTCCTGCGCCGACCGGGCCGGCTTCATCGTCAACGCGCTGCTGTTCCCCTACCTCAACGACGCGGTCAAGATGCTGCAGGCGCACTACGCCACCGCCGACGACATCGACGCCGCCATGAAGGTGGGCTGCGGCTACCCGATGGGTCCTTTCGAGCTGCTGGACGTGGTGGGGCTGGATGTCTCGCTGGCCATCGAGCGCGAGCTGTACGCCGAGTTCCGCGAGCCGGGCTTCGCCCCGGCACCGCTGCTGGAGCACCTGGTGACGGCCGGGTACCTGGGTCGCAAGACCGGCCGCGGCTTCCGGGACCACACCGCCCGGTAAGGGGAGTCCGGTCCTCGCCGTCGTACCGTCGTCGGCATGGGTAGGGGACGGCGGCGGCCGCACGCGCAGGCCCGGACGCCGACCAGCCGGTCACAGCCGGTCGAGGAGGCCGAGGACGGTGACTGGGCGGTCCGCCCGGTCACCGGTGCCGCCAGCACCCGCACCTACCGCTGTCCCGGCTGCGACCAGGAGATCCGCCCCGGCACGCCGCACGTGGTCAGCTGGCCGGTCTACGCCCGGGACTCGAACCTGGACCCGTGGGACACCGAGTCCTCGGTGGACTGGCGACGGCACTGGCACACCGCCTGCTGGCGGGCCCGCGACCGGCGGCGCTGAGCGCCGGCCCCGGGGTGACTGGTCGTGCCGTCAGGTCACTAGCTGGGCGTAGACCACGATGTTGTCGGTGTAGCTGCGCCGGCTGCGGTCGAAGGTGCCGCCACAGGTGATCAGCCGCAATTCGGCGTCCACCGTGGGGCCGTAGACCTCGGCCGTGGCGAAGGCGGACTTGGGGTACTGCGCCACCCGGGTGACACCGAAGACCAGCGTGCTGCCGTCGTCGCGGCCGACGAGCACCCGGGCACCGGGCGCGATGTCCTCCAGCCGGTAGAAGACCGCCGGGCCCGAGCGGGAGTCCACGTGGCCGGCCAGCACCGCCGGCCCGACCGCACCGGGAGCCGGACCGGCGGCGAACCAGCCGGCCTGGCCGAAGTCCGCGGGGGGCACCAGCGCCCCGGCGTCGTCCACCCCGATGTCCACCAGGCTGCTGCTCAGGCCGACCGAGGGCACCTGGACCGACACCGGTACCGGGGTCTGGCGCGCCGGCTGCTCCGCGGCCGCCACGGCCACCGGCGCCGGGGGTGCCTCGGCACGGGGTGCCCCGCCGGGCGGGGCAAGCAGGGCGACGGCGCCGGCGGAGACGGCGAGCCCGGCCAGCAGCACCCGCAGCGGGCCCAGCCCGCGGCCACGTCGCGGCCGGCGGTGCCGATGTCGAGGCGGGACCGGCGTGGCCGGGCAGGGGGGCGGGCTCATCCGGGCGCAGGGGAGGCGATCAGGCCGCGTGCCGGCCGGGCAGCGGGCGCCGGCGGGGCAACCGCCGGCCGGCGGTCAGCAACAGGCCGGTCAGGGCCAGCACGACCACGCCGACCGGGACCAGCGGCAGCGGGGCGCCACCGGCCGCGGTCCCGCCGCCGCCGGCCTCGACCCCGCCGGTGGGCACGACCCCTGGGCTGGCGGCGTCCAGGATGGTGCGCACCTGCACGCCGGAGGCGGTGTCCAGCAGCAGCACGGTGTAGGTGGAGCCGGTCGCCAGCTCCACCGGCAGGTCGGTGCCGGCTGCCGATCCTCCACCGACCTGCAGCGTGGTCTGCCCGCCGGGGACCGCCACGTAGTCGGTCTGCTCGGCGAAGCCCAGGCCCTCGGCCAGCACGGCCCCCTCCGACGTCCCGCCGGACGTCCCGGCCCCGCCGGACAGGGTGACGTCGACCGGGTTCAGCCTGGCGGAGGCGTTGAGCACCCGGGCCCGTGCCTGGCCGGGCGCGGGCAGTGCCAGGTCGTCGGGGATCACGGCCAGGCCCAACCCGGCGAAGGGGCCCACGCCTGCGACGGTCCAGGCCTTGCCGGCCTCGACGGTCACCGTGGTGGACAGCACCGGCGGCGTGGACGTCGGGTCACCGGCCGCCCGCATGGAGACCGTGTACGTGCCACCCGGGACGGCCTGGTAGTCCGAGACCGTGCCGTAGGAGACCCCGGGGAACACCAGGCCGTCGGCCGGGGAGCCGACGGCATCCACGTAGACGTCGACCGCCGGGGTGTCCGGGCTGAGGTGGGCCAGCCGCAGGGCGCCCCGGTCGGCGGCACCGGCCGCCGGCACACCACCCAGCAGGGCGCACAGCCCGGTCACGACAAGCACTCCGAGCGCTCGGGTCCACCTGCTGGTCACGGGGCAGCCTCCTGGTCTGGCGGGTTCGCCGATGGTTCCCCGGCCGACCCGGGAACGGCCCGACGTCATCATGCCCCGCACCGTCACCACGCGCTCACCCACGGGCAGCAGCGACCAGGCCGTCGGGATCGGAGGCGTAGTGGAAGCCGAGCACCAGCTGGCCCCCCGCCAGCGTGACGGTCGCCGGCGCGTAGGGCGGTCGTTGAGCCCAGATCCACTCGGTCACCCGGGACAGCTCGGCCGGGTCCCGGTCGAACGGGACGCCCGCAGCCCGTTCCAGCCCCGCCCGACGGATCGCGGTGCCGGTCTCCCCGGGTTCGTCGGGCAGCGCGGTAATGGTCACGCCGAACTGCGCCGAGAGCCCGGCCAGCAGGGTCAGCAATCGGGGGTCGACGTCGGCGGACCGCAGCGCCGCGGTCGGACGGCCGGCAGCGACGGTGTCGGTCCCGGCCAGCAGGGCGTCGGCCAACCGCCGGCGCAGCTCCTGCTGCTCGGCGGTGGGGGTGGCCCGGTCGGGGTCGGTGACCACCAGCGGGTCGGGCGAGGAGCCGAAGGAGGCGATCACCGGGGTGCCGGGCGGGACGCCCCGGGTCACCTCGAGCCCACCGGGGCCCAGGACGGCACCGGCCCGCTGCAGCTCGGCGCCCAGCACGCCACCGGCGTCCAGCGGGGTACCGCGGGGGAGCGCCGTGTGCATCCAGCTCAGCAACCGTCCTCGGTCGGCCGCGCCGAAGTCCTGGACCGGGGTGCCGGGCATCGCCAGCGCAGCGAGCCCGACCGCGGCCACCAGCCCGGCCGTGCCGGCGACGGCCAGCGCCGGCCTCAGCCGGGCCGCTGCGGGCAGGCCGGCGGCCCGCTGGGCCAACGCCCCGGTGACCACCGCGGCGACCGGCAGGCACACCAGCACGGCGGACAGCCTCCCGGGCGGGGCGACGACGGCGAGCGTGGTGACGGCCAGCGCCGCGGCCAGCGGCCGCCACCGGGGTAGGACCCAGGCACCCAGCGCACCCACGATCAGCAGGCCCCCGGTGAGCAGGACAACCGTGGTGCCCCCGGCCGGCCAGGGTGCGGTGCTGCCTGGCTGGGGATCCCAGCCAGGCAGCACCAGGACCACGCCGACGAACACCGGTGCCAGCAGACCGGCCGCCGGCACCCGCACCCAGGACGGCCAGGTCCGGCCGGCCTGACCGGTCGCCAGGGCCCCTGCCCCGGTGGCCACCAGCAGCAGGGCGACGTCGGGTGCCAGCAGCACCGCCGGGACCAGGCACCCCAAGCCGGCCACCCGGGTGCTGCCTCGCCGGCGGCCCGTGACCAGGCAGCCCGCCAGGACCAGCCAGGGCACGGCGAGGGCGGCCGGGGAGCTGACCGCGTGCACCAACCCCCATCCCGGTATGGCGCCCAGCACCAGCAGCGCGAGCGCGGTGGCCGCGGCCCCGAGACCGGCGCGGCGGCAGAGCACCCAGAGCAGCAGCCCGGAGACCAGCAGCGTCACCCACAGCAGCTCCCGACCGGCCTCGACCAGGCCGGTGTGCCGGTCGAAGGCGCGGGTGGCCGTGGCCCAGCCCGCGGTGAGCACCGTGGCGAGCCCGTCGGGGCTCAGTGGTGCCGCCAGCGGGCTGCCGTGCAGCCAGGACCAGGCCGGGGCGGTCAGCGCGCCGTCACCGGGCAGCGGGGTGGCGCGCAGGGTGCGGGCGGAGAGCAGGCCGGTGACCGTGAGGGCGGCCAGCGGGGCGGCAGCTGCCCATCGCCCGGACGGGGTGCCCGACCGGTGCCGAGCGACGCCGACCGGGGTGGGTGGGGACGGGGTGGGCGGGGTGGGTGGGGATGGGGTGGGCGGGGTGGGTGGGGACGGGGTGGGCGGCGTGGGTGGGGACGGGGTGGGGGCGGACGGTTCCGGGGTCAACGACACCGTCCCGACACCCTCCCCATCACCCGCTCCGGGCGTCGCGCCGACGACCGGCGTGCCGGGCACCCCACCATCGCCGACGTACGTACGTGCCGACGGTGACACGCTGCGTCACCGGCAGCCAGTCGAGCCCGGCGGGGCGGGGTCGAGATGAGGTCGAGGAGACAGCCGCTCAGCGGCGGGGCGCACGCCCCGGCTGGGCCGGCAGGCTGCCGGTGCTCGCCGGCACCGACCGGACGGCCGGCTGGATCGCGGTGGACGGGCCGCCGTCGTCCTCGTCGGGCCGGGCCTGCTGCGCTGCGCCGGCCGGTGCCATCCCCGCCGGCACGGGTCGGCCGGGAGGCGGCACGGGTCGCTGCCCGGCCCGCTGGGTGCCGGCCGGGGTGGTGCTGGCGGCGTCCCCGGGTGGGTCCTGGTCGGTGGTCTGCGGGGCGTCCTGCGGTGCGCCCGCTGCCGGGGCGCCGGGCCCGGTGTCGGTCCTGGGGGCGTCGGCCCCCGCTCCCGGGGCCTGCGGCTGGCTCCCCGCGCCCAGATCGGGCAGCTCGTCCAGCATCTCCCGGACCTGCTTCAGCCGGCCGGCGAGCTCGTCCCGCTGCCGGCCGAGGGCGGTGGCCTGCTCCTGCGCCCGGGACACCAGTCCGGCGGCGTGCTCCTCGGCGGCCGCGATCCGCTGCTCGGCGGCCTGCCGGGACGCCCGCTCCCGGTCGTCCTCCAACCGCGCGGCCTCGGTGCGGCGCGCCCGCTGGGCGATCTCGAAGTCTTCCTCGATCTTCGTCCGGCGGGCCTGGGAGTCCGAGTCCAGCCGGGCGACGCGCTCCTGGGTCTGGACCAGCAGCTCCTCGGCCTGGCTCCGCACGGTGCCCAGGATCTGCTCGGCATCCTGCTGGGCTTGGGTGATCAGCCGGCTGGCCTCCGCGGTCGCGGCCGCAGCACGCTCGATCGCGGCCTGGTCGTCGGCGGCGATCCGCTGCCGGGTCTGGTCGGCCTCCTCCTGGGCGGCGCGGCGGATCTCGGCGGCCTCCTCCTCGGCCAGCCGCAGCATGTGCGAGATGCGCTCGCCCATGTTCTCGAAGGTGGGTGCCCCGGCCGACGCAGCCCGTCGGCGCAGCTGCTCCATCTCCCCCCGCAGCGCGGAGAGCTGGGCCCCGAGCTCGGCCGAGCGCATGGCGGCGGCGTCCCGGTCGGCCATCGTGACCCGCAGGTCCGCGTCCAACCGCTCGATCGCCTCGGCCACCTGATCCCGGTCGTAGCCCTTGCGGACCACCTCGAAGGAGTAGGTGGCCTCGCGGAGCGGCAGCAGCTCGGAGTGGGGGTCGCTCATGGGCTCATCTTCCCAGACCAGACCCTGCTGGTGGGGGTTCCGGGGCGGTCCGTCGCAGGTTCACAGCAGCGCGACGGACCGACCCGGGACGACCGGGTGCGGGTCGAGAGGGCTGTGTCAGAGTCCGCGGAACCGGTTGATCGCGTCCAGGTGCTGGGCGCGCTTCTCGGCATCCCGCACGCCCAGGCCCTCCTCGGGGGCCAGCGTCAGCACCCCGACCTTGCCCTGGTGGGCGTTGCGGTGGACGTCGAGCGCCGCCTGCCCGACGTCGTCCATGCCGTAGACCTTGGACAGCGTGGGGTGGATGAGGCCCTTGTCGATCAGCCGGTTGGCCTCCCAGGCCTCCCGGTAGTTGGCGAAGTGCGAACCGATGATCCGCTTGAGGTTCATCCACAGGTAGCGGTTGTCGTAGGAGTGCATGTAGCCGCTGGTCGAGGCGCAGGTGACGATCGTGCCGCCCTTCTTGGCCACGTAGACGCTGGCGCCGAACGTCTCCCGCCCCGGGTGCTCGAAGACGATGTCGGGGTCGTCACCGCCGGTCAGCTCCCGGATCTTCTTGCCGAACCGCTGCCACTCCTTGGGGTCCTGGGTGCTCTCGTCGGACCAGAACGCGTAGCCCTCGGCGGACCGGTCGATGACCAGGTCGGCGCCCATTCGGCGCACGATGTCGGCCTTCTCCGGGCTGGACACGACGCAGACCGGTATCGCACCGCCGTTGAGCGCCATCTGGGTGGCGTAGGAGCCCAGGCCACCGGACGCGCCCCAGATCAGCACCGTGTCGCCCTGCTTCATGTTGGCGCCGTTGTGGCTGACCAGTTGGCGGTAGGCGGTGGAGTTGACCAGCCCGGGGGCAGCCGCCTCCTCCCAGGTGAGGTGGGCGGGCTTGGGCATCAGCTGGTTGCTCTTCACCAGGGCCAGCTCGGCCAGGCCGCCGAAGTTGGTCTCGAACCCCCAGATCCGCTGCTGGGGATCCATCATCGTGTCGTCGTGCCCGGCCGGGTCCTCCAGTTCCACGGACAGGCAGTGCGCGACCACCTCGTCGCCGGCCTTCCACCGGTTGACCCCCGGGCCCACCCGCAGCACGACGCCGGCCAGGTCGGAGCCGACCACGTGGTAGGGCAGGTCGTGCTTCTTGGTGAGCTCGGAGAGCTTGCCGTAGCGGGCCAGGAACCCGAACGTGCTGACCGGCTCGAAGATCGACGTCCACACGGTGTTGTAGTTCACCGAGCTGGCCATGACGGCCACCAGCGCCTCGCCCGGGCCGAGCTCGGGGGTGGCGACCTGCTCCACGTGCAGCGAGCGGCGGGGGTCCTTCTCCTTGGTGGTCAGGCCCTCGAACATGTCCTGCTCGTCCTTGCGGACCAGCACGGCGCGGTAGGTGTCGGGCACCGCCAGCCCGCCGATGTCGGCGAGGTGGTCGGACAGGATGGCGTCCCTGATCTCGTTCACGCATGTCTCCCGGGTCGTCGTTGGCTCGGAGGCGGTGCTGGCTGGAGCAGGATGTTACTGATCAGTAGCAGTCAGGGTGCGGCGGCCGGCTCGACGAGCTCCACCAGCACCCCGCCGGCGTCCTTGGGGTGCACGAAGTTCACCCGGCTGCCGGCGGTGCCGCGCCGGGGCTCGTCGTAGAGCAACCGCAGCCCGCGCTCGCGCAGCGTGGCGCTCACCGCCTCGACGTCGGCGACCCGGAAGGCCAGCTGCTGCAGGCCCGGCCCGGACCGGCCGATGAACTTCGCGATGGTCGACTCGGCGGTCAGCGGGGCCAGCAACTGGATGCGGGTCTCCCCGGTGCCGACGGCCAGCATCGCCTCGCGGACGCCCTGCTCGGTGTTGGTCTCCTCGTGCACCGACCGCACGCCGAACGTCCGGGCGTAGAAGGCGATCGCCTCGTCCAGGTCGGGCACCGCGATGCCGACGTGGTCGATCGTGGTGAGGAGTCCGGGGGGCAGGCCGGTACCGGCGGCTTCATCGACGCTCATGCCGGCATGCTGCCGCTCCCGGGCCCGGCCCGGCACCCCCGACCGGGCAGGGTGGCGGTGACCCTGCACACAGATCGGCGGGCGAGGGCCGCATCCCTCTGCTGCGGTCGGGTCGCCGGGGAGTGCCGCGCACCCGGGCGGCACTAAACTCGGCGCAGCCCGATCGTGCCGCGTCGCCGCGGTGCACACGCCGAGGTCGCCAACGGTGGCGACCGGTGCCTCTGGAGGACCGCATGAGCCAGCCCGCCCGTACCCGTTCCGTCATCGTCGGCGGCGCCCGGACCCCGATGGGCCGGCTGCTCGGTTCGCTCAAGGACTTCTCCGCCGCCGATCTCGGTGGGGTCGCGATCAAGGGTGCCCTGGAGAAGGCCGGGATCACCGGCGACCAGGTCGACTACGTGATCATGGGCCAGGTCATCCAGGCCGGAGCCGGGCAGAACCCGGCCCGCCCGGCCGCGGTGGCCGCCGGCATCCCGATGAGCGTGCCCTCCTTCACGCTGAACAAGGTGTGCCTGTCCGGGTTGGACGCGATCGCGCTGGCCGACCAGCTGATCCGGGCCGGCGAGTTCGAGGTGGTCGTGGCCGGTGGCATGGAGTCGATGACCCAGGCCCCGCACCTGCTGGCCAACTCCCGGACCGGGACCAAGTTCGGGGACGCCGTCCTGGTGGACTCGATGAGCCACGACGGGTTGTCCGACACCTTCGACCAGGTGGCCATGGGCCTGCTCACCGAGCAGCACAACAGCTCCTACGACCTGACCCGCGAGGAGCAGGACGCCTTCGCCGCGGCCAGCCACCAGCGCGCGGCCGCCGCGCACAAGAACGGCCTGTTCGACGACGAGATCGTCAGCATCTCCATCCCGCAGCGCAAGGGTGACCCGATCGAGTTCCGCGAGGACGAGGGGATCCGGGCCGACACCACCACCGAGTCCCTGGGCCGGCTCAAGCCCGCCTTCACCAAGGACGGCACGATCACCGCCGGTTCCGCCTCGCAGATCTCCGACGGCGCCGCCGCGGTGGTGGTGATGAGTGCCGCCAAGGCCGCCGAACTGGGGCTGACCGTGCTGGCCGAGATCGGCGCGCACGGCGTCGTCGCCGGACCGGACGCCTCGCTGCAGCAGCAGCCCAGCCGGGCCATCGCCGCGGCGTGCGCCCGGGAGGGCATCACCCCCGCAGACCTGGACCTGGTGGAGATCAACGAGGCCTTCGCCGCGGTCGGGATCGTGTCCACCCGCGAGCTGGGGCTGGACCCGGAGCGGGTGAACGTCAACGGCGGGGCCATCGCCCTGGGCCACCCGGTCGGCATGAGCGGGGCCCGGATCGCGCTGCACCTGGCGCTGGAGCTCCGGCGCCGCGGTGGCGGGGTGGGTGCCGCGGCGCTGTGCGGTGGCGGTGGCCAGGGCGACGCCCTGGTGCTGCACGTGCCCGCTGCCTGAGGTGAGTCGCCGCTCCCCGGACGTCGGGACGCTCGTCGCCGGCGCCCGGGACGGCGACCCCCGTTCGGTGGCCCGGCTGATCAGCCTGGTGGAGCACGAGAGCCCGGCGCTGCGGGAGGTGGCGGCCGCGTTGGCCCCGCACACCGGGCGCGCGCAGGTGCTGGGTGTCACCGGTCCGCCCGGGGTGGGCAAGTCCACCACCACGACCGCACTCGTCCGTGGCCTGCGGGCCCGGGACCTGCGGGTCGGCGTGCTGGCCGTCGACCCGTCCTCGCCGTTCTCCGGCGGGGCGCTGCTGGGTGACCGGGTCCGGATGGGTGACCTCGCCGGGGACCCCGGGGTGTACATCCGGTCGATGGCCTCGCGGGGGCATCTCGGTGGGCTGGCCGCGGCGACCCCGCAGGCACTGCGCGTGCTGGACGCGGCCGGCTGCGACGTCGTGGTGATCGAGACCGTCGGCGTCGGGCAGTCCGAGCTGGAGGTCGCCTCGCTGGCCGACACCACGCTGGTCCTGCTGGCCCCCGGGATGGGCGACGGGATCCAGGCCGCCAAGGCCGGGATCCTCGAGGTGGCCGACGTCCTGGTGGTCAACAAGGCGGACCGGGACGGCGCGGACCGGACCGCGCGCGAGCTGCGGGCGATGCTCACCATGTCCACCGACACCGGGTGGCGGCCGCCGGTGGTGTCCACGGTGGCCTCCCGGGAGTCCGACAACGGGATCGATCGCGTGCTGGCGGCCGTCGAGGAGCACCGTGCCTGGTCGTTCACCTCCGGGGAGGGTGACCGGCGGCGCCGCCTGCGGGCCGCCCGGGAGATCGAGGCCATCGCGGTGGGCGAGCTGCGCCGCCGGATGGGCGACGTGGGCGGGACGGAGGCACTGGACGCCCTGGCCACCCGGGTGCTGACCGGCGGGTGCGACCCGTACGCCGCCGCGGACGAGCTCGTCGGGCGGCTCTGACCCGCACCGTGCTCATCAGGCGGCTCCTGGCCGCACCGGGGGAGGATGGGGCATGAGCTCCCAGCCGGACGCCGTCGTCGTCGGAGCCGGACCGAACGGCCTGGCGGCCGCGCTGCGGCTGTCCGCCGCCGGCCTGCGGGTGCACGTCGTGGAGCGGGCCGACCGGCCCGGCGGGGGCATGCGCACCGAGCAGGTCACGCTGCCCGGCTTCCACCACGACATCTGCTCCGCGGTGCACCCGATGGGGGTGGCCTCGCCGTTCTTCCGCGAGTTCGACTGGGCCAGCCGGGGCGTGCGGATGCTGCACCCCGAGGTGGCCTACGCCCACCCGCTGGACGGCGGTGACGCCGCGGTCGCCTACCGCTCGCTGGAGCAGACCGCGGCCGGGCTGGGCCCGGACACCGCTGCCTTCCGGCGCCTGTTCACCCCGCTGGTGGAGCACGGCGACGACATCATCGACTACTTCCTGTCCTCGGCGTTCCGCCGGCTGCCGACCCGCAGCATCCCGGCCACCGCCCGGTTCGGGTTGCACGCACTGCCCAACGTGCGGTGGCTGGCCGAGCGCTCCTTCGCCGGCCAGCACGCCCGCGCGCTGATCGGCGGGGCCGCCGCGCACGGCATGCTGGACCTGACCCGCCCGCTGACCGCCGGGCTGGGGCTGGTCCTGTCGATGCTGGCCCACCACCGCGGCTGGCCGCTGCCCGAAGGCGGCACGCAGGTGATGGCCGACGCCATGGTCACCGCGCTGGAGCAGCAGGGCGGGTCGGTCGAGCTGGGTCACGAGGTCACCGACCTGCGCGAGTTCGACGGGGTGCCCGCGGTCCTGCTGGACACCTCGCCCGGTGCCTTCGTGGCCATGGCGGGGGACCGGATGCACCCCGGCTACGCCCGCTGGGTGCGCCGGTACCGGCACGGTCCGGGCGTCTTCAAAATCGACTGGGCGCTGTCGGACCCGGTGCCGTGGACCAACCCCGACGCCCGCCGGGCCGGCACCCTGCACCTGGCCGGGACACTGGAGGAGACGATCGCCGGGGAGGCCGCCCCGGCCGCCGGGCGGGTGACCGACAAGCCCTACGTGCTGGCCGTGCAGCCGACCGTGGTGGACCCCACCCGGGCACCGGAGGGCAAGCACGTCTTCTGGGCCTACGTGCACGTGCCGCACGGCTCCGACGTGGACATGACCGAGGCCATCGAGGCGCAGATCGAGCGGTTCGCCCCCGGATTCGCCGACACCGTGCTGGCCCGCGCCACCATGACGGCTCCGCAGATGCAGGCAGTGGAACCCCAATGACGTCGGCGGGGACATCTCCAACGGGGAGGCCTCGCTGCGCCAGATGCTGGCCCGCCCGGTGCCGCGATGGAACACCTACGCGACCCCGCTGCCCGGTGTGTTCCTGGCCTCGGCGGCCACCCCGCCGGGGCCCGCGGTGCACGGCATGTGCGGGGACAACGCGGCTCGCACGGCCCTGCGCCGGGTGTTCGGCGTGCGCTCGGTCCCGCCGCTGCGCCCCGCCCCGCCGCTGCGCCCCGCCCCGCGCCCGAGCTGACCCCGCATCCCGGGACACGGGGCTTCCCGCGGGCTCGCGGAGCCCCGGCAGTGCCGGTCGCCGGGCCCACCGGGCGGGGAGGGCGTGGTCCAGGGGGCGGTGGGATGATCGGGGCATGCAGCCGAACCGCCCCGCTCGACCCGGACCCACCGACCCCCGCGCGGCCGCGCAGCAGGCGCAGATGGCCGCGTCGCTGGCCGGTGCGGTCGACCTGGCCGCGGTCAAGGCCCGATCGGACGCCGCGGCCCGGGCCGCCGCCGCCCCTCCGCCGCGCCCCGACGCCCCGGCCGGGGCTCCCGGCGCCGCCGTGGTCGACGTCGACGAGGCCACCTTCCAGACCGAGGTGCTGGACCGCTCCTTCCAGGTGCCGGTCGTGCTGGACCTGTGGGCGGAGTGGTGCGGGCCGTGCAAGCAGCTCTCGCCGGTGCTGGAGAAGCTGGCCGCCGAGGGGGCCGGCGCGTGGGTGCTGGCCAAGGTCGACGTCGACGCCAACCCCGAGCTGGCGCAGGGCCTGCGGGTGCAGGGCATCCCGGCGGTGAAGGCCGTCTGGCAGGGCCAGCTGGTCGCCGAGTTCACCGGTGCGATCCCCGAGGACCAGGCCCGGCAGTTCGTCAGCGAGCTGGTCGCGCGCCACCACCGGCGGCGGGGTGCCCGGGGCCGCCGAGGACGCCGGGCCGGCCGAGCCGGAGGACCCGCGGCTGGACGCCGCCGACGACGCGCTGGACCGCGGGGGACCTGGCGGCCGCCGAGGCCGCCTACCAGGCGATCCTCGACGCCGAGCCCGCCCACCCGGTCGCCGGGCTGGCGCTCAAGCAGGTCCAGCTGTTCCGCCGGGCCGAGGAGGCCGGGCCGAACGCCCTGGCCGAGGCCGACGCCGCGCCCGACGACGTCGCCGCGCAGACCCGGGCCGCGGACTTCCTGCTGGGCACCGGGGACGTGGACGCGCGCCTTCGCCCGGCTGCTGGACGTCGTCCGGCGGACCGCCGGGGAGGACCGGGACGCCGCGCGGGTGCACCTGGTCGAGCTGTTCAGCGTCGTCGGGGACGAGGACCCCCGGGTCGGTGCGGCTCGCCGGCAGCTGTCCGCCGCGCTCTTCTGACCCGGCATCCCCGCCGCCCGGCAGGGGCGGCGGGGACCGGGGTCCGTGCTCAGCCGAGCCCGCAGGCCGTCAGGCCCTGCAGGTAGCCCGTGCCGGAAGACGTCGACCAGCTGGAAGCCGCTGAGCCCGACGTCGGGGAACACGGTGGTGTCCCCGCCGTAGGTCAGCAGGAACTGCACGGCCTCGTCGAAGTCGCCCGGGCGAGATCGAGATGCTGGGCACCTCGGCGTTCAGCACCGCGCCGGAGAAGGCGCCGGCCTGGCAGGCGGCCGACCGGATGGCGTCCTGGTCGTCGGTGGACAGCCCCAGCTGGTCGCGGGCGGCCAGGCCGTAGGGGATGGCGACGGCGGTCAGCACGGCGTAGTCGCCGATCTCCTCGTACGCCGGGGCGGCCAGGTCGGCGGCGTCGTAGTAGACGGTGTCCTCGGTGTCGGCGCAGAACCCGGCGTTCGGTCTCCCGCGCCATGCCCGCGCAGTCCGGCGCGGTGCCCTCGAACGCCTCGATGGTGGGCGCGCTGAACTCGGCGCCCAGGTCGTCGGCGGAAGGAGTCCCCGTAGTACTCCGGCAGCGCGGTCTGGATCAGCGTGGTGGTGGCCTCGGGGGAGGCGTTGCCCCCGTTCCGCAGATCGGCGTCGGAGAGGAACTCGGACTGGGTGAACCGGCGGTCGGCCTCGAAGCCGTCCCGGCAGGACGGCGGCGCCGCTCGTCGAAGCCCTGCTGGATGGCCGAGACCCGGTCGAAGTAGGAGCCGTGCGCGTCCTGCTCGTCGCGGTCGGTGCCCGACCGGGTCGCGGAGCTCGAGGTAGCCGCGCAGCAGGTCGTCGAGCTCGGGCGTCCGGATCGACTCGTGCGCCGCGTTTCCGTCGGCCACCCAGCGGGTCCACGCCCCGGCGAAGCAGTCGGCCTGGGTCTCGACGTTGATCGAGGCCTCGCCGTTGGGGTAGCCCGACCCGGCCCTGCACGGCGTGCCCGAACTCGTGCGCCATGACCAGCGCCGGCAGGTCCGGCCCGTAGCCATCGGCCAGCTCCTGCAGGAACGCCCGGTCGTAGGTGATCGAATCGGTGACCCGGGTCCCGCCTTCCGGCGGGCAGTAGAAGGCGTTCCCCTCCACGTCCGCGGACGCCGGCGCCGCAGCCGATCTCGCCGTCCGGGTACTGCGAGCGGTCGAAGTTGCCGGGATCGACGGAGAAGTAGCCCCCGGCCAGCGGGCTGAAGTCCTCGCCGAACACGTCGGGGAACTGCTGCTGCCAGAAGCTGGTCAGGTCGGCCAGGGCGTTGCGCGCCGTCACGTCGGCCCGGCCGTCGCCCGCCCCGGTGATCGGGAAGTCGGCCGGTGCCACGTCGGTGACCGGCGGTGCGGCGGGGGAGGCCTGCCCGCTGACCAGCGTGGCGGCGCAGCCCGCCCAGCACGACGGTCAGGGACAGGGCGCCGGCCAGGGCACCCACCAGGCGGGACGTCGACGTCATGGGCTCCCGTTCTCGGCGTCCGGCGGTGCGCCGGAGGGCGGGTCCATCATGACGGACCGGTACCCGCCGGCGTGTCTGCACCGGCCCGTCCGGGTGGCCCGTCGTCGCCGCGGGGTCGCGGGGCGGCGGGAGCCCGCCGCCCCCGCAGGGACGACGGGCTCCCGACCTGCCCTGGGCTCAGCCCTCGTGCACGAACCAGACGGTGGCCAGCGGCGGTGCGCTGAGCGTGGCCGAGAACGGCTGCCCGTGCCACGGTTCGGCGACCGCGTCCACCCCGCCCAGGTTGCCCACCCCGGAGCCGCCGTAGGCCGCGGCGTCGGTGTTGAGCACCTCGCGCCAGCGCCCGCCACGGGGCAGCCCGATCCGGTAGCCCGAGTGCGGCGTCCCGGCGAAGTTGGCCACGCACGCCAGGGCCTGACCCGCCGCTGCCGTACCGCAGGAAGCTCAGCACGTTGCCCGCCGCGTCGTTGGCGTCGATCCACTGGAAGCCGGCCGGGTCGATGTCCAGGCTCCAGAGCGCCTCGGTCTCCTTGTACCGCGCGTTCAGGTCGCTGACCAGGGAGAGCACGCCACGGTGCGCCGGGTCGTCCAGGTGCCACCAGTCCAGCGAGCCGGGACTCGGCCCACTCACCGTCCTGGGCGAACTCCGAGCCCATGAACAGCAGCTGCTTGCCGGGGTGGGCCCACATGTAGGCCAGGTACGCCCGCAGTGTTGGCCAGCTGCTGCCACCGGTCCCCGGGCATCTTCTGCAGCAGCGAGCCCTTGCCGTAGACCACCTCGTCGTGGCTGATCGGCAGCACGTAGTTCTCGCTGTAGGCGTAGACCAGCGAGAAGGTCAGCTGGTTGTGGTGGTAGCACGCGGTGCACCGGCTGCTTCTCGATGTAGCCCAGCGAGTCGTGCATCCAGCCCATGTTCCACTTGAAGCCGAAGCCCAGGCCGCCGAGGTAGGTGGGCCGGGTGACGCCGGGCCACGCCGTCGACTCCTCGGCGATCGTCATCACGCCGGGGACCTCGCGGTAGACCGTCGCGTTCATCTCCTGCAGGAACGCCACCGCCTCCAGGTTCTCCCGGCCACCGTGCACGTTCGGCGTCCACTCGCCCTCGTCGCGGGAGTAGTCCAGGTAGAGCATCGAGGCCACCGCGTCGACCCGGATGCCGTCGACGTGGAACTCCTTGCACCAGTAGAGGGCGTTGGCGACGAGGAAGTTCCGCACCTCCGAGCGGCCGAAGTCGAAGACCAGCGTGCCCCAGTCGGGCTGCTCGCCGCGGCGCGGGTCGCCGTGCTCGTAGAGCGGGGTGCCGTCGAAGCGGGCCAGCGCCCACTCGTCCTTCGGGAAGTGCGCCGGCACCCAGTCGATCAGGATGCCCAGGCCGGCCTGGTGGGCCTTGTCCACCAGGTAGCGGAAGTCGTCCGGGACGCCGAACCGGGAGCTCGGTGCGAAGTAGGAGGTGACCTGGTAGCCCCACGACCCGCCGAAGGGGTGCTCGGCCACCGGCATGAACTCCAGGTGGGTGAACCCGGCGTCGCTGGCGTACTCGACCAGCTCGTCGGCCAGCTGGCGGTAGGACAGGCCCTGCTTCCAGGACCCCACGTGCACCTCGTAGGCGCTGATGGGGCGCGCGTGCCAGTTGCCCTCGGCCCGGTCGGCGAGCCAGGCGTCGTCGCCCCAGGTGTACTGCGAGTCGGTGACCACCGAGGCGTTCAGCGGGGGCACCTCGGTGGCGAAGGCCATCGGGTCGGACTTCTCCCGCCAGCTGCCGTCGGCACCCAGCACGTGGAAGCGGTACCGCTGGCCGACCTCGACGCCCGGGCACGAAGATCTCCCAGACCCCCGAGGAGCCCAGCGAGCGCATCGGCAGCGCGCGGGCCTGCCACCAGTCGAAGTCGCCGGTGACCTTCACCCCGCGGGCGTTGGGCGCCCAGACGGCGAAGGAGGCGCCGTGCACCGTGCCGCGGGGGGTGTCGTAGCTGCGCAGGTGCGCCCCCAGCACCTCCCACAACCGCTCGTGCCGGCCCTCCCGGATCAGGTGCTGGTCCATCTCGCCCAGGGTGGGCAACCAGCGGTACGGGTCGTCGGCCAGCACGGTGGTGGTCCCGCCCATGCCGTCGCCGTAGACCACCTCGACGCGGTAGTCACCCGGCTGGGCCGGCAGCGTCGCCTCGTAGACGCCCCCTCCGTGCAGCTGGGTGGCCTCGTAGCGGGAGCCGTCCTCGTCCACCACGGTCACCGAGACCGCGTCCGGGCGTAGCGTGCGGACCGCCCAGCCCGAGCCCGAGGGGTGCGCGCCGAGGACGGCGTGCGGGTCGTGCGACCACCCCTCGACGACGGCGCGCACCAGGTCGCCGTCCACCGCCGGGGTCTCCGCGTCGGCGGCCGCCTCGGTGGCCGGCGCCAGCTCGACCGGCGGCGCCGGCTCCGGGCTGTCGTACACGGTGGGGTCGGCGGTGGGGGAGCCCGCCACCGCCGGCCGCGGCCGGGTGGCCTTGGCGGGCGGGGTGGCCTTCGTGGCCTTGGTGGGGCGGGCGGCCTTGGCGGGTTGCGCTGCCTTGGTGGCCTTGCTGGCCTTGGCTGCCCGGGGGGCCTTCGCCGGCTCCCGGGGCTGGTCGGGGGTCTCGTCCTGCGTGGTCATCGTCGCTCCGTCCGTCTCGCCTGCGTGAGGGGTGGCTCGGGTGCGGTCAGCTGCCGGCGGCCAGCCGGGACAGCGAGGTGAGCGGGATCATCAGCCAGTGCGGGCGGTTGCGCGCCTCGTAGACGCACTCGTACACCGCCTTGTCCGCCTCGAAGGCCCGCAGCAGCGGTGACTCCCCGCAGGGATCGGTCCCGCTGGCCGCGGAGTAGCCGGCGCAGAACGCGCCGCGGTTGCGCTCGGCCCACTCCTGCGCCCGGTAGGCGCGCTGCGGGTCGTCGGGCTGCTCGACCAGCATGTGCCGGGCGGCGTAGTCGAAGGAGCGCAGCATGCCGGCCACGTCGCGCAGCGGGGAGTCCAGCTCCCGGCGCGCGGCCAGCGCTCGGGCCGGCTCGCCCTCGAAGTCCAGCACGATCCAGCCGTGCGTGGTGCGCAGCACCTGGCCCAGGTGCAGGTCGCCGTGCACCCGCTGGCAGGTCGACGGGCTCGGTGCCCTCGGCCACCGCGGCGTAGAGCGCGCGCAGGCCGTCGGCGTGCTCGGCCAGCTCGGGCACGATCGTCGGTCGCGGCGTCCAGCCGGGCGGTCAGCTGGGCCGGCCACCTCGGCGTACCAGCCCGTCGGCGGCCGGCCGGTCGGGCAGCACCCGGGCCAGGTCCCGGTGCACCGCGGCCGTCGCCTCGCCCAGCCGCTCGGCCTCGCCGGCGAAGTCCCCGCCGACCTCGTCGGCGTGCAGGTCGCCCTCGGCGTAGAGGTCCCGCACGCTGGAGGTGGCCAGCCGCCAGCCGTCGCTGGCGTTGGGCACGAAGGTCTGCAGCATCGCGACCGTGGCCGGCGGCCGCCCTCGGTCGGGGTCGTCGATCTCGATGTGGCCCAGCAGCGGGGCGATGTGCGGGTTCTCCGTCGGCGCAGCGCGTCGTGCACCTCGACGTCGGGGTTCAGCCCGGGCTCCAGCCGGCGGAACAGCTTGAGGATCGCCGTCTCGCCGTAGACCAGCGAGGTGTTGGACTGCTCGGTGGAGATGACGTCGCCGGGCAGGCCCTCGGGGATGTAGGCCACCCCGGCCGGGTGGAAGTGCATCGGCCCGACCGTGGAGGCGGCCACCAGGTGGGTCAGCCACGGCACGGTGGCCTCCCGGTCGCGCATCGCGTCGTAGGCGTAGGTCTCCCCGGCGGCACCGGAGACGGCGCCGACGTAGGCCGGGGCCAGGTCCTCGGCCGGGGAGTCCCGCCAGGACAGCGGCACCAGGTAGGTCTCGGCGCCGCCGTCGGTGTAGGTCACGCGGACCCGGTGCACCGACAGCGCGGGGGTGCCCTGGTCGAGGAAGAAGCCGTCCTCGGTGACGCCGGCCCAGGTGCGGCCCTTGCCGCCGAACCAGCGCTGGTGCGGCATCCAGTCGGCCAGCAGGTCGGTCAGCGCGCTCATCGGGCTCCTCCGTTGGTCGGTGCCCTCGACGCCGAGGCCGCCGCTGCCGCCCGGTGCGTCCTCGGCGGAGCCGACCACCCCGGCGGCCAGCAGGGAGCTGGGCGACGCTGGAGCTGGTCGCGGTCTCCCAGGCGTCGTCGTCCTCCTCGGTCACCGGCGCGGCCGGCTTGGACAGCTCGAACCAGTAGAAGCCGTGCCCGGCCAGGGTGAGCATGTAGGGCAGCACGCCGATCTGGGGGAACTCGACCCGCCCGGTGAGCTCGACCGGCGTGTAGCCCTCGAACCGGCGCAGGTCCAGCTCCACCGGCTGCGGGAAGCGGGACAGGTTGTTCACGCACAGCACGACGTCGTCGCCGAACTCGCGGACGAAGGACAGCACCGTGGGGTTGCGCGAGCCGATCTCGGCGAAGCTGCCGACGCCGAAGGTCGGGTGCTGCTTGCGCACCGAGATCATGCGTGCGGGTCCAGTGCAGCAGCGAGTTGGTGTTGCGCAGCTGGCCCTCGACGTTGGTGACCTGGTAGCCGTAGACCGGGTCGGCGACCAGCGGCAGGTGCATCCGCTGCGGGTCGGCGGTGGAGAAGCCGCCGTTGCGGTCCGGGGTCCACTGCATCGGGGTGCGGACGCCGTCGCGGTCACCGAGCCAGATGTTGTCGCCCATGCCGATCTCGTCGCCGTAGTACAGCACCGGCGAGCCCGGGCAGGGACAGCAGCAGCGCGGTGAACAGCTCCAGGGTGTCCAGGTCGTTGTCCAGCAGCGGGGCCAGCCGGCGGCGGATGCCGATGTTGGCCTTCATCCGGGGGTCCTTGGCGTACTCGCCCCACATGTAGTCGCGCTCCTCGTCGGTGACCATCTCCAGGGTCAGCTCGTCGTGGTTGCGCAGGAAGATGCCCCACTGGCAGTTGTCCGGGATGTCCGGCGTCTGGGCCATGATCTCCGAGATCGGGAAGCGCTGCTCCCGCCGCACGGCCATGAACAGCCGCGGCATCACCGGGAAGTGGAAGGCCATCTGGCACTCGTCGCCGTCCTCGCCGAAGTACTCCACGACGTCGGCCGGCCACTGGTTGGCCTCGCAGAGCATCACGCGGTCCGGGTACTCGGCGTCGACCACCGCGCGCACCTGCTTGAGGAACTCGTGGGTCCTGGGCAGGTTCTCGCAGTTGGTGCCCTCCTCCTCGAAGAGGTAGGGCACCGCGTCGAGCCGGAAGCCGTCGATGCCCAGGTCCAGCCAGAAGCGCAGGGCGTCGATGATCGCCTCCTGCACCTTCGGGTTCTCGAAGTTCAGGTCGGGCTGGTGGCTGAAGAACCGGTGCCAGAAGTACTGCTTGCGGACCGGGTCGAAGGTCCAGTTGGAGACCTCGGTGTCGACGAAGATGATCCGGGCGTCGGCGTACTCGGTGTCGTCGTCGCTCCACACGTAGAAGTCGCCGTAGGGACCCTCGGGGTCGTTGCGGCTGGCCTGGAACCAGGGGTGCTGGTCCGAGGTGTGGTTCATGACGAAGTCGATGATCACGCGCATGCCGCGGCTGTGCGCCTGGGCGACGAGCTCGGTGAAGTCCTCGATGTCGCCGAACTCCGGCAGCACCGCGGTGTAGTCGGCGACGTCGTACCCGCCGTCGCGCAGCGGGGAGGCGAAGAACGGCGGCAGCCAGAGGCAGTCGACGCCCAGCCACTGCAGGTAGTCCAGCTTGCCGATCATGCCGCGCAGGTCGCCGATGCCGTCGCCGTTGCTGTCGGCGAAGCCGCGGACGAGCACCTCGTAGAAGACGGCGCGCTTGTACCACTCCGGGTCGGCGCCGGGGGCGGGGAGACCCGGTCGGGCGGCGTTGCGGGGACGGGCACGGTCATGGGGAGGACGGTCCTCGACTCTCGGGGGTTCGGGAGCTCGGTCGGGGCTGGCGACGTGCCGGGCTGGGTGGGTCAGCCGAGCGGGGCGTGCCGGGTGACGGTGAAGACGTGCGCGGGCTCCCGGTAGGGGTCGAGCTCGACGTAGTTGAACTGGCCCCACTCGTAGTCGGCGCCGGTGATCTGGTCGGTCACGGTGAACCGGTCGGACCAGTCCAGGCCGAGGGCGGCCATGTCCAGCGCGGTCGTCCCGATCTGGGGTGCTGGCTGGACAGGGTGACGACGACCAGCACCGCGTCGTCCGAGCCCGGGTCGGTCTTGGAGAACACCAGCAGGTTGTCGTTGTCGATCGGGTGGAAGTGCAGCGTGCGCAGCTGCTGCAGCGCCGGGTGCTCGCGGCGGATCTGGTTGAGCCGGGTCAGGTAGGGCGCCAGCGACCGGCCGGCGGCCTCGGCGCCGGCGTAGTCGCGCGGGCGCAGCTGGAACTTCTCGGTGTCCAGGTACTCCTCGCTGCCCGGGCTTGAGCGCGACGTGCTCGTACAGCTCGAAGCCGGAGTAGACCCCCCACGTCGGGCTCATCATCGAGGCCAGCACGGCCCGGATCTTGAACATCGGCGGGCCGCCGAACTGCAGCGACGCGTGCAGGATGTCCGGGGTGTTGACGAAGAAGTTGGGCCGCATGTAGTGCGCGGTGCCGGCCAGCTCGCGGCCGTACTCCTCGATCTCCCACTTCGCGGTGCGCCAGGTGAAGTAGGTGTAGCTCTGGGTGAACCCGACCCGGGCCAGCTGGTGCATCATCGCCGGCCGGGTGAAGGCCTCGGCCAGGAACAGCACGTCCGGGTCGGTCTTCTTGACCTCCCAGATCAGCCAGTGCCAGAAGTTCAGCGCCTTGGTGTGCGGGTTGTCGACCCGGAAGACCTTGACCCCGGCCGTCGATCCAGACCCGCAGCACCCGCAGGCACTCGGCGTAGATGCCGTCCGGGTCGTTGTCGAAGTTGATCGGGTAGATGTCCTGGTACTTCTTCGGCGGGTTCTCCGCGTAGGCGATCGTGCCGTCGGGCTTGGTGGTGAACCACTCCGGGTGGCTGGTGACCCACGGGTGGTCCGGGGCGGCCTGCAGGGCGAAGTCCAGCGCCACCTCCATGCCCAGCTCGCGGGTGCGGGCGACGAAGGCCTTGAAGTCGGCCATCGTGCCCAGCTCGGGGTGCACGGCGTCGTGCCCGCCCTCGGCGCTGCCGATGGCCCACGGCGAGCCGACGTCGCCCTCCTCGGTGACCAGCGTGTTGTTCTTGCCCTTGCGGTTCACCCGGCCGATCGGGTGGATCGGCGGCAGGTAGACGACGTCGAAGCCCATCTCGGCGATCGCCGGCAGCCGCTTCGCCGCGTCGGCGAACGTGCCGTGGGTGGGCCGGCCGTCGACGACCGGGCCCTCCGAGCGGGGGAAGAACTCGTACCAGGAGCCGTAGAGGGCGGTGACCCGGTCGACCCACACCTCGTAGCGGGGCGAGCGGGTGACCAGCCGGCGGACCGGGTGGGCGTGCAGCAGTTCCTGCATCGGCGCGGCCAGCGCCGGGGTGAGCCGGGCCGTGAGGTCCAGGCTCTCGTCGCGCAGCGCCACCGCGGCCGCGGCGACCTCGGCCCGGCGCTCGCGCGGCACGGTCGGGCCGACGGCGTCGAGCAGCCGGGCGCCCTCCTCCAGGTCGTTGGCCAGCTCGCCGGCACCCTGGCCGGCCTCCACCTTGACCTCGACCGCGTGGTGCCAGGTGCCGATCGGGTCGTCCCAGGCCTCGATCTGGTAGGTCCACAGACCTTCCCGGTCGGCGACGACGGTCGCCGTCCAGCGGTCGGGCTCGGGCCCGAAGCGCTCCATCCGCAGCAGCGGCGGGCGGGTGGCCCGCTTGCCGGGCGCCGCCGGCGGGCTCCACACCACGTTCGCCGCTACGGCGTCGTGTCCCTCGCGGAACACGGTGGCGGTGATCGGCAGGTGCTCGCCCACCACCGCGCGGGCGGAGAACGCGCCGCAGGCGACGACAGGGGCGACATCGGTGATGCCCAGACGGAGGTCAGCGCGGCCAGTCACCACGACCACGCTATCGGCGGCCGGGTGACCGGGCACCTCGACGTCGATCAGCGCGGCCCGTCGGCCACCGGCGCGCGGCCGACCGGCGTCCGCCGGGTCCCAGGTGCGCACCGCCGGCCGCCGGGACCGAGCTGAACCGACTCAGCTGCCGGGGTGACACACACCTCCATTCGGGTCGGGGCGGGCCCCGTGGCAGTTAGGCTGCCGGCCGTGCGAGCCCTCCGTCGATTCACCGTCCGCGCCGCCCTGCCCGAGGCACTGGCCCCGCTGTCCACCCTGGTGATGAACCTGCGGTGGTCGTGGCACCCCGAGACCCGTGACCTCTTCGAGGCCCTCGACCCCGCAGCTGTGGCAGTCGCTGCGGCAACGACCCGGTCCGGGTGCTGGGCGAGGTGTCCGCCGAGCGGCTGGCCGCGCTGGCCAAGGACCGCAAGTTCCTCCGCCGGCTGTCCGACGTCACCGACGACCTGCAGGAGTACCTGGCGGCCCCGCACTGGTACCAGTCGCTGGGCCCGACGCCGCCCCGGCGACCATCGCCTACTTCTCCGCCGAGTTCGGCATCACCGAGGTGCTGCCGCAGTACTCCGGTGGGCTGGGCATCCTGGCCGGGGACCACCTCAAGGCGGCCTCCGACCTCGGCGTGCCGCTGATCGGCGTCGGGCTGCTCTACCGGGCCGGCTACTTCAGCCAGGGGCTGTCGGCCGACGGCTGGCAGCTCGAGCACTACCCCGCACTGGACCCGCACGGTCTGCCGGTGAAGCTGCTGCGCGACACCGACGGGCAACGCCGTGGTCATCTCGGTGCCGCTGCCGGAGGGGCGCACGCTGCACGCGCACGTCTGGCGGGCCCAGGTCGGCCGGGTGTCACTGCTGCTGCTGGACAGCGACATCGAGGAGAACGCCCCGGCCGAGCGGGTGGTCACCGACCGGCTCTACGGCGGCGGCGAGGACCACCGGCTGCGCCAGGAGATGCTGCTGGGTATCGGCGGGGTGCGCGCGCTGCGGGCGTACTGCCAGCTCACCGGCACCCCGCAGCCCGAGGTGTTCCACGCCAACGAGGGTCACGCCGGCTTCCAGGGCGATCGAGCGGATCCGCGAGCTCACCGAGTCGCACGGGCTGTCCTTCGCCGAGGCGCTGCAGGCGGTCCGCGGCGGCACGGTCTTCACCACGCACACCCCGGTGCCGGCCGGCATCGACCGGTTCCCGCAAGGCGCTGATCGAGCGGTACTTCGCCGGCTTCGGCGTGCCGCGTGGACGAGCTGCTGCCGCTGGGTGCCGAGGAGGACGCCACCAAGTTCAACATGGCCCACATGGGTCTGCGGCTGGGTCAGCGGGCCAACGGCGTGAGCCAGCTGCACGGGCAGGTCAGCCGCGGCATGTTCGGCGACCTGTGGCCGGGCTTCGACGCCGACGACGTGCCGATCTGCTCGATCACCAACGGCGTGCACGCCCCCACCTGGACGGCGCGGGAGCTCATCGAGCTGGGCGCCCAGACCTCCAGCCAGGGCGACCCGGTCGACGTCGACGGGCAGGTCTGGTTCGACGGGGTGGACCGGATCGCCCGCCGCCGACCTGTGGGCCACCCGGCGGACGCTGCGGACCCAGCTGGTGGACGAGGTGCGCCGCCGGGTGCGGGAGACCGCGCTGTCCCGCGGCGCGTCCGAGGCCGAGGTCGGCTGGACCGACCACGGTGTTCGACCCCGACGTGCTGACCATCGGGTTCGCCCGCCGCGTGCCCTCCTACAAGCGGCTGACCCTCATGCTGCGCGACCCCGCTCGGCTGAAGGCACTGCTGCTCGACCCCGAGCGGCCGATCCAGCTGGTCATCGCGGGCAAGAGCCACCCCGCCGACGACGGCGGCAAGCAGCTGATCCAGCAGATGGTCGAAGTTCGCCGACGACCCGGAGATCCGGCACCGGATCGCCTTCCTGCCCGGCTACGACATCGGCATGGCCCGCTACCTCTACTGGGGCTGCGACGTCTGGCTGAACAACCCGCTGCGGCCGCTGGAGGCCTGCGGCACCTCGGGCATGAAGTCCGCGCTCAACGGCGGGCTGAACCTGTCCATCAAGGACGGCTGGTGGGACGAGTGGTTCGACGGCCAGAACGGCTGGGCGATCCCGACCGCGGACGGCGTCGAGGACCCCGACCGGCGGGACGAGGTGGAGGCCACCGCGATCTACGAGCTGCTGGATCGGCAGGTGCTGCCGCGGTTCTACGAGGTCGACCGGCACGGCGTGCCCACCCGCTGGGTGGAGATGGTCAAGCACACCCTGCAAGGACCTCGGTCCCAAGGTGCTGGCCAGCCGGATGGTCGCCGACTACGTGCAGCACCTGTACGTGCCGGCGGCGCAGAGCAGCCGGTCGATGGCTGCCGGTGGCTACCAGGTCGCCCGGGAGCAGGCCACGTGGCGGCAGCACCTGCTGGCCAACTGGAGCGGTGTGCGGGTGGCCCACGTCGAGGCCACCGGGGTGGGGGACACCCCGGAGATCGGCTCGACCATCGACCTGCGGGCCGAGGTGGAGCTGCCCGGCCTGGTGCCGTCGGACGTGCAGGTGCAGGCCGCCTACGGCCGGGTGGACGACGCCGAGCGGCTGCACGACGTGACGTCGGTGGTGATGACCCACGAGGGCACCGAGGGTTCCCGGCACTGGTTCACCTCGACCGTGCCGCTGGAGCGCACCGGCGCGTTCGGCTACACGGTGCGGGTGCTGCCGCACTCGGCGCAGCTGGCCGACCCCGCCGAGCTCGGGGTGGTCACCACCGCGCAGTGAGGTCGCGGTGACCGCCCCGTCACCGCAGCAGCACCACCTCGGCACCCATCGTCACCCCGCGCGCGGGGACGGCGGTGGGTGCCGTGGCGTCTGGGACGCACGAGACGACGGACACGCCCGACGTGGTGGGCGCCCGGCCCGGCGTGCCCGCCACCGAGCACGGTCTTCACTAGGCTGGCCGTCATGCCCGACCGCTGTGAGGTGCTCCCCGGAGACAACGTCGTCGCGCGCCGTGGCGGTGGACTGCTGTGGGTGGACGCCCCCGGCGCACCGGCCCTGCGTCGCCACGCTGCACGCCTGCCTGGGGGTCTCCGGGCCCGGCGCCGACCGGGTGCTCACCGCCATCGCCGCCCAGGTCTCCTCGCTGGCCGACGCCGGCGCCTCCTTCGCCCTGGTCCTGGCCGACACGGCCGGCGGATCCGGGTCCGGGGTGGCGCTGTGGTCGGGCAAGGGGCAGCCGGCCGTGGACGGCGTGCCGGTCTCCGGCCGGCCGGTCGAGGGCTGCACGCCTGGCCACCGGGTTCTCGCTCGGGCTCCAGCCTGTACGTCGGTCCGGGGTCCGCGCCCTCCCCGGTGCCGCCCGGGGTCGCGTTCGACCTCGTGGAGGGCACCGTGCCCGGCAGCGGGGCGACCCTGCAGCTGACCGCGGCCACCTCGCCCTCGGTCGCCGTCCCGCCGTCCACCGCGGGCGGCTCGGCCGGCGGCCCGGGGGCGGCTGCGGGGGCCGAGCGGTCGGTGCCGGATCGGACTCCGGGTTCAG
Organism: uncultured Actinomycetota bacterium; assembly: GCA_963759905.1. Classification (GTDB taxonomy): domain Bacteria; phylum Actinomycetota; class Actinomycetes; order Mycobacteriales; family Geodermatophilaceae; genus Klenkia. The sequence goes on from CAVXBD010000003.1 coordinate 620,029, forward strand.
CGCGCCGGCAGCGGCTGCCGAGCCCCGGCAGGCCGCGCAGCCGCCGGCCCAGGCCGGGGAGCAGACCGCGTTCTGGCGGCCCGACCCGCCGGCCGCACCGGTACTGCGCTTCGACGACGGCATGGTCGTCACCGTGGACAACGACCTGGTGCTGGGCCGGCGCCCCGACGGGCCACGAGCTGGTCACCTCCGGCACGGCGGTCGCGGTACCCATCGCCGACACCCAGAACGTGCTGTCCTCGGCGCACGCCGCGGTGCAGCGGGCCGGTCGCGAGGTGTCCCTGGTCGACCTGGGCTCGCTCAACGGCACGCACGTCGCCGGCCCGGAGGCCACCGAGTGGACCCAGCTGGAGCCCGGGGTGGCGCACGCGCTCTCCGACGGGGACCGGTTGCTGCTGGGCTGGACCGTCATCACCTTCGAGCAGACCGCCGAGTGACCGGTGCGGGCCCCGCCGGGGCCCGCACCGCGCGTGCCGGCGGGCCGCCTCAGGGGCGGCGCAGCACCCGCAGCGCCCACACGCACCGGCCAGGCATGGTGATCGGCCCCGGCCCGACGACGGCCGGCCGCGGGGGTGCGCCGGTCGGGTACTCGGTGGACACCACGAAGCTCGTAGCCGTCGGCCCAGGGGGCGCCGGGCAGGTCCACGGCCGACCGGCTCGGGACCGGCGTGCAGCCAGATCAGCCAGGAGTCGTCGCGCACCGGCCGGCCGCGTTCGTCCCGGTGCCGGATCCCGCGGCCGTCCAGGTACATGCCGATGGTCTGCAGGTCGGCGTCGAACCAGTCGGCGTTGGTGAGCTGGCCGCCGCCGGGGGCGAACCAGGCCAGGTCGCGGGTACCGCCGGTCCCGGCCACCTCGTGCCCGTCGAAGAAGGCCTCCTGCCGCAGCACCGGGGAGGCCCGGCGCAGCGCCGTCAGCCGGGAGACGAAGGTCCACAGGTCGGCGTCGATGGCGCCCCAGTCCATCCAGGAGACCTCGTTGTCCTGGCAGTAGGCGTTGTTGTTGCCGCCCTGGGTGCGCCCCAGTTCGTCCCCGGCGGTGAGCATCGGCACCCCGGTGGACAGCAGCAGCGTGGCCAGGTGGTTGCGCACCTGGCGCCCGCGCAGCGCCAGCACCTCCGGGTCGTCGGTCGGTCCCTCGACCCCGCCGTTCCAGTTCCGGTTGTGGCTCTCGCCGTCCCGGTTGTCCTCGCCGTTGGCCTCGTTCCGCTTGCGCTGGTAGGTGACCAGGTCGGCCAGGGTGAACCCGTCGTGGGCGGTGATGAAGTTGACCGAGGCGAAGGGACGGCGCCCGTCGGAGCGGTACAGGTCCGAGGACCCGGTGAGCCGGTAGGCCAGGTCGCGGACGCCGACGTGCGCGCCGGACCACACGTCGCGCACGGTGTCCCGGTACTTCCCGTTCCACTCGGTCCACAGCGGCGGGAAGTTGCCCACCTGGTAGCCGCCCTCGCCCACGTCCCAGGGCTCGGCGATCAGCTTGACCTGGGACACCACCGGGTCCTGGTGCACCACGTCGAAGAACGCCGAGAGCCGGTCGACGTCGTGCATCGACCGGGCCAGTGCCGACGCCAGGTCGAAGCGGAAACCGTCCACGTGCATCTCGGTGACCCAGTACCGCAGCGAGTCCATCAGCAGCGCCAGCACCTGCGGGCGGCGGACGTCCAGGGTGTTCCCGCAGCCGGTGTAGTCGGTGTACCGGGAACCGTTCCCGCCGCGCAGCCGGTAGTAGCCGGCGTTGTCGATGCCCTTGAACGACAACGTGGGCCCGGTGTGGTCGCCCTCGGCGGTGTGGTTGTAGACCACGTCCAGGATCACCTCGATGCCGGCGCCGTGCAGGGCCTTGACCATCGCCTTGAACTCGGTGACCTGCTGGCCCGCGCTGCCGACGGAGGAGTAGGCGGCGTGCGGGGCGAAGTAGCCCAGCGTGTTGTAGCCCCAGTAGTTGGTCAGCCCGCGGCGCAGCAGGTGCGGCTCGGAGACGAAGTGGTGCACCGGCAGCAGCTCGATCGCGGTCACCCCCAGGGAGACCAGGTGCTCCACGAACGCCGGGTGCGCCAGCCCGGCGTAGGTGCCGCGCAACCCGGCCGGCACGTCGGGGTGGCGCATGGTGGCGCCCTTGACGTGCACCTCGTAGATCACCGTGTCCGACCACGCGGTGCGCGGGTGGTGGTCGCCGTCCCAGGGGAACGAGTCGTGGATGACCACCCCGCGGGGCACCGATCCGGCCGAGTCCAGCAGATCGGCCACCGCCGCGTCGGGGTGGCCGCCGGCGAAGCCGAACAGCGACGGGTCCAGCGTCAGCTCGCCGTCCACCGCGCGGGCGTAGGGGTCCAGCAGCAGCTTCGCCGGGTTGTACCGGGCACCCGCCGCCGGGTCGTAGCCGCCGTGCACGCGGTAGCCGTAGCGCTGGCCCGGGGCCACGCCCGGCAGCCGGCCGTGCCAGATCTGGTGGGTGGTCTCCTGCAGCCGGTGGCGCTGCTCGGTGCCGTCGGGGTCGAACAGGCACAGGTCGACCGCGGCGGCGCCGGCCGACCACAGTGCGAAGTTGGTCCCGGTGCCGTCCCAGTGGGCGCCCAGCGGAGCCGGGCTGCCGGGCCACACCTCGTCCACCGGCGCCCCTGGTCGGTTCGACGGCACACCCGCGTGATCGGTCACGGACGCATGGTGCCGCAGTGGCACCTGTCGGACCGGCAACCAGGTGTCGGGAGTGGCCCGGTCGGGTCAGGGCGGCCGGGTTGGTTGGATGGGGGCCGTGGCAGGCGAAGAGGTCATCCGGGTCCGCGGTGTCGATGTCGTCCGGGGGGAGTCGCACCTGCTGCGCGGGGTGGACTGGACGGTCCACGCCGACGAGCGGTGGGTGCTGCTGGGCCCCAACGGGGCGGGCAAGACCACCCTGATGCAGCTGGTCTCGGCGCAGCTGCACCCGACCCGCGGTGAGGTCACGCTGCTGGGGGAGACGCTGGGCGCCGTGGACGTGTTCGAGCTGCGGCCGCGGATCGGGCTGACCAGCGCGGCACTGGCGCAGCGCATCAGTGCCAGCGAGCGGGTCGGGGACGTCGTGGTCAGCGCCGGGTACGCCGTCGTCGGCCGGTGGCGGGAGCGCTACGACGTGCACGACCTGACCCGCGCGGCGCTGCTGATGGACCAGTGGGGCGTGGCGTCCTACGCCGCGCGCCCGTTCGGCACGCTGAGCGAGGGGGAGCGCAAGCGCACCCAGATCGCCCGGGCGCTGATGACCGATCCCGAGCTGCTGCTGCTCGACGAGCCCGGGGCGGGGCTGGACCTGGGCGGCCGCGAGGACCTCGTCAGCCGGCTCACCGACCTCGCCCGGGACCCCTACGCGCCGGCCCAGGTGCTGGTGACCCACCACGTGGAGGAGATCCCGCCCGGTTACACCCACGCCATGCTGCTGCGCGGTGGCAGCGTGGTGGCCGCCGGTCCGATCGACGACGTCGTCACCCCCGACCGGCTCAGCGAGACCTTCGGCCTGGCCGTCGCGCTGGGCCGGGTGCGCGGCCGGTTCACCGCCCGCCGGGTGGCCTGAGTCCCCGCCGCGGTCCCGCTGCAGCCCCGTTGCAGCCCCGGGTCGGGCCCTCCGCGGGCCCGACCCGGGCTCGGTGCCTAGGGTCGGCGTGACGACGGAGTCCCCCCAGCACGAGGAGCACAGATGGCCGAGCCGGAGTTCGTGACGCTGCAGGTCGAGGACGGGGTGGGCACCATCCGCCTGGACCGGCCCAAGATGAACGCCATCAACGAGCAGCTGCACTGGGAGGTCCGTGCGGCGGCCCAGCAGGCCGCATCCCGCAGCGACGTGCGCGCGGTGGTGCTCTACGGCGGCGAGCGGGTGTTCGCCGCCGGGGCCGACATCAAGGCGATGGCCCAGCTGACCGGGTCCTCCATGGTCGCCTGGGGTCGCGAGCTCACCTCCTCCTTCACCGAGGTCGCGCGGATCCCCAAGCCGGTGATCGCGGCCATCACCGGGTACGCGCTGGGCGGGGGCTACGAGCTGGCGCTGTGCGCGGACTTCCGGGTGATGGGCAGCTCGGCCAAGGTCGGCCAGCCGGAGATCCTGCTGGGCGTCATCCCCGGTGCCGGCGGCTCGCAGCGGCTGGCCCGCCTGGTGGGTCCGGCCAGGGCCAAGGACATCATCTTCACCGGCCGGCACGTGGGTGCCGAGGAGGCCCTCGAGCTGGGCATGGCCGACGCCGTGGTGGCCGACGACGAGGTGTACCCGACCGCGGTGGCGATGGCCCGCAAGTTCGCCGCCGGCCCGCCGCTGGCGCTGGCCGCCGCCAAGCGGGCCGTCGACGAGGGCCTCGACGGCCCGCTGGACCTCGGCCTGAAGCTGGAGTCCCAGCTGTTCGCCGAGCTGTTCGACACCGAGGACCAGAAGGCCGGGATGGCGTCGTTCCTGGCCGAGGGCCCGGGCAAGGCCACGTTCACCGGGAGCTGACGCGCCGGACCCAGGCAGTCGACCCGGTGCCGGAACCCCCCCGCGCCGGGAGTTCCGGCGTCGGCCGGCCCGACACGCGATCGACTTCGGCCGGCCGGGTGGCGCAGGTCACCACGACCTCGCCCTGCGGGTTACTTTCCCCGGGTCGGCCCTGCCCCGGTCGGGGTGGTGGATCCGCAGTGTCGAGGACAGGAGCACCCCGTGCGCAGAAGGATCTTCCGTCCGTGGGTGGCCGGGCTGGCCGCTGGACTGGTTCTCAGTGCCTGCGGCTCCGGGGGTGATTCCGGTGGTGGCGCCGGCGGCAGCGATGCCGCCGGCGCCACCTCGGCCGACGACCTGGGCGGCATGGAGGCGCTGGTCGCCGCAGCCCAGGCCGAGGGCACGCTCAACGTGATCGCGCTCCCGCGGGACTGGGCCAACTACGGCGCCATGCTCGACGGGTTCAGCGCCGAGTACGGCATCGAGATCAACAGCGCCACCCCGCTGGGGTCCAGCCAGGACGAGCTCAACGCGGTGACCAGCCAGCGGGGCCAGGACCGGGCCCCCGACGTGCTCGACCTGGGCACCGCCTTCGCCCAGCAGGCCGCTGCCCAGGACCTGCTGGCGCCGTACGAGGTGGCCACCTGGGACGAGATCCCCGCGGACCAGAAGGACCCCGGGGGGCTCTGGTACAACGACTACGGCGGCTACATCTCGATCGGCTGCAACGCCAGCGTGATCACGGTCTGCCCCACCACGTTCGCGGAGCTGCTGGACCCCCGGTACGCCGGGCAGGTCGCGCTCAACGGCAACCCGACCCAGGCCGCGGCGGCGTTCGGCGGGGTGTGGGCGGCGGCGCTGGCCGACGGCGGCAGCCTGGACGACATCGGCCCGGGGATCGACTTCTTCGGCAAGGTCAAGGCGGCCGGCAACTTCAACCCGGTGGAGATCACCCCGGCCACCATCCAGAGCGGGGAGACCCCGCTGGCCATCGACTGGGACTACCTGAACTCCGGGTTGACCCAGACGCTGGCCGACCAGGGCGTGCAGTGGCAGGTGGCCGTGCCCAGCGACGGGCTGTTCGGCGGCTACTACAGCCAGGCGATCAGCCGGTTCGCCCCGCACCCGGCCGCTGCGCGGCTGTGGGAGGAGTACCTGTACTCCGACGTGGGGCAGAACACGTGGCTGGCCGGGGGAGCCCGGCCGGTCCGGTTGCCCGCCATGCAGGAAGCGGGCACCGCCGATGCCGCGGCGCTGGCCGCGCTGCCCCCGGTGGAGGGCACCGCGGAGTTCCCGACCCAGGAGCAGCAGTCGGCTGCTCAGCAGGTCGTCGCCGCCCGGTGGAACCAGGAGATCTCCGGCTGACGCCGGCCCGCACCGTGGTGCGTTCCCGGGGACGGCGGGCCCACGTGCTCGCCGTCCTCGGGACGTTGCCGTTCTTCGGCTACCTGGCCGTGTTCCTGCTGCTGCCGATCACGGTGCTGGCCGTCGAGGCGTTCCGGGCCACTGACCCGGTCACCTACACCGAGTCCTGGTCGGCGGACTCGATTCGGGCGGTCACCGGCGGCGCCTACCGGCGGGCCTACCTGGGCAGCCTGCAGCTGTCGATCAGCACGGCCCTCATCGCGGCCGTGCTGGGCCTGGCGCTGGCGGTGGCGGTGCTGCAGGCCCGGCGGGGACGGCTGCTGCGCCGCCTGGTGCTCACCGCCTCGGGGGTGCTGGCGAACTTCGGCGGCATCCCGCTGGCCTTCGCCTTCATCGCCACCATCGGCAGCGCCGGCGTGGTCACCGCCCTGGCCACCGACCTCGGCGTGGGCCTGGGGGGCTTCAGCCTGTACTCGACCACCGGGCTGGCGTTGGTCTACCTCTACTTCCTGGTGCCGCTCATGGTGCTGACCATCGTCCCGGCGCTGGAGGGGTTGCGCCCGCAGTGGCGGGAAGCCTCGGACAACCTGGGCGGCAGCAGCTGGCAGTACTGGCGCTACGTCGGCGGACCGGTCCTGGCCCCGCCGGTCATCGGGGCCACGATGCTGCTGTTCGCCTCGGCGTTCGCCGCCTACGCCACCGCGCGGGCACTGGTGGGCTCGTCCATCCCGCTGGTCACCCTGCAGATCGCCGATGCGCTCAGCTCCAACGTGCTGGTGGGTTCGGAGAACCTGGGCAAGGCACTGGCCCTGGGGATGGTGCTGCTGATCGGCGTGGTCATGGTGTTCTACACCTGGGTTCAGCGGCGCACCCAGCGGTGGCTGCGGTGACTGCGACGCTGCCGACGGTCGTCCCCCCGGTTGCGGACGGCCCGGGCCCCCAGCCGCCCCGGGGTGGCTCCGCGGCCGCCGTGCGGATCGGCATCCTGCTGGTGCTGGGGCTGTACTTCGCCGTCCCGATCGCAGCCTCGGTGTGGTTCACCGTGCGCAGCCGGGGCCGGCTCACCGCGGAGTTCTACACCGGCATCCCGGCCGCGCCGGGCTTCGCCGAGGCGTTCTCCCGCTCGCTCGTGCTGGCCGTGCTGACCGTCGTGCTCTCCTTGCTGCTGATGGTGCCGACCATCGTGCTGGTGGACCTCCGGCTGCCCCGGTTGCGCACGACGGTGGAAATCCTCACCCTGCTGCCGCTGGTCCTGCCACCGATCGCGCTGGTGGTCGGCGTCCGCAGCGTGCTGTCCTGGGCCCCGGACTACTTCCTCGGCACCCCGCTGGCGGAGGCGTTCTTCGCCCTCCAGCAACCCTCCCTGCCCTGGATCCTGGTGCTGGTCTACGTGGTGCTGGCGCTGCCGTTCGTCTACCGCGCACTGGATGCCGGGGTGCGGTCGGTGGACCTGACGACCCTCACCGAGGCCGCCCGCAGCCTGGGTGCGTCCTGGCCCCGGGTGCTGGTCGGCGTCGTCCTGCCGGTGCTGCGCACCTCGGTGCTCAACGCCGCGTTCCTGACCTTGGCGTTGGTGCTGGGGGAGTACACCATCGCCTCGATCCTGGGGTTCCAGACCTTCCCCACCTGGATCGTGCAGATCGCCGGCTCGCAGCCCCAGCTGTCGGTGTCGGTGTCGGTGCTGTCCCTGGTGGTCACCTGGGGCCTGCTGCTGCTGATCTCCGCGCTGGACCGCCGGCGCGCGGGAGAGGATGTCCGATGAGCACCGCCACCGACCGCCCGAGCGCGGTGCAGGACCTGCCGCGCTCCCCGGGGGTGGCCGTCCGCCTGGTCGGGTTGACCCGCCGCTACGGCGACGTGGTGGCCCTGGACGGGTTGGACCTGGACATCGCCGGCGGCGAGTTCCTGGCCCTGCTGGGACCCTCGGGCTGCGGGAAGACCACCGCGCTGCGGGCGATCGCCGGCTTCGACCGCCCGGACGCCGGCCAGGTGCTGGTCGACGGTCGGGACCTCACCGGCACCCCGCCCTCCAAGCGCGACATGGGCATGGTGTTCCAGGCCTACAGCCTGTTCCCCAACCTGACCGTCGCCGAGAACGTCGGCTACGGGCTCCAGGTGCGCCGGCGACCGGCCCGGGAACGTCGGGCCCGGGCCGGTGAGCTGCTGGACCTGGTCGGGCTCGCCGAGACCGCCGGCCGCTACCCGCACCAGCTCTCCGGGGGGCAGCAGCAGCGGGTGGCACTGGCCCGCGCGCTGGCCGTCGCACCGCAGGTGCTGCTGCTGGACGAGCCGCTGTCGGCCCTGGACGCCCAGGTCCGGGTCCAGCTGCGGGAGGAAATCCGCCGGATCCAGCTGGAGCTGGGCATCACCACCGTCTTCGTCACCCACGACCAGGCCGAGGCGCTGTCGGTGGCCGACCGGGTGGGGGTGCTGCGGGCCGGCCGGCTGGAGCAGGTCGCCAGCCCCGACGAGCTCTACGAGCGACCGGCGACGGCGTTCGTGGCCGAGTTCGTCGGCACGATGAACCGGGTGCCGGCGGTCCGGTCGGGGGTCGGGGTGCAGCTGCTGGGCGCCACCCGCCCGGTCGCCGGGCCGCTCCCGCCGGCCGGGGACCTGGTGGCGCTGGTCCGGCCCGAGTCGCTGCTGGTGCGGGCCGACGGGACCGGGGCCGGCCGGGTGGTCACCCGGACGTTCTCGGGTGCGTCGACCCGGCTGGCGGTCGCGCTGCCGGGCGGCACCGAGGTGGTGGTGGACATGGCCAGCGCGGACAGCCAGCGACTCACCCCGGGCACCGCCGTGACGGTGACCCCGGCCGAGCGCCCGGTGCTGGTGAGCCTGCGCGACGGCCCCACCTGACCGCCCACCCGGTGACCGGCCCACCCGGTGGCCCGGTGTGAGACTGACCCGGTGAGCTCTGCCGACCGCCCCGCGCACCTGGACCGCTGCGACGACGCCGGCCGGGCGTGGCTGGCCCGCGCGGTGGCCCTGGTCGAGGCCGACGCCCGGCGCAGCGCCGACACGCACCTGCTGGTCTTCCCGCTGCCGCCGGAGTGGGGCGTGCAGCTCTACCTGAAGGACGAGTCCACCCATCCCACCGGCAGCCTCAAGCACCGGCTGGCCCGCTCGCTGTTCCTGCACGCGCTGTGCTCGGGCTGGATCGACGCCGGCAGCACCGTGGTGGAGGCCTCCAGCGGGTCGACGGCGGTCAGCGAGGCCTACTTCGCCCGGATGCTGGGGTTGCCCTTCGTGGCGGTGATGCCGGCCTCGACCAGCCCGGAGAAGATCGCGCTGATCGAGTTCCACGGCGGTCGCTGCCACCTGGTGGCCGAAGCCGGCGCGGTGTACGACGAGGCCCGCCGGATCGCCGCGGAGACCGGTGGGCACTACCTGGACCAGTTCACCCACGCCGAACGGGCCACCGACTGGCGGGGCAACAACAACATCGCCGAGTCGGTCTTCGACCAGCTGGCGGCCGAAGCCAACCCGGTGCCCGAGTGGATCGTCGTCGGGGCCGGCACCGGCGGGACCAGCGCCACCATCGGGCGGTACCTGCGCTACCGGCGGCTGCCCACCCGGCTGGCGGTGGTCGATCCGGAGGGGTCGGCGTTCTTCCCCGGCTGGCGGGACGGCGACCCGGCCGCCGTCGGCCGTGGATCCCGGATCGAGGGCATCGGCCGGCCGCGGGTGGAGCCGTCGTTCGTGCCCAGCATCGTCGACCGGATGTTCTGCGTGCCCGATGCGGCCTCGCTGGCCGCGATGCGGCACCTGGAGCTGGTGACCGGCCGCCGGGCGGGTGGCTCCACCGGCACCAACCTGTGGGGCGCCTTCCAGCTCGTCGCGGAACTGGTGGCCGCCGGGCGGCCCGGGAGCGTGGTGACCCTGCTGTGCGACGGCGGCGAGCGGTACGCGCACACCTACTACGCCGACGACTGGATCGCCGGGCAGGGACTGGATCTGCAGCCGCACTCCGACGTGCTGGCGCACTTCTCCCGGACCGGGGAGTGGCGTGGGTGAGCGGGCTCACCCACGGCGCCCCTGACCGCGCGACGTTACCCGCGGGTAACGTCCATCATCGAGTGCAGGAGCGGGCGGTCGAGCCCGCCTTCCCCCGATCCACCGCGGAGGTGCGATGAACATCGTCGTTCTGGTCAAGCAGGTCCCTGATTCCGGCAGCGAGCGTGCGCTGGACTCCGCGGACAACACGGTGGCCCGCGCGAGCGCGGACAACGTGATCAACGAGATGGACGAGTACGCCATCGAAGAGGCGCTGACGGTCAAGGAGTCCCAGGGCGGAGAGGTCACCGTGCTGACGGTGGGCCCCTCCAGCGCCACCGACGCCATCCGCAAGGCGCTGACGCATGGGCGCGGACAAGGCGGTGCACGTCACCGACGAGGCCATCCACGGCTCGTGCGCGGTGCAGACGTCGGCGGTCATCGCGGCGGCCCTGCAGCAGATGGAGTACGACCTGGTGATCTGCGGCGCGGAGTCCACCGACGGGCAGGTGTCGGTGATGCCGGCGCTGCTGAGCGAGCGGCTGGGCGTCCCGCACCTGTCCGGGGCCCGCAAGCTCACCGTGGACGGCAGCACGCTGCACGTCGAGCGGCAGACCGACGGCGGCTACTGGGCGCTGGAGGCGCAGACCCCGGCCATCGTGTCCACCTGGGACACCATCAACGAGCCCCGCTACCCCTCCTTCAAGGGCATCATGGCGGCCAAGAAGAAGCCGGTGGAGACCAAGTCGCTGGCCGACCTCGGGCTGGACTCCTCCGCCGTGGGCCTGGCCACGGCCACCAGCCAGGTGCTGGACTTCGCCGGCCGCCCGCCCAAGGGCGAGGGCGTGAAGGTCATCGACGAGGGCGACGGCGCGGAGAAGCTGGTCGGCTACCTGGCCAGCCAGAAGATCGTCTGATCCCGACCACCCCGCTTTCCGCACGCAGTCTTCGAAGGAGAAGAGAGCAGTCATGGCTGAAGTTCTGGTACTGGTCGAGGTCGCACCCGACGGCACCGGCGTGCGCAAGACCACGCTGGAGGCGCTGACCGCCGCCCGGGCCCTGGGTGAGCCCTCGGCGGTCGTGCTGGGTTCGCCCGGCACCGCAGCCGCCGTGCAGGCCGCGTTGGCCGAGTACGGCGCCGCGAAGGTGTACGTGGGCGAGTCCGAGGACATCGACGGCTACCTGGTGGCCCCCAAGGCCGAGGTGCTGGCCCAGCTGGTGGCGGAGAAGTCGCCGGCCGCCGTGGTCATCCCCTCCACCCCGGAGGGCAAGGAGATCGCCGGCCGGCTGGCGATCAAGACCGGTTCGGGGTTCCTGACCGACGTCACCGAGATCGCCGCCGACGGCACCGCCACCCAGGTGGCCTTCGCGGGGGGCACGATCGTGCACTCGAAGGTCACCACCGGCACCCCGATCTACACCCTGCGCGGGAACTCGGTCACCCCCGAGGCCGCTCCCGGTGCCGCCGAGCAGGAGGCGATCACCGTCTCGGTGTCCGACGCCGCCAAGCAGACGAAGGTCCTCGACCGCGTGGTGGAGCAGAAGTCCTCCCGCCCGGAGCTGACCGAGGCCGCGATCGTGGTCTCCGGCGGCCGCGGGGTCGCCTCGGCGGAGAACTTCGCGGTCATCGAGGGCCTGGCGGACTCCCTGGGGGCCGCGGTGGGTGCCTCCCGTGCCGCGGTTGACTCCGGTTTCTACCCGCACACCTTCCAGGTCGGGCAGACCGGCAAGACGGTGTCCCCGCAGCTCTACGTGGCCGTCGGCATCTCCGGGGCGATCCAGCACCGGGCCGGCATGCAGACCTCCAAGACGATCATCGCGGTCAACAAGGACCCCGAGGCGCCGATCTTCGAGCTGGCCGACTTCGGCGTGGTGGGCGACCTGAACACCGTCGTCCCCGCGGCCACCGAGCAGATCACCACCCGCAAGGGCTGATCGACCCCGGCACGCCCCACGAGCGCCGGTCCGCACCCGCGGGCCGGCGCTCGTGCGCGTTCCCGCCCCGCCACCGCCCTGTCGACCCCGCCGGCACCGCGGGTGCGCCGCCAGGCACCCCTGCGGCGTCCTCGAGGTGCCTGGCAGCGCACACGCGCACCGGGTGCGGCGCAGGGGCGGCCGATCTGCCGGTGGGCGGTGCGCGGGGGACGATGTCGGCGTGCTGCTGGCCGAGGTGGTGACCGCATCCGCGCGGCTCGGGGCCACCCGGTCGCGGTCGGCCAAGAGCGCCGTCGTGGCCACGCTGCTGCGTACCGCCCACCCCGGGGAGATCGGCCCGGTCACCGCCTGGCTGTCCGGGTCGCTGCGGCAGGGCCGGGTGGGCGCAGGCTGGCGCACCTTGTCGGGGGTCGGCGCGCCCCCGGTGGACAGCCCGGCGCTGACCGTGTCCGACGTGGAGTCCACGCTGGATGCCCTCGCCGCGGTGGGCGGCACCGGCTCCGCCGCCCGGCGGGCCGGCCTGCTCACCGACCTGCTGGGTGCTGCGACGGAGGACGAGCAGTCCTTCCTGCTCCGGCTGCTCGGTGGGCAGTTGCGGCACGGCGCGCTGGAGGGCGTGGTGCTGGAGGCGGTCGCGGCCGCCGCCGACGCGCCGGTCGACCTGGTCCGCCGGGCGTACGCGCTGGCCGGCCGGCTGCCCGAGGTGGCCGTGCTGGCCCTGACCCGGGGAGTGCGCGGGCTGGAGCAGGTGCGCCTGCACGTGGGCCGGCCACTGCGCCCGATGCTGGCCAGCCCCGCCACCTCACTCGCCGAGGCGCTCACCCAGCTGGCCGGTGACGCGATCGTGGAGCAGAAGATGGACGGCGCCCGGATCCAGGTGCACCGGGCCGGGGACGAGGTCCGGGTGTGGACCCGCGGGCTGCTGGAGATCACCGCCCGGGTGCCCGAGCTGGTCGACGTCGTCCGGTCGCTGCCCGTGCGGACCGTCGTGCTGGACGGGGAGACCCTGGCGCTGACCGACGACGGCCGGCCCCGGCCCTTCCAGGAGACCGCCGCCCGGTTCGGCGCCGACACCCACGAGCTGCTGCTGCAGCCCTTCTTCTTCGACTGCCTGCATTGCGACGGCACCGACCTGGTGGACGAGCCGCTGGACGTCCGGTTGGCGGCGCTGGCCCGGGTGTCGCCCGAGCACCGCATGCCCGGCCTGCTCCGCCCGTCGGTCGAGCAGGCCACCGCCTTCGCGGCGCAGACCCTGGCGGACGGGCACGAGGGCGTGCTGGTCAAGGCCCTGGGCAGCCCGTACGCAGCCGGTCGGCGCGGCCGCGCCTGGCAGAAGGTCAAACCGGTGCACACCCTGGACCTGGTGGTGCTGGGCGCCGAGTGGGGGCACGGCCGACGGGCCGGCTCGCTGTCGAACATCCACCTGGGCGCCCGTGACCCCGACGGCGGTGACCCGGTGATGGTGGGCAAGACCTTCAAGGGGATGACCGACGAGCTGCTGGCCTGGCAGACCGCGACCTTCCCCGGGCTGGTGCGGCAGACCCGCGGGAGCACCGTGCTGCTGCGGCCGGAGCTGGTGGTGGAGGTCGAGCTGGACGGTGTGCAGCGCAGCCCGCGCTACCCGGGCGGGGTGGCGCTGCGCTTCGCCCGGGTGCTGCGGTACCGCCCGGACCGGGAGCCGGCCGACGCCGACACGATCGACACGGTGGTGGCGTTGCTGCCGGGAAGCTCCGGGGACGGCCCGGCGTTGGCGTCCCCGTGAGTTCTCCCGACCGTGCCGGAGTCTTCGACCGGACGCACCGGCGCACCACCGTGGGCCTGATCACCCTGGTCACCTTCGTGGCCTTCGAGGCGATGGCCGTGGCCACCGCCATGCCCACCGCGGTGGCCGAACTCGACGGGCTGGCCTGGTACGGGTGGCCCTTCACCGCCTTCCTGGTGGCCCAGGTGATCGGCATGGTCCTGGGTGGGGACGTCGGGGACCGCCGCGGCGCCCGGGTGGCGCTGCTCTGGGGGGTGGGCGTGTTCGCGGCCGGGCTGGTTGCCGCCGGGACTGCGGTGGACATGCCCCTGTTCGTCGCCGGCCGGGCCGTGCAGGGCCTCGGCGGTGGGCTGATCGCGGTGTCCATCTACGTGGTCGCCGGCGCGGCCTACCGGCCCCGGTTGCGGCCGGCCCTGTTCGGGGCGGTCTCGGCGGCCTGGGTGGTCCCTTCCCTGGTGGGTCCCGTGGTGGCCGGCGTGCTCACCGCGACCGCCTCCTGGCGATGGGTCTTCCTGGGCATCCTGCCGCTGGTCGCGGTGGGACTGCTGCTGGTGCTGCCGGCCGTGCAGGGACTCGCGGTGCCCACGGACCGGCCGGTCACCGAGGGGGCACGACGCTGGTGGGCCGTGCTGGCCGGCGCCGGGGTCGGTGGGCTGCAGCTGGCCGGGCAGCGACTGGACGCCGTCGCCGTGCCCATCGGGTTGGCCGGGCTGCTGGCGCTGCTGCTGGGGTTGCGCCGGCTGCTGCCGGCCGGCACCGGCCGGGCGGCCCGGGGGTTGCCGACGGTCGTGGCCTCCCGGGGGTTGCTGGCCGGGGCCTTCTTCGGGGTCGAGGCGCTGATCCCGTTCGCGCTGACCCACCTGCACGGCTACCCGCCCACCGCGGCCGGCATCCCGCTCACCGCCGGTGCGGTGGGTTGGTCGCTGGCCTCGGCGCTGCAGGGCCGCCGGCCCGACCTGTCCCGGGTGCGCCTGCTGCAGGCCGGGTTCGCCCTGGTGGTGCTCGGCGTCGGTGGTACCGCGCTGGTGGCCTCCCCGGCGCTCGGCGGGGTGTCCGTCTACGGCACCTGGGCGGTGGCCGGGCTCGGCATGGGGCTGGGCATGTCCAGCGTCGGCGTGCTGCTGCTGGACCTGTCCCCGGCCCATCGCCGGGGCACCGACTCCGCCGCGCTGCAGATCGCCGACGTCACCGGTGCGGCGCTGTGCATCGGCGGGGTCGGGGTGCTGCTGGCCGCCGCGACCGCCGGCGTGCTGCCGCTGGCCACCGCTGTAGTGCTGGGGGTCACCGGCTGCACCGCGGTCGGGGCGCTGGGCTGGTCGGTCGCCGGCCGCTGCCGGGTCCCGGAAGGGCCGCCGGCCGCCCCCGCCCGCGCGTCTACCCTGGCCACGTCATGACCTATCTCGACCACGCGGCCACCACGCCGATGCTGCCCGAGGCCGTCGCGGCGATGACCGAGCAGCTGGCCCGGGTGGGCAACGCCTCGTCGTTGCACGCCAGCGGACGCAGCGCGCGGCGCACCGCCGAGCAGTCCCGCGAGCGGTTGGCCGCCTGCCTGGGCGCCCGGCCCTCGGAGGTGCTGTTCACCGGCGGGGGGACCGAGAGCGACAACCTCGCGGTCAAGGGCATGTTCTGGGCCCGCCGGGCGGCCGACCCGCGGCGCACCCGGATCGTGGTCAGCCCGGCCGAGCACCACGCCGTGCTGGACGGCGTGGAGTGGCTGGTGGAGCACGACGGAGCCCAGGTCACCTGGCTGGACGTGACCGCGACCGGTGAGGTCACCGCCGCGGCGCTGGCGGCCGCGCTCGGGGACGGTTCGGACGTGGCCCTGGCGAGCGTGATGTGGGCCAACAACGAGATCGGTGCGGTCAGCGACCTGGCCGCACTGGCCGAGGTCTCCCACGCGGCCGGGGTGCCGCTGCACACCGACGCGGTGCAGGCCGTCGGTCAGGTGCCGGTGGACTTCGCCGCCAGCGGGGTGGACGCGCTGACCATGACCGGGCACAAGCTGGGCGGCCCGATGGGGGCGGGGGTGCTGGTGCTCCGCCGGGACGCTGCGTGCACCCCGCTGCTGCACGGCGGTGGCCAGGAGCGCGACGTCCGGTCCGGCACGCTGGACGTCGCGGCGATCGTCGGCCTTGCCGTCGCCACGGACACCAGCGTGGCCAACCGGGCCGAGCGGGCTGTCCGGGTCGCCGGGCTGCGGGACCGGCTGGTGGCCGGTGTCGTCGACCGGGTGCCCGACGTACAGCTCAACGGACCACCGCTGGACGCCGTCGTGGCGGGCGGGCCGGGCCGGCTGCCGGGCAATGCGCACCTGTCCTTCCCCGGCGCCGAGGGCGATGCCCTGCTGATGCTGCTGGACGCCAACGGGATCGAGTGCTCCACCGGGTCCGCCTGCTCGGCCGGGGTGGCCCGGCCCAGCCACGTGCTGCTGGCCACCGGTGCCGACCCCGATCGGGCGCGCAGCTCGCTGCGGTTCAGCCTCGGTCACACCTCCACCGACGCCGACGTGGCCGCGGTGCTGGACGTGCTGGGCCCGGTCGTGGCGCGGGCCCGCCGGGCCGGGTTGGGACGGCGGTCGGCGTGAAGGTGATCGCGGCCATGAGCGGCGGGGTCGACTCGGCCGTGGCGGCGGCGCTGGCGGTGCAGGCCGGGCACGACGTCACCGGCGTGCACCTGGCGCTGAGCCAGCAGCGGCAGCAGCTGCGCAGCGGATCGCGCGGGTGCTGCAGCGTGGAGGACGCCGACGACGCCCGGCGGGTCGCCGGTGAGCTGGGCATCCCGTTCTACGTGTGGGACATGGCCGAGCGGTTCGCCGAGGACGTCGTCGAGGACTTCATCACCGAGTACGCCGCCGGCCGGACGCCGAACCCCTGCCTGCGGTGCAACGAGAAGATCAAGTTCGCCGCCGTGCTGGACCGGGCGCAGGCGCTGGGCTTCGACGCGGTGGTCACCGGGCACCACGCCCGGCTCGTCGACGGGGAGCTGCGCCGGTCGGTGGACGCCGCCAAGGACCAGAGCTACGTGCTGGGGGTGCTGACCGCTCGGCAGCTGGCCGGGGCGGTCTTCCCGCTGGGGGAGATGACCAAGGACCGGGTGCGCGAGATCGCCGCCGAGCGGGGTTACGCGGTGGCCACCAAGCCCGATAGCCACGACATCTGCTTCATCCCCGACGGGGACACCCGCGGGTTCCTGGACCGCCGGCTCGGGGCCGCCCCCGGGCCGGTGGTCGACGCCGCCACCGGGGTGACGGTGGGGGAGCACCAGGGCACCCACGGGTTCACCATCGGCCAGCGCCGAGGGCTGGGCGTGGCGGTGGGGGACCAGCGACCGCGTTACGTGCTGGGTATCGAGCCGGTGACCCGCACCGTGACGATCGGCACCGCCGACCTGGCCGGGGTGGACCAGGTGCTCACCGGTCGGCCCAGCTGGGCCGGGCCGGCGCCGGAGCTGCCGTTCCCGGCCACCGTCCAGCTGCGGGCGCACGGAGCGTCGGTGCCCTGCACGGTCACCGCCCGGGACGGGGCCGCGGGACTGTCCATCGCCCTGCACGACCGGCAGCGCGGGGTAGCCCCCGGCCAGTCGGCCGTGCTGTACGCCCCCGACGCCGTGCGGGGTGATCGGGTGCTGGGCCAGGGCATGGTGGTCCGCGCCGGCTGAGCCCCGGCGACGGGCCGGTGGTCGGCCGCCTCAGGGTCCTGGGGCAGGCCGGTCCACCTGCCCGGTGCGGGCACCGTTGTTCACCAGGCGCGGCCGCTCCGTGCCGGCGGTCACGTTGGGCTGGCGGGCGGTTGCGCTCGCAGGGAGGGTGATCGTCCCCGTGGCCACGTCGCCGGCCACGTCGCGCAGCTTGCGGTGCCGGCTCTGGGACATCTCGGAGAGCAGGTCGAAGGCCTGGGACTCCGTCAGCGAGTAGGCCCGCATCAGGATGCCCTTGGACCGCTCGATGACCGCGCGGGACGCCAGCCCGTCCCGGAGCTGCTCCACCTCCCGGCGCAGCGTCTGGAGCTCGTCGCTCCGCGAGGCCCGGTCCATGTCGCGCCGGGCCAGCTCGATCTCCCGGCACAGCTCGGTCAGCAGGCGCTGCAGCGACGACAGCCCGTCCCCCGTGGCGCGCAGCAGGGAGTCCACCAGCCGCAGCCGACCTGACACGTCAGAGCTGTCGGTATCCGCCATGGGGGTCACTGTCCCGCCCGATACGAGGATTGCCAGTACCGCCGTCACGGTGAGTTTGGACCCCCGGGCCTGCGTTACTCTGAGTATGGTCGGGTGCGCGGAGCGCGCCATCGTGACCACCCTTCCCTCCACCCCGGTGCGGTGCTATCTTTCCCGCCGTCTCCAGGAATCGTCAGCGTATGACGGGTTCCTCGACCGCAGCCCGAGACGACGGGCGCACGCGCAGACGAGCGCTGAGACAGTTCCCAGTGTCACGCTGTGTCGCCGACCGTCCCCGCACGGGCCCGCTGACGAGACCACAGCGCGTCACGAACGGACCCACGTCCGTCCTGCTCAGGTCGCTCTCCCCGTGGTGCCCTCGCTGCGCCGGCCTAGCCGCGCACCGGGTGCCGCAGCCCCTGCGCGCTCCTCGATCGAGGAGTCGCGTCCTCGCTCGCCCCGGAGGTCCCCATGTGCGGAATTGTTGCGTGTCGTCTGCCCCAGGGCGCGGCCGAGTTCCTGGTGACAGCCCTGCACCGGCTGGAGTACCGCGGTTACGACTCCGCCGGCATTGCCGTGACCGGCATCGACTCGCCGCAGCTGGCCGTCGTCCGCGCGATGGGCCGGATCGCGTCGCTGCGGGAGCGGATCGCGATGGCGCCCCCACCGGCTGGTCTCGGCGTGGGCATCGGA
The DNA here is from genome assembly GCA_963759905.1 of uncultured Actinomycetota bacterium. Taxonomy (GTDB): domain Bacteria; phylum Actinomycetota; class Actinomycetes; order Mycobacteriales; family Geodermatophilaceae; genus Klenkia. Next base: position 638,363 of record CAVXBD010000003.1, read on the forward strand.
CACACCCGATGGGCCACCCACGGGGGCGTCTCGGAGGGGAACGCACACCCGCACCGCGACTGCACCGGTGCCATCGGCGTGGTGCACAACGGCATCATCGACAACGCCGCCGACCTGGCCGCCGAGCTCCGGGACCGGGGACACCACCTGGCCACCGACGTCGACAGCGAGGTGGTCGCGCACCTGGTGGAGGAACACCTCGCGCAGGCCGGCTCGCTGGCCGCCGCCACGCGGGCCGCAACCCGCCGGCTCCGCGGCACCTGGGCCCTGGCCGTCACCACGGGGGCCGAGGCCGGGGTGGTCCTCACCACGTACCGGTCCTCGCTGGTGGTCGGCTCCGGTCCCGACGGTCACGTGGCGGCCAGCGACGTGACTGCCCTCGTCGGCGCGGTCACCTCGGTGAGCGTGCTCACCGACGGCGACCTCGTCGTCCTGGACGACGCCGTCACCTGGTTCGACGACGCCGGCTCATCGATCCCGCCCCGGGAGAGCGTCCGGCTCACCTGGGCCGCGGAGGACGTGGAGCGGGGTAGCTACGACGACTTCATGGAGAAGGAGATCGCCGAACAGCCCGAGGTGGTGTCCCGGCTGCTGCAGCGGGTGCTGCCGCAGATCCCCGACGGGTCGCTGTGGTCGGCGATGGGCCTCCCCGCGACGACGCGGTTGCGGTTCCTCGCCTGCGGCAGCTCGCTGCACGCCTCCCAGGTGATGGCCCGGACCTTCGGCCGGTTGAGCGGTCTGCCAGCCGAGGTCGTCGTCGCCTCCGAGTGTGACGAGATGGTGGCCAGGACCGAGCCCGAGGGCCTGCTCACCATCGCGGTGTCGCAGTCCGGGGAGACCTCGGACGTGCTGCAGGCCCTGGAGGACGTCCCCGGCCCGGTGCTGGCCATCACCAACCGTCCGCAGTCGACGCTGGCGCGCCGCGGCGACGCCCTCCTGGAGTCCAGCGCCGGACCGGAGATCGGCGTCGCCGCGACCAAGACCTTCACCACCCAGGTCGTCGCCGGGGCCGCGCTGGCCATCGCGCACGCCGTGGCCACCGGTCGGGTGGACTGTCGGACGGCAGCCGGACACGGGCTCCGGCTGGGCGCGCTGCCCGGGCGGCTGGCCGCCGTGCATGCCGCGGCGTTCCCGGTCGCCGTCGCGCTGGCCGAGGAGCTGGCCGAGGCCCGGTCCTTCTTCTTCGTCTCCCGGGGTGACGGGCTGCCCTATGCCGCCGAGGGCGCGCTGAAGTTGAAGGAACTCACCTACCGCAGCGCCGAGGTGATCCCCGCCGGGGAGTTCAAGCACGGGCCGATCGCGCTGATCGAGCAGGGCACGCCGGTGTTGATGGTGGAGAGCGGCGACCGGGCCCGGCTGGCCGGCGCCGCCGCCGAGCTGGCCTCCCGCGGTGCCCGGGTCATCCGGCTCGGCAGCGGCCGGTCGGACACCTTTCCCGTCCTCTCCGGGCCCACGTCGGCCTGGGGACCGCTGGAGAGCGTTGTCGCCTTCCAACACCTCGCCCGCTGCCTGGCCGTCGTGCTCGGTCGCGACGCCGACAAGCCACGCAACCTCGCCAAGTCCGTGACCGTGCTCTGAGGACGACTGGAGACCCATGCCATGACCCACACCATGCCCCACACCCTGCCCACCGCCGCCGACGTCGATCCCCGCGACGGCGCCGCCCCCCTCCCAGCTATGCAGCCCGTCGAACCCCTCCTCACCCGGTTGGTGGTGCCGGGTATCGCCACCGTCGCCGTCGTCGGCCTGGGGTACGTGGGCCTGCCCACCGCCCTGGCCCTGCACGAGCAGGGCCTGGGCGTGGTCGGTCTGGACGTGAGCCCCGCCCGCCTGCAGGCCATCCGCGACGGTCGGGTCGACCTGCTGCCCGACGACCTGGCCACGCTCGACGCCGCGCTGGACCAGCCGCGCTTCCGGATCGGGGTCGAGGCCGGATGCCTGGCCGAGGCCGACGCCGTCATCATCTGCGTGCCGACACCTGTCGACAGCCACCTCAACCCCGACCTCGAGGCCCTGGCCGGGGCCTGCGCCACGGTGGTGGCCCAGGCCCGCCCCGGGCAGGTGCTGATCCTCACCTCGACGACCTACGTGGGATGCACCCACGACCTGCTCGTGGCGCCCCTGGCCGCCCGGGACCTGCGCGCCGGGGAGGACGTGTTCGTCGCCTTCAGCCCGGAGCGGATCGACCCGGGGATCGCCGAGCACAAGCACACGACGACCCCCCGGGTGCTGGGTGGGGTGACCGCCGAGTGCTCGCAGTGGGCCTCGGACGTGATCGGACTGCTCACCGAGTCCGTCCACGTGGTCAGCTCCGCGGAGGCGGCGGAGATGACGAAGCTGTACGAGAACACCTTCCGGGCCGTCACCCTCGCCCTGGCCAACGAGTTCTCCGCCATCTGCCACTCCATGCACCTCGACGCCGTGGAGATCACCCGCGCGGCGGCCACCAAGCCCTACGGCTTCCTGGCGACCTACCCCGGCCCCGGCGTGGGCGGGCACTGCATCCCCTGCGATCCGCACTACCTGCTGTGGCAGCTGCACGAGACGCGTACCCCCGCGCCGCTCATCGAACGGGCGATGACCGCGATCGCCGAACGACCCCACCTGGTGGTCACCCGGGCCGTCGAGGTCATGAGCGACCTCGGTCGGGGGCTCTCGGGGGCCCGGGTGCTGGTCGTGGGGGTCAGCTACAAGCCCGGCGTCCGGGACGTCCGGGAGACCCCGGCGGTGGAGATCATCACGGGGCTGGAGTCCCGTGGGGCGCGGGTCTACTACCACGACCCACTGGTGCCGAGCATCACGCTGCCCGACGGCCGGGTGATGGCCTCCGACCCGACTGCACCGGAGTCCGCCTGGGACCTGGTCCTGCTGCACACCGTCCACCCGGGACACGACTACTCGTGGGTCCCGGCGTCGAGCACGGTCCTGGACGCGACCTACCGGTTCGACCTCATGCCCGAGCGGCACCTGCCCTGACCGTGCCCCGCCCCCGACCACCTGCTCCGACGGAGGAACAACCCGCCATGAAGACGCTCATCACCGGGGGAGCCGGGTTCATCGGCTCCCATCTCGCCGAGACCCTGGCCGACCGGGGGCACCAGGTCGTCGTACTGGACGACCTCAGCACCGGCCGCTTGGAGAACCTGGAGCAGGTGCCGGAGGCACAGTTGCGTTTTGTGCACGGCAGCGTCGTCGACGAGGACGTCGTGGACCACCTGGTCTCGACGGTCGACGAGGTCTACCACCTGGCCGCTGCGGTGGGGGTCTTCACCATCCAGCAACGCACGCTGGACAGCCTGCGGGTCAACCTGCGGGGCACCGAGATCGTGGTGGATGCCGCAGCTCGCCACGGCGCCAGGTTCCTGCTGGCGTCGACCAGCGAGGTCTACGGCAAGAACACCACGGCCGGCCTGCGCGAGGACGACGACCGGGTGCTGGGCTCACCGCTGAAGAGCCGGTGGTCCTACGCCGAGGCCAAGGCGATCGACGAGACGCTGACCGCGCAGTACGTGGCCCACCACGGCCTGCAGGGCGTCCTCGTCCGCCTGTTCAACACCGTGGGTCCGCGGCAGAGCGGCCGCTACGGCATGGTCATGCCGCGGTTCGTCGCCCAGGCGTTGGACGGCGCCCCGCTCACGGTGCACGGCACTGGCCGGCAGACCCGGTGCTTCTGCCACGTGGCCGACGTCGTGCCGGCGCTGGTCCAGCTGATGTCCACCGAGGCCGCCGTCGGACACGTGTACAACATCGGCAATCCCGAGCAGGTGTCCATGAACGAGCTGGCGCACCGCATCATCGCGCGGACCGAGTCCGTGAGCGGTGTCGTCCACCTGGACTACGAGGCGGTCTACGGCGCCGGATACGAGGACATGGAGCGCCGGGTGCCCGACTGCGACCGGGTGAAGAGCCTCATCGGCTGGACGCCGCGGCACGACCTGGACCAGATCATCGACTCGGTCGTCGCGCACCGGCGTCGCGAGGTCGGGGGCGCCATGGGCACGCCGCCGTCCCGGTTGTCCGACGAGGAGCTGGTGGCCACGCGACTGTGAACGAGGGCCATGCCGGGTCACGGGGGACGGCGCGGTCGCGCGGCCGGGGCCGCCGGAGCACCCGCTGGCTCGGCGTTGCGACGGCGGTGGTCGTGATCGCGGCGGGCGCGGGCCGGGCCGAGCCGGCGCCGGCCGGCGGGGAGCCCGGCAGGTCCGTGCCGGCAGTGGTGGCGGCATCGCTGCCGGTGTGGAACCTCGCCCAGGGGAGCAGCATCATCAGGACGCACGCCGCGGACCTCACCGCGGCATCGCCGAACCTCTACGAGGTCGCTCCGGACGGGATGATCGCGGTGCGCCAGCAACCGACCGGCGTCGTGGCACCCGTCGAGCTGGACTCGCTGCGCCGCCGCGGCATCCCGCTGATCCCGACGATCTCCAACACCCAGGGCGGGTCCTGGGCCCCGCAGCACGTCCAGGCGATCCTGCACGACCCGGACCTGGTGCGCGCCCACGTCCAGGCGGTCGTCGAGCTGGCCCGCACGCAGGGGTTCGCCGGGGTGGACATCGACTACGAGGAACTGGTCGCGGCGGACCGCGACGCCTTCAGCGCCTTCATCCGGCAACTGGCCGAGGCGCTGCACGCCGAGGACCGGGTGCTGACCGTCGATCTGTTCGCCAAGGACTCCGACCGGGGGTACGACGAGCGGAACCTCGCCCAGGACTACGCGGCCATCGGCGCCGCGGCCGACGAGGTCCGGCTGATGGCCTACGACTGGCACTGGCAGACCTCCGTGCCGGGTCCCATCGCACCGGTGGACTGGGTGGGGCGGGTGCTGGCCTACGCGGTGCACCAGATCCCGGCTCACAAGGTGGTGTTGGGCGTCCCGACCTACGGCTACGGCTGGGGGCCGCAGGGGGGCGAGCTGGTCAGCTGGCTGCAGGTCTACGCCCTCTCTCAGCGCCTGGCCGAGCCAGTGCAGTGGGACCAGACCGCGCAGAGCCCGTGGTTGCGCTACCGAACCCCCGACGGGGGCGAGCGCACGGTCTGGTTCGAGAACGCCTTCAGCGTGCAGGCCAAGCTCCAGGTGGCCCAGGACTACGGGATCGGCGGCATCTACCTGTGGTTGGTGGGGGACGAGGACGACGCGCTGTGGGCCATGGTGGCGGCCTACGGGGCCGGTGACGACGTGGCGGAGGTCGGGCTCGGGTGACGGTGTGGGTGCTGGTGGTCCTGGTGGTGGGGGTCAACTTCGTGCTGTGGGGCAGTGTCGGCCTGCTCCGGTGGGTCGACGAGTCTCTGGCCTCCAGGCGGCGGCCGCGCAGCCACGGTGCCCACCGCGTGCAGTCGACCGGGCGGCGGTTGACCACCGCCGACGTCGCGGTGCTGATGGCCGCGCACGACGAGGAGATGGTCATCGCGCATTCGCTGGCCGCCATCACGGCCCAGGTCCCGGCGGCCAACGTGCACGTGGTCTCGGACTTCTCCACCGACGGCACGGTCGCCCTCGCCCGGCAGGCCGGCGTGCAGGTGATCGAGACGCCGACCAACGTGGGCAAGGCCGGCGCCCTGCAGTTCGGCATCGAGCGGTTCGGGCTGGCCCGGCGGTTCGAGGTCGTGCTGGTCCTGGATGCCGACACCCAGCTGGACGGGCGCTACTTCGACGTCGCCCTGCCGATGCTCGACGATCCGCGGGTGGTAGCGGTGGCCGGCTGCGCGGAGACCCGGTGGAACCCCCGGGAGCTGTCCCTCCTCGGCGCCATGCTCGTCGCCCACCGGCAACGGATCTACACCCTCACCCAGCGGCTGCTGAAGTACGGGCAGACCTGGCGGGGCCTGAATGTGACCCACATCATCCCCGGGTTCGCCAGCATGTACCGGTCCCGGGTCCTGGAGGCCATCGAGGTCAACCCGACCGGTCTGGTCATCGAGGACTTCAACATGACCTTCGAGGTGCATGCCAAGCGCCTGGGCCGGATCGGCTTCGCCCCCGGCGCCAGGGCGTACACCCAGGACCCCAGCCGCTACCGGGACTACGTCCGGCAGACCAGCCGGTGGGCCCTGGGTCTGTGGCAGACAGTGCGCCGGCACCGACCACGGCGCGGCCTGTTCGCGGCCATGCTGGCGCTTCTGGTGGCCGAGCTGATCACCAGCAGCGTGCTGTTCGTCGTCCTGCCGGTGGCTCTGCTGGTCCTGGGAGCGGCCGAGCTGGGCGGCTGGCTGGGCGTGGTCGCTGCGGCCCCCGTCGCCGAGGCGATCAGCAGCCATCTCGGCTTCACCGCCCTGGCACTCGGCGTGCTGCTCCCGGACTACCTGCTCACCTGTTTCGTGGCCGCGCTCGAGCGGCGGCCGCGCTACCTCTACCTCGGGCTGTTCTTCGTGGCGATGCGCGTCGTCGACGCGACGATCGCCCTCCGGACGCTGCCCCGCGCCTGGCTGACCCGGTCGACCGGGCAGTGGGTCAGCCCCACCCGGAGGGCGATGGTGGCCGGGGGACGCCGCCCTGCCGGACCGGACCTGACCTGATCTGACCGACCCGACCCGACCCGAGGGTCGGAGCGGTGACCGGCGCGTCCGCGGTGACTGCGCGTCTGCGGTGCCCCTCGCGCTGGGGTGGCCGTGCCGGGCTGCTGTCCCGCCGGGTGCGATCCACGGACCAGGTGGCGGGGGACGCGCACCCGGTGACCCCCCCCGTGACCCCGGTGCCGAGCTCGGGAGTCCGTGGTCCGGTGCCCCTGGTCCCGCCCCCCGGTCGGCCGCGCGTCGGGCGCGCCGGCAGGACGCTCCGGGAGCGGGACAGGGGAGTGGCCACCTGGCCCGGGCCGCCAGTGCGATCCCGGGGCGGTACCCGAACGCGTACGTACCAGACCCGCACGGGCGACGTGCCCGTGCGGGTCGGGTACCTGCACGACGGGGTGTGGGCCGGTCCGGCTCGGGTCACCGAGCCGTACCGGACCCGGAGCTCACCCCCGCGGGTTGTCGGTCGCCGGCATCGCCGCGACCTGCGTCCCGGGTCGGACCCCGGCCCCGCCGGGCAGTTCCGCGGCCACCGAGGGCTGCGGCCTGGCGGTCGTGGGTGCTCCCGTTGTGCGCGCGGTCGTCGAGTTCGTCGTGGTCGTCGTCGCCGTCGCCCCCGGCGCCGGCGCTGCAGGTGCCGATCGGAGGAAGCTGTAGTCGTCGGTGACGAGGGTGCCGTTGGCGATCAGCGCGAGGCCGAACGTCACGCCGGTGGCACCGGCCGGCACCGCCGGCGTGGTGAACGTGGCCTGGGTCCATGTGGTCGGTGAGGCGGTGGGAGCGATCCAGGGGCTGGAGGTCCAGTAGAACCACGTTCCGGCGGCGTCGCGGTAGTACAGCGCGAACTGGCTGACGGCCGTGGACTGGTACCAGGTCTGCACCGTGTAGGTCCGCCCGGGCGTCACGGTGGGCGCGCAGGTGACCAGGTCCAGGGTCGGCAGCAGTTTCGCGTCACCGTTGCTGTACCCGCTGAGCACGAGCTGCTGTGCGGCCGTGCCGGTGTGACCCGGGCTCGTCCGCGCCCACGTCGGGGTGTTGGTCCCCCAGCCACCGGGCTGGAAGCACGACGGATAGCCGGTGGACGCGTTGAGCGTCTCCAGGGACGGATTGTCCAGCGCGTTGACCCCGGGAGCGGCCTCCGGTTTCGGGGGGACCGCGGAGGCGGTCGTGTAGGCCGGGTAGGCCGTTCCCTGGTACTGCCGGACGGCCTGGTCGATCGTCCGCACCGTGGTCTTGTTCGCCGCCGTCGCCGCGTAGGTCTTCAGCCAGCCCGCGAACTGGTTGAACAGCGTGGGAGTGATGGACTGGTCGGCCGGGCAGTCGGCGGCGCCGATGTTCGCGCAGACGTGGTGGAAGGTCAGGACCACCCAGCCCCCGCCGTTGTTCACCGCATCGGTGACCTGCTTCTGCAGCTGCGCCAGCGTCCAGGTCGAATCCACCTGGTCCGGCGCCTTGAGGTAGTTCGGGTCGGCCGGCGGCACCGTCTCGGCGCGCTGGCAGGTGCCGCAACTGGCCGGGGACCGCACGTCACCCAGTCCCCGGGACGTCGTGTAGCCGCACTGCGCGGCCTGCTGCTCCACCGTCGCGTTCGCGGTGGAGAACGGGTAGGCGAAGCTCCGCGGCTGGAACCCCCAGCTCTGCAGTGCGGCCCGGCCGTTGCAGATCTGCGCCTTGGACTCGGTGGTGGGCACCTGGGTGAGGTCGGGGTGGGTGACGGTGTGCCCGCCGATCTCGTTCCCGTCGGCCTGGATCTGGGACAGCTGGGCCCGGGTCAGGTAACCCTGCGCACCGATCCAGCCGGTGGTGATGTACCAGGTGCCCACTAGACCGTTGGCCTTCATGGTCTGCTCGGCGGCCATCTGGTCGGCGTCCCCGTCGTCGAAGGTCAGGGTCACCACCGTCGGGCTGGGCGCCGCCTGGGCCACCGGTGCCACCCCCGCCCAACCGGCCAGGACGAGGGCGGCGAGCAGCGCCGTCACCGAGGCGATCCGCCGATGTCTGATCGTGGTCATGGTCGACTCTCCCTTAGCGTGGACCGGCACGGGTATTCCTGCCCCGCGCGGGTGCGCAGCCGGGCGGGGCGAGCCTTGCCGCGGGTCCTGGGTCGGAGCAATGGCCGGGACGCCGGTGTCCTCGTTTCACGTGAGGTCCGGATCCACCGGCGCGGGCCGGACTGTCCTAGCGTGCACAGCCGTGACCGGGATGCGGAGCCGCGCGCCGGCGGTCGCCGTGGCGCTGGCCGTCTGCGTGGCGGCCGGCAGCGCGTGCTCGGCCGACCCGCCGGCGTCGGTCGGGGACCCGCCCGGACCGACCTCGGCCCGCTACCCGGTGCACACCTCGATCGTGGCGACGACGTTCTGGGTGGGCGAGGTCTTCGACCCCGACGCCGCCGACGGGAGCCAGGTGCTGTCCACCTACGACGGGGACTGGCTGGCCAGCTACGGGGGTTGCGACGGTGCCGTCGTGGACGGGACTTGCCGGACCGAGGCCCGGGACGCCTCCAACGGGTACTTCCCGACCGCGATGACCCCCCTGGAGAACCCCTTCTACCTGGACCTGCCCTTCGACGACGTGAACGACCCGTCGGCGGCCGCCCGGCGGGCCGACGTCGTCCCGTGGGCGCACGACCCCGGCTGGGCGGAGAAGCTGGCCGACCCCGAGCAGTCGATCATGAAGAACCGGTGGGTGGCGATCGCGCACGGTGACCGGGTCTGCTTCGGGCAGATCCAGGACGCGGGCCCGGGGGAGTACGACGACGCGGAGTACGTCTTCGGGACCGACGACGCCCGGCCGGCCAACCATCGCTACAACGGGGCCGGTATGGACGTCAGCCCGGCGTTGAACGGCTGCCTGGGCTTCAGCGAGCTCAACGGTGACGGCGATCGGGTGGACTGGTGGTTCGTCGACGACGCCGACGTGCCGGCAGGTCCGTGGCTGATCCTGCCGACGGCAGGGTGAGTGCTCGATGCCGTCCGCCATGCCGTCCACGAGGCCCGCCGTGGTCGTCGTGGATGCCCGGCCCGTGGTCGCCGACGGGCTGGCTGCCGCGCTGCGCGACCACGGCCTCCGCGCGTTCGGGGTGTCCACCCGCGCGGATACCGTCGCGGCGACCGCGGGTGGACCGTGCACGGTCATCGTGGTGTCGGTGGACCGGGCCGGCGCGCCTCCGGACCTGCTCCGGTGCGCGCTGGACTCCGCCCCGGCAGGCACCGGGGTCGTCGTGATCGGCCCCGTCGCATCCGGCGCTGCGGCCGCCGCGGGATGGCCGGTCGATGCGCTCCGCGCCGTCCTCCCGCCCGGGTGCACGACCCGACAACTGGTGGACGCGGTGCGGGGGCGTGGCCCGGCACGGCTGGACCCGGCGTCGGTGGACGGGTGGTCGACCGATTCCGGGGACCGGCCCCGCCACGCTTGGGACCGGCTTGCCGCACTGACCAGCCGCGAACGCCACGTGCTCGCACTCCTGGCCGAGGGCCGGTCCACCAGGGAGATGGCGGTGCTGCTGTCGGTCTCGGTCAACACGGTGAGCACGCATGTCACCGCAGTGCTGCGCAAGCTCGACGTGCACTCGCGGCCACGCGCCGTAGCGGTTTTCGCCGAAGCCACCGCCCAGGGCGAGGCGGCCGCGGGCAGCCGCACCGACAGCTGACAGGGACCACCGGTGACCGCCGCTTCGCGGTGCGCGACGGCGATCCGAGCGGCCCGCGCGGCGTGCCGGTCCCGGCGCCGACCTCGTGTCGCGGCGAGGTGGGTCGACGGCAGGGTGTCGGCCGCGAGGGGGGAACTCATGGGGACCAGCGGGGGTGGGCCGGGACGGGGGCCTGGATCGGGGTCAGGATGGACCCCCCCGTCCAGGCCGGTGGCGGTCTACCACGGTGACCTGATCATCGCGGAGGCCATCGCGGCCGCCCTGCGGGTGACGCACACGGCCGGTTCCACCGTGGCTGCCGACCGTCTGGAGACCCTGCTCAGGTCCAGCACCCCACCTGCGGTGATCGCGATGGTGAGTGCCGCGCCCGGGGAGGTCGCGGACGTCTGCGAGGCGCTCGGGTACCGGAGGCTCGTCGTCCCCGTGCTGACCAGCCGGGAGAACCTGACCGCCGAGTCGGTGGTGGCCGACCTGCTCGACGGCGCGGCGGGGGCCGTGCACCTGGCCGCCAGCACCCGCCGGTTCGGGGCCGCCGTCCGGGCGGTCATGGCAGGCGGGCTGACGATCCCGGTCGGCGTGCGTCCGGCGGCGGTGGGGCTGTTGGTCCAGGTCGCCGGGGAGAACTCCCGGGCCAGGCGTCGCCTCGCCGGGATGACGCCCCGGGAGCGCGAGGTGCTCGGGCTGATGGCCAGCGGGCACGGTCACATCGAGGTCGCCGCCCGGCTCGGTGTCGCGGTGACCACCGCGCGCACGCATGCCGACCGGGTGCGGATCAAGCTGGAGGCGGCGTCCCTGCTGCAGGCCACGATCGAGGCGCGGCGCACGCTGCGCCTGGGGACTGCCCACCAGCGCCCGGTCGAGGCCCTCTTCGCTGCCGACCGGGTGTTCGCCGGCAGGCAGGGCACCACGGCGACGCCAGGACCGGCGACCGGGCTGCGGGGCAGGTGAACGCTGGAGGCCCGTGCACAGCTGACTCTTGGTTTCGTCACTCCTGCGGGCTAGCTTGCTGCAGGGCCTCGTTCGCCCCGCTACCTAGTCCAGCTCAGTAACCGGCTGGCTGCGCAGAGTCGCCGCCTGGCCCGGAACCTCGGAGGACCCGTGCGCAGAACGCGCCTCACCCTGGCTGTCACCCTGGCGGCGGCCGTCGTCGGCGTGCCGGCAGCCCCTTCGGCCCTCGCCTCACCAGCCCTCGCCTCACCAGCCCTGGCCTCGTCGGCCGACGTCGACGTGCAGCTGATCGCCATGAACGACTTCCACGGCCGGATCTCCGAGACCACCGGTGGCGACGCCACGCTCACCGACGCCTCCGGGGCGACCATCACCGTCGGCGGTGCCGCCAACGTCGCCTCCACGGTGCGGGCCACCCGGCAGGCGTTCCTGGACGCCGGAGGCAGCGAGCAGGCCTCGACGTTCGTAGGCGCCGGTGACCTGATCAGCGCCTCCCCGTTCAACTCCAGCGTCTTCTCCGACGAGCCCACGATCGAGGTGCTCAACGCGATGGGGCTGGACGTCTCCTCGGTGGGCAACCACGAGTTCGACCGCGGCACCGAGGAGCTGCGGCGGATCTCGGCGGCCACCGACGGCGAGTTCTCCGACGACGTCACCGCCTGCCAGGGCGTGACGCGCGGGGTGGACGGCTGCTACAGCGACAGCACCGGCGCGGACTTCCACGGCACCGACTTCCCGTACCTGGCGGCCAACGTGGTCACGGCCGGCACGGACACCCCGATGCTGCCGCCCTACGAGATCCTCGACGTCGGCAGCGGCCAGCGGATGGCGCTGATCGGCGTGGTCACCTCCACCACCCCCACGATCGTCGCCCCGGACGGGATCACCGACGTGGAGTTCATTGACGAGGCCACCGCGATCAACCGGTACGTGCCGGAGCTGCAGGCCCAGGGCATCGAGGCCATCGGGGTGCTGATCCACGAGGGCGGGGAGAACACCGGGGCCGACGCCGCTAACCCGGACGGCTGCGCCCAGCTGACCGGCCCGCTGGTGGACATCAACGACCGCACCGACGCTGCGGTCGACCTGATCATCAGCGCGCACTCCCACCAGGCCTACGACTGCCTGCTCACCGACCCGGCCGGGCAGCCCCGGCTGGTCACCCAGGCCGGTTTCTACGGCCGGCTGATCAGCGACATCCGGTTGGTCATCGACGGGTCGACCGGCGACGTCGACCGGCTGTGCGGCACCTACGCCGCGGCCAACGTCCCGGTCACCCGCACCAACCCCGACCCGACCGTGGCCGGCATCGTGGCCTACTGGAACGATCGGTCCGCCGCAGCCGGGGACGAGGTGGCCGGCAGCGCCACCGCCGACATCCGCCGGGCCGGCGCCTTCAACCCCGACGGCACCTATACCGCCGTCCGGGACGCCGAGTCCAGCCTGGGCAACCTGGTGGCCCAGGCCCAGCTGGAGGCGGTGCAGAGCCCGACCTACGGCGACCCGGTGCTGGCGTTCATGAACCCGGGTGGCCTGCGCACCGACATCCTGGCCGGTGACGTGACCTACGGCGAGCTGTTCGCCGTGCAGCCCTTCGGCAACACGGTCAACGTGACCACGCTGACCGGGGCCGGCATCCGGGCGGTGCTGGAGCAGCAGTTCCAGGCCGACGGCGGTCCCCGGGCCAGCAACCTGCGGCTGGGCACCTCGGCCGGGTTCGCCTACTCCTTCGATCCTGCGCAGCCCTACGGCCAGCGGGTCGACCCGGCGTCGATCACCGTGAACGGCGTGCCGATCGAGCCGGCGGCCAGCTACCGGGTGGCCGCGAACTCCTTCCTGATCGGCGGTGGCGACAGCTTCACCGCCTTCACCAACGGGACCGACCCGGCCACCGGGCCGGTGGACGTGGACACCGCGGTGGCGTACTTCGCCAACCGGTCGCCGGTCGCCCCGCCCGCCGCCGACCACGGCACGCCGACCAGCTTCACCTCGGTGCCGGAGCCGGCCACCGGGCTGGGCGGCTCGGCCGCCGAGCCGGAGGTCGTGGGCACCACGACAGGTACCAGCGGCACGCTCGGGGTGGCCGCGGCGGGCTTCACCTGCCCGACGACCGCGACCCCGCCGCCCACCCCGCCGCCCACCTCCACGCCCACCCCCGCCCCCACCCCCACGCCGACCCACGGCGTCGGGGGCGGTGGTGCCGCCGGTGGCCCCCCGACCACCGGGCCGGTCGCCGCCGGCGGTGGGCCGGGCACCGGGCCGGGCGCTGCGACGGGCGCGACCGGCGGGACGGCCAGCGGCACCACCGGGACCAGGGAGCTGGCCAACACCGGCACGGCGACCGGCCAGCTGCTGGGTGCAGGCGGGTTGCTGCTGGTGACCGGTGGGGTCGCGATCGCGGCGGGCTACCGTCGCCGGCGTGGACTCACCGGCTGACGAAGGACCCCGTCCCGATGCCGTGAGGCCGGTCCCCAGCACCTGGGGGCCGGCCTCCGGTGTCGGATCGCTGCCCGGCACCGACCCGGCCGAGGCCGTCCGGTCGGTGGTCGGCGAACTGCCGGGTTTCGCCCACCTGCCCGAGCTGCCCGACCGGGGGGTGGGTGCGGACATGATCGGCCGGAGCGCCGGGCTGCTGGTCGACGTGCACGTCGACCTCACCCCGGCCGGCTGGCGGCTGGTCCCGCGCCCGGGACGCGACGAGCAGCGCGCCGAGGAGTTCCTGGCCCGCGACCTGGACGCCCTGCACGAGGTCGCCGCCGACTGGTCGGGACCCTTCAAGGTGCAGGCCGCCGGCCCGTGGACGCTGGCCGCCGGCCTGGAACGCACCCGGGGGGACCGGGCGGTCACCGACCCCGGGGCGCGCCGGGACCTGGCGCAGTCGCTGACCGAGGGGCTGCGGGCGCACATCGAGGACGTGGCGGCCCGGCTGCCGGGGGCCCGGGTCGTCGTCCAGGTCGACGAGCCCTCGCTGCCGGCCGTGCTGCAGGGCGGACTGCCCACCATCAGCGGCTTCGGCAAGCTGGCCGCGGTGGAGTCCCCGGTCGTGCAGGAGGAGCTCACCACCTTCCTGCGCGGGCTCGGGGTGCCGACGATCGTGCACTGCTGCGCGGCGCGCGCCCCGATCGGACTGCTGCGGGCGGCCGGGGTGGACGCGGTGTCGGTCGACCACGCGCTGGTGCAGGACCTGGACGCCCTCGGGACGGCGGTCGACGCCGGCACCCACCTGCTGCTCGGCGTCGTCCCGGGGCGACCGCAGGCCATCCACGGCCGGCTGCCGGCGCCCCGCGCGACGGCCACCCGGCTGCAGGCCTGGTGGAACGAGCTGGGCTTCCCGGCCGAGCAGCTGCACACCGCGGTCACGCTGACCCCGTCCTGCGGACTGGCCGGCGCGACCCCGGCCTACGCGCGCGCCGCGCTGACCCACGTGCGGGAGGTGGCGCGGTACCTCGTCCCGGAGTGAGGGAGGGTGGTGATCACCGGCGTTTCCCGTCCGACCCCCCGGATACCGTTCCCGGCGTGAGCGAGAACGCCGTGAGCCCCGAGATCGCCGACGCCCCGCAGCCGGGGGCGCCGGTCGACCGTGCCGATCTCACCGAGGTCCCCGCCGAGGCCCGCGGCCGGCACGCCGAGCTGGCCGAGGAGCTCGACCGGCTCGCCTTCGCCTACTACGTGAAGGACGCTCCGCTGGTCAGCGACGGCGAGTACGACCAGCTGCTGGGCCAGTTGCTGGCGCTGGAGGCCGAGCACCCGGCCCTGGTCACCCCGGAGTCACCCAGCCAGAAGGTCAACGGCGGTTTCGGGGCCGCGTTCTCCCCGGTGACCCATCTGGAACGCATGCAGAGCCTGGACAACGCGTTCAGCTCCGACGAGCTGTCGGCCTGGGCGGCCCGGGCCGACCGGGACGGCGCCTCGGGTGCGGGGTACCTGTGCGAGCTGAAGATCGACGGGCTGGCCATCGACCTGGTCTACGAGCGGGGCCGGCTGGTCCGGGCGGCCACCCGGGGCGACGGCGTCACCGGTGAGGACGTCACGGCCAACGTGGCCACCATGGCCGACGTGCCCCAGGAGCTCACCGGGGACCAGGGCGCCGTGCCCGAGCTGCTCGAGGTCCGTGGGGAGGTCTACTTCCCGACCGCGGCGTTCGCCGAGGTGAACGCCGCGCAGGTGGAGGCCGGCAAGCCGCCGTTCGCCAATCCGCGCAACGCGGCCGCCGGTTCGCTGCGGCAGAAGGACCCGCGGGTCACCGCCACCCGGCCGCTGCGGCTGATCGTGCACGGCGTCGGCGCGTGCACCGGGTTCGAGGTGGACCGGCAGTCGCAGGCCTACACCCGGTTGCAGGCACTGGGGCTGCCCACCAGCCGCCGGCACGAGGTGGTCCCCGACCTGCCGGCGGTGTGGGACTACATCGAGCGCTACCGGGAGCAGCGACACTCCGTGGAGCACGAGATCGACGGCGTGGTGGTCAAGATCGACCAGGTCGCCCTGCAACGCCGGCTCGGCTCCACCAGCCGGGCGCCGCGCTGGGCCATCGCCTTCAAGTACCCCCCGGAGGAGGCCACCACCAGGCTGCTGGACATCCGGGTCAACGTGGGGCGCACCGGGCGGGTCACCCCGTTCGGCTACATGGAGCCGGTGAAGGTCGCCGGGTCCACCGTCCAGCTGGCCACCCTGCACAACGCCAGCGAGGTCCGGCGCAAGGGGGTACGGATCGGGGACATGGTGGTCATCCGCAAGGCCGGTGACGTGATCCCGGAGATCCTCGGGCCGGTGGTCGACGTCCGCACCGGGGAGGAGCGGGAGTTCGTCATGCCCACGCACTGCCCGGAGTGCGGGACGGAGCTGCGGCACGAGAAGGAGGGCGACGCCGACATCCGCTGCCCCAACGCCCGCTCCTGCCCGGCGCAACTGCGCGAGCGGGTCTTCCACGTGGCCGGTCGCGGGGCCTTCGACATCGAGGTGCTGGGTTACGAGGCCTCGATCGCGCTGCTGGAGAGCCGGCTGCTCACCGACGAGGGGGACGTGTTCGCCCTGGACGAGGAGCAGCTGCAGCGCACCGCGTTCTTCACCCGCAAGGACGGCACGCTGTCGGCCAACGGGCGCCGGTTGCTGGCCAACCTGCAGACCCGCAAGGACGTCCCGCTGTGGCGGGTGCTGGTGGGCCTGTCCATCCGCCACGTGGGTCCCACCGCGGCGCAGGCGCTGGCCCGCGAGTTCCGCTCGATGGACCGGCTGATGTCGGCCTCGGAGGAGGAGCTGGCCGCCGCCGACGGTGTCGGCCCCACGATCGCCGCCGCGGTGCGGGACTGGTTCTCCGTGGACTGGCACCGCGGGGTGGTCGACAAGTGGCGCCGGGACGGCGTGCGGATGGCCGACGAGGATTCCGACGCAGGCCCCGGTCCCCTCACCGGCGTCACCGTGGTGGTCACCGGGTCGCTGCGCGACCACAGCCGGGACTCCGCCATCGCCGCCATCCAGGCCCGCGGGGGCAAGGTCACCGGCTCGGTGTCGAAGAAGACCGGGTTCGTCGTGGTGGGCGCCGACCCCGGCAGCAAGTACGACAAGGCGGTCCAGGTCAAGGCGCCGATCCTGGACGACGACGGGTTCACCGTGCTGCTCGAGCAGGGTCCGGAGGCGGCCCGGGCGGTGGCCACCGCCGGGGACGGCAGCGAGCCGCGTCCCGCCCTGGACGCCGAGGAACCGGCCACCTCGTAGGGCCCCCGCCGCGCGCGGAGCACGGGGGTGGGGATGCCGGGGTCCCTCCTCAGACCGGGGGCAGCTGCGCCACGGTGGCTGCGATGCCGGTCAGGTGCGCCAGCCGGAGCAGCTCGGACCGGCGGAACGCCGGCCCACCCGAGCGGCCCAGCAGCACCGCCGTCCCGGCACCGTCGAACGGCGCCGCCATCATCTCGATGGCCAGGTCCCGCCAGCGCTGCGGTACCCAGTCGCTGTCGCTGGGGAACAGCACGGGGGAGTGCAGCGGCAGCCACGGCAGGGCCACCCCCTCCAGTGCGGGCGCGGCGTCGGAGGCGGCCAGCACCCGGACGTCGGTCGGGGTGCCCTGCAGCACCGCCGCCCAGCCACCGTGCATCACCCGGGGCAGCTCGCCGGCCAGCAGCTTCGGGGTGCCCTCCCCGGCCCGGGCCAGCGTCTCCAGCAGCTCAAGCTCCCGGTAGGTGTCCAGCGGCCCGGCGAAGGGTCGCAGCGACTCCACCTCGACGCCGGGCACGGTGGTGGCTGCGGTGATCAGGCTGTCGGCCAGCCGGTCGGGCGGGAGGTCCACGACGATGTCGTCCACCGCCACGCCCCCGCCCCGCTCCAGCACGTCGACCGAGACGATGTCGATGCCGGCCAGGCCGAGCGCGGAGGCGACGGCGCCGAGGGTGCCGGGCCGGTCGGGCACGACCAGTCGGAGTAGGTAGGACACGGGGCTCTCCGCGGGCTCGAGGGTGCTCGGTCGTGGGGACAGCCGATCTCCATCGATCGTCGGGCGCGGTCAGCCTGCCCCATGGGCCCCCGCCGGGGCCAGCCTCGCTGGTCCACCGGCCGGCCGGGCGGGCCCACGTAGAGTGCTGGAGCTGGGTGCGACCGCGCCCCGGCCGGCACAGCAGACCGAGCAGACCGACAGTGGGGTCCCGCCAGCGCATGAGCACGGACAGCAGCAGCAGCCTCTCCCGAGACGACATCGCGCACCTGGCGCGGTTGTCCAGGCTCGCCGTCACCGACACCGAGCTGGACCTCTTCGCCGGTCAGCTCGGCGTCGTGCTGGGTGCGGTGGCCCGGGTGCAGGACGCGCCCACCCGGGACGTCCCGCCCACCACGCACGCCGTGCCGCTGACCAACGTGTACCGGCCCGACGTCGTCCAGCCCAGCCTGACCCGCGACCAGGTGCTCGCCGGTGCCCCGGCCACCGAGGACGACCGCTTCCGGGTGCCGCGCATCCTGCAGGACGAGGCATGAGCGGCCACGAGCTGACCCGGCTGGACGTCCGTGGCCTGCAGGCGGCGCTGGCCGACGGCAGCACCAGCGCCGTCGAGGTCACCCAGGCCCACCTGTACGCCATCGCGGCGACCGACGGGACGCTGAACTCCTACCTGTTCGTCGACGCCGACGCCGCCCTGGCGACCGCGGCCGGCATCGACCGGCGGCGGGCCGCGGGGGAGCCGCTGGGACCGCTGGCCGGCATCCCGGTCGCGCTGAAGGACGTCGTCGTCACCGAGGGCGTGCCCACCACCAGCGGTTCGCGGATCCTCGAGGGGTGGCGCCCGCCGTACGACGCCACGATCGCCGCCCGGCTGAAGGCTGCTGGCACCGTGCTGCTGGGCAAGACCAACATGGACGAGTTCGCCATGGGCTCCTCCACCGAGAACTCCGCCTACGGCCCCACCCGCAACCCCTGGGACCACGACCGGATCCCCGGGGGCTCCTCCGGTGGCTCCTCGGCCGCGGTCGCCGGCCACCTGGCGCCCTGGGCGATCGGCACCGACACCGGCGGGTCGATCCGTCAGCCGGCCGCCGTGACCGGCCTGGTGGGGCACAAGCCCACCTACGGCGGGGTCTCCCGGTACGGCCTGATCGCGTTCTCCTCCAGCCTGGACCAGGCCGGTCCGATGGCCCGCACGGTGGCCGACGCCGCGCTGCTGCACGAGGCCATCGGCGGGCACGACCCCCGGGATTCCACCAGCATCGACGCCCCGGCCGCGCCCTACGCCGAGGCGGCGCGGCAGGGGGCGGCCGGCGACCTGTCCGGCGTGACCGTCGGCGTCGTCCGCGAGCTGGGCGGGGAGGGGCACACCGGTGGCTACGAGCCCGGCGTGCTGGCCGCCTTCGCCGCCGGGGTCGACCAGTTGCGCGCGCTGGGCGCCGAGATCCGCGAGGTCTCCTGCCCCAGCTTCGACCTGGCGCTGGCCGCCTACTACCTCATCGCCCCCAGCGAGGCCTCCTCCAACCTGGCCCGCTTCGACGGGGTCCGGTTCGGTCTGCGGGCCGGTGACGACGGCAGTCACGACCTGGACGAGGTCATGGCGATCACCCGCGAGCAGGGCTTCGGTCCCGAGGTCAAGCGCCGGATCATCCTGGGCACCTACGCGCTGTCCTCGGGCTACTACGAGGCCTACTACGGGCAGGCCCAGAAGGTCCGCACGCTGATCGGCCGGGACTTCGCCGCCGCCTTCGACGGCGTGGACGTCCTGGTCAGCCCCACCTCGCCGATGGTGGCCTTCCCCCTGGGGCAGCGGGTCGACGACCCGCTGTCGATGTATGCCGCCGACCTGTGCACCCTGCCGGCCAGCCTGGCGGGCACCCCGGCCATCTCGGTGCCGTGCGGGTTGTCCGAGGGCCTGCCCGTCGGGCTGCAGGTGATGGCCCCCGCGCTGGCCGACGACCGGTGCTACCGGGTGGCCGCCGCCCTGGAGGCCGCGGGGGACGCCGCCCGGGGTGGCACGTTCCTCGGCCAGCTGGCCGACCGGCAGGCGGCGTCGTGAACGGCGCGCTGAAGGCCGCCTGGGCGCTGACCGCCTTCGTGGTGGTGGCCGGCGTCGTGCTGTGGGCGACCACCGGCCGCGCCGTGTTCGCCGTGTTCATCGTGCTCGGGGTGCTCACCGGTGTCGGTGCGCTGGTCACCGCCCGCAGCACCCCCACCGCCCGGCCCCGCAGGGAGGACACCCCGTGAGCACCGACCGCCTGCTGGACTTCGAGGACGTGGTGAGCCGGTACGAGCCGGTCATCGGCCTGGAGACCCACGTCGAGCTGGGCACCGCCTCGAAGATGTTCTGCGGCTGCGCCACCACCTTCGGCGCCGAGCCCAACACCCAGACCTGCCCGGTCTGCCTGGGCCTGCCCGGATCGCTGCCGGCGGCCAACGCCGCCGCCATCGAGGCCACCATCCTCATCGGCCTGGCGCTGGGCTGCCGGATCGCCACCTGGTGCCGGTTCGCCCGGAAGAACTACTTCTACCCCGACATCCCCAAGGGCTTCCAGACCAGCCAGTACGACGAGCCGCTGTGCACCGCCGGGCACCTGGACGTCGAGGTGGACGGCGAGACCTACCGGGTGGAGATCGAGCGCGTGCACCTGGAGGAGGACACCGGCAAGAACCTGCACGTCGGTGGTGCCACCGGGCGCATCCACGGGGCCGACCACTCGCTGGTGGACTACAACCGGGCCGGCATCCCGCTGGTGGAGATCGTCACCCGTCCGATCCCCGGTGTGGGTGCGAAGGCACCGGAGGTGGCCCGGGCCTACGTCACCGAGCTGCGCGAGATCGTCCAGGCGCTGGGGGTCTCCGACGTCCGGATGGAGCAGGGCAGCCTGCGCTGCGACGTGAACACCTCGCTGGCCCCGGTGGGCAGCCTGGAGTGGGGCACCCGCACCGAGACCAAGAACGTCAACTCGCTGCGCTCGGTGGAGCGGTCGGTCCGCTACGAGATGCGCCGGCAGGCTGCGCTGCTGGACGACGGCGTGCGGATCGTGCAGGAGACCCGGCACTTCCACGAGGACACCGGGTCCACCTCGGCCGGTCGCAGCAAGGAGGAGGCCACCGACTACCGGTACTTCCCCGAACCCGACCTGGTGCCGATCGCCCCGGACGCGGCCTGGGTGGAGAAGCTGACCGTCGGGCTGCCCGAGCTCCCGGCCGCCCGCCGGGCCCGGCTCCGCGGTGAGTGGGGCATCACCGACACCGAGATGGCCTGGCTGGTCAACGCCGGCGCCCTGGGCCTGGTCACCGAGACCGTCGCCGCCGGGGCCGGACCGGCCGAGGCCCGCAAGTGGTGGCTGGGCGAGCTGTCCCGCCGGGCCAAGGACGACGGGGTGGAACTCACCGACCTGGCCATCACCCCGGTGCAGGTGGCCGAGCTGACCGCGCTGGTCTCCGACGGCACGGTGAACGACCAGCTGGCCCGCCAGGTGCTGGACGGCGTGCTGGCCGGCGAGGGCTCACCCCGCGAGGTGGTCGACGCGCGCGGGCTGGCCGTGCTGGGTGACTCCGACGAGCTGGGCGCCGCCGTCGACGCCGCGATCGCCGGTGCCCCGGACGTGGTGGAGAAGGTGCGCGGTGGGAAGACCGCAGCGCTGGGCGCCCTGGTCGGCGCGGTCATGAAGACGACCCGGGGGAAGGCCGATGCGGCCACCGTGCGCCGGATGCTGGAGGAGCGGGTGCTCGGATGATCTCGCTGCGGCCGCTGCAGCGCGAGGACTTCGCGCTGCTGCGGTCGTGGCTGGACGAGCCGCTGGTGCACCGTTGGTGGTGCGACGAGGCAACCCCGGAGGCGGTCGAGCGGGACTACGGACCCTGCATCGACGGCACCGAACCCACCACAGTGGCCGTGGTGGTCGAGGACGGGAGGGACGTGGGGCTGGTCCAGTGGTACCGCTGGGCGGACTATCCCGACGAGATCGCCGTGATGCGCCCGGTCTTCCCGCTCCCGCCGGGGTCGATGAGCGTGGACTACCTGATCGGGGTGCCGGCCGCGCGGGGCCGGGGGGTGGGGCCGCAGCTGATCACGGCCGCTGTCGCCGAGCTGCGCGCCGCCCACCCCGAGGCGCGGGACGTCGTCGTCCCGGTGCATGCGCTCAACCGGGCGTCCTGGCGGGCGCTGGAGAAGGCCGGTTTCACCCGGGTCGCCGAGGGCGAGCTCGAACCTGACAACCCCGCCGACCCCCCTGACCACGTCGTCTACCACCTGCCGCTACCCCCACCCACCTGACGCCCCCGCCCCCGAGCCCCGCCCCGAGCCCCGCGACGATCACGGACCCCAGGTCACCCGGGCCCGGCGTGTCGCGCACGGGGCCCCGTGATCACCGCCCCTGCCGGGTGCCCGCCCCCGAGTCCCGCATCGATCACGGACCCCAGGTCACCTGGGCCCGGCGTGTCGCGCACGCAGCCCCGTGATCACCGCGGGGAAGCGGAGCTGGGGGTGGGGGGCTAGAGGGGGCTGGTGGCGTCCGAGGCGGGGGGCTGGATCCGCAGCACCTTGTCGTCGTCGGCGGCCGGGGTGCCGGCACCGTCGGTGTTGGAGGTGGTGATCCACAGCGCTCCCTCGGCGTCGAGGAGCACCGTGCGCAACCGGCCGTACCGGTCGGGCAGCACGTCGGTGGGGTCCGCGGTCGGGGCGCCGTCGGGGCCCAGCGTGGCCAGCACCACCCGGCGGCCCTCCAGCGCGCCCAGGAAGACGGAGTTCCCGGAGACCGCGCAGCCGGCCAGGCCCGCGGTGGCCCCGGGCACGGTGAGCACCGGCGGGTTGCTGCCGGGCGCAGCCGCCGGGGACCCGTAGTCGCCACCGGGTACCAGCGCATCGAGCTCGTCGGGCTCGGCACCGGGGGAGTCGTCGGTGGCGTACACGGTGCCGTCGCCGCCCTGGCACAGCGCGGTCACGTTCGACAGCCCCTGGCTGAACACCGGGCCAGCGCCCACCGGGGACCCGAACACGTCGACGGCGAGCACCTTGCCGGCCAGCGACGCCGGGTCCTGGGCCAACCCGGGCCGCCCGGTGTCCCCGGTGCCCACGTAGAGCGTGCCGTCGGCTCCGAACAGCAGTGCGCCACCGTTGCCGGTCTCTCCGCGCGGGATGCCGGTGACCACCGGGTTCGGGGTGCCGCCCACCGGGAAGCGCACCACCCGGTTGTCGGTCGCGGTGGACAGGTAGGCGTAGATCAGGCCGTCCTCCCCGTAGCTGGGCGACAGCGCCAGCCCCAGCAGCCCGCCGTTCCCGGAGGTGTCGACGCCGGGCACCACCATCAGCTCCCGGGGCGGCGAGCGGTCCGGGAAGACCTGCAGCAGCCGGCCGGTCTCCCGCTCGCCGACCACCGCGGTGCCGTCGGGCAGCAGCACCAGCCCGGTGGGTACGGCCAGGTCGGTGGCCAGCACGTTGGGGTCGCCGGCGGTGGGGTCCCCGGTGCCGGGCGTGGACGGATCGCCGGGGAGCGGGGCCGGTGCACCGTCGCTCGGTGGGCCGACCTGGGGGCCGGGCCCCTCGGGCACCGCCCGGAACGGGCCGCTGGGCTGGTAACCCCCGCCGCACCCGGCCAGCAGCAGCACCGCGGCCGCCGTGCCGACCAGCCACGGCGCCTGTCGGGTCCCCCGGATCACCCCGCCCAGGGTACCGGGGCGGGCACCCGGATCGCCGTCGGCGCGGGAGCGGCCTACCGTCGTCAGCCGTGTCCGACAGCCTCACCATCGACCTGCCCGACGACGAGGACCTGCACGTCCTGGTGCCCTCCCGGGCGCTGGGTCAGGCGATCGAGCAGCTCTCCACCCGGGTCCGTGCGCATCGCCTCGACCCGGCGGACGGCCCGCCGACCGGGGACGCCACGCAGGCCCAGGTGTGGGTGCCGCGCGCCGGCTCCGGGGTGCCGGACGGGTTCCTGGCGGGACTGCCGCGGCTGCGGCTGGTCCAGCTGACCACCGCCGGCGCGGAGCAGTTCGCCGGTCGACTCCCCGAGGGGGTCCTGCTGTGCAATGCCCGCGGCGCGCACACCCCGTCCACCGCCGAGTGGGCGGTGGCCGCGGCGCTGGCCGCCCAGCGCGGCATCCCGGAGTTCGTCCGGGAGGCCGACGCCGGCCGCTGGAGCCCGGCCACCCACCACTCGATGGTCGGCGCCCGGGTGCTGGTCATCGGAGCCGGGGACATCGGTCGGACCATCGGGGCGATGCTGGCCGGTTTCGACGTCGAGCTCACCTACGTCGCGCGCACCGCCCGGGCCGGCGTCCGGTCCATCGACGAGCTGCCCGGGTTGCTGGGTCAGGCCGACGTGGTGGTGGTCATCGTGCCGGTGACCGACGACACGACCGGCATGGTGGACGCGCAATTCCTGTCCCGGATGGCCGACGGTGCCCTGCTGGTGAACGCAGCGCGCGGGGTCGTGGTGGACACCGACGCGCTGCTGGCCGAGCTCACCGCCGGCCGGTTGCGGGCCGCCCTCGACGTCACCGATCCCGAGCCGCTCCCTCCCGGGCACCCGCTCTGGTCGGCCCCCGGGCTGCTGCTCACCCCGCACGTGGCCGGCGCGGTGCCGCAGACCGAGGAGCGAGCCGCCGCGGCGGTACGCGACCAGCTGGACCGGGTGCTGGCCGGTCAGCCGTTGGCCAACGTGGTGCACGCCTACTGAGCACCGCCTGGTGGGTGGGCGGCCCGGGTTCAGGCGATGTCGGGGATCCGCCCGCCGGACACGGCCGCCAGCCGGGGCAGGTCACGGGCCCGGACCACCGGCAGCCGGACCTCGGTACCGCTGCCCCGCACCACCCACAGCTCCTGGTCGGTGCCGACCCGCAGGCCGGCCACGTCGTCCCAGGGCACCGTGCGGCTACCCAGCAGGGTGCGCGCGGTGATCCCGTCCGGGGCGAGGTCGACCCCGACCCGGAGCACCCACGCGGCCGCCAGCAGCGGGAGGACCAGGGCCAGCAGCCCCCACCAGGCGACGGCGGCCAGCGGGACCACGCAGACTCCCAGGATCGCGACGGGCAGCAGCGCGGCCCGGCTCATCCGCATCCGCGCTGTCCCGTCGGGCTCGGTCCCCACGGTCGGCCATGCTCCCAGACCGCGGTGGGCGGGCGGCTGCGCTCCACGGTGCGCAGCGGCGGGCATAGCATCCTGCGACGTGACGACCGTGGACGAACCGCGCACCAGCACACCCTCCTCGCTCAAGCCCCGCTCGCACGAGGTGACCGACGGGGACGCGAAGGCCCCGGCGCGCGCCATGCTGCGCGCGGTGGGCATGGGCGACGACGACTTCGCCAAGCCCCAGATCGGGGTGGCGTCGTCCTGGAACGAGATCACCCCGTGCAACCTCTCCCTGGACCGGCTGGCCAAGGCGGTGAAGACCGGGGTGCACGAGGCGGGTGGCTTCCCGCTGGAGTTCGGCACCATCTCGGTGTCCGACGGCATCTCGATGGGCCACGAGGGCATGCGCGCCTCGCTGGTCTCCCGCGAGGTCATCGCCGACTCGGTGGAGACCGTCGTGTTCGCCGAACGGCTGGACGGCTCGGTGCTGCTGGCCGGTTGCGACAAGTCCCTGCCCGGCATGCTGATGGCCGCCGCGCGGCTGGACCTGGCGGCGGTGTTCCTCTACGCCGGGGCGACCCTGCCGGGCAAGCTCGGGGACCGGGACCTGACGATCATCGACGTGTTCGAGGGTGTCGGGGCCTGCGCCGCCGGCAAGATCACCCGCGACGAGCTGACCGCGATCGAGAAGGCCACCTGCCCCGGCGAGGGCGCCTGCGGCGGGATGTACACGGCCAACACGATGGCCAGCGCGGCCGAGGCGCTGGGCATGAGCCTGCCCGGCAGCGCTGCCCCGCCGGCACCGGACCGGCGCCGCGACGGGTACGCGGTGGAGTCCGGCAAGGCCGTCGTCGAGCTGCTCCGACAGGGCATCACCGCCCGGCAGATCATGACCAAGGAAGCCTTCGAGAACGCCATCACCGTCGTGATGGCCCTCGGCGGGTCGACCAACGCCGTGCTGCACCTGCTGGCCATCGCGCACGAGGCCGATGTCGACCTGACCCTGGACGACTTCAACCGGATCGGTGACCGCACCCCGCACCTGGCCGACGTCAAGCCCTTCGGCCGGTTCGTGATGACCGACATCGACCGGATCGGCGGCGTCCCCGTCGTGATGAAGGCGCTGCTGGACGCCGGCCTGCTGCACGGCGACTGCCTCACCGTCACCGGGCGCACGATGGCCGAGAACCTGGCGCACATCGCCCCGCCGGACCCCGACGGCGCGATCATCCACGCGATGTCCGACCCGATCCACGCCACCGGTGGCCTGACCGTGCTGCGCGGTTCGCTGTCCCCCGACGGAGCGGTGGTGAAGAGCGCGGGCTTCGACGCCAAGGTCTTCGACGGCACCGCCCGGGTCTTCGACGGCGAGGCCGGCGCCATGCAGGCGGTCACCGAGGGCAGCCTGAAGCCCGGCGACGTCGTGGTGATCCGGTACGAGGGCCCCCGGGGCGGCCCGGGCATGCGCGAGATGCTGGCAGTGACCGGGGCGATCAAGGGGGCCGGGCTGGGCCGGGACGTGCTGCTGCTGACCGACGGCCGGTTCTCCGGCGGGACCACCGGGCTGTGCGTCGGCCACATCGCCCCGGAGGCCACCGACGGCGGGCCGATCGCCTTCGTCCGCGACGGCGACCGCATCGTGCTCGACCTGGCTGCGCGCACCCTGGACCTGGACGTGCCGGCCGAGGAGCTGGCCCGCCGCCGGGAGGGCTGGGCACCGCCGGCCCCCCGGTACACCCGCGGGGTGCTGGCCAAGTACGCCAAGCTGGTCGGTTCGGCCGCCCAGGGCGCGATCTGCGGTTGATGCCGCCGACCTCCCGGTAGACCTGCCCGGACCGACCCGCGGGCCGGACCGGGGACGAGCCGGGGCGCCGACCACCGGCCGTCCCCGGCGTCCCCGGGCGCCGGTGGAAACCGCCCGAACGGGTGACTCCCGCCCGGATTCGCTGTCCACCCAGGGTGCAGCTGTCGAGAACGGAGGTGTGGAGCAGACACGTCGGTGGGCGCCGGCCCTGGGGTTCGTCGTCCTCGCGCTGCTCTGGGGTGTAGGGGGTCTGCCCGCCGAGGACCGCCGGCTGGCCGCCGACGCGCTCGCCGCCGTGGCCGCGCTCGGCGCGGCCGCCGTCCTGCTGACCACCGGTCGCCGTCGCCCGGCCGACCGGGGTTGGCGGCTGCTGGCCGGTGCCCTGCTGCTGGGCGTGGCCGTGTCTGCCGTCATCGAGCTGGTCAGCAGCTCCGACAGCCCGGTCGACCCTGCTCGTACCGCCGCCTCCGTGCCGGCCCACCTCGTCGCCGCCGCCGGGGTGCTGAGCCTGCTGGGCCGGTCCCGGCTGCGCGCCGGGGGTGCCCGGCTGTTCACCGAGAGTGCCCTGTTCTGCACCGCCGCCTTCGTGCTCACCCAGGTCCTGGTCGTCGGGCCGCTCGTCCGGCAGGGCGCGCTGTCCACCGCCTCGCGGGCCGCCCTGGAGATCAGCAGCCTGGCCGCCACCGTCCTGGTCGGGGCCGGTCTCACCCTGCTCACCGCCAGCTGGGGTGCCCGCCGCGCGATGGGTGCGGTCACCCTGGCGGGTCTGTCGGCAGTGGCCATCGCGGACTGCCTGGCCGTGCTGGGCTCCACCGGGCCGTTGCTCCTCACCGGGCTGGCCGCCCGGGCCGTGCTGGTCGTCGGGCTGGTCCTGCTGGTGCTGGCCGCCGCGACCGACCCGGGAGCGCCCCCGGCCGACGGCACCGAGGTGCCCCAGGCAGGCGCGGCGGGCGACCCCGACCGGGTGCGGGACCGGCTCACCGACTCCCTGGCCATGGCCGGTCACCTGTTGCCGCACGTGGTCATGACCGTGGCCGCCGTGCTGCTGCTGGGCTCCGCGCTGGTGGTCGGGACCCCGACGCCGGCCGCGCTGGTCGCCGTCGCCGTCGGCCTGTTGCTGACCGCGGTGCACCGGGGCGTCTCGGCCCGGGACGAGGTCCGGGCGGGGGCGGGGCTGGAGCGCAGCGAGGCCTACTTCCGGTCCATCGTGCGGGCCAGCAGCGACCCGGTGCTGGTGCTGGATGCCGATCTGGTGGTGAGCTGGGCGGCTCCCGCGCTGGAGGAGCCCGCCACCGCCGCCGGCCGGCCGCTCACCGGGGTCGCCGTGCTGGACCGGGTGCACCCCGACGACGCGCTGCGGGTCGGCGCCTGGCTCACCGATCCCGCGACCCCGTCGGGCCGCTCCGGGGGCCTGCGGGACTTCCGGCTGCCCGCGGCGGACGGCACCTGGCGGGTCGTCGAGGCCGGGGTCACCGACCTGCGCGAGGACGACGACGTCCGGGCGCTGGTGCTGCGCTGCCGGGATGTCACGGTGCGCTCCGACATCGAGGACGAGCTGCGCTCGCTGGCCTTCACCGACCCGGTCACCGGGCTGCCCAACCGGGCCGCGCACGTGCGCACCCTGGGCGACGAACTGGCCCGGGTCGGCCCGGTCCCCGAGGTCGCGCTGCTGCTCCTGGAGGTGGAGGGGCTGATCGAGGCCCGGGAGAACGTCGGGCGGGACGTCGTGGACATCTCGCTGGTGGAGGTGGGCCGCCGGCTGCGCGCGACCGTGCGTGGCGAGGACCAGGTGGCGCGGGTCGGGCCCGAGACGTTCGCCGTCCTGTCCCGCGGTGTCGACGGTGAACCCGACCGGGTCGCCGCCCGCTGCCTGTCCGTGCTGGAGCAGCCGATCACCACCGAGCTGGGCC
Organism: uncultured Actinomycetota bacterium; assembly: GCA_963759905.1. Taxonomy (GTDB): domain Bacteria; phylum Actinomycetota; class Actinomycetes; order Mycobacteriales; family Geodermatophilaceae; genus Klenkia. Next base: position 666,674 of record CAVXBD010000003.1, read on the forward strand.
TGGTCGACCTGACCGCGGCTGTCGGGCTGGTCCCGCTGACCGCCGAGCTGTCCACCGCGACGGTGCTGGACCGGGCCGAGCTGGCGGTGCTGGCCGCCCGGGCGGCCGGCCCCGGCGCGGTCCGCCGCTACGACCCGGCCCTGGGAGCTGCCCGGGACCGCCGGGAACGGCTGCGCGAGGACCTGGTCGGCGCCCGGGCCCGGGGCGAGCTGGCACTGGCCTGGCAGCCGATCGTCAGCCTGGCCGACCAGACGGTGACCGGGGTGGAGGCGCTGCTGCGCTGGCGGCACCCGGCGTTCGGCGAGCTCGAGCCCGAGGAGTTCATCCCGATCGCCGAGCGCGCCGGCCTGATCGGTGACCTGCAGCGCTGGGTGCTGACCGAGGCATCCGTGGCCGCGGCAGCGCTGCCCGAGCACGGGGCCGCATTGCGGCTGGCGATCAACGTCTCGTCGGTGCACGTCGCCAGCGGCATGCTGGTGGGGGACGTGTCGGCGGCCCTGCGGGTCAGCGGGCTGTCCCCGGAGCGGCTGGTCATCGAGATCACCGAATCCACGGTGCTGGCCGACGGCCCGCACGTGGAGACCGACTTCGCCGCGTTGCGGCTGATGGGCGTGCACGTCGCGCTGGACGACTTCGGCTCGGGGTACTCCTCGCTGGCCCACCTGACCCGCCTGCCGGTCGACATCATCAAGCTCGACCGGTCCTTCCTGGCCCGCATCGACAAGGACGCCCAGACCCGGGCGCTGTGCGAGTCGGTGATCGGGATCGGCGGTGCGCTGAACATCGACGTGGTCGCCGAGGGCGTGGAGACGCCCAGCCAGCTGGCCGTACTGCGCGGTCTCGGCTGCGGCTTCGCCCAGGGCTTCCTGCTGTCCCGCCCGCTGACGCTGCCGCGTCTGGTGGCACTGCTGGACAGCACGGCCGGGCAGCTGTGGCCCGGGCTCGTCGGCCGGGTCTGACCCGTGACCGCGGGAGCCACCCCGATCCCCGCCCCGTCCACCACCCCGTCCCCCGCCCCGCCCACCACTCCGTCCCCCGCCCCGCCCACCGCCCCGCCCACCGCCCCGTCCCCCGCCCCGCCCACCGCCCCGCCCAGCCGGCACACCACCGCTGCCCTCGTCGTGCTGGGCCTGCTGGCGCTGGTCAGCACCCTGGTGCTGGTCGGGGTGCCCGGGACCGGGACCCGGACCGGTCCCGCCGTGCTGTCGGTGGCGAGCTTGTCCTGCGCCGTGGTGGTGTACCGGGGTACGTGGCGGCGCCCGACCGGACGGCGCACCTGGCGCCCGCTGACCCTGGCCGCAGGCCTGCTCGGGGTGGGTCAGCTGCTGAGCGCCCTGCTGGCGGTGGGGGTCAACACCGCCGTCGCCGGGGTGCAGGACATCCCGCTGCTGCTCGCGCTGCCCTGCGCGCTGCTGGGCTGCGCCGGGCTGCTCGCCGACGGCCGGGTCGCCGCGACGGGATCCCGGGTCTGGCTGGACGCCGCCGTGGTGGCCGTCGCGGTGGGCGTGCTGGGCGAGATCGTGGTCGGCGACGCAGTCACCGGGGGCACCGCGGTGGTGGACCCGCTCGTCTCGGTCGGCTACCCGGCAGCGGCAGCCCTGCTGTGCGCCCTCGGCCTGGTCACGTACGCCGGCGCACCGCCCCACCGGCGACCGGCCGCGGTGTGGTTGCTGACGGCCTGGCTGGCCCTGGCCGTGGTCGTGGTCAGCGGCGCCATCGCGGTGGCCCTGCACTCCCGGATCCTGGACCTGGTCACCGCCGTGGCCTGGCTGGGGATGCTGGCGGCTGGGCTGATGGCCGCCGACGCCGACACGCGGCCGGCGCGCGACCGCGACGACCAGGCCGCCGTGCCGCTGTCCGGGGTGCTGTTCAGCTACTGCTCGGCATTCGGGGTGGGCGTGCTGCTGATCGGTGGGATCGCCGTCGGGCGGCCGGTGTCGGCCCGGGAGGGCGCCGCGGCGTCCCTGCTGATCCTGCTCACCTTCGTCCGCAGCGTGCTGTGGGCAGCCGACGGTTCGCGGCTGACCCGTCGGCTGGCCCGGACCGAGGCCTGGTTCCGCTCGCTGGTGCTGGACACCGACGACGTGACCGTCGTGGTGGGTGGCGGGGCGGTGGGTGGGGTGGGACCCGGGACCCGGTTGGCCTGGGCCTCGGACTCGGTGCTGCCGAGGTGGGGGTACACCCCCGGGGAGCTGGCCGGGCAGGTACTGGCCGAGCTGGTGCACCCCGAGGACCGCGGCGCCCTGCGGGCTGCCGTGGACGGGGAGCCGGGTCTGCACGCCTTCCGGGTGCGCACCCGGCCCGGGTCGTGGTGCCAGGTCCAGACGCTGGGAGCGGGGCCCGGGAGCGGCCCCTCGCCGGGGACCACCGAGGGGCGCGTGCTGCACCTGCGCGAGGTCGCCGTGCCGGCCGCCACGGTGCGCGAACTGGAACGGATGGCGTTCACCGACTACCTCACCGGTCTGCCCAACCGGGCCCGGTTGACCGCGGCGCTCACCGCGGCCCGCGCCCGGGCCGCGGGTGGGCAGCCGTCCAGCCTGCTGCTGCTGGACCTCGACGGCTTCAAGTCGGTCAACGACGTCGCGGGCCACGAGGCCGGTGACCGGTTGCTCTGCGAGGTGGCCGACCGGTTGCGCGAGCTGGTCCGCGAGCCTGACCTGGTGGCCCGGCTCGGCGGCGACGAATTCGCCGTCCTGGTGCGCTCGGGCCTGTCTGACGCCGCGGCCCTGGCGGGTCGGATCGTCGCCGGCCTGGACCGCGAGCACCGGGCCTGCGCCCCGGACGGTTCGGTGGAGGGACCGGTCTTCGCGGTGGCCGGCAGCATCGGGGTCACCGAACTGGTCCCGACCGACGACGTGGCCACCACCCTGCGGCAGGCCGACCTGGCACTGCGGGCCGCCAAGGCCGCCGGGAAGGGGCGGGTGCGCAGCCACGGGGACGCCGCCGACGCCGCCACCACCCGACGCACCCGGCTGGCGCAGGACCTGCCCGGAGCACTGGCCACCGGCGGACTGCGGGTGGTCTACCAACCGGTCGTGGGGGTGGCCCAGCGCCGGGTGCTGGGTGTGGAGGCCCTCATCCGCTGGCACCACCCGGAGCTGGGTGAGGTCGGTCCCGACGAATTCGTGCCGCTGGCCGAGGACGACGGGCTGATCGTGCCGCTGCAGCGGTGGGTGCTGGAGCAGGCCTGTGCCGAGCTCGCCGGGCTGCTGGCCGAGGGGCGGGACCTGCAGCTGGGGGTGAACATCAGCGTCCGCCACCTGCAGGCCGGTTGTCTGGTGGCCGACGTCGCCGGGGCGCTGGCCACCGCCGGGTTGGCCCCGCACCGACTGATGCTGGAGGTCACCGAGTCGGTGCTGATGACCGAGCAGGACCGGCGGAGCAGCGATCTGCGGACCCTGCACGACCTGGGCTGCGTCATCTCGCTGGACGACTTCGGCCGGGGGTACTCCTCCTTCGCCTACCTGGCCCGGCTGCCGGTGGACGTGCTGAAGATGGACCGGGAGTTCCTGGCCGGGATCGAGCACGACGAGCGCGGAGCCGCGGTCGTGCAGAGCGTGATCGACCTGGGCGCCCGGCTGCGGATCGACGTGGTGGCCGAGGGGGTGGAGACCGCGGGGGAGCTGGCCGCGTTGCAGCAGCTGGGCTGCGGGTACGTGCAGGGGTTCCTGCTGGCCCGCCCGGCGGAGGCGGCGGACCTGGCCGCGGTGATCGACGGCTTCGACCCCGCCGTGCTCGAGCGTCCCACGGTGCGGGCGGTATCGTCCCACTGAGTGGGAAGTGCTGGTTGACGTCGGGGCGGCCGGAGGCGCACAGTGTCCGCGTGCTGCGTTTCGGCGTCCCCACCCGCCTCGTACTCATCGACTAGCGCGCCGGTCCACCGACCGACGCGCTCGCCCCTCCGTGCCCGTGGCACGAGGGGCTTTTTCATGACCGGGGCCCGGAGGGTCCACCGCCACCGCGCCGCCCGCCCGCCCCCTCGTCCAGGGAGATCCACCCAGATGAGCACCACCGCCCACCCCCAGACCCCCCAGCTGGCCCCGCACCGCGAGACCGCCGAGGACGCCCCGACGCAGGCCGCCGCGCTGTCCACCGCGGGTGTCGAAACCACCGCCCGTTCGCTCGCCGAGGCGGCCCACGAGCCGGCGACCGGGATCACCGGCGCGCAGAGCCTGGTCCGCTCGCTGGAGGCCGTGGGCGTGGACATGGTCTTCGGGATCCCCGGCGGGGCGATCCTGCCGCTGTACGACCCGCTGTTCGACTCCACGGTCCGGCACGTGCTGGTCCGGCACGAGCAGGGCGCCGGTCACGCCGCCACCGGGTACGCCCAGGCCACCGGCCGGGTCGGCGTCTGCATGGCGACCTCGGGGCCCGGTGCCACCAACCTGGTGACCCCGCTGGCCGATGCCTACATGGACTCGGTGCCGATCGTGGCGATCACCGGGCAGGTGCCCAGCGGGGCGATCGGCACCGATGCGTTCCAGGAAGCCGACATCCGGGGCATCACGATGCCGGTGACCAAGCACAACTTCCTGGTGACCGATGCCCGGGAGATCCCGCAGCGGATCGCCGAGGCGTTCCACCTGGCGTCCACCGGCCGGCCCGGCCCGGTGCTGGTCGACGTCCCCAAGGACGTGCTGCAGGCCACCACCGACTTCGCCTGGCCGCCGCGGATCGACCTGCCCGGCTACAAGCCGACCACCCGCCCGCACGGCAAGCAGGTCCGCGAGGCCGCCAGCGTCATCCAGGCCGCCCGGCAGCCGGTGCTCTACGTCGGCGGTGGCGTGCTGAAGGCCGGTGCCACCGAGGTGCTGGCCCAGCTGGCCGAGCTGACCGGCGCTCCCGTCGTCACCACCCTGATGGCCCGCGGCGCCTTCCCGGACAGCCACCCGCAGCACCTGGGCATGCCCGGGATGCACGGCACGGTGACCGCGGTGACCGCGCTGCAGAAGGCCGACGTGCTGATCGCCCTCGGCGCCCGCTTCGACGACCGGGTCACCGGTCAGCTGGCCACGTTCGCGCCCGGCGCGACCGTGGTGCACGCGGACATCGACCCGGCCGAGATCGGCAAGAACCGCAAGGCCGACGTGCCGATCGTCGGGGATGCCAAGGAGACGATCACCGAGCTGATCGCGGCGCTCACCGCTGAGCAGGCGGCGCACGGGCGGCCGGACCTGGCCGACTGGTGGGTGCAGCTGGACCGGTGGCGCGAGACCTACCCGCTGGGCTACGACCTGCCCGAGGACGGCGCGCTGTCCCCGCAGTTCGTCATCGAGCGGCTGGGTGCCGTCGTCGGGCCCGACGCGGTCTACTGCGCCGGGGTGGGGCAGCACCAGATGTGGGCCGCCCAGTTCATCCGCTACGAGAAGCCGGGTACCTGGCTGAACTCCGGGGGCCTGGGCACGATGGGGTACGCGGTGCCCGCCGCGATGGGTGCCAAGGCCGGGCGGCCGGAGGCCACCGTGTGGGCGGTCGACGGCGACGGTTGCTTCCAGATGACCAACCAGGAACTGGCCACCTGTGCCATCGAAGGCATCCCGATCAAGGTCGCCGTGATCAACAACGGCAACCTGGGCATGGTCCGGCAGTGGCAGACCCTGTTCTACGAGGGCCGCTACTCCAACACCCGGCTGCAGGCACGGGGGTCCGGTGGCGGTGAGGGCACGGAGCCGCGGTCGGTCCGCATCCCGGACTTCGTGGCCCTGGCCGAGGCGCTGGGCTGCGTGGGGTTGCGCTGCGAGAGCGCCGCGGACGTCGACGCCACGATCGCGAAGGCCATGGCGATCGACGACCGACCGGTGGTGATCGACTTCATCGTCGGCTCCGACGCCCAGGTGTGGCCGATGGTCGCCGCCGGGGCCAGCAACGACGACATCCTCGCCGCCCGGGACCTGCGCCCGGTCTTCGGCGACAACCAGGTGTAGGAGAAGGACCCCGCTTCCCCCACCACTCGCTCCGCTCGCGGCGGGCCCCTGAAGCCGGGGCCGGCGACCATTGAAGGGAACTGCTCGATGACCCGCCACACCCTGTCCGTCCTGGTCGAGAACAAGTCCGGCGTGCTCGCCCGCGTCTCGGCGCTGTTCAGCCGGCGGGCGTTCAACATCGAGTCCCTGGCGGTCGGGCCCACCGAGAACCCCGACCTGTCCCGGATGACGATCGTGGTGGACGCCGAGTCCCAGCCGCTGGAGCAGATCACCAAGCAGCTGAACAAGCTGATCGAGGTCATCAAGATCGTCGAGCTGGACACCGCCTCCGTGCAGCGCGAGCTGCTGCTGGTCAAGGTGCGGGCCCCGCTGGCCGACCGGGCCCAGGTGCTGCAGACCGCCGAGCTCTTCCGGGCCCACGTCATCGACGTCAACGTCGACACGGTGACCCTGGAGGCCACCGGCACGCCGGACAAGCTGGCGGCCCTGCTGTCGGTGCTCGCTCCGCTGGGCATCAAGGAGATGGCCCAGTCCGGCACCGTCGCGCTCGCCCGCGGTCCGCGGTCGATGAGCGGCGCCGGTACGTTGCGCCCGGTCGAACGCTCCGCCTGATGAAGGACCTCGTCGCCCCCCACGACGGGCTCCGCCCGCCGCGGGACCCTGCGACGAGGCCGTTCCATCCCCGCACCCCAACCAAGAGGAGTCACCCGCACATGGCCGCCGAGATCTTCTACGACGACGACGCCGACCTGTCGATCATCCAGGGGCGCACCGTCGCCGTCATCGGCTACGGCAGCCAGGGCCACGCCCACGCGCTGTCGCTGCGCGACTCCGGTGTCGACGTCCGGGTGGGTCTGCCCGAGGGCTCGCGCTCGCGGGCCAAGGCCGAGGCCGAGGGCCTGCGCGTGGTCACCCCGGCCGAGGCAGCTGCCGAGGCCGACCTGATCATGGTGCTGGCGCCGGACCACGTGCAGCGCACGCTGTACACCGAGTCCATCGAGCCCAACCTGCAGGACGGCGACGCGCTGTTCTTCGGCCACGGTTTCAACATCCGGTTCGGCTACATCAAGCCCCCGGCCGGCGTGGACGTCGCGATGGTGGCGCCCAAGGGCCCCGGCCACCTGGTCCGCCGCGAGTTCGTCGACGGCAAGGGCGTGCCCTGCCTGATCGCCGTGGAGCAGGACGCCTCCGGCTCCGCCCAGGCCCTCGCGCTGTCCTACGCCAAGGCGATCGGCGGAGCCCGGGCCGGGGTGATCAAGACGACGTTCGCCGAGGAGACCGAGACCGACCTGTTCGGCGAGCAGGCCGTGCTGTGCGGGGGCATGTCCGCGCTGGTGACCGCCGGTTTCGAGACGCTCACCGAAGCCGGGTACCAGCCGGAGATCGCCTACTTCGAGTGCCTGCACGAGCTGAAGCTGATCGTGGACCTGATGTACGAGGGCGGGATCGCCAAGCAGCGCTGGTCGGTGTCGGACACCGCCGAGTACGGCGACTACACCTCGGGCCCCAAGGTGGTCGACGCCCGGGTGAAGGAGACGATGAAGGAGGTCCTCACGGCCATCCAGGACGGTTCCTGGGCCGCCGGCTTCATCGCCGACCAGGACGCCGGCGCGCCGGACTTCAGGGCCAAGCGGGCCGCCGCCGAGGCGCACCCGATCGAGGCCACCGGCAAGCACCTGCGTGGGCTGATGAGCTGGGTCTCCACGTCGGACGACTACACCGGCAGCGCCCAGCGCTGACCTCCGGGCCCCTCCGGGTCCCGACGGCGACGGCCGCCTCCCAGCAGGGAGGCGGCCGTCGTCGTCGAGCCGCGCCCAGCTCCGGCGGTGGGTCAGGTCCCGCGGTGGGTCCAGGCCTGCACCTCGGGGCGGCGTACCGCGGCCACCACGCCCAAGGCCAGGGCCAGCAGCAGCAGCGACAGGATGTCCACGCCCAGGCCGGCGACCACCGAGAGCACCTCGTTGACCGCCCACACGGCGGCCAGGGCCAGCCCTGCGACCAGCAGCACGCGGTCGTTGCGTCCCCGGACCGCCTGCACCGCGCCGTGGACCGCCGTGGCGGAGAGCACCAGGTAGAGCAGGCCGATCGCCAGCGCCGCCGGGTCACCGGCTAGTCCCAGACCGAGACCGGACAGGCCGGGCAGCAGGCAGAAGACCGCCTGCAACCCGGCCAGCGCCGCGCCCGCCACCACGGCGGGGGGCGGCCGGTCGACGGGCGGGCCGGAGGTCACCCCGGGCGTCGGGTGGCCAGGTACTCCCGGGCCGGAGGCTGCCGGAGCAGGACGACGATCACGATGGGCACCAGGAAGCCCAGCAGGCTGCCGAACTGGAACGAGCCGTCGACCACGCTGACCACGAGCAGCAGCAGGTTCAGCCCGATGGAGGCGTAGAGGGCCGTCAGCAGCAGCCCTGCGTCCCCGCCGCGGATCAACCGGATGCCCCCGATCAGCACCGCGACGGCGATCACGAAGGACACCAGGACCAGCAGTCCCAGCAGGGCGCTGAGATCGAAGATGACGCCGATGGCGAACAGGCTGAGCAGGCCGCCGAGGGTGCCCAGGGCGCCGATCACGATCGCCGCGATCGCCGCACCGGTGACCTGCGGGGGCCGGGTCCCGGCCGGCGAGCCGCCGAAGGCCTCCGGGGCCGGGCCGTAGCCCGGCTGCTGCCCGTAGGCGGGCTGGCCGTACCCCGGCTGCTGGCCGTAACCCGGAGGCTGGTCGTAGGGCGGCGGCTGCTGCCCGTAGCCGGGCTGCTGGCCGTAAGGCGGGGGCTGGTCGTCCCAGCCGGACGGCCGACCGTCGTCGGGGTCGCGGGGAGGGGGCGGGGTGGTCACGGGGACGGCCTCCAGAGGGGGTCGGGTGCTGCGGGGTACGACGGGGTGGCTCGGTACCGCCGATGGGCGGCGTGCACGGCGTCGAACTGGACGGCCGTGGGCAGGGCCAGCAGGACCACGGCGCCGGTGCCCAGTGCGACCACCAGCGGCGAGACGCCCACGAGGGCCTGCAGGCTACCGGGCAGGACCAGCGGGGTGACCGACGACAGCGCCTCCAGCACGGCCAGGACGCCGGCAGCCACCAGCAGGGGGAGGCGCCCCCGGCCGGTCCAGGCCAGCGCGACGCCGGCCGCGAGCCCCAGTGCCAGCAGGCCGACGAAGCCCGACGCGGTGAGCAGCAACCCGCCCAGCGCCCGCTGCAGGCCGTCGACGAACCCGGTGCCGGTGTCCACAGCCGTGGCACGACCCAGGTGACCGAGAGCCACGGTTCCCCAGACCCCTCGGCAGGCCAGCAGGACGCCCAGCGCGGTGGCGGCGAGGACGGTGCCCGGGGGACGGTCGGGCAGCGGCGGTGGTGGGCCTGGCGGGACCGCCATCCACCCGCGTCGGCGGCCCGCCCCCGGCCAGGACCGGCCGGGTGCGTGCCCGGGTGCCCGAGGGAAGACCTGGTGGAAGACCGGACCGGGGATCGTGGCCGGGCGGACCGGCCCGTTGCCCCCGGGTGGCGCGACCGGCCCCCACCACCCGGACCCGACCGGTGCTGCGGCGAGCTCGGCCGGGCGGCGGGTGGGCGGGGGACCGGTGTACGCAGGCTCCGCACGGAGCCCCGGCTCGCCGTACGGCCCGATCGGGGCGGTCAGGATCAGCCGCCGCGGCGGGCGCGGTGGGCGGCGAAGAACTGGGCGGCCGAGGACAGCGAGAGCAGCACCACCATGCCGACGGCACCGGCGAAGAACAGGAAGCCGATGACGACACCCCCGACGCCCTGGTTGGCCGTGTCGGCCAGGCTGGAGAAGAAGACGAGCCCGGTGAACGGGATCGAGATGGAGGCGCCGACCAGCAGCAGTACCCGGCTCCGGCCGGACAACGCCCAGGCCGAGCCCCAGATCATGAGCACGGTCCAGGCCAGGGCCAGCACGCCCAGCACGATCAGCCCACCGCCGAGGGCGCCCATCGCGCCGCCCAACCCGGGGATCTCGCCCTCCAGGCTGGGGCCGGCGCCGCTGGCGACCACACCGGCGCCGATGAACGCCAGCGAGGCCAGCACGCCCAGCGCGCCGAAGACGAAGCCCAGGACGGCGGCGGTGATCACGCCCCCGGGCTTGGCCGGCACCGCTGCGCCGTAGCCGTACTGCTGCTGGTAGGCCAGCGCCGGGTCACCCTGGCCGTAGGGCGCCGCGTAACCGCCGGGCTGGCTGTACTCCTGGGGCTGGCCGTACCCGCCGGGTTGGGCGTACCCGCTGCCGCCGTAGGCCGGGGGCTGCCCGTAGCCACCGGGCTGACCGAAACTGCCGGACTGGCTGTAACCGGTCGGGTCGTGGCCGGGTCCCTGGCCGTAGCCGCCCGATTGCCCCGACGGGTCGGACTGCTGCGGGTAGCCGTACTGCCCTCCCGCTGTGGCCTGCCCGTAGGCAGGTGGCTGCTGCCCGTACGGGGGCTGGCCGGACGACTGCTGCCCGTACCCCTGGGCCGACGTGTCTCCCGCGGAGCTGCCCCACGAGTCGCCGTCGGACGGGGTGGACGACCCGAACCGCGTCGTGTCCGACCGACCCTGCTCGTCCCGCTGCTCGCTCATGGTCTCCTCCACGTGGGGCGCAACCGCACGCGTGCGGCCGCGCGTGAATGATCAGGATGGCCGGGCGGCCTGAGCCCAGCAAGCACCACCACCCCCGCGGGTGTGTCCCACTCCGCGGGACGGGGCCGCTGGGACAGGGCGCCCAGGTGGCCCGCGCAGCCGCCCGCCCTAGGCTGTCCACCTGTGACCACCGCTGCGCCCGTCGTCCTGATCGCCGAGGAGCTCGCCCCGAGTGCCCTGGAGGTGCTCGGGATCGGAGTTCGAGATCCGCTACGTCGACGGCGCCGACCGGGCGGCGCTGTTGCCGGCCCTGGCCGATGCGGCGGCGGTGCATGGTCCGCAGCGCCACCACCATCGACGCCGAGGCGCTGGCCGCGGCACCGAACCTGAAGGTCGTCGCGCGGGCCGGTATCGGCCTGGACAACGTCGACGTCCCGGCGGCCACCGCGCGCGGCGTCATGGTGGTCAACGCCCCGACGTCGAACATCGTCAGCGCCGCCGAGCACGCGGTCGCCCTGCTGCTGGCTGCCGCCCGGCACATCCCGGCCGCCGACGCCTCGCTGCGCGAGGGCACGTGGAAGCGGTCGAAGTTCACCGGCGTCGAGGTCACCGAGCAAGACCGTGGGCGTGGTGGGCCTGGGCCGGATCGGCGATCCTGGTGGCCCAGCGGTTGGCCGCGTTCGGCGTCACGCTGATCGCCTACGACCCCTACATCCAGCCCGGCCGTGCCGCCCAGCTGGGCGTGCGGCTGGTGTCGCTGGAGGACCTGCTCCGCGAGTCGGACTTCATCACCATCCACCTGCCCAAGACCCCCGAGACCCTGGGGATGATCGGCGCCGAGCAGCTGGCGATGACCAAGCCCGGCGTGATCATCGTCAACGCCGCCCGGGGCGGGCTGGTGGAGGAGGCCGCGCTGGCCGCCGCGCTGCAGTCCGGCCAGGTGGGGGCCGCGGGGATCGACGTCTACGCCAAGGAGCCCTGCACGGACAGCCCGCTGTTCGGGCTGCCCAACGTGGTGGTCACCCCGCACCTGGGCGCCTCCACCACCGAGGCGCAGGACAAGGCCGGGACCGCGGTGGCCCGCAGCGTCCGGCTGGCGCTGCAGGGCGACTTCGTCCCGGACGCGGTCAACGTGCAGGCCGGCGGGGTCGTGGCCGAGGACGTCCGGCCGGGCCTGCCGCTGGCCGAGAAGCTCGGCCGGGTGTTCACCGCCGTCGCCGGTGGCCTGGCGCAGTCGGTATCGGTGCAGGTGCTGGGCAAGATCGCCGAGTTCGACGTCTCGGTCGTGCAGCTGGCGGTGCTGCGCGGGGTGTTCACCGACGTCGTCGAGGAGCAGGTCAGCTATGTCAACGCCCCGCTGCTGGCCGAGGCCCGCGGGCTGGAGGTCAGCCTGGGCCAGGACGTGGAGAGCCCGGACTACCGCAACCTGATCACCGTCCGCGGCGCGATGGCCGACGGCACCGAGGTCACCGTGTCGGGCACGCTCTACGGCAAGAACCAGGTGCCCAAGCTGACCGAGGTCGGCGGGTTCGAGATCGACCTGGAGGCCAAGGGCTTCCTGCTGTTCTTCATCTACACCGACCGTCCCGGCGTGGTCGGCGCCGTCGGCGCGGCGCTGGGCGAGGCCGGCGTGAACATCGCCGGCGCGCAGGTCAGCCGAACCACGAGGGGCGGCGAGGCACTGATGGCCGTCACCGTGGACAGCGAGGTCGACAGCGTCCTGCTGGGGGACATCGCCAGCAGCATCGGGGCCCGCGAGGCACGCAAGGCCGACCTCAACCCGCTCTGACCCCGACTCGGCCGCGCACCCGGCGCCCCCCGCGCTGCACCACCTGCGGGGGGCGCCGGCGTGTGCGGGTGCGGGACCGGTCACCGGGTGCCACTAATCTCTGGCCTCATGCGCCTGGCAGTGATCCCTGGAGACGGCATCGGCCCCGAGGTGGTGGCCGAGGGCCTCAAGGTCCTGGGCGAGGTCGCCCCCGACATCGAGAGCACCCCCTACGACCTGGGGGCCGCCCGCTGGCAGCGCACCGGGGAGCTGCTGCCCGACAGCGTCCTCGACGAGCTCCGCCAGCACGACGCCATCCTGCTGGGCGCGGTCGGCGACCCCGGGGTGCCCAGCGGCATCCTGGAGCGCGGCCTGCTGCTCAAGCTCCGGTTCGAGCTCGACCACCACGTCAACCTGCGGCCGGCCAAGCTCTACGACGGCGTGCGCAGCCCGCTGGCCGACCCCGGTGAGATCGACATGCTCTGCATCCGGGAGGGCACCGAAGGTCCCTACGTCGGCAACGGTGGGGTGCTCCGCCGCGACACCCCGCACGAGGTGGCCACCGAGGTCAGCCTGAACACCGCGTTCGGGGTGGAGCGGGTGGTCCGCTACGCCTTCGAGCGCGCGCTGACCCGCCCGCGCCGGCACCTGACGCTGATCCACAAGACCAACGTGCTCACCCATGCGGGGTCGCTGTGGTCGCGCACCGTGGAGGAGGTGTCCACCGGGTTCCCCGACGTCACCGTCGCCTACCAGCACGTGGACGCCGCAGCCATGTTCTTCGTGACCGACCCCAGCCGGTACGACGTGATCGTGACCGACAACCTCTTCGGCGACATCGTCACCGACGTCGCCGCTGCGGTCACCGGGGGCATCGGCATGGCCGCCAGCGGCAACCTGGACGTCTCGGGTGCCAACCCCTCGATGTTCGAGCCGGTGCACGGGTCCGCACCCGACATCGCCGGCCAGGGCAGGGCCGACCCCACCGCCACGGTGCTCTCGGTGGGGCTGCTGCTGGAGCACCTGGGCCGGGTCGACCAGGCCCGCAAGGTCAACGCGGCGGTCGCCTTCGACCTGTCCACCCGGGACAAGCGATCCCCGGTCCGCACCACCGAGGTGGGCGACCGGCTGGCCGCCCTGGCCGGCGGCTGATCAGCCCACCCATCAGCCCACCCCCACGAGCCCACCCGTGCCGTCCCCGGCCGCCCCCTGTCCCGGGGGCGGCCGGCGTGGTCTACTGGCGCCGATGCACACCGCCCGCACGATCATCATCAGCTAGCGCGCAGTCAGCTCCAGCGACTGCGCGCAGACCTCCCGTGACCACGGGGGGTCTTCTTCGTGTGTGGGGTCCTTTTCCCCGACAGGAGCACGCCGTGACCGTCCCGACCAGCGACTTCCACGTCTTCGACACCACCCTCCGCGACGGTGCCCAGCGCGAGGGCATCACCTACTCGGTGGCCGACAAGCTGGCCGTCGCCCGGCTGCTGGACCAGATCGGGGTCGGCTTCATCGAGGGCGGCTGGCCCGGCGCGCTGCCCAAGGACACCGAGTTCTTCGCCCGCGCGCGCACCGAGCTGCAGCTCGAGCACGCTCTGCTGGTGGCCTTCGGGGCCACCCGGAAAGCCGGCGTCGCGGTCTCCGACGACCCGCAGGTGCAGGCCCTGCTGGACGCCGGGACCCCGGTGGTCTGCCTGGTCGCCAAGTCCGACCTGCGGCACGTCCGGGACGCGCTGCGCACCACCCCCGAGGAGAACCTGGCCATGGTGGCCGACACGGTCGCCTTCCTCGTCGCGCACGGTCGCCGGGTGTTCGTCGACTGCGAGCACTTCTTCGACGGCTACGCCTACGACCCCGACCACGGGGTCGCCGTGCTGCAGGCCGCCTTCGCCGCCGGGGCGGAGGTCGGCGTGCTGTGCGACACCAACGGCGGGATGCTGCCCAGCGGCATCACCCGGGTGGTGACCGAGGTGCGTGCCCGGGTCACCGGCCGGTTGGGCATCCACTGCCAGGACGACACCGGCTGCGCGGTGGCCAATTCGCTGGCCGCCGTCGAGGCCGGGGTGAGCCACGTGCAGGGCACCGCGAACGGGTACGGCGAGCGGGCCGGCAACGCCGACACGTTCGCACTGATCGGCAACCTGGTGACCAAGATGGGCATGCCGGTGGTCCCGGCGCAGTGCCTGCCCGAGCTCACCCGGGTCAGCCATGCGATCGCCGAGCTGGCCAACACCGCCCCGGACGCCCACCAGCCCTTCGTCGGCGCCTCGGCGTTCGCGCACAAGGCCGGCCTGCACGCCAGCGCGATCAAGGTCAGCCCCGAGCTGTACAACCACCTGGACCCCGAGGTGGTGGGCAACGACATGCGCATCCTGGTCACCGAGATGGCCGGCCGGGCCTCGGTCGAGCTCAAGGGGCGGGAGCTGGGCGTGGACCTGGCCGGCCAGGGCGATGCGGTCGGCCGCGTCGTGGCCCAGGTCAAGCAGCAGGAGGCCCGCGGATGGTCCTACGAGGCCGCCGACGCCTCGTTCGAACTGCTGCTGCGCGGGGAGCTCGCCGATTCGCCGCCTCCGCTGTTCGAGCTGGAGAGCTGGCGGACCACGGTCGAGCACCGGGCCGACGACGTGGTGGTCAGCGAGGCCGTGGTGAAGGTGGCCCTGCCCCGGGAGGACGGCGGGGTCGAGCGGGTGGTGGCCGTGGGTGAGGGCAACGGGCCGGTGAACGCGTTGGACAACGCGCTGCGCGGGGCGCTGGTGAGCCGCTGGCCAGGGCTCGCGGACGTGGCCCTGTCCGACTACAAGGTGCGCATCCTGGGCTGGACCGGGGGCACCAGTGCCACCACCCGGGTGCTGGTGGACACCGCGGACAAGGCCGGCGAGTGGACCACCGTGGGCGTGCACGAGAACGTCGTGGAGGCCTCCTGGCTGGCCCTGGTGGACGCGCTGACCTACGCGGTGCGCTGCCGCTGAGCGCGGCGGCGCCCCCGGCTCCGGCCGGTGCGCCGGAGCCGGGGGCGCCGGTCGTCAGCTGCGGGGCTTGACCTCGCCCATCGGGCCGAAGCCGCTCACGTCGGGGGTGTTCACGTAGATGATCTGGGGCTGCTCGGCCACCAGGTCCGACATCCAGTCGAAGGCCCCCTTGGCATGCGGGGTCGCCATGTGCGCGGTTCCGGCGTCGGCATCGCGGAAGCCCTCGATGCATACCCAGGTGTTCGGGTCCTCGACGCTGCGGGACCACTCGAAGAACAGGCTGCCCTCCTCGGCGTTCACCGAGCGGGCGTACTCCGCGGCGTGGGTCGCGAACTCCTCCATCCGGTCGGGCCGGACGGGGAACTTGATGACGATGAGAATCACGGGCGGTCTCCTCTGCTGACGACGACGGGCCGGGGCAGGAGGCCGACCCGCCGGGGAACATAGGCCAGCAGGGCAGCGGACTAACCTCGACCCGTGCGCATCGTCCGTTACGCCTCCCCGACCGGCATGTCCTTCGGCGTTCTGGACTCCGACGGTCAGGTCGCCCAGATCGAGGGCCACCCCTTCGGCCAGATCTCCTTCACCGGCCAGCGGCACGCCGCCGCCGACGTCCGGCTGCTGTCCCCGATCCTGCCCAGCAAGGTGGTCTGCGTCGGCAAGAACTACGCCGACCACGTGGCCGAGATGAAGACCGGGGACGCCCCGTCCCAACCGCTGCTGTTCCTCAAGCCCTCCACCTCGGTGATCGGGCCCGGTGATGCGATCCGGATCCCGCCGGGCAGCACCAACGTGCACCACGAGGTGGAGCTCGGCGTCGTGATCGGGGCCCGCGGCGCCCGGCACGTCACCCCCGAGCAGGCGCTGAGCAGCGTCTTCGGCTACACCATCGGCAACGACGTCACCGAGCGGGACATGCAGAACTCCGACGGGCAGTGGACCCGGGCCAAGGGCTTCGACTCCTTCTGCCCGCTGGGGCCCTGGATCGAGACAGACCTGGCCGGGCTGGGCAAGGACCCCGCCGACCTGGCGGTGAGCTGCACCGTGGACGGCGAGCTCCGCCAGGACGGCCGGACCAGCCAGCTGCTGTTCGACGTGCCCACCCTGGTGTCCTACATCTCCCAGGTGATGACCCTGCTGCCCGGCGACGTGGTGCTCACCGGCACCCCGGCCGGGGTGGGTCCGCTGCGGGCCGGCGGTTCGGTCACCTGCGCGATCGACGGCTTGGGCGAGCTGACCAACACCGTGACCGGCGCCGACACCACCTCCACGGCCCGATGAGCGTCGTCCGCACCCGGTTCTGCCCCTCACCCACCGGCCTGGTGCACGTCGGCGTCATGCGCGCGGCGCTGTTCAACTGGGCGCACGCCCGGCACCACGGTGGGCAGTTCGTCTTCCGGATCGAGGACACCGACGCCGCGCGGGACTCCGAGGAGTCCTACCGGCACCTGCTGGACAGCCTGCGTTGGCTGGGGCTGGACTGGGACGAGGGGCCCGAGGTCGGCGGCCCGCACGGCCCGTACCGGCAGTCCGAACGCGGCGAGGTCTACCGGGACGTGCTGGCCAGGCTGGTCGAGGCCGGGCACGCCTACGAGTCGTTCTCCACGCCCGAGGAGGTGGCCGCCCGCCGGGTCGCCGCCGGCCAGGACCCCAAGCAGGGTTACGACGGTGCCGACCGGGAGACCACCCAGGCGCAGAAGGCGGCCTTCCTGGCCGAGGGACGGTCCCCGGTGCTGCGGCTGCGGATGCCAGACACGGACCTGGCCTGGGACGACCTGGTCCGCGGCGAGGTGGTCTTCGCCGCCGGTGCCGTGCCGGACTTCGTGCTGGCCCGGGCCGGCGGTCAGCCGCTGTACCCGCTGGTCAACCCGGTCGACGACGCGCTGATGGGGATCACCGACGTGCTGCGCGGGGAGGACCTGCTGTCCTCCACGCCCCGCCAGCTGGCGCTGTACGCCGCGCTGACCGACATCGGGGTGGCCACCGGCGCTCCTCGCTTCGGGCACCTGCCGCTGGTCATGGGGGAGGGCAACAAGAAGCTCTCCAAGCGCGACCCCACGTCCAACCTGGACCTCTACCGGGACCGCGGCTTCCTGCCCGAGGGGCTGGGCAACTACCTGGCGCTGCTGGGCTGGGCCATCGCCGAGGACCGGGACGTCTTCTCGATGACCGACCTGGTCGGCTGCCTTCGACGTCCGCCGGGTCAGCCCGAACCCGGCCCGCTTCGACCTGAAGAAGGCCGAGGCGATCAACGCCACCCACCTGCGGTCGCTGCCAGTGGCCGAGTTCACCGCCCGGGTGGTGCCCTACCTGGCCGCCGCCGGGCTGATCGCCGACCCGCCCACCGCCGCGCAGGCCGCCACCCTGGAGGCGATCGCGCCGCTGGCCCAGGAGCGCATGGTGGTGCTGGCCGAGGCGGTGGGGTTGCTGGGCTTCCTGTTCGTCGACCAGGTCGAGATCGATCCGGCGGCGGCCGCCAAGCAGCTGTCCGGGCCGGATGCCGTCGAGGTGCTCGACGCCGCCACCGCGGCGCTCACCGGACTGGCGGACTGGACGACGCCGGAGCTGGAGACGGCCCTGAAGCAGGCCCTGGTGGAGGAGCTGGGACGCAAGCCGCGGCAGGCGTTCGGGCCGGTCCGGGTCGCGGTGAGCGGGCGCACGGTCAGCCCCCCGCTGTACGAGTCGATGGAGCTGCTGGGCCGGGAGCAGACCCTGGCCCGGCTCGCTGCGGCCCGGGAGGTCGCAACGGCGTGAGGCCCGGGACAGGGGCCCCCGACGACCCTCGGCAGGGCCCAGGGTTCCACTCCGGCCCCGGCCCCCGGCCCCCGGCCCCGGGGACCTACACCGGGCCTCCGGCCACCGGGCCGTGGTACGCCCCGGCCCAGGTGCCCCGCGGCTGGGCGGTGGTGCCGCCGCCGACATCGCCGCCGCCATCACCACCGTCGGCACCCCCACCGCCGGCATGGCCCCCGGCACCCGGGGGGCGGGTCCGTCGGGTGGCCGGCGGGCGGCCGGTGACCCCGCCGGGCGCCCCGCCCTACGACACCCCGCAGCCCTACCTGCGGCTGATGCGCGCCCGGGACTGGGCGTGGTGGCGGCCGCTGCTGGGCCTGCTGCTGTTCAGCGTGCTGTACGCGGTGGCCGCCGTCGTCGTCGTGGTGGTCACGCTGATCACCGGGATCGTGCCCGTCGCGGACCTGCTCGACCTCACCGATCCCGGTGTCCTGCTGCTGACCAACCTGTCCCTGATCGTGGCCATCCCGATCGTGTGGGCCTGCTGGATGGTCGCCCACGGTCTTCGGCCGGGCTGGTCGGTGTCGGTGCTGGGCCGGATCCGGTGGCGGCTGTTCCCCAGGTGGGCCTGGCGGGCCCTGCTCACCCTCGGGGTGGGGGTGGCCGCAACGATCGGGATCAGCGTCGTCGCCGACGGTGGTGGGGTGACCGGGCCCTCGTCGGCCTACCCCTGGCTGGTGCTGGTGGTGCTGCTGACCACCCCGCTGCAGTCCGCGGCCGAGGAGTACGTGTTCCGCGGCTACCTGAGCCAGGCGGTCGCCGGCTGGATCCGGACCGAACGGGCCGGCGCGATCCTGGCCGCGGTGCTCACCGCGGCCCTGTTCTCCGCGGCGCACGCGCCACCGGACGTGCTGACCTTCGCAGACCGCTTCGTCTTCGGTCTGGCCGCCTCCGGGGTCACCTGGCTGACCGGTGGCCTGGAAGCGGCCATCGTGCTGCACGCGGTGAACAACGTGCTGGTCTTCCTGCTGGCCGGGGCGCTGGGCGGCGGGGTGGCGACGGCGGCGGTGCCGTCCGGGGTGGGCCTGCTGGTAACCCTGCTGGACGTGCTGGCCATGGGTCTCTACGTCTGGGTGGTCGCCCGGGCCCGCGGGGTGGTGCCGGTCGAGACGGTCAGCGCCGCGGTGGACCTCACCCGGCCCGCGACGTGGACCCCGACCTGGACCCCGGTCTGGGTCCCGGCCCCGCCGCTGCCGCCGGTGCTGCCGCCTGCCGGGCCGCCGGCGCCCGACCCCCGGTGGGCCCGCCCGGACCCGGGCTCGGCAGGGCACGGGTGAGGGAGGTGGGGGTGGGTGCGCCCTCCCGGACGGGCATCAGGTAGTGTCTTCGACGGCGCCGCGAGGTGCTGAACGGCCTTTGGGGTATGGGGTAATTGGCAGCCCGACGGTTTCTGGTTCCGTTAGTCTAGGTTCGAGTCCTGGTACCCCAGCGAGGAAGCACCATCTCCTCTTGCACCATCTGCACGGTTCTGGCCCCGTCGTCTAGCGGCCCAGGACGCCGCCCTCTCACGGCGGTAGCGAGGGTTCGAATCCCTTCGGGGCTACACCTCGAGAGCCCCCGACCCACCCGGGTCGGGGGCTCTCGGCGTTCCGGGGACGGCACACCGGCCGGGACCGGGGCTACCGGCGGTAGGCGCGGAGCTTGGCGTACAGCGTCGGCCGGGAGACCCCCAGCTCCCGGGCGGCGGCGGTCTTGTTCCCGCCGTGGGCGGCCAGCACCTCCTCGATGACGCGCGACTCGGCCTGCTCCAGCAGGGTCAGGCGGCGGCCGGTGGCGGTCAGCTCCGCCGGCAGGGCGTCCAGGTCCACCGGTCGCCCGCCGGCGGCCCGTACCGCCTGGCGCAGCACCACCCGCAGCTGCGCGGTGTTCCCCGGCCAGGCGTGCCGGGCCAGCGCCTCGCCGGCCCGGCGGGTGACCGGTCCGGCGAGCTCGGCGACCAGCGCAGGCAGCTCGTCCCGGCGCACCCGCAGCGGCGGCAGGTCCACCGGGACCGCGTCCAGCCGGTCGACCAGCGGGGTCAGCCCGTCGTCGGTGGTACAGGTGCCGGCCAGCGCGGGGCGCCCCGGCCGGGTAGCCAGCTGGGCGGCCAGGGTGCGCACGCCGGACCCGGTGAGCTGGTCCAGGTGCAGCAGCACCAGGGGACCGGTGGAGGTGGCGACCGACCGGCTCCAGTCGGCCAGGCCGAGCCGGGCGACGTCGGCGGCATCGTGCACGGTCGCCGCGGGGAGCAGCCCGGCCAGCAGATGCCGTTTGCCGGTGCCCGGTTCGCCGCGCAGCAGCACCGGGCTGCCGGCTGCCAGCAGGTCGGACACCTCGCCGACCACCCGGTCCCAGGTGGTGGCCCGGCCCGCCGGCAGGGCGGTGCCGGGTGCGGGGTCGACGACCAGCACCGCCCCGGCCAAGCGCGCCCCCTCGATCACCGTGCGCACCTGCGCCGTCCGACCCTCGGTCCCGGGCAGCACCACCGGGCCCAGCACCGGGCCACCGTCATCGACCACGTCCAGCACCCGGTCCCACAGGGCGGCGTGGTCGACCTCGATCCCGGCGGCGGCCGCGTTGGCGATGAGCACGTCGGGGCTGATCGAGAGCACCGGTGCCGCGCTGGCCGAGCGGGCGGTGAGGAACTCGGCGAACAGCGACCGCTCCCGGGCCCCGGCGGCCTGCAGGAGGCCGGCCCGCACCTCCCGCACCAGGGTGCGCACCGCGGGCTCCAGCCGGTCGTTGGTGTCCCGGGAGCGGCAGGTGAGGTTCACCGCGCCCAGGACCCGCCGGTTCAGCGGGTGCACCACGGGCGCGGCCACGCAGGTGTAGCCGTGGAAGGGCTCCTTGAAGTGCTCGTCGCCGCAGACGGTGATCACCCGGCGGGTCTCCAGCGCCGTGCCCACGCCGTTGGTGCCGGCGTGCTCCTCGTCGAAGGAGAAGCCCTCGACCAGGTCCAGTGCGTCGAGGTTGCGACGCAGGCCCGCATCGGACACCCAGCGCCAGAGCACCCGGCCGGTGGCGTCGGTGACCGCCAGGCAGGTGTCGCTGCCGGTCAGCAGACCGGCCATCCCACCGACCACCGGCACGGCGACCCGGGCGAACCGGGTGTCGGTGTCGGTCTCGGCGTGCGGCAGGCCGACCTGCGCGGGATCCACGCCGGACAGTTGCGACCGGCGCCAGGACGTGAGGATCTCCGCCCGCACCTCCACGTGGTCCTCACCGGACTGGAAGCTCTCCCAGGCCGTCCGAGCGAGCACCGCAACCTCCGTGGGCCGGCCGGCGACCGTCAAAAAACCTGACAACCACTCGGGGTGACCGACGTTACGTTGGACGCGACGACGACGTCCAGCGCATGGAGGCATTGATGAGCAGGTTGCGGTTCGGCATCTTCCTGGCCCCGTTCCACCCGGCGGGGGAGAACCCCACGACGGCACTGCAGCGGGACCTGGACCTGGTCGCCCACCTGGACCGGCTGGACTACGACGAGGCCTGGATCGGCGAGCACCACTCCGCGGGCAGCGAGATCATCGCCTCGCCGGAGATCTTCATTGCGGCGGCCGCCGAGCGGACCCGGCGGATCAAGCTGGGCACCGGTGTGACCTCGATCAGCTACCACAACCCGCTCTGGGTGGCCGAGCGGATGGTCATGCTGGACCACCTCACCCGCGGCCGGGTGATGCTGGGTTGCGGGCCCGGCTCGCTGCCCACCGACTCGATGATGCTGGGCCTGAACCCGACCGACACCCGGGAGCTGCTGGCCGAGAACCTGGACATCATCATGCGGTTGCTGCACGGGGAAACCGTCACCGCCACCACCCGGACGCACACGCTGGTGGACGCCCGGCTGCACCTGCGGCCCTACAGCGAGCCGCTGTTCGACATCACGGTGGCGGCGGTGGCCTCGCCCACCGGACCCCGGCAGGCGGGCACCCACGGGATCGGCCTGCTGTCCATCGGCGCCACGCTCTCCGCCGACGGTTTCGACGCGCTGGCCCACCACTGGTCTGTGGTGGAGGAGCGCGCCCAGGCGCACGGCAAGACCGTCTCCCGCGAGGACTGGCGGCTGGTGGGACTGATGCACATCGCCGAGACCCGGGAGCAGGCCTACGCCGACGTGCAGTTCGGCATCGAGACCTGGTTCCGGTACTTCCAGAAGACCGCGGCCTTCCCGCAGATGGCGGTGGAGGGGGGCGACGTCAAGGAGATGATCGACTTCATCAACGAGGCCGGGATCGGCGCCATCGGCACCGTGGAGGACGCCCGCAAGCAGGTGCAGAAGCTCTGGGATCAGTCCGGCGGGTTCGGCGCGATGCTGCTGCTGGCCCACGAGTGGGCCAACCCGGAGGCCACCAAGCGCTCCTACGAGCTCATCGCCCAGCACGTCTTCCCGCACTTCCAGGGCGGCCAGGTCACCCACGCGCAGGCCACCCTGTCGGCGAAGGAACTGGCCATGGGCAAGCGCGAGGACTACGCGGCCCAGCAACTGCAGGCCGTGGCCACGATGACCGAGCGCTACGCCGCCGAGGTCGCCTCGAAGAAGTAGCTCGGGGGAGTTCTGCTCGGAGGGTCGTGCTCTGCCCCACCCGTGGGGCAGAGCACGACCCTCCGCCGGACACATCGCCGCCCGGTGACCGTGCCGGGGGTCACCGGCCGGCGTGGACGGTCGGCGGCACCGGGTGTCAGCGAGCAGCGTCCGGGGGATGGAGTCCCGGGAGGCACCCGGCTCGCGGGTACCGGACGACGGGAGACCCATGGATCTGGGCATCGCAGGACGCACCGCGCTGGTCACCGGCGCCGACTCGGGGATCGGTCGGGAGACCGCCCGGATGCTGCTCGCCGAGGGGGTGCGGGTGGTGATCAGCGACATCGATGCCGATGCCCTGGCGGAGGCGGCCGAGGACCTGGGCGGCAGCGCCGCCGGCGTCACCCCGATCGCCGCCGACCTCACCGACGCGACCGACGTGCAGCGGCTGCGAACCGAGGTCACGGCAGCCATCGGGGACCCCTCGATCCTGGTCAACGCGGCCGGCATCACCGGGGCGCAGGGTCTGTTCCACGAGATCGACGAGGAGGGCTGGCGGTCGACGCTGGAGATCGACTTCTTCAGCGCGGTCCGGGTGGTGCGGGCCTTCGTGGACGGCATGCGTTCGGCGGGGTGGGGGCGCATCGTGCTGCTGGCCAGTGAGGACGCCGTGCAGCCCTACGTCGACGAGCTGCCCTACTGCGCCGCCAAAGCAGCCGTGCTGAGCCTGACCAAGGGCCTGTCGAAGACCTACGGTTCCGAGGGCGTGCTGGTCAACGCCGTGTCCCCGGCCTTCATCGCCAGCCCGATGACCGACGCCATGATGGACAAGCGCGCCGCGGAGCTGGACACCTCGGTGGACGAGGCGATCGAGTCCTTCCTGGAGGAGGAGCGGCCTGGCATGGAGCTGGGGCGCCGGGGTCAGGTCGAGGAGGTGGCCAGCGTGATCACCTTCCTGTGCTCGGAGCGGGCCAGCTTCGTCACCGGCAGCAACTACCGGGTGGACGCAGGCTCGGTCGCCACCATCTGAGCCCGCCGGGGCGCGTCCCGCCGACCCCGGTGGTGCCGCCACCGGGGCGGTTGCGGGGCGGTCGTGCCCTGTGGGCGGCGAAGGGTGACCCGGCGCCCGGCGGGCCTGCTCCTATCCGCGCCGGCCAGCCGGTGTTAGCGTTCACAATCGTGATCAGCACCACGCGCCAGCTGGCCGACGGTCGGGAGATCGTCTACTTCGACGCCGCACCGGTGGAGCGGGACGCCGTCGACCGCCGGGACCTGCCTCCGGTGGCGACCCGGTCGCAGGTCCGCTGGGACCCGCTGCTGGGCGAATGGGTCGTCATCGCCGCGCACCGGCAGACCCGGACGTTCCTGCCTCCGGCCGACCAGTGCCCGCTGTGCCCCTCCACCCCCGACCGGGCCACCGAGCTGCCCGAGGCCGACTACCAGGTGGCGGTCTTCGAGAACCGTTTCCCCTCCCTGTCCACCGAGGTCGACCGGGACGTCCCCCCGCACGCAGACGGGGCGCCGCTGGTCGCCCTGCGGCCGGGGGAGGGACGCTGCGAGGTGATCGTGTTCACCAGCGATCACGACCGTTCCTTCGCCGAGCTGGGCGCGGAGCGGGCCCGGCTGGTGGTCGACGCGTGGGCGCACCGCACCGAGGTGCTCTCCGCCCTGCCGGGGGTGGAGCAGGTCTTCCTCTTCGAGAACCACGGCGAGGAGATCGGGGTGACCCTGGCGCACCCGCACGGTCAGGTCTACGCCTATCCCTTCCTGGCCCCGCGGGTGCAGCAGATCCTCACCCAGGTCGCCGCGCATCCCGGTGACCTGTTCGCCGAGGTGGTCCAGGCCGAGCGCACCGGGCCGCGGGTGGTCGCCGCCAACGAGCACTGGACGGCGTTCGTGCCGGCCGCCGCCCGCTGGCCCTACGAGCTGCAGCTCTTCCCGCACCGCCGGGTACCCGACGTCGCCGCGCTCACCGGCGCCGAGCGGGATGCCTTCGTGGCGGTCTACCTGGACGTCCTCGGTCGCTTCGCGCACCGCTTCGACGTGCCGATGAACTACATCTCCAGCTGGAACCAGGCTCCGGTGCGGGCCACGGTGGCCGGTGCCGGACGTGCGGACTGGTGGCTGCACCTGCAGCTGTTCTCCTTCCGGCGGGCCGCCGGGAAGCTGAAGTACCTGGCCGGCTCGGAGTCCGGGATGGGGGCGTTCGTCTCCGACACCTCGCCCGAGGGCGTCGCCGCGGAGCTGCGAGCGGTGGTGTGGCCGTGAGCGGCTTCCGCACGCTCTTCGGTGGCGCGCCCGAGGGCGCCTGGGTGGCCCCCGGGCGGGCCAACGTGATCGGCGAGCACACCGACTACAACGGCGGCTTCGTGCTCCCGATCGCGCTGCCCTTCCGGGTCCGCGCCGAGGTCGCGCGCCGCACCGACGGCCTGCTGGTGGTGGCGTCGGCGCAGCAGCCCGGTGTGCTGGTGCAGGTGCCGATCGCCGAGCTGACTCCGGGGAACCCGGGGGAGTGGGCGGGCTACGTGGCCGGCGTCGTCGCCCAGTTCGAGCTGCCCGGTGGGCTGTCGGTGCTGGTCGACGGGGACGTCCCGGCCGGCGCCGGGCTCTCCTCGTCAGCCGCGCTCACCTGCTCGGTCGCCCTGGCGCTGCGGGACCTGCTGCGGCCCGACCTCGCCCTCGACGACCTGGTGGACATCGCCCGGCGGGCGGAGAACGAGTTCGTCGGCGCACCCACCGGGATCCTGGACCAGTCCGCCTCCCTGCTGTGCGAGGCGGGGCACGCGCTGTTCCTGGACACCCGGGACGGCACCCGTCGGCAGGTGCCCTTCGACCTGGCGGCGGCCGGGCTGGCCCTGCTGGTGGTGGACACCGGGCACACCCACTCGCACGCCGACGGCGGGTACGGCGACCGGCGCCGGGAGTGCGAGGCGGCCGCCGCGGCCCTGGGCGTGGACGTGCTCCGGGACGCCACGCTGGAGATGCTCGACGGGCTCGAGGACGACGTGCTGCGGCGCCGCGCCCGGCACATCGTCACCGACGACGACCGGGTGCTGGAGGTGGTGCGGGTGCTCTCCGACGGTGGTGACCCGCGGGAGATCGGGCCCATCCTCACCGCCGGGCATCGCTCGCTGCGCGATGACTTCCAGATCTCCACCCCCGAGCTCGACGCGGTGGTGGCCGCCGCGCTGGCGGCCGGTGCGCACGGCGCGCGGATGGTGGGCGGGGGCTTCGGCGGTTGCGCGATCGTGCTGGTCGACACCACCGAGCTGGCCCGGGTGACCGCCGCGGTGCAGCCGGCCGGGGGCAGCTACCGGTCCTTCGTGGCGGTGCCGTCCCGCGGTGCCCACCGGGTGGCCTGAGGGCGGTCCGGCCTCAGCGCACGGCGCGGCTGATCGCCACCGCGGCGTCCAGCACGGCGCCCACCACGTCGGGGCTGGGCCGGCGGCCCAGCCGCTCCACCGGTCCGGAGACCGAGACCGCACCGAGCACCGAGCCGGCCGGATCGCGCACCGGGGCCGACAGCGAGGCCACCCCGGGCTCGCGCTCGGCGACGCTGTGCGCCCAGCCGCGCCGCCGGACGTCGAGCAGGGTGCGGGCGGTGAAGCTGGCCGCGGGCAGCAGGGGGGTGACCTCGGCGGCCGGGGCGAACGCCAGCAGGGCATGCGCCGCGGAACCCGCGGTCATCGGCAGGCGGGCGCCCACCGGCACGGTGTCCCGCAGCCCGGTGAGTCGCTCGGCCGCCGCCACGCAGACGCGGGCCGAGCCCTCGCGCACGTAGAACTGGGCGCTCTCCCCGCTCCGGTCCCGCAGCGCCACGAGCGGGCGGACGGCGGCGTCGGCGAGCTGCCCGGCCAGGTCGGCACCGCCCCGGCCCAGTTCGGCCAGTGCGGGGCCGGGGGTCCAGGCTCCGTCGGGGTCGCGGCGCACCAACCGGTGTCCCTCCAGCGCCACCGCCAACCGGTGGGTGGTGGCGCGGGGTAGCCCGGTGCGCTCGACCAGCTCGGCGAGGCTGGCCGGACCCTCGGCGACCGCACGCAGGATGGCGACCGCTTTGTCCAGCACGGCAACGGGGTTAGGCTGTCCCACGAGTTGATACTCCCATCTCACTCACTGGGACACCAGACGGGGTGGCCACTGTCAGCCGGAGCCTGAGGAGGCGCAGCCGTGGGGCAGACCCTGGCGCAGAAGGTCTACGAGCAGCACGTGGTGCGGCGCACCGAGGGCGAGCCGGACCTGCTCTACATCGACCTGCACCTGGTGCACGAGGTCACCAGTCCGCAGGCCTTCGACGGGCTGCGGGCCGCCGGGCGCACCGTCCGCCGTCCCGACCTCACCATGGCCACCGAGGACCACAACGTCCCGACCCTGGACGTGCTGGCGCCCATCGCGGACCCGGTCAGCCGGGCCCAGGTGCAGGCGCTGCGCGACAACGCCGCGGAGTTCGGGCTGCGGACCGCCCCGATGGGCGACCGCGACCAGGGCATCGTGCACGTCATCGGCCCGCAGCTGGGCCTGACCCAGCCGGGCATGACCATCGTCTGCGGGGACAGCCACACCTCCACCCACGGCGCCTTCGGGGCGCTGGCCTTCGGCATCGGCACCAGCGAGGTCGAGCACGTGCTGGCCACCCAGACCTTGCCCCAGCGCCCGGCCAAGCAGATGTCGGTCCGGGTGGACGGCGAGCTGCCGGTGGGCGTGTCGGCCAAGGACATCATCCTGGCGGTCATCGCCCGGATCGGCACCGGCGGCGGCCAGGGGCACGTCATCGAGTACCGCGGCAGCGCCATCGAGGCACTGTCGATGGAGTCCCGGATGACGATCTGCAACATGTCGATCGAGGCCGGTGCCCGGGCCGGGCTGATCGCCCCCGACCGGACCACCCTGGAGTACCTGCAGGGCCGGCCGCACGCCCCGCAGGGCACGGACTGGGATGCCGCGCTGGCCCACTGGGCGACGCTGCGCACCGACGACGACGCCGAGTTCGACCGCGAGGTGCGTGATCGACGCGGCGACGCTGACCCCCTACGTCACGTGGGGCACCAACCCCGGCCAGGGTCTGCCGATCGGCGATTCCGTACCCGACCCGGCCGACATCGCCGACGCCGGGCGACCGCGCCGCGGCGGAGTCCGCGCTGGCCTACATGGGTCTGACCGCGGGCACCCCGCTGCGCGAGATCCGGGTGGACACCGTCTTCCTGGGCTCGTGCACCAACGGCCGGATCGAGGACCTGCGGGTCGCCGCCGAGCTGCTGCGCGGCCAGCACGTGGCCACCGACACGCGGATGCTGGTCGTGCCCGGTTCCATCGGGGTCAAGCAGCAGGCCGAGGCCGAGGGTCTGGATGCGGTGTTCACCGCGGCCGGCGCCGAGTGGCGCGGGGCCGGCTGCTCGATGTGCCTGGGCATGAACCCCGACCAGCTGGCCCCCGGGGAGCGGTCGGCCTCCACCAGCAACCGGAACTTCCAGGGCCGGCAGGGCAAGGGTGGGCGCACCCACCTGGTGTCCCCGGCGGTGGCTGCGGCCACCGCGATCACCGGCCGGCTGACCGCACCGGCCGACCTGCCCGGTGTTCCCGACCCCGCCACCGCTGGAGCCTGACCATGGACGCCTTCACCACGCACACCGGCACCGCGGCCCCGCTGCGCCGGACCAACGTCGACACCGACCAGATCATCCCGGCCGAGTACCTCAAGCGGATCACCCGCACCGGGTTCGAGGACGGGCTGTTCGTGGCCTGGCGGACCAACGAGCCGGACTTCGTGCTGAACCAGCCCGAGTACGCCGGCGCCTCGATCCTGGTCGCCGGTCCCGACTTCGGCACCGGTTCCTCCCGGGAGCACGCCAACTGGGCGCTGCTGGACGGCGGCTTCCGGGTGGTCATCAGCGCCCGGTTCGCCGACATCTTCCGGAACAACTCGACGAAGTCCGGGCTGCTCACCGTGGTGCTGCCCGCGGCCGACGTCGAGGCGCTGCAGGACGCCTGCGAGGCCGACCCCACGCTGGCTGTGACCGTGGACCTGGTCGCCAAGGAGGTCCGCTGGGCCGGCCCGGACGGGGACGTCGCGGTGGCCTTCGACATCGACGACTACACCCGGTGGAGGCTGCTGGAGGGCCTGGACGACGTCGGGCTCACCGAGCGGCACCTGGAGGACATCTCCGCCTTCGAGGCGTCCCGCCCGGCCTTCCTGCCCCGGACGCTGCCGGCGCGCTGAGCGCACCGCCCGCGGCGCCCCGGCTCAGGCAGCCGGGGCGTCCGGGTCGGCCGGGAAGTCGCGGTAGTAGTCGGCCAGCAACGCCCCGGGCCGCCCGCCCAGCACCCACACGCTGCCCTTCGCCGAGGGCGGCCACAGCGCCGCCGACGACCCCGGGAAGCGCACCCCCAGCGCGCTGAGCACGGAGGGGATCGCCCCGCCCTGGCTGCACACCACGCTGACCCCCGGGGTGTCCCGCGGGGTCAGCAGCCGCTCCACCAGGGCGAGCCCCGCCGCCGGGTCGGCACCGAAGCCGTCCTCACCGAGCTCGGGCACCTCGTCCAGCGGCAGGCCCAGCGCCTGCGCCAGCGGCGTGATGGTCTGCCGGCACCGCACCGGGGGGGCGGTCAGCACCTCGGTGGGTCCGAACGCCGGCAGCAGCGCGGCCAGCCGGCAGGCCTGGGCCTTGCCTCGGCCGTCCAGCGGCCGATCGTCGTCGGGACCGTCGAAGTCCTCCCGCTCCCCGGCGCTGGCGTGCCGGACCAGCAGCAGGGTGGGCACCCGGGGCACGTCGGTGCGGGCCAGGTCGGCCAGCACGGCGGCGTCGTGCGGATGCGTGACCAGCGCGCTGGCTGCCGGCACCGGCAGCCAGCGGAGCTCGTCGACCTCGTCGTTGGCCACGAAGTCACCGGCGACGTGCTGCATCGTCCAGTAGTCCACCCGCTTGGGGCCCTGGCGGTGGTCGTAGCGGGTCTGCACGCCACGCCGGCCGACGGCGACCTGCAAGCCGGTCTCCTCGCCGACCTCCCGGACGGCGGTCTGCAGCGGGTGCTCCCCGGCGTCCACCTTCCCCTTGGGCAGCGACCAGTCGTCGTACTTGGGCCGGTGCACCACCGCGGTCTCCAGCGTCCCGTCCGCGGCCAGCCGCCAGACCGCCCCGCCGGCGGCGGGCTGCACGCGCTCAACCAGCGAACTCACCGTTCATCACCCGCCCCTGGTAGTCGAACTCTCCGGTCCGCAGCCAGGTGCTGTCCGGTTGCAGCTGCCAGCTGCGCACGTCCGCGGCCATCGCACCGTCGAACATCCGCTGCAGCTGGCCCTGCGCGGCCTCGTCACTGATCCGCAGCAGCACCTCGACCCGACGGTCCAGGTTGCGGTGCATCAGGTCGGCGCTGCCCAGCCACCACTCACCGGTCCCGTCGTTGGCGAAGTGCACCACCCGGGAGTGCTCCAGGAACCGGCCCACGATGGAGCGGACGTGGATGTTCTCGCTCATCCCGGGCACGCCGGGTCGCAGCGCGCAGATGCCGCGGATCAGCAGCTCGACCCGCACCCCGGCCTGGGACGCCTCGTACAGGGCGTCGATGAGCTCCTCGTCGACCAGGGAGTTCACCTTGATCCGGATACCGGCCGCCCGGCCCTCGGCGGCGTGCCGGGCCTCCCGGCGGATCTTCTCCACCAGGCCGGTCCGGATGCCGTGCGGGGCCACCAGCAGCGAGCGGTAGGTGGTCTGCCGGGAGTACCCGGTGAGGGTGTTGAACAGGTCGGTCAGGTCCGCGCCCACCCGCGGATCGGCGGTGAGGATGCCGAGGTCCTCGTAGATCCGGGCGGTCTTCGGGTTGTAGTTGCCGGTCCCGATGTGGCAGTACCGGCGCAGCACCCCGTTCTCCCGGCGCACCACCAGCGCGGTCTTGCAGTGCGTCTTCAGGCCCACCAGGCCGTAGACGACGTGGCAGCCGGCCCGCTCCAGCGAGCGGGCCCAGCTGATGTTGGCCTCCTCGTCGAAGCGGGCCTTGATCTCCACCAGCACCACGACCTGCTTGCCCGCCGTCGCGGCCTCGATCAGCGCCTGCACGATCGGGCTGTCCCCGGAGGTGCGGTACAGGGTCTGCTTGATCGCCAGGACCAGCGGGTCGGCCGCGGCCTGCTCGATGAACCGCTGCACGCTGGTGGCGAAGCTGTCGTAGGGGTGGTGCACCATGATGTCGCCCTCGCGCAGCGTGGCGAACACGCTCTTGGGCGTCTCGCCCTCGGACAACCGAGGGTGGGTGGCCGGCACGAACGGCTCGTCCTTGAGCTCGGGCCGGTCCAGGTCGTAGAGCGCCATCAGCGCGGCCAGGTCCAGCAGGCCGGGCACGTGCAGCACGTCGCCGGGGTTGACCTCCAGCTCGTGCATCAGCACGTCGAGGATCTGCGGATCCATCGTGTCGGTGACCTCCAGCCGGACGGCCGGGCCGAACCGGCGCCGGGCCAGTTCCCGCTCCAGCGCCTGCAGCAGGTCCTCGTCGCGGTCCTCCTCGACCTCGACGTCGGCGTTCCGGGTCACCCGGAACAGGTGGTGGTCGATGACGTCCAGGCCGGGGAACAGCTGGTTCAGGTGCGCCGCGATCAGGTCCTCCAGCGGGAGGAACACGGCTTCCTCCTCGCCGGCGGCCACCGGGACGAAGCGGGGGACGTTGTCGGGCACCTTGACCCGGGCGAACCGGGGTGCGCCCGATTCGGGGTCGCGGACCGAGACGGCGAGGTTCAGCGAGAGCCCGGAGATGTAGGGGAAGGGGTGCGCGGGGTCCACCGCCAGCGGGGTGAGCACCGGGAAGACCTGGTCGCGGAAGTACTCCCGCAGCCGCATGGCCTCCCCGTCGGCGACCTCGCTCCAGTGCACGATCCGGATGCCGCGCTCCTCCAGGGCGGGGGCGACGTCCTTGACGAAGACGTCCGCGTGCCGGGCGACCAGGTCCTGGGTGCGGGCGGTGATCCGGGCCAGCTGCTCGCGGATGGTGAGCCCGTCGGGGGAGCGGACGGTCAGACCGGTGCTGTGCCGGCGCTTGAGCCCCGCGATCCGCACCATGTAGAACTCGTCGAGGTTGCTGGCGAAGATGGCCAGGAACTTGACCCGCTCCAGCAGCGGGGCACGGTCGTCCTCGGCCAGCTCCAGCACGCGGGCGTTGAAGTCCAGCCAGGACAGCTCGCGGTTGAGGAAGCGGTCGGCATGGTGCACCGGTTCGGCGCTGGTCTCGCTCACGGCGTCATGGTGCCGCACCGGGGTGGACACCGGCCGATCATGCACACGCCTCGGGCCGCTGCCGACCGGGGCCCAGCGCCAACGCCCCGGTCCGCGGACCGGTACCCAGCGCCCGGGCCAGCGCCAGGTGCTCCGTAGTGTCCACGTCGCGACGCAACCCCGGCCACCCCCCGGTCAGGGCCACCGCCCCGCCCGCCGCGTGCGCCGCGGCCGACCCGCGGCCGAAGGACGGGCGCAAGGCACCGCGGGTGACGGCCAGCAGGGTGGTCCCCGTGCCGTCGGCATCGGCGACGAAGGACCGAACGTGATCGCCGGCCGTCGCCAGCGCTCCGGTCAGCTCGCCCGGTCGCAGCGCCGGCAGGTCCGAGTGCAGCGCGGCCACCGGCCCGGGCCCGGCCTGCGCGGCACCGTGGGCCAGGGCTGCGTTCAACCCGGCGCCGGGGGAGTCGGGCGTGACCCCCGCGCCCAGCCCCCGGGCCACCCGGGCGACCCGCGGGTCGTCGGTGACCACCCACACGGTGCCCACGGCGGGGCTGGCCAGCGCGGCCTCCAGCGTGTCGCCCAGCAGGGCGAGGACCAGGTCCTCGTGGTCCCCGTGCCCGCCCCGGTGCGCACCACCCCAGGACGGCCCGGGGCGGGCCCCCGGGCGCAACCGCGTCTTTGCCAGGGCGAGCCGTTTGGCTGGTACGACCACCGACCACCGCTGCACCCCCCCATGTGAGCACACCTGCCGTGGCCCGTGCGCGTGCAGCGTCGCGGCCCCCGCGCCGGTCGCATCCCGGTGGCGCGCGCACCCCGGCGTCACCCGGAACCCACCCGCTGCGAGGGCACCGGCCGGGGAGCGGGATCATGGCCGGGTCAGCGAGACGGGTGGGGGACGACGGTGATCCGGTCAGGTGCGGCCAGCGGGCCGTCGGCACGCAGCACGCGCGGCCGGCTGTCCTGGGCGCTGCGGCTGTGCGTCTGGGTCATCTGGCCGGTCTCGGAGCTGCTGTTCGACCTGCGTTTCTCCCATGGCGAGCGGATCCCCCGCCGCGGTGGCGTGCTGCTGGTGGCCAACCACGTCTCGGTGCTGGACCCGCTGGCCTGCGCGCGGCTGGTCTACGACAACGGACGGATGCCGCACTTCCTGGCCAAGGACTCGGTCTTCCGCGGCCCGGCCGGCCCGATCCTGCGAGCCGCCGGGCAGATCCCGGTGCAGCGCGGTACCGCGGCCGCGCAGTCCTCCCTCGGGGCCGCCCGGCAGGCGCTGGCCGAGGGCGAGCTCGTGGTGATCTACCCGGAGGGTTCGGTGACCCGGGACCCGGACTGGTGGCCCATGCAGCCGCGGACCGGGGTCGCCCGGCTGGCGCTGACCACCGATGCCGTCGTGGTCCCGGTGGCCCAGTGGGGTCCGCAGCGGGTGCACGACTACCAGGCGAAGAAGCTGCACCTGCGGCTGCGCACCCCGGCCGAGTCCCTGGTCGGCGAGCCGATCGACCTGACCGACCTGCGCGCGCAGGTGCGCGCCGGACGTCCCCTGACCGGGGACCTGTTGCGAGAGGTGACCGACCTGCTGATGAGCCGCGTCCGCGAGCAGCTGGGCGAGGTGCGGGGCCAGCAGCCCCCGTCCGCCGTCCACCCCCGGCCGGACGGCCCCGCCCCGGGCGACTCGCCCGGTGCGCCCCGCGGCGCGGCATGACCCGCGCGGCTGTGCTCAGCGCGGGCAGCTGGGGGACCACGTTCGCGAAGGTGCTGGCCGACGCGGGGTCCGACGTCGCGCTGTACGCCCGGCGGCCGGACCTCGCCACCGCCATCACCGCGGACCGGGAGAACGCCGAGTACCTGCCCGGGGTCCGGCTGCCCGACCGGGTGCGGGCCACCGCGGACCCGGCGGAGGCGCTGGCCGGGGCCGACGTGGTGGTGCTGAGCATCCCGTCGCAGTCGCTGCGGGAGAACCTCACCGCCTGGGCGCCGATGCTGCCCGCCGACGCGACCCTGCTGTCGCTGATGAAGGGCATCGAGCTGGGCAGCACCCGGCGGATGAGCGAGGTGGTGTGCGAGGTCAGCGGCGCCACGCCCGATCGGGTCGCCGTGCTGTCCGGCCCCAACCTGGCCCGCGAGATCGCCGAGGAGCAGCCCTCGGCCACCGTCATCGCCTGCACCGACGCCCAGCGGGCCGAGGCGCTGCAGGTGGCCTGCCGCACCCGCTACTTCCGGCCCTACACCAACGCCGACGTGGTGGGGTGCGAGCTCGGTGGGGCGGTGAAGAACGTGATCGCGCTGGCTGCCGGGATCGCCGAGGGCCTCGGCTTCGGGGACAACACCCGGGCGTCGCTGATCACCCGCGGGCTGGCCGAGACCTCCCGCCTGGGGTTGGCGCTGGGGGCCGACCCGCTGACCTTCGCCGGGCTGGCCGGGCTGGGTGACCTGGTGGCCACCTGTTCCTCCCCGTTGTCGCGCAACCGCACCTTCGGGGAACGGCTGGGCCGCGGGATGAGCGTCGCGGAGGTGGTGGCCAGCACCCGGCAGACCGCCGAGGGCGTGAAGTCCTGCCGGTCGGTGCTGGACCTGGCCCGGGCGCACGGGGTGGACGTGCCGATCACCGAGGCCGTGGTCCGGGTCTGCTACGAGGGCGAGTCCCCGGCCCGCATGGTGCGCGAGATGATGAGCCGGGAGGCCAAGCCCGAATGACCGCAGCACGCCCGACCCCTGGCGACGGCACGCGCCTCGTGCACGCCGGCGACGAACCGGTGGTGCCCGGCACCCCGCTCCGGCCCTCGCCGGTGTTCGCAGCCCCCTACCACCTGGGGGACGCGGCCCCGGGGGCGAACGGTGCCGACGCCTACGCCCGGCCCGACCATCCCACGCTGCGGGTCTTCGAGCGTGCGGTCGGCGCGCTGGACGGCGGGGACTGCCTGTCCTTCGCCACCGGCATGGCCGCGATCAGCGCCGCGGTGCTGGCCGTCGTCCGGGCCGGGGACCGCGTGGTCATCCCCAGCGACGGGTACTACACGACCAGGGTGCTGGCCCGCGACGAGTTCGCCCGTTTCGACCTGCGGGTCGAGCAGGTGCCCACCCTCGAGATCGCCGACGTGGCCGCCCGCGGGGACCTCGACGGGGCGGCGTTCGTGCTGCTGGAGACGCCCAGCAACCCGCAGCTGGACGTCTGCGACATCGCCGCCGTCGCCCGGGCCACCCGGGCCGCGGGCGCGGTGCTGGCGGTGGACAACACCACCGCGACCCCGATCGGGCAGCAGCCGCTGGCGCTGGGCGCGGACCTGACCATCGGTGCGGACACCAAGGCGCTGACCGGGCACAGCGACGTCCTGCTGGGTCACGTCAGCGCCGCCCCTACCGACCGCGGCCGCGAGCTGCACGCCCGGCTGCGCGGCTGGCGGGACCACACCGGCAACGGCCCCGGTGCGTTCGAGGCGTGGCTGGCGCATCGCTCCATGGGCACCCTGGACCTGCGGCTGGCCCGGCAGGCCACCAACGCGGCAGCCGTCGCCGAGCTGCTGGCGGACCACCCCGCCGCGACCGGCGTCCGCTGGCCGGGGCGGCCCCAGGACCCCTCCTACGCCCTGGCGCGGAAGCAGATGACCCGGATGAACGGGGTGGTGTCAGCGACCCTGCCGGACGCGGAGGCGGTGGCGACCCTGGTGCGCAGCAGTTCCTTGTGGCTGGCCGCCACCAGCTTCGGGGGTGTGCACTCCACCGTGGACCGGCGTGCCCAGTGGGGCGGGGACGCCGTGCCCGCGGGCTTCGTCCGGTTCTCCTGCGGCATCGAGGACACCGCCGACCTGGTCGCCGACCTCACCCACGCGTTGGACGCGATCGGCTGACCGGCGGCCAGTAGGGTCGGCCCCGATGAGCGAGCAGCCGCGCAGGATGAGGGTCGCCGTCGTCTTCGGGGGGCGCAGCGCCGAGCACGCGATCTCCTGCGTCTCCGCCGGGAGCGTGATGGCCGCGCTGGATCCCCGGCGCTACGAGGTGATCCCGGTCGGGATCACCCGGGAGGGCCGTTGGGTGCTGCACGACGGGTCCCCGCTGGCCATCCAGGACGGCCGGCTGCCCGAGGTCGCCGGGGGGACGGCGGTGGCGCTGGTCGGTGACCCCGCCGGGCGCGGGCTGTCGGTGCTCGAACCCGGGGAGGCGTTCGGCCGGCTCACCGGGGTGGACGTCGTCTTCCCGGTGCTGCACGGCGCCTACGGCGAGGACGGCACCATCCAGGGTCTGCTGGAGATGAGCGGGCTGCCCTACGTGGGGTCGGGGGTGTTCGCCTCGGCGGCCTCGATGGACAAGGAGTTCACCAAGAAGCTGTTGAGCGCCGCCGGGATCGCCCAGGGCGACCACCAGGTGCTGCGCGACGAGCACGGCGCGCTCACCACCGACCCGGCCGCACTGGACGACGACGCCCGCAAACGGCTCGGCCTCCCGGTCTTCGTCAAGCCCTCGCGGGCCGGGTCGAGCATCGGGATCACCAAGGTCACCGACTGGGCCCACTTCGACGCCGCCGTGGCCACCGCCGCCGCGGTCGACACCAAGATCGTGGTGGAGGCGGCCGTGCCCGGCCGGGAGGTCGAGTGCGGCGTGCTGGCGGCACCCGGCCCCGACGGGGGACCGGGGCTGCCCGAGGCCAGCCTGCCCGCCGAGATCCGGCTCCGGGCCGGCGTCGACTGGTACGACTTCGACGCCAAGTACCTCGACGACGCCGTCGACTTCGACGTGCCGGCCGACCTCACGCCCGAGCAGACCGCTGCCGTGCAGGACGTGTCCCGGCGGGCCTACCTCGCACTGGACTGCCGCGGGCTGGCCCGGGTCGACTTCTTCCTGGGCACCGACCCCGACACCGGTGCCGACGTCCTGGTGGTCAACGAGGTCAACACGATGCCCGGGTTCACCCCGATCTCGATGTTCCCGCGGATGTGGGCCGCCAGCGGTGTCGACTACCCCGAGCTGGTCGACCGGCTCGTGGCCGCCGCCCTCGCGGGGTGAACGCCCGGCTGCTGGCCGGACTGCTGGCCGGGACGGTGACCCTGCTGCCCCTGACCGGTTGCTCCGCCGAGGTCGACGGGGTGGCCACTCCCGTGGTCGAGGCGTCCCCGGCGGCCGCCGTGCCGGAGGACGTCGCGGGGCTGGGTGCGCTGGTGCTGACCCGGGTGCCGGGTGGTCTGGCCCGGGTGCCCGACGCCGAGCTCGACCCGCCGGCCGGGCCCAAGACCGTGCAGGACGTGGCGGGGTACTCGCACGACCCGGACCGGGACGCCGGTGTGCTGGCCGACTACGGCTACCGCTGGGGCTGGGAGCGGTTCTGGCGGGCGGAGGGCCGGTTGACCACGGTCTTCGTCGACCAGTTCGACGGGGTCTCCGGCGCCGCGAGCTACGCCGACGACCTGGCCCGCAACGACATCGAGTACTACGGCGGCAACCCCGACCGGGCCCCCGCGGGGCTGCCCGCGGGGTGCTCGCTGCTCAGCGTGGACGACCCGGCCGAGGACACCGGGCTGGCCGGGCCCTCGGCGTTCGCCTGGTGCGCGCACGGGCCGTTCACCGTCTCGGTGGCCACCGTCGCGCAGGATCCGGACGCCGCGCTGTCGGCGGTGCGGGCGGTCGTCCTCGCGCAGCTGGACCGGCTGCCCCGCCGCTGACCGGTGCCGCCCGATCGGCCGGGGCGGGCCGGGGTCTCAGGACAGCGAGACCCCGTCGCGGTAGGCCCACCGGCCGGCCACCCGGCTGAAGCGACTGCGCTCGTGCTGGACGCCGGACACCCCGTGGCGCAGGTGGTGCGCGCGGAACTCCACGGTGCCCTCGGTGGTGAGCGGGCCACCACCGGTGACACCCAGCACGTCCAGACCGGTCCACCGCACGTCGGGGTCCAGGTCAAGGACGGCCGGCCGGGTGTCCGGGTGCCAGGTGGCCAGCAGGTAGGCCGGGTCCCCGAGTGCGAAGGCGCTGTACCGGGACCGCATCAGCTGCTCCGCGGTGGCGGCCGGGGCGTCGGAGGCCAGCAGCCGGCCGCAGCACTCGGCGTGCGGCAGCCCGGTGCCGCACGGGCAGCGCCGGGGGCTCATCGGGCGGGCGCCGGTTCGGCGAACGGGATCGCGGCGGCGATGATCGGGCTCAGCGCGGTGGGCAGGGCGCCGTCCTGGCTGGCCGGCACGGCGATCCGGACCGGCACGGTGCGATCGACCGCGGTCCACACGTTCACCGTGGGATCGCTGGTGTCGACGAACCACTGCACGCCGTTGACCTCGATCAGCTGCGGCCCGCCCACCACGAACCCGGTCGGGACCGGCGCCCCGCACACCAGCACCTGGGCGGGGTCACCCCAGGCGTAGGCGTAGGGGGAGTCCGAGGCGACGCGGCGGGAGGTGACCCCGGCGACCTCCAGCGGCAGCGTGCTCATCAGGGCCGGGCACGCCGCGTCGGCGGCCGGCGTGATCGGCGGGGTGTCCACCGGCACCGGGCTGTCGTCCCGCGGCGAGGTGGCCTGCCCGGACACCTCGGCGACCGGTCCCGTCCCGCCGTCGGACCCCGCGCCGGGACCGACGAGGTTGATCAGCACCAGCAGCGCGATCACCACCGGCACCGCCACCGCGGTGGCCACGAGGGCGGCCCTCCTGGTGGGGTCGGGCCGGCCCGCCCGGCCGGCCGGGTCCGCGTCGTCGCTCAGCCGGGGCTCCTCAGAGGTTGACGACGGGGCAGGTGAGCGTGCGGGTGATCCCGTCCACCGACTGCACCCGCGCCACCACGAGGCGGCCGAGCTCGTCCATGGTGCCGGCCTCGGCCCGCACGATGACGTCGTAGGGGCCGGTGACGTCCTCGGCCTTGGTGACCCCGGAGATCTCGCTGATGGTCTGGGCGACCGCGGCTGCCTTGCCGACTTCGGTCTGGATCAGGATGTAGGCGTGGACCACGGGATGACCTTCCTCGGGCGGTGCTGCTGGTGCGGGGACGAGCCTCCCGCCGGTCGGCGGGCTGGACGGCAACGTACCCCAGCAGCCGGGGGCGCCCGGTGACGCGGCCCCGGCCCCCGGCGCCCCCCGCGGGCGAGGCGGACACCGTCGCCGCGGTGGGTGAGTTCGGCGTCATCGACCGGGTGGTGGCCCGCGCCGGGACGGCGGTGATGGCCGACGTCGGGCCGGGGGACGACGCCGCCGTGGTCCGCACCCCGGACGCCCGGGTGGTGGCCTGCACCGACGTCCTGGTCGAGGGCCGGCACTTCCGCCGGGACTGGTCCTCGGCCGAGGACATCGGGCACAAGGCCGCCGCCGCCAACCTGGCCGACGTGGCCGCGATGGGGGCGGTGCCGACCGCACTGCTGGTGGGCCTGGCCTGCCCGGCCGGGACCTCGGCCAGCTGGCTGGAGGGGGTCGCGGCCGGCATGGCGGCCGAGTGCGCGCCGCATGGTGCCGCCGTGGTCGGCGGGGACACCGTGGCCTGCGCGCCGGACTCGGCCAGCGTCGTGCTGTCGGTCACCGCGCTGGGTGACCTGCAGGGCCGCGACCCGGTCACCCGCGGCGGGGCGCGGCCGGGGGACGTGGTGGCGGTGGCCGGGCGGCTGGGCTGGTCGGCGTGCGGGTGGGCGGTGCTGCGCCGCGGGTTCACCTCCCCGCACGCCGCGGTGGCCGCGCACCGCCGCCCGGACCCGCCGTACGCCGCCGGCCCCGCGGCGGCCGACGCCGGCGCCACCGCCATGTGCGACGTCAGCGACGGACTGCTGGCCGACGCCGGTCACGTCGCCACCGCCAGCGGTGTGCTGCTGGAGCTGGACCGGGGCGCGTTGGAGGCCTTCGTCGACCCGGCCGGCCCGCTGGCCCAGGTCGCCGCCGCGCTGGGAGGCAACCCGCTGGGCTGGGTGCTCACCGGCGGGGAGGACCACGCGCTGCTGGCCACCTTCCCGGCGGGCGCACCACGGCCGGCGGGGTTCGTCCGGATCGGGGTGGTCGCCGGGGTGGCTCCCGGGGGCGGTCCCGGCGTCACCGTCGGCGGCATCGCCGCCGCGGCGATCGCCGAGGGCCTGGGTGTCGAGGGGACCGGCCATGCGCACTTCCGCTGAGCTGGAGCTGCGGGCCACCGGCTACGACGACCCGGTCGCCGCAGCCCTGATCGAGGCCGTGCAGCAGGAGTACGTGCAGCGCTACGGCGGCCGGGACGCGATGACCGTCGACCCGGCGGAGGTCCGGCCGCCCGAAGGGCTGTTCCTGCTCGCGGAGCTGGCCGGCCGGCCGGCCGGTTGCGGGGGATGGCGCCGGCACCGGACCGCGGCCGGATCCCCCCACGAGTCGGTGGTGGAGCTCAAGCGGATGTACGTGGTGCCCGCGGCGCGGCGGCAGGGGGTGGCGCTGAGCCTGCTGGCCGAGCTCGAGCGCACCGCCGCCGCGGCCGGGCACTCCCGGGTGGTGCTGAACTCCGGGAACCGTCAGCCCGAGGCGCTGGCGCTCTACGCCGGGGCGGGGTACACACCGGTACCCGGGTACGGCGTCTACGCCGACATCCCCGGCGCGGTGTTCCTCGGCCGGGACCTGCCCGCCGACCTGATCGCAACCGGGGAGTCCTGATGGGTGTCGTCACGGTGTCGGCCACCTTCGGTGCCGGCGGGGCGGAGATCGCCCCCGCCGTGGCCGGCCGGCTGCGGCTGCCCTTCCACGACCGGATGATCCCCGCCCAGGTCGCCGTGCGGCTGGGGGTGCCGGTGGAGGAGGCCGAGGCCAACGACGAGAGCGTGCTGCGCGGGCTGTGGCGGCTGGTGGCCTCGCTGGGCACCATGCCCGACCCGGTGGGCGGCGTGCTGCCCAGCTCGACGCTGCCCGACGAGCGGGCCTACCGGTTGCAGACCGACCGGGTGGTCACCGAGATCGCCGACGGGCCGGGCGGGGTGGTGCTGGGCCGGGCGGCCGCGTTGGTGCTGGGTGACCGGCCGGACACCCTGCACGTCCGGCTGGACGGCCCCGAGGAGCGCCGGCTGGCCGCCGCCGTGACCCACCTGGGCCGGCCCGAGGACGAGGTCCGCCAGGAGCTGCTCGCCGCCGACCGGGCACGGTCGGCCTACGTCCGGCACTACCACCGCTGCGATCCCGCCGACCCGCGGCACTACCACTTGGTGGTCGACAGCACCGTCCTGGACCACGAGACGGTGGTGGACCTGGTGGTCATGGCCGCGCGGTCGCGGGGGATCGGCGCGGCCTGAGCCGGTCCCCGGTCCCGGTGCACCGGCGGCCCGGACGCGACCGACCCCGGTCACCACGTGGGTGACCGGGGTCGGTGACGTGCGGGTGGGGCGGGTCAGCCGCGGACGACCTTCCCGGCCCGGATGCAGCTGGTGCAGGCGTTGATGCGGCGGCGGGTGCCGGCACCGACGACGGCCTTCACGGCCTGGATGTTCGGGTTCCAACGGCGCGGCGTCCGGCGGTGCGAGTGAGACACCGACATGCCGAAACCGGGCCCCTTGCCACAGACGTCGCACACGGCAGCCACGGTCGATCACTCCTAGAAGAAAGGCGTACTGAAAGGGCGGAGACCGTGTCCGGTAGGTCGGACGCAGTGCACCCGCGAGGATTGCTCGGGCAACTGTAACCCGTCCCCGGAGCAGTTGTCCGCCCGCCCCGGGGTGTCGGTGCCCACCGGTAGCCTGCGGCACGTGCTCACGGCGCTGGACGAGGCCGCGGTCGGCCGCTGGGGCCGGGCCGCCGTGGAGGCGTTGCGTGCGGCCCGGGGCAGCATCGACGACCTGAACGTCTTCCCCGTCCCGGACGGGGACACCGGGACGAACCTGCTGCTCACCGCCGAGTCCGCGGCCGCCGCGGTGGCCGACGGCACGGACGGCGAGTCCGCGTGGGCGGTGCTGGCCCGAGGTGCGGTGCTGGGCGCCCGGGGCAACTCGGGGGCGATCCTGGCCCAGCTGCTGCGCGGGCTGGCCGATGCGTTGGCCGGGGTGGGACCGGTCGACGGGGTGACCCTGGCCGGGGCGCTGCGCTCGGCGGCGGGGACCGCCTACGGCGCCGTCGCCGACCCGGCCGAGGGCACCTTCCTCACCGTCGCCCGCACCGGTGCCGAGGCCGCGCTCG
The DNA here is from genome assembly GCA_963759905.1 of uncultured Actinomycetota bacterium. Lineage (GTDB taxonomy): Bacteria > Actinomycetota > Actinomycetes > Mycobacteriales > Geodermatophilaceae > Klenkia. The sequence continues at coordinate 708,463 of CAVXBD010000003.1, forward strand.
CCGCGGTCGCCGCTGGGCGCACGGCGCTGGCCGAGGTCGTGCGGGCCGCCGCCGACGGTGCCCGGCAGGCGCTGCGCGGCACCACCGACCAGCTCGCCGTGCTGCGCGACGCGGGGGTGGTGGACGCCGGTGGCGCAGGCTGGTGCGTGGTGCTGGACGCGCTGGTCACCACGGTGACCGGGGTGGAGCCGGACCGCGCCCCGCTGGCCGCCCGCCGGCGGGGCCGGCGGGACACGGGCCCCCGCGAGGCGCCGCACCAGCCTCCGCCCGGCCCGGGCAGCGAGGTGCAGTTCCTGCTGGCCGACTCGAGCGAAGCAGCGGTGGACGTCCTGCGGGGCGCGCTGTCGGCGCTGGGGGACTGCCTGGTGGTGGTCGGCGTGGACACCCCGACCGGCCGCGAGTGGAACGTGCACGTGCACGTGGAGGATGTCGGGGCTGCCCTGGAGGCCGGGATCCGGGCCGGCCGGCCGCACCGCATCGCGGTCACGCCGCTGGCGCCGGTGCGGGCCCCGGGAGCGCGGGTGGGTGCCCGCGCCACGGTCGCCCTGGTCCCCACCGGGTGGGCCGCCGAGGAGCTGTCGGCGCTCCTCGCGGCGGAGGGCGTGCAGGTGCTCACCGCCGGACCCGGTGCCGGCACCGCAGCGGTGGAGGGCACCACCGTGCTGGAGGACCGGGTGCTGGAGGACCGGGTGCTGGAGGACCGGGTGCTGGCGGCCGTGCTGGGCACCGCAGCCGCCGAGGTGGTCGTGCTGCCCAACGCCCGGGAGCTCGGCGCCGTCGTCGCCCGTGCCTCGGTACGGGCCCGGGAGGAGGGCCGGGACGTGGCCGTGGTGCCCACCCGGTCGCCGCTGCAGGGGCTGGCGGCGGTGGCGGTCGCCGATCCGCAGCGCCGCTTCGCCGACGACGTGATCGCGATGACCGAGGCCGCCGCGGCGACCCGGTGGGCGGAGGTGTCGGTGGCGCAGACCGAGGCGCTGACCCTGGCCGGCCGGTGCCACCCCGGTGACGCCCTCGGCCTGGTCGAGGGCGAGGTCGTGGTGGTGGGACCGGCGCTGCTCACGGTCGCCTGCGACCTGCTGGACCGGTTGCTGGCCACCGGCGGGGAGCTGGTCACCCTGGTCGGGGGCAGGCTCGGGGACGCCGTGGCCGCCCACCTCGCCGCCCGGCACCCCACCGTGGAGGTCGTCCGGCATGCCGGCGGGCCCGCCGACCGGCCGCTGCTCGTCGGCGTGGAGTGACCGGCGTGCTGACCCCCGACACCCCGCTGACCAAGGTCGTGGGGGACCGCACCGCGAAGGTGATGGCCGAGGAGCTGCGCCTGCGCACCGTGCGGGACCTGGTCCGGCACTACCCGGCCCGGTACGCCCGGCGGGGCGAGATGACCAAGGTCACCGACCTGCAGGTCGGTGACCGCGTCACCGTGCTGGGCCAGGTGAAGAAGGTGGACACCCGGTCGATGCGGGCCAAGCGCGGCACCCTGACCGAGGTCACCGTGGGCGACGGGGCCGGGTCGATGCGGCTGGTCTTCTTCAACCACAAGCACGCGCACCTGGCCGTGGGGGCGTGGGGGTTGTTCGCCGGCACGGTCAGCAGCTGGCACGGCCAGCTGCAGTTCAGCCACCCCGACTGCCAGGTGCTCGACGCCGAGACCGACGCGACCCGGTGGGCCTCGGCGATGCTGCCCATCTACCCGGCCAGCAAGAACGTCTCCAGCTGGGTGCTGCAGAAGTCCCTCGCGCTGCTGTTCCACGACCGGGCCTCGTTGGCCGCGCTGCTGGAGGACGACCCCCTGCCGGCCGAGCTGCGGGCCCGGTACGGCCTGGTGGGGCTGGACCAGGCGATCTGGGACAAGCACCGCCCGGAGACCCCCGAGGACGTGGAGCGGGCCGACCGCCGGCTCAAGTGGGACGAGGCCCTGATCCTGCAGGTCACCCTGGGTGCCCGGCGGCTGGCCGCGGCGCGGGAGCCGGGGATCGCCCGGCCGCGCCGGGCCGGCGGGCTGGCCGACGCGGTGGACGCGCTGCTGCCCTTCGCCCTCACCGACGGTCAGCGCGAGGTGGGGGACGCGCTGGCCGCCGAGATCGGTCGCGAGCAACCCATGCACCGGCTGCTGCAGGGCGAGGTCGGCTCGGGCAAGACCGTCGTCGCGCTGCGGGCCATGGCCCAGGTGGTGGATGCCGGCGGGCAGGCAGCCCTGCTGGCCCCCACCGAGGTACTGGCAGCCCAGCACGCCCGCGGCATCGGCGCCCTGCTGGGTCCGCTGGGCCGGGCCGGGGAGCTGGAGTCCGACCCCGCCGGCACCCGGGTCGTCCTGCTCACCGGTTCGCAGAAGGCGGCGCAGCGCCGCGCGGCGCGCGCCGAGGTGGCCGACGGCCGGGCCGGCATCGTGATCGGCACCCACGCCCTGCTGCAGGAGGGTGTCGACTTCGCCGACCTGGGCCTGGTGGTGGTGGACGAGCAGCACCGCTTCGGGGTCGAGCAGCGGGACGCGCTGCGCGCCAAGGGCAACCGGCCCCCGCACGTGCTGGTGATGACGGCGACCCCGATCCCGCGCACGGTGGCCATGACGGTCTACGGCGACCTGGAGACCCTCACGCTGCGCCAGCTGCCGGCCGGCCGGGGCGGGGTGTCCAGTTCCGTCGTCCCGGTGCGGGAGAAGCCGGCCTGGCTGGACCGGGCCTGGGCGCGGGTCCGAGAGGAGGTGGCCGCCGGCCGGCAGGCCTACGTGGTGTGCCCCCGCATCGGCGAGGTGTCCACCGGGGACCATCCGCCCGGGCAGGAGGCCCCCGAGGAGGAGCCGGCCGGTGACGACGGCGCTCCGCCCGACGACGGCACCGACCGGCGCCCCCCGCTGGCGGTGCTGGACGTGGCCGAGCAGCTGCGCGCCGGCCCGCTGGCCGGGCTGGCCGTGGAGGTGCTGCACGGCAAGCTGGCCCCGGAGGAGAAGGAGGCCCGGATGCGGGCCTTCGCGGCCCGCGAGGTCGACGTGCTGGTGGCCACCACGGTGGTCGAGGTCGGGGTGGACGTGCCCAACGCGACGGTGATGGTGGTGATGGACGCCGACCGGTTCGGGGTCAGCCAGCTGCACCAGCTGCGCGGACGGGTGGCCCGCGGCGCGCACCGGGGACTGTGCCTGCTGGTCAGCGAGGCGCCCACCGGGTCGGCGACCGGCACCCGGCTGGCCCAGGTGGCCGCTACCACCGACGGCTTCGAGCTGGCCCGGCTGGACCTGGAGACCCGGCGGGAGGGCGACGTGCTGGGCAAGGCGCAGTCCGGCAGCCGGTCCGGGGTCAAGCTGCTGTCGCTGCTGCAGGACGAGGAGCTGATCAGCCGGGCCCGCGAGGAGGCCGGTGCACTGCTGGACGCCGACCCCGACCTCGCCGGGTACCCCGAGCTGGCCGCGGCCGTCGCCGGGCTCACCGCCGACGACCGGGCCGGCTGGCTGGAACGGGCATGACCCGGGTGATCGCCGGCAGCGCCCGCGGCCGCCAGCTCAGGGTGCCGCCCGCCGGGGTGCGCCCGACCGGGGACCGGGCGCGGGAAGGGCTGTTCAACTCGCTGGGTTCGCTGACCGACCTGACCGGGGCGCGGGTGCTGGACCTCTACGCCGGGTCCGGCGCGGTGGGCCTGGAGGCGTTGTCCCGCGGCGCCGTCGAGGCGGTCTTCGTGGAATCCGGTCCCCGGGTGCTGCCGGTGCTGAAGGCGAACCTTGCGGCGCTGGGCCTGCCCGGCGGGCGTGTGCTGGCCGGTTCGGTGCCCACCGTCGTCGACCGGCCGGCACCGGCCGCCTTCGACGTGGTCTTCGCCGACCCGCCCTACGCAGTGGGGACCGACGTCGTGCTGAGGGTGCTGGCGGCGCTGACCGGGCGCGGCTGGCTGGCACCGGGAGCGGTCGTCGTCGTCGAACGGTCCTCCAGGGACGCGGTCTGGGAATGGCCGACACCGTTGACCGGACTGCGCGATCGGCGCTACGGGGAGGCCCTGCTCCGGTACGGTCGCGCTCCGTGAGGGCAGCATGAGGCGGGCGGTCTGTCCGGGATCCTTCGACCCCGTGACCAATGGTCACGTGGACGTCATCGCGCGGGCCGCCGGGCTCTACGACGAGCTGGTCGTGGCCGTCCTGGTGAACCCGGGCAAGGCCGGGCTGTTCTCCGTGGAGGAGCGCATGGCCTTGCTGCGTGCGGCCACCGCGGACCTGCCCAACGTGGTCATCGACTCCTTCACCGGTCTGCTGGTGCAGTGGTGCGAGGCCCACGACGTGCCGGTGATCGTCAAGGGCCTGCGTGCGGTCGGTGATTTCGAGTACGAGCTGCAGATGGCCCAGATGAACCGGGAGCTCGCCGGCATCGAGACCCTTTTCGTGCCCACCGCGCCGCAGGTGGGTCACCTGTCCTCCAGCCTGGTCAAGCAGATCGCCGCGTTCGGCGGTGACGTGGCGCACCTGGTGCCTCCCGCGGTGAACGATCGGCTGGTGGCGCTGCACCAGCAGGCCGAACGCGAGTCCGAGGGGCAGGAGATCCCATGACCGAGGTCGTGTACCGGCTCTACGAGGTCGTCGACGAGCTGAGCTCGGTGATCGAGAACGCGCGCAGCGTCCCGATGTCCTCCTCCTGCATGGTGCCCAGGGACCACCTGCTGGACCTGCTGGACGACCTGCGCGACGGGCTCCCGGAGGAGGTGCAGCAGGCCGGTGCCATCGTGGAGCAGCGCGCCGAGATCCTCGAGCAGGCCCAGGCCGAGGCCGAGCGGCTCACCGGGCGGACCCGCACCGAGAGCGAGCAGACCGTGGCGGCCGCCCGGCGGCAGCGCGACGAGCTCGTCGGCACGGCCCGGCGGCAGCGGGACGAGCTGATCACCGAGGCCCAGGCGCAGGTCGAGGACCTGCTCACCCGGGCGGAGGCCGAGGCCGATCGGATCATCGCCGACGGCGAGCAGCAGGCGCTGGCCCTGATCGCCGACGGGCGGGCCCAGCGGGACGCGCTGGTCGCCGCCGGCCAGGCCGAGCACGACCGGTTGATCACCGAGACCGACGTGTACCGGGGTGCGGTGGCCCGGGCCGACGAGCTGGGTGAGCAGACCGCGGCCGAGGTGGCCCGGATGCGCGCCGAGGTGGACGAGTACGTGGACAGCAGGCTGGCGGACTTCGGCACCACGCTGGGGCACATGGTCCGGTCGGTGGACGCGGCCCGCAGCCAGCTCCGGCAGCCCTGAGCAGACCGCCCCTCAAGCCGGGCGGCAGCCGGGCCCTCCCGGTGCCCTCGGCCCTCGGTGCCGGGGGCCGACGGCCTGGGGTAACCTGGGCTGCTCCCGCACGCACCGGCTGCTGCCGTGCTGCGGTGACCCCCTGCCCCCGAGCGACGAGTACCCCTGATGCCTGCTGCCCCCTCGCACCGTCGAGGCGCCGCGTCCTCCGACCGGCGCCCGGCTGCCGACCCCTGGAAGGTCGATCTCCGGGAACTGGGCCGCCGGGCCGGTTCGATGCGGGACGTGGAGCGGTCCGTGCCGGCCCGCGAGGGCTGGGGCGTGGAGATGATCGGCGTGCCCGAGGGCGCGCCGGTCCAGCTCGGCCTGCGGTTGGAGTCGGTGATGGAGGGCGTGCTGGTCTCCGGGGAGATCGTCGCCCCGGTCACCGGTCAGTGCGCCCGCTGCCTGGAACCCATCGAGGACACCGTCTCCCTGGACGTCCAGGAGCTCTACGCCTACGAGGGCAGCACCACCGAAGCCACCAGCGAGGAGGACGAGGTGCGCCGGATCGACGGGGACTTCCTCGACCTCGCGCCGCTCGTCCGGGACACCGTGGTCCTGACGCTGCCGCTCTCGCCCACCTGCACGCCGGACTGCTCGGGTCTGTGCGTCGACTGCGGACAGCGGCTCGACGACCTCCCGGCGGACCACTCGCACGAGGTGCTCGACCCGCGCTGGGCCGGGCTCGCCGACCGTTTCACCCCATCGAAGGAGAACTGACCGTGGCTGTCCCGAAGAGGCGCATGTCGCGCTCGAACACCCGCTCGCGTCGCTCGCAGTGGAAGGCCACGGCCCCGACCCTGGCCCCGTGCGCGAACCGCGCCTGCGGCGAGCTCAAGCCCCCGCACCAGGCCTGCCCCACCTGCGGTCAGTACGACGGCCGTCAGACCATCGCGGTCTGACGACGCCGTCCCACCGACCCGTCCAGCACGACCCCGACGTGAGCGGACCGACCACCCCCGGTGGCACCGAGCACGCCGACCGGGCCGCCGACTGGCTGCGTGACGCCCTGGGCGTCACGCTGCCCGGCGGCCTGTTGGCGTTGGCCCTGACCCATCGGTCCTTCGCCTACGAGCACGGTGGGCTGCCCACCAACGAACGGCTGGAGTTCCTGGGGGACTCGGTGCTGGGCCTGGTGGTCACCGACGAGCTCTACCGGCGGCATCCCGAGCGCCCGGAGGGCCAGCTGGCGAAGCTGCGGGCCTCGGTGGTCAACATGACCTCGCTGGCCGGGGTGGCCCGCGGGCTCGGTGCCGGTGGCATCGGGCCGCACCTGCTGCTGGGCCGCGGGGAGACCACCACCGGCGGCCGGGAGAAGGACTCGATCCTGGCCGATGCGCTGGAGGCCCTGATCGGCGCGGTGCACCTCGGGCTGGGCCTGGACGCCGCGGGGGCCATCGTGCACCGGTTGTTCGACCCGCTGCTGTCCGAGGCCGCCACCCGCGGCGCCGGCCTGGACTGGAAGACCAGCCTGCAGGAGCTGGGCGCCGCCCGCGGGCTGGGCGCCCCGGTCTACGACGTCGTCGACGACGGACCCGACCACGCCAAGACCTTCGCCGCCGCCGTGCTGCTGGCGGGCACGGTGCGGGGCCGGGGGACCGGCCGCACCAAGAAGGCCGCCGAGCAGATGGCCGCGGAGAGCGCCTGGCGGGCGCTGTCCGATCCGGTGTCGGTGCCACCGGCGGCCGGGCCGTCCCGCAGTCCCGCCCCGGCCTCGGCCTGAGGTCCAGCCGTGCCTGAGCTGCCCGAGGTCGAGGTGGTCCGGCGGGGACTGGACCGCTGGGTGACCGGACGCACGGTGCGCCGGGTCGAGGTGCACCACCCCCGCGCCGTCCGGCGGCACCTGGAGGGCGTCGCGGACTTCACCACCGCTCTGACCGGGGCCACGTTCACGGCGGCGCACCGCCGCGGCAAGTACCTCTGGCTCCCCCTGGCCCGGGACGGCGAACCGCTGAACCGGGCGCTGGTCGGTCACCTCGGGATGAGCGGCCAGCTGCTGGTGGAGACGCCCGACGAGCCTGCCGAGAAGCACCTGCGGGCCCGGTTCACCTTCGCCGACGGCGGCCGCGAGCTGCGCTTCGTGGACCAGCGGACCTTCGGCGGGCTGGCCGTGGAAGAGCTGCCCGATCCCCGGTCCGGCTCCGGTGGCGTGCCCACCCGGTTGGCGCACATCGCCATCGACCCGCTGGAGGACGACTTCGACGCCGAGGCGTTCAGCGCCGCCCTCCGCCGGCGCCGGACCGAGGTCAAGCGGGCGTTGCTGGACCAGACGCTGATCGGCGGGGTCGGCAACATCTACGCCGACGAGTCGCTCTGGCGGGCCAGGCTGCACGGTGCCCGCCCCACCGACAGGCTCACCCGCGCCCAGGTGGGCGATCTGCTCGAGGGGGTCCGCGCGGTGCTGCGCGAGTCCCTGGCGCAGGGGGGCACGTCCTTCGACTCGCTGTACGTCGACGTGAACGGGCAGAGCGGTTACTTCTCCCGTTCACTGGCCGTGTACGGCCAACTCGACCGGCCGTGCCCGCGCTGCGGGACGGCGATCCGCCGGGAGTCCTTCATGAACCGCTCCAGCTACAGCTGTCCGGTCTGCCAGCCGCGTCCGCGGGCCCGGCGAGCATGACCACCCGGGTGGTGGCCCTGGTCTCCGGCCACGTGCAGGGGGTCGGGTACCGCTGGTTCGTCCGCACCCAGGCCGTGGCGCACGGGCTGGCGGGGTCGGCGACCAACCTGCCCGACGGTCGGGTCGAGGCCGTGCTGGAGGGGGCCGATGACGCGGTGGCCGCCGTGCTGGCCGCGCTGACCGGGCCGGAGGCCCCGGGGGCCGCCCGCGACGTCCGGCAGCGCACCGAGCCGGCACGGGGCATGTCCGGGTTCGCGATCCGCTGAGGCGGTCCGCCGGGCGCTGCGTCCCGGTGCCCCCGGAGCGGGGTGACCGTGATGTGATCGAGGTGACATGGCGCCGTCACCTCGGCGCGGTAGTGCTGCCGTTGACCGGTGGCCCGGGGGCTGTCACCCTGGGGGGACCAGCCCACGCTGCCTGCCTCGCACCGCCCCGGTCCCCGGGGCTGTCGACCCGAGGTCGCCCTGGGACCAGTCGTTCGTCGAAAGGCCCCTTCGATCATGGCCAAGGCCCTGTTCGGTCACGTCGTCGCGCCGCGCGATCTCCGCGTCGCCGAGGAGATCGCGATGCTCCGCTCCCGGGTGAGCCGTCTGGAGCGCGAGGTAGCCGAGCTGCGCGCCGAACGCGACGCGGTGATCGCCCGCGAGCTGCTCACCATGGCCGGCGCGGACGCCGAGCCCGCACTCGCCTGACCTGCCCCGCCCACCACCAGCCCCACCCACCACCGGCCCCTCCCGTCCGCGGGACGGGGCCATCGTGCTGTCCGGGGCCCGGCCGGGCCGGATCGGGACCCGCAGCTGCGTGGTCGGACCGCCTGAGCGGGGGATCCGTCGTACCCCGCGGCTAGGGTCGGTGCACCAGCCGCGCAGCCCCTGACCTGGGAAGACGATCCGTGCACCTGTCCAGCCTGACGCTCAAGGGCTTCAAGTCCTTCGCCTCGGCGACGACGCTGCGGCTGGAACCGGGGATCACCGCCGTGGTGGGCCCCAACGGCTCCGGCAAGTCCAACGTGGTGGACGCCATCGCCTGGGTGCTGGGCGAGCAGGGGGCCAAGAGCCTGCGCGGCGGCAAGATGGAGGACGTCATCTTCGCCGGCACCCCCGGCCGGGCGGCGCTGGGTCGGGCCGAGGTGACCCTGACCATCGACAACGCCGACGGGGCACTGCCCATCGCCTACACCGAGGTCTCGATCACCCGGCGGATGTACCGCTCCGGGGAGAGCGAGTACGAGATCAACGGCGCCAAGGTCCGCCTGCTGGACGTCCAGGACCTGCTCAGCGACTCCGGCATCGGCCGGGAGATGCACGTCATCGTGGGCCAGGGCCAGCTGGACGCCGTGCTGTCCGGGCGCCCGGAGGACCGTCGCGGGTTCATCGAGGAAGCTGCAGGGATCCTCAAGCACCGCAAGCGCAAGGAGAAGGCGCTCCGCAAGCTCGACGCCATGCAGGCCAACCTGGACCGGTTGGCCGACCTCACCGTCGAGCTGCGCCGGCAGCTCAAGCCGCTGGGACGCCAGGCCGAGGTCGCCCGCCGGGCCGCCGGGGTGCAGGCCGATCTGCGCGACGCCCGGTTGCGGCTGCTGGCCGACGACCTGGTGGCCCTGCGGGAGGCCCTGGACGCCGACATCGCCGATGAGACCGCGGCCCGGGAGCAGCGCGCCCGGGTGGAGCAGGCGCTGTCCACCGCCGCCACCGAGCAGGCCCGGTTGGAGGGTGCGCTGGCCGCCGACGCCCCTGCCCTGGCCGCTGCCCAGGACAGCTGGTTCCGGCTGTCCACGCTGGGGGAGCGCTTCCGCGGCACGGCCCAGCTGGCCGCCGAGCGGCACCGGCACCTGTCGGCACCGGCCGGACCGGGCGGCTCCGGTCGCGACCCCGACGCCCTCGACGAGGAGGCGGGGCGGGTCGAGCGCACCGAGGCCGAGCTGGCCGCCCAGCTGAGCACCGAACGGGGCCGGTTGGCGGCCGCCGTCGCAGCCCGCGCGGAGGTGGAGACCGCACTGGCCGCGGCCGAGCGAGCCCTGGTGGCCGCCGCCCGGGCCCTGGCCGACCGGCGGGAGGGGCTGGCCCGGTTGGCCGGGCAGGTGGCCGCCGCCCGTTCCCGGGTCGCGGCCGGTGAGGCCGAGGTGGCCCGGCTCGTCGCCGCGGCTCGCGAGGCGACCGCCCGGGCCGAGTCGGCCGAGGAGCTGCTGGCCGGCCACCAGCCCCCTGACGACGACGGGGCCGATCCCGCTTCCCCGCTGGTCATCGCGCACGAGGCCGCCGTGGCGGCCCAGACTGCGGCCGCCCGCCGGTTGAGCGAGCTGGCCGAGGCCGAGCGGGCCGCCGAGCGCGAACGCGGTGCCGCCCGGGCACACCGGGACGCGCTGGCGCTGGCGCTCGCCCCGGTCGACGGTGCGGCCGCGGTCCTGGCCGGGGCCGCCGGTGGCGCCCTGGGCGGGGTCGCCGGGCCGCTGGCAGCTCGGCTGGCCGTGCACCCCGGGGACGAGGTGGCGGTGGCCGCGGCGCTCGGCGGCCTGGCCGACGCCGTGGTGGTCACCAGCCCGCGGGCCGCCGCTGACGCGCTGGCGCACCTGGCGGCGGAGTCGGCCGGGCGGGTCGGGATGCTGGTCACCGGTGGCTTCCCGGCCGGTGGCCGGAGCTCCTGGCCCGCACTGCCGCACGGCGCCCGGTGGGCGGTGGACCTGGTGGACACCCCGGACGAGCTGGCCCCGGCGGTGCACCGGGCCCTCGACCGGGTCGCGGTGGTGGCCGACCTGGCGGCCGCGGTCGCGCTGGTCACCAGGCAGCCGGAGGTCCGGGCGGTGACCGCCGGCGGGGACCTGCTGGGTGCCGACCGGGCGCTGGGTGGCCAGCCCGACGCCCCCTCCGGTCTGGAGGTGCGGGCCCGGGTCGACGCGGCTGACGGCGAACTGGGCCGGGCCACCGCGCACGCGGAGCGACTGGCCGCCGAGTTGGCCGGGGCCCGGGACGACCACCAGTCGGCAGTGGCGCAGGTCGAGGCCGCGGTGCGGGCCCGGAGGGACGCCGAGCGCGAGCAGGCCGCCCGCGGCCGGGAGCGCGCCGGACTGGCCGCCGACGCGCGCTCGGCCGCAGCCGAGGCCGAGCGCGCCGAGGCGGCCCGGGTGCGGGCCGAGCAGGGCCTGGCCCAGTCCGGTGTCGCCCTGGCCGAGCTGGAGGACCGGTTGATCGCGGCGCAGGCGGCGCCGGTCGCCGAGGAGCCCTCCCCGGACGAGCGGGACCGGCTGCGTGCCAGGCTGTCCGGGATCGCCGGCACCGAGACCGAGGCCCGCCTGGGGGTGCGCACCGCGGAGGAGCGGTCGCGGTCCCTGCACGGTCGGGCCGAGTCGCTGCGTCGGCAGGCCCGGACCGAGCGGGCCGCCCGCGAGCGGGCCGAGGTCGACCGCCGGGCCCGGGCCCGGGGTGCGGCCATTGCCGCCGCCGTCGCGACCGGGGCCGAGCAGGCACTGGGCGCGCTGACCGGGTCGCTGCAGCGGGCGGTGGCCGATCGGGACGCCCTCGCCGCGGCGCGCAGCGGGCGCGAGGCGGAGCTGCTCGCGGTCCGTGCCCGGGTGCGCCAGCAGTCCGCCGAGCTGGACCGGCTGACCGACGAGGTGCACCGCGACGAGGTGGTCCGGGCCGAGCAGCGGCTGCGGATCGAGTCCCTCCAGGCCCGGGCCGTGGAGGAGCACGGTCTGTCCCTCGACGTGCTGGTCGGCGAGTACGGCCCCGCCGCACCGGTGCCTGCGACGCCGCCGCAGCTGACCGCGGCTGCCGCCGCCGGCGAGCCGGAGCCCCCACCGGTGCGTTACGTCCGGGCCGAGCAGCAGGCCCGGATGGCACGGGCCGAGCGGGACCTGGCCGCGCTGGGCAAGGTCAACCCGCTGGCACTGGAGGAGTTCGCCGCGCTGGAGGAGCGCAGCACCTTCCTGGCCGCCCAGCTGGAGGACCTGCGGGCCACCCGCCGGGACCTGCTGACCGTGGTGCGCGAGGTGGACGACCGGATCCACGAGGTGTTCGCGGCCGCCTTCGCCGACACCCAGCGCGAGTTCGCGCAGGTGTTCCAGCTGCTGTTCCCCGGCGGCGAGGGGCGGATCTTCCTCACCGACCCCGAGGACCTGCTGACCACCGGGGTGGAGGTGGAGGCGCGGCCACCGGGAAAGAAGGTCAAGCGGCTGTCGCTGCTGTCCGGTGGGGAGCGGTCGCTGACCGCGGTGGCGTTGCTGGTGGCGATCTTCCGGGCCCGGCCCTCGCCGTTCTACGTGCTGGACGAGATCGAGGCGGCCCTCGACGATGTCAACCTGGGCCGGTTGCTCACCCTGGTGGAGCAGCTCCGGGCCACCTCCCAGCTGATCGTGATCACCCACCAGAAGCGGACCATGGAGATCGCCGACGCGCTCTACGGCGTCTCCATGCGAGGTGACGGCATCACCGGGGTGATCAGCCAGCGGCTGCGCTCGGCCGGCTGATCCCCGCCCGAGGGAGCGGTCGGTCAGTCGATCGCGAGGTCCACCTGCAGCGGGTGGTGGTCCGAGCAGGCCGAGCCGTCGAGGACCTCGGCGCGGGTCACCCGGACCTGTGGGGAGACCCAGACCTGGTCGATCCGGCCCCGCGGCCGCCGGGCCGGATGGGTCAGCCCCCGCTCACGCTGCCAGAACCGCCACCCGGCCCGGTCGCTGCGGACGGCGGCCTGCTGCCAACCGTCGGCCAGCCGGGCCCGTAGCGGGGCCAACTCGGCCGCGGTGGGCAGGCAGTTGAAGTCCCCGGCGACCACCGCCGGGCCATCGGCCGGCAGCAGGCCGGCCACCGCGGCCGCCTGAGCCGCCCGGTCGCTGGGCCCCCGAGTGGTCAGGTGGGTGGCCAGCACGGTGACCGCGGTCCCGTCCAGGGCCAGCAGTGCGGTGACGGCGCTGCGCGGCTCGCCGTCCCCGGGCAGCGCCAGCACCGCGCCGTCCAGGACCGGGAGCCGGCTGAGCAGGGCGTTGCCGTACTGCCGGCGCGCCGCGCCGGGGGCCGGCGGCGCACCGGGGACCGGCGGGGGCCGGTCGATGGCCGGCCCCCACACCAGCTCCCGGTCCAGCGCCTCGGCCAGCAGCAGCGCCTGGTCCACCTGCTCGCTGCGGTCGCCGAAGTGCCGGTCCACCTCCTGCAGGCAGATCACGTCCGCCTGGCTGCGGGCCAGCAACCCGGCCAACCGGACCAGGTCGTGCCGACCGTCGCCACCGACCCCGTGGTGGATGTTGTAGGTGACCAGCCGCAGTGCGGTCACGACAGGTCCCTGGCCGCGCGCATGCTCGCCACCATGCCACCGCCGACCCGGTCAGGTGACGCCACGAGGGTCCCATCCGATCACCCGGCGGGGTGCGGGGGCCCGGTGTTGCATGAAGGCATGCGCATCTTCTTCACCGGCGGCACCGGCAAGGCCGGCCACCACGTCGCCCCGCACCTCGCCGAGCTGGGGCACGAGGTGACCAACGCCGACCTCGTCCCGCTGGGGCATGCGGGGATCGCCGACCTGCGGGTGGACCTCACCGACCTCGGCCAGACCTACTCCGCCCTGGCCGGGGTCGCCCGAGCGGCGGAGCTCGACCTGCCGGTGGTGCCGGCCTACGACGCGGTGGTGCACTTCGCCGCGGTGCCGGCGATCCTGCTGGCCTCGGATGCCACCACGTACGCCACCAACATCCTGAGCACCTACAACGTGCTCGAGGCCGCGACCCGCCTGGGCGTCGGGAAGATCGTCTTCGCCTCCTCGGAGACCACGTACGGGATCTGCTTCGCCCAGGGCGAGCGCCGCCCGCGGTACGTGCCGGTCGACGAGGACCACCCGACGGTCCCGGAGGACTCCTACGCGATGTCCAAGGTCGCCGGCGAGGCCACCGCGCGCTGCTTCCAGGCCCGGTCCGGTGCCGACGTCTACGGCCTGCGGATCAACAACGTGATCGAGCCGCACGAGTACGAGCAGCTGTTCGGTGACTTCCTCGCCGATGCGGGCCTGCGCCGCCGCAACCTCTTCGCCTACATCGACACCCGGGACCTCGGTCAGCTGGTGCAGCGCTGCCTGGAGACCGACGGCCTGGGCTACCAGGTCTTCAACGTCGCCAACGCCGATACGTCCGTGGCGGCGACGACCGACGAGATCCGCCGGCGCTTCTACGACGGCGTCGAGCTGCGCCGCGAGATGGGGCCGCACGAGACCTTCTACTCGATCGAGAAGGCCCGCTCCGTGCTGGGCTACCGGCCGCAGCACTCCTGGCGCGACGTCCTGGCCGACCCGCGGGCCTGACCGCTCACGCCAGCTCGGTGTCCAGGACCTGGGCGAAGACGGGGGATCCGTCATCGGCGCGGCTGGTGGCCCACAACCGGAACCGGGCCGAGCGGCCCTGCAGCACCAGCTCGCCCAGCTCGTTGCCGAAGAACGGCCCGGCCTGCTTGTGCCAGGCCAGCTCGGTGGCCGGAACCCGGGCCAGCCGGGCGATCGAACCGGTCAGCGCCCGGGCCCAGCGGCTCCAGCCCACCCGGAAGCCGACCTCGATGGCGTGCGGGGCCCGGTTGTGCAGCGGGGACACCGTCAGCTGGTGCACCCGGGTGGTCAGCCCGCCGGGCCGGACGAGCTCCGCGGCGTAGGCGTGGTGCACGTCGCCGGAGAGCACCAGGGCGGTGGCCGGCGCCGGCCCGGCCTCCCCGCGCCCAGGGCCACCAGGACCGCGCCGAGCCGTTCGAAGGACCGCCCGAACGCCGCCCAGTGCTCCAGGTCCGCGGCCTGCCGGAGCTTCTCCGCCAACCGGCCCAGTGGCCGGCGGTGGTGCCGGGCGTTCAGCGTCTCGTTCCACCGCTCGATGTCGTGGATGGCGTGCGGCAGCAGCCACGGCAGCGACGTGCCGACCAGCAGGTGGTCGACCCCGTCGGCGGCCGCGGTCCGCAACGCGTCCTCCACCCAGCCGAACTCGGCGTCGTCCAGGATCTGCCGGTCGGACTCGGTCAGCACCCGCCCGGCGCGGCTGTCCACCATCACCAGCCGCGCGCGGTCCAAGTGCCGGACGAAGGACCAGCGGGAGGCCGGCGGATCGGCGTCGGCCCGTTCGGCCATCGCCCGCAGCAGCGGCTCGGCGTCGGTGCCCGCGCGGCCGGCGTCCTGCAGGGCCAGCCAGGTCTCGTTGCCGGCCAGCTCGTCGGGGGAGAGGTTGCCCAGGTGCTGGTAGACGAAGTAGCTGACCAGCCCGCCGGCGATCCGGCGCGCGCCACCAGGCCTGTGGCCTGCACGGTGGCCCGCCAGGCGGCCGAGGTGTTCCAGTCGTCGATCACCTCGTGGTCGTCGAAGATCATCGAGGAGGGCACGGTGGACAGCAGCCAGCGCACCTCGGCGTCGGTCCAGGACTCCAGGTACAGCCGGGTGTACTCCTCGTAGTCCGCCACCTGCGTGTAGGGCGGGCGGGAGACGTCCCGCCGGGTGGCGAGCCAGGTCCGGGTCAGCGGCGTGGTCTCGTCGGCGTAGACCTGGTCGCCCAGCAGGACCAGCGCGTCGGGCCACTCGTCCTCCGCGAGGGCCATCAGCCGGCGGGCGTAGGAGTCCAGCGCGTCGGGGGCGATGCCGTCCCGGGCGTCCACCGCGGCGGGCGTGGCGTAGCGGCAGGACCCGAAGGCGATCCGGAACGGGCCCGGGCGGCCCGG
Organism: uncultured Actinomycetota bacterium; assembly: GCA_963759905.1. Lineage (GTDB taxonomy): Bacteria > Actinomycetota > Actinomycetes > Mycobacteriales > Geodermatophilaceae > Klenkia. The sequence continues at coordinate 723,994 of CAVXBD010000003.1, forward strand.
GGTGCGGATCCGGCTGGGCGGGTACGGGGAGTGCTGCGGCGGCCAGGCCGTGACCTCGTCCAGCTGCACCTCGTACGGCGTCACGCTGCCCGGCGCCAGGCCGTCGATGAGCACCAGGGCGTAGTGGTGGCCGGCCACCTCGAACGTGCCGGCGGTGGCATCGAGCACGCGCACCGTGCACCGCCGGTCGGTCTCCACCCACACCGTGGCCGAGACCGGGTCGACGTGCCGCAGCAGCGGACCCAGCACCAGTCGGGGGATCGGGCGGGGGGCCGGCAGGCCGCTGTCTGGCACGCCGCCCAGCGTCCCGCACCGGGGCGGGTCCCGCCCAGCCGGGGCTGGGAGACTGCGGTCATGGAGTACGTGCTGATCGCCGTGGCGATCCTCGTCGTCGCCCTGCTCGTCGGGGTCGGACTGCTCGTCGGCCGGGGCCGGCGCACCACCCGGCTGGACGACGACGCGGCCACCGGGACCACGCTGACCCGCCCCCGCCGGGACCGCGACGGTCCGACCGCGCCGGCCCCGCCGCGTCCTCTCCCGCCGACGGCGCCGCCCACCGTCCCCCGGGGGAGACCGAGGGCACCGTCCCGGTCGAGCTGCCCCGGCCGAGCCCGAGCCGGGCCTGGTCTTCGAGACCCCGCTGCCCTCGGCCGGCCGGCTGGTCCGGTTGCGCTCCCGGCTGGCCCGCTCGCAGTCCTCGCTGGGCCGGGGCCTGCTCACCGTGCTGGCCCGGGAGAAGCTGACCGAGGACGACTGGGAGGAGATCGAGGAGACCCTGCTGGCCGCCGACGTGGGGGTCGCCGCGACCACCCAGATCGTCGATCGGCTGCGCACCCAGTCCATGGTGCTGGCCACCGGGGACCCCGGTGCGCTCCGCGAGCTGCTGGTCCGCGAGCTGGTCGCGGTGCTCGGCCCGGACATGGACCGCAGCCTGGCCACCGACCACGCGCTCGACCGGCCGGCCGTGATGCTGGTGGTCGGGGTCAACGGTGCGGGCAAGACCACCACCTGCGGCAAGATCGCCCGGGTGCTGGTGGGGGACGGGCGCAGCGTGCTGCTGGGGGCCGCGGACACCTTCCGCGCCGCGGCCGCCGACCAGCTGGAGACCTGGGGGGAGCGGGTCGGGGTGGTCACCATCCGCGGCCGCGAGGGTGGGGATCCCGCGTCGGTGGCCTTCGAGGCGGTGAAGACCGGGCGCGAGGCCGACGTCGACGCCGTGCTGGTGGACACCGCCGGCCGGCTGCACACCAAGAGCGGGCTGATGGACGAGCTGGGCAAGGTCAAGCGGGTGGTGGAGAAGCAGAGCCCGGTCGACGAGGTGCTGCTGGTGCTGGATGCCACGACCGGGCAGAACGGGGTCGTGCAGGCGCGGGTGTTCACCGAGGCGGTCACCGTCACCGGGATCGTGCTCACCAAGCTCGACGGCACCGCCAAGGGCGGCATCGTGGTCTCCGTGCAGCGCGAGCTGGGCATCCCGGTGAAGCTCATCGGGCTGGGGGAGGGTCCCGACGACCTGGCCCCCTTCGAGCCCCGCGCGTTCGCCGAGGCCCTGGTGGGGTGACCCCCGGCGGACCTGACGGACCCTGCCGCGGCGGGAACTCGGGCGGCGCCGGACCGGCCCCCGGGGCCGGCCACCCGGTGGCTGGCAGCCGGTGAGCGCGGGCGGGTCCAGCGTGGCTCACCGGCCGGCCGGGTGGCCCAGGACCATCGGCTGGTCGGGGAAGTCCTGGTGACCACCGGTGCGCCGTGGTGGACCCGGCTGGCCTACCGGCTGACCGGCGCGAGGCCCGGGGCCCGCCGGGACTGGTCCGCCGTCGACGCGTGGGCCGACCGCATCGGCACGGAGCTGGTGGCCCGTGGCGCTGCCGCGCCGGGAGCGCCCCATCGTTGCGGGGTGCTGGGCGTCACGACGGGTGGGGCGCCCAGCGCTCCTCGATGTGGCCCAGCCGCCACACGGCCAGCGCCGCCACCCAGGTGAGCACGAGCAGGCCGACGATCCCGAAGCCCACGAACTCCAGGTCCAGCGAGGAGATCCAGGCCAGCGGGCCGGTGTCGATGCCCAGCTGATCGACCAGCACGCCGGTCAGCAGCAGCACGCCGATGACCAGGGCGACCAGCACCGACAGCACGGTCACCGTCAGGTTGTAGAAGACCTTGCGCACCGGGCGGACCATCGCCCAGCCGTAGGCCCGGGTCATCAGCACGCCGTCGGCGGTGTCGAACAGGCTCATGCCCGCCATGAACAGCACCGGCAGCACCAGGATGGCGTACCAGGGCAGGACGAACGCCGCCGAGCCCGCGGCCAGCACCAGCAGCGCGACCTGGGTGGCGGTGTCGAAGCCCAGGCCCATCAGCAGGCCGACCGGGTAGAGGTGCCAGGGCTTGCTGACCCGGCGGGTCACCCGGCCCAGAAGTCGTGCCAGGAACCCGCGGGCGTGCAGGTGGTGCTCCAGCTGGGCCTCGTCGTAGTCCCCGGAGCGCATCCGGGCGAAGATCCGCGCGATGCCGACCGCCGAGACCAGGTTCATCACCCCGATCACCAGCAGGAAGGACCCGGCCACCAGCGTGCCCACCAGACCCAGGGTCTGGGCCGCACCCGACTCGCCGTCCTGCACCACCCCGGCCACGGAACGGACCCCGAGGGCCAGCAGCGCACTGGCCACCACCACCACGGTGGAGTGGCCCAGGGAGAACCAGAACCCGGTGCTCACCGAGGAGCGGCCCTCACCCACCAGCTTGCGGGTGGTGTTGTCGATCGAGGCGATGTGGTCGGCGTCGAAGGCGTGCCGCACACCCAGCAGGTAGGCGGTCAGCCCGGCGCCCACCCCGAGCACCGAGCCCCCGCCCAGCTCGAAGCCGCGGGGGACGACGGCCAGCAGCAGAACCCCCCAGCCGAGCAGGTGCAGCACCACGACGACACCGGTCATCGCACCGATGCTTCGTCGGTCCTCGCGGCTGAACCGGGCCGGGGCGTCCGCGCCGGGACGGGTCACGGTGGAGGTCACGCCCAGCACCTTATTGCAGATCGTTCGCAGCTGCCTCTCGTTGGCAACAGGCCCCCCGGCATCCGGTTGTGGAGGTGCCGGCCACCACGTCACGGACCTCGGCAACACGGACGGAACACGGGGAGGTGACACGCGAACGCGTGTTCACGGTCCGGAAACACGTGCACGCCGCCGTCGAAACACAGGCTCGGCACCGTGGTCGGCACATCACCCCGCCCTCCCGGGCTCCCGATGCGGCCGATGGCCGACGACCCCTGTCAGGAGGTTGCCGTGGTCAACACCGGCGACACCGCCTGGATCCTCACCAGTGCCGCACTCGTGCTGCTGATGACGCCAGGCCTCGCACTCTTCTACGGCGGCATGGTCCGCGCGCAGAGCGTCCTCAACATGATGATGATGAGCTTCGGAGCCCTCGCGCTGATCAGCGTGCTGTGGGTGCTCTACGGCTACTCCGTCGCCTTCGGCAACGACGTCGGCGCCGGCCTGCTCGGCAACCCCACGGAGTTCCTCGGGCTCGCGGGGCTGATGGCGGACGTCACCACCGATGGCGGGGGTCTGCCGGTGATGGCCTTCGTCGGCTTCCAGGCGGTGTTCGCCATCATCACCGTCGCGCTGATCTCCGGTGCCATCGCCGACCGGGCCAAGTTCGGCGCCTGGATGGTCTTCTCCGGCGTCTGGGCCACGATCGTCTACTTCCCGATCGCGCACTGGGTCTTCGACTTCACCATCACCGCCGACGACGGCACGGTCACCCACGTCGGTGGCTGGATCGCCAACAACCTGGCGGCGATCGACTTCGCCGGCGGGACCGCGGTGCACATCAACGCCGGCGCCGCCGGTCTGGCCCTCGCCCTGGTGCTGGGCAAGCGCCGTGGCTTCGGGCGCGAGGCCATGCGCCCGCACAACCTGCCGCTGGTGATGATCGGTGCCGGGCTGCTGTGGTTCGGCTGGTTCGGCTTCAACGCCGGCTCCGCGCTGGCGGCCAACAACACCGCCGCGGTCGTCTGGGTCAACACCATGGTGGCCACCGGTGCCGCCGCGCTGGGCTGGTTGCTCACGGAGAAGATCCGCGACGGCCACTCCACCTCCCTCGGTGGCGCCTCCGGCGTCGTCGCGGGCCTGGTCGCCATCACCCCGTCCTGCTCGGCGGTCTCACCGATCGGCGCCATCGTCCTGGGCGCCGTGGCCGGCGTGCTCTGCGCGCTGGCCGTCGGGTTGAAGTACCGCTTCGGCTACGACGACTCCCTCGACGTGGTGGGCGTGCACCTGGTCGGCGGGCTGTGGGGCACCATCGCGGTCGGCTTGCTGGCCACCGAGTCCGCCCCGGCGGGTGTCAGCGGTCTCTTCTACGGTGGGGGTGTCGACCAGCTGTGGCGCCAGGTGGTCGGAGCGCTGGCCGTCCTCGTCGTGTCCTTCGTGCTCACGTACGTGATCGGCACGATCATCCAGAAGACCATGGGCTTCCGGATCACCGAGGAGGACGAGGTCGCCGGCATCGACAACGTCGTGCACGCCGAGTCCGGCTACGACTTCACCAGCCTGGGCTCGGGGACGGGTTCGGCGTTGTTCCAGCCGCACACCAGCTCCGCCCAGGCCAAGACCGTGGAGGGATCCCACTGATGAAGCTGGTCACCGCGATCGTCAAGCCGTTCAAGCTCGACGACGTCAAGAACGCCCTCGAGCTGATCGGCATCGCCGGACTCACGGTCTCGGAGGTCCAGGGCTTCGGCCGCCAGCGCGGCCACACCGAGGTCTACCGCGGCGCCGAGTACCAGGTGGACTTCGTGCCCAAGGTGCGCATCGAGGTGGTCGTCAGCGAGACCGATGCCGCCCGCGTGGTCGACGCCGTCGTGGAGTCCGCCTCCACCGGCCAGATCGGGGACGGCAAGGTCTGGGTCACCACGATCGACGAGATCGTGCGCGTCCGGACCGGTGAGCGCGGGGCGGACGCGCTCTAGCCACCGGTCCCGCGTCGACGTCGGCCGGGGTGGCGGACCTCCCGCCACCCCGGCCGACGCCGTCCCACCAGCAGGCCCGGCACTCCCCGGGCGCCCGGCGCTCCCCGGGGACCCCCGCCCCCGCCGGTTCCCCGGAACGCCGTCCCAGGAACGAGGTACCCGTGACCGACCTGCTGGCCGGGACCGCGCCCGACCCCGCGGCGCTGGCCGCCCTGCCGCGCCCGGGACGGGTCGACGCACTGGACGCCTGGCTGGGCGGGCTGCTGGCGAGCGCACTGGACCGCACACCCCGCCCCGCCCCGCGCCGCGGGCGGCCAGTGGCACCCGCGGGCACCGGCGTCGCGCTGGTCGCGGTCGGCAGCCTGGGCCGGCGGGAGCCTGCGCCCTACGGCGACCTGGACCTGGTGCTGGTGCACGACGGCCGGCCCGAGATCGCAGCCCTGGCCGACGCGTTGTGGTACCCGGTCTGGGATGCCGGCCACAAGCTGGACCACTCGGTGCGCACGGTGGCCGAGGCGGTGGCGGTCGCCGGCACGGACGTGAAGGCCGGCCTGGGTCTGCTCGACGTCCGGCACGTCGCCGGGGACGCCGGACTCACCGCCGCGCTGCGCGCCGCCACGCTGGCCAGCTGGCGCCAGCACGCCTCCCGGTTGCTGCCCCAGCTCAAGGACCTCCGGCGCGGCCGGGGGCGCACCGTCGGGGAGCTGGGCTTCCTGCTCGAACCCGACCTCAAGGAGGCCTACGGCGGCCTGCGCGAAGGGCAGGTGCTCCGGGCCCTGTCCCGGGCCCAGCTGGTGGACTCCCCACCCGCCGACGCCGGCGAGGCCTACGCGTTCCTGGTCGACGTCCGCGACGAGCTGCGCCGACGCACCCGCCGGGCCTCCGACGTGCTGGTCCGCCAGGAGCAGCGGCCGGTGGCCGACGCCCTCGGGCTGGCCGACGACGACGTGCTCATCCGGCAGGTCAGCCTGGCCGGACGCCGGCTGGCCTTCGTGGCCGACGAGACCTGGCGCCGGGTGGACGCGGCGCTCGTCCGCCGGCCCCGCGCCCGCTACCGGCGGGTGGGGCGCGAGCCGCTGGCCGAGGGCGTGGTGCGCCACGGGGACGAGGTGGTGCTGGCCCGGGACGCCCGCCCGGCCGTCGATCCCGGGCTGGTGCTGCGCGGCGCCGCCGCCGCCGCCCGCGCCGACCTGCTGCTCTCGCCGTACACCCTCAAGGTGCTGGCGGTGCACGCCCCACCGCTGCCCGAGCCCTGGCCGCCGGAGGTGCGCTGGTCGTTCCTGCGGCTGCTGGCCAGTGGCCGCAGTGCCGTGCCGGTGCTGGAGCAGCTGGACCAGGAAGGCCTGCTGGCCCGGATGCTCCCGGAGTGGGACCGGGTCCGCTCGCTGCCCCAGCGGCATCCCTGGCACCGGTACACCGTCGACCGGCACCTGGTCGAGGCCGCTGCTGCGGCCGCGGAGCTGACCCGGGACGTGGACCGGCCGGACCTGCTGCTGGTGGGGTCGCTGCTGCACGACATCGGCAAGGGCTGGCCGGGGGACCACACCGACGTCGGGGTGGTGGTGATCGGTGAGATGGCCACCCGGATGGGGTTCGGTCCCACGGACGTCGCGATGCTGGTGGCCATGGTCCGCTGGCACCTGCTGCTGCCCGACGTGGCCACGCACCGCGACCTCGACGACCCGGCCACGATCGACCGGGTGGTGGAGGCGATCGGCGCCGACCCGGCGCTGCTGCAGCTGCTGCACGCGCTGGCCCAGGCCGACGGGGCGGCCACCTCGAGCTCGGCCTGGTCGCCCTGGAAGGCCCACCTGGTGGCCGCGCTGGTGGGCCGGGTGGCGGCCCGGCTGGGCAGCACGACCGTGCCCGAGCCGGTGCTCGAACCCAGCGACCCACTGGTCACCGCGCCGGCACCGGTGATCCCCGGGCCGACCCGGCCGGTCACCGTCGGCATCGAGGACGTGCCCGACGGGCAGCAGATCACCTTCGGGGCGCCCGACCGCCCGGGCCTGTTCAGCCTGTGCGCCGGCGTGCTGGCGCTCAACCAGCTCGACGTCCGGGCCGCCCGGGTGACCGTCGAGGGCGGTCACGCGACCTCGGTCTTCGCGGTGCGGCCGCGATTCGGCCGGGCGCCGGTGCCGGAGATCCTGGCCGACGGGGTGCGCGCTGCGATGGAGGGCAGCCTGCCGCTGGCTGATCGGCTGGCCCAGCGGGAGCGCGACTACAGCCAGGACGGCAGCCGGGGCGCCCCACCGCGGGTCGCCTGGTTCGACGCCGAGGCCACCGGCGCGGCGAACACCCTGGTGGAGGTGCGGGCCGCCGACCGGGCCGGATTGCTGTACCGGCTCACCGCGGCACTGGCCGCCGAGGGGCTGGACGTGACCTCTGCCACCGTGGAGACCCTCGGCGCGGACGCCGTGGACGCCTTCTACCTCGCCGACCCCTCGGGCACCCCGGTCGACGCCGGCCAGCGCGAACGTGCCGCGCGGGCGCTGCTGGCGGCGGCGTCGGGCAGCACCCCGGAACCGCCGGCGTCCTGACCCGTCGGGGCACACCGGGCCCATCATGCAAACCCGCGCCGTTCCTGTCGTACCCGCATGGCACGGTGCAAGGAACCGAGGCCGGTGGCACCCGCCGGCCCGGAGGACGACCGGAGGTGGTCACCGTGGAGCTCATCGACTGCGTGCTGTGCGGGCAGGAGACCCTGTTCGAGCAGCCGCCGTGCGCGGACGGGCACACCGAGGACGGCGGGGAATGCCCGGAGTGGGTCTGCACCGATTGCGGCAGCGCGCTGCTGCTGGGCGCGGAGCAGTCACCGCGCGGTCGCGTCTGGCACGACGTGGCCTGACCGGGGCTCGATACCCTGGGTACAGCCTTGCCGTGCGACGGCGGGCGCGCCCCTGATCCACCTGCGTGAGGACGTGTTGTGTTCGAGACCCTCTCCGACCGGCTCGACGCGGTCTTCACCGGCCTGCGCGGCAAGGGCCGGCTCTCCGAGGCCGACATCGACGCCACCGCCCGGGAGATCCGGATCGCACTGCTCGAGGCGGACGTAGCGCTGCCGGTGGTCCGCGCGTTCATCACCGCGGTCAAGGAGCGGGCCCGCGGAGCCGAGGTCAGCCAGGCGCTGAACCCCGCCCAGCAGATCATCAAGATCGTCAACGAGGAGCTGGTCGGCGTCCTGGGCGGGGAGACCCGCCGGATCCGGTACGCCAAGCAGTCCCCGACGGTGATCATGCTGGCCGGTCTGCAGGGTGCCGGGAAGACCACCCTGGCCGGCAAGCTGGGGCGCTGGCTCAAGGCGCAGGGGCACGCCCCGCTGCTGGTGGCCTGCGACCTGCAGCGCCCCAACGCGGTCAACCAGCTGTCCATCGTGGCCGGCCAGGCCGGGGTCGACGTCTACGCGCCGCAGCCGGGCAACGGGGTGGGCGACCCGATCCAGGTCGCCCGGGACTCCATCGAGCACGCCCGCCGCTCGATGCACGACGTGGTCGTGGTCGACACCGCCGGCCGGCTGGGCATCGACGCCGAGCTGATGGCCCAGGCCGCCGGCATCCGGGATGCCGTGCAGCCCGACGAGACGCTGTTCGTCGTCGACGCCATGATCGGCCAGGACGCGGTGACCACCGCGATCGCGTTCTCCGAGGGCGTCGGGTTCTCCGGCGTGGTGCTCACCAAGCTCGACGGCGACGCCCGCGGTGGTGCCGCGCTGAGCGTCCGCGGGGTGACCGGCCAGCCCATCATGTTCGCCTCCACCGGTGAGAAGCTCACCGACTTCGACGTCTTCCACCCCGAGCGGATGGCCTCGCGCATCCTCGGCATGGGCGACGTGCTCACCCTCATCGAGCAGGCCGAGCAGGCCTTCGACGCCGACCAGGCCGAGGCCATGGCCGGCAAGCTGGCCAGCCGGGAGGGCTTCACCCTCGAGGACTTCCTCGAGCAGATGCTGGCCATCCGCAAGATGGGCCCGATCGCCAACCTGCTGGGCATGCTGCCCGGCGCCGGGCAGATGAAGGAGCAGCTCAAGCAGGTCGACGACCGCGACCTGGACCGCACCGCGGCCATCATCCGGTCGATGACCCCGGCCGAGCGGGTCACCCCCAAGATCATCAACGCCTCGCGGCGGGTCCGGATCGCCAACGGTTCGGGGGTGACGGTCACCGACGTCAACTCCCTGCTGGAACGCTTCGCGCAGGCGCAGAAGATGATGGGCCAGATGGCCGGCAGCATGGGCCTGCCCGGCATGGGCCCGATGTCGAAGAAGGCCCGGGGCCGCCAGATCCAGGCCGCCCCGCGCAAGGGCAAGAAGCAGAAGGGCAAGAAGCCCCCGGCCCGCCGGCCGCTGGGCGCCGGTGGCGCGCCCACCGGGATGCCCGCCGGGGGCGGGGGCCTGCCCGGTGGCTTCCCGGGCGGGATGCCGGGCCTGCCGCCGGGCGGTCAGCTGCCGGACCTGACCAAGCTGCGCTTCGACCGGCCGGGTCCGGACGGGTCGACGGGGCGCTGACGTGACGGCGTCGTCGCTGCACCTGGCCGGGGTGCTGCTGCCCGCCGGCGAGCACCGAGACCTGTGGGTGCACGAGGGCCGGATCACCTTCGAGCCGGTGCCCGGTGCGGAGACGGTGAGCCGGGGTGGCTTCGTGCTGCCCGGCCTGGTCGACGCGCACTGCCACATCGGCATCGCCCGGGGTGGCGGTCACGTCGAGGACCTGGCCGCCGCCCGGGAGCAGGCGCTGGTGGAGCGCGCCGCCGGGGTGCTGGCGCTGCGCGACTGCGGGTCCCCGGTGGACACCCGCGCCCTGGACTCCGACGAGGACCTGCCGCGCATCCTGCGGGCCGGGCGGCACGTGGCCCGCCCACGGCGCTACATCCCCGGGTTGGCCGTCGAGGTCGAGCCGCCCGACCTGGTGCGCGAGGTCCGCACCCAGGCCGAGCGCGGGGACGGCTGGGTCAAGCTGGTGGGGGACTGGATCGACCGGGGGGCCGGCGACCTGGGCCCGCTGTGGCCGGCCGAGCGACTCACCGCGGCCATCGCCGCCGCCCACGAGGCCGGCGCCCGGGTCACCGCGCACACCTTCGGCAGCGACGCCCTGCCCGACCTGCTCGGCGGCCGGCATCGACTGCATCGAGCACGGCACCGGACTGACCGAGGAGCTGATCGGCACGATGGCGGCGCGGGGGACCGCGGTGGTGCCCACGCTGATCAACGTGGAGAACTTCCCCGGCTTCGCCGCCGCCGGTCAAGCCAAGTTCCCGGCCTACGCCTCCTCGATGCGCCGGCTGTACGCCTCCTCCGGTGCGGTGGTCCGGGCCGCCTTCGAGGCCGGCGTCCCGGTGTTCGCCGGCACCGACGCCGGAGGTGGGATCGATCACGGCACGATCGCCGCCGAGATCCGGGCCCTGCACGCGGCCGGTCTGCCCGCCGAGGCGGCGCTGGCCGCGGGTTCCTGGGCGGCCCGCAGCTGGCTGGGCCTGCCGGGGCTGGAGGAGGGGGCGTCGGCCGACCTGGTGGTCTACGCCGAGGACCCCAGGGTCGACCTGGACGCGCTGCAGCGACCGCAGCGCACGGTGCTGCGCGGCCGCGTGGTGGGGTGAGCCGACCGGCTCACGGCAGCTGCCAGAAGTCCCCCGTCAGCCCCAGGCCGTCGAGCACTGCCTGACCCTGTTCCCGGGTGCGCGGCTGCCACGTCGGGGACAGCCGATCGCCCCACCACTGCTGGGCCAGCTCGGCCAGGGTGGCCAGCGGCAGGGTCCGGCCCGGGTCCCGCCCGCCCAGCCACCGGTCCACGTGCTCTTCCGACCGGAAGAGGTTCATCGTCGACTAGGTGAACGCGATGTCGTCCCACCAGCGGGCCGCCGGCACCAGGCAGTGGAAGACCCAGGGCTCCACCGGTGCCTGCCCGGGCTGCACCTGGACCGCCAGCGGTTCTCCGCAGTCCAAGCACGAGCTCTCGATCCGGCCGGCACAGTGCAGCGCCGCGCAGACCCCGACGGCGTCCCAGGCGCAGTTCGCGTACCACCAGCGCCCGCGGGCGGAGACCCGGTATGCGGTCGGGACGGCGGAGAACGGGTTGGCCATCCGCAGCTGGGTGCCCGAGGCGTCCAGCACCACGGCGTGCTCGGCGTGCAGCCGCCGCCACCCGTCCCGCACCCGCTGCACCGGCAAGCCGCAGGAGGTCGCCAGCTCCTCCGCCGAGGGCACCCGGCCCAGGGCGACCACCAGCTGGTAGGTCCGGTTGCGCAGGTCCAGGTCCCGGGCGTCCATGCGGGCCGAGTGTGGCCCGGCCGGTCCGGCTGGTAAACCCGTGGCAGGACGGTCCGGGGCGCCTGGGAGACTCACCGCCGTGCTCCTACGGATGTCCTCCCTGTTCCTGCGCACGCTGCGCGACGACCCGGCCGACGCGGAGGTGCCCAGCCACCGGCTGCTGGTGCGCGGCGGTTACATCCGTCGGGCCGCCCCCGGCGGGTTCAGCTGGCTGCCGCTGGGCTGGCGGGTGTTCCGCAACGTGGAGCGCATCGTCCGGGAGGAGATGGACGCCATGGGCGCCCAGGAGGTGCACTTCCCGGCCCTCCTGCCCCGCGAGCCCTACGAGACGACCGGCCGCTGGACCGAGTACGGGGACAACCTGTTCCGGTTGCAGGACCGCCGGGGGGCGGACTTCCTGCTGGGCCCCACGCACGAGGAGATGTTCACCCTCCTGGTGAAGGACCTCTACGGCTCCTACAAGGACCTGCCGGTCTCGCTGTACCAGATCCAGACCAAGTACCGGGACGAGGCGCGGCCCCGGGCCGGGCTGTTCCGCACCCGCGAGTTCGTGATGAAGGACAGCTACAGCTTCGACGTCGACGACGCCGGGCTGGACCGCTCCTACGCCGCCCACCGGGACGCCTACGTCCGGGTCTTCGACCGGCTCGGCCTGGACTACGTGATCGTCTCGGCCATGTCGGGGGCGATGGGCGGATCGAAGTCCGAGGAGTTCCTGCACCCCACCGTGGTCGGGGAGGACACCTTCGTCCGCTCCGCCGGTGGGTACGCCGCCAACGTCGAGGCGGTCACCACCGTGGTACCCGAGGCGATCCCGCTGGAGGGCCTGCCGGCCGCGCACGTCGAGAACACCCCGGACACCCCCACCATCGAGACCCTGGTGGCGGTGGCCAACCAGCTCTTCCCGGACGCCGGGTTCACCGCGGCCCGGACGCTGAAGAACGTGGTGGTGACCCTCCGTCACCCCGACGGCAGCACCGAGCCGGTGGTCATCGGCCTGCCGGGGGATCGCGAGGTCGACGCCAAGCGGCTGGAGGCCCAGGTGGCACCCGCCGAGGTGGAGCCGTTCACCGACTTCGCCGGCCACCCCGCCCTGGTCAAGGGCTACATCGGCCCGCAGGTGCTGGGCGCGGAGTCCGTCTCGGGCATCCGCTACCTGGTCGACCCCCGGGTGGTGCCCGGCAGCGCGTGGGTGACCGGGGCCAACGAACCCGGCAAGCACGTCTTCGACCTGGTCGCCGGCCGGGACTTCGGCTGGGACGGGGTGATCGAGGCCGCCGAGGTCCGCGCCGGCGACCCCGCCCCGGACGGCTCCGGTCCGCTCGAGCTGGCCCGCGGCGTGGAGATGGGCCACGTCTTCCAGCTGGGCCGCAAGTACGCCGAGGCCCTGGACCTGAAGGTGCTCGACGAGAACGGCAAGCTGGTCACCGTCACGATGGGCTCCTACGGCATCGGGGTGTCCCGGGCGGTCGCCGCCATCGCCGAGTCGATGCACGACGAGCTCGGGCTCGTCTGGCCGCGCGAGGTGGCGCCGGCCGACGTGCACCTGGTCGCCACCGGCAAGGACGCCGCGATCTTCACCGCGGCCCTGGCGCTGGCGCAGGAGCTGGTGGCCGCCGGCCTCACCGTGCTCTACGACGACCGGCCCAAGGTCAGCCCCGGGGTGAAGTTCAAGGACGCCGAACTGCTGGGCATGCCCACCATCGTCACGGTCGGCCGCGGGCTGGCCGACGGCGTGCTGGAGCTGCGCGACCGGGCCACCGGCGAGCGGCAGGAGATCCCGGTCGACGGCGCCGCGGCTGCCGTGCTGGCCGCCGTCCGGGGCTGAACCCGGCGCGAGTGCGCTCTCGGGCACCCCACCCGCACCGGTGGGGTGCCTGGTGGTGCACTCGCCGGCGGCCGATGCGGGTCAGGCGACCAGCTCCACCTCGACGTCGACGGCGTCCTCCCTACGACTCGCATGCTCGCCGTGAGCTCCGGGACGGGGCCGGGTCGGGCACCGTCAGCTCCACGTGGTGCAGCTGACCCTGCGGTGGCATCCGGCGTCCTCCCCGCGTCTGGCATGATGAGCGGTCGAACACGTCGGCCGGCGGCCCTCTCACCGTCGCTGCGCGTGTCCAGCCGCACCGCCCGAGGCGTACCCCCACGCGCCCCGCGGGCGGGCACCCACGATCTCGTACGAGGAGTACACCACCCACCGTGGCCACCAAGATCAAGCTCATGCGTCTCGGCAAGATGCGCGCGCCCTACTACCGCATCGTCGTCGCCGACGCCCGCACCAAGCGGGACGGCCGGTCCATCGAGACCATCGGCAAGTACCACCCGAAGGAGGACCCCTCCTTCATCGAGGTCGACGCCGAGCGCGCCGCCTACTGGCTCGGCGTCGGTGCGCAGCCGACCGAGGCCGTCGCCGCCATCCTGCGGGTGACCGGTGACTGGCAGAAGTTCAAGGGCGAGCCCGCCCCGGCCCCGATGCGGGTCGCGGAGCCCAAGCCGGACAAGAAGGTCGCCTACGAGGAGGCCGCTCGCGCGGCTGCCGACGAGCCGGCCGCCGGAGCCACCACCCCGAAGAAGAAGGCCGCCCCCAAGGCCGACGCCGAGGCCCCCGCTGCCGACGCCGCGGCCGCCGAGACGCCCGCCGCCGAGTAAGTCGTGCTCGAAGAAGCTCTCGAGCACCTGGTCAAGGGCATCGTCGACAACCCCGACGACGTCGCCGTGGACCTGGTGAACGGCCGGCGCGGCAAGACCCTCGAGGTCCGGGTGCACCCCGACGACCTCGGCAAGGTCATCGGCCGTGGCGGTCGGACCGCCAAGGCGCTGCGCCAGGTCATGACCGGTGTCGGGGGGCGCGGCCTGCGGGTCGACGTCGTCGACACCGACGGGCGCTGAGCACGACCCCGCACGCGCAGGATCCCTCGACCCCGGACACCGTGGTGGTCGGCCGCATCGGCCGGCCCCACGGTGTCCGTGGTGAGGTGACCGTCGACGTGCGCACCGACGACCCGGACCTCCGTTTCGTCCCCGGCGCCGTGCTGGCCACCGAGCCCGCCGAGCGCGGGCCGCTCACCATCACGGGCAAGCGCTGGCACTCCGGGACCCTGCTGCTGCGGATCGCCGGCCCCGATGGCGTCGAGCTCACCGACCGGGAATCCGCCGACGCCATCCGCAACACCCTGCTCGTGGTCGAGGTCGCCGACCTCCCCGAGCTCGACGACCCGGACTCCTACTACGACCACCAACTGGTCGGCCTGGGCGTCCGGCTGCTCGACGGGACCGCGATCGGCACCGTGACCGGGGTGCGGCACGAGGGCACCGACCTGCTGGTGGTCCACCGGCCCGAGGCCGGCGAGCTGCTGGTCCCCTTCGTGGCCGCCATCGTGCCGACCGTGGACCTGGCTGCCCGGCACGTCGTGCTGACCCCGCCCGAGGGCCTGCTGGAGCTGTGACGGTGCCCTTCCGCGTCGACGTCGTCACGATCTTCCCGGAGTACCTGGCGCCGTTGGGGCAGGCACTGCTGGGCAAGGCAGCCGCGAGGGGCCTGGTCTCGATCGGGGTCCACGACCTGCGGCAGTGGACCGACGACGTGCACCGCACGGTGGACGACTCGCCGTACGGGGGTGGGCCGGGCATGGTCATGCGGCCCGAACCCTGGGCCCGGGCCCTGCACGACGTCCGGCCCGTCGGCACCCGGCTGGTCGTGCCCACCCCGGCCGGTCGGCCCTTCACCCAGGCCACCGCCGCGGCCTGGGCCACCGAGCCCGGGCTGGTGTTCGCCTGCGGCCGGTACGAGGGCATCGACCAGCGGGTGGCCGACTGGGCCGCTGCGGCCGGGCCGGTCTCGGAGGTCTCCATCGGGGACTACGTGCTGGCCGGCGGCGAGTCCGCGGTCCTGGTGATGGTCGAGGCGGTCACCCGGTTGATCCCGGGGGTGGTGGGCAACGCCGAGTCGGTGGAGTTCGACTCGCACGCCGACGGCCTGCTGGAGGGGCCCAGCTACACCCGGCCCGCGGCCTGGCGGGATCGGGAGGTACCACCGGTGCTGCTGTCCGGGGACCACGCGGCCATCGCGCGCTGGCGGCGGACGGAATCCCTCCGCCGGACCGCCGACCGCCGCCCGGATCTGCTGTCCGCCGTCGAGCTCACCCCTGCCGACCGTGCTGCGCTGGACGCCGATCCGTGAGCGCGCCCTGGGTCCGCCCCACCGCCCGGGTGCTGGTGCTCTCCCCGGAGCGCACCCTGCTGCTGCTGGGCGCCCGGCTCACCGACCCGGCGGTCCCACCCGGGGACGTGCGGTTCTGGTACACCCCCGGCGGGGGCGTGGAGGGTGCGGAATCCCTGCGGGCGGCCGCCGCCCGGGAACTGGCCGAGGAGATCGGGCTGGTCGTCGACCCCGCCGACCTGGAGGGCCCGGTCTGGTTCCGCCGGCACGTGGGCGAGTTCGCCGGCCGGCTGATCGACAGCCGGGAGACCTTCTTCGCGCTCCGGGACGTGGTGCACACGGTGACCACGTCGGGCCGGACCGGGCTGGAGGTGCTCGGTGACGAGCCGCACCGCTGGTGGTCGGTGGAGGAGATCGTGGCAGGGCACGCCGCCTTCGCGCCCCGGGACCTGGCCCGGCAGCTGCCGGACCTGCTGGCCGGCCCGTGGACCGGACCGCCCCGCGTGGTCGACGCCTGAGATCACAGGCCCGCTGCGCCGCCGACACCTCGGGTGTGGCACAGTAGGGGGCTGCTGCTGCTGCTCCCCACGGAGCGCGGCCCCCCGGTACGTCACAGACCGGGACACTGCTGCGCGCACCTGGCGTGAGTGCAGCCCGAGTACCGACACCGCTAGGACTGAGGACTGCTGCGATGAACACCCTGGACGCCCTCGACGCCGAGTCGCTGCGCGACGACATCCCCGCCTTCCGCCCCGGGGACACCGTGAAGGTGCACGTGCGGGTCATCGAGGGCACCCGCTCGCGCATCCAGGTCTTCCAGGGCGCGGTCATCCGTCGCCAGGGTGGCGGCATCCGGGAGACCTTCACCGTCCGCAAGGTCAGCTTCGGCGTCGGCGTGGAGCGCACCTTCCCGGTGCACACCCCGGTGGTCGAGCGGATCGAGGTGCTGACACGCGGTGACGTGCGTCGCGCGAAGCTCTACTACCTGCGCGACCTGCGCGGCAAGGCCGCCAAGATCAAGGAGAAGCGCGAGCCCGTCGTCCGCTGACGAGCGCGCCCAGCTCCACCCCGAACCACCGAGCACGGCCCGGTTGCGACACGCAACCGGGCCGTGCTGCGTCGGAGGGTCTACCAGCCGGGGACCGTAGGCTTCCCGGCGATGAGCACCGAACGGCCCTCGCGGCCCGCCGAGGAGTCGACCGGCGCTTCGCATCCCGCTGACGGTGAAGGCGCCGGACGGCGCCGGGGCGGGCGGTTCGCCCGCGCACCCCGGCGACGTGACGGTGGCGAGGACCAGAAGAAGAGCTCGCTGCTACGCGAGCTGCCGGTGCTGCTGCTGGTGGCCTTCGTGCTGGCGCTGCTGGTCAAGACATTCCTGGTGCAGGCGTTCTTCATCCCATCGGGATCGATGGAGACCACGCTGCACGGGTGCACCGGCTGCACCGGGGACAGGGTGCTGGTGACCAAGCCGCCCTACTGGTTCTCCGACCCCGCCCCCGGTGACATCGTGGTGTTCCGGGGGCCGGACACCTGGGCGCCCGAGGTCTCGGTCGCCGAACCCACCAACTGGTTCTCCTCGGCGGCCCTGTTCCTCGGCCGCGCCATCGGTGTCGCCCCGCCGAGCGAGGACGACTACGTCAAGCGGGTCATCGCCACCGGCGGACAGACCGTCCAGTGCTGCGACGACCAGGGGCGGATCCTCGTCGACGGCCAGCCCCTCGACGAGCCCTACATCTACGAGAACACCCCGCTGGAGACACGGGCCTTCGGCCCGGTGACCGTGCCCGAGGGCCGGCTGTGGGTGATGGGGGACCACCGATCGGCGTCGGCGGACTCCCGGGCGCACGTCAGCGACGTCTACTCCGGCACGATCGCGGTCAGCGACGTTATCGGCAAGGCCTCGGTGATCGTCTGGCCCTTCGACCGGTTCACCCTCCTGGACAGCCCGAACATCCAGCAGCAGGCCGCCGGGGCGGCCGAGGTGGGTGCGGTGCAGTACGACGCGGTGGTGCTCGCCCCGCTGCTGATCGGGCTGGCCGGCACCGGACCGGGCATGGCGGCCCGGCGACGACGGAGCAGGCGTCCGGGCGCCCCGCCGCGGACCAGCCGCGCGCCGGGTCCGGTCGCCAGTGGGCCGTCCCGCCGCCCGCCGGGTACCGGCTGGCGCCGACTGCGGCCGGCGCCACGGACCCGACCTGGTCGCAACCGGGAGGACTGACCCGGGGGCGCCCGGCCGACTCGCCGGCCTCGACGGTGCGTCACCGGACCGGGGATTCTCGCTGCCCGGCATGATCTGGGCGGGTCGCGCATCGTGATGTGCAGAAGTTGTTCAAGTACTTCGTTCACCCGGTCGATGACAGAGCTGAGAGTCACCGATCCCCGAACGGAGAGTCAGAGATGTCCACCCCCACGGTCAGCACCACCCGCGGCGTCACCCGCGTGCTCCTGCTCGCTGACGCCCCGGTCCTGCGCCGTGGCCTGGTCAGCATGATCAACGAGACGGCCGGCATGCAGGCCGTCGGCACCCCGGGCGAGCTCCGCCGGGCCCTCACCCTGGTCGAGTCCGCTCGCCCCGATGCCGTCATCGTCGAGCTGGGCGCCGGCCGCGCTGCCACCCTGAACGCCTGCCGGGACCTGCGTCGCCGCTACCCCCGGGTCGCCATCGTCGCGCTGGCCACCTCAGAGGACCCGGCTGTGGTGAACGAGGCCCTCGCTGCCGGCGTCCGCGGTTACCTGCTGATGAACACCTCGCCCACCCTGCTGGGCTGGGCCGTGCTGGCTGCCCGCGCCGGTCGGACCGTGGTCGACCCGCAGATCCGCCGCACCGAGTCCGCCGCCGTCCCGGTCGCCAAGGAGCTCACCCCCTCGGTGCCGCTCACCCGGCGCGAGTCCGACGTGCTCGACGAGCTCGTCCAGGGCCAGAGCAACCGCGCGATCGGCCGGAACCTGTTCATCAGCGAGGACACCGTCAAGTCCCACGTGAAGGCGATCCTGCGCAAGCTGGGAGCCCGCGACCGGGCGCACGCCGTGTCGCTGGTGCTCTCGGCCCGGAACCCGGTGTGCAGCTGCAACGGACATGTCCTGCCCACCCCGGACGTGGAGCCCTCCACGGCCGTCTGAGCCCTTTCCCCGGTGCGGCCGGGCCGTCCGCCTCCTCGGCGACCCGCCCGCACCGACCCCGTCCGACGCACGCGCCGGACGACCTCCACGAGCCGGTCCCCGTTCCCCGGGGGCCGGCTCGTGGCACGTGCAGGGGTCGTAGGGTCGGGTGCGCGATGACCGTCCGATCCGCTCCTGCCCCTGGGTTTCCGGTGACCGCGCGTCCCGACGCGCTGTGGTCGATGGAGGCCTCGCTGCGTCGTCGTGGTTTTCCCGCCATCGCCGGTGCCGACGAGGCCGGCCGTGGCGCCTGCGCGGGCCCCCTGGTCGCCGCGGCGTGCATCCTGCCGGCCGGCCGGCGTGGCCGGGTCCCCGGTCTCGCGGATTCCAAGCTGCTCACCCCGGCCAGCCGCGAACGGGTCTACGCCGAAGTGGTCGACCGGGCGCTGGCCTGGTCGGTGGTGGTCGTCGACGTCGCCGAGCTGGACGAGCGCGGCATGCACGTGACCAACATCGAGGCGCTGCGCCGCGCGGTGTCGACCCTCGCGCTCAGCCCGGACTACGTGCTCACCGACGGATTCCCGGTCTCCGGGCTGGCCAGGCCCACCCTCGCCGTGTGGAAGGGTGACCGCGTCGCGGCCTGCGTCTCCGCCGCCTCCGTGCTGGCCAAGGTGACCCGGGACCGGATGATGGTGGAGCTGCACCAGCGGTTCCCGCAGTACGAGTTCGACGTGCACAAGGGCTACATCACCGACCAGCACACCGCGGCGCTGCAGCGGCACGGGCCCTGCCCCGAGCACCGGTTCCGGTTCGTGAACGTGGCCCGCGCGCGCGACGCGCACGCCGCGCGAGGGGAGCGGCTGTCTCCCGCTCACGGCATGCACGATGATGGTCGGGTGGACCAGTCCCCGACGCCCGTGGAGCACCTGCGATGAGCACCGAGGACCTCGAGAAGTACGAGACCGAGATGGAGCTGCAGCTCTATCGCGAGTACAAGGACATCGTCCGGCAGTTCTCCTACGTGGTGGAGACCGAGCGCCGGTTCTACCTCGCCAACAGCGTGGACCTGCAGGTCCGGGACGCCGGCGGGGAGGTGTACTTCGAGCTCAAGCTCTCCGATGCCTGGGTCTGGGACATGTACCGGCCGGCCCGGTTCGTGAAGAACGTCCGGGTGGTGACGTTCAAGGACGTCAACGTGGAGGAGCTCGACAAGCCCGACCTCGAGCTGCCCGACAACCCGCGGATCACCTGACCCCGCCACCCGGCGCCACCCCTCCCGCGGGGGCCGCCCGGCCCTCGTCCCGCCCGGTCAGCCTGACCGCGACCGCGCCTGCCGTGCCGGCCGTCGTCCACAGGCAGCGGGCCCGTCCACAGATCTTCGCGACCGGCCCATCCGCGCACCCGGTGGCCCCACGGTCGGTGCGTGACCACCCCTTCCCCGGCATCCCCGGCGGACACCGCACAGCGCGCCCGGCTCGGCGTCCTCGGTGAACGCATCGCCGTCCGCTACCTGACTGACAGCGGCCTGACGGTGCTGGACCGGAACTGGCGATGCCGCTCCGGCGAGCTCGACGTGGTCGCGCGAGAGGGCGGCACGCTGGTCTTCTGCGAGGTCAAGGCCCGGCGGGGGACCGGGTTCGGGCTGCCCGCCGCGGCCGTGACGGCGGCCAAGCAGCAGCGGCTGCGGGCGGTGGCGGTGCAGTGGCTGGCCGCCCACGACGAGCACGCCCCGGAGTTGCGCTTCGACGTGGTCGCGGTCCTCGTCCGGCCCGGCCGCCCGGCCGAGCTCGTGCACCACCGGGCAGCGTTCTAATGCTGGCGCGCACCTGGTCGGTGGGGCTCGCCGGGGTGACCGGCGCGCTGGTGGAGGTCGAGGTGGACATCGCCAGCGGTCTGCCCGGCACGGTGCTGGTGGGTCTGCCCGACGCCGTGGTGCGGCAGTCCTTGGACCGGGTCCGGGCGGCGCTGGGCAACACCGGGGTGGACTTCCCGCAGCGGCGCATCACCATCGGGTTGTCCCCGGCGTCCATGCCCAAGCAGGGGAGCGGTTTCGACCTGGCGATCGCGGTGGGGGTGCTGGCCGCGGCCGGCACGCTGCCGGCGGGCTCCGGGCAGGAGGTGGTGTTCCTGGGCGAGCTGGGTCTCGACGGCTCCCTCCGGTCGGTCCGCGGGGTCCTGCCGGCCGTGCTGGCCGCCACGCTCGCGGGACGGCGCCGGGTGGTGGTCCCCGCGGAGAACGCGGACGAGGCCGCGCTGGTGCCTGGTGCCCAGGTGGTGGCCGCCGCCGACCTGGGGCAGGTCCTCGGGCACCTGTCCGGGAGGCACCGGCTGCGCCCGCATCGGCGGTGTCTGGGCCCCGCCGCTGCACCCGGTCCGGACCTGGTGGACGTCGTCGGCCAGGGCACCGGGCGCCGGGCGGTGGAGGTCGCGGCCGCCGGCGGGCACCACCTGCTGCTGTCCGGTTCCCCCGGGGCCGGCAAGACCATGCTGGCCGAGCGGTTGCCCGGCCTGCTCCCGCCGCTGGATCCGTCCCTGGCCATCGAGGTCACCGCGATCGCCTCGGTGGCCGGCACGCTGCCACCGGGGGCGCCGCTGGTCTCGCGCCCGCCGTTCGAGGCGCCGCACCACTCGGCCAGCACCGTCTCGCTCATCGGTGGCGGCTCGGGGCAGATCCGGCCCGGAGCACTGAGCCGGGCGCACGCCGGGGTGCTGTTCCTGGACGAGGCGCCCGAATTCCCCCGGGCGGTGCTGGACACCCTGCGCCAACCGTTGGAGCGCGGGACGGTGACCATCCACCGGGCGCACGGGGCGGCGACCTTCCCCTGCCGGGTGCAGCTCGTGCTGGCGGCGAACCCCTGCCCGTGTGCCACCGCGGCCGGGGACACCGCCTGCACCTGCAGTTCGACCGAGCGCCGCCGCTACCGATCCCGGTTGTCGGGTCCGCTGCTGGACCGGATCGATCTGCGCGTCGAGCTGCCCCCGGTGACCCGGGCCGGCTGGTTGGACGACCTGACCCCACCGGAGAGCACCGCGGTGGTGGCAGCCCGGGTCGCCGGGGCCCGGGCAGCCGCGGCCGAGCGGTTGCGCAGCTCGGGCCACCGCACCACGGCCGAGGTCCCGGGTCGGTTGCTGCGGGAACGGTGGCCGGTCCCGCGGCCGGCGCTGGCACTGGCCGAGCACGCGCTGGAGCGCGGTGCGCTGTCCCTGCGGGGATTCGACCGGGTGCTGCGGATCTCCTGGACCCTCGCCGATCTCGCAGGGCGCACGGTCCCGGGCACCGACGAGGTCGCCGAGGCGTTGGGCCTGCGGTTGCAGCGGGTGGCGGCGTGACCGGGGGAGCCGACCTCGCGCAGGCGCTCCACGGGGACCCGGCCGATCCCGGGATGCGCCGTCGTGCCCGGGCCTGGCTCACCCGGGCGGCCGAGCCGGGCAGCATCGAGCTGTGGCGATGGGTGGCCGAGCACGGGCCGGTGGCCGCCGTGCAGGCCCTGCACGGCGGGTCGGCGCCGCCCCGGCTACAGGCACTGGTCGGCGCCCGGGCGGGGGAGGACCGCAGCCTCGCCGACCTGCGCCGGGCCCGGCTCCTGGGGGCCAGGCTGATCACCCCGGAGGACGAGGAGTGGCCGGCCGTCCTGCACTGCACAGCCTGGAGGTCGCGGTGCACCGGTCCAGCGGTCCCACCACCCGGACCACGGCACTGGTGCCGCCGCTGGGCCTGTGGGTCCGTGGATTCGCGCGGCTGGACCTGCTGGTGGAGCGCTCGGTGGCGCTGGTCGGCTCACGGGCCAGCACGGCCTACGGCGAGCACGTCACCGGCGAGCTGGCCCACGGACTGAGCAGTCGGGGCTGGACCACCGTGTCCGGAGGTGCCTTCGGCATCGACGCGGCGGCGCACCGCGGCTCGCTGGCCGCCGGCGGCCCGACCGTCGTGGTCCTGGCATGCGGGGTGGACCGGCCCTATCCGACCGGGCACAGCACCCTGTTCGACCGGGTGCTGCAGGACGGTTTGCTGGTCAGCGAGTGGCCACCGGGGTGCGCGCCGCTCCGCCACCGGTTCCTGGTCCGCAACCGGCTGATCGCGGCGCTCACCCGGGGCACCGTGGTCGTGGAGGCCGCAGCACGGTCCGGTGCCCAGGCCACCGCGCATCGCGCCCGGTCCCTGGGCAAGGTGCTGATGGCCGTGCCCGGGCCGGTCACCTCGGCGATGTCGGTCGGCTGCCACCAGCTCCTCCGGTCGGCCGGGGACGTGCCGGCGGTGCTGGTGACCACAGCGGCCGAGGTGGTGGAGGCCGTGGGGGACCTGGGGGCGGACCTCGTCGAGCCGGCCGCGGCCCCGGGCACGGCGCGGGACGACCTGTCCGACGTCGCCCGGCGGGTGCTGGACGCCTGCCCGGTACGGGCCGGGGTCCCGCCGGAGCGGTTGGCGACCATCGCCGGGTGCAGCACCCTGGACGTGCTGCGGGTGCTCCCGGCCTTGGAGCTCTCCGGTCTGGTGGAGTGGGCGGGCACCGGGTGGCGGATCACGTCGACGACCGCGCCGGCGGCCTCCCGGCACGGCGGCGCGGCTGATTGACCGCGACCGGGCAGCAGCGCACCCTCGGCTCCGTGAGCAGCCGAACCGCGACCCTGCGCGCCGGCCTGCTCCCGGCACTCAGCGAGCCACTGGATGCCTGGATCGACCACCTGCGGTTGGAACGTGATCTCTCCGAGCACACCGTGCGTGCCTACACCGGGGACGTGGTGTCCCTGCTGGACCACCTGACGCGGCGTGGCGGGAGCCGGGTCGCCGACCTGGACCTGGCCACGCTGCGCAGCTGGCTGGCGCTGGGCCGGACCCGCGGGGACGGGCGCACCACGACCGCTCGGCGGGCGGCCAGTGCCCGCTCGTTCAGCGCCTACCTGCGCCGCGCCGGACTCACCCCGGACGACGTCGGGCTCCGACTGGCCAGTCCACGCGCCCACCGCACCCTGCCCGACGTGCTGGCCGCCGACCAGGCCCGCGCGGTGCTGGAGGCCCGGCCGCCCCGGGAGGTGGGCGCCGAGCCTGCGCCCACGGACATGGCCGTGGCGCTGCGCGACACGCTGGTGGTCGAACTGCTCTACGCCAGCGGGATACGGGTCGGCGAGCTGGTCGGACTCGACATCGACGACGTCGACCGCCACCGCCGGTTGCTGCGCGTGCTGGGCAAGGGCCGCAAGGAGCGCAGCGTGCCCTACGGCCTGCCGGCCGGTGCTGCCGTCGAGGCCTGGCTGGCACGGGGCCGGCCGGTCCTCGCACACCCCACCAGCGGGCCGGCCCTGCTGCTGGGGGCCCGGGGTGGCCGGCTGGACCCGCGGGAGGCCCGCCGGGTGGTGCACGCCGCGGTCGCGGCCGTGCCCGGTGCGCCCGACGTGGGGCCGCACGGCCTGCGGCACTCGGCCGCCACGCACGTCCTGGAGGGTGGCGCCGACCTCCGCTCGGTCCAGGAACTGCTGGGCCACGCTAGCCTCGCGACCACGCAGGTCTACACGCACGTGACGGTCGAACGGCTCCGGGCGGTCCATGCGCATGCACACCCACGAGCCTGAGGGGGACGACAGAGTGACGGGGACGAGTGTTCAGAGCACGGCTGCGCGGAGGCGGGTCGGTGCCTGAGGCATCCATCCGCCGCATCGGCGAGAGCGCCGACGAGGCCACCGACTCAGGTCGCGGCACGGCCGTCGACCCGGCGGACGCCGCGCTGGCCGATCTGTGGGCCCGCTACGTCACCGACCGCGAGCCGGGCCTGCGGGACCGGCTGATCCTGCACTACGCCCCGCTGGTGAAGTACGTCGCCGGCCGGGTGGGCAGCGGTCTGCCGGCCCACGTCGAGCAGGCGGACCTGGTCTCCTACGGCACCTTCGGGCTGATCGACGCGATCTCCCGGTACGAGCCCTCCCGCGAGGTCAAGTTCGAGAGCTACGCGATGGCCCGGATCCGCGGGGCGATCATCGACGAGCTGCGCTCCACCGACTGGATCCCGCGGTCGGTGCGCATGCGGGCGCGGGAGTTCGAGCGCACGGTCGCGGCGCTGGAGACCACCCTGCAGCGCAGCCCCACCGACAGCGAGGTGGCCGACGCGATGGGCGTCGAGGTCGAGGAGATCCGCAAGTTCCTGGGCCAGCTGTCCCTGGTCAACGTGGTGGCCCTGGACGAGCTGCTGGGCGACGAGGACGGCAGCGCGCCCCGGCTGGTGGACACCCTGCAGGACTCCTCGGCACTAGACCCCCAGGCGATGGCCGAGCACGGCGAGGCCCGCCAGCTGCTGGCCCGCGCCGTGGAGCAGCTGCCCGACCGGGAAAAGGTCGTGGTCAGCCTCTACTACTTCGAAGGCCTCACCCTCGCCGAGATCGGACGCGTGCTCGGGGTGACCGAGAGCCGCATCTGCCAGCTGCACACCAAGGCCGTGCTGCACCTGCGCACCAAGCTGGCCGACATCGCCTGACGCGTGTCCCGGGCGACCTGATCGCTGCGGGACCACCCCGGGCCGTTCGGGTCCGGGGGAGAGGCACTGTGGCCCCCCCCCGGCCCGGCGAACCACCCGCTAGGAAGGTGCGGAGGTGGTCGTCATGTCAGCTGTCGAGGTCGCAGGGCTGCGCAAGGTCTACGGGAGCGTGGTGGCGGTCGACGACGCTCGACCTGGTGATCGAACCGCTCGAAGTGGTCGCCCTGCTCGGTCCGAACGGAGCCGGGAAGACGACGGCGGTCGAGATGCTCGAGGGGTACCGCCGCCCGGACGCCGGCGCGATCTCGGTGCTCGGGATGGACCCGTGGACCGGTGGCCGGGCCTTCCGGGAGCGGATCGGGGTGGTGCTCCAGGAGGCGGGCTTCGAGGAGGCGTTCACGCCCCGTGAGCTGATCCGGTTGCACGCCGGGTACTACCCGGCGCCCCGTGCCGTCGACGAGGTGATCGCGCTGGTCGACCTGACCGAGAAGGCCGACGCGAAGGTGGGCACGCTGTCCGGCGGCCAGCGCCGCCGACTCGACCTGGCGCTGGGCATCGTCGGCGACCCGGAGATGCTCTTCCTCGACGAGCCGACGACCGGCTTCGACCCGTCGGCCCGGCGCCGGGCCTGGGACCTGGTCGACCGGCTGCGTGACCTCGGCGCCACCATCCTGCTCACCACCCACTACCTGGACGAGGCCGCAGCACCTCGCCGACCGGGTCGTGGTGATCGACCACGGCCGGGTGATCGCCCAGGGGACGCCCGAGCAGCTGGCGGCGAGTGCGGGCGCGGCCACCGTCGTCTCCTTCCGCCTGCCCGACGGGGCGAGCGTCTCCGACCTGCCCGCGCGTCGGGGACGGCGTCCGGCTGGCCGGGACGATCGCCGAGGTCCGCACCCGGCACGCGACCACCGACGTGCACGCCCTGACCACCTGGGCGCTGGAGCGGGGTGTCGACCTCGAGGGCCTGACCCTGGCCCGGCCCAGCCTGGAGGACGTCTACCTGGACCTGGTCGGGGCGGGCCGCAGCGAGCCCGCCACGTCGCAGGTGGCCGGATGAACCGCGACCTGGGCATGCTGGCGCGCCAGGTCCGGCACGAGCTGGCGGCCCTGCGGCGCAGCCCGATCGTGCTGATCCTCGGCATCGCCTTCCCGCTGGTCTTCTTCGTGCTGGTCGCCGCCGTGGTCGGGAACGAGACGATCGACGCGCGCGTCCGGCGATCCGGGTCGCCCAGTTCCTGGCGCCGGCCTTCGCCTCGTTCGGCGTGGTGATGTCCTGCTTCTCCTTCCTGGCCACCGGGTCTCGCCGAGGCCCGGGTGAGCGGGCGTGCTCAAGCGGCAGAACGGCACACCGCTGCCGCGGTGGGCGGTGCTCGGCGGCCGGATGGGGGCGGCCCTGCTGCTCGGCCTGCGTCGTCGACCCTGCTGATCCTCGGCGTGGGGGTCGTCGGCTACGACGTCCAGATCATCGGGCGGACCCTGGCTCGGTGGTCCTCGTGACCCTGGTCGTGGCCTCGCTGGCGTTCGCCGCTCTGGGCCTCGCGGTCGCCGTCCTCGCCTCGACGCCGCAGGTGGCGCAGGCCATGACCAACGGCGATGGTCTTCCCGATCGCGTTCGTCTCGGACATCTTCGCCTTCGGTGGGGAGATCCCGCGCTGGATGAGCACCCTCGGCTGGGTCTTCCCGCTCAAGCACCTGGTCAACGCGCTCGGCGACGCCTTCAACCCGTTCCTGTCCGGCAACGGGTTCGCCGCCGACCACCTCGCCGTGATCGCCGCCTGGGGGATCGCGCGGCGCCGTCGTCGCCACGGTGCTGCTGCGCCGGCGCGCGGGAGCGGGGCACCTCACGCGGCCCGCGACCCGGGACGACGGTCCGGGGCCGGCGACGCACGCCGCGGCGCACCGGCGGGTCCCGGCGTCCTCGCCCTGCTGCGCGACCAGGTCGCGCACGCCAACGCCGTCCTGTGGCGGGATGCGTCGGCCGTCTTCTTCGCGGTGGCCTTCCCGGTGATCCTGGTCGTGATCATCCCGGCGATGAACGGCGGCGGCGACGGCGCGTTGTCCGACGGCCGGCAGCTGGCGGCGTTCTTCGCCGCGACGATGGCCACCTACGGCGCGGCGGTCACCTGCTACGTCAACATGCCGGAAGCGGTCGCGCGGGCTCGCGCGCGGAAGGTGCTCAAGCGCGAGCACGGCACCCCGCTGCCGCTGCCGATCATGCTGCTGGGTCGGGTGGTCGGGGCTGTCTGGGTCGCGCTGCTGACCCTGCTGGGCAGCTACCTGGTTGCCGGCGTGCTGTTCGGGGTGGCGGTCCCCAGCCGCTGGTGGGCGGTGCTGCTGACCCTGCTGGTGGCGGTCGCCTGCTTCGCCGCGCTCGGTCTGGCGGTGGTGTCGCTGGTGCCGGTCGGCGGAGAGCGTCATCGGGATCAGCGCTGGGGACCCTGCTGCCGCTGGCCTTCGTCTCCGACATCTTCCTGATCGGCGCCGAGCTGCCGCCGGTCCTCGATCGCGTCTCCTGGTTCTTCCCGCTGCGCCACGCGGTGGCCGCGATGACCCGCGCGGCCGCGCCGCCGGACGTCGTCGGGGCCGGACTGCAGCTGGGCCACCTCGCCGTGCTGCTCGGCGTGGACCGCGGTCGGCGTGGCCGTCGTGGCCTGGCGGTTCAGCTGGGAGGGACGTCGGCGTGACCGGGGGCAGGACAGCGAACCGCAGGCCGGGGCCGCGGTCACGACGACGGTGCACGCTGGGCGGTGAACCCGGCGGGCCATGGCAGCAACCGCACCCGCGGTGCCCGCGGCAGGGACAGCGGATCCAGGTAGGTCTCGCCACGGTGCAACCCCTCGCCGCGGCGCAACCCCCAGTGCAGGCACGCCTGCACCGGGCAGCCGGCGTGGCCGCCGAGCAGCGTGCCCAGTGTCGAGCCGCGCACGACCTGCTGGCCCGCGGCGACCAGCGGCTCGACCGGTTCGTAGGTGGTGCGCAGCCCGCCGGGGTGATCGATGCTGAGCACCGGCCGGCCGGCCACCATCCCGGCGAACGCCACCACCCCGGGCCCGGCGGCCAGCACGATGCCCCCCGGCCCGCCGGCCAGGTCGACCCCCCGGTGGCCCGGCCCGTAGGTGGTCACCGTGGGATCGAAGGGCCGGGTCACCGCCGGCGTACCGGGCAGCGGCCAGCCGAACAGCCCGATCGGGGCGGTCGTGCTCCCGGGTTGGGCACTGCTCCCGGGTTGGGCACTGGCCGGGGCGAGTCCCACCAGCAGTCCGGGGACCACCCCGCCGAGCACCACCAGCACCACCACCAGTACCGACCGCCCGAGGCACCCCCCGGTCGCCGGTCGCGGATCGGGGACGGTCGGGGCAGCGGTCCGCATGGGGTCACCTTGGCGGCGCCACCGGGCAGGCGGCGCCCGGGCGCGGCTGGTGTGGACGAGGGCCCCGGCTGTGGAGCACCGGCGGGGGTGCCGCCGGGGAGGGCGTATGCTCGCCCGTGCGACCGGCCTCCGGGCCGGTCGACTTCGCGCGTCCCCCTCCCACCGCCACTGCGGTGGGGCGGCTGCCACCTCGGTCCCGTTCGGCGGGGGAGTGGCCCGTCGGGACGCCAGGGCGGTGCACCACCCGGTGCCCGCGACAACCGAGGAGCGCGGTCGCTCCGGCCTGTGGGCCGGACCCGCGCGTGCACACAGAGAGGCTGTGTACGTGGCAGTCGTCAGCATGAAGAACCTGCTCGACAGCGGGGTCCACTTCGGGCACCAGACCCGGCGCTGGAACCCGAAGATGAAGCGCTTCATCTTCACCGAGCGCAACGGCATCTACATCATCGACATCCAGCAGACGCTGGGCTACATCGACCAGGCCTACGAGTTCGTGAAGCAGACCGTGGCCCACGGTGGCTCGATCATGTTCATCGGGACCAAGCGCCAGGCCCAGGAGGTCATCGCCGAGCAGGCGACCCGGGTCGGGATGCCCTACGTCAACCAGCGCTGGCTGGGCGGCATGCTCACCAACTTCCAGACCGTCTACAAGCGGCTCGAGCGGCTCAAGGAGCTCGAGGACCTGCAGCAGACCGGCGCCCTGGTCAGCCTCTCCAAGAAGGAGCAGCTGCTGCTCTCCCGGGAGAAGGCCAAGCTGGAGCGCTCGCTCGGCGGTATCCGGGACATGAAGAAGGTCCCCAGCGCGGTCTGGGTCGTGGACACCAAGAAGGAGCACATCGCCGTCGGCGAGGCCCGCAAGCTGGGCATCCCCGTCGTCGCGATCCTGGACACCAACTGCGACCCCGACGAGGTCGACTACAAGATCCCGGGCAACGACGACGCCATCCGCAGCGCCGCCCTGCTGACCCGGGTGATCGCCGACGCCGTCGCCGAGGGCCTGATGGCCCGCTCGGCCGCGCAGGCCAACGCCGGTCGCGGCGAGGACGGCGCGCAGGCGCCGGCCGCCGAGCCGCTGGCCGACTGGGAGAAGGAGCTGCTCACCGGTGGCCAGGGCGGCGACGCCGCGGCGCCGGCCGACAGCTCGGTCCCGGCCGAGGCCGCTGCTCCCGCCGAGGCCGCTGCTCCCGCCGAGGCCGCCGCCCCGGCTGACGCTCCTGTCGCCGAGCCGGCCCCCGTCGTCACCGAGGCCGAGCAGGCCCCGAACGCCGGCGAGCCCGCCGCCGAGGTCATCGCGACCGACGGCACCCCGCAGGCCTGACCCGACGGCGCCGTCCCCCAGGCCCACCGGGCCCGGGGGGCGGCGCCTCGGCACGTCCGCCTCACCCCTGCTCCACACCAGAAGAAGGAAGAGACATGCCTGACTTCACCGCTGCCGACGTCAAGCGTCTCCGGGACGCCACCGGCGCCGGCATGATGGACTGCAAGAAGGCCCTCACCGAGGCCGACGGCGAGTACGACAAGGCCATCGAGATCCTCCGCGTCAAGGGCGCCAAGGACGTGGGCAAGCGCCTGGAGCGCTCCACCACCAACGGCCTGGTCGTCAGCCGTGAGGGCGTGCTCCTCGAGCTGGACTGCGAGACCGACTTCGTGGCCAAGAACAAGGACTTCGCCGCGCTGGCCGAGCGCCTGCTGGACGTCGTCGTGGCCGCGCAGCCGGCCGACGTGCCGGCCCTGCTGGCGAGCCCGATGGAGGGCTCGACCGTGGCCGACGTCATCGAGGCCGAGTCGGCCCGGATCGGCGAGAAGCTCGTGCTCTCCCGCTTCGCGATCTTCGCCGGCCCGACCGCGACCTACCTGCACAAGCGGGCCACCGACCTGCCCCCGGCGATCGGCGTCGCGGTGCAGTACTCGGCCGGTTCCGAGGAGGCCGCCCGGTCGCTGGCGATGCACATCGCCGCCGCCCGCCCGCGGTTCCTCACCCGCGACGAGGTCCCGGCCGAGACGGTCGAGACCGAGCGTCGGGTGGCCGAGCAGACCGCGAAGGAGGAGGGCAAGCCCGAGCAGGCGATCACCAAGATCGTCGAGGGGCGGGTCAACTCCTTCTACAAGGACTTCGTGCTGCTCGAGCAGCCCTCCATCACCGAGCCCAAGCGCACCGTCAAGCAGGTCATCGACGAGGCCGGGCTGACCGTCGACCGGTTCGCCCGCTTCGAGGTCGGCCAGGCCTGAACGAGGGCCTCGTCCCTCCCCACGACACGCATCGCGCGCCGCGGGTCCCCGGGGACGAGGCCTGAGCACCTCACCATCGGCCCTGTTCCTCCATCGAGGGGCGGGGCCGGTGGCCTGTCCGCCCCCTGCCGCGTCAGCGGCGTGCGGCAGGATCGTCCAGACGCCCGACAGCGTTCCCGGCCAGCCCGACAGATGAGGACCCTCGTGACGCAGACCCCGCCGCTCTCGGCACCCACCGCCTTCCGGGCGGCCGATGCCAGCGGCTACGACCGCGTCCTGCTGAAGCTGTCCGGTGAGGCCTTCGGTGGCGGCAACGTCGGGGTCGACCCGGTCATCGTGCGGGACATCGCCGACCAGCTGAAGACCGTCGTCGACCGGGGCACCCAGGTCGCCATCGTGGTCGGCGGGGGCAACTTCTTCCGCGGGGCCGAGCTCTCCCAGGCCGGCATGGACCGCGGGCACGCCGACTACATGGGGATGCTGGGCACGGTGATGAACTGCCTGGCCCTGCAGGACTTCTGCGAGAAGGCCGGCATCGAGACGCGGGTGCAGACGGCGATCACGATGGGTCAGGTCGCCGAGCCCTACATCCCGCGCAAGGCCATGCGGCACCTGGAGAAGGGCCGGCTGGTCATCTTCGGCGCCGGCGCCGGCATGCCGTACTTCTCCACCGACACCGTCGCAGCCCAGCGCGCGCTCGAGATCGAGTGCCAGGTGCTGCTGATGGCCAAGAACGGGGTGGACGGGGTCTACGACGCCGACCCGCGGACCACGCCCGGCGCCACGATGTACACCGACCTGGACTACGCCACGGTGCTCACCGACGAGCTGGCCGTCGCCGACGCCACCGCCATCAGCCTGTGCATGGACAACCGGATGCCGATCGTCGTGTTCAACCTGCTCCGCGACGGCAACATCGCCCGCGCGGTCGCAGGTGAGAGGATCGGCACGTTGATCAGCCGGCCCGCCTGACCCGCGGGACCCACCCGCTGACCCGACCCGCCCGCTGCACCGGTCCGGCCCCGTCGGACCACTGGAGGAGACACACGTGATCGACGACACCCTGCTCGACGCCGAGGAGCGGATGGACAAGGCCTTGTCGGTCGCCCGCGAGGACCTGGGCTCGGTGCGCACCGGCCGCGCGGCCCCGTCGATGTTCAACAAGATCATCGTGGAGTACTACGGGGCGCCGACGCCGGTCCCGCAGATGGCCTCCATCACCGTGCCAGAGGCGCGGATGGCGGTCATCAAGCCCTACGACGCCGGCCAGCTGCAGGCCATCGAGAAGGCCGTGCGCAACTCCGACCTCGGGGTGAACCCCACCAATGACGGGCAGCTGATCCGGGTGGTGTTCCCCCAGCTGACCGAGGAGCGCAGGCGCGAACTGGTGAAGATCGCCCGCTCCAAGGGCGAGGACGCCAAGGTGGCCATCCGGAACGTGCGCCGCCGGGCCAAGGAGGAGCTCGACCGCATCAACAAGGACGGCGAGGCCGGCGAGGACGACGTGCGCCGCGCGGAGAAGGAGCTCGACGACCTCACCGCCGCCCACGTCGCCGGGATCGACGAGGCGATGAAGAACAAGGAAACCGAACTCCTCGACGTCTGAGTCGACCGGCACCCAGGGACACCGCCATGCCCGTCACCCCGTCCGCGACCCCCGACCCCACCCCGGCCCCCGGCCGCCGGGTGCCGGGTGGTGGTCGTCGGACCGGGTATGCCGAGCCCGGGGACACCGGCCCGTTGCCGGCAGTGGACCGGCCCGGGTACGAACCCCGGGAGGCCCCGGCCACCGTCGAGCTCCCGGAGGTCCCCCCGCCGGCCCCCCGCCGCCCGGCCGAGCCCGCTGACCCCCCGCTGACCGCCATCCCTGGTGCGCCGGGTGCCGAGGTCACCGGCGCCGCGCCCGAGGACACCCCCTCCGGGCCGGCGCGCGGAGGTCGCGCCGGGCGGGACATGGTGGCCGCGATCGGCGTGGGCGCGGGCCTGGGTGCCACCGTGCTGCTGACCCTGCTGCTCTACCGCCCGTCGTTCCTGGTTGTGCTCGCCGTTGCCGTGCTGGTGAGCGTCACCGAACTCACCCGTGCCCTGGACAAGGGCGGCCACCGCCCGCCGCTGCCCCCGGTGCTGGTCGGTGCGCTGCTGATGGTCGTGCTGGCCTGGACCCGGGGCCCGTCAGGACTGGTGGTGGCCTTCCTGCTCACCGTCTTCGCGGTGCTGCTCTGGCGGCTGGGTGACGGCCCGGTGGGGTACCTGCGGGACACCTCCGCGGCCGTGCTGGTGGCGCTCTACGTACCCCTGCTGGCCGGGTTCGCGGTGCTGCTGCTGGTTCCCGACGACGGTGCGGCCCGGGTGCTGGCCTTCGTCGTCACGGTGGTCTGCAGCGACGTGGGCGGGTTCGCGGCCGGTGTGCTGTTCGGCAAGCACCCGATGGCCCCGTCGGTCAGCCCCAAGAAGTCCTGGGAGGGCATGGCCGGTTCGGTGGCGGCCTGCGTGCTGGCCGGGGTGCTGCTGGTCACCCTGACCTTCCACGGTCCCTGGTGGGGTGGGGTGCTGTTCGGGGCGGCCATCGCGGTGACTGCCACGGTGGGAGACCTGGGGGAGTCGCTGCTCAAGCGGGACCTGGCCATCAAGGACATGGGCACCCTGCTGCCCGGCCACGGCGGGCTGATGGACCGGATGGACTCGCTGCTGCCCTCGGCCGTGGTGGCCTACCTGCTGCTGACGGCGATCGTCCCGACCTAGGCGATCGGCAGGTCGCCGGCCCCGCGCGGGCGGGGCCAGGGCAGCGCCCGGGTCACCGCAGCGGTCGGCAGCGGGCCGTACAGGTGCGGGAAGTGCATGCTCTCGGGGTCACCCGGTGCGCCTGGCTCCCAGCGGACCTCGTCGGTGAGCCGGTCGGTGTCCACCAGCAGCACCAGCAGGTCGTCGGTGTCGGCGAACAGCCGCTGTGCCGGCAGGTGCACCTGCTCGGGGGTGGACAGGTGCACGAACCCCACCGGGGCCGCCGGCGTCACCGCGCCGGCCCGGAGCGCGATGATCCAGCCGGCCGGGGTGATCAGGTGGAGCAGCACGCGGTCCTGTCTACCCGGTGCCGCGCCGGCCGCCGCGGGGCGCGCCGGCGCCGTCAGCCACCCCCGGGGAGCACGGCGTGCTCGCGGATCCAGGCGTGCATGGCGATCCCGGCGGCCACCCCGGCGTTGACCGAGCGGGTCGAGCCGAACTGGGCGATCGACACGGTGACCTCGGCCGCCGCTCGGGCCGCATCGGTCAGCCCGGGGCCCTCCTGGCCGAACAGCAGCACGCAGTCCCGCGGCAGCCGGGTGGTCTCCAGCGGGACAGATCCGGGACCGTTGTCCATCGCGACCAGCGCCAGGCCCTGCCCGGCCGCATGCCCGGCGAGCGCGGCCACGTCGGCGTGATGGCGGAGGTGCTGGTACCTGTCGGTGACCATCGCGCCCCGGCGGTTCCAGCGTCGCCGCCCCACGATGTGCACCTCCGCGGCCAGGAACGCGTTGGCGGTCCGCACGACGGTGCCGATGTTGAAGTCGTGCTGCCAGTTCTCGATCGCCACGTGGAAGGGGTGCCGGCGGGCGTCCAGGTCGGCGACGATCGCCTCGCACGGTCCAGTACCGGTAGCGGTCCACCACGTTGCGGCGGTCGCCCGTCGCGCCAGCAGTTCCGGATCGAGCCGGGGATCCTCGGGCACGTCGCCCGGCCAGGGCCCGACGCCGACCACCGCGCCCCACTCGGTCGGCCCCGCTGCATCCGTCTCGCCGGCCATGCGGCTGACCCTGCCAGACCGCTCCGACGTCCCCGGCGAGCGGCCTGTTGACGACACCGGGTAATCAGGTTTGAACGGTGCGTCGTCGCGCCTGCGCGATGGGCGGCGTCCGGCCCGGCAGCATGGGCGCCGGGCGGCCACCGGTGCTGGTCGCCGCGGGCGACCCGGCCGGTGGCCCCGGGGGAGGGGACCACGATGGACGTGCGGCGCAGCGCGCCCGGTGGGACGGACGCGGAGTGGGACTCCTCCTGGCTGCCGGACTGGGCCTGCGGGGACCGGCCCGCGCCCGCCGTCCCGCCACCGGCGCTTACCCCACCACCGGTCCGCACCCCTCCGCCCGAGCCACGGACGAGCCTGGCCCGTCGGGTCCTGGCGGCCGTGCTGGCCGCGACCGTCGTCGTCCTCGGTCTGCTGCTCGCCCCGGCCGTCACCGGTGCGCACTCCCGTCCGGCCGCTGCGCAGGGTGCCACGCCCGTGGCGACCCCGCCGGGGGCCGTGCCGCTGGCCGCGGCACCGGTCGGGGCTCCCGGCACCACCGCGCCGGCGTCCGCCGAGCCCCGGACCGGGTCGCCGGTGCCGGGCAGCGGCGTGCTCGGCAACCCCGTCGACGCGCCAGGTCCCCGGTCGGCGTCACCTCGGCGCGCTGCCGGCTCGGCCGGGGTGGCCGCCGTCGCGGTCCCCGCGCCGTCGCCGGGTGGGGACGTGCCGGGTCCGGTGACCGTGCCCGGGCCGGGAACGGCCCCGACCGGATCGACCCCGCTCGTCGCGGCTCCCCCCGACCCCGGCGTCGTCGCCGCGCCCACGGTCGACCCCGGCCCCCCCGCGCCCGTGCAGCCCACCGCCACCCCGACGACCCATCCCACCGCTACCCCGACGGTGGACCCCACGGCCACCCCGACGGTGGACCCCACGGCCACCCCGACGATGGACCCCACGGCCACCCACACGGCCCGACCCACCGGGAACACCGCGGTCGACCTCGACTCGGACCTCGGTGGGGACCCCGCCACCGCCCCCGTCACGGGGCCGGTCACGGACCTCACCGCAGCCCCGACAGCCACCACCACCCCGGGCCTGCCCGGGATCGTCGCGCCCCCGCTGACCTGACCGACGGGAGCGATCTCACCCCCGGCACCGGGCGGGAGGGCGCCCGGGAGTGGGACAGTAGACCGGTCATGACTGCTGAGCCCGTGTCCCTGCCCCTGGTCTTCGACGCCCCCCGCCGGGCTGCGAAGCCACCCCGGCACCTCGCCGACCTGACCCGCGAGCAGGCCCGCGCCGCGGTGGCCGAGCTGGGTCAGCCGGGGTTCCGGGCCGACCAGCTGGCCCGGCACTACTACGCCGGCGTCGCCGACGCAGCGCAGATGACCGACCTGCCAGCAGCCGCACGGGCCGACCTGGCCGAGGCCCTGCTACCCGGGTTGCTGACCGTCGTGCGCCACCAGAGCGCGGACGGTGGCCGCACCCGCAAGACGCTGTGGCGGCTGCACGACGGCGCCCTGGTGGAGAGCGTGCTGATGCGCTATCCGGACCGGGCCACCGTGTGCATCTCCAGCCAGGCCGGCTGCGGCATGGCCTGCCCGTTCTGCGCGACCGGCCAGGGTGGGCTGACCCGCAACCTGTCCGCCGCCGAGATCATCGGCCAGGCGGTGGCCGCGGCCGCGGCGATGGCCGCCGGGGAGATCCCGGGCGGCCCGGGTCGGCTGTCCAACGTGGTCTTCATGGGCATGGGCGAGCCGCTGGCCAACTACGCCCGGGTCCGCAAGACCCTCGATGCGCTGCTCACCCCGGCCCCCTACGGACTGGGGCTGGGGCAGCGGTCGGTCACGGTGTCCACGGTGGGACTGGTCCCGGCGATCAACCGGCTCACCGAGGAAGGTCTCAACGTCACCTTGGCGGTGAGTCTGCACGCCCCCGACGACGAGTTGCGGGACACCCTGGTCCCGGTCAACACCCGGTGGAACGTGACCGAGGTGCTGGAGGCCGCCGACGCCTACGCCCGGCGGACCGGCCGCCGGTACTCGATCGAGTACGCGCTGATCCGGGACATCAACGACCAGCCGTTCCGCGCCGATCTGCTGGGCCGGCGGTTGGCTTCCCGCCTGGCACACGTCAACCTGATCCCGCTGAACCCGACCCCCGGCAGCAAGTGGGATGCCAGTTCGCCGGCTGCCCAGCAGGAGTTCGTGGCCCGGCTGCGCTCCCACGGCGTGGCGACGACGGTGCGGGACACCCGCGGCCAGGACATCGACGGTGCCTGCGGCCAGCTCGCCGCGGCCGACCTGGCCCGGGTCGCGGCCACCGGGGAGGTCGGCATCCCGTCGGTGGCCCTGCCGCAGCCGCAACTGGAGGACACCGTCCCGCTGGGCGCCGAGTCCGACTGAGGACCCGACTCCCCGCACGCCGCGCTCCGCGCGGATCCCGCAGCCTGGTCGCTACAGCCACGCGACCGGGATCAGGACCGCTGGGTCACTCCGAGCGCCAGGCGTTCTTCCGGCGACGCCAGTCCCACAGCAGGATGATCACGATGCCCAGCGACATGGCGATCAGCCAGAGGTTCTCCACGTTTCCCTCGTGGTTGGTGAACTGCATGAGGAACAGCACGACCGCGGCGAACAGCGCGCCGAAGCGGCCCTTGCGCCCGGTGGTGCCGTGCCAGCCCCAGTCCTCGGGACGCTCGGCGTCGTGCACCGGCTCGGAGCCGGCGCGGACGATCGCCTCTTCCCGGTCCGGCTGGGCGACGACGGTCGCGCTGGTCTGCTGGCCGAGGTGGTCGCGTGCGCTCACCGTCCCATCATGGCAGGCCCGCACCCGGGCCACACGGCAGCACCGAGGTTCGGCGAGGATGGCCCGGTGATGATCCGGTGAGCCCCCGATGAGCAGCCCCCGTACGGTCACCGTCCTGGGGTCCACCGGGTCCATCGGCACCCAGGCCATCGAGGTGGCGCGGGCCAATCCCGACCGGGTGCGGATCACCGGGCTGGCCGCCGGGGGCCAGCACGTGGCGCTGCTGGCCGAGCAGGCGCTCACCCTCGGCGTCGACACCGTCGCCGTCGCCCGGGCCACCGCCGCGCAGGACCTGCAGCTGGCGTTCTACGCCGCCGCGCAGCAGCGCGGGTGGGCCCACGGGCAGTACCGGTTGCCGGAGATCCTGGCCGGTCCGCGCGCCGCCGAGGAGCTGGCCGCCCGGCCCGCCGACGTGGTGCTCAACGGCATCACCGGCTCGATCGGGCTGGGGCCGACGCTGGCCGCGCTGGGCGCCGGCCGGACCGTGGCACTGGCCAACAAGGAGTCCCTGGTCGCCGGGGGCGCGCTGGTCACCGCCGCGGCGGCGCCAGGGCAGCTGATCCCGGTGGACTCCGAGCACTCCGCGCTGGCCCAGTGCCTGCGCGGCGGGGCCCGGGGCGAGGTCGCCCGGCTGGTGCTCACCGCCAGCGGCGGCCCGTTCCGTGGACGCGTGGCCGCCGAGCTGGACGACGTCACGCCCGCGCAGGCGCTGGCCCACCCCACCTGGGCGATGGGCCCGGTGGTGACGATCAACTCCGCAACGCTGGTCAACAAGGGGCTGGAGCTGATCGAGGCGCCACCTGCTCTTCGACGTGCCCTACGCCGACATCGACGTGGTGGTGCACCCGCAGTCGATCGTGCACTCCATGGTCACCTTCGTCGACGGTGCCACGATCGCCCAGGCCAGCCCGCCGGACATGCGGTTGCCGATCGCGCTGGCGCTGGCCTGGCCCGACCGGCTCCCGGAGGTGCAGCCGGCCCTGGACTGGAGCACCGCCAGCAGCTGGGAGTTCGCCCCGCTGGACCACCAGGCCTTTCCCGCCGTCGGGCTGGCCCGGGCCGCGGGGGCGGCCGGCGGCGTCGTCCCGGCGCTGTTCAACGCGGCCAACGAGGAGGCCGTGGCGGCCTTCGTCGGCCGGCCGGCTGTCCTTCCCGGGGATCACCCAGATCATCGCGCGTACCCTCGAAGCGGCGCCGGACCTCGGCGTCCCCACCTGCGTCGAGGACGTGCTGGCCGCCGAGAGGTGGGCCCGGGAGCACGCCCGCGGCGCGATCGCCGGAGGCTGAACTGAGCGGGATCGCCCTGACCGTCCTCGGGATCGTGCGTTCTTCGTCGGGACTGCTGTTCTCGATCGGCTTCCACGAGGCCGGGCACTTCTTCTGGGCCCGGAAGTTCGGCATGCGCGTGCCGCAGTTCATGGTGGGTTTCGGGCCGACGATCTTCTCCCGCCGCCGGGGGGAGACCGAGTACGGGGTCAAGGCCATCCCGCTGGGCGGGTACATCCGGATCGTGGGGATGATCCCGCCGGCCGAAGAGGGCGAGAGCAAGCGCGCCACCCGGATGCGCAGCTTCATCGCCGAGGTGCGGGGCCAGGCGCTCAACGACGTGCTGCCCACCGACGGCGACCGGGTGTTCTACCGCAAGCCCTGGTGGCAGCGGGTCGTCGTGATGGCCGCGGGGCCGGTGAACAACCTGGTGCTGGCCGTGCTGTTCTTCACCCTGACGCTGACCGCCATCGGGACCAGCGTGTCACCACCCAGGTCGGGCAGGTGCCGGCCTGCGTGCTGCCGGCGAATGCGCAGAGCGTCACAGACCCCGCCTACGACGGCGAGGACCCTTGCCAGCTCCCGATCGTCACGGCCGGGCGGACGCCGGGAAGGTCTGCACGGCCGGCAGCGCCGACTGCGCGCTCCCGGTGGCCAGCCCCGCGGCGAAGGCCGGCCTGCGCCCCGGGGACACCATCGTGGCCATCGACGGCCAGCCGGTGGAGCCCACCGCCTGGGACTCCTGGACCACCGTGCAGGAGGCCATCCGCAGCCACCCCGACCGGGCTCTCCCGCTGGTCATCGAGCGGGACGGCCAGCGCCAGGACGTCACCGTCACCCCGATCGAGAACACCGTCTACGCCGACCAGACCGCCGAGTCGACCATCACCGCCGGGTACCTGGGGATCAGCCCGGTCCCCGGGTTCGCCCGCCAGTCGATCACCGCGATGCCCGCATACTTCGGCAACGTGGTGGGCCAGTCCGTGGACCGGTTGCTGGGCATCCCGCAGCGCGTACCGGCGCTCGTCGGCGCCGCGTTCCTGGGCGACCAGCGGGACGCCAACGGGCCGATCGGGATCGTCGGGGTGGGCCGCATCTCCGGCGAGGTGTTCGCGCTGACGAACTTCACCGGTCTGGAGAAGCTCAGCTTCTTCCTGTCCCTGCTGGCCAGCGTGAACCTGGTGCTGTTCCTGTTCAACCTGGTTCCGATCTACCCGCTGGACGGCGGGCACGTGGCTGGCGCGCTGTACGAGAAGGCCCGCGGCACCGTCGCCCGGGTGCGCGGCCGACCCGACCCGGGACCCTTCGACATCGCCCGGTTGATGCCGGTCGCCTACCTGGTGGCCGGACTGTTCATCGCGCTCTCCGGGTTGCTCCTGGTGGCCGACATCGTCAACCCCATCACGCTGCAGTAGAGGGAGACTCGAACCCGTGACCGTCGCTCTGGGCATGCCCACCCCGCCGCCGCCCGTCCTGGCACCGCGCCGGAAGACCCGCCAGCTGCAGGTCGGCACCGTCGGCGTCGGCAGCGACTCCCCGGTCAGCGTGCAGTCGATGTGCACCACCAAGACCGCCGACATCAACGCCACGCTGCAGCAGATCGCCGAGCTGACCGCCTCGGGCTGCCAGATCGTCCGGGTCGCCGTCCCGGACACCGACGACGCCGAGGCCCTGCGCGCCATCGCTGCCAAGTCCCAGATCCCGGTGATCGCCGACATCCACTTCCAGCCTCGGTACGTGTTCGCCGCGATCGAGGCCGGTTGCGCCGCCGTGCGGGTCAACCCCGGCAACATCAAGAAGTTCGACGACAAGGTCGGCGACATCGCCAAGGCCGCCAAGGAGCACGGCACCCCGATCCGGATCGGGGTCAACGCCGGTTCGCTGGACAAGCGGTTGCTGGCCAAGTACGGCAAGGCCACCCCGGAGGCGCTGGTGGAGTCCGCGCTGTGGGAGTGCTCGCTGTTCGAGGAGCACGACTTCCGCGACATCAAGATCTCGGTCAAGCACAACGACCCGGTGGTCATGGTGCGGGCCTACGAGCTGCTGGCCCAGCAGTGCGACTACCCGCTGCACCTGGGCGTCACCGAGGCCGGGCCGCAGTTCCAGGGCACCATCAAGTCCGCGGTGGCCTTCGGGGCGCTGCTGTCCCAGGGCATCGGGGACACCATCCGGGTCTCGCTGTCCGCGCCCCCGGTCGAGGAGGTCAAGGTGGGCCTGCAGATCCTGGAGTCGCTGAACCTCAAGCAGCGCGGCCTGGAGATCGTGTCCTGCCCGTCCTGCGGCCGGGCCCAGGTCGACGTCTACAAGCTCGCCGACGAGGTGACCGCCGGCCTGGAGGGCATGGAGGTGCCGCTGCGGGTGGCCGTCATGGGCTGCGTCGTCAACGGGCCGGGTGAGGCCCGCGAGGCCGACCTCGGGGTCGCCTCGGGCAACGGCAAGGGCCAGATCTTCGTGAAGGGCCAGGTGGTCAAGACCGTGCCGGAATCGATGATCGTGGAGACCCTGATCGAGGAGGCGATGCGGATCGCCGAGGAGCAGCTCGACGGTGGCAGCAGCACGCCGTCGGGGCCCCCCACCGTCAGCGTCTCCTGACCCGCCTCGTCGGGACCACGGCCGTGCTGCGCGCGCTTCCCGCCCGGGTGCTCGACGCCACGGACGAGCGGGCCGTCGGTGAGCTGCTGGCCATCGACCCGGTGGCCGCCTGCATGGTGGCCGGTCGGATCGAGACCCACGGGGTCGCCGTGGCCTCGCTCGGCGCGCCGCTGTGGGGGATCGGGTCGGCCGGGCACCTGGACGCCGTCTGCCTGGCCGGGGCCAACCTGGTGCCTTTCGCCCGTCCCGGCGCGGAGCAGGAGGCGGCGCGGGCGTTCGCCGACCGGGCCCGGCGCGGCGGCCGGCGCTGCTCCACCATCGTGGGCCCCGCGGCGGCGGTGGTGCCGCTGTGGGAGCGGCTGCGGCCGCACTGGGGTCCGGCGCGGGACGAGCGGCTGAACCAGCCGCTGCTGGCCATCGCCGGGCCACCCCTGGTGCCCGCCGAGCCGCGCGTGCAGCCGGTGCGGCTGACCCAGCTGGAGACCCTGCTGCCCGCCGCCATCGCCATGTTCACCGAGGAGGTGGGGGTCAGCCCGCTGCGGGTGGACGGCGGCGCCGGTTACCGGGCCCGGGTCACCGAGCTCGTCCGGGCGGGGCAGTCGCTGGCCTGGATCCAGCACGGCGAGGTGATCTTCAAGGCCGAGATCGGGGCCGTCTCCCGCTCGGCCTGCCAGGTGCAGGGCGTCTGGGTGGCCCCCCGGCACCGGGGCCGCGGAATCGGCCAGTCCGGCACGGCCGCGGTGGTCGAGTACGCCCGGGCCGCCATCGCACCGGTGGTCAGCCTCTACGTCAACGACTTCAACGCAGCGGCCCGCGCCGCCTACGCCCGGGTCGGCTTCACCGACGCCGGCAGGTATTCCTCGATCCTCTTCTAGGCCCCGGGTCCCTGCCCGGGACGGTCCCCGCCGTCTGCCACAGTGCCGGAGTGCGCAGACGACGGGGGACGGTCCTGCTGGTGACGACGGCCCTGCTGGCGGGGCCGGCTCTGGCGGCCTGCAGCTCGGCGGACCCGGCGCAGCAGGTGCGCACGCAGGCGCGGGCGTTCCTGGCCGACTGGAGCGGCGGCGAGCTGGAGTCCGCGGCCGCGCGCACCGACGATCCGGCAGCCACCGGCGCCCTGCTGGAGCAGACCGCGGCCGACCTGCCCGACGCCACGCTGACCGCCGAGCTCGGCGACGTCCAGGTGGCCGGCGGTGACGGTGCGGGGAACACCGCCACCGCGGACTGGACAGCGACCTGGGACCTGGCGGCCGCCCCGGACTGGCGCTACGACGCCACGCTGGACCTGCGCCGCAGCGGTGCCGACGGGCAGTGGACCGTGCTGGGTACCCCCACGATCGTGCACCCCCAGCTGGCCGCCGGGCAGCACCTGCAGGTGACCCGCACGCTCCCCGAGCGTGCCCCGATCACCGACGCCGCCGGCGCCCCGATCTTCCGCGAGACCGAGGTGGTGAACGTGGGGGTGGACCCCGCTGGGGTGACCGACCTGCCGGCGCTGGCCGCCGGACTCGCGGCGGCGACCGGGGTCCCGGCCGAGGAGATCACCGCGGACGTGCAGGCCGCTCCCAGCGGTCGGTTCGTCCCGGTGATCACGCTGCGCCGGCCGGACTTCGACGCCATCCGGGCCCAGGTCTTCGACCTGCCCGGCGCGGTTTTCCCCACCGCCACCCGGTTGCTGGCCCCGTCCGCGCGCTTCGGGGCGGCGCTGCTGGGCCGGGTCGGGGACGCCACCGCCGAGGTGCTGGCCGAGACGACCGGGGCCGACGGCCGGCCGCTGTACGCCGCCGGCGACCAGCTGGGCCTGTCCGGCCTGCAGCGGGTCTACCAGGAGCAGCTCGCCGGCACGCCCGGCGTCACCGTCTCGGTGCTCAGCCTGGACGAGACCACCGGGGACACCGGCCAGGTGGTGGCGAGGGTCGACCCGGTGCCCGGCACGCCGGTGCAGACCCCCGTGGTGCCGGCCCTGCAGGAGGCGGCCGACGCCGCTGTGGCCGGCCAGCCGCTGGCCACCCACCTGGTCGTGGTACGGCCCGGGACCGGCGAGCTGCTGGCGGTGAGCTCCAACGAGGCGGCCACCGCGGCCGACGCGCTGACCGGTCGGTTCCCACCGGGGTCGAGCATGAAGACGATGACCGCGACCGCGCTGCTGGCCGCCGGGACGCTCACCGCCGACACCCCGGTGCCCTGCCCGGGCACCACCGTGGTGGACGGCCGGGAGTTCGAGAACGAGGACCAGTTCGACCTGGGCACGGTGTCGCTCGCCCAGGCCTTCGCCCAGTCCTGCAACACCACCTTCATCGAGCAGGCCGACGCCCTGCCCGGCGGCGCCCTGGCTGCGGCGGCCGCGTCCTACGGGGTGGGCAGCGACTGGCAGCTGCCGGTGGGGATCTTCTCCGGTGCGGTGCCGGCCACCAGCACCGGCACCACCGCCGCTGCCGACGCGATCGGCCAGGGCGAGGTGCTGATGAGCCCCGCGCAGCTGGCCCTGGTCGCCGCCGGGATCGCCGGCGGCACCCCGGCTGCCCCGGTGGAGGTGCTGGGCGTTGACCCAGCGGGTCCGGCGCCCGCCGGACCGGAGAAGGCCGTGCTGGACCAGCTCCGGCCGATGATGCGCCAGGTCGTGCTGACCGGGACCGCGACCGGGCTCGCCGACCGGGGTGAGGTCTACGGCAAGACCGGTACCGCCGAGTTCGGCAGCGAGGTGCCACCGGAGTCGCACGGGTGGTTCGTCGGGTACCAGCTGGGCGGCCCGCAGGGCGACATCGCCTTCGCGGTGCTGGTTGAGGCGGGACAGTCCAGCGGCCCGGCGGTGGGGGTCACTGACGCGTTCCTGGCCGGTCTGGGCAGCTGAGCAGTCGACCCGCCTGCCGCCCGCACCGTCAGTCCGGCAGTCCCGGCGTCGCCGTGGTGACCGGGGTCTGACCGGCCCGGGTGCGCCAGCCGACCGCCCGGACCTCCGACGCGGCGGCCGCCCCGACGGCCAGCTCCCGGGTGCTGCGCTCCGCGGCCTGGTCCAGCACCCACACCCAGGCGGTGGTGCTGCCCTGCTCCAGCTGCACGGCCAGTACCGCGGCATCCACCTCCGACAGCACCGGGAACGGCAGCGCGTAACCGGCCAGCGCGGCCACCGGTTCCTGGTCCCGGGCCAGCAGCAGGCCGGCGACCTGGTCGCGCAGCTGGCGGTGCGCCTCCTGGGCGGCCACCACGTCCTCCCGGGAGCCGGCCGCCAGCGCCGCGCCCACCGTGCCGTAACCCCAGACCGCGACGTGCTCGGCCGCCAGGGCCTCCTGCAGCGCGGCGGCCTCCGCCCGGGCCGAGCCGGCCTCGGGCCCGGCGCTCGCCCGGCCGCTCGGACCGCTGGTGGGCGAGGTCATGCCAACAACCCCTGCTGTCCGCGCAGGCCCGCCGCGATGCTGCCCAGCAGGGCGGCCCGAGCGCCGGTGAAGTCCAGGCAGGCGGCGGCGTGCGAGGTGGCCGCCGAGTCGACCTGGCTGTGCAGCGCGGCCCGGGCGCCGGCCGGGTCACCGGCACCGGCCGGGCCGGTGGGCGCCGGGGAGGAACTGGTGGCCGTGGAATCGGTGCCGGCCGAGGGAGCGGCGGCCTGCAACCGGGTCAGCTGGGCGCGGGCCTGGTCGGCCAGCC
The DNA here is from genome assembly GCA_963759905.1 of uncultured Actinomycetota bacterium. Classification (GTDB taxonomy): domain Bacteria; phylum Actinomycetota; class Actinomycetes; order Mycobacteriales; family Geodermatophilaceae; genus Klenkia. Next base: position 768,611 of record CAVXBD010000003.1, read on the forward strand.
CGGCCGCGGAGGCGGCCAGCTCGGGGGAGACGGTGAAGGCGGCAGCGTAGGCATCGACCAGCCGCTGCTGGACCTCGACCTGGCCGGCCAACCGGTCGACCTGGTCGGGGGTGATCGCGTCGGGCCCGGGGGCAGCACCGGTCGTGCATCCGGTCAGGCCACCGACGGTCAGGACCACCGGGGCGATGCCGACCGCAGCCAGCAGCGAGCGCCGGGAGAACGCACCTGCGCCAGCGTGGAGCGGGGCCCTCCCGGGGCAGGGGACGGGCGACGGTGCGGACATCCCCGCCATCCTCGCAGCCCCCGGGCCGGACGGCGTGTCGGCGGGCACGTCCGGTCCGGCGCCAGCCTCCCCGGCCGAGCGGTACCGTGGACCCTCCGGTGCGGCGAGTCCCCTCCCGCCACCCTGACCGCTCCGCCCTGCCCACCCCGCTGTGCGGCAGCTCCGGTGGTGGAGCACGGGTCATCCCGACCGGCCGCAGCGCACGGCCCGACCGCAGCCCGAGGAGTCCTGGTGTCCACCACGCACGGTCCGCGAGCGGCGAGCACCGCCGGCAGCCGGCTCACCGAGTGGTTCGAGCCGGTGGTGGTCGCTGCCGGGTACGACCTGGAGGAGCTGGTGGTGCGCGCGGCCGGCAGCCGCTCGGTGGTCCGGGTCGTCGTGGACCGGGACAGCGGGGTCAGCCTGGACGACGTGGCAGCCCTCAGCCGCGCGCTGTCTGACCTGCTGGACGCCCGCGAGGGTGACCTGGGCCCGTCGGCCTACGTGCTGGAGGTGACCAGCCCCGGCGTGGACCGGCCGCTGACCCTGCCCCGGCACTGGCGACGCAACACCGGCCGGTTGGTCACCACCGCCGTCGACGGCGCGGACCTGATCGGCCGGGTGGTGACCGTCGACGACGACGGCGTGACCCTGGCGGTGGAGAAGGGCGGGGCCAAGAAGGGCCAGGTCCGCCGGGCCGCGGGCAACCGCACGCTGGGCTGGGCCGAGCTGGGTCCCGGGTGGGTGCAGGTGGAGTTCAACCGCCCTGCCGGGCACCGGGACGCCGGGCTGGTCCACGAGGGCCCCGAAGGCCCCCAAGGCCCGGAGGATTCCGACGACGAGGAGCTCACCGCCGACGACGTCGACGAGTTCGACGACGGCGCCCCCGACGAGCCCTCCGACGAGTCGGCCGACGACCCTCACCACGATCCTCACGACGATCCTCACGACGAGCACCACGAGCGCGACCGCCGCACCGCGGACGGCGCCCAGGACAGAGGAGAACAGTGAACATCGACGTGACCGCCCTGAAGGCGGTCGAGCGCGAGAAGGGCATCCCCGCCGACACGGTGTTGCAGGCCATCGAGAGCGCCCTGGTCACTGCCTATCGGCACGCCGACGGCGCCGCCGCGCACGTGCGGGTGCAGATCGACCGGAAGAGTGGTGAGGTGGCCGTCCTCGCCCAGGAGCTCGGCCCGGACGGCACCGTGGTGCACGAGTGGGACGACACCCCCACCGACTTCGGCCGGATCGCGGCCAGCACGGCCAAGCAGGTCATCGTGCAGCGGTTGCGCGACGCCGAGCACGAGCAGACGTTCGGGGAGTACATCGGCAAGGAAGGGGACGTCGTCGGCGGCATCGTGCAGGCCCACGACCGCCGCAACCACGAGGGCACCGTCCTGGTCGACATCGGCAAGGTCGAGGCCAACCTGCCCCCGTCCGAGCAGGTGCCCGGTGAGGAGTACCCGCACGGCAGCCGGCTGAAGGCCTACGTCGTCTCGGTCGCCCGCACCTTCCGTGGACCGCAGGTCACCGTCTCGCGCAGCCACCCCAACCTGGTGCGCAAGCTCTTCGCCCTCGAGGTCCCCGAGATCGCCGACGGCAGCGTGGAGATCGTGGCAGTCGCGCGGGAGGCCGGGCACCGGTCCAAGATCGCCGTCCGGACCTCGGTCCCGGGGTTGAACGCGAAGGGCTCCTGCATCGGCCCGATGGGTCAGCGGGTGCGGAACGTGATGAGCGAGCTGCACGGCGAGAAGATCGACATCGTCGACTGGTCGGACGACGAGGCCTCCTTCGTGGCCTCGGCGCTGTCCCCGGCCCGGGTCACCAGTGCCCGCGTCGTCGACCCGGCCGCCCGCGCGGTGCGGGTCGTCGTGCCGGACTACCAGCTGTCGCTGGCCATCGGCAAGGAGGGGCAGAACGCCCGCCTGGCCGCCCGGCTCACCGGCTGCCGGATCGACATCCGCAGCGACGCCCAGCCCGAGTCCGAGGACACCGTGTCCCCGGGTGTCGGCCGGGCCCCGCTGCGGTCGGCCCCCCGCCCGGCCGGTGAGACCGGCGGACTGCCCGGCCGTGCGCCCGGAGGTGCGCGCGGAGGCCCCGCGGGCAGCGCTCGCGGAGGTGCGCGACCGGTCGCGGCCCGCCGGCCGGAACACCGCGGCCCGTCGGCGCGCTAGACTCGTCGATGGCCGAAACGCCGATCCCGGTCCGCACCTGTGTGGGGTGCCGGAGACGCGCTCCGGTCACCGAACTGCTGCGCGTCGTCGTGCGGGATTCCCGGCTCACCCCGGACCCCGCTCGGCGGCTCCCCGGTCGGGGGGCCTCGGTGCACCCCACTCCGGAGTGCCTGCGCGCAGCAGATCGGCGCCGGGCCTTCCCGCGCGCGCTGCGTCGCAGTGCACCGCTGGAGACCGGACTGCTCGAGAGCCACGTCGTCGCCGGGTCACCCGACACCGCGCCGGCCTGACCCGCACCGCAGCAGACCCGCACCACCGTCGGACCGACACCCGGTCGGTCCGCTCGTCGAGAGCAGGACGTCTTCGGATGACCCACCCGTGAAGTCGCTTCGATGACTGAGCAGACGACAATGCACCACTGACGACGAGGTCGAGCGGGCAAGCCGCCGGCCTCACCACTGAGGAGACCCGTGCCAGGCAAAGCCCGCGTACACGAGCTCGCTAAAGAGCTCGGTGTCGACAGCAAGGCCGTACTCGCCAAGCTCAAGGAGCAGGGCGAGTTCGTGAAGTCCGCATCGTCCACCGTCGAGGCCCCCGTGGCCCGCCGTCTTCGCGAGGCCTACGGGTCCGCCGGCAACGGCGCCACCGGCGGTGCACCTACCCCCGGCCCGCGCCCCGGCCCCCGGCCGGCTCCGGCCGCGCCCGCCGCGCCCGCGGCTCCCAGCCCGGCGGCCCAGGCCGCACCGGCTCCGGCGGCAGCGGCTCCCAGCGCCCCCGCCGCGGTGTCCCCGGCTCCGGCCGGTGACCGTCCGGCTCCTGGCCCGCGCCCCGGCCCCCGTCAGGCGCCGCAGGCCCCCGCGCCCGCCGCTCCGGTGGCCCCGGCAGCCCAGGCAGCTCCGGCTGCTCCCGTCGCCCCGGCGGCCAGCGCCCCGACCCAGGCCCGCCCGGGTCAGGGCAGCCAGGGTCAGGGCACCCAGGGTCAGGGCAGCCAGGGTCAGGGCAGCCAGGGTCAGGGTGCGCCGCGTCCCGGCGCCCCGCGCCCGGGTCAGCCCGCCGGCGGTCAGGCCCCGTCCCAGGGGGCCGCTCCGCGTCCCGGTGGTGCCGCTCCCCGGCCTGGTCCGCGTCCGGCCCCGCGGCCGGGCAACAATCCCTTCAGCAGCGCCCCCCGTCCGGCCGCCGGCCGGCCCGGTGGCAATGCCCCCGGCGGCGCGCCCGGTGCCCCCGGTGCCGGTGCACCCGGCCAGGGTGCTCCCGGTCAGGGCGGTCCGCGCCCGGTGCCGGGTGCCGGTGGCCCGCGTCCCGCGCCGGGTGCCGGTGGCCCGCGTCCGGCCGCCGGTCCCGGTGGCCCGCGTCCCGCGGCCGGCCCCGGTGGGCCCCGTCCCAACCCGGGCATGATGCCGCAGCGGCCCAGCCCGGGCATGATGCCCGGCCGGGCTGCCGGTGGCGGTCGCCCAGGTGCGCCCGGTGGTCGTGGTCGCCCCGGTGGCGGCCCCGGTGGTCCCGGCGGCGCCGGTGGCGGTTTCCGCCCCGGTGGCGGGGGCGGCGGTGGCGGCGGCGCTCCGGCCGGCGGTTTCCGCGGTGGCGGTGGCCGTGGCCGGGGTCGCGGTGGTTCCGGTGCCGGGACCGCGGGTGCCTTCGGGCGCCCCGGTGGTCGCGGCCCGGTCCGTGGGCGCAAGAGCAAGAAGCAGCGGCGTCAGGAATTCGACTCCATGGCGGCGCCCTCGATGGGTGGCGTCAGCCTGCCCCGCGGCAACGGGCAGACCGTCCGCTTGCCCCGCGGTGCCTCGCTGACCGACCTCGCCGAGCGGATCAACGCCCAGCCGGCCGCGCTGGTGACCGCCCTGTTCCACCTGGGCGAGATGGTCACCGCCACGCAGTCGGTCAACGACGAGACGCTGCAGCTGCTCGGGGCGGAGATCGACTGGGTCATCCAGGTCGTCAGCCCCGAGGACGAGGACCGCGAGCTGCTCGAGACCTTCGACCTCACCTTCGGTGACGAGGAGGGCGACGAGGAGGACTGGGCCTTCCGCCCGCCGGTGGTCACCGTCATGGGTCACGTCGACCACGGCAAGACCAAGCTGCTGGACGCACTGCGGAACACCAACGTGGTGGCGAAGGAGGCCGGTGGGATCACCCAGCACATCGGCGCCTACCAGATCGTCACGCAGCTGGAGGGCGTCGACCGTCCGATCACCTTCATCGACACCCCCGGTCACGAGTCGTTCACCGCGATGCGCGCCCGTGGCGCGAAGGTCACCGACATCGTGGTGCTGGTCGTGGCCGCCGACGACGGCGTCATGCCGCAGACGGTGGAGGCGCTCAACCACGCCCAGGCGGCCCAGGTGCCGATCGTGGTCGCGGTCAACAAGGTGGACAAGGAGGGGGCCAACCCCGCCAAGATCCGCCAGCAGCTCACCGAGTACGGCCTGGTCGCCGAGGAGTACGGCGGCGAGACGATGTTCGTCGACGTCTCGGCCACCGCACGCACCGGGCTCGAGGAGCTCGAGGCCGCGGTGCTGCTGACCGCCGACGCATCCCTGGACCTGCGGGCCAACACCGAGCAGGACCCCCAGGGTGTCGTCATCGAGGGCAAGCTGGACAAGGGCCGCGGCCCGGTGGCCACGGTGCTGGTGCAGCGCGGCACGCTCCGCCAGGGTGACTCGATCGTGGCCGGTGACGCCTACGGCCGGGTGCGCTCGTTGCTCGACGAGCACGGCAACAAGCTGAAGGAGGCCCTGCCGGCCCGCCCCGTGCAGGTCGTGGGTCTCACCTCGGTGCCCCGTGCCGGCGACACGTTCCTCGTCGTCGAGGAGGACCGGACGGCCCGGCAGATCGCCGACCGCCGTCAGGCCCGGATCCGCAACGCGCAGAACGCCTCGGCGCGCAAGCGGATCAGCCTGGAGGACCTGGACGCCGCGCTCAAGGAGAGCCGCGAGCTCAACCTGATCATCAAGGGCGACAACTCGGGCACCGTCGAGGCGCTCGAGGAGGCGCTGATGAAGATCGAGGTGAGCGACGACCTGTCGCTGCGGGTCATCCACCGCGGCGTCGGCGGCATCACCAAGAGCGACATCGACCTGGCGCTGGCCGACGACGTCATCGTCCTGGGCTTCAACGTCCGGGCCGAGGGTCAGGCCACCGAGCTGGCCAACCGCGAGGGGGTGGACGTCCGGTACTACTCGGTCATCTACCAGGCCATCGAGGAGATCGAGGCCGCGCTCAAGGGCATGCTCAAGCCGATCTACGAAGAGGTGCAGCTCGGCACGGCGGAGGTCCGCGAGGTCTTCCGGGTGCCGAAGATCGGCAACGTGGCCGGCTCGCTGGTGCGCAGCGGTGTCATCGTGCGCAACAGCAAGGCGCGTCTCATCCGGGACGGAGCCGTGGTCGCCGACAACCTGTCGGTGGACTCGCTGCGCCGCTTCAAGGACGACGCGACCGAGGTCCGCGACGGCTACGAGTGCGGTATCGGCCTGGGGTCGTTCAACGACATCAAGGTCGACGACGTGATCGAGACGTTCGAGCTGCGCGAGAAGCCGCGCGACTGACAGCGGACGCCGTGTGCCCCGCGCCGAGCGAGCTCGGCGCGGGGCACAGTAGCGGGGCCGTTCCAGCACGTTCGGCGGTAGCACGTTCGGCGGTAGCGGGTCGGTGAGGAGGCGATCGGGGTGTTCACCGGGTCGCTGATCGCCGACCTGCTGCTGGGGGACGTGCACTCCCTGAAGGAGAAGCGCTCCGTGGTGCGGCCGATCGTGGCCGAGCTGCGGCGGCGCTTCGCCGTCGCGGCCGCCGAGGTCGGCGACCTCGACCTGCACCGTCGGGTGCAGGTCGGGGTCGCCACCGTGGCCGGTGATGCCGCGCAGATCACCGATGTGCTCGACGCCTGCGAGCGGTTGCTGGCCGAGCGTCCCGAGGTGACGCTGGTATCGACCCATCGACAACTGATCAGCGACACCGACTAAGGGCCCCGTCGCCCCCCGCCCGGCGCTCCGCGCCGGACGGGACCCTGCGACGGGGCCGTTCCAGGCTCGGCCACGAGCCCCGTCTCGCCTCAGAAGGAGTCAGTCATGGCCGACCCGGCACGGGCACGCAGGCTGGCGGTACGCATCCGCCAGATCGTCTCCGCCACGATCGAGATGCAGATCAAGGACCCGCGGCTGGGGATGGTCACCATCACCGACGCGCGGGTCACCAGCGACCTGCGGGAGGCCACGCTCTTCTACACCGTCTACGGCGACGCCCAGGTGGTCGCCGACTCGGCCGCGGCGCTGGCCAGCGCGACCGGGGTGCTCCGCTCCACGGTCGGCAAGCAGACCGGGATCAAGTTCGTCCCGACCCTGGAGTTCATCGCCGACATCGTCCCGGACACCGCGCGCGAGCTCGAGGAAGCCCTCGAGCGCGCCCGGCATGCGGACGCCGAACTGGCCCGGGCCCGGGAGGGCGCTGCCTACGCCGGGGAGCCCGATCCCTACCGGAAGCCGGCGACCGAGGACGAGCTGGCCGACCCCGACCGGGAGGACGACGCGCCCCGTACCAGCCGGCTGGCCGACCCGTCGGCCGACGACGACGAGCACGACCTGCAGGCCCACACGGTGCACCAGCGGAGCGCCCGGTGACCGGCGCCACGGACCGCGACGACCTCGGCACCGAGGCCGTCGACCCCGACCCGCACCGCCCGGAGGAGGGCCAGCCCGAATCCACCCTGGGCGGGCGCACGGTGCCCGGCGAGCAGGCCGGCACCCCCGGAGACGCGGACCCCACGGCGGGGGGGCGGCAGGGTCGGGCCGGGGACGCCGACCCCGCCACCGACCGCAACGCCGCGTCGATCGCCGCCGACCAGCCCTCCGACGGCGGCCCCGCGATCCCCGTCGCCGGTGGCGCTGAGGAACCCGACGAGGTGCCGGTGGCCGACCCCGGCCCCGGCGACAGCTGAGCGCGTGACACCGGCGGGGGCGCTGGAGGCCGCGGTGGCCGTCCTGGCCCGGGCTTCCGACGAGGGCGCCACCGTGGTGCTCTCCGGGCACGTGCAGCCCGATGCCGACGCCCTGGGCAGCACCCTGGCGCTGGCCGAAGGACTGCGCCGGCGGGGGGCCCGGGTGACCGCGACCTTCCCGGCGCCCTTCGTGCTGCCCGCCTCGCTGGCTTGGCTGCCCGGGGCGCAGGCCCTGGTGCCCAGCCACCAGGTGCCACCCGATCCCGACGTGGTGGTCAGCCTGGACGCCGCAGACACCCGGCGGCTGGGTGAGCTGGCCCCGCTGCTGGCCGCGGCGCCGCGCTCGGTGGTCGTCGACCACCACGCCTCCAACCCCGGCTTCGGGGACGTGCGGCTCATCGACCCCGACGCGGCGGCCACCGTGGTCCTGGTGGCCGACCTGCTCGCCGGCCTGGGCGTGGAGCTGGACCGCACGCTGGCCACCTGTCTGTACGCCGGGCTGGCCGCCGACACCGGGTCCTTCCGCTTCGGCAACACCACGCCCGGCACGCACCTGCTGGCCGCGCGGCTGCTGGGGACCGGGATCGACCACGCCCGGATCAGCCAGCAGCTGTTTGACAGCGCTCCCTTCGGCTGGCTGGGGCTGCTGGCCGCCGCGACCGGCCGCGCCGTCCTGGAGCCCGGCACCGGCGCCGGGCTGGTGTGGACCTGGGCCACCGTGGCGGAGGCGGCCGCGCACGGGGTGCCGGCCGACCAGCTCGAGGCGCTGGTCGACGTCGTCCGGTCGGCGCAGGAGGCGGACGTGGCCTGCGTGCTCAAGGGTGCGGCCGACGGCACGTGGTCGGTGTCGTTGCGCTCGCGCGGCGGCACCGACGTGGCGGCGGTCGCCGTCGCGCTGGGTGGTGGCGGGCACCGGATGGCGGCCGGCTTCACCTCCCACGCCGACCGGGAGGGGACCATCGCGGCCATCCGCGAGCTGCTGTGACCAGCTCCTCCCGCAGTCCCGGTTCCTGCCGACGCAGCATCCCCTCCCTGGCGCTGCCGGCGCTGGTCGTGCTGGCGGCCGAACCGCTCTACCTGCTGGTCGACACCGCCGTGATCGGGCACCTGGGGACCACGGCGCTGGGCGGGCTGGCGGTCGGCGGGGGGCTGCTCGCCTGGGCCGCCGCGCTGCTGAACTTCCTGGCCTACGGCACCACCGCCCGGGCCGCCCGCCGGGCCGGCGCGGGGGACCGGGCCGGTGCCGTCGAGGAGGGCGTGCAGGCCACCTGGCTGGCCGCCGGTCTCGGCGTGCTGGTGACGGCGGCCTTCCAGCTGCTGGCCGGCCCGCTCACCCGGGTGCTCGCCGGGGGCGCGGGACCCGTGGCCCAGGCCGGTGAGCAGTGGCTGCGGGTGGCCAGCCTGGGCGTGCCGCTGCTGCTGGTGTCGCTGGCCGGCAACGGCTGGCTGCGCGGGGTGGCCGAGCTCCGCCGTCCGGTCGTGTTCGTGGTGGCCGGCAGCACGGTGAGCCTGCTGCTCAACCCGCTGCTGGTGTACCCGGCCGGGCTGGGGCTGGTGGGCTCGGCGTGGGCCAACGTCGCGGGACAGGCGGTGACCGCGGCGTTCTTCCTCCGGTCGCTGGCCGCCGAGGGGGTCGGCTGGCGACCCCGCCCGGCCGCGATGGGTACCCAGCTGGTGATCGGCCGGGACCTGCTGCTGCGCGCCTTCGTGCTGCAGGCGGCCTTCGTGGTCGCAGCCGGCGTGGTGGCCCGCGCCGGGACCGCCCAGCTGGGCGCCCACCAGATCGCGCTGCAACTGTGGCTGTTCCTGGCCCTGGTGCTGGACGCCTACGCGATCGCCGCGCAGACCCTGGTCGGGCAGGCGCTGGGGGCCGGCCGGGTGGCCGACGCCCGGGCCACCGCGGCCCGGGTGGTGCGCTGGGGGCTGGGCACCGGTCTGCTGGTCGCCGCGGTGCTCCTGGCCCTGCGACCCGTGCTGCCCGGGCTGTTCACCGATGACCCTGCGGTGCTGGCCCAGGCTGGGCTGGTCTGGTGGTTCCTGGCCCTGATGCAGCCGCTGGCCGGGGTGGTGTTCGCCCTGGACGGCGTGCTGATGGGCGCCGGCGACGTGGGGTACCTGCGCACGGTGACCATCGGGTCGGCCCTGCTGGGGTTCCTCCCGCTGTCCCTGCTGTCCAGGCCGCTGGGCTGGGGCCTGGCCGGGGTGTGGACCGGGCTGACCCTGTTCATCGTGCTCCGGCTGGTGGCGGTGCTGGCCCGGGTGGCGGGGGAGAAGTGGATGACGGCATCTGTCACGGTGGTCCGGTGAGCCCCCGCCGCCCCGATGCCGACGTCGCCCCCGGACTGCTCGTGGTGGACAAGGACCCCGGGATGACCTCGCACGACGTCGTCGCCCTGGCCCGGCGCGCGCTGGGCGTCCGCAAGGTGGGCCACGCCGGCACGCTGGACCCGATGGCCACCGGGATCCTGGTGCTGGGGGTGGGTGCCGCGACCCGGCTGCTGGGGCACCTGGCCGGCCACGACAAGACGTATGCGGCCACCATCCGGTTCGGGCAGACCACGGTCACCGACGACCGGGAGGGCGAGGTCCTGGTCGTCGCCCCCGCCGGCGGGCTGACCGACGACGCCGTGCGCGTGGCGCTGGCGGCGCAGACCGGGCCGCTGCAGCAGGTGCCCTCCGCGGTCAGCGCGATCAAGGTCGACGGGGTCCGTTCCTACGACCGGGTGCGGGCCGGCGAGGAGTTCGAGCTGACGGCCCGCCCGGTCACCGTGCACGACCTGCAGGTCCACCGCATCAGCCGGCCCACCCCGGAGCTCGTCGACGCCGAGGTCACGGTGACCTGCTCCACCGGCACCTACATCCGGGCGATCGCCCGGGACGCCGGCGCGGCCCTGGCGGTGGGCGGGCACCTCACCGCGCTGCGGCGAACCCGGTCCGGGCCCTTCGGCACCGACCGGGCCCGGCCGGTGGCCGACGCCGCCGCGTCGCTGCTGGCCGGAGCGGGTCCGGGTTTCGTCCCGCTGACCGCCGCGGCGACCGCCGTCTTCCCCGAGCGCCGGGTGACCGCGGCCGAGGCGGTCGACCTGGGGCACGGCAAGCGGCTGGCGGCCACCGGCGTCCCCGGGCTGCACGCCGCGGTGGACCCCACCGGCCGGCTGGTGGCGCTGGTGGAGGACAGCGGCCCCACCGCCCGGGTGACGGTCGGCTTCCCGGGCTGACTGCCGCGCCGGAGGGCGCCCGCAGCGCTGTGCCACCCTCGGGCCATGAGCGAGGGACTGCCGCAGGAGCTGGCCGATCGGGTGGCCGTGCTGTCCGCCGGGTTGGCGGTGCTGCCGGGTGTGCTGGTGGCCTTCTCCGGCGGGGTCGACTCCGGTCTGGTGCTGGCCGCTGCGGTCCGCGCGCTGGGCCCCGACCGGGTGATCGCGGCGACCGCGCTGTCGGCCTCGCTACCGGCCGCGGAGCGGGCCGGTGCGGCAGCGTTCGCGGCGGGCCTGGGCGTCCGGCACGAGCTGCCCAGCACCGACGAGCTCTCCCGGGAGGGTTACGTCGCCAACACCGGCAACCGGTGCTTCGCCTGCAAGGCCGAGCTGCTGGACACCCTGCGACCGCTGGCCGACGAGCTGGGCATCGCGCACATCGCGACCGGGACCAACGCCGACGACCTGGTGGCCGGGTTCCGGCCGGGCATCCGGGCGGCCGCGCAGCGCCGGGCCGTCACCCCGCTGGCCGACGCGGGGCTGACCAAGGCCGATGTCCGGGCCGTGGCGCGGGCCTGGGGGCTGTCCCTGGCCGACAAACCCGCGGCGGCGTGCCTGGCCAGCCGGATCGCCTACGGGGTGCCGGTGTCCGCGGCCCGGCTTGCCCGGGTGGAGGCCGCCGAGGTGGCCCTGCGCAACGCGCTGGCCGACGCCGGGCTGCCGGTGCGCGACCTGCGGGTCCGCGACCTGGGGGACCGGGCGCGGGTGGAGGTCGACGCCGCGCTGGTGCCGGAGATCGGCCCGGAGCTGCTGGCGGCGGTGCACGGATTCGATGCCGTCGAACTGGATCCGCGCGGCTTCCGGTCGGGGTCGATGAACGAGCTGCTGGCCGATCCCGCCGCCTACCGGTGAGCTGACCGGGCGATCCGCGCGGCGGCCACCCCGGCGCCGAAGCCGTTGTCGATGTTGACCACGAGGACGCCCGGGGCGCAGGCGGTCAGCATGGTGAGCAGCGCGGCCAGCCCGTCGAACGCGGCGCCGTAGCCCACCGAGGTGGGCACCGCGACCACCAGCCGATCGGTCAGTCCGGCCACCACGCTGGGCAGCGCCCCGTCCATCCCGGCCACCACGACGACGGCATCGGCTGCGGCCAGGTCCGGGGCCACCGCCAGCACCCGGTGCACCCCGGCCACCCCCACGTCGTCGACCCGCCGGCAGCCGACCCCGCTGGCGGTCAGGGTGGCCGCCACCTCCGCTGCGACGGCGCCGTCGGACGTGCCGGCGGTCAGCACCAGTACGGAGCCGACCGGGGTCGGCGGCGTGCCGACCCAGGCGACCCCGGCGACCTCGTCGACGTGCGCGTGCGCCCACCGGGACCGCACCGCGGCCGCGGTGGCGGGGGAGACACGGGTGGCCCAGGCCAGCGGCGCGCCGGCATCGAGCAGCCCGGCCAGGCAGGCCACGGTCTCGGCCGGGGTCTTGCCAGCGGCGAAGACCACTTCCGGTGTGCCGGTGCGTTCCGCGCGGTCGACGTCGAGCTTGGCGACGCCGACGTCGGCGGTCCGGTTCTGCATCACCGGCCCAGTGTCACCCGCGGGCGGGGCGCCCGGGATGGCGGGCAGGATGGCGGCCATGAGCGTCGTGAAGATCAACGTGCTGACCGTGCCCGCCGACGCCAGGGAGCGGCTGGAGCAGCGCTTCGCCGACCGGGCCGGGGCGGTGGAGTCCTCCGACGGGTTCGAGTGGTTCGAGCTGCTGCGCCCGGTGCAGGGCACCGACTCCTACCTCGTCTACACCCGCTGGCGCAGCGAGGCGGACTTCCAGGCCTGGCAGCACGGACAGGACTTCGCCCGCGGTCACGCCGGCGCGACCGGGGCTCCCGGCGGGGGTGCAGGTGGCGGGCCGGCAGCCACCGGGTCCAGCGTGTGGTCCTTCGAGGTCGTCGCCCAGGCCGCACCCGCCGCTGGGCGCTAGTCCCTCCAGCCGACCGTCGAGCTGGCCCGCACCGCCCGCGCCCAGCGGTCGGCGCGCTCGGCCGGCGGCCGCACCTGGTCGGCGGTGCTGCGCAGGAACTCGCTGACCACCGCGGCGAACCGGCCCGGGTCGTCGACCTGGGGGAAGTGCCCGGCGCCCGGGAAGACCTCCAGCCGGCTGCCGGTCAGTTGGGCGTGCAGGTCGTGGGCGTGCCGGACCGGGATGACGGTGTCCTTCTCGCCCCAGACCAGCAGCACCGGGAGGGCGTCGGTCAGGTAGAGCCGGTCGGCGGCGCTGACCCGCTGCCCGCCGCGGTCCAGCACCGCCCGGGCGGTGAGGACGAAGGCCGCCCGGGCATCGGCGTCGGCCAGGGTGTCCAGTCCGCTGACCACCTGCGCGGTGCCCGGCGGGGTCCACCGCTGCAGCGGCCGCAGCACCTCCCGGCCGGCCGCCCGGGTCCACCGGTTGAAGACCGCCGGGAGCACCCATTCGGCGCCGGGCAGCGCCACCGCACGCAGCGCCGGGGTCACGTCGCGGCCCAGCCCGCCGGAGTCCACCAGCACCAGTCGTTCCACCAGGGCCGGGAACTGGTGGGCGAACTGCAGCGCGACCCCGCCGCCCAGGCTGTGCCCCACCACGGTCGCGGACTCCACCCCCAGCAGCACCAGCAGGTCCCGGGCCTGGCTGGCGAAGGCGCCCAGGCTGTAGTCACCGGGCGGCTTCTCCGAGGCGCCGTGGCCCAGCAGGTCCGGCGCCACCACCCGGTGGCTGCGGGCGAGCTCCTCCAGCGCCGGGCCGAAGTTCGCCCCCGAGCCCAGCAGGCCGTGCAGCAGCAGCAGCACCGGGCCCTGGGTACCGCCGACCCGGGCGGCGAACCGGTGCCCGTGCAGGGTGACCTCGAGGGTGTGCACCCCGGGCCGGGACCACGGGCCGGCCCACGGTGTCGGCCCTGGTCGCATCCCCCGAGGGTAGGTGTGCGGCGCTCGGGGCCGGCGGTCGCGGCTAGGGTGGCCGGCGGTGGGCGCAGCGTCCACCGACCGCCCTCGGACGCAAGTGGGAGCCATGACCGACACGCTCAGCCCCAGCCGCACCTCCTCCCGGTTCTTCACCGAGGGCGTGCCCCTGGTGGTGGAGGAGGCCCCCCGCCGGTCCGCCGCCGAGCGCGCCCAGCTGCTGGCCGACCCCGGCTTCGGCAAGGTCTTCACCGACCACATGGTCATCGCCCGCTACGTCGCCGGGCGGGGTTGGACCGAGGCGAAGCTGACCGGGTACGCCCCGCTGCAGCTGGACCCCAGCGCCGCCGCGCTGCACTACGCGCAGGCGATCTTCGAGGGGCTCAAGGCCTACGCCCAGCCCGACGGTTCGGTCGCGGTGTTCCGGCCGGAGCAGAACGCCGCGCGGATGGCCCGCAGCGCGGTCCGGCTCGCCATGCCGCCGGTGCCCGCCGAGGGATTCGCCACCGCTGTGGACGCACTCGTGGACGCCGACCGCGACTGGGTGCCCACCGGCCCGGACCAGACCCTCTACATCCGGCCCTACCAGCTGGCCGTGGAGCCCTTCCTGGGTGTGCGGCCGGCGACGGAGTACCTGTTCATCGTCATCGCCAGTCCCGCGGGTGCCTACTTCCCACGCGGGGTCCAGCCGGTGTCGGTGTACCTCTCCGAGGACTACATCCGGGCGGCCCCCGGTGGCACCGGCGACGTCAAGTGTGCCGGCAACTACGCCGCCAGCCTGCTGGCCCAGGAGCAGGCCCTGGCGGCCGGTTGCGACCAGGTCGTCTGGCTGGACGCGGTGGAGAAGAAGTACGTCGAGGAGATGGGCGGGATGAACCTGTTCTTCGTCCTCGGTTCCGGGGCGGACGCGGAGCTGGTCACCCCGGAGCTGACCGGCACCCTGCTGCCCGGTATCACCCGGGACTCGTTGATCACCGTGGCGCAGGAGATGGGCCACCGGGTCACCGAGCGCCGGTTCTCGGTGGAGGAGTGGCGCACCGGGGTGGCCGACGGCACCATCACCGAGACTTTCGCCTGCGGCACCGCCGCGGTGATCACCCCGGTCGGCGAGGTGAAGGCCCGCACCGGGGACTTCACCGTCGGGAACGGCACCCCCGGCGCGCTGACCATGGCGCTGCGCGAGCGGTTGCTGGACGTCCAGCACGGCCGGGTGCCCGACGACCGGGGCTGGCGGCACACCGTCACCGCCGGCTGACGTGCGGCGCTGGCGCGGCCTGGAGGCGACTCCGGGCGATCTGGGGCGCACGGTCGTCACCGTCGGCATGTACGACGGGGTGCATCGCGGGCACCAGCAGCTGATCGGCGCGGCGGTGGCCCGGGCCCGGGCGCTGGACCGTCCCGCGCTGCTGCTGACCTTCGACCCGCACCCGGCCGAGGTCGTCCGGCCGGGGTCGCACCCGGCCATCCTCACCTCGGCCGACCGCAAGGCCGAGCTGGTGGCCGAGCTGGGGGTGGACGCCATGTGCGTGCTGCCCTTCACCCCGGAGTTCAGCCGGCTGTCCCCGGAGAGCTTCACGCACACCGTGCTGGTCGAGCACCTGCACGCCACGGCCGTCGTGGTGGGGGAGAACTTCAGCTACGGGCACCGGGCCGCCGGGGACGTCACCTCGCTGACCCGGGAGGGCCGGCGGTTCGGTTTCGCCGTCGAGGGGCTGGCCCTGGCGGCCGACGACGCCGACGGCGGCGAGGTGACCATCTCCTCCACCTACATCCGGGCCTGCGTGGCCGCCGGGGACCTGCGCTCGGCGGCCCGGGCGCTGGGCCGGCCGCACCGGGTGGACGGCATCGTCGTGCGCGGTGACCAGCGGGGGCGCGAGATGGGTTACCCGACGGCCAACGTGGAGTCCGCGCCGTTCACCGCCGTCCCGGCCGACGGCGTGTACGCCGGCACGCTGGTGCTCCGCGACGCGCGGGGGCGGAGCCGGGACCGGCACCCGGCGGCCATCTCGGTGGGCACCAATCCCACCTTCCAGGGCACCCGGCGCACCGTGGAGGCGTTCTGCCTGGACTGGTCGGGGGACCTGTACGGGGAACACGTCGGGCGTCGAGTTCGTGGAGCGGCTGCGGCCGATGGCCGAGTACGCCGGTGTCGAGGCGCTCATCCAGCAGATGGACGCCGATGTGGTCGCCACCCGACAGGTGCTGGGCCTGGCCTGAGCGTCCGGGCGTGCCCGCAGGGGTGCCCCGTGTAGCCTGGAGCGAGCGTCGGGAGACCGACGCGTGTGCATGCTGCCCCCGTGACACCGACCGGGGGCCACACGTGACCTGCCCAGGAGGCACCACATGGCGCTCGAGAGCGCGACGAAGCAGCAGATCATGACCGAGTACGCGACGGTCGAGGGGGACACCGGCAGCCCCGAGGTGCAGGTCGCGATGCTGACCCGACGGATCAGCGACCTGACCGAGCACCTCAAGATGCACAAGCACGACCACCACAGCCGGCGGGGCCTGCTCCTGCTGGTCGGCCGGCGTCGCCGGCTGCTGAACTACCTGGCGAAGACCGACATCAACCGGTACCGCTCGCTCATCGAGCGGCTCGGCCTGCGCCGCTAGCCAGTCGAGGGGATCGTCCCGGCACCGCCGGGCCGGTCCCCTCTTCCGTGCGGCACCCGCCGCACGGGCCCAGGCGGCCACCCGCCGGCCGGTCCCCGTGCCCCTCGCGAGCACAGGCCCGGTCCTCGGTAGTGGCCCCCGGGGCGCCGCGGACGGCACGGCCCAGCCGGTGCCCGGCACCACCCACCGCGCGACCCGAGGGCTTCGATCGAAGACCGGTCTCCCCGGACCACCGGCGCACCACCGCCGACCAAGAGGGCGCCGCCGCATGCGGCGCAGGAAGAGGACACGATGTCCGCACCCAGCACAGACACGTTCGACCACGACGCCGAGGACGGCGTCTTCACCGCCTCCGCGGTCATCGACAACGGGGCCCACGGTTCCCGGACCATCACCTTCGAGACCGGCCGGCTCGCCCGGCAGGCCGCCGGCTCCGTCGTCGCCACGATGGGCGACACCACGCTGCTGTCGGCAACCACGGCCGGCCGCCAGCCCAAGGAGCAGTTCGACTTCTTCCCGCTGACGGTCGACGTCGAGGAGCGGATGTACGCGATCGGGAAGATCCCCGGTTCGTTCTTCCGTCGCGAGGGCCGCCCGTCGGAGGACGCGATCCTCACCTGCCGGCTGATCGACCGCCCGCTGCGTCCGACCTTCGCCAAGGGCCTGCGCAACGAGGTCCAGGTCGTCATCACGGTGCTGTCCCTGGACCCCGACCACCTCTACGACGTGCTGGCAATCAACGGCGCCTCGGCGTCCACCCAGCTGTCCGGCCTGCCGTTCTCCGGCCCGGTCGGCGCCACCCGGGTGGCCCTCGTCGACGGCCAGTGGATCGGCTTCCCGACCCACTCCCAGCTCGAGGACGCCGTCTTCGACATGGTGGTGGCCGGCCGGGTGCTGCCCGACGGCGACGTGGCGATCATGATGGTCGAGGCCGAGGCCACCGAGAAGACCGTGGCACTGGTCGCCGGTGGCGCGACCGCGCCGACCGAGGAGGTCGTGGCCCAGGGCCTGGAGGCCGCCAAGCCGTTCATCAAGGCGCTGTGCGACGCGCAGTCGGCGCTGGCCGACAAGGCCGCCAAGCCCGAGGCGCACTTCCCCCGCTTCCTGGACTACCAGGACGACGTCTACGCCGCCGTCGAGGCGCACGCCGCCGAGAGGCTGGCCGCCACCCAGGCCATCCCGGGCAAGGCCGAGCGCGACGACGCCACCGACGCGCTCAAGGACGAGGTCAAGGCCGCGCTGGCCGGCCAGTTCGACGGCCGGGAGAAGGAGATCTCCGGGGCCTTCCGAGCGGTCACCAAGAAGGTCGTCCGGCAGCGCATCCTGCGCGACAAGATCCGCATCGACGGCCGCGGTGTCACCGACATCCGGCCGCTGTCCGCCGAGGTCGAGGTGCTCCCGCGGGTGCACGGCTCGGCGCTGTTCGAGCGTGGCGAGACCCAGATCATGGGCGTGACGACGCTGAACATGCTCCGCATGGAGCAGCAGCTGGACACGCTTGAACCCGGTGACCCGCAAGCGCTACATGCACAACTACAACTTCCCGCCGTACTCCACCGGGGAGACCGGCCGCGTGGGCTCGCCCAAGCGGCGCGAGATCGGCCACGGCGCGCTGGCCGAGCGGGCGCTGCTGCCCGTGCTGCCCGACCGCGAGGAGTTCCCCTACGCGATCCGTCAGGTGTCCGAGGCGCTGGGCTCCAACGGATCGACCTCGATGGGTTCGGTCTGCGCCTCCACCCTGTCGCTGCTCAACGCCGGTGTGCCGCTGCGTGCCCCGGTCGCCGGCATCGCCATGGGCCTGGTCTCCGACGAGGTCGACGGGAAGACCGAGTACGTCGCGCTGACCGACATCCTCGGCGCCGAGGACGCCTTCGGTGACATGGACTTCAAGGTCGCCGGGACCAAGGACTTCGTGACGGCCCTGCAGCTGGACACCAAGCTCGACGGGATCCCCTCCGACGTGCTCGCCGGTGCGCTGACCCAGGCCCGCGCGGCCCGGCTGCACATCCTCGACGTCATGCTCGAGGCCATCGACGGCCCGGACGAGATGAGCCCGTTCGCCCCGCGGGTGACCACGGTGCGCATCCCGGTGGACAAGATCGGTGCGGTCATCGGGCCCAAGGGCCAGATGATCAACGCGATCCAGGACGAGACCGGCGCCGACATCACCATCGAGGACGACGGCACGATCTACGTCGGCGCCTCCGACGGCCCCTCGGCCCAGGCCGCGGTGGACCGGATCAACGCCATCGCCAACCCGACGCTGCCCAAGGTCGGCGAGCGGTTCCTGGGCACGGTCGTCAAGACCACCGCCTTCGGCGCCTTCGTCTCCCTGCTGCCCGGTCGCGACGGCCTGGTGCACATCAGCAAGCTGGGCAACGGCAAGCGGATCGCCAAGGTCGAGGACGTGGCCAACGTCGGCGACAAGCTGCAGGTCGAGATCACCGACATCGACGCCCGCGGCAAGATCAGCCTGGTCCCGGTCGTCGAGGGTGGTGCCGAGGCCCCTGCCGAGGCGCCCGCCGAGGCAGCCGCACCCGGCGGCTGAGTGACCGGACAGCGACGCTGTCCGAACGCATGAGCGACCCCGGGGCGGGTGCTGTGGTCTCCACGGCACCCGCCCCGGCGGCCGTCGCGGTGACGACCGCCGGGGAGCCCGCCATCGGTGAGACCGAGGTCCTCGACGTCGACGAGTTCGGCGGTCGGGTCGAGCGGACCGAGCTGCCCGGCGGCCTGCGGGTGATCACCGAGCTGATGCCCGGGGTGCTGTCGGCCACGGTGGGCATCTGGGTCGGGCGTGGGCTCCCGGGACGAGAGTCCCGGCGCTGGCCGGGTCCTCGCACTTCCTGGAGCACCTGCTGTTCAAGGGCACCCGCGCCGCGCACCGCGCTGGAGATCGCCACCGCGATGGACGCGGTGGGCGGTGAGATGAACGCCTTCACCGCCAAGGAGCACACCTGCTACTACGCCAACGTGCTGGCCAGCGACCTGCCGCTGGCGGTGACGCTGCTGGGTGACCTGGTCACCGAGGCGCTGAACACCGCGCCGGACCTGGAGTCCGAGCGCACGGTGGTGCTCGAGGAGATCGCCATGCGCGACGACGAGCCGGCCGACGCCGTGCACGACCTGTTCGCCGAGACGCTGTTCGGGGACACCCCGCTGGGCCGGTCGGTGCTGGGCACGGTCGGGTCGATCGAGTCCCTGACCCGGGACGACGTCGACGGCTGGTACCGCGGGCGGTACGCCGCCCCCGTCCATCGTGGTCGCGGCCGCCGGTCGGGTGGACCACGGCGAGGTCCTGGAGCTGGTGCGCCGGGCCTTCGGCGACCGGCTCGCCGGTGACGCCCGGCCCGGAGCCGCTGCGGGCCGGTGAGGACGGCTGGCCGCCACCGCGCCGGCCCGGCCCACCGGGCTGATCCACCGCCGCACCGAGCAGACCCACCTGCTGCTGGGCATCGGTCGGGCTGGGCCGGCTGGACGACGCGCGGTACGCGGCCGCCGTGCTCGACGCCGCCGTCGGCGGCGGGATGAGCTCCCGGCTGTTCCAGGAGATCCGGGAGAAGCGCGGGCTGGTCTACAGCGTGGGGTCGGCGCTGACGCACTACGCCGGGACCGGGGTGTTCTCCGTCTACGCCGGCTGCGCACCCAAGCGGGTGCCCGAGGTGCTGCGGCTGGTCCGGGAGGCCCTCGGCGAGGTCGGCCGCGCACGGCATCACCGACGAGGAGGTGGCCCGCGGGATCGGCCAGCTCAAGGGCGGTCTGGTGCTGGGCCTGGAGGACACCGGGTCGCGGATGAGCCGGCTGGGCAAGAGCGAGCTGTCCTACGGGGAGTACCTGCCGGTGACCGAGGTGCTGGCCCGGCTGGACGCGGTCGGCGCCGGCGAGGTGCGGGCGGTCGCGGCGGACCTGTTCACCCGGCCCACCGCGCTGGCCGTGGTGGGTCCCTACCGGGAGAAGGACCTGGAGCGGCTCGTCGGCATGAGGGCGTGGCTCGCCGAGCACGGCGCCCTGGCCCGCGGTGCGTTCGTGGTCGCGGTGCTGGTGTCCCTGGCAGTGCTGTTCGCCCCGCCCGGGGACGTGCCGCCGGCCCGGCGGGCTGGACAAGGTCGTCCACGGCGTCCTGTTCGCCGCGCTGGCCTTCACCGCGCGCTGGGCCGGGGTCGGCCGTGCCGTCACCGCTGCCCTGGTGGTGCTGTACGCCGCGGGCAGCGAGGCGATGCAGGGAACCGACCTCGTGCAGCGGGACGCCTCCGTGGGGGACTGGCTGGCCGAGTCGTCGGTGTCCTGCTGGGCCTCCTCGCCTGGCGCCTGGCGCACCGGGCCGCGCCCGCGGTGATCGCCGGGGTTGCGTCGGTGGTCCGGGGTTGGTGAGAGTGCCGGGCATGACCACCAGCAGCTCCACCACCCCCGCTCCCGAGGCCCCGCTCACGTCGGTCGCCGTCCTCGGGGCCCGCGGTCGCATGGGCGTGGAGGTCTGCCGGGCCGTGAACGAGGCCGAGGACCTCGAGCTCGTGGCCATGGTCGAGGGCAGCGAGTGGCTGTTCAACGTGGCCGACGGCGGCGCCCAGGTGGCCGTGGACTTCACCCGGCCCGAGTCGGTGATGGAGAACATCCGCTTCTGCATCGACCAGGGCATCCACTGCGTGGTGGGCACCAGCGGGTTCGACGAGGCCAAGATCGCCACCGTCCGCGAGTGGCTGGCGCCCAAGCCCGACCTCGGGGTGCTCATCGCGCCGAACTTCGGCATCGGGGCGGTGCTGCTGATGAAGTTCGCCGCCGAGGCGTCCCGGTTCTTCTCCTCCGTCGAGGTCGTCGAGCTGCACCACCCGGCCAAGGTGGACGCCCCGTCGGGCACCGCTACCCGGACCGCCCAGCTGATCGGCGAGGCCCGCCGGGCCGCCGGGGTGGCGCCGGCGCCGGACGCCACCCAGGCGGAGGCCTCGCTGCCCGGGTGCCCGCGGGGCCGTCGTCGACGGCGTGCCGGTGCACGCGGTCCGCCTCGCCGGGTTGGTCGCGCACGAGGAGGTGCTGCTGGGTACCCAGGGGGAGACGCTGACGATGCGGCACGACTCCTACGACCGGGCCTCCTTCATGCCGGGGGTGCTGCTGGCCGTCCGCGAGATCCAGCGGCGCCCGGGTCTGACCATCGGCATCGACTCGCTGCTCGGGCTCTGACCGCCCGGCAGGGCGGAGCCCAGCGGGTCCGGTCACCGGCCACGACGCCGGCCGCGACACACCGGCCGGACGTGACCTGCGTCGTAGACGGCACCGGACTCGGAACCGGCTGACCTGCGCGTTGTCCCGGGGACGCCGGGGCGACGGGCGCTCCGGAGCCCCGCGGGGACCCCCCGGGTTTGACGGGCCCGGCAGCCGGGGGCGTAACTTTCTCTCTGCGCCGGGGACGACCGCGAGGCCGGGCCCGAGACGCCGAGATGGACAATCTGCTGGGAAGCGAAGGCCGTGAGGTCGGAGTTCCTGCGCGTCCGCTCTTTGAGAACTCAACAGCGTGCCGAAAGTCAGTGCCATATGTTTGATCCCCATGCTCCGTTTTCGGTGGGGTGGGTGTTGGGTTGATTGATATCGAGAGTGCCAACTCTTGGTTCTCGGCCTTGGATCGAAATTCATCTACGGAGAGTTTGATCCTGGCTCAGGACGAACGCTGGCGGCGTGCTTAACACATGCAAGTCGAACGATGAAGCCAGCTTGCTGGTGGATTAGTGGCGAACGGGTGAGTAACACGTGGGCAACCTGCCCTCAGCTCTGGGATAACTCCAAGAAATTGGTGCTAATACCGGATATTCATGTGGCCTCGCATGGGGTTGTGTGGAAAGTTTTTCGGCTGGGGATGGGCCCGCGGCCTATCAGCTTGTTGGTGGGGTGATGGCCTACCAAGGCGACGACGGGTAGCCGGCCTGAGAGGGTGACCGGCCACACTGGGACTGAGACACGGCCCAGACTCCTACGGGAGGCAGCAGTGGGGAATATTGCGCAATGGGCGGAAGCCTGACGCAGCGACGCCGCGTGAGGGATGACGGCCTTCGGGTTGTAAACCTCTTTCAGCAGGGACGAAGCGAAAGTGACGGTACCTGGCAGAAGAAGCACCGGCCAACTACGTGCCAGCAGCCGCGGTAATACGTAGGGTGCAAGCGTTGTCCGGAATTATTGGGCGTAAAGAGCTCGTAGGCGGTTTGTCGCGTCGGCTGTGAAAGCCCGGAGCTCAACTCCGGGTCTGCAGTCGATACGGGCAGACTTGAGTGTTGCAGGGGAGACTGGAATTCCTGGTGTAGCGGTGAAATGCGCAGATATCAGGAGGAACACCGGTGGCGAAGGCGGGTCTCTGGGCAACAACTGACGCTGAGGAGCGAAAGCGTGGGGAGCGAACAGGATTAGATACCCTGGTAGTCCACGCCGTAAACGTTGGGCGCTAGGTGTGGGGGCCATTCCACGGTCTCCGTGCCGCAGCTAACGCATTAAGCGCCCCGCCTGGGGAGTACGGCCGCAAGGCTAAAACTCAAAGGAATTGACGGGGGCCCGCACAAGCGGCGGAGCATGTTGCTTAATTCGATGCAACGCGAAGAACCTTACCTAGGCTTGACATGTGCGGAAATCCTCCAGAGATGGTGGGTCCGTAAGGGTCGCACACAGGTGGTGCATGGTTGTCGTCAGCTCGTGTCGTGAGATGTTGGGTTAAGTCCCGCAACGAGCGCAACCCTCGTTCCATGTTGCCAGCACGTAATGGTGGGGACTCATGGGAGACTGCCGGGGTCAACTCGGAGGAAGGTGGGGATGACGTC
Source organism: uncultured Actinomycetota bacterium (assembly GCA_963759905.1). Lineage (GTDB taxonomy): Bacteria > Actinomycetota > Actinomycetes > Mycobacteriales > Geodermatophilaceae > Klenkia. Next base: position 791,511 of record CAVXBD010000003.1, read on the forward strand.
AAATCATCATGCCCCTTATGTCTAGGGCTGCAAACATGCTACAATGGCCGGTACAAAGGGCTGCGATACCGCGAGGTGGAGCGAATCCCAAAAAGCCGGTCTCAGTTCGGATTGGGGTCTGCAACTCGACCCCATGAAGTTGGAGTCGCTAGTAATCGCAGATCAGCAACGCTGCGGTGAATACGTTCCCGGGCCTTGTACACACCGCCCGTCACGTCACGAAAGTCGGTAACGCCCGAAGCCGGTGGCCCAACCCTTGTGGAGGGAGCCGTCGAAGGCGGGATCGGCGATTGGGACGAAGTCGTAACAAGGTAGCCGTACCGGAAGGTGCGGCTGGATCACCTCCTTTCTAAGGAGCACTGGCCGGGCGTGTCCATGGGGTAGTTCTCTGTGGGTGTCCGGTCCAGAGTCACGCCCATGCCGTGATGGCTGCCCGTCTTGGGGTGGTTGCGAGTGTGTGGGGTGTCGCTCACGGGTGGAACACTGACCAGTTCGATCGATCGGTCGTCATCGGCTCCTAGTACAGCCAGCTTGCTGGTGGGAACGGGGCGTGGGGGCGGGGGAGAGGTCGTAGGCACGCTGTTGGGTCCTGAGGGAGCGGACTGTTCTCCACCTTCGAGTGGGGGGTTCGGGATCTCTGACGGGGCCTGCCTGTCTGTCACATCAGCCTGGTTTACGGGTGTTGGTGGTGGGTGTGGGGTGGGTGGTCGTTCGTTCTTTGAGAACTGCACAGTGGACGCGAGCATCTTGTAGTGATTGTTTGTTTGTGTGGTCAAGTTGTTAAGGGCGCACGGTGGATGCCTTGGCACCAGGAGCCGATGAAGGACGTAGGAGGCTGCGATAAGCCTCGGGGAGCTGTCAACCGAGCGTTGATCCGAGGATTTCCGAATGGGGGAACCCCGCACCAGTCATGTGGTGTGACCCGCGCCTGAATATATAGGGCGTGTGGAGGGAACGTGGGGAAGTGAAACATCTCAGTACCCACAGGAAGAGAAAACAACAGTGATTCCGTGAGTAGTGGCGAGCGAAAGCGGATGAGGCTAAACCGTGTGCATGTGATAGCCGGCAGGCGTTGTGCATGTCGGGGTCGTGGGACGTTCTTGGATCTTCTGCCGAAGGTCGCGGAGAGTCAGAAAAGTGTGTCGTTAGTGGAAGGCCTCTGGAAGGGGTCGCCATAGAGGGTGAGAGCCCCGTACACGAAAACGCGCACTCTCTCTTGAGCTGCTCCCAAGTAGCACCGAGCTCGTGGAATTCGGTGTGAATCTGGCGGGACCACCCGCTAAGCCTAAATACTCCCTGGTGACCGATAGCGGACAAGTACCGTGAGGGAAAGGTGAAAAGTACCCCGGGAGGGGAGTGAAATAGTACCTGAAACCGTGTGCCTACAAGCCGTGAGAGCCTTATGCGCCTTTGTGCGTGGGGGTGATTGCGTGCCTTTTGAAGAATGAGCCTGCGAGTTAGCGGTACGTGGCGAGGTTAACCCGTGTGGGGTAGCCGTAGCGAAAGCGAGTCCGAATAGGGCGATCTGAGTCGCGTGCTCTAGACCCGAAGCCGAGTGATCTACCCATGGCCAGGTTGAAGCGCGGGTAAGACCGCGTGGAGGACCGAACCCACTTCGGTTGAAAACGGAGGGGATGAGCTGTGGGTAGGGGTGAAAGGCCAATCAAACTCGGTGATAGCTGGTTCTCCCCGAAATGCATTTAGGTGCAGCGTCACGTGTTTCTTGCCGGAGGTAGAGCACTGGATGGTCTAGGGGCCCCACAAGGTTACTGAAATCAACCAAACTCCGAATGCCGGTAAGTGAGAGCGTGGCAGTGAGACTGCGGGCGATAAGGTTCGTAGTCGAGAGGGAAACAGCCCAGATCATCAGCTAAGGCCCCTAAGCGTGTGCTAAGTGGAAAAGGATGTGGAGTCGCAGTGACAACCAGGAGGTTGGCTTAGAAGCAGCCACCCTTGAAAGAGTGCGTAATAGCTCACTGGTCAAGTGATTCCGCGCCGACAATGTAGCGGGGCTCAAGCACACCGCCGAAGCTATGGCATTCACGCGAATAGCCTGCTCCTCGTCTGCGGTCGTGGTGGCCAGGTGTGTGGATGGGTAGGGGAGCGTCGTGTGGCGGTGGAAGCGGCGGAGTGATCCAGCCGTGGACGCCACACGAGTGAGAATGCAGGCATGAGTAGCGAAAGGGGAGTGAGAAACTCCCCCGCCGGATGACCAAGGGTTCCTGGGCCAGGCTAATCCGCCCAGGGTGAGTCGGGACCTAAGGCGAGGCCGACAGGCGTAGTCGATGGACAACGGGTTGATATTCCCGTACCCGCGAAAGAGCGACCCATGGCTGAACCCAGCGATGCTAACCATCTGAAGCCCCGTGATCGCTGCCCTTCGGGGCGGTGGCGTGTGGGTGGAACGTGGGACCCGGACTGGTAGTAGGCAAGCGATGGGGTGACGCAGGAAGGTAGTCCTACCGGTGAGTGGTAGTACCGGTGCAAGGGTGTGGCCCGTTCGATAGGTAAATCCGTCGAACACATAGGGTGAGGCCTGACGCATAGCCGAATGAGGCGAATGGGATGATCCTATGCTGCCGAGAAAAGCCTCTAGCGAGCTCTGAGCGGCCCGTACCCCAAACCAACTCAGGTGGTCAGGTAGAGAATACCAAGGCGATCGAGCGAACTGTGGTTAAGGAACTCGGCAAAATGCCCCCGTAACTTCGGGAGAAGGGGGGCCATCGACTGTCAACCGCCTAGCGCGGGGTAGCGGTGGGTGGCCGCAGAGACCAGTGAGAAGCGACTGTTTACTAAAAACACAGGTCCGTGCGAAGTCGAAAGACGATGTATACGGACTGACGCCTGCCCGGTGCTGGAACGTTAAGGGGACGGGTTAGCTCTTTTGGGGCGAAGCTCAGAACTCAAGCGCCAGTAAACGGCGGTGGTAACTATAACCATCCTAAGGTAGCGAAATTCCTTGTCGGGTAAGTTCCGACCTGCACGAATGGCGTAACGACTTCTCAGCTGTCTCAACCACAGGCTCGGCGAAATTGCACTACGAGTAAAGATGCTCGTTACGCGCGGCAGGACGGAAAGACCCCGGGACCTTCACTATAGCTTGATATTGGTGTTCGGTTCGGTTTGTGTAGGATAGGTGGGAGACTGTGAAGCGGGCACGCCAGTGTTCGTGGAGTCGTCGTTGAAATACCACTCTGGTCGAATTGGATGTCTAACCTCGGTCCGTGATCCGGATCAGGGACAGTGTCAGGTGGGTAGTTTAACTGGGGCGGTTGCCTCCCAAAATGTAACGGAGGCGCCCAAAGGTTCCCTCAGCCTGGTTGGCAATCAGGTGTCGAGTGCAAGTGCACAAGGGAGCTTGACTGTGAGACCGACGGGTCGAGCAGGAGCGAAAGCTGGGACTAGTGACCCGGCACCGGCATGTGGAAGCGGTGTCGCTCAACGGATAAAAGGTACCCCGGGGATAACAGGCTGATCTTCCCCAAGAGTCCATATCGACGGGATGGTTTGGCACCTCGATGTCGGCTCGTCGCATCCTGGGGCTGGAGTAGGTCCCAAGGGTTGGGCTGTTCGCCCATTAAAGCGGTACGCGAGCTGGGTTTAGAACGTCGTGAGACAGTTCGGTCCCTATCCGCCGTGCGCGTAAGAGACTTGAGAAGAGCTGTCCCTAGTACGAGAGGACCGGGACGGACGAACCTCTGGTGTGCCAGTTGTTCCGCCAGGAGCACTGCTGGTTGGCTACGTTCGGCAGGGATAACCGCTGAAAGCATCTAAGCGGGAAGCTCGCTTCAAGATGAGGTCTCTCACCCCTTGTGGGTTAAGGCCCCCGCCCAGACCAGCGGGTTGATAGGCCGGAGGTGGAAGCACAGCAATGTGTGGAGCTGACCGGTACTAATAGGCCGAGGACTTGACCACAACACACCCAGTCACGCAACACCAAGATCTTGTCTCGCGTCCACTGTGCGGTTCTGAAAGAACGGACACACCCGTGTGCTCGACACCGCCCCGCCACCCCTTGACCGGGGTGCGCGGGGTGGAAACTTTCACAGCGTTACGGCGGTCATGGCGAGAGGGAAACGCCCGGTCTCATTCCGAACCCGGAAGCTAAGCCTCTCAGCGCCGATGGTACTGCCCGGGGGACCGGGTGGGAGAGTAGGACGCCGCCGGACACCATTCCCGAAACGGGGTCACAGCAACTGCTGTGGCCCCGTTTCGTGCATTCCGGGCCCGCCGGTCGCGGCGGCACGCAGCCGGCGCGACTCGCCGGACGCTCGGCGGCGCCGGGGCGCGCCGTGGACCTCGCCGTGCATCGGCGGAGGTCGGGTCAGCGGCGGCGGTCCGGGGGTGCGGTGGTGGCGCCCACGTTGTCGCCCAGCCATCGGTTGAGCGGGCACCAGGGCCCGCCAGGTCTTCCGGACCCGGTCCAGGACCTCCCGGCTGTCCAACCAGTCCTCCGGGGTCCAGTGCCGGCCGGCGTGGATGGACTTGTGCCGCAGCAGCTCCATGCGCGGGATGGTCGGCGTCGTAACCCCGCGGGGCTGCGCACGAGCTGCTCCCCGTCCACCGACAGGCCCGCGCTCCGGAGGTCGGCCACGACGGCGGCCAGCCGGGGACCCTGCAGGTCGTCGTCCACCGCCCGCCGGTAGCGCTCGACCTGGTCGGGCTGCATGCGCCAACTGCCGCCGCCGACGGGCAGGCCGTCGGCGGAGACCTCGCACGTACCAGGCGCCGGTACCGGCACCCTCGGGATGCAGGACCGCGCCCTGGTGCGTCTTGTACGGGCGTCTTGTCCTTGCTGAACCGGACGTCGCGGTAGGGCCGGAACAGTTTCGGCGGTGCCGAACTCGGCGGACAGCTCCTCCACCAGCGCCAGCATCGGCGTACGGACGCACGCGTCGTAGTCGGCCTTGTGCGCGGTCCAGTAGGACTTGCTGTTGTCCGCCTCCAGACCCTCGTAGAAGACCAGCCCCTGCTCGGGGAAGCCGGTCGAAGCTCACGCCTGCCGCCCGTCGTGGTCGTGGGGTGCGTGTGGGTCCGGACCGGGGTCCTGCTCCCCGTCCCCGAGCAGCACGTGCCAGCGCTGCTGGCGGATGGTGCCGGTGCCCGCCGCCAGGGTGCGGGTCCACCCGTCGGCTGCCCAGCCGGCGGAGGCCAGGAAGCCCGTCGTCACGACGTCGGCCTCGGGCACCCAGATCACCAGCCGGCGGACCCCCGTCGTCCCCAGGACGTCGACCGCGGCGGCCAGCAGCCGGCTGCCGTGTCCCCGACGTCCCCAGCGCGGCTCGACCAGCAGGACGTCCAGCTCGGCCGACGGCCCCTCGGGCGAGGAGTCCTCGCCGGCTGCAGCTCGGCAGGCCCGTAGGCCAGGAAGCCGACCTCCTCGGCCCCCTCCCGGGCCACCAGTACCCCGTGCCCCGGGGTGGGCGGTGTCGTCGATGGCCGCGGCCCACGTGGCGGTGACCGCGTCGTCGTCCCAGTCGTCGAGGACCTCGGCCGGGAGCAGCGAGCGGTAGGCCGTCGCGCCAGGTGACGCGCTGCACGCGGGTGATCGCTGCGGCGTCGGCCGGCATCGCCGGGCGGACGGATGACTCGGCTCGTCCGGTCAGCTGCACGTCAGCACCCTAGGCGGAGCGAGCTGCCCGACGGCGGGGGCAGGATCGCAGCTGTGCAGCTGCCACCCCCGGCCGAGAGGTTGCCGGTGTCGCTGGCCCGGCGGATCGCGCTGGCGGCCCAGGGCCTGGCCGACGAGCGTCCGGTGGGCACCGCCGGCACCCGGCAGCTGCGGTCGATGGTGCAGCGGCTGGCGGTGGTGCAGATCGATTCGGTCAACGTGCTGTCCCGGTCGCACTACCTGCCGGCGTTCAGCCGGTTCGGGGGCTATCCGCGGGAGCTGCTGGACGCCCTGCACGCGGCGCCGGCACGACGTGTTCGAGTACTGGGCGCACGAGGCCTCCTACCTGCCGGTCGGGATGCAGCCGTTGCTCCGGTGGCGGATGGCTGCGGTCGCGGACGAGGCCTGGGGCTCGATGACCCGGGTGCAGGCCGGAGCGTCCGGGGTATGTGGCCGAGCTCCTGGAGCGGGTGCGCGAGGCCGGACCGCTGCGGGCCGGTGAGCTGGCGGAGCAACGGCCGGGGCGGCCCGGCCAGATGTGGAACTGGCACCCCGGCAAGGCGGCGCTGGAGTACCTGTTCTTCGTCGGGGCGCTCACCGCCAGCCGGCGCACCCCTGGGTTCGAGCGGGTCTACGACCTGACCGAGCGGGTGCTGCCCGCCGCCGTCCTGCACCAGCCCACCCCGGCGCGCGCCGACGCCATCCGAACCCTGGTGCAGCACGGCGTCCCGGGCGCTCGGGGTCGCCACCGAGACCGATCTGCGGGACTACTTCCGGTTGTCGGTGGCCGAGACCCGGACCGCCATCGCCGAGTTGTCCGAAGCAGGCCTCCTGCTGCCGGTGGAGATCGCCGGTTGGGGCCGTCCGGCCTGGCTGGACCCCGGCGCCCGCCGCCCGCGCCGGGCCCGGGCCCGGGCGCTGCTCTCCCCGTTCGACTCCCTCGTCTGGGAGCGCCCACGGGTGGAGCGGCTGTTCGGGTTCCGCTACCGGCTGGAGATCTACACCCCGGCGCACAAGCGCGTGCACGGTTACTACGTGCTGCCGTTCCTGCTGGGTGAGGAACTGGTCGCCCGGGTGGACCTGAAGGCCGACCGCCGCGCGGGCGTGCTCCGGGTGCAGGCCGCGCACGGCGAGCCGCAGCACCCGACGCCGGCGGTGGCCGACGCGCTGGCCGCCGAGCTGCGGGCCCTGGCCGACTGGCTGGAGCTGGGCGAGGTGGCGGTGGCCGAGCGGGGTGACCTGGCTGGTGCTGTCCGCCGCGCGCTGGGTTGATCGCGTGCCGTCCGCGTCCCGGGTCACCCGGCCCGGTGCAGCTGCAGGTCTCCCGACACCGACTGCAGCCGGACCCGCAGCGCCGGGGGATCGTCTGCCCCGGGCCGGTCTCCAGCGGCGTCCCGCCCGTCGGACTCCAGGGACGGAGTCCAGCCGTCCGGTCACCGTCTGCAGGTCCAGCCACAGCCGTCTGCCCGGCGCCACCCCGACCGTGACGTCCCCCGAGGCGGTGCGCAGCTGGATGTCACCGGCGGACACCCGGCCCACCGTGATGTCCCCGGAGGCGGTGGCGACCTGCACGTCACCTCCGGCGGCACGCAGCCGAACCTCCCCCGACGCGGTCCGGACGGCGGCCACCCCGGTCACCTCACCGAGGTCCACCGCGCCCGACGCCGAGTGCACGTCGAGGTCCCCGTCGACGCTGGTGGCCCGCAGGTCTCCGCTCGCGGTCCGCACCTGCAGACCGCGACACGACTCCACCGTCAGCTCGCCGCTGGCTCCGGTGAGGTCGACCGTGTCGAACTGCCCCCGCGCGACGGCGTCGGCGGACGCCAGCACGACACTCGCCGTCCCTCCCGCCGGTACGTCGACGGTGATCGCGAACCGCGGTGCGGACAGCAACCGGGGTTCCGGCGCCAGGACCCGGAGCAGGCCGCCCGCGCCGCCCGGCTCGGCGGGCCGGTAGTCCACGGTGACCCGGTCCATCAGGTCCTCGGCCGCGGGGTCCATCGGCTCCACCCGTACCTGTGCCTCGTGGACGTCGGGGTGCGCGAGCAGGGTCACCGAGCCGGCCGGGTTGCGGATCTGGACGCCCGGTGCTGCACCGGGCGCGGGGAAGGTGTGCGATCGGACGGGCACGATGACCTCCGGGTCGACGCGGGTGGGTGGGTCAGCTGTGCGCGAAACCGGTGATCCGGCGGGTCCCGCTCGGGCCTGCCGCGCCGGGCGGGGGAGTGGACAGCCCGGTGGCGACCGCGCGGACCAGCCAGCTGTTCAGCGAGAGACCGGCGTCGGCTGCCGCGGCCTCGGCGCGGGACTTGAGCGACTCGGGCAGCCGGAGGCTGATCCGGGAGACGGCGCCGTCCTCCTCGGGCGGGCCGCCGGACGCGTCGGCCGGTGGCGCCGCTGCCGGTGCGGCCGGGGTGATCACGACCTCGGGACCCCCGCCGCGGATCCGGATGTCCACCGTGCCGCCGTCCCAGCGAGAAGTCAGCTCAGCAGCCATCGCGGCCAGCGCATCGGTCAGCACCAGCCGCACGGCGGGTTCCAGGGTCTCGGCCAGCACCCGGGCGGTCTCCCGGACCGGCTCGGCCCCGGCACCCGCGGCTGCCGTCAGGTGGCGGCGCAGCGCGTCGACGTACTCGGCCAGATCCACGGCGGTCACCTCCACGATCGAGGACGGGTATCGACATCACGATGGCACCATCGTGACGTCATGTCCAGGCGGCTCGGACCCGGCCGCGTGGATCGCACCGCAGGCGGACCAGGTCCGGCGACCCAGCCGGATTCAGTGCGCCAGGCCGGCCGCCAGATCGGCTAGTGCGGTAGCCAGCAGATGCCGTGACTGCACGCCGCTCAGCCCGGGGACCGGCGGGCCGGCGGCCAGCCAGCAGGCGACCTGCAGTCGGCGCAGCAGCAGCCAGGGGCGCAGGTCCTGCGCCGGTGGGGAGCCGGGGTAGCCGACCAGTTCCCGGGGCGCCCGGAGGGCCAGTCCGGCCAGGTCCCACTCCCGCGGCCCGCGACAGGTCTCCTCCAGGTCGGTCCAGACCGGCCCCGCTGCCGTGGCCAGCAGGTTGCCGGGGTGGGCATCTCCGTGCAGTGGCTGCAACGAGACCAGGGTGAGGTCGGCCAGGCGCTCCCACGCCCGGTGCAGCAGCCCCGTGCCCTCGGCATCCAGGCGCCCTGTCAACCGCGGCAGCAGCGTGGGGATGTCGTGCGCCGGGCCGGCCAGGGAGGGGAGGTCGACCGGGCAGCCGGCCAGCAGGCCGTGCAGCTCCGCCAGCATGGCCCCGGTCGTGCCGGTCAGCAGCTCCGCGTCGGCGTCGTGCTCGACGTGACGCCACAGTGACACCAGATGCCCCCCGGAACGGTGCGGGCCGGGGGCCACCGCATCGGTGGGCGGCACCACCGGAGCCCCGGCCGCTGCCAGCCACCTGGCGACGGCCAGCTCGCGGGCCAGCCACGGCCCGACGGCTCCCCGGACCACCGCCCGGCCGGTGGGCACCCGCGCGACCACCGGCGCCGGGGCCAGGTGGACGACCAGGGTGTAGCGGTCGGAGAGCACCCGCGGGGTGCCGGTCGGCAACCCCAGCGACCGGGCGACCGCCAGGGCGGCAGCAAGCGGATCCGCGCGTTGGCCGGACACCTCGGCGGACACCACGGGGAGATGATGACGGCTGGGGCGGGTGTGGCCGGCCGGGACAGATCACCCCGGTGCACCCTCGATCCCCCGGGCCGCCCGCCGTAGGGTCTCCAGCCGTGCCCGCCATCGCCCCGCTGAAGGTCCAGGTCGTCGCCCAGACGCAGTTCACCCCGCCGGCCGACGTGCCGTGGGAGACCGACGTCGACGGTGGGCAGGCGCTCGCCGAGTTCGCCGGCCGCGCCTGCTACCAGTCCTGGACCAAGCCCAACCCGGCCACCGCCACCAACGCCGGGTACCTGCGGCACATCCTCGAGGTGGGTCACCTGTCGGTGCTCGAGCACGGCACGGTGTCGATGTACTTGACCGGCGTCTCCCGCTCGCTGACCCACGAGCTGATCCGGCACCGGCACTTCTCCTACAGCCAGCTGTCCCAGCGCTACGTCCCGGAGCGGGACGCGGCGTTCGTCGAGCCGGGCGTCATCGCCGAGGACTCCGAGCTGCACCGGTTGTTCACCGAGGCCGCGGACGCCTCGCTGAAGGCCTACACCGACCTGCTGGAGGGCCTGGAGAAGCGCTTCGCCGACGTGCCCAACGCCACGCTGCGCCGCAAGCAGGCCCGGCAGGCCGCCCGTGCCGTGCTGCCGAACGCCACCGAGACCCGGATCGTGGTCACCGGCAACTACCGCGCCTGGCGGCACTTCGTGGCGATGCGGGCCAGCGAGCACGCCGACGTGGAGATCCGCGAGCTCGCCGTGCTGTGCCTGCGCGAGCTGCAGCGGGTGGCCGGCAACGTCTTCGACGACTTCCGGATCAGCACCCTGGCCGACGGTTCCGAGGTCGCCGCCAGCCCCTACGTCAGCGAGGGCTGAGGCCTCACCGGCTCGGCGTCGCCGTCCCGGCCGCGGCCCACCGGGCCTCGACCTCGGCCACGACATCGGGCAGCGCGACAGCGGCGTCGACCTCGGCGTCCACGTCGCGCACCAGGTCGTGCTCGGCGTGCAGAGCGGCCAGCTCGGGATCGGTCAGACCCGAGCCCGTCGCCCGGGCCCGGGCCCGGCTGAGCTCCAGCGGAGCCCGCAGGGCGACGACGAAGGGCCGGGCGGCCGAGGTCCGGTAGACAGCGACCACCGGCTCGCGGACGACGTCGACCAGCACCACCTCGACCCCGGCGGCGACGAACGAGGACGCCAGCAGGCAGGCCTGCACCGCGGCCAGCCGGTGCTGGCCCTCCCCGGCGCCGGGCCGCCAGGGGGGCACCGCGCCGGACCGGATCAGCGCGCGCACGCCGTCGACCTCGACCATGGCGCACAACTGCCGCATCCCGGCCAGCGCGGTGGCCACCGACGACGCCCCGGCCCCCGGCGGGCCGGTGAGCAGCAGCGGCCGGCGCAGCGGCGCGGGCGTCGGACCGGCGGGCGGGTCGGTGTCACCGGGGCGCACCTGCGCGGGTGTCGTCACCAGCTCATCCTGCCCCCGGGCCTGGTCCACCGGGCGTGCCGGACCGGGTCCGCGGCCCGGCCGCCGTCGATCGGTAAGTTCGACCCATGTCCACTCCCGGCCCGGCCACCGGAGCCCGCGACCCCCGGCGACCCTTCGGCCGCGTGCTCACCGCCATGGTCACCCCCTTCACCGAGGACGGCACCGTCGACCTGGCCGGGACCCAGGAACTGGCCGCGCACCTGGTCGACCGGGCAGGTCACGACGGGCTGGTGGTGAACGGCACCACGGGGGAGTCCCCGACGGTGACCGACGCCGAGCAGCGGTCGGTGCTGGAGGTGGTGCTGGACGCGGTGGGAGACCGGGCCGTCGTGGTGGCCGGGGTCGGCACGAACGACACCGCCCACACCATCGAGAAGGCCCGTGACGCCGAGCGGCTCGGTGCGCACGCGCTGATGGTGGTCACCCCGTACTACAACAAGCCCCCGCAGTCCGGCCTGCTGCGGCACTTCACGTCGGTGGCGGACAACACCGACCTGCCGGTGATGCTGTACGACATCCCGCCGCGCTCGGGCATCCCGATCGAGGTGGACACCCTGGTCCGCGCCGCCGAGCACCGCAACATCGTGGCGGTCAAGGACGCCAAGGGTGACCTGCCCGCGGTCGCCTGGACGATGGCCCGCAGCGACCTCGTCTACTACAGCGGCGAGGACGCGCTGAACCTGCCGCTGCTCGCGCTGGGCGCGGTCGGCGTGGTCAGCGTGGTGGGGCACGTCGTCGGACTGCGGCTGGCCGAGCTGATCGCCGCGGTGGAGGCCGGGGACCTGGCCCGGGCCCGGGAGATCAACACCAGCCTGCTCCCGGTCTACACCGGGATCTTCCGCACCCAGGGCGCGATCCTGGTCAAGGCCGCCCTGCGGCTGCAGGGACTGCCCGCGGGCCCGGTCCGTCCCCCGCTCATCGACGCCACCGATGCGGAGGTCGCGCAGCTGCGCCGGGATCTCACCGCCGGCGGCGTCGCGCTGTGACCGCGGCCCGGCCGCAGCCGGCCAGCCCGGCCCAGGACCACCTCGGACTGCCGGTGCCGCCGCCGCTCGCGGCGGGCGGGCTGCGGGTCCTCCCCGTCGGGGGGCTGGGCGAGATCGGCCGCAACATGGCCGTGCTGGAGTTCGACGGGCAGCTGCTGGTCATCGACTGCGGCGTGCTCTTCCCGGAGGCCGAGCAGCCCGGTGTCGACCTGATCCTGCCCGACTTCGGCGTGCTGGCCGACCGGCTGGACGACATCGTCGGGCTGGTGCTCACGCACGGGCACGAGGACCACATCGGCGCGGTGCCCTACCTCCTGCGGCTGCGGGCCGACATACCGCTGATCGGTTCGCGGTTCACCCTCGCGCTGGTCGCGGCCAAGCTGCGCGAGCACCGGATCGACCCGGTGCTGGTGGAGGTCGCCGCCGGCGATCACCACCGGGCCGGGGTCTTCGACACCGAGTTCGTCTGCGTCAACCACTCGATCCCCGATGCGCTGGCGGTCGCGGTGCACACCCCGGCCGGCACCCTGGTGCACACCGGGGACTTCAAGATGGATCAGCTCCCGCTGGACGGCCGTCTCACCGACCTGGGCGCCTTCGCCCGCCTCGGCGCGGCCGGCATCGACCTGCTCCTCAGCGATTCGACCAACGCCGAGCTCCCCGGGTTCGTCACCAGCGAGCGGTCCATCGGCCCGGTGCTGGACGCGGTCTTCGGCCGGGCCCGGCAGCGGCTGATCGTCTCCAGCTTCGCCAGCCACGTGCACCGGATCCAGCAGGTGCTCGACTGCGCCGTCCGGCACGACCGCCGGGTCGCCCTGGTCGGCCGGTCGATGGTCCGCAACATGGGGCTGGCCGCCGACCTCGGGCTGCTGCACGTCGCGCCCGGGCTCATGGTCACCCTGGACGAGGCGACCGCGATGCCGCCGGAACAGGTCGTGCTGATCAGCACCGGCTCGCAGGGGGAGCCGCTGTCCGCACTGGGCCGGATGGCCCGGGGCGAGCACAGCCAGGTCACCATCACCGCCGGGGACACCATCGTGCTGGCCAGCTCGCTGGTCCCGGGCAACGAGACCGCCGTCTACCGGGTGATCAACGGGTTGTCCCGGCTCGGGGCCACCGTGGTGCACAAGGAGACCGCGGCGGTGCACGTCTCCGGGCACGCGCCGGCCGGCGAGCTGCGCACGCTGCTGGGGGTTGCCCGGCCCCGGCACCTGCTGCCGGTGCACGGGGAGTGGCGGCACCTTCGGGCGCACGCCGCACTCGCCGCGGAGACCGGGATGGGTGCCCAACAGGTGCTGCTGGCCGAGAACGGCATGGTCGTGGACCTGGTGGACGGCCGGGCCTCGATCGTCGGCCGGGTACCGATCGGCGAGGTCTACGTGGACGGGGTGACCGTCGGCGACGTCGGGGAGGAGTCCCTGCAGGCCCGGCGGATCCTGGGCGACGAGGGGTTCGTCGCGGTCACCGTCGTGGTGGAGCTGTCCACGCAGACCATCGTGCGCCCGCTGCACCTGTCCACCCGCGGGTTCTCCGACGACCCGGCCGCCTTCGCCCCGGCGCTGGCCCTGGTGGAGACGGCGCTGCGACGCGCCCTGGCCGAGGGCGCGGTGGACGCCCACCGGCTGTCCCGGGTGATCCGCCGGACGATCGGCACCTGGGTGTCCGACACCCACCGCCGCCGTCCGATGATCATCCCGACCGTGCTGGAGGTCTGACCGGCTGCGGTCAGCGGGCCGAGCTCCGGCGGGCCCATGCGACGACCTGGTCGGCGACCAGCTGCGGGTGGGTCAGCGGCAGGATGTGCCCGGCGTCGGGGATCTGCACCAGCAGGCCGTCGGGCAGGGCGGAGAGCAGGTCGTGCGCATCGGCGGCGCTGACCTCCGGGTCCGCCGAGCCGCGCACGACCAGAGCAGGCACGTCCAGCGCCGGGGCCAGGTCCGAACCGTCCTGCCGGATGCTGCCCAGCATGGTGCGGGCCAGGGCCTGCCGCCGGGTGCCCAGGAAGTCCTGGCCGACCCGCTGCACGACGTCGTCGGAGGCGCCCTCGGCGAAGGAGGTCCACCGGGTGACCCGGTCGACCACCGGCCGGAGCGGGCTCAGCCGCTTGGCCAGGGCCAGCCCGCCCTGCAGCATTCCCAGCCAGGTGGTGGCCAGCAGCTCCTCGGCGCGGTCGGGCAGCCGGTGCGCCGGGAAGCCGGGCACCGTCACCACCGAACCGCTGGACCCCGGGAAGACCGCTGCCTGCACCCGGCCGGTGCCGGCGTCGGCCACGTGGGCCAGGAGGATCGCGCCGCCCAGGCTGTGCCCTACCAGCACCGCGCGCTCCCCGGGGGCGAGCGTGGCGTCCAGCACGGCGCCCAGGTCGCGACCGTGGGTGGCCAGCCGGTAGTCCCCGGTGGCCGCCGGCCCGCTGTCGGCGTGCCCGCGCAGGTCGTAGGCCACCACCCGGTGGCCGGCGAGGACGAGCAGGTCCGGCACCTGCCCCCAGGAGCCGCTGGACAGCCCCATGCCGTGCACCAGCACCACCGGCGGCCGGTCGGCGGCCCCCCAGCGGTGCACGCGGAGCGTCGTGCCGTCCCCGGCGCGCACGGTGTCGGTCGTCGGTGCGGTCGTGCCGGCGCTGGTGTCCATCAGCTCCCCGTACCCGCCCGACGCGGTGCTGCACCCCGGTCAGCGCACCACCTCGATCGGTGCGATGCCCTCCGCCTCGGGCAGGGCGAAACCCAGCACCTGGGCGTAGAAGGACAGCTCCCCGTCCAGCGCGGCCCGGATGTTCCCGGCCTGCCGGAAGCCGTGCTGCTCACCGGGGAACAGCAGGTAGGCGTGCGGCACACCCCGCTCGCGCAGCGCGGCCACCAGCATCTCGGCCTGCTCGGGCGGGACCACCCGGTCCTCGGCGCCCTGGAACACCGCCAGCGGGGTGGCCAGCCGGTCCACGTGGTGGATCGGGGAGCGGGCGGCGTAGACGTCCTGCCCGGCCGGCCACGGCGCCACCAGCCCGTCCAGGTACCGGGATTCGAAGGAGTGCGTGTCCGCGGCGAGTGCCGCCAGGTCGGCGACGCCGTAGTGGCTGGCCCCGGCGGCGAAGACCCCGGGACGGAACGTGACCGCCGCCAGGGTCGTGTACCCGCCGGCCGAACCGCCGCGGATCACGGCGCGCGCCGGGTCGATCCGCAGCTCGGCCGGGGCAGCGGGGGAGGACAACCAGCGCGCGCAGGCGGCGACGTCGTCCAGGTCGGCCACGCCCCAGCGGCCCTGCAGGGCGTCCCGGTAGGCGCGGCCGTACCCGGTGGAGCCGCGGTAGTCCACGTCCGCCACCGCGAACCCGCGGGAGGTCCAGTACTGCACGCCCAGGGTCAGCACCGGGGAGGCCGCCGCGGTGGGGCCGCCGTGCACCACGACCACCAGCGGCGGCAGCTCGTCGTCCGGGCCGGTCGCCTCGGGGTTGGTCGGCGGGTAGACCAGCGCGTGCGCCTCGGTGACCCCCGAACCGTCGTCGCTCGTCGGGAACGTGACGTGCACCGGGTGGGAGAACCAGGACGGGTCCAGGTCCTGGGGCGCGGGCCGCAGCTCCTCCACCGTGCCGGCATCGACGTCCACCCGGGCGATCACGGCCTTGGTGGTGGGGCCGCCGGCCACGCAGACCACCCCGCTGCCGTCGGCCCGCAGCTGGGAGAAGGAGGCGTAGCGGGTGGCCAGCTCCCGCGGGCCGTCGGCGGTCAGCACGGCCAGCCGGTCGGCGCCGGCCCGGCCGTAGGCCACCACCAGCCTGCCGTCGGGCAGCTCGGCGTAGCGGCTGGCCCCGAACGTCCACTGCGGCCCGGCCATGTCGCTGCCCGGGTCCAGCAGCAGCTCGGGCTCCCCGCCCGACCACCGGTAGAGCGCCCAGACCCCGCTCCGGTCGGCGAAGAACAGCAGCGAGCCGTCCACGGCCCAGGACGGCTGCACGCACGACTCCGGCCGGTCCCCGGACCGGCCACCGGCGATCACCGTCTCGGTGCCCGCGGGCGAGCGCACCACCAGCTCGGCGGCGTCCCAGGGCATGTCCGGGTGCTGCCACTGCAACCAGCACAGCGAACCGTCCGGGCCCAGTCGCGGGTCGGAGACGAAGTCAGGGCCGGTGACCAGCACCCTCGCCGCGCCGTCCGGGCCCACCGCGACCACCTCGTGCCGGACGTCGGCGGCCCGACCCGAGTCCGGGTGGGTCTCCCGGACGCACAGCACGTCCCCGTCCGGGGTGACCGACAGGTCGGCGAACCGCACGCCCGCCGGCTGGTCCGGATCGCCGGTCACGGCCTCGGGCTCCCCGCCGGGAGTCACGCGGTACAGCCGCTGGTCGGCGAAGTCGGTGAACCACACCGTGCCCTCGTGCACCGTCCACGCGCCGCCGCCGTACTCGTGCACCCGGGTGCGGGCGTTCCACGGGGCCGGCAGCAGGTCGGTGGTGCGGCCGTCGGGTGCCCGGTGCACCAGCACCGTCCGACCGCCCTCGGCCGCGCGTGCCTCGGCCCACCACACCCCGTCCCCGGCGGTGTCCCCGGCGGTGTCCCCGGCGACGTCCCCGGCGACGACGACCTCACCCAGCCGGGCGGCGGCGCGCACCACCCGCTCGGACGTGATGGGGGTGGGCCAGCTGCCGAAGGGGAGGATCTGCATGGGGCGACGGTATCCAGCGGGCCGGCCCGGACACGCTGCCCCGCCTGCCACACGCGCACCACTCGCGCGTCTACCGTCGACGCATGCCTGCGCGCGCCACGACACCGAGCCGCCGGCCGGCCTCCGGTGGTGCGTCACGCGGCCGCCCGGCCACCACGTCGGCCAAGAAGAAGGCGCCCGCGAAACGGGCGCCGGCCCGGCCGCCGGCCCGCCGCGGGGGATCGACCACCGCGGCCCGCCGCCCGTCCCCTGGACGCCGCACGCTGGGCTCCGGCCTGTGGGCCGCGGCCAGCGGCAGCTGGTCGCTGCTGGCCCGCGGGGCCGGTGGGCTGGCCCGCTCGGTGGCCCGCCCGGACGAGGCCGAGCCGCTGGCGCCCGAGCACCGGCGGGACGGGGTGGGCCTGGCCGTCCTCGGGTTGGCCATCGTGCTGGGCGTCACCGCCTACGTGGGCGACGTCGGGCCGGTCGGCTCGGGTATCGCCGGCGCCTTCCGGTGGGCCTTCGGGGCGCTCAGCTTCGTCATCCCGGTCGTGCTGCTGGCCGGTGCGGTCCGGTTGCTGCGGCACGGCCCCCGGCCCGAGGCGCGCGGTCGGCTGATCATCGGTTGGCTCTGCGTCGTGCTGCCGGTGCTGGGCATCGCGCACCTGGTCACCGGCTCCCCGGACGACGACGCGGGCCGCGAGCGCGGCGGCGGCCTGCTGGGCTGGGCCATCGGCCACCCGATCGGAGCCGGGGTGGGGCCCGTCGTGGGCGTCGCCCTGCTGCTGCTGGCCGTCTTCTTCGGTGTCCTGGTGATCACCGCGACCCCGGTGCACCAGGTGCCCGAGCGGCTGCGCCGCTTCCTGGACCGGATCACCGGCAACGACGACGACGAGTACGACGACGAGTACGACGACGAGGACGACGACCGCTACGCCGACGACCCGATCGAGGCGTTCGAGGCCGACCCGGAGCCGGCCCGCAAGCCCCGCCGCAGCCGGGCCAAGGCCGCGCTGGACGCCCTGGGCGCCGACACGATGGACACCGGCATCATCGGGCCGGACACCGGGGCCCTGGACGGGGCGGTGGACGCCGTCGCCGTCGTCCCCGCCGAGACCGCGTCGCTGCGTCGTCCGCCGGTGGTGGACCGCACCCTCAAGCCGGTCGACCTCGAGCCGCTGCCGCAGGGGGAGACCGAGCAGCTAGCCATCGAGCCGGTCGAGGGCAACTACGTGCTCCCCTCGTTGGCCACCCTGCGCGCGGGCACCCCGCCGCGCGCCCGGTCGAAGTCCAACGACGTGGCCATCGAGGCCATCACCGGGGTGCTGGAGCAGTTCAACGTGGACGCCGCGGTCACCGGGTTCACCCGCGGCCCCACGGTCACCCGCTACGAGGTGGAGCTGGGGCCCGCGGTCAAGGTGGAGAAGATCACCGCGCTGACCCGCAACCTGGCCTACGCGGTCGCCAACGACAACATCCGGATCCTGGCGCCCATCCCCGGCAAGTCGGCGGTGGGCATCGAGGTGCCCAACACCGACCGGGAGACCGTCAGCCTGGGCGACGTCATGCGCTCGGGAGCGGCCAAGCAGGACCCGCACCCGATGCTCGTGGGGTTGGGCAAGGACATCGAGGGCGGCTTCGTCTGCGCGAACCTGGCCAAGATGCCGCACCTGCTGGTCGCCGGTGCGACCGGCGCCGGCAAGTCCTCCTGCATCAACTCGCTGCTGACGTCGCTGCTGCTGCGGGCCACCCCCGACCAGCTGCGGATGATCCTGATCGACCCGAAGATGGTCGAGCTCACGCCCTACGACGGCATCCCGCACCTGATCACGCCGATCATCACCGACCCCAAGAAGGCCGCCACCGCGCTGGCCTGGCTGGTCGAGGAGATGGAGCAGCGCTACCAGGACATGCGGGCCACCGGGGTACGGCACATCGACGACTTCAACAAGAAGGTGGAGCGCGGGGAGATCACCGCGCCGCCGGGCAGCGAGCGGGTGTACCGCCCCTACCCCTACATCCTGGCGATCGTGGACGAGCTGGCCGACCTCATGATGGTCGCCCCCCGCGACGTCGAGGAGTCGATCGTGCGGATCACCCAGAAGGCCCGCGCTGCAGGCATCCACCTGGTGCTGGCCACCCAGCGGCCCTCGGTCGACGTCGTCACCGGGCTCATCAAGGCCAACGTGCCCTCCCGGCTGGCCTTCTCCACCTCCAGCCTCACCGACAGCCGGGTCATCCTCGACCAGCCGGGCGCGGAGAAGCTGATCGGCATGGGTGATGCCCTGTTCCTGCCGATCGGGGCCGGCAAGCCGATCCGGGTGCAGGGCGCCTACGTCTCGGACTCCGAGATCGAGGCCGTGGTGGAGTTCACCAAGCGGCAGGCCGAGCCCGACTACCGCCAGGAGGTCGTGGAGAAGGCCGGTGGCGAGGCCAAGGAGATCGACGAGGACATCGGCGGGGACCTCGAGCTGCTGGTGCAGGCCGTCGAGCTGGTCGTCACCAGCCAGTTCGGGTCGACGTCGATGCTGCAGCGCAAGCTGCGGGTGGGGTTCGCCAAGGCGGGCCGGCTGATGGACCTGATGGAGAGCCGCGGGATCGTCGGCCCGTCGGAGGGGTCCAAGGCCCGGGACGTGCTGCTCAAGCCCGACGAGCTGGACGGCACGCTGCTCCTGCTCCGCGGCGGGGAGTAGCCGGACTCGGCGCGGGCACCTGTGACGGGGTCGTGCCCGCTGCGGCGCCTACGATGGACCGGTGACAGCCCTGCCCGCCCGACCCCAGCCCACCCTTCCCCTCTCCGACCTCCCCGCCGGTACCCGGCGCGTCGCGATGGTGACCCTGGGTTGCGCCCGGAACGAGGTGGACTCCGAGGAGCTGGCCGGCCGGTTGTCGGCCGACGGGTACGAGCTGGTGGCCGATGCCGACGATGCCGACGCCGTCCTGGTCAACACCTGCGGGTTCATCGAGACCGCCAAGAAGGACTCGGTGGATGCGATCCTGGAGGCCGGCGGGTCCGGTGCCCAGGTGGTCGCCGTCGGGTGCATGGCCGAGCGCTACGGGAGCGAGCTGGCCGGTGCCCTGCCCGAGGCCACGGTGCTGGGCTTCGACGACTACGCAGCCATCGGGGACCGGTTGGACGACGTGCTGGCCGGCCGCCCGCTGGTACCGCACACCCCGCGCGACCGGCGCACCCTGCTGCCGATCAGCCCCGCCGACCGCAGCCGGGCCTCGGTGGCGGGCTGGGCAGGGTCCGCAGCCGCCCCGGCGATCCCCGGGCACGACTGGCTGCGCCGCACCCGGCTGACGTCGGGTCCCTCGGCGGCGTTGAAGCTGGCCTCGGGGTGCGACCGGCGGTGTGCGTTCTGCGCCATCCCCACCTTCCGTGGCGCGTTCGTCTCCCGGCCGGTCGCCGAGGTGCTGGGCGAGGCGCACTGGCTGGCCGGGCAGGGGGTGACCGAGCTGGTGCTGGTGAGCGAGAACTCGACCTCCTACGGCAAGGACCTGGGCGACCTGCGCACGCTGGAGAAGCTGCTGCCCGAGCTGGCTGCCGTGCCCGGCCTCGTCCGGGTCCGGGTCGCCTACCTGCAGCCCGCCGAGCTGCGGCCCGGGCTGCTGGAGACCATCGCCGGAACGCCGGGCATCGCGCCGTACTTCGACCTGTCCTTCCAGCACAGCTCGCCGACCCTGCTGCGCCGGATGCGGCGCTTCGGGGGCACCGAGGACTTCCTGGCCCTGATCGAGCGGGCCCGGGCGATCGCGCCGACCGCAGGCTTCCGGACCAACGTCATCCTGGGGTTCCCCGGGGAGACGGAGGAGGACGTGGCCGAGCTCGAGCGCTTCCTCACCGCCGCCCGGCTGGACGCCGTCGGTGTGTTCGGCTATTCCGACGAGGACGGCACCGAGGCCGAGGGGCTGGATGGCCACCTGCCGCAGCACGAGGTCGACGCCCGGGTCCGCCGGATCACCGATCTGGTCGAGGAGCTCACCGCTCAGCGCGCCGAGCAGCGGATCGGCGAGGTCGTCGAGGTGCTGCTGAGCGAGGCGCTGACCACCGTCGGGGACCCGCGGACCTGGACCGGACACGCCGCCCACCAGGATCCCGACGCCGACGGGAGCACGACCGTCACCGGGGTCCCGGCCGACGCGCTCGCCGGCCAGGTGGTCACCGCCCGGGTCAGCGATACCGAAGGCGTCGACCTGGTCGCCGACTGCCTCGTCCCCGTGGCCGCCGGTCACTGATCCGATGAGCAGCGTCGTGCCCGACCCGGCCGCGAGCCCGCCCTCCACGGCGCGGCTGGTGAACCTGCCCAACGCACTCACCGTGCTGCGGCTGGCCGTGGTCCCGCTGTTCGCCTGGCTGCTGCTGGCCGACGGCGGGATGGACGACACGCGCCGGTGGTGGGCCACGCTGTTCTTCGCCGTCGCGATCATCACCGACCGGTACGACGGGATGATCGCCCGGCGGACCAACCAGGTCACCGAGTTCGGCAAGCTCGCCGACCCCATCGCCGACAAGGCGCTCACCGGCATGGCCCTGGTCGGGCTCTCGGTGCTGGAGCTGCTGCCCTGGTGGGTGACCCTGGCCATCCTGGTCCGCGAGCTCGGGGTGACCCTGCTGCGGTTCTGGGTGATCCGGCACGGGGTGATCGCCAGCAGCCGCGGTGGCAAGGCCAAGACGGTCGTGCAGGCCCTGGCCATCGGCCTGTACCTGATGCCGCTGACCGGGCTGCTGGCGACCGTCCGCTGGTGGTTCATGGGGGTCGCACTGGTGCTCACCCTGGTCACCGGGGTCGACTACGTGGTGCGGGCGCTCCGGCTGCGCCGGACCAGCGCCCGGGCGATGCGGGCCGCCGCCGCCCGCCGGGCCGCCCAGCGCGACCGCAGGGACGATGGCGACGGCGGGGACGGCGACGCCGGGCACCGCACCGACACGGCCGCCTGACCGCCGGCCCGATGCCCACCGCCGGGGACCTGCACGCCGCGCTCTTGCGTCGCGGGGAGACCGTGGCGGCTGCGGAGTCGCTGACCGCCGGGCTGTTCTGCGCCACCCTGGCCACCGTGTCCGGGGCCAGCGCCACCCTGCGCGGGGGAGCCGTGGTCTACGCCACCGACCTGAAGACCACCCTGGCCGGGGTGGACGGCGCGCTGCTGGCCCGGGTCGGACCGGTCGCGCCCGAGACCGCCGCCGCGCTCGCCGAGGGCATCGCCGCTCGGTGCGGTGCGACCTGGGGCATCGGGCTCACCGGCGTGGCCGGTCCCGACCCGGTGGACGGCCATCCGGCGGGAACGGTGTTCCTGGGGATCGCCGGACCTCCCGGCACGGTCGTCCTGCCGCTGGCCCTGGCCGGTGACCGGGCCGCCGTGCGGGCAGGCAGCGTGCAGGCCGCCATCGACGAGCTGGTCACCCGACTGGCCTGAGGCGGTGGGAACGCCGGCCGGCCCCGTGCTGTTACGCCATGAGCGGACGCACCACGGTCCGCCAGGTCGGCGGCACGCCGTCCGCGTACCGTGAGCGCACGGCGAGCAGCCGCGGCCCGTGGCCGCCCGCCCGCCGCCGCATCCGACCGAGGAGGAGACGGCCATGACGCTGCTGCGCACCCAGCTCGGCGACACCCTGCGCGGCCACCGCCTGCGTCAGCGCCGGACCCTGCGTGATGTGTCCGGCGCGGCCCGGGTCAGCCTGGGCTACCTCTCCGAGGTGGAGCGCGGCCAGAAGGAAGCCTCCTCCGAGCTGCTGGCCTCGATCTGCGATGCCCTCGACGTCGAGCTGGCCGACCTGCTGGCCCAGGTCAGCTCGCAGCTGCGCACCGCCGACGGTGCCCGCCGGCCGGTCCGGCCGCTGGTCCCGGCTGGTGGGCCGGTGGAGCAGCTGGCCCCGGTCAGCGCCCAGGACGCGCCGGCCGCCGGCACCGACGCCGTGGAGCCGGCCCTCGCGCTGGTCGGCGGGGACGCCCCGCACGGCACCCGGACTCGGCGGGCGGTCGCGCTGGCGGCATGAGCTGCTCGGCGGTCGCGTTGGCGGCCTGAGCTGCTCGGCTGGTCAGGCGTGCAGCCCGTCCGGCGGGTGGGGCGGGGCGGCCTGTCGGCCACCGCGGGAGGCGCGACACGGCTGCCCGCTCAGGCCCCGGTGCTTGACCCTGCCCGGGAGCGATGGAAGACAGGGCACATGCAGCCCCTCCCGTTGCCCGATGCGTACCGCCCCCGCCCTGTCGCGGAGGGCTCCACCGGGGTGCTCACCGCGGTCCCGGAGACGACGCGGACCGACACCGGAGACGGAGGTCGCGCCGACACCGAGCCCGGCACGCATGCCACCGTCGTCTTCGAAGGTCTGCCCCCGCTGCGGCCCTCGGCCGGCCCGACCCACCGCGCCGGAGCGCACACCCGGTCCGGCAACGCGATGGGCCGCACCCGGCGGGGCCTGCTGGCCGGTGCGTCCGTGGCGTTCGCCGAGCACGGGTTGCGCCGCAGCACGATGCAGCACGTCGCCACCGCGGCCGGCGTCGCCAAGGCCACGCTGTACAACCACTTCCGGACCAAGGACGACGTCGCCGGCGCCCTGCTGGCCGACGAGCTGCAACGGCTGCTCGACCTGGCCGCGGCGCACCCGCGGGGCGAGGCGCTGGGCCGGTTGGCCGAGGAGATCGGGGGCCACCCGGTGCTGCGACGGCTGGCGGCCGGCGAGCCCGAGGTGCTGGCCCGGCTGCTGCAGGCCCCCGATGCCTCGCTGAGCGCCGACCTGGCCCGTGCACTGGGGGTGGACACCGGCGCCGCAGGGTTGGTGGTCGGCTGGCTGGCCGGGTTGGCGCTGCGCCCGGGGACGGCCGAAGAGCGGGCCCGGCAGGCCGCGGCACTGGAGCGCGTGGTCGGCTGACCCGCCGGTCGGCGCCCGTCCGGGCAGGGCGCAACGGGGCGTGGCACATTCGTCGCGGGGGGTTCCTACCCGACGGAGAGCGGAGTCGCTGTGCGCTACCTGTTCCGGCCGCCGGCTGCCGAGGCCGGCGCCCTGCTCGCGCTGCCCTGGGACCAGCCGCTGGAGTCCTGGGATCCCGGCCTGCTGCTGCACGTGCCCCAGCGCGGGATCTCCCGGCACGTGGTGCGGTTCGTGGCCACCGAGGGCCGGGTCTTCGCGCTGAAGGAGATCGCCGAGCCGCTGGCCCGCCGGGAGTACGCGCTGCTGGGCGAGTTCGAGGCCGAGGGGCTGCCCTCGGTGTCGGTGCTGGGGATCTGCGTGGACCGTCCGGGCGGCCAGGAGGCCATCCTGGTGACCCGCTACCTCGAGTACTCGATGTCCTACCGGCACCTGTTCTCCAGCCCGCGCAGCCAGCACTCGACCTCCCAGTTGCTGGACACCCTGGTGGTCCTGCTGGTCCGGCTGCACCTGGCCGGGGTGTTCTGGGGGGACTGCTCGCTGTCCAACACCCTGTTCCGCCCGGACGCCGACGGCCTCACCGCCTACCTGGTCGATGCCGAGACCGCCGAGCGGCACCCCTCGCTCAGCCGGGGCATGCGGTTGCACGACGTGGAGCTGGCCCGCGAGCGGATGGGGGCCGAGCTGCTGGACCTGCAGTTCGGCGAGCTGCTCTCCCCGGAGATCGACCCGATCGAGGTGGCCGACGACCTGCCACAGCGGTACGCGGCGCTGTGGGACGCCGTCACCCGGGAGGAGGTGTTCCGGCTGGACGAGCAGCGGTACCGGGTGGCCGAGCGGTTGCAGTGGCTCAACGAGCTGGGGTTCGACGTGGGCGAGGTGGAACTGGTGCACACCCCCGACGGCGCCCGGCTGCGGGTGGACACCCGGGTGGCCGAGCCGGGGCAGAACCGGCGTGAGCTGTTCCGGCTCACCGGCCTGGAGGTGCAGGAGAACCAGGCCCGCCGGCTGCTCAACGACGTCCGCTCGCACCGGGCCTGGCTGGAGCAGCGGGACGGGCGGCCGGTGCCCGAGTCGGTGGCCGCACACCGCTGGCTGGCCGATGTCTACAGCCCCGTGGTCGAGGCCATCCCGCCGCACCTGGTGGGCCGGCTGGCGCCGGCGCAGGTGTTCCACGAGGTGCTCGAGCACCGCTGGTTCCTCTCCGAGCAGGCCGGCCGGGACGTGGGCACCACGGCGGCATTGCGCGCCTACCTGGACGACGTGCTGCCCACCTCGCCGGCCGAGCTGACCACCCCCTCGGTCCTGGCGACCCCGGGCGGCGCCGCCGATTGAGGACGGCTGGGGCCTGCTGGGGTAGCTGATCCGCCGCGACGGCCGTCGCCTCCGCGGATGCGCGTCCAGGCGCCTGGGCCTGCGCGTTCGTGCTGCTCCGGGAGCTGTCCCGGGCCGGCTGGGGCCCGGGTTGGACACGTTCGGGCAACAGCCTCGACTCCGGCTTGACGCCGCACATGAGCTGGGCCACAGTCGCCGGACCGGGTGGTGATCACACACTGTCTGGCCGGTAGCGGCCCCCGTGGCCGCCGGACAGCGACGGAGGCGGTAGCAGGGTGCCTGACAGCGCAGACCAGAGGGACACGTCCCGGCGGCGGCCGTTGTCGTGGGGGAGGGCTCGTCGAGCACTGGGGGCCACCGCTGCTGCGGTGGTCGTCGGCTCCGGGCTCGCTGCCTGCGGCGGTGGCGGTTCCGGGACGCCCGTCCTGAACTGGTACATCAACCCCGACTCCGGGGGCCAGGCCGAGATCGCCTCCCGGTGCACCGACGCGGCCGACGGCCGCTACACGATCTCGGTGTCCGTGCTGCCCCGGGATGCGCCCTCCCAGCGCGAGCAGTTGGTCCGGCGGCTGGCGGCCAACGACTCCTCGATCGACATCATGAGCCTGGACCCGCCCTACATCCCGGAGTTCGCCCAGGCCGGCTTCTTCGCCCCGGTCCCGCCGGACGTGGCCGACCGGGTGACCACCGACGTCGTGCAGTCCGCCATCGACGGGTCCACCTGGGACGGCGAGCTCGTCGCAGTCCCGTTCTGGGCCAACACCCAGTTGCTCTGGTACCGCAAGTCCGTCGCCGAGGCCGCCGGGCTGGACATGAGCCAGCCGGTCACCTGGGACCAGTTGGTGCAGGCCGCGCAGGACCAGCAGAAGCGGCTGGGCGTGCAGGGCACCCGGTCGGAGTCCCTGACGGTGTGGCTCAACGCGCTCATCGAGAGCGCCGGTGGCTCGATCATCTCCAAGAACTCCACCGATCCGAAGGGCATCGAGCTGGGCCTGACGTCGGAGGCGGGGGTGCGGGCCGCCGAGGTCATGCAGCAGGTGTCCGACAGCGGCACCGGCGGCCCGGCGCTGTCGACGGCCAACGAGGACACCACCGCCACCGACTTCGAGGGTCCCGACGCGGGCTTCCAGGTGAACTACCCGTTCGTCTGGCCCCGCGCACTGGCCGCGGTGGAGGGCGGGACCATGGAGCAGTCCGCGGTCGACGACTACGCCGCCACGCTGTACCCCCGGGTGGACGCCGACACCCCGACCGCGCCGCCCTACGGCGGGATCAACCTCGGGGTCGGCGCGTTCAGCGAGCACCCGGACCTGGCCTACGACGCCACCGAGTGCATCACGTCCACGGAGAACCAGGCCTACTACTTCACCACCAACGGGAACCCGGCGTCGGACACCACCGTCTACGACGACCCCGCGGTGCTGGAGACCTTCCCGATGGCCCCGATCATCCGGGACTCCCTGGAGCTGGCCAAGCCCCGACCGCAGACCCCGTACTACAGCGAGGTCTCCGGCGGCATCCAGCGTGTCTACCACCCCACCGCCTCCATCGATCCACAGCGGACGCCGCAGGAAGCGACCGATCTCATCCAGGCCGTGCTGCGGAAGGAGCGACTCCTGTGACGACGACGACCCTCCCCCCGACGCCGAAGACGAAGCCGGACTCGGCGCCCAAGAAGTACGTCAGCGACCGGACCCGGGCCGAGCGCAAGCTGGGCTGGCTGCTGGCCGGACCGGCGCTGGCGGTGATGCTGCTGGTCACCGCTTACCCGATCGCCCAGGCGTTCTACGACTCGCTGTTCGACTTCCGGCTCACCGACCCGGAGAACCGGTCGTTCACCGGACTGACCAACTACCAGGTCGTGCTCACCGACCCGCTGTGGTGGCGGTCGATCGGGGTGACCGTGCTGATCACCGTGATCACGGTGGCCGTGGAGCTGGTGCTGGGCTTCGGCCTGGCGTTCGTGATGAACAAGGCGTTGCGCTCGATCCGGCCGGTGCTGCGCGCGGCCATCCTCATCCCGTACGCGGTGATCACGGTCGTGTCGGCCTTCGCCTGGCAGTTCGCCTTCAACATCAACACCGGGTTCATCAACAGCTGGTTCGCCTGGCTGCCCGGGGTGTCGGCGAGCACCGACTGGTTCGGCGACTTCGGCACCTCGATCTTCGTGGTGTGCCTGGCCGAGATCTGGAAGACCACCCCGTTCATCTCGCTGCTCCTGCTGGCCGGCCTGGCCCAGGTGCCCGAGGTGCTGCAGGAGGCCGCCAAGGTGGACGGGGCCACCTGGTGGCAGCGGCTGCGCCGGGTGACGCTGCCCAACATGAAGGCCGCGATCATGGTGGCGCTGCTGTTCCGCACCCTGGATGCGTTCCGGGTCTTCGACTCGATCTTCGTCATGACGGCCGGTGCCAATGGCACCGAGACCGTCTCCTTCCTGGCCTACCGCCAGACCATCTCCCGGTTGGAGATCGGCCTGGGGTCGGCCGTGTCGGTTCTGCTCTTCCTCACCGTCGTGCTCATCGCCTTCACATTCATCAAGGGGTTCAAGGTGGATCTGTCCCAGACCAGGGGTGACAGCTGATGTCCACGAGGGAGCGGACCGCCTGGATCATCGGTGGCGTCCTGATCGTCGTGTACTGCCTGGCGCCGATCGCCTGGATCGTGTCGCTGTCGTTCAAGTCGCCCGCGGACCTGTCCAACGCGTCGTTCCTGCCCACGACCGCCTCGACGGAGAACTACTCGTTGATCCTCACGGGCAACGCCAGCGACCTGTTCCTGCCGGCGCTGCGCAACTCCTTCGGGATCTGCCTGATCGCCACGTTCATCAGTTGCTTCCTGTCGATGTTCGCCGCGTACGCGATCGCCCGGCTGGACTTCCCGGGCAAGAAGCTGATCCTGGGCACCGCACTGGCGGTGGCGATCTTCCCGGTCATCTCCATCGTCACGCCGCTGTTCAACCTGTGGCGGACCATCGGGCTCTACGACACCTGGCCCGGCCTGATCATCCCGTACCTGTCGCTGACCCTGCCGCTGTCGATCTGGACCATGTCGGCGTTCTTCCGGGAGATCCCCTGGGAGATGGAGCAGGCTGCCCAGGTCGACGGCGCGTCGACCTGGCAGGCGTTCCGCAAGGTGATCGTCCCGCTGGCGGCGCCCGGGGTGTTCACCACCGCGATCATCGCCTTCTTCATCGCCTGGAACGACTTCATCTACGGCATCTCGCTCACCTCGACCAGCGCAGCGCGACCGGTGCCGGCGGCACTGGGGCTGTTCTCCGGGGCGTCCCAGTTCGAGGACCCGACCGGGGCGATCGCCGCGGCCGCCGTCATCGTCACCATCCCCGTCGTCGCCCTGGTGCTGCTCTTCCAGCGCCGCATCGTGGCCGGCCTGACCAACGGCGCGGTCAAGGGCTGAGGGTCGCACCCCGGCCCACCCGGTCCCACCCACTCACCGACCACACGCACCCACCCAGAGGGGACGAGAACCGATGGCATCGATCGAGATGCGCAACATCGTCAAGAAGTACGGCGACGGCTTCCCGGCGGTCAACGACATCAGCCTGGACATCGCCGACGGCGAGTTCATGATCCTGGTCGGCCCGTCCGGCTGCGGGAAGTCCACCCTGCTGCGGATGATCGTCGGCCTGGAGGACATCACCTCCGGTGACATGATCATCGGCGGCGACCGGGTGAACGACAAGGCACCCCGGGACCGCAACCTGTCCATGGTGTTCCAGAACTACGCGCTCTACCCGCACATGAGCGTCTACGAGAACATCGCCTTCCCGCTCCGGCTGTCCAAGACGCCCGATGACAAGGTCGACCGGCTGGTCCAGGAGGCCGCCGACGTGCTGGAGCTGCACGAGCACCTGGACCGCAAGCCCGCCAATCTCTCCGGTGGGCAGCGGCAGCGGGTGGCGATGGGTCGAGCGATCGTCCGGCAGGCCGAGGCCTTCCTGTTCGACGAGCCGCTGTCCAACCTCGACGCCAAGCTGCGCGGGCAGATGCGCACCGAGATCGCCCGGCTGCAACGCCGGCTGGGCATCACCACGGTCTACGTCACGCACGACCAGACCGAGGCGATGACGCTGGGCGACCGGGTTTGCGTGCTGCGCAAGGGTTCGATCCAGCAGGTGGCCTCACCGCGCGAGCTGTACGAGCAGCCGGCCAACCTGTTCGTGGCCGGGTTCATCGGCTCGCCACCGATGAACTTCCTGCCCGCCACGGTCGACGGGGCGACCCTGAAGACCCCGTTCGGGACCATCGAGCTGGAGGGCGAGCGGGCTGCGGCCGTGGCCGGCAAGGAGCTCCTGCTGGTGGGCATCCGACCGGAGTACTTCGAGGACGCCTCGCTGGTCGACGACGCCAAGAAGCACCTGGGCTCCACCTTCACCGCCCGGGTCGACGTCACCGAGTGGCTGGGTGACCAGCAGTACGCCTACATCCCCTACGAGGCCCCCGATTCCATCCGGAACCAGCTGCGCGACCTGTCCAAGGAGCTGGACAGCGAGGAGCTGCGCACCCAGGCGATCGTGTCCATCGACGCCTCCAGCCGGATCCGGGAGGGCCGGGACGCCGAGTTCTGGATGGACTCTCGCAAGGTGCACGTCTTCGACCCCGAGTCCGGTGAGAACCTCACCCGGGATGCCGAGGCCGGGCGCAAGCTGACCGAGCTGGCCAACCAGGACCGCGAGGAGCAGGTCGCCGAGGCCTCCGGCGGCCTGACCGGTGACGGGTCGGCCAAGCCCAGCGGCAGCTCGGCCGCCTGACCGTGCACCTGCCCGCCGAACCCCCGAGCGGCGGGCAGGTGCGCTCCCGGTGCTGTGCTGATGGACTGGACGGGTGACCCAGACGCCCTGGTGGCGCCGCGCCGTCGTGTACGAGGTCTACCTGCGCAGCTTCCCGGACTCCGGCTCCGACGGGCTGGGCGACGGCGCCGGGTTGCGCAGCCGGGCTCGTCGCCGGCTGAGCCGGCCCATCAGCCCCGGGCGGCGTCCAGCTCGGCCCGGGTGGGTGGGTCGGCGCCCACCCGGGTGCAGCACAGCGCCGCTACCAGGGCCGCGTCGGCCACCACCCGGGCCAGCACGTCGTCCTCGATCGCGTCCAAAGCGGCGCGGGTGGTGATGCCGGCCTCCAGCAGGCCGGTGAGCAGCCCCGCGGCCAGCGAGTCACCGGCCCCGACCGTGTCGGCCACGGTGACCGGGGGCGGCGCGTGGCGCAGCGGCTCCCGGCCCGGTCGGGCCACCCGCAGCGGCGCCCCGCCGTCGGTGAGCAGCACCAGCGCAGGGCCCCGCCCGGCCCACCGCTGGACCGCGTCGTCCAGATCGGTGACCCCGGGCTCCAACCAGGCCAGGTCCTCGGCGCTGACCTTGACCACGTCGGCGACGGCGATCAGCCGGTCCAGCCGCTGCCGGACCTCCTCGGCGGTGTTGCCGAAGCCCTCGGCCAGCGAGGCGCGGACATTGGGGTCCACGCTGACCAGGGCCGAGCCCTCGGCGTGCAGCCGCTCGGCGAGACCGGCGATGGCCTCGCAGCCCGGCGCGGTCCAGGAGGACACCGACCCGACGTGCAGCGCATCGCTGGCCTCCGACCAGGCGGCCTGCACCTCGTCGGCGGTCCACTGCCAGTCCGCCGCGCCCAGCACGTGGAACCCGTAGTCCGCCGAGCCGTCCGCAGACAACCCCACGACGGCCAGGCTGACCGGGTCGGCGGACTGCACCGCGCGGGAGAGGTCCACCCCGGACAGCTCGGCGTGCCGCCGCAGGTTGCCGGCCAGCGGGCCGGTACCGAGGCGGGCGAGCAGCTGCACGGGGTGGCCCAGCCTCCCGGCGGCGACCGCGACGTTGAGCGCGTTCCCGCCGGGCCGGGCCACGAAGTGCGGGGCGGTCCCCTCGGGGCCGGCGCCGGCGTCGAGGTGGGGGATGAGGTCGACGACCAGCTCGCCGAGGACGGTCAGCACGGATCCGACCCTAGTGGCGCAGGTCTCCCACGGCGCCGTGTTGGCCTCCGGTGCGGGTGTGCTGGGACGATGGGGGGTGACGTCGTCGCCCGCGGCGCGCGCCGCCCGCCCGGGACGTGCGCATCGGACCAGGAGGAACCATGCCCAACCCGTTCGTGAAGCTCTGGAAGTACCTGACGGCGTCGGCGAATGCGCAGATCGACGAGCGTGCCGACCCCAAGATCCAGATCGCCCAGGCCATCGAGGGGGAGCAGCGCCGGCACCAGTCGCTGGCCAACCAGGCGGCGGCGGTGCTGGGCAACCAGCGGCAGCTGGAGATGCGGCTGAACCGCCAGCTGGGCGAGGTCGAGCAGCTGCAGGCCTCCGCCCAGCAGGCCCTGGCGCTCGCCGACCAGAGCCGCGGTCGCAGCGACGAGTCCAAGGCCACCGAGTACGAGAACGCCGCGCAGGCGTTCGCCACCCAGCTGGTGGCCGCCGAGCAGTCCATGGAGGACCTCAAGCGCAGCCACGACGAGGCGCTGCAGGCCGCCGAGCAGGCCAAGGGCGCGGTGGAGCAGAGCCGGATGCGGCTGCAGACGATCCTGGCCGAGCGCACCAAGCTGCTCTCCCAGCTGGAGCAGGCCAAGATGCAGGAGCAGGTGTCGGCCTCCATCCGCAGCGTCAACGAGCTGTCCGCACCGGGCAACACGCCCAACCTGGGCGAGGTCCGGGACAAGATCGAGCGTCGGTACGCCAACGCCCTGGGCCAGGCCGAGCTGGCGCAGAGCTCGGTGGAAGGCCGGATGCTGGAGGTGCAGAAGGCGACCCTGGACGTGGCCGGGGCTTCCCGGCTGCAGCAGATCCGGGCCGGGATGAGCGGCGCGCAGGGCGGTCAGGCCGGCCAGCAGGCGGTCACCGGGGGCCCGCAGTCCGCCGGTGCCATCGAGCAGGGCACCCAGCCGGTCGAGCAGCCGGGCGAGCAGCCCGTGGCCCAGCCGGTCGAGCGCCCGGAGTCGCACGGCGCCTGATCACCGTCGGCGCGCCTGCCCCGTCCCCGCGCGGGCCGGGGTGGGGGCGTTGCGGGTCAGGAGGTCGCGCGGCGCGGTCCAGTGCCCGGCTGGCCGGTCCGGGCCCCCGGGTCCACCGGCACCGGCCGGGCCTGGCAGGTCGGACACCACCAGGTGACCCGCTCCTGCAGGTCCGGTCCCTGGTCGCCGAGCAGGATCGTGGTGCCGCACCGGCGGCAGGGACGCCCCTTGCGGCCGGCGACCCAGTGGTCCTGGCCGCGCCGGGTGTCGCCGGTGGTGCTCTGCTCGGGTCGGTCGCGGTTGACCGTCATCAACGTCCGGGCCCGCTCCACCAGCCCCGGCAGGTCCGGCACGTCGGCCACCCGGGCCCAAGGGTTGACCCCGGACAGGAAAAGCGTCTCCACCTTGTAGAGGTTCCCGATCCCGGCCAGGTTGCGCTGGTCGAGGATGGCCACGCCGATCTGCTCGTCGGGCTGGCTGGTGAGCCGGCGGAGCGCCTCGTCCAGGTCCCAGTCCGGTCCCAGCACGTCGGGTCCCAGGTGGCCGACGAGCTGGTCCTCCTGCGTCGTCGCCACCATGGCCATGTCGTGCAGCCGGTAGCCCACGCACTCCCACTCGGGCGTCGCCAGGACGGCCCGGATGCTGAAGGCCGGGCCGCCCTGCCAGGCTGCGCCGGGCCGGTAGACATGCCAGCTGCCGTCCATCCGGTAGTGCGTGCGCAGGGTGCGACCGTCGGCGAACCGGATGAGCATGTGCTTGCCGCGGGGCAGCACCTCGGTCACCGTGGCGCCGGTCAGGTCGACCTCGGCGAGCTGGGGTACCCGCAGCTCACCCCGGGTCAGCGTGGCCCCGTGCAGCGCGATGTCCATCCGCTTGGCCGCCAACCAGACGGTGTCTCCTTCGGGCACAGCTGCATGATCCCCTGGTGTGAGTCCTCCGACACCCGGGAACGCCCATCGGTCTCTCAGCGCTGAGGCATGTCGTGCGGACACGATTCTCGGCGAACACGGTGGCCACCCAGCCGGTGACGGTGACTGCTGCCCGGGTGGTCCGACGCGACCGTCGCGAGGCGTTCGAGCAGTGGGCGACCGAGGTGCAGGCGCTGGCCGCCACCTTCCCGGGGTACCTGGGCTCCTCGACGCTGCGCCCGGGACCGGGTAGCGACGAGTACCACCTGGTCTACCGGTTCGCCGACGCCGGCTGCCTTGCCGACTGGGAGCGCTCACCGGAGCGGGCGGCCCTGGTGGCCCGGGTGACGGACCTGGTCGAGGACGAGCGCTTCGCCCGGGTCGCCGGCCTGGACGGGTTCTTCGGCCGGACGCCGGAGCCGGCACCGTGGTGGCGCGTGGTGTTGCTGACCGTGCTCGGCGTGTTCCTGCTGACCTCGACGTTCCACCTGGTGGCCGAGCCGTGGGTGGCGGACTGGCCGTGGCCGGCCCGGCTGGTGGCCTCCGCGCTGGTCGTGGTGAACGGTCTGCGCTTCGTGGTGATGCCCGTGCTGACCCGGGTCTTCGGCCGGTGGCTGCGTCCCCGTGCTCGTCGCGATCCTCGCGGCTGACCACCTCTCCCGACGCGCGCCCGCACCGGTCGTCGGCCCCTCGCCACGGGCCCCCGGTCGCGGGACCCTGACGGCATGCCCCGCCGTCGTCGCCCTGCTGTGGCGGACACCCAACCGGTGACGGTGACGGCCGCCCGGCTGGTCCGCCCGGACCAGGCCGCGGACTTCGAGCGCTGGGCTGAGGAGATCATGGCGCTGGCCGCGACCTTCCCCGGACACCTGGGGTCCACCCTGCTGCGACCGGGCCCGGGCAGCACCGAGTACCACCTGGTCTACCGGTTCGCCGACGGCGCCGCGCTGGCCGCCTGGGAGTACTCGCCGGAGCGGCGCGAGGCGCTCGGCCGTGCCGGGGGGATGGTCGACCGTTCCCGCTACAGCCGGGTGAGCGGGTTGGAGAGCTTCTTCACCGCCCCGCTCGGGCCGGTGGACCTTCCCGCGCCCGGCTCACCGTGCTCACCATCGCGGCGGTGTTCGCCCTGCAGTTGGTGCTGCAATCGCTGGTGGCGCCAATGGTGGGGGGCTGGCCGGCCGGTCGAGGGTCGGCTGGTGTGGTGTCACCGAGTACCCATGTCGACGTGTCGACCCGGCGCCCGCGCAGCCTCAACCGCGCAGCCGGAGCCCCCGCGGCGTGGCGGCGAATCCGGCCGCCTGCAGGGCCGTGGACAGCGGCGAGGACTCGTGCACCGAGGCCCCGTCGGCCTTCTGCACCGTCATCCGGCCCAGCGCCCCGGCAGCGGCTGCACTGGACAGTGCGGTGGCGGCCTCCTTGAGGGTCGTCTCGTCCTCGGTCCAGGACAGCAACGTCTTCCCGCCGCGCTCGACGTAGAGCACCAGCTCGCCGTCGACCAGGACGACCAGCGCCCCGGCCTTGCGGCCTGCGCGGTGTCCTGCCGGCCCGCGCCTCGGCGCCGTCCCCTCGCCCACGTCGACCGCGGCCACCCGGGCGTCGGCGTCCTGCTCCTCGGCTCCGCCACCGGACGGGCGTTCCGGCCAGGGCAGGGCTGCGCCGTAGACGTTCGCCGGGTCGGTGGCTGCCAGCACCACGGCGGGGGTGGGGGCGCGGTCCGGGCTGGCGAAACTGCGCAGCCGGTCCACCGAGCCGGGGGTGCCGAACTGGGCGGCTCCCAGGGTCTCCACGAAGTAGCCGCGCCGGGCCCGGCCGTTCTCCTCGTAGGCCCGCAGGATGGGGTAGACGGCGGAGAAGCCACCGGCGACCTGCTCGGCCATGACCGCGCCCCGGGTGAGCACGCCGTGCCGTTCCAGCAGGGACTCCGTCCGGGCATTGGTCCGCTTGGTCCGATTGCTCTCCAGCTCGGGCAGCCGGGACCAGCGGCCGGCCACCATCGGTGGTCCGGTCCGGCTGGGCAAGGCCGGCCGGCCCAGCCGGGTCCGGCCGTAACGGGTGCGGTCCAGCCGGGCCCGCGGCGCGGCCGGGGCCTTGCGGTGCGCCCCGCCCCCGGCGAGCCGGGCCCGCAGCGGGGCCAGCGTGTCGTTGGTCAGCGCCCCCGCCCACACCAGGTCCCAGACGACCTCGGCGAAGGCCTGGTCGTCGGTCGCGCCCACCCGGTCGGAGAGCCCGCGGAAGAACAGCGCCTGCCCGCCGGCCAGCTCGTCGAGCACCTGCTGGCCGACGCCACCGGAGTCCTGCGCCCCCAGCGGTGGCTCGGGGAGCAGCAGCGCGGCCAGATCGGCCGGGACCAGGGTGATCCAGCCGTCACCGCCGGCCAGCCCGCCGGCCCCGGCCCACAGCACCTCACCGGCGCTGGTGAGCTCGTCGAGCATGCCCGGCTGGTAGCCCTGCACCCGGGACGGGAGTACCAACGATTCCAGCGCCGAGGCCGGGACCAGGGCACCGGCGAGCTGCTCCACCACGGCCAGCACCCCGTCCACCCCGCGCATCCGGCTGCCGACCGACTGCCAGGAGGGCGTGTAGCGGGCCAGCGTGCTGATCGGGACCGGCTCGACCTCCTGGCGCAGCTTGGCCAGGCTGCGCCGTCGGATGGAACGGAGGACCTCGGCGTCGCACCACTCCTGGCCGACGCCACCGGGCCGGAACTCCCCGGTGACGATCCGTCCGCTGCCCACCAGCCGCTGGATCGCCGTGGTCACCACGGCCACTCCCAGGCCCAGCCGGTCGGCGACCTCGGCGGGCACGAAGGGTCCGTGCGTGCGGGCGTACCGGCCGACCAGGTCGCCCAGCGGGTCGGCGACGGGCTCGGTGAAGACCTCCGGGACACCGACGGGGAGGGCGGTGCCCAGGGCATCCCGGAAGCGACCGGCGTCCTCGATGGCGATGGTGCGGTCCTGCCCGGCGATCCGGACCCGCAGCGCGCGGCGCGCGGTCGACCAGCTCGTCGAGCCAGGCCTGACCGACACCGCGGGCGCCGGCCTCGGCGACGGTCAGGTCTCCGACGACCCGGAGCAGGTCGGCGGCGGTGTCGACGTCGCGCGGGTGGCGGTCGGTGGGCAGTCGCTGCAGCTCGGCCTCGATCTCGGTCAGCGCATCGCCGTCGAGCAGTTCGCGCAGCTCCGAGCGGCCCAGCAGTTCGGCCAGCAGCCCGGTGTCCAGCGCGAGCGCCTGGGCCCGGCGTTCGGCCAGCGGAGCATCGCCCTCGTAGATGAACTGCCCGACGTAGCCGAACAGCAGCGACTGGGCGAACGGCGAGGCGGACTGGGTCTGCACGTCGGCCACCCGCACCCGGCGCGAGCGGATGTCGCTCATCAGCTCGACGAGACCCGGGACGTCGTAGACGTCCTGCAGCACTTCCCGGACCGCCTCCAGGGTGATCGGGAAGGAGGAGAACTCGCTGGCCACGCTGAGCAGCTGCGCGGCCCGCTGGCGTTGCTGCCACAGCGGGGTCCGCCGTCGGGGATCGCGGCGGGGCAGCAGCAGGGCCCGTGCGGCGCACTCCCGGAACCGACTGGCGAACAGCGCGGAGTTGCCGACCTCGCCGGTCACCTCCCGCTCCACGTCGTCGGGGTCGAGCACGACCAGGTCGGCCTCGGGGGGCTCCCCGGTGGTGTCGGGCAGCCGCAGCACGATCCCGTCGTCGGCGTGCATCGAGGCCACGTCCACGCCGTACCGCTCGCGCAACCGCGCGGCGAGCACCAGCGCCCAGGGCGCGTTGACCTGGGCGCCGAAGGGGGAGTGCACGACCAACCGCCAGTCGCCCAGCTCGTCGCGGAAACGCTCCACCAGCAGCGTGCGGTCATCGGGCAGGTGGCCGGTGGCCGCCTTCTGCTCGGCCAGGTAGGCCTGCAGGTTCGCCGCCCCCCAGTCGTCCAGGCCGGCGGCCCGGGCCCGGACGAGACCGGCTTCCGGCGTCGCCGAACCCACCTCGCGCAGGAAGGCGCCCAGTGCCCGGCCCAGCTCCAGTGGGCGGCCCAGGGTGTCCCCGTGCCAGAAGGGCATCTTCCCGGGCTGCCCGGGGGCAGGGGTGACCAGCACCCGGTCGTGGGTGATCTCCTCGATCCGCCAGGACGACGAGCCCAGCAGGAAGACGTCCCCGACCCGGGACTCGTAGACCATCTCCTCGTCGAGCTCGCCGACGCGCCGACCGCCGGTCTCCCCGCCACCGGAGACGATGAAGACGCCGAACAGTCCCCGGTCGGGGATGGTGCCGCCACTGGTGACGGCCAGCCGCTGGGCGCCGCTGCGCGCGGTGAGGGTGTCGGTGACCCGGTCCCAGGTCAACCGCGGGCGCAGCTCGGCGAAGGCGTCGGAGGGGTAGCGGCCGGCCAGCATGTCCAGCACGGCGTGCAGCGCGGAGTCCGGCAGCGAGGCGAAGGCGGCCGACCGGCGGAGCACCCCGGCCACCTCGTCTACCGTGACCGGGGCCTCGGCGACCATCGCCACGATCTGCTGGGCCAGCACGTCCAGCGGGTTGCGCAGGTAGCGGATGGACTCGATCTCCCCGGCCTTCATCCGCTCCGCGACGACGGCCGACTGCACCAGGTCACCACGGAACTTGGGGAACAGCACACCGCGGCTGACCGCCCCCACCTGGTGTCCCGCCCGTCCCACCCGCTGCAGACCGGCCGCCACGTTCGGCGGGGACTCGACCTGGATCACCAGGTCGACAGCACCCATGTCGATGCCGAGCTCGAGGGAGGAGGTGGCGACCACGGCCGGCAGCCGGCCGGATTTCAGTGCCTCCTCCACCACTGCGCGCTGCTCGCGGCGACACCGAGCCGTGGTGCGCCGAGGCCACCGGCTTCGCGTCCGCCGGCAGCCCACCGCCACCCCCGGCCTGCGCCATGAGCGCCGCGGCGTCGGCGCCCGGCGGGCACCGTCTCCCCGGTGGCCCGCTCGTAGGCCAGCTCGTTGAGCCGGCTGGTCAGCCGCTCGGCCAACCGGCGGGAGTTGGCGAACACGATCGTGGAGCGGTGCGCCTGGACGAGGTCGAGCACCCGCTCCTCGACCGCAGGCCAGATCGACGTGCGGGGCTGGGCGCCGGCCGCCGAACCGGACATCTCACCGGTCGGCTGGCCGAGCTGAGCTCATGTCCTCGACCGGGACGACGACCGACAGGTCCCACTGCTTCTGTCGACGGCGGCGCGACGATCTGCACCGGCCGGCCGCCGGCCAGGAAGGTGGCCACCTCGTCGATCGGGCGGACCGTCGCCGACAGCCCGATCCGCTGCGCGGGGCGGTCCAGCAGCGTGTCGAGCCGGTCCAGCGAGACCGCCAGGTGCGCGCCGCGCTTGCTGCCGCAGACCGCGTGCACCTCGTCGATGATGACCGTCTCGACCCCGCGGAGCGCCTCCCGGGCCTGAGCTGGTCAGCAGCAGGAACAGCGACTCGGGCGTGGTGATGAGGATGTCGGTGGGCCGCCGGGCGAAGGCGCGTCGCTCGTCGGCCGGGGTGTCCCCGGACCGGATGCCCACGCGTGATCTCCGGCCGGGGCAGACCCAGCCGGGCCGCGGCCTGGCCGATCCCGGTGAGCGGGGCCCGCAGGTTGCGCTCGACGTCGACGGCCAGCGCCTTGAGCGGGGAGACGTAGAGCACCCGGCAGCGGGACTTCTCCTCCGCCGGGGGCGTGGCGGCCAGCCGGTCCAGCGACCACAGGAAGGCGGCCAGCGTCTTGCCCGAGCCGGTCGGTGCGACGACCAGGGCGTGCTCGCCGCTGCTGATGGCCTGCCAGGCACCCTCCTGAGCCGTCGTCGGACGGTCGAAAGCGCCGGTGAACCAGGCCCGGGTGGGCGCGGAGAACCGGTCGAGGGCGGACGGCGACGGTGCCACGCCCCCAGTGTCCACAGCGGTCGGACAGTTCTGCCCGTCGAGCGGTGGAGACGGTCGGCACCGTCTGCCACGCTCACGGTCATGCACCGCCATCTCTACGACGCCGAGCACGATGCGTTCCGCGACAGCGCGCGGACCTTCCTGGAGAAGAACGTCGTCCCGTTCCACGACCAGTGGGAGCGCGACAGCATCGTGCCGCGGGAGGTGTGGACCGCCGGGGGCGCCCAGGGGTTGCTGGGCATGGACCTGCCCGAGGAGCACGGCGGCGGCGGGGTGCGGGACTTCCGCTACAACGCGGTGCTCAACGAGGAGCTGCAGCGGGTGGGCGCCAGCGGGGTCGGCTTCACCCTGCACAACGACGTCACCGGGCCCTACCTGCGGGACCTGGCCACACCCGAGCAGCAGGCCCGCTGGCTGCCGGGCTTCTGCAGCGGTGAGCTGATCACGGCGATCGCCATGACCGAGCCGGGCACCGGCAGCGACCTGCAGGCCATCACCACCACCGCCCGCCGGGACGGCGACGGGTGGGTGCTGAGCGGGTCCAAGACCTTCATCACCAACGGGATCAACGCCGACCTGGTG
This sequence comes from uncultured Actinomycetota bacterium, assembly GCA_963759905.1. Lineage (GTDB taxonomy): Bacteria > Actinomycetota > Actinomycetes > Mycobacteriales > Geodermatophilaceae > Klenkia. The sequence continues at coordinate 830,406 of CAVXBD010000003.1, forward strand.
ATCGTCGTGGCGCGCACCGACCCCGAGGCCTCCGCCAGCAAGGGCATCAGCCTGCTGGTGGTCGAGCGCGGCATGCCGGGGTTCACCCGCGGTCGCAACCTGGACAAGATCGGGCTCAAGGCCCAGGACACCGCCGAGCTCTTCTTCGACGAGGTCCGGGTGCCGGCCGAGAACCTGCTCGGCACGGAGAACCGGGGCTTCCTGCACCTGATGGAGAACCTGCCCCAGGAACGGCTGTCCATCGCCGTCGGCGCGGTCGCGGCCTCCGAGACGGTGCTGGCCGCGACGGTGGAGTACGCCACCGCGCGGACGGCCTTCGGGACACCGGTCGGCAGCTTCCAGCACAGCCGCTTCGTGCTGGCCGAGCTGCAGACCGAGGTCACCATCGCCCGCACCTTCGTCGACGAGTGCATCGCGCCAGCTCGACGCCGGCACGCTGAGCGCGACCGATGCCGCGATGGCCAAGTGGTGGACCACCGAGCTGCAGAACAAGGCGGCCGACCGCTGCCTGCAGCTGCACGGCGGCTACGGCTACATGACCGAGTACCCGGTCTCCAAGGCCTGGCGGGACGCCCGGGTGCAGTCCATCTACGGCGGGACGAACGAGATCATGAAGGAGATCGTCGGTCGTTCGATGGGGTTGTGAGCCTCGAGCTGCGGGCACCGGTGCCGGCATGGACGAGATCGAGGAGTGGACCCGCGCGCAGGCCAGGGTCATCGAGCTGACCCAGGGCCTCTCCGCCGTGCAGGCCGCGGTGCCGGTACCCGCCTGCCCGGACTGGACGGTGCGGGAGCTGCTGGCGCACGTGATCGGCCTGGACGCCGACGTGCTCGCCGACGCCGAGGACGACGACCACAACGCGGTCTGGACCCAGGCGCAGGTCGACGCCCGGGCCGGTCGGTCGGTCGCCGAGCTGCTGGCGGAGTGGCGGCCGATGACCGGGCCGATGCAGGCCTGGATGGCCGAGCGCGGCACCCGGCCGATGGGTGACGTCGTCATCCACGAACAGGACCTGCGCGGCGCGCTCGGCGCCCCCGGTGCCCGGGACACCCCCGGTCTGGCCGTGCTGCGCGAGCGCTTCGCCGGCCGGGTCGTCGGTGCGGTCCAGGCCGCCGGCCTGGCCCCGGTCGCGCTGGTGGGCGGGTCCTGGCGGACCGGGCCGGAGGACGCCCAGGTGGTGGTCAGCGCCTCGGACTTCGACCTGGCCCGCGCGGTGCTGTCCCGCCGCTCGGCCGCCCAGCTGCGCTCGTGGACGACCCGAGGTGACGTCGACCCCTACCTGGCGTGCTTCCAGACGCTGGGGCCGTTGCCGGCGACCGACCTCACCGACTGAGACGCCCCACCGCCGCAGGTACCGTGTCAGCCGTGCGACTGCAGGAGTTCTGGGTGCGGATGCGCGAGCAGTTCGGTGACCTGCGCGCCGAGAGCATCAGCCGCGACCACGTGTTCTCCACCCTGGGCGGTCGCAGTGCCGTGGCCGCGATCGATGGCGGGGTGCCGGTGCGCACCGTGTGGCTGGCGATCTGCGCGGAGTTCGACGTGCCGGCGGCCGCGCGCTGACCTGTCTGCCCCAGGCGGTCCGCTGCGGCGCACCGCCGCGGTGGGGACGCCCGGCCGGTGACGGACGTCGGTGCCGGGCCCGCCGCAGATTCCTCCGGCGTGTCGCTGGATTCGAACACGTGTTCGTCCTACCGTTGCGTCCACAGGCCGGGTGCGTGTCCACACCTGCTCCCGGTCTCCTGGATTTGTCAGACCCTCGTCCTAGCGTCGGTCACGACCCGCACACAGCGACACAGCGACGACCTCGAAGGTGGACCCGATGGCAACCCTGGACCGCGACAAGGCCCTCGACATGGCCCTCGCCCAGATCGACAAGCAGTTCGGCAAGGGCTCCGTCATGCGGCTGGGCGACTCGCCGGAGGTGGCCATGAAGGTCATCCCCACCGGCTCGATCGCCCTGGACATCGCCCTCGGCATCGGCGGCCTGCCCCGTGGCCGGGTGGTCGAGGTCTACGGCCCGGAGGCCTCCGGCAAGACGACGGTCGCGCTGCACGCGGTCGCCAACGCACAGGCGGCCGGCGGCATCGTGGCCTTCATCGACGCCGAGCACGCACTGGACCCCGACTACGCCCGGGCCATCGGTGTGGACACCGACGCCCTGCTGATCAGCCAGCCCGACACCGGTGAGCAGGCGCTGGAGATCGCCGACATGCTGATCCGCTCCGGTGCGCTCGACCTCATCGTCATCGACTCGGTCGCCGCGCTCGTGCCCCGCGCCGAGATCGAGGGCGAGATGGGTGACAGCCACGTCGGTCTGCAGGCCCGGCTGATGAGCCAGGCGCTGCGCAAGATCACCGGCGCGCTCAGCAACTCCGGCACGACCTGCATCTTCATCAACCAGCTGCGCGAGAAGGTGGGCGTGGTCTACGGCTCGCCCGAGGTCACCACCGGTGGCCGCGCGTTGAAGTTCTACTCCTCGGTGCGGCTGGACGTCCGGCGCATCGAGACCCTGAAGACCGGCACCGACGCAGTCGGCAGCCGGGTCCGGATCAAGGTCGTCAAGAACAAGGTCGCGGCCCCCTTCAAGCAGGCCGAGCTGGACCTCATCTGGGGCACCGGCTTCAGCCGTGAGGGCGGGCTCATCGACATCGGTGTCGAGCAGGGCTTCGTCCGCAAGTCCGGCGCTTGGTACACCTACGAGGGCGACCAGCTGGGCCAGGGCAAGGAGAACGCCCGCGGTTTCCTGCGGGACAACCCCGACCTGGCCGACGAGATCGAGAAGAAGATCAAGGAGAAGCTCGGCATCGGTGCGCGGCTGGACGCCCCGGTCGACGCTGCTCCCGCCGACTTCTGAGTTCCCGCGTGACCGCGCGAGACCACGATCCAGCGCGGGGCGTCGAGGCCTGGGACCCCTGGGCGGACGAGAGCCAGGACTCGGCGCCGGACGCCGACCGCGACGAGGACCAGAGCGCGAGCTCCCGTCCCCGTCGCGGCGGGGATCGGGTGGTCGACCGGGATGCGGATCTGCTGGCCGCACCGCTGACCTCGTCGGTCTCCGCCGGCGGGGTGGTCGACCTCGACCGGCTCGCCGGTGACGCCCCGACACCGCGACGGCCCGCCCGGTCACGCGCCAGCGGGGCACCGAGGTCAGGGAAGCCCACCGGCCGGGCGGCCGGGCTGGCACCGGCCGGGCGGCCGGGCCGACGCCGACGCCGACGCCGACGCCGACGCCGACGCCGGAGTCGGAGTGGGGGAGCCGGCCCCGACCCGGCGCCGGGCAGCTCGTCCGGCAGTCCGAAGCGCGGCTCGGGGAACAGCTCGTTCCGTCGGCCCGAGCGCGGCTCGGGGAACAGTTCGTTCGCCCAGCCCGAGCTGGGGAGCGGCAGCAGCACCTCCGGCCAGCGCGGGGCGCCCGGATCCTTCGGCACGCGTTCGGGGGCCAGCAGTTCGTTCGGCCGGGGTGGTTCGTCCTCGTTCGGTCGGCCCGGGGGCCGCACGAAGTCCCGGCAGAAGACCTGGGGCATCCAACTGGACGCCGAGGTGGAGGAACCCGCACCGGTCGACCCGGCAGCGCCGCGGGTGTTCGACGAGGCAGCCGCCGCGCAGGAGGAGGCTGCCGACGCGCGGCGTCGTGCCCGGGCGGCCGGGAACCCCGCGAGCGGCCGTGGCCGGTCGGGTTCGTTCGACCGACCCCGCCGGCCCGAGGGTGAGCCCGCGCCGCAGCTCGAGGATCCGGAGGCGACCGCCCGTCAGCTCTGCCTGACCGCGCTGACCGGCGCCGCGAAGACCCGGCAGCAGCTCGCCACGATGCTGGCCGACCGGGAGGTGCCCGAGGAGGCTGCGACCGCGGTCCTGGACCGCTTCGCCGAGGTCGGGCTCATCGACGACGCCGCCTACGCCGCGGCCTGGATCAGCTCCCGGCAGACCGGGCGGGGGTTGTCCAAGCGCGCGCTGGCCCAGGAGCTGAAGACCAAGGGCGTGGACCCCGAAGTCGCTGCAGTCGCGCTGGAGGCGGTGGACCCGCAGGACGAGTGGGACACCGCCCGGGCGCTCGTGGCCAAGAAGGTGCCCTCGATGCGTCGGCTGGACACCGCCACCGCGACCCGTCGGCTGGTGGGCATGCTGGCACGCAAGGGGTACGGGGGCGGGTTGGCCGGGGTGGTCGTCCGAGAGGCACTGCAGGCCGACGGGGCTGCCGAGGATGCGGCAGCGGTGGCCGACGACGCGCCTCCGGAGCTGACCGGTGACGATGCGCCGGTCTGACTCGGCCGGTGGTCGGGGCGCCCGCTGGTCGAGGACAGCGAGGTGGGGGAGGGGGTGACGCTGGACGGCATGGCGCGCACCCGCCCGGTGCGCCAGCATCGTCCACCGCTGGGTCCCGGCGGTCCCCCCGCCGCGACTGACCGCGGGTCGAAGCCCGACGTCAGCGGGCCAGCCAGGCGGTCACGTCCACGGCGATGCCGCCGGGGGAGTCGTCATCGACGACCAGCCAGGACGGGTCATGGGGGCGACCCTGGGTGAACCACTGCTCGATCGCCACATCGAAGGCGCTGGGCGCGATGCCTCGTGCCGGAACCTGTCGGAGGACCTCGTCGGCCGCGGCACCTCGATCGGTCCCGCCCAGGAACGTCAGGTCCGACTCCGTGCCGTCGGCCCAGCGCATCACCACCCGGCAGCGCGAGCGGCGGTGCCTGGCAGGCGGTACCGCCTCGCGCACCACCGCGGACTCCGCACCCGCCGCGGCCGCGAACCCGCGTGCCGCGGCCCGCAGCCGGGTGACGAACAGCTGCTCGGGGTCGAGCGACCGCGGGCGGGCCCGGGCCCCGGGCGGCGGGTCCAGGGGGAGCTGGGCGAGGGCAGCGGAGGTCTCCATGACCCGCTCAGTGTCGCCCGGGACCTGGACCGGTCCCGGGAACGGCGCGCGCTGGGGACGCCAGGCCGGTGTCGACTCAGACGCCGGACTGCAGTGGAGTCTCCGGCAGTACCTCGCCGCCGATCCCCGCGGTGGCGCCGGTCGACCGGGTCCGCTTCTCCACGATCCGGGCGAGCTGGGACAGCAGCACGTTGACGATCACGTACATCAGCCCGGCGCCCACGTAGATCTGCAGCGTGTAGATGTTCCCGAAGTTGAAGTTCAAGAACTCGACCAGGCTGCGGGCCTGACGGAGCAGTTCGAAATAGCCGATGATGAAGCCCAGCGAGGTGTCCTTGAGCAGGACCACGATCTGGGCGATGAGCACCGGCAGCATCCGGCGCACCGCCTGCGGCAGCAGGACCAGGGTCATCACCTGGCTCTTGCGCATGCCGAGGGCGAAGGCCGCCTCGCGCTGGCCCTTGTCCACCGACAGGATGCCGGCCCGGAAGATCTCCGCCAGCACCGCCATGTTGTACAGCGTCAGACCGAACGCCAGGGCCTGGAAGGCGCTGAGGTCGGCGCCGAAGGCCGGCAGCACGAAGTACAGCGCGAAGATGACCACCAGCAGCGGGATCGCCCGGAAGAACTCGATCAGCGTCGTCACCGGGATGCGCACCCAGCGGTGGTCGGACAACCGGCCCACCGCCAGCAGCACGCCCAGCAGCGTGGCCGCGATCATCGCCACGATCGCCACCTGCAGGGTGCGCACCAGCGCCTTGCCCAGTGCCTGGGGCACACCGGAGTCGGGGTCGAACAGGATCGACCAGCGGGCCGGGTCCAACTGGCCGTTGCCGCTGAGCCGGACCAGCACCAGGGCGATGAGTCCCAGCACCACCAGCGCGCCGATCACGGTGAAGATCCTGATCCGGGCTTTCGCCTTGGGCCCGGGCAGGTCGAACAGGACCGGTGTGCTCATCGCAGGATCGCCACCCGTCGTTCGAGCCGGTTGACCGCGAAGGCCATCGGCAGCGTGATGAGCATGTAGCCCACCACGACGCCCAGCAGCACCAGCAGCAGGGCGCCGGCATCGGCGTTGACCAGCCGGGGCAGGGTGGAGCTGAGCTCGGTGGTGGAGAAGCCGGCCGCGATCGAGGTGTTCTTGACCATGGCGATGAAGACACTGCCCAGCGGTGGGATGACGGTGCGGAACGCCTGCGGCAGCACGACCTCGCGCAGCGACTGCCCGAAGGTCAACCCGATGGCGCGGGAGGCCTCGGCCTGGCCGGGGTTGACCGAGTTGATCCCCGAGCGGATGGCCTCGGCGACGAACGCGGCGGTGTACATGCCGACCGCGATGATCGCCCCGGAGAAGAAGGAGACCACCGTGTCGATCTGCGGCAACCCGAAGATGACGAAGAAGAAGACCACCGTGAGCGGGGTGTTGCGGAAGGCCTCCACGTAGAACGTGGCCAGTCCACGCAGCGGCATCACGGGGCTGACCCGCATGGCCGCCAGCAGGGTGCCCAGGACCAGGGCCAGGACACCCGACAGCAGGCTCAGGCCCAGCGTGGTGAGGAAGGCGTCCCGGAGGATGTCGAAGTTGTCGATGAAGAACTGCACAGCGCCTCCCTCCGGGAGCTCGGGCCGGCACCGCCGGCCGGGGCGAGGGCCCCGGCCGGCGGTGTCAGCGGTGGTTCAGAAGCGTCAGTACTGGTCGATGGTCGGCGGCTCGGGGGCCTCGGTACCGGTGATCTGCCCGGCGGTGCGGTCCCAGGCGGCGGCCCAGGAACCGTCGTCGAAGGATTCCTGCAGCGTCTCGTTGATGAACGTGCGGAACTCGGTGTCCCCGAGCTGCAGGCCGATGCCGTAGGGCTCCTTGGTGAAGGGGTTGCCCACCAGCTCGAAACCGTCCGGGTTGCCGGCCACCAGGCCGGTCAGGATGACGTTGTCGGTGGTGACCGCGTCGACCTGGCCGTTGGTGAGGGCGTCGGCGCACTTGGAGTAGACGTCGAAGAGCGTCAGCTGCGCCTCGGGGTAGTTCGTCCGGATGTTCTCCGCCGGCGTCGAGCCCTCCACCGAGCAGACGTTCTTGCCGGCCAGGTCGTCGGGACCCTGGATGCCCAGCGGGTTGCCGGCCGCGACCATGATGTCCTGCCCGGCCTCGTAGTACGGCCCGGCGAAGTCCACCAGCTGCTTGCGGGCGTCGTTGATGGTGTAGGTCGCCACGACGATGTCGACCTGCCCGTTCTGGATGAAGGACTCACGGTTGGCCGAGACCGTCTCGACGAACGTGATCTGCTCGGGCTCGATGCCCAGCTTGGCGGCGATGATCTTGCCGATCTCGACGTCGAAGCCTTCGGGCACCCCGTTGGGGTTGAGCAGCCCGAACCCGGGCTGGTCGTACTTGGTGCCGATGGTGATCGAGCCGGCGTCGGCCAGATCGGCCATCGTGGTGCCGGCGTCGAACTCGACGCCCTGGGCGACGTCGACGGTCGAGTCGGCAGCGTCCCCGGCCTGGTTGCCTGCCTCGCTGGAGCAGCCGGTGAGCACGACGCCGAGGGCGGCCGCGGCGGCGGCGTAGCGGGTGAGTCGCATGGGTCCTCTTCTCGTGGTGGTGCGATCGGTCAGTGGTTGAGGATCTTGGACAGGAAGTCCTTGGCCCGGTCGCTGCTGGGCGTGGTGAAGAACGTCTCGGGGTCGCTGGACTCGACGATCCGGCCGCCGTCCATGAAGACCACCCGGTTGGCCGCCCGGCGGGCGAAGCCCATCTCGTGGGTGACGACGACCATCGTCATGCCGTCCTTGGCCAACCCGACCATGACCTCGAGGACCTCGTTGATCATCTCGGGGTCCAGCGCGGAGGTGGGCTCGTCGAAGAGCATCACCTTGGGGTCCATGGCCAGGGCCCGGGCGATGGCCACCCGCTGCTGCTGCCCTCCGGAGAGCTGGGCGGGCACCTTGTCGGCCTGCTGGCCGACACCCACCCGGTCCAGCAGCTCGCGGGCCCGCTTCTCGGCGTCGGCCTTGGACTGCTTGCGGACCTTGATCGGGCCCAGCGTGACGTTCTCCAGGATCGTCTTGTGCGCGAAGAGGTTGAAGCTCTGGAAGACCATGCCGACGTCGCTGCGCAGCGCAGCCAGTTCCTTGCCCTCGGCCGGTAGCGGCGTGCCGTCGATGGCGATCTCGCCCTGCTCGATCGACTCCAGCCGGTTGATGGCACGACACAGCGTCGACTTCCCCGACCCGGAGGGACCGATGACCACGACGACCTCACCGCGGTCGATGGTCAGGTCGACGTCCTGCAGCACGTGCAGATCACCGAACCACTTGTTGACCCCGGTCAGTCGAACGAGTGGTTCTCCGGTGGAAGCGCTGGTCACGCTTGATGACAGTAGGGCGCTCCACCGGTCCCCGGGGGGCCGGGGGCCGTCACGAAGCTGTAACGACCGTGCCCTGGACCTGGGAGTCTGCTGGGAGCGGGAGGTTCCTCGCGCTGCTGTCCGGCCGCCGTCGGAACCCGTCGACCGGCCATCCAGGGTCCCGGACGAGCACTGCCCCGCCGGCTCGGGATGACGAGCCGACGGGGCAGCGCCCGATGGTGCGGTGTCCGACGGTGCGATCGTGCAGGGGCGGGAACTGCCCCCGGGAGCGTCAGCCGGTGTAGGCCTTCCGGCCCGCCTCGGCGACCTGGTGGTCCTCCTCGACCGACCCGGCACTGACCCCGACGCCACCGACGATCTCGCCCTCGGCGTCGCGCAGCAGCACCCCGCCGCCGAAGACCACCAGCCGGCCGCCGCTGGTGGCCTCGATGCCGTAGAGCGGTGCCCCCGGTTGCACGAGGTCCACCAGGTCGCGGGTGTCGGTGTGGAAGTAGACGGCCGTCAGTGCCTTGCGCTGCGCGATGTCCACCCCGATCAGCTTCGTGCCGTCCATCGAGGCGAACGCCACGAGGTTGGCGCCGTCGTCGACCACCGCGATGTTCATCGGCTGGCCGACGGTGTCGGCCTCCGCGCGGCACGCGGCCACGATCGCGTCGGCCTGGTCGAGGGTGAGTTTCCTGCCCATGGGTGTTCCTCCACTGCGTCGGGGAGTGCGGTGAGCGGTTCCGGGCGGACCCGGACGGGGGTGGTGCCCCGGTGGGTCAGAAGACCCGGATCGGGACCTCGGCGGGAGCGCCCAGCAGGGCATCGATCTCATCGTCCAGCTGGACCAGGGTGATGGAGGCGCCGGCCATGTCCAGCGAGGTGCAGTACTCGTTGACGTAGCTGCGGGTGACCGTGATGCCCTGCTCGGCCAGGCGCTGGTGCGCCCGGCGGAACAAGATGTACAGCTCGCTGATCGGCGTCCCGCCCAGGCCGTTGACCATCAGGGCCACCCGGTCACCGGAGGTGTAGGGCAGGTCGGTCACCACGGCGTCCAGCAGCTCGTCGGTGATGGCATCGGCGTTGGTCATCGCCTTGCGCTCGCGGCCGGGCTCGCCGTGGATGCCCACGCCCATCTCGATCTCGTCCGGGCCGAGCTCGAACAGCGGGGAGCCCTTGGCCGGCGGGGTGCAGGCGGTCAGCGCGACGCCCATGGTGCGGGTGACGTCGTTGACCTTCTTGCCGATCCGGATGACCTCGTCCAGGTCGGCACCCTGCTCGGAGGCGGCGCCGACGGCCTTGATGACGAAGAAGTTCCCGGCCACCCCGCGGCGGCCCACGGTGTAGGTGGAGTCCTTGACCGCGACGTCGTCGTTGATGGTCAGGATCTCCACCTTGAGGCCCTCGGCCTCGGCCATCTCCTTGCCCATGTCGAAGGCCATCCGGTCACCGGTGTAGTTGTTCACCAGCAGCAGGACGCCCTTGGGGGAGGCCAGCAGCTTCGCGGTCTCGTAGACGTAGTTCATCGGCGGGGCGGCGAACACGTCACCGGGGCAGGCGGCGTCCAGCATCCCCTTGCCCACGATCATCACGTGCGCGGGCTCGTGCCCGGAACCGGAGCCCTGCACGATGGACACCTTGTCCTCGCGGGGGGCGTCCGCGCGCATGATGAGGTTGTGCTCGGGGAGGTAGCGCAGCGTGTCCGGGTTGGCCAGGGCGAGCCCTTCGAGCATCTCCGGGACGAACTGCTTCGGGTCGTTGACGAACTTCTTCATGACGCTCCCTGTGTCTGCCACGCATCGTTGATCGCTGCGATGATCACGGCCACGCCCATCGCTCCGGCGTCGACCGAGCCCTTGCTCCGCTCGCCCGTGTAGGACGCGCGCCCCCGCTTGGCCACCATGTCGGCGGTGGCCTCGGCGGACTCCTTGGCCGTCCCGGCGGCGGCTGCCACTGCGGTGGCCGCGTCCGCGCCGCCGGCGAACTCGGCCTCCAGGCGGTCGGTGATCGGGACCAGCACGTCCAGCAGCGTCTTGTCCCCGACGTCGGACTGGCCGCGGGTCTTGATGCCCTCGATCGCTGCCCGCAGCATGGCCACGACCTGGCCGGCGTCCAGCGTCTGGGTGGCGCCGGCGGTCATCCCGGCGCGCAGGAAGGCGGTGCCCCAGATCGGGCCCGACGTCCCCCCGATCCGGGCCGTGATGATCATCCCGACCTTCTTGAGGAAGGTGCCGATGTCGGTGCGCTCGATCCCGTCCCATCCGCTGAGCACGTTCTCGAAGCCGCGGGCCAGGGAGTAGCCGAAGTCACCGTCGCCGACGACGGCATCCAGGTCGCCGAAGTACTTCTCGTTGTCCACCGCGGTCTGCGCGATGGTGCGGACGACGAGCTCGACCTGCTGCTGGTCGGTGGCGGTCATGCAGTTCCTCCCTGGTGGGGGTCGGTGCGGGGGGTGGCGCCCAGGCAGGCGCGCAGGTCGTCGAGCTCGATGCGCTCGGCGGGGGTGGCGGGGCCGCGGTTGGCCAGCACCTCGATCGCCGGCCGGCCGGGGTCACCGAGTTCGGAGACGACCAGGACGGCCTCGTCGAAGGCCTCGTCGCGGGTGTAACCGTTGACCGTCACCAGGCAGGGCAGGCCCGCGCGGGTGGCGGCGAGCATGCCGTTGCGGGAGTCCTCGACCACCAGCGTGTCGGCCGGGTCCAGGTCGAGGGTCTGCACGGCCAGCAGGTAGATCGCCGGGTCGGGCTTCTTGGCCGGCACCACGTCTCCGGCGAAGACCGGGACCCGCGCGGCGGTCTCGGCGCCGACGGCGTGCTCCAGGACGGCGCGGACGGACGGTTCGGCGGAGGTGGAGGCCACCGCGACGGTCCACCCCGCGTCCAGTGCCCCGGTGATGATCCGGGCGATGCCGGGGCGGGCCGGGATGGCGCCCCCGGTGACCAGCGCGGTGAAGTGCCCGGTCTTGGTCTTGTGCCAGCGGGCCAGCAGCTCGGCCTGCTCCTGCTCGCCGTCGGGCAGGCCGGCGGTGCGCACCAGCTCGGGGTCGGCGAACAGCGTGGCCATCCGCTCCTTGCCGCCACCGATCTTCAGCAGCTCGCCGTAGCGCTCCTCGTCCCACTGCACGGGCACGCCGTGCTCGGCGAAGGTCGCGTTGAAGGCGGGGAGGTGCCCGTACCGCTCGGTGTCGCCCAGCACCCCGTCGCAGTCGAAGATGAGGGCCGTCACCAGGCCCGCCCGGAGCTGCCGAAGGTGCGCATGTGGTCCTTGGCCATGTCCACCACCGCGGCCCGCTGGTGGGCGAACAGCGACGGCGGGTCCCACTTGCCCTTCTCCTCGGCGCCCTTGAGGAACTCCAGCCCGGACTGCATGAAGGTCACCTTCAACGCCGTGGAGATGTTGACCTTCGCGCAGCCACGGGCGATGAGGTCCTGGAACTGCTCGGTGGACAGGCCGGTGCCGCCGTGCAGCGCCATCGGCACCCCGGTGGCCTCGACCAGGTCGGTCACCCGCTGGTGGTCCAGGACGGGGGCCGCGGCGTACTGGCCGTGCGCGTTGCCGATGGCCGGGGCGAAGCAGTCCACCCCGGTGCGCTGGATGAAGTCCACCGCCACCTCGAGGGACTGCTGCACGGACGCCTCGTCGGAGCCGATGCCGTCCTCGACGCCCTGGATCCCCTCGATCTCGCCCTCCACGTGTGCCCCCCGGGCGTGGGCCTCGGCCACGACCTCGGTGGTCTGCCGGAGGTTCTCGGCCACGTCGAGCTCGTGGGCGTCGAAGAGGACGGAGTTCCAGCCGCCCTCCAGGCAGCTGCTGATCACCGCGCGCTCGGGACAGTGGTCCAGGTGCAGGGTGACGGGCACCGGGACGTCACGGACCAGCGAGGCGAAGATGCCGGCCAGGGCGTCCCGGCCGTAGGTCTTCACCGTCTTCACCGACGTCTGCAGGATGACCGGGGAGTTCTCCTCCACGGCCGCGGCCAGCACCGCCTCGATCGACAGGTCGTTGACGATGTTGATCGCCGGCACCCCGAAGCGCTCGGCGAGCGCACGGTCGAGCATGTCCTTCATGGGGACGACGGGCACAAACACTCCTGCGGGTCGTGGGCGGTCCTCGTCAGGCCAGTGAATCGTGGGGCCCGTCACCCGGCCATGGGGGAACCTCCCCATGCCCGGGGCGGTTCGGCCCGGTGGCCCCGCCGATCCAGCCCCGCTGCAGGGCGGCCACCACCGCACCGGTCCGGCTGCCGGCGCCGGTCTTGGCCAGCACCGCCCCGACGTGCTTCTCCACCGTCTTGGGCGAGACCGTCAGCGCCGTGGCGATCTGCTGGTTGGTCAACCCGTGCACCATCAGTCTCAGCGTCTGCAGCTCACGGGGGGTCAGCGACGAGGCGGCGACCGGGCGGACGGCCCCGGTGGGCCCGATGAGCACGTCGTGCCGCCCCCGGGCCAGGTGGGCCAGCACGGGCTGGCCGGAACCGGCCCGCAGGATCCCGGGGACCGCGACCTGGGTGAGCAGCTCCAGTTCGTCCACCTCGGCGGTGGTGAACTGCCGGGCGCGACCGGCGAAGAGCACGTTGGCCCCCACGACGTCGCCCTGCCACCACAGCGGCACCGCCGCGACGGCGCCGTGCCGGGCCGGGTGATCGCGCAGGTGCCCGGCCCGCAGGTCGCTGTAGCGGACCAGCACGACCGGCCGACGGCGGGCCACCACCTGTCCGGTGACCCCCTCGTCCAGCGGGAAGACCGCGCCCAGCTGGCAGGAGGCCCCGTGCTCGGCACTCTTGGCGTAGCAGGTCCGGGTCGCGTCGACCATCGAGATGCTGCCGGCTGCACCGTCCAGCAGCCGTCCGCTGCGCAGCAGCAGGGCCCGCAGCTGCCCGGTGAGGTCCGACGCCGTCGCGGGCACGGGTGCGACGCCCTGGACCACCACCACGTACCTCCCGCCGCCGACTGCCGGGGCGACACTACGACCGTTGCTGTGCCGCGCACCACATGCCCGCACAGGGCCGCTCCCGGGCGGCCGGGGTGGCCGACCGGCCGTGGGAGCATGGGCGGCGTGATCGGCAGGACCTACCGCGTGCGGACCTACGGCTGTCAGATGAACGTCCACGACTCCGAGCGGCTGTCCGGGCTGCTGGAGCAGGCCGGTTACGCCGCCGCCGGCCAGGGGGACGAGGCCGACGTCGTGGTGCTCAACACGTGCGCCGTCCGGGAGAACGCCGACAACAAGCTCTACGGCAACCTGGGCCAGCTCCGCCCGGTCAAGGCCGGCCACCCGGGCATGCAGATCGCCGTCGGGGGCTGCCTGGCGCAGAAGGACCGGGCCTCGATCGTGGCCCGCGCGCCGTGGGTCGACGTCGTGTTCGGCACGCACAACGTGGGCTCGCTGCCGGCGCTGCTGGAGCGGGCCCGGCACAACGACGAGGCACAGGTGGAGATCGCCGAGGCGCTGGAGGTCTTCCCCAGCTCGCTGCCGGCCAAGCGGGACAGCGCCTACTCCGGCTGGGTCTCGATCAGCGTCGGGTGCAACAACACCTGCACGTTCTGCATCGTGCCCTCGCTGCGCGGCACCGAGAACGACCGCCGGCCCGGTGACGTGCTCGCCGAGGTGCAGGCACTGGTCGACCAGGGCGTGCTGGAGGTGACCCTGCTGGGGCAGAACGTGAACAGCTACGGCGTCGAGTTCGGCGACCGCGGCGCCTTCGCCGACCTGCTCCGAGCCACCGGCGCGATCGAGGGACTGGAGCGGGTCCGGTTCACCAGCCCGCACCCCCGCGACTTCACCGACGACGTGATCGCGGCGATGGCCGAGACCCCGGCGGTCTGCCACCAGTTGCACATGCCGCTGCAGTCCGGCTCGGACGAGGTGCTCAAGCGGATGCGCCGGTCCTACCGGCGGGACCGCTACCTGGGCATCCTCGAGCGGGTCCGCGCCGCGATGCCCGACGCCGCGATCACCACCGACATCATCGTGGGCTTCCCCGGGGAGACCGAGCAGGACTTCGCCCGGACCCTGGACGTGGTGGCGCAGGCCCGGTTCTCCAGCGCCTTCACCTTCCAGTACTCCAAGCGGCCCGGCACGCCGGCTGCCGAGATGGACGGCCAGCTGCCCAAGGAGGTCGTGCAGGAGCGCTACCTGCGGCTGACCGACCTGCAGGAGGAGATCAGCTGGTCGGAGAACCGGGCCCTGATCGGCAGCACCGTCGAGCTGCTGATGGCCGCCGGCGAGGGCAGCAAGGACGCCTCCCGCGGGCGGGCCTCCGGCCGGGCGCGGGACGGGCGGCTGGTGCACGTGCCGGCCGTCGACGGCGTCCGGCCCGGGGACGTGGTGACCACGGTGATCACCGAGGCCAAGCCGCACTTCCTGATCGCCGACGGACCGCTGCTGTCCCACCGCCGCACCCGGGCCGGGGACGCCGGCGAGGCAGGCACCCGGCCGACGACTCCGGGTGTCCTGCTGGGCATGCCCCGGGTCGGCCTGCCCACCTGAGCCGGTGGGCCCGGGCCGACTGCGCGGGCCCGCCCGACCACGGTCCGGCGTCGGGCGCCGGCCGTCTCCCGGCCCCTGGGGGAGGCCGGCGGCGCCTCCCGGGCGCTCGGCTCAGCCGAGCGCGAGCAGGATGTCGGCGAGTTCGCGGGGTCGGTTCTGCGGCACCAGGTGCGTGGTGGCCACCTCGTGGTAGTGCCAGTCCGCCGAGGCGCGGGCCCGGGCGGCGGCGGCGGCGAACGCGCGACTCACGGGTGGGTCCATCTCGTCCGTCGTGGCGCGTACGTAGGTCCGGCTGAACGGCCACTCCTCCAGGGGCCGGTCCAGCCGGACCGGCTCGGTGAAGCAGCCCAGCGGGTGCGGGGTCCGCCGCGGCTGGCTGAAGGCAGCCTCGGCGGGGTCGTCGTAGGCCCGCGGGGGCGGTGGTGCCAGCCACGGCGCCCCGAGTCCGGGCGGTCCCGGCGCGGCCCCGGTCAGGGATGCCAGCGAGTCCCCGTCGTCCGGCACGAACGCATCCAGGTACACCAGCGCGCGCACCTGCTCGCCGATCGCCCGCAGCGCCCCGGTGACCACCAGGCCGCCGTAGGAGAAGCCCAGCAGGACGATGTCGTCCAGGCCCTC
The DNA here is from genome assembly GCA_963759905.1 of uncultured Actinomycetota bacterium. Lineage (GTDB taxonomy): Bacteria > Actinomycetota > Actinomycetes > Mycobacteriales > Geodermatophilaceae > Klenkia. The sequence continues at coordinate 845,731 of CAVXBD010000003.1, forward strand.
GTAGCGCACCTGGTTCACCACGTCGCCGACGTGCGTACCCAGGCCGACCTGCGGGCTGGCCAGGTGCACCCGCTCCCCGATGCCGGTCAGCGCCGGGGTGAACACCTCGTGGCCATCGGCGGCGAGCAGCCGGCGCACGTGCCGCCAGCTGTGCGCGCCGCCCCACGCACCGTGCACCAGGACGTAGGTGGTCACCTGAGCTCCTCCCTCAGCGGCGGGACGCGGCCTTCTCGGCCTCGGAGAGCCACTCCTGGCGGGTGGCCAGGTTGGCCTGGGCCTCGGCGATGCGCTTGTCGTCGCCGGCTGCCTGGGCTTTGGCCAGCTGGTCCTGGGCCTTCTCCACCGCCGCCCGCATCTGGGTGAGCATCGGGTTCTCGGCGGCCGCGCGCGGCCGCGAGGAGTCCACCGCCCCGCGGATCTTCTGCTCCACGGCCTGCATCCGGTCCTCCAGGGAGCGCATGACCTCGCGCGGCACGTGGCCCACCGCGTCGTAGCGCTCCTGGATCTTGCGCAGCGCGTTCTGCGCGCCCCGCAGGTCGCGGGAGGGGTCGAGCTGCTCGGCCTCGGCCAGCAGCGCCTCCTTCGTCGCCTGGTTCTCCTTCTGCTCGGAGTTGCGGGCCTTGTCCGACTCGGCCCGGGCGGCGAAGAAGACGTCCTGGGCGGCCCGGAACTTCTTCCACAGGTCGTCGTCGGTGTCCCGGCCGGTGCGCGGCACGGCCTTCCAGCGGTCCATCAGCGACCGCATGGCGGCGCTGGTGGGTCCCCACTCGGTGGAGGAGGACAGCTTCTCCGCCTCGGCGATGAGCGCGCTCTTGGCGGCCCGGGACTCGCTGCGGGCGACGTCCAGGGCGGCGAAGTGCGAGCCGCGGCGACGGCCGAAGGCGTCCCGGGCGGCCGCGAAGCGGGTCCACAGCGCCTCGTCGGTCTTCCGGTCGATGCCCTTGATCGCCTTCCACTCCTCGACGATCGCCTTGAGCCGGTCGCCGGCGGCCTTCCACTGGGTCGAGTCCGCGGCGATCTGCTCGGCCTCGGCCGCCAGCAGCTCCTTCTTGGCGACCTGCCCGGCCCGTGCCGCGGCCTTCTCGGCCCGGGCGACCGCGGCGGCGCCCTCGGCGGCGTCGATGATCGTGCCCAGCCGGGAGGCCAGCGCCGGCAGGTCGCCGACGACATCGGCGGTGGGCACCTGCTCGGCCAGCGCCTGGGCCTTGGCGCGGATCTCACCGGGGTTGCCGGTGTGCGCCCGGAGCCGGGCCTCCAGCAGGGACACCTCGGTCGCCAGATCGTCGTAGCGCCGGCCGTAGTGGGCCAGGCCCTCGGCCGGCTCGCCGGCCTGCCAGGAACCCACCACCCGCTCGCCGCCGTCGGCGGTCCGCACGTAGACGGTGCCGTCGTCGTCGACCCGGCCCCAGCGGGTGGGGTCGGAGGCGGGGGTGGCGACCGGGGGAGGGGTGGGCACCGGAGCCGCGGCCGGGGTGGCCACGTCGGCGGTCTCGACGACCGCGCCCGGGCTGTCCGCGGCGAGGGTTTCGTTCGAGGGAGTCCCGTTCGAGGGGGTCCCGTTCGAGGGGGTCCCGTCCCAGGGGGTGGCCTCGGTCGGGATGGCGTCGAGCGGGGGTGGCGTCGAGGGGCGTGGCGTCGGACGCGGCGGCGACCTCGTCGCCCGAGGGCACCGTCGGGTGCGCGTCGCCGTCCGGGGTTGTCTCGCCGTCCGGGGCGGGGGCCTCGCCGTCCTGGGTCGAGGCGCTGGCCGAGGTGGCGTCGGTGGTCTCCGGGGTCTCGCTGATGTCGAGCAGGTCACCGGCGGCCGGCACGTCGGCGGCGGCCACCACCTCGGCGGCGTCCGGGACCTCGACCGGGTCCGACGTCACCGCCTCGGACCCGGTCGGCGCAGCCCCGGTGTCCTCCGGCGTCGTCGCCTCGATCGGCTGCTGCAACCCGTCTGCGGTGTTCTCCGTGCTCGACACGGCGCAGAGTCTTCCACGTGCGATCGGCGACACTCCCCGTGTGAGTACCGACGACGCGCCCGCCCGGCCGGTGGCGGTCGCCTTCTGCCCGCACCCCCCGTTGCTGCTGCCGGTCCTGGAGGGCGCGCCGGTCCCGGCGAGCGACCGGCTGCGGATCGCCTGCGCCGAAGCCGTGGCCACCGCGCTGACCATCGGACCGGACGTGGTGCTGGTCGTGGGGGACGGTCCGGCGGGGGTCCGTTACGGCCCGGGGGACGCCGGGGACCTGCAGCCCTGGGGCGGTCCGGGTCACCAGCCCTTCGACGCCCGGGTCCGGCCAGGCGGTCGCAGCCTCCCGCTGGCGCACACCATCGCCGCCTGGCTGCTGGACCGCGCCGGGTACGACGGGATCCGGCTGGGGGTCGCCCCCGACGACCTGACCGCGGCGCTGGCCGACCTGCCCGGGCCGGTGGCGCTCCTGGCGATGGGGGACGGATCGGCCCGGCGCACCGAGAAGGCCCCCGGGTACCTGGACCCCGCGGCCGCGGCCTTCGACGCCGCGGTGGCCGCCGCGCTGACCACCGGGGACGCCGCGGCCCTGGCCGGCCTGGACGCGGCCGAGGGTCGGCGGCTGCTGGCCGCCGGCACTGGCACCTGGCGCGCCGTGGGCGCCGCGCTGGCCGGGCGCTCGGTCACCGCCCGGTTGCTGCTGGACGACGCCCCGTTCGGGGTGGGCTACCTGGTGGCGGACTGGCTGCTGGCCGGGGTGCCCGACCGGGTGCCGGGTTGGCTGACGGCGTGACCGACCCGGCCGCCGCCCCCGGCCCGCCGGTGGTGGCCGTCGTCGGCCCGACCGCCACCGGCAAGACCGCCCTGGCCGTGGCACTGGCGCACCGACTGGGTGGCGAGGTGGTCAACGCGGACTCGATGCAGCTCTACCGCGGGATGGACATCGGGACGGCGAAGCCCACCGCCGCCGAGCGGGACGGAGTACCGCACCACCTGCTGGACCTCTGGCACGTGCGGGAACCGGCCAGCGTGGCCGAGTACCGGCAGCGTGCCCGCGCCGAGATCGACCGACTGCGGGCGGCGGGCGTCGTCCCGTTGCTGGTCGGCGGGTCCGGGCTGTACGTGCGGGCCGTGCTGGACGAGCTCGAGTTCCCCGGCACCGACGCCACCGTCCGGGCCCGGCTGGAGGGCGAGCTGGCCGAGGTCGGTCCGGCGGAGCTGCACCGGCGGCTGGCCGCGGTCGATCCCGTCGCGGCGCAGGCCATCCTGCCCAGCAACGGACGGCGGCTGGTCCGCGCGCTGGAGGTCGTGCAGATCACCGGCCGCCCGTTCACCGCCTCGTTGCCCGAACCGCGGCCCTACTACCCGGCGGTGACGATCGGGCTGGACCGGGACGCGGCCGAGCTGGACGAGCGGGTGGCCCGGCGGGTGGACCGGATGTGGGCGGCCGGGTTCGAGGCCGAGGTGGCAGCCCTGGCCGCCGACGGTCTCCGCGAGGGCCCGACGGCGGCGCGGGCGCTGGGCTACGCGCAGGTCCTCCGTCAGCTGGACGGGCAGCTGACCGCCGAGGCCGCCCGGGAGGAGACGGTGCGCACCACCCGGCGCTTCGTCCGCCGGCAGCGTTCCTGGTTCCGCCGGGACGCCGCCACCAGCTGGCTGGATGCGGGCGCCGCGGACCTCGTGCCGCGCGCGCTCTCTACGATCGACCGGTGACCGATCCGCGGGTGCTCAAGGGGCACGGCACCGAGAACGACTTCGTCGTCCTGCCCGACCCGGACGGGTCGGTGTGGCCGGACGACCGGCTGGACGGGGCCCTGGTCCGCCGGTTGTGCGACCGGCGGGGCGGCCTGGGCGCCGACGGCGTGCTGCGGGTGGTCCGCACCGAGCACGTGCCCGACGCCGGCGCGGTGCTGGGCGACCGGTTGGCCGACTGCACCTGGTTCATGGACCACCGCAACGCCGACGGCTCGCACGCCGAGATGTGCGGCAACGGCATCCGGCTGTACCTGCACGTGCTGGTCACCGAGGGTCTGCTGACCCCCGCCGACGCCGAGGCCGGGGTGCTGATCGGCACCCGTGGGGGACCCCGTCGGGTCGGCGCGGGCCAGGGTTGTTACCAGGTGGACATGGGACCGGCCCGCCCTTTCGGACGGGGTGAGGCCCAGCTGGCCGGGCAGGCCTTCCCGGGGCTCGGGGTCTCGATGGGCAACCCGCACCTGGCCTGCCTGACCGATGTCGCGGTGGACTCCCTCGACCTCGCCGTGGCCCCGGCCGTGGACGCGGCGCTGTTCCCCGACGGGGTCAACGTGGAACTGGTGAACGTGCTCACCGCCGAGGAACGCCCCGCCGGGACGTCGGCACACATCCGGCTGCGGGTGTTCGAGCGCGGCGTGGGGGAGACCCGGTCCTGCGGCACCGGGGCCTGCGCGGCGGCCTACGCCGCGCTGGAGGCCGGCGGGCGGACGGCCGGCACGGTGACCGTCGACGTGCCCGGCGGCCGGTTGACCGTCGAGGTCACCCCGGACACCACGGTGCTGTCCGGTCCCGCCGTGGTGGTCAGTGCCGGCACGCTCACCGCGGAGTGGCTGGCCGGCTGAGCGGTCGGCTCAGGGACCGCCGCCCTCGGTCGAGGTCGGCGGCTGGTCCGGGGCGGTGTCCACGGCCGGTGTGCCCCGGCGCTCGGGGGTGTAGGAGCCGTGCTCGGGGATGCCGCCGGTGGCGTCCAGCAGGTCGCGCGGCGGGTCCAGCCCGGCCGGGTCGCGACCGGGGTCGTCGGGCTCGGTGGGGTGCGCGTCGATGTCCATGCCGCTGTCCCTACCCCAGTGCCCCCATCCCTACCCGGGTCCGCGCCCCCGGGCTACCCGGCCGACCCGCTGCCCGCAGCGGCCGTGGCCCCGTCGTCCGCGCCCGGCAGGTCCCGCATCCCCAGCAGCGGGCTCACCAGCACCGGGACCGCCGCCAGCACCTGGGTGGCCACCGCGAGCCACAGGGTGGGCACGATGCCGATCGCCGTCCCCAGGACCCCGCCGAGCAGCGCCCCCAGCGGCATCGTGCCGAAGACCAGGAACCGCACCGAGGCGTTCATCCGGCCCAGCAGCGCGGCCGGGCACAGCCGCTGCCGGAAGCTGACCTGCGTGACGTTGTAGACGACCGACGCGAAGCTCGCCACGAACCAGGCGAGCCCCAGCACCGCCGACGCTGCCCCCAGCGTGGCCAGCGGCACCCCGGTGCCGGCCAGGGCGAGAGCCACCGCGGCCAGCGGGATGGTGCGGCCCTGCCCGACCACGCGGGCCACCTGGGCGGCCAGCACCGCGCCCAGCAGTCCACCCACCGCGCCGGCGGAGAACACCAGCCCGACCGTGGACGCCGTCAGGCCGAGCTCGCGGACGGCGTAGATGACCAGCAGGGCGCCGGTGGCCGACGCGGCGAGGTTGGCCAGCCCGGTGCAGGCCACGATGCGCCGCAGCAGGGGGTGGCCGAGGACGAAGGACAGCCCCTCGCCGATCTCGCGGCGCAGCGGGCGCCGGGCAGCCCGGTCGGGCACCACGTCGCGGGTCCGGATCCGGCCCAGGAACGCCGCCGAGACCAGGAAGCTGACGGCATCCACCGCGATCAGTGCTGGTGCCCCCAGCAGCCGGATGAGCACCCCGGTGATCCCCGGTCCGGCCACCTGGGCCACTGCCCGGCTGGCCTCCAGCTTGCCGTTGCCCTCCACGATCTGGTCGCGGTGCACCAGGGTCGGCAGGTAGCTCTGGTAGCCCACGTCGAAGAACACCGTGGCGGTGCCGGTCACCGCGGCGACGACGTACAACTGGCCGAGGGTGAGCACGTCGAGCAGGGCGGCGACCGGCAACGAGCCGATGGCCACCGCCCGCACCAGATCGTTGGTGACCAGCACCCGCCGGCGTCGCCACCGGTCCACCCACGCCCCCGCGGGCAGACCCACCAGCAGGAAGGCCACGGTCTCCAGGGCGGTCAGCACGCCCATCTGCAGCGGCGTGGTGTCCAGCCGGGTGACCGCCAGCAGGGGCAATGCCACCAGGGTGACCTGGGTGCCCAGCTGGCTGACCGACTCCGCGGCCCACAGCTGACGGAAGTCCCGGTGCTGCCACAGGCTGCCGGTGGTGGTCACCGGGGCAGCCGACCGCACTGATTGGGAAAAGTCAATCACTGGTCCGGCGGGTCGCCTAGGCTCGCCCCGTGCACGACGAGCGGCGCCCGGCCACCGACGCCGAGGCCCGGGCCCTGGCCTCGGCGGTCCGGTTACGGATCCTCCGGCTGTGCCTGGACCGCCCGCTGACCAATCGCGAGATCGCCGGGCGGCTGGACCGGCCACCGGCCAGCGTGCTGCACCACGTCCGCACCCTGGTCGAGGCCGGGTTCCTGGTGGCCGAGCCGGCGCGGCGGGGTGCGCGCGGGGCTCGCGAGGTGCCCTACCGGGCCACCGGCCGGTCCTGGGAGGTGTCGGTGGAGCCGCGGCCACGGGCCGGCGGCGACCCGGCGCTGGGCGCGTTCCTGGCCGAGGTCCAGACAGCCGGGGAGGAGCGGCTGATCAGCACCCGGCTGGCCCTGCGGCTCACCACCGAGCACCGAGCGGCCTTCGCCGAGGAGCTGCACGGGGTGCTGGAGCGGTGGGTCGCGCGGGGGGCGGATGCCGACGGCGAGCGGTGGTCGATCTACCTGGGAATGCATCCGGAGGGATGAGACGCAGCCGCCGTGGTGTTGTGCGGGACATAAGTCAGGTGCCTCGGACCGCCGAGGCGTGACACGCTGGGAGACGATGACCACAGCACAGAACCGGGCCGTCCTCGAGGATGCCGCCGCGCGCGCCGACAAGGCAGCCGTGCGACCGCTCCCGACCGAGACCCGCCCCGCCCCGCGCGGGCAGTGGGACGAACCCGACGACAGCACCGGCTCCTACGCCCTGGAGGAGCGCGGCGCGCTGCGCCGGGTGGCCGGGCTCTCCACCGAGCTCGCCGATGTCACCGAGGTCGAGTACCGCCAGCTGCGGCTGGAGCGCGTCGTGCTGGTGGGGGTGTGGACCGAGGGGACGGCCGCGGACGCCGACCGCTCGCTGGCCGAGCTGGCAGCGCTGGCCCAGACCGCCGGGTCCGAGGTGCTGGAGGCGGTGAGCCAGCGCCGCGACAAGCCGGATGCCGGCACCTACGTGGGCTCGGGCAAGGCCGCCGAGATCCGGGACATCGTGGCGGCGACCGGCGCCGACACCGTCATCTGCGACGGCGAGCTGACCCCCGGGCAGCTCAACCAGCTGGAGAAGATCCTCAAGGTCAAGGTGGTCGACCGGACCGCGCTGATCCTGGACATCTTCGCCCAGCACGCCTCCAGCCGGGAGGGCAAGGCCCAGGTCGAGCTGGCCCAGATGCAGTACATGCTGCCCCGGTTGCGTGGCTGGGGTGAGTCGCTGTCCCGCCAGGCCGGTGGCCGGGTGGCCGGCGGTGGCGGGATCGGCACCCGCGGCCCGGGTGAGACCAAGATCGAGACCGACCGGCGGCGGATCCGCGCCCGGGTGAGCAAGCTGCGCCGGGAGATCGCCGGCATGGCCACCGCACGGGCCACCCAGCGGTCGGGCCGGGATCGCAACCAGACGCCGTCGGTGGCGATCGCCGGGTACACCAACGCCGGCAAGTCCAGCCTGCTCAACCAGCTGACCGACGCCGGGGTGCTGGTGCAGGACGCGCTGTTCGCCACCCTGGACCCCACGGTCCGCCGGGCCGAGACGCCGGACGGCCGGGACTACACCCTCACCGACACCGTCGGCTTCGTCCGGCACCTGCCGCACCAGTTGGTCGACGCGTTCCGCTCCACGCTGGAGGAGGTCGCCGCCGCCGACCTGCTGGTGCACGTCGTGGACGGCGCCGACCCCGACCCGCTGGGCCAGATCGACGCCGTGCACGTGGTGCTGGCCGAGATCGACGCCGCCGCGGTACCCGAGCTGATCGTCGTCAACAAGGTGGACGCGATGGACGCCGAGGCCGTGCTGACGCTGCGCCAGGCGCTGCCCGGCGCCCAGTGGGTGTCCGCCCGGACCGGGGAGGGCATGGCCGAGTTGCGCGACGTGATCGCCGCCCGGCTCCCGCACCCCGATGTCCACGTCGACGTGCTGGTGCCCTTCGACCGGGGTGACCTGGTCGCCCGGGTGCACCGGGACGGCGAGGTGCTCAGCGAGGACTTCTGCGCCGACGGCACCCGGCTGCACGCCCGCGTCGACGGGGCGCTGGCCGCCGCGCTCGGGGACTTCACCGCCCCGGTCGGCTGAGCGCGCCGCCGGTCGGGGTGGCCTCGGGCCGGTCGCCGCGGCCCGCCGGAGGTCGCCCGGAGATCACGGGAAGGTCACGGTCCGGGCGGTACCGTGAGCCGGTGACCACCTCGCCCGCGCCCGCCCCCGTCCGGCGGCGGGTGGCGGTCATCGGGACAGGTCGCCCCGCGTGGTGGGCCGTGGTGCTGGCGCTGGTCGTGACCGGGCTGGTCACGGCCGACCTGCTGTCGCGCGGGTGGCTCGAGCGGATGGACCTGACGGTCTCCGAGGTGGTCAGCTCCTGGGACCTGCGGGACTCGGCCGCCTACCCCTTCGTCTGGCTGCTCACCCAGGCCGGCGGGCGGGGGGTGATCGTCGCGGTGCTGGCCGCCCTGGTGGGCTGGATCAGCTGGCAGCAGCGCACCTGGGTGCCGGTGCTGCGGGTGCTGGTCGCCCTCGCACTGCTCACCGCGGTCGTCTACGGGTTCAAGTACGGCACCGGCCGCACAGCGCCGGCCTACCCGGGGTCCTTCTTCCACCGGGACGGGGCCTCCTACCCCTCGGGGCACGTGGCCAACGCGGTGCTGATGTGGGGTGTCGCCCGCTGGCAATCCGTGGAGTTCGGGCTGCCGGCCGCGGTGCAGCGCGCGCTCTGGGTGCTCAGCATCGTCGGTCCGGTTGTGACAGGTGTGGCCATGGTGGCGCTTGACTTCCACTGGGTCACCGATGCAGTCGTCGGGGCTGCTGTGGGGGTCATCCTGCTGGGCGTGGTGCACGCACTCGATGCAATCGTGCTGTCACGCTTAGTACGTGCCCGCGCAGGTCGATCGACCGCTTGAGCCCCCGGCCCCCCGGTCGCGGGCCCTATTGTCCACCGCTGTCGGGGTAGCTCTGCTGGCCGGACCGTTCCTGCCGGGCTCCTTCCTGTCCGCGGGTCTCACCGCGGCGCCGGGGGACGTGGTGACCGCTGCTGCAGAGGAAGCCGTCGCGGCGGCCGGAGACGTCCCGGCCCCCTACGGGGAGCCGACCACGCAGTGCTCGGTCGTCGACCCCCGGCTGCCCGAGATCTCCGGCATGGTCGTGGCCGGCGATGCCACGCTGGTGATGAACGACGGGGGCGACGCCGTCACCGTCTACGTGCTGGACGCCTCGTGCGGGGTCGCCGGTGAGCGGACCGCCCCGGTCGACCCCTACGACCCCGAGGACCTGGCGCTGGCCGCGGACGGGACGGTCTGGCTGGCCGACGCGGGCGACAACCGCCTCAGCCGGGACACCGTGGCCGTGATCGCGTTGCGCACCGATGGCAGCGCGCAGGTCTACCGGTTGTCCTACCCCGACGGCCCGCACGACGCCGAGGCCCTGCTGCTGGCTCCCGACGGCACCCCCTACCTGGTGACCAAGGACGTGCTGGGCACCAGCGGGGTCTACCGGCCCGCGGCCGTCCTGGACGACGCGGGCACCGTGCCGATGATCCGGGTCGCCCAGTTGTCGCTGCAGCTGACCGGGACGCCGGGCGGCCCCGTCGGCCGCGCCGGCCAGCTGATGATCACCGGCGGCGCGGTCAGCCCGGACGGTGCCGCGATCGCGCTGCGCACCTACACCGACGCCTACGTCTGGTCGCTGTCCGGCTCGGACGTGCCGAGTGCGCTGGCCGCCGACCCGGTGCGGGTGGCCCTGCCCGATTCGCCGCAGGGTGAGGCCATCTCCTTCGCCGCGGACGGTCGCAGCCTGCTGGTGTCCGGCGAGGGCCTGCCGGCCACGGTCACGCTGGTGCCGGCAGTGGGCGCCCTGACGCCCGCCGCAGCGACGGGGCCCGTCGACCCCGCCGTCGACCCGTCCGGCGGCGGGCTGACCCCGTGGTCGGCCGGGGTCATCGCCGCAGTGGCGGCCGCGGTCGTGGTGTGGACCGCGGGCAGGGTCCGCCGGCGGCGCTGAGCGTCCCAGCCGCGGGGGCGGTGGATCCACCCCCGCGGCAGGCTCGAGCGGTCAGAGGCGGCGCAGCACGGTGACCACCCGGCCCAGCACGGTGGCGTCGTCGCCCGGGATGGGGTCGAAGGCCGGGTTGTGCGGCAGCAGCCACACGTGGCCGTCGCGCCGCTTGTAGGTCTTCACGGTGGCCTCGCCATCGATCATCGCCGCGACGATCTCGCCGTTCTCCGCGCTGGCCTGCTGCCGGACCACGACCCAGTCGCCGTCGCAGATCGCGGCGTCCACCATCGACTCACCGGTCACCTTCAGCATGAACAGCGTGCCGTCACCCACCAGCTCCTTGGGCAGCGGGAACACGTCCTCCACGGCCTGCTCGGCCAGCACCGGCCCACCGGCAGCGATCCGGCCCACCAGCGGCACGTAGGTGGGCACCGGCCCGCGGGGGTCGTCGACCCCGCTGGCCTGCCCCGTGCCGGCCAGCGCCGCCGCGGAGGAGTCGGCGTCGGGGTGGTCACCGGGCAGTCGGACGTCCAGGGCGCGCGGCCGGTTCGGGTCCCGGCGCAGCCAGCCCTTCTTCTGCAGCACCGAGAGCTGGTGGGCCACCGAGGAGGCCGAGGACAGGCCGACCGCCTCGCCGATCTCGCGGACCGAGGGCGGGTACCCGCGACGCTCGATGGAGTCCCGGATGACCTCCAGGACCCGGCGCTGCCGCTGGGTCAGACCATCTCCGGCCTCTCCCCGGTCGGGGAACTCCCGGACCGACGCGCCCGGGCCGGACGTGGTGTCGGTGCCGCCGGCCCGGGTAGCGCGGGCTCCTCGAGCGCTCCGGCTGCCTCGCGTCCCGACCGGCTTCTTCGTCCCGGTGCCGCCGTCGCCCGGGGTGCCCTCGACCGCCACGTGTCCTCCTCGCCGGCTGCGTCCCCGCAGCTCGCTGGCCGACGGCCGGTGCCCCGCCGGCGGATCCCCCGGGGAGAGGGGGTCCGGACCTGCGGCGACCGTCGTGATCGATACGGACAGTAACGCCTCGGCAGGCTTCGTTCAAACACGTGTTCGAAGAACACGCCGTGTCCGCTCGATTTTGTCAGACCCCTCCGGTACACATCCGTACAGACGTTCGATATCGAACACCCGTTCGATCGGGCCCGGACGTCGGAGCGAGCGACAGGAGCGATGACGATGGCCGGCACGGCGAGCACGCGGGGCAGCAGCACCCCCTCCGTCCACGGAAACCACCCCGCCGGGCGGGCCCGGGCCACGCCGGTGCTCGTGGCGTCCGGGGGTCCCGTCCGGGCGACTCCGCTGCGGTCCGTGCCGAGCCCGAGCAGGGGTGGGTCGCCGGCCGCCGTGGGGCCGGCTCTGTCGCCGGACTCCTCGCTCGCCCCGGTGCTGCCGTTCCGGCCCCGGCAGGTGGGAGGTCGCTCGGCGCGGGTCGAAACAGCACCGTTGCCTCCGCTGCGGTTGACCCGCCGGGGTCGTCGGGTCGTCGCGGGTCTCGTGGTCGCCGGCGGGTTCGGGCTGGCCGCGCTGGTGGGACCCGCGGTCCTGGGTGGCGGTTCGGCGGGTGGTGCCGGTCTGGCGCTGGCAGGGGAGAGCAGCGTGGTCGTGCAGCCGGGGGACACCCTGTGGTCGATCGCCGCGGACATCGCCCCGGGGCACGATCCGCGCGGCGTCGTCGACGCGTTGCAGGCCACCAACCACCTCGTGGGCTCGGCCCTGATCCCCGGTCAGGTCCTGCTCGTCCCCTGAGAGCCACCCCCGGCTCGGCGGGACGCCAGGTCGTCCTGGGCTGGTCGGACTCCCTGGCCCGCTGTCCAGGGTGGGTCCTGCCAGCAGCGGTTCCGGCCGGTTGGCAGGTGTCGCGCGCGGGCGGTGCTGGTGGGGCGTGCGGCGCCGAACGGGGTGCCGCATCTCGTTTCCCACCGGGTCGGAAGACGACACGCCCAGCTGGGGTTGCACACCTGTAGGGGTAGCGGGCTACTGTCACCACAACATCTAGTAGTTACAGAGATGTCGTTCCATCCACAGGCCGCTCAACAGGTTTCCCCGAGGTCGTCCACCGGATGTCCCCGGGATCGTCCACAGGGAAGGGTCCGCCGGCCCTCCCGCATCGTGCCCGGACTCCGTGCGGACGCCGCTGCGACACCCGGCAACGACACCCGGCAGCGACACCCGATCCGACCCGCGAGATCACCCACCCGGCCCGACCCGCCAGTCCCGAGAGGAGTCACCGCCATGCGATGCCCGTTCTGCCACAACCCGGACAGTCGCGTGGTCGACTCCCGGGAGACCGACGAGGGCGCCACCACGCGTCGACGCCGTTCCTGCCCCGGCTGCGGGCGCCGGTTCACCACCGTCGAGGAGGCGGTGCTGTCCGTGGTCAAGCGCTCCGGGGTCAGCGAGCCCTTCAACCGGGCCAAGGTGATCGCCGGGGTCCGGCGGGCCTGCCAGGGGCGGCCGGTCCAGGAGGACCAGCTCGCGGTGCTGGCCGCGCAGGTGGAGGACGCGGTGCGCTGCACCGGGTCGGCCGAGGTGCCCAGCCACGAGGTGGGCCTGGCGATCCTGCGGCCGCTGCGCGACCTGGACGAGGTGGCCTACCTCCGCTTCGCCAGCGTGTACCGGTCCTTCACCTCGGCGGCAGATTTCGAGACGGAAATCGCCCAGCTGCGGTCGGCCTACGCGCAGACCGGTATCGGCAGCCGGGTCCCACGGGTGCCCGCCTCGGCTGCGGCCGGTGGCGACGAGCAGCCCGGTCCGGCGTCGGGTTCCACCGCGTCCGGCGCAGCGCCGGTGCCCGGCGGGGACCCGCCCCCGCCCACCACCTCGACCGGGTCCGCCGGGCCCGGTTCCTGACACCTCACCACTGCAGCCGCGGCCTTCCCCACCGCGCCCCGCCGGCCCGGCACCATCGCCGCCGTCGGTCGCACCACCAGCTCGACCGCACCGTCAGCACCACTCGCCAGGCACAGGCCCGGGACCTCCGGACCGCGCAGACATACGACCCCAGGGGGAGTCTTGACCGAGACCACCGACCGCATCTCGTCCGGCCGCAAGCGCGCCGGCAAGGCCTCCGACCGCAAGGGCCTGGCCGTCGCCCGGGTCTTCACCACCGAGGGTGTGCACCCCTACGACGAGGTCACCTGGGAGCGTCGCGACGTCGTCATGACCAACTGGCGGGACGGCTCGATCAACTTCGAGCAGCGCGGGGTCGAGTTCCCGGCCGAGTGGTCGATCAACGCCACCAACATCGTGACCACCAAGTACTTCCGGGGTGCCGTCGGCACCTCGCAGCGCGAGACCAGCCTGCGCCAGCTCATCGACCGCGTGGTGCTCACCTACACCGCGGCCGGTCGCGAGCACGGCTACTTCGCCGGTGAGGCCGACGCCGAGCTGTTCGAGCACGAGCTGACCTGGATGCTGCTGCACCAGTACTTCAGCTTCAACTCACCCGTCTGGTTCAACGTCGGCACGGCCTCCCCGCAGCAGGTCAGCGCCTGCTTCATCCTCGCCGTCGACGACACCATGGACTCGATCCTGAACTGGTACCGCGAGGAGGGCCTGATCTTCAAGGGCGGCTCCGGGGCCGGGTTGAACCTCTCCCGGATCCGTTCCTCCAAGGAGCTGCTGTCCTCCGGTGGCACCGCGTCGGGCCCGGTCTCCTTCATGCGCGGGGCCGACGCCTCGGCCGGCACCATCAAGTCCGGCGGGGCCACCCGCCGCGCGGCGAAGATGGTCGTGCTGGACATCGACCACCCCGACATCGAGGAGTTCGTCGAGACCAAGGCGCGCGAGGAGGACAAGATCCGCGCGCTGCGGGACGCCGGCTACGACATGGACCTGGGCGGCCGGGACATCACCAGCGTCCAGTACCAGAACGCCAACAACTCGGTCCGGGTCAACGAGGAGTTCATGCGGGCCGTCGAGGACGGCACCACCTTCGGGCTGCGCTCGCGCACCGACGGCTCGGTCCTCGAGTCGGTCGACGCCCGGCAGCTGTTCCGCAAGGTGACCACGGCGGCCTGGGAGTGCGCCGACCCGGGCATCCAGTACGACGACACGATCAACGACTGGCACACCAACCCCGAGACCGGGCGGATCAACGCGTCCAACCCCTGCTCGGAGTACATGAGCCTGGACAACAGCTCGTGCAACCTGGCGTCGTTGAACCTGATGAAGTTCCTCAAGGACGACGGCACGTTCGACGCCCGGCGCTTCACCCGCGCCGTCGAGCTGGTCATCACCGCGATGGACATCTCGATCTGCTTCGCCGACTTCCCCACCGAGCCCATCGGGGACACCACCCGGGCCTACCGCCAGCTGGGCATCGGCTACGCCAACCTCGGTGCCCTGCTGATGGCCACCGGCCACGCCTACGACTCCCGCGGCGGCCAGAGCCTGGCCGCGGCCATCACCTCGCTGATGACCGGCACCGCCTACCGCCGCTCGGCCGAGCTGGCCGGCGTCGTCGGTGCCTACGACGGCTACGCCCGCAACGCCTCGGCGCACGCCCGGGTCATGCGCAAGCACGCGGCCGCCAACGACGCCATCCGCCCGGTCGGAGCCGACGACGCCGACGTGCTCAAGGCCGCCACCGCCCAGTGGCAGGACTGCCTGGCCATCGGCGGCGAGCACGGTTGGCGCAACGCTCAGGCCTCGGTGCTGGCCCCCACCGGCACCATCGGCTTCATGATGGACTGCGACACCACCGGCATCGAGCCGGACTTCTCGCTGGTGAAGTTCAAGAAGCTGGTCGGCGGCGGGTCGATGCAGATCGTCAACCAGACGGTGCCGCGGGCACTGAAGAGCCTGGGCTACCAGGAGGAGCAGGTCGAGGCGATCGTCGAGTACATCGCCGAGCACGGCCACGTGGTGGACGCCCCAACCCTGCGCCCGGAGCACTACGAGGTCTTCGACTGCGCCATGGGCGAGCGGGCGATCAGCCCGATGGGTCACGTGCGGATGATGGCTGCGGTGCAGCCCTTCATCTCCGGGGCCATCAGCAAGACGGTGAACATGCCGGAGTCGGCGACCGTCGAAGAGGTGGAGAACATCTACTTCCAGTCCTGGAAGCTGGGCATCAAGGCGCTGGCGATCTACCGGGACAACTGCAAGGTGGGCCAGCCGCTGTCCGGTGGCAAGGGCAAGAACGACGGCACGAAGGCCGAGGTCGCCCCGGTGACCGCCCCGGTCGCCGAGGCCACGGCGGGGACGATGGCGCACCCGGTGCGCAAGCGGTTGCCCAAGAAGCGGACCAGCGTCACCACGTCCTTCAGCGTGGCCGGCGCCGAGGGGTACATGACGGCCGGGATGTACGAGGACGGCAGCCTGGGCGAGGTCTTCCTGAAGCTGGGCAAGCAGGGCTCGACCCTGGCCGGGGTGATGGACGCCTTCTCGATCGGCATCTCGCTGGCGCTGCAGCACGGCGTGCCGCTGGAGACCTACATCTCCAAGTTCACCAACATGCGCTTCGAGCCCGCCGGCATGACCGACGACCCGGACATCAGGATCGCCCAGTCGGTGATGGACTACATCTTCCGTCGCCTGGCGCTGGACCACCTGAGCCTGGAGAAGCGGGCCAACCTGGGCATCTTCACCGCCGAGGAGCGGGCCGCGCAGGTGTCCGGTTACGGCACCGCCGCCACCGCGACGGTGGAGGAGGACGAGGTGGACCTGGAGGCGCTGCGCGGCTCCGCGCCCACCACGATCGCCACCGCCCAGGAGAAGGTCACCCCGGCCGGCCCCACCTCGATCAAGGAGGCGCACTCCTCGGCCGAGCTGCTCGAGCTGGTCACCGGGACCGCCACCGACGCGCCGCTGTGCATGACCTGCGGCACCAAGATGCGGCCCGCGGGCAGCTGCTACGTCTGCGAGGGCTGCGGCTCGACCAGCGGTTGCAGCTGATGGCGAGGCTCACCGGGATGTCCTGCGGTGCTCGCGGAAGGTCCCGGCGGGCTCGCCGACACATCACTGCGCTGGCATGAGGTACCAAGCGCGCCGCTGAGACGAGCTCGGTACAGCCGCCCCGGCCGCCTCGTGCGTCCGGGGCGGCTTTTCGTAGGGGTCGCCACCTGGGCCGCGCTGCCGAACGCCGCGGCACGGGCCCGGGACGTCGAGCTGGCCGCCGCCACGTCCGGCCGGGCGGGCCCGGAGCGGCCGTTGCCGGCCCGCGCCAGCAGCCTCCGGGTGGCCCTCAGCTCCTCCAAGAGCCTGGCCCGAAACACCAGGGCGCAACGCGGCGGTCCGGCCGAGCTGCCGCTCCAGGCTGGTGATCCCCGCCCGCAGCCGCCGCGCACCCGACTGCTCGTCCTGGGTGCTCGAGCGGCGCGGTGAGCGTGGGGTTCCGGGGCATGTCGTGTCGTCGATGTCGTCCCCCGGCCGTCGCAGCTGCTCGCTCGCACGCGAGGGCTGCAGACGGACATCCCCGGGACCGACCCCCCCGCGGCGACTCGGACACGCCCCATCCCCGGCACACTGCTGCTTCCCGCTGCACCTCCGCCTCGGCTGGAAGGTCGAGTTTCGTCTCCTCCCGGCGGGTCGAGCGACCTCGCGGGTCTCCACCCGTGGGTGGAGACCCGATGCCCGCGCAGATCCACCCGCGCGCCGAACTGCTCGCGTCGCGGCGCTCCCAGCGTTCCGACCTGACCGCAGACGACCGCTCGATGTCGGCATCCGGACCGTGACGCGCTCCCGGCTGGCCCTGCCGGTCCTGCTGGTGATCGCCGCCGGTGCCGTGTTCCTCCGGCATGCGCCGACCGCCGGCCACGACATGACACTGGAGGCCGTCGGGATCAGCGCAGGGCTCCCTCGCCCGGCGACGTCGACGAGCCCCGCCACGTACGGCTCGACCGGTCGCGGACCCGCAGGGGCTACCCCGGCCCGCCGAGCCAGCGCAGCACGGCCATGACCCTGCGGTGGTCGGTGTCGCACTCCTGGAGTCCCAGCTTCGCCAGGACCCGACCGACGTGCGTCTCCACGGTCTTGTGGCTCAGCTGCAGTGCCACGGCGATCCCGTGGTTCGAGCGTCCCTCGGCCATCAACCGCACGACGTCCAGCTCGCGTGAGCTCAGCGTCTGCAGGGCCGAGGCGGCTGGAGGAGGTGCTGTGTGCGAAGCCGCCACCTCGGGGTCCAGGACCGATCCGCCTGCCGCCACCTGACGTACCGCATCGACGAGCGTCTGCTCGTGTGCGATGCGCTCCTTGAGCAGGAGGCCGGTGCCCGGCCCGGCGGAGAGCACCCGCATCGTGGCGCCCCGGGAGACGTAGGTGGACAGCAGGAGCACTGCGACGGCCCGCCCGTTCCCCCGGAGTCGCGCCATCGTCGCGAGGCTCTGGTCGTGCTGCCCGGGGGGCAGCCGGAGGTCCACGACGGCGACGTCGAACGGCTGCGCGTCGGCGACGGCGACGAGCGCGTCGATGCTGCCGACCGCGGCCACCACGTCCAACCCGGAGCAGCGCAACACGGAGGAGATCCCCTGCCGGACGAGCAGGGAGTCGTCAGCGACGGCGACCCGCAGTGCCGGGGTCATCTCCGCGCACGTCGCACGCGCCGCGTCCCGATGACCGATGCCGTACCGGTCGTGGCCGTCATCGAGCACCACGCGCGCGGCCATGGCGCATGATGGCGCCGATCACGGGGCGATGGAATGAGGGTTGGCCCCGATGCGCTGAGAAGTCTCGCGGGGCACGGTCGCTGCTATGAGCGCACGACTCCGCCGGCCCGCCGCCCTGTGCCGCACAATGCCGGCGATCGGCCCGCCGGCGGGCCGAGCTGGGGCGCCCGCCCCGCTGGTTCGGCGGATCGGGGCCGGCGCTCTCGTCCTCGTGGCCGGCGCGTCCCTGCTCGGCGGGTGCGCCGACGGTTCGCCACCCCCTAGCGACGGGTCGGCGGCGGCGTCGTCCGCCACCACCACCGTCACCGAGGTCCTGCCCGAGCCCCAGGACGTCGACGACCTGCAGGCCACCACAGCGGACGCGGCACCGTCCCCCGACTGGGCGCTGGCCATCGGGGACACCGTGTGGGTGGCCGGGGTCGAGCCCGGCATCGTCGGGTACGGCCGCTCCACCGCCGAGGTGCGCGCCACCGTGACGCTGCAGGGCGAGGTCCTCTGCACCCTCGCTGACGGGTTCGGTGCGCTCTGGGCCACCGAGGCAGTGCCACCGGACTGGGGTGCCGCCCTGGTGCGCATCGACCCGGCAACCGGCGAGGTGGCCTGGCGGGCGCCGGTCCCCGGCACCGGCGTGCGGCCGGAGTCTTCTCTCGCGGTCACCGATGACGCTGTGTGGGGCATCGTGGGCGAACCGGCCGACGAGCGCGTGCTGGTCGGATTCGACCCTGACGACGGCGCGGTTCTCGCCGAGCATCCCGCCCCCCGCTCGGCGACCGCGGTGCGCGGCGGCTTCGGTTCCCTCTGGGTCTCGACGACCTCCGGAGCGGTCATGAGGGTCGATCCGGCCGACGGCAGCATCCAGGCCCAGATCCCCATCGGCCAGCAGCCCTCGTTCCTCACCGTCGGCCCGGACGCGGTCTGGGTCCTGAACTCCGGGGACGGCACGGTGTCCCGCGTCGACCCCGCGACCGAGACGGTGGCGGCGACCATCCGGGTGTCGGAGCAGGCGGTACAGGGTGGGGACATCGTCGCCGACGGCGAGTCCGTCTGGGTGCGGACCACCGGTGACCTGGCCGCGCGGATCGACGCGCGAACGAACGCGGTGGACCTGCGGCTGGGGCCGGCCGCCGGCAGCGGCAGCGTGGCGGTCGCCGGTCGGGACGTCTGGCTCACCGCGCACGACATCCATACGGTCTACCGGGTGCCGGTGGATTGACGGTCGCCCCCGGCAGCAGGCTGGGGTGGCGCGTGCGGCTCCGCCACGGTCGCGCTCAGTGGCGCAGCGCTGGTCGTCGAGCGCGGTGGCCCCGTCCGCCGGCACCGGTGATCGCGCGAGGGCCGCCACCGCCGGAACAGGTCAGGCGTGGATCCCGCCGTCGCTGCAGAGCAGTTGCCCGTTGATCCAGCCCCCACGCTCCGAGCACAGGAACCGCACCAGCTCCGCGGCGTCACCGGGTGTCCCCAGCCGCGCCAGCGGGCTGCGCTCGATGGCGGTGCGACGCTGGTCGTCGGTCATCCAGCCGGTGTCCGTGGCACCCGGGTTCACCACGTTCGCCGTCACACCCAGGTCGGCCAGTTCCCGGGCGGCGGCAAGCACGATCCGGTCCAGCGCGCCCTTGCTGGCCCCGTAGGGCAGGTTGCCGGCGGTGTGGTCGCTGGTCAGCGCCACGATCCGGCCACGGCCGAACGGGGCCCGGTACTGCGCGGCGAACTCCCTGATCAACAGCCACGACGCCCGTGCGTTCACCGCCACGTGCAGGTCGAAGCTGTCCACGCTGGTCGAGCGGATGTCGGAGTCGACCGATTCGCAGTGCGACAGCACCAGCGCGGTGACGGGCCCCAACGTGGCCTGGGCGGTGGCGACGACCTCGGCCGCGCCGTCGGTCCTGCTCAGATCCGCTTCGACAGCAACCGCGCGGCCACCCCCGGCCTGGATCGCGGCGACCAGCTGCCGGACGCCGTCCGGCTCGCGCCCCCACGGCATCCGGTCGTCGTAGGGCTGCCAGAAGGTGACCGCGACGTCCCATCCGTCCTGGGCCAGCCCGTTGGCGATCGCGGCACCGATGCCGGCTGTCCGACCGGCGCCGGTCACCAGGGCGACCGGGCGCTCCCCCGCATCGCCAGCGACCGGCCCGCCCCCGTCGTCAGGTGCCCTCATCCATACCCTCCTCCTGCTCCGGGCCCCGAACGTGCGGCGGGTCCTGGACACACCGTCCCACCGGGAGCGCGGGGCCCGCCCGGGACCGGCCCGGGACGGTGAACGCGCCGGTGACGCCGGCTCTGCGTGACCGGCCGGGCCCGGCGCGCCAGACTGCGCCCAGGCACCCTGCCCGGAGCCCGGACCGCAGCTGTCCACCCCACCGACAGGAGCACCCCCGCGTGTACCCGCTCGACGACGAGGAACGGGCCGTCGTGGCCACCGTGCGCGCTTTCGTGGACCGCGAGGTGCGCCCGGTGGTGCGCGGGCTGGAGCACGCCGACACCTACCCCGAGCAGCTGATCGAGCAGATGAAGGCGCTGGGCATCTTCGGGCTGGCGATCCCCGCCCCGTGGGGCGAAGCGCCGGTGTCGATGCCCTGCTACGTGCAGGTCACCAGTGAGCTGGCCCGGGGCTGGATGAGCCTGGCCGGTGCGATGGGCGGGCACACCGTCGTCGCCAAGCTGCTGCTGGCCTTCGGGACCCGCGAGCAGCAGGACCACTACCTGCCGCGGATGGCCACCGGCGAGGTACGGGCCACGATGGCCCTGACCGAACCGGGCGGCGGCTCGGACCTGCAGGCGATGACCACCCGGGCCCGCCGCGACGGCGAGGAGTACGTGGTCACCGGCAGCAAGACCTGGATCACCAACTCCCGGCGGTCCCAGCTGATCGCGCTGCTGTGCAAGACCGATCCGCAGGCTTCGCCGGCGCACCGGGGCATCTCCATCCTGCTGGTCGAGCACGGCCCCGGGCTCACCGTCTCCGCAGACCTGCCCAAGCTCGGCTACAAGGGGGTGGAGTCCTGCGAGCTGACCTTCACCGACTACCGCACCCCGGTCACGTCCCTGCTCGGCGGCGTCGAGGGACGCGGCTTCGCGCAGATGATGAAGGGGTTGGAGACCGGCCGCATCCAGGTGGCCGCCCGCGCGCTGGGGGTCGGGCAGGCCGCGCTGGACGACGCGCTGGCCTACGCCCAGCAGCGGGAGTCCTTCGGCAAGCCCATCTGGCAGCACCAGTCGGTGGGCAACCACCTGGCCGAGATGGCCACCAAGCTCACCGCCGCCCGGCAGCTGGTGCTGTACGCGGCGCAACGCTCCGACGCCGGGCAGCGCTGCGACATGGAAGCCGGGATGGCCAAGCTCTTCGCCTCCGAGATGGCCATGGAGCTGGCGCTCACCGCGATGCGCATCCACGGTGGCTACGGCTACTCCACCGAGTTCGACGTGGAGCGCTACTTCCGGGACGCCCCGCTGATGATCCTGGGGGAGGGCACGAACGAGATCCAGCGCACCGTGATCGCCGGCCAGCTGGTGAAGCGCGGGGGGCTGGACCCGGCCTAGCCACGGCGGGCTGGACGTCGCACGCGGTTCCCGACCGCGCTCGGATCGCTGGCACCACGATGGGCCCATGGTCGGACCAGTGGTCGAGCAGCCGGGGACAGCGGAACGGTGGGGCGCAGCGAGCGGGTTCGCCGCCCTCGTCCTCAGCGGGGCGGCGCTCGCCTTCGAGCGCGGTGGGCCGCCCGTCGGTGCGGGTGATCTCGAGATCGCGCGGTTCTTCACCGCCAACCGGGACGCGCTGGTCACCCAGAGCCTGCTGTTCATCACCGGTTCTGCCGCACTGCTGTGGTGGTTCGGCAGCCTGCGGGCGTTCCTGCTCCGGGTCGAGGGGGCTCCCGGGCGGTTGTCGGCTCTCGCGTTCGGTGCCGGGCTCACGTTCACGGCACTGAACCTCCTCGCCCAGGCCTTCCAGCTCGGCCTTGCCCTGCAGCCCTCGACCGGTATCCCGCCGGCGCTCCTGGGCACCGCGCTCGCGGTCTTCGCGATCGCCAACCTGCCGTTGGCGGTGCTGCTGGCCGCGGTGGCGGTCGCTACCTTCCGGAAGGGAGCGTTCCCCCGGTGGCTCGGCTGGCTGACGGTCGTCGCGGCGGCTGCCGCCGTGGCCCTGACCGGCACCGTCGCGGTCGAGGACGGACCGTGGGCCACCGGCGGCGCGGTCAACGGCCTGCTGTACCTGGGCTTCGTCGGCTGGCTGGCCGCCACCGCGATCGTGCTCTTCCGGCGGTTGCGGCCCTGAGGCGTCGCGGTTTGTCCCGCCGCGGGGCCCGGGTAGCGCGGGGACAACCGTTCCACCGGCCGTGACGCTGCCTGCGGGCAGGCCGGCCGCATCCGGGGGAGGACTGGGTGAACACGCTGCACATCGGCTACGCGCTCGTCGGGCTGCTGGCCCTGGGCCTGGCAGCGGTGTCGAGCCGGATCCGGGACTGGCCGGTCAGCGAGCCGCTGCTAGCGCTGGTCCTGGGGGTGCTGGTCGGCCCGCAGGTGCTGGGCTGGATCGACCTGGGCGCGGGGGAACGTGCCCCGCTGCTGGAGGAGGTCGCCCGGGCGCTGCTGGCCATCTCGCTGATGGGGGTGGCCCTGCGGTTCCCGGTGCGCCGGCTACGGCCGGTGCTGGGTGCCACCACCGTGCTCGTGCTGGTGGGCATGGTCGGGATGGCTGCGCTGTCGGCGGGTCTGGCCTTGCTGGTGCTGGGGCTGCCGCTGGGGCTGGCGGTGCTCATCGGCTCGTGCATCGCCCCCACCGACCCGGTGCTGGCCTCCAGCGTGGTCACCGGTGCACCTGCGGAGCAGCACCTGCCGGCCCGCACCCGGCAGCTGCTGAGCGAGGAGTCGGGCACCAACGACGGGCTGGGACTGCCCTTCGTGCTGGTTGGCATCGCGTTGCTCACCAGCCAGACGGTCGGGGGTGCCCTGCTCGACGGCCTCTACCAGGTCGGGATGGGTGTGCTGGTCGGTGCTGCATTGGGTGCCCTCGGTGGCCGGGCGATGACCTACGCCCAGCGGCACACCGACGTCGACCGAGGTTCCTCGCTGATCTTCACCCTGGTGCTGGCCATCGCCGTGCTGGGAGCCGCCCGGGTGCTGGACGCCGACGGGGTGCTGAGCGTCTTCGTCGCCGGACTGGCCTACAACGGGCTGGTCGCCGAGGACGAGGTGGGTCCGCAGAACACCATCGACGAGGGCGTCAACCGGTACGTGGTGCTCCCGCTGTTCCTGCTGCTGGGCGTGGAGCTGCCCTGGTCGGACTGGGGTGCGCTGGGTTGGGGCGTGCTGGTCTTCCCGGTCGCCGTCCTGCTGCTGCGCCGGCTTCCGGTGCTGCTGGCCCTGGCCCGCCCGCTGGGGCTGCGGCTGCGGGACGCGGTCTTCCTGGGCTGGTTCGGCCCCATCGGGGTGAGCGCGCTGTTCTACCTCACCTTCAGCCGGGAGGAGGGGGTGTCCGACCCCCGGTTGTGGGCGGTCGGCAGCCTGATGGTCGCCGTCAGCACCGTGGTGCACGGGGTGACGGCCGCGCCGGGCCGCTGGCTGTACCGGGCGGCGGCCGACCGGTCGGCCGCCCGCGGTGACGACGACGGGCACACCACCGATCGGACGTCGGGCACCGCGCGGGACACCCGGGCGGGCACCGGGTCCTGACCCCGCGGCAACGGTTGTCCGGCCGCTGCCGCGGGGGTCGGGCTCAGGACTGCGGCAGGGCCTGCAGCAGTTGCTCCATCTCGGTGATCTCGTCGTTCTGGCTGGCGGCGATGCGCTGGGCCAGTGCGACGGCGTCGGGGTTCTGGCCCTCGGCGATCTCGACCTCGGCCATCCCGATCGCACCGGTGTGGTGCTCGATCATCAGCTGCAGCCACTCGCGGTCGAACTCGGTGCCCGCCGATGTCTCCATCGTGGACATGTCCTGGGCGGACATCATCCCGTCCATCCCGCCCGCGTCGTCCATCTCCGACATGCCCTCTGCCGGGGCGCTCCACGTCGACAGCCACCCGGTGAGGGTCTCGATCTCCGGCCCCTGCGCTGCCTCGATGCGGGCCGCCAGGTCCAGGACCTGGGCATCGGTGGAGCGGCCCTGGGCCAGCCGGGCCATCGACACGGCCTGCTGGTGGTGCGGGATCATCGCCTGCGCGAAGGTGACGTCGGCGGGGTTGGCGTTCGCGGCCTCGGCGCCGGCGGACGTGCTCCCGTTGCTCGACGCCGCGGTGCTCGACGACGCGGTGGTCGGGCCGTCGGTGGACGAGCAGGCGGTGAGGGCCAGCGCCGCGGCGAGGCCGGCGCCGGCCAGGGTGGCCAGGCGGGTGGGCAGGCCGGAGCGGGGGGTGCGGTTCATGGGAGTCTCCTGGGGGTCGACCGGTCGGGGACCGGTCCGTGCTGGATGGGGCGAACTCGGCGGCATCGCGCAAGGCCCGGCAGGGCAGCGCGATGGCAGGGGTTCGGCCTAGATCCGCAGCACGCAGAGGCGGTGCAGTGCGGGCACGCGGAACGCGGTGCGGGCCTCGCCGGAGAAGCGAGTCGTGCGGTGCACCCTGGGCGGGGCGGCGCGCCGGCGGCGGGACAGCCAGGCGGCCAGCGCCGCCAGCCCGCCGGCCAGCACGGCCAGGCAGACCATCAGCGTGTGGGCTGCGCCCTCGTGCCCGGCGGGGTGGTCTGGGGCCTGCTGGACCGGGGCCTGCTGGACCGGGGCCTGGGTGGCGTTCCCGCCGCCCAGCTGGGTCACCGCGATGGCCGGGCCGGCCGCACCGTCGGCAGGCATCGCGGGCATGGCAGCTGAGCCGTGGCCGCTGCCCAGGACGCTGCCCAGGGCGGCCGCCGGTGAGCCGGTCGTGGCGTCGTCGTCGGCCAGGGCACAGGTGATCCCGTGCATGCTGAACACGGCGGCCAGGACGAGCAGCGCCCACAGCAGTCGACCCCGCATGCCACCCCGTCCCCCGCGCTGACCCCGCACCCATCCCCAGCCCTACCGGTACCCCACCAGGGTACCCAGGCGATCGTCCGCCACGGCGGGTCCCGGGGCAGGATGGGGTGATGAGCTCCGACCGCGCCTACGACGTCCTGCTCTACGGCGCGAGCGGCTTCGTCGGCCGCCTGGTCGCCGAGCACCTGGCCACGCACGCACCCGCCGGCACCCGGATCGCCCTGGCCGGCCGCGACCGGGCCCGGGTGGAGGCGGTGCGAGCCGGGCTGCCGCCGGCCGGGCGCGGCTGGCCAGTGCTGACCGCGGACGCCGCTGACGAGGCGGCCCTGGCCGTGCTGGCCGAGCGCAGCAGCGTCGTCGTCAGCACGGTGGGTCCCTACGCCCGGTACGGGCTGCCGCTGGTCACCGCCTGCGCCCGGGCCGGCACGCACTACGCGGACCTGACCGGCGAGGTGCTCTTCGTCCGCGACGCGATCGACGCCACCGACGTGCTGGCCCGGGAGACCGGCGCCCGGATCGTGCACGCCTGCGGGTACGACTCCATCCCCTCCGACCTCGCCGTCGCCGAGCTGGCCCGCCGGGCCGAGGCCGACGGGGCCGGCCCGCTGACCGACGTGCAGGCGGTGGCGACCGCCCGCGGCGGGTTCAGCGGGGGCACGGTGGACTCGCTGCGCGCCCAGCTCGCCGCGACGAAGGCCGACCCGGCGCTGCGCCGGACCGTCAGCGACCCCTACGCGCTCAGCCCGCAGCGCTCCGCCGAGCCCGACACCCGGCAGCCCCGGGACGCCGGCCCACCCAGCCGGGATGCCGGCGGACGCTGGACGGCGCCGTTCGTGATGGCGCCGTTCAACACCCGGATCGTGCGGCGCAGCAATGCCCTCACCGACTGGGGCTACGGCCGGGACTTCCGCTACGGCGAGGTGATGGGCGCCGGCACCGGGCTGACCGGCGCCGTCACCGCGGCCGCGATCACCGCCGGGCTGGCCGCGCTGGTGGCCGCGATGGGGTTCGGGCCAACCGCCGGCCTGCTGGACCGGGTCCTGCCGGCCCCGGGCACGGGCCCGGACGAGCAGACCCGGGCCGCCGGCTTCTTCCGCACCGTGACCACCGGCAGCACCGCCTCCGGCCGCCGCTACCGGTCGGTGGCGGCCGGGCCGGGCGACCCCGGGTACGCCGCCACCGCGGTCATGCTGGGCCAGACCGCCCTGGCGCTGGCGCTGGACGGCGACCGGCTGCCCGACCGGGCCGGGTCGCTGACCCCGGCCACCGCGCTGGGGCCGGTCCTGGTCGAGCGGCTGCGCACGGCGGGGCACCGCTACGAGGTCACCGAGCTCTGATCGGCGTCCGGGTGCTGGTGCGGGGGCTCCGCAGCGGCGGGGCAGGATGACGGCCATGGCGTACCAGGCGGCCGAGAACCGCTACGACACCCACCGCCCGGACTCGATGAGCTACCGGCGCACCGGACGCAGCGGCACCGACCTGCCCGCGATCAGCCTGGGGCTGTGGCACAACTTCGGTGACGACGTCCCCTTCGACCGGCAGCGCGCCGTGCTGCGGCGGGCCTTCGACCTGGGCATCACGCACTTCGACCTGGCCAACAACTACGGCCCGCCCTACGGCGCTGCGGAGGTGAACTTCGGCCGGCACCTGGCCGATGACTTCCGGCCGTACCGGGACGAGCTGGTCATCTCCTCCAAGGCCGGCTACGACATGTGGCCCGGCCCTTACGGCCAGGGTGGCGGCGGCCGCAAGTACGTGCTGGCCAGCCTGGACCAGTCGCTGGGCCGGATGGGCCTGGACTACGTGGACATCTTCTACAGCCACCGGCCGGACCCGACCACCCCGCTGGAGGAGACCATGGGGGCGCTGCACACCGCGGTCACCAGCGGGCGGGCGCTCTACGCCGGCATCTCCTCCTACTCCCCGGCCGACACCCGGCGCGCCGCGGAGATCCTGGCCGACCTGGGCACCCCCTTGTTCATCCACCAGCCCAGCTACTCGATGCTCAACCGCTGGATCGAGACCGAGGGCCTGCTGGACGTGCTGGAGACCGCCGGGGCCGGCTGCATCGCCTTCTCCCCGCTGGCCCAGGGCATGCTCACCAGCAAGTACCTGGACGGCGTCCCGGAGGGATCCCGCGCCAGCCAGGGCAAGTCGCTGTCGACCGACCTGCTGTCGGCCGACGCGCTGGGGCACGTCCGGGCGCTCCACGAGATCGCGGCCGGGCGCGGGCAGACGCTGGCCCAGCTGGCGCTGGCCTGGGCGCTGCGGGACAACCGGGTGACCTCGGTGCTGGTGGGGGCCAGCAGCGTCCGGCAGTTGGAGGACAACGTCGGCGCGCTGGCCACCCCCGCCTTCACCGACGACGAGCTGGCCGCCATCGACACCCACGCCGTCGACTCCGGGATCGACCTGTGGGAGGCGCCGCGCACCGCCTGATCGCGCACGCAGCACGGGCCGGGGTGGGTCCTCCGGTTCACCCCGGCCGCGGCTGGGCAGGAGCGCAGAGGTCCCGCCCCCGGCACCCTCTGGAGTCCTTCATGAGCCAGTCCCGCCCGGTGGTCGTCGTGGTGGGCGGCGGTTTCGCCGGCTTCCACGCGCTGCGCACGCTGGAGAAGGTCCTGCCCGCCGACGCTGCGGAGCTGGTGCTGGTCAACCCCAGCGACTACCTGCTGTACAGCCCGCTGCTGCCCGATGTCAGCTCCGGTGTGGTGGAGCCCCGGCACATCGCCGTCCCGCTGCGCCAGACGCTGCGCCGCACCCGGCTGGTGCTGGGCAGCGCCACCGCGGTGGACGTCGCGGCCCGCACGGTCACCGTCACCACCACCGACGACGGCGGGGCCAGCACCGGCCGGCTGGAGCAGCCCTACGACCGGTTGGTGCTGGCCCCGGGGTCGATCACCCGCCAGTTCGACATCCCCGGTGTGGCCGAGCGGGCACACGGGGTGAAGACCCTGGTGGAGGCGCAGTTCCTCCGTGACCACCTGCTCCGGCAGCTGGACCGGGCCGACGCGCTGCCGGCCGCGCCCGAGCACGACGCGGAGCGGGAGCAGCGGCTGACCGTCGTCGCCGTCGGCGCCGGGTACACCGGCACCGAGATCGTCGCCCAGCTGCAGCACTGGCTGGAGACCATCGCCGCCCGCTGGGCCCGGGTGCGCCCGGCCGACGTCCACTGGGTGCTCGTCGACCTCGCCGAGTCGGTGCTGCCGGAGTTGGGACCGGATCTGGGCGCGGTGGCCATGGACGCCCTGCACCGCCGGGGTATCGACGTCCGGCTGGGGGTGAGCGTGGCCGAGGCCCGGGACGGCGAGACCCGGTTGACCGACGGGTCCACCCTGCCCAGCCGGACGCTGATCTGGGGTGCCGGGGTGGCCGCCAGCCCGCTGGTGGAGTCCCTGGGCCTGCCGCTGCAGTCGGGCCGCCTGGTGGTGGACGCCGACCTGGCGGTACCCGGCGCCGACGGGGTGTGGGCCGGAGGTGACGCCGCCGCCGTCCCGGACCTGGCCAGCTCCTCCTGGTCCCCGGTGGGCTCCACGCACCCCCAGCCGGTCACCCCGCCCACCGCGCAGCACGCGCAACGGCAGGGCACCGCGCTGGGCCGCAACGTGGCCGCCAGCCTCGGGGTCGGCCGGGCGCGCGCCTACCGGCACCGCGACCTCGGCCTGGTCGCCGACCTGGGGGGCCGCGACGCCGTCGCCAAGCCGCTGGGCATCCCGCTGCGCGGGCCAGTGGCCAAGCTGGTGGCCCGCGGCTACCACCTGTACGCCCTGCCCTCGATGCCCAACCGGGTGCGGGTGGGTACCGACTGGCTGCTGGGTGCGCTGCTGCCGGCCCAGTCGGTGGCGATCTCCCGGATCAGCCCGGACGACGCCCTGGTCAGCACCGCCCAGCAGTCCGAGCGCCAGCTGCACGGCTGAGGTGGGTCGGCGTCGCACCCAGGGTTCCGCCGTCCCCGCCGTACGTCCCGCGCACGTCCCCGCCGTCCTCACCAACGTCCCGCCATCGGCGGCAACGCTGGTGAGGATGGCGGGACGGTGATCAGGGAACCTGATCGACGCTGAGCCCCGGGAGCCGAGTCGGGGCAGACTCGGGGCATGGCTGATCTGCGCTTCTGGTTCGATCCCGTCTGCCCGTTCGCCTGGCTGACCAGCCGCTGGGTGACCGAGGTGTCCCGGCAGCGGGACTACGAGGTGGAGTGGCGGTTCATCTCGCTGCGGTTGCTGAACTCCCACATCGACTACGACACCCACTTCCCGCCGGAGTACGAGGCCGGGCACACCGCCGGCCTTCACCTGCTCCGGGTCGCCGCCCAGGTCCGCGCCGAGCACGGGAACGACGCGGTGGGGCGGCTGTACACCGCGCTGGGCGAGGGCATCCACGACGCGGAGCCGGTCGAGGGCGGCGCGGGCCACGAGCGCCGGGGCGGGCGGGACTTCGTGCTGCCGGTCCTCGACCGGCTCGGGCTCGCTGCCGGGCTGGCCGACGCGCTGGAGGACGAGTCGCTCGACGCCATCGTCCAGGCCGAGACCGACGAAGCCCTCGCGCTGGCGGGCAAGGACGTCGGCACGCCCATCCTGCAGTTCCAGCCGCCGGACGGGCTGGCGTTCTTCGGCCCGGTGATCAGCCGGCTGCCCGGCCCGGAGGAGGCCGTGCAGCTGTGGGACCACGTGATCGGGCTGGCCGGCTTCGCGGGCTTCACCGAGCTCAAGCGCAGCCTGCGCGAGCGGCCCCAGCTGCGCAGCTACGGCGTCGCCCCCGGCGAGGTCGGGCAGACCGAGGACTGGCACGGCGGCAGCCGCCGGCAGAAGCGCTGACGCCTCCGGCGGTCACCGGCCCTGGGGGCAACCGGTGACCGCCGGGTCTCAGCGCAGGTAGGAAGCGCCGTTGACGTCCAGCACCGCGCCGCTGCACCACAGCGCCTCGGGGCTGGTCAGGAACGCCACGGCCGCGGCCACCTCCGGCGGCTCGCCCACCCGGCCGAACGGGCTCTGCGCCCGGATCTGCTCACCCACCGGGCCGGCCAGCAGGGTGGTGGCCATGTCGGTGGCCACGAACCCCGGCGCCACCGCGCTCACCCCGATGCCGTGCCCGCCCAGTGCCAGGGCCAACGACTGGGTCAACGAGTGCACCGCCGCCTTGGACGCGCCGTAGGCCATCGCCTGCGGCTCGCCCCGGAAGGCACCGCGGGACCCCACGGTGACGATCCGGCCACCGTCGGGACCCTCGGGGCGGTCCAGCAGGTGCCGGACCACCTGCCAGCTGACGTTCGCGGTGCCCAGCAGGTTCACCGACAGCACCCGGTTCCAGGAGTACTGCCACTGCTCGTAGTCCGACTCCTCGATCACCAGCGCGTCGTGCGCGGCGGCATTGTTGACCAGCACGTCCACCCCGCCCAGCCCGGCCACCGCGGCGGCCACCAGCCCGGCTGCCTCGTCGGGCACCGCCAGGTCGCCGGCGACCAGCACGTGCCCGTCCCCGGGCAGCGCGTCCAGCACCGCCTGCGCGGCATCGGAGCTCCGGCCGTAGTGCACCGCGACCCGGTCACCGCGGGCGGCGAGGGTGTGCGCGATGGCTGCGCCGATGCCGCGGGAGGCGCCGGTGACAAGGGAACGGGTGCGGGTCGGAGTGCTCACCGCGGCACGGTAACCGGGCCCCCGGCGGACACGATCCCCAGCGCCAGCCCGCGGCGGCGCTGGAACCAGAACGCCGCCGCGGTGGTGGCGATCAGCCCCAGCGCGCCCTGGCCGGCCGTCCGGACCCCGACGATCCCCGCGGTCAGCCCCACCAGGCCGCCGACCAGGGACAACCCCGCCAGCACCGCACCGAGCACGGCGCCGACCGCGGCCATGGTCGCGCGCACCCCGAAGCGGTCCAGGGTGCGGCCCACCAAGGGCATGGCGGCGGCCCCGACGAGGGTGCCGACCAGGTAGGCGGTGGAGATGGCCGAGCGGCTGATCCCCAGCTCCCGGCTCATCGGATCGATGAACGCCGAGATGGCAGCGGTCTGTCCCGGGGCGGTGCAGGCCAGGGCCAGGGCGGAGACCCCCACCATGTGCCAGCCGTAGAACCCGCCCGAGGAACGGGGTCCGGATGCGATGCTGGGGGGCCGCGTCCGGTGAGCTGTGGTCAGGGGTGTCGGGTCAGGGTCTCGGGTCAGGCGGGGGAGCGGTCCCCGGACACCGGCGCGCCCTCAGCCACCTGGTGCAGCCCGCCGGACTGGGAGACCTCGAAGTCCGGCCCCAGCTTCTCCAGCGCCAACCGGCCGTAGACCTGCTGCTGGGTGGCCACCCGCTGGGCGCGCCCCTTGCCCAGGAAGCTGACGACCCAGCTGACGGTGGTGGTGAACCGGCTCTTGAACCCCACGATGTAGACCAGGTGGACCAGCAGCCACATGGCCCAGGCCACGAAGCCGGTGACCTTGAGCTTCCCGAGGTCGGCGACCGCGTGGTAGCGGCTGATCGTCGCCATGGAGCCCTTGTCGTGGTAGGTGAATGCTTCCGTGCGGGGCTCGCCGCGCAGCTCGGCGGCGATCTGGTCGGCGGCGAAGCGGCCGCCCTGGATGGCCACCTGGGCGACGCCGGGCAGCTTGTCCAGGCTGGCCATGTCGCCGACCACGAACACCTCGGGGTGCCCGGGCAGGGTCAGGTCCGGCTGCACCTCGACCCGGCCGGCCCGGTCCACCTGCACGTCGCACTGCTGGGCCAGCAGCGCACCCAGCGGGGATGCCTGCACGCCGGCGGCCCAGATCTTGGTGGCGGCGACGATCCGGCGGGTGCCGCCGTCGCTGTCCTTGACGTCCAGGCCGTTGGCGTCCAGCCCGGTGACCATGGCGCCCAGTTGCACCTCCACGCCGATCTCGTTCAGCTGCCGGTGCGCGTTGCGCTGCAGCTTCTCGTGGAAGGGCGGCAGCACCTTGGGTGCGGCGTCCAGCAGGATGACCCGGGCGGACTTGGGGTCGATGTTGCGGAAGTTCTTCTTCAGCGTGCGGCGGGCGAGCTCGGCGATCTGACCGGCCATCTCCACCCCGGTCGGGCCCGCGCCCACGACCACGAACGTCAGCAGGCGGTCGATCTCGGCGGGGTCGGTGGCGACCTCGGCCATCTCGAACGCGCCAAGGATCCGTCCACGCAGCTCCAGGGCGTCGTCCACGCTCTTCATCCCGGGCGCGAACTGGGAGAACTGGCTGTTGCCGAAGTAGGACTGCCCGGCGCCGGCGGCCACGATCAGGTGGTCGTAACCATGCTCGGTCTCCCGGCCCAGCAGCCAGGAGGTGATCGTCCGAGCCTCCAGGTCGATGTCCACCACCTCGCCGAGCACGACCGTGGCGTTGGGCTGGTTCTTCAGGATGTCCCGGGTGGGCGGGGCGATCTCGCCCTCGGAGAGGATCCCGGTGGCCACCTGGTAGAGCAGCGGCTGGAACAGGTGATGCCCGGTCTTGGCGACGAGGGTGATGTCCACGTCGGCCTTGCGGAGCCGCTGGGCGGCGAACAGCCCGCCGAAGCCGGAACCGATGATGACGACCCGAGGTCGGCGGCCGGTGGTCTGGTTCGTCTGCACAGCTGCTCCGGATGTCGTCATGATGTCTTCATGGTCCCACGTCCGCTGACGGGCCCGGGAGGAATCCGGGCAGCAGCCGGCACGGGTTCCGCGACCTTCCCCACAGCCTGCCCCGAGCCGGGACGTCGCGCTACCGTCCGATGCGCGACAGCTGTCGTCTAGATTGCTCCGGAGTCGGATGGGGCCGCTTCGAGAACGCGGGGCAGGCTCGCGCGTTCGGAGGACGGCATGACCGGCGGGGAGTCCGTCGTCGACGGGTCGGTGGGGTTCCGGGAGATCCTGGAGTCCGCGCACGACAGCGCGGAGTTCCTGCAGCAGCTGCTGCGGGCGGCCGTGCAGAGCACCCCGGGGGCCGAGGCCTGCGGGCTCAGCCTGGAGCGGTCCGGGCGGAGCGAGACGGTCGCCTACAGCGGTGAGCTGGCCAAGGTGGGCGACGAGCGGCAGTACGAGCTCGACGCCGGTCCCTGCCTGCAGTCGTTGCGCACCGGGCAGCTGGTCAGCGTGGCCGACATGGCCACCGAGACGCGGTGGTCGCCCTATCCGGAGCGGGCCGTGGCAGCCGGCATCCGATCCACGCTGTCCCTGCCGCTGGTGGTGGGCACGGTCGCCCGCGGTGCGCTGAACCTGTATGCCACCCAGCCACGGGCCTTCTCCGAGGCCGACCACGCCTCGGCCCGCAACTGGGCGGCGCAGGCCACCGGCGCGCTGTCGGTGGCCCTGCGGATGAGCGATCAGGACGAGGAGGTCGGTCACCTGCAGCGCGCACTGGTCAGCCGGCAGGTGATCGGCCAGGCGGTCGGCCTGCTCATGGAGCGGGCCCGGTGCACCTCGGAGACCGCCCTGCTGGCGCTCAAGCGGCAGAGCCAGGAGAGCAACGAGAAGCTGCGGGACCTGGCGCAGCGACTGGTGGACGCACACGAAGGCTCGGTGCAGGCCACCGACCGCCGCCGGGACGGTCGGGTCCCGGACTCAGAGCTGGCCGCGCAGCGGGGCGGTCTCGGACTCCCCTGGGCGGGCGGCTCCGCGGCCGACGCTAGCCCCTCCGGTTCCT
Organism: uncultured Actinomycetota bacterium; assembly: GCA_963759905.1. Taxonomy (GTDB): domain Bacteria; phylum Actinomycetota; class Actinomycetes; order Mycobacteriales; family Geodermatophilaceae; genus Klenkia. The sequence continues at coordinate 879,026 of CAVXBD010000003.1, forward strand.
GCGCCGGTCGAGGACGGCCTGGGTGAGCAAGCCGAGTCCGATGCCCAGCGTCATCCCCGGAGTGCGCAGGTAGAGCCCCAGCAGACCACCGGAGGAGGCGGTCAGCGCCACGCCGGCCACCGCGGTCGGCACGACAGGGAACAGCAGGGCGGCGCCGACGACGATCTCGGTGGTCACAGGGCCGTGGCGAACCTCGCCGGAGGTGATGGGTAGGCGCATGAGGCCTCGCTCAGGATGTGGTGGAACATCCCCCGACCGAGTGCCCCGTCCCTGGGTGCTGCCCACCATCCCGGACCGGCATCCGGCCCGGGATGGTGGTGATGCCGGCTGAGAACTCAGCGGCTGCCGCGGCGGGAGCGCCCGGCGGGCTGCTGCCCGGCCCGCGCAGCCAGCTCGGCCCGGGTGCGCGCCGGGCCGGAGGACCGACCCGAGCCACCGGAGCGGCCGCCGGACGAGCCACCGGAACGGCCGCTGGACGAGCCACCGGGAGTGCTGGTGCCGCCGCCGGAGCGACGCCGTCCGGCGCCGGTGCCCTGCGGCTGGGGCGGTGCGACCGGCGCGGGCTCGACGTAGGGCGCGGCCGGCCCGGTCAGCGCCAGGATCTCCCGGGCGCCGGGCTTGACGGCGGTGACCTCGGGGGTGATCCCGGCCTGGCGAGCCAGCAGCCGGACCTCGCCGGCCTGGTCGGGCGTGGCGATGGTGACCACGGTGCCACCCGCGCCGGCCCGGGCGGTGCGGCCCGGAACGGTGCAGGTAGGCCTTGTGCTCGGCCGGCGGGTCGACGTGCACCACGATGGCGACGTCGTCGACGTGGATGCCGCGGGCGGCGATGTCGGTCGCGCACAGCACGCGGGTGGAGCCGTTGCTGAACGCCTCCAGGTTGCGCTCCCGGGCGTTCTGGCTGAGGTTGCCGTGCAGGTCGACGGCGGGCACGCCGCCGGCGGTGAGCTGCTTGGCCAGCTTCTTGGCCTGGTGCTTGGTCCGGGTGAACAGCACCGCCCGGTCCAGCCCGGAGGCCAGCTCCTTGACCACCTGGCTCTTGTCCAGCGGCGTCGACCCGGAACACGTGGTGGGTCATCGTGGAGACCGGCGCGACGGCCGGGTCGACCGAGTGCGTGGAGGGCCGGTCCAGGTACCGCTTGACCAGCACGTCGACGCCGTTGTCCAGGGTGGCGGAGAACAGCAGCCGCTGGCCGACCTTCGGGGTCCGGTCCATCAGCCGCTTCACGCCGGGCAGGAAGCCCAGGTCGGCCATGTGGTCGGCCTCGTCGAGGATGGTGACCTCGATGGCGGACAGGTCGCAGTGCCCCTGCCCGATCAGGTCCTCCAGCCGGCCGGGACAGGCGATGAGCACGTCGATGCCGCCGGCGAGGGCCTGCACCTGCGGGTTCTGCCCGACCCCACCGAAGACCGTGGTGGTGCTCATGCCCAGCGCGCGGGCCAGCGGGTCGACGACGGCCGACACCTGGTTGGCCAGCTCACGGGTCGGCACCAGGATCAGCGAACGGGGCTTGCGCGGCTGCCGGCGGACCGTGGAGGCGGCGAGCCGGGCGACCAGCGGGAGCGAGAAGGCCAGCGTCTTGCCCGAGCCGGTGCGCCCGCGGCCCAGCACGTCCCGGCCGGCCAGCGTGTCCGGCAGCGTCGCGATCTGGATCGGGAACGGCTCGGTGATGCCGCCGGCGGTGAGCACCTCCACCAGCGGGGCGGGCACGCCCAGCGCGGCGAAGCTGGTGGCCACCGGGGTCTCGACCGGGGCCGCCTCGGGGCGCGGCTGCCGGACCGGCTGCTGGGCCCGCGGGTTCGTCTCCGCGACCGCAGGCTCCGGGGTCGCAGTCGCTGCCGGGGTCGCCATCGCCTGGGCGTCGGTGCCACCGGTGCCCCGACCGCGTCCACCGCGGCGGCGCCGACCGGTGCCGGGCTCGCCCGGCACCTCCCGGCGGGCGGGCTCGTGCGTGCTGATCAGCGGCTGGGCCGCTCCGGTGGAGCTGCCGGCCGGACGGGTGGCGCGGCGGCGGGGGCGGTCACCGGCGGGGGCCGGGACAGGCTGGTTCGAGGTCAAGGTCGGGGTCCTCACCGTGTGGTGGCCACCGTTCGTCGCCTGGGCGGGGCCACCGGGGGAGGAACCTCGGGGCCGCACCGTCCGGTCGGACGTCGGGTCGCCGGCGCGCCTCCGTGGCGCTGCCTCTGCGCCGACGTCGAGTCCACCTGCTCTCGGATGAGCGGGGGCGGCGCCGGTCCCCTCACTGTGCCACGCCGGCCCCGCGCCTCGGCTCGCGGCGCGGCGAGGGCCTGGTCACACCTTCGTGGGGCGCTGCCGGGCGAACCGCCCTCGTGCGGTCCGCGCTGGGTGGGGACTGTGAGGTCTCGGAATGCCAACGATCTGTGACGGCGCGCTGGGCACCCCGCCCACCTGCGACGACCCCGGCGACGCGCCGGTCCCGGGCGTGTCACCGTCCACCCGACGACGGGGGTGCGGCGTGGTTCGCTGGCCAGCAGGGTGGAGCCCCGGTGAGGTGGCTGCGGCCATCGGGCCGGGGGCGGACGAGACGTGTCCCGGGGAGGGCCCGAGTCCGGTGGCATCCTCACCGGGTGCCGAGCCACCCGGACCCCACCGAGATCCGCCGGCGGGTGCTGGCCGCCTGGACGGCGTCCCCGGCGCGCTTCCGCGAGGACGCCAACGCGGAGGAGGACCTGGTCCGCGGCGGTTACCGCGACCGGCTGCTGGTCGAGCTCGCGCAGAACGCCGCTGACGCCGCCACCCGGGCCGGGATCCCGGGCCGGCTGCGGCTGACCCTGCAGGACGGGGTCCTCACCGCGGCCAACACCGGGGCCCCGCTGGACGACGACGGCGTCCAGGCGCTGGCCACCCTGCGCGCCTCGGCCAAGCGCGACGACGCCTCCTCGGTCGGCCGCTTCGGGGTCGGCTTCGCCGCGGTGCTGGCGGTGACCGACGAGCCCTCGGTGCTGTCCACCGGGCGCTCGGTGCGCTTCTCCGCCGCCGACACCCGGAGCGCCGTGCAGGAGGTGCCCTCCCTCGCCGGGGAGCTGGCCCGCCGCGCCGGGGCCGTGCCGGTGCTCCGGTTGCCGTTCGCCGCCACCGGGGCACCGCCGGCGGGCTTCGACACGGCCGTGGTGCTGCCGCTGCGCGCCGGTGCGCTGGGCGCAGTCACCGCCGCGCTCGCCGGGCTGCCCGCCGACCTGCTGCTCGCCCTGCCGGGCCTGGCCACCATCGAGGTGGGCGACCGGGTGCTGCGCTGCGTGCGGTCGGCGCACCGCGTGCAGCTCGCCGACGGTGGCCGGGTCCGGAACTGGGCGAGGGCCACCCGGTCCGGGGAGCTGCCGGCCGGTTCGGCCGCGGCGCTGGCCACCGAGGAGCGCGGCCGGACGGGGTGGTCGCTGACCTGGGCGGTGCCGCTGGACGCCGACGGTCGGCCGCAGCCGCCGGACGGCCCCAACCGGGTGCACGCCCCGACGCCCAGTGACGAGCCGCTCGGCGTCCCGGCCCGGCTGCTGGCGCCCTTCCCGCTGGGACCGGACCGCCGGCACGCGCTGCCCGGTCCGGTGACCGATCTGCTGGTCGGCGAGGCCGCCGTCGGTTACGCCGAGCTGGTGGCCCGGCTGGCCGGTGACCTCGGGGCGGACCCGGCTCTGCTCACCCTGGTCCCGCGCGCGGGACTGGCGGGCGCGCCGCTGGATGCCGCCCTGACCGGCGCGGTGCTGGCCGAGCTCACCGGCACGCCCTGGTTACCGGCCGCCGACCCGGAGGAAGCCGCACTGCGGCCGGACCGCGCGGTGGCCCTGGAGGACCCGGTGGACGCCCGGGTCGATGTGCTGGCCGGGGTGCTGCCCGGCCTGCTGCCTGCGGAGCTCTCCCGGGACCGGCCGGCGCTGCGGGCCCTGGGCATCCACCGGGTGGGGTTGGCCGAGCTGGTCGAGGCCGTCCGCGGGGTCGCCCGCCCGCCGGATTGGTGGGCCCGGCTGTACGTCGCGCTCGCCGACGCCGACCGAGGTGAGCTCGCCGCTCTCCCGGTGCCGCTGGCGGACGGGCGCATGGCGCAGTCGCCGGCCGGGGTGCTGCTGCCCGGCGAGCTGCCGGCCGGGCTGCACGCGCTGGGTCTGCGGGTGGCCCATCCCGAGGCCGCCACCGGCCGGGCGGCTGGGGTGCTGGAGCGGCTGGGAGCCCGACCGGCCACCGCGGCCGCGCTGCTGGCGGACTCCGACGTGCGTGCCGTCGTCGCCGACTCGCTGGACCGGGCCGGGGACGCCGACGGTGACGGCGACGGGACGGACCCGCTGGCCCTCGCCGAGGCCGTGCTGGACCTGGTGGCCACGGCCGGTACCCGCCCGGGGGAGCACCCGTGGCTGGGCGAGCTGGCCCTGCCCGACGACGACGGCGGCTGGGCGGCCGCCGCGGAGCTGGTGCTGCCGGGGTCGGACGTCGCCGCGGTGCTGGCACCTGGCGCCCTGGGGGTGCTGGACCGGGAGTTCGCCCGCGACCGGGACGTCGACGCGCTGCGCGCGGTGGGCGTGCTGGACGGGTTCGCGGTGGTCACCGCACCGGACCCGGACGCCCTGGCCGACCTCGGCCTGGACGGTGCGGAGGAGTGGGCCGACGTGGTGCTCGACCGGCTGCCGGCCGGGACGCCACCGCCGGCCTGGCCGTCGCTGACCGCGGTGCGCGACCTGGACCTGGTGGCCGACTGGGCGCGGGCGCTGCCGTTGCTGGCTGCTCTGCCGGCGGAGACCCGTGCCGACCTCGACCTGGGCGGGACGGTGGTGCCGGCACCGCTGCGCTGGTGGCTGCGCACCCACCGGGTGCTGGCCGGCCGGCGGCCGGACCGGTTGCGGCACCCCGGTTCCGACGAGCTGGCCGGCCTCTACGACCCGGCGGACGCGCCTGCGGACGTGTTGGCGCTGCTGGCACCACCGGCCACCCTGGACGACGTCGTGGCCGACGTGGACGACGCGCTGGACCTGCTGGACCGGCTCGCCGACCCTCGGCGCACCGTGACCCCGGCCGCGCTCCGGGTGGCGTACGCCCGGCTGGCCGCCGCTCTGGACGGGGTCGACGTCGAGCCGCCGGAGCGGGTCCGGGTCGCTGCCGACCGGGTGGTGGCCGACGCCGTGGTGCTCGACGCGCCGTGGCTGCTGCCGTTGCTGGACCTGCCGGTCGTGCCCTCCGGGGGCGATCCCGGCGCGGTGGCCGACCTGCTGGACCTGCCGCTGGCCTCCCACATGTGCACCGACCGGGTGACCAGCCGGCCGGCCCGCAGCGTGCGCTGGGCCGACGTACCGGGTGCCGGCCTGGCCGCCGCCCGGCTGGGCCTACCGGTGCTGCGCGGGCAGGTGCAGCTGCACGACCGGCTGGTGGCCGGGACCGTCCCGGTCACCTGGTGGCCGGGCGGCGACGGTCCGGACGCCGCGGACGGCAGCCCGGCGGGACTGGGCCGGGCCTTGGCCTGGCGGCACGGTGCCTGGGCGCGGCGGGCGGCGCTGACCGAGGCGTTCGACGGCGCCGACCCCGTGGTGCTGGCCGCCGAGGACGCCCTGGAGGGGTGAACCGGGCGGGTCAGAACCAGCGCGGGGCGGCCTGCGCGCCAGGCGCGTGCCCGTGCGTGCTGGGTCGACCACCCCGGCCACGTGCCGGTGCGCCGGCGTGCGGGGTGCCCGCCAGCCGCTGCCAGGTGGCGTGCAGCGACAACCACTGCCCTGGGGTCAGCTCCGCGGCCCGCGCGGTCGGCGGCAACCCCTCGGCACGCAGCCAGCGCACCCCCTCGACACCGGGGAGCTGGCTGCGCAGCACCGCACCCAGGGCCTTCCGGGCGGCGCCGGGGGAGGAGAGCACCCCGTGCACCAGCCGGTCGAAGCCCTCCTGCTGGTCGTCGGGCAGCGTGGCCCGGGCGGTGCCGGCGGTGCTGTCGGGAGCGGGGGAATGGGTCATGAGGGACCTCCGTGATCGGGGCGGGGCGCGGTGACTGGCCCGCGCGGCAGGCGGGCGGGTGGCGGGGCCGGTGAGTACCGGCGCACCCGCGGTGGCGGCTCGATCGGAGCCGGCGGTTCAGCCGTGCAGGAGGAGCAAGCCCATGCCCGGACGGTAGGGGGCGCCGCGGCGACCTGTCATCCGCTTTTCGGTGCCCCCCGCCGGGCCTCGCGCTGGGCCTTACGCGCCTGCGCGGCCTGGTAGCGGGCCCGGTCCTTGGCCCGCTTGTCCTTGTTCTGCTCCCGGGCTGCGGCGCGCCGGCGGGCCCGGGCCAGCTCGCGCTCCTCGAAGGTGGTGCCGGCGTCCCAGGTGCTGGCGAAGAACCCGATGACGACACCGATGCCGCCGAACACGAGCACCGCGGTGCCCAGGATCGGATCCAGCAGGAATGCCCCGGCCGTCCCCAGCACCCAGACGACCGCCCCGACCACCACGCGCCGACTCATGCCGGGAAGTATCCGCCGCCGCAGAGCGCGGCCGGCCGGAGTGGGTCAGGATCGGGGCATGACCAGCCCCACCGACGGTCCGCCGTTCCGCGCCGACCACGTCGGCAGCCTGCTGCGGCCGCCGTCGCTGCTCACCGCCCGGGCCCGGTTCGCCGACGGCGAGCTGGACGCCGCCGGGCTGCGCGCCGCCGAGGACGAGGCGGTGGACGAGGTGGTGCGGATGCAGGCCGACATCGGGCTGCAGACGGCCACCGACGGCGAGTTCCGCCGCGCCTCCTGGCACATGGACTTCATCTACCGGATCTCCGGCATCACCAAGGTCACCGAGAACATCACGGTGCACTTCAAGAACGCCGACGGGTCGTTGGACTACACGCCGGCGGGGTTGCGGGTGGACGGTCCGCTGTCGATCGACGAGCCGGTGTTCGCCGACGACTTCGCCTACCTGCAGGGCGCCGTGCAGCCCGCGCAGACCGCGAAGCTGACCATCCCCTCGCCGTCGATGGTGCACTACCGGGGTGGGGCCACGGCGATCGATCCGGCCGTGTACCCGGACGAGGATGCCTTCTGGGATGCCCTCTCGGCGGCCTACCGGCAGCAGGTTGCCGGGATCGCCGCCCAGGGCTGCCGCTACCTGCAGCTGGACGACACCTCGCTGGCCTACCTGAACGACCCCGCGCAGCGGGCCGAGCTGGCCGGTCAGGGTCGGGACGCCGAGCACCAGCACGAGCGCTACATCCGGCAGATCAACGCAGCCCTGGCCGACCGGCCGGCCGGGCTGAACGTCACCACGCACATGTGCCGGGGCAATTTCCGCTCCTCCTGGGTGGCCGAGGGCGGTTACGACTTCGTGGCCGAGGCGCTGTTCGGCGGGCTGGAGGTGGACGGCTTCTTCCTGGAGTACGACGACGCCCGCTCGGGCGGATTCGAGCCGCTGCGCTTCGTGCCCCCGGGCAAGCGCGTCGTGCTGGGGCTGGTGACCACCAAGCGGCCGGAGCTGGAGCGCAAGGACGACCTCAAGCGGCGGATCGAGGAGGCGGCCCGGTTCGTCCCGCTGGAGCAGTTGGCGCTGTCCCCGCAGTGCGGGTTCTCCTCCACCGTGGAGGGCAATGCGCTGACCCGGGACGAGCAGCGGGCCAAGCTGGAGCTGGTGGTGGAGACCGCCGCGGAGGTCTGGGGCTGAGCCCCCCCGACCGGGCGAACCGGGGAGCGCAGCGGGGGTCCGGCGGGGGCCGGGTCTGGACAGAGCGTGCGACCGATGCCTACTGTCCGCTCAGCGGTTGAGCCAGCAGCCGTCGCCGGGTACGCCCCGCGCCGCCGGGGTCCGCCCCGGCCGAGCTCGCGGGTCCTCGCTCCGAGAGCAGAGACCATGACCGTCACGCCCGCCCTAGCGCTGAGCTCCCGTTCCCCCCACGCTGCTTCCCCCGCTGCCGCCCCCGCCGCCCCGGCCCCGGCCCCGATGCGGATCGGGGTGGATGCCGCGACCGCCGGCTCCCCGCTCACCGTCGTCGTCACCGGCGAGGTGGATTCCGTCACCGCCGCCGGTCTGCTGGGGGCGCTCACCGAGGTGCTCGCCCGGCCCGGGGTCGTCCAGGTCGTCGTCGACCTCGCCGGGGTCACCTTCCTCGATTCGGCCGGGCTCTGCGCCCTGGCCGGCGCGCACCGCGCGGCCGTGCGGGCCTCCCAGGTGCTGCTGATCGACGCCGGCAGCAATCGGGTGGTCATCCGGCCGCTGCAGATGACCGGTCTGTGGGACGTGCTGGCCCACACCGCTGGCTGACTCGGTCGCCCCGACCTAGCAGGATGGCGGGGTGACCGCTGACCTGCCCCCCGCCCTCCCCGCCCCGCTGCAGGCCCTGGCCGACCGGTTGGCGCCGCTGCTGGCGCCGACCGCTCGCGAGGTCGGCCTGGACGCGGCCCGTGCCCGGTTCGCCGAGGTACTGGCGCTCGGCGGTGCCGGAGCGCCCGAGGTGGCGACGACGACCCTCGACCTCGGCGATGGGTTGACCGCCACCTGCACCAGGCCGGCCGTCGGCAGCGGGGCCACGGTCGGCGGGGCCACGGTTCTCTACTGCCACGGGGGTGGCTGGACCGTGGGCACCGCCGGTGAGTACGCCGGCCTGATCGCCCGGCTGGCCCACGGGCTGGGTGCCGTCGTCGTCGGGGTGGACTACCGGCGGGCCCCCGAGCACCCGTTCCCGGCCGCGGTCGACGACGTGGTCGACGCGCTGCGCTGGACGCTGGCGCACGCGGCCGAGCTCGGTGGGGACGCCGACCGGGTGGTCGTCGCCGGGGACAGCGGCGGCGGCAACCTGGCCGCCGTCGCCTGCCAGCTGCTGCGGGACGCCGGCGGCGCGCAGCCGGCCGCTCAGCTGCTGCTCTACCCGTCGGTGGCCGCCGGGATCGACTGGCCCTCGGTGCAGGCCTGGGGTTCCTCGCCGTTCCTGCCCCTGGCCGACATGGGCTGGTTCACCCGCAACTACGTGCCCCGCGGGACCGCGCTCACCGACCCGCGGATCAGCCCGCTGGAGGGTCAGCTGGCCGGTCTGCCGCCGGCGCTGGTGGCGGTCGCGCAGTGCGACGCGCTGCACGACTCCGGACTGGCCTACGCCGAGGGGATGCAAGCAGCCGGGGTGCCGGTCGAGGTGGTCGACTGCCCCGAAGTGCCGCACGGCTTCGCGCACCTGGCCGCACTGGACCCCGGCTGCGCCGACGCGCTGGACCGGGTGCTGGCGGCCGCGCGCCCGCTGCTCGGCTGACGCCCGTGGCCGGCAGCGTCCCTGGGTGACCGGTTCTGCGCCTGGAACCGTTTCCTCGGGGACCCTGCCCCGGCGGGGTGCGGGCGGGCGGGGTCAGGCCCGGTCGGGGTAGCGGGCCCGGAAGAAGCAGAAGACCCCGTAGGCCGCGATGCCCAGGGCCACCAGGGTGAGCAGCCAGGTCCCGGCGGGGGCATCCAGGATGGTGCGCATCGCCCCGTCCAACCCGGCGGACTTGGACGCGTCGAAGGTGAGGGCGGCATAGCCCAGCAGGCCACCGACCACGACCAGCGCCAGCCCCTTGGCCGGGTACCCGACCTGGCCCAGGCGCTCGATCACCCGCCGCTGGGCGGCAGAGGCCTGGGTGGTGTCGATCTGCTCCATGAAGTTCGTGCGGACGCCCTTGACGACGTGGTAGGCGCCGATGCCGATCACCACGAGCGCGGCCAGCCCCACCAGGAACCGCCCCCCGGGCAGCGCGAAGACCCCCGAGGTGGTCTCCTGCTGGTCCCTCGAGCTGGAGGACCCGCCGCCGACGGCGAACTTCAGCGCCGAGTAGGCCAGGAAGGCGTAGACGACGGCCTTGGCACCGGCTTTCACCAGGTCCTCGGCGGCCTCGCGACGCTCGTCGTCACCCCCCTGGCGCAGGCTGCCCGCGTGCTGGACCGCGGCGGTCCCCTGCCAGAGGGCCAGCGCGATCAGCCCGAGTCCCAGCACCCACAGCAACGGCCTGCCCAGCGGCTGGGAGGCCAGGGTCCGCAGCGCACCGGACTGGTCGGCCTGCCCGCTGCCGCCGCCCCAGGCCAGCTGCAACGCCAGCCAGGCGATGAGCAGGTGCACGATGCCGTAGGCGACCAGCCCGACCCGGGCCAGGTGCCGCAAGGTGTCGGACTGCGCGGCCCGACGCGCGTTCTGCTGGGCGCTCATCTGGAGTCCTCCTCGGACGGGGTGCCGCCCCGGAGCGTGGCACAGCGAGGACACATCTGCCGGGCGGTGTCCGCCGGGGCGGTTCCCGGGATCCGTGCACCGGGGCGGTCATCGTCGGCGGGTCGCCCGGGCCAGCCAGCCCGCCGCAGCGCCCGTCCCCATCAGCAACCCCACCGGGACGATCGGAGGGACACCGACCAGCAGCTGGCGGCGGGCCGGTCGCAGCTCGTGCACCGCCCAGCCGTGCCGGACGGCATGTTCCAGCAATCGGGGCTCGGGATTCACCGCGTGCGGGTGGGCGACGGCGGCCAGCAGCTCCAGGTCGTCGACGCTGTCGGAGTAGGCGTGGCTGCGGGCCAGGTCCAGGTCCTGCGCGAGGGCCAGTCCACGCACCGCCTCGAGGGTCGCCCGGCCGTGCAGCAGCCCGTGCGGCAGCGCCCCGGTGAACCGGCCCTCGTCGTCGACGTCGGCCACGGTGCCCAGCGCGCCGTCCAGCCCCAGCACCCCGGCCACCGGCTCGGCCAGCTCGACCGGGCTGGCCGTCAGCAGGTACACGCGGTCACCGGCGGCGCGGTGCGTGGCGATCCGCTGCTGGACGTCGGGGTACACCCGGGGCAGCACCTCGGTGGTGGCCAACCGGGTCGCCCAGTCCACCAGGTCGGCGCGTCGCTGACCGCTGATCGCCGCGATCGTCTGGCGCTCCAGCTCGGCAGTCTGCTCGGGCCGGCTGCCGATGAAGGAGGCCACCATGTGCCGGGCGGTGAGCGCCAGCAGCTGGCCGATCGGGTAGACGTCCTGGGCGCGCAGGTCGCGGAACAGCAGCGACAGCGACGAGCCGGGGATCAGGGTGCGGTCCAGGGTGAGGAACGCCGCGCCGCCGCTGGGCACCGGGCGGGCGGTCATCGGCGCACCGTGCCGTCACGCAGCCACGCCACCCGGTCCCGCAACCGGGGCTGCGTGCCGACCGGGCTGAGCACGTGCTCGGCGGGGGCGAAACCGGCGGGGTGCCCGATGACCGTCCAGTTCCGCGGATCGGCGCCGGCGGGCAACCAGGAAGGGGACCACATCGCCAGCGCACCGTCGACGTCGGCCAGGTGGGCGTGCAGCTGCTCGGTGAGGGGGGCGCGCAGGTGCTCGGCCCAGAGCTGGATCCGCAGGTCCCGCACGGTCGTCCCGGTGGTGACGACGGCGCAGCTGAGCTCGGAGTCGGTGCCGGTCATCGAGCGGCTGAAGAAGTTGGCCGAGCCGATGCAGCCGAAGACGTCGTCGACCAGCATGAGCTTGGTGTGCACGGTCAGGTCGTCGACCCGGTGCATCACCACGTTGCCGCGCGCCGATGCGGGCAGCCGGCCGATCAGCTTGGTCCGCAGGTCCCGGGTGAAGGTGCGACGCAGCCGGCCGTCCCCGCCGTCGGCCGGGTCCTTCCGGCCGGAGCCGACCAGCACCACCCGCACGCCACGCAGGGCAGCCCGCCGCAGCGGCTCGTACAGCTCCAGGTCGGCGCGCCCCCCGGGCATCTCGTGGAAGTACTGGTCCTCCAGGTAGACGTAGCGCTGGGCGCCGGCGATCGCGGCCCGCAGGGTGGGGAAGACCTCCTGCACCCCGCCGACGGGCAGGCTGGCCCACCGCATCCGGTTCAGCCCGAACCACTCGTCGATCTTCCAGGGGCTCGCCGTCCGCAACACCTTGACCGCGGTGCCGGCACCTGCCGGGTCCGGCGGCGCAGCCGGTGCCGGCGGCAGCGTCATCGGGTGCAGCGGAGGATTGAGCACGGCCAGCGAGGCGGGGGCGAGGTAGAAGTAGCGGCGGGGCAGGGTGACCGTTTCCTGCCAGCGCCGGCGGTAGTTCTCCCAGACCCGTGCCGCGGCCGGGCCGGTCACCCGGACGGTGCCGTCGTGCCACCCCCACCGCTGTCCGCCGATGCGCAGCCGGTCGTGCGGTGCCTGGTCGCACCGGCTGGCCACCAGGTCGATGCCGCCCACGAAGGCGGTCAACTCGCCGCCGATGTGCAGCAGCACCAGCTTCTGGTGGTTGGACCCGATACCGGCCCCGGACCAGTCCATCAGGACCCGGTCGCGCAGCGGTGGGATGCGCACCTGCGGGCGGGTGCCGGGCAGCCAGCCCCGCATCGCCCGCGCGGCGAACACGTTCCCCCGGAAGGGTCCGACGGTCGGCCAGGGGAGCGACCCGGCGAACACCGCGCCGGTCAGCAGGACCCGGACGTCGACTCCGTCGGCGGCCCGCTCGGCCAGCAGGTCGGTGACGGCGCGATATCCCGCTTCGCCCGCTGTGCGTCCGGCCAGGTCCATCCCCGGCTCCAGCTGCAGGCCCGAGATCAGGATGGAATCCCCCGGACCGGCGGCGGTGAAGGCGGCGGCCAGGGCGGCGAAGTACCGGGTGCCGTCGATGAAGGGCCGCCAGCCGCTGGTCCCGGTGAAGGTCGGGTTCTCCGGCTCGTCGGGGGCCAGGTAGCGCTGCGCCAGGGCGACCACGTCCGGATCGGACCCGGTCGACCGGGCAACCGGCCCGTCCCTGCCTGCCCGGCCCTCGGTCACCGGCGGCCCTCCTGTCGACGTCGGGCACCGGGCCTGGCCGCCCGAGGCGGCCCATCCTGCCCGACGGCGTCCGGGGCCGCTCCGGACCAGGGCGCCGATGAGGGACACTGGCCCGGTGAGTACGTCTGCCACCACCCGACCGACCGCGGCCGCCACCACCACCCCGGAACAGGCCCGCCGGGCATGGCCGTGGCTGACCGCGCAGGGCGCGGTGCTGGTGCTGCTGGCCGGTCTCGCCGTCGGGTGGCCGGCCGCGGGCCTGCGGGTGCTGCTGGCCGGGGTCGGTCTGATCGGGGTCGTTCGCGGGGTGGCCGCGTTGCGGGCCGCCCGGGCCGGCAGCGTCGACCGGCAGGCCGCGGTGACCGGGGCAGCCGCCGTCTGGCTGGGGCTGGTGGCCGTCGGGCTGGCCCTGCTGCCGGCCGCGGTCAGCGCCTGGGTGGCGGTGCTCGCGGTCGTGGCGCTGCTGGTCGGACTGGTGCTGCGGGCAGGATCGCACCGGCGCTCCCGTGCGCTGGCCGGTGCCGTGGCCGGTGCGGTCGTGCTGGTCGGCGCCCTGCTGATCGGCGGTCCGGCCTGGCTGACCGGCGTGGCCACCGTCGCGGTGGCCGCTGCCGTGCTCCTCGCCGGGGTGGTCGTGCTGGTGGCTGCGGTCGCGGCCCGCCGGTCGTCCCGGCGGCCGGCGGCTCCGGTCGGTGCCGGCTGCGGGGGCTGCGCGTGCGGCGCCGGCGGCTGCGGCGGGCTCCAGCGCGACTGATCCGGCACCGTCCCGGCGGGCGGGTGATCAGGCCAGCTCCCAGAGCTGCGTCCTCCCGTTGCAGGTGCCGGCCACCAGGAATCCCTCGGCGGTGGCCGCGACCGCCAGTGCGTCGCCGCTGCCCTCGCACAACCTGAGCGTGCCCGACCCGGTGGCGCCGCCCAGCCCCTGCACCGCCACGGTCGGGGCGTCCAGGTCCAGCAGGGTGGCCACGGCCCGCCCGCCCTGCACGGCCAGCCCGCCACCCCGGCGCTGCCCCTCCCCGGCCAGCGGATCCGCCGTCGCGGTGCCGGCATCCGGGTCGGGGGTGACCAGGTGCAGCCCGTCGGTGGTGTCCACCAGGGCCAGCACCGTCCCGGCGGGGTCCGCCGCGACCCCCACGATGGTGGCCCGACCGCTCCCGCGCTGGGCGTCCACCACCTGCCCGCTGGGTCGCAGGCCCGGCGTCAGCCGCAGCAGCGGTGCGGCCGTCCCCCCGGCTGCGCGCTCGTCCCGGCTGTCCAGGGACAGCCCGACCACCAGGTCGCCGTCCGCGGTGACCGCCAGGCCGCCCAGGGTCAGCGCGGTGACGTCGGAGAACCCGGTGTCCACCGCCGCGGAGTTCTGCAGCGCACCGGTGGCCGGATCCACCGCGTAGACCACCGCGCCCACCCGGTCACCGGACTCGGCCAGCACGTACAGCACGTCCCCGGACGGGCTGAGCGCGGCGTACACCGGCAGGCCGCGCGGCGCGGTCTGGGGAGGCGACAGCGGCACCGGGGCCGGCGCCACGCCGTCGCCGTTCGGTGTCCCCGTGGAGGGCAGCGGCAGGATGCCCAGCACCGGATCGGGGCCGGCGGGCTCGGCGGTGAGGGTGACGAGCACCGGCCCGCCCGGGCCGGCGACCAGGTCGGCGGGCAGCGTGCCCTGCAGGACCCTGGTGCTGGTGCTGGTGCTGGTGCTGGTGGGCGGTGCGGACCGTCGAGGAGCCTGCGCCCACCAGCAGCGTGCTGGGGGTGCCGTCCACGGCCACGGCCACCCGGGCGGCGGTCACGGTGCCGGCGGGCACCCCCAGGTCGGTCTCGCCGGCCACCGCCAGGCCGGGGTCCGCGGTAGGCGTGGCGGTCGCCGAGGACGACGGCGCCGCGGCCGAGGAGGTGCTGGCCGTCGTCGCCGGGTCGGCGAAGGAGGTGCAGGCCGACAGCGAGAGGACCACCGGTATCGATCCGGCCAGGAGCAGCGAACTCGGTCGGGGCATGGTCCCAGTGTCGCTGCTGCCCGCGGTGCTCGCGGGGGAGTCGCGGTGGATCGGTGCGGGATCGCAACCGACGGTTCACAGATTCGTCATGACGTGTGCCTACCGTCGTGCCCGTCACACCTGGGGCACGAGCACCGCACGACCACCGCACGACCGCCGCACGACCACAGGGGGGAATTCCCGTGCGCACTCTCGAACGCGGCGCCTGGACCTGCGCCAACTGCCCGACGACGAACGAGGCCCACCGCAAGCGCTGCACCGACTGCGGCACGTCGCGGCACTGACGCCGCCCATCTCGCGCGGGATCGCAGCGGGCCCCGGCAGCCGACCGCCGCCGGGGCCCGCTGCTCAGCGCCGGACCAGCACGCCCCCGGCCAGCGCCAGCTGGGCGGTCACCAGGACCAGCCCGGCCCACGCCCAGGCCGACGGTCCCGCCGTCCCCATCCCGGTCATCTGCATCCCGGTCATCTGCATGTCGGGGTGCGACCCGCCGCCCAGCACCATCGGGGCGTGCACGGCCAGCATGCCCACGTCGACGGCGGCGGTCAGCGCCCACACCGACGCCGACGCCGAGCGCCACAGGTGCCAGCCGCACGGCAGGCAGGCCAGCGCCATGCCGGCCATGAGCAGCGCCGACAGCGCACCGGAGCCGGCGAGCACCAGGTGCACCGAGGCCGACCCCACGGCCAGCACCGCCGCCACCCGGCCCGGTCCGAGCCGGGCCCGCGGCGGCGCCGCCGCGAGGGTGGTCACGCCCCGCCCTGGCAGTGCGACGAGGTCGAGGCGGGCACCCCGAGGGCGGGGTTCCGGTCGAAGAAGCCGACCGGCCGGAGGGCGAAGCCCGCGTAGTCGGTGGGCATGACCGGCCAGTCCTCGGGGCGCGGGAAGTGGGTCAGCCCGAAGGTGTGCCAGAGCACCACGTCGGCGTCCTCCAGTGGCGCGTCCCCGGAGACGAAGGCCGGCAACCCGGCAGCCCCGGGGTGCTGGTTGACGAAGTCACCGGCCGGATAGCGCTCGGCCGGGTCGTACTCGGTCACCCACAGGCTCTTGGTGGAGAACGTGGCGCGCTGGTGGATCGAGGAGGTCTCGTCGGCCAGCAGCACCGGCACGTTCTCCGGGTGCAGGGCGTAGCCGACCGGCTGCCCCAGCCGGTTGGTGCTGGTGGGGTTCACCACGTGCCAGGTGCGGCCCACGGTGGCGTCGGTCAGCCGGGCACCCTCGGACTCCCGGGTGATCGGGGTGAGCCGGCGGGTGAAGGCGTTGCCGTAGGGGTTGGTCTCGCTGACCGGGACCCGGACGGCGTCGACCTCGTGCACGGTGTTGCCGGTCCCGTCCACCGCCATGTCCAGCCGGGCGGAGAACAGGTGCTGGTGGAACGGCGCTCCCAGGCCGGGGGCGATCTCGGTGGCGTAGGGGTGCTCGTCACCGCGGTAGGCCGAGGTGAACACGATGCCGGTGGCCTTGGACTCCAGCTGGATGGTGCCGTCGGTGTAGAGGTACCAGTAGAAGCCGTAGTCGTAGTTGCCGATCGTGGTGAAGAAGCTGATCACCAGCCGCCGGGAGCGCCGGGTCTCGGCCATCCCGGTGAACATGTCGGTGTGCTTCCAGCCGACGCCGTAGTCCTCCTCGTGCAGGCAGATCGCGTTGCGCATCACCCGTGGGGCGCCGGTCTCGTCGGCAATGGTGGCGTCGAAGTACTGGATGTCGCCCAGGCAGTCGCAGCCCAGCTCCAGGGAGTTGGTGTACCGGGCGAACAGGTACTCGCCGGTGTCGAAGTAGTTCTGCCAGAACCGGACCGGTGAGGGGTCGGCGTAGGGCACCACCATCTCGGCGATCGAGGCGCGGTGGATCACCGAGCGGCCGTCGATGGACAGCTGGTTGATGGTGAGTCCTTCGCGGACGTCGAACCCGACCCGGAACTCCCATCCGGCCCAGCGGACGACGTCGTCGGTCACGGTGAACGAGCGGCCCTCGGGCTGGGTGATCTCGATCGGCTTGAGGTCCCGGGCCGGGGCGTCCAGGCTGACCCGTTCGGCGGGCACGGGCAGGTCGAAGTGGTCGTGCACCGCGGTGGCGACCCCGCGGGTGATGTCGACGAAGGCGACCACGCCGTCCACCGGGTGCGCCCACGGCAGGTCCTCGGGGTCGGCCTGGTGGAAGCCCAGCACCCGGACGATCCGGTGGCCCTGCTCCTCGTCGAAGTAGGACCCGGCAGACAGCGGGACGGCGCGCACGTTCGCGACGTCCAGGCCGCGCTTGGCCATCGCGGCCAGCCAGGCCTCGTCGACGGCGAGGATGGGCTCGATGGCCTCGAACTCGGTGTCGGTGATCGGCACCTGCCCGTCGGCCAGCGCGTCGATCGCGTCGTCCCGGACGACCGCGGCGGAGCTGACCGAGACGGTCAGGTCGCGGCCGTTGCCGGTGGCCCGGTCCAGCAGCAGCACCCGCAGCCGGCGCTCGACCGGGTCGCCGGCGGTGAACCCGAGGACCTCGCGCTTGTGCGGCTCCTCCAGGCCGACGTAGACGAACACGGTGCTGGGCGTGAGCAGGCCGGCGTCGGCGATCACGGAGCGGGCGGTCTCGATCTCGGCCGCGGTCATCCGGGACAGCGGGTGGCTGGCGGTGGTGGTGGGGTTCGGCTCGGTCATCGTCATGCTGGGTTCCTCTCGACGGGAGGTCGGGATCAGGTCGGGGCGGGACAGGGTGGGGGGCGGCGTCAGATCAGGGGCAGGGTCAGATCGGGGGTGCGGCGTCGGCCCGGGTGGCCAGCACCAGCTCCCGGGCGGAGTTCGGCCGGGCCCGGGCGAGCAGCGGACCGGCGGCCAGCGCCAGCACCAGCAGGGCGCCCGCGCCGACACCGAGTGCGGTGGAGCCGCCCATCAGCAGCGGCAGGTTCTGCACCAGCAGCACCAGGGCGAAGCCCAGGCCCAGCGCGCCCAGCGCGGGGGCGATGACGGTCTGCCAGGGACGGCGGTCCAGTCCGGTGCGGCGGAAGAAGACCAGCACCGCGATGCAGGCCAGCAGCATCAGCACCACGATGCCCACGCTGGCCACCCCTGCCAGCCAGGTGAAGACCTCCAGCACCGGGTCCAGCCCGGCGGCCACGGCGACGAGCATGAGCACTGCGCCGACCCCGGAGGTGACCAGCGAGGCCAGGTGCGGGGAGGAGTGCTTGGGGTGGCTGCGGCCGCAGAAGGCGGGCACCACCCCGGCGTTGCCCAGGGAGAAGAAGTACCGGCTGAGCACGTTGTGGAAGCTGAGCACGGCGGCGAACAGGCTGGTGATGAACAGGACCTGCATGACGTCGGCAGCGGCGGTGCCCAGGTAGACCTGCGCGGTGTTCACCACCATGTTGCCGGGGTCGGCGGCGGCGACCTCGACCACCTGGCTGTCGCCCCACGCGCTGACCACGGCCCAGGCGGACAGCGTGTAGAAGACGCCGATGATGGCCAGCGCCACGTAGGTGGCGCGCGGGATGGTGCGATCGGGGTCGCGGGCCTCGTCCCGGAAGATCGCGGTGGCCTCGAAACCGATGAAGCCGGCGATGGCGAACATCAGGCCGAGCCCGGGTGCCCCGGAGAGCGCCTCCCCGGGGTGCAGGAACGCCGTGGACAGGCCCTCGTCGGTACCGCCCTTGCCGGCCACCACGACGTCCAGCAGCAGCACGATGCCGACCTCGGCGACCAGCAGCACGCCCAGCACCTTCGAGGACAGCTCGATGTGCCGGAAGCCCAGCAGGCCGGTGAGGGCCAGGATCACGAACGTCCACAGCCACCACGGCAGCGACGGCCCGCCGTAGGACTCGACCAACCCGCCCAGCGCGAAGCCGATGTAGCCGTAGACCGCGCCCTGCACGGCCACGTAGCTGATCAGCGCGACCAGGGCGGTGCCCAGCCCGGCGCTGCGGCCCAGGCC
Source organism: uncultured Actinomycetota bacterium (assembly GCA_963759905.1). Taxonomy (GTDB): domain Bacteria; phylum Actinomycetota; class Actinomycetes; order Mycobacteriales; family Geodermatophilaceae; genus Klenkia. The sequence continues at coordinate 897,596 of CAVXBD010000003.1, forward strand.
GACCCCGACGTAGGAGTAGAACGCCCCGGCGTTCGGCACGTGCCGGGTCATCGCGGTGAAGCCGACCGCGAAGAAGCCGAGGACTACCGCGCACACCAGGTACGTGGCGGGGTAGCCGGCGCCGTTGCCGGCGGCGATGCCGATGGGCACGGTGCCGGCCACCACGGTCAACGGGGCGGCGGCCGCGACCACCATGAACACGATCGCGCCCACGCCGAGCCGGCCGGTCAGCTGGTGGCCGGCGCTGCCGGTGGTGGGTGGTGCGGGGTCGGACACGGTGGCCACGGATGCTCCCGGGTGGTCGGTGGGGCTGGTCCTGGCCGAGCGTGGACCCTCTGACCGTGACGCCGGTTACACGTTCGTCATGTGTGCGCAACATCCCCGTGACACCGAACGGGACGCCGCGGTGCCCGGATTCTCATTCGGGGATATGACGTCGGACACCTGCCCGCTGCCCTGGCTGGCTAGGCTCCGCGTCCACTCGGGTCACGACGGACCCCGGGGTTACCGATCGGAGGGCCCGTGCGTCGGCGCACCGCGCTGGAGGAGCTGCCCGCCCGATCGCCGGTGGCAGGGCTGCGGCGTCGCGGGCTCAGCTTCGTCGAGGTACTAGCCCAGTCGGTGAGCGCGCTGGCGCCGTCGGCCGCGGTCATCGCGGTCCCGTCGATCGTGCTGGTGCGGGCCGGCGCGGCGACGCTCCCGGTGCTGCTGGTGGGCACCGCCCTGGTCGTGCTGGTCGGCTGGTGCCTGACCCAGTTCGCCCGGCGGATGGCCGCGGTGGGTGGCGTCTACAGCTACACCGCCAAGGGGCTGGGCCCGGCCGGGGCCCTGCTGGCCGGCTGGGCGCTGGTGGTCGGCTACACCGCGGTGGCGATGGCGGCGTTGGTCGGGGCGGTCGCCTACCTGGCCTCCTTCGCCGGCATCGACGCCCCCGGCTGGCTGATGGCCCTGCTGGTGGTCGCGCTGGGCGCGCTGGCCACCCTCACCACGGTCCGCGGCATCCAGCTCTCGGCCCGGGTGGCCCTGGCGTTGGAGATCGTCTCGATCCTGGTGGTGGTCGTGGTGCTGGCCGTGCTGTTGCTGGCCCACCGCGGCGGTACCGGGACCGCCGCTGCCGTGGTGGACGGGCCGGTGACCGCCTCGGGTGTGGCCCTCGGGGTGGTGCTGGCGGTCGCGGCGTTCATGGGCTTCGAGAGCGCGGCGACCCTGGGTGTGGAGGCCCGCCGACCGCTGGTGGCCGTGCCGCGGGCTCTGCTGTGGACCCCCGTCGCCGCCGGGGTGCTGTTCCTCGGCGCCGGGGTGGCCCAGATCGTGCTGCTGCGGGCGGCGCCGGTGGAGGTGCTGACCAGCGACGTGCCGGTCGCCCGGCTGGCCGACGCCCAGGGGCTGGGGGTGCTGCCCCGGCTGCTGGACGCCGGCATCGCGGCGTCGTTCTTCGCCTGCGTGACCGGGTCGACGAACGCGCTGGCCCGGGTGCTGTTCTCGATGTCGCGGGAGGGCGTGCTGCCGGCCCCGCTGGGGCGCACGCACCCGACCTTCGACACTCCGGCCGTGGCGCTGGCCCTGGTGCTGCCGGTGGTGGTCGCCGTGCCGGCGGTGGCGCTGGCCGCCGGCAACCGGGCCCGGGACGTGCTGGCGTCGGCGCTGACCGTCTCCGCGCTGGGCTACGTGCTGGCCTACCTGCTGGCCTCGGCGGCCATGCCGATGTTCCTGCGCCGGATCGGGGAGCTCACCGGACCCCCGCTGCTCGGTGGTGCCGTCGCCGCGAGCCTGGCCGCGGTGGTGCTGGCGGTGGCCGTGGCCGGGGCGTCGTTCTCGGGCAGCGGCAGCGAGGTGGTCGTCTTCGTGCTGGTCTGGTTGCCCGGCCCGCTGCTGTGGGCGGTGCTGCGCCGCCGCGACCCGGACCGGCTCGCCCGGGTCGGGGTGTACGACCAGGCCACCGCCGGCTCGTTGCTCCCCGGGCAGGTGACCCGCCGGTGACGACGGTGGACCGGGGGGTCACCGGGCGGCAGCCGCAGGCGGTGCGCTCGGCGCTGGCGGTGCTGGAGGAGGTGGCCCGGGCCGGTGCGGGGGTCAACGCCAAGGAGGTCGCCGAGGCCCTGGGGATGCCCCCGGCCACGACGTACCGGCTGCTGAACCTGCTGGTGGGGGAGGAGTACCTGGTCCGGTTGCCGGACCTGCACGGGTTCGCCCTGGGCGCGAAGGTGGCCGGGCTGGCCGGTGCGATCGCCCCGGTCCGGGTGCCGACGGCGGCCCGTCAGGTGCTCGCCGGGTTGCGGGGCCAGGTGCGGGCCGGGGTTCACCTGGTGCTCATCTCCGGGGTGACCCTGCGGTGTGCCGACATCGACCCGGACCTGCCGCTGGCCTCCCCGGACCTGGTGGAGGGCCACTTGCACGCCTCGGCCGCCGGGCAGCTGGTGCTGGCCGAGCAGCCGGAGTGGCGCGAGGCGGTGCACTCCCCGGGCCGGCTGGTGGCGCTCACCGATGCCACCCCGACCCGGCCGGCCGACCTTGAGGCATGCCTGGCGCGCGTGCGGGCGCAGGGCTGGGCCGGGCAGGCCGGCCAGCTGCACGCCGGCGTGGGCTGTCTGGCGGTCCCGGTCCGCGGCCCCGCGGGCATGCTGGTGGCCGGGCTTGCGGTCAGCTCGGCGCGGGGGAAGGTGCCGGTGGAGTACCTCGAAGCCGCCCAGCAGTGCGCCGCGGCGCTGGCCCCGCTGCTCGACTGAGCAGCGGCGGCCCGGCCGGTCGGGCGCCGGCTCCTGGCCGACGTGGCGCTCGGCCGGGCCTGACCGTCCGGCGGGGTCGGGCTGGTCTCTAGCCTGATCCCGCCGGGACCGTCCGTTCCCGCACCGAGAGGAGCCCCGTGCCCCGTCCCAGTCGCTGGCCCGAGGTGATGGCCGCCGCGGCCAAGGTGTTTCGCGCCAAGGGCTACCACGCGGCCAGCCTGGAGGACGTCGCCGACGAGGTGGGGATGCTCAAGGGCAGCCTGTACAACTACATCTCCAGCAAGGAGGAGTTGCTCTTCTCGGTGGTCCGGCCACCCGCGGAACAGCTGCTGGCCCGGACCCGCGAGCTCGCCGCCTCCGACATCCCCACGCCGGAGAAGGTGGTGGCGCTGGCCCGGGTGCATGCCGGCGTGCTGGCCGAGCACTTCGTCTACGCCTCGGTCTACGTGCACGAGGTGGCCGGGCTGGGGCGCTACCCGGAGTGGGCCGCGATGGACCACGAGTACGTGGAGCTGGTCCGGTCGGTGCTGGCCGACGGGGTGGCGGACGGGTCGCTGCGCACCGACCTGGACATCCGCACCTCGGGGCACGTGCTCATCGGCTCGCTGAACTGGCTGACCCGCTGGTGGGACCCGGACGGCCCGGAGTCGGCAGTCACCGTGGCCGACCGGATCACCGGGCTCTTCCTGGACGGTGCGCGGGCCTGACCGGCGCCGTCCCGCTCACCGCCGCGGGCGGTTGTCGACCACCCGGCGGGCCTTGAACGTCTGCACCTCCTGGGATCCCGCGGCCACCAGTTGCACCGGGACCCGCACGTTGACCGCCCGCTTGATCCGCTCCTCCAGCTCCCCGCACAACCGGACGTCGTCCTCGGGGCGGGCACTCGGCCCGCGCTCGACCAGCACCCGCACCTCGTCCAGGTCCTGCGGGCGGTCCACCACGATCCGGAACTCGGCTCCGGCGCCCGGGGTGGCTCGCACCGCGGCCTCCACCGCCGAGGGGTACACGTTGGCCCCGCGGATCACCAGCATGTCGTCGATCCGGCCGAAGACCCCACGGGGCAACCGGGGGTAGGTCCGCCCGCAGCTGCACGGGCTGTCGTCCAGCAGGCCCTCGTCGCCCATCCAGAACCGGATCATCGGCTGGGACTCCCGCCACAGGTGGGTGGCGACGACGGCCCCGGGGGTGCCGACGGGCACCGGGACGTTGGGGTCGTCGCGGTCGACCACCTCGGTGTAGTTCTCGTCCTGGAACAGGTGCACCCCGCCGCCGGGCTCCTGCAGGCAGCCGATGTTGGTCAGGAACGGGTACATCTCCGAGGTCGACCCGGCCGCGCCGTCGATCACGGCCAGCTCGCCCCACTGCTCGGCCAGCCGCGCCCGCACCGAGGGGATGCTGCCGCCGGGCTCACCGCCCACCAGGGCCACCTCCACCCCGGTGTCGGTGACCGGGGTGCCCAGCTCCTGGGCGCGGTGCGCCAGGTGGGTCAGGTAGGACGGCGTGGCGATCACGGCGTCCACGTCCAGGGAGTGCAGGAACTCGATCTGCCGGTCGGTGGCCACCATCGACCCGGTGGGGAAGCAGCCGGCCCCCAGCAGCTCGAGGGCCTGCACGTTGCCCCAGCCACCGAAGAACATGGTGAACGGGAAGGTCACCTGCACCAGGTCACCCGGGCGGAAGCCGGCGCACCACAGGCCCATCGCCATCGCCTGGCCGCAGCGGGCCCAGTCGGCGTGCGAGACGCCGTACATCGTCGGGACCCCGCTGGTCCCCGACGAGCCGTGCACCCGGGCGATCTGGTCGCGGCCCACCCCCAGGTAGTCCCCGAACGGCGGGTGCGCGGCCTGGTCGGCCACCAGGTCCTTCTTGGTGATCACCGGGACCTCGGTGGTGAAGTCCTCCAGCGACCGCACCTGGTCGGGGTGGAAGCCGTGCGCGTCGTAGTGCCGCCGGTAGAACGGCAGCTCCGCGTAGGCCCGCTGCAGCTGGTGCTGCACCCGGGCCAGCACCACTGCATCCCGCTGCCGCGGCGGCATCGTCTCGCGCTCCTCGTCCCAGAACAGCCGGTGACCGGCCAGTCGTTCGGCGGTGCTGCGTCGCGTCCGGGCCGGTGACGTCGTCGTCATCGCTGGTCTCCCTCGATCGCCTGCACGGGGCAGGACTCCACGGCTTCCTCGACATCGGCGGCAGTGCGCTCGTCGTCCCGGATGACCCGGGCCCCCGGCTCGTCGGGGGCCAGCACCCGGGCCCGGCCGCCGTCCAGCACGAACAGGTCCGGGGCGATCTGGGTGCAGGTGCCCGAGCCCACGCAGATTGCGCGGTCCACCCGGGCGGTCACGGCCGCCACCGGACCGGGAGGGTGGTCAGTCCACGGCTGAGCAGCACCGGCTGCCAGGACAGCTCGGCCGCCGGGTCCAGCGCCAGCTCGGGCAGCCGCTCCAGCACCGAGGGGATGGCGACGGCGGCCTCGGCCCGGGCCAGCGGGGCCCCCAGGCAGTAGTGCAGGCCGAAGCCGAAACCGACGTGCGGGTTGTCGGTCCGCCCCAGGTCCAGCACGCCGGGATCGGGGAAGACGGCGGGGTCGCGATTGGCGCTGGGCGGGCAGAGGAACACCCGCTGGCCCGTCCGCAGCAGCTGCCCGCCGACCTCGACGTCGGCGCCCATCTGCCGGACCACGGTCTTGGCCGGCCCGTCGAAGCGCAGGAACTCCTCGATGGCCGTGCCGATGCCGACCTCGCCGGCCTCCAGCCGCTCGCGCTGGTCAGGGTGCTGGAGCAGGGCCAGCACCCCGTTGCCGATCAGGTTCGTGGTGGTCTCGTGCCCGGCGAACAGCAGCAGCACGCCGGTGGCGATGACCTCGTCGTGGCTCAGCACGTCGTCGTCGTCCCGGGCCTGGACCAGCGCGGTGATCAGGTCCTCACCGGGGTCCTCGGTGGCCCGCGCGGCCAACCCGCTGAGGTAGTCCCGCAACTCCAGCATGCCGCGGGCGGCCCGTTCGTAGCGCTCCGGGCTGCCCAACCCGGCGAACACCAGCGAGGTGATGGCGTCCGACCAGTCCTTGAACAGGTCGCGGTCGGCTCGGGGCACCCCCAGCATCTCGGCCACCACCGCCGCGGTCAGCGGGTAGGCGTAGGAGCGGACCAGGTCGCCCTGACCGGCACCGGCCAGTCCGTCCAGCAACTCCTCCGACAGCGTCCGGATGCGTGGTTCGAGCGCGGCCACCGACCTGGGGGTGAAGGCCTTCCGGAGCAGCCGGCGCAACCGGGTGTGGTCCGGCGGGTCCTTGAACACCATCCAGTCCTCCAGCACCCCGAACGTGGCCCGCAGGTCCGGGTCGGCGTCCGGCCCGGAGAGCTTGGCCTGCACGAAGGGCGTGATCCGGTCGGAGGAGAACCTGGCGTCGCGCAGCGCGGCCGACACGTCCTCGTGCCGGGTGAGGATCCAGGAGCGGTAGCGCGGGCTCCAGTGCACCGGATCGGTGTCCCGCAGCCGGTCGAAGACGGGGTAGGGGTCGGCCACCGCCGCCGGGCTGAACAGGTCCAGGTCGGACAGGTCCTCCGGGACGGCACTCATCCGCCGAGCACCGCGACGACGCAACCGTTGCCGTCGATGCCGCTCACGCCACCGCCCATGGTCTCCACCAGACCGGTCCGGGCGCCTGCCACCTGCCGGCCGCCCGCCTGCCCGCGCAGCTGCCAGACCACCTCGGCGACCTGGGCCAGCCCGGTCGCCCCCAGCGGGTGGCCGCGGGAGAGCAGCCCGCCCGAGGGATTCACCGGCCGGGCACCGCCCAGCGCCGTGGTCCCGTCCGCCGCGGCCGCACCGCCCTTCCCGGGGGGCACGATGCCCAGCGCCTCGGTGGTGGCAACCTCGCCGACGGTGAAGGCGTCGTGCACCTCGAACACGTCGACGTCGTCGGGGCCGATGCCGGCCTGGGCGTAGGCGTCGGCCGCGGTGGCCGCCACCAGGTCGTAACCCCAGACGTGGCTGGAGCGGTGGTCCCACAGGTTCCCGGAGCGGAAGCCCAGCCCCCGCACGGCGACCTGGCCGTCCCCGCCATCGGCCGGGGCCAGCACCGCGGCGGCCGCCCCGTCCGAGGTGGGGCAGCACTGCAGCAGGGTGAGCGGGTCGGCGATCATCCGCGAGGCCAGCACCTGCTCGACGGTGTACTCCCCGGCGTACTGGGCGCGGTCGTTGAACCGGGCCACGGCATGGTTCTTCACCGACACCGCCGCCAGCTGCTCGGCCGTCGCGGCGCCGGTCTCCAGGTAGCGGTGCGCCGCCATGGCGTAGAGCGCCGGCATGGCGAGCCCGCTCACCCCTTCGGCGTCGGTGATCTCGGGGGTGATGGCACCGGAGAAGGCGCTGCTCATCTGCTCCAGGCCCAGTGCCAGCACCCGCCGGTACCGGCCGGTGCGGACCGATTCGTGCCCCTCCAGCAGGGCCGTCGTCCCGCTGGCGCAGGCGTTCTCGATGGTGACCACCGGGACGCCGGTGATCCCCAGCGCGTGCAGCACCCGCTGGGCCACCCCGGGAGCCCCGAACACCGTGCCGACGTAGACCGCGTCCACCTCGTCCGCCCCGGCATCGGCCAGCGCTTCGCGGACGGCGTCCCAGGCCAGCTCGGGGAGCGTGCGTCCCGGCTGCCGGCCGAAGTGCGAGGTGCCGACGCCGTGCACCGCGACCTCCACTCAGACCACCTCCACGCCGACGTCGCCGCTACCGGGGTCGGTCAGCCTGACCCGGGTGCCCATCGGCAGGGCGTGCTCGCCGGGGGCGGTGGCCAGTACCCGCGGGCCAGCGTCCAGGTCCACGTAGGCCAGCGCGAAGGGCGGGCGGCGGCCGGGCACCGGGATGCGGACCACGGTCGCGCTCCACACCGTGCCCTCGGGCCCGAACGTCGCCGGGACGACGGCGGCCCGGCAGTCCGGGCACCGGGGTCGCACGAACGCCACGGGGTGGGCGCAGGCGGTGCAGCGCACCCCGGCCACCAGCATGCCGGCGGCGGAGGCCACCAGCCGTGGCCGGGGATCCAGCGCCGGGTCCAGCGCCGGGTGAGCAGCCATGTGCAGCGTGCCGGTCATCGGTCCTCCTGGATGCAGGTCCTGGGTGGTCGCGGGTCCGCTCAGAGCGAGATCCCGCCGTCCACCATCACGGTCTGGCCCTGCACCATCGAGGCCGCGGGGGAGGAGATCCACTCGATCGCCCCCAGCACGTCATCCATGGCCAGTCCGCGACCGCTGGGGTTCGCCGCCGCGGCCCCGTCCAGCCGGGCCTGCGCCTGGTCGCCGAACATGGTCCGGAACGCGGGGGTGTCCAGCGGGCCTGCCGCGACGGTGTTGGCGCGCACCCCGCGAGGGGCGAGCTCGACGGCCAGGTAGCGGATCAGCGCCTCGCCCAGTGACTTGGTGGGCCCCAGCGCGACGTAGGAAGGCACGTAGGAGCGGGCTCCCCGGCTGCTGACGTAGACCAGGCAGGAGCCTGGTCGGAGCACCGGCAGCAGTCCCTGGGTCAATGGCACCAGCGAGGTCCCGTTGACCGCGATGGCCTGGGCCAGCCGGGCCGGGTCGATCTCCAGGGCCTTCCCGGTGACTGCCAGCGCCGCGCAGTGCACGTACAGGTCCAGCGAGTCGGTCAGCTCGCGGACCGCACCCACCAGGGTGTCCACCCCGCTGGCGTCACCGACGTCTGCCTTGACCAGGTGCGGCCTACCGCCGGCTGCCCGGACCATCGAGGCGGTCTCCTCCGCGGCCGCGTCGTCGGCGTGGTAGTTGATCACCACGTCGTGCCCCAGCGCCCCCCAGCGCTGGGCGACCGCGCGGCCGATCCCGGACGACCCCCCGGTCACCAGGACGGTCATGCCGGCGTCAACTCGTTGTCCTGCTCCTCACCGATGCCCACGGTCAGGGTGACCCCGAAGCGCTCGATCATGGTGCCGGCGTCGGCCCGCAGCGCCTGCCACTCCGAGGAGTGCTCCGCGGCCTCCAGGTCGGCCTTGCTGGCGAAGCACATCTCGGCGACCCGGTAGAAGCCGGACTCGCCGCCCTCGAGCCCGCTGTCGGTGCGCACCGTGACGAACCGCTGCATGCCCGGCACCTTGGCGGCGGCCGGACCGTGCGTGCTGCGGTAGTGCTCCTCGAACGCCTCGGCGTCCTCGGGACGGGGGGCGGACCAGATGGCGACGAGCGTGTACATGCGTTCTCCTCGTGACGTGGGTCACCGGAGATTATGAACAAACGAGCGTTTGGTCAAGGTCAGTGCATCGTCCAACCGCCGTCGACCGCCAGCGTCGTCCCGGTCATGTACGAGCCGGCCTCGCTGGCCAGCAGCAGGAGCGGGCCGACCAGCTCCTCGGGGCGGCCGAGCCGGCCCATCCGGGTCCGGGCCAGCACCCCGGCGGACCCCCGCTCGGACGCCAGCAGCGGGGCGGTGAGCTCCGACGGGAAGTAGCCGGGCGCCAGGGCGTTGACCCTGATCCCGTAGCGGGCCGTCCACTGCATGGCGAGGTCCCGGGTGAGGCCCAGCAGGCCTGCCTTGGACGCGGTGTAGGCGGCCTGCGGGACGTCACCGACGGAGAGCGCCAGGGCAGAGGCCACGTTGACGATCGACCCCCCGGAGCCGGCCGCCACCATGGCGCGGGCTACCGCCTGGGCCATGTGATGCGCCCCGGACAGGTTGGTGGCCAGGACGGCCTCGAAGGCGGACGGGTCCTCGGTCAGGGCCCGTGCCCCGTGCCCGGTGCCCGCGTTGTTCACCAGCACGTCGACCCGGCCGAGCTCGGCGACCGCGGCGGCCACCACCGCAGCGCAGTCCTCGGGCCTCCGCACGTCCGCCGTCACGGGGACGCATCGTCGGCCGGTGCCGGCCACCGTCCCGGCGACCTCCTGGAGGCGGTCGGTCCGCCGCCCGGTCAGCACCACGTCCGCACCGGCTTGCGCCAGCGCCACGGCGAAGGTGATGCCGAGTCCCGAGGAGGCTCCGGTCACCACGGCGACCCGGCCGGTCAGGTCGAACAGGTCGCGGGTCGACGACAGGTCGTAGGGCAGGTCGCGCGGCACGTCATGGGGCACGTCACTGGGCATGGCCGGGAACTGTGCCAGGCCGGCCCGCGGCTCAGTAGGCGGTCGCCCCGCCGGCACCCTCGTCGGCCGGGATCGCCTCACCGGCCGGGACCGGACCGGGCGGGGTGCCGTTCCCGAACGGGGACCCACCCAGCTGCTCGCGGTGGTGCGGGGTGAGCCAGTTCGAGGTGTCCGGCCCGCCCGGGACGATGCCGGTGGGGTTCACGTCGGCGTGCACGACGTAGTAGTGCCGCTTGATCTGCGGGAAGTCGGTGGTGTCGCCGAACCCGGGGGTCTGGAAGAGGTCCCGGGCGTAGGCCCACAGCACCGGCAGCTCGGACGAGCTTCTGCCGGTTGCACTTGAAGTGGCCGTGGTAGACGGCGTCGAAGCGGGCCAGCGTGGTGAACAACCGGACATCGGCCTCGGTGATCGTGTCGCCCATCAGGTACCGGCGGGTCTCCAGCCGGTCGCTCACCCAGTCCAGCGCGGTGAACAGCCGCTCGTAGGCGCTGGCGTAGGCCTCCTGGTCACCGGCGAACCCGCAGCGGTACACGCCGTTGTTGATCTCGGTGAAGACCCGGTGCATGACGTCGTCCATCTCCTCCCGCAGCCGCTCGGGGTACAGGTCGGGCGCGCCGGCGCGGTGGAACGCCGTCCACTGGGTGGAGAAGTCCAGCGTCAGCTGGGCGAAGTCGTTGGTCACCACGGCCCCGGTGGGCAGGTCGACCATGGCCGGCACGGTGATCCCGCGCGGGTACTCGGGGTCGCGGGCGAAGAACGCCTCCTGCAGCCGCTCGTAGCCCAGCACCGGGTCCCGCCCGCCGGGGTCCAGGTCGAAGGTCCAGCTGCGCTCGTCGTGGGTGGGCCCGCAGATGCCCATCGAGAACGCCGACTCCAGACCCAGCAGCCGGCGCACGATGGTCGCGCGGTTGGCCCACGGGCAGGCCCGGGCCACCACCAGTCGGTAGCGGTCGGCCTCGACCGGCCAACCCTGCGACCCGTCGGCCAGGATCCGGTCGGCCAGGTAGCTGGTGTCGCGCTCGAAGGACTTCCCGGGCTCGACGTAGCCCTGCTCGTTGCTCACCTGCCAAGCCTGCGCGATGCGCGGGGCCCCCGCAGCGTGGGACGTCAGCGCTCGGCCGACAGCCGCGCCCCCAGCTCGGCGCGCGAGGCGACGCCGAGCTTCTGGTAGACGTGCCGCAGGTGGTACTCGACGGTCTTCGGGCTGAGGAACAGTGCGGCGGCGGTCTCCTTCGTCGTCCGACCGCCGCCGAGCATCCCGGCGATCTGCAGCTCCTGGGGGGTCAGCTCGCGGAGGGCGCTGACCTCCCGGCGGTGCGCCGTCTCACCGGTCGCCTGCAGTTCCGCTGCCGCCCGGTCCGCCCACGGCATGGCGCCGAGCTCCTCGAAGGTGGCCAGCGCGGCCCGCAGCGGACCGCGGGCCGCGACGCGGCACCGCGCCCGACGCAGCTGCACCCCGTGCGCCAGCTGCGTCCGGGCCAGCTCGAAGGAGTCCAGCGTGTGGGCGTGCCAGCGCAGCGCCCGGTCGACGTGCCGGTTGCCGTCCCCGTCCGCCCCGGTGATGCCCAGGATCCGGGCGGCGCGGGCCAGCGCCCACGGCTGCCCCTTCTCCTCGGCGCTGCGCACGTACCGGTCCGCGATCGTCCGGGCCCGGTCGGAGCGCCCCGAGTGGAGCAGGATCTCCACCATCTCGGGCGCGGGGGAGAGGTCGACGTCGTCGATGTGCAGGTCACCGAGCAGGGCGGTCAGCTCCTCGAACCGCTGGAGGGCGGCCTGCGTCCGGCCGGCGGCGAGGTCCAGGTCCCCCAGGGCGTACAGGGCCCAGGCCTGGAACGTGCCGAGGCGGCGGGCCCGACAGATGTCCAGCGCTTCCTGGGCATTCGCCCGGCACGGGACCTCGCGACCCTGCCGGGCCTGCAACCAGGCCAGGCCGGCGAGACAGGCGGCCAGGTCGGCGGTGTGCCCCGTCTCGCGGGCCAGCTCGATGCCTTCGGTGTAGCTGACCTCGGCGGCGTCCCACCTGTCGGTGGTGGCCTGGTCCCGGGCGAGGTAGAACAACAGGAGCGGCAGCGTGCCGATGCCCGCGCTGTCCCGGTGCCGGCCCACGACCGCCTCCACCAGCGGTCGGGCAGTGGTGCTCTCCCGCAGGAAGAGCGGGCCCAGGACCAGCCACGGGGCGATCCGGGTGTCCCCCACGAGCGGGTCGGTGGGGGCGACCTCGGCCAGGGCGGCCCGGATCCGGTCGACCCCACGGCGCCCGGTCAGCACGTCGGCCACGCCGACGGCCAGCGAGCCCGCGCACCGCGCCCACGACGTCCGGGACCCCGGCATCAGGTCCTCGATCCGGTCGGCGGCTCGGCGGACGGTGCCGGTGTCACCGAGGAAGAAGCAGGCCAGGGCCGCGTCGGCGAGCAGCCCGATCGCCGCGTCCGGGTCCGCGGTGGGCTGACTCGCTGCGTCCATCAGCAGGTCCCGCGCACTCTCGGCGTCCCCGCTCCGCGCGGCGAGCGTGCCCCGCAGGGTGCTGATCCGGGAGCGCAGGTCCGGCCGTTCCGCCGCCGGCACCTGGTCCAGGAGGTCACCGGCGCGGGTGTCCTGGCCGCCGTGCCAGGAACACTCGGCGGCGGCCACCAACCGACGGGCCCGGTCACCCGGGCCGGGACTGAGCCCGGCGGCACGCTGGTAGGTACCGGCCGCGACGGCGTGCGCGCCCTGGTCCCGGGCCCGCGCGGCCGCGGTCTCCAGCAGCCGCGCGGTGTCCTCGCCGGGGTTCCAGGGCCGCCTCGCCGAGGTGCCAGGCGCGACGGTCGACGTCACCGGCGGGCAGCGCGTCGGCCAGCGCGCGGTGCACCGCCCTGCGCTGCGCCGGTGCGGATCCGGTGTAGACCGCCGAGCGCACCAGCCCGTGCCGGAAGCTGAGCTCGCTCCCGGTCATCCGGAGCAACCCCGCCCCCTCGGCCTCCTCGAGGGCGCCTCACCCCGACCCCGAGGTCGGCGCAGGCCCGGGCGACGAGGCCCAGGTCGCTACCGGCGGTCGCCGCCACGAGCAGGGCCATGCGGGCGGGTCCGGACAGACTGGTGGGCCCGACGGGCGAACACCCGGACCAGGGACGCCGGGACCGGGGTCGGCACCCCGTCGGGCAGCATCTCCAGGTCCCGGCCTGCCCGGCCAACTCCACCAGGGCCAGCGGGTTCCCTCCGGTGAGCTCGTGCAGCCGGGCCGTAGCGGCCTCGCTGAGGGCTGTGGCCGGTGCGGGCCAGCAGTCGGCGTGGCGTCCTGGAGGGACAGTCCCCGCGATGGGCAGCTCGCGGCAGGCCGGCGTCGGTCATCGCGCACGGGTAGCCGTCCCGGGCGGCAGCCAGCAGGACCGACGGGGTCCGCGGTCAGCCGCCGGGCCGCGAAGATCAGCGCCTGCGCGGACGGCAGGTCGAGCAGGTGGGCGTCGTCGACGAGCAGCAGCAGCGGCTGGTCCTCGGCGACCCGGCTGAGCAGGCTGAGCGTCGCCGCGCCGACCGCGAAGCGGTCACCCGCCCGGCCCGGGGACAGGGCGAGGGCCGTCCCCAGGGCCGCCGCCTGGGGGGCCGGGATGCGCCCCAGATGCCCGAGCGCGGGCCGCAGCAACTGCAGCAGCGACCCGAAGGGCACCCCGGACTCCGACTCGAGCCCCGAGATGCCGCAACGCCCGCATCCCGTCGCCGGCGGCGTCCGCATCGGCCAGCAGCGCCGACTTGCCGATGCCCGGCCTCACCGCACGAGCACCAGTGCGGTCCCCTGCGCCCACCCGGGCGGAGGCCAGCGACCCGTGCACCTGCCGACGTTCGCGCTCGCGCCCGATCAGCATCGACCGATCGTAGGAGGCAGGACCAGGGGGGTCCCCGGATGCGATGGGGACGCGGTCGGGTCCAGCGTCGAGGGGGACAGCACACCACCGACACCGGAGGACACGTCATGACCGCCACCGAACTGCACCCCGAGAACCACCGCCGAGATCCCGGCGCGGCCGATCGACCCGGACAAGCTGATGGCCTTCGTGTTCCGCGCCGTCGAGGAGGTCGGCGCCACCCTGAACACCGCTCTGGTGGTGATGGGTGATGCCCTGGGCTACTACCGGGCCATGGCCGACGGCACCCCGATCAGCCCGGCCGAGCTGGCCGAGCAGACCGGCACCAGCGAGCACTACGCGCGCGAGTGGCTGGGCGCCCAGGCCGCGGGCGGCTTCGTGGAGTACGACCCGCAGACCCGCCGGTACACGCTGCCGGCCGAGCACGCCGCGGCGCTGACCGACCCCGCCAGTCCGGCGTACCTGCCCGGCTTCTTCCAGCTGACCCAGGGCACCGTCCGCGATGCGGCCGGCGCGATCGAGGCCGCCCGGACGGGGGACGGGGTCAGCTGGCGTGCCCACGACCCCGATGTGCACGTGGGCTGCGAGCGGTTCTTCCGGACCATGTACCAGGCACACCTGGTCGCCGAGTGGCTGCCGGCACTGGACGGCGTGGTGGCGAAACTGCAACGAGGCGCCGACGGTTGCCGACGTGGGCTGCGGGCACGGCGCGTCGACCATCCTGATGGCCCAGGCCTACCCCCGGTCGATGTTCATCGGCTCCGACGACCACGCCGCCTCGATCGAGGTCGCCCGTCAGCGAGCTGCGGCGGCGGGCGTGGGCGAGCGGGTCCGGTTCGAGGTCGCCCCCGCGACCGGGTTCACCGGTACCGGCTACGACCTGGTGACCATGTTCGACTGCCTGCACGACATGGGGGACCCCGTCGGCGCCGCCCGGCGCGTCCGGGAGAGCATCGACGAGGACGGCACCTGGCTGGTCGTGGAGCCGATGGCCGGCGACCGGGTGGAGGACAACCTCACCACGGTGGGCCGGGCGTTCTACGGCTTCTCCACGCTGCTGTGCACCCCGGCGTCGCTGTCCCAGGACGTCGGGCTGGCGCTGGGTACCCAGGCCGGTCCGGCGCGGATCCGGGACGTCTCCACCACGGCCGGGTTCGGTCGGTTCCGGGCGGCCACCAGCACGCCCTTCAACAACGTGCTGGAGATCCGCCCGTGACGGTGGCGCACCTCGCCCCGGCCAGGGGGTCGGGCGAGCACACTGCCGGGGTGGACGAGGTCCCCGGCACGGCTCTGCCCCCGGCTTGCCGGGCACCGTCGAACGGGACGGGGTCCGGTTGAGCCTACCGGGTGCTCGGCACCGAGCACCACCCGACCCTGCTGCTGATGCCCACCTGGTCGATCGTGCCCTCGCGGTTCTGGAAGGCGCAGCTGGGCTATCTGGCCCGGCACTACCGGGTGGTCACCTTCGACGGGCGGGGCAGCGGGGATTCCGACCGGCCGGTCGGGGCGGCGGCCTACACCGACGAGCAGTTCGCCGCCGACGCCCTGGCGGTGCTGGACGCCACCGACACCGGGCAGGCGGTGCTGGTCGCCCTGTCCAGGGGGGCCGGCTGGTCGGTGCACCTGGCCGCGGACCACCCGGAGCGGGTGCTCGGGTTGATCGCCATCGCCCCGTCCTGCGGGTTCCCCCTTCCCCGGCCCGGCCGGGACGGGCACCCCTACGACCAGCGGTTGCCGCAGTACACCGGCTGGGGGCAGTTCAACGAGCACTGCTGGCGCGAGGGTGGCTACCCCGAGTTCCTGGAGTTCTTCTTCGGCGCGATGTTCTGCGAGCCGCACTCCACCAAGCAGATCGAGGACTGCATCGGGTGGGGTCTGGAGATCGCACCCGCGACCCTGGCCGACACCGTTGCGGGCGCGCTGGGCCTGCACGGCGCGGTCCGCACCCCTCTGGAACCGGTCTGCCGGCGGGTGCGCTGCCCCGTCACCGTGCTGCACGGCACCGCGGACCAGGTGGTCCCGCCGGCGGGCGGGCAGCGGCTTGCCGAGCTGACCGGCGGTTCCCTGGTGCTGCTGGACGGCGCCGGGCACGGCCTGCCCGCCCGCGACCCGGTGCGCGTGAACCAGCTGATCCGCCAGGTCGTCGACGGTCTGGTGCCCCCGCCCCCGACCCGGACGACGTGGGTGCGGGCCGCGCGCCGCCGTCCACGGGTGCTGTACCTCAGCTCGCCGATCGGGCTGGGGCACGCCCGGCGGGACCTGGCCGTCGCCACCGAGCTCCGCGCCCTGCAGCCGGACCTGGAGGTGGACTGGCTGGCCCAGAATCCGGTGTCCACCGTGCTGGCCGACCGCGGCGAGCGGGTCCACCCGGCGCTCGGCCTTCCTGGCCAGCGAGTCCGCGCACATCGAGTACGAGGCCGGCGAGCACGACCTGCACGCCTTCCAGGCCATCCGGCAGCATGGACGAGGTCCTGGTGCACAACTTCATGGTGTTCGCCGACGTCGTCGCCGACGGCGGCTACGACCTGGTGGTGGGCGACGAGGCGTGGGACGTCGACTACTTCCTGCACGAGAACCCCGAGCTCAAGCGTTCCGCTTCGCCTGGCTGACCGACTTCGTCGGCTGGCTGCCGATGCCCGAGGGCGGGACGCGGGAGGCGGCGCTGACCGCCGACCTCAACGCCGAGATGCTCGAGCAGCGGTCCCGGTTCAGCTGGGTACGGGACCGCTCGGTGTTCGTCGGCAATCCCGAGGACGTCGTCCCCGACGACTTCGGACCCGGCCTGCCCAGCATCCGGGAGTGGACGTCGGCGACCTTCGACTTCGCCGGCTTCGTCACCGGCTTCGATCCGGGCCCGCCCGGTGGTACCGCGCAGCTGCGGCGTGGGCTGGGCGTGCTGCCCGGCGAGAAGCTCTGCCTGGTGACCGTCGGCGGATCCGGGGTGGGTGGACCGCTGCTGCACCGGGTGCTGGACGCCGTCCCGCTGATCCAGCAGCAGGCCCCCGAGCTGCGGTTCCTGGTCGTCACCGGGCCACGCATCGACCCGCGGTCGCTGCCGGGGCGACCCGGGGTGCGGGTGTGCGGGTACGTACCCGACCTGGAACGCGTGCAGGCGGCCTGCGACGTGGCCGTGGTGCAGGGCGGGCTGACCACGTGCATGGAGCTCACCGCGCAGCGGATCCCGTTCATCTACGTGCCGCTGCGGCGGCATTTCGAGCAGAACCGGCACGTGCGGCACCGGTTGGCGCAGTACCGGGCCGGGACCTGCCTGGACTACGCGGCCGCCAGCGACCCCGATGCCCTGGCCGCGGCGGTCCTCGCCGAGCTGGGTCGCGAGGTCGACTACCGGCCGGTCGAGACCGACGGTGCGGCGCGGGCCGCGGCGCTGCTGGCCGAGCTGATGTGAGTGCCCGGTCGGTCAGTCCTCGACCGGCCGGGCGGCCAGCAGGTCGCTGCTGACCTCCCACAGCCGCTCGGCGTTGACCGGGTC
Source organism: uncultured Actinomycetota bacterium (assembly GCA_963759905.1). Lineage (GTDB taxonomy): Bacteria > Actinomycetota > Actinomycetes > Mycobacteriales > Geodermatophilaceae > Klenkia. Next base: position 914,737 of record CAVXBD010000003.1, read on the forward strand.
CAGCGCCCAGGCACGGACCCCGCTGCGGGCTTCGGCGTCGTCGGCCACCGTGGGGGACTCGTTGCAGTCCTCCAGGTAGTGCCCACCGTCGGCGAATTCCGGGGCCAGGGCGGCGACCATCGTGGTGGCCGCACCCTGCGCGGCGCTCTTGAAGACCATGGTGCCCTTCTGCTGGGCCCGCTCCCAACCGGCGATCACCTCGGCGGACACATGCCGCTGCAGGTTGGTCATGATCCCGCCGGGCATCAGCGCGTTGGCCACGATCCCGTCGGCGGCCCAGCGGCGGGTGACCTCGACGGCCAGCAGCACGTTGGCCGTCTTGGACTGCCCGTAGGCCGACCACGGGTCGTACTCGCGCTGGGCGAAGTGGATGTCGTCGAACACCACCGGGGAGCGCAGGTGCCCGGTGGAGGACACCGAGACCACCCGCGCGCCGTCGTCGGCGGCGGACAGCGCGTCGTGCAGGCCGGTGGTGAGCGCGAAGTGACCCAGGTGGTTGGTGGCGAACTGGGTCTCCCATCCGCGCCCGGTCAGGGTGAGCGCGGGCAGCGCCATCACCCCGGCGTTGTTGATCAGCAGGTCCAGCGGCCCGTCCCAGTCGGACACGAACGCGGCCACCGACTCCAGGTCCAGCAGGTCCAGCCGGGCCACCCGCAGCGACGTGTTGCCGGTCGTACCGACGACGTCCTGCGCGGCCCTCGCGCCCTGCTCGGGATCGCGGACGGCGATGGTGACCTCGGCGCCGGCCGAGGCCAGGGCCCGCACGGTCTCCACCCCGATGCCCGACCCGCCGCCGGTGACGACCACCCGCTTCCCGGTCAGGTCGTGGCCGGCCACGACATCGGCGGCGGTGCTGGAGGCGTCGAACCGGGTGCTGATCAGGGGCATGCCGCCCAGCCTCCCCGCAACCGCCCGGGCCCGCTGCCCGGGGTCAGGTCAGCCGGCCCCGGTCACCGCGGCGACCACCTCGGGGTAGGCGTCCTCGGCGAGCGCCCGCAGCTCCTCGTCGGTGCGGTCCTGGATCGGGTGCGGGACCAGCACGTGCGGGGCGGGGAAGCCCAGCGCCTCGCTCTGCACCTGCGCGGCCTGGGCGAAGGCCCCGCTGGCCAGGAAGACCCCCACCACGCCACGGCGGTCCAGGTCGGCGATGTCGTGCACACTGCACGACGTGCACGAGCCCTAATCGGCCAGTGCCTCGATGACCACCTCGCACTGCTCGGCGATCTCCTGCCGCAGGTCGACCGGGGCCGGCCGGGCGAACGTGGGCTTGCGGTAGCGCCGGACGTCGACGCCGTCGGCCCGCAGCAGCTCCTCGAGCCGGTCCAGCACGACGTTCCCGCGGGCCTTGCTGATGTCCAGCAGGCCCACGGTGGCGCCCTGCAGGGTCCTCAGCCGGGGGAGCGGGGTCCGGCTCGCGGCCTGCCGCTCGCCGGTGGGGTCCAGGACGGTGCTCATCTGCCTACCTCTCGGGTCACGGGGATGCTGCCTGTCTCGCCGGACACCCAGCCACCCACGATGGCGCTGAACAACCCGGCGTCCCCACCGGCGGAGACCACCAGCAGCCCACCGGGCCGGAACTTGGGCAGCGTCTCGGCCGGGGTGCCGGCCGGCACCCCCTCGGCCATGCCGTGCGCCCCGCGGACCAGGTCGGCCGTGGGCAGGGTGAGCAGCTCGTCGAGCTCGGCGAGCAGCCGGTCCCGGTCCCAGCCGGCGTCGCGGAACACCCGGCCGTGCTCGGGGGAGACCACCAGCAGGGCGTCGAAGCCCATCGGCAGCTTGGGATGCGCGTTGACCCGCAGGCAGGCAGCGAAGGTACGGGCCAGCGACTCGGGGTCCCGGCTGAGCTGGTCCACCACCGGCTGCACCCCGCCGCCGGCGAACACGGTCACGGCGTCCCCCGGCACGCCCCGGTCGGCGGCCAGCGGGGTGAACGGGCTGCCCTCCTCGCGCTCGGCGAAGCAGAACGTGTACTTGCCCGGGTTGCCCAGGGTGGCCCGGTCGACCTCACCGGGTCGCCCGCCGCCGACGTTGCGCACCACCAGCTGCAGGGCGCGGCCGATGGTGGCATTCGCGCGGTTGCCCTGCCCCAGCGCGTTGACCCCGCTGTTCATCCCGATCCGCCGGGTGATCGGGCCGTTCACCACGATCACCGGGGCCGAGAAGTAGGTGGTGGCCAGCAGGCCGTGCAGCGCGAACTCCTCGGCCGAGGCGGCTTCCAGCGCGGCCAGCACCACCGGGAGGTGCTCGGGCAGGCAGCCGGCCATGACCGCGTTCACGGCGACCTTCTCCACCGTGCACTCCACCAGGTCCGGCGGGACGACGGCGATCACCTCGGCCGGGTCCCGGGTGGTGCCGCGCAGCATCCGCAGCACCCGCTCCGGGGTGGGCGGTACCACCGGCAACCCATCGGTCCAGCCCCGGTCGAACAGCGCCTCGTGCTCGTCCTCCAGTTCGGCCAGCTCGACCCTGCGGCTGGCCAACCCGGTGCCGAACTGCGCCTCCAGCGCGTCGATCCGGGACGGGTCGACCGACAACGACCCGCACCCGGGACGGTGCTCGGGGAGCGCCTCACCCAACCCCGCCACCCCGGTCAGCTGCTGCCAGGCGGGGCGGCTCCAGCCCACCGTGCGGGCGATCTCGGCGCCGTCCTCGATCCGCAGCAGGGTCGGCACGGTCTCGATGCCCAGCCGGTAGGACAGCTCCAGCGAGCGGTCGTCGCCGTCGAACCAGGTCGCGTCGTCCTGGCACCAGACGGCAGCACCCAGCTCGCGCAGCACCGGCTCGACCAGGGTGCAGGTCGGGCAGTCCCGCTTGACGACGGCGACCAGACCATCGGGCAGCACCATGGGTGGCACCGTAGGCCCTCCGCCTGGTGTCGTCCCACGCGGTGGGTGGCCCGGATCACCCACCGGCGGCGACCTTGGCCCGCTCGGCCTTGATCAGCTCGCTGCTGCGCACCAGCCGCAGCATGGTGACCACCACCAGCCCACCCACCATGTTGGCCAGCGCGACGTACCAGAACCAGGCCAGCCAGTCGGCGTAGCCGAACGGGGCGCCGTGCTCCAGGGCCGCGAAGATGATCAACGAATCCAGGATCGAGTGGAACAGCTGCAGGCCGGCCAGCAGGAAGCCGGCAGCGACCGCAGCCACGATCTTGGCGGGATCGGACTCGGTGCCGTGCTGCATCCGGGTCATCAGGGTCAGCACGCTGCCGGCCAGCAGGGCCAGGCAGACCGACTGCAGGTCCAGCGGGGCGTCGACGAAGTGCGTCGCGGACTCGACCGCGGTGGCGCCCAGCTCCGGCAGCGCGTGCACCATCAGCCACATCACCAGCCAGCCGCCGACCAGGTTGGCCAGCAGGGTGCCGCCCCACAGCTTGGCCAGCTGCCTGGTCGACGCCCGCTTGGAGACCACCGCGGTGACCGGCACCAGGAAGCCCTCGGTGAACAGCTCGCTGCGGGCCAGCAGCAGGGCGATGAGCCCGATGCTGAACGCGATCCCGGCCAGCAGGTGGCTGCCGGTCTCGGCGTAGACGGCCAGCAGGGCGATCACCCCGGTGCCCACCTCCAGGCCGCCGGCCAGCCCGGTGGACAGCACCTCGCGCCAGGTCCGGTGCAGGCGCTGGGCGCCCTCATCGACGATGAGGTCGAACGCCTCGACCACCTCGTCCTCGGCCGGATCGTCCTTGTCGCCCAGCTCTTCACGGGCGTCGTCGGCCATGCGTTCCTCTCTTGGGGTCACCCGGGCACGCGCCAGGTGGCTGACTCGGGGGCCGGGTGCCCCCGGGATCCAGAGCATCCATGCCCGCGCCCCGGCCCGCCGGACGAACCGTCCGGCGGGCCGGGTGGGGAACGCCGGTGGGTGGGCGCCCCGCAGCGATCAGCCGGTGACGTCCTCGACGTCGTAGTGGCAGATGGTGACCCCGCCGTTGGCGAAGTTGGGGATGTCGGCGACCGCGGTGGCCCCGGCCTCCGAACCCATCGCCGCGCCCATGGCCTCCACCGACTCGAAGTCCAGCTCGGCGACCAGGTGGAAGGGGGAGGGGTTCTCGTCGGCGGACTGCGCGTGCCCGATCGTGTACTTGACGACCCCGGGCATCCCGTTCGCGATCCCGATGTGCACGTCCCGGTAGTGCTTGTCGAAGTCGTCGGTGTCCGCAGGCATGCCGTATCCCACGAGCAATCTGTGCACCATCGTCGGAGCTCCTCGCTGTCGGCCCGGGGCGCCTGTGCCCCGGGTACGCGGGGGGAGCCAATCAGGCCTCGGGCGACCGCGACAGTCGTGATCGGCCGGCGGGTCGTGCCGAGGCGGCCCCGGCATGTCAGGGTGCGGGGCATGAACGGTGCGCAGGCAGTCATCCGCACGCTCGTCGACGCCGGGGTGGAGGTCTGCTTCGCCAACCCCGGCACCTCGGAGATGCACTTCGTGGCCGCGCTGGACGACGTGCCGCGGATGCGCGCGGTGCTCACCCTGTTCGAGAACGTGGCCACCGGGGCGGCCGACGGCTACGCCCGGATGACCGGCCGCCCGGCCGCCACCTTGCTCCACCTGGGGCCGGGGCTGGGCAACGGCTGGGCCAACCTGCACAACGCCCGGCGGGGGCGGGCGCCGCTGGTGAACGTGGTGGGTGACCACGCGCTGGCCCACAAGAGGCTGGACGCCCCGCTGGAGAGCGACGTGGATGCGTTGGCCGGGGCGGTGGGCTGGGTGCGCCGCTCGCTGACCACCGCGCACGTGGGTGACGACGTCGCCGACGCGGTGGCCGCCGCGTCCCGTGGTCAGGTCGCCACCCTGGTGCTGCCGGCCGACGTCTCCTGGTCCGAGGGCGGCGCGCTGGGGCTCCCGTCGGCCGCCCGGCCCCGCCCGCTGGTGCCCGCCGAGGTGGTGGCCGACGCGGCCGGGGCGCTGGGCCCGGGCACCGTGCTCTTCCTGGGTGGGGACGCGCTGACCGCCGAGGGCCTGCTGGCGGCGGCCCGGGTGGCGGCCGGGACCGGGGCCAGGCTGATGGCCGAGACGTTCCCGGTGCGGATGACCCGCGGGGCGGGCCTGCCCGACGTGCCCAAGCTGCCCTACCCGCCGCAGGCCGCGCTGCCGGCCCTGGCCGGGACGACCGGGATGGTGCTGGCGGGGGCGACGGCGCCGGTGTCCTTCTTCGGCTACCCCGGGTTGCCCGGCAGCTTCGTGCCCGAGGGCTGCCCGGTGAGCGTGCTGGCCGAGCCGGGGGAGTCGGTGGTCGAGGCGCTGCAGGCGCTGGCCGAGAAGGTGGGCGCCGAGCCGGCACTCGCCGACCCGCACCGGCCCGAGATCCCCGACGGCCCGCTGACCCCGGCCACGTTGGCCGCGGTGCTGGGCGCGGTGCTGCCGGAGCAGGCCATCGTGATCGACGAGTCGCTGACCTCCGGGGGTGGGCTCTTCGCCGCCACCGCCGGGGCGCCCCGGCACGACGTGCTGTCCCTGACCGGCGGGGCGATCGGTGACGGCCTGCCGATGGCGGTGGGTGCCGCGGTGGCCTGCCCGGACCGTCCGGTGCTCGCGGTGCAGGCCGACGGTTCGGCCATGTACACGATCCAGGCGCTGTGGACGATGGCCCGCGAGCAGCTCGACGTCACCGTCGTCATCTGCAACAACGGGGCGTACGCGATCCTCGCCGGGGAACTGGCCAACGTGGGGGCGACCGCCGGCGGTGAACGGGCCGGGCGGTTGCTGGACCTGGGTTCGCCCAGCCTGGACTTCGCCGCCCTGGCCACCGGCATGGGCGTACCTGGACAGCGGGTGACCACCGCACCGGAGCTGGCCGCCGCCGTCCGCCGGGCGCTGGCCGAACCCGGACCGCACCTCGTCGACGCCCTCCTGACCGCGCCCCCCTCCCGGAAAGGCTGAGACGGTCAGCTCGTCCGGAGGTTGACGACCTCGGCGGCCCGCTCCCCGACCAGCCGCACCGGCGCCGGAGGGTGAGCCGAGGTGGCCGGTTCGCAGGCGGGCGCGTGGTTGGCTGCCGCGATGGAGTTCACGCCGTTGCCGGACCGGATCGACACCGAGCGGTTGGTGCTCACCCCGGAAGAGCCGGGTGACGCCGGCTGGCTGACCGAGCTCATCAACCGCCGCGGGGCGCAGCGGGTCACCATCGAGGACTCCCGGGCGCGCATCGCCGCGATGCAGGCGATGACCGCCGAGCACGGGATCGGGGTGCTGGTCCTCCGCACCCGGACCGGTGAACCGCTGGGTTACTGCGGCCTGGTGATCGGTCGCGCGTCGGTGCCGGAACCCGAACTCGCCTACGAGCTGCTACCCGCGGCGAGGGGCCGGGGTCTGGCCACCGAGGCGGCCCGCGCGGTCCTCGACGCGGCGTTCGGCACCGGACGCGCGCGGATCTGGGCCACCGTGCGACCAGCGAACACGGCGTCCCTGCGGGTGCTCGACAAGCTCGGCTTCCGTCGCGACCACGTCAGCCGGGACGACGCCGGCCAGGTGGTCTGGCTGGTGGCCGACCGTCCGGCCGGGTCGGGCGCCGGCCAGGGAAACCGGGCTGTCCCGCTGCTCGTCGTCGTCGCCGGGCTGCCCGGCACCGGCAAGTCCGCGGTAGCCGCCGGGCTCGCCGCGCAGCAGCGCTGGGTGCACGTGTCGATCGACCCGGTCGAGGACGCGCTGCTGGGCGCGGGCCTGCCACGTGGCTGGGCGACCGGGGTGGCGGCGTACGAGGCGGCGCGGGCCGCGGTCGAGCAGAACCTGGTCCTGGGCAGCTCGGTCGTGGTGGACGCGGTGAACGACAGCGAGGCGGCCCGGCAGACCTGGCGGACCGCAGCGGCCGGTACCGGTGCTCTCCTGGTGTCCGTGCTGCTGACCCTGGACGACGAGGCCGAGCACCGCCGTCGCCTGTCGGGCCGGTCCCGGGGCCTGGCGTCCGTGCCGGAGCCGTCCTGGGAGGAGGTCCGCGCCCGCGCGGCGGCCTACGAACCCTGGCCCGAGGGCAGCTGCCTGCGGCTGCGCGCCGACCCGCCGCTCCCCGACGTCCTGCGCGCGCTCACCGCCGCCCTCCCCAGCCCCCGGTGATCGTGCGCGCCGTCGGAGCTGGCTCGACTGGGCGGCGCGGGGGCGGACCGACCGGTCTCGCTCGTGCGGTGCCACGGTGACCGGGCGTCATGGCCCGCCGGGGGACCCGGAGGTCCTCGGCCCGGCGCGGGGCTCCCGGCATGCGCGCAGGGCCAGGATCGCCTGCACGGGGGCCACCGACAGGAGGAACCCATGCCCCGATTCCTGGCCATCGTCGACTACTCCCCGGAAGGCATCCGCGCCCTGCGGGCCAGCGGCGGCACGGCTCGGCGCACGGCGATCGAGCACACCATCGCCGACCTCGGCGGCCGGCTGGAGAGCTTCGACTTCGCCCTCGGTGGCGACGACGCCTACTCCATCGTCGACCTGCCCGACACCGAGTCCGCGGCCGCCCTGGCCCTGACCGTCAACGCCCGGGGCGCGGCGCACCTGCGCACCGTGGTGCTGCTGACCCCCGAGCAGGTCGATCGCGCCGCCCAGCAGAACCCCGAGTACGCGCCCCCGGGAGCCGGCTGACCGTTCGCGGGGGCGGGCCTGCAGCCGGGCCGGCTGATGCACCGTGGTGTCATTGCCGGCATGCCGTCGACGTTGACGCTCGCCCCCGCACCACCGTCCGAGGCCGCCGAGGTCGTCCGCCAGGAGGTCCGGGAGTTCCTGGCCGCCGAGCTGGCGGCCGGCACGTTCAGCACCCACGTGGACACCTGGCTGTCCGGGGTGGACCCGGAGTTCTCCCGCAAGCTGGGTGAGCACGGCTGGCTGGGCATGACCTGGCCGAAGGAGTACGGCGGTCACGAGCGCACCGCGATGGAGCGCTACGCCGTCACCGAGGAGCTGCTGGCCGCCGGTGCCCCGGTGGCCGCGCACTGGATCGCCGACCGGCAGTCCGGCCCGGCGCTGCTGCGCTACGGCACCGAGGCGCACCGGCGGGAGATCCTGCCCCGGATCGCCGCCGGTGAGTGCTTCTTCGTGATCGGGATGAGCGAGCCCGATTCCGGCTCGGACCTGGCCAGCATCCGCACCCGGGCAGTCCGCAACACCGACGGCGACTTCGTGGTCAACGGCGCCAAGGTGTGGACGTCGAACGCCCACCACAGCCACTACGCCATCGTGCTGGTGCGCACCGCCCCGGCCGACCCCGCGCACCGGCACGCCGGGATGAGCCAGCTGCTGGTCGACCTGTCGACACCGGGCATCACCATCAACCCGATCCGCATCCTGGACGGCGGCCACCACTTCAACGAGGTGGTCTTCGACGACGTGGTGATCGGCGGGGACATGCTGCTGGGCGAGGAGGGCGCCGGCTGGCACCAGGTCACCGCGGAGCTGGCCTTCGAGCGCAGCGGGCCCGAGCGCTTCCTGTCCACCTTCCCGCTGGTGGCCGAGTTCGCCCGCCGGGCCGGGTCGTCGCAGGACCCGGCCCAGCTGGCCACCCTGGGCCGGCTGTCGGCCCGGCTGCTGGCGTTGCGCCAGCTGTCGCTGCGGATCGCTGCTGCGCTGGACCGCGGCGAGCTGCCCGACATCCCGGCAGCGCTGGTCAAGGACGTGGGGACGACGTTCGAGGGCGACGTGGCCGAGGAGATCCGGCGGGTGGTGGATGTGCCCGCCTCGCTGGACTCGCCGGATCCGCTGGGCAGGGCGTTGGCCGAGGCCCAGCTGCACTCGCCGGGATACACCCTGCGGGGCGGCACCAACGAGATCCTCCGCGGGATCGTGGCGCGTGGGCTGGGGCTGCGATGAGCACCGACCAGGACCTGGTGATCGCTACCGTCCGGGAGATCCTCGCCGGGCACGAGCCCACCCAGCTGACGCCCGACCGCCGGTGGGACGCCGCGCTGTGGGCCGACCTGGCGGAGGCCGGGTTGACCGGGGTCGGGTTGCCCGAGGAGGCCGGGGGATCCGGCGGGGAGCTGGCCGACGCGGTCGCCGTCGTCGCCACGGTGGCGTCCGGCGGGGGTGCGGTGCCGGTGGCCGAGCAGCTGCTGGTCGCCGGGCCGGCCGTGCTGGCCGCCGGGCTGGCGCTGCCGCCGCTCGAGGAGCCGCTGACCGTCGCCGTCGAGGGCGCGGTGACCGCCACCCGGTCCGGGGACGGGTGGACGCTCACCGGCACCAGCACCGAGGTGGCCTGGGCCGGCGTCGCGCACTGGGCCGCCGTGCTGGCGGCCGGGCCGGACGGGGACGTGCTGGCGCTGGTCGACGTCTCCGGCCTGGCGGCCACCGACGCCGCCAACCTGGCCGGCGAGCCGCGCGGCTCCTACGTCTTCGACGAGACCCCGGCCCTGGTGGGGGCCCAGCTGGACCCCGACCTGCGGGCCCGGTACGCGCTGGCCCGGGCGGTGCAGCTGTCCGCCGCGGCGGAGACCGTGCTGGCCTGGACCGTGCAGTACGCCGGGGAGCGGCAGCAGTTCGGCCGCCCGCTAGCGAAGTTCCAGGGCATCCAGATGCAGCTGGCGCAGATGGCCGGGGAGGTGACCGCGGTGACCGCCCTGGTGGATGCTGCCGTGCAGCGGCTGGACCGGGGAGAGCCGCTCGAGCTGGCAGCTGCCGCCGCGAAGGTGCGGGCCGGGGCCGCAGTCGAGGTGGTGGCCCGGCAGGCCCACCAGGTGCACGGCGCCATCGGCTTCACCCAGGAGTTCCGGCTGCACCACCTGACCACCCGGATGTGGTCCTGGCGGGACGAGGCCGGCAACGAGCTCACCTGGGCCCGGGTCCTGGGGGCCGGCGTGGCCGGCGAGAACCCCTGGCCGGTGCTCACCACCCTCATCTGACCCCCCGCCCCGCCCCCTCCGCGATGATCACGGACCTGGGTGGGCAACACGCCGGCAGGCTGTGTCCTGGGGTCCGTGATCGTCGCGGGAGAGGGTGCGGGGAGATTGGGGTGCTGCGGGGAGGAGCGCTCAGACTGCGGGGCGGATCTTGGCCCAGCGCAGGAACGCCGCGGCGTCCTGCGGGTTCTCCAGCCCGATCAGCGAACGCAGCAGGTCGTTGCTCCACAGCGCCACGCGGCCGATGGTGAACGCCGTCTTGTCCACCGGGGGCAGGTCCAGCTGGAAGACCTCCCGGGTCAGCTCCTTCTTGCCGTCGGCGGCGGCGGAGTAGCGCAGCAGCGGCAGGAAGCGGTCCGGGTCGACGACGGCCAGCACCTTGGCCAGCATGGGCTCCTTGAAGGAGGGGAAGCCCACGCCCTTCTTGCCCTCCACCAGCTGGGTGAAGCGGTCCTCCAGGGTGAGCGTCTCCGGCCCGTACAGCAGGTGCCGGATCGAGGCACGCACCGCGGCCGCGGCCCCGTGGTCCCCGGCGGTCTTCCAGGCCCGGGTGAACCCGGAGGTGTTGCCGCAGTTGGCCACGGTGGGCGAGGTGACGAAGTGCAGCAGCGCCTCGGGGCTGGCCTCGGGCAGCGCGTCGGCGGCGAAGAGCTCGCGGTAGCGGCTGGCGAACCCCTCGGCGTCGGGGTCGGGGTCGCGCTCGACGGTGAGGAACTCGGCCTCCAGGGCGGCGATCCGGTCCCGGACGTCGGGTCGCACGTCGGCGGCCTGCGGGAACTCGGCGGCCAGCGTCTCGGCGGTGCGGACGTGCGGGCGGGCCGGGTCGCGCCGGGCCTCACCGCGCAGCCACTCGTGACCGCAGTCGGCGCAGGAGATGAGCAGCCGGCTGTCCGGTTGCGGGACGCCGGTGATCTCCTCGGAGGAGCACTGCGGGCAGGTGATCAGGGCCATGGGGAGCCTTCCCGGTCATTCGAACTCGGATGGCTCGGACTGGGGCCTACGGTAGTCCGCCCCGTCAGGGGCGCTGGACGGTCCACCGGCGACCGCAGATCGTGAGCGCCCCGCGACCTGGGAGCTGCCGGTCGGCGGTAACGTTCCCTCATGGATGTGCTGGCGCGTCATGACGTCCGGGTGGCCGGTCGCCCCGAGGGTCGGCCGATGGTGTTCGTGCACGGGTTCGGCTGCGACCAGTCCATGTGGCGGCTGGTGACCCCCGACTTCGCCCAGGACCACCGGGTGATCACCCTGGACCTGGTGGGCTCGGGTCATTCCGACCTCGATGCCTACGACCCCATCGCCTACGGATCGCTGTCGACCTATGCCGACGACATGGTCGAGGTCGCCCGCGCACTCGACCTCCGGGATGCCATCTTCGTGGGCCACTCGGTCAGCGCGATGATCGGCGCGCTGGCCGTGACCAGGGCCCCGGAGTGCTTCGGCGCCCTGGTCATGGTGGGCCCCAACCCGCGGTACGTGGACGACGGCAACTACGTCGGTGGCTTCAGCCGGTCCGACATCGCCGGGCTGCTGGGCTCGCTGGAGACCAATCACGTGACCTGGGCTGCCACCATGGGGCCGGTGATCATGAAGAACCCGGATCGGCCCGAGTTGGCGCAGGAGCTCACCCAGAGCTTCTGCAGCACCGATCCCGACATCGCCCGCAACTTCGCCCGGGTCACCTTCCTGTCCGACAACCGTGCCGACCTGCCGGGGATCCCGGTGCCGACACTGGTGCTGCAGTGCAGCGAGGACGCCATCGCACCGGACGCCGTCGGGGAGTACGTGCACCACCAGGTGCCGGGCAGCGTGCTGACCCGGCTGGCCGCCACCGGCCACTGTCCCCATCTGAGCGCACCGGTCGAGACCACGGCCGCCATCCGGGCCTTCCTGCGCACCGGCTGAGTCGGTGCCGCGATGGCCGACCCCCGTCCGGAGAACGCCCGTTCCGCGCTCTCCCGGTTGCTCGACGACGACGCCACCGACCTCTACCTGAACGCGCCCTGCGGGTACCTGTCGACGCTGCCCGACGGCACCATCGTGAAGGTCAACCACACCCTGTCGGCGTGGTCGGGCTGGACCGTGGACCAGCTGATGGGCACCCGGTTGCAGGAACTGCTCAGCGTCGGCGGGAAGGTCTTCTACGAGACCCACATCGCGCCGCTGCTGCGGATGCAGGGAGCGGTCCGGGAGGTGGCCGTCGACCTGGTCCGGGTGGACGGCTCGCTGATGCCCTGCCTGATCAACGCCGTGGAGGTGCGCAGCCCGGACGGCGAACCCCAGCTGGTGCGGGCCACGGTGTTCGAGGCGACCGCCCGGCGGCGCTACGAGCAGCAGATCCTGGATTCCCAGGCCGCGGCGCGGGGCTCGGAGCAGCGCTCCCGGACGTTGCAGCAGATCGTGGTGGACCTGGCCGGTGCCGCGACGGTGGCGGACGTGGCTGCGGTGGCGGTCCGCCGGGGACAGTCGCTGCTGCCGGCCGGCGGGGCGGGGTTGCTCCTGCTGCTGGGGTCCGGCCGGGACACCGCGCTGGTCACCGCGGACTCGCACGGCCTGACCCCGTGGATGGTCGCGGAGCTGGAGCGGGCCGCGCACGGGTCGCTGGCCCTGCTGTCCAACCTGGGGGGCGCCCGGGTGGTCACCCCCGACCAGCGGATGGAGACCGCTGAGCCGGACCTCTTCCGGGTGATGGAGGCGCAGAAGGTCAGCGCCCTGGTGGTCATCCCGGTGCGCGCCGACAGCCGGACCCTGGGCCTGCTGGTGCTCGCCGCGGCGTTGTCCGACGACACCAGCGACGGGCTGATCAGCCTGACCGAGCCCGGTACCGGCTGGACGCCGTCCCGGGCCGAGCTGGACCTGTGCACGACCGTCGGGGTGCAGGTGGGGGAGGCCCTGGAGCGGGCCCGGCTGCACGAGGACCGGGCGCGGCAGGCCGCGCGGGTCGCGTTCCTGCTGGAGGCGTCCCAGCAGCTGGCCGCAGCCAGCGGGGTGCAGGAGACCGTGGACCGGTTGGCCGCGGCAGCGGTGCCCCGGTTGGCGGACGTGTGCGTCGTCGACGTCCAGCAGGGGCGCGCACTGCGCCGGATGGCGGCCCGGCACGGGAACCCGGCACAGCAGCACCTGGCTGACGCACTGCTGGACTTCGAGGTGCCGCTGCGACAGCCGGACCACCCGGCCTCGGCCGCCGTGATGCTCCGGCGCACCCAGTGGGTCCAGGTGGAGGACCGGGACGTGGCGCTGGTGCTGCCCGAGCAGAACCACCGGGACGTGGTGCGGGCTCTGGAACCGGCCGAGATGCTCAGCATCCCGCTGATGGCGGCCGGGCAGTGCCTGGGAGCGCTCAGCCTGCTGGTGGACCGGCACCGGGTGGGCCTGGATCCCGCCGATGTCCAGCTCGCCGAGCAGCTGGCGCTGCAGCTCGCGCTGCGCCTGCACCAGGAGGAGCGGCTGGAGGCCGAGGTGGCCACCTCGCACCTGCTGCAGCAGAGCCTGCTGCCGGCCTCGCCGCCGGCCCGGCCTGCCCCGGGGTTGCGCTCGGCGGTGCGGTACCTGGCCGCGACCCGGGGGGTGGACGTGGGCGGGGACTTCTTCGACGTCGCCCCGCTGCCCGACGGTCGGGTCGCGGTCGCGGTGGGCGACGTCGTCGGGCACGACCTGACGGCCGCGGCCACGATGGGCCAGCTGCGCAGCGTGTACCGGGCGCTGCTGGCGGGGGAGAGCGGGCCGGCGGCGGTGATCGAGCGGATCCAGGCCAGCTGGGAGGTGCTGGGGTTGCAGCGGATGGCCACCGCGCTGTTCGCCACCCTGGACGCCGCTGACGGGACGATGCGGATCGCGTCGGCCGGGCACCTGCCGCCGGTAGTGCTGGCCGAGGGCCGGGCGCGGTTCCTGGACGTCACCCCGGCCCGGATGCTGGGGGCACCGTCCACCCCGGCGGTCGAGTGGGTCGGCACGCTCCCGCCGGGGGCCAGCCTGGTGCTGTACACCGACGGGCTGGTCGAGCACCCCGGTTCGGACCTGGACACCGGGCTGGCCCGGTTGCTGCAGGTCGCACAGGACTGCGCCGGGGCGGCACCGGAGGGCATCTGCGACGTGCTGGTCGACGAGCTGACCGAGCAGCACCGGGCCGACGACATCGCGTTGCTGGTGCTGCGCCGGGACGGCTGACCGCCCGGCTGTGTGCCGGCCCACAGTCGGAATGCCACCCCCGGGCTCTCCGGTTCTGCCGCACATGGTTCTCACCCCCACGCACCCCGCGCCCCAGCTCGCCCTGCCGCTCACCGGCGGGGGATCCACGGACGACCTGGCGCTGGGCACCGGTGCCGACGGCCGCTTCAGCATCGTGGTGTTCTTCCGCGGGCTGCACTGCCCGATCTGCCGCAAGCAGCTCACCGAGATCGAGAAGAACCTGGATTCGCTGGCGGGCTCCGGGGTGGGCCGGATCGTGGCCGTGAGCATGGAGACCGCCGAGCGCAGCGAGCAGCTGGCCATCGACTGGCACCTGTCCCGGCTGCCGATCGCGCACGGGCTCACCGAGCAGGCCGCCCGCGACTGGGGGTTGTTCATCTCCTCGGCGGTCAAGGAGGGTGAGCCCGAGCGGTTCAGCGAGCCCGGCGTGTTCGTGCTGGACGCCGACGGGACCGTGTTCTGGTCCTCGGTGTCGACCATGCCCTTCGGCCGCCCCGCGCTGGAGGACGTGCTGGCCGGCCTGCGCTACTGCCAGGAGAACGGCTACCCGGCGCGCGGCGCCGCCTGATCGAGCACCTGCACCGCTGACGACGGCGGCGTCCCCGGCACCGGGGGCGCCGCCGTCTCGGTATCCGGACCCAGCGGTGTCCGGACCCACCGGTGTCCGGATCCGACCCGGCACCGATGACTTCGCCGGGCCCGCCGGGTCGTGAGGGGTATGACGACTCAGGTGACAGCGGACCAGGCGGACGTGATGGACGAGCAGGCCGACGGGCAGGGGCGGGACGGGGTACAGCTGCGGGACCTCACAGCGATCACCCTCTTCGTGGAGGACCTGGCGGCGGCCCGGGCGTTCTACCCGGCCGTGTTCGGTCGGCCGGTGGTGCACTCCGACGAGCACTCGGTGGTCATCGGCCTGGGTGACGTGCTGGTCAACCTGCTGCAGGTGCAGGCGGCCCCGGAGCTCGTGGAACCGGGCACGGTGGCCGGACCCGGCGGGCACCGGTTCATGCTCACCGTGCAGGTCGCCGATGTCGACGCCGTCTGTGCCGCGCTCGCCCAGCGCGGGGTAACGCTGCGCAACGGTCCGCAGGACCGACCCTGGGGCATCCGGACGGCGGCGTTCACCGACCCGGCCGGCCACCTGTGGGAGGTCGCCGGACCGCTGCGCTGACGGTCGGCCGGCGGTCACATCCGCGGCTGCGAGCGCGCTCAGCTGCGACACATCCGGGCCCTGCACCGTGGGGCTCCGGCCCAGGGTGGGCCGGAGCACAGGGAAGCGAGGCACGGATGGACGAGCTGAAGCGATGGGGTGGGGCGGCCGGGTTGGTGGCCGTCGGGGTGGTGGCCGGCGGGGTGCTGGCCGGCACGCTGAGTGCCAACGCCGACACCGGCACCAGCACGGCGACATCCGGGTCGTCCAGCTCCTCGACGGTTGACCCCTCGCAGCCGCAGCGCTCGGACGAGCAGCTGCTCACCGGGGACACCAAGACCCAGGTGGAGGCAGCGGTCCTGGCCGCCTACCCGGGGGCCACGATCGGGCGGACCGAGACCGACTCCGACGGGGTCTACGAGTCCCACGTCGTCACCGCGGACGGTGAGCACCTGATCGTCCAGGTGGGCGCGGACTTCGCGGTCACCGGGACCGACACCCGTGGTCGGGGAGATGGTGGCGGTCACCGTGGGCACGGCCGACCCGACGACGGCTCGGCCCCGCCGAGCGACCGTGGTAGCGAGGCGCCGGCCACCTCCGGCGGCGCCTGAGCAGGGGTGGTCCCGCCCGTCCGGGCGGGACCACCGCGGCTCAGACCTCGCGGGCCAGCAGCTCGGTCAGGATCTCGTCGATCACGGCGTTGTCCGCCGCGTTGTTGCCCAGCCCCGCGAAGTGCCCGTAGATGCTGTCCAGCACCCGCACCTCCCCGTGCGCGATGTGCTGGGAGGCCCACTGCTCGTCCTCCGGCGGGAAGTACAGGTCGGTCCGGCAGGGCATCGAGACCACCGGGCAGCGGATGGAGCGCAGCCCGGCCTCGGTGTCCCCACCCAGTCCGGGGGTCATCCCCACGTCGCCGTGCTCCCAGGTCCACAGCATCGCCAGCAGGTTGTTGGGGTCGCGGCCGTCCAGCCAGAACCCCTCCCAGAAGCCCACCAGGAAGTCCTCCAGCGAGGCGAAGCCCAGCTGCCGGTACTCCTTCTCCCAGTAGAAGGCCTGCGACAGGCCCCACCCGGCGTAGATCCGGGCGAACGCGCGCAGGCCGACGGTGGGCAGCCGGTCGGGGCGGTAGCGGCCCCCGTCGAAGACGGGGTCGGCGGTCAGCGCGGCCCGCAGGCTCTTGAGGAACACCTGGTTGTGCTCGCTGGTCACCGCCGAGCCCACGATCGGGGCGGCCCGGCGGACCATCTCGGGGTGGCTGACCGCCCACTGGTAGGTCTGCCCGGCGCCCATCGAGGAGCCCAGCACCAGCTCCAGGGACTCGATGCCCCACTGCTGGGTGACCAGCTTGTGCTGGGCCTCTACCTGGTCCCAGAAGGTGACCTTGGGGAAGTTCGGGCCGTCGAAGGGCGGCGGGGTGTTGCTGGGGGAGCTGGACAGCCCGTTGTTGAGCTGGTTGGGCACGATGATGAAGTACTTGTCGGGGTCCAGCGCCTTGCCGGCACCGATCGTCCACTCGTTGGCGTCGTGCCAGGCCCCGTACCAGGTGGGGTAGACGATCGCGTTGGACTTGTCCGGGTTGAGCGTGCCGTAGGTGGTGTAGGCCAGCTGGGCGTCGCGCAGCGTGCTGCCGTGCTGCAGCACGACGTCGCCCAGGTCGAACAGCTGGTACTCGGTGGGTGCGGGCATGCGTGTCCCTCTCGTCGGGTGCTCGGAGTTCGTCGTCCCACCTGATCAGAAGGTGGAGCGCGGCGCCCCCTGGCCGGGGTCGATGCGGCCCGGGCCGGCGGCGGAAGGCTCCACGTCGATGTCGAAGATCCCGGTCGGGATGTAGACCGTCGCGCAGGAGTTGGGCACGTCCACCACCCCGGACAGCCGGCCCTCGATCGGCGCGGACCCCAGCAGCAGGTAGGCCTGCTCGGGGCTCCAGCCGAACTTCGTCAGGTAGTCGATCGCGTGCAGGCAGGCCCGCTGGTAGGCCAGGTCGGAGTCCAGGTGGTGCTGGACGTCGTCCAGGGTGACCGAGGTGCCGGAGAAGGCCAGGTACCGGTCGTAGCGGGGTTCGACGTTGCCCGGGATGAAGATGGCGTTCTCGCTGACGCCGTAGGTGTCCATGCCACCCTTGATCAGGTCGACGTGCAGGTCGATGAACCCGCCCATCTCGATCGCCCCGCAGAAGGTGATCTCGCCGTCGCCCTGGGAGAAGTGCAGGTCACCCATGGACAGGTTCGCCCCCGGCACGAAGACCGGGTAGAACACCCGGCTGCCGCGGGTGAAGTTCTTGATGTCCTGGTTGCCGCCGTTCTCCCGCGGCGGGGCGGTGCGCGCCGCCTCGGCGGCCACCCGGTCGTACTCGCTGCCGGTCAGCGTGCCCAGGATCGCGTCGTCGGGCAGCGGGGGCAGCGCCAGCGGCGGCACCCGCTGGGGGTCGGTGGCGATGAGCGCGCCCTCCCGGCGGTTCCACCGGGCCAGCAGCTCCGCTGACGGTGCGGTGCCCATCAGCCCGGGGTGGGTGATACCGGTGTAGGACACCCCAGGCACGTGCCGGGAGGTGGCCACCTGGCCGGAGAAGTCCCAGATGGCCTTGTAGGCGTCCGGGAACTGCTCGGTGAGGAAGCCGCCGCCGTTCTGCTTGGCGAAGATGCCGGTGTATCCCCAGCCCTGCCCGGCCAGCGGCCCGCTGTCCTCCTGCGGGATGGGGCCCAGGTCCAGGATGTCCACGATCAGCAGGTCACCGGGTTCGGCGCCCTCCACCCGGAACGGTCCGCTGAGGGCGTGCACCCGGGACAGCGGGGCGTCCCGGACGTCGTCGGCGGAGTCGTCGTTGTGGATGGCGCCGTCGAACCACTCCCGGCAGTGCACCCGGAAGCTGTCCCCGGGGCGGACCGTGGCCACCGGCGGGATGTCGGGGTGCCAGCGGTTGTGGCCGATCAGCTGCTGCTCGGTGAAGGGCTTGCTGGAGTCCAACGGGAAGATCAACTCGGGCATGACGGTGCTCCCTCGTGGTCGGTGGGCCGGTCGCCTCAGGGGCGGGGCAACCGGGGCAGGCTGGGGTTGCGGACGGACCTCCTCGCTGTCGCGGGGGACGGCGGCGGACCGCTGACGACGGCGGGGGCGTCGGCGGTGGACTCCGTGCGCTCGATCAGGGCCCGGTTGCGGGCAGAACCGGCGGACAGCCGGGGCGCGGTGAACACCCGGGGGGCGGGGGAGCCGCAGGCCGGGCAGTCCGCGCTGGCCGGGGCGGTACCCATCGGCCGGGCCAGCTCGCTGATGCCGTGCTCAGGACAGCGGTAGAGGTAGCTGGCCACCGGCACCTCCGGGGACGACGACGTGACCCGGCTCACTCTGGCCGACACCCGGGGGACGGCGCTACCCGTACCCGGATCTCACAGCGTCATGGCCCTACAACGTCCTGGGGTAGTACTCGCCCTCGCCGAGCTGGGCCAGGTCGCTGGCGAAGTCGGAGTCGAAGGGCCAGTCGGCCTCCTCGCCCGGCAGCGGACCCTGCACGAAGCGGCCGAACTCCCCGCCGACCCGTTCCTGGCCGACCAGCGACCAGGCCTGCCGGCGGTAGGTCCAGTTGTCCGGCTGCAGCCGGTGGGCGGCGGTGAAGTGCGGGACGGCGAGGTCCCGGCGGCCGGCACGCCCACAGGTGCGTGGCCAGTTCCAAGTGCGCGGCGGCCTCCGCGACCGCCAGCGGCCGCGGCCGGGAGCGGGCGACGACCTCGTCGGTGGTCGAGCGCGAACCGGCTGTCCGGGCCGTGCGCCACCCAGTCCCGCAGGGCATCGGCATAGCTGCCGCGGTCCTGCCCGGAGGTTCAGCAGCGCGGCCCGGCCGGGCCCGTCGGCGGGCGGGGCCGGTGCGGCCGGGGCGGCCGCGGGCCGGGGCAGCTGCGCCATCTCGGCGGGCATGGTGCGGTCGCCCGACGGCCAGCCGGGCTCGGGCGGGCGGACCACGGTGCCCTGCTCGTCCACCCAGATCACGCTGGGCACGTTCACCACCCCGAACAGCGCGCCCATCCGGTGGGTGGGGTCCACCAGCGAGGGATGCCGGGGCCGGGCGGCCGCGATGTGCGGCCGGGGCCGCGTCGGCATCTCCAGGCAGACGGTGACCACCTCGAGGCCGAGCTGGGTGCAGTTCGGTGCGCAGGGCCTGCCACCCGGGCAGGTCGAAGGCGCAGCCTCACCAGGGTGCCCAGGAGACGATCGACGACCTTGTGCCCGCGCAGCTACGAGAGCCGGAACGGCCGGCCCGGTCAGGGTCGTCCAGCTCCAGCTCGGGTGCCGTCGGCGGTGACCAGCGTCCGCTCGCCGAGCGGGCTCGGGCCCGATCGCCCACAGCCCGGCCGCGCGGTCTCGGTGACCACCGCCATGCCGCAGCCGCTCCGCGGTCGGCGCCAGGTCGAACCCGGTCCGTGCGGCGGCCAGCGGGACGCACACGTCACCGCGGCAGGCGCCGTGCGGCTTGACGTGCCAGCCGGTGCCCGCGGCGAACCGGTCGGCACCCGGCGTCAGCGTGTCGACGATCACGCCCGCAACCTAGCGCGGCGGAGCGGGGGAACGCGGTGCGGGTCCGGCCGGCTCCGGAGTCCCGAGGTCAGGCGATGCTGGGGATCACCGGGGTAGCCCGTGTAGATCGATCACGGCGGGTACTCCGCCACCGACGACAGCGCCGGACCCCCAGGAGGTGGAGCGTGACCCGTACCAGGCGTGGAACGGTCGTCGAGCGTCGTCGCTCGGCGATCACCGGCATCATGCTCGGCACCTCAGCCATGGCTGCCCTCGACGAGATCGTGTTCCACCAGGTGCTGAGCTGGCACCACTTCTACGACCGGTCGACAGCGGACCTGAGCCTGCTGTCGGACGGGTTGCTGCAGACGGCCTACCTGGTCCTGCTGGTCGCGGGGTTCTTCTGGCTGGCGGACCTGTACCGCCGGGGCGCGCTGGCGCGGCGATCGGCGTGGGCGGGTTTCGTGCTGGGACTGGGCTCGTTCCAGCTGGTGGACGGGCTGATCGACCACAAGGTGCTGCGCGTGCACCAGGTCCGCTACGGCGTGGACGTGCTGCCCTACGACCTGGCCTGGAACGGCGTGGCAGTGCTGCTCCTGGTCGCAGGTGCGGTCCTGATGTGGCGGTCCCGGGGTGAGGGACCGCCTCCGGCCCAGGGGAGCTGACGGTCGCGGTGGCCCTGCTGGCGGACGGCGCCTCGCACGCGACCGCGCCCTCCCCCGGAGGATGGTTGCTGCCCGTGCTGGTCGTCGTCGTACCGGTTGCCGCCTACCTCTCCGGCGCGGCCCGGTTGCGCGGCGCGGGCCGCGCGTGGAGCGGTGCGCGGACGGCGAGCTTCCTGTGCGGGGCGCTCCTGGTCGGCCTGGCCGTGTCCCCGGTGATGCACGCGGACACCGCGGGCGGTCACATGGCGCGCCACCTGGTCCTGGGGATGTTCGCGCCCCTCGCGCTGGTGCTGGGGGCGCCGGGGACCCTGCTGCTGGCGGTACTGCCGGTGGTTGCCCGGCGGCCGGTGGCGGCGGCGCTCCGTTCCCGTCCCCTGCACGCGCTGTCGCACGTGACCACCGCCGCGGTGCTCAGCGTCGGCGGGCTGTACCTGCTCTACCTGACCCCGCTGTACGCCGCCAGCACGCGCTGGAGCGTGGTGCACCACCTGGTGCACCTGCACTTCCTGCTGTCCGGGTACCTCTATGCCTGGGCGGTAGCTGGTCCGGATCCCGCGCCTCGGCGGCCGGGCATGGCTGTGCGCCTGGCCGTCCTGGTGGCTGCCGGCGGGGCACACGCCTACCTGGCCAAGCTGCTCTACTCCCGGGCTCCGGAGCTCCCGGCGGGCAGCGGGTTCGCCGCCGGGGAGATCAGGGCCGCGGCGCAGCTGATGTTCTACGGCGGGCACCTGGCCGAACTGCTGGTGCTCGTCGCACTGTTCGCTGCCTGGTACCGCCGTGGGGGGCGGGCACACCGGCGGGCGGTGGACGCAGCTCCCACCAGGGCCTGACTGGGACTCAGACCTCGACGTCGCCGGGCACGTGCACCCGGTCGTCCGAGGGCGGCAGCACGGCGAGCTGGAGCAGCGCGGACACCGCCGCGATACCGGCGCTGACCGACGCCGGCCGGGCGTACCGGGACCACACGGCGGCAGCAGGCAGCATGCTGGCGGCGTGCAGGCCGTCCAGGGTGGCGCCGAACTGGACGGCCCGCCGGGTGGGCCGGGTGAGGATCAGCGCGTGCTGCAGCACCGACCGCGCGCCCAGCACCCGCACGATCCAGCGGGGTGGCCGGGGGCTGCCCGGGCCGAGCCGGGCGGTCACCTGGTCCGGAGCCACGGCGGTGATCAGGCCCAGGGCCCCCAGGGCAGCGGAGACGGCGCGGGTGCGGGCGTGCCGCCGGTCCCGCTCGGGCAGCCCGCGGGGGGTCTGAGTGCTCGTCGTCATGGAGCTCGCGCTACCCGGGCCGGGCCCGGCGGAACCCGCCCGGTTCAGCGCGCCCGGACCAGCAGCGGCTGGGACACCTCGCCCAGCACGCCGCGGTCGTCGGAGATGACCCCGGTGCACAGCCCCAGACCGTTGTCGGAGATCGCGGTCCGGCAGGCCAGGTGCACCCACTCGCCCTCGGCCTCGCGGAGCAGGTGCGTGGTCATCCCCGGCGGGATGGACAGCCAGGTGTCGATCGGCAGCTCGGCGGAGATGCCGTTGGCGGCGTCGGCGGCGATCAGCGTGCGGTCGGTGCCGGTGAGCTCCTCGCCGGCGATCAGCGGCAGCCGCACCCGGGTCCACACGTCGGCCGCACCGGGCTGGTGCGCCGAGCCCGCGGTGTAGCGCCAGTCCAGCGCCTGCCCGTACCCCCAGTCGCCCAGCTGGGGCAGCACCCGGGAGTCCTGGTCCGGGACGGCCGGCGGGACGCTGGTCTCGGTGACCACCGGCGGGGTGGGCCCGGGGGCCAGCGACCACACCCGGGCCACCGCCACCGTGCGACCGTCCACGGACATCACCGCCTCGGTGAGGTCGATCCGCCGGCCCGGCCGGACCGGGGAGACCTCCACGGTCAGCTCCCGGCGGGGGATGGCACCGAAGAAGTCCACGCTGACCCGGGCGGCCTGCTGGCCGCCGTTGGCCGCTGCCGCCAGGTGGGCCAGCAGCGCCGAGGGCGGTCCGCCGTGCTGGGCCTCGCCGTCCCAGGGGCTCTCGGTGGCCTTGGTGGGGGCGAAGCGGTGCTCGCCCAGCGGGAGGTAGAAGGCCTCGGCATCCATGCCCGGATCATCGCCCACGCCCGCCGCCCCCCGACCGGCTGGGTCGGGGGGCTGGGTCGGGGGAGGGCCGCCGGTCAGCCCGCCGCTGCGTGTGCCGACCCGGGTGCGGGTCCGGCGGTGACGGTCAGGCTGCGCAGCCGGGCGTCCCGGCCGTCGGGGTCGGCCAGGTAGCCGACCGTGCCGACCCAGGGTTCGACGGCGGCCACCTCGTGCACCGGGGTCACCACCAGCAGCTGCAGGCCCAGCCGGTCCCCCAGTTCCAGCATCGTGCGGGTGGCCTGGACCGAGGGCAGCCCGCTGGAGGCCGGACCGGCCGGCCGGCCGGCGCACGGCCGGGAGAACTGGTCGATCGTCACCAGTCGCAGGCCGGGAGCCTCCGGGCCGGCCAGGTCCAGGCCCAGGGCCCGGACCAGCGCCGCGGTCAGCACGGTGGCGGCGTGCGCCTGGTCCTGCTGCTCCCGGCCGCCGGCGCGGGAGCGGGCCGCGACCGGGCTGCCGTCGCTGCGCCACCGCTCGGTCACCGTGACCACGAACCAGTTGCGCACGTCGGTGACCCGCGCCGCCCACCGCCGGTCGGTCTCGGTGCTGCCGCGCAGCCGGGACACCAGGGCGGTGATCCGGTCCAGCAGCTCCTCGGTGCGTGCCCGGGCGCTGGCGGCGCCCACCCAGCCGGCACCCACGCCGTCGGCGCACCCGCGCAGCGCGGCCCGGAACCGGGCCACCTCGGCCGAGGTGCTGGCCCGGACGCTGAGCCCCAGGTGCCGGCCGGGTGCCACGTCTATGCCGTAGAGGGCGTCGTCGACCTCGGCGATCCGCTCGTGCACCCGGTCGGCCCGGCGGTCCAGCTCGGCCAGGAAACCCGCCAGGTCGCGGACCACCCGGTCGGTGAGCTGCTCGGTAAACGCGGCCTCGGCGGCCGGCAGCTCGACGGTGCCCAGCCGCTCGTGCAGGGCCCGCACGTCCCCGGCGGCGGCCACGGTGGCCGGCAGGTCACCCAGCGGGCCGGGGTGCTCGAGCAGGAACCGGGCCAGCGCGGTGACCAGCCGCTGCTCCACGCCCGAGCGGACGTCCAGCCGCCGGTTCCGCTCGTCGTCCAGCGCGGCCCGCAGCTGCCGCTCCCGCTCGTCGACGTCGTCGGTGTCGGTCGGCGGGCTGTAGGCCACCCCGCCGCGGCGGTCCAGCCGCTGGGCGGGGGTGGGGTCGTCGACCGGCACGCCCAGCAGCGCGGCCGCCGGGTCCGGCACCGAGGCTCCCGGTGACACCGAGGTCTCGGCGGAGTCGTCGGTGCCCTCGGTGGACACGCCCAGCCGGCGCCGGACGACCGCCAGCATCCGGAAGCTCTCGTCCCGGGCACCCACCGCCGTGCCGCGCCGCTGCAGCGTGTCGGCGTGCGTGGTCTCCAGCTTGGCCAGGTCCATCCGCAGGTCGGTCAGCTGGGCGTCGAGCCGGGTCCGGCGGTTGGGCAGCACCAGCAGGTGCGCGCGCTCCTCCTTGGCCGCGGCGATGGCCTCCACCGAGGCCCGCCAGTCCAGGTCCCGCCAGTCCTCGAACGCCGCCAGCCGGCTCAGCTCCCGGTCCCGGTCCACGGCTGCGGTGTGCTGCGCCCGGGCGTTCTCCCGCTCGGACACCGCACCGTCCAGCTCGGACTGCAGCTGCTCCAGGGTGCCCTGCAGGGTGGCCTCGCGGGCCTGGCTGGACCAGCTGAGCACCGGGTCGCCGGCGGGGGCCGCGGTGTGCCGGCCGGTGACGTCCTTGACCCGGCCGTCCCGGGTGACCGCTGCGGGGGTGCGGGTGAACTCGGCGTCGGAGTCCACCCGCAGGTGGTGGGCGAGCCCGGTGAGGGTGGCCTGCAACCAGCCGGCCAGCGGGCAGTCCCGGACCTCCAGCACCGCGGCCAGCGATCGTGCCGGGGGCAGCGGGGCACCGGCCGGGAGCCGGGCCGGCAGCCGTAGGTGGGTCAGCGGGATGGCCGGCCGGTGCTGGTCGAGCCAGCCGGTGACCGCGGTGTGGTGCCGGTCGGGCACCAGCACGGTGGCGGCCAGCTCGCCCAGCACCGCGTCGGCGGCCGGCTGCCAGGCCGTGTGCGCCGGGGCGACCTGGGCCAGCTCGCCCACGAAGGGCAGCTCACCGGTGGCGAGGCCCAGCGCGGTGGCCATCCGGTCCCGCAGCGCGACCGCGGCCGGCGACAGGTTGGCCGCACCGGCCCGCACCGCGGTCAGGTCCGCACCGGTCGCCTCGACCCGGGCCTGCAGCTGCGCGACGCGCGCCGCCAGCTCCCCGATCCGGGCGACGGCCGCGGCCGCGGTCTCCCGGGCCCGCACCGACTCGACGGCGGCCTGCTCGCGGCGGGCCCGGAAGGCGTGCTCGTCCCCGACCCGCTCCAGACCGGTGGCGGTCAGCACGCGGGCGTGCACGTCGGCCCGGGCCCGGCGCTCCCGGCGCTGCACGGCCAGGTCGCGCAACCGGGCGTCGATCCGGGCCACCTGGTCCCCGCCGTGCCCGGCGCGGTCGACGCTGACCTGCTCGACCTGGGTGCGCAGCTCGTCGAGCCGTTCGGCCAGCTCGGCCAGCTCCCGGTCGGCTGCGGTGACCTCGGCGCGCAGGCGGGTGGCCCGCACCGACAGCAGCCGCTCCCGCCAGCGGTCGGCCCAGCCGGGCAGTGCCAGCAGTTCGGCGTCCAGGCTGGACAGCTGCTCGGTCAGGCCGGCCAGCTCGTCGGCGTCGGCCACCATCGGGGACAGTGCGGCGAGCTGGGCCCGGGTGCTGAGCACGATCGCGTGCGAGCGGGTCAGGTCCTCGACGTGGCCGGCGATTCGGTCGATCCAGCTGGTGACCTCCTCGGCGCCCAGCAGGTGCTCACCCACCACGCTGTCCAGCCGGCCGATGGCGGCGGGGGAGGCGGCCACCTGCAGCAGCCGGGCGGCGCGCTCGGAGGGCACCCCCAGCCGGAGCCGGACGCTGCGTTCCTGCTCGGTGGCCGAACCGGTCACCGACACGTCGGACCGGGCCCGCAACCGGCGGGCCAGGGCGGCCGGGTCGCCGCCGAACTCGGACAGGTCCTCGGCGATGGACAGGTCGCGGTCGGCGAGGACGTGGAAGCGCTCGGGCTGGCCGGTCTCGCCCTCGCGCAGCCAGAGCACCTGGCCCACGCTGACGCAGGTGTCCCGGGCCGCGTCGCGGAACACCGCCACCAGCGCCGACCAGGTGGTGCCCGGGCGCAGCGCCACCGGGCGGTCGACGCCGGTGGCCTCCTCCCGCTCGGTCCGCCAGTGCCCGCGCACCCGGGCACGCAGGTCGGCCGGCCCGGCCGGGTGCAGCAGGGCGCCCAGCGCGTCGAGCACCGCTGTGCTGCTGTTCCCGAGGTCGCCGGTGAGGAGGGCATGCCCGCCCTCGGCGCGGACGGTGTGCACCCGGCGGTCGAAGCTGCCCCAGTTGAGCAGCTCCAGGCGGTGCAGCCGGAGCCCGGCGAGGGCCGGCGGGCCGGGCTCGACGCCGACGCCGAGGGCCGGGTCCTGGGCCTCGGTCTGGGCCTGGGCCTGGGTCTGGTCGGGCTGCGCTGCGGTGTCGGGTTCGGCGACGGCGGTCACGACGCGTCCTCTCGCTGGGCGGGGTCGGTGCCGGGGATCGATCGCTGGGTGTACTCGGCGAGCCGGCGGTCGAGGTCGGTGAGCCACTGGGCGTCGACGAAGGTCTTGAGCACCCGGCGGATCTCGTAGCCACCGTCGGCGGCCGGGAGGCGGCGCAGGAAGCCCAGCTCCACCACGCGGGCGACGTGCCCGTCGATCTGCCCGGACCGGCTCTCCCCGGCCGGCAGCAGCGGCTGCAGCAGGTCGGTGAGCTCGGTGCGGCTGAGCACCACCCGGGTGCCGGGGTCGGTGGCGTCGGTCTCGGCCAGCCGGCGGCGGAGCACGGCCAGCAGCAGGCTGACCGGGAAGGACAGCGACCGGCGGCCCACCAGCCGCGGCGCGGCGGGCGCGGGGTCGGCTGCCTCGTCGGCGGTGCCGGCGGGTGCGTCGGCGGGGGTGCGCTGCCGGAGCACGGCGTACCCGTCGGTCTCGTCCACCACGGGGACCAGGCCCAGCGTGGCGACGTAACGGCGCACCTCGTCCTGCAGCGGAAGCATCCGGCGCCAGACCTCGGGCTGCTCGTCGCGGTCGAGCACCCCGCGCATGAGGGTGGTGACGACCAGCGGCAGGTCCGCGGCGTCCCGGGTGGGGGCGAGCACGGTGGTCATCGGGAGCTCTCCTGGGTGGGGCGACGGTGGCGGGAGGGGGCGGGGGTGGACGCTGGGTGGAAGGCGACCCGGGGCAGCGTGGCGGTCCGCTGCCGGCCCCCCGGTTCGGACCAGGCGACCCGCTGCGTGCCGGCTGCGTCGTCATCGGCGCTGTCGGTCCCACCACCGACCTCCACGCCGATGGCGTCGTCAGCCAGGGCCAGGTAGGACACCAGCTCGGTCAACCCGCCGCGCAGCGGGTGGGCGGCGAGCACCTCGGCCAGGCCGACCCGGGGGCGGTGCCCCAGCGTGCGGCGGACCTGCTCGCCCAGGGGGACCGCCGGGCTGTGCGCCTCGAGCTGGTCCTCCGGCCCGGCACCGGCCATCTCGGGACGGCTGCTGTCCACCCCGGGACGGCGGCGCGGTGGGCTGTAGAGCTGGCGCTCCAGGGGCAGCACGACGGTGGGGGCGGTGTCGTCCAGCTCGACGGTGAGGTGCACCGGCTCCGCGGGCAGGGCGAGGGCGCGCCGGGTGATGCTGTCCAGCAGGGCCAGCACCTGGTGGTCCTCCTGCCAGCTGCGGCGCGCGACGTCCCGGCGGAGCCGCGCGGCGGTCTCCCGGCGGGCCGCCTCCACCCGGTCGGCGGCGACCAGCCAGGCGTGCTGCGCCCCGGCCAGCCGGGGGTCGCTGCCGGCCACCTCGTGCACCCGGTGCAGCAGCCCGGTGATCTCCTCCCGGCCGGCGGGGGAGAGCAGCGCGTCGTGCAGGGCGCGGAAGGCGCGCTCGGCCTCGTCGTCCTCGGCCAGGCCGGCGGCCAGCCGGTCGGCCGGCTCGGCGTCGCCGGCGGCCAGCCGGATCCGCAGCTCGCGGTCGGCGTCGGCGACGGCGTGCTCGGCGGTGGCGAGGTCGGCCAGCAGCCCGTCGGCGAGGCCGGCGGCCAGCTGGTGCAGGTCGCGCAGCTCCGCGCCGGCCGGCAGGTCGAGCTGCCCGGCGCGAACCCCGGCGATCTCGGCGTCGAGGGCGGCGCGGCGGCGTTCCAGGTCGGCCAGCCGGACGGCGGGGTCGGGCTCGGCGGTCCCGGCGATCGTGCGCAGCAGCCCGGTGACGGCGGTCAGCCGGGCCCGCGTCGGTGCGGCCGCGGGTGCGCCCAGCCCGGCGACCCAGCGCGCGGCGGCGAGCGCGGCCGGGGCGGCGGCCAGGTGCGGCTCGTCGACGTCGGTTCCGCGGCCGGGGCGCAGCCAGCCCCGCGCGGGGTCGGACCAGGCGGTCAGCAGCGCGCGGGCTGTGTGCGGACGCATCCCGTCGCTCGCCCAGGTCAGCTGGTGGGTCAGCTCGGAGACCGGCAGCCCCCGGGCCCCCGCCACGGCCAGCCCACGGTCCAGCAGCGTGAGCAGCAGGGGGGCGTCGTCCGAGCGCAGCAGCGTCACAGCAGGGTGCTGCAGCACCACGCCCACCTCGTCCTCCGGCACCCCGGCTCCTCTCCTCGGTGGCGCGAGGCTAGGTCGGGGGACCGACGGTTCCCGGGTCGGCGCTCCGGGGTGGGTCAGCTGAGGCAGAAGGTGCCGATGGGACTCCTCGGCGGGGCTCCTGATCAACCCGCGGGAGCGCGCCGCCGGCCTATCCGGTGCGGACGACGCGGTCGGCGACCGGCTGGGTGGGGATCGCCGCGGGCCGTCCGAACAGCCAGCCCTGGCCGCGGTCGACCCCCAGCTCGGCCAGCCGGGCGCACTGCTCGGTGGTCTCGATGCCTTCGGCCAGCACGGTGATGCCCAGCGCGTCGGCCAGGCCCACCACGCCGGCCAGCAGGCCGGTGGGGGAGTCCACCCCGGTGACCGAGCGGTCCAGCTTGAGCACGCTGATCGGGTAGCGCTGCAGGTAGGCCAGCGAGGTGTAGCCGGTGCCGAAGTCGTCCAGGTCGACGCCCACCCCGAGGGCGGCCAGGGTGCGCAGCGGCTCCACTCCGGCGTCGACCGGCAGCGCGTCGTGCTCGGTGATCTCCAGGTGCAGCCGGTCGGGGGCCAGTCCGGCGGCCGACAGCGCCCCGCGGACCCGGCAGGCCAGGTCGGGGTCGATCATGCTGGACCGGCCCAGGTTGACGCTGACCGTCCACGCCTCACCGGCCGCCACCCAGTCCGCGGCGGCCGCGCAGGCCCGGTGCAGCACCCAGGTGTCCAGGTCCGCGCCCAGCCCCTGCACCTCGACCAGCGGCAGGAAGTCATCGGGCGGGAGCAGGCCCAGGGTGGGGTGCGCCCAGCGGACGAGCGCCTCGTGTCCCACCACCTCGTGACCCAGCGCGCCGTAGCCCACCGCCTCGTGGCCCAGCACGTCGGGCCCGGCCGCACCCGGGTGCGGGAGGGCGACCAGCGGCTGGAAGTGCAGCACCAGGCTGCCGGCGGCGGCGTCACCACGGAACAGCGCGCGCAGGTCGTCGGCGAGGGCCAGCCGGCCCAGCACGGTGGCCCGCTGGTGCGGCGCGAAGCGGGTGGCGGTGCCGGGCGCGGCGTCCTTGGTGGCGTAGAGCGCCACGTCGGCGTCGGCCAGGGCGTGCGGCAGCTCGCTGTCCGCGAACAGCTCCACCCACCCGGCGCTGCAGCGGGCGAGGAAGGTCTGCTCGATCTGCCCGGTGATCAGCTGGAACGGGGCGGTGAAGGTCGTCGTCAGCACTTCGTCGATGGCCGGTCCGTCCGGGCGGACCAGCAGCACGAACTCGTCCCCGCCGGAGCGGGCCACGGTGCCGAGCTCCCCGACGGCGTCCTGCAGCCGGTTGCCGACGGCGACCAGCAGCTGGTCCCCGGTCTCGTGCCCCCAGGTGTCGTTGACCTGCTTGAAGTCGTCCAGGTCCAGCAGGGCCAGTCGCCCGACCGGGGACTGCGGGCAGCCGGCGGTGACCAGCAGACGCTCGAAGGCGGTCCGCAGACCACGCCGGTTGGCCAACCCGGTGAGCGGGTCGCGCTGCGCGCGGTGCTCGCTGTACTGCACCGACTGGGCGCCGCGGACGATCGCCAGGCCGGCCACCACGGCCCCGGTGACGAGGTAGACCATGGTGGGCAGCCGTCCGCCAGGGTGCATGGCCGACAGGGCGATCGGCACCAGCACCAGCGGCACCAACCCGATCAACCGGGCTGACTCCGAGCGCAGGTGCAGCCCGTCCACGGCGAAGGTGCGCGGCATCGAGGGGTGCAGCGCGGCCGCCAGGAACAGGCACATGGCCGCGGTCCAGACCAGGTTGACCGGTGCCTGCGTGCCCAGCACGCGCGTCCCGGAGTCGGCGACCAGGCCGTCGTAGACGCCGGCGAACAGCCCGCCGCTGAGGACCAGGAACGCAGCGGGACCCAGCTGGGCGCGGGAGGCCATCAGCCGCAGGATCAGGCAGATCAGCACCAGGTCGCCGGGGGCGAACCGGACGCTCCACGGCGTGCCCGGGGTGAGCGCGGCGGTGACCGACTGGGCCAGCGCCAGCGAGACGACGGTGACCACCAGCAGCAGGTCGGTGCGGTGCCCCCAGGTCTCCCGACGGCTGCGCCGGCGGTCCTGCGTCCGGGCGCTGCGCAGCCGGGCGAACAGGTGCACGAACAGGCCCCCGGCGATGACCAGCCCCGCGCTCTGCGCGGCGATGGCCAGCGAGGTGGAGAGCGGGACGATCGCGAGCCCGACGCCCCAGATGCCGACCATGGCGGCGACGGCAAGCCAGGGCAGGGCGGAGGCGGGGCGGAACCAGCGGATCCCCAGCAGCGGCGCGGCCGCCGCCAGCGCGGTGATGGCCAGCACGGTGGGGGTGCGGGTGGCCGGTTCGGCGGTCAACGCCAGGGCCACCAGCGAGATGGCACCCACGGCCCAGCGCACACGCAGGTGCGGGGAGAGGGGAGGGGCCATGAGACGCGACGTCGGCACGGGGGTGGGCCACCTTGACCCGCCGACGTGTGCTTCCACCCCCTTCGGGCCGTCATCAGTCTGACATCCGAGACGCGATCCGTCCGGTGGACGTGGCATCGGTCACCCGAGCCTTCGCTGCCACCGGTCGCGATCGTCGGATAGACAGGAGCCATGACCGAGGCGACGACGTTCACCGACGCTGGCTGGCTCTCCCAGGGGGACATGGATCTCGCCCGGGAGCGGTTGCCGATCCTGTACGTGGACGCGGTACCGGTGCGGGTGGACGACCACGGGGTGGTGACCTCGATCGGGTTGCTGCTGCGGGCCGGTGAGGACGGGCTGGTGAAGCGCGCGCTGGTCTCCGGGCGGGTGCTCTACCACGAGCGGGTGCGCACGGCGCTGATCCGGCACCTGGAGAAGGACCTGGGCCCGCTGGCGCTGCCGCGGGTGCCACCGGCGCCGCAGCCGTTCACCATCGCCGAGTACTTCCCGACCCCCGGCGTGACCCCGTTCCACGACCCCCGCCAGCACGCCGTCTCGCTGGCCTACGTGGTGCCGGTGGAGGGGGACTGCGCCCCGCAGCAGGACGCGCTGGAGCTCACCTGGTTCTCCCCCGTCGAGGTGCGCGAGCCCACCCTGCTGGCCGAGATGGCCAACGGGCAGGGCACGCTGCTGCTGCAGGCGCTGGCCCACCTGGGGGTCTGAGCAGCAGCGTGCCGTCGCTGGCGGGGGTCAGCGCGCCCGGCTGCCGTCAGGTCGGAACCCGGCCCGGCGGCCGATGACTGCCAGCAGGCGGACGACGGGCGCGGCGACGGCCTGCGCGGCCTTCGAGGGCAGCGCGAACTCGTCCCGGTGGGCGTCGGTCAGGACGGCCAGCTGCAGCGGGTTCTTCGGCAGCCCCGACTTCGCGGCGCCACCGTCGGCGGCGATCCGGCAGAGGGCCTGGACGTAGTCCTCGACCTGCTTGGGCGGCGTCATCCGGATGCGGACCTGGGCCGGGGCATCCGAGGGGATGCTCCAGGTGTGCGAGGTGTCCTGCGGGACGACGGCCTCCTCCCCGATGGCCAGCACCCGCGGCTGACCGTCGACCACCAGGTGCAGGGTCCCGGTCACCACCGAGAAGGTCTTCCGCTGCACCGGGTGCCGGTGCGCGCCGACCGGCGGGGCGCCGGCGGCCACGTGCAGGTCGAACTCGCAGTACTCCCCGCCGGTCGAGGCGCTGGTGGCCCGGAAGTCGAAGCGTTCCCCGGTCACGGGGTTGGAGAAGGTGTCGCCGATCTGGACCACGCGGGCTCCTGACTCAGGCACGGGCGGCGCCCGCGAGCGCACGGAGCTCATCAGCCGCGCCCCTCCCACCAGGCCAGGACGCGCAGAGCGCGCAGCGTGTTCCACCTGCTGGGGCTGCCGTCCGGGCCCTCCATGGCGAACGGCACCCGGCCGGTGTGGGTGTTCTCCAACGGCCACCGCCCGTCCGGGCCGCGCTTGGCGGTCACGATGTCGACGGCCTCCCGGCAGTGCTCGTCCAGGAACACCCCGGCGGCGCGCAGGTGGTCCAGGGCGCGCAGCACGTCGTAGTGCCAGCGGGGCGGGAAGGACAGCCGGGTGAAGTCCGGGTCGACGACCTCACCGGTGGAGGCCCGGTGCAGCAGCCGGCGCTGCAGCAGGTAGTCCTGGCCGCGCTCCCGGGCCTGCCGGGCGGCGTCGTCGCCGGCGCGGCGCTCGTACTCCAGCAGGCCCTCCAGCACTGCGATCGTGGTGTGGAACGAGGACCGGGTGGAGCCGCGCTCGGCGTCGCAGTTCCACCCGCCGTCGGCCAGCTGCTCGCCCACCAGCCGCCGCGCGATGCCGGTCACCTCCTGGCCGAAGTAGGCGCCCACCGCCAGGGTCAGGCCGTTGATGCAGGGCTCGACCTCGCCGTCGAAGAACCGCTGCCCGTCGTGCTCCCAGACGCTGTTCTCGGCCACCAGCGCCACCGCCCGGCGGGCCGGTTCGCAGTCCGGGGGCAGCCCCAGACGGCGCAGCACCTCCAGGGTGTGCGAGGTGGAGGACCACGGCTGGCCCGGTTCCTGCGCGGCGGCACGATCGCCGGGGAAGTGGGTGCCGCCGTCCCACTGGCCGTCGGGTCCCTGCAGGGCCAGCAACCGGGCACCCCAGCCCTCGGTGGCGACCCGGGCCCGCTGCGTGGCGACGACGTCGTCGGGGGCGTGCAGCAGGTCGCGCTGCACCTGCCAGACGATCGCCGGGTCCCCGGCCAGCAGCCAGTCCAGGACGGCGGGAGTGGGCTCGGTGGATTTCGCGACCGACATGGTGGCCGACCGTAGGACCAGCGGGAGCGGCGGGCCAGGGGGTCCGGGCGGGACCTCCGAGCCATCGTCAACAAGTGCGGGGGCGCCACCCCATGGTGTGACGGTCGGCCGCCGCACCACCTCGTTCAGGTGATCACTAGTACCGAAATCCATTGCGCACAGTGATGATCAGCAGGCTCGAGGCGCGATTCGGGCCGAGAACTTCACGAAGAGTCACGAACACGGGCCTAGTCCGTGTGTCCCGGGGGTCCTGTGTTCCGTCATCCGCTCCACCGCGATCCACTCGTCGTCCTGTGGGGCGCAGTTATGGTGGTGGCAGCCTTCGCTGCGGTGAACGGGAACACCACCTGGAGCGGACACGTCGAGGCCTACCGGGTGCAGGCCATCCTGAGCCAGGTGCTGCAAGCGTTCCTGTGGTCCTACCTGCTCCTGCTGCTGGCTGCCTGGCTGCGGGCGCGGTTCCGCTGGGACGACGACCGGCCGGTGTCGCACACCGCGCGGCGGGTTCGTTCCCGCCGGGCGGGCCCCGCTGTGGACCCGCACCCGTTCGGTGCGCTGCCGTGGACCGACCGCTGGTTGCGCGACTGGCGCGAGACCGACGCGCGGACTCCGCGCGAGGCCACCGCAGACCAGGCACGCTGCCGGCACGGGGCCCCGTTGGGAGAAGCCGAGGCGCACGACCAGCCACCCGTGCTGCGCGCGCTCGGGGTGAGCCACCTGATCGTGGCCCCGGGTGCGGAGGTCGCCGTGACCTGGTGCTTCCAGGGCGGTCGTCAGGTGCTGGTCGACGGCAGCGACGGCCACCCCGCCTGCGGTGAGGCCCTGGTGCGGATCGATCGGAGCCGTCGGATCGAGCTGGTGGCCAGCAACCCGCGTGGCCGGCTGCCGGTGGCAACGGCGCGCGTGGTGGCCATGCGGGCACCCCAGCTGGACCATCCCGGAGCGACCGCCCCGCCTCCGGTGGCGTTGCGCACCGACATCAGCGCGACGATGAGCACGGCACCGGCGGTCAGCAGCCGGCTGGACGACTTCTGGAACACCCGAGACGCCGGGCGACCGACAACCACGGCGCCGCGCCCGGTCATCGGCGTCCCCACATCCTTCGCCCGGGTCTTCCGCCGCGGTGCCACCACGACCGAGGAGGCCTGACATGACCGGTCGGATCTCGAACATGCTGCTGACCGTCTCCGGTGCGGACCGCGGCACCCTGCGTCAGGCGCCCAAAGAGCGCACCAAGCAGGTCGCCATGGGTGCGGTGCTGCTGTCCACCGCCGGCATTGCGGTGGTGTCGGCGAGCTACGCCATGCACATCGCGCTGCGGCTGCCGGTCCTGCTGGCCATCCTCGGTGGGCTGGTCTGGGGGCTGATCATCCTCAACCTGGACCGTTGGCTGGTCGTCTCCACGCCTCGGCTCGGCACCGCGTGGGGCACGCTGGCGATGGCGGTGCCCCGGGTGCTACTGGCCGTGCTGATCGGGGTGGTGGTGTCCACGCCGTTGACGCTGGCGGTGTTCCGCGGGGAGATCGACGCCGAGCTCACCGTGATGGCCCAGGAGGAGCAACAGGCGTTTGCCGACAAGATGGCCGGCCGGACCGCCGAGATCGATCAGCTGCAGGCTGAGGTGGACCGCCTGACCAATGCCTTGGCCGACGGGGTGTCGGAGGCCGACGTGCTGGGCGATGATGCGGTGATCGACCTGCGGAAGCAGGTGGACGCGGCGCGTGCTCGCTACGACGCGGCAGCGGTTGCCGTGCAGTGCGAGAACGACGGAACCTGCGGCACCGGGGTGGCTGGCTTCGGTGAGGTGTCGCGGCAGAAGGTCGCCGAGCGGGACCGGTTGCAGCAGGAATGGCAGACGCTGTCGGCCCAGCTCGCAGCGCTACAAGTGGACGTCCGCACCCAGCTGGAGGACGAGGACAAGGCGCTGGCAGTGTCGGAGCGGTCCGACCTTGGGAAGCGGCAGGCAGAGCTCGCGGAGAAGACCGCGAGTCGCGCAGCAGACACCGCAGCGAATGATCAGGCAACCGACAACGGCGATGGCATCCTCGCCCGGCTCTCCGCCTTGGGCCGCATCCAGGACAGGGACCCCATGCTGGCCACCGCCCACTGGATGCTGTTCCTGTTCATGACGGCGCTGGAGTGCTTGCCGATCCTGTTCAAGACCATGTTGTCGCTGGCCCCGCCGTCGCTCTACGAGCGCCTGGTGGCGCTGGAGGACCAGCGGGCCGAGGCCCGCGTGCGGCTGCGCATGCAGACCGACTACGAGGAGGCCGAGACTCTGGCCCGCTCGGCGCTGACCGCGGCCGAGGCCCGAGCGGCGCGGACCCTGGAGGCGGAGTCCAAGGCGACCGGCATCGTGCTGGACGCGCAGCTGGCGGTCACCCGGGAGAGCGTCCGCCGGTGGCGGGACGAGCAGCGCCAGCGCGCTGCGGCCGGGGGCTCGGACACCGCAATCGGCCCCGAGGGCGATGCGCCCGAGGCCGAGGACGAGTACCTCAGCCGGCTGGAGGCCGAGCTCGCTGCGACCGCTGACTCTTCGGCCCGGTCGCCCGGGGCGGCCACCGTCGGCCTGACCGACCGCTAGGCCCGCTCCGAGCTCGCGGGCACTGCGGTCGCTCACCCGGCCAGGTCGGCGCAGCCCGTCTCCTCCGGCAGCAGCGGCCGGAAGGTCACCGACCACCGGGTGTCCCCGCTGGTCCACGGGGTGAGCGAGTCGGCGCCCTGGGCGGCGGTGGCGACGGCGGTGGCCTGCTCGGCGGTGGCCACCACGCAGCCGATGCCGGGGCCGATCGGGTCCCCGGGCAGCGCGGGGCCGGGCCAGGCGACGGCGGGCCGGTTGCCGAGCGTGGCGCCGTCGGGCTCCACGTAGGGGGCGGCGATCGCGGCCACCGCGGTCGGCTGGTAACCGGTGGTGTCCGGGACCAGCGAGGTCAGCTGGTCCATCAGGTCGGCGAGGGCCGCGCGCGCGGTCTGCTGCTCGTCGGTGATGCCGGAGCCGGCGTCGATCGGTCCGGGCCCGCTGCTGGCCTCGGTGAGCGCGTAGGCGTCACGCACGAAGGTCTGCTCGGCGGTGACCAGCGTGAACGTGGTGGAGGGGGCGTCAGCGATGTTCGGCGAACCCAGGTCGGTGGTGGCGGTGACGCCGGCGTCCACGGCGGCGCCGGCCAGTCGGAAGACGGTGTCCTCGTCCACCTGGCCGACCTGCACGTTGGGCCAGGCGGGGCTGGGGTAGATGGCGATCACCGGGCCCTGGGTGATCACCCGGCCGTCCCGGTAGATGCTGACCAGGGGCAGCCGGCTGACGGTGGTCTCCGGGGTGACGAAGCCGCCGGTGTAGGCCACCCGCAGCACCAGCGCGTCGCCGTCGTCGGGCAGGTTCACCACCTCACCGGTGCTGCCGCTGCCCGAGCCGTCCGTGCTGCCGCCGGTACCGCAGCCGGTGAGGGCGAGGCCGAGCCCGAGGGCGACCGCGACGGCAGGCTTGAGCATGTGCTCTCCGACGAACGAGGGCATGCGGCGGTTCCGCAGCGGTGGTCACGATGGCATGCGCAGGTCCGCGACGGCGGCAGGTCAGCGTGGCGCGCCCGCCGCGGACCGACCGCCGTTGAGCCGCAGCCGCCAGCACAGCAGGGCCAGGTCCAGGGCGGTGCGGGCTTCGCGCTGCTCCAGGTCGATCCCGCCGAGCAGCTGGGAGATGCGCTCGAGCCGGCCGTACAGCGTCTGCCGGCGGATGCCCAGTGCCTCGGCAGCCCGGCTCTTGGACAGGCCGACGACGAACAGGGTGTCCAGGGTCGTCACCAGGCCGGCGCCGGTCCGGGCGTCGTGCGCCAGCAGCGGCCCGAGCTGGGCGGACGTGAACCGCTCGAGCGTCGCGTCGTCGGTCATGGTCAGCAGCATCTGGTAGAGCGCGACATCCTCGGTGAGCACCAGGTCCCCGGCCAGCGCCATCCGGGCGGCGAGCTCGGCGGTGTCCAGCGCGGCCTGCAGCGAGCCGGCCAGCCCGGGGATGTCCTCCACCAGCGGGCCGGCGCTGACCAGCACCCCGCCGCTGCCGCCGAGCTGGGCCCCCAGGTCGGCGGTCAGGTCGGCCAGCTGCCGGCGCAGCCCGGTGCGCGAGACCGCGGCACCCAGCAGCACCTGACCGCCGCGCTCGGCCACGATCGACGAACCCAGGTGCCGGGCGGCGCTCTCCTGCACGGTCTGCGCCCAGCCGGGCAGCGCGCTCCGGTAGGACCGCGGCCGCACGGCGCACCCCAGCACGCCCTGCCCGGGCCGGACGACGAACCCGACGCCCAGCGCGCGGGCGGCGAGGTCACCGGTCGAGCTGTACCGGCCGGTGAGCAGGTCCCCGAGCAGCTGCGCGGCTGACAACCGGCGGCCGCTGACCCCGGACGGGGAGCGCCGCACCTCCACCGCGATCAGCGGCGCGGCCGCCTCCAGGGCGGCCTGCGCGCGTTCGTCGGTCGGGCCGGACAGGGTCAGCCGGCCCCAGGCCGAACCACCGACGACGATGTCGATCCCCGGGCCGGGCGGGTCGTCCTCCGGCCCGCCCGACCCGGCCACCAGCTCACCGGCGGCGGTGCTGACCGTGGCCGATCGCCCCGTCAACTGGGACAGCGCCCCGGTCAGCCCGACCACCCCGGGACCGTCCGCCATTGCCGCCACCAGGCCGGTCCGCAGCGCGGCCACCGCCCGCAGCGAGGCGATCTCGGCGCCCAGGATCGCGGCGTGCGCCGCCTCGGTGACCTCGATGAAGGGGACGACGCCGTGCAGCAGCACCACCGGCAGACCGACCCGGGCGGCCTCGTCCAGCAGGGCCGGGGGCGCGGCCGGCAGGCTGCGGCCCAGCTCCAGCAGCAGCGCGGTGACCCCCACCCGGGCCAGCGCGGCAGCGTAGGCCCGGTGCGCCTCGGCCGGCAGGGCCACCAGACCCAGCCCGGTGGTCAGCAGTGCCTCACCGCCCTTGAGCAGCGGCGCGATGTCGTAGATCTCGCTGGTGTGCACCCAGCGGACCAGCCGGTGGCCCGCGGCGTCCACCGCACCGGACAGCTCCGGGCGGGCGCCCTGCACCGCTGGGAGCTCCAGCAGGTCCTCCAGCGTGAAGGCCACGACGGGACCGTACAGAACGTCCGCAGTTCACCGGCTCGACATGACGGTCCGTCCCTTGGATGGCGTCACCTCGCGGCCCTAGTGTCCTGCCCACTCGACCGCCGGGGTCGACAGAGGGAGAGATCGCCATGTCTTCGACGTCCCCGCTCGTGCCGACCACCAGCCGGCGCCGCCGCTCCGGACTGGCCGCCGGCTTGGCCACCGCCGCGCTGGTGCTGTCCGCCTGCGGCGGTACCACCGGCAGCGAGAGCGGGCAGGGTTCGGCGAGCGAGGACAC
This sequence comes from uncultured Actinomycetota bacterium, assembly GCA_963759905.1. Classification (GTDB taxonomy): domain Bacteria; phylum Actinomycetota; class Actinomycetes; order Mycobacteriales; family Geodermatophilaceae; genus Klenkia. The sequence goes on from CAVXBD010000003.1 coordinate 952,917, forward strand.
CGTCACGGTGTTCGGTGCCTTCGCCACCCCGCTGGAGGAGCCCTGGGACGGCGCGATCCACCGCGCGCTCACCGCCGTCGCCGACGACGGCGAGATCTCCTACGACTACGTCGACGACCTGGCGACCGCGGACGACATGGAGCGGGCGCTGCGGGACATCATCGCCACCTCCGACCCCGACATCATCGTGGGTGACGCGTTCGCCGCCGAGGACGCGGTGCGGGCGGTGGCCGCGGACTTCCCGGACACCGCGTTCGTCTTCGGGTCCGGCGGTGAGGAGCAGGCGCCCAACTTCAGCGTCTTCGACAACTGGCTGCAGGACCCGGCGTACCTGGCCGGGATGATGGCCGGTGGGCTGACCGAGACCGGCACCATCGGCGTGGTGGGTGCCATGCCCATTCCAGAGGTCAACCGCATCGTCAACGCGTTCACCGCCGGTGCGCAGGAGACCAACCCGACCGCCACGGTCACGGTGTCCTTCATCAACTCCTTCTTCGACCCGGCGACGGCCAAGCAGGCCGCCGAGGCGGCGATCGCCGGCGGTGCCGACGTGCTGTTCGCCGAGCGGGACGGCGTGATCGCCGCGGCCGAGGAGAAGGGCCTGCCGGTGTTCGGGATGATGGTGGACCAGAAGAACCAGGCCCCCGAGCACGTGGTGTCCTCGCTGGTCTGGGACATGCGGCCCACCATCGAGGCGGTGGTGGCCTCGGTCGCCGACGGCAGCTACGAGGCCACCAACCTGGCCGAGTACTCGTTCCTGGTCAACGGTGGCAGCTCGCTGGCCCCGATCAACACCGCCACGGCGTTCCCGATCCCCGCCGACCTGGTCACCAAGGTGGAGGACCGGCAGGCCGAGATGCTCGACGGCAGCTTCGTCACCCCGGTCGACGAGAGCGAGCCGGCCGGCTCGACCACGGTCGGGGAGTGACGGCAGCGGACCGGAGCGGGGCCACGGGGTCCGCCCCGGCCCGCTCCACCCCGCTGGTCGAGCTCCGCGGGATCACCAAGCGGTTCGGCCCGCTGGTCGCCAACGACGCCATCGACCTGTCGGTGGATGCCGGTGAGGTGCTGGCCCTGCTGGGCGAGAACGGGGCCGGCAAGTCCACCCTGACCCGGATCCTCTACGGCCTGAGCCGGGCCGACGCCGGGGAGATCCGGATCGCCGGCCGGCCGGTCACGATGAGCTCGCCGGCCGATGCGCTGGCGGCTGGCATCGGCATGGTCACCCAGGAGTTCTCCCTGGTGGGACCCATGACGGTCACCGAGAACCTGATGCTGGCCGGCTCGTCGCTGGGCCGGGTGGACCGCAGGGCGGCCCGGGCGCGGGTGCTGGAGGCCTCGCAGCGCCTCGGTGTACCGGTCGACCCGGACGCCGTCGTGGAGCGGCTGTCGGTGGGGGAGCGGCAGCGGGTGGAGATCCTCAAGGCGCTGCTGGGGGACTGCCGGCTGCTGGTGCTCGACGAGCCGACCGCGGTGCTCGTCCCGGCCGACGTCGAGGTGCTCTTCGCCTCCATCCGGCGGCTGACCGCGCAGGGCCTGGCCGTGGTGTTCATCTCGCACAAGCTGCACGAGGTGGTCGACCTGGCCGACCGGATCGGCATCCTGCGCCGCGGCCGGCTGGTGGCCGACCTGCCGGCCCAGGGGCTGGACCCGGTGGCGATCGCCGCCCTCATGGTGGGGGCCCCGGGTGCCGCTGGCACGCCCACCGAACCGGTCCCCGGGGTGGACGGCGAGGCCCTGGCCACCGCGGTCGGCCTGGACGGCGCCGCTGCACCCGCACCTGCGCACCCGGTCGACCCCGACCGGCCCGCAGCCCTGCAGGTGCAGGGCCTGACGCTGGCCGGTGACCCCCGTCCCCGGGTGGACGCCGTCGACCTGACGGTGCGGGCCGGGGAGATCGTCGGTGTGGCCGGGGTGTCGGGCAACGGGCAGACCGAGCTGGTCGCGCTGCTGTGCGGCACCACCCCCGCCAGCGCCGGGACCATCCGGGTCGGGGACACCGAGGTGACCCGGCTGGACCCCGCCGCCCGGCTGCGGGCCGGCCTGGGCCGGTTGACCGAGGACCGCCGGGGCAGCGTGGTGCTGGGCATGAGCGTGGAGCAGAACCTGGTGCTGGAGGACCTGGACCGGTTCCGCACCGGGCCGTTCCTGAGCCGCCGCCGGGTGCGTGCGCACGCGGAGTCGCTGATCGAGCGCTTCGACATCCGGGCCGCGCCGGGTGACCCGATCCGCTCGCTGTCCGGGGGCAACATGCAGAAGGTGCTGCTGGCTCGGGCCATCGAGCGCGACCCCACCGTGCTGGTGGCCTCCCAGCCCACCCGCGGGCTGGACGTGGGCGCCTGCGAGTACGTGTACTCCCAGCTGCGAGCGCTGCGCGAGGCCGGCCGCGGGGTGCTGCTGGTGTCCGAGGACCTGGACGAGCTGATCGGCATCGCCGACCGGATCGTGGTGCTCTCCGGGGGTCGGGTGGTGGGTGAGGTGCCCGCGGCCCAGGCCACCCGGGAGGCGCTCGGGGTGCTGATGACCGGGCACGGGTCGGGGCGGGCGGCATGAGGTTCGCGCTGCGGGCCCGCGAGCCCCGCTGGCTGGCGCCGGCCGCCGTCGCCGTGGCCGTGCTGGTCACCCTCGCGCTGACCGCCGGCCCCATCCGGCTGGCGGGGGCGGCGCCGCTGGCCGCCTTCGAGCGCTACGTCCTCACCCCGCTGACCACGGCCAACGGCATCGCCGAGGTCCTGCTGTCGGCCACCCCGCTGATCTTCACGGGGCTGGCGGTGGCCATCGCCTTCCGGGTGGGCTACTACAACATCGGCGCCGAGGGCCAGTTCCTGGCCGGGGCGATGGCGACGACGGCGATGGCGTTCACCGCCCCGGACCTGCCGGCCGTGCTGGCCCTGCCGCTGGGCGTGCTGGCCGGTGCGCTGGGCGGGCTGGTCTGGGCGTTCCTGCCGGCGCTGCTGCGCCGGCGGTTCGGGATCGACGAGGTGGTCACCACCCTGCTGCTCAATCCGGTGGCGGTGCTGCTGCTGCAGGGCCTGCTCACCGGGCCGTGGCGCAACCCGGAGACCGGTTTCCCGGACTCCGCCGCGGTTCGGCGCCGGGTACGAGCTGCCCGCGCTGCTCGGCTCCCGGGTGCACGCCGGGCTGCTGCTGGGCCTGGTGCTGGTAGCGGTCACCGCGGTGGTCCTGTGGGCCACCCCTGTCGGGGTCCGGCTGCGGGCAGCCGGCCAGTCACCGGCCGCGGCAGGGTTCTCCGGCATCCGGGTGGGCGTGCTGCAGTGGCGCAGCGCGCTGGTCTCCGGCGCGGTGGCCGGCATGGGTGGGGCCATCCAGGTGCTGGGCGTGCAGCACCAGCTGACCGGCAGCCTGGCCGCCGGGTACGGCTACACCGGTGTCGTCGTCGCCACCCTGGGCGGGTTGTCCGCGCTGGGCGTGCTGGCGGTGGCGCTGCTGCTGGGCGACGTGCAGGTGGGCGCGCAGAGCGCCTCCATCTCGCTGCAGCTGCCCAGCCAGATGGGTGGGGTGCTGACGTCGGTGCTGCTGCTCACCGTGGTGGCGGCCCTGTCGGTGCGCCGCTACCGGTTGGTCCGCCGCGCCCCCCGGCCGCCGGACCCTGGCAGCAGATCCGCGGCCGACCGGCCGCTGCAGACGGTGGGGGGCTGAGCGGTGGACTTCCCGCTGGTCGCCGTGCTCGCCGCGACGCTGACGATCGCCACGCCGCTGGTGTTCGGCGCGCTGGGCGCGCTGCTGGGTGAGCGGGCCGGGGTCCTGAACCTCGGCATCGAGGGCACGATGTACGTCGGCGCCTTCGTCGGGTTCCTGGTCGCCGCGCGGACCGGATCGCTCACCCTTGCGTTGCTGGCCGCGGTCGTGGCGGGTGCGCTGGCCGGGGCGTTGATGGCGCTGCTGACGGTGACCCTGGGGGTCAACCAGCACGTGGCCGGCATCGGCACCACGCTGCTGCTGGTCGCGGCCAGCGACTTCGCCAACCGGCAGATGTTCGGTGGTGGCGAGCGCACGGTGACCGCCAAGTTCGGGCGGTTGTTCGCCGACGGCGGGCTGCTGGCGCAGTACCCGATGACCTACGTGGCGTTCCTGGTGCTCACCCCCGCGGTGTGGTGGGTGCTGCGCTCCACCGGCGCGGGCCTGCGGTTGACCGCAGTCGGGGAGAACCCGGAGGCCGCCGACGCCGCCGGCATCTCGGTGCCGGCGACCCGGTGGGCGGCGCTGGTCACCGGCGGGGCGCTGATGGCCCTCGGCGGGTCGTTCCTGACCCTGTCGGTGCTGGGCACGTTCACCCTGGACATCGTCAGCGGACGCGGCTGGATCAGCATCGCGCTGGTCATCTTCGCCCGCTGGAAGGTCTGGCCGGTGGTGGCCGGGGCCTTGCTGTTCGGCCTGTTCGACGCGCTGCAGCTGCAGCTGGCCATCACGCCTGCGTTCGGGTCGGTGCCCAACGAGCTGCTCATCGCGCTGCCCTACCTCGTCGTCATCGCGGCCCTGGCCGTGCGCGGCCGCGGCGTCCGCTACCCGGGCGCCTACCTCACCCCCTACCGCCGCGCCTGAACCCCTGCGCCTGCACCCCTGCACCCCTGCGCCTGAACCCGCCATCCGTCCTGGAGGTCCTCCATGTCCCTGTCGATGTCCGTGCACACCCCGGCCGAGCAGCTCGCCCACGCTGTGGCCCAGGCCCGCCTCGGCCGGGACGAGGGCGGGGTGCCGATCGGTGCGGCGCTCGTCGTCGACGGTCGGGTGATCGCCGTCGGGCACAACCGGCGGGTGCAGCAGGGCAGCGCCATCCGGCACGGGGAGACCGACTGCCTGGAGGCCGCCGGCCGGTTGCCGGCCTCGGTGTACGCCCGCGCAACGATGGTCACCACGCTGTCGCCGTGCGACATGTGCACCGGCGCGATCCTGCTCTACAAGATCCCCCGGGTCGTGATCGGGGAGAACCGCACCTTCCTGGGCGGGGAGGACCTGCTGCGCTCCCGCGGGGTGGACGTGCAGGTGCTCGACGACCCCGAGTGCGTGCAGTTGATGACCGAGTTCATCGCCCGGGCGCCGGAACTGTGGAACGAGGACATCGGCGAGGAGTGAGCCGGGTGGTCAGCGTGCAGCCGGGCTGGGCGCCGCAGCCGGAGCGACCGAGAACAGGTCCCCGGGCTGGCAACCCAGCGCGTCGCAGACCGCGGTGAGGGTGGAGAACCGGATCGCGCGCGCCCGGTCGTTCTTCAGCACCGACAGGTTGACCACCGTGACGCCGACCTGCTCGGCCAGCGCGGTCAGCGTCATCCCGCGGGCGGCGAGCAGCTCGTCCAGGTGGCAGCTGACCCGGTGCGGGGCCTCGTCGGTGCTCACACAAGGCCCTCGACATCGGCGGTCAGCGCCGCGCCGCGGCGGAAGGCCTCGGCGACGGCGAGCACCAGGGCCGTGACGAGGAACGGCAGCAGCGGCACGGTGACCCCGACCTCGAACGGGGTGCCCGCTTCGGTGAGGCCCAGCCGGTCCAGCACGGCCAGCGCCGCGATGTCGTCGACGAGCGGCACCAGGCCCCCGCCGACGAGGACGGCAGCCGCGACGACAGCCCACCAGGTGGCGTTGCGGGCGGCGAAGGGCCGCCCGGCGCGGATGGTGCGCAACACCTGAGCGAGCGCCAGCGCCCCCGCCGCGACCGAGAGCGCCAGCAGCACGGTGCCGGCCAGGGCCAGGGCACGCAGCCCGAGCGGGACGTCCCGCACGTGCAGGCCCAGCACGGGGTTGTCGCCCGAGAAGGACGCCGCCGGCGGCAGCGGGACAGCCTCCAGCGCGGCGCGCGTGTGGGTGAGCGTCACCCCGATGTCGGCATCGGGGCGGGCGACCGCCCAGCCGGCGACGACGACCGCGGTGATCCCGGCGACGACGGCGACGAGCACCAGCACGACACCCACCAACCCGGCCGAGCGGGGGCCGAGGAGGGGCTTCACGGGACCGGTCATGGTCCGGCATCGTATCGCTTGTCGATGGTATCGACAAGCGATAACCGTGGTCACCACGAGGATGGGCCCGCGCACGGCCCGGGATCGAGCGGGACCAGTCGCGTCGGGCGCTTCCGGCCGACGGCAGATCGGCCCCGGTGGCTGGTGCGTCGAGGTTCTTGCTGACACCCCCGAGCGACAGTGCGAGAGGGCGCGGTCGCACACCTCGCTACGTCCGGGTGGGCGGAACTCGCCGACCCAGGACAGTTATGAGACTAGCGAGTATCATTCCCGGTGTCCGACAGGGCCATGGGGGCGAGGTCATGAGCTCATCGAGCAGCGTGCAGCCGATCGAGATCGCGCGGCGACCTCCGCCGACCCGGGAGGAGCGCTTCCTGGACGGAGGGTGGTACTTCGTCGTCATCATCGGCTCCGCGGGCATCCTGTCGCCGGTTCCGGTGTGGCACGCCTGGAGCAGGCTGCGTCGGCGGTCGCTGCTGGCCCTGGCGGGCGCCTACACCGCGGGTTCGGGCCTGCTGCTCGCAGGGCTGTCCGACGCCGGGCACGTCGGCGACACCGCGCCGGCGACGACGAACCACTCGGGGATCCTGGCGCTGGGGCTGATGGTCTCGGCCAGCCTGGTGCTGCAGCGCCCCCGCCGCGAGGTGTTCGGGCTGGACGGCCCCCGGCCGCTGAGCGACGACCCCGCCGTCGCGCGTGCGCTGGATAACCGGGCGCGCCGGGACAGGGCACGGACCCTCGCGGCGGCCGATCCGGGGCTCGCCCGTGCGCTGCGCATCGGCCGCCCCGACCTGTCCCGCGACTACGACGACGGCGGGCTGGTGGATGTGAACGCCGCGCCCGCGACGGCCATCGCCCGGGCGTGTGGCATCGACATCTCCTGCGCCCAGGCCATCGTCACCGCCCGGACGGCGCGGGAGGGCTACTACGAGCTCGCCGAGCTGTTCGTCGACGTCCCGATGCCGGCGCACGTCGTGGAGCGGGTGCGGGAGTGGGCGGTGCTGATTGGCTGAGGAGTGCTAGGCCCCGACTTCACCCTCCGGACGCCACAACCGGCCAGACCCTCGACGGGTCTGGCCGGTTGCGTTGTCGGGCCGGTGCAGCGGGGCTGGGATCAGTCGGTCGCGCCTCGCTCGGCGCCGGCATGCGACAGGTTCGATGCCGCGGACGGAGCGTCCAGGGCCTCGCTCACGTCCTCCAGCGACAGCCCGAGAGTCTCGGGGCCGAACCGGACCGCGATAGCCATCACGGCGTACATGACACCGACCATCACGAACATCCCCACCGCGCCGGCAGCGTCGAAGATGATCCCACCCAGCAGCGGGATCAGCGACGCTGCGACGAGGGCGACGGTGACCGAGGCCCCGGTACCGAAGGCCCGCACCCGGGTTGGGTAGAGTTCCGGGGCCCACACCCACGTGGTGGTGTTGAGCAGGATGAACATCAGCTGCAGCGCACCTCCGAGGGCGATGATCATGCCCAGTCCGTTGGCGTTGCCGAAGGCCAGTGCTACGACGACCGCCACCGCCGCGCCATAGCTGAGGATGATCCGGCGCTTGAACCGGTATCCGAAGACGCTGGCGAGCACCGCACCGACGAGACCACCGATGTTGATGATCGTGGTGTACGTCAGCGACGCGGCCACGTCGTAGCCGCGGGATACCAGGACAGTCGGCATGAAGACGGTGATGGTCACCTGTGCGCCGAACGTCATCGCCGACACCACCCAGATGACCAGTGTCCGGCGGGCCAGCTGGCCCTGGAAGATCTCGGCCAGCCGCACCCGCTGCCGCGGGAGCCGGGCACCCTCGACCACGGTGACGTAGGGGGTGATGGTCATGCCCCGGGTGGGTCGCAGGCGGTTGGCAGCCAGCCGGCTGAGCACTGCGTTGGCCTCACCGACCTTGCCTTCGACGAGTAGGTAGCGCGGGGACTCGGGCAGGAACCAGCGGTAGACGAAGACCAGCAGTGCCGGCAGTGCCAGCACCCCGAGCAGCCAGCGCCAAGCGGTTTCCGGTCCGCCCAGGGCGCTCTCCATCGGCCCGAGCAGGAACGCGGCGAGCGCTGAGGAGGCGAAGATCCCGAGGCCACCGGCGGCCACGTTGACCGTCGCCACGGCCGCACCACGGAACTTGGTAGGCATCAGCTCGGCGACCAGCGTCAGGCCGGTGTTCAGCTCGCCGCCCAGCCCGATCCCCACGATGAACCGGGCGATGAGCAGCACGGTGATGTCCGGTGCGAACGCTGCCAGCAGGGCGCCGAGCGTGTACAGCGCGAGGTTGTACATGTAGGTCACGCGTCGGCCGTAGCGGTCACCGGTGACGCCGGCGATCAGCGAGCCGAGCGCCATCCCGGAGAACGTCAGCGTGGTCAGCAGACCCACCTGGGCGCCGGACAGCTCCCACTGGGCAGCGATTCGTGGTGCTGCCAGACCCACGTTGTACTGCTCGATCGCGTCGAAGAGAGCACCGAGGGCGACTAGCACGAGGATGAACACGTGCGCCCGCCGGAACGGGATCTTGTCCAGCGCGTCGGCGAGTTCGCGCATCGCCCGCACGCGCAGCCGTTCGGCGTCTGCGGTGTCGGACGAGGGAGGCGGCGGGGCTGTGGTCATGGTGCTCCTGTTCGCGGAGACGATCCCCTACAGGGCCCGGCAGGGACGGGAGACGGGGGTGGAGCCGAGACAAACCGGCGCGGTGGCGGATCGCGCTGCTGTGCGAGGTGCGGGGCGTGCTGCGCGCAGGGACAGGCGCGCCGTCAGCGGCCGTTCAGGTGAGCAGGTGCTCGGACAGCGGCTGGGCGTGCAGGGGGCGCCCGATCGGCCCGGGGTCGTGGAACCCCTCGGCGTCGACGACGACGCGACCGGCGCAGACGACAGCTGAGGGCCACCCGGTGAGCTGGGCGCCCTCGTACGGGCTGTAGTCGGTGGGCATGTGCAGATCGGCTGCGCGCACCTCGCGGCGGACCGCCGGGTCGATGACGACGAGGTCAGCATCGGCACCCGGGGTGATCACGCCCTTGCCCGCCAGGCCGTTCAGGCGCGCGGGGTTGGTGGAGAACATGGCGACGAACCGCTCTACCGGCATTCCCTGCTCCTCGACGAGAGCGGTCCAGGTGACCGGCAACCGGGTCTCCACACCGGGCAGACCGTTGGGCATGAGCCGCACGTCATCGCGGTGCTCGAGCTTCTGGGCGGTGTCATAGCAGCAGTTGTCCGAGCCCAGGGAGTCGACGTCGCCGACCAGCGCGCGCGACCGCAGGTCGGCGACCGTGGCCGCATCCCGCAGCGGGGGGCAGCAGACGAAGCGCTCCGGGTGCTCCCCGCGGTACACCTCGGAGTCCAGGGTCAGGTAGTGGGGGCATGTCTCGGTGTAGGCACGAACACCGCGCCGGCGGGCGTCCCGGACCAGATCCACGGCCTCGGCGGTGGTCTGGTGCACGAAGTACACGGGTGCATCGACGTGTTCAGCGGTGGCGAGGACCTGGGCGACGGCGGCAGCCTCGGCCAGCTCGGGACGGGTGCCGTCGTGATGCGCGGCGTCGGCGTGGGCGTCGGCCGCGGCCAGGCCTTGGGCGTCCTCGATGACGTGGTTGGCCTCCGCGTGCACGTAAGCCAGGCCGCCTTGGGCGTGCAGGGTGCGCAGCACCTCCAGGATGGTGTCCGGGCCGGCCATGACCACGTCGCGGTAGGTGGTGAAGAGCTTGATCGTGCGCACGCCGAGGCCGGCCATGTCGGCGATTTGCTCGCGGGTGCTGTCGTCCCACTCGATGACACATCCGTGCAGAGCGGTGTCGCACCGGGAGATGTCGGCGAGCTTGCGGCGCTCGTGGATGGCGGCCAGGGGTGTCTGGCCCGGGTCCGGGATGGCGAAGTCCACGACGGTGGTCGTGCCACCCCACAAGGCCGCGACCGAGGCCTGCTCGTAGTCGTCGAGTGCGGCGTAGTCGCCCAGTCGCTGGCCGATGTGGCAGTGCGGGTCGACCCCGCCGGGCAGCACCAGGGCGCCGGTGGCGTCGATGGCGCGGGCATGGGCCGGGAGGGGGACGTCGGGGGCGAGCACGGCCTCGATGCGGCCGTCCCGCACCACCACGGTGGCTGGGGAGGAACCGCCGGCGTTGACGATGGTGCCGCCGTGGATGACCAGGTCGGCCGGGGGGAGCTCGCTCACGGGTGATGCCTTTCGCGGGAGGGTGGGCGGTCAGTCGCCTGCGTTCTGGAGGTTCTGCGGGTGGAAGATCGCGGTGTCGAGGCTCTGCAGGTGCGCGGTCATGACCTGCTCGGCCCGAGCGGGGTCGCCGGCGGCGATCGCGTCGAGCACGTCGCGGTGCTCGCGCAGCTGTCCGTGGCGAGCGGACTTGGTGGCCATCGCCTGCTGGTTGATCAGCGCCCACAGGGGGTGCAGCTCGGCGTTGACCAGCTGGGACACGATGTCGGCGAGCATCGCGTTTCCGCAGCCGGGTGCCAGCTCGGCGTGGAAGAGCAGGCCGACCTCCATGAAGCGGGGAAGCGCGGCGTCGTCGTCGACCATCTCGGTGGCCTCATCGACGTTCCGGCGCAGCTCGGCGAGGGCGTCGGTGGAGATGCGGGTCGCCGCCAGGCGAGCGACGACCGGCTCGATGCAGCGCCGGGTCTCGATCAGTTCGCGGGGTGGCGCGTCCAGGGGGGAGCCGTCCACCCCGCCGACCTGGGCTAGCGGCCAGCGCACGAACGCCCCGTCCCCGTGTCGGACCTCCACGGCGCCGATGACCTCCAGGACCAACTGCGCCTCGCGGGCCGTGGCCCGGGAGACCCCGAAGGTCTCGGCCAGCTGCCGGTCGGCCGGGAGGCGGTCTCCGGACCCGTAGCGGCCGCCCGTGATGTCGGCCAGCAGCGCCTGTGCCACGGCCAGGTAGCGGCGCTGGCCCGACTGGTCCGACGAGTGCATGCGCAGAAGTTAGACCAGTGAGCTTTCGGAGGGAAGGGCCTGAGCATCGCCGGCGCGAGGCGCCGAGACGCCACTCCTGCGCCCAGGCCTTCGTCACTTCCCGGACGGCGCGGGAGGGCTACTACGAGCTCGCCGAGGTGTTCGTCGACGTCCCGATGCCGGCGCACGTCGTGGAGCGGGTGCGGGAGTGGGCGGTGCTGATCGGCTGAGGGCTGCCGATGACCGCTCCTGGGCGATTCCACCGGACGCGCGGTTCGGCAGCTCGTGGGGCACCCGGTGCGTACCCACCCGGACCGGCGCGAGGTCGATCCAGCAGCTCAGCGGCGGCTCGAGCTGTGTGCACTCCTGCAGGGCCACCCGGGATGTCCCCGACCTCGACGGTGTCCAGGGCCTAGGCGGCCGGTGGACGCGACCGGCAGTGCACCCCGGATCGGGAGCGCGCCCGCCAGGACCCCCCGACCAGGGGTGGACAGGAACGCCGAGCAGGGGCAGGTTGCGAGCTGGATCACATCCGAGGCCCGGCCGACGACGGCGGGAGGGCCACAGCCGAGGGGGACACCACGCATGACCATCACCGAGCCGGCGCAGGCAGCGCCAGACACCGGTTCCACCGAGCACGTCGACGTCCTGATCGTGGGCGCGGGCATCTCCGGGATCGGCGCTGCCTACCACCTCAAGGAGCGTTCCCGGACCGCAGCTTCACCGTCCTGGACGCCCTCCCGGAGAAGGGCGGCACGTGGTGGACGCACCGCTACCCCGGGGCCCGCTCGGACAGTGACCTGTTCACCTTCGGGTACCGGTTCAAGCCCTGGCGCGGGCCGTCGATCGCCACCTCGGCGGAGATCCTGGCCTACCTGGACGAGGTGGTGGAGGAGAACGGGCTGACCCCGAAGATCCACTACCAGCAGCGGGTGACCGCGGCGAACTGGTCGAGCGAGGACAGGCGCTGGACGGTCCACGTGACCGACACCGCCGCGGGTTCCGAGCGCGTGCTGACCACGGACTTCCTCTGGATGTGTCCGGGCTACTACCGGCACGACCAGGGCTACACCCCCGAGTGGCCCGGGATGGACCAGTTCGCCGGCCGGGTGGTGCACCCGCAGACCTGGCCCGAGGACCTGGACTACACCGGCAAGCGGGTCGTCGTGATCGGCTCGGGCGCCACCGCGGCCACCCTGATCCCAGCCATCGCCAGCACGCGCCAAGCACGTGACGATGCTGCAGCGGTCCCCGACGTTCTTCTTCGCCCGGCCCAAGACCCACGAGCTGGCGACGACGCTGCGGGCGCTGGACACCCCCGAGGAGTGGACGCACGAGATCCTGCGGCGGGCCTACATCACCGAGATGAACGAGCTGACCCGGATGTCCTTCGAGCAGCCCGACGACCTGCGCACCTTCCTCATCGAGTCGATGCGGCCGCTGCTGCCCGAGGACATGGACATCGACAAGCACTTCAACCCCACCTACCGGCCGTGGCAGCAGCGCATCGCCGTGCTGCCCGACGGCGACATGTTCGACGCCCTGCGCAACGGCAGCGCCTCGGTGGTCACCGACACCATCGAGACCTTCACCGAGGACGGCATCCAGCTGGCGTCGGGGGAGAAGCTGGAAGCCGACATCGTGGTCACCGCGACCGGCTTCGACCTGGCCGTCTTCGGCGACATCGCCTTCGCCGTCGACCAGAAGCCGGTCGACTTCGCCGACACGGTGACCTACCGCGGGATGATGTTCACCGGGCTGCCGAACCTGGTCTACGTGTTCGGCTACTTCCGGCACAGCTGGACGCTGCGGGCCGACCTGATCAGCGACTTCGTCTGCCGGCTGTTCGACCACATGGCCGAGCAGGGCGCGACGGTGGTGACGCCGACCCTGCCCGAGGCCGAGGCCGACATGAAGCTGAGCCCCTGGGTGGACCCGGCCAACTTCAACCCCGGCTACCTGGCCCGCTCGATGGACCTGATGCCCAAGCAGGGCGACCACGAGCCGTGGATCGGGTTGCAGGAGCACGCGGTGGAGAAGGACGACCTGCCGGCCGCCGACCTCGCCGACGAGGCGCTGGTCTACAGCTGACCGTCGCGGGCCCGCCCGCTGGATCCGTGGCGACGCCGCGGATCCAGCGGGCGGTACCCGTCAGCGGGTGAACGTGAGGTGGGTGACCCCGCTGGGCGTGGAGATCACCTCCACGTCGTACTGCTGCTCCAACGCCTCCAGTCCGTCCCACAACCGGACGCCGCGGCCCAGCAGGATCGGTACCTGCACGACGTGCAGGTGGTCCACCAGCCCGGCGGCGAGGAACGCGGTCACCACGGTGGGGCCCCCGCCGATCCGGACGTCCCCACCGTCGGCTGCGTCGCGGGCGACCTGGAGTGCGTCGGCCGGTGCGGCGTCCAGGAAGTGGAACGTCGTGCCGCCGGCCATCTCCAGCGCCGGCCGCGGGCGGTGGGTCAGTACGTAGGTGGGCGTGTGGAACGGCGGGTTCTCGCCCCACCAGCCGCGCCACTCCGGGTCGTCCTGCCACCCCGGGGGGCCGAACTTGTTGGCGCCCATGATCTCCGCGCCGATCCCGGGTGCGAACCGGTCGGCGAGGGCGTTGTCGACCCCCTCGGTGCCGCCCGGCTCGCCGAGGACCTCACGATGGCCGAACCGGGTGGCGAACATCCAGTCGTGCAGCCGGTGCCCGGCGTGGCCGAACGGCGTGTCCAGGGCCTGCCCCTCACCGGTGCCGAAGCCGTCGAGCGAGATCGTGAAGTTGTGGACGCGGACGCGCGACATGGGGGCTCCCTCGGGTGGTGGTCGGTCGATCGTGGGTGACCTGTCCTGCGGCAACATCTCATCGATCGTGGCCCGGCGACCCGGGGAGTCGTGTTCGGCGGTCTCAGGACAGCGGCGTCCCGACCGCCCTCCGGTCCTGTCGCAGCGCATGCGCGCGTAGCCACGCTCTCCGCGCCGACCCGGACGGGACCGTCAGCCCACCGACCGCCGACCGGCCCGGGCCGCGAACGCATCCAGCGCGTCGAGCACCTCGCGTGCCTGCCACATCCGGTTGCGTCGCCGGCCGGTGAACTCGGTCAGCACACCAGCCTCGAGGAGCGGCGCCAGCACCCGCACGGCGTTCTGCACCGGCACCCCGAGCTCGCGGGCGACGGTGGGGGAGTCCAGCACCGGCTGGCGCACCAGCAGGTCGGCCACCCGCCAGGCGCCGGCACCGGCGCGGGCCCGGACCGTGTCCTGCCAACCGGCCCGGATCGCACGCAGCTCCGCGACCAGTGCGCTCGCGTTGGTGAGGGCGGCCAGGGTGCCGTCGGTGAACGCGGTGACGACGGGGTTCGGGTCGCCGTCCCGGTAGGCGGTCAGGGCGGCGAAGTACCCGTCGACATCGGTGAGCAGCCCGGCGGAGACGGGCACGGTGACCGACCGGGTGACGCCGTGGTGCCGGAGCAGCGCGTGCACCAGGGCGCGGCCGACCCGGCCGTTGCCGTCGGGGAAGGGGTGGATGGTCTCGAACTGGGCGTGTGCCAGGGCGGCCAGCGCCAGCGCGGGCAGGTCGGTGCGAAGGGCGAAGCGCACGAGATCGGTGACGAGGCCGGGCACGTCGTCGGCGACCGGCGCGACGTACTCGGCACCGTGCGGACCGTAGGAGTCGCCCCCGATCCACACCTGCTCGGTGCGCCAGCGCCCGGCGATGCGCGGCTCGGTGTCGCGCATCAGGGCGTCGTGCATGGCCAGGATCGACTCGGCTGAGGGTTCGGCGGCCAGATCGAGGGCGGCCTGCATGGCGTGCACGTTCCCGACGACGGCCTCGGCGTTTCGCGTGGAAGGTCCGCCGAGCTCGGCGACCGCGATCGCCCTGGCGCCGGAGGTGAGCTGCTCGATCCGGGAGGAGGACGCCGACTCGGTGCGCAGCAGGATCGCCGCGAACGCGGTGAGGTCCTGGCCCGTGCGCTCGTCGAAGCGGGCGATCTCGACGGCTGCGTCGGCTGCCGCGGCCTGCACCGTCGGGTCGAGGGCGAGGGTCAGGTCGGCGATCCGCGGGACGATGGCGGCGCGGTAGGGGCCGATGTGGCGCGCTCGCACGGCACGGGGCACGACGTCGTCGGGCAGGCTGGGCCGCCAGGCCACCTCCCGGGCGCCAACCGGTGGCCACCTTTCCGAGGGCATGGAGTCATCTTATTCGCACTTGTTGGCAATGTGCGAACAAGGATGGCCGGCCCCCTCGGACGAGACACCAGATCGTCACCGGGTCATGCCTTGAGGGTCGTCGGACGGCCCTGCCAGGATCGTGCCATGACCTCGGCGACGGGCAGTCCTTCCTCAGCCAGGCCGAGCGCGAGATGAGATGGCCGGACCGCGGCGGGCAGGCGCTGCCGCGGTGAGTGCCGCAGGGGATGCCAGTGGCCTGCTGCGCAGCCGTGCCGACTGGGAGCAGATGGCGGTGCACGCTGGGGCGACGTTCCGGCCGCTGGTGCAGGTGGTGTCCGAGCGCGCGCAGATCGAGGCGTTGCTGCGCGAGCTGGGCCGGGTCACCACGCACTGCCTGACCAGCCTGCACGCCGGGACCCCGCCGGAGCCCTCCCGGTTGGCGGCCTCGGTCGCCGCCGACCGGGCGTTGATGGATCGGGGTGTGCAGCTGCGGCTGGTCTACCCCCAGGCATTCCTGGCCGACCGGTCGTTCGCCGACTATGCCGCCGAGATCGCCGAGTGTGGGGCGCAGGTCCGCTTCGCCGACGGCGTGCCGCACCGCCTGATCGTGTCCGACGCCCGCCGGGCCGTCGTCCCGCTGGACAACCGGGACCTGGGCGTCGGCGCCTGCACCACCACCTCGGCGCAGCTCGTCGGGGGGCTGGCCGCCCTGGCCGACACGCTGTTCCGCCGCGGACGCCCGCTGGAGTCCGCCGCCCAGGGCGAGGACGCCGCGCCCACCCAGATGGAGCTGCGGCTGCTGGCCATGCTCAGCTCGGGCGTGCCCGACGGCCTGGCAGCCCGGCGGCTGGCCGTCAGCGAGCGCACGTTCCGCCGGCACGTCACCCAACTGCTGGCCAAGCTGGGCGCCGAGAGCCGGTTCCAGGCCGGGGTGCGGGCCGTGGAGCGCGGCTGGCTGTGACCCCTTCCGTGACCCCCTCCGCACCGATGGCGGTGACCGGAGCAACCCTGCCTGGTGGGGCGGTGGGCCGCGGCGTCCTCCTGCTGGCCGGCGGGAGGGTGGTCGGTGTGGGCGACGGTCTCCCGGTGCCCCCCGGGGTGTCCCGGCACGACGTGGCCGGTGCCGTGGTCGTGCCGGGCGTGCACGACGCCCACGTCCATCCCGTGGCGGCCGGGCTGCAGGCCGCCCGTTGCGACCTGTCGGCCAGCACGGAGCGCGACGAGGCCCGGGCGCTCGTCCGGGCCCGGGTCCAGCAGCTGACACCGGGGGAGTGGCTGCTGGGTGGCGGCCTGGACCCGCTGCTCGCCCAGCACGGCGCCGATGTCCTCGCAGCCGCAGCGGATCGCCCGACCCTGCTGCTGGACAGCGACCTGCACGGCGGGTGGGCCAATGCCGCCGCACTGCGGGCGGCGGGGTTCGACCCGTCGACCACGGACCGGCGGTTGACCGAGGCCACCGTCGAGCAGGTCGCGGCGGCTGCCCCCCTTCCCGGCGACGCCGCCCTGTCGCAGGCTCTGCAGTTCGCCCAGGAGCGGCTGCACTCGGTGGGTGTGGTGGGCTGGCAGGACGCGCTGGTGGGTCCCGGACTCGGCCTCCCGGATGCGCTGCCGGGGTACCTGCGGCTGGTGGCCGACGGGGCCCGGACCGCGCGGATCACCCTGGCCCTGCGCTGGGATCCCGGGCGGGGGGGCGAGCAGCTGGGCGAGCTGCGGGACCGGCGGGTGGCGGCCGAGGCGGCCGGGCTGCGTGCGGACCGGGTCAAGGTGTTCGTGGACGGCGTCTGCGAGCACGGCACCGCGGCACTGCTGCCTGCGCCGGATCGGCCTGCCGCACCCGAGGTGCTCTGGCCCCCCGGCGAGCTGGCGGCGGTGCTGACCCTGCTCCAGGGGGCGGGCTTCCGGGCGCACCTGCACACCGTCGGCGACCGGGCGGTGCGCGCCGCCCTGGACGCGGTGGCCGGGGCGGCCGACCGGCACGGTCCCGGTGGCGGTCACCAGCTCGCGCACCTGCAGGTCGTGCACCCCGACGACGTGCCGCGGCTGGCAGCCCTGGGGGTCGTGCCCGTGGTGCAACCGCTGTGGGCGTGCGACACCCGGCAGGGCCGGGCGCAGGTCGAGCCCGTGCTGGGGGCGGCCGCGTACGCCGCGCAGTACCCGTTCGGGGACCTCGTCCGGGCCGGGGCGGAGCTCGCCGTGGGGAGCGACTGGCCGGTGAGCGACCCCGATCCGTGGCGTGCGCTGGAGGTCGGCGTGACGCGCACCGCGTGTCTGCGCAGCGCGCCCTGGCTGGCTGCCGAGGATGCCGGGCCCCCGCTGGACCCGGCCCAGGCGCTCGGACCGGACGTGTGGCTGCGCGCCCTGACCGCGGGCTCCGCCCGGGCCTGTGGCACCGACGACAGCGGGGTGCTGCGTCCCGGGGCCGCCGCGGACCTGGCAGTCCTGGACCGCCGGCCCGGCGCGTCCTCCCCAGCGGGGGAGGACGTCGTCGTGCTGGCCACCCTGGTCGCCGGACGGGCGGTGCACGACCCGCGCGGGATCGTCAGTCCGGCCTGACCGCCGGGCGCGGCGGGCGATCAGGGCAGGCGAGCCTCCAGCACGGTCGCGCGGTCGCCGGCCCGGACCTCGGTCAGCTGCAGGTCGGCGGCCTGCAGCAGCCCGGTCCAGTCCGCCAGGGTGCGCTCCCGCCCGCCCAGCAGCACCAGCATGTGCAGGTCCAGCAGCCGTGCGGGGTGCGGGGCCGTCCCGTCGGGGACGACCTGCTCGAGGATGAGCAGACGCGACCGGGGACCCAGCGCCGCACGCACGGTGCGCAGGATCGCCACAGCATCCCCGTCGGGCCAGTCGTGCAGCACCTGGGCCAGCAGGTAGACGTCGGCCCCGGGCGGGACGGCGGTGAAGAAGTCCCCGGTGACCGCCGACGACCGGTCCGTCAGGCCGGCCGCGGCCAGTGACTGCTTTGCCCGGGCCGCGGCGTCGGGGCGGTCCAGCGCGGTGCCGGTCAGGTGCGGGTGCCGGGTCAGGAGTGCCCGCAGCAGCGAACCGTCGCCGGCGCCCACGTCGACGACCGAACCGACCGCTGACCAGTCCAGCTCCAGCAGCGGGAGCAGGCGGCGGGCGACCAGCCCGGCCTGGGCGCGGTCGAACCGTTCGGCGGCGATCGGCTGGCCGGCCAGCCAGTCGAAGAACGGCTTCCCGGCCAGCGCCTCGAAACCGGACCGGCCGGTGCGCAGCGCATGACCGGCGGCCGACCAGCAGGTGAAGGCCTCGGCGTCCATGAGGTCGCACAGGTGCCGCAGCGAACCGGGGGTGTCGGTGCGGAACAGCGCGCCCCGCGGGGTCAGCGTCACCGAGTCCGCGAGGGGATCGACGTCCACCAGTTGCTCGCCGGCCACCACCACCAGCATCCGACGCAGTGCGTCGGCATCGACTGCGCACCCGGTGGCGAGCTCCGCGATGCTGCGGGCTCCAGCGGCCAGCGCGTCGATGACCCCGGCCTGGACGACCGCGACCACGGTCTGGGACACCACGTGGCCCATGACGCTGGCACGCGCGGCGGCGTAGTCGGCCGCGCCGACCCCCGCGGGGGGCCGAGGGGCCTCGGCGGCCGGCGGCCGGGCCCGCAGCGCCATCGGTCCCAGCGCGTCCATCACGCCGCCGCCCCCTCGGGGAGCAGCGAGCGATCGGCCCGCTCGCGCAGGAAGTCGGCACCGCTGGTGCCACCGGTTCCAGGGACCCTCCCGATGATCTTCAGCGCGATGCCCCAGTGGGTGCGCTTCATCGCCGTCCAGACCTGGTCGAGCTCGACGACCCCGGCGCGCACCACCGGGTGGCCGGCGGTCAGGCAGGGATGCGCGCACAGCTGCTCCACCCGCCGGAAGGCACGCGACTGCAGGGCACTGCGCCCGTGGGTGGCGTCCCGGATGACGGCGAACGCCTCCCGCGGCATGGTCGTGACGATGCGGTACAGCAGCGGGGAGGCCGACATCCTGCTGGTGGCACCGGCCAGTTCGGCCGCGGCGGCCTCGGGCCGGTGCCCCGCAGCAGCCTCGATGGCGGCGTCGAGCCCCCGCTCCACCTGCTGGTACAGGCATTCGAAGAGCTGGATCGTGCGGATGAACATGAGCTCGTCGGGGACGGTGGTGGTGGGCAGGAAGCTGCACCGGACGGCGGTGGTGGTGGCCGGGTCGGTTCCCCGGCGCACCGCTGCGGCCAGCCCCTGGGCCCGGTGCACCACGTCCTCGATGGCCTCCGCCGCACAGGTCCGGCCCCCACCGAGCCAGCCGGGCGGGGCGTTGCGGGCCCGGGGGGCCAGGTGCGCCGAGCCGGCCAGCGCCGCGCCGACCGCGCGCAGCCGACGCTGTCGCTCGCGGTCGGGCTCGGTGTCATCCAGCTGGGCGCACTCCCCGACCACGAGGTCGGCCAGCAGCGCCACCAGGGTGGTGTCCAGCACCTCGCTGCGCGACCACGACCGGTGCTGCTCGTGCAGCGTGGCGAGCACGGCGGCGCCGACGTAGGAGTCGTAGTCACCTTCACCGACATCGGAGGCCATCGGCAGCCAGGCCCGCAGCAGCAGCTGCTCGGGGTCGGCCTCGGCGCCACCGGACCCGACAGGCAGCGCGGTGCGCGCCGACCGGAGGGCGGCCTGCAGGCCCAGCGGCAGCTGATTCC
Organism: uncultured Actinomycetota bacterium; assembly: GCA_963759905.1. Classification (GTDB taxonomy): domain Bacteria; phylum Actinomycetota; class Actinomycetes; order Mycobacteriales; family Geodermatophilaceae; genus Klenkia. Next base: position 972,622 of record CAVXBD010000003.1, read on the forward strand.
GGCCGGTGCGGCGGGTCAGGTCCAACAACGGGCGGTAGGGGAAACCCGGGGGTCGGGCGGGATCGGACGCCCAGCTGCGGACGGCGTCCTCCACCTCCGCAGCGTCGGGCGCCTCGCGGGTCAGCGGGGGGCTGGCGGGGATCGCGGATGCGGGTGGCGAGTGCGTCGCCGTGGTCGTGGCCATGACGTGCTCCTCCGGGGATGCGGGCGGGCGGGGGTGCCGGGCACTCGGGATGCGGGCCCAGCGAGCGGGGTGGTGTCAGCGGGGTGTGGACAGCAGCAGGCCGGGGGCGCCGCGGGCCAGATCGGCTCGGGGCAGGACCGGCTGGGACGCCACCGCGACCCGACCCACCCCCCGGCGCAGCACGCTGGTGCGGTGCTCGCACGGCCCGAGCGCCGCCACCAGGGCGTCGGCGATCCGCTCGGGCCGGCAGCGCTCACCGCAGGTGAAGGCGTCCAGGAACAGCGCGCCGTCCTCGGGGTAGGTGTGCACCGAGACGTGCGACTCCGACAGCAGCCACAACGCCGTGACCCCGGAGGGCTGGAAGTCCTTGACCTGCAGGTTGCAGATCGTGGCGCCCGAGGCCCCGATGCCGGCGCTGATGGCCTGCACCACCCGGGCGGAGTCCCGTGCGACGTCCGGGTCGATGCCGGTGACGTCGCAGAGCACGTGGGTGCCGCCGAAGGCGTAGTCGTTCATGCCGCCCACCGCGTCATGGTGGCGGCCAACCGGCTGCACTCCTCCAGTCGGCCGGTGACCTCGGCGGCGTCGGACCCCAGGACCACGAAGTCGAACAGCGAGTCGGTGCTGGCCCCGGCGCCGTCGAAGGTGGCGGGGGGTTGCACGTGGAGGGCGAAGCCGGCCACCCACTCGGGGACGTCGTCCGTGCAGACGCCGACCAGCGTGCCGACCCGGGGCGGGACGAGCAGGAAGCCTGCCGCCCCGGGACGGAGGTGCGGTGGCGGTGGATCGAGCAGGCCCGCCTGCGCCCGGTACCAGATCTCCACCGGGTTGCGCCCCAACCGGTCGGCCAAGGTCTCCATCACGTGCCCGCCACCCAGGCGGCCGGCGATCTCGCAGAACACCACCGCCCCGGCGGCCCGATCCAGGAAGAGCTCGAGGTGGAAGGGCGCCAGCGGACCCGGGGGCAGGGCACCGACCACGGCCACGGTGGCCTCCCGGAGCACCTGGTGCGCGGGGTCGTCGGGGTCGAGCTGGACGCTGCCCAGCGGGGTGCCCGTCTGGTCCTGGAAGGTCAGGCAGTCGTTGAGGTACCGGCTGGGGACGGCCGAGACCACCTGACCGTCGACGGCGAACCCGTCCACGTGGCAGAGCTCCCCGGTGACGAACTGCTCGACCAACAGGTCGTCGGCCGGACGCCCGGCCAGCGCCTGCTGCAGTTCCGCCCGGGTGCGGACGACGTGGACCCCCCGGGACCCCCAGCTGCGCCGGGGCTTGACGACCAGCGGGAACCCGACCCGCTCGACGAGGTCGTCCACCGCGCCACGGTCGGCCGTGTAGTCCGGCAGCGGCACGGCCCCGGCCACCGCCTGCTTCATCAGCAGCTTGTCGGTGACCACGCGGGCCGCCGCCGTGCCTGGGCCGGGGAGGCCGTGCCGCTCCCGTGCCGCGGCTACCCGGAGCAGGTCGTCCTCCGTGCCGCAGACCAGGGCGGCGATGGGGCGCCGGGCCACGATGGTCTCCAGGGCTTGGTCCAGCTCCGCGGTGTCGGCGTAGTCGTCCACACCGATCACCTCCCCGACGGTGCCCTGGTAGCCCTCGACGCACGCGCGGGCGGTGACCAGGACGACCCGGTCGGCGATCTCGGCCAGCCAGGTGCCGAGCGGGGTGACGGCGGCCGGGATGCGGTGCACCACGACGATCGCGCCGGGTCGTCCGGTGTCACCGGTGACCTCAGGCATGACCGACCTCCACGTCCTGCCGGGTCTCCGCGGCCCGCCCGGGTCCGGCGTCGTCCCCGGGTGGATCCAGGTCGGACCCGGCGGATGCGTGGCTGGTCCGCAGCAGGATCGCGCCGAGGACGGGTGCCGCGACCATCACCGCGACCCAGCCGGCCGTGACCGTCGCCCCCAGGTCTCCCGCGCGGCCCAGCAGCAACCCACCGGTCAATGGACCGAGGAAGAAGCCGGCGTAGCGCAGCTCGGACAACCCGAAGTAGGCACCCTTGGCGTGCGCCGGAGCCAGCTGGTGGATGGCCATGTCCGGCATCGGGAGCAGCACCGCCTCCCCGACGGTCCAGCAGACGATCCCGACGAACAACCAGGCCAGGGAGTCCCCGACCAGGGCGAAGGAGGCGATCGCCGTGGCGAAACCCAGCGCGCCGACGGTCAGCAGGGTGGGGTGGTCCCACGTGCGGGACACTGCGTCGACGACTGGCTGCAGCGCCAGGGCGAGGACGGCGTTCGCGATGAGCAGCCCGGCGAAGAGTCGGGCCGCATCCACCCCGGTCTCCCCACGGATGAGCAGCGGCACCATCGACTCCAGCTGGCTGAAGACGAAGAACACGACGGTGCCGCCCAGGATTGGCGCCCACAGCGCCCGGTCCCGCACCGCGACGCCGACCCCGGTCCAGCCGCCGCCGGCCGCCGGGCTCGCCAGGGCCGCCAGGACCGCCCGCCACCGGGTGACGAGCAGCAGGAACAGGCCGTAGAACAGGGCGGGGACCCCGAAGAACGCCACCACGGACAGGCTGTAGAGGACCCCGCCCAGCAGCGGCCCGACGATGGCTCCGGCGCACAGGGCCATGTACCGGACCCGGAAGATGCGGCCCTCGCCGTCGTCGGCGCTGGACATCAGGTGCTTGGACGCGGGCTCGGTGAGCAGCCGCGCCACCCCCAGGCCGAGGAAGAGGGCGATGATGCCGGCCTGGCTGCGCACCACGGTGAACGCCAGGTACGTGCCGACCGCGACGGTCAGGCCGGCCTGCATGGCCCGCACCGCGCCGATCCGGTCGACCAGCACGCCCCCCAGCACACCGCCGAACGCCCCGATCAGGGCCACGCTGCCGATCACCGCCCCGATGGCCCCGGTGCCCAGGCCGGTGTGCTCGTCGAGGTAGAGCGCGCCGAAGGGCATGGCGGCGAAGAAGGCGATGGCGTTCAGCAGGGATCCCGCGGCCAGGATGCGGGCGGGACCGGTGAGCCGCCAGAGCGCCGCCGGGGCGGTCATCGACGCGTCCCGGTCAGGACGGGCAGCATGCTCCGCTCGCCGTCGGTGATGCCCGATCGCGACTTGAGCGCCACGAAGTCGTCCAGGATGCGCTGGTCGTGCTCGGGGGACAGGTGGTACATCATGTTCACGTACCAGATCCAGCCCAGCTCGGTGACGCGGTACTCGGTGGGGTCTTCCTCCAGCAGCCCCTCGGCGACCAGCCGGTCCAGCTTGGCCAGCATCTCGTTGGGCACGTGCGCCCAGGGGATCCGCGCCTTGTCCACCCAGCCGAAGTAGGGCAGCCGCAGCACCAGCCCGCGCTCCCACGGCAGGTCGTCGGCCACGCTGACGTTGATCTTGAGGTCGTCGTCGTCCAGCAGCCGCCGGGTGTAGGTGACCCGGTTCTCGTCGTTCATCACGGTGTACCGGTTGAGCTGGCTGATCGCACTGGCGCCGAAGCCGATCAGGTCGTCGTCGTGGTAGGACCAGCAGTACTGGTTGTAGATGTTGGTGTAGCTGCGGGAGACGAACTGCGGCTCCGGGGTGTGTCCGGCGGGCAGCCGGACGAAGCCGTGCCCGTTGTGCTGCTGGAACCCGTGCGCCCGCAGGTAGGTGTTGAGGTAGACGGTCATGGCCATCTTGTCCACGAAAGGCAGCGGTTGCAGGCCCTTGCGGGCATAACCCTTGTGCAGCGGGGCCTGGGTCACGATGTTGGTGATCGGGTACAGCTCCATGGTCTCCGTACCCAGCGCCACGGCCTGCTCGATGTCCCGCGAGAAGCGCTCGAAGGTCTGGCCGTGCATCCCGTAGATCATGTCGATGCTGGTCCAGTCGAAGTACTTCTTGTACAGCTCGACGGCGGCGTAGGTCTGCTCCAGCGTCGCGGTGATGTTGAACAGCTCCCGGTACTCCGGGTCGAAGGACTGGCAGCCGAACCGGACCTTGTTCACCCCGATGTCCCGCATCGCCTGGCACTTCTCCTCGGTGATGCTCTTCACCTCGGTCTCCAGGCAGAACTCGACCAGCGCGCTGGTGTCGAAGTGTTCGTGGATGGCGGCGCCGATGCGCCTGATCTGGCCGGCCGTGAGGATGCTGGGGCTGCCGCCGCCGAAGAAGATCGCGGTGATCGGCAGGGCGGTCACCGAGGCGTGCCGGGCCTTGAGCTGCACCTCGCGGATCAGCGCCTGGGTGTAGAGCTCGACCGCTTCCTCGCCGTCGTGCCCGATACCCCGGTTGAGCGTGCAGAAGGTGCAGATCGTGTCGCAGAACGGGATGTGGAAGTACAACGCCCGGCCGCGCACGTAGGACACGTCGACCCCGCCGAAGAGCTCCTGATGGGTGATGGTGTCCAGCTCCTGCCCCTTCATGGGGTAGAGCCAGTTGTAGACGGGCAACTGCGCGTCGAACTTCATCAGGCCGGGGCCGGGAACCAGGTTGATCACGAGACGTCCAATCTGAGGGTGTCGCGGACGGTGCGGATGGTCTTGTGCACGGCCTCGGGATCGGGGCCGGAGACGAGGACGAGGGCGGCGATGGTGTCCAGGCCGGTGGTGGGTGCGATCCGGTTCCCGGGCGCCACTTGGAGGACGACGTCGTCGACCCCCGGTAGGCGTGCGGTGTCGGCGACGCCGGCAATCCCGCGGAGCCGACCCGGTGGCCCGTCGTGGGTGATGCAGCAGACCGCGGTGGCGCTGGTGAAGGCCAGCGGACCGGGGCCGGCGAGGACCCCGGGGTGCTCGCCGAGGTGGGCGGCCAGCACATCGGCGTAGGGGGAGGCGTCGCTGTGCCGGGCCCAGTGGTCGGTCATGTGCAGGCCGGGCAGCCGGCTGGCCACCTCGATCAGCACCGGGCCGGCCGCGCCCACCTTGACCTCGACATGGGCCGGGCCGACACGCAGGCCGAACGCGTCGGCGACCTCGACGGCGAACCGGGTGGCGGCCGGCCAGTCGGGATCGTCGTCGTCGATCCGGATCACGTCGTGGTAGGGCTGGTCGTAGGGCCGGTCGGCGTGCCCGTCGGGGCGGCGGTACTCCCAGGCGTCCACCACCGAGGTGCGCCCGTCCCAGGTGAAGGTGTTGACCGCGATCTCGCGGCCCCCGGCGTACTCCTCGACCAGCCACCGGTCCACCGGGGTGCCGAACAGGTCGTCCGGGGTGCCGGAGCAGCAGCGGATGCCCGCGGCGTCGTCGGTGACCAGGTGCACCCCGTGGGCCCCCGCACCGGTGGGGTGCTTGAGGACGACGGGGTAGCCGATCCGGGCCGCGGCGGCCGGGAACTGCTCAGGGGCGCGGATCACCTCGTGCCGCGGGACCGTGACGCCGACCGCCCGGGCGTGCCGCCGCATCTGGGTCTTGTCCCGGCGGGCCGCGGCGGTGCCGGCAGTGTTGCCCGGTACGCCGAGCCGTTCGGCCAGCTGGTCGGCGAGCAGCACCGAGGGTTCGGTGGTGCCCACCACGGCTCGCGCACCGCCGGGCAGCGCCTCGACCAGCGCCTCGACGTCCGTCCCGTGCAGGGACAGCGTGTCCCCGGCCCGGTGGTCGGGGTCCATCTGCTGCAGCAGCCGGGGCGGCAGCGTGTACACCGAGACCACCGGCAGGGCGCGGTCGTGGCAGGCCTGCTTGAAACCCGCCCCGGTGCGCAGCGGGTCCACCAGCACCACCGGTGCTCGACCGGAGCCCGGTGCTCGTGGATGTGCACCCGTCACGGTGCCTCCTGGGGTCGGGCGGCCCGCCGGAGGGGCCGCTGGGCACCACCGTGGGAGTCGGCTCGACCCGCAACAAGGCTGGCGGGGAAAGGTGGCCGGATCCGGTCATGGACCGCCGACGGGGCTGGTGCTCCGGCGGCCGGCCTGGCGAGATGGACCCCGAGCCACCCGGGCTCGTCCCCACCAGGAGGTCACCATGCCCGCCATGACTGGAACCACCGCGATCCGAGCCGCTGCTACCACGACCGCGCAGCGGCGCCGGTGGACAGGGCTGTTGCTGGCCGCCTGCCTGGCCTGGCCGCTGGCCCACGCCGCGGACCAGGTGCGCGACGGCAGTGCGGACTCCTCGGTGGTGCTGACCGGGGCGGCGCCTCAGGAGAAGACGATGTGCGGGCTCTGTTGGAAATGAGGCCGCGAGCCCGCGGCGCCGGTCAGCCCAAGAACCCCAGTGGCTGGGTGACCGGGATGCCCGCCAGCGCCTGCAGGGTGAGCAGCACCAGCAGGAGGGCGTAGCCGGCGGTTGCCACCGCCACGACCCGGAACCGGGTGTGGGGTGCGCGCAGCGCCGGACCCGGCCGGTCAGGGCCTCCAGGCCGAGCACCAGCAGCGGCAGGGCCTGCAGGGCGTGCATGCCGATGAAGTGCGGCACCCGCAGGTCCCCGCCAGTGGTGGACCAGCCCACGAACGGCAGGCCCGGCCCGTCGTCGGCCGCGCCGACGGCATGCGCCCCGGCGATCCCGGCGAAGTCGTCCAGCTGCTCGGGGGTGGGTGAGGTCATCAGGAACGCCACCGCCATGCCGGCCAGGCCCAGCACCAGCCCACCCCGGATGGCCAGCGCCCGGGCGGCGTCGGGGTCGGGGGAGCGCCAGAGCAGGGCCGCGACCACCAGGGTGACCAGCCAGACCACCGCGATCGAGATGCCCATGGCCGCCCACAGTGAGGTCGCCAGCGGGGAGGACACGTTGAAGTGGCTGGTGGTGCCCGCCGCGACCGCGCCGACGATGACCACCATCTCGATGACCAGCCCGACGGTGACCACCCAGGCGGCCAGCCGACCGATCCGCTGCCGGCGCTCGGGCAGCCGGTCCAGCAGCCAGGCCAGGGTCACCGCGTAGATGCCGATGGACAGCGCGAACTTCAGCGGCTTGAACCAGCCGTTGCGGCCGGCGATCTGCACGGGATCGACCACCGCCAGGAGCGCGGTGACCACGGCGAGGGCGGCCATCACGTGCGGCCAGGGCCAGCAGCGGCCGGTTGGCGGGGCGGTGGAACGAGCGGGGGTGCGGGGCGATCGCTGCAGGTCGGTCACGACGGTCTCCCGGGGCCGAAGCGGTGGTGGGATTCGTTCTCCTGGGCCATCCGGCGCAGGCCGGCCAGCAGGGCGTCGCCCAGCACGGTGCCGACGACGACGGTCTGGGTGGCGGCGGCGGGGCCGGCGTCCAGGTTCTTGGTGACGGCGTCCAGATCCGCGGCGGCGACGATCTCGCAGGCGCGGGCGTACTCGGTCAGGTTGGCGGCGAGGTCCTCGCGGCCCAGGGTGCGATAGCGGTCCAGCACCGCCGCGGCCGCCGGGACGCCGGGGTTGTCGGCGTCGACCTGCCAGCCGCGGGTGGCGGCCAGGTCGAGGATCTGGCTGACCGATTCGGCCGAGGGCGGGGTGGTGGCCTGGGGGAGCGAGGCCTGGGCGATGCCGAGGGTGTCACCGAAGGGGTGGTCGGGGTCGTCGGCGGCGGTGAGCACGTCCTTCGCCGCGGCCACGCTCAGCCCGCCCACCTCGATGAGCGAGCGGATCAGCTGCAGGCGGGTGAGGTGGTCCTCGGTGTAGTCGGTCTGGTTGTAGCCGGTGCGCTCGCCGGCCGGCAGGAGGCCCTCGCTGACGTACCACTTGATGGAGGCCGCGCTGACGCCGCTGCGGGTGGCGTACGGCGACCCGCCGATCAGCTGACGAGTGACTCCAGGAAGCGCTGGGTCTCCTCGTCCGTCGAGTGCACGAAGACCCCACGCAGCCCGCGGGTGAGCAGCACCTTGTAGACGTTGCGCACCAGCAGGTCGAAGTCCGCGTCGCTGACCTTCTTCGTGTTCCGGAAGTCCGGGTCCTTGTTGGCGCTGCGGACGGCGACCCAGCGGTCGTCCGCCACACCAGATCGGGCCCGAGGAGCACGCCGTTCCAGTCGTACTCGAAGCCCTGCGCCGTGTAGACGCAGCCGACCTGCCCGAAGCCGCGCGTCGTCGCTGGCCCACAGCGCGGCCGGCGGGGCGCCGCCGACGCGCGGTCGCCCTTGAGGTTCCACGGCCGGGCCCAGTCGCCGATCGTCACGTCCGGCACCAGCACCCGTCCGTCGTCGGGTCGCTCCAGGGCCAGCAGTAGCCGGCGGCCATGCGGGCGTTCCGTGGCCCTCGCCAGCTTCTCGGCGAGCAGGGCCTCCATCGCCGACGGGCGTCGGCGCCGTCCGCACCTCGAACCGCTCGTCACCGCGCCAGGCGCGCCGGCCCGCCGGGGCGAGCCCAAGCAGCCGCTCCACCCAGTCGACGTAGGCCTCGCTGCCGCCGCTGCGGTACTGGGTCGCCAGATCGATCCGTGCACGTCGAGACCCTGCTCGCGTGCGTGCTTCTCGATGTCCTCGACGGTGCCCATCTCGCCGGGGCGCACCACCTGGTGCTGGTCGAGCAGGAAGACGGGGACCCGGGCGGCGTCGATCAGCTCGTCGACCTGTGGGCCGGCGCGCTCGCGCGCGGCCTTGCGTGTACCGGTCGACGGAGGTCTCCCGGATGCGGTGGGCCTCGTCGGCGATCAGGACGTCGAGGCCGTTGCGCTCGGCGTCCATGAACTGGTTGAAGTACTTGAACAGCTGCTTGCGCGCGGGTGCCCGGTGACCGGCGACCTTGCGCAGCGTCTGGGTGAAGGACCGCGACCCGGTGGCGTGCACGACCGGCACGCCGCGTCGCGCCGAGCTCGCCGAGCAGGGACAGGGCGATGACGCTCTTCCCGCTCCCGGGCCCGCCGGAGACGATGACGACGCTCTTGTGGTCGCCGCGCCGGGCCTTCTCGACCTCGTGCAGGACCAGGTCGATAGGCGACCCGCTGCTCGTCGAGCAGGACGAACTGCTCCCGGTCGCGGATCTCCTCGGCCGCGACGGCCAGCAGCTGCTTGCTCGGGGCGACGCGGGAGCGCGAGGAGCCGGTCGGCGTGCACCGAGGCGTTGGTGCGGGGACAGGCGTGACTGCAGGTAGTCGAGGAAGTCGCCGCGGTCCCGGCCGGTGAACAGGCGGCCCAGTTCGTCCTGCGGGTAGCCGTGCAGGGCGGCGACGCCGTCGTCGGTCGCGTTGTGCAGGTAGGCGGCGCCGGCGACGGACGTCGCTCGGTGCCGTGCAGGACGTCGAGGAAGTCGAGTCAGGTACTCGCAGTAGCCGCGCACCTGCGCGACGGGGTGCAGGACGGGACGCGGGCCGTAGCTCGGCTGCACGACGAGCTCGGGCTCGCCCTCGAACAGGTGCGCGCGACCACTGCTTCAGCTCGACGACGACGTAGGACGGCCCTCCTCGTCGGGGGTGCTCGCCGGCGAGGACGACGTCGACCCGCTTGCTCGACAGCGGGAGCTGGTACTCGAGCAGCACCTCGACCCCGCCCAGACCCGCCTGCTGCAGGTCGGCCGACAGCGCGCCGAGGCTGGCGTCCCATGACCGGATCTCCGCTGGCGAGGGGTTCCGGCCCATCGTCAGTGCGCATCTGGGCGGCGAGCGTCTCGCCGATCGTCCGGCTGCGGCGCGGGTGGCCAGGCCGTCGGCCGAAGTGCGAAGCAGGACCACGAACGTCCCCCGGGCAGCACGAAGTCATCGTGCGGATGGGGGCATGTCCAGCGTTCGGAAGCCAGTCGTACCGCGTCCCGGAACACTAACCGCGGCAGGGAGACGGCCGGGTCTCGCCCGGCCGGCCGGCCGGTGTCGGTGTATCACTGGCTGGTCGGCCGGAACAACTCAAGAGACCGCGGCACGGACATTGGCCGCCAGACCCTGCCCGACTTGATGGACTAGCCCAGCTCGGGGAGCCCCGGCGATATCGCAAGGCGCCAGCGGGACATCATGGCCCTCAGTTCACCAGTTGATGCGCGATGTGGGTTGCGAGTCCGTGGGCCGATTCTACCGGGACCGCAATGCCGATCTGGCGATCAATGTCCAACTTGGACCCGCATCATTTGAAGTCGTCGGGACAGCCTTGGAGTCGAGAGGCCTCGTGATGCGTGATTGCACGGTTTGGAGTTTCGGAACGCAAGTAGCGGCCTTTCTCGGGCTTGACGAACTCTGTGCGAATCGTTACGGAGGGACGGTCTCAGTGCATTCGACCCATGACGTCGAGCGATCCCTTGTAGTGACCCTCCCAGCGATTGGCTTTCAGGTCGTCAGGTAGATTGAGCCGGTTGCCGCGGGCTGCACGACGGCCGATGGCGCGACCGTCTCCGACATCGCGGCGTCGCCCTGGCTGCGGGATGCCGGGGCCATCCTGGTCACCGCGATCGTCACGGCGGGGTTGTCCGACCATGTCGCCTTGCTCAGCCGTCGGCGACGAGAGGAAATGAGCCGCCAGGGCCAGCGGGTGGAGGCGCGCATCACGAGCGAGTTCCAGCGCATCGAAGGCATGGCAGCCGAGCCCCGCGGGGGTTGCCGGGGTGAAGCACCGGAGGGCCTTCTTAAGAAGGCGGGCGACCTTCGGGCGCGATTGGAGTCCAGGCAGCGGCAAATCGATCTGCAGATGCAGGTCACGGCTCAGCCGCCGCGGGTCCTTCTCGCGGGCGTAAGGTCCATTCCGGTGGGCGCGAGGTTGATGGAAATGTGGGGCCTGGTCCTCGTGAGTCCGCTTGTGGCGTGCCGTCCGGGCTCCGCCGAGGAGAGGTGTTCTCCTGCGAGCTGCACTGCCTGGGTCCTCCGGCAACGCCATCCCGGGTCACCGCTCGATCGGCTGCGCCGGCCCAGGAAACCGAGAAATGGAGCCCAAGGTGAGTCGTCTCGTCGCCTTCTTCGAGGAGAAGCCGGTAGACCTAAAGGGTCGGGTGGAGCTGCGGCAGGAGCCGCTAGCAGGTGCTCTGGATCGGGCGTCGTCCAACGGGCGCTCAGGTCGTCTTTGGTGTACGTCGAACGGCTCGGCGAGACCGGCCCTTTACTGGTCCCGTTCGGCGAGTACGACGAGTGGTCCTTGAGGGACCGGTATAACGAAGCCATCCGCATCATGAACACGCTCGGCGCTTCAGAGGTCGTGTGCAAGACCTGGGGTCAGGTCACGTCGCGCCGTCGCGTCGCCATTCGACTCCGCGGAAACGGACCGCAGGTCACGCAACTGCGAATTGAGAACGGTGGCTATGACTTCAAGCACCACGGCGCCGGAAGTGCCCCTCGCGATCCGAGACCGCTTCGTTGGCCCGATGAACCGGGGTTCGCGGCCGCTGTCAGCAGCGTCCTGGACAACGGTGCCAACCCAGGTGACCATTAACATCCGTAGTTCCCGAACCCACGCGGTCGATGGCGATTTAGGCGTCCAGCTAAAGGAGGTGGGATTCGACCTGGGGGGCGGAAGCCATAGGGAAGAGGCCACCAGCCTCTTCATCCAGGCGAGCTTCCCGACAACGCGCAAGTGGCGCTGACGGCGCCGACAGCTGTCTGGGAGAGGCCTGATCGGACGGTGGCTGATCAGTGGACTGCCAGCGCTCGCCCCAGGTCGCGGAGGTCGCGAACGGCACAACGACGGTCACCATCCGTGGGCACCAGGCCGATCGCGACGGACTCCGCGCACGAGATGCCCGCCACGCGGAAGGCGGCGCCCGTCATGCCGCCGGCGCGGCGGCCACGGGTGTCCCTGCTCTGCTATTCCGGGGGCTCGTCAAATTTGTTCGCCGCCGGGTCGCAACGCTGCATCCCCCGGCAGCTGCCGGCCTACGCGAGGAGTTCAGACTCGGCATCGCGTGGGGTGCCGAACGGGGGACGACCACGACAGCCCGTATGGGAAACGAGAGCTTCCTCGGCAGATGGTCGCCCGAGCGTTCGAGCTGCCGACACCGAACGGTTCGACGCGGTGGTGATCGTGAGGACCAGGACTTCGACCAGTCTGGTGGCCCGGCGTGCTCGCCGCGCTGCACGACCCGGAGGACGGAATGCTCTACGCCTTCTCTGGGAGGCGGCAGCGTATCTTCATGCGGCATGGCCGGCTCGCCCGTGCCGCTGGAGAGCTACAACCTGAAAGCGAACCTACGCAACACCAAGCAGATCGGTTGCACATTCTCCAGCCTGACGACGGCGCAGATGCGGCTACTGGGCTGTGACGACGGTGTACCCGTGCCGCTTCGTCCCGTGCGCTACGGACGATGCCCTCGGAGCTGCGGACGACGGCGCCGACGGGCTGCTCGATGCCGGCTGGCCGCCGGAGTCACTTGCGCTGCTCACCCCGACGGCGGCACCCCGTGCAGGCCGAACGGCAAGCGCCGGGCAGGACGCCTACTGGGCCTACTATCTGGGACGACGACGACCTGTTCTACGGCCACGTCCTGGGCTTCAAGGGTTCGAATGGCCGGCCGTCGTGCTGGCGGTCAACGGGTTCCGGGACGCCGCGCGGGCCCGGGAGATGCCCTACGTCGGGCTGTCCCGTACGCGGGACCTGCTGGTGGTGTGCGGGGACCTGGATCTGATCCGCGAGGTGGGGGGCGACGCCGTCGTGCACCGATTGCTCGCATCCCCGCCAATGAAAGGGACCCACTCATGACGGCGAACGCTGTCGCTGCTCTCGTCGATGCGCGTCAGAACTCCGGTATGTCCAGGTACTACGACGAGGCGCTGCACGAGGTCGGAAGGCGGGGTGCGGCCAACCAGAGTCTCGGCAAGGCGGACATCGGCGCCCTGGTGATGTGGAAGCGCATCCAGGCAAATACTCGGTGGGCCAGCTCGCTCAATGTGCTGCCGGACGACGAGGTGCGACGCGCCACCGGCCAGGCGTACGCGGCGGTCAACGACACCGCGGTGCCGATCCCAGAGGCCGCGCGAGCTGGGCGGATAGCCCTCCGATCCTTGCCTGGCTGCAATGTCGGCTTCTCGCTGGCGTCAGCTTTGCTCGTCGCGATGGCCCCGGCCCGGATGGCGGTCTACGACCGGCGCGCGCTAGTGGGCCTGACCAGGCTGGGTGTCAGCTACCGCGCCAGAGACGGCTACGGCGCCTAGATGACCTGCGTGGAAAATCTCCGGGCCGCAGTGACGTCAGCCGGATATGCCGGCTGAACCCCGCGACATGTGGATCTCGCTCTCTACCAGCTGGGCGGAATGCCCGCGGGCGCCTGACGCGGGCTGAGCGATGGTCACCTGGCGGTCCTCCTATACCGACCGGAACAGCTCGTACCTCTCCAGCAGCCGGTCGGTGTCTGGCCTCTCGGCCCGCGCCCGGGGCACCTGCATCAGCGGGCGACCATGGTGACCCTGCAGCCCGTACCGCAGCATCGGCCCGTCGATCTCGTCCAGCAGCCGGCCGTGGATCTCGACCACGTAGTCCGGCCGGATGCCGAGGATGTTCCGGTCGTAGGCCGCGTGATGGATCTTGCACAGCGCCAGTCCGTTGGTCACCACGGCGGCACCGCCGGGCGCCGAGTCCGGGATGATGTGCGCAGCGTCGAGCAGCTCGCGGTGGCCGAGCGAGCAGACCGCGCACTTCGTCTCGTAGGCGACCATCACCTGGCTGGCGAAGACCGGCTGGTGCAGCCGCCGGCGGGTCAGCACCATGAGGTAGTCGCGCAGCGTCTCCTCGACCTGCGAACCCGGCTGGATGCGGCGCTGCTCCTCGGTGAGGGCCAGCACGAACTGGGACTCGGTCGGCTCCTCGCCGATCAGGTACACCGGAAACAGGGCCTGGAAGAGCCCTGGCCGGATGCCGACGAACCAGATCAGCGGCGCCTGCGTGGCCATGGCCATCCGCAGCCCCGCGTTCTCCGCCGAGCCACCCTCGTCGCGCCGCAGCTTGTAGCGGTGCAGCCCGTCTGGTCCTTCGTCGTCGTCGTAGGGACGCACGCCCCCGGTCTTGGGGAACGCCGTCATGATGCTCAGCGCCGAGGTCCAGCCGCTGGGCTTGCGGATGCCGCGGCCACGGTCCACCAGCGGGAACCGCACCCCGTCCACCACGAAGTCGCTGGCCAGCTGTTCCCGGGTGATCGGCACGGTGCCGTCCTGGGTCTGCACACGTACCCAGTCGAGCGCCGCCGCCCGGATGAATCCCTCGCCGTGTCCCCCGATCACCAGGGGAGTGTGCACCTGAGGGGCCCCAGGCCCCCAGCACTGGCCGGCGGCGTGCCGACGCCGGGTGACCTGGTGCGTCAGCGGAGCCCCTCACGGGCACGCGCTCGAACCCGTGGCCTGGAACAGCCGTCATCCCCGCAGACCGACGACCTCGTGCCCCCGGGCCCGGGAGATGCCCCACGGGGGGATCTCCCGGGCCCGGGACCTGCGGGTGGTGTGCGGAGACCAGTGCCTCATCCATCGGCTGGACGAGGAGACAGCGGTCCGCACCGCGTCACTACCTACC
>CAVXBD010000004.1:0-33793 GCA_963759905.1 uncultured Actinomycetota bacterium
TACTGTTGGCCCCTTGGTTCCGTTACGCCAGGTCTTGCTCCTGCGGGCGAGCTGATTCCGCGATCGGCGCCAACCCGCCACCGGACAGGGTCCACAGCGGCTGGTAGTAGTGCATCTCGGCCGGGTCGATCAGCCCGACGTCCTGCAGTCCGGCACGTTGCAGGCGCGCCGCGACACTGATGCCTGCGCTGCCGCCGCCGACGATGACGACGCCGTGGTGGATGTCCGTGGGGGGCACGGCTGGTGCTCCTTCGCTGTCGGCGGTGACTTCGAGGTCCGCGACGCCTGAAGGGGCCGTCACGGGAACGAGCGGTATCGCAGCGCCCGGTGGGCTCACCCGGGGGGCCCGGTCGGATCGAGCCGAACCGCCCCTAGCTCCTGTACGGACACCGTGCTCCGATTGACCGTACATTGACCCGGGAGGTCGTCAACCCCCTCCCCGCGGGTCCTCGACCCGCAGCCGCCCCGACCACCACCTGGAGGTGCCCGTGCAGCGACGCCTCACGGCCCACCCGCCCGCCCGGGATGCCGTCGCGAGCACCCCCGGGATCAGCCGGCTCGACCCCTCGCCCGGCGCCGGTCGACTGGACCGGTCCGCGGCCGTGCCGTTGTGGCAGCAGCTGCTGGCCGACCTCCGGGGACGCCTGGCATCCGGGGAGTTCGCCGACGGGGACTTCCCCGGCGAGCTGACGCTGATGACGCAGTACGCCGTCAGCCGGCACACCGTCCGCGAGGCGCTGCGCCACCTGCGGGCCGAGGGCGTCGTCAGCGTCGGTCGCGGACGACGGCCCCGGGTGGCTGTCGCACCCGCCACCGCTGGGCCCACCGCTCAGCCCACCGCCCTCGCGTACTCGCTGTTCTCCTCGGTGGAGTCCTGGGGCATCGAGCAACGTTCGATCGTCCGCCGGCTGCAGGTGCACGCGGACGGTGTGGTCGCCGCCCGGCTGGGTCTGGAGGAGTCCACCCCGCTGCTGCACCTGGAGCGCCTGCGCCTGGCCGACGGTCGACCGCTCGCGCTGGACCGGGTGTGGTTGCCCGCCTCCGTCGCCGCGCCCCTGCTCGACGTCGACTTCTCCCGCACCGGCCTGTACGAGCAGCTCGAGTCGACCACCGGGATCCGGGTCACCAGCGGTCAGGAGACCGTCCGCGCGGTGGTCCCGAGCGCCGCCGAACACCGGGCCCTCGACCTCGTCGAACCCGCCGCCGCGTTCAGCGTCACCCGCACCGGCTGCAGTCGAGGGCAGGCCCATCGAGTGGCGCCACACCCTCGTGCGGACCGATCGGTTCAGCCTGGTCAGCCGTCTGCACGGCGCCGGTTCCGCTGCGACGGCCGCGGCGCCGGGCGCCCGACCCACCTCCGCGACCGCCTACGCCGCCACCCTGACCTGAGCCCGGCCCCACCGAGGACCGGTCCTGTCCATCAGGCCTGGGTGCGGGCGGCCCACAGGTCCGGGAAGACCTCCCGGGCGGCGCTGCGCTCCAGCCAGGCCAGCCCGGCCGACCCGCCACTGCCGGGCTTGGCGCCCATCGATCGGCGCACCGCGGTCACGTGCCGCTGCCGCCAAACGGTGAACTCCTCGGCGATGTCGGTCAGGGTCTCGGCCAGCACGAACAGCTCGTTGCCCGGCCGCGGGTCCCGGTAGACCGCCGTCCAGAGCTCGGTGACCGCGTCGTCGCACCCGTGCGTGAGGGACCGGTCCCGCGCCAGCACCTCGGCCGGCACGGCCAGCCCGCGGCGGGCCAGGAACGCCAGCACGTCGTCCTCGACCGACGGGTCGGCCAGCGCCCGCTGCAGGTCGGCGTGCACCGCGGGCAGCCCGCGGTGCGGCCGGACCACGGACTCCGCCTTCAGTCCCAGCAGGAACTCCACGTGGCGGTACTCGTAGGACTGGAAACCCGACGCCTCGCCGAGGGCGTCGCGGAAACCGTTGAACTCGGTCGGCGTCAACCAGGACAGCGACCCCCAGCAGGCGTTCAGCGCCCGCAGGTGGTGCACCGAGCGGCGCAGCGCGGCCAGCGCGCCGTCCAGGTCGTCGGACCGCAACTCCCGCTGGGCCAGCTCCCACTCCCGGCGCAGCAGGGTGAACAGCAGCTCCATCACCTGGGTGACCACCAGGAACGCGGGCTCGGCCGGGTGGTCGGTGACCGGGCGCACCAGGGCCTGCAGCTGCCGGACGCCGACGTAGGCCTCGTACGGGGTGGCCTCGGCGAATTCCAGGGTGGGCTGCCCGGCGTTGGCCGAGGCCCGGGTCGACCGGGTGTGCGCATCCAGCGGTCGGGGGGCGGTGGGCAGCCGGCGGGTGGTCACCGGCTGATCGTCGCGGACCGGGCGGGCCGGGGGAACGGTCGCCGGAACCCGCGGCGGGCCGCCCGCCTGACGGGTGCGAGGAGTTCGGTGGGTCCCACCTGACGGTCGGCTCAGCGCCGGATCAGCGGCAGCACCCGGGTGCCGATCAGCTCCACCCCGCGGTCGTCGGTCAACCCGTGCGGGGTGCCGAACTCGACCCGGGCGGCGCCGGCGTCCACCAGCAGCTGCGCCTGCGCGGCGACCTGCTCGGGCGTCCCGGCGAACGCGAACAGGTCCAGCACCTCGTCGGGCACCAGCCGGCCCGCCGCCTCCGGGTCCCCGGCCGCGACCCGGGCGGTCACCGCCTCCAGCAGCCCGTCGGGCAGGGTCACCGTGGGGTCCAGCCCGGCGACGACGGCCAGGTACATGGCCACCTCGGTCCGCGCCCGGGCCCGGGCTGCGGCACCGTCCTCGTCGACCACGGTGACCGCGCCGACCACGATGCCCACCGCGTCATCGGGCCGCCCCGCCCGGCGCGCCCCGACCGCGGTCCACTCCTGCATCACCCCGACCATCGCCGGGTTCGCCGAGCCACCGACCTTGAGCTCGGCGGCCACCTCACCGGCCAGCGCCGCGGTCTGCTCGCCCCAGGTGCCGATCAGCACCGGCGGCAGGGACGCCGGCAGCGGGTACCGCAACGTCGTGCCCGCGGCCAGCGGGTACAGCGAACCCTCGATCCCCTCGGCCGACCCCGTGAGCAGTGCGCGGATCAGCCCGGCCGCATCGCGCAGGTGCGGCGACCGGCCGGGTCTGGTCGACTCCCAGCGCGCCCAGCCAGGTGCCACGGGCCAGACCGCAGTACGCCCGGCCGGCGGAGTAGCGGTCCAGCGCGGCCAGCTGCCCGGCCAGCTCGTAGGGATGCGTGGTGAAGGGGTTCCAGCAGGCCGCGCCCAGCCGGACCCGGGAGGTGGCCGCCGCCATCTCCAGCAGCGGGACCACCGGGGGCTGGTAGAGCAGGTCGCCGAAGACGCTGAGCACGTCGATGCCGTACTCCTCGGCCGCGGCGGCCAACCGGGCGTAGTCCCCGGGTGCCTTGTCCGACTGCAGGCCCAGCCCGATCTCGCAGCGGCTCACGTCAGGTCTCCCGAGACCAACCGCACCCGGCGGGTGCGCTCGATCCGCATCACCAGCCGCTCCTCGGGGTCGGGGCAGGCCACCAGGGTGTCCCGCTCCAGCCAGTCCGCCGCGGGCAGCCGGCGCTGCTTGGCCGGCAGCAGCGGCAGCACCGACTGCAGCGCGTACACGCAGAAGTGCTTCCCGTCCGGGATCCGCAGCTGCGCGGAGTCCGTCAGCTCGAAGGAGTCACCGACCGCCAGGCCGCACACCGACCGCCCGCCGATCGAGTCGACCACGACGCGCAGGTCGTACAGCTCCATGTCGGTGCCGTCGGCTGCGGGGTGGGGTTCGGGATCGGTCACGGGGCAACCTCCGGTGGGCGTGGCGGGGACGATGATCGGGAGGTCAGCGGCCGGGCGGGCAGCGGCCGCACCGGGACGGCGGTCAACGGGCTGGCCAGCACCATCGTGCTGCTGGGCGCACCGAACACCGCCAACCGGTCGACCAGCGCCTCGAACTCGGCCATCGTCGCGGTGCCCACCTTCAGCAGCGAACAGGCGTCACCGGTGACCCGGTGCAGCTCCAGCACCTCGGGCCAGCCGGCCACCTCCGGGTCGCGCAGCACGCAGCGCGGGCCGTAGCAGGACAACCGGACGTAGGCGACCACCCCGCGGCCGGCCGCGGCCAGGTCCACGGCGGCCCGGTAGCCGGTGATCACCCCGGTCTCCTCCAGCCGGCGCAGCCGGTCGGACACCGAGGGCGCGGACAGGTGCACCCGGCGGGCCAGCTCGCGCAGCGAGAGCCGGGCGTCCTCCTGCAGCTGGGCCAGGAGCGCCCAGTCGGTGGCGTCCAGCGGGCGACTCACCCGCGCAGCCCCTGCGGGTCGGCCGCATCGTCCCGGACCACCCGGCCGCCGGCCATCACCCAGCGCAGCGTGCGCAGCGCGGCGATGTCGACGGTGGGGTCGGCGTCCAGCAGCACCAGGTCGGCGAACCGGCCCGGGGCCACGACGCCGACCCGGTCCTCGGCGCCCAGCCAGCGGGCCGGGCCGATGGTGGCCGCCTGCAGCGCCCGGGCCGGGGTCATCCCGGCCGGGGCGCCGAGGGTGGCCATGTGCTCCAGCTCGCGGACGGTGGCGCTGGTGCCCTCGAACTCCCAGAACGGGGGCATGTCACTGCCCAGCAGCACCTCGACGCCGGCCTCCAGGGCCATCCGGTAGCTGGCCGCGTGCTGCTCGGCCGCGCCCAGCGAGCGCTGCTGCATCCACGCCGGCACGCCCAGCTCGTCGAAGAACGCACCGCACCGGGTGACCACCAGCGTGGGCACCAGCGCGGTCCCGGCCGCGGCCATCTGGGCGGCGACCTCGGGGGTGAGCTGGTAGCCGTGCTCCACGCAGTCCAGGCCGAGGGCCACGGCCCGGGCGATGACCGCGGCCGGCCCGGCGTGCGCGGTGACCTTGCGGCCCCAGTCGTGCGCGGTGGAGATGACGGCGGCCAGCTCGTCGTCGGTGAGCTGCGGGGTGGAGATCTGCTCGTGCTCGCCGGCGATGCCACCGCAGATCATCACCTTGACCAGGTCGGCGCCCAGGGCGACCTGGGAGCGCACGCCGCGGCGGAAGGAGTCCGCGCCGTCGCACTCCAGGGTGTCCGGCGAACCGGCGCCGTGCCCGCCGGTGCAGCACAGCGCCCGACCGGCGGTGAAGATCCGCGGGCCCGGCACCTCGCCTGCCTCGATGGCGGTGCGCAGCGCGAAGTCAGCGCCGGACTTCTCGGCCACGCAGCGGACCGTGGTGACACCGGCCTGCAGGGTCCGTGCCGCGCCGGCGGCCATGTAGAGCGCCAGCGCGTGCGGGCCCATCGCCTCGACCCGAGCCCCGGCGGCACCGGGCAGGGACAGCGAGAAGTGGGTGTGCATGTTGATCAGGCCGGGCAGCAGGTAACCCCCATCGAGGTCCACCCGCACCGCGCCGATGGGGACCGGCACCTGCCGGGCCGGGCCCGCGGCCACCACCCGGTCGCCGCGCACGTGCACCACGGCGTCCGGGACGAGCTCACCGGCCGCGCTGTCGAACAGCGTGGCCGAGTGCAGCAGCAGATCGCTCACCGCAGGGCCTCCTGGGGCGTGCGCCCGGCCACCGCGGCCGGGCGGCGCAGCACGACCGCACCACCCAGGGCCAGCATCCCGGCGAGCGCCGCGCCGAGGGCGGGGACGAGGAACGCGGTCTGCGCACCCCACGCGTCCACAGCTGCCCCGGCCAGCGCGGCACCGCCGGTCACCCCCAGGGTGAGTCCGGTCGTCGTCCAGGTCAGGCCCTCGTTCAGCTTCGACCGGGGCACCCGGGACTCCACCAGGGACATGCCGGACACCAGCACCGGCGCGATCGCCAGCCCGGCCAGGAAGGCTGCGGGCACCAGCCAGGTCAGCGAGCCCACCAGCAGCAGTCCCTGGGCGACGACGCCGAAGAACACCGCGCAACCGGCGAACCGGGCCACGCGCGAGCCGGGGAGCCGGACGACCCCGTAGACCAGCCCGGAGACCAGGCTGCCGCCGGCGTAGGCGGCCAGCACGACCCCGGCCATCACGGGGGCACCCTGGCGCTGCGCGAAGCCGACCACCACCACGTCCATCGCGCCGAACACGGTGCCGACGGCGAGGTAGACGGTGGCCACCACCAGCAACGCCGGGCCCAGCACCGACGTGGCTCCCCGGCGCTGCCCGGTCGGCACGGCGACCACCGGCGGCTGGGTGGTCTCCTGCCGGGCCAGCCAGAACGATCCCGCAACGCCTACCAGCAGGCCGACGACGAAGCCGGCCGGCGGCGCGATGAGCGCGGCCAGGAAGGTGATCGAGGGCGGCCCGACGACGAAGACCACCTCGTCGACCACGGACTCGAAGGCGAAGGCGGTCTGCCGCTCGTCGTCGTCGGGCAGCGCGTGCGCCCAGCGGGCCCGCACGGCGGCACCCACGTTGGCCCCGCACGCCCCGGTCAGGGCGGCGAGGACGAACCAGGACCACTGCGGGGCACCCAGCACGACGGCGGTGGCGAAGGTCAGGCCGAGCACCAGGTAGGCGGTGGCCGCCCAGACGAGCACCCGACCCTGGCCGATGCGGTCCATGCCGCGGGCCCACTGCGGGCTGCCCACGGAGAAGGCCAGCGCCAGCGTGCCGGAGACGGCGCCGGCCAGGCCGTAGCTGCCGGTCTCACCGGCGACGAGCAGCACCGAGCCCAGCCCGACGGTGGACATCGGCACGCGGGCCAGCCAGCCGGCGAAGGAGAACGTCCGAGCGCCGGGGACGGCGAAGATGCGGGCGTAGGGGGAGAAGGGGTTGTGCACGGGGATCGATCTCGACTTCCTGGCCACAGGCGGGGGCAGGGGAGCCTGCCGCTCTCCCGGGTGGCGACCCGACCGTACCGCCCGATCGGCAGCCGGTCAGTTCGTTGTCGCCGCCCGGATGACCCCGGCCGGTGGCCATCGACCGGCAACGTCGTGCAACCCGCCGACGCGGACTCTCCGGCCGACTCCTGCCGCAACCGCGGAACCGACTGTGCGGCGGGACACACGGCCCTGGGGTGCCCGACCACGCCGCACTACATTCGGTCGGGTGACCACCTCGAGCCCGCTGCCCGACCCCCAGGTCCGCGTGCCCGACCCGGCACCCGGCACCGGCGGCCTGGTCGACCGGCACGGCCGCACCGCCACCGACCTGCGGGTGTCGCTGACCGACCGCTGCAACCTGCGTTGCACCTACTGCATGCCGCCCGAGGGGCTGGACTGGCTGCCCAAGGTCGAGCAGCTCACCGACGACGAGGTGGTCCGGCTGGTCCGGATCGGCGTCGAGCAGCTGGGTATCGAGGAGGTCCGGTTCACCGGTGGCGAGCCGCTGCTGCGGCCCGGGCTGCCGGGCATCGTGGCGGCCACCACCGCGCTGCTGCCCCGGCCCGAGGTCAGCCTGACCACCAACGCGGTCGGGCTGTCCCGGATGGCGCCCGCGCTGGCCGCCGCCGGGTTGTCCCGGCTCAACGTCAGCCTCGACACCCTGGACCGGGAACGCTTCAAGCAGCTGACCCACCGCGACCGGTTGCCCGACGTGCTGGCCGGGCTGCGCGCGGCGAAGGAGGCCGGGCTGAACCCGGTCAAGGTCAACGCCGTCCTGCTGCGCGGGATCAACGAGGAGGACGCCGTCCCCCTGCTGGAGTACTGCCTGGAGCACGGCTACGAGCTGCGCTTCATCGAGCAGATGCCGCTGGACGCCCACCACGCCTGGACCCGGGGCGAGATGGTCACCGCCGAGGACATCCTGGCCAGGCTCACTGCCACGCACACCCTGGTGCCCGATGTCGAGGAGCGCGGCGCCGCCCCGGCCGAGCGCTGGCTGGTCGACGGCACCGACCTCACCGTCGGCGTGATCGCCTCGGTCACCCGGTCCTTCTGCGGGGCGTGCGACCGGACCCGGCTCACCGCCGACGGGCAGATCCGCAACTGCCTGTTCGCCCGCGAGGAGTCCGACCTGCGCACCGCCATGCGGGAGGGCGCCACCGACGCCGAGCTGGCCGACCGCTGGCGGATCGCCACCCTCACCAAGCTGCCCGGGCATGGCATCGACGACCCGTCGTTCCTGCAGCCGGCCCGTCCGATGTCCGCGATCGGCGGTTGAGATGACCGCCACCGAGCACCAGGTCACGTCGAGTTCCGACACCGCGGCGACGGTCACCGTGCGGTACTTCGCCGGCGCCCGGGCCGCCGTCGGCGTGGACACCGAGACCCGGACGGCCGCATCGCTGGACGAGCTGGTCGGCCAGCTCGTCGACGCCCACGGCGAGCGGCTGGAACGCGTGCTGACGGCATGCTCGTTCCTGGTGGACGGAACGTCCACGCGGGACCGTGCGTTGGTGCTCTCGCCCGGGGCAGTCGTCGACGTGCTGCCCCCCTTCGCCGGAGGTTGATCCACCCCGCTCGTGAGCTCGCTGCCTCACCTACCTGAGACACCTGCCCATCCCCCCGCGGGGGCCCCGTCGTGATCGAGTGGCTGCTGGTGCTCGTCGGCGTCGCCCTGATCGCCGGTTGCGCCGCGTTCGTCGCCTTCGAGTTCTCCCTGGTCACCGTGGACCGGGCCACCGTCGAGCGGCGGGCCGCCGACGGCGTCCGTGGCGCGACCGGGGTGCTGGCCGCGATGCGCACGCTGTCCACCCAGCTCTCGGGCGCCCAGCTGGGCATCACCATCACCAACCTGGCCATCGGTTTCGTCGCCGAACCCTCCATCGCCGCCCTGCTGGAGGGCCCGCTGGAGGCGGTGGGGCTGTCCGGCGGCGCCGCCCGGTCGATCTCGATCACCGTGGCGCTGGTGCTGGCCACCGCGTTGACCATGGTGTTCGGCGAACTGGTGCCCAAGAACCTGGCGATCGCCGAGCCGCTGCGGGTGGCCGAGCGGGTGACCGGCTTCCAGCGCGGGTTCACCACCGGGACCGCCTGGGTGATCCGCGCGCTCAACGGCGCGGCCAACGGCATCCTGCGTCGGGTGTTCTCGGTGGAGCCGCAGGAGGAGCTGGCCTCGGCCCGGTCCCCGGAGGAGCTCACCTCGCTGGTCCGCCGCTCGGGCAGCACCGGCACCCTGGCCCCCGGCACGGCCGCGCTGCTGGAGCGCGGGCTGGCCTTCGGCGAGCTGCGGGCCAGTGACGTGGCGACCCGCCGGGTGCAGATGACCTCGGTGCACGGTGCCGACCCGGTCGCCGTGGTGCTGGCCACCGCCCGGGACTCCGGGCACTCCCGGTTCCCGGTGCTGTCCACCGACGGGGTGGACGACGTGATCGGTCTGGTGCACGTGAAACATGCCCTCGGCGTGCCGCGCGCGCAGCGCACCTCGGTGACCGTGGCCGACGTCATGGTCGAGGCGCTGTTCGTGCCCACCTCCCGCCAGCTGGACGAGCTGCTCGTCGACCTGCGCCGGGGGTCCCTGCAGATGGCGGTCGTGGTGGACGAGTACGGCGGCACCGACGGCGTGGTCACCATCGAGGACCTGGTCGAGGAGCTGGTCGGCGATCTGACCGACGAGCACGACGACGATGCCGACAGCCTCGACGTGGAGGACCAGGGCGACGGCAGCTGGTCGGTGTCGGGCCTGCTGAGACCCGACGAGGTCGCGGCCGCCACCGGGCTCACCGTGCCCGGCGACCGGCACTACGACACGATCGGCGGCCTGGTGCTGCACCAGCTGGGCCGGATCCCCGAGGTCGGGGACCGGGTGGAGGCCGAACGCCAGCTGCCCCCCGAACTCGCCGAGGAGGCCGAGGGCCACCCCGGCGGGGTCTGGGTCGAGGTCACCGCGGTCGACGGCACCCGGGTCGACCGGGCGCTGGTCGGGGAGCTGGTGCCGCCCTCCGACGACGGGGGCGAGGCCGTCGGGGTCCAGGACAGCGGGGTCGGGGGCGACAGGGCGGGTCAGGACGGGGCCGGTCAGGACGGGGTCGCTCAGGACGGGGCCGGTCGTGACGGCGCGGAGGGTGATCTCGCCCGCGACCGCGCGCAGGACGAGGAGCGGGCATGAGCAGCTGGATCGGCGTCCTGGTGGCCGTCGTGCTGCTGGGTGCCAACGCATTCTTCGTGGGTGCGGAGTTCGCGCTCATCTCCGCGCGGCGCTCGGCCATCGAGCCGCTGGCCGAGGCCGGCAGCCGCCGCGCGAGGACCACGTTGGGCGCGATGGAGCAGGTCTCGATGATGATGGCCGGCGCCCAGCTGGGCATCACGGTCTGCTCGCTGGGGTTGGGCGCGATCGGTGAGCCCGCGGTGGCGCACCTGCTCGAACCGGTCTTCGACGCGGTCGGCGTGCCCGAGGGGGCGGTCTACCCGATCTCCTTCGTGCTGGCGCTGACCGTCGTCGTCGCCCTGCACGTGGTGATCGGCGAGATGGTGCCCAAGAACCTGGCGCTGGCCGGTCCGGACCGGGCGGCACTGTCGCTGGCACCGCCCCTGCTGGTCGTGGTGACCGCGCTGCGACCGGTCATCCACCTGCTCAACGCGTTCGCCAACGCCGTGCTGCGGTTGCTCAAGGTGGACCCCAAGAGCGAGGTGACGAGCTCCTTCACCCGGGACGAGGTGGCCGGCCTGCTGGACGAGTCACGCGCCGGCGGGCTGCTGGACGCCGCCGACCACGACCTGCTCACCGGGGCGCTGACCCTGGAGGACCGGGACACCCGCACCGTGCTCATCCCGCTGGCGCAGCTGACCGTGCTCCGCCCGGATGATGACGCCATGGCGGTCGAGCGGGTCGCCGCGGAGACCGGCTTCTCCCGCTTCCCGGTGGTCGCCGACGGCGAACTCACCGGTTACGTGCACGTCAAGGACGTCCTGGTGGCCGACGGCGAGCCCGACGTCCGAGTCGCCGAGATCACCCGCCCGCTGCCCCGGGTGGCCGCCGAGGCCGACCTGCGCAGCACCCTGCAGACCATGCAGGCCGGGCGGGCCCAGCTGGCCGCGGTCGTGGACGGCGGCCGGGTGGTGGGCGTGGTGGCGTTGGAGGACATCCTGGAGGAGCTGGTCGGGGAGATCCGGGATGGCGTACACCGTTGATAGCACCGACCACCACACCGGGGCAGGGACCGAGCAGAGGGACGAGACGATGAGCGTGTTCGACAGGGTGCGGGCCAAGGCCGAGGAGATCTTCGGCCGGGCCACCGAGGTCTACGGCGAGTCGCACGGGGACGCCGCAGCCGAGGCCGCCGGGGAGGCCCGCCGGCTGGAGGGCGAGGCCGACGAGGAACGCGAGCGCGAGGCGCACCGGGAAGCCGAGCACCGCCGGCAGCACCCCGACGACGACGGGCTCGCCGGCGCCCGCTGAGGTCGGCCTGCGAGTCTGCTGCGGACTTTCCGCGACGCGCCGGGCGACTGTTGTCGGCGGGGCCGGGGAGGCGCAACCTGACGGCACGGCAACCCGGTGAGCGGTGCCGTCGTCGCAGGACCCGTTGCGAGGAGTCGACCGTGACCGCACCCCACCCTGCCCCCGACCTCCGGCACGCCGAACCCCGGGACGCCGCTCCCCGGCACGTCGAGGTGACCGGGGAGGGCCGGGTGCTGGCATCGGCCGAGGTGCTGGCCTGGCCGGACCCGCAGGCTGCGGTGGCCGTCCTGCACATCGAGTCCGGGCACCTGCCCGCAGGCACCCGCACCCGGCTGGTGGACGCGGTGCTGGCCAGCCCGGCCGTGACCCGCGCCCTGGTGCTGACCGCGGCCAGCCCGGCCGGGGACGTGGAGGTGACCGACCGGTTGCGCGAGCTGCTGGCCGACGTCGAGGTGCATCCCGCGGGGGTCACCACGATCGTGCGGGGGGCGGTCCGCCGGGCCTGAACCGGCCGGGGACGACCCGGCCCGGTCAGATTCCGGCCGGGTCCGGGGGCAGGCCGGGCGGCACTCGGCGGGCTCCGGCCTCCACCGGGCGGGGCCGGTCCTGCGGGTGCAGCCGGACCGCCACCAGGGCCACGTCGTCGTCCGGGCGGCCGTGCACCAGGCGCTCCACCAGCTCGTCGCAGAGGTCGGGCAGCGGCCGGCCGGCCAGCTCGGTCACCGCCTGCCGGAGCCGGGTCAGGCCGGTGTCCAGGTCCTCGCCCCGCCGCTCCACCAACCCGTCGGTGAACAGCAGCACGGTGGCGCCCCGCTCGATCACCATCTCCTGCTCCCGCCGCCACGTGCTGCTGTCCACCCCCAGCAGCAGGTCGCCCTGCCAGCTGCCCGGCGCGCTCAGCGTGCCGTCGGCGTGCAGCACCAGCGGCTCCAGGTGACCGGCGTTGGCCCACACCAGCCGGGTCCGGCCGGCCGCCAGGTCGTCGGCGTCCTGCTCCAGCCTGGCCACCGCGGCGGTGGCCAGGGTCTGCAGGTCCAGCAGGGTCATGGCCGCGTCCAGGCCGCGCAGCACCTCGCTGGGCCCGGCGTCGGAGTAGGCCGCGATCCCGCGCAGCAGCCCGCGCAGCTGCCCCATCGCGGCGGCCGCGGCGGTGTCGTGACCCACCACGTCCCCGATGACCAGCATCATCGACCCGCCCGGCTGCAGGAACGCGTCGTACCAGTCACCGCCCACCCGGGCCGCCTCGGCCGCCGGGGTGTACCGGACGGCGACCTCCGCGTGGTCGGGCTGGAACGGCTGGGTGAGCATGCTGCGCTGCAGCTCCTCGGCCAGCTGGGCCTGCTGGCGGTAGAGCCGGCCGTTGTCCAGCGCCAACCCGATCCGGTCGGCCACCTCCCGGGCACCGCTGAACTCGTCCCCGGTCATCGTGCGCCCGGCCTGGCACCAGAGGGTCAGCAAACCCAGCGTCCGCCCCCGCCCCAGCAGGGGCAGGTAGACGCCGGTGCCGTCGGCGAGCTGGCGCTGGAGGTCCCGCGCCTCGCCTGCCGCCAGGCTGTCGGCCACCTCCGCGCCGGTCACGTGCACCGGAGCCGCCGTGGTGAGCGCCCGGATCAGCGGGGCGGTCACCGGGAGCGCGGACAACCGGACCGCCACGTACCTGGTGAGCACCTCGCGCAACCGCTCGTCGTGGTGCCAGCTGCCCACGTCGGTGGGCCGCCCGTCGTCGTCCACCACGGTCACCACGGCCCAGTCCGCCAGCGCCGGGACCACCAGCCGCGGGATGCGCACCATGCTGTCGATCGGATCCGGGTTGCCGGCCAGCTCGGCGCTGACCTGCGCCAGCACGGCCAGCCGCTCCTGGGCCCGGCGGCGCTCGCTGACCTCGGTGAAGAACATGTCCAGACCTGACGCCGAGGGCACCGCGTGCACCTCGAACCAGGTGTTGAGCGGCTCGGGGTACCAGGCCTCCACCGACTCGGGGACGCCGCTCTCCCGGGCCCGCCGGTAGGCCTCGCCGAAGGCGTTGTGCAGGTTGTCCGGGAAGGAGGCCCAGTAGTCCGCCCCCAGCAGCTCGGCCCGGGTCTTGCCGATCACCCGCAGCGCTGCGGCGTTCACCCCGCAGATCCTCCACTCGGCGTCCAGCGCGAGCCAGCCCACCGGCATCCGTTCGACGACCTCGCTGGCGTGGCCGTCCACTGTGGCTGCCCCCTGCAGTCGCGGGACGGCTCCGGTCATGGCGCCGCCCGGCACAGTTCTGCCACACGCGGGGCGCTGCGGCAAGCACCCACACCGGGGCGGGCTCAGGGGCAGGCCACCCATTCCTCGGCGCCGTCGGTGAAGACCTGCCGCTTCCAGATCGGCAACCGGGCCTTGACCTCGTCGACCAGTTCGGCGCAGGCGGCGAACGCCTGCCCCCGGTGGCTGGTGGCCACCGCGCAGGCCAGCGCCACGTCCCCGATGCCCAGCAGACCCACCCGGTGGCTGACCGCCACGGCGTGCACGTCGGGCCGGGCGGCGAACTCCGCGGCGATCTCCTCGATCAGCTGCTGCGCGGTGGGGTGACCCACGTACTCCAGCTCGGTCACCGACCGGCCGCCGTCGTGGTCGCGGACCACCCCGGCGAAGGACACGGTGGCTCCGGCCGCGGGGTGCGCGACCGCGTCCTCGTGCGCCGCCACGCTCAGCGGCTCCTCGGTCACCAGGGCGATGGCGGGCAGGACGTCGGGCTGGCTCACGATCCCGACGCTACCTCCCGGCCGGCCGCCGGCGGCACGTCCCAGTCGGTGGGATCGGCCAGCCCGGTGCAGTCCACCTCGACGACCTCCTCGCGATGGGCGGCCAGGTAGGACCGGGCGCCCTCGTCCCCGGCGGCGGCCTCGGCCACCCCGGCCCAGTGGTCCCGGCCCAGCAGGACCGGATGGCCCCGGACGCCGTCGTAGGTGGGCACCACCAGCGCGTCGGGGGCTGCGTGCCCGGCCAGCCGCTGCAACGCCGCCGGTGTCATCCCGGGGATGTCCACCAGCAGCACCAGCGCTGCGGTCACCCGGCCCGGCCAGCCGCGCAGCCCGTCGAGGCCGGTGCGCAGCGAGGAGGCCATCCCGGTCTCCCAGTCCCGGTTGGCCAGCACGGTGGCCCCGCTCAGGTCGGCGCGCTGCCAGACCTCGACGGCCTGGGCCCCCAGCACCACCAGCACCGGGTCGCAGACCGCCCGCGCGGTGGCCACCGCTCGCTCGACCAGCAGGCTGCCCTCGAGCTCCACCAGGGCCTTGGGCATGCCGTAGCGGCGGCCGCCCCCGGCGGCCAGGACGAGGGCGGCGACGGGTGCATCCACCCGGTCACCCTCTCAGGAGGTGCCCGACTGCAGCCGGCCCACGTAGTCCGCGAAGGTGATCGCCCCGCCCTCCGCCCCGGTCCGCCCCTGGTCGCCGGGTGGCAGCACGTCCTGGATCGCGTCGATCCGCTTCCAGGACGGGTAGGGCGCGCGCCCGTCGGCATCGGGCACGTACTCGCTGGCACGCGCCCGGGTGTGCCGGTGGATGTAGCGACCGCAGTTGTGGAACACCGCGTCCACCCGGGCCCGGGTGACCAGCGTGGCGCCGGGCCAGCGGTCGAGCAGCTCGTCCTGGGCGGACACCGTCGCGGTGGCCTGCACCCGCATCCGGTTGGGCGTCTCCAGGTCGATGAACAGCATGCCGATCTGGGCGCTGTCGCTGATGTTGCCCATCGACAGGAACATCCCGTTCCCGTCGTAGTGCGGGAACGCCAGGGTGCGCTCGTCCAGCACGGCCACCACGCCGGGCGCACCCCCCTTGTAGGACACGGTCGGCCGCCCCTGCCCGTCCACGGTGGACAGGAAGAAGAAGTCCCGGGAGCCGATGAAGCCCGCGGCCATGTCGTCCAGGGTGTCGGCCACGATGGCCTGCTGCACCCGGTCGGCCAGCGGCCGGGCGTCGAAGTGCTCCTGCCAGGCCCGCTGCGGCTCGGTGTAGAACCCGCTACGGGTGGGCTGGTCGTCGTCCAGGGTGTCCTCCTCGTGCCAGGGCCCGCGGCGGTGCGGCCCGTGCGCTCAGCCTCTCCCGGCTGCGCCCGGCCCGCCATCCGCGGGCGGGGCTGCTCAGCGGGGGTAGACCGTCACCTCGCCGGCCTTCACCGAGGCCCAGACGTAGGATCCGGGCACCAGGCCCAGCTCGGCGAACGCCGTCGCGGTGATGTCCGCGGTCAGCGGCACCTCGCCGTGCAGGTCGCAGCGCACCGTCGACCCGTGCGGGGTGGCCGCGGCCAGGGTCGCCGGCCAGACGTTGCGCGGGCTGCCGGCGGGCCGGTCCAGGTACAGCGCCACCGCCTCGGGCCGGACGGCGACGAACACCGGCCCGTGGGCCGGCTCCCCGGTGGACACCCGGCCACCCCCGTCCAGCGCCACCGAGGTGCCCGCCGCCGTGCCGGGCAGCAGCGAGAGCCCCACCAGCCGCGCCACGTAGTCCGTCCGCGGCCGCCGGGCGATCTCGGCGGGGGTGCCCTGCTGCACCACCACACCGTCCTCCACCACGACGACCCGGTCGGCCAGTGCCAGCGCGTCGACCGGATCGTGGCTGACCAGCACCGTGCTGCCGGCGAACTCGGCCAGGTGCCGGCGCAGCTCGGCCCGGACCGTGAGCCGGGTCCGGGCGTCCAGCGCCGACAGCGGCTCGTCCAGCAGCAGCAACCGCGGCTCCCCCACCAGTGCCCGGGCCAGCGCGGCCCGCTGGGCCTGCCCGCCCGACAGCTGACCGGGTCGCCGGTCCCCCAGCTCGGCCAACCCCACCCGGTCCAACCAGGTCCGTGCCACCGCCCGGGCCGCGGCCCGCCGGACCCCGCGGGTGCGCAGCCCGAAGGCCACGTTGTCGGTGACCGACAGGTGCGGGAACAGCAGGTGGTCCTGGAAGACCATGCCCAGCGGGCGCTGGTGGGCGGGCAGGTGGCGCTGCTGGTCGTCCCACACCTGCTCGCCGTCCGGCCCGTCGATGGCCACCCGGCCGCCGTCGGGGGCCAGCAGCCCGGCCAGCACGCGTAGCACGGTGGACTTGCCGGCGCCGTTGGGCCCCAGCACGGCCAGCACCTCGCCGTCGGCCACCGCGAGGTCGACGTCGACGTCCAGGGCACCGCGCCGGACCACGACGTGCGCGCGCAGGCTCATCGCGGCGTGCTCAACCGACCGGGCCGGCCGAACGACCCAGCCAGCGGTCGCGCAGCAGCAGCAGGGTGGCCAGCGAGACACCCAGCAGCACCAGCGAGAGCACGATGGCCGCCTCGGGGTCGGACTGCAGGGCCAGGTAGACGGCCAGCGGCATGGTCTGCGTGGTGCCCGGGAAGTTGCCGGCGAAGGTGATCGTGGCGCCGAACTCGCCCAGCGCCCGGGCCCAGCAGAGCACCGCTCCGGCGGCCACCCCCGGCGCCACCAGCGGCAGGGTGACCCGCCGGAACGTGGTCCACCGGTCAGCACCCAGGGTGGCAGCGGCGTCCTCGAACCGGGCGTCCGCGGCGCGCAGCGCGCCCTCCACGCTGATCACCAGGAACGGCATGGCCACGAACGTCTCGGCCAGCACGACGGCGGTGGTGGTGAACGGGATCGTGTAGTCGAAGGACGCGTCCAGCCACCGGCCCACGATGCCCTGACGGCCCAGCACCAGGAACAGCGCGACGCCACCCACCACCGGCGGCAGCACCAGCGGGACGGTCACCAGCGCCCGCAGCACCGACCGGCCGGGCAGCGCGGAGCGGGCCAGCACCCAGGCGATCGGCACCCCCAGCAGCAGCGAGACCAGCATGGCCAGCGTCGCCGACACCAGGGAGAGCCGGAGGGCCTGGCCGATCTGCGGCTGGGCGAGCTGGGCCGGCAGGTCCGACCACGGGGCCCGGATCAGCAGACCCAGCAGCGGCAGCACCAGGAAGACGGTCCCGACCAGGGCGGGCACCAGCAACGGCACGGGCACCGCGGTGGAGACCCCGCCGCCCCGGGACCGTCGTCGCCGGCGCCGGGGTGGGGCGGGGCGCTGGGCGGTGTTCAGCTCGCCGGGCTCCGGAACCCGGCGTCGGCGAGGGCCTGCTGGCCGGCGTCGGAGGTCACCAGCTGGAGGAACGCCCGGGCTGCGTCAGGGTTCACCGAGGACGACAGCGTGGCGATCGGGTAGTCGTTGACGGCGTCTTCGGCCTCGGGGAACGCGATGCCCTGCACCGGTGACCCGGCGGCAGCGGCCGACTGCACGTCCGAGGCGTAGACCAGCGCGGCGTCCACCTCCCCGAGCTCGACCTTGGTCAGCGCGGCCCGGACGTCCTCCTCCAGGGTGTCGGGCACCGCGGTGATCCCGGCGGCGGCGAACACCTTCTCCGCGGCCGCCCCGCACGGCACCGCCGGCGCGCAGACCGCCAGCGTGAGCTCGGGGTCCGCGAAGTCGGCCAGCCCGGTCACGCCGCCCGGATCGCCCTCGGGCACCGCGATCTCCAGCACGTTCTGGGTGAACACGGTGGGTTCGCCGGTCGCGAGCCCGGCGTCGGTGACGACCGCCATCTGGGTCTGGTTGGCGCTGGCGAACACGTCTGCCGGGGCGCCCTGGGTGATCTGGGTGGCCAGCGCCGAGCTGCCGGCGAAGTTGAACTGCACGGTCAGGTCCGGGTTGTCGGCCATCAGCTGGTCACCGAGGCCGGTGAAGACATCGGTGAGCGAGGCGGCCGCGAACACCGTCAGGCTGCCCGAGAGCTGCCCGCCGCTGCCCGGCGCGGCCGTCGCCGGACTCGCGGCGTCCGTCGTGGATCCCCCGCAGGCGGTCAGGGTGAGCAGCCCGGCGACGGCCAGGGTGAGCGGGACGCGCAGGCGCACGGTGGTGCCTCTCGGGGAGGGAACGGGCGGGCGGGGAGGAACGGATCGCAGGTCGGGTCAGGGCACGTCGACGCTGACCTGGGTGGCCTTGACCGTGGCCACGGCGCGCGCACCGATCTCCAGACCCAGCTCGTCGGCGGCCTCCCGGCTCATCAGCGAGACCACCCGGTAGGGGCCGCACTGGATCTCCACCTGGGCCATCACGGTGTCCCGGACGACCCTGGTGACGATGCCGGCGAGCCGGTTGCGGGCACTGGAGGAACGGGTGGTGCCGGGCTCGGGGGCCTCGTGCAGGCCGGCGGCCACCCGGGCCAGGTCCGAGCCGTCGACCTGGGCGGGGCCGCTGCCGCCGCGGTGCGCCACCAGCCGGTCGCTGTCGATCCACCGGCGGACCGTGTCGTCGCTGACGCCGAGCAGCTGGGCGGCTTCGGCGATCCGGTAGGTGGCGGTCACAGGTCGCACCTTAGACACGCAGATGCGGAGCTGCAACCGGCTGTTGACCGCAGGCGCGGACCGGTGCGGTTCGCTGTACCGGCGGCTCCGCCCGTACTGTTTGGTGATCTTCGATCCCGGACAGCCGGGGTCGGTGACCCGCACTCCCCCGGCCGACGCCGCAGTTCCGTCCCGACCCGCCACCGGCGACCACCCGACCGGGCGCGCCACCGCCGGCGCCACCGCCTCGGTCCGCACCCGGCGGATCCGGCAGGCCGCCCGCGACCTGCTGGGCAGCGAGGGCTTCCGGCCCGGTCAGGAGGAGGCGCTGCAGGCGGTCTGCAGTGGTCGGGACACCCTCGCCGTGCTGCCCAGCGGCGCCGGCAAGTCGCTGGTCTACACGATCGCCGGTGAGCTGCTGGCCGGGCCGGTGGTGGTGCTCTCCCCGCTGATCGCCCTGCAGCGGGACCAGGTGCAGCGACTGACCGCGCTGGGCCTGAGTGCGGCGGTGCTCAATTCCTCGGAGTCGGCCACCGACCAGCAGGCAGCCCTGGACGGGCTGCGTGACGGAACGGTCCGCTTCCTGTTCCTGGCCCCGGAGCAACTGGCCCGTGCCCAGGTCACCGCAGCGCTGCGGGCCACGGCGCCGGCGCTGCTGGTGGTCGACGAGGCGCACTGCGTGTCCTCCTGGGGCCACGACTTCCGGCCCGACTACCTGCGCCTGGGCGCGGTCGCCGAGCAGCTGGGCGGCCCGACGCTGCTGGCCCTCACCGCCACCGCCGCCCCACCGGTCCGCGCGGAGATCGTCGAGCGGCTGCGGATGAGCGACCCCGCCGTCGTCGTCGCCGGGTTCGACCGGCCCGAGATCACGATCGAGGTCGAGCACCACGCCGACGCCGAGCACAAGACCCGCGCGCTGCTGGACCGCGCCGAGCAGGAAACCGCCCGGGGCGTGGGCATCGTCTACAGCGCCACCCGGGCGGGGACCGAGCAACTCGCCGAGGCCCTGCAGCAGCGCGGGCTGCGCGCCGCGGCCTACCACGCCGGCCTGCCCGGCAAGGTCCGCTCCGAGGTGCAGCGGGCGTTCATGGCCGACGAGCTGGACGTCGTCGTCGCCACCAGCGCGTTCGGCATGGGCATCGACAAGCCCGATGTCCGGTTCGTGCTGCACAGCGAGCCGGCGGACTCCCTGGACAGCTGGTACCAGGAGATCGGCCGGGCGGGCCGGGACGGGGAGCCTGCGGTGGCGGTGCTGTTCTTCCGGCAGGAGGACCTGGGCCTGCGGCGGTTCTTCGCTGCCGGCGTGCCCGCGGAGGAGGACCTGCAGCAGGTCGCCGGTCTGGTCCGGGCCGGGGACGCCGCGGGCGAGCAGGTCGACATCCGGGCGCTGCGCGAGGAGACCTCCCGGGGCGCCAGCCCGCTGACCCGGGACCTGAACCTGCTCGACGAGGTCGGGGCGGTCGTGCTGGCCGACGACGGCACCGTGGCCCCCGCTCCCGACGGGCCGGCCCCCGGTGCGGCCGCGGCGGCCGCCCGGGAACTGGCCGAGCACCACCAGCGGGTCGACGAGAGCCGCATCGACATGGTCCGTGCCTTCGCCGACACCACCGGCTGCCGTCGGCAGGTGCTGCTCGGCTATTTCGGCGAGCAGCTGGCGGAACCCTGCGGCAACTGCGACACCTGCCGGGACGGCACCGCGACCCAGGACCGCGAGGCCCGTCCCGGGCCCGACGCCGGGGCGTTCCCCGTGGACAGCGCCGTGGAGCACGCCGAATGGGGCCCCGGCACGGTCATGCGCGAGGAGGACGACCGGATCGTCGTGCTCTTCGAACAGGTCGGCTACCGGACGCTGGCCATCCACACCGTGCTGGACAACGAGCTGCTCTGGGTCCGCGGAGCCTCCTGACCGGGGCTCCGCGCTCTGTCACCGACACCCTGACCGACCCCCTGACCGGGGTGTCCCGTGCCCCTCCTCCGCACCGTCCTGGAGCCCACCGGCGGGAACAACGTCGGCATCGTCGTGCCCGAGGAGGTCGTGCTCGGTTTCGGCCGGGGCAAGCGCGTTCCCGTCGTCGTCACGATCGACGGTGGGTACACCTACCGCACCACCATCGGGGTGATGGGTGGTCGGTACCTGGTGTCCTTCAACGCCGAGACCCGCAAGAAGACCGGTCGTGGCGCCGGGGACGAGGTCCAGGTCGACCTCGTCGTGGATCCCGATTGCTGACCGGTCGGTTCCCTCCCGGCCGACCTCACGGTCGAGCGGCGTGCGCGGGACGGTTACCGTGCCGCCATGGACTTCGCTCTCTCCGCCAAGGCCGAGGACGTCAGTGGCCGGATGTGGGACTTCATGCGCGAGCATGTCTTCCCCGCCGAGGCCGTCTACCACTCCTGGCGCACCGAGCGCGGCCATGACGACCACTCGCTCCCCCCGGTCATCGAGGAGCTGAAGGCCGAGGCGCGCTCGCGCGGCCTGTGGAACCTGTTCCACCACGAGCTGGGCGGGCTGAGCAACCTGGAGTACGCCTCGATCGCGGAGATCACCGGCTGGTCGCCGGTGATCGCCCCCGAGGTCATCAACTGCGGGGCGCCGGACACGGGCAACATGGAGACCCTGATGCTGTTCGGCACCCCCGAGCAGAAGCAGCAGTGGCTCGAGCCGCTGCTGGCCGGGGAGATCCGGTCGGGCTTCGCGATGACCGAGCCCGACGTCGCCTCCTCGGATGCCCGCAACATCCAGACCTCGATCGTGCGCGACGGCGACGACTACGTGATCAACGGCCGCAAGTGGTGGATCACCGGTTCGGCCGACGAGCGTTGCGCGGTGTTCATCGTGATGGGCAAGACCGACCCCGAGGGCAGCCCGCACCGCCAGCAGTCGATGGTGCTGGTGCCGCGGGACACCCCCGGCCTGGAGATCGTCCGGCACCTGCCGGTCTTCGGGTACCAGGACCAGCACGGGCACTCCGAGCTGCGGTTCACCGACGTCCGGGTGCCGGCCACCAACGTGCTGGCCGGTGAGGGCGACGGCTTCATGATCGCCCAGGCCCGGCTGGGCCCGGGTCGCATCCACCACTGCATGCGGGCGATCGGGATGGCCGAGCGGGCGCTGGCGCTGATGGTGAAGCGGGCCAACGAGCGGGTGGCGTTCGGCAAGCCGCTGGCCGAGCAGGGCACCGTGCGGGCCGACATCGCCCGCTCCCGGATCGAGATCGACCAGGCCCGGCTGCTGGTGCTCAAGACCGCGGACCTGATCGACAAGTTCGGCGCCAAGGGTGCGCGCACCGAGATCGCCGCGATCAAGGTCAGCGCCCCGGAGGTGTGCCTGGCGGTGATCGACCGGGCCATCCAGCTGCACGGCGGTGCCGGGGTCAGCGACGACACCCCGCTGGCCGAGTTCTACGCGCACGCCCGCACGCTGCGGATCGTGGACGGCCCCGATGCGGTGCACATCCGCTCGGTGGCCCGCGAGGAGCTGGCCCGGGAACGGCCCTACGCGGGCTGAGCGGTGGGTGCGGCCGCGTGTCGGCCGCACCCACCGCTCAGGGCCGGGCTGCCCGCCTGAGCAGGAAGCCGCCGACGCCGGCCAGCAGCACCCCCACGACCAGCTGCGCGACGCCCACTGCCGGCTGTCCGCCGGCGAACCAGGTAGGGCTGGATAGCAGCAGGACGGCGGCGACACCGAGCACGAGCAGCCCGGTCAGCCGTTCGCGGCGGGCGTTGCGGCCGGTGGGTGCACTCATGGGGCCGAGCCTAGGAGCGGGCGCGTAGGAGCCGGCGACTAGGAGCGGGCGCCGAGCAGGTGGTCCATGGCCAGCTGGTCCAGCCGCTCGAAGGCCATCCCCCGGGCCGCCATGCCCTCGACGTCGTGCGACTGCGCCCGCACCGTCGCCAGGGTCTCCCCGGCCGCCAGGGTCGGGGTGCGCAGCTCCTCCACCCGGGCGGCGGCCAGCGCCTCGTGCACCTGCGGGTCGGCCCGGAACGCGGCGGCCCGGTCCTTGAGCACCAGGTAGTTGGCCATGCAGGCCCGGGCGGACTCCCAGACGCCGGCGGCGTCCTCGGTGCGCGGGGGCTTGAAGTCGAAGTGCAGGTAGCCGTCGTAACCGCCGCGCTCCAGGGCGTCCACGGTCCAGAACGCCCCGCGCAGGTTGCCCGCCCCGAAGCGCAGGTCCTGGTCGAAGCGCGGGCCGTGCTGGCCGTTGAGGTCGACGTGGAACAGCTTGCCGTGCCACATCGCCTGGGTGATCCCGGCGGCGAAGTTCAGCCCGGCCATCTCCTCGTGCCCGACCTCGGGGTTCAGCCCGACCATCTCGCTGTCCTCCAGCTCGTTGATGAACGCCAGGGCGTGCCCGATGGTGGGCAGCAGGATGTCCCCGCGGGGCTCGTTGGGCTTGGGCTCGATGGCGAACCGGAGGTCGTAGCCCTGCTCGCGCACGTAGGCGCAGAGGGTGTCCATGCCCTCCTTGTAGCGCTCCAGGGCCGCGGCGACGTCCTTGGCGGCGCCGGACTCCGCGCCCTCCCGGCCACCCCAGAACACGTAGGTGCCGGCGCCCAGCTCGGCGGCCAGGTCGATGTTGCGGGCGGCCTTGGCCAGGGCGTACCGGCGGACGTCGCGGTCGTTGGCGGTGAACGCGCCGTCCTTGAACACCGCGTGCCCGAACAGGTTGGTGGTGGCCATCTCCACCCCCATCCCGGTCTCGGTCAGCGCGGCACGGAACCGCTCCAGGGTCGCCTCGCGGGTGGCGTCGTCGGGCACCAGGTCGTCGTCGTGGAAGGTCACCGCGGCCGCACCCAGCTCGGCGAGCCGGTGCACGGCTTCGACCGGGTCCATCGGCGGGCGCACCGCGCCCCCGAAGACGTCGACGCCTTGCCAACCGACGGTCCACAACCCGAAGGAGAAGCGGTCGGCGGGGGTGGGGGTGCGGGTCATGCAGGTGCCTCCATCGGCGGGGTGGTTGGGGGGGAGATCGGGGGAACGGTGGGTGGGGGGGAGATCGGGGGAACGGTGGGTGGGGGGGGAGATCGGGGGAACGGTGGGTGGGTGCGGGCCCAGCGGAACGGTGGTGGGGTCGTCGAAGACCGGCTGCAGCGCGACGTGCGCACCGCCCCGGACGGCTGCGGTGAAACCGAGGGTGGACAGCGCGACCCGGGCGGTGCCCGGGTCCAGCACGCGCTCGTGGAGGGCAGCGGTCAGCGGGGGGAGCAGGAACTCCCCGAGGGAGGCGAAGTAGCCTCCCAGCACGACGACGGCGGGGTCCAGCAGGTTGACCAGCACCGCGGCGCCGATGCCCAACCCGGTGCCGATCGCCTCCAGCGCCTGGCACGTCCGGGGGTCCCCGGCCCGGGCCCGGGCCAGCACCTCGGCCAGCCGGTCCTCCAGGTCGCGTCCCGGGTCGCGCAGCGGGTCCCCGGGGTCGGCCGCGGCGCGCAGCAGGGCACCGAGGCCGACCACGGTCTCCCAGCAGCCCCGCCGTCCGCAGCCGCACGGGGTGTCCCCGGGGGTCAGCGCCAGGTGCCCGACCTCACCGCCCAACCCGGTGCTGCCGCGCAGCAGCCGTCCGCCGGTGACCACGCCGCCGCCGACGCCGACCTCCCCGGTCAGGTAGACCAGGTCGGGGACGTGCGCGTGCGGGCCGGCCGACCACTCGGCCAGCGCGGAGAGGTCGGCGTCGTTGGCCACCGTGACCGGCAGGTGCTGGTCGGCCAGACCGGCGGCCACGTCGACCCCCACCCAGCCGGGCAGGTTCGGCGCGGTCCGCACGACGGCGCCCTGCACCGCACCGGGCACGGCCACGGTCACCCCCACCGCGACCGCGTCGCAGGAGGCACGCGCAGCGGACACCATCGCCGAGGCCCGGGCGAGCACCTCGGCGGGGGCCAGCGCCGGCACGTCCAACGGCAGTCGCTCCTGCACGCGCATCGCCCCGGTCAGGTCCAGCGCCAGCACGGCGACGTAGTCCACGTTGATCTCGACCCCGATGCCGCAGATGCCCCGCCCGTCGAGCTCCACCAGGGTCCCCGGCCGGCCCGCCGATCCCGGACGGTGCAGTGCGCCCTCGGCGACCAGCCGCCGCTCGACCAGCTCGGCGACCAGGCTGGAGACGGTGGGCTTGGTCAGGCCCGTCTCGGTGGCCAGCCGAGCCCGGCTGCGCGGCCCACCCTCCCGGAGCCGGACGAGCACCGCACCGAGGTTGGCGCGGCGCACCTGCTTCTGCGACTGCACGCCCACCTCCCGAGGTCTCGCCATTCGTATGGTGACATGACTATTGTCTGGAACACGCGGTTCCGTCAACCCAGGAGGCCCCTGTGCCGCTCGTCGCCGGTGTGGACAGCTCGACCCAGGCCTGCAAGGTCGTCATCCGGGATGCCGACTCCGGCGAGCTGGTCCGCCAGGGCCGGGCCCCGCACCCCGAGGGCACCGAGGTCGACCCGGCCGCCTGGGAGACGGCGCTGCAGCAGGCGCTCACCGCGGCGGGCGGCCTGGCCGACGTGGCCGCCCTGGGGATCGGCGGCCAGCAGCACGGCATGGTCTGCCTGGACGAGGCCGGCGACGTCGTGCGGCCGGCGCTGCTGTGGAACGACGTGCGCTCGGCCGGAGCAGCCGGCGACCTGGTCCGCGAGCTGGGGGAAGGAGATGCGCCTGCCGGGGGCCGGGCCTGGGCGGACGCGGTGGGCGTCGTCCCGGTGGCCTCGTTCACCGCCGCGAAGCTGCGCTGGCTGGCCGACGCCGAGCCCGCGCACGCCGACGCCACGGCCGCGGTCTGCCTGCCGCACGACTGGCTGACCTGGCGGTTTACCGGCGCGGCCGGCCTGTCGGCACTGACCACCGACCGCTCCGATGCCAGCGGCACCGCCTACTGGTCCGCAGCCACCGGGGAGTACCGGCCGGATCTGCTGGAGCTGGCCCTGCGCGGCCGCCGGCCACTGCTGCCCCGGGTGGCCGGCCCCGCCGAGCTCGTCGGGCAGCACGGATCGGTGGCGCTGTCGGCCGGTGCCGGGGACAACGCGGCCGCCGCCCTGGGGCTGGGCACCCGCCCGGGCGACGTCGTGGTCTCGATCGGCACCTCCGGGGTGGCGTCGGCGGTGTCGGACGTCCCGTCGGCCGACCCCACCGGCATCGTGGCCGGGTTCGCCGACGCGACCGGCCGGCACCTGCCGCTGGTCTGCACGCTGAACGCCGCCCGGGTGCTGGAGGCGGCCGCAGCGCTGCTGCGGGTCTCGCTGGACGAGCTGGCCGAGCTGGCGCTGCAGGCTCCGGCGGGGGCCGACGGGCTGGTGCTGGTGCCCTACCTGGAGGGCGAGCGGACTCCGGACCTGCCGCACGCCACCGGCTCGGTGCACGGGCTCACGCCGCGCACCTCGACCCCGGCGCACTGGGCCCGGGCAGCCGTCGAGGGCCTGCTCTGCGGCCTGGCCGACGGCATCGACGCACTGGTCGCGCAGGGCGCCACGGTGCAGCGGGTGCTGCTGGTCGGTGGAGGGGCCCGGTCGGTGGCGGTGCAGCAGATCGCCCCGGCCGTGTTCGGCCGGCCCGTGCTGGTGCCCGAACCCGGGGAGGCGGTGGCCGACGGGGCGGCGCGGCAGGCCGCCTGGGCGCTGTCCGGGGCCGCCGCCCCGCCGGGCTGGGCCACCGGTCCCGTGATGACCGTGCAGGCAGACCCCACCCCGGGCGTGCGCGAGCGCTACGCCCAGGTGCGGGACCGCACCGACGGCCAGTAGCCCCTTCCCCGTGCTGCTCCGGCGCTCCGGGAGTGCGGGTGCCGCCACCATTGGCCATCGTGGGCCATGCCGTCCACGATGTCACCGCAGCGGCGACCATGCGGGTAACCCCGGTGCGCAGCATCGGCCGGTCTTCGCCCGAGAATGCACGCTGGTCCGCCCGGTCCTCCGGCCGGCCACGAGCCCAGAGGAGAGCGCGTGAAGGTCGCCGTCTTCGCCACCTGCCTGGTGGACACCCTCACCCCGCAGGTCGGCATCGCCACCGTGCGGTTGCTGCAGCGGCTGGGGCACGAGGTGGTGGTGCCGCCGGGGCAGAGCTGCTGCGGGCAGATGCACGTCAACACCGGCTACCGCCGGGAGCGCGGTGTCGATCGTGGCCAACCACGTCCGGGCCTTCGCCGGCGCCGAGGTGATCGTGTCGCCGTCGGGGTCCTGCGTGGCATCCATCCACCACCAGCAGGCCATGGTGGCCCGGCGGGCCGGGGACGAGGGGCTCGCACGCGCCGCCGAGGAGCTGGCCGGGCGCACCTACGAGCTGTCCCAGTTCCTGGTCGACGTGCTGGGGGTGACCGACGTCGGCGCCTCCTACCCGCACCGGGTGACCTACCACCCGACCTGC
The DNA here is from genome assembly GCA_963759905.1 of uncultured Actinomycetota bacterium. GTDB lineage: Bacteria > Actinomycetota > Actinomycetes > Mycobacteriales > Geodermatophilaceae > Klenkia. The sequence goes on from CAVXBD010000004.1 coordinate 26,860, forward strand.
CACTCGCTGCGCCTGCTGCGGGTGGGTGACCGGCCGCTGCAGCTGCTGCGCGCCGTCCGCGGCCTGGACCTGGTGGAGCTGCCGGGCGCCGAGCAGTGCTGCGGGTTCGGTGGCACGTTCGCGATGAAGAACGCCGACACGTCCACCGCGATGCTCACCGACAAGATGGCGGCGGTGCTGTCCACGCACGCCGAGGTCTGCACCGCCGGGGACGCCTCCTGCCTGCTGCACATCGGCGGCGGGCTGACCCGGCTCACCAGCGGCACCCGCACCGTGCACCTGGCCGAGATCCTGGCCTCCACCGATGCGGTCCGCAGCACCCCGCAGGTCACCCAGCCGGCGGTGCTGGCATGACCGCCGTGCACCTGGGCATGCCGTCGCTGCCGACAGCCCCACGCCCCCTCCCGCCCACCGCCCCGCGGGGTGTGGGCAACCTGCGCGGCACCCGCTCGTTCCCGCAGGAGGCCCACGAATCGCTGCGCGACGGCCAGCTGCGGGCCAACCTGGGCCACGCGACGGCGACGATCCGCACCAAACGGGCGGGCGTGGTGGCCGAGCTGCCGGACTGGGCGCAACTGCGCGAGGCCGGCCGGGCCATCAAAGCCGCCACGATGGCCCGCCTGGACGAGCACCTCGAGGAACTCGAGCGGCAGGTCACCGCCCGCGGCGGCACCGTGCACTGGGCCCGGGACGCCAACGAGGCCAACGAGATCGTGGTGGGTCTGGCCCGCGCGGCCGGCGCCCGGGAGGTGGTCAAGGTCAAGTCGATGGCCACCGCGGAGATCGGGCTCAACGAGGCGCTGGAGGCCGCCGGGATCGACGCGTTCGAGACCGACCTGGCCGAGCTGATCGTGCAGCTGGGCGAGGACCGGCCCAGCCACATCCTGGTCCCGGCGATCCACAAGAACCGGGCCGAGGTGCGGGAGATCTTCGCCCGCACCATGCCCGGCGTCGACCCCGACCTGACCGACGATCCGCGCCAGCTGGCGATGGCCGCCCGGGCGCACCTGCGGGAGCGGTTCCTGCGGGCCACGTTCGCGGTCAGCGGGGCGAACTTCGCCGTCGCCGAGACCGGCACGCTGTCGGTGGTGGAGAGCGAGGGCAACGGCCGGATGTGCCTGACCCTGCCGCAGACCCTGATCACCGTGATGGGCATCGAGAAGGTGGTGCCCACCTGGCGCGACCTGGAGGTCTTCCTGCAGCTGCTGCCGCGCTCGCTCGACCGGCGAGCGGATGAACCCCTACACCTCCATCTGGGCCGGCGTCACCCCCGGCGACGGGCCGCAGGACTTCCACCTGGTGCTGCTCGACAACGGCCGCACGGCGGTGCTGGCCGACGAGGTGGGCCGCGAGGCGCTGCACTGCATCCGCTGCTCGGCCTGCCTGAACGTCTGCCCGGTCTACGAGCGGGCCGGCGGGCACGCCTACGGCTCGGTCTACCCCGGACCGATCGGCGCGATCCTGTCCCCGCAGCTCACCGGGGTGGAGGACAACGCCTCGCTGCCGTACGCCTCGTCGCTGTGCGGGGCCTGCTACGACGTCTGCCCGGTGGCCATCGACATCCCCTCGATCCTGGTGCACCTGCGCGGCGAGCACGTGGAAGCCGTCGCCAGGGAGCGGACCCGGCCCACCGCGGAGGCGGTGGCCTTCGGCGCCCTGGCCCGGGCCATGTCCTCCCCCCGCCTGTGGCGGCTGGCCCAGCGAGCAGCCGGCCTGGGCCGCTTCCTGTCCCGCGGCGGCCCCACGCTGCCCCGGCTGCCCCGGCCCGGCAGCCGGCTGGACCCGCTCCCGGGACCTGCCCACCCCGCCGGCGCAGACCTTCCAGCAGTGGTGGGCCCAGGAGAACGGCGGTGGCCGGTCGTGAGCGCCCGCGAGGAGGTGCTGGGCCGGATCCGCACCGCACTGGGTCCGGACCGGCCCGTCCCGGCCCCGGTCGTCCGCGACTACCGGCTGACCGACGACCGGCCGGCGGCGGCACTGCTGGACCTGCTGGCCGACCGGGTGGCGGACTACCGGGCCACGGTGGCCCGGTGCGGTCCCGACCAGGTGGCGACGACGGTGCAGCGGGTGCTCGCCGAGGCCCTCGGCGAGCGCGACCCTGCCGAGGTGGTGCACGCCCCGGGGCTGCCGGCGGACTGGCGACCGGCCGGGGCCCGCGCCGACGACGACCGGCCGGCGGTCGAGCTGGCGGCCGGGGCCGCTGCGGTGACCGGGGTGGCCGTGGCGATCGCCGAGACCGGCACGCTGGTGCTGGACGGCTCCCCGATGTCCGGCCGGCGGGCGCTGTCACTGCTGCCGGACTGCCTGGTCTGCGTGGTCACCGCCGACCAGGTGGTGGGTTCGGTGCCCGAAGCCCTGGGCCGGCTGGATCCGCTGCGCCCGCTCACCATGATCAGCGGGCCCTCGGCCACCAGTGACATCGAGCTGCAGCGGGTGGAAGGCGTGCACGGCCCGCGCACCCTGCTGGTGGTGCTGGTGGACGCCACCGGCGGCGGCTGAGCAGGCAGTGACCCCCGGCGACCGGTTCCCGGCCCGGAACCGGTCGCCGGGGGACCCTGCTCCGGCACCGGCGGTATCGTGAGCGCCACCACCCCCCAGTTGTCGAGGAGCTCCACCATGCCCAGCATCGAGGGGCCCGCCATCGAGGGGCCCAGCTTCGAGGGCACCGCCGTCCGCAAGCTGGTCATCGCCTGCGACGCCGGGATGGCATCCAGCGTGCTGATGAGCTCGCAGCTGCGCAAGCGGCTGGCCCCCCGGGTGGTCGTCATGCACAGCCCGGTGGACGCCATCCCCGCTGACGCCGATGTCGTGCTCACCCATGGCCACCTGGCCGACCGGGCCCGGCTGGCCGCCCAGGGCCGCCCAGTGGTGACCTACCAGGCCGTGGTGGGCGACCCCGCCGTGGCAGCACTGGTCCAGGCGATCCAGGACGGCGCCCCCATCTCGGGCTGAGCGGCTCAGCCGCTCCGGGTGGGCGGCTGGCCGGCGTCGATCGCCGCCTGGGCAGCCGCACGGTCGTAGGCGCAGGCGTCGCGGACATCCACCACCGGGTCCGCCGCCGAGCTGGTCGCCGGCGCGGAGGTACCCGGCGCCGAGGTCGCCGCGGTGGAGGTCGGCGCGCTTGGGGGCGCCGGGGACGACGTCGGCGCTGTGCCCAGCGCCTGCTGCACCAGGGACCGGATCAGGTCGTAGTCGGGGTAGGCCGGAGTGATCACCGTGTCGTCGAAGACCACGCTTCGGATGCCGGCGTCCTTCACCAGGAAGGCCAGGTCGACGAACTCCGACAGCACCGACTGCGGCACGTCGGTGCTGACGATGTCCGAGGTGGTGGCAGCCAGCCGCTGGTACCGGGTCAGCAGGGTGACCGGGTCGGCGGCCGCGACGATGGCGTCCAGCACGCAGCGCTGCCGGTCCATCCGCAGGTAGTCGCTGAGACCGAAACGGCCGCGGGCGTAGGCCAGCGCGGTGGATCCGTCCATCTTCTGGTTCGGCCCCGGCGCGATGTAGGCGTCGGGCAGGATGCCCAGCGAGGGCTCGCCGCCGACCGGGACGTAGTAGTTGACGTTCACCGTGATGCCGCCCAGGGCGTCCACCAGCTGGCTGAACCCGTCCAGGTTGACCAACAGGTAGTAGTCGATGTGCAGGCCGAGGGCCTCGCCGACGCCCAGCTTGAGCCAGTCCGCCCCCGGGTCGTCGCTGGGCGACCCCAGGGCGTCGGGGTAGAGCGCGGGCCCGTTCCGGTAGACCGCGTTGAGCAGGCTCTCGCTCTCGCTGCCGGCATCGAAGCCGTCGGGGAACAGCTCGCCCAGCGGGCTGTCGGCCGGGAAGGGAAGGTTCTCCAGGTTCCGGGGCAGGCTGAACAGCGTGGTGCGGCCGGTGGCCGTCTCGATGCTGGCCACGATGACGGTGTCGGTCCGAACCCCCTCCCGGCCCGCACCGCCGTCCCCGCCCAGCAGCAGCACGTTGACCCGCTCCTGGGCGCCGAAGGGGTTCACCGGATCGGCGGGTGGAGTGACCGTGGCGCTGCGCCCGTCGGCGAAGACGGTGTCCACCAGCGCCCGCTGCGCGGCGGCCAGCCGGACCACGGTGACCGCCGGCGCCACCACGGCCGCGGCCAGCAGCAGCACCAGCACCGCCCCCAGACCACGCTGCACCCGGCCGGCGTGCCGGGGCAGCAGCAGGGCGTAACCCAGCACGACCACGGCCACCCACGCCAGCGCCAGCACGCCCACGCCGATCATCACGCCCAGCAGCAGGCCCGGGTCCACCGCGGCGCGTACCGCAGTGCGCTGGCCGACCGTCGCCAGCCAGACCAGCGCGGCAAGCAGCAGCAGGAAGAGGGTGAGAACGACGGCACCGGTCCTCCGCCGGCCGGCGGCCAGCAGCGCTGTCCCGGGGACGACGGTGCCCAGCACGGTCAACCCGGCGGCCCGGGCGAAGGTGGTGGCCCGCCGGCCCCGGTCGGCTGCCGGTGGGCGCCGGACCGGGGCGTCCTGGGAGTCCTCTCGGTCCCCGGCACCGTGACGGTCCCCGGCGTCGTGCCCACCTGCTGCGTCGTCCCGGGTTGCCGCGTCGTCCTGATCGGCGGCGTCGTCTTGATCGGCGGCGTCGTCCTCATCGACGGCGTCATCCTCATCGGCGGCGTCGAACGGGTCCAGGGCCGCGCCGTCCCCGTCCTCGGCGCGCCCGCCCTCGACCGGCGCCCCGGCCGCCGCCCCCGCCCGGGCGGCGGCGTCGTCACCGGTCTCCACGGCCCGACGCCGGCCGGTGCGACCTGCGCCGGCACCGCCGTCGCGCGGGGGCTCCGCGCGAGGCGGGCGGCTGCTCGGCGGGACCGGCGGGCGGGCGGCGGACAACGCGTCGGGGTCGATCCGTGCGGTGCGCTCGTCCGGGGCGTCGTGGCGGTCCTCGCTCACGCCCTCGGTCCCCCGTTCTGGGCATCGCCGCGCGCGCTGCCCATCTCGCCGTCCATCCCGCCATGATCGCATCGACCGGGGCGGACGGCCGCCCGTTCGGGCCGGTCAGGCGCGAGATGTGCGTCCCGATCGACCGTCAGCCCTCCCTCTCGTCGCGCCGTGCTGCGGACCGGTCGCGCAGCGCGGTCGCCCGGCCCGGTCGCCACCTACTCCCCCGGAGAGCACCGGGCCGGCCGCGTACCGGCCGCGGAGGCGGGGTAAGCGACCCGTCAAGCTCTCGTTACGCATGCCCTCGACGGCGTAGCGTCATCGGTCTGCAGGTCTGTCCCCCCGGAGGTGCACGTGCCCGAGACACCCACCACAGCCGCTCTGCTCCAGGAGCTGGAGCCGGTCGTCGAGGAGAACCTCAACCGGCACGAGAAGATGGCCCAGGAATGGCACCCGCACGACTACGTGCCCTGGTCGGAGGGTCGTGACTTCGCCTTCCTGGGGGGTGAGGACTGGGCGCCCGAGCAGTCGCGCCTGGACGAGACCGCCAAGGCAGCGATGATCACCAACCTGCTGACCGAGGACAACCTGCCCAGCTACCACCGGGAGATCGCCACCCGGTTCAGCCGGGACGGGGCCTGGGGCACCTGGGTCGGCCGGTGGACGGCCGAGGAGAACCGGCACGGGATCGCCATCCGCGACTACCTCGTGGTGACCCGGGGGGTCGACCCGGTCGAACTCGAGCGGGCCCGGATGGACTACATGACCTCGGGCTACGACTCCGGGGACAAGACCCCGCTGGAAGCGGTGGCCTACGTGTCCTTCCAGGAGCTGGCCACCCGCGTCAGCCACCGCAACACCGGCAAGGCCACCGGCGACCCGATCGCCGACCAGATGCTCGCCCGGATCGCCAAGGACGAGAACCTGCACATGGTCTTCTACCGGAACATCGTGGCCGCGGCCCTGGACATCGCCCCGGACCAGACGATGCGAGCCATCGCCGACGAGGTGATCAACTTCGAGATGCCCGGTGCCACGATGGCCGGGTTCCGGAAGAACTCCACGATCATCGCCAAGGCCGGCATCTACGACCTGCGGCTGCACCACGACGACGTCGTCGCACCCATCCTCCGGCACTGGAACGTCTTCGAGCGCAGTGACTTCGGCGCCGAGGGCGAGCAGGCCCGCGAGGAGCTGGCCGAGTTCATGGTCGGCCTGGACGCCCAGGCGACCAAGTTCGTGGAGTCCCGGCAGCGGATGCGGGACCGGCTGCAGGCCAGGCGGGACTCGGAGATCGCCCCGCTCGCCCAGGCCTGAGGGCGGACCACCCGCCCCGCGCCGGGGGGCGGGTGGTCCTCCCAGCACCTCGCCCTAGGCTCGGGCGGTGCGCCTGGCGACCTGGAACGTGAACTCGATCCGTACCCGCGTCGACCGGGTGGTGGGCTTCCTGGAGCGCAGCGACGTCGACGTCCTGGCCCTGCAGGAGACCAAGTGCCGGGACGACCAGTTCCCCGAGGCCCGGTTCACCGAGCTCGGCTACCAGGTCGCGCACGTAGGTCACAACCAGTGGAACGGCGTGGCCCTGCTGTCCCGGGTCGGTCTGGACGACGTACAGGTCGGGTTCGACGGGATGCCGTCCTGGTCGGCCAAGGAGGGCGTGGAGCCCGCTCCCGAGGCCCGGGCCCTGGGGGCGACCTGCGGCGGGGTCCGGGTGTTCTCCCTCTACGTGCCCAATGGCCGGCAGCTGGGGGACCCGCACCTGGCCTACAAGCTGGACTGGCTGGAGGCGCTGCGCCGCACCGCCGGTGGCTGGCTGACCGCCGATGCCGACGCGGAGGTGGCGCTGGTGGGGGACTGGAACATCGCCCCCACCGACGAGGACGTCTGGGACATCGGCGTCTTCGCGCACTCCACGCACGTGTCCCCGCCGGAGCGGGAGGCCTTCGCCGGCGTGGTGGAGGCCGGGTTCACCGACGTCGTCCGGCCCTACACGCCGGGGCCGGGCGTCTACACCTACTGGGACTACACCC
>CAVXBD010000005.1:0-665052 GCA_963759905.1 uncultured Actinomycetota bacterium
ATGGCCACGAAGAACTCCTGGGGTCGCACGGTCGGGCTGGGACGCTGGCGCGGGCCAGTGCGGCGGAACGTATCTCGGTCAGCGCGACCGGCCTAGAGGAAACGTGATTTACCTCATGAGCGTCCGTGGTATCGATTGCGCGATACTGACCTCACGGTTCGCCGCTGCGGGAGTCCCTAGATACCGTCGCAGCGGTGCAGCCAGCAGCCGGAACGTCCCCCGCCGGCCCCGCCGGCCCCGGTGGCCGGGAGGGCTTCATCACCGTCCGGGGCGCGCGGGAGAACAACCTGCGCGACGTCGACGTCGACGTCCCGCGCGACGCGCTCGTGGCGTTCACCGGCGTCTCGGGCTCGGGCAAGTCCTCGCTGGCCTTCGGCACGATCTACGCCGAGGCGCAGCGCCGCTACTTCGAGTCGGTCGCGCCCTACGCGCGGCGGCTGATCCAGGCCGGGCGAACCCCGAAGGTCGACGACATCGCCGGGCTGCCGCCCGCCGTCGCGCTGCAGCAGCGCCGCGGCGCGCCGAGCTCGCGGTCCACGGTCGGCACGTCACCACGCTGTCGAACTCGCTGCGGATGCTGTTCTCCCGCGCCGGCACGCTACCCGCGCGGGCGCACCGAGCGTGCTGGACTCGGACTGGTTCTCGCCGAACACCGCCGTCGGCGCCTGCCCGGAGTGCCACGGCCTGGGCGTCGTGCACACGCGTCACCGAGGGCTCGCTGGTGCCCGACCCGTCGCTGAGCATCCGCGACGGCGCCATCGCCGCCTGGCCCGGCGCCTGGCAGGGCAAGAACCTGCGCGACATCCTCAGCCACGCTCGGCTACGACGTCGACATCGCCGTGGCGCGAAGCTGCCCGAGCCGCGACCGCGACTGGATCCTGTTCACCGACGAGCAGCCGGTCGTGGAGGTCGACCCCGCAACGCGACCGGGTGCGCCAAGCCCTACAACGGCCGTTCTCGAGCGCCAAGCAGCTACGTGCTGCACACCCTGGCCGACTCGCAGAGCGCCGGCCATGCGCGGCGCGGGCGCTGCGGTTCACTCGCGAGCGGGCCTGCCCGACGTGCGGCGGCAGCGGGCTGCGGCCGGAGGCGCTGGCGGTCACCTTCGCCGGGCGCACGATCGCCGAGCTGAACGCGCTGCCGCTGACCGAGCTGGCCGAGCATCCTGCGACCCACCGCCGCGCTGACCGACCCCGAGCCGCGCCCGCGGCGACGCGACGTCGGGGGAGCGCACCGAGGTGGCGGTGACCATCGCCGCGGACCTGCTGCGCGCGGATCGAGGTGCTGCTGGAGCTGGGCCTCGGCTACCTCAGCCTGGGCCGGCGCCACCCCGACGCTGTCGCCGGGCGAGATGCAGCGGCTGCGGATCGCCACCCAGCTGCGGTCGGGCCTGTTCGGCGTGGTCTACGTGCTCGACGAGCCGTCGGCCGGCCTGCACCCGGCCGACGCCGAGCCGCTGCTGGAGGTGCTCGACCGCGCTCAAGGCCGCCGGCAACTCGGTGTTCGTCGTCGAGCACGACATGGACGTCGTGCGCAGCGCGGACTGGCTGGTCGACGTCGGGCCGGCGGCCGGTGAGGGCGGGGGACACGTGCTCTACAGCGGACCGGCCGACCGGCCTGGCGCGACGTCGAGGGGTCGGTGACCCGGGCAGTTCCTGTTCCGCGGCGCCGCGCGCACCGGCGCCGCCTGCGGGCCCGCCGCGAGCCCCGAGGCTGGCTGCAGCTGCGCGGGGTGCGCGGCCACAACCTCACCGACCTCGACGTCGACGTGCCACTCGGCGTGCTCACCGCGGTGACCGGCGTCTCGGGGTCGGGCAAGTCGACGCTGGTCAGCCGGGTGCTGGGCGACGTGGTGGCCGAGCACCTGCGCTCCGGCGCAGCCCCCGCGGCGGACCCGACCGAGGAGGCCGACGACGAGCCGGCCACGGTGATGAACGTGCGCAGCGTGACCGGGCTGGAGGCGCTGCGACCGGCTGGTGCGGGTGGACCAGAAGCCGATCGGCCGCACGCCGCGGTCCAACCTGGCCACCTACACCGGACTGTTCGACGCCGTCCGCAAGGCGTTCGCCGCCACCGACGCGGCCCGGGCCCGGGGCTACGACGCGCGGCGCGGTTCTCCTTCAACGTCGCGGGCGGCCGCTGCGAGACCTGCCAGGGCGAGGGCTTCGTCTCCGTGGAGCTGCTGTTCCTGCCCGGCAGCTACGACCCGTGCCCCGACCTGCGCCGGCGCCCGCTACAACCCCGAGACCCTGGAGGTCACCTACCGGGGCAAGGACATCGCGCAGGTCCTGGGTCTGACGCGTCGACGCGGCCCGGCGAGTTCCTGGCCGACCTGCCGGCAGCCGCTCGCCGGCTGGAGGTGCTGGCCCAGGTGGGGCTGGGCTACCTGCGGCTCGGCCAGCCCGCCACCGAGCTGTCCGGCGGGGAGGCCCAGCGGATCAAGCTGGCCACCGAGCTGCAGCGCGCCCGGCGCGGGCACACCCTCTACCTGCTCGACGAGCCCACCACCGGCCTGCACCCGGCCGACGTGCAGCGCCTGCTCGCCCAGCTGCACGCGCTGGTGGACGGCGGCAGCACGGTGGTGCTGGTGGAGCACGACATGGACGTCGTGGCCGACGCCGACCGGGTGATCGATCTCGGCCCGGCCGGGGGAGACGCCGGGGGCCGCATCGTGGCCGCCGGCACGCCGGAGCAAGTCGCCGCCGGCGGTGCCGGCGTCACGGCGCCCTACCTGGCGCGGCGGGTGCAGGCATGACCTCTCCCGGCGAGCACGACGCCATCACCGACGTCCCGGGCGTGCACGTGGGGCAGGTGCAGTGCAGCAGCCCGCCCTACCTGACCGGGGTGACCGTCGTGCACTTCCCGCGGATGGCCGTCACCGGTGTGGACCAGCGCGGCGGGGCACCGGCAACCCGGGAGACCGACCTGCTCAGCCCGCTGAACGCCAACCCCGGGGTGAACGCGATCGTGCTGGGCGGCAGCAGCATGTACGGCCTGTCCGCGGCCGACGGCGTCATCCGCTGGCTGGAGGACCGTGGCCAGGGGGTACCGCTCGGCCCGGCCGGGGTCGCCCCGATCGTGCCGGCCGCGAACATCTTCGACCTCGGCCGTGGTGGTGACCCGAAGGCCCGCACCTCGGCCGAGTGGGGCTACCTCGCCGCAGCGGCCGCGACCGCCGGACCCGTCCGGCAGGGCAGCGTCGGGGGTGGCACCGGTGCCCGCAGCGGTGGCTACCGCGGTGGGGTGGGCACGGCCAGCATCCGCCTCGACGACGGCGTCGTGGTCGGCGCGCTGGTGGTGCTGAACTCCGTGGGGTCCCCGGTGGACCGCCGGGACTGCTCGCTGCTGGGGGTCCAGCGCGGTGTGGGGGACGAGTTCGCCGGCTACCGGACGCCGGACGTCGACGAGCGCCGTCCGCCGGAGGTGGCGGGCCCGTCGATGAACACGGTGGTCGCCGTGGTGGCCACCGACGCCTGCCTGGAGAAGGCGGCCGCGCAGCGGATGGCGGTGAACGCGCACGACGGGCTGGCCCGGGCCGTCGACCCGATCCACACCCTCGCCGACGGCGACACCGTCTTCGGGGTGTCCACCGGGCGCGATCGTCCGCTCCGGGTGAACGATCCTGCGGACACAGCCCAGCTGGACGCGGTCTTGGCGGCCGCCGCGACGACGCTGTCGCGCGCCGTCGCCCATGCCGTGCTGGCGGCGACCAGCCACGGCGACGTGCTCGGCTACCGCGACCGGCACCCCTCGGCCTGCGCGGACATGCCCCAGCTCGCCCGGTGGCGGGACGGCGGCGTGGCACCGGAGGTGACGCCGGAGGCGTTCGCCCGGGCCACCGAGGCGCTGCGGCAGACGCCGATCCCGGACTGATCGGGGCGCCGTGCGGCTTCGCCCCGCTCCGCCGGGTTCTTCGACCTCGCGCGCCGCGCACCGCCGGCGCCTACGCGCAGGTGTCGACGACTGCCAGCCCTTCCGCGATCCACGCACTGATCAGTTCGCGGTCCCCGCTGGCCGCGACGAGGTCATAACCTTCGTCAGCGTCAGCAACATCGCCTGCGACAGCGAGCGCCGCGGCACAGTGCACGGCGTCGTAACCGCGCAGTCCGTGCCGGACAGCGGCCCCCGCGGCGCTGTGCAGCCGGACGGCGTCCGCGGGTACGACCGTGACGTCGCTCCACAACCGCTCGAGCAATGCGATGGCTTGCTCCTGGCCGCCCGCGCCCAGTCGTCCAGCCCGTCCGGCTCGAACGATCGCAGCTGTCGCCTCCACATGCCCGATCGCGGTGCAGAGGACGGCGTCGGCGTCATCCCACAATCGACGGCACAGCGCGGACGTGGGCTCGGCGACGATCAGCGGAACGAGGGCCGAGGTGTCCAGGTACAGGTTCACCGGCGATCGGCGATGACCGCCCGGGACAGCACGACGTCGGCAACGATCGGGTCCGGGGCCGGACGCTTCGCCCGGGTCGGCGGTCGCACGACCCCCTCAGCGATGAGGCGTTCCAGAGCTGTCGGTTCGTCGATGGGCGTGATGCGGGCGACCGGGGTGCCGTGATCGGTCACGGTGATCGTCTGGCCGGCCCGCACGTCTGCGATGTGCTTGCTCAACCTGTCCCGCAGCTCTCGGATCCCCATGCTGGCCATGTGGGCCTCCTGGTGGTCACAACGGACACGTGCATTGTAGCCACACCGGATCACCGTGTCATTGACTGTGGAGGGTGGGTGTGGGGGCGCTCAGCTGCCGCACCCAGCTAGGACCCGACGACGTCCGTGGTGGACGTCCGGGCAGCCAGCAGCTCGCGCAGCCGGGCCGCGAAAGCGTCGGGCTCCCCGCCCATCTCGGGCCCGGCGAAGCCGACGTGGTGGCTGGGGAAGGTCACCGGCTCGCGCCCCAGCGCGCCGGCGACGGCCACGCCGCAGCGGTGCGCCAGCTCGCCGGCCGACGTCGTCCCGACCCCGATCACCACCCGGCCGGCGCGCAGGGCGGACAGGTCGGGACGGTAGAGGCAGACCGGCTCCAGGCCGGCGGTGATCAACCGCTCGGACGTGCGGATGTCCTCCGCGGTGGGCTCCGGCATCGGCGGGGAGTCCGGCCCCGGCTCGGGCATCGTGGCCCCGATCAGCCGGAAGAAGGCGCCCATCGCGGCCCCGATCCCGTGCTCGCGGTGCACGTCGAGCACGCCGCGCAGGCCGGCGGTGACCTCGTCGGCGTCGGGCAGGAAGGACACCAGCGGCGGCTCGTGCGCGACGACCGTGCGCACCAGCTCCGGAGCGGAGGCCGCCAGCGCCAGCGCGGTGACCCCGCCGCCGCTGGAGCCGAACACGTCGGCGGGGGAGTCGGTCACCTGCCGCAGCACGGCGGCCAGGTCGGCGGCCAGCAGGTCGGGATCGGCCGGCTGGGCCGGGTCGTCGATCGAGCTGCGGCCCACCCCGCGCGGGTCGTGCAGCACGACGGTGTGGTCGGCGGCCATCCGGTCGGCCAGCGCGCGGAAACCGTCGGCGCCCATCGGGTGGCCGACCACGGCGAGCACGGGGCCGGAGCCGTGCACCTCGTAGGCGATGGTGGCGCCGGGGACGGCGATGCTGTGGTTGCTCATGCAGGGAGGACCGCCGGGCTCGGCCGTTCTCATCGCGGTCATCCCCAGCAGGGGCCAGAACGGGTGGCCGGCGGGGCTCGCAAGGACGTGCAGCCCTCGGCGGCGGTGGCTGGGCGCACCCGGAGCCCTCACCCCGCCCGGTCGATGGCGAACGCCAGCAGGAACCCGATCGTGGTGATCAGCCCGGTCCAGCTGCGGGTCCTCTCGAACGCCTCCGGGATCATGGTGTCGGCGATCATGGTGAGGATCGCCCCGGCGGCCACCGCGGTGATCACCGCGATCAGCTCCGGTGGCGCCCCGCCCAGGATGACTGCGCCCAGCAGCGCCGCCAGCGCGCTCACCGCCGCGATCGCCGACCACACCCCGAACACGTAGGCCGCCGACCGGCCCTTGCGCTTCATGCCGGCCGCGCTGGACAACCCCTCGGGCACGTTGGAGATGAACACCGCGGCCAGCACCGACAGGCTCACCCCGCCGCCGGTGAGCAGGCCGATCCCCAGCACCACGGACTCCGGGATCCCGTCCAGCAGCGCACCGATCGCGATGGCCGCCCCGCTGCCGGACTGCTCGGACTCCGAGGGCTGCTGGCCGCCGGAGCGTTTGCGGTGCTGGGCGCCGCGCCGCGCCAGCAGGGCATTAGCACCCAGGTAGGCCAGCGCGCCGCCCAGGAAACCGATGGCCGTGGCAGCCAGGCCACCGGTGTCGGCGGCCTGCGCCATCAGGTCGAACGCGACCGCGGAGATCAGGACACCCGAGCCGAATGCCATCACCGAGGCGATGACGCCGGCGGGCACCCGGACGAACCACGCCACCGCGGCCCCGATGACCAGCGCCCCACCACCCAGCAGGCCCCAGAGTCCCGCCTCCAGCCAGACCGGCACGCCCCACCCCTTCCCCGTGGCCGTCGATGCCGCGCAGGGGTGCCCGGCGCGGACGGCGGGAAACGGGCCGGGCGTGGGTCAGCCGGCCGGCAGGTCGAATCCGCTGGCGATGTTCAACGTGGTGGAGACGGTGAGGTACATCAGCCACACGCCGGTGACCACGTGCGCCAACCCCAGCACCTTCTCGAAGGAATCCCGGCCCAGCGCCACGAAGAAGTCCACGACGTACACCCACACCAGTCCCACGAACAGGACCCCGGCAGCCCAGACCCCGGCGTCGAAGAACACGAAGGCGCCCAGGATCGACAGCACGGTGAACGCCACCGACATGCCTGCGTTCGGCCGCGGATCGTTGCCCTGGTAGCGGTTCCAGCCCAGTGCGAACCAGTGGATGCCGTAGGCGGAGAACGCCAGCGACGCCATGAACAGCGCCGGATCGGTGAAGACCTGGTACCAGGTCATCCCGGCGAACAGCAGCAGGCCCGTGACGACCTGGCACAACCCGGGCAGGAAGATGCCCCAGATGCCGACCGAGCGGTCGACCGCCCGGTCACGCGGCGGGTAGCCGAAGAGCTCCTGCGGCCCCCAGATCAGGTAGCCCGTGCCGAGGCCGAAGAACCCCAGCACGACGGGAACGAATGGTGATGTCTCGACCATCAGTGCCTCCGGTGGATGACTGGTGCACGCGTGGGAGGGCCGAATCTAGGTCGGCCCCCGACCCCCGGCAGGTCGGCGTGACCTGCCCGTGACCACGACCCGGCTAGCCCCGTGCTCAGTCCAGGTAGGGGTCGGTGATGCTGCGCAGTTCGGTGAGGGCCTGCACGAGGGCCTCGGTCCGGTCGTCTCCCAGGTGCGTCCGCCAGTCCGCCTCGATGCCGGCCTGCACCCCGCGGGCGACGGCGATGACCTCGCGTCCCCGCTCGGTGAACTGCACCAGCCGCGCCCGGGCGTCGGCGGGATCGGGCACCCGCCGCACGTAGCCGTCCTTCTCCAGCTGGTCCACCAGGTAACCCGCGGTCGGCTTGGTGACCTGGGCGGCCTCCGCCAGCCGGGTCAGCCGGGACCCGGCGTCGTCGATCCGCTGGGCCATCCGGGCCTGCGCCAGCGTGATCGGGTACCCGGCCCCGTTCACCGCCTGCAGGATGCGCTGCTCGAGGTGCCGGTAGGGGATGAAGAGCAGCACACCCAGGGACGGCGCGGTCATGAGCAGAAACCTCTTGCGGGTCGATCGGGACGAGGCGGAAACTAGGAAGAACTTCTTACCATAGGAGGGTCCCATGGACGCCACCGGATGGCAGGCGCTGGAGCACGAGCGCCTCAGCCTGGCCGATCTCCTGGAGGAGCTGACCCCGGACCAGTGGGCGGCCCCCTCGCTGTGCACCCGCTGGCGGGTCCGCGACGTCGCCGCGCACGTCGCGATGACACCCACCGCGCCCTCCGTACCGGCACTGGTGGGCGCGCTGATCCGCGCGCGGGGGGATCTCTGGGCCGCCGGAGCCGACGTCGCCATCGCGCACGCCGCCCGGCCGGCGGAGGACCTGGTCGCCGAGCTGCGCCGGGACGCGGCCTCGCGCAGGATGCCGGCGATCACCACCGGGGACAACCTGCTGATGGACGCCCTGGTGCACGGGCAGGACATCGCCGTCCCTCTGGGCGTCCCGCGGCCCATGCCCACCGACGCTGCGCGGGCCGGCTTCGACCGGGTCTGGACCATGGGCTGGCCGTTCCACGCCCGGCGGCGGTTCCGCGGCTACCGCCTGGTGGCCACCGACGCCGACGTCGACGTGGGCGCCGGCGCGGTCATCGAGGGTGAGCTGCGCGCGCTGCTGCTGCTGATCACCGGCCGGACCCGGGCAGCGGTGCCGCACCTGCGCGGGGCCGAGGCGATCCGCGGCTGACCGGAGATCACCGGTCGGCGCGGCCCTCGTCGCAGGTCGGCCACGACCTCCTGCACCGTCCCCGCGGCGCGGGGGCTGCCCCCGGACAGCCGCTGCAGCCGGTTGCCCAGCGCGTCCCGCCGGTGCGCGTTGCCGTGCAGGTCCACGTACCGCTGCCCGAAGAGGGCCAGCAGGGCGTCGTCCAGTCGGCGGACCGCGCCCGGCGGGTAGCGGTAGTCCATCCGCGCCGCGATGTGCGCGTGGTCGGCCGACCGCAGCACCTCGCCCAGCTCCACCAGCGACGTGATGCCCAGCTCCAGCAGCAGCCCGGAGATCCAGCTGTAGTGGTCCGGCCGCGACCAGCCGGCGTCGGCGTACTGCCCGGCCAGGAACGCCGCCAGCTCCCGCGGGGCGATCCGCGGGTCGTCCCAGCCGTCCTCCCACTCGTCGTCGGGGTCCTCCGCGGCCGGGGCCGGCGTACGCAGCCGCTCGCGGATCGCGGTGAACTCCTGGTCGGCCAGCTCCAGCAGGCCGGCGGCCAGGGTGAACCGGCGGTCGAACTCCGAGGCGTGCTCGGCCGGCACCGTGCCCTTGTAGCGGATG
This sequence comes from uncultured Actinomycetota bacterium, assembly GCA_963759905.1. GTDB lineage: Bacteria > Actinomycetota > Actinomycetes > Mycobacteriales > Geodermatophilaceae > Klenkia. The sequence goes on from CAVXBD010000005.1 coordinate 8,962, forward strand.
TCGTGCTCGAACTCGGCCCACGCGTGCTGCAGCACCGTCCGTACCTGCACCTGCACCACCCGGCCGGCGCAGCACCGGCAGCTCGGCCGCCCGACCGGCTCGTCGACGCCGATCGAGCAGGTGCCGGCTGGCGTAGCCGAACCGGCCCTCGCTGCGCGGTCTGCCGGCCCAGGTCGCGGTCGTCGCGCACCACCACCTGGGCGTGCAGCAGCTCGGCGACGGCCTCCACGTCGCTCTGCACGTAGGTGATCACCCGCACGCCGATCTGGTCGGTGATGTCGCGCAGCGGGTCCGGGTAGAGCGGCACGTCGTCCACGGTGCGGGTGGCCTTCTCCGCGAAGGACTCCAGCGACTTGGTCCGGCCGGTCACCGAGAGGTAGTTGATCCCGGCCTCGTCGAGCAGGTCGGTCACCAGGCCCAGCGCCGCCCGGCCGGCGGACAGGGTCTCCGCCCGGCCCTCCGCGTAGGCCTGGATGGCCCGCTGCACCGGGTCCGGTGCCGGCATGGTCACTCGACTCGGCCCGGGCACCAGGTCCGGCGGCAGCGTCGGGGTCACGATGGCCCCGGTCTCGGCGTCGCCGTAGGTGGTCACGTCGCCCGGGCGCCGGACGGCGATCAGCCCCACGTAGGCGCAGACCACCGCGTCGACCTGGTCCTCCGCCACCCGCAGCTCGCTCTTGCGGGTCGCGGCCTCCACCTGGGCGCGCAGCGCGCCGAACGCCGGACCCAGCGACAGCTCGGGCACGGCCTGCAGGTGGTCGACCAACCGCAGCAGCTCGGACCGCATGCCGGTCGACGGTCCGGCCGGGCTTGTTCTTGTACTTCAGCGTCCGGCCCAGCCGGAACAGCGCCACGGTCGCGGCGTGCGGGTAGACCTCGATGCCGCGGCGGTCGCGGCCCGATCGGGGGTCCAGGTCCAGCCCCAGCGCCCGCCCCACCCGGGCACCGCGGGTGCCGTCGGCGAACTCCGGCTTGCCGGTGTTGGCCGGGTGCGCGCCGGCCTGGAACCGGGCGAAGTCGGCGTTGAGCTCCTTCTCGGCCCGGCGGTTGCCGGTCGGGTTGGTGACCAGCAGCGGGGCGTCGATCCCCACGATGCACGGCCCGGCCACGAACGGGGCCAGCGCGGCGATGATCTCCTGGTCGGTGCGCACCGCGCTGACGTGCACCAGCCGGCCGCCCTCGTCCAGCACGGCCAGCCCGGTCGGCTGCTTGAGTCCCCCAGGCGAGGTCGATCCCGATGTGGTGCACGCCCCCACCCTGCCTTGAGCTGCGGGGCGGTGGACGGCGGACACCCCGCGGACGGGCGTCCGCCCCCTCGCGCCGATCGTCGCGGACACTGGTCGACGTGACCCACCCCGACGACCCCACCGAGCGGTTGGCGGCCTACCCGCCGCCGCTGCGCGCGTCGGCGTCGGGCCGGGTGCCGCAGTGGGTGCTGGACGAGGCCGCCGGCCGCGAGCCGGTCGGGGTGACCGGTCGGGACTGGCCGGCCGCCCCGCCACCGCCGCCCCCGCGCCGCCGGAAGCGCCGGGGCGGCCGGCTGCTGCTGGCGCTGATGGCCGTGCTCGTCGTCGTCACCGGGGTGGTGCTCGACCAGCGCCGGCCCACCGTGTCGGCGATCGCCGCGGCACCCGACGTGCCGGCCGTCGTCGCCGCGCCCACCGACTTCCCCACCCCCGGTCGGGAGGCCAGCCGCACCCCGCTGGGCACCCCGCCGGCCGCGCCGGCCGAGGGCGGCGCGTTCTCCTTCATCGAGCTGCAGCCCGACGGCGTCGAGCCGGTCGCCTACGACCCGTGCCGCACGGTCGACGTCGTGGTCAACCTGGACGGCGCACCCGCCGGCGCGGAGGCCCTGGTGACCGATGCGCTGGCCCGGATGAGCCGAGGTCACCGGGCTGCAGTTCCGCTACCAGGGCCCCACCGACGAGCCGCCCACCGACCAGCGGGCGGTGTTCCAGCCCGACCGGTACGGCGACCGCTGGGCACCGGTCCTCATCGCCTGGCGGACACCGGAGCAGAAGCCCGCGCTGGCCGACTCGGTGGCCGGGCTGGGTGGCAGCGCCTGGGCGTCCACCTCGGCCGAGGGCACCAAGGTCTACGTCAGCGGCAGCATCACCCTGGACGGCCCGGAGTTCTCCGCACTGATGGACAGCCGGCGGGGCACGGCGATCGCCCGCTCGATCCTGCTGCACGAGCTGGGCCACGTCGTGGGCCTGCAGCACGTCGAGGACGCCAACCAGCTGATGTACCCGACCACCACCGGTGAGGTGCTGGACTTCGCCGGCGGTGACCTGACCGGGCTGGCCGAGCTCGGCGCGGGGGAGTGCGTGCCCGCGCTCTGAGCCGTCACCCACCCGGCGGGTGACACGGGCTGCTCCCGTCGTGTAGCCACCCCCTCCCCGCGCCGACCACCAGAGGGTGAGCAGGTCTGTGGCGCCGGAGGTGGCGACCCCTCGGGTGATGTCCGAGACCTTGGCGATCTTCTATGCCTTCGGTGGGCTCGCCGGGCTGCTGGCCATCTGGGGCACCTCTCCCGACTGGCCGCGCACCGGGGTGCTGCTGGGGCTGGCCGTCGCGGCGCTGGGCTGCGCCCTGGTGCTGTCCCGGTGGGGGTCGCGCTGGCCGCGCTGGTTCTTCCACATCCCGGTCGGCGCGGCCACCGGGCTCATCGCGCTGGGCGCCCACCTGGCCTCGGACCCGGTCAGCGCGATCGTCGGCGCCTTCCTCATCGTCTTCGTCGGGGTCGACGCGCACTTCTTCTTCCGCCGCCCGCTGGACCTGCTGCACCTGGGCGTGGCCGTCGGGCTGACCAGCCTGGCCGTGCTGGCCCGCGGTGACATCGCGGCACCGACCGTGCTGGCGGTGGACGCCGTCGTCATCGCGATGGGCGTGGTGACCCGCCGGCTGGTGGCCCGCGCCTCCAGCGCCAGCCGTGATCCGCTCACCGGGCTGGTCAACCGGCGCGGGTTCGACGAGTCGCTCACCGAGCTGCTGGCCCGCCCGGGCCAGCTGCTGTCGGTGGCCTTGCTGGACCTCGACCACTTCAAGGAGATCAACGACACGCTGGGCCACGAGGCGGGGGACCGGGTGCTGTGCCGGGTCTCCGATGCCTGGCGGCGGGCGGTCCCTCGCGGGGCCGTGCTGGCCCGGCACGGCGGCGACGAGTTCGCCCTGCTGCTGCCCGACACCCGGGGTCCGGTGGCGCTGGAGCTGGTTCGCCGACTCTGCGACCTGCACCCGGACGTGGGGCTGTCCTGCGGCGTGGCCCAGCACATCCCCGGGGAGACCGGGGCCCAGCTGATGCGCCGGGCCGACCACGCGCTCTACACCGCCAAGGACGGCGGGCGGGGCCGGGCCGAGCTCGCCCGCGGCACCCGCCGGGCGGGCCAGCCCGCCGGCTGACCGGTCGGGCCGGTTGCCACCGTCCCCTTGCGTCGCGTGGAGATAAGGCTAGCCTCACCTCCAGGAGTTGTCGGGGGAAGAGAGTGGGCTGTCCGTGACGAGCATGCTGGAGCGCCTGACCGACCGCGTCGTCACCGGCGAGGGTCCGGTCCCCGGCCAGCGGGTGACGACGTTGGACGACGTCGCCCCCGGCCGGTCGGCCACCATCATCGGTGTCGAGTGCGTCGAGCAGCCCACCATCGCCCGCCGGTTGTTCGACCTCGGGTTCGCACCCGGCACCGAGGTCGAGGTGCTGCGCCGCGCCCCGCTGGCCGACCCTGTCGTCTTCCGGATCGCCGGTTACGAGATCGCCCTGCGGAGGGCCCAGGCCCGGCTCGTCGGGGTCTGCACCGGCTCGTGATCGGGCGCTCCGGCGGCCACGGAGCCGTCGTCGCCACCGGGCGGCTGGTGCTGGTCGGCAGCCCCAACTCCGGCAAGACCACCTTGTTCAACGCCCTGACCGGGCTGCGCGCCAAGACCGGCAACCACCCCGGGGTCACCGTCTCCCGCTACGAGGGCACCGTGCGCACCGGCGCCGGCCCGGTGGTCCTGGAGGACCTGCCCGGCACCTACAGCCTGGACCCGATCAGCCCCGACGAGCACATCGTCGCCGACGTGCTGGACGCGGAGTCCGAGACGCACCCGGTGCCCGACGGCGTCGTCGTCACCCTGGACGCCACCACCCTGCAGCGTTCGCTGGGCCTGCTGGCCCAGGTGCTGCAGCACGGGCTGCCGGTGTGCGCGGTCCTCACCTTCACCGACGAGCTGACCCGCCGGCAGGGTGCGGTGGACGTGCCCGCGCTCGGCCGGGCGCTGGGCATCCCGGTCGTCGCCGTGGCGGCCGGCCGGGAACGCGAGCTGGCAGCGCTGACCGACCTGCTTGGCCGCCCCGACACCTGGGCCACCCCGGCCGTGCTGCCGCCGGTCGTCCCCGGGGAGCTCACCAGCTGGGCCGCCTCGGTGCTGGCGTCGGCCGGGTACGCGATGCCCGAGATCGACCGGCGCACCCGGTCGGTGGACCGCGTGCTGCTGCACCCGCTGTGGGGTTCGCTGATCTTCTTCGCCGCCATGTTCGGCTTCTTCCAGGTGATCTTCACGGTGGCGGCGCCCCTGCAGGATGCGGTGGAGGGCTTCTTCGGCTACCTGGGCGGCCTGGCCGATGCGCACCTGCCCGGCGGTCTGCTCTCCAGCTTCGTGTCCGGGGCGCTGATCGGCGGGGTCGGCGGGGTGCTGGTCTTCCTGCCCCAGATCGCGCTGCTGTTCCTGCTCATCTCGCTGCTGGAAGGCGTCGGCTACCTGGCCCGGGCGGCGTTCCTGATGGACCGGGTGATGGCCAAGGCTGGGCTCGAGGGGCGGGCCTTCGTGGCCCTGCTGTCCTCGCTGGCCTGCGCGGTGCCCGGCATCATGGCCACCCGCACGCTGCCCAGCGCCCGGGACCGGATCGCCACCATGATGGCCGCGCCGCTGATGACGTGCTCGGCGCGGCTGCCGGTGTACGTGCTGCTCATCGGGCTGCTGGTGCCCTCGGGCAACCGGGTCGGCCCGTTCGGCGTGCAGGGCCTGGTGATGTTCTCCCTGTACCTGCTGGGCGCGGTCTCGGCGATGCTGGCGGCCGCGGCGTTCTCCCGGATCGGGCGCAGCCGGACCGGCCTGCTGCTGCCCTTCTACATGGAGATGCCGCCCTACCGGGTGCCCAGCGCGCGGGCCGTGGCGCTGGCCGTGTGGGAAGCCTGCAAGACCTTCCTGCGCAAGGTCGGCAAGATCATCCTGGCGACGACGATCGTGCTGTGGGCGCTGCTGAACCTGCCTACCCGGGACGCCGGCGAGCTGGCCGCGGCCGGGGTCGACCCCGCCGACAGCACCGCGGTGTCCACCTACGTGCTGGACAACAGCATCGCCGCCGACATCGGCCGCTTCGTGGAACCGGTGTTCGCCCCGCTGGGCTTCGACTGGCGGATCAACGTCGGGGTGCTGGCCTCCACGTCGGCCCGCGAGGTCTTCGTGGCCACGATGGGCCAGGTCGCCTCGGCGGAGAACCCGGAGAACCCCGGCACCGCGCTGCAGCAGATGACCGTGCAGGACGGCCCGCGGGCCGGGGAGCAGCTGTTCACCCCGCCGGTGCTGGCCGCGCTGCTGGTGTTCTTCGTCTTCGCGCTGCAGTGCATGTCCACGGTCGGCATGCTGCGCCGGGAGTCGGGTTCCTGGCGCTGGCCCGGCATCGCGTTCGGCTACATGTTCGTGCTGGCCTGGGGGATGGCCTGGGTGGCCCACACCGTGGTCGGGGTGTTCACCGGATGACAGCGGCCCTGGTCCCGATCCACCCCGAAGCCGTGCCGGAGGACCCGCAGGTGCTGCGCTGGGTGATCCCGCCGGCGGTGCTGGCGGTGGTGGGTGAGCCCGCCGGGCTGCCCGACCCGCTGGCTGCGCTGGTCGCCGACGGCACGGTCGCCGGGGTCGCCGTGGAGCCCACCGCGGTGCTGGTCCGGCTGGCCGCCGGCCGCAGCTGGCGCACCGAGGGCACCCGGGTGCGAACCGCGCTACAGGCCGCGCTGGCTGCGCCGGGGGAGTGGTGCCCGGCCACCGCTCAGACTCCCGACGAGGTCCTGCGGTTCGCCGTCGACCAGGTGCTCGACGGCGAGGTAGGGGACTACATCCGCTCGCACGGCGGGCAGGTCTCCCTGCGGGGGATCGACGACGGCGTCGTCCGGCTTGCGATGTCCGGGGCCTGCGCGCACTGCCCCGCCTCGGGTTCCACGCTCACCGACCGCATCGAGACCGCGCTGCGCGCGCGTTGCCCATGGCTGGAGCGTATCGAGGCGGAATCGGAGAGCGCCGGGCCGCTACGCCGGTTCCTGCTGCCGCTGACCCCGGTCCGGAGCCGCTGAGCGGGTCTCGTCGGTGCGGTAGCAACGACAACGAGTCCTTGTCGCTGGTCCTGTCGGGCGCAGGGCTCGATCGCCGCCCGACGGACTGTGCCGATCTCGCTCATGGGCCAACGGTTGGGTCTCGTAGGTGGTAGCGCAACGACAGGAGGCGTCCCTGGCGATGACGTCCGTGCCGCGCCGGTGGCGACGTGGTGTTCAGCTACACGCCGGACTACCTGGCCGACGTCGAGTCCAACGAGCGACTCGCCCCCTCCTCGAGGCGCGTCGCCGCGAGCTGCTCGACCTGCGGTGACCTGACGCCCTCGCCAGCAGGGCGCCCCACCGGTGTGGTGGGGCGCCCTGCCGGCGTTCGGGGAGCTGTCAGGACATCGTGTGCTCGGCCAGGAAGCCGGCCACCAGCGGCACCCACTCCTCGGCGCGCTCCACGTTGAGGCCGTGGCTGGAGCCCGGGCCGGTGAACATCTCCAGCCGGGCCCCGGGAATGGCTTCGGCCACCTGCTTGCCGTGCCAGGGCGGGGTCAGCAGGTCCTGCTCGCCGGCGATCACCAGGGTCGGGGCATGGATGGAGCCCAGCCGGTCCAGGGTGTCGTGCGCCAGGTCGGCGTCCCACTGTTCGGCGGTGGTCTGGATCTGCTCGGGTGTGCTGGGGAACAGCGGCATCAGCTGCTCGATCAGCCCGCCGAAGTCGGGGCTGTCCAGCAGTTGCGGGGAGAAGGCCACCCCGATGGCGCCGAGGCCCGCCTCCAGGTCCCCGGTCCGCCAGGGGTGGGCCAGTGCCGTCAGCATGGCCCGCTGGAACCCGTCGGCTCGGGCCCAGGTGCAGTTGAGGATCAGCGAGGCGATCCGGTCGGGGGCGGCCAGCGCCATCTCCTGGGCCACCGCACTGCCCAGCGAGTAACCCAGGACATGGGTCCGCTCGACCCCGAGCACGTCCAGCAGGGCCAGCGCGTCCTTCGCCAGCGAGGCGACGCTGATCTCGCCCTTGCCCCGGGTGCTGCCGCCCAGCCCGCGCATGTCGTAGGTGATCACCCGGTGGTCGCCGGCGAAGGCCGGGGCGGTCTCGGCCCAGAAACCCAGCGACTGGCTGGTCCCGTTGACGATGAGCAGCGGCTCGCCGTCGCCGTACTCGGCCACCGCGACCTCGTCGTCCCCCACGGTCACGGTGCGCGGTTCGTGCATGGTCGGTGTGCTCACGGGGTTCCTCCGAGGTTCGAGACGGATCTGTTGTGTTGCGGAGCACATCACAGCCGGAACCGACCGGTACATAGCGGTGGGGTGTCGAATGCCTGCGGACGGGGTCGTCAGGCGTGCCTGCACCGGTCCGCCGAGCGACCACGGTGACGTCGGTCCCTTCCGGCCCGGGGTGACCGGTTCTGTCACATCCGCATGGCAGCGTGTCCCGCGTGTCAGCCCGAGTCCGTCAGCCGCAGGACGTCCCCCTCGCCCCGCCCGGGCCGCAGGACGCCCTGGAGCCACGCAGCGCCGAGCACGCACGGCTGGCCGAGTCCTCGGACATGAACGCACCCTGGCGGATGTGGGGGCCCTACCTGGCGGGCCGGCAGTGGGGCACGGTCCGCGAGGACTACTCGGCCGACGGCGACGCCTGGGCCGGTTTCCCCTTCGACCACGCGGTGGCCCGGGCCTACCGCTGGGGTGAGGACGGGCTGGGTGGGTTCTGCGACCGTTACGGCTTCCTCAACTTCTCCGTGGCGCTGTGGAACGGCAAGGACCCGATCCTCAAGGAGCGGTTGTTCGGGCTGACCAACGACGAGGGCAACCACGGCGAGGACGCCAAGGAGCACTGGTGGGCCCTGGACGGCACCCCCACGCACTCCTGGGTGCAGTGGCTGTACCGCTACCCGCAGGCCGAGTACCCCTACGCGAAGCTGCGTGCCGAGAACAGGCGGCGGTCCCGGATGGAGCGGGAGTACGAGCTGTCCGACACCGGGGTGCTGGAGGAGGACCGGTTCTTCGACGTCCAGGTCACCTATGCCAAGGCCGCGCCGGACGACGTCTGCATCACCGTCAGCGCCACCAACCACGGGCCGGACCCGGCTCCGCTGCACCTGCTGCCGCAGGTCTGGTTCCGCAACACCTGGTCCTGGGGCGGGGACAAGCGGCAGGGCGTGCTCACCCAGCTGCTGGCCCCGACCCTGACCGCATCCGGGCTGGAGGCGGTGGAGGCCGAGCACGGCTTCCTGGGCCGCTACGTCCTCGCCGCCGAGGGCGCTCCGGTGGTGCTGTGCTGCGACAACGAGACCGACTCGGTGGCGCTGTTCGGGAACCGGCGCAACGCCAGCAAGTACCCCAAGGACGGGGTCAACCGGCGGGTCGTGAACGGGGACAAGTCCGCCATCAACCCCAGCGACTCGGGCACCAAGGCCGCGTTCTGGTACCAGTGGGAGTCCGTGGCGCCGGGGGAGACGGTGACCGTCAAGCTCCGGTTGACCACCGCCGAACCGGTGGACGGCATGTTCGGGCCCGAGTTTGACCGGGTGCTGGCGTCGCGGAAGTCCGAGGCGGACGACTTCTACCGCTCGGTCATCCACCCCGGACTGTCCGACGATGACCGGCACGTCGCCCGTCGGGCCTACGCCGGGCTGCTGTGGACCAAGCAGCTGTACCGCTTCGACGTCTCCCAGTGGCTGGACGGTGACCCCGACGTGCCCTCCCCGGCCGACCGCGGGGCGAAGGGACGCCGCAACACCTCATGGCGGCACCTGGCCCTGGCCGACGTCATCTCGATGCCCGACGAGTGGGAGTACCCCTGGTTCGCCGCCTGGGACACCGCCTTCCACACCATCCCGCTGGCGCACGTCGACCCCGACTTCGCCAAGGAACAGCTCGTGCTGATGTGCCGCGAGTGGGCGATGCACCCCAACGGTCAGCTGCCGGCCTACGAGTGGGCCTTCGGCGACGTCAACCCGCCGGTGCACGCCTGGGCCGCCTGGCACGTCTACCGGATCGACGGCTACCGGGACCGGGAGTTCCTGGTCCGGGTGTTCACCAAGCTGCTGCTGAACTTCTCCTGGTGGGTCAACCGCAAGGACGCCGACGGGTCCAACGTCTTCGAGGGCGGCTTCCTCGGGATGGACAACATTGCGCTGTTCGACCGATCCGCCCCGCTGCCCCCGGGGTACCGGCTGGAGCAGTCCGACGCCACCAGCTGGATGGCCTTCTACTGCCAGCAGATGTTCAAGATCGCCCTGGAGCTGTCCCGCTACGACCAGGCCTGGGACGGCACTGCCACCAAGTTCCTCGAGCACTTCCTGTCCATCGCCGAGGCGATGAACGCCTTCGGCTCGCACGGGGTCTCGCTGTGGGACGAGGAGGACGGCTTCTTCTACGACGTGCTCGTGGCCCCGGACGGCGCGCCGCAGCGGATGCGGGTGCGGTCGATGGTCGGGCTGCTGCCCATCCTGGGGGCCACCGAGGTGCCGCACTGGATCACCCAGGAGGTGCCCGACGTCACCGAGCGGCTGCGCTGGCTGCAGCGCCGCCGCCCGGAGCTGGTGGCGCCGCTGCGCAGCCGGTCGGCGCCCGAGGGCCGCAAGATGATCCTGTCGCTGGTGGACCGGGAGCGGTTGGCGCGGATCCTGACCCGGATGTTCGACACCGAGGAGTTCCTCTCCCCGTTCGGCATCCGCTCGCTGTCCAAGTCCACCGGTGAGGTGATCGCCCGGGTCGGCGGCCGGGACGCCTCCATCGAGTACGAGCCCGGCGAGTCCCGCACCGCGCTGTTCGGCGGCAACTCCAACTGGCGCGGGCCCGTGTGGTTCCCGGTCAACGTGCTGCTGGCGGACAAGTTGCGCACCCTGGGCCGGCACTACGGGGACTCCTTCACCATCGAGCTGCCCACCGGTTCGGGGAACCACTGCACGCTGGTCGACGCCGCCGACCTCATCGACAACAGCCTCACCCGGCTGTTCCGCCCGGTCGACGGCAAGCGCCCGGCCGACGGCGACCGGATCGAGGCCACCGACTCCCCGCTCTGGCGCGAGCACCCCACCTTCAGCGAGTTCTTCGATGGGGACACCGGCGAGGGCCTGGGCGCCACCCACCAGACCGGGTGGACGGCGCTGGTCGCGCACCTGCTCAACCCGCGGCTGCCGTCGGACCCGCGCTGGTCCTGAGTGTCCCGCCGGCCGGGGCTCTCCACGGAGTGTCCTGACCGAGCGTCCAGCGACCTGTGCGCAGGATGAGCGAGTTCGTTCATCGTCCACGGGGAGCACCGGCATGTCCGCACCACGCCCACCTGTCCAGCGCGGCCGTACGGGGCGCGTCGCCCTGACGGTCGTGACCGCCGTGACTCTGCTCGTCGTGGTCGCCGGACTCGCGTCCTCGGGCCCCTCCGGCGGGTTGGTGATGGCCGGTCTCGTGGTGTTCGCCGTCGGCCTGGGTGCGGTGGTGGTGGGCCGGGCCCGCTGGGCGTTCATCGCCTCCCGGGCGGTCGGGGCCGGGGTCGTGGCCGCGGGGCTCGCGGTGCTGACCGTCGGGGTCGCCGTCGCGCCGCCGACGGGGGCCGCGTCGGCCTCCACGCCTCTCGCATCCGCGCCCTCCACGACCTCTGCCGCGGCACCGTCCACCGCTGACGAGGACGCCGCGGTGGCGGCCGCCGAGTCCGCGATGGCCACGGCGGAGTCCCCGGGGACCCCGGCGCCGCTGGATCCGGCATCCGGGCTGCTGGCCGACGCCGACGCCGGATCGGCCGTGGGCAGCGCCTCGCCGACCACGGCGCTGGCCGCGCTGGCCGCCGTTCACGTGCAGGGCCGGGCCCCGCGCACCGGGTACGACCGCGCCCTGTTCGGCTCGGGCTGGGTGGACACCGATCGCAACGGCTGCGACACCCGCAACGACGTGCTGGCCCGCGACCTGACCGGGGAGACCTTCAAGCCCGGCACCCGGGACTGCGTGGTCCTCACCGGCACCCTCGCCGACCCCTACTCCGGGCGGACCATCGCCTTCCAGCGCGGCCAGGGCACCAGCGAGGCGGTCCAGATCGACCACGTCGTCGCGCTCTCGGACAGCTGGCAGAAGGGCGCGCAGTCCTGGGACGGCGCCCGCCGGGCGGCGTTCGCCAACGATCCGCTGAACCTGCTGGCCGTCGACGGGCCGCTGAACATGGCCAAGGGCGATGGGGACGCCGCCACCTGGTTGCCGCCGAACCGCGGGTACCGGTGCGCCTACGTCGCCCGCCAGGTCGCGGTCAAGGTCAGCTACGGGCTGTGGATGACCCAGGCCGAGTGGAACGCCAGCGCCACGGTGCTGTCCTCCTGCCCCGACGAGCCCCTGCCGGGTGGGGTCACCGCGGTTGCTGCCGGCCCGGGCGGCGACGACGACGGTGGCTGCGCGCCCTGCGCCTGCCCCGGTTCCTGCCCCCGCTCCAGCCCCCCGCCCGGCACCGGCACCTGCTCCGGTTCCGGCTCCTGCTCCGGCCCCCGCGCCTGCTCCAGCCCCCGCGCCTGCCCCGGGCCCCGCCGCGGGGTCGGTGTACTACGCCAACTGCGACGCGGCCCGCGCGGCTGGGGCGGCGCCGCTGGACACCGCCAGCCCGGGGTACCGCGCGGGATTGGACCGGGACCATGACGGCATTGCGTGTGAGTGAGGGTCCAAGGGGCTGAGCGGGTGCAGCTCCACGAGCGGCTCCCGATGCTGCTGGCGTGGGGCGATCCCGGGATGCCGCGCTGACGCGCACCGTGCGCCAGGGCGAGCTGCCGGGTGTGGCTCGCAGCACCGGTCGGAGGCGCGGGACCGGCGCCGCGTCACGACGAGCACCTTTCGGGACCTGGCGGTGCGCACGCGCCTGACCGGGTTCGACATGATGCAGCGAGACCTGGACGTGCTGATCGTCGTCATGGTCACCGAACTGGTCCACGACGTCGAGCGGGGCCCGTGGGTCGACAGGTGGCCATCCTCGACTGGCCGCCTTCGTCGCTCACCAGCCGCCAGCACCCACCTGCACCCAGGAGTCCTGACATGCCCGCCGCCCTCCGCCAGCCCGCCGGTGTCGCCACCGTCGAGGACGTGCCCGATCCGACCGTCGTGGAGCCCATCGACGTCCTCGTGCGGGTGTTCGGGTCCTGCATCGGCGGCTCGGACCTCTGGTCCTGCCGCGGGATGCTCGACCGGGGGTACGCCGCGACGGACGAGCGCCGGTCGATCACGACGATGTCGGCCGGCTGAGCGTGCGGGTCACCGACGTCCTCGCCGTCCCGGTCCGCGGCGGCTTCTTCACCGACGACCAGGCCGCCATCCGGGCCGGCGCCGAGCACGACGGCTTCGGCTACCTCGGGGCGCCGCACACCCCCGGCTTCACCGCGATCCGGCAACCGGCGCAGGCCCTGAGCGTGCTGCTGGTGCTCGAGGACGGCTCGGTGGAGCACGGTGACTGCGCTGCCGTGCAGTACAGCGGGGTCGGCGGCCGGGACCCGGTCCTCGACGCTGCGGCCGCTCGCGACCTCGTGCTCACCGACGTGGCGCCGCGGCTGCGCGGGGTGGACATCACCGAGTTCCGGCCGCTGGCCGAGCAGCTGGACGGGGCGGGGCTTGACGGGGCACGGCTGCACACCGCGATTCGCTACGGGCTCAGCCAGGCCGTGCTCGCCGTCGCCGCCCGGCACCAGCGACGGACGATGGCCGAGGTGGTCCGCGACGAGTACGCCACCGGGGTCGACCTGGTGCCCGTCCCGCTGTACGCGCAGACCGGGGACGACCGGTTCCTCAACGCCGAGAAGATGCTGCTGCACGGCGTCGACGTGCTGCCGCACGGGCTGTTCAACTCCCTCGACCTGATCGGTGCCGACGGCGGCCGGCTGGTCGACTACCTGCGCTGGCTGGTCGCCCGGATCGGTGAGCTGCGCCCCGGCGGGGAGTACCGGCCACGGCTCCAGGTCGACGTCTACGGGACCCTCGGGTTGGCCTTCGGCGGTGATGTGGCCGCGGTGGCCGGCTACCTGGCCCGGCTCGGCGAGCTGTGCGCGCCCTACCAGCTCGCCGTGGAGCATCCGATCGACGGCGGCAGCCGGGACGCCCAGGTCGCGGTGTCCGCGGCGCTACGGGCGGAGCTGGCCCGGTTGGGCAGCCCGGTGGCGATCGTGGTGGACGAGTGGTGCAACACCCTCGACGACGTCCGCGTCTTCCTGGCCGCCGGGGCCGCCGACGTGGTGCAGGTCAAGACCCCAGACCTGGGGTCGCTGACCAACACCGCGCAGGCGCTGCTGGCCGTCCGGGCGGCCGGGGTGCAGGCGTTCTGCGGCGGCAGCTGCGCGGAGACCGACCGCTCCGCTGCGGTCACCGCCCACGTGGCGATGGCCTGCGGCGCGGCACAGGTGCTGGCCAAACCGGGGATGGGTGTGGACGAGGGGCTGGTCGTGGTGGGCAACGAGATGGCCCGCACCGCGGCCCTGGCCGCGACCCGGGTGCCGGGGTGAGCGGCCCCCCGCCGGAGGTCGAGGCGGTGCTGGCCGATCTAGTGGAATTCGTGACCACACCGCTGCCGCCGGGCCGGCCGCCGCCGGGCTGACGGTGGTGGTCGACACCACGATGGACGGCACCGCGTGCGTTACCACCCACGCCTGCGCGGGTGGTTCATCACCGAGAGCACCGTGCTGCGGGCTGCTGCTGGCCACGCTCGGCTTCATGACCATCGGCGTGCTCACCGGCGCCTCGTCGGCGGACTTCGCCGGTCTGCAGGGCGCCCAGATCCAGGCCTACCGGGACGTGCACCCGACCGGCCGGGTGTCGCAGGGGCTGGTCGTCTTCCCGACCGACACCGCCACCCCGGCGCAGGCCGAGAAGTACTAGGCCGACGCGGCCGCCCGGCTGCCGCGCACCACCGCCCCGCGGGGCCCGGGCCGGTCTTCGCCCCCGACATCGTGGGCAGTTCCGAGCAGATCGCCGAGCGGCTGTACGCGCACGCCTGCTCCCGGCAGGTCACCGAGGTGGCGTTTGCGCTGCCGCTTCGAGCACGCTGACTGCGTGCAGATCCTCACCGACACCACGACCCGGCTGCGCCCGGCGCTGGGCTGGCGGGCGGCATGACCCGGCGCAGCGCCGGCATCCTGCTGTTCCGCCGCACCCCCGAGCTGCAGGTGCTGCTGGGCCACATGGGCGGGCCGTTCTGGGCCCGCAAGGACCAGCACGCCTGGTCCATCCCCAAGGGCGAGCACACCGAGGACGAGGACGCCCAGGACGCCGCCCGCCGCGAGTTCGCCGAGGAGACCGGCTCGCCGGCTCCGGACGAACTGCTGCCGCTCGGGGTGGTGCGGGCGGGCAAGTCGCTGACCGTCTGGGCGGCCGAGGGCGACCTGGACGCCGACGCCGTCGTCAGCAACACCTTCGACCTGGAGTGGCCGCCGCGCTCGGGCCGGGTGCAGCAGTTCCCGGAGATCGACCGTGCCGCCTGGCTGGACCTGGCCGCGGCACGGACGAAGCTGGTCAAGGGCCAGCTGCCATTCCTGGACCGGTTGCTGGCCGCGCTGGGGGATGAGCCTCGGCCCTGATCCTGTTGCAACCATGTGGTTGACAAGGGTGGGGGCGAGGTCCACGCTGCTGGTCACCTGCCCGGTCGAGCAGCCGTGATCCATCAGTCGGGACCACCACGGAGGAGCCGTCATGACGAGCACCCACCGGCACCGGACCGAGATCCAGGTCGACACCGAGGTACCCCTCGTCCGGCTCCTGCGGGAGTTCGACGCCACCCCGGACCGGGTCTTCCGCGCGCACACCGACCCCGAGTTGGTCGTGCAGTGGCTAGGCCCGCGCCGGCACACCATGCGGTTGGACCACTGGGACTGCCGCACCGGCGGCTCCTACCGCTACCTGCACGTCGGCGACGGGCAGGAGTACGGGTTCCACGGCAGCTTCCACGAGGTCCGCCCGGACGAGCTGATCGTGCAGACGTTCACCTTCGAGGGCTGGCCGGACGGCGTCGCGCTGGAGCGCCTCCGGCTCACCGACCTCGGGCACGGCCGCACCCGGCTGGTCACCACCTCGCTGGTCGACTCCTTCGCCGACCGGGACGCCTTCGTGGCCAGCGGCATGGAGGAGGGAGTCCGGGAGAGCTTCGAGCGGTTGGACGAGCTGCTCGCCCGCCCCACCGGTGCTTGAGCCCGACAAGGCCCGGTTCTCGAGCCCCGACAGGGCACCGCGGTGGTCGTCGGGAGGACGTCCCGGCAGGATCGGGGCATGACCCGGACGGTGCGCTTGGCCTACGGACGGACCGGCCTGTCGGTCGAGCTGCCCGACGACGCGGTGGTGGTCACCCCGGTGCACCACGACGCCGCCCCCGATGTGCCCGCCGAGCTGCGCCGGGCGCTGCGCGAACCGGTCGCCGGGCCGCCGCTGCGGGACCGGGTCGCCCCCGGCCAGACCGTCGTGATCTCCGCGTGCGACGTCACCCGGGCCCAGCCCCGGCACCTGATGATCCCGGCCGTGCTGCACGAGCTGGCCGGCATCGTGGACGACGACGACGTCACCGTGCTGGTGGCCACCGGCACGCACCGCGCCTCCACCCCCGCCGAGCTGGAGGCCATGTTCGGCCGGGCCGTGCTGGACCGGGTGCGGGTGGTCGACCACGACGCCCGGGCCCGGGACACGCACACCGACGTGGGCACGCACGGGGCCGGGGTGCCCGTCACGCTCAACACCCGCTGGGTGCAGGCCGACGTCCGGATCACCACCGGCTTCGTGGAGCCGCACTTCTTCGCGGGCTTCTCCGGCGGGCCGAAGATGGTGGCGCCCGGCCTGGCGGGTCTGGACACCGTGCTGGTGCTGCACGACGCGGCCCGGATCGGTAGCCCGCAGGCCACCTGGGGGGTCGTCGAGGGCAACCCGGTGCACGACGACGTCCGGGCGATCGCCGACGCCACCGGCACCACGTTCGCCTTCGACGTCATCCTGAACTCCGAGCAGCAGGTCATCGAGGCCTTCGGCGGTGACCTGCTGGCCATGCACGCCGCTGCGGTGGACCGCGCCCGCGCGGTGGCGATGGCGCCCGTGCCGCACCTGTTCGACGTCGTGGTGACCACCGGCTCGGGTTTCCCGCTGGACCAGAACCTGTACCAGTCGGTGAAGGGCATGTCGGCCGCCGCGCAGGTGTGCCGGCCCGGTGGCCTGATCGTGTGCGCCGCCGAGTGCTCCGACGGGTTCCCCGACCACGGCAGCTACCGGGAGGTGCTCACCTCGGCGGACAGCCCGCAGGCGCTGCTGGAGCTGATCGCCGCCCGGGAGGTGACCGTGCCCGACCAGTGGCAGGTGCAGGTGCAGGCCCGGATCCAGGCCGCGCACCGGGTGAGCGTCTACACCGACGGGCTCACCGCCGAGCAGCTGGCGACGGCGCATCTGAGCACGACCACCGACATCACCGCCGCGATCGCCGCGGAGTCGGCCCGGCTGGGCCGCCCGGCCACGGTGTGCGTGCTGCCGGAGGGGCCGCAGACCATCCCGTGGGTGCGCGAACCCGGGCACGCCAGCGACTAGGCAGGCGGGTCGCCACGCCCGGTGGCGCCCCACGGAGCCCGCTGCACCGGCACCATGCAGGAACGGGAGCGGTCGCCCGCTCGTTGTCGCTCCATCGATGGAAGAGGTGCAGCAGATGGTCGAGGAACCCGAGACCACCAAGCCCGAGCCCACCACCCACGTGGACAGGCCTGACTACGTACGCGGGGAACGCACGAAGCCCGAGGGGGAGGACCGGCCCGATTTCGCGCGGGGTGAGCGGACGGCGCCGGTAGGCACCGAACGGTCCGATTTCGCGCGGGGTGAGCGCACGACGCCCGTCGGGGACGCCCGGCCCGACTTCGCGCGAGGTGAGCGGACCCGACCGGCTGTCGACGAGGATGTCGACGTCGAGGTCGACCGCAGGACGCCCGAGGACTGAACGTCCGGACGAGCTGCGCGGGGCCGGTCGGGGGCCGGTTCAGCGCAGGCGTTCCTCGTCGGGCCAGGCGGTCTCGCTGCGCAGTACCGGTTTGAGCACCTTGCCGCCGGGGTTGCGGGGCAGCGGGTCGGTGCGGACGACGACGTACTGCGGCACCTTGAAGTCAGCCAGCAGTCCGGCGGCGAACCCGCGCAGGTCGGCGGCCGTCAGCGTGGCGCCCGGCCGGGGGACGACGACGGCGCCGACCTTCTCGCCCAGCACCGGGTCGGCCACCCCCACCACGGCGACCTCGCCGACCGCCGGGTGCGCGGCCAGCGCGTTCTCCACCTCGACGCAGTACACGTTCTCCCCGCCGCGGTTGATCATGTCCTTGGCCCGGTCGACGACGTACACCAGGCCGTGCTCGTCGATCCGGGCCAGGTCCCCGCTGTGCAGCCAGCCGTCGACGAAGGTCTCCGCGGTCTGCTCGGGCTTGCCCCAGTAGCCCGGACTCACGTTGGGTCCGCGGATCAGCAGCTCGCCGACCCCGGTGTCGGGGTCCGCATCGGCGATCCGACGTCGACCACCGGTGCGGGGTGGCCGACCGAGTCGGCGTGCTGGGCGGCCAGCTCGTGCGGCAGGTACGTCGACACCGATGCGGTCTCGGTGAGCCCGAACCCGTTGCCCACCCGGGCGGTGGGGAACGCGGCCTGGATCCGGTGCACCAGGTCCGGGGCGATCGGGGCACCGCCGTAGCTCAGCGAACGGACCGAGGAGGTGTCGATCTCGGCGAACCCGGGGTGCTGCAGGGCCAGCCAGTAGATCGCCGGCACCGTGGTCACCACCGAGATCGCGTGCTCGGCGATCGCCTGCAGGAACGCGCGGCACCTCGAACACCGGCATGACCACCGAGGTGCCGCGCCAGCGCGGTGAGCACCAGCAACTGGGTGTTGCAGCCGGTGACGTGGAACAGCGGCACCGAGATCAGCGTGGACAGCGGCTCGTCGCGCGGCAGTCCCAGGCAGCGCACGCACGGTCTCGATGTTGGACAGGAAACCCTCGTGGGTGGTCATGGCGCCCTTGGGGAACCCGGTCGTGCCGCTGGTGTAGAAGATCCCGGCCAGGTCGGTGTGCGCCTGGTCGGCGATGCTCAGCGGGCGCCGTCGGGCAGCGGCCGGCCGGGTGCGACCACCACCGTCGCGCCCGAGTCGGAGACCACGTACTCCACCTCGGGGGCGGCGAACCGGGTGTTCACCGGCACGGTGACCGCGCCGGCCAGCAGGGTGCCCCAAGAGGCGAGCACCCAGTCGGTCCCGTTGGGCAGCTGGTTGGCGACCCGGTCACCCGGGCGCACCCCCAGGTCCCGCAGGCCCCCGGCCACCCGGGCTGCCCGGTCCCACAACTGGCGCGTAGGTCAGCGACGCCCCGCCCAGCTCGACCACCGCCACCCTGTCCGGGTGGGCGTCCACCGCCCGCCGCAGCAGCGTGACCAGGTTGCGCTCCAACCCGGTGTACCGGGCGATCCCGTCGCCACCCCGCTCGATGCCGGAGGTGTCGACGGTCGGGCGGTGCGGTGTGGTCATCGGGTCTCCGGGGCGGTGGCGGTGTCCGTGGCGGTGGCGGTGTCCATGGCGGTGGCGTGGCGGTGGCCCTGCGTGGCGCCGATCATGACACCGGCCGGGTGACGGCGGTCACGCCGGCTCGGCGAGCACCTGCTGCAACCGGGCGAGCGTGCCCTCGATGGCGGCCCGGGTCTTCTGCGGGAAGCGCAGCGCCGACAGCACCCAGTACGCGGGCGTCGGGTAGCGGGAGACGTCCCAGGTCTCGGTGACCCGGGTACCGCCGTCGTCCGGGGTGAGCTCGTACCGCCAGCGGTGCAGCCCGGCGTGCCGCCAGGCGATCAACCGACCCTCCTCGAACTCCACCACCCGGTTGGTCACCCGGTAGGGCGCGCCCTGCTTCATGTCCATCCCGAACCGGGCGCCCAGGCTCAGCCGCTGCGGCCCGCCGGCCACCCCGCGGACCGAACCGGACCCGTCGATCTCGGCATGGCGGCGGGGGTCGGCGAGCAGGTCGAACACAGCAGCGGGGGGAGCGTCGATCCGGGCACTGGCCGACACGTTGCGGGGGGACGGGCGAGAGGTCACGCCCACCACGGTAGGAGCTGTGCAGGAAGGAGGCGCCCCGCCTCCCGGCAGGGGGGCTCGGGAGGCGGGGGCGATCAGGGGGGCGGGCTGACGCGTCCGGGTGGGCGCGGCAGCCGGGGACTCAGCCCGGTCCGGCGAAGCGCTGCTCCAGGTCCTGCACCTCGGGCAGGCCGATCAGGTCGGTGAAGCTCGTCGAAGCGTGGGCAGCCCGCCCAGCGCGGCGTGCGGGGTGCCGTCGGCGCGCAGCGTGGCCAGCAGCGCCTGGATGCCCGCCGTGGCCGCCAGCAGCGTGCCGATCGGGAAGAGCACCAGGGAGAAACCCAGCTCGGCGATCCGGTCCAGCGACAGCGGCGGGGTCCGGCCGCCCTCGGCCCAGTTGAAGACCATCGGGGCCACTGGCCGCAGCTCGTCGGCGACCCGGGCGATGTCGGCCTCGCGACGTCGGGGCCTCGACGAACAGCACGTCGGCACCGGCCGCGGCGTAGGCCCGGGCCCGGGCGATGGCGTCGTCCACGCCGTCGACCGCGACGGCATCGGTGCGGGCGATGATCACCAGGTCGGGGTCGCGGCGGGCGGCGACGGCGGCCCGCAGCTTGCCGACCATCTCGTCGGTCCCGATCACGGCCTTGCCGCTCATGTGCCCGCACTTCTTGGGGCTGCACCTGGTCCTCGAGCTGGATCCCGGCCACGCCGGCCTGCTCGTAGGACCGCACCGTGCGCAGCACGTTGACGGCGTTGCCGTAGCCGGTGTCCGCGTCGGCGATCACCGGTACGTCGACCGCGGAGACGATCCGCCGGGCGTTGTCGACCATCTCGGTGGCCGACAGCAGGCCCGACGTCGGGGCGGCCGATCAGCGAGGCCGTCGTGCCGAACCCGGTCATGTACACGGCATCGAACCCGGCCTGCTCGACCAGCCGGGCGGACAGCGCGTCGTAGGCGCCGGGCGCGAGCACCGGCTCGGCCGGCCAGCAGCTCGCGCAGCCGGGCCCGTGGCGGCCCGGTCCCGACAGCAGATCTCGCCACGACGACACCTCCCGTTGTATGCAGCAATCCAGAAGTTACGTCAGAACCTTGCTCGGGAACACCCACCCCCTAAGTTTGCACGCAATCCACGTGGGGGTGGAGCGGTGACACGAACGGTGAACTCCGCCGAACGGGCTGCCGGCGAGCTGCGCGAGGTCATCCTGCGTGGCGAGCTCCCCGCCGGGGCACGGCTGGGCGAGGTGGAGCTGGCCGAGCGTTTCGGGGTCAGCCGCACCCCGGTCCGCGAGGCGCTCACCCGGCTCGCCGCCGAGGGGCTGGTGGAGATCCAGCGCAACCGCGGCGCCCGGGTGGCCAGTTGGTCGGTGCAGGAGCTGGAGAGCGTGTTCGAGCTCCGCGGGCTGCTCGAGCCCCGGCTCACCGCGCTGGCCGTTCCGCGGGCCACCCCGGCCGACGCCGAGGAGCTGGACCGGATGGCGCACGACATGTTCGACGTCGGCTGCCCCGGACCGGCCCAGGACCTGGATGCCCTCGTCCCGCTGAACCGGGCCTTCCACGACCGGCTGGTCGCGCTGGCCGACCATCCCGCGCTGGCCGCGGCCCTGGCCGGGGTGGTGCACCCGCCGATCGTGGTGCGCAACTTCCACGCCTACGACGGCTGCTCGCTGCGCCGCAGCCTGGCCCACCACGTGGAGATCGCCGCCGCGGTCCGGGCCGGGGACCCCGACTGGGCCCGCGCGGTGATGACCGCGCACATCCACAACGCCCGCGCGGTGATGCTGCGCGCCGCCCGCGAGCAGACCCTGCTCGTCTGAGACCTGCCCTGCCCCGCCCACGCTCCCGGAGCTCTGCTCCGGACGCACACCCGGATCCGTCCGGAGAACAGGAGACCCGATGAGCTACCGGCTCGGAGTCGACGTCGGTGGCACCTTCACCGACGTCCTGCTGGTCGAGGAGGGCAGCGGGTCGACCTGGCGCGCGAAGACCGCCTCGACCCCGGCCGACCAGGCGGTCGGCGTGCTGAACGGGATCGGCAAGGTCTGCGCCGAGGCCGGCATCGAGCTGTCCGAGGTGGCCTAGGTGCTGCACGGCACCACGGTGGCCACCAACGCCATCCTGGAGGGCAAGGGCGCCATCGTCGGGCTGGTCACCACCAGGGTTTCCGGCAGGTGCTGCAGATCGCCCGCTCCTACGTGCCCGGCGGGCTGGCGGGCTGGATCATCTGGCCCAAGCCCGAGCCGCTGGCCGCGCTGGAGAACACCGTCGAGGTCGACGAGCGGATGGCCAGCGACGGCTCGGTCATCCGCGAGCTGGACGTGGACGACGTGCGCGCCCAGCTGGGCCGGCTGGCCGGGCGGGGCATCCAGGCGCTGGCCGTCTCGCTGATCAACTCCTTCGCCGACCCGGCGCACGAGAGGCGATCGCCGAGATCGCCGCGCGAGGTGCTGCCGGGGGTGCCGGTGTCGCTGTCCTCGCGACGTGCTGCCCGAGCTGCGCGAGTACGAGCGCACCCTGACCACGGTGGCCAACGGTTACGTCCAGCCGCAGGTGCGCCGCTACATGCAGAACCTCTCCGACCAGCTGCGCAGCGGCGGGGTGGCCGGTGAGCTGGCCATCCTGCGCAGCGACGGCGGGCTGTCCTCCGCCGCAGGCGCGGTCGACGCGCCGGTGACCATGCTGCTGTCCGGCCCGGCCGGCGGGGTGACCGGCGCGGTCTGGGTGGCCGAGCAGTGCGGCTACCGGGACCTGATCACCTTCGACATGGGCGGCACCTCCACCGACGTCGGCCTGGTGCAGGACCTCACCCCGCGGATCGGCCGGCGAGACCAGCATCGGGGACCTGACCGTGCGGGCCTCCAGCGTCGACGTCCGCACCGTGGGCGCCGGCGGCGGGTCGATCGCGCACGTGCCCCCGCTGACCCGGGCGCTGCGGGTGGGCCCGCAGTCCGCCGGTGCCGACCCGGGGCCGGCGGCCTACGGCAAGGGCGGCACCGAGCCGACCGTGACCGACGCCAACGTCGTGCTGGGCTACCTGCCCACCAGCCTGGCCGGCGGGGAGATCACCCTGGACGCCGACGCCGCCCGGACCGCGGTCGGCTCGATCACCGAGGCGATGGGGCTGCCCTCGGTGGAGGCCGCCGCGGCCGGGATCGTGGACATCGTCAACGAGAACATGCTGGGCGGGTTGCGGCTGGTCTCGGTGCAGCAGGGCTTCGACCCCCGGGACTTCGCGCTGGTCGCCTTCGGCGGGGCCGGGCCGCTGCACGCCAACGCCCTGGGCGTGCTCACCGGTGCCTGGCCGGTGATCGTGCCGCCCTCGCCCGGGGTGCTCTGCGCGCTGGGCGATGCCACCACCAGCCGCCGCGGGGAGTCCGCCCGCACCGTGCTGCGCCGGTTCGGCGACCTGACCGGCGGTGACCTGGCCGACGTGCTGCGCGAGCTGGCCGACGACGCCGGGCAGCGGCTGGCCGACCAGGGCCTGCCGCGGGACCAGCAGACCATCGGCTACCAGGTGGACATCCGGTACCACGGGCAGGGTTTCGAGATCCCGGTGACGGTCGACCCGGCCTGGCTCGACGACCCGGACGCCGCCCTGCAGACCCTGGGCGCGCGGTTCGACGCCGAGCACGACCGGTTGTTCTCCTTCCTGCTCACCGTGGACCACGAGCTGGTCAACGCCCGGGCCACGGTGACCGGCCCGCGACCCGACGTCACCCCGGTGCACCTGCCGGCCGGCGACGGCGACCCGGCCGCCGCGCGGGTGGCCGACCACACCGTGTTCATCGGCGGCGAGCACGTGGCCGCCGGGGTCTACGACCGGTCCAAGCTGCGGGCCGGGGACGTCGTCCCCGGGCCTGCGATCGTCACCGAGATGGATTCCACGACCCTCGTCCTGCCCGGGCACGCCGCCGTCGTGCACCCCTCGGGCAGCCTGCTCATCAACCCGGTGGAGGCCTGAGGAATGGCAACGATCATCGAGACCGCGACCGACCCGGTCAGCAAGGGCGACGTCGACCCGGTCACCCTGGACCTGATCGAGAACGGGCTGCGCAATGCCCGCTACGAGATGGACGAGGTCCTCTTCCGCACCGCGCTGAGCCCGGGCATCCGGGAGCAGCACGACGAGTTCCCGCTGATCGCCGACCCCGACGGGAAGATGGTGGTCGGGCAGTTCGGGCTGTCCATCCCGGACTTCCTGGACGGGTTCGACGGGACGATCGAGGAGGGCGACGTCCTGCTCACCAGCGACCCCTACGCCTGCGGCGCGGCCATCAGCCACGCCAACGACTGGCTGGTGGTGGTCCCGGTCTTCCACGAGGGCCGGGTGGTGGGCTGGTCGGCGATGTTCGGGCACATGTCCGACGTGGGTGGCAAGACGCCGTCCTCGATGCCCACCGACGCGCGCACCATCTACGAGGAGGGCGTGGTCATCCCGCCCTTCAAGCTCTACTCCAAGGGCGTGCTGAACGAGGACGCGCTGCGGATCATCCTCAACCAGGTCCGCAAGCCCGACTGGAACCGCGCGGACCTCAACGGCCTGGTCGCCGCCTGCCGGACGGCATCCCGCCGGGTGGTGGAGATGTGCCAGCGGTTCGGCACCGGCAGCTACCTGTCGGCGCTGGACTCGCTGCTGCAGCGCAACTACGACGCCATGAAGGTGCTGCTGGCGATGGTCTTCGAGGAGGGCCGCACGCTCAGCTTCACCGACTACATCTGCGACGACGGGGTCGGCTTCGGCCCGTACGAGCTGAAGCTGTCGCTGACCCGCACCGGGGAGAAGGTGCACCTGGACTTCACCGGATCCTCCCCGCAGGCGGCGGGGCCGATCAACTACTACATCAACGAGAACCTGACCCGGATGTTCTTCGGGATCTACATGATCACCGTGGCCGACCCGCAGATCCTGTGGAACGACGGCTTCTACCCGCTGGTGGACGTCACGATCCCGGACGGCTCGTACTGGAAGCCCAAGCACCCGGCCTCGCTGAACGGCCGCAACCACGGCATCGGCCGGGTGTTCGACCTGTTCGGCGGCTTGCTGGGGCAGACCAACCCGGCGCTGCTCAACGCCGCGGGCTTCTCCTCCTCGCCGCACTTCATGTACTCGGGCACCTACTCCGGCGGCGAGCGCAAGGGCGAGTGGTTCCAGCTCTACTCGATCGGCTTCGGCGGCATCCCCGGCCGCCCGCTCGGGGACGGTCCCGACGGCCACTCGCTGTGGCCCAGCTTCGTCAACATCCCCTGCGAGTACCTGGAGTCCTACTACCCGCTGCGGATCGAGAAGTGGGAGACGATCGCCGACACCGGCGGCGCCGGGCTGCACCGGGGTGGCAACGGGGTGGACGTGGCCTACGTGTTCGAGGAGCCGGGCACCATCGCCATCCACGACGACCGCTGGCTGACCTACCCGTGGGGGGTCAACGGCGGCAAGCCCGGTGCACGCGGCACCAAGTGGATGGAGCGGGCCGACGGCACCCGGCAGGTGCTGCCCAGCAAGTGCCACGACGTCCCGGTGCACCCCGGTGACGTGCTGCACTTCGTCACCTGGGGTGGCGGCGGTTGGGGCGACCCGCTGGAGCGCGACCCGGCGCTGGTGGCGCTGGAGGTGGACCGCGGCCTGGTCACCGTCGAGGGTGCCCGCAGCTACGGCGTGGTGGTCACCGTGGCTGAGCCCGGGGAGCGACGGTCGTCGACGACGACGCCACCGCGGCACTGCGCGAGCAGCTCCGGGCGGACCGGCCGGCCGAGCTGCCGGTCTTCGACATGGGCCCGCCGATCGAGGAGCTGCTGGCCCGCTGCCAGGAGGAGACCGGGCTGCCGGCGCCCACCCGCCCGGTCTGGGTGTGAGCGGGCCGCACGGCGCGGCCTTCTCCGGCCGGGTCGGCTGGGGGTCCCGGCCGGCCCTGCTGGTGATCGACCTGGTGCGCGGTTACACCGAGCCCGACGGTCCCTTCGTGCTGCCCGACCCGGGGCCGGCGGTGGCCGCGGTGCAGCGGCTGGTGGACGCCGCCCGGGCCGGTGGGCACCCGGTGGTGTGGACCGTCGTCCGGTACGCCGCCGGGATGGCCGACGGCGGCCTGTTCGCCCGCAAGGTGCCGGCGCTGGCGGCGTTCGCCGACGACGCCGGGGGCGGCTGGGGGGAGCTGACCCTTCCCCCGGCCCCCGGGGAGCTGGTGCTGGCCAAGCAGTACGCCTCGGCCTTCGCCGGCACCTCGCTGGCCGGCACCCTGCACGCCGCCGGGGTGGACACCGCGGTGATCGCCGGGGTGTCCACGTCCGGGTGCGTGCGGGCCACCGCCACCGAGGCGCTCACCGCCGGGTTCCGGCCGATCGTGGTCCGCGAGGCCTGCGCGGACCGGACCCCGGCGGTGCACGAGGCGAACCTGGCCGACCTGGACGCCAAGTACGCCGACGTGGTCGCGGTGACCGAGGTCCTCGACCGGTTCTGAGGCCGGTGCGGGAGGGTGGGGGCATGAGCATCACGCCACACGAACTCATCCACGAAGTGACCCTGGTCACCGCGGCGAACCGGATCGACTTCCTCTCCCGCCGGGATGCCGGGGTGGTCGCCGCCACGGTGCCCGGTGCGGCCGACCCGGACGACTTCCTGGCCGACCTGCGGGACACCGGCACCTCGCTGGACCGCCACGAGGCCCTCGAGCTGCTGGCCCTGGGCGAGGTGGTCTACCGCAAGGCGCACGACAGCCGGCACCTGGGCATGCACGCCGCACTGCGCGAGGGGGCCGGCTGGGCCGACGTCGCCCGGGCAGTGGACGGCGACGCCGGGCTGGCCTGGGAGGCCCACCAGCGGTGGATCGCCGACCAGCAGGCGCTGCACGCCCGCAGCGCCACCGAGGGTCTGGACCAGGCCGCCGCGGACACCGCCCGCCGGTACGCGGGACCGCGACCGTGACCGGGGCCCCGCCCACCACGGCCTGGTGGATCGACGGCGAGCAGCACCTGGCCACCGCGCTGGGCCGGCTGACCGACGAGGAGTTCGCCGGCCCCAGCCTGCTGCCGGGGTGGTCCCGGCAGGTGCTGCTGGCGCACCTGGCCCGCAACGCCGACGCGCTGGTGAACCTGCTGACCTGGGCGTCCAGCGGGGTGGAGACGCCGATGTACCCCTCGCCCGAGGCGCGCGCGGAGGGCATCGCGTCGGCCGCCGCGCTGCCCCCGGACCGGCTGCGCAACGAGGTGCTGGGCTCGGTGGTCCGGCTGGCCACCGCGGTGCAGGAGCTGCCGGATGAGGCCTGGGCGCACGAGGTGCGCACCGCGCAGGGCCGCACCGTGGCGGCCACCGAGGTGCCCTGGATGCGCTGCCGGGAGGTCTGGGTGCACGC
This sequence comes from uncultured Actinomycetota bacterium, assembly GCA_963759905.1. Taxonomy (GTDB): domain Bacteria; phylum Actinomycetota; class Actinomycetes; order Mycobacteriales; family Geodermatophilaceae; genus Klenkia. Next base: position 35,616 of record CAVXBD010000005.1, read on the forward strand.
GGTGGACCTGGATGCCGGGGTGGAGTTCGACGAGGTGCCCGAGGACGTGGCGCTGGCGCTGGTGGACGACGTGTTCGGGATGTGGACCCGGCGGGACGAGCTGCCCTCGGTCGCGGTGTCCGCGGCCGGTCGGACCTGGGGCCGGGACGGGGTCCCGGTGGTGTCCGGGCCGCTGCCGGCGGTGCTGGCCTGGGTGACCGGCCGCAGCGACGGCAGCGGGGTGAGCGGGCCGCTGCCCCGGCTGGCCTCCTGGCTGTAGCGCGACCGGACCGGCTGCCGCCCGCGCTTGCCCTGCCCGGGGCCCCGGGCGAGGGTCGGGGCATGAGACACGACTCCGGCCTCGTCGTCGAGACCCACGGGCACCTGCGGCTGCTGACCCTGGACCGGCCCGAGCGGCGCAATGCGCTGTCCTCGGCACTGCAGGCCGACCTGATCGAGGAGCTGCTGGTCGCCGGGACCGACGGGACCCGGGCGATCGTGCTCACCGGCAACGGCCCGGCCTTCTGCGCCGGGTTCGACCTGAAGGAGATCCGCGCGGCCGATGAACGCGGTGAGGCGTTCCGTCCACCGATGTCACGGCCCAACCGCTCGTTGTTCGAGGTGGTCACCGAGGTGCCGGTGCCGATCGTGGCGGCGGTCGGCGGGCCCGCGGTGGCCGGCGGGTTCGAACTGGCACTGGCCTGCGACCTGCGGGTGGCCGCGCCCGGGATCGCGATGGGGCTGCCGGAGGCCCGGATCGGGATGGGCGCCAACTTCGGTTCTGTGGTGCTGCCCAAGCGGATCCCGATGGGCATCGCCCTGGAGATGCTCTACACCGGGGAGCCCATCACCAGCGAGGACGCACAACGGTGGGGGCTGGTCAACCGGCTGGTGCCGGCCGCCGACGTGCTGCCGACCGCGATCGCGCTGGCCGAGGCCATCGCCGCCAACGCGCCGATCTCGGTGCGCCGGATGAAGGAGACCGCGGTGAAGGGCCTGGAGCTGCCGCTGTGGCAGGCCCTCCGGCTCGACGTCGGCCCCAACCCCTACCTGTCCGAGGACCGCAAGGAGGGCATCGCGGCGCGGCTGGAGAAGCGCCCGCCGGTGTGGTCGGGCCGGTGAGGTGCGGGAATGCCGGGGGAGGGAGGACGTTGCCCCCGTCGGGACCGCAGTCCGGTCCCCGTTCCCACCAGAGAGGCCCCGATGTCCTTCCCGCTCTCCATCCTGGACCTGGCTCCCGTCGCCCCCGGTGAGTCCGTCACCGACAGCATCGCGAACAGCGTGGCCCTGGCCCAGCGGGCGGAGGAGCAGGGGTACACCCGGGTCTGGTACGCCGAGCACCACAACATGCCCAGCATCGCCAGCTCGGCCACCAGCGTGCTGATCAGCCACGTGGGCGCGCAGACGCACCGCATCCGGCTCGGCGCCGGCGGGGTGATGCTGCCCAACCACTCGCCGCTGGTGATCGCCGAGCAGTTCGGCACGCTGGACGCGATGTACCCGGGCCGGATCGACCTGGGCCTGGGCCGGGCGCCGGGTTCGGACCAGAACACCATGTACGCGATGCGCACCGATCCGCGCTCCAGCGACCGGTTCCCCTCCGACGTGCTGGAGCTGCAGGCCTACTTCGCGGGGGAGACCCGGGTGCCCGGGGTGGACGCCGTGCCGGGCAAGGGCCGGGAGGTACCGCTGTACATCCTGGGCTCCTCCACCTTCGGCGCGCAGCTGGCTGCCGCGCTGGGGCTGCCCTACGCGCACGCCTCGCACTTCGCGCCGCAGGCGCTGCAGGCTGCGGTGGAGATCTACCGGCGGGACTTCCAGCCCTCGCTGCAGCTCACCGCCCCGCACGTCATCGCCGGCGCCAACGTCGTCGCCGCGGACAGCGCCGAGGACGCCCGGGCCCAGTTCGAGACGGTCCGCCGGACCCGGGCCACCGCGCTGTTCGGCCGGGGCAAGAGCTTCACCGACGCCGAGACCCAGCTGCTGCTGGACTCCGGGGCCGGCCGGCAGGTGGATGCCATGCTGACCCACTCCGCCGTCGGCACCCCGGCGCAGGTGCGCGAGCAGCTGGTGGAGTTCCGCCGGTTCGCCGACGCCGACGAGCTGATCGTCGGGCACGCCTCGCCCACCGTGGGGCAGCGGCTGCGCTCGGTCTCGCTGCTCGCCGAGGCGATGGAGACCGTCAGCGCCTGAACCGGGTCACCATTGCGCGAGCTCGGCGCAGGTCGGGCACAGCAGCTCGATCTCGCCGGGGTCCGGGGGCCACGCGGCGTCCTCGTCGTGCGTGACGTAGGCACCGCACAGCGCGTTGCGCCGGCCCCCGGCCGAGCTGCCGATGGTGGCGTGCGCCGGTCCGATCAGGGCCGGCCGGGTGCCCGCCCGCACAGCGGTCCCGCTGAGGGACCCCACCATCATCTCGGTCCGCGCCGTCCCGTACCGGAAACCCATGCCCGACAGCCTGACGGCTGCGCCGGTGCTCGTCCGCCAGGCAGCGCCGTGTCCCGACCCCCGCCCCGGTCCCGGCCGTCCCAGCGGCCCCGCCCGTCACCGGTGACGTGACCCAACACACCGCTAGCGGTGTGCTTGCTGCGATTAGCACCCCGGCGGTACGGGCATACCTGGAGTGGCCCACACATCGAGACCCTCGGGAGTCCAACCATGGCCGACACCACGATCCTCACCGCCCAGCTCCGCGCGCTCCTGCTGCTCACCCAGACCGAGGAGCAGGTCGCCCGCACCCGCATCGGACAGGCTCGCACCGACGCCGTCCGTCGCGAGCTCAGCGAGAACGCCGACAACGCCGCGTCCCGCGCCGAGGCGATCACCGCCCAGCTGCGCGACCTCGGGGGCGTGCCGGACGTCGTCACCCCGGCCCTGGGCCGGCTCGGTGCCATCGTCAAGGCCACCGTCGAGCAGGCTGGCCCGGTGGACGAGGCCCTGCTGTCCGACCTGTCGCTGGAGCACCAGCTGCTCGACCGCGCCACCTACCTCAAGGTGCTGGCCGAGACCGCCGAGCTGCCCAAGGTGGTCCGGCTGGCCGAGCGCCTCATCACCGCGCACAGCGCCACGGTCGAGTGGCTGACCGTCGTCATCGCCGAGACCGCGCTGGGCGGCCCCGCCGCGCTGCGGGCCACCCCGCTGCAGCGGGTCACCGGTGGCGCCACCCGGCTCGCCGCCTTCCCGGCCCGCTACGTCGCCGACTCGGTCAACCGGGTGGTCGACACCACCCAGCAGGCCACCGACGCCGCGCAGCAGAAGATCAACGCCGCCACCGCCCGGGCCAGCACCTTCGCCGGTGCAGTCCGCGAGACGCTGAGCGTCGGCCGCGACGCGTCCCTGAAGGAGGCCGAGGTGCAGGCCACCCGCGAGGGTGCGACCGACACCGCCGACGCCCTGCACGAGACCCGCACCGGGCTGGGTGCCCTGGACGCCGCCGAGCTGCCGGTGGACGGTTACGACGGGCTGACCGTCGCCGACGCGGTCAAGGCCGTGAAGGGGCTCACCGACGCCGGTGACCTCGAGGCCGTCATCCGGTACGAGGAGTCCCACAAGGACCGGACCTCGGTCGTCAGCGCCGCGCAGACCCAGCTCGCCGCGCTGGCGAAGGACGCCGTCGGCATCAGCTGACCGCACCCGCTCGACCGACGGGCCCGCACTCTCTCGTGAGGGTGCGGGCCCGTCGTCGTCGGCAGGGGTGGCGCTGCACGGTTCGGAGGGTTCGGGGATCCTGGTGGGGATGTCGAGCAGGGAGCAGCGGTGGCAGGACCGGCTCGCGCTGCCCGTCCTGATCGCCGCGCTGGTCAGCGTGCCCGCGGTGTTCCTCACCTTCGCCGAGGGGCCGCTGGGGGTGACCGGGCGGGTGCTGGACCTGCTCAGCGGGGTGGTACTGCTGGGTGAGACGGTCATCCTGCTGGTGGTCGCCGAGGACCGGCGGGCCTGGATCCGGGGGCACCTGGGGCTGGTCCTGCTGACCGGGGTGGTGGTGGTGGGCGTGGTGTTCGCCGTCGGGCCGGTGCAGGTGCTCCGGCTGGTGCGCACCGTGGGCGCGCTCCGGGTGCTGCGCGCCGGCCGGATCGTGAAGGCCGCCCGCCAGCTCGCCGCCCGGAGCAGCGGCTGGCTGCTGCACGCGCTGACCGTGGCCGCGGGCCTCGTCGTCGCCGTCTTCGTGGCGCTGGTGCTGGCCGACCCCACCTCGCGCAGCCATTCGGCGCTGGCCTGGGTGCTGCCGGGGCCGGTGGACGGGGCGGTGGTGCTCGTCTCCTCGATCCTCGCCGGGCTGACGCTGGGCGCGGCGACCTGGGTGCTGGTGCGGGACACCGGCAGCGGCGCCGACGCCGACGGGGCGCGGTCGGACGAGCGCTCGGACCGGTGAGTGGGGAGGTGCGGCCTCACCGCACCGAGGGCCGCGCCCGGCCGCCGGCCTGCTGGGCATAGACCTGCAGGACCCCGGCCGTGTCCCGGCGGACGCGGAAGAACTGCCGGTCCAGCGTGTCCGCGAGGTCCACGAGGGCCCCCCGCAGCACGGCGGCCGCCACGCGCAGCTCGGCCTGGTCGCTGTTCTCGCCGGCCTCGGCGAGGGTCAGCAGCCCGGGCAGTTCGACGGCCAGCGAGGTGTCGTGCCGGTCGAAGAACCAGTGGCTCTCGGGGTACTGCGTGACGTCGATCCGGACGGCGCTGACGGTGGCCGCCAGGTCGTGCACCGTGGAGGGCGGCACCTGGGCGGCCCGGGCGGCTTCCGGCACCCCGTGCTGCGCCGCGGCGAGCAGCCGCAGGCGCACGGCCAGCACCCGTCGGCGCGCCAGCGCCGGGTACAACTGCAGCACCCAGGTGACCGCGGCGGTCACCAGGACGATCCCCATCAGCGCCGCCAGCGGGGTGACCACGCGCAGCCAGCCCTCGATCGGGGTGATGTCGCCGAAGCCCAGGGTGGCCACGGTGACCAGGGACAGGTAGACCGCGTCCAGCACCATGGACCGCTGGCCAGGCAGCAGCCCGGCGCTGTAGGAGAAGGAGCCGGGCAGGTGCGGCCCGAACACCAGGGCCCAGCCCACCACGGTCAGGGTGGCCCAGGTGGCCACGACCAGGAGCATGCCCAGCGGCCCGGTCAGCATGCGGGTGCGCTCGCCGAGGGAACGGCCCGCTCGCCAGGTGGAACGCATCACCAGGCGGGTCAGCGCCCCGTGCCCGGAGGGGTGCCAGATGGTGTGGAAGACGTCCCGCAGGACGACGGCCACCAGCACCGCCCCGGCGGCCGAGATCAACCAGCTCATGGCGTCACCAGGGTCGAGAGCACGTCGCCGTCTACCCCGGCCGCCCCGGTGCGAACCTGGCCCCGTGCACGACCGGTGCGACCGGCGGTGCGGTGGTCGGGACCTTCGGACCGTTTCAGGACATACCCCTGGGGGGCATAGTCGGGGTGTCGGACGACGATCGCGAACAAGGGAGCCGGACTGTGCCGACATGGACGGACGTTTCTGCCGGACCGGGTGGCCTGGTGGGTGTGGGTGCCGGCTGGACCGGTACCTGGGGCTGGCTCGTCATCGCGCTGCTCGTGGTGCTGCTGGCGCTGGCCGCCCGGTGGATCAGCAGGTCCACCCGGGCACGCGGGCAGCAGGACGCGCAGCGTGCCGCCGCACTCCGTGACCGCGCCGGGCGCGAGGGAACCCCGTGATGTGGGGCGGGGGCATGGGCTGGGGGATGGGTTGGGGCTGGCTGTTCTGGCTGCTGCTGGTGGCGGGTGTCATCGCGCTGGTGGTCGTCCTGGTCCGGGTCGTCGGCGGCGGCGTGACCCGGGACGGCACGGGTGCCGCGCCCGCGGAGCGCTCGGCCCGGCAGGTGCTGGACGAGCGGTACGCCCGGGGGGAGCTGTCCACCGAGGAATACCAGGAGCGTCGGCGGGGGCTGGGCGAGTAGTGCGTCCGATCAGTCGACGGAGGGTGCTCCAGCTGGGCGGGCTGGGGCTGCTGGGGACGGTGGCGGGGAGTGCCGGACTGCTGTCCACGACCGGCTCGCGCCTGGACGGGCGGGCCGGTGCGTCGCTCTCCCAGCCGGAGGTGTTGCAGAGCGCCGGGGGCCGGCTCGCCGTCGAGCTCGAGGCCGGCCGCGGGGTCCGGACCATCGCCGGTCGCCGGGCGCGCGCCCTGGGGTACAACGGTGGCCTGCCGGGTCCCACGTTGCGGGTCCGGCCCGGTGACCGGTTGGCCGTGCGCCTGGTGAACCGGCTCGACGAACCGACCAACCTGCACGTGCACGGTCTGGTCGTGTCACCGAGCGGCCACGGGGACAACGTCTTCGTCAGCGTCGCACCCGGGGAGTCCTTCGACTACGACCACCAGCTGCCCGACGACCACCCTCCGGGGGTGTTCTGGTACCACCCGCACGAGCACGGCCTGGTGGCCGACCAGGTCTTCGGTGGTCTGTACGGCGCCATCGTGGTCGAGGACCCGGATGTCGTGCCGGCCACCAGGGAACGCGTCCTGGTGGTCTCCGACATCACCCTGGACGGCTCCGGCGAGCTGGTGTCGCCGTCGTCGGCGGACCGGGTGATGGGGCGGGAGGGCGAGCTGGTGCTGGTCAACGGGCAGCTCCAGCCGACCGTCGAGGCGAGTCCGGGTGACCGGGAGCGGTGGCGGATCGTCAACGCCTGCTCCGCGCGGTACCTGCGGCTCCGGCTGGACGGTCTGCAGCTGGACCTGCTGGGCATCGACTCCGGCCGGTCGGTGGACCCCCGGCAGATCGAGGAGATCGAGCTCGCCCCGGGCAACCGGGCCGATGTGCTGGTCACCATGGCCGGGCAGGCGGACGGGGGGACCGCGACGCTGCGGACCGCCGCCGTGGATCGCGGCGGCATGGGCGGCATGATGACCGGTTCGACCTCCGGGGAGGCCCACGACCTGGTGACCGTCCGGGTGCGCGGGACCCGAGGTGCCGACCTGGCCGCGGTTCCGGCGCGGGCCCCGGAACGGGATCTCCGCGGCGCGGCACCCGACGGACGCCGACGCCTGGTCTTCGCCGCTGGGATGGGCGGGATGGGTAGCGGTGGGGTGGGACCGGGCGGGATGGACTTCACCATCGACGGCCGGGAGTTCGACCCCGACCGGACCGATCAGACGGTGCAGCCGGGTGCGGTCGAGGAGTGGACCCTGGTCAACAGCTCGCCGATGGATCACCCCGTGCACCTGCACGTCTGGCCGATGCAGGTGGTGACCGACGGCGGCGGTCCGGTGCCGGAGGTCCGGTGGCGGGACGTGGTCAACGTGCCGGCCGGTGCTGAGGTGACCGTCCGGGTGGCCTTCGACCGGTTCGCCGGGCGCACGGTCTACCACTGCCACATCCTGGATCACGAGGACGCCGGGATGATGGGGGTCGTCGACGTGCGTGCGCCCGGCTGACGCCCCACCCGCCACGGTCCAGCCCGGGAAGGGTCCTACCGGGCTAGCGCACCCTGGGCCAGGTCGAGCAGCGGGCCGCCGCCCAGACCGAGCGCCAGTACCCCGACCGCGGCGGCGGTCGCAGCGCCCGCCGCCCAGGGTGCCCGGTCCTGGTGCTGCTCGGGTGGGTCCGCGGGGCCGGCGAACACCGGCACGATCCAGCGCAGCACGTAGAACAGGCTGGCCACGGTGGCTGCCGCGGCGATGACGACCAGCCAGGCCAGCCCGCCGTCCCAGGCCGCGGTGAAGGTGGTCAGCTTGCCCAGGAAGACCGCCGTCGGGGGCGTGCCGACCAGGCTGAGCAGCCCCACGACCAGCGCCGCCGCGGCCCAGGGGTGCTCACGGGCCAGCCCGCGGTAGTCGGTCAGGGTGTGCCGACCGGGCAGCGCGGCGACGACGGCGAACACGCACAGGTTGGTGACCGCGTACCCGGCGAGGTAGACCAGCAGGGAGGGCAGGGCCAGATCGGACCGCCCGGCGACGGCGACCGGCAGCAGCAGGAACCCCGCCTGACTGACGGTGGACCAGCCCAGCAACCGCCGGGCGTGGCGCTGCGCGAAGGCCGCGAAGGTACCCAGCACCAGGCTGGCCGCGGCCAGCACGCCGACCAGCAGCGCCACCGGTACTCCCGCCGGCAGCACGGTGACCAGCCGCAGGATGGCCAGCAAGGCACCGATCTTGGGCACCGTGGTCAGGAACGCCGCCACGGTCACTCCGGACCCCTCGGCCGCATCGGGCACCCACGGATGCATCGGCACCGCACCGGCCTCGAACAGCAAGCCGGCCAGCACGGCCAGCGCCCCGAACGCGACGGCCACGGCGGGGGCGCCGGCCAGCCGGTCGGCCAGCAACCGGTACCCGGTCCCGCCGCCGACGCCGGCCAGCACGGTGATTCCCAGCAGCATCACGATCCCGGCCAGCGCGCCCAGCAGGTAGGTCTTCACCGCAGCCTCGGCGCCCAGCCGGGTGCGCCCCAGTCCGATGAGGCCGTAGACCGGGATGGAGGCCAGCAGGAACCCCACGGCCAGCACCAGCAGGTCGTCGGCGCCGGCCACCACCACGGCACCCAGGGCCGACATCAGCAGCAGGGCGTAGGTCTCGCTCTCCCGGCGGTTCCCGGCCAGCTCGTCCACACCCAGCCCGATCACCAGCAAGGTCGCCGACACCACCACCAACCGGGCCGCCCCGGTGCCGGTGTCGATGGCGTAGCTCCCGCTGAACACCGTGCCGGTGGTGCCCAGCGCGAACGCGGCGGAGCTGCCCGAGGCCAGCAGCGCCGCCACCGCGATCAACCGGGCGACCCATTGCCGCCGGCGCGGCAGGAAGGACCCGGACAGCAGGGTGCCGACCCCGCCGGCCAGCAGGCAGGCCTCGGGGACCAGGGATCCGTAGTCCATCTAGCAGTCCACCCAGCAGTCCACTAGCGACCCACCAGCTCGACCACGGCCTGCGACGCCGGGGTGATCCAGTCCAGCAGGAACGCCGGCAGCAACCCCAGCACCAGGGCGCCCAGCAGCAGGACCCCCACCGGCAGGGCCTCGGTGACCCGCACATCGGTGAAACCGACCGACCGGGCTCGGGTGTCACCGGTGAGCAGCCGCTGGAGCGCGCGCAGGAAGAGGGCGGCGGTGATCAGGATCCCCGGCAGGGCCAGCGCCGCCCAGGCGGTCGCCCCGATGCTGCCGCTGAACACCTGGAACTCGGCGATGAAGCCGCTGAACCCCGGCAGACCCAGGGAGGCGAAGGCCGCCACGGCCAGCAGTGCCGCGTACCGGGGGGCCGGACGGGCCAGGCCGCCGTAGTCGGCCAGCTCGTAGCTGCCCGCCCGGTCGCGCAGCAGCCCGGCCAGCAGGAACAGGGCCGCGGTGATCAGCCCGTGGCTGACCATCTGGGTCACCGCCCCGGTCACCGCGACCTGCCGGGCCACCTCGTCCCCACCGTCGACCAGCCCGGCCGCGCCCACGGCCAGCACCACGTAGCCCATGTGGTTCACCGAGGTGTAGGCGATCATCCGCTTGAGGTCGGTCTGCGCGAACGCGACCAGGGCGCCGTACAGCACCGAGACGATGCCCACGCCCACCAGCACCCAGGCCCACGCGCGCCAGGCGTCGGGCAGCATCGGCATGGCGATCCGGACGAACCCGTAGGTGCCCAGCTTCAGCATGACCCCGGCCAGCACCGCCGAGCCCACGCTGGGCGCATCGGTGTGCGCCGGCGGGAGCCAGGTGTGGAAGGGCACCGTGGGGGTCTTCACCGCCAGGCCCAGCAGCACCGCACCCAGTACCGCCGCGCCGGCCACCGGGTGGCCCTGCAGCGGCGCCGCGGCGATCAGCGCGGGGATGTCGAAGGTGTGCGGGTCGGCCGCCAGGTACAGGCCGATGAAGCCCAGCAGCAGCGCCAGGCTGCCCAGGAACGTGTAGAGGAAGAACTGCAGCGCCGAACGCCGGTGCTCCCCGTGCCCCCAACCGGCGATGGAGAAGTACATCCCGACGATGGTCAGATCGAAGAAGACGAAGAACAGGACCAGGTCCTGGGCGGCGAATACCCCCAGGCAGGCGGTCTGCAGGAACAGGTAGAGCGCGGCCTGCGCCCGCGGTCGGCGCTGCTCGCGCAGCGCGTAGACCGCGCAGGCGGCGAAGACCACCGCGGTGAGCAGCAGCAGCGGCAGCGACAGCCCGTCCACGCCCACGTGGTAGCTGGACCCCACCGAGGGGATCCAACGCAGCTGCCGCTCGTAGGCCAGGCCCCCGGCCGGCGGGGTGCGGTAGGCCACCGCCATCCCGGCCAGCAGGAGCAGGTCGGCGACGGTCACCCCCACCCAGGTCCACCGGGCGGCGCGGTCGCCCAACGGGAGCACCGCCAGCACCACCGCCGCCAGGAGCGGGCCGAAGACAGCCAGGTCGAGCACGATCACCTCACCACGATCAGCAGGAGCAGGCCGGCGGCGAGGACCACCGCGACCTGGATGTAGTACTGGTGCAGCAACCCGGTCTGGGGGCGTCGGGCCAGCACGCCGAGACCGCGGGCCCCGCGGGCGAGGCCGGCCACCGCACCGGCGACACCACGATCGTCCAGCGCGGCGGCACCGCGGGCCCCGCGAGCGGTGCCGCCCGCCAGCCCGGCCACTGCGCCGGCCAGCACGGCGTCGTCGGTGACCGACGCCCGTCCGGCCACCCGGGTGACCCCGCGGGCTGCCGCCAGCACCCTGGCGTGCAGCACCCGGTCGTCGAACCGGGCCAGCCCGGCGGCCAGCGCCTGCACCGGCCGGACGACGAGGGCGTCTGTGGCCGGTTGCAGGCCCAGCCAGCCGGCCGCCCACCGCGGTGCGGGCGCCCCGAACCGGACGACGACGAGAAGCACCACCAGGGCCAGCGCACCGGACACGGCCAGCTCGCCGGGCCCGACCCGGCCCCAGGCGAGCCCGCCGAGGCCCACCGCGCCCAGGGCCAGCACGCCCAGCGGCAGCAGCTGGGCCCGCGGCACCTGCCCGGTGCCGTGCCGTTCGTCGTCACCCGGGGCCGGCGCGGTGTGCGACCAGAGCACGGCCAGCGCCGTGCCGGCGTAGGCGGCGGACAGCCCGGCACCGGCCAGCCCCACCAGGTACAGCGGCAGGGACTCCTCGTGCGCCACGGACAGCACGGCGTCCTTGGTGGCCCACAGCGCCAGCGGCGGCACCCCGGCCAGGGCGAGGAACCCGGCGGTGGCGATCCCACCCAGCACCGGCCAGCGGCGGGCGGCGCCACGCAGCGCGGCCAGGTGCTTGCTGCCCAGCGCGGTCAGCCAGGCCCCCGCGGCCAGGAAGAGCCCTGCCTTCACCGCGGCGTGCGCGACCAGCTGGGTGGCCCCGGCTCCCGGCGCCGACAGCCCGGCGGCGAGCACCACGAAGCCCAGCTGCGCGGCGGTGGAGGCGGCCAGCAGTTGCTTGAGGTCGGTCTGGGCCAGTGCCACCGCGCCCAGCGCCACGGTGGTCACCGCACCCACCCAGGCGGTCACCGGGCCGGCCCACCCGGTGGCGGCCAGCAGCGGGGCGGTGCGCAGCAGCAGGTAGCCGCCCATGGCCACCATGGCCGCGGAGTGCAGCAGCGCGCTCACCGGGGAGGGGCCTTCCATGGCCCGGGACAACCAGGCCGAGAAGGGCAGCTGGGCGGCCTTGCCCAGCGCCGCGACCAGCACCCCGGCCGCGGCCACGTGCAGCCAGGCACCGCCGGCGGTGGGCAACCCGTCCAGGGCCAGGCCGGCGCCGCCGGCCAGCGCGGCCCCGCCGGCCAGGTAGAGGCCGAGGTCGGCCGCCCGGGTGGTCAGGAACGCCGTCTCCCCGCCGCGGACGGCGACCGGGTCCGACCAGGTCAGCCCGATGAGTGCGTAGGAGGTCGCACCCATCACCTCCCAGCCCAGCAGCAGCGCCGGCAGCGTGGTGGCCGAGGCGGTGAGCGTGACGGCTCCGGTGAACAGCAGCATCAGGCCGGAGAACCGGGCCGGTCGCTCCTCGGCGTCCAGCGCGGCCGAGGCCAGCACCAGCAGGGCGACCGCGCAGACGGTGACCAGCACGGCCGCCGACAGGTCGTCCACTCCCAGGCCCGCCCGGCCGCCGTCGATCCCGGGCAGGAACGCCCAGGACGCGGTCGGCCTGACCGCCGCGGCCCCCCCGGCGGCGGCCAGCACCACCGCGGCCACACCGGTCGCCAGCCACGGCGACCACCGGTCCAGGGTCGGCCGCCGGGCGGGACCGATCAACGGGGCCAGGCACAGCAGCGCCCCGGCGGCCACCGGGAGCGCGACGAGGGCGGCGAGCAGCAGGCCGCTCACCCGTGCAGGTCCGTCAGCGAGTCGGCCATGTCGGTCTCCCGGCTGCGGTGCAGCAGGGTGGCCACCGCGAAGCCCATTGCCATCTCCACGGTCATCGCGCTGATCACCACCAGCAGCAGCACCTGCAGCGAGGGGTCGGGGGAGGTGAACCACCAGAAGGCGGCCGCGGCCAGGATGACGCCGTTGAGCATCAGCTCCAGGCCCATCATCACCATGACCACGACCGTCTGGGAGAGCGCGCCGTAGAGACCCACGCTGAAGAGCGCGGCGGCCACCAGCAGGACCAGCTGCAGGGTCATCGGCCGACCCCGCCGGGCACCGGGTCGGTCGGGCGGGGCCGCAGGTCGTCGCCGAACCGGTCGTACCGGGTCCGGGACGCGGCCAGCACCAGCGCCGCCACGACGGTGGCGAACAGCACGGCCGAGACGCTCAGCATCACCAGCATCTTGGACTCCATCAGCGCGATCCCCAGCTCGGCGGTGGGGTCGGTCCCGGGGGCAGCCATGCGCGTGGGCCAGGGCACCAGCACCGACCCGCTGCCCAGCAGCAGGAAGCAGGCGATGGCCAGCACCGCGGGCGTACGGGTGCCGTGGGTCATGCTCATCGGCATCAGCGCCGGGTTCATCCCCATGAACATGACCATGAAGACCGCCATCACGGCCATCTCCATGGTCATCATCAGCACGGTGATCACGCCGATGAACTCCAGGTCCAGCAGCAGCAGCGCCAGCCCGACGGCGGCGAAGCTGACCGCCAGCGCGTAGCTGGCCCGGGCCATCGAGTCCACCCGGAACACCGCGATCCCGGTGCCCACGGCCAGCACCGCCAGGACGACGAACGCCCCGGTCACCAGCACACCCATCAGACCACCACCACGATCGAGACGACGAGCAGCTGCAGCAGCACCGCCGGGAGAACCAGGAGCCAGGCGACCTCGACCAGCCGCTCGGCGCGCAGCAGCGGCAGCCGGCGACCGGCCCAGCTCAGCGCCAGTGCCAGTGCCACGGTCTTGACCAGCACCCACAGCCAGCCCGGCAGCAGCGGCCCGGCCCCGCCGCCCAGGAACGCCGTCACCCCGAACGCGGACCCGGCGACCAGCAGCGCCCACCGCCCGCCGGCCACCAGGATCCGGTCGGCGCCGGAGAGCTCCAGGGCCAGCCCGCCGCCCAGGTCGCGACCCAGTGGGGCGGCCAGCGGGCCGCGGGCGGTGAAACCCAGCACCCCCAGGCAGTAGACGGCGAAGGCCACCGGCATCCAGACCACGAACCACAGGCCGTGCTGAGCGGCCACCACGTCCCCCAGTCGCAGGCTGCCGGCGGCCACCGCCGGGGCGGTGAGGGCGAACATCAGCGGCAGCTCGTAGGCCAGCGCCTGCGCCAGGAACCGGTACCCGCCGATCAGCGCCACCGCGCTGTTGGGACCCCAGCCCAGCAACCAGAACCCGGCCCACAGCAGCACGTCCACGGTGTTGAACCACACGATGCCGACGGCCACGTCGGACAGCACCCAGCTGCCCAGCGGCACCACGGCGACCATGAGCAGTGCCGCGACCGGCAGCAGCAGCACCGCGCCCCGGCCCAGCAACCGGTCGGCGGCCAGGGTGCGGCGGCCCTGGTCGCGCAGCGAGCGGGCGGTCTCGGCCCACACCCGGCCGGGCCGGCCGGTGAGCGCGTCCTCGGCGCTGGCGGTGGCCGCGGTGACCGCACCCAGCAGCAGGGCGGCGGCCGGGGCCCAGCCCGCGGCCACCGGCAGTACCTCACCCATGCCGGGCCCCCAGGGCGACGGTCGATGCCGGCAGGGTCAGGTCGGCCGGCAGGCTGGCCACCAGCAGCCGGGCGGCGGCCACGTCACCACCGGCGACCAGCTGGGGGAGCAGCCCCAGCAGGCGGGCACGCCAGCCGGCCTCCGCGGGGCCCGCACCGTCGGCGACAGGGGTGCCGAGCGCGGTCAGCAGCCGGTCGTGCACGTCCCCGGCCAAGCGTGCCGGGAGCCGGTGGTCGGCCAGCAGTTGCTGGTCCAGTCGGCCCAGGTCGCGCAGCGACCAGCGCAGCAGGCGGGAGCGCCGCACCCGCCGGGCCAGCCGGGACCAGGCCAGCTCGGCGCTGGGGTCCCCGGCCAGCACGGCGGTCCGGACCGCCCGGGCCCGGTGCGCCAGGTCCTCCCGGCCGGCCAGCGCCAGCACGCGGTGCGCCAGGTCGGCCCGCTCGGCCGCCGGGTGCTGCGGTGCCGGGGGTGCACCGGCGGCGGGTTGGCCGGCGGCTTGTCCTTCGGCGCGGGCGGGCAGCACCTGCACCGCGGCCCCGGTGACCACGTCCCCCGCCAGGGTGCAGGTGAGCTGCAGCCCGGCCGGCCACAACGGCAGCACCGGGCCCAGCGGCACGTGCAGCACGTCCATCTCCAGGCCGTCCCGGTCGTCGGCGCCGGAGGCGAGCGGGATGCCACCGGGCCCGCTCATGTCCATGTCCATGTCGTCGTCCATGTCCATGTCGCCGTCGCCGTCCGTGCCGTCGCCGCTGTCGCTCGTCGCCGTCGCCGTCGCCGCCGTCGCCGTCCATGTCCGTGTCACCGTCGTCCATCGGCTGGGTCTCGGGTGCAGGGGGCGCCGAGCGCTGGGCGGCGGGATCGGCGAGCAGGGCCGCGGCACCGTCCAGCACGCGGTCGACCTCGGCCGGGTGCAGCACGACGACCCGCGCCCGGGGCACCGGCACCTGGTCGTCGACGACGTCCACCCGGGCGGTGAGCTCGGGCCCGGCGGCGCCGCAGACCAGCAGCACGTCGGTGTCGGCGGGGGACAGCGCCGGCACCCAACCCCGCGCGGCGACGGCGTCCTCGACCGACCCAGCGCAGCACGTCGGAGCCGGGGACCGGCACGAGCAGGACGTGTGCGCGCGACACCGCGGCCCGGGCCAGCACGCGGCTCAGGTCCACCGCAGGGCCCCCTCGCGCCAGGCCCAGACGACCGCGACCATCAGCACGCCGAGGAAGGCGAACATCTCGACGACGGCGCCGGCGCCCACCCGGGCGACCACGACCGCCCACGGGTACATGTAGAGCATCTCGACGTCGAAGGCCAGGAACAGCAAGGTCAGCGGGTACCAGCGGGCGTGGAACCGGGACAGCGCGTGCTCGGCCGGCCGGTGCCCGGACAGCGCCGGGAGCACATCGACCGGCGGGGCCAGGGCGGTGCGGCGGTGCAGCAGAAGGGCCAGGCCGGCGCCGCCCAGACCGGTGGCCAGGACGGCCAGCAGGCTCAGGTAGCTGGCCACGGCGGGCCTCCTCGTGCCGGGGTCGGTGCGGACCCCGGCGACGCTATACCCCTATGGGGTACCGCGCAGGGTGAGGGGTCAGCCGTCGGACGGGCGCTCCCCGCGCAGCTCGGGGTGGTCGGCGAAGGCGGCCGCATGGGTGTCCCAGGCCTCGGCGGGGGCCACCCCGAGCGCGGCGCCGATCTCGGTCCAGTCGGCCCCGGCGCGGCGGGCGGCGAGCGCTGCGGCGGCATCGTGCTCGTGCGCCTTGCGGGAGATGGTCTCGCCCAGGGCCAGCAGCTCCAGCGCCTCCTCGGAGTCCAGCGCGGTGGTCTCGGCGTGGAAGTCCGACCACTGGCCACTGCGGGGGGCGGGCTCGGCCGCGTCCGGCTCGGGGGCGGCCGGGTCGTCGGCGACGGCACGAGAGGTCGCCTCGGCGTCCTTGCGGGTCAGGTACGACAGCCGGCTGGTGGCGGCGCTGAGCGAGAGCTCCTCGTCGAGTTCCTCCGGGGTGATGGTCACCCTGACAGGGTCCGCACTCCCGGCCCGCTCCGCACCTGATGACTGAATGTTCATCCACCGACGCCCCGACACCCCGACCGCATGTCGCCAGCCGTGGCCGGGTGGTCACCCAGCCGGAGGATCACCGGTCGTTCGAGGTGTAGGAACGCCGCGCCGAGCCGATGACGGGGGAGTGAGTTGGGGAATGCGTCGGGCACCGGGGCAGCTGGCGGCCGCGCTGGCCGAGGGTGAGTCGGTGCTGGCGGTCTCCGACTGCGTCCCGCTCAGCGAGGCATGGGAGGGAACGGCGGACGAGCAGGTGCGCACCGCAGTGCTCACCGACCGGGCGCTGTACTGCAGCGTGGGGGACGCCGATGTCGTCCCGCTGCCCTTCGCCCGGATGCGCGAACTCAGCCGCCGCGGCATCGGGCTGCTGTTCTTCAGGATCGACGACAGCCACGCCACCTGGGAGCTGGGCGACCAGCGGTTCGCGGCCCGCGCCGAGAAGCGCTTCGCCGCGCACGGCCTCCTCCAGCACCGGGCCTGGGTCGGCACCGAGCGCGAACCGGGCCGGGAGCCCGCCGGGTTCCGGCACCACGCGCACCTGGACCTGCTGCGCCGGCTCGCGGCCGGGGCGGACCTCGCCGACGCCATGCTCACCCAGCGCGACGTCGTCGACCGGCTGGTCTACGACACCACCGGTGACCGCGGCGCCTGCCGCGCAGCCCTCGGGCGACTGGGCCGGGTGCACCGGCAGTTGCACGCCGACCTCGTGGTGCTGGCCGAGGCGGCCCCCAGCCTGGGTCCGGCCCAGCACGCGATGGTGCTGCTGACCCAGCCCTCCCCGTGGGAGGACGTGCCCACCCTCGACGAGGGGCCCACCGCCGCCGAACTGGTCGGCCTCACCCTGGACGAGCCGCCCGCCTGGCTGCCCGCCCAGCACGCCACCGCCTGAGCAGCGGCTACCAGCGCAGCGGGCGCACCGCGCGGGAGTCCGCCGTCCGGCACGCGCGGCAGTGCCCCCAGGTCACCAGCTGGACCGGCGAGGTGGCCACGCCGCACTCCGGGCACGCAGCCGCCTCGTCGTTGGCCTCCTGGGCTCGGCGGACGTCGACCGCACGTGCGTCGTGGATGGACTGGTCGCCCCTGCAGGGGCAGCCCAGATGGTCGTCAGCGCAGCGTCCGGACCGTACGGCGATGGGGAGCCTCCTGGTGTCCGCACCGACGCTACTCAGCATCCGGACGAGACGCGCGGCCGCGGGGGGTGCTGTGCGAGTGCGTGACCCCCGATACTCCCCGGCACCGGACCGGCCAACCGGTGGCCGCCGCACGAAGGAGGAGAGATGAGCACGCCTCAGCACCCCCAGGATCCCCGTGGCCAGTGGCCGGGCCAGGGGGGTGCCCCAGATCAGGGGTGGGCTGCCCCGCAGCAGGGCGGTTCGCAGCCGCCGTCGCAGTACGCGCCGCCGGGACCCCAGCAGTCCTGGGGCGACCAGCCCGGTGCCGCCGGCCAGCCCTGGCCCGGTCAGCCGGCGTTCGGGCAGCCGGCGCCCCGGAAGTCCGGCGCCCTGCGGTGGCTGGCGATCGCCGGCGGGGCGCTGGTGGCCCTCGTCGTCGTCGCGGTGGTGGTCGGGGTCCTGGTCGGCGGGGGCCCCGAGGTCGGCGACTGCGTCCGGCAGGCCGACGGGCTGGAGGTCGTGGACTGCGGCAGTGCCGACGCCGAGTACCGGGTGGTGGGCATCGACGAGGAGCGTGCCGACCTGACCCAGGCGGACTACCTCGGAGACGACAGCACCTGCTCCCAGTTCGACGGGATCACCCAGCAGGCCTGGCTGGGCGACCTGTCCGACCCGAGCGCCACCGGCACCATCTACTGCCTCGGCGGCGTCTGACCGGTCGCCGTGTCGCCGTGTCGATTCGACGACACGGCGACACGGTGGCCCCGTCAGTCCGTCGCGATGGCCCCGATCAGGTCCTCGGCGGTGTAGCCGCGGCCGGTGGCCAGCAGGCGGCGGGCGTCGTCGGTCCGGTCGAAGAGGTTCCACAGCAGGACGCCCCGCAACCGGTCGGCGGCCAGGTAGTAGACGACTCCGCGGGCCGGGCCGTCGCCGCCCGGTGGGACCGCCCAGTCGGGAACGAGGTCCAGCGCGGAGTCCAGCCGGCCGACCGCCTCGTAGCCGCTGTCGAACAGGTCGGAGTAGAACGACGGCGTGTGCGTGTAGGGCTCGGCGTCCCGGCCGAGTGCGTCCGCGGCCATCACCCGGCCGACGGCGCGGCCCATGTCGGTGGCGTTCTCCACGTGCTCCACCCGGGTGCGGCCCAGGATCGGGTCGGGCCAGCGGGCGACGTCCCCGGCCGCGTAGACGGCGGGGTCCTCGGTTCGTCCGAAGGCGTCGACCTCGATGCCGTCGTCCACCGCCAGCCCCGCGTCGGCGGCCAAGCCGGTGGCCGGGGTGATGCCCAGCCCGACCGCGACGCCGTCCACGTCGAGCGTGCTGCCGTCGTCCAGGGTGAGGTGCACGCCCTTCTGGTCGGCGCTGCCGCCGGTGACCTGGGTCCCGGACCGGACCTCGATCCCTGCCGCGGTGAACCGTTCGGTGAGGTGTTCGGCCAGGGCGTGCGGATAGACGTGCGCGCCCAGCATCTCCTGCGGGAAGACCAGGGTGACCCGGGTGTCGTTCTGCACCAGCGCAGCCGCCAGCTCGCTGCCGATGTACCCGCCACCGACGACGGCCACGTGCCGGTGCTCGCCGGCCAGCCCGCGCAGCCGCCGGTAGTCCTGCATGGTCCGGAAGTGCACGACCCGGTCGTCGTCGGGCAGGTCGAGCCTGCGGGGGTGACCGCCGGTGGCCAGCAGCAGCCGGCGGTAGCCGAACACGGCACCGTCCTGGGCGGTCACCGTCCGGGCGACCCGGTCGATCGCGTCGACCCGGGTGGCGGTGTGCAGGGCGGCACCGGTCTCCCCGGTGTCCAGCCAGGACTTCTCCAGCGGGAAGCCGGGGTCGGTCCACAGCTTCTTGGACAGCGACGGGCGGGCAACCGGTGGGTCCACCTCCTCCCCGACGATCCCGATGCTCCCGTCCGGGTCCAGCTCGCGGATGCCGCGGGCGGCGCTGTCGGCCGCCATGCCGGCCCCGATGACCAGGTAGTCGTAGTCGCGTTGCACCCCTGGACCATGCTCCGGCGCGGGCGTGCCGACAACCCTGCCGGCGCGCTAGGTGGAGGACCGGTGCTGGTGCACCGTGATGGCCGCGTTGACCAGGGCCAGGTGGGACAGCGCCTGGGGCAGGTTGCCCAGGAAGGCGCCGCTGGCCGGGTCGACCATCTCCGCCAGCAGGCCGACGTCGTTGGGCGTGTCCTGCAGCTCGTCCATCAGCGCCGCGGCCTCCTCGCCCCGGCCGACACAGCTGCAGCGCCGACACCATCCAGTACGAGCAGGCCAGGAAGACGCCCTCCTCGGCGTCGACCCCGGTGTAGCGGTACAGGTGCGGGCCCGCGCCCAGCTCCCGGCGCAGCGCGTCCAGGGTGGAGCTCATCCGCTCGCCGCGGTCGAAACCGCTGATCGCGTGCAGCAGGATCGAGGCGTCGAGCGTCGTCGCTGCCGGGGTACCAGACGTAGGCCCCGCGGTCCTCGTCCCAGGCGTGGCCGTCGCACCCAGTCGCGGATCCGGTCGGCCTCGGCCCGCCAGCGGCGACGGGTCGCCGGGGATCTGCCCGATCTCGGCGAGGTGCACGGCCTTGGTCAGCGCCTGCCAGCAGCCCAGCTTGGACGTCGTGTAGTGCCGCTGGGTCGTGCAGCTCCCACATGCCGGAGTCCTTGCTGCGCCACGGGTCGCAGGCGAGGTCGGCGATCGCGGCCAGCATCCGGCCGGTGTCGGCGTCGAGCACGTTGCCGTTGTCGACGTAGAGCTGCGACGATGCTGAACAGGTCGCCGTAGACGCCCAGCTGCAGCTGGTCGGAGGCCCGGTTGCCGCGACGCACCGGGCCGACTGCCCCGCCAGCCGGGCACGTCGCGGCTCGCGCACCCCGTCGTGCGCTGGTCACCGTCCAGCGGTGTAGCAGACCTGCGGCTCGGGCCCGTGCTCGGCGGATGGTCGCCAGCAGCCAGCTGATCGCCCCGTGGGTCTCCTCGCGCAACCCGAAGCGGAACAGCGCGGTCAGCGCGTACGCCGTGTCCCGCACCCAGGCGAAGCGGTAGTCCCAGTTCTTGCCGCCGGTCAGCGACTCGGGCAGCGACGTCGTCGCGGCGGCCGCCATCGCGCCGCGTCGGGGCGTGGATCAGCAGCTTGAGCGCCAGCGCGCTGCGCCGCACGGCCTCGTGCCACGGGCCCGTCCCAGTGGAAGGTCGCGCGTCCAGGCCTGCCAGTTGCGCGATGGTGCGGTCGATCCCGGCGTCCACGTCCTCCGGGTCGGGCGAGGAACAGCGGTTCCCGCTCGGTGGCCGACCAGGCCGAGCAGGTGCCGCGAGCCCGGGGAGGTCGTGTAGTCCACGTCGATCCGCTGCTCGCCGACGTCCACCCCGTCGGCGCCGGCGATCCGGGCCGCCAGGGTCAGCCCGTCCACCCGCAGCACCGCACCCGTGCTGGGTCCGGTGCACCCAGGGCGAGACGGTGTTCAGGCAGGTGCCCGGGCGCACCGCCGCGCGCAGCGTGACCGTGCCGGTCAGGCCCTCGATCCGCCGGCCCAGCTCGGCCCAGGGCAGCCGTCCGGCCACCCCGGTGTTCAGCGAGTCGGTGACCCGGACGCTGCCGGTGGCGGTGTTGAACGTCGTCTCCAGCACGTTGGTGTGCTCGACGTAGGCGCGCTGCACGGTGAACGTCCGTGGTGGGCGCAGCGCGATGCAGCCGCCGTTGTCGGCGTCGAGCAGGGCCCCGAACACCGGCGGCGGAGTCCAGGTTCGGCAGCGGCAGCCAGTCGATGCGGCCGTCCCGGGCGATGAGCGCGATGGTGCGGCCGTCGCCGATCGCGGCGTAGGAGCGCAGATCGGCGTAACCGGCGTCGTCACGTTCGGTGACGGCGGTGCGTCTCCGCCGTCCCCCAGCGCAGGGGCGCGGTCCCCGCGCTGGGGTCGGTGGGGCTGGCTCACGGGGTGGGCATACCGCCGTTGACGTTCAGCGTCTCGCCGATCACGTAGCTCGACTCGGCCGAGGCCAGGTACACGTAGGCGCCGGCGCAGCTCGGCCGGCTGGCCCGCGCGACCCAGCGGGGTCTCCTGGCCGAACTCCGGCAGCGTCCTCGGGCGGCTGGCCACCCGAGGTCTGCAGCGGCGTCCAGAACGGTCCCGGAGCCACGACGTTGACCCGGATGCCCTTGGGGCGCAAGCTGCTGGGCCAGCGCCTTGCAGATCGTGTTGATGGCCGCCTTGGTCGTCGCGTAGTCGACCAGGCCCGGGGAGGGCTGGTAGGCCTGGATGGAGCTGGTGGTGATGATCGTGGAGCCCGGCCGGCAGGTGCGGCAGGGCTTCCTGCACGATCCAGAACACCGAGTACACGTTGGTCTTGAAGGTCTGGTCAAACTGCTCGGTGGTGAGGTCGGCGAGGTCGTCGACCCAGGTCTGCGTGCCGGCCACCAGGACCAGCGCGTCCAGCCCGCCCAGGGCCTGCACCGCGGTCCGCACCAGGCCGCGGGCCTCGGCCTCCACCGACAGGTCGGCGGGGGCCAGCACCGCCTTGCGGCCGGCCTCCTCGATCAGCGCGGCGACGTCCTCGGCGTCGGACTGCTCGGTCGGGCAGGTAGTTCAGCACGACGTCGGCACCCTCGCGGGCGTAGGCGATCGCGGCGGCCCGGCCGATGCCCGAGTCGGCGCCGGTGACCAGCGCCGGCGCCCGGTCAGCCGGCCGCTGCCGCGGTAGCTCTGCTCGCCGTGGTCGGCGCGGACGTCGAGCTCGGTCTCCAGGCCCGGGGCGTCGATGCCCTCGTCCGGGTAACCGCCGGTGCGGTACTGGTCGACGGGGTTGGTGAAGGTGTACTGGTCGGACACGGTGGGGTTGCCTCCGGGCATCGAGGGAGCAGCGCGCGGCCGCTGGTGTCTCCAGCCCTGCTTGCCCTGGTGGGGGCGGTCCCACACGGTCCCCGGCAAGTGGTCCCGGGCACGCCCGGCGCGCGCCTGCCTACCCTCGAAGCCCGGCCCGACGACGGAGGAGTTCCGTGCACCCCCACCCACCCCGACGATCCCGGCTGAACCGGGTCCTGCTCCCGGGGGCGCTGGTCGTGCTCGCGCTGTCGGTGCTGGGGCTGGTGCTGCTGGGTACCGGGTCCGGCTTCCAGGAGGGCGACTGCATCGCCCGCACCGCCGACGGCGCGGTCCAGGTGGTGCCGTGCAGCTCGGCGGTCGCGGCCTACCGGGTGGTGGGTGTGCTGGACGACGTGCGGCTGAGCCAGTCCCAACCGGCCTGCGCGGCCGCCTTCCCGGGCTCGACCGCGTCGTACTTCGCCAGCGAGGTCACCGTGGAGCCCGGCCAGGTGCTGTGCCTGGTCGCGACCGCCTGACCGGTAGAGCGTGCCCCGGACGGGGTGATCAGGACGGTGGAGCGGTAGACCCCCGCGGGACCAGCACCGGCGCGGTCCGTTCCTCCACCGGGACCGGCAGCCCCCCGCCGCCGGTGAGCTGGGCCAGCAGCAGCTCGGCGGCCCGGGTGGCCAGCAGGCCGGCCCGGTTGTCCACCACGGTGAGCGGCGGGGACCAGAAGCCCCAGAACGGCTCGTCCTCGGTGAGCACCAGCGACAGTCGGCGCGGGACGTGGACCCCCAGTTCGCCCAGCACCGGGAGCACCCCGAACGAGGCCTCGTGGTTGGTGACGACCAGGGCGGTGGGCGGCTGGTCGAGCTCGAGCAGGCTGCGGGCGGCCCGGCTGCCGAACGAGGTGCCGAACGGGCCGCGCCGGATGAGGTCCTCCACCACGGGCAGGCCGGCGGCCGCCATCGCGGTGGCGAACCCGGCGTGGTGCAACCGCCCCGAGGTGACGTCCGGTGGCCCCTCGACCGCGCCGATCCGGGTGTGTCCCAGCTCGATGAGGTGCTCGGTGGCCAGCCGCGCGGCGGCCTCGTAGTCACTCATCACCGACGGCGCCCGGGCGCCGGGCACCTCCCGGTTCATCGTCACGACGGCGCAGCCGCTGCCGACCAGGGCGTTGACCAGCTCGCCGTTGGCTCCGGAACCAGCCACCACCACCCCGTCGAGCTGGTGTGCCTGGACCGTTTCCAGGAAGGCGGCCTCCCGGACCGGGTCACCCCCGGTGGTGCAGATCAGCACCTGCTTCCCGTGCTCGGCGGCCCAGGCCTGCAGGGTCTCGGCGATCACGTGGAAGGTGGCGTTGCGGAGGTTGTTCACCACCAGGCCGATCAGCCCGGTCCGCCGGGTGCGCAGCGCACTGGCCATCCGGTTGGGGCGGTAGTGCAGCTCGGCGGCCGCGGCGACGACCCTCGCCCGGGTCGCCGGGAGCACGGCGGGGTGGCCGGACAGGGCCCGGCTGGCCGTGCTGATGCTCACCCCGGCCTGGCTGGCCACAGTGCTGAGGGTGACGTGCACGACAGGTGTGTACCGGAACCAGGCCGTCTCAAACCGCCTGCTCAGGGGCTCGCGCGGAGCCACGGCCGAGGTCGCTGAGCGTGCCCGCCCTGGGGCGGACCGTCATCAGGCACTGGGGGCGGCGACACGGTCCGGTAACGATCCGTCCCATTCTGCTGACGGTGAGCTGTGTCCGTGTCACGGTGCGGAACCGGGTCAGCCCGGGAACGAGGACGGCCGGGGACGGGCTGCCTGGAGCACCGAGGGGGACCGCTGGTGAACGTCGTGGAACCGGCATCGATCGTCGCCGCCCGCCAGTTGGCCGCGGAGGCCCGGCAGCGGGGCACGTCGGCAGTGGTGGACCGCCGCCGATCGGGCCGCCGGAGCCGCCGGCTGGTGCCGCTGGCGCCGCGGAACGCTGCCTGAGGCGACCAGTTCGTCCCCGGGCCATCTCAGGCTCCCGGGGCCTCCAGCAGCTGGCGCAGTCGGGCGAGGTCGGCCCGGTTGGCACGCCGGATGGCCGCGGCGAGCAGCGGGGCGGCGATCGCACCGAACCCGGTGGGCCTGCCGGCGTTGGCCAGGGTCATGTGGGTGCTGCCGGCTGCGGCGTCCGTCCAGGTGTACGTGGTGCGCATCGGGAACGGGCCCTGCGCGGTCGCCATCACCATCCGCTCGCCCGGCAGCCACTCCAGCACCTCGTAGGTGTAGGCGAGCTCGCGGCCCAGGAACCGGGCCCGGAACGCGATCCGCGACCCCACCGCCAGGGGCCCGGGGGTCTCCCAGCGGACCGACCGGATCCGGGCGTACCAGTCGGGGGCGCGGTCGGGATCGGCCGCGTAGCCGGCCACCACCCCGCGCGGGCGGCCGATCACCGTCTCGGTGCGGACGTCGACATCCATGGGCCCTCCTCGACCGGGTTCCCCACACGGTAGTGCCGGCGGAGCCGACCGAGGGCCTCCTCGACGGGGCGCTCACCGGCCGGGGGACCTAGGATCACCACGATGCCCGTGGAGCCGGCCCAGACCCGCGTGCTGCTCATCGACACGGCCAACGTGCTGGGCTCGCGGCCCGACGGGTGGTGGCGGGACCGGGCCGGGGCCACGGCCCGGCTGCTGGACCGGATCGCGGCGGTGGACTGGTCGGGCGTGCGCAGCCCGGCCGGCGGTGCGATCGGAGAGGTACGGGCCGTGGTCGAGGGCCGGGCCCGCCAGGTCGACGAACCGGCTGGGGTCCAACTGGTCCGGGCGACCGGCAGCGGCGACGACGCGCTGGTGGCCGAGGCGGCCCGGGCCAGGTCGGACGGCACATCCGGGTTGCTGGTGGTCACCGCCGACCGGGGGCTGCGGGAACGGCTGTCCCCGGGCGTCGAGGTCGCCGGACCGGGCTGGCTGCTGGCCCTGCTGGACTAGACGGGGCGCAACGGGGCACGGTCCGGTATCGCCCGCCGGGGTCGCCGGGTGGCCACCGCGGCCAGCAGCAGGGCGACGCCGTCCTCGGCCAGTGCGGCCTGCCAGTCCGGCACCCGGGCCCCGGCCCAGCGGCGCCAGCCCAGCCCGCCCCAGGCCCCCGCGGCGGCACCGACCACCCCGGCCACGATCGGCACGGCGGCGTTCGCGTGTTCCCGGGCGGCCAGCATGCCGGCGCCACCCGCCGCCGACGCCAGTCGCGCCGGCAGGCCGGGGGCCGCCGTCCGGTCGGGCGCGGCGGACGACTTGTCGCCCACCAGCTCGCCGGCCACCGCGGTCACGCTGGCGAGCCGGCGGAGCAGTCCCGCGCCCTGTCCGGTCACCGTGGGCGCGGCGAGCCCGAGCGTGCTCCGGCAGCCGGTGGCCACGCCCAGCAGCGCCGAGCGCATCGTGAGGCCCACCCCGGCGGGCCGGGTCGGCCGGTCCCCGGCGACCGGCACCGCGCCCAGCACGGCCTGCACGGCCGCGCCGTAGGCCAGGTGGGGCAGGGCGTCGGCCACCCGGTCGGCACCCGACCACTGCCGCGGGTCGGACACCCCCAGCACCGCGGCGCTGCCGTCGGTCAGGGCCATCGCGGCGGCCCCCGCCGCCACGGCGCCGACCGGACCGGGCAGCCGGATCCCGGCCGAGCGGGCCAGGCTGGCCAGCACCCCCACCGTCACCCCGTTCCCCACCCCCAGCAGGGCGCCGAGGGCGGACCGCCGCTCCCCGGTGCTGCACCGGCCTGGCACCTCGCCGCCGAGAGCGTCGGTCAGTGCGTCCACCATCCGCTCCGGGGTGCGGCTGGGGCCACGGCCGCGCAGCGCCATGTCGAGGGAGGTGGCGGCGTGCAGGGCGGTGCTGCCGGCTGCGCCGGCCGCCAGCCCGCGTGCGAAGGACCCGGTCATGAGGAGAACCCTGTCGCCGCGTGCGGTGAGCGGCAACCCGTGGTGGCCGTCACGTGCCGATCATCACGGCCCTCACCAGGGGTTTCTGAGAGCGCCCGACAGGTTGGGCTGGCACCGTTGGTGGTGCGCCCGAGGTCGTGTGCCGCTCCCGCCACCCGCGCCCCCCACTCTTCTCGCGAGGTCCTCCCATGTCTGCTCCCGCTCTCCTGCGTGCCCGTGAACCGGTCTCCCAGCTCGTCCGGGGCGGTGTGCGCACCGCCGCCGGCCGGGCGCCGTTGCCCTCGCTGTCCCGCCTGCGCACCGCGGTCAGTGCGCTGTTCGCCCTGGACGGTTTCGTCTTCGGGTCCTGGGCGGCCCGCGTGCCCGGGGTCAGCGCCCAGGTCGGCGCCGACCACACCGCCCTGGGCGTGGCCCTGCTCTGCCTGTCCCTCGGCGCGCTGGCCGTCATGCAGCTCACCGGTGCGCTGGCCGCCCGGCTGGGCGCCGGTCTGATCGCGTCGCGGCCGCGGTCGCGCTGCTCGGTCGGTGCGCGTGCTGCCGGGGCTGGCCACCTCGGTGCCGCAGCTGTCGCCGCGCTGCTGGTCTTCGGCGCGGTCACCGGCATGGTCAACGTGGCCGCCAACAGCCTCGGGGTCCAGGTCGAGGCGCCGGGCCGGGCGCCCGGTGCTGTCCAGCATGCACGCCGCGTTCAGCTTCGGCGGGCTCGGCGGGGCGCCTCCTCGGCGGGCTCGCCGCCAGCCCGGCTGGACGTGCTGCCGCACTTCGTCGTCGTCGCCGGGCTGGGGCTGCTGGTCACCGCCTGGCGGTCCCGGTCCTGCGTCGGGGCGGACGCCGATCCGGCGGTCGCCCGGCAGCCCGTGCGGCCGCGGTCCGAGCGCGCCGCGGCGCACCGGCCCACCGCGGCGCTGGTGGTGCTCGGCGCCATCGCCGGGTGCACCGCCTACGGCGAGGGCGCGCTGACCGACTGGGGTGCGCTGCACCTGCGCGAGGACCTGGCCGCATCGCCGGTGCTGGGTGCCGCCGGGTACGCCGGCTTCGCCCTGACCATGGCCCTGGCCGGCTCGCCGGGGTGCGCTGGTGGCCCGGCTGGGCGAGCGCCGACTGCTGGTCGGCGGCGCCCTGCTGGCCGCCGTCGGCGCGGTGGTGGTGGTGACGACGCCCTCGGTCCCGGTCGCGCTGGCCGGCTTCGGCGTCGTCGGGCTGGGCCTGGCCAACATCTTCCCGCTGGCCATCGCCCGGGCCGGGGCCCTGGGTGGCTCCTCGGGCATCGCGCTGGCGACCACGGTCGGCTACACCGGGCTGCTGGGTGGCCCGCCGGTGATCGGCTTCCTGGCCACCCACGCCGGCCTGCCGTTCGCCCTGGGCACCGTGGCCCTGCTGGCGGTGGTGGCCGCCGGGCTGGTGCTCAGCCTGGACGGCGCGCACGTCCGGTTCCCGGCGCTGCGCCGGCCCCGCTGGGCCGCCGTGTCCCCGGTGCTGCAGCCCTTGCTGCACCCCACCCGGCAGGTCGCCGGCCGCTACGCGCGCGACCTCCGGCTGCTGGCGGTCAGCTGAGGCAGCTGCCGAACGCGGCCACCATCAGCGGTACGTCCACCGCCGAGGCCAGCTCGCGGACCGAGTGCATGGCCAGCATCGGCGCTCCGACGTCGACGGTGGCCAGGCCCAGCCGGGTCGCGGTCAGCGGGCCGATGGTCGACCCGCACGGCAGGTCGGCGCGGGAGACGAAGTGCTGCACCGGCACGTCGACCTCGGCGCACCGCTCGGTGAACCAGCCGCCGGTGACCGCGTCGGTGGCGTAGGCCTGGTTGGCGTTCAGCTTCAGCACCGGGCCGCCACCCAGCCGGGGGGCGTGCGCGGGCTCGTGCCGGTCGCTGCGGGTGGGGTGCACGGCGTGCGCCATGTCGGCGCTCACCAGCATCGACCGGGCGATGGTCCGGGCGACCGCCTGCGGGCCGTCCCCGGCCAGCCGGCCGATCACGTCCTCCAGGAACGACCCGCGCGCCCCGGACGCCGAACCCGAGCCGACCTCCTCGTGGTCGTTGCAGACCAGCAGCTGGGTGTGCGCGGCGGTCCCGGCGGCCAGCAGTGCCAGCAGGCCGGCGTGGCAGCAGGCCAGGTCGTCCAACCGGGGAGCGGCGATCCAACTGCCGTCCGCTCCGGCCGCCGCGGCCGGCTGGGTGTCGGCCAGCACCAGGTCGTGCCCCACCACGTCGCCGGGGTCGACACCGGCCTCGGCGGCGAGCGCCTCCAGCAGCCCCGGTTCGGTGCCCAGGTCGGCCCCCCAGGTCGGCACCAGGTGGCGCTGCGGGTCCAGGGTCAACCCCTCGCGCACCGAGCGGTCCAGGTGGATGGCCAGCGACGGCAGCCGCAACGGGGCACCGGGCAACCGGACCAGCACCGTCCGGGGCGGCGCCGCCGAGCCCGAGCGCAACGCCAGGCGGCCGGCGACGGTGAGGTCGCGGTCCAGCCAGGTGTGCGCCAGCAACCCGCCGTAGGGCTCCACCCCGACCAGCCGGTACCCGGCCTGCCGGACGTCGTGCCGGGGCCGCACCCGGAACGTGGGGGAGTCGGTGTGCGCGCCGATGATCCGCAGCCCCGCCTCGGTCACCGGTTCGGTGCCCACCCGGACGGCCACCACGCTGGCTCCGCGCACGGTGCAGACCGCATCGCCCGGCGCCAGCTGCCACACGTCGGTCTCGGACACCTGTCGGAACCCTGCGGCGACCAGTCGCCGGACGATCTCGGCCGCCGCGTGGCCGGGGGAGGGCGAGGCGTCGACGAAGGCACGCAGGTCGTTGCCGAGACTGAGGTCCACCGGGGCAGTCTCTCCCGACGCCGGAGCGGCCCGGCCGCCGGGACGGTCAGGTGAACGCCGCGTTCCGTTCCGCGCCAGCCATTGCCCTGGGCGTCTGCTGAGTCCACGCTGAGCGCGCCCGGCCCGGATGGGCCGGCGGACCGGAGGCCTCCATGAGCGTCGAACCCACCGTCACGGCCAGCACCCCGGGGGACGCCGGCTACCACGCCCGGCGCCAGCTGCGCACCGGGACGGCGGGATGGGTGCTGCTGGCCGGGCCTCGGGGTCTCCGCGGTCATCTCCGGGGACTACGCCGGCTGGAACTTCGGTCTCGCGGAGGGCGGTTTCGGCGGCCTGCTGATCGCCGTCGTGCTGATGGCGGGGATGTACACCGCGATGGTCTTCGGGCTGGCCGAGCTGGGCTCGGCCCTGCCGACCGCGGGTGGCGGTTACACGTTCGCCCGCCGGGCGCTCGGCCCGTGGGGCGGGTACGCCACCGGCATCGCCGTGCTCATCGAGTACGCCATCGCGCCGGCCGCGATCGCCACCTTCATCGGGGCGTACGTCGAATCGCTCGGCCTGTTCGGGATCACCGACGGCTGGTGGGTCTACCTGGCGGTCTACGCGCTGTTCATCGGCATCCACCTGGCCGGGGTCGGCGAGGCGCTGAAGGTGATGCTGGTGGTCGCCGGCGTCGCCGTGGCCGGGCTGGTGCGTGTTCCTGGTCGGCGCGGTCGCCGCAGTTCGACTCAGGCAACCTGACTCGACATCGCGCCCGGCGACGCGCTCGGCGCGTCGTAGCTTCCTGCCGTCAGGGCTGGCTCGGGCGTCTGGGCGGCGTTCCCGTTCGCGATCTGGTTCTTCCTGGCGGTGGAGAGCGTGCCGCTGGCCGCCGAGGAGGCCCGCGACCCGGCCCGGGCGATGCCCCGCGGGCATCGTCGCGGCGATGGGGGTGCTGCGTGGTCCTGGCCCTGCTGATGCTGGTGCTCACCCCCGGCGCCGGCGGCTCGGCGGCTGATCGCGGCGTCCGGCAACCCGCCGGTCGACGCGCTCCCGGCGGGACGGGCTGTCCTCGGTGGTCAACTACGCCGGGCTGGTCGGGCTGGTCGCCAGCTTCTTCTCGATCATCTACGCCTACTCGCGGCAGACCTTCGCGCTGTCCCGGGCCGGCTACCTGCCGCGGGCGCTGTCGGTGACCAACTCCCGCAAGGCGCCGGTGCTGGCGCTGCTCGTCCCGGTGCGATCGGCTTCGCTCCTCTCGCTCACCGGGCAGGGCGCGATGCTGCTGAACATGGCGGTCTTCGGCGCCACCGTGTCCTACGTGCTGATGATGGTCAGCCACATCGTGCTGCGCCGCCGTGAGCCCGACCTGCCGCGGCCGTACCGCACGCCCGGGCGGGACCGTCACCACCGGTATCGCGCTGGTGCTGGCCGTGCCGCGGTGGTGGCCACCTTCCTCGTCGACCCGGGCCGCGGCGCTGTGGACGCTCTCGCGTACGCGGTCTTCCTGCCTACTTCGCGCTGTACAGCCGGCACCACCTGGTCGCGTCCGCGCCCGAGGAGGAGTTCGAGGCGCTGGCCGCGGCCGACGAGGAGCTGCGGTGACGGTCCGGCGCGCGACGCTCGGCGGGACACACCTACACGTTCCCCTGCGCTGTCGGACCTGATGGCCAAGGCGACCCCGGCCCGCTCCGGGCGACGTGCTGGCCGGCTGCGCCGCGAAGTCGGAGGCCGAGCGGGTCGCGGCGCAGGGCGTGCTCGCCGACCTGCCGCTGACCACCTTCCTGGACGAGCAGGTGGTCGGGTACGAGGAGGACGACGTCACCCGGCTGGTCCTGGACACCTGGACGCCGCTGCCCTCGCGCCGGTCCGCTCGCTCACCGTCGGGGAGCTCCGGGAGTGGCTGCTGTCCCGGGCGGCGACCGGTGACGAGGCCGCGATCTCCGGGCTGGCCCGCGGGTTGACGCCCGAGATGGTCGCCGCGACGTCCAAGCTGATGCGCAACGCCGACCTCATCGCGGTCGGCCGCCGGGCCCGGGTGGTCACCGGGCTGCGCAGCACGCTGGGACTGCCCGGCCGGCTGGCCTCCCGGCTGCAGCCCAACCACCCCACCGACGACCCGCGTAGGGGTGACCGCCTCGATCGCTGGACGGGCTGCTGCACGGCTGCGGGGACGCGGTGATCGGGATCAACCCGGCCACCGACTCGCCGGCCCAGACCACCGCGCTGCTGGAGCTGATCGACGCCGTCATCACCCGGTACGAGATCCCCACCCAGTCCTGCGTGCTGGCGCACGTCACGACGACGCTGCGGGCGCTGGAGTCCGGGGCGCCCGGTCGACCTGGTGTTCCAGTCGGTGTCCGGCACCCAGGCGGGCAACGTGCGGGTTCGGGGTGACCCTGGACCTGCTGACCGAGGCGCGCGCCGGGGCGCTGGCGCTGGGCCGCGGCACGGTGGGGCAGCAACGTCACGTACTTCGAGACCGGCCAGGGCTCGGCGCTTGTCGGCGGACGCCCACCTGGGTGTGGGCGGCGCACCGGTGGACCAGCAGACGCTGGAGTGCCGGGCGTACGGGGTGGCCCGGCACTTCGACCCGCTGCTGGTCAACACCGTGGTCGGGTTCATCGGGCCGGAGTACCTCTACGACGGCAAGCAGGTGATCCGGGCCGGGCTGGAGGACCACTTCTGCGGCAAGCTGCTGGGGCTGCCGATGGGCGTGGACGTCTGCTACACCAACCACACCGACGTCGACGGGGACGACACCGACACCCTCACCGTGCTGCTCGGCGCGGCCGGCTGCTCGTTCGTCATCGCCGTGCCCGGGTCGGACGACGTGATGCTGCACTACCAGTCGCTGTCCTTCCAGGACGTGCTCACCGCCCGGCAGGTGCTGGACCTGCGGCCGGCCCCGGAGTTCGAGGCCTGGCTGGGTCGGATGGACCTGCTGGACGATGCCGGCCGGGTGCGCGAGCTGACCGCGGACGCGCCGGCCGCCCGGGCCCTGCTGGCGGCCGCTCGGTGAGCGCCGGCCCCCGCCGACCCCTGGGACGTGCTGCGGTCGGCCACCCGGGCGCGGGTGGCCCTGGGACGGGCCGGAGACGGGTTGCCGACGTCGCGCTGGCTCGAATTCCGGGCGGCGCACGCCGCGGCCCGGGACGCCGTGCACACCGCGCTGGACACCGCCGCGGTGCTCGCCGCGCTGGCCGGGACCGGGCTGCCCGTGCTCGAGGTGCACTCGGCCGCCCCGGACCGGCAGACCTACCTGCAACGTCCGGACCTGGGACGCCGGCTGGCCGAGGACACCGACCTGCCGGCGGGCGACGCACGACCTGGCCCTGGTGATCGCCGACGGGCTGTCACCCCGGGCGGTGGCCGAGCACGCGGCCGGCACGGTCGACGCGGTGCTGCAGCGGCTGCCGGGCTGGTCGATCGCCCCGCTGGTGCTGGCGCACCAGGCCCGGGTGGCCCTGGGCGACCCGGTGGGGGAGGCGCTCGGCGCCCGGATCGTGGTGGTGCTGGTGGGGGAGCGGCCGGGGTTGTCCTCCGCCGACAGCCTGGGGCTGTACCTGACCTACGGGCCGCGGACCGGGCGGGCCGACAGCGAGCGCAACTGCATCTCCAACGTGCGGCCCCCGCACGGGCTGAGCTACGCGCAGGCCGCGGACACGCTGGTGGGGCTCCTCCAGGCGTCCCGGGAGCTGGGCGCCTCCGGGGTGGTGCTCAAGGACGAGGGCGTCGCGCTGCCGCCCGGAGCCGGCTGAGCAGCTGCCCGGTGGCCTCCGAGCGTTCCGACACCACCGCGGAGCAAGGCTCAGCCGCGCCTCGGCGAGCTGCGCCACGGGTGGTTCGGCAGGCGACGGAGCCGCCGGCGGGCCCGCTGGGCCAGTCGGCCGCACCGGGTGGTCGCCTCGGGGATGGCCCGGGTGGCGACCCGGACGTCGTCGCCGTGCCCGGCGGGCAGCGCGGCCGGTGCCTGGGTGTCATCGTGCTCCTGCGCGGGCTGCTCCGCGGCAGTGGCGAGCTCGGCGCGGGCGTGCAGGCGGGCCCGGACGTCCTCGGGGGTGTAGGCGCGGCGCTGTCGCTCGTCCCGGGCCAGCACGGCGCCGGTGGCCGCGACCCCGGCCAGGCCGGCGAGTCCGAGGAGCTTCCCCACGGTGGCGCGACGCATGGCGGGAACCGTAGTGCCCGCCGGGGTCAGCGGCGGGAGGGCAGGGTGAGGACGTCGACGCCGTCCTCGGTCACCACGACGGTGTGCTCGCTGTGCGCGGTGCGGCAGCCGGTGGCGCTGCGCAGGGTCCAGCCGTCCTCGTCGGTGACCAGCTCGTCGGTGTCGACCATGGCCCATGGCTCCAGTGCCAGCATCAGGCCCGGGCGCAGCTTGTAGCCCCGGCCCGCCCGGCCGTTGTTCGGCACGTGCGGGTCCTGGTGCATCGTCGTGCCGATGCCGTGCCCGCCGAACTCGGTGTTCACCGGGTAGCCGGCGCCCGTGAGCACGCCACCGATGGCGGCGGAGATGTCGCCCAGCCGGACCCCCGGGCCGGCGGTGGCTATCGCGGTGGCCAGCGCGCGTTCGGTGGTCTCGATCAGCGCCACGCTCTCGGCGGGCCGGCTGTCCCCGACGACGAGGCTGATCGCGGAGTCCGCGGCGACCCCGCCGAGGACGACGGCCAGGTCCAGGCTCAGCAGGTCCCCCTCGGCCAGGGCGTAGTCGTGCGGCAGGCCGTGCAGCACGCCGTCGTTGACCGAGGTGCAGATGTAGTGGCCGAACGGTCCGCGGCCGAAGGACGGTGCGTAGTCGACGTAGCAGGACGTGGCCCCGGCGCCCAGGATGAGCTCCTTGGCCCACTGGTCGATCTCCAGCAGGTTGGTGCCCACCACCGCCCGGCCGCGCAGTGACTGCAGGATGTCGGCCACCAGCGCTCCGGTGTCCCGGGCGCGCGCCACCTGGGTGGGGGGCAGGATCTCGATCACGACGCGCTCCTCGCTGGCGAACAACTATCCCGGCGAGGGTATCCCGGTACTAGTATCCCGGGCATGGTCAGGCTGCCGCTCACGCCCGAGGAGATCGATCGCGGCCGGCGCCTGGGCGCGCTGCTGCGCCGGGCCCGCGGCGGGCGGCCGATGCTGGACACCGCTCTGGCCGCCGGGATCTCGCCGGAGACGCTGCGCAAGATCGAGTCCGGCCGGGTGGCCACTCCGGCGTTCACCACGGTGGCGGCCGTCGCGGCGGTGCTGGACCTGTCGCTGGACACCGTCTGGACGGAGATCGCCTGCTCCGCGGACGCATCCCTCGCGTCCTGACTAGGTTGTCCGGGTGCTGACGCTGGATGCCGCCGTCGACCTCACGCGTACCGGAGACGTCTGGCTCTTCCGCGGCGCGTCGGTGGCCGACCGCGCGATCCGGACGCTGACCAACGCGCCGGTCAACCATGTCGGGATGGCGGTGGTGCTGGAGGACCTGCCGCCGCTGCTCTGGCACGCCGAGCTCGGCAGGTCGTTGCCCGATGCCTGGACCGGCACCCACCAGCGGGGGGTGCAGCTGCACGACCTGCGGGACGCGGTGACCGTGTGGCGGCAGCGGTACGGCCAGCGGGCCTGGTTGCGCCAGCTGGTCGGCCCCGCCGATCACGGGGGCATCACCCCGGCGATGGAGGATGCGGTGCTGACCACCATCGCCAGGCTGGATGGGCGGCCCTTCCCCACCACGTTCCGGCTGGCCCGCGGCTGGGTGAACGGGCTGGTAGGGCGGGGGATCGATGCCGAGACGGTGTTCTGCGCCGAACTGGTGGCCGGCACCTACACGGCGATGGGGTTGCTGCCCGGCGGGCGTCCGCTGAACAGCTACGACCCCGGCAGCTTCTGGTCCGGGGATGATCTGCAGCTCGTCGATGCCCGGCTGGGTGCCGAGGTGTCGGTCGACGTGCCGGCAGGCTGACAACGCCGGATCGGGGGAGGAGCCGACCAGTCCGGTGCCACCGGTGAGGGCGACGACGTGCGCGGTCATTCGCGGCCGGGCAGTGTCGCTTCGCGCACCCGGTAGGTCGTCTGCACCATCCCGCCGCCCAGCACCTGGGTGTCCAGGTGCTCCAGTTCCACGTCGCGTGGAAGTGGGCCGAACAGGGACGGGCCGGACCCGATGAGCACCGGCACCCGGGACAGCGTGAGCGTGGCTATCCGCCGCATGATGAGCAGCGCACGCACGGTGCGACCGCCGTCGACGTACACCCGCCGGTGGCCGGCCGCGTCCAGCGCCGCCACGGCGTCGTCGACCGACCGGTGCACCGCGGTGACGCGGGGATCGGCGTCGCTGGCCAGAGTCGAGCTCAGCAGGTGCAGCGGCTTTCCCTGGTACGGCCACTCCGCTTCGTCCGCGATGACGTCGTAGGTGCCGCGGCCCATCAACACGGCGTCGATGCTCTCCACGAAGGGGGTGAACCCGGCATCGCCTGCCTCCTCGCCGTGCCGCACCAGCCAGTCCAGGGAGTTGTCGGCGCGGGCGATGAAGCCGTCGACGCTCATCCCGAGGAACACGTGCCCGGTGAAAGTCATGCCGGCACCGTGGCACGGCACGGTGACGACCGGAACCTCCGCGGGCACCCGGCTGTGGACGGCGCCTCGTCGTCCACACGGAGCTGGGTCGGCCGCGAGAACTGTCGTAGGTGTGTGCGGGTGGTTCGCCGCGCAGGCGACCATCAGTCCAGCTCAGAGGCTTGCGCTTGGATGCATTCGAACGTATGATCGAATGCGTGATGACATCTGCGACCCCGGCGCGACCCTCGTGGGCCCCTCCGGTCCGGACGTCGCCCGGGCCGCTCGGTGAGGTGCAGCGGGATGCCCTGGAGATCAGCCGGCGAACCGCGAGCCAGACTCGTGCGGTCGCGGAATGGGCCCGGGGCCGGCCTGCTTCGGGTGACCGGCAGCCGGGCGAACCTGGGTGTGCATCCGCAGCGGCCAGAGGTGCGCGGCCCGCGGTGCTGGACGAGGTCAGCGAGTGGGCCGCACAGGAGCTGGCCGTGGTGCTGCAGGTGAGCCAGCAGGCGGCTGTGGCACTGCTGACCCGCTCGCTGACCCTGGTCCGGTTGCTGCCGGCCACTCTCGACGCGCTCGCCGCCGGTGCCATCCACCCCGGCCACCTGGGCGTGTTCACCGAGAAGGTGGCGGTCATCGCTGATCCGACGGTGCGGGTGCGGGTGGAGCGGGAGTTGCTGTCCTGGATGGCTGGTCGGGTGAAGAGCCCCGCGCAACTGGCCGAGCGGGCCCGGGTGCTGGTGCTACGGCTCGATGCAGCCGGTGCGGCTCAGCGTCTGGCCGATGCGGTGCGCTCGCGCGGGGTGTTCTGCACGCCGGGTCGGGAGGACGGGATGGCGCAGCTGACCGCAGTGCTGACGACGCCGGAGGCCCGCCTGTGCCTGGACGTGCTCGGCCGGTACGCCGACGCCATCGAGGACGCGGAACTGGTACCGGGACCGGACGGCCGCCTGCCGGAGTCGAGGACGCGGGCGCAGAAGATGGCCGACTGCCTGGTGGACCTCATCACCCGCGCCGGGCACACCGACAGGCCGATGGTGACCGCCCAGCTGACCATCGTGGCCTCGGTCGAGACCCTGGCCGGTGGGGGTCAACCGGCGGAGGTCGACGGTCAGGTGGTGCCGGCGGAGATGGTCCGGCACCTGGCCGAGGCACTCGGTCTACTCCCCGACGGTGCGCTGGAGCGTCCACCGGCGATCGGGTCCGACACCGGCCGCGACCTGGACCGGACTGCGTGGGCATCTCGACAGCAGGCACCGCCGCACCCCTTCGCGGACCTGTACGACCAGCTCCCCGCCGAACCGGATCGGGTGATCGACGGGGAGTGGGACGCCCTGGTAGCGGCATGGATCGAGGACTACCGGGCCGGTCTGTCCCAGGGCGTGCCGGACTGCGGACCCGGGAGCGCGACCGACCCGCCCGATGGCCGTGACGCGGGAGTCGGCGACGGTGGTTCCTGGATGGCGGCCGACGCAGCGGTTCACGAGGCGAGCCTGGCGCAGGAGAGAGCCCGGGAGAAGATCGCATTCGCCCGAGCGGAGGTCAGGGCAGCCGAGCGGGCCGCGCAGGGCGACGAGCAACGCCAAGCCGCCCGGACGGGCAGTCTGTCCGATGCTGCGACCAGCGTGGCGGCCCTGGCCCAGGTCTCGGAGGCGCAGCGGGCCGCGATCGGCGAGCTGCTCACCCGGACCGGGGGTGGGGGACTGGCTGACCGGCCGCGGGTGGCGGTGGTGGACGCGCTCAGCGGAACCCTGCTGGCGCTGACCGACAGCCGGGAACTGCGGCGAGTCGGTACCTGCGGGCGGTCCGCATGCATCCGCAGGCGCCGTACGTGCACACATGATCTCTCCGCCGGGGCGGGACTTCGGCCGCCGGGCCGCACACCGGGCTACCGCCCAGAAAGGGCCCTGGACAGATTCGTCCGCGCCCGGGACCGGCGGTGCCGGTTCCCGGGATGCCGGAGCCGGGTGCCGCGCGGTGGCGAACTCGACCACGACCGCCGGTGGCCGGAGGGTCCGACCGCGGCCGAGAACCTGGTCGGCTACTGCACCCGTCACCACCGCGGGAAACACCAGGCGCCGGGCTGGCGGCACGATCTTCATCCCGATGGTCGGCTCACCGTCACCACGCCCACTGGCCTGGCGACGACGACGCAACCGCCGTCGTTCCCCACCACCGCCCTTTCGCCAGGGGGCGAACCGCCAGCCGCACCGGCCTGTCCTCCGGTGCCCGGCCGAGCCAGCACCGACGTCGATCCCGCTGTCGATGCCCCAGCGCCGTTCTGATCAGACCCGGGCCAGCTCCCCACCCAGCTGCAGCTCGGTGTCCCCGGAGGT
Organism: uncultured Actinomycetota bacterium; assembly: GCA_963759905.1. Classification (GTDB taxonomy): domain Bacteria; phylum Actinomycetota; class Actinomycetes; order Mycobacteriales; family Geodermatophilaceae; genus Klenkia. Next base: position 73,096 of record CAVXBD010000005.1, read on the forward strand.
GGCCACGGTGTCGTCGTGGGTCACGCACACCACGACCCGCCCGGACAGTGCCGTCCGCAAATCGTCGACCAGCGCTGCGGCGGTCGGGGGGTCCAGGTGAGCGGTGGGTTCGTCGAGCAGGACCACCTCCCGGTCGGCGAGCAGCGCCCTGGAAGCGGCCAGCCGACGGCGCTCACCGCCGGACAACGCAGTCCCGCCGGCACCGACCGGGGTGTCCAGGCCGTCGGGCAACCCATCCACCAGGGGTCCGAGGCCGGCCACGACCAGGGCCCGTCGCATCGCATCCTCCGACACGGTGCCACTCGGCCCGGCCAAGGCCAGGTTGGCCCGGATCGAGGAGGCGAACACATGGGAGTCCTGGGGCAGCCAGGCCATCGCAGTCCGCAGGTCGTCGCCGGTGACCGCGCTGCTGTCCACGCCCCCGACCGTGTACCGGCCCGCCCGCGGGCGCAGGGCCGCCAGCAGGACCGCCAGCAGCGTGGACTTGCCGCTGCCCGACGGCCCTCGCACCACCAGCCAGCCACCCCGGTCCGCACTCAGGTCCACCCCGGACAGCACCTCGGGCCCACCGGGCCAACCCGCGGTCAGTCCACGGGTCGCCAGCTCGGTGACCGGGCGAAGCAGGGCGACCGCATCCTCCGGGTCCGCCGCGACCGGGGCGCCCAGCACCTGCTCCATCCTGCCCAGGGCATCTCTCCAGGCTCCGCGACGCTGCACCGCCCCCACCAGCCCGTTCAACGGCTCGACCAACGCCAGCGGCGCCAGGGCCACGACCGCGACCAGCGGACCCGTCAGACCCACGGCCCAGCTGAGCGCCGCTCCGGCGACCGCAGCCAGCCCGGTGCCCACGCTGACCAGTCCGCCGCTCACCGCCCCGGCCCGCACCCCGAGCCGGTCCGCGGCACCCTGCCGGTCGGTCAGCTCCCGCACCGCGGCGGTGCCCCGGCCGGCCAGGCCGTGCACCCGGAGGTCCGTGACCCCGTCCAGCAGCGTGGCCGTCTCGCGCAGCGTGGCCACCCGCAGCGCAGCCTCGCCCCGGGCCAGTCCGGCATCCACCCGGCGGTGCAGCAGCACGATCACAGCGACGGTCACCAGCAGCAGACCCAGCACACCCAGGCCGGCGACCGGCTCGACCAGGATCAGCGTCACCCCGGTGAGCACCACGGTCGCGGCAGCCACCAGTGGCGGGGTGAGCACCCGCACCGACAGGTCCTGCAGCAGCCCCACGTCACCCACCACCTGGCCCAGTGCCGACCCCGGGGTCCGCTCGGCCGCGATGCCCTGCCGGGCCAGCGCCCGCCAGATGCGCAGCCGGGTGCTCTCGGCCAGCCGCAGCGCGGCGTCGTGCGCGGTCAACCGCTCCCACCAGCGCAGCAACGCCCGACCCAGCCCGAATGCGCGCACCCCGACGATCGCCACCAGCAGGGTGAGTACCGGAGGCATCTCCGCGGCGCGGACCACCAGCCAGCCCGACAGCGCGGTCAGCGCCACCCCGGCGATCGCCGTCGCCGTCCCGGCCCCGACCGCCCGCAGCAACGCCCCCCGCGGCCAGGACAGGCCAGCGCCGGCGGAGGACGTCACCGGACCGGGGGTCGGCAGCGACGAGGGTGCGGACGTCCGGGGCCGTGCCGCCGACAGGGCCGTGGCTCGAGGCGGGGCCATGGCTGGAGGCCGGGCCGTGGCTGGAGGCGGGGCCGTGGCCGGAGGCGGGGTCGTTGACACCGACAGGGCCGGGGATGGGGGTGGAGACGGAGAGGAGACCGGGGTCGGCACCACGAGCCGGGACGATGGCGGTAGCGAGGTCTGTGGCAGACGCACCGTTCGGTCCGCCAGGGCGGCCAGCGCCGGGTCGTGGGTGACCACCACGATGGTCACGGTGCCCCGGAGCGCGGCCAGTACCTCGGCGATCTTGCGGCCCGCGACGGCATCCAGGTGGGCGGTGGGCTCGTCCAGCAGCAGCAGCGAGGCACCCCGGCGGACCCGTACCAGCGCCCGGGCGACGGCAACCCGCTGCAGCTCACCGGGTGAGAGCGAGGTGCAGGGACGGGCAGCCAGCTCGCCCGCGCCCACCTCGGCCAGCGCGTCGGTGACCAGGTTTCCGCTCGGATCGCAGTCCACGGGATCGTCGTCGGCCGTTCCGGAGTGCCGGTGCAGCTCGTCGGCCACCGTGCAACCGGTGGTGCGCGGGTGCTGGGCCGCGACGGCGATCGATTCCGGCCTGCCCTGCACGGTGCCGGTCACGGTGGCCGCCGTCGGGAGCGCCCCGGCCAGCGCGGCCAGCAGGGTCGACTTCCCGCAGCCGGAGGGACCGGTGAGCGCGACCAGCTCACCCGGGGCGACGTCGAACGAGGTGGGTGGCAGGGCCGGCACCGAGCGGCCCGGATACTCGACCGAGAGCTCGTCGAGCAGCAGGCCGGCCCCGCGCGGGTCGTCCACGTCCGCACCCGGCCGTGCCGCGACCAAGGAGTCGGCCGGCGATCCGGCTGGCGATCCGGCCAGCACAGCACGGGCCTCGGCCGCGGCCAGCCCGGCATCGGCGTTGGCGTGGTACGCCGCACCCAGCGCCCGCAACGGCGTGAACGCCTCCGGGGCCAGCAGCAGTGCGGTCAACCCGACCCCCAGCGCGAGCTGCCCGTCCAGCAGCCGCAACCCCACGGTGACGGCCACCAGGGCCACCGCCAGGGTGGCGATCAGCTCCAGCACAAGGGCGGAGAGGAACGCCAGCCGCAGCGTGGCCATGGTCGTGGACCGGTGCCGGACCCCCAGGTCCTCCAGCGCGGCTGCCTGGTCGGCTGCCCGGCCCAGTCCGGTGAGCACAGGCAGCCCGCGGACCAGTTCGGCGACGTGCCCGGCGATCCGGTCCAGCGCCCGGGCGGCGGCCGCCGTCTGGTCAGCGGTGTACCGGCCCACCAGAACCATGAACAGCGGTACCAGTGGCAGGGTCACGGCGACCAGCGCGGCCGACATGAGGTCCGTGCCGGCCAGCACCAGCAGCAGCACCGGCGGGATGACGAGCGTCTGGGCCAGCGCCGGCAGGTAGCCGGCCAGGGCGGGCCCCAGGTCGTGCAACCGGGTGGTGGCCAGCACGGCCGCCGGGCCGGGGCCGCCGGCGGCTTCCACCGCGGCGGGCGACCCGGCCAGCCGGGTGAGCAGCCGGGCCCGCAGCTGGTCCTCGCTGCGCCGGGCATCCCGGGCGGCCAGGATCTCCCCGGCGGTGCCGGCCAGCGCCCGCACCGCGGCGCCGACGACGGCCAGCGTCAGCGGCGCCAGCGGGGACCCGCCGGTCACGATCCGGGCCACCGCGTGCGCCAGCCCCGCGGCCAGCAGCACGAACCCCGTGGTCTGCACCAGCGCCACCACCCCGGCCCGGACCAGCGCCGCGTGCACCCCCGGGACGCCGTCCAGCGGCGCCAGCGGCCCCCGGCCGGCACGGTCCGGCCCGTGGGCATGGCCGGCACGGTCCGGCCCGTGGGCATGGCCGGCACGGTCCGGCCCGTGGGCATGGCCGGCACGGTCCGGCCCGTTCATGCCGCCGGCACGGTCCGGACGGGTCATGCCGCGGCCGGGTCGTGCACCGGCTCGGCGACCAGCCGCTCGCGGAACACCCAGTAGGTCCAGGCCTGGTACCCCAGCACCACCGGCAGTCCCACCCCGGCCACCCAGGTCATCACGGTCAGCGTGTAGTCGCTGACCGACGCCGCGGACACCAGCACGTCGTAGGCCGGGTCGATCGTGGAGGGCACCACCACGGGGAACGCGGCACCGAACACGGTCGCCACCGAGGCCAGCAGCACCACCGCCCAGGCGGTGAACGCCTGCCCCTCCCGCCCGGTCCGGAGCCGGGCCCAGGTCACCAGGACCGCGGCTGCGGCGACCATCCAGGTCGCACCGGTGACCACCCCGCCCGAACGCACCCAGACCAGCCCGGCCCAGCCCAGCAGGGGCAGCGCGGCGACCGGCGCCCAGCGCAGTGCGAACGTCCGGGCCCGGGTCCGCAGCTCGCCGTCGGTCTTCAACGACAGGAACACCGCCCCGTGCACGAGCGCGAAGGACAGCACCGCCACCGCCCCCAGCAGCGCGCCCCACGACCAACCGGAGAACGCGCCACCCACCCGGACACCACCGGCCCCGATCGGCAGGCCCAGGGTCGTGGCGCCCAGCGCCGCCCCGATCCCACCGGACGCGATGAGCGAACCGGTGGTGATGACCCGGGTCCAGGCGGCGTCCCAGCGGGGGTCGTTGCTGGAATGCCGCCACTCGAACGCCACCGCCCGGATGATCAGCCCTACCAGCACGAGCACGAACGGCAGGTACATCGCCGGCAGCCAGGTGGCGTACCAGCCGGGGAACGCCGCGAACGTGGCGCCCACCGCCGTCACCAGCCACACCTCGTTGCCGTCCCATAGCGGGCCGATGGTGCGCAGCATGAGATGGCGGTCGGCGGGCCGGCGGCCGAGCACCGGCAGCAGGGCGGCGACGCCGAAGTCGAACCCCTCCAGCAGCAGGAACCCGGTCCACAGCACCGCGACGGCGATGAACCACAGGGTCGACAGCTCCATGTCGGTCAGCTCCTCAGTACGCGAACTGCAGGACGTCGTCGCTGGCGTCGTCGTCGGCCCGTGGTGGCTGGTCGGGGTCGTGCGCTGGCCCACCGCCGACCCCTGGGGTCGGCGTGGTGTCGCCCTCGGTCACACCCCGGCGGGCGAACCGAACGATCAGACCGAGCTCGATCACCGCCAGCACCCCGTACAGCAGACCCAGCGAGGTCAGCGAGGTCCACACCTCGGCAGCCGAGATGCCCGGGGAGACTGCCTGCGCGGTGAAGAAGTACACCTGGTCGGCGACCGGTACGTCCGGGTTCGGGTAGACCGCGAACGGCTGGCGGCCCATCTCGGTGAAGATCCAGCCCGCCGCGTTCCCCACGAACGGCGCCCCGACCGCCAGCAGCGAGCCGTAGACCCCGATCCGGGAGGTCGGTACCCGACCCCGCCTGGTGGCCCACAGGGCGTAGGCCGCCACCCCGGCGGACACCGCGCCCATCCCGATCATCAGCCGGAAGCCCCAGTAGGTGACCGCCAGCACCGGCGTGTAGTCGATGGGCTGGCCGGCCTTGTCCCCGAACGAGGGGTCGTCGGGGTAGGTGGCCCCGTAGGTGTCGGCGTACTCCTGCTGCAGCTCGTTGATCCCCGGGACGGGGGAGGAGAAGTCGCTGTGCGCCAGGAAGCTGAGGATGTAGGGGATCCGGAACGAGTGCACGTCGTCGCACTCGTTGCTGCCGAGCTTGGCGAAGGCGACCAGGGAGAACGACGCCGGGGCCTCGGTCTCGCACAACGCCTCGGCCGAGCTCATCTTCAGCGGCTGCTGCTGGTACATCAACTTGCCCTGCCAGTCACCGGTGAGGGCCACCAGCGCGAACGCGGCCAACGAGACGAAGCCGCCCACCCGGACCGATCGCCGCCAGACCGCGTGGTCCACCTCGTCGGCGGACCGCCCGGCCAACGCCCGCGTGCGCAGGTGCCACAGGCCGATGCCGACGAGCAGGGCGCCCGCCACCATCAGCGAGGCGACGATCGCGTGGCTGAAGGCGGCCAGCGCGGTGTTGTTGGTGAGCACGGCGAGGAAGTCGACCTGGCGGGCCCGCGGCGTCCCGGTGCTGGTGTCCAGCACGACGCCGACCGGGTGCTGCATCCAGGAGTTCGCCGCGATGATGAAGTAGGCGCTGACGACCGACCCCAGCACTGCCGCCCAGAGCGTGGCCAGGTGCAGCTTCTTGGGGATCCGGCCCCAGCCGAAGATCCACAGGCCCAGGAACGTGGACTCCAGGAAGAACGCCAGCAGCGCCTCGAGGGCCAGCACGGAGCCGAACACGTCGCCCACGAAGCGGGAGTAGGAGCTCCAGGCCAACCCGAACTGGAACTCCTGGACCAGCCCGGTGGCCACGCCGAGGACGAAGTTGATCAGGTAGATGCGGCCCCAGAAGCGGGTCATCCGGAGCCACTCGGCCCGTCCGGTGCGCACCCACATGGTGTGCATGACAGCCACCAGCAGCCCCAGGCCGATGGTCAGCGGGACCATCAGGAAGTGGTAGACGGTGGTGATCCCGAACTGCCAGCGAGCGATCTCGAGCACGTCCACCAGGTGGCCCCTTCGCCTGTCGTACGATCGGACGACTTCTTTCTACGCCGGGTAGAACTCGTTTTCTACGCTAGGTAGAAGGGGTCGGTGTGAGACCCGTGACAGGAGGACCGATGGCCTCGCTCGGCGAGCTGGAACGTGCGGTGATGGAGCGGTTGTGGGCGGCTGACGGGCCGGTGTCGGCTGCCTGGCTGCGGGACGGGCTGGCTGATCGGGGTCTGGCGCTGACCACCGTGCACACCGTGCTGACCCGCCTGGAGTCCAAGGGATTCGTGGTCCGCGACGACGCCCGCCCGCGTCGCTTCACCGCCCGGGCCAGCCGCGAGGCGCACGCCGCGGAGCTGATGCACGAGGTGCTGGGGCAGTCCGCCGACCGCCAGGCGGTGCTCGCCCGGTTCGTCGGCTCCGCGTCGCCGGGGGAGGCCGCGATGCTGCGAGCCCTGCTGGCCGACGCCGACGCCGCCGAGCCCGCCTGAACCCGTGCTGCCGCTGACCGCCGGCTGCCTCGGCGTGCTGGCCGCACTGCTGGCCTGGCCGGTCCCCGTCCTGCTGGCCCGGGCCCGGTGGACGCGTCGCGACCCGCTGGCTGCGCTGGTGTGCTGGCAGGCGGTCGGTCTGGCCGGTGGGTTGTCCATCATCGGCGCCCTGCTGGTGCACGGTCTGGCGCCCTGGGGGCGGTCGCTGCCCGAGGCCTGGTGGCACTGGGTCACCCGGCAGCCGGCGCTCGAGCCCGTGCGCGGGGACCACTGGGTGGCCCAGACGCTGGCCGCCGTGCTGGCGCTGGAGCTGCTGGGCGTGCTGCTGCTCTCGCTGGTCCGCACTGCGCGCACCCGGGCCCGGCACCGCGCGCTGCTGGAGCTGCTGCTGAGCCCGGCTCCCGAGGTCGACGCCCGGGTGCTCCAGTCCCCGGTCCCCGCTGCGTTCTGCATTCCCGGGGCCCGGCCGATGCTGGTGCTCTCCTCGGGCATGGTGGAGGAACTGGACGCCGACCAGCTGGCCGCGGTGGTGGCCCACGAACGCGCCCACCTGCGCGAGCGGCACCACCTGTTGCTGCTGCCCTTCGTCGCCTGGCGGGAGGCGCTGCCGGTGCTGCCGGCGGCCGACCGGGCGCACGACGGCGTCCGGGACCTCGTCGAGATGCGCGCCGACGACGTCGCGCTGCGCGACATGACCGGCACCGCACCACGTCTGACGCTGGCCCGGGCGATCGTGGCCGCCGCCGAGGGTGGTGCGCCCCGCGGTGCGCTGGCCGTGAGCGGCGGGTCGCTGGCGGAGCGGGTCAGCCGGTTGCTGGAGCCGGCGAACCCGCTGCCCGGCTGGGCCCGACCGGCCGCGCTCGCCGCTGCGATCGCGTTGGTGGGTGTGCCGACCCTGCTGGTGCTGGCCCCCGCCCTGGGCTGAGGGGCGGCCGAGCGACGTCGGGTCATCGGGTGGCCACGGTCAGCAGGACGACGGACGCCTCCACGGCCTCGAGGCCGTGCCGGGCGGCCGGCACGATGATCAGGTCACCGGGGATGCCGTCCCAGGACGTCTCTCCGGCCACCAGTCGCACCCGCCCCTGCAGCACCTGCACCGTGGCCTCGCCCGGACTGTCGTGCTCGCCGAGGCTGCTGCCCGCGGTGAGGGCGATCAGGGTCTGGCGCAGCACGTGCTCGTGCCCGCCGGTGACGGTGTGCGCGCTGCGCCCGCTGGGTGCCTGTTCCGCGAGTGCCAGCTGGGCGCGGGCCAGTGCGATCAACGACGACTTCTGCATCCCCGGGACGCAACCAGGCGTCACGGTGCCTGACCAGGGTCGCCGGTCCCGCCCGGCGGGAACGCGACGGTCAGTCGCCGTCGAGCCTGCGCTGCGCGTCGTCGAGTGCCTCGCGGAGGCTGGACACGTCGTCCTGCAGTCCCACGATCACCTCGGCCGAGCCCAGCGGATGTCCGTCGTCCAGCAGCACGCGCACCCGCGCGGCGACCAGCAGCTGGGTGCGGGACCAGCGCCGGTGCCCTCCGGCCGAGCGGGCCGGTTCCACCACGCCGGCGGAGTCCAGGCTCCGCAGGAAGGTGACCTGCACGCCCAGCAGCTCGGCGGCCTGACCGATCGTGTACGTGGGGCGGTCGGGGTCGTCGAGGGGTCGGAGCGGGTCGGCGGTCATCGTGCCTCCGGAAGACGGCGGGGGGCGGGGCCACCAGGCCCCGCCCCCCGCGTCGGGCCGGTCGTCAGCTGGACACGGCCTCGTGCTCGTCGGCCGCGTGGCCCTCGATGCTGGCCGGGCTGTCGGCCCGGCTGACCGTGATCTTGCGGGCCTTGGCCTTCTCGGCGACCGGGATGCTGACGGTCAGCACGCCGTCGTGGTAGCTGGCCTCCAGTCGATCGGTGTCCAGGCTGCGGCCCAGCACCAGCTGGCGGGTGTAGCTGCCGAAGGGGCGCTCGGCCACCGCCCACTCCGCGCTCTCCAGCTGGGGGACCGAGCGCTCGGCGCTGATGGTGAGCGTGGTGCCCTCCACGGAAAGGTCGATCGATCCGGGGTCGACACCGGGCAGGTCGAAGTGGGCCACGAACTGGTCGCCCACCCGGTAGGCGTCCATCGGCATGCCGGCCAGGGCGCGGGCGGTCGTGGTGCCGGACCGCCCGGTGAGCTGGTCCAGGGCGCGGAAGGCCGAGGTCAGCGGGCTGGCGGTGCCGAACGGGTCGTACGCGGTGAGCATCGGGGAGACACCTCCGGAAGTGCAGGTCGGTCATCGTCGTCACCTGAGTGAACCTCAAGTGACGACCACAGATTACCTCTCTCGCCCACCCTGTCAAACCTTCCCGTCAACTCTTTTCTCCCACCCGCCACCCTCGGTCCGGGTGGGGTCGGGGGGGTCCAGTTGCGGGCTCGCAGGGCGTCGCTGGGTCAGTGCTTCCACCGGGTGGTGCGGCAGATGCCCTGGGGGGAGACGCCGTCGAAGAGGGCGATCTCGCCCCGGCGGACGTCGACGACGGTGGCGTGCAGCTCCTCGCCGAACACCTCGGCCAGCACGGTGTCCTGCTCGAAGGCCTGCACGGCATCGGCAAGGGACGACGGCAGGGCCCGGATCCCGGCCTCCCGGCGGCCCTCCTCGCTCAGCGACGCCGGGTCGACGCCCACCGGGTCGGGCAGCGTCCCGCCGGCCCGCACCCCGGCCCGCCCCGCGGCCAGGCAGCCGGCCATCAGCAGGTAGGGGTTCGCCGCCAGGTCGAAGCTCTTGATCTCCACATTGGCCGAGGCCTGCCGGTTCCCGTCCGGCCCGGTCACGAAGCGGATCGCGGCCTCCCGGTTCTCCAGGCCCCACGCGGCGAAGGCGCCGGCCCAGTGCGAGGGCACCAGTCGCAGGTAGGAGGCCACCGAGGGGGCGCCCACCGCGAGCAGCCCCGGCAGGTGGGACAGCAACCCAGCGGTGAAGGCCTCGCCGTCGGCGGTCAGCCCGAACGTCCCGTCGCCCCCGCTCATCAGGTTCTCCCCATCCCGCCACAGCGACAGGTGCACGTGCCCGCCGTTGCCCACGCCGTCGGCGGTCACCTTGGGGGAGAAGGACACCCGCAGGCCGTGCTGCGCGGACACCGCGGTGATCGTGTGCCGCACCAGCAGCGCGGTGTCGCACGCGCTGACCGGGTCCTGCGCACCCAGGGAGACCTCGAGCTGCCCGGCGGCGTACTCCGGGTGGAACTGGTCGACCGCCACGCCCTGCGCCTCCAGTGCCTCCAGCAGGTCGCGGGCGTAGTCGCTCACCTCGGCCAACCGGGTCATCCCGTAGGCCGGGCCGGACAGCGCCGGGACGAAGGCGTCCGGATCGTCGGGCAGCCCGTCCGGGTCGCCCACCACCCACTCGATCTCGATCGCCGCACGCACGCTGAGCCCGTCGTCGGCCAGCTCGTCCACCACCCGGCGGAGCAGCGAGCGGGAGCACTGCACGTGCGGCGTCCCGGCCTGGGTGTACCGGTCCACCGGCGCCCACGCCCAGCCCGGCTGTCCGGCCAGCACGGTCAGCCGGGACACATCCGGGTGCAGCCTCAGGTCACCGATGGCCGAGCCGGCGAACCGGCCGGCCACGATGGAGTCGTCCAGCAGGAACCCGTCGAAGACCGGGCTCATGCCCACGCCCCAGGCCGCCGCCGAGGGCAGCTTGGCCAGCGGGACGGTCTTGACCCGGGTGATGCCCGAGGTGTCCACCCAGGGCAGGGCCACGGCGACCACCCCGGCGTCCGCCAGGTCGGGGAGCACCCCCTCGGCCTCGGCTCGGCGTTCGTCCCGGGTGTGCTGCTCCAGCTGGTCCATGGGGCGTATCTCCTCAGCATCGACGGGTCGGCCGCCGGGCCGACTGGGCAGAGTGTGCCGGTGGTGATCATCGGCAGCCACCGGGCTCGGCGGGACGCCGGCTCGTCCGCGCGGCCCGGGGGAGGGTGGCCAGCGGTCTCACGGCAGGTCGGCGGCGATCGCCCCCGCGGTGGTCACCACGGCGCGGCCGATCTCGTCCACGTCGTCCCGGGTGCCGGTGTAGACCACGGCCACCGCCGCCCGGGCGCCGCCGTCGGGACCCAGCACCGGTGCCGACACCGAGCGGACCCCGGGGATCACCTCGCCCTCGCTCACCGCCCAGCCCGTGGCGCGGGCCACGGTGAGCTCGGGCCGGTCGCCCTCGGCGGGCGGGTCGGGCATCAGCAGTGCCAGACCCGGCGCGCCCCGGCCGACCGGGTGCCGGGTCCCAGGCCGCCGCGTGACGTGCGAGGGCACGTCGCGGGGCTCGACGCTGGTCAGCGTGACGGCGTCGGCGCCGGCCCGGACGACCAGGAACCCGGTGCAGCCCAGCTGCTCGACCAGCGGGGTGAGCCGGGCGGTGGCGGCGGCCTGCAGGCTGGTGCGCACGCCGCGGGCCAGCAGGGACACGGCGAGTCCCAGACCGAAGTGCCCGGCGGCGTCCCGCTCGACGAAGCCGCGGTCCTCCAGGGTGCGCAGCAACCGGTAGGTGATCGACCGGTGCAGGCCCACCGCGGCGGCCACCTCCATGACCGGCCGGGGTGACCCGGCGGCCGCCAGGTGCTCCAGGATGCGCAGCCCGCGGTCGAGGGTCTGCGACTGGGGAGCAGGGGCGGTCACGCGGGTCACCCTAGGAGTCAGGCCGGCGAGCGGACCGGGTCGGAGTCGGTCACGCCCAGGTCCGCGCCCCGGGTCTCGGCGATCATCGACACCGCAGTGAACGAGATCGCCGCCAGCACCATCATGTAGACCGCGATGGACAACCCCGACCCGGTGCGCTGCACCAGCAGCTCGCTGATCGCCGGGGCGAAGGCCCCGCCCAGGATCGCGCCCAGCGCGTAGCCGATGGAGATGCCCGAGTAGCGGACCGAGACCGGGAACATCTCGGCGTACATCGCCGACATGGGGCCGTAGGACAGCCCCAGGCCCACGCTGAGCACCAGCAGGCCGACGGCGAACCAGACGATCTGCGCGGTGTCCACCAGCAGGAACATCGGCACCATCCAGACGAACACCAGGGCGTAGCCCAGCTGGAAGGTGCGCACCCGGCCGATCCGGTCCGACAGCGCCCCGCCGTAGAGGATGAACACCAGCCAGCCGACCGAGGCCAGCACGGTCACCGCCAGCACCGCCGAGCGCGGCAGGCCCAAGGTCTTGGTGCCGTAGCCGATGAAGTAGGCGATCAGCAGGTAGCCGGCGGCGTTGTTGGAGATGAAGACCAACGCGGTCAGCACGACCTGCTTGGTGTTGCGGGCGAACAGGTCGCGCAGCGGTGCCGAGGACTCCCGCTTGCGCTGCTGCATCTCCCGGAAGACCGGGCTCTCCTCCACCGACCGGCGGATCAGGTAGCCCACCCCGATCAGCACCACCGACAGCAGGAACGGCACCCGCCAGCCCCAGGACAGGAACTGCTCGTCGGTGGTCACGGTGGTCATCAGCAGCAGCACGCCGGTGGCCAGGATCAACCCGACCGGGACCCCGATCCCGGGATAGGCGCCGAACGCCCCCCGCCTGGAGACCGGGGCGTGCTCGACGGCCATCAACGCGGCACCGCCCCACTCACCGCCGGCGGAGAATCCCTGCAGGATGCGCAGCACGATCAGCACGATCGGCGCGGTGATGCCGATGCTGGCATAGGTGGGCAGCAGCCCGATCAGCGCGGTGGACCCGCCCATCAGCAGCAGCGTGAAGACCAGCATCTTCTTGCGGCCCAGCCGGTCGCCGTAGCGCCCGGCCACGATGGCGCCCAGCGGCCGGAACAGGAAGCTGATGCCGATGGTGGCCAGCGAGATCACCGTCGCCAGGCCGGGGCGGGACTCGCTCACCGGAGCCAGGTACAGCGGGGCGAGGACGAGCGTCGCCGCCTGGGCGTAGATGAAGAAGTCGTACCACTCGATGGTGGTGCCGGCGAGCGTGCCGGCGAGGACCTTGCGTTCCTCCCGGGTGGTCACGTGGCGTGCGGTGCCATGGCGTTCGGTGGTCGGTGCGGTCGTGCGCATACGGGGACTCCAGTGTCCGAGGGTGCGGTTGGTCAGCGCGCGGGCAGGACGGTGCCGGTGACCTCCCCGAGGTCGATCCGGGACCCGTCCGGCCCCGGTGCGGTGGCCGAGATCGTGACGACGTCGCCGTCGGCCAGGAAGGACCGGGTCGAGCCGTCGGCCAGGGTGAGCGGCTCCTTCCCGCCCCAGGACAGCTCGATGAACGAGCCGCGCTGGCCGGGGTCGGGGCCGCTGACGGTGCCCGACGCGAAGAGGTCCCCGGTCCGCAGCGAGGCGCCGTTGACGGTCATGTGCGCCAGCTGCTGCGCGGCCGTCCAGTACATGGACCCGAACGGCGGGTTGCTCACCACCTCCCCGTTCACACTCACCGTGAGGCTGAGGTCGAGTCCCCACGGCTCGTCGACGTCGTCCAGGTAGGGCAGCAGCGGTACGTCCCGGGCCGGTGCGGGTACCCGGGCCTGGCCGAGCGCGGCCAGCGGCACCACCCACGGCGAGATGCTGGTCAGGAACGACTTGCCCAGGAATGGCCCCAGGGGCACGTACTCCCAGGCCTGCAGGTCGCGGCTGGACCAGTCGTTGACCAGCACGACGCCGAAAACGTGCTCGGCCAGGTCGGCCAGCGGCACCGGGCGGCCCAGCTCCGACGGGGTGCCGACGACGAAGCCCACCTCGGCCTCGATGTCCAGCCGCTGCGAGGGACCGAAGGTCGGTGCGTCCTCGTTGGGCGCCTTGCGCTGCCCGGACGGCCGGACGACGGGCGTGCCGGACACGGCCACCGTGCCGGCCCGGCCGTGGTACCCGATCGGCAGGTGGGTCCAGTTCGGGGGCAGCGGTGGGGAGTCCGGCCGGAACATGGCGCCGATGTTCTCCGCGTGGGCCTTCGAGCTGTAGAAGTCGACGTAGTCGGCCACCTCGACCGGCAGGTGCAGGGTGAGCCCGTCGGCGGGCAGCAGGTGCTCGGCGACCGCGTCCGTGGCCAGCAGCTCCTGCAGCCGGGCCCGGATCGCATCCCAGTGTCCCCGGCCGCGGGCCAGGAACGCGTTCAGCGACGGCGTCGCGAAGTCCGCCGCGTGCGGCAGGTCCAAGCGGGACACGTCCAGCACGGTGTCGTCGACCCGCACCCCGACCCGACGGTCTCCGCCCGGGGTCTGGGAGAAGACGCCGAAGGGGAGCGTGTGGGTGTCGGTCACTGCCCGGGACCCCGGCCGGACCAGGTCCAAGCGTAGGCGCCGTCGTCGGATGCGGTGCCGGCCTCGCCCAGGGACAGCGGGCGGAACGTGTCCACCATGACGGCCAGCTCGTCGAAGTACTGCGCGCCCAGCGACCGCTCCACCGCACCCGGCTGCGGGCCGTGGCTGTGCCCACCGGGGTGCAGCGAGATCGAGCCCTTGCCGATGCCCGAGCCCTTGCGCGCCTCGTAGTCGCCGTCGACGTAGAACATGACCTCGTCGCTGTCCACGTTGGAGTGGTAGTAGGGCACCGGCACGGCCAGCGGGTGGTAGTCGACCTTGCGCGGCACGAAGTTGCAGATCACGAAGTTGGCGCCCTCGAAGACCTGGTGCACCGGCGGGGGCTGGTGCACGCGGCCGGTGATCGGCTCGAAGTCCCCGACGTTGAACGCGTAGGGGTACAGGCAGCCGTCCCAGCCGACCACGTCGAAGGGGTGCTCAGGGGTGACGTGCACGGTTCCGGCCAGCCCGCCGGGCCCGTCACCGCGGTGCTTGACGTAGATCTCGACATCGCTGCCCTCGGCCAGCAGCGGCTCGAGCGGTCCGCGCAGGTCCCGCTCGCAGTACGGCGCGTGCTCCAACAGCTGCCCGAACCTGGACAAGTAGCGCTTGGGCGGGGAGATGTGGCTGGCGGCCTCGATCGCGTAGCTGCGCAGCGGCTCGTCCCCGGTCGGGATCCAGCGGTGCGTGGTGGCCCGCGGGATGATCACGTAGTCGCCCTGGCCGACCTCCAGCGCGCCGAACACCGTCTCCACCGTCGCGCTGCCCCGCTCGACGTAGACGCACTCGTCCCCGGTGGCGTTCCGGTAGTACGGGCTGGTGAGGGTGGACACCGCGTAGGAGATCCGGACGTCGGCGTTGCCCAGCACCAGCCGGCGTCCGGTGACCGGGTCGACCGCCTTGTGCTCCTCGCCGGGGAACAGCTCGTGCAGCTTGAGGTGCCGGGGGACCAGCGGCGCGTTGGGGGTGAGCGTCTGGTCCGGCAGCTCCCACGGCCGGGCGTCGACGAGCGCGCTGGGGATGTGCCGGTGGTAGAGCAACGAGGAGTCCGAGGAGAACCCCTCCTCGCCCATCAGCTCCTCGCTGAAGAGCCCGCCGTCGGCACGGCGGTGCTGGGTGTGCCGCTTGGGCGGGATGCTGCCCACCTGCCGGTAGTACGCCATCTGTGCGGTCCTCTCGCGACGTCGGGACGGAACATTTTCGGGCTCACGTCCCGGGCTTTTTCGGGATCATGTCCCGGGCTTTTTCGGGATCATGTCCCGGGCTTTTTCGGGCTCAAGCTCCGGGCATCTCCGGGCTAGAGCGCCGGGACGGCGGTGCGGGCGGTGACCCGGGCCAGGGCGGCGGGCAGCTGCGCGGGGTCGGTGAGCACGGCGGCCACGTGCGCGTCCGGGCGGAGCAGCCAGAGCTCGTCCGGGCCGGCCCCCAGCGCGTCGGCCAGCACGCCCTCGGGGTCCAGGGCGTCCAGCCGGTGCACGGCCACCGGCAGCGGCCCGTCCGGCGTCCCGACCTCGGGCACGCTGCGGCCCACCAGCACGGTCAGCCCCTCCCGGGCCAGCTGCCGCAGCCGGACCAGGTCCGGCCGTCCGGGCACGGTGACCGGGCAATCCGGGGCCAGCACGCCCGGCGCCGGCTCGGGCACCCCGCCCCGAGCCGGCCGCCCGGCGAACGGACGGCGCGGGTCGGTCGTGGTCAGCGGTGAGTCCACGTACCAGAACGGCTCGGCCAGCCGGCCGCTGTCGACCTGGGCGCGGGCCAGCGGATCGCGGCCGGCCCGGTCCAGGACGTCGGCCCGGTGCTCGGCCTCGGCCGGGGTGCCCGGCACCAGGAACCGCATGGTGGCGCCGGTGACGTCGAGGTTCTCCACCGCGGCGGCGTGCCGCTCGTCGTGATAGCTGTCGAGCAGCTCCTCGTCGGCCCAGCCTCTCCGGACGAAGGCGATCTTCCAGGCCGCGTTCTCCGCGTCCAGCACGCCGGAGTTCAGCCCGCGGGCCCCGAAGGGGGAGACCAGGTGTGCGCTGTCCCCGGCGACCAGCACCCGGCCCACCCGCATCCGGTCGACCACCCGGCTGTGGAACCGGTAGACGGACTTCCACACCACCTCGTAGGGCTGCTCGCCGACGACCTGGCGGATCTTGGCGTCCAGTCCACCGGAGGCCTCCTCGGCGGCCAGGTCGAAGTCCGGTGGCACCTGCCAGTCGATCCGGAAGGTCGAGTCCGGGCAGGGGTGGATGAGCACCTGCCGGCCCGGGTTCCACACCGGGTCGAAGTAGAACCGCCGCTCGGTCTCCCAGTCGGGCAGCTCGGTCCGGATGTCGCAGATCAGGAACTGGTCGCCGAAGGTCTGGCCCTCGAAGGACAACCCCAGCGCGGCCCGGACGACGTCGGCCCGTGGCCCGGCGCAGGCAACCGCGTGGGTGCCGGTCACGCTGACCTCACCGGCCGCCGTCGCGCAGTGGACGGTGACGGTGTCGGCGTCGGCGTCCAGCCCGATCACCCGGTGGTCCCAGCGGACCTCGATCAGCGGTTGGCCGGCGATGGCCTCGTCCAGCAGCTCCTCGGTGACGCACTGGCTGAGGTTGACGAACGGCGGGAACGCCGAGCGGCCCCGGTCGACGAAGTCGACGGCGAACAGCTCGCGGTCGCGGTGGAAGGTGCGCGCGGTGGTCCAGGTGACCCCGCGCCGGGCGACCTCGGTGCCGACCCCCACGGAGTCCCACACGTCCAGCACGTCCCGCTGCTGGCAGATCGCCTTGGACCCCACCAGGTCTCGGGCGGGCCGGGCGTCGAGCACCACGACCGGCAGGCCCCAGCGGGCCAGCAGCAACGCGGTGGTCTGCCCGACCGGCCCGCAACCGATCACCAGGACCGGCTCGCACGGGGGCGCCATGCCGGGAGGCACGCCGGGAGTCTCGCCGGGAGTCATGGCCGCCTCAGCCCTGCAGCTCGGCCCACACCTGGCGGTCCCGCTCGGCGGTCCAGATGACGGGGCGCTCGATGCCGGAGAACTCGTCCCACAACCGGGAGACGTCGAAGGGCAGGGTGTGCTCGAAGATCGGCCAGTGTCCGAACGTCGGGGCCAGCGCTGCGTGGGTGGCCTCGAACGCCTCCTTGAGGGTGCCGCCGGCGCGGTGCGCGGTGCCGACCGTGTGGTGCATCGTGGTCAGGAACGTCCGGGTCTGCTCGATCGCGGCGTCCACCTCGGCCCGGCCGCGGGCGATGGCGCCGCGGCCGCCGACCAGCTGCTCGGCGCCGAGGGCCTTGATCCGGTCCAGGGTGCCGGCCGCCCAGTCGAAGTGGAACGCATCGCCGGTGTAGAGCGCGGCCTGTGACTCCACCAGGTCCCCGGCGAACATGATCCGGTCCTTGGGCAACCAGGCGACGATGTCGCCCTCGGTGTGTCCGCGGCCGAGGTGCTCCAGCACCAGGTCACCCCGGTCCCCGCCCAGGGAGATGGTGAGCTTGTCCCGGAAGGTCATGGTCGGCCAGGTCAAACCGGGGATGGACTCGGGCTCCTCGAACAGCCGCGGCATCCGGCCGTACTCGGACTCCCAGTCCTGCTGGCCGCGCTCGGCGATCAGCGCCTGGGTCTGCTCGCTGCTGACGATCACCTCGGCGTCGAACGCGCTCGCGCCCAGCACCCGGACGGCGTGGTAGTGGCTGAGCACCAGGTAGCGGACCGGCTTGTCGGTGTGCTCGCGCAACCGGCTCAGCCACCGGCGGGCGGCGACCGGGGTGGCCAGCGCCTCGAAGCAGACCAGGAAGTCCTCGCCCTCGATGGCACCGAGGTTGGGGTCGCCCTCGGCGGTGAGCGCGTACACGCCGTCGGCGAGCACCTCGAGGGTCTGCTCCTTGACGCCGAGGTCCGCCGACGAGGCGAAGGGCTTCGCTGTCATGCTCACTCCTTGTTCGTTATCCGAGCAACCTGCTCGGTGTCCGGACGCGAAGCTAGCGGGCCTGTGACCCGCATGACAACCCCCTCCGCCCCGACGCACGACGTGGCGTGCCCGGCGCCCAGTGCGGTCGCGGGCGGCCCGCGACGTCGGGACGGGGCTTTTTCGGGCTAAAGCCCGGTGGTGGGTGGGGCCTGCGACTGCACCTCGGGGTGCGGCGCGGCCGGCGTGCCCGGGGACGGTGCGGGGCCGCCGGATCGTTCGAGGAACCGGAGCAGTTCGACGGGGAAGGGCAGGATGAGCGTGGAGTTCTTCTCCGAGGCGACCTCCACGACCGTCTGCAGCAGGCGCAGCTGCAGGGCGGCGGGATGCTCGGCCATGACCTCGGCGGCCTGGGCCAGCTTCTCCGATGCCTGGAGTTCCCCCTCGGCGGTGATCACCCGGGAGCGGCGTTCCCGCTCGGCCTCGGCCTGGCGGGACATCGACCGCTTCATGTTCTCCGGCAGCGCGACGTCCTTGATCTCCACCCGGTCGATGTGCACGCCCCACGCCACGGCCGGGCTGTCGATCATCAGCTCGAGGCCCTGGTTGAGCCGCTCCCGGTTGGACAGCAGGTCGTCCAGGTCGCTCTTGCCGATGATCGACCGCAGGGACGCCTGGGCGACCTGCCCGATGGCCGCGGTGTAGTTCTGCACGTCGACGATGACCCGCATCGGATCGAAGACCCGGAAGTAGACGACAGCGTCCACGCGCACGGTGACGTTGTCCCGGGTGATGCCCTCTTGTGCCGGGATCGGCATCGTGATGATCTGCATGTTGACCTTGTGCAGCCGGTCCGCGACCGGCACGAGCATGGTCATCCCGGGTTGCCGGATGGTCGACGTCGCCCGGCCGAACCGGAACACCACGCCTCGCTCGTACTGGGTGATGATGCGCAGGCTGGAGCCGGCCAGCACCACGACCGCCAGCAGCAGGCTCAGCAGCAGGTAACCCGCCATCACGACCGACCTCCAGGGGTGGCCATTCCCCGTGACAGATATATCGTAACACGATAGTGTGCAGGAGTGAGGGACTCCCTGGACATGGCTCGGCAGGACGGTGCCCCGGTAGGTGCCCGGGCGGCGGAGGGACACCCCACCGAGCCCCTGGACAAGGCAGCGTTCGAGGCCCTGGCCCGGTTCCGGTTCGGCATCCGCCGCTTCCTGCGGTTCAGCGAGCTCACCGTGCGCGAGCACGGTGTGACCCCGCAGCAGTACCAGCTCATGCTGGCGCTCAAGGGTTTCCCCGGCCGCGACTGGGCGGTCGTGCACGAGCTGGCCGAGCGGCTGCAGCTGCGCCACCACAGCGTCGTCGAGCTGGTGAACCGTGCCCAGCACGAAGGGCTCGTGCAGCGGGCCCCGGATCCCGACGATGGCCGGGCGGTCCGCATCCTGCTCACCCACCAGGGCGAGGATCTCCTGGACCGACTGAGCGCACTGCACTGGGACGAGCTGGGCCGGATGGACAGCGTGCTCGAGCTCCCGAATCGGAGTGCGCGGTGAGCGAGGTCCCGGCCGGAGGAGATCCCGCCTGCTGGGCCGCACTGCTCTGCGCACGGTGCGGCGCGATGCCGGACGACCCTGCCGCGCCGGCGTGCTGGTCCTGCGGGGCCCAGAGTGTCAGTCCCCGGCCCGCTGGTGCAGCAGCGGGGCGAGCCGGAACGGGACCACCTCCACCAGGGCGATCGACGTGCTCGCCCGCACCACCCCCGGGGCGGCCAGCACCAGCTCGGTGATCCGATAGAGGTCGGCGGTGTCCACGGCCACCACCCGGACCAGCAGGTCGGCCTCGCCGGTAGTGGCCAGCACCTCCACGATCTCCGGGATCGCGGCCAGCGACGCGGTCGCCCGCGCCCCCTCGCTCTGGCTCAGGGCCAGCGTCATGAACGCCAGCAGGCCCCGGCCCAGCGTCGCGGTGTCCAGCCGGCGGCTGTGCTCCCGCAGGGCGCCGTCGGACTCCAGCCGGCGCAACCGGGCGTGCACCGTGTTGCGGGCCAGGTCCAGCCGGGTGGACAGCGCCATGACCGAGGCCTGCGGATCCTCGTCCAGGGCCAGCAGGATCCGGGCGTCGGTCGCGTCGACGGTGTGCATGCTGCGTTACTCCTGCGGGTTCGGTCCGGGTGGCGTTGCGCAGAACGCGCAGCGTGTCGAGACATGGTTGCGCATTTTCGCCAACCCGTCACGCTGGGGCCGTGACTGCACTCGACGAGCGCCCCGCCCAGGCCGCCTCCACCGGAACCGCCGTGACCACCGTCAGCGTGGCCGAGTACCTCGGTGCCCGGCTGCTGCAGGCCGGCGTCGGTCACCTGTTCGGCGTGCCCGGTGACTTCAACCTGGACCTGCTCGACGGCCTGGCGACCGTCGACGGCCTGGCCTGGGTCGGCTCACCGAACGAGCTCGGTGCCGGCTACGCCGCCGACGCCTACGCCCGCAGCCGCGGCCTGGGCGTCGTCGTCACCACCTACGGGGTGGGCGAGCTGTCCGCGATCAACGCCGTGGCCGGGGCCGCCGCGGAGGACGTGCCGCTGCTGCACGTGGTGGGTGCCCCTCGGCGGGCCGCCGTCGAGGCCGGGGCGCTGGTGCACCACACGCTGGCCGACGGCGACTTCGGGCACTTCTCCCGCGCAGCGGCCGAGCTCACCGTCGTGGCCGAGACGCTGACCGCCGAGCGGGCCACCGAGCAGATCGACACCGTCGTGCTGGCCGCCATCACCCAGCGCGCGCCGACCTACCTCGCCGTCCCGCAGGACCTGGCGCTGGCCCGGGTGGACGCCGGCCCGCTGGAGCACCCGCTCACCGCCGCCTCCGACCCGGCCGCGCTGGCCGCCTTCGAGTCCCGGTTGACCGCGCTGCTGGCTCCCGCGCAGCGCCCGGTGCTGGTGGTCGGCCAGCTGGTGCCCCGGTTCGGGCTGTCCGGCGCGCTGAGCGAGCTGGCCGAGAGCGCAGGCGTCGCGGTGGTCACCCAGCTCTCCGCCCGCGGCGTGCTGGACCCCGGGCACCCGAGCTGGGCCGGGGACCACGCCGGGACCATGCTGGACAACGGCACCGCCGAGCTGGTCGCCGCCGCGGACGTCGTGGTGCACGTCGGCAGCCTGCTCACCGCCGAGCTGACCGGCTTCGGCTCGCACCGCCGACCCGACGCCGACACCCCGTTCCTGGCCGCCACCACCGCCGGGTTCGGGGGCCGGTCCTGCGGTCGGGTGCTCCTCCGGGACGCGCTCGACGCCCTGGACCGGGCGTTGCAGGGCCGTCCCGGACCGCGCTTCACCGCCTCCCGGCCCGCCGTCGAGCAGGCCCGGGTGGACGACGACGCCGCGCTGACCCAGGCGGCCACCTGGGCGGTGCTGGCCGACCGGTTGCCCGAGCACACCGCGCTGCTGGCCGACACCGGCACGTCGTACTGGGGTGCCGCCGGGATGCCGCTGCCGAGGGACACCGTGTTCGCCGGGCAACCGGTGTGGAGCTCGATCGGTTACGCGCTGCCCGCCGTGCTGGGGCAGGGTCTGGCCGACCCGGGTCGCCGGCCGGTGCTGGTGATCGGCGACGGCGCCGCACAGATGACGGTGCAGGAGCTGTCCACCATCGCCGCCGTCGGGGTCGCTCCGGTCGTGCTGCTGCTGGACAACCGGGGTTACACCATCGAGCGCGCGCTGCAGAGCCCGCGGGCGGCCTACAACGACGTCGCCGCCTGGGACTGGTGCGCGCTGGTGCCCGCGCTGACCGGCGGTCTCGGGGCGGCCGTGTCCGTCCGGACGGCGGGGGAGCTGCGCACCGCGCTGGCCGAGGCGTTCACCGACCCCACTCGGCTGACCCTCGTCCAGGCGCACCTGGACCCCGACGACACCCCTCCGCTGATCGACGCCCTCGCCCGGTTGGCCACCGCCGCCAAGGGCTGACGCGACACGCCGGTGTGAACAGGGCGTGAGAGCGCTTCCGATCGGGCCTCCCAGGCTGCACACTCCGCGCACAGGTGCTGTTGTGCTGTGCAACGGCTGTGTGTGAGGAGCTCGCCGATGGCTGTCTCGTCGTCCCGTCCGCCGCAGAGCGGCATCGATCCCACCCCACCGCGGGGCGGGTTGCGACGATCGTTGTCGGTCTGGCAGGCGATCGGACTCTCGGTGGCCCTAATGGCCCCCTCGATGGCGGCCAACATCAACCCGCAGGGCACCGCGACCACCGTCGGCCGCGCCGTCCCGCTGGCCTTCCTGCTGGCCGCCGTCGGGGTGCTGCTGGTGGCCTACGGGTTCGTCCGGCTCTGCCAGTACTTCCAGCACGCCGGGTCGGTGTACGCCTTCGTCGGGGCCACCCTGGGCCCGCGGACCGGGCTGTTCTCCGGGTTCGGGCTGCTGGGCACCTACTGCTTCTACGGGGTGGTCACCTCCAGCGCCACCGGCATCTTCGGCACGGCCTTCCTGCAGCAGACCGGGATCTGGCCCGACCCGCCGTCCTGGGGGCCGTTCGTGCTGGTGGCCGTGGCGCTGGTCGGGGCCTACCTGCTGACCGTGGTGCCGGCCAAGCGGGGCACCAGCGTGCTGCTCACCGTGGAGGGCGTGACGGTGGCGCTCATCCTGGTCATCGTGGCGGTCGTGCTGGTCCGGCTGCTGGGTGGCAGCACGCCCACCGACGGCACGTTCGCCGACCGGTCGTTCACCCTCGACGTGTTCAGCGTGTCCCCGGGCACCGACCTGTCCGCGGTGTTCCTGGGCGTGGTCTTCGGGTTCCTGTCCTTCGCCGGTTTCGAGGCCGCGGCGACCCTGGGGGAGGAGGCGCGCAACCCGCGCCGGGACATCCCCCGGGCGATCCTGGGCACCGCGATCTTCGGCGGCGTCTACTTCGTCGTGGTCACCGCGGTGGAGATGATGGCCTTCGGCACCGACGAGGCGGGGGTGGCGGCGTTCAGCACCTCGCCGTCGCTGCTAGGGGACATCGGCACCAGCTACATCGGGCCCTGGATCGGTGAGGTGATCACCCTGGGCGCGGCGATCAGCGCGTTCGGCTGCTGCCTGGCCTGCGTGGTGGGTGCCTCCCGGCTGGTCTACGCCTTTGCCCGGGACACCGCCCCCGAGGGCCGCCAGGCCACCGGTCTGGCCGGGGTGAACTCCGACGGCGTGCCGGCCCGGGCCGCGCTGCTGTCCACCGTGGTGATGGCGCTGATCGTGCTGGTGAGCGCGGCCTTCTTCGGCGCCGGCGCGGAGGACACCTTCTTCTGGTCGGGCACGATCGGCACGCTGATCCTGCTGGTGGCCTACGTGCTCACCACGATCGGTGCGATCCGGCTGGTGTTCGTGCTGAAGTTGCTGCCGGGCGTGCCGATGTGGCAGGTGGTCGTGCCCATCGCCGCGCTGGTGGTGCTCGGCTACACGATCGTGCGCAACGTGCTGCCCTATCCCGCCTACGCCGACGGGGCCGCGTTCTGGTTCCCCATCGTGGCCGGGGTCTGGCTGCTGGCCGGCGCGGTGGCGCTGCTGGCCGCCCCGACCGCCGCCCGGCGGGCCGGGGCGGCGCTGACCGCGGCGGAGCTGGGCAGCCGGGAGGCGGTGGGGGCGACCGCGCCGGCGGAGGGGTGACGGGACGCCGGGACGGGCAGGGCACGGCGGTGAGCGACAGCAGCATGACCGACACCGCCGTGCACCCGTTCACCGTCGACGTGCCGCAGGTCGAGCTGGCCGAGCTGGCCGACCGGCTGACCCGGACCCGCTGGCCGGCCGACCAGCAGCTGGACGGCGAGCGCGGCATCCCGCTGGCCACCGTGCGGGAGCTGGCCGAGCACTGGGCGACCGGTTGGGACTGGCGCGCCCACGAAGCCGCGCTGAACGCCGTCCCGCAGGTCGTCACCACGATCGACGGCACCCGGGTGCACGCGCTGCACGCCCGGGCCGCCGACCCGGGCGCGCCCTGCCTGGTGCTGCTGCACGGCTGGCCCGGCAGCGTGCTGGAGTTCCTCGACCTGGTCGGCCCGTTGACCGACCCCGCCGGGCACGGTGGCGACGCCGGCGACGCGGTGCACGTGGTGGTGCCCTCGCTGCCGGGATACGGCTTCTCCGGCCCCACCCCGGACGGCGGCTGGACCACCCAGCGGATGGCCCGCGCGGTCGCCGAGCTGCTGGCCCGGCTCGGTTACGACCGCTACGTCGCGCACGGCGGGGACTGGGGGTCCCGGATCGCCCGGGATCTCGGTGCCCAGGACACGCCTCACGTGACCGGGGTGCACGTGACCATGACCATGGGGTTGTCCGTCGACGACCCGGCCGAGAACGACGAGCGGGCGGCTGCGGCCCGGGCGAGCCACTACGCCCGCGACCTGGCCGGGTACTTCAAGACCCAGTCCACCCGGCCGCTGTCGCTGGCCCCGGCGTTCACCGATTCGCCGGCCGGCCTGCTGGCCTGGGTCGCCGAGCGGTTCCGGGACTGGACCGACCCCGCCAGCGACGTGCTGGGGGAGGCCACCCGGGACCGGGTGCTGGCCGATGTCGCCGTCTACTGGTTCACCCGCACCGCGAACTCCGCGGCGCAGCTGTACTGGGAGACCAGGCATGCCGCGCCGGGGGTGTGGTCGGCGGAGGTGCCCACCGGGGTCTGCGTGCTGCCGCACGACATCCAGCGCCCGGTCCGGCGGGCCGTGGCGGCGGCCACCCGGCTGGTGCACTGGCACGAGCTGCCGGCCGGCGGGCACTTCCCCGGCATCGAGGTGCCGGAGCTGCTGACCGCCGAATTGCGCAGCTTCGTCGCTGCGGTGACCAGCCCCCGGTGAGCGGGCCGGACCGGCTGGGCAGACTGACCGCCGTGGACACCGAGCTGCGCGACCTCGACCTCGTCGACCACCACTGCCACGGCCTGGTCCGCCGCGACCTGGACCGGCCCGGGTTCGAGGCGATGCTCACCGAGGCCACCGGCCCCAGCGCACTCGGCGGGTCGCTGCTGGACTCCCAGATCGGCTTCGCACTGCGCCGCTGGTGCCCGCCGCTGCTGGGCCTGGAACCGCACGCCGACGCCGACGAGTACCTGGCCCGGCGCGCAGAACTGGGTGCCGACGAGGTGAACCGGCGGCTGATGGCCGCCGTGGGCACGCAGACCTTCCTGGTGGACACCGGCTACCTGCCCGAGCCGATCACCAGCCCCGACGAGCTGGCCGCCCTGACCGGCGGCACCGGCCGGGAGATCGTGCGGCTGGAGGCCGTCGCGGAGGAGGTGCTGGCCGGGTCCGGGGCGGCGGGCTTCCCGGCCGCGTTCCGGGACCGGCTCGCCCGGCGGTGCGCCGGAGCCGCCGGGGTGAAGTCGATCGCCGCCTACCGGGTGGGGTTGGCCCTGGACGGTGCCCGCCCTTCCGATGCCGAGGTCGTCGCGGCCGCCGGCCGGCTGCTGTCCGCCGGGGGGCCGCTGCGCGTCGCCGATCCGGTGCTGCACCGCTTCCTGGTGTGGTCGGGCATCGACCTGCAGATGCCGGTCCAGTTCCACGTCGGCTACGGCGATGCCGACGTCGACCTGCACCGCGGCGACCCGCTGCTGCTCACCGACCTGCTGCGGGCCACCGAGCCGGCCGGGGTGCCGGTGCTGCTGCTGCACAACTACCCGTTCCACCGCAACGCCGGCTTCCTGTCCCAGGTGTTCGGGCACGTCTTCGTCGACGTCGGGCTGGCCACGCACAACCTGGGGGCACGCTCCGCGGCGCTGCTGCCCGAGCTGCTGGAGCTGGCGCCGTTCGGCAAGGTGCTGTTCTCCTCCGATGCCTTCGGCCTGGCCGAGCTGTACCTGCTGGGCACCCTGCTCTTCCGCCGCGGGCTGGGCGCCTACCTGGCCGGTGGGGTGGACGACGGCGCCTGGTCGGCCGGTGACGCGCAGCGGGTCGCGATGATGATCGGTTCGGAGAACGCCCGGCGTGCCTACCGTCTCTGACCGGGACACCTCCCCGACATCGGCGCCCGGCACGATGACGGGGTGAGCACCGCCGACCGGACCGTCCCGCCCGCCCTCGTCGAGCCCGAGCCGGCACTGCAGCGCTGGCACGAGGTGCTGCGCGCGGCGGTCACCGAGCAGCTGCCGGCCGCCCGGACGTTGCGCCGCGCGCTGCACGCCGACCCGCGCCGCTCCGGTGAGGAGTCCGACACCGCCGCCGCCGTGGTCGCCGCGCTGGGCGCCGGCCCGGGCCGCGAGGTGGCCGGCACCGGGCGGCTGGTCCGGATCGGGACGACGACCGGCCCCACCGTGGCGCTGCGGGCCGAGCTGGACGGGTTGGCCGTGCGGGAGGCCACCGGGGTGGACTGGGCCGCCACCTCCGGCGTCATGCACGCCTGCGGGCACGACGCCCACCTGGCGGGGCTCGTGGCGGTGTGCCGGGCGGTGGCCCGGGTGGGCGGCCCGGTGCCGCTGCTGGCGGTGCTGCAGCCGCGCGAGGAGTCCGCACCCTCGGGCGCCCGGGACGTCGTGGCCTCGGGTCTGCTGGGCGAGGAGCAGGTGTCGGCCGTCGTCGCCGCGCACGTGCAGCCCCAGCTGCCCGCCGGGGTGGTCAACGCCACGCCCGGCCCGGTGAACGCGGCCACCGACGAGTTCACCATCACCGTGACCGGGCACGGCGGGCACGGTGGCTACCCGCACACCACCGCCGACCCGGTGCTGGCGCTGGCCGCCGTCGTGGTCACCCTCCAGCAGCTCGTCAGCCGCCGGGTCGACCCCACCGTGGGGGCGGTGCTGGCGGTCACCCAGCTGGATGCCGGCACCAGCTTCAACGTGGTCCCGGACACCGCCCGGGCCCGGGGCGGGCTGCGGGTGATGCGCGAGTCGGACCGGGTGATGCTGCTCGACGCCCTGGAGCAGACCGCCCGGCACGTCGCGGCGGCGCACGGCTGCACCGCGCACGTGCACGTGGAGAGCAACGAGCCGGTGCTGGTCAACGACCCCGAGCTGGCCCGGGCCGCGTTGCCCTGGCTGGTCCGGGACGGGGTGCCGGTGGATGACAGCTGGCGGTCCTTCGGTGCCGACGACTTCAGCCACTACTGCGCCGACGCGCGCGGGCTGATGCTCTTCCTGGGGGTCGACGGCGGTCCGGCCGACGCCGCCGGTCGGCGGCCCGGCCTGCACTCGCCCCGGTTCCTGCCGGGCGAGGACGTCGTCGGCCGGGTCGCCGAGGCGCTGCTGGCCGGCTACCTGGCCGGGGCCGAGCTGCTGGGCCCCTAGCCTGTCCCGGTGCCGGCCCACTCCCACGCCCACGGTCCCGCCGATGACGTGCCGGTGACCCCGGCGATGCTCGCCCGCCGACGCCGGGCCAGCTGGCTGATGTTGCTGGTGCTGGTGCCGATCGGGCTGGCCACCGTGGTCGGGCTCGTGGCGCTGTGGCCGTCGTCGGCACCCAGTCGCGCACAGCAGGCCGCCGCGTCCTACCTGCCGCCCGGGACCACCTTCCCGGCGGCGACCGTCGTCTCGATCGAGCCCTTCGACTGCTCCTCGGGGGCGCCGGCGGGGCAGCAGCTGACCTGCGGCACCGCGGTGGTCGAGGTCACCGAGGGTGACGGGGCGGGCCAGTTCGTCTCCCTGGACCTGTCCCCGGACGCGATGGCAGGGGGGGTGGCCGTGGGGGACGGGCTGGTGCTGAGCCGCAGCCCGGACGCCGGCGACGGTCAGCCCGGTTACAGCTTCGCCGACTACGCCCGGGGTACCCCGATCATCACCCTGGCGCTGACGTTCGTGCTGGTGGTGGCCGTGGTCGCCCGGCTCCGCGGGCTGGCCGCACTGCTGGGCCTGGGCTTCGCCTTCCTGGTGCTGCTGCGCTTCGTGCTGCCCGGGATCCTGGGTGATTCCTCCCCGACCCTGGTCACCCTGGTGGGCAGCTCGGCGATCATGTTCGTGGTGCTGTACCTGGCGCACGGCATCAGCACCCGGACCACGACGGCGCTGATCGGCACCCTGTTCGGGCTGATCCTGGTGGCCGTGCTGGGCGCGGTGGCGGTCTCCGCGGCCAAGCTCACCGGCTTCTCCTCCGAGACCACCACCCAGTTGCAGATCTACGATCCGACGCTGGATTTCTCCGGCCTGGTGCTGGCCGGGATCACGGTGGCCGGGCTGGGCGTGCTCAACGACGTGACCATCACCCAGGCCTCGGCGATCTGGCAGCTGCACGAGGTCGACCCGACGATGACCTGGCGGCAGCTGTTCACCCGGGGCATGGCGGTGGGGCGCGACCACATCGCCTCCACCATCTACACGATCGTCTTCGCCTACGCCGGTGCCTCGCTGCCGCTGTTGTTGCTGCTGGAGATCTACGGCCGCCCGATCTGGACCGTGCTCACCGGCATGGAGGTGGGCGAGGAGGTCATCCGGACCCTGGTCGGCGCGATCGCCCTGGTGCTGGCGGTGCCGGTGACCACCGCCGCCGGGGCGTTCTTCGCCACCGTCGCCCGGACGGCTGCCCCACCGGAACCGGTCACGGCGCGGGGGTGACCGCGGCCGCTCCAGGTGCGCCCGGGACGCGGGGCCGGGGCCGGGGTCGGGAACCCGGCGCGGGTGGACGAGGATCGGCCCGGTGACGCACTCCGGGCACCCGGCGCTGGAGCGGATGCGCACCGACACGACGGCCCAGATCGCGGCGCTGACCGCCGAGTGGGACGCCGTGGTGGCCGCATCGGCCTCGTCCAACGCCGACGACGAGCACGATCCCGAGGGGGCCACCATCGCCTTCGAGCGGCAGCAGGTGGTGGCCCTGCTGGACCAGGCCCGGCGCCGGCTGGCCGACGTCGAGGCCGCGCTGGTCCGGGTCGCCGAGGGCGGTTACGGCAGCTGCGAGGTGTGCGGGCGCCCGATCGGCGCTGCCCGGCTGGAGGCGCGTCCGGCCGCCCGGACCTGCATCGAGCACGCCTGAGCGCCGGCTGGGGGGCCTCGACCGGGGGTCGTCAGCGCAGCAGTCCCAGCAGCGCGAATCCCAGCACGCCGGCGCCCAGCAGCCGGCGCAGCGGGTTGACCCCGCGCAGCAGCTCGTCACCGGCCCACCAGAGCAGGGCGACCCGGGTGCCCGCGTAGACCGCGGTGCCCCAGCCACCCTCGTCGACGACCAGGCGGAGCAGGGTGAGCACCACGAAGACGACGAGCACGGCATTGGGGAACTGGCCCACCACCCAGCGCCGGTCGGGGTCGGTGCGATCGGCCAGCAACCAGTCCAGGGCATCGCGCGCCGACCGGCCCATGCCGCCGACTGTAGCCACGGCGCCCGGTCGGTCCCGCCACACCGCCACGGCGCCTACCGTGGGGGGATGCGCCGCACGCCGCTCCTGCTCGCCACCGCCGCCTGCTCGTCATTGCTGCTGGCCGGTTGCGGCGTCGCCGGGAACAGCGGGGACGCCGCCGCCCCGGTGTCGGTGGCCCCCGCTGCGGCCACCGACGACACCACGGCACTGGCCGACGGCCTGCTGCCCGCCGCGGATTTCGCGCCCGGGGCCCAGGTCGTGCCGGTGACCGCAGGTCAGCTGCGGGACGCGCTGGCCGGGGCGATCGGCCCCCGCACAGGTGGCACCGCCGCTGACATCGGCACCGTGACCATCACCCCGGATGGCTGCGTCACCGCCCTGCAGGCTGCGCGGACCGCGCTGGGCGATCCTGCCGCCGTCCAGGACGCGGCCGGTCAGGTGGCCCGGTCCGGGTTCGCCGGTACCGCCGAGCTGCTCACCGTCGGCGGTCCGGTGGCGCAGGTCGTGCCCACGCTGGCCGACGCCGTCGCCGCCTGCCCCACGGCCACGGTCAGCACCGGACAGGGCCAGGCCGTCGTCAGCTTCGGCGCACCCAGCACGCCGGCGCTGGGGGACGCCGCTCTGGTGCTCCCGGTGTCCGCGACGCTCACCCGGGCCGGCGGCGCGCCGGTCACCGGCTCGGCGCTGCTGGGCGTCGTGCAGGACGGCGACCGGTTGCTGACCCTGGTCTCCGGTGCGGTCGTCGGCGCCCCCGACGCGGGCACGTTCGACCGGCTGCTCGCGGCCGCGCAGCAGCACGCCGCCGACACCCTGGACTGAGCTCGCACGGGAACGGCCAGCACCACCGGGACGGCCAGCACCGCGACGTCGGCTAGCACCTCGGTGTCCCCGGCGGCCGGCCGCCGTCCACACCGGGTGGGCCTGTCCCCAGCCTGGGTCGTGGCCCACCGGGACGGTGCCCGGCGATCGACGCTGCCGGCATGCCATCCACGCACCAGCACCCGACGCACGAGGACCCGCCGCCCGCCACCGTCCGGCTGGGGGCCGGACCCGATCTCGCCGCCGCCGTCCCGCACCTGCTGGGGTTCCCACCCCGGCAGTCACTGGTCCTGGTGGCGCTCACCGGGAGCCGGCGGCGGCGCGTCGGGGTCACCCTGCGGGTCGACCTACCGCCCGCGGGGGCACCGGACGTGGTCGTCACCGCGGTGGCCCAGCAGGCCGTCGCCACCCTGGGCAGCCCCGCCCCGGCCGGTGCGGTCGTGCTGGTCTTCACCGACGAGGCACCGGAGCGTGCGCTGCCGCGCCGCGGCCTGGTGCACGCGGTGCTGGCCGAGCTGGTGCAGGCGGGGTGCGCGCCGCTCGACGCGATGCTGGTCCGCGGCGGTCGATGCTGGTCCTACGAGTGCGCCGCGGCCTGCTGCGACCCACAGGCCGGGGTACCGCTGCCCGGCGGCACCAGCCCGCTGGCGGCCACGGCGGCCTTCAGCGGGCAGGTGCTGGCCGGGGACCGGGCCGAGCTGGTGGATCGGCTGCGGCCGGTGGAGGGGGAGCCGGCCCGGGAGGTCGTCCGGGCCTGCTCCCAGGCGGCCAACCGGGCGGCCCGGCTGCTGCTCCAGCAGGGGCCCGAGCTCGCCGCGGAGGTGTCCTGGCAGCACGTGCTCGACGCGGTGGCGCGTTGCGCCCCCGGCCCGGTGCACCCGTTGCCCGCCGCCGACGTCGCCCGGGTGGGCTGGGCGCTAGCCGACACCGCGGTGCGGGACCGGGCCCTGGCGCTGGGTCTGGGACCCGACGCGGCGGCCGCCGAGGCGCTGTGGACCGAGCTGACCCGGCGGCTGCCCGTCCCACTGGACGCCCCGGCGGCGACCCTGCTGGCCGTCACCGTCTGGGCGCGCGGCGACGGGGCGATGGCCAACGTGGCACTGGACCGGGCGCTGGGCAGCCGGCCGGACTACCCGCTGGCCGGGCTGCTGCGCACCGCGCTGGACGCCGCGCTGCCACCGGCCGAACTCCGTCGGCTGGTGGCGTCGGCCTGCACCGGATGACCGCCCTGTCACGCCCGGATCAGAGCAGCGCGGGCCGCTCCCACTCCTGGCCGAGCACGTGCTGGGCCAGGAAGGCCAGCACCGTCTCGTACCAGACCGCCGCGTTGCCGGGGGTGAGCACCCAGTGGTTCTCGTCCGGGAAGTAGAGGAACTTGGAGGGCACCCCACGCTTCTGCAGGTCGTACCAGAGCCGCAGACCTTCGCCGATCGGCACCCGGTAGTCCTTGTCCCCGTGGATCACCAGCACCGGGGTGGTGATGGCGTCGGCGTAGCGGTGCGGAGAGTTGGCCTCGTAGCGGCCGGCGTCGGTGAGCGGGTCCCCGAACTCCTTCTCCCAGTAGTAGGAGGCATCGGTCGCCCCCACGAACCCGTCCAGGTGCCACAGGCTGGCGTGGGTGACGATCGCGTCGAACCGGTCGGTCTGGGTGGCCACCCAGTTGGCCATGTACCCGCCGAAGGACCCGCCCATCGCCGCCGTGCGCGACCCATCGATCTCCGGCAGCGCGACGGCGGCGTCCACCGCCGCCATCAGGTCGGTGTAGGGCTCGGCACCCCAGGCGCCCCAGCCCCGGCGCACGTGGTCCTGGCCGAAACCCTGGGACAGGCCGGGGTTGGGCAGCAGCACCGCATAGCCGCGGGCGGCCAGGACCCAGGGAGTCCAGCGCCAGGACCAGCCGTTCCAGCTCATCAGCGGGCCACCGTGGATCCACAGCACCAGCGGGGCCGGGTGGTCGGCGTCGGCGCCCTCGGGCAGCACCAGCCAGGACTGCACCCGGCTGCCGTCGGGGGCGGTCGCATCCAGCTCGCGCAGCGTCCCGGGCAGCGCACCGATCGCACCCGGGTTGGGCAGTGGTTCGGGCTGCTGGTCGGTGGCCACCGGGTCCAGCCGGACC
Organism: uncultured Actinomycetota bacterium; assembly: GCA_963759905.1. GTDB lineage: Bacteria > Actinomycetota > Actinomycetes > Mycobacteriales > Geodermatophilaceae > Klenkia. The sequence goes on from CAVXBD010000005.1 coordinate 104,978, forward strand.
GGAGCCGCCGGGTGGTCGAACGCCGACCGCAGCGCGTACAGCGCCGACCCGTCGCGGGCCACCTGCAGGTCGCTGTACGCGCCGTCCCGGGTCAACCGGACCGGCGCCTCGCCCGGGACCACCCGGAACACCGCGTGCCGGCCTTCGTCGTCGGCCAGGAAGTAGACCGCCCCACCGGCGGCGTCGAACTGCGGGGACGAGGGCCAGCGGTCGAAGCCCGGGGTCAGCTCGGTGGTGGTCCCGGCGGCCACGTCCACCAGCAGCAGCGTGTAGTCCGGCGGGTCGGCCGGGGTCGAGGCGCTCTCCCGGACGCAGACCACCCGGGTGGAGTCCGGGGACCAGGCGGCGGCGTAGATGTCGGCCTCGGGGTCATCGACCAGCACCCGGGTCGCACCGTCGCTGGTGTCGGTGACCACCAGCCGGCTCCGCCAGGCGGACCGGGCCTCGGGCACCTCCTCGCCGCGGGCCAGCAGCCGGCCGTCCGGGGACACCGCCAGGTCGCTGCCGGCCCCGTTGGGCGGACCCGCGTGAGGGGTGAGGTCCCGCCAGGCCGGCGCGTCGGCTCCCTCGGCAGGCAGCTGGCCCAGCCAGAAGGCGTGCGGGACGGCCGGGCCCAGGTCGTGGTCCCAGTACCGGACGGGGTAGGACTCGTGCAGGATCGCCGACACCCCGGCGTCCTTGCGGGCTTCCCGGCGCTTGCTGTCAGACTCCGCGTCCGGCGCCCCGGGCATCGTGGTCGCCAGCACCACGACGTCGCCGGTGTCCGCGGCCACGCCGACCCCGGAGATCCCGTGTGGCCGGGACAGCACCAGCCGGGCCTCGCCGCCGGCGGCCGGCAAGCTCCACAGGGCGGGCTGGGGCTCCCCGGCGTCCTTGCCGGCGTCGGGGTCCGGGCGGGCCGAGGTGAACAGCAGCGAGCCGTCCGGCGCGAAGACCGGGCTGGACTCCCCGGGGGCGCTGCGGGTCAGCCGCCGGGCGTCCTGCCGGCCGCTGGGGTCCAGCTCCCACAGCGCGCTCTGCCAGGTCTTCCGGTCCGGGGCCAGGCTGGACACCGAGGTGACCAGCCGGCGGCCGTCGGCGGACAGGCTCAGGCCGGACAGGCGGGGGAGGGCGACGAAATCGGCGATCCGGTGGAACGGGGTCGGGCCGGGCCGGTCGGCGGCCAGCGGCTGGGCGGCGATCTCGTCGGTCAGCTGCACGGGGGCGGCGGGCTCGACGGTGCGGGATGCGGTGCTGGCGGACTCGGACACCCGGGCCTCGACTTCCTGTGGACGGTGGCGTGCCCCTGGAAGCCTAGTGAGCGGATCGTGAGCGCGGGCAACGAGCTGCTCGCCCCACGTCAGCGCCCATCAGCCGGCCGGGACCGGCTCCTCGGCCTCGAGCACGCTCACGAAGACGTGCTGGGCCACCCCGGGCGGCAGGACCGACCCGTCGATGCTGACCGACCCGTTGGCCAGCGCGGCCTGCACGGTGACCCCGGGGCGCACACCCTGGTCCGACAGCGAGCGGAGCAGGTCGGCGTCCTCCTGCAGCTGCTCGCTGATCCGCCGGATGACCACCGGCACGCCCTCGGGGGTGGCCGAGGTGGACAGCAGGGTCAGCGTGTCCTGCTGCGCGCTGGCCGAGCCGCCCAGGGCGTCCAGGCCCGGGATCGGGTTGCCGAACGGGGAGACCGACGGGTTGCCCAGCAGGGTCAGCAGCTTGCGCTCGACCGCCTCGCTCATCACGTGCTCCCAACGACAGGCCTCCTCGTGCACGTCGGCGTAGTCCAGGCCGATGACGTCCACCAGCAGGCACTCGGCGAGCCGGTGCTTGCGCATCACCGCGGTGGCCAGCGCCCGGCCCTCGGCGGAGAGCTGCAGGTGCCGGTCGCCCTCGACCCGGAGCAGGCCGTCGCGCTCCATCCGGGCGACGGTCTGGCTGACGGTGGGGCCGCTCTGGTGCAGGCGCTCGGCGATCCGGGCACGCAGCGGGGTGATGCCCTCCTCCTCGAGCTCGAAGATCGTCCGGAGGTACATCTCGGTGGTGTCGATGAGGTCGTTCACAGCAGGCTCCTCCGTGGGGTCTCCGGCGCCATCGTACGGGCGGACGCCACCACCCTGGCCCGCTCACAGCTGGTCGCGGGCCGGCTGCGCGGTGCCCGTCGGGGGGCGCGGACGGGACCGGGCCCCGGTAGCGTCGCCCGGGTGATCGCGCGATGAGGCACGACCGGCGTTCCCGGTGCCCGCGATGAGCGACGCCGTCGCGGTGGTCTGGGACGACGCCCTGCTGGGGTACACGATGGGCGGGGAGCATCCCATGCACCCGGTCCGGCTGGACCTGACGATGCGCCTGGCCGACACCCTCGGGGTGCTGGCCAACGACCGGATCACCGTGGTCCGACCCGAGCCGGCCGGACCCGAGCTGCTGACCCTGGTCCACGACCCGGAGTACCTGGACGCGGTCCGCCGTGCGCCGGACGACCCCCAGGGGGCCGGCCACGGCCTCGGCACCCCGGACAACCCGATCTTCGAGAACATGTACGACGCCGCCGCGCTGATCGTCGGCGGCTCGGTGACCGCAGCCCAGCTGGTGCACTCGGGTCGGGCCCAGCACGCGGTGAACATCAGCGGCGGCCTGCACCACGCGATGCGGGACGCGGCCTCGGGCTTCTGCATCTTCAACGACGCGGCCATCGCGATCGCCTGGCTGCTGTCCCAGGGCTGGGAGCGGATCGCCTACGTCGACCTGGACGTGCACCACGGCGACGGGGTGCAGGCCGCGTTCTACGACGACCCGCGGGTGCTGACCGTGAGCATCCACCAGACCCCGCTCACCCTGTTCCCCGGCACCGGGTTCCCGGAGGAGACCGGTGACCCGGAGAAGGCCGCCGGATCCGCGGTGAACCTCGGCCTGCCCAACGGCACCGACGACTCCGGCTGGCTGCGCGCCTTCCACGCGGTGGTGCCCGGCGCGGTCCGGGCGTTCGGGCCCCAGGTGATCGTGACCCAGTGCGGCTGCGACGCCCACCACGAGGACCCGATGGCCGATCTGGCACTCACCGTGGACGGCCAGCGTGCCTCCTACCGGGTGATGCACGACCTGGCGCACGAGCTGTGCGACGGCAAGTGGATCGTGCTGGGCGGCGGTGGCTACGGCCTGGTCCGCTGCGTGCCCCGGGCCTGGACGCACCTGCTGGCCGAGGTCGGCGGGGACCCGCTGGACCCGCGCACGCCCATCCCGGACTCCTGGGTGCGCGACGTGCTGGCCCGCGGGCTGCGCGACGAGCCGCCCGCAGCGATGACCGAGGGTGGCTGGACCGGTTTCCAGCGCTGGGACCCGTTCACCGAGAACCGGGTGGACCGGGCCGTCCAGCGCACCCGGCGGGCGGTCTACCCGTTGCTCGGGCTGGATCCCGACGATCCCCGTGACTAGCCCACCGGCCGGTGCTCCCCACCCGGCAGACCCCACGGTGCCCGAGAACCCCAGCCCGCCGCCGGGCTGGGAGGCCGACGTGGTCGCCGCCGACGGCGGCACCGTGCACCTGCGCCCGATCACCCCGGAGGACGCCGACGGCATCGTGGGCCTGATGGAGCGCAGCTCCGACCAGACCCGCTACTACCGGTTCTTCGGGCCGATGAAGCGCCTGTCGGACAAGGACCTGTACCGGTTCACCCACGTCGACCACGACGCCCGGGTGGCCTTCGTGGTGCTGCTGGGCGAGGAGCTGATCGGGGTCGGCCGGTACGACCGCTACCCGGGCACCGACGACGCCGAGGTCGCCTTCCTGATCGAGGACGCCCACCAGCGGCGCGGGCTGGGTTCGGTGTTGCTGGAGCACCTGGCCGCTGCCGCCCGGGAACGTGGGATCACCGGTTTCGTGGCCGAGGTGCTCAGCCAGAATTCCGGCATGGTCCGGGTGTTCCTGGATGCCGGGTACGCGGCCAGCCGCTCCTACGAGGACGGGGTGGTGCACCTGACCTTCCCGATCGCACCCACCGAGCAGGCCCTGGCGGTGGTCTACGAGCGGGAGCAGCGCAGCGAGTCGCGGTCCATCGGCCGCCTGCTCACCCCCGGCTCGGTGGCGGTGGTGGGGGCCAGCAACGACGTGACCAAGATCGGGCACGCGGTGCTGCGGCACCTGCTGGACTACGGGTTCGCCGGCCCGATCTACCCGGTCAACCCCGCGGTGCGGCACGTGGCGGGGGTTCCCGCGCACGCCGGCATCGAGGACATCCCCGACGACGTCGACCTGGCGGTGCTGGCGGTCCCCGCCGACGAGGTGCCCGGCGTGGTGGAGGCCTGCCGCCGCAAGCGCGTCCGAGGACTGGTGGTCATCTCCGGCGGTTTCGGCGAGACCGGGCCGGCGGGCCGGACCGCCGAGCGACGGTTCGTGGCCGCTGCCCGGGCCTCGGGCATGCGGGTAGTGGGCCCGAACTGCCTGGGGGTGGTGAACACCGACCCGGCGGTGCGGCTGAACGCCAGCCTCGCCCCGCAGGTGCCCGGACGCGGCCGGGTGGGCTTCTTCGCCCAGTCCGGCGCGCTGGGCGTGATGCTGCTGGAGCGGGCCCGCAACCGGGGGATCGGGCTGTCCAGCTTCGTGTCGGCAGGCAACCGGGCCGACGTCAGCGGCAACGACATGCTGCAGTACTGGGCCACCGACCCGGGCACCGAGGTCGTGCTGCTGCACCTGGAGAGCTTCGGCAACCCGCGCAAGTTCGCCCGGCTGGCCCGCCGGGTGGGGCGCACCAAGCCGGTGGTGGCGGTCAAGAGCGGGCGGCACGTCAGCATGACCGCAGGGCTCGCCGGGACCAGCGTCACCGTGCCCGAGCAGTCGGTGGCCGCGCTGTTCGCCTCCGCTGGTGTCATCCGGGTGGAGACGCTGGCCGAGCTGTTCGACGTGGGCACGCTGCTGGCCCACCAGCCGCTGCCGGCCGGGGGCCGGGTGGCGGTGGTCGGCAACTCCACCGCGGTGGGGGTGCTGGTCGCCGACGCGGTGCTCGAGCAGGGGCTGGAGCTGGCCTACGACCGGCCGGTCGACATCGGCACCCAGGCCGGGCCGGAGGACTTCCGGACCGCCCTGCAGGCCGCGTTGGACGACGACGCCACCGATGCGGTGGTGGCGGTGTTCCTGCCCCCGCTGGTGCGCGACACCCAGCCCTACGGCCAGGTGCTGCGCGAGGTGTCGATGGCGGCCAGCAAGCCGCTGGTGGCGAACTTCCTGTCCACCGACGGCATCCCGGCCGACCTGGTCGTCCGCGGCGAGGACGGCATGCCGCAGCGGGGGTCGGTGCCGTCGTTCTCCACCCCGGAGCGCGCGGTCATCGCGCTGACCCGGATGACGGAATACGCCCGCTGGCGCCGTCGTCCGCTGGGCACCGTCCCGGAACTGGTCGACGTGGACGCAGCGGCCGCCCGCGAGGTCGTGCTGGGCGCGTTGGCCGACGGTGGGGGCCGGGACCTCACCGACGAGGAGGTCATCGGACTGCTGGGGGCCTACGGGGTGCCGCTGCTGGCCACCCGCCGGGCCACCGACGCCGAGGCGGCCGTGGCGGCGGCCGAGGAGATCGGATACCCGGTGGTGCTGAAGTCCACCGCGCCCTGGCTGCGACACCGTTCCGACCTGGGTGGGGTCCGGCTCGACCTGCGCGACGCCGACGACGTCCGAGCCGGGTTCGACGCCATCCCGGCCGGGGACCCCGTCATCGTGCAGGCGATGGCCGCACCCGGGGTCACCACGGTGGTGGAGGTCGTCGACGACCCGTCCTTCGGTGCCCTGGTCAGCTTCGGCGTGGGTGGGGTGGCGACCGACCTGCTGGGGGACCGGGCCTTCCGCACCCTGCCGCTCACCGACACCGACGCCGCGGAGATGGTGCGCGCGCCGCGGGCGTGGCCGCTGCTGGACGGCTACCGGGGGAGCGAGCCGGTCGACGTCGCCGCGCTGGAGCAGCTCCTGCTGCGGGTGGCCCGGCTGGCCGACGACCTGCCCGAGGTCCTGGCGCTGTCCCTGGAGCCGGTGATCGTCGGACCGGCGAACCCCTGGCACGGTGGTCCCTCGCTCATGGTGGCCGGGGCCAGCGTGCGGGTCGGCTCGCCGACCGCCCGGGTGGACCCGGGTCCGCGGCGGATGTTCGGTGCCGGGCAGGCGGGCCAGAACGCCGAGAGCCGGCCACCCCGCGAGGGGTGACCGGCTCCGGCGCCGTGTGGGGCTGCTGTCAGGCCAGGTAGTCGCGCAGCGCGTCGGCCCGCTGCGGGTCGCGCAGCTTGCTCATCGTCTCCCGCTCGATCTGGCGGACGCGCTCGCGGGACAGGCCGAACCGCTTGCCGATCTGCTCCAGGGTGCGCGGCTGCTCGCCGTCCAGCCCGAAGCGCATGATCACCACGTCGCGCTCGCGGTCCTCCAGGGTGCCCAGCACGGTGCGCACGTCCCCGCGCATCATCTGGAAGGCCACGGCGTCCTCGGCCACGGCGGCGTCGGCGTCCTCGATGAAGTCACCCAGCCGGGACTCCTCGTCGGCCCCCACGGTCTGGTCCAGGCTGACCAGGTCGCGGCTGTACTCCAGCAGCTCGGTGATCCGCTCGGGGGTCATGTCCAGCTCCAGGCCCAGCTCCTCGGCGGTGGGCTCCCGCTCCAGCTCCTGGTGGATGCGGCGCCGGGTGCGGACCACCTTGTTGACCTGCTCGGCCAGGTGCACGGGCAGCCGGATGGTGCGGCCGCTGTCGGCCATCGCCCGGGTGATGGCCTGCCGGATCCACCAGGTGGCGTAGGTGGAGAACTTGAAGCCCTTGGTGTAGTCGAACTTCTCCACCGCCCGGATCAGGCCGACGTTGCCCTCCTGGATCAGGTCCAGGAACGTCATGCCGTGGCCGGTGTAGCGCTTGGCCACCGACACCACGAGCCGCAGGTTGGCCTCCAGCAGGTGCGCCTTGGCGGCCTTGCCGTCGGCGGCCAGCAGCTTGTAGTCCCGCTTGGCGGCGGGCTTGAGCTGCTTCTCGACCAGCAGCCGATCGGCGTAGAGGCCGGCCTCGATCCGCTTGGCGAGCTCGACCTCCTGCTCGGCGGTCAGCAGTGCGGTCTTGCCGATGGTGTTGAGGTAGACGCGCACCAGGTCCGTCGACACCAGGCCGCTGGTGTCCGGCGCGCGGCGCGGGGCGCGCACCTCGAGGGTGTCGGTGGGGGAGGACTGCAGCAGCGTCACGATGAGTCTTCGTCCTTGCCTCTGGGGTCGGATGTCCGCCGGTGGTGCTGGCGGTCCAGCCGGGCGTCTGCGGTGGGGACGGCGTGCAGTCCTACCCCGGTCTCCGGGGTGGGAGTGCTTGCACGCCACGTCCCTGCCGTGTGGTACGCCCTGCACAACGGTCGAGGACACCCGGGATGTTCCTGACCCGGAGACGTTGCCAGCGAACGCACAGCGTCTTCCGTCACGTCGGTTACCCGCGTAAGCGAGGCTTCATACCTCCAGCAACACGGTCATCGGCCCCTCGTTGACCGAGGACACCCGCATGGCGGCCCCGAACACCCCGGTGGCGACGACGGCGCCACGCCCCCGCAGTGCAGCCACCACCGCCGCCACCAGCGGTTCGGCCAGGTCACCGGGGGCAGCGTCCACCCAGGAGGGGCGCCGGCCCTTGCGGGTGTCCCCGTAGAGCGTGAACTGGCTGACCACCAGGACCGGCCGGTCCAGGTCGGCGGCGGACCGCTCGCCGTCGGGTGTGGCGAAGATCCTCAGCTCGTGGATCTTGCGGGCCAGCTCGCCGGCCTGTGCCGCGGAATCCTGGCGACCCACACCCACCAGGGCCAGCAGACCCGGACCGATCTCGCCCACGACCTCGCCGTCCACCTGGACGGAGGCCTGGCTGACGCGGGTGAGGACTGCACGCACCCCACCCATCCTGCCGGTGGGACAGGCCGGTGGGACGGGAGGCAGGCGTCCGGGCCGGCTGGAATGCTGCGGCGGTGGGAGTCGAGGAGATCCTGGCGGCCAGCAGGCACGGGGTGCGCCGCCTGGACCCGCACGAGGCCGCTGCCGCGGCCGGGCGGGGCGCGCTGCTGGTGGACACCCGCACCCAGCCCCAGCGGGAGCGGCAGGGTGAGGTGCCCGGCGCGCTGGTCATCGACCGCACCGTGCTGGAGTGGCGGCTGGACCCCTGCTCGACGTCCCGGATCCCGGAGGCCGCCGGCCACGACGTCGAGGTGGTCGTCCTCTGCCGCCAGGGCTACAGCTCCAGCCTGGCGGCGGCCAGCCTGCGCGCGGTGGGGTTGCACCGCGCCACCGACGTCGTGGGTGGCGTCGAGGCCTGGATCGCGGCCGGGCTGCCGATGACCTGCGGCCCGGCCGACGTCCGGGAGTAGCGCCGGGGTCAGCGCCCGGCGGGGACCGGTGCCGGTGGGCCGGCGGCCGGCCCGGCAGGCGACAGCCCCGCTGGCGGTGGTGGGGTGGGCCACACCGGCTGGGAGCCGGGGTCGGTGCCGCCCTGGTCGAGCCGGAAGGGCGGGTAGCGGTCGGTCATCAGCCCGGCGTAGGCGGCCACCCGCAGCGACCACCGGTCGATGCCCACGACCAGGTCGTAGAGCGGCTTGGGGTAGCGGGCGGTGAACAGCAGCACGATGCCGGCGATCAGGACCAGCAGGGTGACCAGTCCGGCGCCACCCCAGCCGTTCCCATCGCTGTCGGAGGTGGCCCGGGAACCGGCGAACAGCCCCCCGCCCACCATGATCGACAGCACGACGTAGTGCGGGATCGCCAGCAGCCACCACTTGACCAGCACCAGGCCCCGGGACAGGCGTTCGGGGTAGGCGACGTCCAGGTGCGCCGGGTAGTCCGCGACGTCGGCGAGGGTGAACGGCGGGTAGCGGTCGGTCCCGAGGGCGCCGTAGCCGTAGTAGTCCACCCGCCAGGTCCAGCGCAGCACGCCGACGTTGAAGTCGAACAGCGCCCGCGGGTAGCGGCCGGTGACCAGGATCGCGACGAACGCCACCACGCTGACCGCCAGGAAGGCCAGCCACAGGAAGACCAGCACGACGAGATGGGGAATCAGCAGCAGCCACTTGATCAGCCACAGTCCGCGGGAGGCCGACGGGAGGACCGCCGCGTCGACGCGGACGGGATAGGGGGTGCGGTTGTCGGTCATGAGGTGCTCCTCGGGTCTGGGATGTGCGCGTCGGTGACCGGGACGGAGACGACGACCTTGCCGCGGGTCCGGCCGTCGAGCAGGTGCCGGATGGCCGCGGCGGTCTCGGCGAGCGGGTAGGTCCGGTCGACCGCGGGGGTGAGCACGCCGCGGGCTGCGAGCTCGGCGAGCGCGGTCAGGTCGGCGGCGTTCTCCTTGCTGAGGAACGTGCCGAGCGTCTGGGAGACGAACGGGGACAGCAGGGTGGCCCGGATCTGGCGGCCGCTGCCGCCCAGCAACCGCCCGGAGGTCTCCCCGCCGACGATGACCAGGCGTCCGTGCGGGGCCAGGGCGCGTCGCAGGTGGCGCAGCCGGCCGTTGCCCCCGGTGTCGATGATGACGTCGAACCGGGGCCCACCGTCGGCGATGTCCAGGTCGGTGTGGTCCAGCACGTGATCGGCCCCCAGGGAGCGGATCAGGTCCAGCTTGGCCGTGCTGGCCGTACCGGTGACCTCGGCCCCGAGTGCCTTCGCGATCTGGACCGCGAAGCTACCGGCGCCACCGGAGGCGCCGAGGACCAGCACCCGGTCACCGGCCTGGACGTGCCCGTGGTCGCGGACGGCCTGCAGGGCCGTCACGCCCGAGACGGGGACGGCGGCCGCCTGCTCGAAGGTCAGCGCCGCCGGCTTGCGGGCCAGCGTGCCCGTGTCGGCGACCGCGTACTCGGCGAAGGTGCTGGCACCGATGCCGAACACGTCGTCACCCGGCGCGAGACCGGAGACACCGGGTCCGACGGCCACGACCGTCCCGGCCAGACTGCGGCCCGGGTTGGCATACCGGGGGCGGCGGAGACCGAAGCCGACGAGACGAACGGGGTAGGGCAGCCCGGCCATGATGTGCCAGGTGCCCCGGTCCACGCTGGCCGCGCGCACCCGGACCAGCGCCTGACCGCGGTCGGGGACGGGCGGGTCGGTCTCGGTGGGCGTGAGGACGTCCTCGGGCTCGGGACCGAAGCGGTCCTGCACGACCGCCCGCATGGATGTGCCGGCGGCCGCCCAGGGCCGGGTCCCGATGTGGCCGAGCGGGGTCGTGGACATCGTCGTCCTCCTGTCGTCGTGCCTTACGCCGTAAGGGCGCCGGTGGCGCAAGGCTTCTCTTACGGCGTAAGGTTGTCAAGGCCTCAGGGGCACGACGACACCAGGACACGAGGAGGCGCACGTGACGACCCGCGCGGGAGATCGAGCTCGGCGCACCCCGCTCAGCCGCGAGCGGGTGCTGCTGGCCGCCGTCGCCCTGGCCGACGCGAGCGGGTCGGAGTCGCTGAGCATGCGCAAGCTGGGCGAGGCGCTGGGGGTGGAGGCGATGTCGCTGTACCACCACGTCGGCAACAAGGAACAGCTGCTCGACGGGATGATCGACGTCGTCTTCAGCGAGATCGAGCTCCCGGCGGCGGGTGCCGACTGGCGGCCGGCGATGCGACGGCGCGCGCTGTCCGCGCGCCGCGTGCTGTCCCGGCACGGCTGGGCGATCCGTTTCATGGAGTCACGCACCACCCCGGGGCCGTCGACGCTCCGCCACCACGACGCGGTCCTCGGGTGCCTGCGTTCTGCCGGCTTCTCCGTCGTGCTGGCCGCGCACGCCTTCTCGGTCGTGGACAGCTACCTCTACGGGTTCGCGCTGCAGGAGCGCAGCCTGCCCTTCGACACCCCCGAGCAGACCGTGGAGGTCGCGCAGCAGATCCTGGCGCAGTTCCCCGCCGGCGAGTACCCGCACCTGGCCGAGCTGACCGCCGACCACGTCCTGCAACCCGGCTACGACTACGGCGCCGAGTTCGAGTTCGGACTCGACCTCATCCTCGACGGCCTGGCCCGGCTCAGCGACACCGAGGGTCGCCATTCCCCGGGCGCGGGCCGGGTGCCCAGCTAGTCAGAGCGAATGATCGCCCGCGACGTGCTGGACCTGCCGCGAGCGTCGACCACCACGTCGTCGACGGCGCGCACGGCTCGGTCGGCTCGGTCGGCGAGGAGCGCTCGTCGTTGCCGGTGAACAGCCGCAGAGCCGCCTCCAGGGTCAGGCCCCCGCGCCCGTCACCGTCGCACCGAGGCCGTGATGAGGTGGGCTTCGATCGGCGCGGCGATGACGCCGTCCGGGTTGGTGAAGGGAGCCAGCGTCGTACGGCAGTCGGCCACGATCCGACCCCGTGCCTCCGGGCCGACCCCGTCGGCGATCGGCAGCAGCTCGACCGACACGAACGTGTCGATCGAGTCCAGCCGCGTCGCTCCCAGCCAGGTCTCGAACGTCTCGACCGCGAGGCCGGCGGCCGAGAGGTCGTCGTGGAGCTCGTCGGGATCTCCGGCAGCGAAGTAGCCGGCCAGCAGTCGCTGCGCCGCATCCCCGGCGTGCCGGGCGACGACGCCGGACAGCGCGGCGTACCCCGCGCTGTTCTCCAGCCGGCCCGGGACGTGCAGCACCACCCGGCCGGTGGGGGTGGCGACCCGGGCCATCTCGCGGAGGGCGGCAACCCGGTCCGGGAAGAACATGAGCGCGGCCTGGCAGGTCACCAGGTCGGCGGAGGCGTCCCGCAGGGGCAGTGCTGCGGCCCCGCCCTCCACCCAGGTGAGGTCCGGTCGTAACCGACGTGCGACGTCGAGCATCGCGGGGTTGGGGTCGACGCCGGTGATCGACCCGCTGAGGCGGTCGGGGTCGGCAGCACGGTCGACGCGCTGGGCGAGGGTCCGCGCGACGATGCCGGTGCCGCACCCCACGTCGGCGATGGCCAGCCCCGGGTGCGGGGCTGCGGCATCGGCCAGGCGCTCGGCCCAGGGTCGGAACAGTGCCGGGACGAAAGTGGACTCGTAGAACTCCGCCGCCCGGGCGGAGAGCGTGTATGTCTGCTCGGTCGGGTGTCCGCTCATGACCTGACCTCCAGTCCTGGTGATCCGGAAGGACCACCAGCCAACCGCCGGCACGCCCCCCGGGGAAGTCCGGACATCGAACCGCTGCCGCGGCACGGGAGCGGTCAGGCGCTTTCCCGTTGCCCCGCGCTCGCCGGCCTCATCCGGGCGAACGGACTGAGTGCCCCCCACTCGGCCAGCAGCCGGTGCAACCAGGGAGGCCCCGTCACGCGCATGCCGCCGGCCCGGATCGCCGCACCCAGGCCGACATGGCCGGTGTGCCACCGGTAGAGCCAGTCCGGGGCGGTAGCCACGACGCCGTCCTCGTCCCCTCCCGGGTGGCTGACGCAGACCTCGCTGCCGCCCGGGCTCACGAGCAACCAGTACCGGTCCGGCCTCCCGCCGCCCGCGAGGTCGAAGCGGACGAGGACCCGTGCCCGGGGCGCACGCGAGTGATCGACGAGGCGGGAGAGGGTCCAGAGCATGAGATAGGGGTCGTGGTGCTCAGGCAGGGTTTCCCGCCACCGCGCTCCCCACCGGCCGAGGGCCAGCACGACGTCGGCCAGCTCCCGGCCTGCCTGCGTGAGCGCGTAGCGGGTGCCGGCCCCAGTGCCGCTCCGGGTGACGACGCCGTCGCTCTCCAGGCTGCGCAGCCGCTGGGCGAGGACCGACCGGGACAGGCCCGGTGCGCCGTCGAGGATCTCCCCGAACCGCGCGCACCCGACCATGAGGTTGCGCAGGATGATCGGCGTCCACCGCTCGGCGAGCACCTCGGCGCCGAGGGCGATCGGACAGTACTGGCCATACCGGACCATCCCCCCAGGATGCCGCGGACCGGCCACCGAGTACAGGGCCCCAGGCGGCGGCCGGTTGCGGAGGACCGGCCGTCCGGCACCATCTCGGGAATGCCCGCCCTCCGCATCGCCCAGGACCCGGCTGCCGACGAGCTGCTGTCCCGTGACCCGTTCGCGCTGCTGCTGGGCATGCTGCTGGACCAGCAGGTGCCGCTGGAGCGCGCCTTCGCCGCACCCCGGGTGCTGGCCGACCGGATGGGGGAGCTGACCCCGCAGGCGCTGGCCGACCTGCCGGCAGCCACCCTGCTGGCGCACTTCCAGGGACCCCCGGCCCTGCACCGCTACCCCGGGTCGATGGCCACCCGCGCCCAGGAACTGGCCCGGGTGCTCGTCTCCCGCTACGACGGCTCGGCCGAAGCGGTGTGGGCCGACGCCCCCGATGGTGCGACCCTGCTGCGCCGGGTGGGGGAGCTGCCGGGGTTCGGCGCCCAGAAGGCGGCGATCTTCGTGGCCCTGCTGGGCAAGCAGCTGGGCGTGACCCCGGCCGGGTGGCGGGAGGCCGCCGGCGCCTACGGCGAGGAGGGCTGCCGCCGCTCCGTGGCCGACATCACCGACCCGGCCTCGCTGGCCGAGGTCCGAGCCACCAAGCAGCAGGTCAAGGCCGCGGCCAAGGAGGCCAAGGAGGCCCGCGGACGCCGCTGACGACCAGCGGAAGCGATACTTTCCCCAGACCCCTGCGCGGCGGTCGACGCGGTGGCACGATGGACGCCAGAGCCGGGACGTTCCGGGGGCCGGTCGCCTGACGACGACGACGCCGACCCGCGTCACCCCACCACCCGGCCGGCGACAGGGAAGGGTGTCCGTGGCCTCGAGCCAGCAGCACATGCACAGCAGCGAGCCGGTCCTCATCACCGAGGCCGAGCCCAGTCGTGCCGACCAGCACGCGGCCCGCAAGAAGCGCTACGTGATCACCATGGGCATCCGCATGGTCAGCCTGATCCTGGCGGCGGCCTTCTACCAGGTGCTCTGGTTGATGGCGGTCTTTGCGGTGCTGGGCACCGTACTGCCCTGGATCGCGGTGGTCATGGCCAACGACCGTCCGCCGAAGAAGAAGCTGGACGTGAACCGGTACACGGTGCCGGCGCCGGACCGGATCCTGGAGAGCCGGGCCGGCAGCGGGCGGGTCATCGACGCCTGAGCGCGTCGCCATCGCCCGGGACGGTCAGCGCGCCCCGGTGCGGGTGACCACCCGAGCGGCGGCCGCCAGCCCGGCGTCCAGCGCGGCGAGCGGGTCCGGCCGCCCGCCTGCGGCCACCCACACCGACAGCAGACCGGCCGCGAAGGCGTCCCCGGCACCGGTGGTGTCCAGCACGTCCGCCTCGTGCGCCGCGCGGTGCGCCACCTCGGCCCCGGACGCCCAGAGCGCGCCGTCGGCGCCCAGGCTGACCGCGACCACCGGGTGCCGCCGGGCCAGCGCCCGGGCGGCGTCCACCGGATCGGCACAGCCGGTGAGCAGCTCGGCCTCCTCGGCATTGGGGAGCAGCAGCGTCGCGCCGGCGGTGTCGGCCAGCCATCGCCGGATGCCGTAGCGGGCCAACGGGCCGGTCGAGGCAGGGTCCACCGACACGGTGCACCCGGCACCCAGCGCGGCGGCCAGCGCGGCCAGTCCGGCTGCCCGAGGGCCGGGGTCGAGCAGGCTGTAGCCGGACAGGTGCAGGTGGCTCGGAGGCACCAGGGCGGGGATGTCGCCAGGCTGCAGCGCCAGGTTCGCCCCGGTCGGCCAGCATGCTGCGCTGCCCGCCGGGCTCCACCAGGCTCACGATCGTGCCGGTGCCCGCACCCGGCACGGTTCGCAGCGCCAGCCGCACCCCGCCGGCCGCCAGCTCGCCGGCCAGCCCGGCAGCGGCGGGGTCGTCCCCGACGCAGCCCACCAGCGTCACCGTCGTGCCCAGTGCGGCCAGGTGCGCGGCCACGTTGGCCCCGGCGCCGCCCCCGCGGCTGCGGATGGTGGCCGGCCGGTCCGAGCCGGGGGCGGGTACACCGCCCAGCACGGCGACGACGTCGGTGCACACGTCCCCGACCACCACCACCTGGGGCCGGGCGGTCTGCGCGGTCACCATCCCTCAGCCCAGCGCGACGAGCTCGGCGGCGATGGCACCGGCCAGCTCGGCGTTGCGCAGCACCAACCGGATGTTGACGGCCAGCGTCGCACCGCCGCTGGCCTCGTGCAGGTGTCCCAGCACGAACGGGGTGACGTCCTTGCCGCGGGCCCCGGCGGCGTCCGCCGCATCCAGCGCGCCGGCGATGACCCGGTCGTGCAAGGCCGGGTCCAGCTGCTCCTCGGCGGGCAGCGGGTTGGCCACCACCACTGCTCCCGGGGCCAGTGCGCGGCGGGCGGCGAACACCCGGGCGGCGCTCGCGGCGTCGTCGACCTGCCAGTCCAGGCCGTGGCCGGAGTCGGCGACGTAGAAGCCGGGGAACCGCCGGGTGCGGTAGCCCACGACCGTGACCGACAACGTCTCCAGCCGCTCCAGGGTGGCGGGTACGTCCAGGATCGACTTGACGCCAGCGCAGACCACCACGATCGAGGTGCGGGCCAGCGCGACCAGGTCCGCGGACTCGTCGAAGGTGTCCTGGGACTGCCGGTGCACCCCGCCCAGCCCGCCGGTGGCGAAGACGCCGATCCCGGCCGCGGCGGCCAGCAGGGCGGTGCTGGACACCGTGGTGGCCCCGCTGACCCCCAGCGCCGCGGCGACCGGCAGGTCCCGGACGCCCAGCTTGGCCAGGTGCGGGTCGGCGCACACCCGGTCCACCTCGGCGGCGGTCAGGCCCACGTGCGGCACGCCGTCCAGCACCGCGATGGTGGCCGGGACCGCGCCCCCGGTGCGGACTGCGGCCTCGACCCGGTCGGCGGCCGCCCGGTTGTCCGGCCGCGGCAGGCCGTGGGCCAGCAGGGTGCTCTCCAGAGCGACCACCGGCCGGCCGGCCGCCAGTGCCTCGCCGACCTCGGGGGAGAGCACCGGTGCCGTGGGGGTGGGGGAGGGGACGATCACCCTGTCATCATGGGGGGTGGGTTCGCGCGCCCGAGGTCTCCCCCTCCGGTGCGGCCCGCCCCCCGCCCCCACGACCTGCAGGGAGTCCCACCGTGAGCACCGAGATCCTCGAGCGTCCCGACGTCCGCGACTCGACCACGGACAAGTCCCCGGAGGTCTTCCACTACGTGAAGAAGAACCAGATCGCCGAGAGCGCGGTCATGGGCACCATGGTGGAGGCCTTGTGCGGGGAGATCTTCCCGGTGACCAAGAGCCCCAAGCCCGGCAGCCCGGTGTGCGAGCCGTGCAAGGAGGTCTACGCCCAGCTCAAGAAGTGAAGGACTTGGTCGCCCCCGAGCCGGCGCTCCGCGCCTCGGGGCCTGCGACCAGGCCGTTCCTCCAGGTCACCGTTCATCGGAGACCAAGCTTGCGGGCCTCCAGCTCGATCTTGGCCGCCCGGCGGCGGCGCCGGTGCCGCTCGTGCCGGCGGTGCCGGGCCGGCCACCGCGCCTCCACGGTGGCGTTGAGCTCGGCGCCCAGCAGGATCGACATGCCCAGGAAGAAGCAGAACAGCAGCGCCGCGATCGGGGCCGCGAGCGCGCCGTAGGGCAGCGCCGTGGTGAGGATGTCGGCCACGTAGGTGCGCAGCACCAGCGAGGCGCCGAGGAAGAACGCCACCGCGAACAGTGCCCCCGGCAGGTGCCGCAGCCACGGCAGCCGCCGGGGCAGCGTGACGTGGTACAGCGTCGTCAGCACCAGGATCAGCAGTACCAGCACGACCGGCCAGTACACCGCGTTCACCAGCAGGGTGGCGGTGTCCTGCCAGCGGGCCGGCAGCAGGCCCACGATCGCGGTGCGCCCCAGCACCAGCAGCGGCAGGCTCAGCACGCCCACGATCAGGCCGATCACGAACACCACCAGGGCCATCAGCCGGGTGCGGATCGGCCCGCGGACATCACGCTGGTCGTAGGCGATCACGATGGTGTTCACGAACGTCGCCGTCGCCGACGACCCGGCCCACAGCGACAGCAGGAAGCCCAGGCTGACGATGTCCAGCCGCCCGGACCCCAGGATGTCGGTCAGCGTCGGCTTCACCAGACTGTCCACCACGCCGGGGGTGAGGGCCTCCGAGGCCAGCTGCACCAGCCGGTTCTCGATCTCGGTGACCGCGTCCTGGCCGATCCAGTCACCCAGGTAGCCCAGCGAGCCCAGCAGCCCGATCAGCAGCGGCGGCACCGAGAGCACCTGCCAGAACGACGCCTCCGCGGACAGCCCGAGGATCCGATCCCGCCAGGCTTTCGCGACGGCGTGGCCCAGCACCTGCAGCGGCACCCGGATGACTGCGGGGCACCGGGCCAGCACGTCCCGGGGATGCCAGGACGGCCGCTCGGGTGCGGGGTCGACGTCCCGGGCGGGATCGTCGTCCTGCACCGCCGACACCGCAGCCAGGTCTGCCACGGTGGCCCGACCGTCGTCGTCGCGCGCGGGATCGTCGTCGACGGAGGGGCGACCGGGACCCTGCAGGTCACCGGCAGCCGCCGATGAGCCCGAGGGCAGGACCGTCGCCACCCCACCAGTGTGCACGGGGTGGCGCTGCGGGGCGCCGACCCGCCCACCCGGACGGGTCAGCCCGGCACCCCCGGGCGGGGGGCGCGGCGGGGACGGCGGGCGGTCGGCTGGGCCGGGGTGGCCGGTGCGGTGCTCTCCGGCGTGGCCGGCGCCACCGGCACGCAGCGGATCACCGGCTCCGCGGCGTACCGGGTCTGGAAGTCCTCGGTGTCCAGCCGGGCCCCCGTCGTCGGGTCGCTGAAGATCCGGGTGACGGTGATGTCGAAGCCGTTCGCCCCGGCCTGCGGGGAGCACGAGCCGTCGTCGGGCTTCTCCTGCACCACCGGCGTCCGGACGTTGTACCGGTCGCTGCTCACCGAGGAGATGTCGTACCGCTGGGTGCCCCAGAACGTCACGGTGATCGAGTTCGGCGTCCAGACGGCCTGCACGTAGATGCCGGTCGGGCTGTCGTTGCGCCACTTCAGGTCGATCGAGTCGTAGTACACGGTGGCCTCGCGACCCGCCGGGTAGCGGCTGATGTAGTAGCTGTGCGGCTTGTGGAACACGTCCTCGAGCCCGGCGAAGAACATGGCGTTGAACATCGTGGTGGCGAACTGGCTGATGCCACCCCCCACGGCCTGGGTGAACTCGCCGTTGTTGATCACCCCGGCAGGCACGTAACCCTGGGCCTCGCCGCGCGGACCGGTGTAGCCGTTCAGGCTGAAGGTCTCACCGGGCAGCACCAGCGCACCGTCGACCTCCGCGGCGACCACCCGGATGTTGGTCCCGCTGGCCTGGCTGGTGAAGGTGGTGGTGAAGCTGCTGACCTTCTCCACCACGCCCAGCGCGTTCGCCTCCTCGGTGGTGAAGTCGGCGGGGACCGGGCCCAGGCTGGCCGTCACCTGCCGCGGCGCGGGTTGGGTGAGTGCCGGGCGGAGCTGGTCGGCGAGGGCGGCAGGGTCGATACCGGTGCCGTCCACCGACGGCACCACGGCGATCGAGTCCCCGCTGATCTGGAAGGTGGCGTCCTTCGCGGGGACGCCGAACTCCCCGAGCTGGTCCCCCAGCGCGGCCTGCAGGCCGGCCGGGTCCAGGCCCACCGCCAGGCTGCCATCCGGCTCACCGGTGAAGGTCAGCGCGGCGGCGATGCCCTCGGGGCTGAGCTCCGCCGAGGTCGTCCCGTCGTCGCTGACCACGCCGATCGGCGCGGACAGCGCCGGGGTGACCGTCTCCTCCAGCGCCCGCTGCGCCGCGTCCTCGTGCACCAGCACGTCGGTGGTGTCCACCGGCAGCTCGATCGGGGTGCTGGGGTCCCCACCGGAGGCCAGCGCCGCGGTGACCGCGTCGGCCGACCCGGCCCGGTCCAGGGTGCGACCGGTGACGGCGGGGACGGCGGCGGCGGCGGTCCCGTCCAGTGCGATGGTGGCGTCGCTGGGAGCCCGGTCCACGGTCCCGGCGAACTGCTCGAGCTGGGCGTCCAGTGCGGTCTCGTCCCCGGTGATCACCGGGTCGACCGTCCGGTCGGTGACCAGCGAGACCAGCCGGGTCCACGGGTTCAGCGGCTGACCGGAGGCGGCCTGCACCGTGCCGTCCACGTCCAGGGTGATCCCGGCCGTGGCCGGGGAGAGCGTGCCCTGCACGCCGTCGGCGACGATCACGTGGTCGGTGACGACGCGTGGGGCCAGCTGCTCGGTGAGGACCGCACCGGCCGCCGCCGGGGACAGTCCGCCGATGTCGACCCCGGCCACGACGGTGTGCCGCGGCACGTCCGACCCGGCTGCCACCAGGTCCACGGCGTAGGTGACACCCAACGCCAGGAGCACGCCCAACGGCGCCAGGAGGGCGGGCCGGCGCCACCCGGCCCGCGCCCGACGGTCGCCCCGGGTCGCCGCGTCGTCGTGGGCCTCGTCGTGGGCCTCGTCATGGCCCCCGTCGTGGGCCCCGTCATGGGGTCCGTCAGGTGGTTCGACGTGGGCCGCGGCCGAGCTGTCGTCGTCGATGGAACCGGCCGTCCCGCCCTCCTGCGCCGCCGCGGGTCCACCCGGCACGTCGTCGAACAGGTCGCGGGGCACGACCGCGGCCGGCACGACCAGCGTGGTCTCCAGATCGGACGGGTCGTCGGATCGCGTGACGGTGTCCTCGGTGTCCTCGGGGGACCGACTGCCCACGGGGGGCTGGGTGTCCTCGGGGACGTGGGTGTCCTCGGGGGCGTGCGCGCCCTCGGCGACCGGGCGGGACGCGGCCAGCTCGCTGGTGGGCAGTTGCTCGACCGGCAGCGGGGGAGGGCTGTCCTCGTCCCGGGACCGCCGGCGCGGGGGCGGACCGCTGGGTGTGGCCGGCGCTGGGGGTTTCGCACCCGACGACCCGGCCGGTGCCCCGGGTCGGGCCACCACCCGGGGGGCGCTGGGTCGAGCCGAGCCGACGGTCCCGTCGGGCATCAGGCGCTCGGTGCGGTCGTCGGCGCCGTCGGCGTCCCCGGGGCGGGTCGCCCCGTCGCCCGGGGCACTCGCCCCCGGTGCGCCCGGGTCCTGCGGGCGTTCCGGGTCGTTCAGGTCCTCGCGCGGCTGGGCACCGGGCGGGGTGGGGTCGCTCATCAGGTGGTCTCCGACTCGATCCGCCCGGGGCACCCGCCCGGGATACGACGACGCCGCCGGTGCTCGTCCCCGAGGGGGAGGGGAGCACCGACGGCGTCGTCAGGTGAGAGCTCCATCGCTGTGCGCGACGATAGCGTCTCGATCAGGTCGCGACGGGCTGCTCGCTGTCGGCGTCGATGATGTCGACGGCGATGTCGCGCAGCTTGGCGTCGTACTCGCGGGCGTGGTGCCCGCAGAACACGAGATCGCTCCCACTAGGAAGCACGACCCGGACCTTCGCCAGGGCGCCACAGCGGTCGCAGTGGAAGGGAACGACCAGGTCGTCGGTGGGCGGGCTCGTCGTCAGGGTCTGTGTCATCTGGTCATCACTCGCTCTCTACCGCACGGACCCGCGCTTGCGGATCGGCCTCCTGCACAGCGCCAGGATGGCCCCGAGTGTTCCCGATCCGGTCCACGTGGTGACCGACGCGCCGATCGCGGTCTGTCGGATACCGGTGGACCTGGGTGGAGCGGGTGAGCAGGGGGACGTCACTGGCCTTCGGTCGTGCTCGGTCGTTCGTGCTCGGTCGTTCGTGGGACGCGTGCTGGTGGTGCTGTCGGTCACCGACCGTCAGGCCGGCTGTGGGTCCGCCGCTCTCGTGTACGACACCCACGCTACGCCGATACCCGCCCGGCGGCGTCCCACACGGAGCCGTCTGCTGCTACCGGGTGAGAGGCGACCCACAGGCGCCGACGGGCCCCGACCGGGGGTGCCGGTCGGGGCCCGTCGAGCGGGGGCGCGGGACTAGTCCAGGTAGTCCCGCAGCACCTGGGAGCGGCTGGGGTGCCGCAGCTTGGACATCGTCTTGGACTCGATCTGCCGGATCCGCTCCCGGGTGACCCCGTAGACCTGCCCGATCTCGTCCAGCGTGCGCGGCTGGCCGTCGGTGAGGCCGAAGCGCAGCCGGACCACACCGGCCTCCCGCTCGGACAACGTCTGCAGGACGCTGGTGAGCTGGTCCTGCATGAGGGTGAAGCTGACCGCATCGACGGCCACCACGGCCTCGGAGTCCTCGATGAAGTCCCCGAGCTGGCTGTCGCCCTCGTCGCCGATGGTCTGGTCCAGGCTGATCGGCTCCCGGGCGTACTGCTGGATCTCCAGCACCTTCTCCGGGGTGATGTCCATCTCCTTGGCCAGCTCCTCCGGGGTGGGCTCGCGGCCCAGGTCCTGGAGCAGCTCGCGCTGGATGCGCCCGAGCTTGTTGATGACCTCGACCATGTGCACCGGGATCCGGATGGTGCGGGCCTGGTCGGCCATCGCCCGGGTGATCGCCTGCCGGATCCACCAGGTGGCGTAGGTGGAGAACTTGTAGCCCTTGGTGTAGTCGAACTTCTCCACCGCGCGGATCAGCCCCAGGTTGCCCTCCTGGATCAGGTCCAGGAACGCCATGCCGCGGCCGGTATAGCGCTTGGCCAGCGACACCACCAGCCGCAGGTTGGCCTCCAGCAGGTGGTTCTTGGCGCGCTCGCCGTCCCGGACGATCCAGTTCAGGTCACGCCGCATCTGCGGGGTGAGCTTCTGGCCCTCGTCCTCGACCTGCCGCAGCCGCTCGGAGCCGTAGAGCCCGGCCTCGATCCGCTTGGCCAGGTCCACCTCCTCCTCGGCGTTGAGCAGCGCGACCTTGCCGATCTGCTTGAGGTAGGCGCGGACCGAGTCCGCGGACGCGGTGAGCTCGGCGTCCTTGCGCGCCTGGCGCAGGGCCTCGCTCTCCTCCTCGTCGTCCCACTCGAACTCGGTGGAACCGGCCTTGTCGTCGGCCTTGTCCTCGGCCTTGTCCTCGGCCTTGTCATCGCTCTTGTCGTCGGTCTCGGACACCCCGTCCGTGCCGACGACGGCACCCTCGTCGAGGGTCAGCCCCCCCTTGCCGGCGACGACGACCGGGGCCGCATCCGCGACGGCGGTGAGCACGGGCCCGGCGTCCGGGACGGTGTCGGGCGAGGCGGTGATCGTCGGCTTGGTGCGCGCGGCTGCCTTGGCCGGGGTCCGCGGGGCCGGGCCGGTGGCGGTGGTTGCTGCGGACTTCGCTGCGGCCTTGGTGGCGGCGGGCTTGGCGGCGGGCACTCAGGTTCCTTCCCGTACTGCGGTGCGTTCCCGGGGGGCGGTGTGACCCCCGGCAGCGGCCCCTGTGTCCGGTGTGCACAGGGGGTCCCGCACCGGCGGCCGGGGATCGTGTTTGACCGGCTGGGGTGCGGGGGATGTCTGTCCGTCTGGGCCGTGACGGGCGGGCGCCACATCATTGTAACGACGGTGACGGGCCAGGTCAGCAACCGCAGCCGCGCCCCCCTCGGGGAGCCCCGCGGGCAACGGGGCCGTTACTGGCCGATGTGCTGCTCGGCAGCCAGTGCGGCACCCACGATCCCGGCGTCGTTGAGCAGCTGGGCGGGCACCACCCGGGTCCGGGTGGACAGCAGCGGCACCCACTTGTGCGCCTTCTTGCTCACCCCGCCGCCGACGACGATCAGGTCCGGCCACAGCCCGCGCTCGAGCACCTCCAGGTAGCGGTCCACCCGCCGGGCCCAGTCCGGGTAGCTGAGGTCCTCCCGGTCGCGGGCCGCGGCGGAGGCGGCCTTCTCGCCGTCCTCGCCGTCCACCTCGATGTGCCCGAACTCGGTGTTGGGCACCAGCCGGCCGTCGATGAACAGCGCGCTGCCGATCCCGGTGCCGAAGGTCAGCATGAGCACCAGGCCACGCTGACCCTTGCCGGCGCCGTAGGCCATCTCGGCCAGCCCGGCGGCGTCGGCATCGTTGAGCGTCTGCACGGTGCCCGGGATCCTGCTCGCCACCCCGGCGGCCATGTCGGTGCCGATCCAGCTGGGGTCCATGTTGGCGGCGGTGAAGGCCACCCCGCTCTTCATGACCCCCGGGTAGGTGACCCCCACCCGGCCCTCCCAGCCGAACCGGCCGACGATGTCGCCGATCACGTCGACGACCGGGTCGGGCATCGCCGGCTGCGGGGTGGGGATCCGGACCCGTTCGCCGATGAGCTCACCCCGCTCCAGGTCGACCAGGCATCCCTTGATGCCGCTGCCACCGACGTCCACTCCGAAGCCCTGCACGGCGTCAGGCTAGTGATCTCCGCCGCTGCCGGGCAGCACCGCCTCCGGCAGGATCACCCCACGTGAGCATCCCGCAGCCCAGCGACCTGTCCGCCCAGCTCCTGGCGCTGGCCCTGGCCACCGCCGGGGAGGCGGCCGCGCTGGTCGCGGCCGGCGCGGCCTCCGCCGCGGACGAGGTGGACACCAAGACCAGCCCGGTGGACGTCGTCACCGCGGTGGACCGGGCGTGCGAGCGGCTGGTGGTGGACCGGCTGCTGGCCGCCCGCCCGGACGACGGGGTGCTGGGCGAGGAGGGGGCCGCGCGCACCGGGAGCAGCGGGGTCCGCTGGATCGTGGACCCGATCGACGGGACGGTGAACTTCCTCTACGGCCTGGGGTCCTACGCGGTGTGCATCGCGGCCGAGGTCGACGGCATCACCGAGGCTGGCGTCGTGGTCGACGTGCCGACCGGGGAGACCTTCGCCGCCCGCCGCGGTGCCGGCGCCTGGTCCACCCGGGGCGGCGTGACCACCTCGCTGCGGTGCTCGGCACCGGTCGACCTGGCCCGGACCTTGGTGGCCACCGGGTTCGCCTACCGCACCGACATCCGCACCCGGCAGGGCGAGGTGCTGGCCCGGGTGCTGCCCGAGGTGCGGGACGTGCGGCGCTGGGGTTCGGCGGCGGTGGAGATCTGCCTGGCCGCGGCCGGCCGGGTGGACGCGTTCTACCAGCTGGACCTCAAGCCGTGGGACCACGCCGCTGCCGACCTGATCGCGTCCGAGGCCGGGCTGCTGGTGGCGGTGACCACCGGGTACGGGACTGGCGACCCCATGGTCACCGTCGTACCCCCCGCGATCGAGGCGGATTTCCTGGCCCTGGTGGCGCGGGCGCACGCCTGAGCAGGGCCAGCAGGGAACCGCGTCAGCAGGCCGCCGAGGCGCTGGCCGCCGGCGCCAGCAGGGCAGCCACCTGGTCGCTGGTGGCCAGCTCGGTGAACTCCGGGCCGATGACGACGTCGACGGTCGAGCTGGCCCGGGTGTCCACGAAGTCCCCGGCACCGGGCAGGAACAGGTGCGTGAACGCCGCGGCGTCGTTGCCGCGCGGCCCGTGCCGCAGCTCGCCCACCCCGGTCACTTCCCGGCCGCTGGAGTCGTTGGCGACCTCGGAGACGACGAAGCCCCGCGACTGCAGGGTGCTGGCCACCGTCTGCGCCAGCCCCGGGGTGTCGGTGGCGTTGAACACCCGCAGGTCCACCGTGGTGGGGTCCAGCGACGGAGGGGCCTGCGCGGCGGTGGTGCAGGCCGCGGCCTGCGCCTGGTCGGCGTTCTCGGCGGTCCGCAGCACGTTCCACCACACGCCCAGCGCGGCCAGGGCCAGCACCAGCAGGAACACCAGCGGGGGGATCGGCCGACGGTCGCTGCGGGCGCGCACCGGAGGACGGGACTCGCTCAACTGCGCTCCACTCGGGCGGCCCCGCCGACGG
Organism: uncultured Actinomycetota bacterium; assembly: GCA_963759905.1. Lineage (GTDB taxonomy): Bacteria > Actinomycetota > Actinomycetes > Mycobacteriales > Geodermatophilaceae > Klenkia. The sequence goes on from CAVXBD010000005.1 coordinate 129,488, forward strand.
TGGGGCTGGGGCTCTCGACGGGTCCGACTCTAGTGCGCCCGCGCCGGCTCAGATCGCACCGTCGTCGAGCGCGGCGCGTCCCAGCGCTACGCAGGGCCCGATCTTGTCGGCGTACCCGGAGGCGTCCTTGCCCGCCATCGCACCGGCCGCCGACCGGGCGACGATGCCGGCCAGGATCGAGGCGAACTTGAAGTAGGCGAACCCGACGTACCAGGACAGGTCACCCAGATCGGTGCCGCTGCGGGCGGCATAGCGCTCGGCCACCTCGGCGCGGGTGGGAAAGCCGGGCAGCGTGGTCACCGCCGACAGCGCCACCCCGCGGTCCTCCCCGGCCTGCGGCCAGTAGACGAAGAGCATGCCCAGGTCGGTGAGCGGGTCACCCAGGGTGGACATCTCCCAGTCCAGCACCGCCCGGACCCGGCCCGGCGTCTCCGGGTCCAGCAGGCAGTTGTCCATCCGGTAGTCCCCGTGCACGATCCCGGAGCGGGCGGTGACGGGGACCGTGGCGGCCAGCCGGGCGGCCAGCGCGTCCAGGTCGGGGCGGTCGGTGTCCCGGGTGGCTTCCCACTGGGTGGTCCACCGCCGCACCTGGCGGGCCAGGAAGCCCTCCGGGCGGCCGAAGTCCCCGAGTCCCACCGCGGCAGGGTCCACGGCGTGCAGGTCGGCCAGCACGTCGATCAGCCCGTCGGCGATCCGGCGGCGCTCCTCGGGGGTGTCGGCGTACCCGTCCGGCAGCCGGTCCACCACGTGCACCCCGACCACCCGTTCCATCACGTAGAACGGCGCGCCCAGCACCGAGCTGTCGGTGCACAGGTGCAGCGTGCGGGGGACCGGCACGGGGGTGGCGCCCAGCGCGCTGATCACCCGGTGCTCCCGGGCCATGTCGTGCGCGGTGGCCAGCACGGCGCCGGTGGGCGGCCGGCGGAGGATGACCGCGTCGGAGGCCGGACCACCCTGCGGGGTCACCACATACGTGAGGTTCGACATGCCTGCGGCGATCAGGTCGAGGTCGACCCGTCGCCAGCGGTCGTCGTCGAACACGGTGGCCAGGTAGGGGCCAACGACCCCAGGATCAGCACCCACGGCGGCGGTCATCGGCGCAGGGTAACCTCTGGCGCCCCCGGCCCGGACGACCCCGGTCGACGCCCCCTCGCGGGGTGCCCGGACGCGGCGCGACAGCGCGGCGTCGGGAGGACCGGTCACCCGGGCACAAACGCGGCTCCCGCCGCGTTGGGGGGCTGCTGGTGTCGACACCGGCCGGGCACGGGACTCCTGGCGGGTCCCGGCGCCGGGCCGGCCCGCGGGGGGCGGCGACGGTGCACCACCACAGACCTCCGGGTCGCCCACCGCGGCGGCCGACGAGAACCACCGAGCGGGAACGCCACACCGTGCGCGCCCGCACCGATCCAGGAAGAGGGGCACCCCATGGCCACCGACTACGACGCCCCACGCCGCAACGAGGCCGACGAGCTGGGCGAGGACTCGCTGGAGGAGCTGAAGGCCCGCCGCGCGGAGTCCCAGTCCTCCTCGGTCGACGTCGACGAGACCGACTTCAACGAGGCCCTCGAGCTGCCCGGCGCCGACCTGTCCAACGAGGAGCTCACCGTCCGGGTGCTGCCGAAGCAGGAGGACGAGTTCACCTGCTCCAGCTGCTTCCTGGTGCACCACCGCAGCCGGCTGGCCGCCACCAAGGGCGACCGGCTGATCTGCCGCGACTGCGCCTGATCCCGGCCCGCCGGGTAGGCCTGATCCCGGCCCGCCGGGTAGGCCTGATCCCGGCCCGCCGGGTAGGCCTGCGCCGGGCCGGGTAGCGCCAGCAGGTGCAGTCAGCAACGGAGGAGCCGGCATGAGCAGCGAAGCACCGCGGACCGGACCGACCCGGGACGTCCCGCGTCCCCGGCCGGTCCTGGACGTCGACGACCCGGACCAGCCGCCCGCCGGCGGCCTGGGCCGGGCGGCCCGGGCCGTCGCGGACGCCGTGGCCGGGCTGCTCGCGGAACGCGAGGTCGCCGACGACGGGTCCCGGCCAGGGGCCGGTGGCCGGGCGGCCCGCACGCTGCGGGACGCCGTCATGGCCGTCGCCTCCGCGGTACGCAGCGGGCCCGGCACGCCCGACGCCGACGACGTGGGGGACGGGGTGGGGGACGCCGCCGGGCGGGCTCGGTCCGCGGGTGGCTGGAACCCCGGCGCGGTGCTGGGTGACCTGCTGCGGGCCGCCGCGCCGCGGTTGCCGATCCGGGACCGGGAGCGGATCCGGGCCGCCCACCAGGGGCGGACCGACGCCGAGATCGCCGAGCTGCTGGTGGCCCGCTCCGCCCGGCTCACCGCGGGGATCGGCGCAGCCACCGGCGGGATCACGGCCGCCCAGTGGTTCGCCCCGCCCTCGATGATCGCGCTGCCGCTGGAGCTGGGCGCCGAGACCGTCCTGGTGGCCGCGGTGGAGGTGGTGCTCATCGGCGAGCTGCACGAGCTGCACGGCCGGCCCGCCACGGGCGAGCCGGGTGCCCGGGCCGCCGCGTACCTGGCGGCCTGGACCCAGCAGCGGGCGGTGGTCGCCGGCGCGGGCGGCGGCGGTCTGATCGCCTCCCTGGGAGCTGCCGGGGTCACCGCGCTGCGCCGCCGGGTGACCCGCCGGCTGGCCCGCAACGTGTCCTCCGCGGCGCCCCTGCTGCTCGGCGCCACCCTGGCCGCCCGGAGCAACCGGAAGGCCACCGCCCGGTTGGCGGAGAAGGTGTTGACCGATCTGCGCGCCGCGCTCCCGGCCGGTCGCTGACCGCCGCCGGTCCGGGCGGGACGCGCACTAGCCTCGCCCCGTGCCCGACCCGTCTGCCGACCCCCCGCCCGGTCCCTCCGGTGTGACCGTGCCGGTGCTGCTCACCCCGGACGCGGTGCTGCCCCGCTACGCGCTGCCCGGGGACGCCGGTGCGGACCTCGCGCTCGCCGAGGACGTGGAGCTGGCCCCGCACCAGCGGGCGCTGGTCGGCACCGGGGTGTCGGTGGCCATCCCCGAGGGGTACGCCGGCTTCGTGCACCCCCGCTCCGGGCTGGCCCATCGGGTCGGGTTGAGCCTGGTGAACGCGCCGGGCACGGTGGATGCCGGGTACCGGGGGGAGATCCGGTTGAACCTGGTCAACACCGATCCGCGGGAGACGATCCGGCTGCGCCGGGGGGACCGGGTCGCCCAGCTCGTCGTGCAGCCGGTCGTGCGCGCGGTCTTCACCCCGGTGTCGACGCTCCCGGCCACCGAGCGGGGCAGCAGCGGGCACGGGTCGACCGGTGGTGTCGCGGGGACGCCCGCGGGATCGCAGCAGACAGCCCGACCAGGAGTGCAACCAGCAGCACGGACGACAGAGGGGCAGGCCTGACATGCCGTTCGGACGGCGGCGGAACCGGATCGAGCGCAGCGTGCGGGAACGGGGGGTGCCCCCGGAGCCGCAACTGCGGCCCCGGGACGTACCCGGGACCGAGGGCCCCTGGGACGAGGCGGACGCCCCCGAGGACGGCCTGCCCCGGGTCGATCTGGGCTCCCTGCGGCTGCCGGCGGTCCCCGGCATGGAGCTGCGGGTGGACGTGAACGCCAGCCAGAAGGTGATCGGCGCCAGCCTGCGCGACGGGGACTCGCTGCTGCAGGTGTCGGCCTTCGCCGCACCGCGCGCCGACGGCATCTGGGCCGGCGTGCGGGCCGACCTGGCCGCCAGCGCGAGCAGCCAGGGGGGTGCGCTGTCCGAGCGGGAGGGCCCCTTCGGTCCGGAGCTGGCCGGCCACGTGCAGGCCAGCCCGCCGCCGCAGCCGGGGCAGACGCAGGTGGGCCCGGCGGTGCGCCGGGCCACCCGGTTCATCGGCGTGGACGGCCCCCGCTGGTTCCTGCGCGGGATGATCAGCGGCGCCGCGGCGGAGACCCCCGAGGCGGGGGCGGCCCTGGAGGAGGCCTTCCGCGGCATCGTGGTGGTCCGCGGGACCGAGCCGATGCCGGTGCGCGAGCAGCTGCCGATGACGCTGCCGCCCCAGGCCGCCGAGCAGGTGGCCCGCCAGCAGGCGGCGGCGCGGCAGGCCGGCGGCGAGCCGCCCACCCCGGCACCGTGAGCCCCGGGAGTCCGGTAGCGGTACCGGTCACGCACCACTACGGCGCTGACCCGCAGCAGTTCGTGGAGCTCACGCTGCCGGCCGGGACCGGCCCGGCGCCGGTGGTGGTGGTGCTGCACGGTGGCTTCTGGCGGGCCGCCTACGGCGTGGAACTGGCCCGTCCGCTGGCCGCCGACCTCGCTGCCCGTGGCTGGGCCGCAGTGGCCGTGGAGTACCGCCGGGTGGGCACGGGCGGGGGCTGGCCGGAGACCCTGCAGGACGTGGCGGCAGCGCTGGACCTGCTCCCCGGGCTCCCCCAGGCGGACCGGCTGGACCTGGCCGTGCTGGCCGTCGTGGGGCACTCCGCCGGAGGCCAGCTGGCCGGGTGGGCCGCCGCACGGCACCGGCTCCCGGCCGGCGCACCCGGGGCCGCCCCGCGGACCCGGGTGACGGCGGCCGTGCTGCAGGCCGGCGTGCTGGACCTGGAGCGCGCGGCGGCCCAGGGCATGGGGGACGGCGCGGTGGTCGCCTTCCTCGGTGGCCAGCCGACCCGGGTGCCCGACCGGTACGCCACCGCTTCCCCGACCCGGCTGGCGCCGTCCGGGGTGCCGGTGCTGTGCGTGCATCCGGCCGGTGACACCACCGTGGTCCCGGAGCAGAGCGAGCGGTACGTGGTGGCCGACCCCACCGCCGAGCTGGTCGTGGTGCCCGGTGACCACCGGTCGGTGATCGACGTCGACGGGGTGGGCTGGGACGTGGCGCGAACCTGGCTGGACGGACACCGCACGACCCGGGCAGACCGATCTACGCTGGTCCCGTGACCGAGACCCGTCCCACGAGCTGGCTGTCCCGCACCCTGCACCGGCTGACCGCGGACGACCGCACGATCGACGCCCAGGAGCTGCAGTCGGACGTGGCCAGCGCCGGCTGCGAGCCGGTGAGTGCCTGCCAGAAGGGCAAGGTCGTCGCGGTGACCGGGCGGCTCACGTCGGTGGTCTACACCCCGCGGGAGACCGTGCCGACCCTGGAGGCCGTGTTGTTCGACGGCTCGGGCTCGGTGACGCTGGTCTGGCTGGGGCGCCGCAGGATCCCCGGCATCGAGCCCGGTCGCACGCTCACGGCCCGGGGGCGCTTCGCCTCCTTCGAGGGCCGCCAGGTCATCTACAACCCCTGGTACGAGCTGGGCGTCGGGTGAGCGCCGACGGATCCGGGGGGTCCGGGGGAGCACCGGGGTTCGACCGACACCTGGTCCTGGAGCAGCTCGGCGGCTGGCGCGGGATGGTCGACGTGTCGCTGCCCACCGTGGCGTTCGTGGTGGCCAACTCCCTGGGTGGGCTGACCGTCGGGGTGTGGGCGGCGGGGGTGGCGGCAGTGCTGGTGTTCGCCCTGCGGCTGGTCCGCCGGGAGAGCGTGCAGCAGGCGGCGAGCGGCCTGATCGGCGTCGCCATCGCGGTGTTCATCGCCCGGCAGTCCGGTGAGGCCCGCAACTTCTTCGTGCCCGGGTTGATCCGCAACGCCGCGATCGGGGTGGTGCTGCTGGGATCCATCCCGCTGCGCTGGCCGCTGGTGGGCGTGGTCGCCGAGTTCCTGGCCCCCAGCCATCTGGGCACGATGGCCTCGCACTCGCTGCGCGGCAGCATGGGCACCGGACTGGTCGGCCGGGTGCGTCAGCGGGCGGCCGACCGGACGGACGCGGCCCGGCCCGCCCCCCGGGAACCGGACGCCGTCGCCGAGCGGCACTGGCGCACCGACCGCCGGATGGTGCGCGCCTACTCCTGGCTCACCCTGCTGTGGGCCCTGACGTTCGTGGTGCGGTTCGTCGTGCAGGGACTGCTGTACTGGCAGGACCGGGTGGAGCTGCTGGGCACCGCGTCGCTGGTGCTGGGCCTGCCGGTGACCGGCATCGCGCTGGTGGTCACACTGTGGGTGGTGGCCCGGCTGCACCGGCACCGCACCGACGCCCCCGGTGACGCCCGTGCCGCGGGACAGGCGTCCGGTGCTGGCCCGGCCGGCCAGGCCTCGGGGGACCGCCCGGCCTGACCGACCGGTCCGCTCAGCAGCCGCCGTCGGCGCAGAGCACCTGCTTCAGCTCGTCCTCCACGTCGCTGTGCATCACGAACAGCAGCTCGTCGCCGGCCTCGAGGGGCTCGTCGGGGGTGGGCGTGATGACCCTCTCGCCACGCAGGATCGCGGTCAGCACGGTCTCCCGGGGCAGCGGGACCTCCCGGAGCGCACGGCCCACCCACGGCGTGTCCTCGGCCAGGGTGATCTCGGTGAGGTTGGCGGCGCCCTTGCGGAAGCTCATCAGCCGGACCACGTCGCCGACGGTGACCGCCTCCTCGACCAGGGCGGCCAGCACCCGCGGGGTGGATACGGCGACGTCCACCCCCCAGGCCTCGGTGTAGAGCCACTCGTTGCGCGGGTCCTTGACCCGGGCCACCACGCGGGCGACCGCGAACTCGGTCTTGGCCAACAGGGACACCACCAGGTTGGCCTTGTCGTCACCGGTGGCCGCGATGACCACGTCGCAGGTGGCCAGCTGGGCCTCCTCCAGCGCGCTGACCTCGCAAGCATCGGCCTGCACCCACTCGGCGCCGGGCACCGCCTTGGCCCGGACCTTGTCCCCGTTCTTCTCGATCAGCATGACGGTGTGCCCGTTGCCGAGCAGCTCCCCGGCGATCGAGCGGCCGACGGCGCCGGCCCCCACGATGGCGACCCGCATCAGTGGTGCCCTCCTTCGGGCGCGTGACCGACCACGTCGTGCACGGTGCCGACGATGTCGTCGGTGGCGGCGACGACCAGGTGGTCGCCGGTCTGCAGCACGGTGTTGGTCCGGGGCAGCTGGGCCTCGCCGAAGCGGACCAGCCAGGCCGCCCGGGCGCCGGAGGCGCGTTCCAGGTCCGCCAGCGGCCGGCCCACCCACCCGTCGGTGACGGTGATCCGCATGAGCAGCACCTTGCCGGTGGGCTCGCGCCAGATCTCGGTCACCTTCACGCTGAGCAGTTCGCGCATCAGCCGGTTCACCGTCCAGGGCACGGTGGCCACGCTGGGGATGCCCATCCGCTCGTAGACCTCGGCCCGCTTGGAGTCGTAGATCCGGGCGACGACGTGCTCCACGCCGAAGGTCTCCCGGGCGACCCGGGCACTGATGATGTTGGAGTTGTCGCCGCTGCTCACCGCGGCGAAGGCGCCGGCGGAATCGATGCCCGCGTCCAGCAGGGTCTGCCGGTCGAAGCCGAGGCCGGTGACCTGGCGGCCGTTGAACTCCGGCCCCAGCCGCCGGAAGGCCTCGGCGTTCTGGTCGATCACGGCCACGCTGTGACCGATCTCCTCCAGGCGGCGGGCGATGGCCGAACCGACCCGGCCGCAGCCCATGACGACCACGTGCACGAAGGGACTCCCGCGGTAGCTCGGCCCCCGCGTGGACCGCTGGGGCTACAGCGCGCGAACGTACACCGACCTGGCGGTCCGGCTGCGGTCCGTCGCGCACCGAGGCACCGGCGGCGTCCGTACCATCCTCGCCGTGCCTTCGCTGTCCGACCTCGGACAACTCCCCAAACGCCTCGTCCTCGGCCGCCCGGTGCGCAGCGACCGGGTGGGGGAGTCGCTGCTGCCCAAGCGCCTGGCGCTGCCGATCTTCGCCAGCGACCCGCTCTCCTCGGTGGCCTACGCCACCCAGGAGATCCTGATCGTGCTGACCCTGGCCGGGACGTCGTTCCTGTACCTGGCGCCGTGGCTGGCGGTGGTCGTGGTCCTGCTGCTGGTCGTGGTGGTGCTGTCCTACCGGCAGGTGGTGCACGCCTACCCCTCCGGGGGTGGTGACTACGAGGTCGCCATGAAGAACCACGGCCGGTTCGCCGCGCTGGTCGTGGCCAGCGCGTTGCTCACCGACTACGTGCTCACCGTGGCGGTGTCGGTGAGCGCCGGTACCGACAACGTCATCTCGGCCTTCCCGTCGCTGGCCCCGCACCGGGTGCTCATCGCGGTGGTCCTGGTGGCCCTGCTGGCCGCGGCCAACCTGCGCGGCCTGCGTGAGTCGGGGAAGACCTTCGCCGTCCCCACCTACCTGTTCGTCACCGGCATCTTCGTGATGATCGGGACCGGGTTCCTGCGCTACTTCTTCACATCGGGCTCGGTGGTCGCCGAGAGCGCGTCGTACACGATCACCCCGGAGCCGGGGTACGCCCAGCTGACCGGCCTGGCCCTGCTGTTCTTCGCGCTGCGGGCCTTCGCCTCCGGGTGCACCGCGCTGACCGGGGTGGAGGCGATCGCCAACGGCGTGCCGGCCTTCCGGCCGCCGAAGAGCAAGAACGCCGCCACCACGCTGGCCCTGATGGGCGGTATCGCGGCCACCATGTTCGCCGGGGTCACCGCGCTGGCCCTGGCGTCCGGGGTGAAGTACACCGAGTTCCCCTGCGACCTGGAGGGGTTCACCAACTGCGACACCGAACCGCAGCGCACCGTCATCGCCCAGGTGGCCAGCGCGGTCTTCGGGGGGAGCACCTCGATCGGCTTCTACTACATCCAGGCGGCCACCGCGCTGGTGCTCATCCTGGCCGCCAACACCGCCTTCAACGGCTTCCCGTTGCTGGGCTCGGTGCTGGCGCAGGACCGGTTCATGCCCCGCCAGCTGCACACCCGGGGCGACAAGCTGGTCTACAGCAACGGCATCCTGCTGCTGGCCGGGTTCGCCGCGCTGCTGATCGTGGCCTTCGAGGCCGATTCCACCCGGCTCATCCAGCTCTACATCATCGGGGTGTTCACCAGCTTCTCGATCGGCCAGTGGGGCATGGTGCGGCACTGGAACCGGGAGATGACGACCGCCGAGGGCGCCGAACGGTCCCGGATGCGCCGCTCGCAGGTGATCAACACCATCGGCGGCTCGCTGACCACCGTGGTGCTGGTGATCATCGTGCTCACCAAGTTCACCCGCGGTGCGTGGCTGGTGATCCTGGTGATGCCGTTCATCTACCTGCTCATGCGCGCGATCAACAAGCACTACACCAACGTCGCCGAGCAGCTGGTGCCCAGCGGGGACTCCCGGACGCTGCCGTCGAAGGTGCACGCCGTGGTGCTGGTGTCCAAGGTGCACAAGCCCACGCTGCGGGCCCTGGCCTTCGCCCGGGCCACCCGGCCCGACCAGCTCACCGCCCTGACGGTGAACGTGGACGACGCCGACACCCGAGGCCTGCAGGCCGACTGGGAGCGTTACGACATCCCGGTGCCGCTGACCGTGCTGGAATCGCCCTACCGGGAGATCACCCGCCCGGTGGTGGACTACGTGAAGGCGATCCGTCGGGACAGCCCGCGCGAGCTGGTGGTGGTCTTCGTCCCGCAGTACGTGGTGGGGCACTGGTGGGAGAACGTGCTGCACAACCAGAGCGCGCTGCGGCTGCGCTCCCGGTTGCAGTTCCAGCCCGGTGTCATGATCACCACGGTGCCCTGGCAGCTGGAGGGTTCCCGGGACCGCGAGGAGCAGCTGCAGGCAGCACCCGGGCCGGCGCCCGGGGACCTGCGCCGGGGCTACGTCGACCAGCCGGGGACCGACCCGCGTGGCTGAGGCCGGCGCCGGCTGGGTGGGCCGACGCTTCGAGGTGACGGTGGGCCCGGTCGCGCACGGCGGGCACTGCGTGGCCCGGCATGAGGGGCGGGTGGTCTTCGTCCGGCACGCGCTGCCCGGCGAGCGGGTGCAGGTGGCGGTCACCGAGGACCGGCACCCGGGCTTCTGCCGGGCCGATGCCGTCGACGTCCTGGACGCCTCGCCGGACCGGGTCGAGCGGCCGTGCGCCTACGCCGGGCCCGGCGGCTGCGGCGGGTGCGACTGGCAGCACGCCACGCCTGCGGCGCAGCGCCGGCTCAAGGGCGACGTGATCACCGAGCAGTTCGCCCGGCTGGCCCGGATGGACGTGTCCCTGGAGGTCGAGGAGCTGCCGGGCGGTCCGCTGCGCTGGCGGTCGCGGGCCCGCTTCGCGGTCGACCGGTCCGGCCGGCCCGGGCTGCGCCCGCACCGGTCCCGGGACGTCGTGGTGCTGGCGGACTGCCCGATCACCGTGCAGCCCGCGGTGGACGCCGTACTGGGCCGTACCTGGGACGGCGCGGGTGCGGTGGACGTGGCGGTGGACTCCGTCGGCGGCGTCACCACCACCCGGTTGGACCGCCGCGGCCATCCGCAGTCCACCCGGGTGATGCCGCCGGGAACCGCGGCCGCCGAGCGGGGCGCGGCCTCGGCCGGGCACCCGGCCGAGCGGCGGGCCGAACGTCGGGCCTGGCACCGGGACTGGCAGGTCGAGGGCACCGGCTTCTGGCAGGTGCACCCGGCGGCCGCCGACGCGCTGGTGGGGGCGGTGGCCGGGTTCGCCGCCGTCCGGCCGGGGGAGCGGGTGCTGGACCTGTACGCCGGGGCCGGGCTGTTCGGCGGGTCGTTGGCTCCCGGGGTGGGCGCCGAGGGCCAGGTCGTCTGCGTGGAGGCCGACGCCGGGGCCTGCGCCGCCGCCGCGGACAACCTGTCCGCCCTGCCCCAGGCCGAGGTCTGGCAGGGCGCGGTGGACGCCGAGGCGCTGGCCGAGCTGCTCCGCGACCTGGACGGCGCCCCCGATGTGGTGGTCCTGGACCCGCCCCGGGCCGGAGCCGGGCAGGAGGTCAGCGCGGTGATCGCCGACTCCGGCGCGCGCGCCGTGGTCTACGTGGCCTGCGATCCCGCCTCGCTGGCCCGGGACGTGGCGGTGTTCGCCGCCGCCGGCTGGACCGTCACCGGGTTGCGTGCCTTCGACGCCTTCCCGATGACCGCGCACGTGGAATGCGTGGCGCTGCTGGAACCCGGTCAGGAACCGGCAGTGGACGTGGCCAGCCCGGACAGGTCGTAGAGCTGGGTGCTCCCGGCCGGCACCCGGGTGCCGTGCGCCGTCACCCAGCTCATCACCGCGCGGGCGTCGGGACCTCCGGCGATGCCGGCGACGTAGTAGTGCACCCGGTGGGCCGCCACGTCGGCCCGGAAGGCGCTCAGCGAGATCGAGGGGTCCTGACCGGCGAAGCCGCCGATGTCCATCACCGGCACCCCGGCGTCCAGGGCGATCTCCGCCCCGCGGTGCCCGGTGACGGCCGCCGCCCAGGTGTAACCGGCCCCGCCCCGGGCGATGAGCGCCAGCGCCGCGGAGCTCACCCCGGTGGCGTCCCTGGCGCTCAGGTGCCACCCGGTGGCCCGGGTGGGTGGCGGTGCGGCGACCACGTTGGTCCCGGTCTGCGGCCGGGCCGCGGTACCCACCGACCAGGCCAGCGGCCCCAGGCAGACCGCCAGCACCGCCAACCCCGCCGCCCAGCGCCGCCGGCGCCCGATCAGGCCGAGCACCGCCAGGGCACCCAGGGCCACGACGAGCGGGGCGAGCCCGAGCGCCGTTCCCACGTGGCGGGCCACGATCGAGCCGGCCCAGGCCGCCGAGGCCAGCACGCCGACGGCCAGGGTGAGCCGGGGCAGCCAGCCGTCCCGCCGCCACAGCAGGGTGGCGGTCACCGCGATCACGCCGGCGACCGCCGGGGCCAGCACCACGGCGTAGTAGCTGTGCTGGATGCCCTTCATCAGGCTCAGCACCATGGCGGTGACCGCCGCCCAGCCGCCCCAGAGCAGCACCGCGGCCCGCGCCGGGTCGGTCCGTGGGGCGCGGGCGGTGAGCGCCAGCCCCGCGACCAGGGCCAGGCCGGCGGCCGGCAGCAGCCAGCCCGCCTGGTCCGCAGCCGACCCGATCAGCCGGGTGACCGTCCCGGTGCCGTGGTGCACGCCGGCACCCCCGGCGGTCTCGTCCCCGCTGAGCCGGCCCAGCCCGTTGTAACCCAGCGCCAGCGACAGCGGGTTGTCGTCGGTGGTGCCGCCCACCCAGGGCCGGTCGGCCCGGGGCACCAGCTGGACCACCACGAGCCACCACCCGCCGGCCACGACCACCGCCACCCCAGCCGCCAGCAGCTGTCCCAGCCGGACCAGCAGCCGCGGGGGACCGGCCACCAGGTAGGCCCCGGCCAGGCCGGGCAGCACCAGGAACGCCTGCAGCGACTTGGTCAGGAAACCCAGCCCGACCAGGGCCCCGGTGAGCACCAGCCAGCGGGTCCGGCCGTCGGCCAGCCCACGGGTGACGGCCCAGCCGGCCAGGACCAGCAGCAGGGTGAGCAGCGCGTCGGGGTTGTCGAACCGGAAGATGAGCGTGGCCATCGGGGCCAGCGCCAGCAGCAGGCCCGCCAGCACCCCCGGCCAGGGACCCAGCACGCGACGGACCGTGGCGGCCAGGACCGCCACGGCCAGCACGCCCATCAGCGCCTGGGGCAGCAGCAGCGACCAGCTCGAGAGCCCGAACGACCGGACCGACAGGCCCATCACCCACAGGGCAGCCGGTGGCTTGTCCACGCTGATCGCACCACCGGCATCGGAGGCGCCGAAGAACCAGGCCTTCCAGCTCGCGGCCCCGGCCTGCGCGGCACCGGCGTAGAACGCGTTGCCCCACCGGGACCGGGACAGCCCGACCGTGTACAGCGCAGCCGTGCCGACCAGCAGCAGGCCGAGGGCGACCCGGTCGGGACGGACCCGCCGGGCGGCGCCGCCGGAGTCCGGGCCGGCGACCGCGGTCGGACGCGCGTGGTCGAGGGTCATCACAGCTGAGCACCGTGTGCCCACCGGCTGGCAGCCGGCTGACGTCCGGCTGTGCAGCTGCCGTCAACGGGGTGTGCAGGCAGCTGGGGGTGCCCGTCCAGCGACCTCCCAGACCGGCCGGGCAACGTGCTCGACAGTCCCGGGACGTGCCGGGGCAGGAGGAGGAGCACCCGGTGGTGGGGCAGGCGTGGCGCTGGTTCATCGGTCAGCGGCTGCTCTCCGGGTCGCTGGCCACCGGGCTGTCCGCCGCGGTGTTCCTGGGGCTGCTGGTCCTGCTGGCCGGGCACCGCGGTCGGCGCTGGTTCACTCGCCGGGTCCCGCTGGCAGTCCTGGCGACGGTCCTGCTGCTGGGCATCGCCTGGGGGATGCTGCTGGTCCTCAAGCCCTTCCCGGACGGGCTGCCGTGGACGGTGCCGCTGTGGATCGGCGCGGCGTTGCTGGCCGTGTGCCTGGCCGTGGTGGGCTGGCCCGGGCAGCGGTGGTGGCGGCGCGGGCTGGCCGTGCTGGCGCTAGTCTCCGTCGTGCTGGGCGCCGCCAACGACGTCAACCGGGTCTACCAGCCCTTCCCCACCGTGTCCGCGGCGCTGCAGCTGCCCCCCTACGACGAGGTGACCGCCGGGCAGGTGCTGACCCGGGTGCCGAGCACCCCGGTCGCCCCCGCGCAGTGGTCACCGCCGGCCGGGATGCCGGCCACCGGTGCGCTCACCCAGGTCACCATCCCCGCCACCACCTCGGGTTTCCCGGCCCGTCCGGGGTGGCTCTACCTGCCGCCGGCCTACCTGACCCCGAACCGGCCGCTGCTGCCGGTCTGGGTGATGCTGGGTGGCCAGCCGGGCAGCCCACGGGACTGGATCGACGGCGGCCAGCTGGCCCACCGGCTCGACGCCTGGGCCGCCGCGCACCACGGGCTGGCCCCCGTCGTCGTCATGCCCGACGACCTGGGCGGTGAGGTGACCAACCCGCTGTGCCTGGACTCGGCGATCGGTCGGGCGGACAGCTACCTGTCGGTCGACGTGCCCGCCTGGGTGCAGGCCACGTTGCAGGTGGACACCGACCACGCGCACTGGGCCGTCGGCGGCTTCTCCTACGGTGGGACCTGCGCGCTGCAGCTGGCCGTGGGCCACCCGAGCGTCTACCCCACCTTCTTCGACGTCTCGGGACAGCGCGGACCCACCCTGGGCGGGCGGGCCGACACCGTGCAGGCCACCTTCGCCGGGGACACCGCGGCCTTCGACGCCGTCGACCCGCTGCACGAGCTCACCACCCGCCGCTACTCGCAGCTCGCGGCCTACATCGCGGTGGGGTCCGGCGACCGCGAGTACCTGCCCCAGGCCCGGGACGTCACGGCGGCGCTGCGGGCCGCCGGGGCAGCGGTCAACACCGCCGAGCTGCCCGGCAGGCATTCCTGGGACGTGTGGGGCGCCGCCTTCCAAGGTGCCCTGCCGTGGTTGGCCGGGCACACCGGGTTGCCGGCATGACCCCCCGGGTGATCCAGCGGGTACCGGTCACCGCCGGGGCGGTCCTGGTGCTGCCGGCCACCGGGGTGCTGGTCGACCCCGCGGCCCTGGGCACCGGGGTCGGCCCGCTGGCCGCGGGACGGTGGTGGACGCTGCTGACCGCCGGGCTGGTCGCCGCGACCCCGGCGGCCACCGTGCTGGCGGTGGTGCTGGTGGCCGCCCTGCTGGGCCCGGTCGAGCACCGCTGGGGCAGCCGCCGGACCGCGGCCGCACTGGTCGGCGGTCAGCTGCTGGCCGGTCTGCTGGGCACCGGGGCGATCGCCGGGCTGTCCGCGGTGGGCGACCGCTGGGGCCGGCTGCTCGCCGGCGCGGTGGTGAGCGGGCCGCTGCCCGGGGTGCTGGCCGCGGTCGCTGCCGCCTCGGCCTGCGCCACCCCGCTGGTCCGCCGCCGGGTGCGGCTGCTGCTGGGGGTGGGCGCCGTCGTCGCGGTGCTCTACTCCGGTACCGCCGGGGACGTGTTCCGGCTCGCCGGGGTCGCCGTCGGGTTGCTGGCCGGGGCGCTGCTGGCTCGCCGGCGGGGTGCCGTGGTCGAGCACGGGCGGGTCAGCCGCCGGGAATCCCGGGCGCTGGTAGCGCTGCTGGTGGCCGCCACCGCGGTGGGTCCGCTGGTGGCCGCGCTGTCCCGCACCCCCGACGGACCGTGGGCCGTGGTCTCGCACCTGTTCGTCTCCGGCCGGCCCTCGACCGGGTTGCTCCGGCAGGTGTGCGCGTCGGGGAACGTCGAGGACTGCCGGGTGCTGCTGGCCCGGGCCCGGCTCACCGGGGCGGGGCAGACGCTGCTGTCGGTGCTGCCCGTCCTGGTCCAGCTGGTGCTGGCCGAGGGTCTGCGCCGGGGGCGCCGCGCGGCCTGGGTCGGCGCGGTGCTGGTGTCCGGGGCGCTCACCGTGGTGGGCGGGGTGGTCGTGGTGGAGGTGCTGCGCAGCCCGGGGGAGGCGCTGCTGCTGCTGGCCACCCCGCGGGCCGCCCTCCCGGTCGTCTCGCTCTGGGCCCCGCTGGTTGCCCCCGGGGCCGTGCTGGTGCTGCTGCTGGCCACCCGCCGCCGGTTCGCGGTGCCCGCGGCGGCCGGTACCGCCCGCCGCTGGACCCTGCTGGCCGGTGCCGGTCTGACCCTGATCGTGGCCGGCTACCTGACCGCCGGCACCCTGCTGTCCGCGGACTGGGCGCGGGCCCCCGGCCTGGGCCGGCTGCTGCTGGACCTGCCGGCCCGGATGCTGCCACCGGGGTACCTGGGCGAGGTGCTGCCCCGGGTGGCCCCGCTCCGCGGCCCGGCGCGGCTGCTGGCCGATTGGACCGGGGTGGCGTGCTGGGCGGTGCTGGGGGGTACGGCGTGGGCCGTCGTCCGCCCCGCGGTGCCCGGCGGGGACGCCGCCCGCGCCCGGGCGCTGGTCGACCGGCACGGCGACGGGGCGCTGTCGTTCATGACCACCTGGGTGGGCAACCGGTGGTGGTTCAGCCCGGACGGTGAGGCCGTGGTGGCGTTCCGGGTGCTGGGCGGGGTGGCGCTCACCACCGGGGGCCCGGTGGGTCCGCCGGGGGCGAGGGCCGACGCGGTGCACGGCTTCACTGCCTGGTGCGTCGCCCGCGGGTGGATTCCGTGCTGGTACTCGGTGTCCGAGGAGGTGGTGGCCGCGCTGCCCGCGGCCCGTCGGGTCCAGGTGGCCAGCGAGACCTGGCTGCCGCTGGGCGAGCTGGCCTTCGTGGGCAAGCGCTGGCAGGACGTGCGGACGGCGATGAACCGGGCCGCCCGGGACGGCGTGCAGGCGCACTGGGTGCGCTGGGTCGATGCGCCGCTGGGGTTGCGCGAGCAGGTGGCCCTCTCCTCCGAGGAGTGGCTGGCCGGGAAGGGTCTGCCGGAGATGGGCTTCACCCTCGGCGGGCTGGACGAGCTGGCCGACCCCGCGGTGCGGTGCCTGCTGGCCGTGGGGCCGGACGGGCGGGTGCACGGGGTGACCAGCTGGCTGCCGGCGCACCGCGACGGGCGGCCGGTGGGCTGGACGCTGGACCTGATGCGGCGCAGCCCGGGCTGCCCGCCGGGCACCATGGAGTTCCTGGTCGGCACCGCAGCCCTGGCCTTCCAGTCCGAGGGCGCCGAGTTCGTCAGCCTGTCCGGTGCCCCGCTGGCCTTCCCGGCCGGCGGGACCGACGCGGCGCTGCTCGCCCGGCTGCTGGAGGCCACCGGTCGGCTGGTCGAGCCGGTGTACGGGTTCCGCTCGCTGCTGGCGTTCAAGGCGAAGTTCCAGCCGCAGCACCGCCCGCTGTGGCTGGTCTACCCGGACACCGGTGCGCTGCCCCGGATCGCCCGGGCGGTCTCCCGCGCCTACCTGCCGCACCTGTCCCCGGTGCAGGGGGTGCGGCTGGGCCGGGCGCTGCTGGCCGGCCGGTCGCGACCGGCCCGTCCGGCCCGGCCCGGCCGGCTGTCCGCGCCGCCGCCACCGGCGCCCCTGGTCGAGGCCGGCGCCCGGTGAGGAGAGCGGGCATCGCTGCCGTGCTGCTGCTGACCGGCTGCGCCGCCCCTGCCCCGGCCGCCGACCGGTCCGGTGGCTCCGGGCTGACGGTGGTCGCGGTCGGCGACTCCATCACCGAGGCCGACAGCCCGGACTTCGACGACGGGCTGATCGGGGAGGGCTCCTGGGCCCGCTGGGCCGACGGGGACGGGGTCGCGGTGACCGGCGGCTGGGCGCACGGCGGGGCCACCACCGCGGACATGCTGGCCGGGGTGCGGCCCATGCACGCCGACGTCCTGGTGCTGATGGGGGGCAGCAACGACATCGACGTGGACGTGCCCGCCGCGCAGGTGCTGACCCAGCTGGCCGGCATCGTGCAGGTGGTGGACGTACCTGGGGTGCTGCTGTGCGCCGTCCCGCCCGAGGACGGCCGGGAGGACGACGTCGCGGAGCTGAACGCCCGCCTGGCGGCGCTGGCGGCGCGGCACGGCTGGCAGTTCGTCGACCCCGCCGGCGGGGTCCGTGCCGACGACGGGGGATGGCTGCCCGGCGCCAGCGAGGACGGCGTGCACCCCACGATGCCGGCCGCCCAGCGGATGGGAGCCGCCCTCCACATGGCTCTGCTGCGACTGAGTCCGCTGAGTCCGCTGAGTCCGCTGAGTCCGCTGAGTCCCACGAGGCCGCCGATGCCACCGGGGACCGGTGGCGGGCACACTCGCAGACGTGCCCCCTGTCGACCGAGCCTCCCCCGGGCGCGACGGCACCGCACCGCCGGGCTGGCCCGAGCAGGTCCGCCCACCGGGCGCCCCGGACTGGGAGCGCACCGCGATCGCCTGGCTCTACGACCTGGTGCCGCCGGAGTACCGGGCGCACGAGGTGCTCCGGCACTACCCGGTGCTGCTGGCCCGCTTCGCCGCCGACCACGTGGCAGCCGGGCTGGAGGCGGCCCGGGCCGGCTGGCGCACCGTGCGGGTGGAGCTGGCCGACCAGCTGCCGCCGGAGGCGATGGAGGCCGCCGTCGCCGCCTACGAACGCGAGGGCACCCGGCTGGCCGCCGCGGCCCGCGGGGTGGAGGTCGTGGGGGGTGCGCTCCGCGGTGAGCGCTGGGTCCCGCGGCTCTGAGGGTCCCGGCCGGATCGGCGCCCCACGGTTACAGTCGATGTCCCGAGCGAGTCGAGCCCCGCGTCATGCCAGCGTCACGAGATGGCGCACTCCGGAAGGACCCTGCCTGCCGTGTCGTTGCTCCGATCCCTGACCGGGCCCGCCGACGTGCGGGCGCTGGCCGCCGATCAGCTGCCGGTGCTGGCCGCGGAGATCCGGGACGCGCTGGTCACCAGCGTGGCGAAGACCGGTGGGCACCTGGGACCCAACCTGGGTGCCGTGGAGCTGACCATCGCCATCCACCGGGTGTTCGACTCCCCGCGCGAACCGGTGGTCTTCGACACCGGCCACCAGGCCTACGTGCACAAGCTGCTCACCGGCCGGCTGGACGGCTTCACCGGGCTGCGCCAGCGTGGCGGCCTGTCGGGCTACCCCTCGCGGGCCGAGAGCGAGCACGACTGGGTGGAGAACAGCCACGCCTCCACCTCGCTGTCCTACGCCGACGGGCTGGCCAAGGCCTTCGCGGTGCGCGGGGACTCCCGCCCGGTCGTCGCGGTCATCGGGGACGGCGCGCTCACCGGCGGGATGGCCTGGGAGGCGCTGAACAACATCGCCGCCGCGCAGGACCGGCCGGTGGTCATCGTGGTCAACGACAACGGCCGGTCCTACTCACCCACCATCGGCGGGGTGGCCGACGCGCTGGCCACCCTGCGGCTGCGACCGGGCTACGAGCACGCCCTGGATGCCGTCCGGCAGACCCTGCACCGGGCGCCGGTCGTCGGCACCACGCTGTACGACGCGCTGCACGCGATCAAGAAGGGCCTCAAGGACGTGCTGTCCCCGCAGGGCATGTTCGAGGACCTGGGCATGAAGTACGTGGGACCGGTCGACGGGCACGACGTGGCGGGGATGGAGTCCGCGCTGCGCCGGGCGCGGGCCTTCGGCGGGCCGGTGATCGTGCACGCGGTGACCACCAAGGGGTTCGGCTACGCCCCGGCCGAGAGCGACCAGATCGACGCCTGGCACGCCACCGGCGTCTTCGACCCGGACTCCGGGGTGAGCCCCGCGGCCGCCGGCCGGGACTGGACCTCGGCGTTCTCCGACGAGCTGGCCGCGATCGGCGGCGAGCGCTCCGACGTCGTGGCCATCACCGCGGCCATGCTGCACCCCACCGGCCTGGCGGCCTTCGCCGAGCGGTTCCCCGACCGCACCTTCGACGTCGGCATCGCCGAGCAGCACGCGCTGACCTCGGCGGCCGGGCTGGCCATGGGCGGCATGCACCCGGTCGTCGCGGTCTACTCCACCTTCCTCAACCGGGCCTTCGACCAACTGCTGATGGATGTCGCGCTGCACCGCCAGCCGGTCACCGTGGTGCTGGACCGGGCCGGGGTCACCGGCACCGACGGCGCCTGCCACAACGGCATGTGGGACACCTCGATCTGCGCGGTGGTGCCGGGCCTGCGGATGGCCATGCCACGCGACGAGGCGACCTTGAAGCGAGGCGTTGCGCGAGGCCCTCGCGGTCACCGACGGTCCGACCGTGCTGCGCTTCCCGAAGGGCGCGGTGCCGCCGGAGCTACCGGCCCTGGAGCGCCGCGGGCCGATGGACGTGCTGCGCCGCGGCGAGCGGGCCGAGGTGCTGCTGGTGGCCTGCGGCTCGATGGTGCCGGTCTGCCTGGCCGCGGCCGAGCGGGCGGCCGACCACGGCATCGCGGTCACCGTGGTCGACCCGCGGTGGGTGCTGCCCGCCTCGGCTGAGCTGGTGGCGATGGCCGGCGAGCACCGGCTGGTGGTCACCGTGGAGGACGGCGGGCGGTCCGGGGGCGTGGGCGACACCCTGGCCACCGCGCTGCGGGACGCCGAGATCGACGTGCCGCTGCGCTCCATCGGGTTGCCGCAGGTGTTCCTGGAGCACGGCAGCCGGGCCCAGGTGCTGGCCGACCACGGGCTCACCGAGCAGGACGTGGCCCGGCGGATCGCCGAGTGGGTCGCCAAGATCGCCGACCGGGATTCCGTCCAGGTCTCCCGGATGGAGGAGTCGTCGTGAGCCGACCGGACCCGCAGCAGGTGATCGCCGAGATCCAGGTCGCGCCCTCCCCGCCGGGGACCGCGGCGGATCCGCACGCCCACGTGGAGGCGGCGATCGCGGTGATCCAGGCCTCCGGCCTGCGCTACGAGGTGGGTGCGCTGGGTACCACCCTGGAGGGCCCCGCCGAGCAGGTGTGGGCCACCCTGCGCGCCACGCACGAGGCCATGCTGGCAGCCGGCGCGACCGGCGGCATCAGCCACGTCAAGGTCGCCCAGGTCGCCCGCAGCATGGACTCGCTCACCGCCAAGTTCCGCTGACCCCGGTGCCCGGCATCGGCCCGGGCGTCAGGAGCGGGCGGCGGCCTCGGTCAGCAGGTCGCGGGTCAGCCCGATCTGCCACTCCCGCGCGCCTCCGTCCCGCAGCACGGTGGCGACGACGTCGCCGGTCACCTCGGCCGGCGGGCTCCACATCAGCCGGCGGACCAGGTCCGGGGACAGCAGGTTCTCCACCGGGACCGACCACTGCTCGGCGAGGGCGGCCAGTCCGGTGCGGGCAGCCTGCAGGCGTCGCGCCGCGACCGGGTCGCGGTCGGCCCAGCGGTTCACCGGCGGCGGACCGTCCCCGGGCTTGCTGTGCAGCGGCAGCTCGGCGTCCGGCAGCGCGCGACCGGCCTTGATCGCGCCGAACCAGGTGCTGGCCAGCTTGCGGTTGGCCCGGCCGCGGAACACCGGCAGGTCGACCAGCTCGGTCTCGGTCTTCGGGTCCGCCGCGACGGCGGCGACCATCGCGGAGTCCGGCAGCACGCGGCCCGGGGCCACGTCGCGGCGGCGGGCCAGCAGGTCGCGGGCCTCCCACAGCGACCGCAGGACACCGAGCTGGCGTCGGCTGCGCAGGCCGTGCATGCCCGAGGTGCGCCGCCACGGGTCGACCCGGGGCGCCGGGGGACCGGCGGCCAGGATCGCGGCGAACTCCTGCCGCGCCCACTCGGTCTTGCCCTGCTCGTCCAGGATGGCAGCGAGGGCATCCCGCAGCTCTACCAGCACCTCGACGTCCAGCGCCGCGTAGACCAGCCAATCGGTGGGCAGCGGCCGGGTGGACCAGTCGGCGGCCGAGTGTCCCTTCTGCAGGGAGAACCCCAGCAGCGACTCGACGACCGCGCCCAGCCCGACCCGGGGCAGCCCGGCCAACCGGGCGGCGAGCTCGGTGTCGAAGATGCGGGCCGGCACCAGCCCGATCTCGGCCAGGCAGGGCAGGTCCTGGTTGGCGGCGTGCAGCACCCACTCCTCGTCGCCGATGGCGTCCTGCACCACCGACAGGTCGGGCAGCGGTACCGGGTCGACCAACCCGGTACCGGACCCGGCGCGGCGCAGCTGCACCAGGTAGGCCCGCTGCCCGTAGCGGTAGCCCGAGGCGCGCTCGGCGTCGACCGCGACCGGTCCGCTGCCCTCCCGCAGCGCCGCGGCGTAGGCCACCAGCGCGGTGGAGGTGTCGATGGTCGGCGGCAGCCCGTCGCGGGGCGCCAGCAGGGGGACGGCGGTGGACGCCGGCGTCTCGACCCTCTCGGCCGGCCGCTCGTCGATGGCCGGCGCACCCTCTGGGCTGCTCACGCGACCACCCTGCAACCGGAGCCGGTCGGGCCACCGATGCGGTCGTGGTGGTCGTTGCGGGCCGGGTGGCGCTCCACCGTCAGTGCGGACAGGTCCACCAGATCACCGATCTCCTCGTGGCACGCGGGCGCCGTCGGTACGCCCCAGTCCCCGGGTCACCGGCTCCTCACGTGCGGTCCGGCCGGGCAGCACCTCGATGACCCCGGCCCATCCTCGCTGCTCCTAGACGGTGCAGCACGGCAGAGTCTAGGAGGCGCCCCCGCCGGACGCGCGGCCGTTGCCCACCGAGCCCAGCAGGTGCACCCCGGGCGGGGGAAGACCGGCCGCGTTGCCCAGCACCTCCAGCCAGGCCTGCAGGTGCCGGTCCAGGTCGGTGTCGGCGGCGGTCCAGCTGGCCCGGATCTCCACGTCGACGGAGTGCTCGGGTCCGGCGATGTCACCGAACCGGGTGGAGGCGGTGCGGGTGACGGTGCCACCGACCGAGTGGTGCGCGGCGCCGTGGTCGACCAGCGCCTCGGTCAGCCAGCTCCAGGCCACCTCGGAGAACATCTGGTCGTCCACCATCGTCTCGTCGGTGACCGCCGAGACGTAGCCCACGCACCGGGTGGTGCCGTCCCAGGCCTCGTGCCCGGCCGGGTCGAAGAGCACGATGAACCGCCCGCTGGCGATCTCCACCTCGTCCTCGCCGGCGATCTCGCCGGGGACCGCGACCCGGGCGCCCACCGCGTGCGACCACGGGGCCAGCCGCTGCGGGGCCGGGATGTGCTCCAGGACGACCTCGGGGCGGGCGTGCACCGTGGCCAGCGCGTCGAGGGCGGCCTGGAAGTCCGCGGGGGGTGATTCCCCGCCGTCCGGCCTGCGCTGGTGATCCACACCTGCAGGGTAGGTCGATCGGCGCGCCACCGGCGGCCCCGACGCGCCGCGGTGGTCGCAGCGTGCACGCTCCCCGCCCCGTGGGGTGACCTGCCCGGGCCCGGGCCGTCTGGGAGGATGGCCGGTCGTGGGTACCCCAGCAGCAGCGCCGTCCTCGCCCGGGCCCTCCGGCGCCGCCGACTCCGACCTGGTCCGGGCCGCCCGGGGGCGTGCGGTCCGGCGGACCCCGGTGTGGTTCATGCGCCAGGCCGGCCGGTCCCTGCCGGAGTACCGCGCGCTGCGGGCCGGCACCGCGATGCTGGCCGCCTGCCAGGATCCCGACCTGGTCACCGAGATCACCCTGCAGCCGGTGCGCCGGCACGGGGTGGACGCCGCGATCCTGTTCTCCGACATCGTGCTGCCGCTGGTGGTGGCCGGGGTGGACGTCGAGATCAAGCCGGGCATCGGCCCCGTGGTGGCGTCCCCGGTGCGCAGCGTCGCCGACGTCGACGCCCTGCCCGACCTGGAGCCCGGCGCGCTGCAGTTCCTCAGCACCGCGGTGGGCCGGTTGACCGCCGAGCTGGGGGACACCCCGCTCATCGGCTTCGCCGGGGCGCCGTTCACCCTGGCCACCTACCTCATCGAGGGCGGCCCCTCCAAGGAGCACGCCCGCACCAAGGCCTTCATGTACGCCGAACCGGAGGCCTGGCACCGGTTGCTGGGCAAGCTGGCGGTCTCGGCCGCGGTGTTCCTGCGCGCCCAGGTCGACGCCGGGGCAGCCGCGGTCCAGCTGTTCGACTCCTGGGCCGGGGTGCTCTCGGCCCGGGACTACGCCGCCCGCGTGCTGCCGCACTCCCGGGCCGTCTTCGACGGGCTGGGGGACCGCTCGGCCGGGGTCCGGGACGTGCCGCGGATCCACTTCGGGGTGGGCACCGGCGAGCTGCTGCCGCTGATCGGTGACGCCGGTGCCGACGTGGTGGGCGTGGACTGGCGGATCCCGCTGGACGAGGCGGCCCGCCGGGTGGGCCCCGGTTACTCGCTGCAGGGCAACCTGGACCCGGCGGTGCTGCTGGCCGACCGGGCCACCCTGGACGCCGAGGTCAGGCGGATCGTGGCGCAGGGCAGGGCGGCCCGCGGGCACGTGTTCAACCTGGGCCACGGAGTGCTGCCCGACACCGACCCGGGTGCGCTCACCCATGTCGTGGAGCTGGTGCACGAACTCACCGCCCGATGACCCCCCGCCGGGTGGTCGTGGTCGGCGCCGGGATCACCGGC
This sequence comes from uncultured Actinomycetota bacterium, assembly GCA_963759905.1. Classification (GTDB taxonomy): domain Bacteria; phylum Actinomycetota; class Actinomycetes; order Mycobacteriales; family Geodermatophilaceae; genus Klenkia. The sequence continues at coordinate 153,007 of CAVXBD010000005.1, forward strand.
CTCACCGCGGCCCACGCCTGGCACCGGGCCCGGCCCGACGACGAGATCGTGCTGCTGGAGGCCGGCACCCGGGTCGGCGGCAAGCTGGGCCGGGTACGGCTGGCCGGCGCCTGGTACGACACCGGCCCGGAAGCGGTGCTCGCCCGGGTACCGGAGGCACTGGAGCTGATCGCCGAGCTCGGCTTGGAGCTGGTCACCCCGAGGACCACGCAGGCCTCGGTGGTGCTCACCGACGGGCGGCACCCGCTGCCCGCCGGCACCCTGCTGGGGGTGCCCACCTCCACCGACGGGCTGTCCGGACTGCTGTCGCCCGCCGGGGTGGCGCGGGTCCGGGCCGAGGCCTCCCTCCCGCCCGTGCGGGTCGACGGCGACGTGTCGGTGGGCGGGCTGCTGCGCGAGCGGCTGGGCGACGAGGTGGTGGACCGGCTGGTGGAGCCGCTGCTCGGCGGGGTCTACGCCGGGCAGGCCGACCGGCTGTCGCTGGCCGCCACCATGCCGGCGCTGGCCGCCCAGCTGCCCGCCCACGGCACCGTCCTGGCCGCCGCGGCCGCAGCCCGGGACGCCGGGGCCCGCAGCCGGGAGGCCGCGGCCGGCTCGGGCGACGCCGCGGAGGGGCCGGTGTTCGGCACCGTCGCCGACGGCATCGGGTCGCTGCCCCACGCACTGCTGGCGGCGCTGGCCTCCGGCCGGCCGGTCGACGTGCGGCTGGGCACGCCAGCACACACGCTGCGCCGGGTGGCCGGCCGGTTCGAGCTCACCGTGGGCGCCGGCCGCGAGGTGCTGACCGCCGACCGGGTCATCGTCACCGCACCGGCCGGCAAGGCCGCCCGGCTGCTGGCCGCGGTGGCCCCGGACGTGGTCGAGCCACTGGCAGGCATCCCGTACGCGTCCATGGCCGTGGTGGCGATGGCCTTCCCCGGCCAGCACCTGACCGCGGGCTCCGGGCTGCTGGTGCCCCCGGTCACCGGCCGGCTGGTCAAGGGCGTCACGGTGTCCTCGCAGAAGTGGCCGCACCTGGGCGCCGGCCCCGGCGGGCAGCCGGTGCTGCGGGTGCGCTCCTCGGTGGGCCGGTACCTGGAGGAGGACCAGCTGCAGCGTCCCGACGCCGAGCTGACCGCCGCGGTGGTCGCCGACGTCGTCGAGCTGCTGGGGCTGGGGCAACCGCACCCGCTGGAGACCCACCTGGTGCGGTGGGGCGGGGGACTGCCGCAATACCTGGTCGGGCACCCCCGCCGGGTGGCCGCGGTGGACGACGCCGTCGCCGCGGTGCCCGGGCTGGCCGTGGCGGGTGCGGCCTACCGCGGGGTCGGCGTGCCGGCCTGCATCCGGGACGCCCGCCGCGCCGTGGCCACGCTGCTGTGAGCGGACGGGCCGCCACGGCGGCTGCCCCGGTCGTCTTCGTGCTGCTGTGGAGCACCGGGTTCGTGGGCGCCAAGTACGGGCTGCCCTACGCGGAGCCGTTCACCTTCCTGGCGCTGCGGCTGGCGATCGCGGCGGTCCTGCTGGCGGTGCTGGCCCTGGCGCTGCGTGCCCCCCGGCCCCGCGGTCGGCAGATCGGCGCCGCCGCCCTGGTGGGGTTGCTGCTGCACGCCGGTTACCTGGGCGGGGTGTTCTACGCCATCTCGGTCGGTCTGCCGTCGGGGGTGGCGGCGGTGGTGGTGAGCCTGCAACCGGTGCTGACCGCGGTGCTGGCCGTCGCCCTGCTGGGTGAGCGGCTGGCCCCCCGGCAGTGGCTGGGCTTCGCGCTGGGGCTCGCCGGGGTGGGGCTGGTGCTGGCGCCGGGCCTGCTGGCCCGGGCGGGATCGGGCGCGGCACCCCTGCCGGTGGCGGGCGTGCTCACCTGCGTGGTGGCGCTGGTGGCCGGGACCAGCGGCACGCTGGTGCAGAAGCGGTACGGCGACGGCACCCCGTTGCTGGCCGGGACCGCCGTGCAGTACGCCGCGGCCGCGCTGGTGCTGGTGACGCTGGCCCGGGCCACCGAGACGATGCGGATCGACTGGTCGCCGCAGTTCGTGCTGGGGCTGGCCTGGCTGGTGCTTGCCCTGTCCCTGGGGGCGGTGCTCCTGCTGCTGGTGCTGCTCCGCCGGGGCAGTGCCGCCGGGGTGTCCAGCCTGTTCTACCTGGTGCCGCCGGCCACCGCGGTCGAGGCCTACCTGCTGTTCGGCGAGCGGCTGGCCCCGCCGGCCCTGGTGGGGGTGGCGGTGGTGGCGGTCGGGGTGGCGCTGGCGCTGCGTGCGCCGTCCCGCTCGCCGGGCACCCGCCCCCCGGTGGTCGCCGGCGGGGGATGATGGCGGTATGACGGAGGCGAACACCGCGCAGCCCGGCCCCACCCCGCCGGCCGGCGAGCAGAAGAGCATCGGCAAGCGGGCCAGCGAGCTCAACGCACAGATCCGGTACACCATGTGGTCGGTCTTCCGGCTGGCCCGGCCGTTCGGGGACGAGCCCCGGCAGGCCGCCGCCGAGGAGGTCGCCGGGCTGGTGGAGGAGCTGGCCGGCAAGGACGTCGTCGTCCGGGGGCTGTACGACATCGCCGGCCTGCGGGCCGACGCCGACCTGATGGTCTGGTGGCACGCGGAGACCGCCGAGGCGCTGCAGGAGGCCTACACCCGGCTGCGGCGCACCGCGCTGGGCCGTCGGTTGGAGCCGGTGTGGTCGCAGCTGGCGCTGCACCGGCCGGCGGAGTTCAACCGCTCGCACATCCCCGCGTTCCTGGCCGACGAGGAGCCGCGCCGCTTCGTCTGCGTGTACCCGTTCGTCCGGTCCTACGAGTGGTACCTGCTGCCCGACGAGGAGCGGCGGGACATGCTCAAGGAGCACGGCATGCAGGCCCGGCCCTACCCGGACGTGCGGGCCAACACGGTGGCCTCCTTCGGGTTGGGCGACTACGAGTGGATCCTGGCCTTCGAGGCGGACGAGCTGCACCGGATCGTGGACCTCATGCGCGACCTGCGCGCCAGCCGGGCCCGCCGGCACGTCCGCGAGGAGATCCCGTTCTACACCGGCACCCGCCGCTCGGTCGGCGAGCTGGTGGAGGGCCTGGCCTGACCGAGGACCCCCGGAGCAGCGACGCTGCTCCGGGGGTCCGGTGTCGGACCGGTGGGCGTCAGTCGGCGGCAGGAGCCAGCGCGATGCTCACGCTGTTGATGCAGTAGCGGTCCCCGGTGGGGGTCTGCGGGGCGTCCTCGAAGACGTGCCCCAGGTGGCTGTGGCAGGTGCCGCACCGGACCTCGACCCGCCGCATGCCCAGGCTGCGGTCCTCCAGCAGCACCACGTTGTCCGCCGACGAGGGCTGGTAGAACGACGGCCAGCCGCAGTGCGAGTCGAACTTGGTCTCCGAGCGGAACAGCTCGGCCCCGCAGGCCCGGCAGTGGTAGGTGCCGACCGTGGTGGTGTCGACGTACTCACCTGTCCAAGGCCGCTCCGTGCCGGCCTGGCGGAGCACCGCGTACTCCTCGGGCGAGAGCTGGGCCCGCCACTCCTCGTCGCTCTTGGTCACCGGGGGCTGCTGCCTGGCCGAAGTCGTCATGCCACCACGGTACGACCGGGCTGCCAGGTCAGGCGGTCCCCCGCCCGGGAGTGCGTACCGTGGACCGGCTCGGCCGTTCCGGCCGGGCGACCCGTGTGAGAGGACCCCATGAGCTCAGCCGCGTCGCCGCCCCTGCCCGACGTCTGGTTCACCCGCGACCTGCCGGTGCTGCGGGCGGTCGCCCGGCTGGTGGACAGCCCGGAGCACGGGGGTGCGCCCTACCTGGGGCAGGTCGTGCCGGCCAGCGGCCTGCCGCGCAAGGACGTGGTGGCCTCGGTGCGCGGGCTGGTGGACACCGGCTACGTCGCGGCGCTGACCAACGTGGCCGGCGACGTCGTCCGGATCACCGGCATCTCCGGCGAGGCCCGCCGGCTCACCGGACTGTGGCCCACCCCGCAGTCGGAGTGGGCTCGGCTGGTCGAGCAGCTCAGCAGCCGCGCCGCCCAGGCGGCCACCGAGGTCGAGCGGGCCCGCTGGCAGGCCATGGCCGATGCGGCCGACGCGGTGGGGGACGGGGACGGTGCGCTGCTGATGTCCGCGCTGATCGGGGGGTACGTGCCCCGGGCGCACTGAGACACCCGCACGGAGGACCCCGCACGCAACAGCGCCCCCGACCGGAAACCGGTCGGGGGCGCTGCCGTGGTTCAGGGGGCTGAGTCAGCCACCCGGTCGGTCGATCAGACCGGGTTGACGTTCGCCGCCTGCGGGCCCTTCTGGCCCTGCTCGACGTCGAACGAGATGCGCTGGCCCTCATCGAGCGAGCGGTACCCGCTGGTCTGAATCGCCGAGTAGTGGACGAAGACGTCCGGGCCGCCGCCATCGGGGGTGGCGAAGCCAAACCCCTTCTCGGCGTTGAACCACTTCACTGTTCCTTCGGGCATTGCTCGCTCCTAGCTGAGGTCGTACGTCGGGGTCCTGCCACTTACAGAGCCTTCCCGACGCCCCAACCCTAACCACACCTGTCCAGTACGGGTAGCACCGCACCCCCGCGGGTTGCCCGTGGCGGGTCTGCCGGGGCCGATCCGGGGGACTGCGGGAGGGACGTCGGACCCGGCGCAGGGCGGGTGGTCATGCCGACGGCCCCTGGGTCGTGCGCTGCACGACCTCGCGGCACCGCGCGCTGCCCACGGCATCAACTCTGCTCACCGGTGGCCGTCCTGGCCCGGCTGGGCTGGACCCGCATCGGCTCGCCGGGCATTTTCGGGTAGTCCGGCGGATAGGGCAGGTCGCCCAGGCCGTCGTCGCTCTCCTCGCGCTCGGCCATCTCCAGCAGCGGCTCCAGCGAGCCCGGGTCCGCGCGATGCCGGCGTGCAGGTCGCCGACCTCGGCGAAGCGGGCCGGCATGGTGAGCACGTCGAAGTCGTCCGGTGCACGTCCGGCACCTCGTCCCAGGTCAGCGGCGCGGACACCCGCGCCCGCGGGTTCGGCCGGATCGAGTAGGCCGAGGCGATGGTGCGGTCCCGGGCCATCTGGTTGTAGTCGATGAAGATCCGCTCGCCGCGCTCCTCCTTCCACCACTACACGGTCACCCGGTCGGGGAACCGGCGGGCCAGCTCGCGGCCGAAGGCGATCACCGCCCGGCGTGCCTCCACGAAGGTCCATCGCGGCTCGATCGGCACGTAGACGTGCAGCCCCCGGCCGCCGGAGGTCTTGGGCCAGCCGACCAGGCCCAGCTCTCCGAGCAGTTCCTGCACGTGCGGGGCCAGCCAGGCTGCATCCGAGAAATCGGTGCCGGGCTGGGGGTCCAGGTCGATCCGCAGCTGGTCGGGCCGGTCCAGCTCGGGGATGCGCACCGGCCAGGGGTGGAAGGTCAGCGTGCCCAGGTTGACCGCCCAGGCGACCACGGCGAGCGAGTCCGGTGCCACCTCGTCCGCGGTCCGTCCGGAGGGGAAGGTGACCCGCGCCGTCCGCACGTAGTCCGGGGCGTTCTTGGGCACCCGTTTCTGGTAGAACGCGTCGCCCGCTGGAGTCGGTCCGGGTGGACAGCCGGGCGCCCTCGAACACCCCGCCGGGCCAGCGTTCCAGCGTGGTCGGCCGGTCCGGCAGCGCGGCCAGGATGCCGTCACCGACGGCCAGGAAGTACTCCACGACGTCGATCTTGCGGATGCCCCGGTCCGGGAAGTACGGCTTCTCCGGGGAGGAGATCCGGACTTCCCGGCCCGCCACGTCCAGCACCACGGCGTCCTTGCTGCTGGCCATGCAGGCGCTCCTGTCGGGATCAGGCCGGGCAGGTGAGCCCGTCGGTCGGGACGACCAGGTCGACCAGGTAGGAGTTGACCGCGGTCGTGACGCACTCCGTCCTGGGGTAGGCAGTGTGCCCCGAGCCCTGCCAGGTCAGCAGCACCCCGGAGGTGAGGTCGGTGGCCATGTCCACCGCGCCCGGCAGCGGGGTGACCGGGTCGCCCTGGGTGCCGATGACGAGGATCGGGGCGGCACCGTCGGCATCGCGTGCCGGCAACGGGGTCCGCGGGGCGTCCCACGGGGTGCAGGCGTACAACCCCAGTCGCGGCGTCCGCCCCGAACAGGGGGTAGCTGGCGCCCCAGGCGGCGACCAGCGCCCGGACGTCGTCCCGGCTGACGGTCTCCTCGGAGTCCGAGCAGCTGATCGTGATGTTGGCGTCGATGACGTTGGTGTAGCTGCCGTCCTCGCTGCGCCCGGTGAAGGTGTCGGCCAGGGTGAGGACGCCGGCCGCGTCGCCGGCCGACGCGGCCGCCAGCGACTGGGCCAGCTGGGGCCAGGAGCCGGGGCTGTACAGCGCGGAGCGGACCGCGGCCAGGATCAGGCCCGGGGTGGCCTGCCGGGTGTCCCCGGCCCGGCTGGTAGGGATGGGGGTGGCCGCGGCCTGGGTCAGCAGGGTCTGCAGGAACGCCCGCGGGTCGGCCCCTAGCGGGCAGCCGCTCACCAGGCCCGTGCAGTTGGCCGAGAACGCGTCGTAGGCGGCCTCGAAACCGGCGGCCTGGCTCTCCGCGACGGCCTGCCGGTCCGCGTCGGGGTCCACCGCCCCGTCCAGCACCAGCGCCCGCACCTTGTCCGGGAACAGCTCGGCATAGGTCGAGCCCAGCGTGGTGCCGTAGCTGTAGCCCAGGTAGCTCAGCTGCTCATCACCCAGTGCCTCCCGGATGATGTCCAGGTCCCGGGCGGAGTCCACGGTGGAGAACGCGCCCAGGCCCTCGCCGTACTCCTGCACGCACTCGGCCGCCACCTCGTCCAGCAGGGCGAACGTGCTGTCCTGCTGCTCGGGTGTGCTGACCCGCGGGTCGGCGGCGGCCAGCTGGTCCTTCTGCGTGTCGCTGATGCAGGACACCGGCTGGGACAGCCCCACCCCGCGCGGGTCCACCCCCACCACGTCGAAGCGGGCCAGCACCCCGTCGGGGAGGGTCAGCGCGGCCTGCACGGCGGCGTCGGTGGCCGAGAGGCCGGGGCCGCCCGGGTTGACCACCAGCGAGCCGATCCGGTCGACCTGGGTGCCGGAGACCGCGCGGACGGCGAACAGCGACAGGGTGGGCCCGGTCGGGTCCTCGTGCGACAACGGCACCTCGATCTGGCCGCAGCCGAAGGCCAGCGGGCGGTCCGCACCCGGGCGGCCGGCGATGATCGGCGCGATCTGCGCGGTGCAGTCGTCCCAGGCCACCGGTGTGACCGGTGCCTCGGTGGGGGTGCTGGACGCGGTGGCAGCGGTGGTCGCGGAGCCGTCCGTCGAGCCGGAGGTGCACGCGCCGAGCACCGTCACGAGGACGGCTCCCAGTGCCAGGAGGACGGCGCGAGGCCGGGGGCGGGCGGTCACGGTCGTCCAGCCTAGGAGCACCTCACCGGTCACAGGTGTCCCACCCGTCCCGCATCGCGGATCCTCGCCCCGGGGTCAGCCGCCGAGCACCTCGGCCAGGTCGTACCGCACCGGGGTGTCCAGCTGGTCGTAGGTGCACTGGGAGGGGTCCTTGTCCGGCCGCCAGCGCTGGAACTGGCCGGTGTGCCGCAGCCGGGTGCCCTCCAGCTGGTCGTACCGGATCTCCACCACCAGCTCGGGCCGCAGCGGCACCCAGGACAGGTCCTTGCCGGCGTTCCACCGGCTCGTCGCACCAGGCATCCGGTGCTCACCGTCCCCCTCCACCACGGCGTTCGCCCACTCCTGCCAGGGATGCCCGGACAGCGCGTCGGCGCGGTAGGGGGCCAGCTCCTCGATGAGCTCGGCCCTCCGCTTGGCGGTGAACGAGGCGGCCACGCCGATGTGCTGCAGGGTTCCCTCGGCGGAGAACAACCCCAGCAGCATCGAGCCCAGCAGCGGCCGGTCCGGGGTGGAGGTCTTGTGCCAGCGGAACCCCGCCAGCACGCAGTCCGCCGTCCGGACGTGCTTGACCTTGGTCATCAGTCGCTGGTCGGGGGAGTAGGCCTGGTCACCGCGCTTGGCCACCACCCCGTCCAGGCCGGCGCCCTCGAATTCCTCGAACCAGCGGGCGGCGACCTCGGCGTCGGAGCTGATCGTGGACACGTGCACCGGGGCCGCCGCGCCGGCCAGCGCCTCGCGGAGCCGGGCCTGCCGCTGCGCGAACGGGGTGCCGAGCAGCGACTCGTCGTCGAGGGCCAGCAGGTCGAAGGCCACGAACGACGCCGGGGTCTCGGCGGCCAGCCGGGTCACCCGGGACGCCGCGGGGTGGATCCGCTGCAGCAGGGACTCGAAGTCCAGCCGGTCGCCCTTGGGCACCACGATCTCCCCGTCCACCACGCACCGGTCGGGCAGCTGGGCGCGGGCGGCCTCGACGACGTCGGGGAAGTAGCGGGTCAGCGGTCGCTCGTTGCGGCTGCCCAGCTCGACGTCGTCGCCGTCCTTGAACACGATGCAGCGGAACCCGTCCCACTTGGGCTCGTAGAACCAGCCTTCCCCGGTCGGGATGGTGCCGGCCGCCTTGGCCAGCATCGGCTTCACCGGGGGCATCACGGGCAGGTCCACGCCGGTCAGTAGACCAGCCGTGGACCCGCCCTGCCGCTCAGTAGCTGAATGTGGTGGCGCCCTCGTCGCCGATCCACTCCCACAGCTGGACCGTCCCGCCCAGCGTCGCGCCCGGGATCAGCGACCCGGCATCCAGGCCCTTGGCGTTGAAGCAGATCGGGCAGACGAACCACTGGCCGCCTGCCGCGGCGAACCGGTCCAGCAGCCCGGCCAGCGGCGGGCACCCCTCGCACGCCGTGCCCGTCGCTACCCCGGTGAGGGTGAGCCGGACGGCCTCCTTGGCGGCGAAGATCACCGTCGGCCGGCCGGACTCGGCGGCACCCACCGCCATGAGCAGGGCGATGGTGACCTTCTCGGCGTCCTCCAGACCGGTGCTGAGGCTGATGGCTGCTTTGCCGCTCATGGGTCCTCCTGGGCTCGCCGTCCCGTGCGGGACGGGAGTTCGGACCCTAGTGGTCCGCCGGCCGGGGGGCTCCGCCCAGCTCGTAGCGGGTGAACAGCACGCCGTCCTCCTCCAGCAGCTGGGTCAACGTCGCCCGGGTGGGGTCCCCCAGGCCCTGGCCGCCCAGCACGCCCGGTGCGCCCCCGGCCAGCAGCGGGGCGATCGACAGGCACAGCTCCTGCACCACACCGGCGGCGAGGGCGGCACGGAACAACGACGGGCCGCCCTCGCACAGCACCTGCTCCAACCCGCGCTCCGCGAGCGCATCCAGCGCGGCGGGCAGGTCGACGTCGGCGTCACCGCAGACCAGCACGCGGACCCCGGCCGCAGCCAGCGCCTCCCGCCGGTCCGGGTCGGCGGCGGCACACGTGACCAGGTAGGTGGGCGAGACCGGGCCGGTGACCAGGGGATCGGTGAGCGCCAACGACGCCCGCCGGGAGACCACCACCACCGGGGCGGTGACCGGCCGGCCCAGCGAGGCCCGCAGCCGGCCCACCGGGGAGTCCGCGGACAGCGGCCGGTAGCCCTCCGCCGACGACGTCCCGTGCCCCACCAGGACGGCGTCCGCCCAGGCGCGCAGCACCCGGAAGACCCGCTTGTCCCCGGCGGACCCCAACCCTGCGCTGACCCCTTGCACGCTGGTCGCACCGTCCAGGGCGGCCACGAAGTTGGCCCGCAGGTGCCGCCCCGCCGGGGGCCGGTACCGCTCGGCCACCGCGGTGTCGTCGAGCTGCGCGGTGGCGTCCAGTTCCCCGGCGGGCTCGGGCAGCAGGGCCCGCATCAGCGGGTGGCCAGCACGACAGCCGACTCGGCGGGCACGGTGACGGTCTCGCCGTCCAGGGCCGGCAGCTCCGCCGAGGCGAACAGCACCCCGGTCGGCGCGGTGTCCAGGTCGATCTCCCGCGGCTGGTCGGCCAGGTTGGCCACCACCCGCAGCGACCCGCGGCGGACCACCAGCCAGCGGTCGGCGTCGTCCCAGCTGACCGCCACCTGGCTCAGGTCCGGGTCGACCAGGTCCGGGTGCGCGGAGCGCAGCGCCAGCAGCGCGGTGTGCACCCTGAGCAGGTCGGCGTGCGGGCGCTGGTCCAGCTCGGTCCAGTCCAGCTTGGAGCGCCGGAACGTCTCGGGGTCCTGCGGGTCGGGCACGACGTCGGCGTCCCAGCCGTGCTCGGCGAACTCCCCGATCCGGCCCTCCGCAGTGGCCTTGCCCAGCTCGGGCTCGGGGTGGCTGGTGAAGAACTGCCAGGGCGTCGTGGCGCCCCACTCCTCACCCATGAACAGCATCGGGGTGAACGGGCTGGTCAGCGTGATGGTGGCGCCGACAGCCAGCAGGCCGGGGGACAGGTCGGCGGAGATCCGGTCGCCGACCGCGCGGTTGCCGATCTGGTCGTGGTCCTGCAGGTAGGCCAGGAACTTCCAGCCCGGCAGCGAGTGGGTGTCCACCGGCCGGCCGTGGTGCCGTCGGCGGAAGGAGGACCACGCGCCGTCGTGGAAGAACGCGCCGGTCAGCACCTTCGCCAGCCCGGCCAGGCCGGCGTCGGCGAAGTCCCGGTAGTAGCCCTGCCCCTCGCCGGTGAGCACCGCGTGCAGCGAGTGGTGGAAGTCGTCGCTCCACTGCGCGGTCAGCCCGATTCCCCCGGCCATCCGGGGGGTGACCATCCGCGGGTCGTTGAGGTCGCTCTCCGCGATCAGGGTCAGCGGGCGGCCCTCGGCGACCGAGAGCGCATCCACCTCGGCGGCTAGCTCCTCCAGCACGTGGGTGGCCCGCTCGTCGACCAGCGCGTGCACGGCGTCCAGCCGGAGCCCGTCCGCGTGCATGTCGCGCAGCCACATCAGCGCGTTGTCGATCACGTATCGGCGGACCTCGTCGGAGTCCGGCCCGGACAGGTTCACCGAGTCGCCCCAGGTGTTCGACCCGCCCTCGCTGAACACCGGGAAGAACTCGGGCAGGTAGTTCCCCGAGGGCCCCAGGTGGTTGTAGACGACGTCCTGGATGACGGCGAGCCCGCGCTGGTGGCAGGCGTCGACGAAGCGCTGGTACCCGGCCGGGCCACCGTAGGTCTCCTGCACGGCATACCACGCGACGCCGTCGTAACCCCAGTTGTGCGTGCCGTTGAACCCGTTGACCGGCAGCAGCTCCACGAAGCTGACCCCCAGCTCGACCAGGTGGTCCAGCCGGGTGATGGCGGCGTCGAACGTGCCGGCCTCGGTGAACGTGCCGATGTGCAGCTCGTAGACCACGCCGCCGGCCAGCGGGCGGCCGGTCCAGGCGCGGTCCACCCAGCGGTAGGCCGAGGGGTCGAACCGGCGGGACAGCCCGTGCACGCCGTCGGGCTGCCACCGGGACCGCGGGTCGGGCCGGGCGGGGGTGGTGTCGTCCAGCAGGAAGCCGTAGTCGGCGTCGGCCGCGGCCGGCACGGTGACCCGCCACCAGCCGTCGTCGTCCCGGGTCATGTCGTGCACCTGTGCCCCGGGCTCGGTGCCCAGTTGCAGGCGCACCCGCTCGGGCACCGGCGCCCAGACGGCGAACTCGACGGGCTGGTCCGAGGACATGGCGGGGCCTCCAGGTAGGGCAGGGGGGTGAGCGGGTCGATCATGCCCGCGGAGCGGCCGGGCAACCGCCCCGGAGCGGGAGGTGTCCATGACCACGTCCGGGGCATCGGCGCCTCGGGTCGCCGCGGGCGCGGTGTGGTCCACGGCCCGCGGCGCCCCGATGTGCGGGCTACAGCACCAGCCGCTGACCCACGGCGATCCGGTGCGGGTCGCTGACCGTGCCGCTGTTGGCGGCGGCCAGGGCTCGCCAGCCGCCGGGCACCCCGTGGGCGCGCGCGATCGCGGACAGCGTGTCGCCGGCCCGGACCGTGTAGGTCCTGCCCTCGGCCGTCGCAGCGGGGGCTGCCGCCACCGGGGCGGCCGCGGCGGGTGCGGGGGCGGCCGCGGCGGGCGTCGTGCCCTCGACGAGCAGCCGGCCGCAGGAGGGCCAGGCGCCCGCGCCCTGCCCGACCAGGACCCGCTCGGCGACGGCGACCTGCTGTGCCGGGGTGGCCAGGTCGGCCCGGGCGGCGTACGCGGTCCCGCCGTAACCGGCCCAGGTGGGCTGGCTGAACTGCAGGCCGCCGTAGTAGCCGTTGCCGGTGTTGATGCTCCAGTTCCCGCTGGACTCGCAGTGGGCGACCCCGGACCAGTCGTGCGACGGGGCCGCCTGTGCCGGGCCGAGCAGCAGACCGACGGTGACGACGGCGGCGCCCGCGGTGAGCGTGGCGATCCGGGTGGGGGTGGTGAGGGACATGCGGATACTCCCGATCCACCGCCGGCGGGGTGAGCTGTCGGGTTCGGGCGGGTCGGTGCCCGGTCGCGCTGCGGCGACTTCACCCCGAGACGCGGCGTGCGCGTCGAGAGTGGTTCCCCCGCCCCCGTCCTCGAGGTGTGCGGGTCGGACGGCCGGCGGACGGGGTTGGGCGGACCGGCGTCCGGCCCCGGTCGGTCGACCGGGAACCCGCCCACGGTCACCCCGCCGACGGGTCCCTGCAACCCCGGACCGGGGGCCGGCAGCAACCGGTCCAGCCCGCTCGGACGCTGACCTGGAGGTCCTCGGGTGACACGCCGGGCACTCCCAGGAGCAGAGCGCCCGGCGCGTCGCAGCCCCAGCTACCCACCCGGCCGCCCACCCAGCGTTGATCAGGTGACCTGGTCAATGGCTGTCCGTCCTCACCAGCGCTGGTGAGGACGGACGCACGGTGATCAGGTCACCTGATCACTGGGGGGCGGGGGCGGGGGTCAGTCGCGGACCAGGAGGGCGACGGGCAACGTGCCGAGCACCTCGGTGAGCGGGGCGCCGTGCGCGTCGGAGACCACCCGGGTGCCGGTGAGCAGGTCGCGCCAGCCCCCGTGCGGCAACTCCACCGTGGTGCCCTCCCAGCCGGTCGCGGCCAGCCCGACCGGCCGGCGGGTGACCACGGCCACCACACCGCCCCGGTCGTAGGCCACCACGTGGTCGGCGGCCGGACCGGCTGCGGTGACCGCGGTGTAGGCGGAGAACGCGTCGGGGGAGTCCCGTCGCAGCCGCAGCACCCGGGAGACCACCAGCAGCTTGGCGGCCCCCGACTCGTCCACCGCCGGCACCGTGCCGGCATCCAGCTCCGCCAGCAGGTGCTGCCTCGCCGGGTAGTCCACCGGCCGCCGGTTGTCCGGGTCGACCAGCGAGAAGTCCCACAGCTCGGTGCCCTGGTAGACGTCGGGGACGCCGGCGATGGTCAGCTGCAGCAGCTTCTGCGACAGCGAGTTCGACCAGCCGAACGGCGTGATCCGGGCGACGAACGCGTCGAGCTCGGCGCGGGTCGACCGATCGTCGAACGCGGCGTCGACCATCGCGTGCAGATGATCCTCGAACGCCTCGTCCGGGGCGGTGTAGGTGGTGGAGGTGCCGGCCTCCCGGGCCGCCTTCTCCGCATACGCGTGCGCTCGCTCGCGGGACAGCGGCCACGCGCCGACCAGGTTCTGCCAGACCAGGTGGGCCAGCGGGCGGTCGGCCAGCGGGTGCCGGCCCAGCCAGCCGCGGACCAGCCCGGCCCACTCGGTGGGCAGCTCGGCCAGGACGGCCAGCCGGGCCCGCACGTCCTCGCTGCGCTTGGTGTCGTGGGTGGACAGCGTGGTCATCGACGCCGACCGCTCCGCCGCCCGGACCTGCTGGGCGGTGTGGAAGTCGGCCACCGACAGGCCGAAGCGCGCCGGGTCGCCACCCACCTCGTTGAGCATCACGAACCGTGCCCACCGGTAGTAGGCGCTGTCCTCCACGCCCTTGGCCATCACCGGCCCCGAGGTCTGCTCGAAGCGGGTGGCCAGCTCGGTGTGCGGGGTGGCCAGCAACGGGTGCAGGCCGTCCACCGCGGCGGTGAGGTCGGGACGCCGTTCGCGGACGGCGGCCACCGTGGCGTCCAGCTGGGCCCTGCCCTCGGGCAGGTAGGTCCGGTAGACCGGGAAGCAGGCCAGCAGCTCGGCCAGCCCCTCGCGCACCTGCTCGGCCGGCACCCCGGGCAGCTCGCCGACCAGGCGGGCCAGCCGGCTCACCTCCGAACCCAGGATCCCGTCGGTCACCTCGCGCTTGCAGGACCGCACCAGCTCGGCGTAGTCCACCCGGTGGCCGGCGATCTCGGTGTCCAGCGCGGTGAGCGCGGCTTCACCGGCCGGGTCCACCAGCACCCCGTCCACCTCGGCCAGGGCGTCGTACCCGGTGGTGCCCGCCGTCGCCCAGTCCGCGGGCAGCCGCTCACCGGGCTCGAGGATCTTCTCCACGACGGTCCAGCGCTGCCCGCTGGCCTCGGCCAGCCGGTCGAGGTAGCCCTGCGGGTCGGCGAGGCCGTCCGGGTGGTCGATCCGCAAGCCGTCCACCGACCCGTCGGCCACCAGGGCCATGGCCAGCTCGTGCGTCGCGGCGAACACCCGCTCGTCCTCCACCCGCAGCCCGGCGAGGCTGTTGATGGCGAAGAACCGGCGGTAGTTCAGCTCGGTGTCGGCCCGCCGCCAGTCCACCAGCTCGTAGTGCTGCCGGTCGTGCACCTGCTGCGGGGTGCCCTCACCGGTGCCCGGGGCGATCGGGAAGCGGTGCTCGTAGTAGCGCAGCTCCCCGTCCACCACCTCCAGCTGGGCGACGTCCTCCGCCGACCCCAGCACCGGGATGCGGATCCGGCCACCGCCGAAGTCCCAGTCCACGTCGAACGCGTGCGCGTGCGGACTGCCGGACCCCAGCTGCAGCACCGACCACCACCAGCCGGCCGCGGCGGCGTCGTCCACGCCCATGTGGTTGGGCACCAGGTCCAGCACCAGGCCCAAGCCGTGGTCGTGCAGCGCGGTGACGAACCGGTCGAGTCCCTCCCGGCCACCGCGGGCCTCGTCGATGTGCGCGTGGTCGGTGGTGTCGTAACCGTGGTTGGAGCCCTCCGCGGACCGCAGCAGCGGCGAGGAGTAGGCGTGGCTGACCCCCAGGTCGGCCAGGTAGCCGGCCAGCTTCGCGCCCTCGTCGAGGGTGAAGTCGGCGTGGAACTGCAGCCGGTAGGTGCCCGAGGGCACCCCCGGGCGGCGGGCGCCGGTGTCGACGCCCGCCTCGGTGGGTCCGGTCACGGGATGCTCTGCAGCACGACCATGCCGCGGGCGCGGACGGTGAGGGTGTCGCCGGCCTTGCTCTCGTTCGGCTCCACCGGGCCGAACTCGGCGGTGTCCACCACGACCGACCAGGTCTGGGCGTACTCCGAGGGCGGCAGGGTGAACTCGATGTCCTCGTGCCAGGCGTTGAACGCCAGGATGAAGCAGTCGTCGACCACCGGCTCGCCGCGCTCGTCGGTGGACCGGATGCCCTGGCCGTTGAGGTAGACCGCGATCGACTTGGCGTAGTGGGCGTCCCAGTCCTCCTCGGTCATGAGCTCGCCCGCCGGGGTGAGCCAGGCGATGTCGGGCACCGGGTCGCCCTCGGCGCGGGCCACCGGCCGGCCGTGGAAGAACCGCCGACGCCGGAACGTCGGGTGGTCGTGGCGCAGCTGGGTGACCAGCCGGGTGAACTCGACCAGGCCCTCGTCGACGTCGGACCAGTCGATCCAGGTGAGCTCGGAGTCCTGGCAGTAGCCGTTGTTGTTGCCACCCTGGCTGCGGCCCAGCTCGTCGCCGTGGAGCAGCATCGGCACGCCCTGGGAGAGCATGAGGGTGGCGATGAAGTTCCGCCGCTGCTGGGCGCGCAGCGCGAGGATGCCGGGGTCGTCGGTCTCCCCCTCCACCCCGCAGTTCCAGCTGCGGTTGTGGCTCTCCCCGTCGTTGTTGTCCTCGCCGTTGGCCTCGTTGTGCTTGTCGTTGTAGGAGACCAGGTCGTTGATGGTGAAGCCGTCGTGCGCCGTCACGAAGTTGATGCTGGCCACCGGACGACGCCCGGAGTGCTGGTACAGGTCGGCCGAGCCGGTGATCCGGCTGGCGAACTCCCCGACGGTGGCGTCCTCACCCCGCCAGAAGTCGCGCACGGTGTCCCGGTACTTGCCGTTCCACTCGGTCCACAGGGAGGGGAAGTTGCCCACCTGGTAGCCGCCGTCACCGACGTCCCAGGGCTCTGCGATGAGCTTGACCTGGCTGACGATCGGGTCCTGGTGCACCAGGTCGAAGAAGGCGGACAGCTTGTCCACGTCGTGCAGCTCGCGGGCCAGGGTGGACGCCAGGTCGAAGCGGAACCCGTCGACGTGCATCTCGGTGACCCAGTAGCGCAGCGAGTCCATGATCAGCTGCAGCGACTGCGGCTGCCGGACGTTGAGGGAGTTCCCGGTGCCGGTGTAGTCCATGTAGAACTGCTTGTCGTCCTCGACCAGCCGGTAGTACGCCTGGTTGTCGATGCCCTTGAACGACAGCGTGGGCCCGTTGTGGTTGCCCTCGGCGGTGTGGTTGTAGACCACGTCGAGGATCACCTCGATGCCCGCCTCGTGCAGGGTGCGGACCATGCCCTTGAACTCCTGCACCTGCATCCCGTTGACGGTGCTGCTGGCGTACTCGTCGTGCGGGGCGAAGAAGCCGATCGTGTTGTAGCCCCAGTAGTTGCGCAGGCCCTTCTGCTGCAGGGTGTCGTCCTGCACGAACTGGTGGACCGGCATGAGCTCGATCGCGGTGATCCCCAGCTCGGTCAGGTGCTCGATGATCGCCGGGTGGGCGATCGCGGCGTAGGTGCCGCGCAGCTCCTCGGGCACGCGGGGATGCGTCATGGTCAGGCCCTTGACGTGGGCCTCGTAGATCACGGTCTTGTGGTACGGGGTGCGCGGGGGCCGGTCGGTGCCCCAGTCGAAGAAGGGGCTGACGACGACGGACTTGGGCATGTGCGGCGCGCTGTCCTCGTCGTTGCGCTCCTTGGTCTCGAAGTCGTAGCCGAAGACCGAGGGGTGCCAGTCGATGCCGCCGTCGATGGCCTTGGCGTAGGGGTCCAGCAGCAGCTTGTTGGGGTTGCAGCGCTGGCCCTGCTCGGGGTCGTAGGGGCCGTGCACGCGATAGCCGTAGCGCTGCCCGGCCTGGATGCCGGGCAGGAAGGCGTGCCAGACGAAGGCGTCCATCTCGGGCAGCCGGATGCGGGTCTCGGTGCCGTCGTCGTCGAACAGGCACAGCTCGACCTTCTCGGCCACCTCGCTGAACAGCGCGAAGTTCGTGCCGGTGCCGTCGTACGTCGCGCCGAGCGGGTAGGCGGTGCCGGGCCAGACCTGGATGGTCATGTGGTGGTGTTCCTCCTGTGGGCGATCCCGGACGTCGGGACCTGCGGGTACTGCTGGGTGCCTGGCGGCTGTTCCGGGTGGAGCGGGGTCATCACCTGACCGTGCTGGTCGGGGCCTCCGTTGCCCCGGGACCGGACGGGTCAACCGTGGGTCGCGATGACGATCGGGTCACTCTCGTCGGAGGCAGTGTGCCAAGGCTCGGCCGGGTCCGCCTGCCGCGCCGGTGGTCGGCGGTGGGCTGCTCGCTGCCCCCGGACGCGACGAAGCCCCTCGCGACGGGCCGAGCGGGGCCGGGAGGGGCCGGAAGGGGCGTCGTGCCGGCGAGGGCAGGGGAGCGAAGGCAGGGGCGGGAAGGCGAGGCCACCGGCGATGGACGCTGCTCGTGCATGTGGCCGCGACCTGCGGCGCAGGACGGGGCCGGCCGTGCCCGGGCTGACCGGGTGGTACCGGGCTCTCGTCTGGCTGACCGTCGCGGACCGCGGTACCCGTGGAGCGCGGGCCGTCCGGTCCAGCGGCTGGTGTCCCGCTGTCCTGCGGTCGTCACCGTAGGTGGCGGAATGCCCCGTCACAAGGGGCTGAATCACACTGGTGTCATTCCGTCGCACCTGTCGCGTCCCACACCGACCGTCGGATCGGCCCCCGTTCTGTCGGACCCCCGTCGTACCTTCGATCCGTGAGCGCGCAGACGAGTCTCCGGCCGACCACCGGCACGTTCGAGGTGATCAGCGAGTTCCAGCCCTCCGGGGACCAGCCGACGGCCATCGCCGAGCTGGCCGCCGCGGTGCGGTCGGGCCGGAAGGACACCGTGCTGCTGGGTGCCACCGGCACGGGCAAGTCCGCCACGACGGCGTGGTTGATCGAGCAGGTGCAGCGGCCGACGCTGGTGATGGCCCCGAACAAGACCCTCGCCGCACAGCTGGCCAACGAGTTCAAGGAACTGCTGCCGAACAACGCGGTGGAGTACTTCGTCTCCTACTACGACTACTACCAGCCCGAGGCCTACGTCCCGCAGACGGACACCTACATCGAGAAGGACTCCTCGATCAACGAGGAGGTCGAGCGGCTGCGGCACTCGGCGACCCAGAGCCTGCTCACCCGGCGGGACGTCGTGGTGGTCTCCACCGTCTCCTGCATCTACGGCCTGGGCACCCCGCAGGAGTACGTGGACCGGGCGCTGAAGATCGCGGTGGGGGAGGAGCGCGACCGGGACGACCTGCTGCGCACCCTGGTCACCGAGCAGTACTCCCGCAACGACCTGGCCTTCTCCCGCGGCACCTTCCGGGTCCGGGGCGACACCATCGAGGTCTTCCCGGTCTACGAGGAGCTCGCGGTCCGGATCGAGATGTTCGGCGACGAGGTCGAGCGGCTGTACTACCTGCACCCGCTCACCGGGGAGGTCGTCCGCGAGGTCCAGGAGCTCTTCGTCTTCCCCGCGACCCACTACGTGGCCGGGCCGGAGCGGATGGAACGGGCGATCGGCGGCATCGAGGCCGAGCTGGAGGCCCGGCTGGCCGAGCTGGACAAGCAGGGCAAGCTGCTGGAGGCGCAGCGGCTGCGCATGCGCACTACCTACGACATCGAGATGATGCGCCAGGTCGGGTTCTGCTCAGGCATCGAGAACTACTCCCGGCACATCGACGGGCGCGGTGCCGGTACGGCCGGTGCCTGCTTGATCGACTACTTCCCGGACGACTTCCTGCTGGTGATCGACGAGTCGCACGTCACCGTGCCGCAGATCGGCGGGATGTACGAGGGCGACATGAGCCGCAAGCGGACCCTGGTGGACCACGGGTTCCGCCTGCCCTCGGCGATGGACAACCGCCCGCTGAAGTGGGAGGAGTTCACCGACCGGATCGGCCAGGCGGTCTACCTCTCGGCCACCCCCGGCAACTACGAGCTGGGCCGCACCCAGGGCGAGTTCGTGGAGCAGGTCATCCGGCCGACCGGCCTGGTGGACCCCGAGATCGTGGTCAAGCCCACCAAGGGCCAGATCGACGACCTGGTGCACGAGATCCGCACCCGGACCGAGAAGGACGAGCGAATCCTGGTCACCACGCTGACCAAGAAGATGAGCGAGGACCTCACCGACTACCTGCTGGAGCTCGGCATCAAGGTCCGCTACCTGCACTCGGAGGTGGACACCCTGCGCCGCGTCGAACTGCTGCGGGAGCTGCGGCAGGGCGAGTACGACGTGCTGGTCGGCATCAACCTGCTGCGCGAGGGCCTGGACCTGCCCGAGGTCTCGCTGGTGGCCATCCTCGACGCCGACAAGGAGGGGTTCCTCCGCTCGGGCACCTCGCTGATCCAGACCATCGGCCGGGCCGCGCGCAACGTCTCGGGCCAGGTGCACATGTACGCCGACAAGATCACCCCGTCGATGGCCCTGGCCATCGACGAGACCTCGCGTCGCCGGGAGAAGCAGATCGCCTACAACACCGCGCACGGGGTGGACCCGCAGCCGCTGCGGAAGAAGATCGTGGACATCCTCGACGGCATCTACAAGGCCAGCGAGGACGCCGAGCGGGCGGCCGAGGAGTTCGGCGGGTCGGGTCGGCAGCAGTCCCGCGGCAAGGCCCCGGTGCCGGGGTTGTCCTCCAGGGCCAAGGGCGGCGCCAAGGCCAAGGCCGGTTCGATCGACGTCGAGGGCCTGCCCCGGGCCGCACTGGCCGACATGATCACCGAGATGAACGAGCAGATGCTCGCGGCGGCCCGGGAGCTGCAGTTCGAGGTGGCCGCCCGGTTGCGGGACGAGCTGAACGAGCTGAAGCGGGAGTTGCGGCAGTTCGACGCCGCGCACGCCTGACCCCGAACGCCTGAGCCCGCCCGCGTCATCGAGGGCCGGCGGGACAGCGCCGGGAACCCAGCCGGCGCACGGCACGTTCACAGGGACGTCGGCCCCGCGGGCCGACGTGGAGGGGAGTATCCCCAGCGGCAGCCGTCGTCATCACGAGGTCCAGCGGACCTCCGGCGCTGCCGGTCGACCCCGGTCGGCGGGAGAGACCTCCGGATCTGACCCTGTTGCCAGACCTGCCGGAGGAACACGCATGGACGTCCCCGTCTGGGTCTGGGCTGTCACGGTGGCCGCGATCGTCGGAATGCTCGTCTTCGACTTCTACGGCCACGTGCGGACACCCCATGCCCCCACCCTGCGCGAATCGGCCATCTGGTCGGCCGTCTACATCGCCATCGCCGTCGTCTTCGGACTGCTGGTGCTCTGGTTCGCCGGCGGTACCTACGGCGGTGAGTACTTCGCCGGGTACATCACCGAGAAGAGCCTCTCGGTGGACAACCTCTTCGTGTTCGTGCTGATCATGGCCAGCTTCGGGGTGCCCCGGGAGCTGCAGCAGAAGGTCCTGCTGTTCGGGATCGCCTTCGCGCTGGTGTTGCGGACCGCCTTCATCCTGGTGGGCGCGGCGGCGATCGAGAACTTCAGCTGGATCTTCTACGTGTTCGGCGGGATCCTGATCTACACCGCCTACGCGCAGGCGCGCAGCGGCGGGCACGACAGCGACGAGGAGTTCTCCGAGAACGCCGTCCTGCGGCTGACCCGCAGGGTGCTGCCCACCACGGAGGAGTACCACTCCGACCGGCTGACCACGACGATCGACGGCACCCGGTACATCACCCCGCTGATGATCGCGTTGATCGCGATCGGGTCGGCCGACATCCTCTTCGCCGTCGACTCCATCCCGGCGATCTTCGGCCTGACCCAGGAGACGTACCTGGTGTTCGCGGCCAACGCCTTCTCGCTGCTGGGGCTGCGCCAACTGTTCTTCCTCATCGACGGATTGCTGGACCGCCTGGTCTACCTGGCCTACGGGTTGGCGGTGATCCTGGGCTTCATCGGGATCAAGCTGGTCATCCACGCACTGCACACCAACGAGCTGCCCTTCCTCAACGGGGGCGAGCACATCACGGCGATCCCGGAGATCCCGACCTGGCTGTCCCTGCTGGTCATCCTGGTCACGTTGGTGGTGACCACGGTGGCCTCGCTGGCCAAGGACCGCCGGTCCAAGGCCATGGGGCACAGCAGCCCGACCGGCGCCGAGGATGCCGCCGGCGGCCGGGCGGGCCTGGCGGCCGAGGGTCCCGGCGACCGGGACGGCACCAGCGGCGGGGTCCCCGCAGATGGTCCGCCGACCCCCCGGGCCGCCACGGTGCAGGAGGACAGCGCGCGCGAGGGCTGAGACACCCGGACCGGACCCCGTGCGTGACCCGGCCCACGCCCAGGGTCCGCCGTAGTGTGGGCCGACGTGGAGCTCCCGGTCTGGTTCGAGGTCAGCACGTTCGTGGGACTCACCGTCCTGCTGCTGGCCGACCTCGCCCTCGTCGCCCGTCGTCCGCACGAGCCCTCGGTGCGGGAGGCCAGCATCTGGGTCACCTTCTACGTGGCCCTGGCGCTGGTCTTCGGGGTGGTCCTGCTGGCGGTCTCCGGTGGCGACTTCGCCACCCAGTTCTACGCGGGCTGGCTCACCGAGTACTCGCTCTCGGTGGACAACCTCTTCGTCTTCGTGATCATCATGGCCCGCTTCAAGGTGCCCAGGAAGCTGCAGCAAGAGGCGCTGATGGTGGGGATCATCATCGCGCTGGTGCTGCGCGGTCTGTTCATCCTGGCCGGCGCCGCGGTGATCGAGCGCTTCACCTGGGTCTTCTACCTGTTCGGCGCCTTCCTGGTCTACACCGCGATCAACCTGGTCCGGAACCGCGGTGAGGACGAGGACTACGAGGAGAACGCGCTGATCCGGCGGCTGCGCGCGGTGCTGCCGCTGTCCCCGGACTTCCACGGCAACAAGGTGCGGGTGGTGTCAGACGGCAAGAAGCTCTGGACGCCGATGATCGTGGTGTTCCTCGCGCTGGGCACCACCGACCTGCTGTTCGCGCTGGACTCGATCCCGGCCATCTTCGGTCTCACCCGCGAGGCCTTCATCGTCTTCACCGCCAACGTCTTCGCGCTGATGGGCCTGCGGCAGCTGTACTTCCTGCTGGGCGGCCTGCTCAAGCGGTTGGTGTACCTGTCCCTGGGTCTGGCGGTCATCCTGGCGTTCATCGGCGTCAAGCTGGTGCTGGAGGCGGTGCACGAGAACTCGCTGCCGTTCATCAACGGCGGGGAGCCCGTCGAGGCCGTGCCGGAGATCCCGATCTGGCTCTCGCTGGTGGTCATCCTCGGGGTGCTGGTGGTGGCCACGGTCGCCTCGCTGCTGTCCACCCGGGGCAAGCTGCCCGACGCCGACGGGGCCGGGGTGGACCCGGCCGGTCAGCCCACCGGGGAGGCCGGGGAGACCGACGCGGCCACCGAGGCCGACCGCCGCGCCGAGCGGGCCAGCACCGAGAGCTGAGGTCAGGCGGCCGGCTCGGCCACCCGGCCGCCGGCCACCACCTGCTCGCCGTCCTGCCACACCTCGCGGACCCGGCCGGGCAGCCCGCCCAGGTCGTCGGGCCGCCCCTCGATCACCACCAGGTCGGCGCGCTTGCCCGGCTCCAGGGAACCCAGCTCGTCGTCGACCCGCAGCAGCCGGGCCGCGGACAGCGTCGTGGCGTGCCACACCTGGTCGGCGGTCATACCGCGGTCGGCCATCAGCTGCAGCTCGCCCAGGTTCTCCCCGTGCTGACCCACCCCCGAGTCGGTGCCCATCGCGATCCGGACCCCGGCCTCGTGCGCCCGGGACACCGACTCGTCGTGCTGGGCCTGCACCGCGATCGCCTTGTCCACGACCGCCTGCGGCAGCGCCGCCCCGGCAGCGACCGCGGCCAGCACCGCACGCGGGGCGGACAGCGTGGGCACCAGCCAGGTGTCGTGCGCGAGCATCAACTCGATGGCCTCGTCGTCGAGGAAGATGCCGTGCTCGATGGAGCGGATGCCGGCCCGGACGGCGTTCTTGATGCCCTCGGCGCCCTGCGCGTGCGCCATCACCGCCACCCCGGCGGCGGTGGCCTCCTCGACCAGCACGGCGAGCTCGGCCGGGCGGAAGTGCGGGTGCCGCGGGTCGTCCCGGGGGGAGAGCACGCCCCCGCTGGTGGCCACCTTGAGCACGTCCGCCCCCGCCCGCAGCAGCAGTCGCACGGTGCGCCGGACCTCGTCGGGGCCGTCGCAGATGCCGCTGGGCCGGCCGGGGGTCACCGGCAGCAGCGGGGTCTGCGCACCGCACACGTGCCAGTCGTCGGCGTGCCCACCGCTCTGGCTGATCATGGACAGCGAGATCTGCATCCGGGGACCGCGGACCAGTCCGGTGCGCACCGCCTCGGCCACCCCCAGGTCGGCACCGGCGGCATCCCGCACCGAGGTGATGCCCAGGGCCAGGGTCCGCCGCAGGTTCCGGACCGCCTCGAAGTACACCTGGCTGTAGGGCGTCTGGAGCTGCCGCAGGGTGTCCACGCCGCTCATCAGCACGTGCACGTGGCAGTCGAAGAGGCCTGGCAGCAGCGTGGTGCCGGTGCAGTCGACCCCGAGGTCGCCGTCCAGGCCGGTCCCGACCTGGACCACCCGGCCGTCCTCGACCACTACGTCCGCAGGTGCCGCCGGCGCCCCCGTGCCGTCCAGTACCTGACCACCGTGGAACACCCGTCGCGTCATGCCCGCAGCCTAGGGGGGAGTCCCTTAGCAGTGCTCAGGGAAGTGGCTCGGCTAGCGTCCCGGGCATGCGGCCGTCCGATCTCGCCCTGCTCCGCACGCCCGGCGTCGCCACGGTCTCCCCGGACGGTGCCACCGCCGTCGTCGCGGTCAACCGGCTGGACCTGGACGCCGACGAGTACCGCAGCCAGCTCTGGACCGTGCCCACCGACGCCTCCGCACCGGCCCGGCCGCTGACCCACGGGCACCGGGACACCGCGCCCAGCTTCTCCCCGGACGGGCGCTGGCTGGCCTTCCTGGGTGCCGAATCCGGTGGCCGCCCGCAGCTGCACGTGCTGCCCACCGGGGGTGGCGCGGCCCGCCGGCTCACCGACCACCCGCTCGGGGCAGGCTCCCCGGTCTGGGCGCCGGACTCCCGGCGGATCGCCTACACCGCCCGGGTGCCCGAGCACGGTCGCTACGGCACCGCCGACGGCGTGGACGCCGCGGCCGAGCCACCCCGGCTGATCACCACGCTCAAGTACCGCGCCGACGACCTGGGGTTCACCACCGACCGCCGTCGGCACGTCTTCGTGCTGGAGCTGCCCGGAGAGGGCACGGACGACGCAACGGCCGTGCCCGAGCCGGTCCAGGTCACCTCCGGGGACCACGACGACGCCGACGTCGCCTGGCACCCGGCGGGCACCGAGCTGGTGTTCGTGTCCGCCCGGCACGCCAGCGCGGACCGTGACCTGGTGTCCGACGTCTACGCCTGCCGGCCCGACGGCAGCCACCTGCGCCGGGTCACCGAGAGCCGGTCCGCCGTCGGTGCGCCCAGCTACGACCCCGCCGACCCCGACGGGCGCACGCTGTACCTGGCCGCCCAGCCCGACCTGGGGGCCGACGGCGTGGACTTCGTCGGCCGGAACACCACGCTGTGCCGGGTGAGCGCCGCCGGCGGGTTCCCCGAGCCGATGCTCGACCCCGAGTGGCACGACCTGGGCCCGGACTTCGGCCGGGTCGTGGTGGCCGAGGGCTCGGCGTTCGTGGCCGTGCAACGCCAGGGTGCGGTGGAGCTGCTGCGGGTGCCGCTGACCGGCGGGGACCCCGAGCCGCTGATCGAGGGCCCGTACACCACCACCGGGATCGCGGTCGGCGGTGGCGTCGTCGTCGGCACCGTGGCGCACGACCGGTCCGCCGGGGAGCTGATCGCGATCACCCCGGGCCGCCGCCGGTTGCTCACCGGGTTCGGGGCACCGCTGCAGTCCACCGGCCGGTTGCACCGGATGCGGGAGAAGACCGCAACCGCGCCGGACGGTTACCCGGTGCACGGCTGGATCACCACCCCGACCGGGCCGGGGCCGCACCCGGTGCTGCTCACCGTGCACGGCGGCCCGTTCAGCCAGTACGGCTGGACGTTGTTCGACGAGACCCAGGCCTACGTGCGAGGCCGGTTACGCGGTCCTGCAGTGCAACCCGCGGGGGTCCTCGGGCTACGGCCAGGCGCACGGCCGCGCGGTCAAGGAGCGGATGGGCGAGCTGGACGCCGACGACGTGCTGGCGTTTCTGGACGAGGCACTGCAGGAGCCCGACCTCGACGACGCCCGGGTGGGGATCATGGGTGGCTCCTACGGCGGGTTCATGACCACGCTGCTGATCGGCCGCACGCACCGGTTCACCGCGGCGATCAGCGAGCGGGCGTTCAACGACCCGGTGAGCTTCGTGGGCTCCTCGGACATCGGGTTCTTCTTCGCCGACCAGTACGTCGGCACCGACCCGGTGCGGATCGCGGCCCAGTCGCCGATGGCGGGGGCGCACCGGATCACCACCCCCACGATGGTGGTGCACTCCGAGGAGGACTGGCGCTGCCCGCTGGAGCAGGGCACCCGGCTGTTCGTGGAGCTCAAGCGCCGCGGGGTGCCCACCGAGCTGCTGCTGTTCCCCGGGGAGGGGCACGAGCTGTCCCGCTCCGGCCGGCCGGCGCACCGCCGGGCGCGGCTGGAGCACGTGCTGCGCTGGTGGGCCCGATGGCTGCCGACGGCGGCCAACACGTCCGCGGCGGCGCTGCCGGCCGGGGACAGCCCGTCCGGCGAGGAGCCGACCACGACCGCGACGGTCGCTGGCCCGGCCGCCGATCTCGGGCCGCTGAGCGTGCAGGCCACCCGGGTGCGGTGACCTCGGCGTGCCGGACCGCAGGCGTGGCCCTACGGTCCGGGCATGGACGTCGTCGAGGTCACCCCGTCGTTCGAGCAGTACGCCTTCACCTTCGGGGGGGTGGCACCGTTGCAGCGGGTCGCCCCCGGGACTGCGCTGCGGTTGTGGTCCGACGACGCCTTCTCCGGTGCGTTGCGCTCGGCGACCGACCTGTCCAGCGAGAAGGTCGACCTGTCCGCGGTCAACCCGCAGACCGGTCCGTTCTGGGTGGAGGGCGCCGAGCCCGGCGACACCCTGGCGCTGCACTTCGTGTCGATGGAGCCCGCCCGCGACTTCGGGGTCTCGGCGGCCATCCCGTTCTTCGGCGGGCTGACCTCCACCGAGCGGACCGCCATGCTGCAGGACCCGTTGCCCGACCTCACCTGGGTGTACGAGCTGGACCGGGCGGCCGGCACCGTCGGCTTCGTCGCCAAGCGCGGGGACTTCCGGGTGGAGCTGCCGGTCAACGTCATGCTGGGCACCGTGGGCGTGGCCCCGGCCGGCCGGGAGGTGCGCAGCTCGCTGGTGCCCGACGCGTTCGGCGGCAACATGGACACCCCGCAGATGCGGCCGGGAGCCACCTGCTACCTGCGGGTCAACGTCGAGGGCGCACTGTTCAGCCTGGGGGACGGGCACTACCGGCAGGGCGAGGGCGAGGCGTGCGGCACCGCCGTCGAGGGCGCCATGACCACCACCGTCATCGTGGAGCTGATCAAGGGTGCCGCCTCGGCCGGCGGCCCGGCCTGGCCCCGGATCGAGGACGACTCGCACTGGATGACGGTGGGCTCCTCCCGGCCGCTGGAGGACGCCTGGCGGATCGGTCAGACCCAGCTGGTGCACTGGTTCGTCGAGCTCTTCGGGCTGGACGTGATGGACGCCTACCAGTTGCTCTCCCAGATCACCGAGGTGCCGGTCGCCAACGTGGTGGACGCCAACTACTCCGCCGTCGTCAAGGCCGCCAAGTCGCTGCTCCCGCCGGTGCAGGCCTACGGCGGACTGCACGCCGACCTCCGGGCCCGCGCCGCCACCCTGCGCTGACCAGCTCCCCCCCCGAACGAGAGGCTCTCTCCTATGGACCTGCAGCTCACCGGCTCCCGCGTGCTCGTCACCGGCGGCACCCGCGGCATCGGCCGCGCCATCGTCGCCGCGTTCCTGGCCGAGGGGGCCAGGGTGGAGTTCTGCGCCCGGGACGCCGCCGCCGTGCAGGCCACGGCCACCGAGCTGGGGGCCACCGGCACCGCGCTGGACGTGGGGGACGGCCCGGCGCTCACCGGCTGGGTCGCCGAGGCGGCCGCCCGGCTGGGCGGGATCGACGTCGTGGTGGCCAACGTCAGCGCGCTGGCCATCCCGGACGTGGAGGAGAACTGGCAGGCCTCCTTCCAGGTCGACCTGATGGGCACCGTCCGGCTGGCGACCGCGGCGCTGCCGCACCTGCGGGAGTCCTCCTCGGCCGCGATCGTGGCCATCTCCAGCGTGTCGGGCCGGGAGGTCGACTTCGCCGCCGGTCCGTACGGGGTGATGAAGGCCGCGATCGTGCACTACATCCAGGGGCTGGCCTTCCAGCTGGCGGGCGCCGGCATCCGGGCCAACACCGTCTCCCCGGGCAACACGTACTTCACCGGCGGGGTGTGGGAGCAGATCGAGGGTGGCTCACCGGAGCTCTACGCCAGCTCGCTGGCCCTCAACCCGACCGGCCGGATGGGCACGCCGGAGGAGATGGCCGCCGCCGTGGTGTTCCTGGCCAGCCCGGTGTCCAGCTTCACCACCGGCACGAACCTGGTGGTGGACGGGGCACTGACCCGCGGCGTGCAGTTCTGAGCCACCAGGGTTGCGCGGACGGGGCCGGGCTGCCCTAGCGTCGGGGCACCACCCGCCGTCCCGAGGAGCGCACCGTGCCCGCCGCAACGCCCGACCCGACGACCACCGCGGCCTGGTCCGCCCTGCAGGCCCACCGGGACGCCCAGACCGCCGACCTGCGCGGCTGGTTCGTCGCTGACCCGGGCCGGGCCGGGCGGATGACCCTGGACCTGGCCGACCTGCACATCGACCTGTCCAAGAACCTGGTCACCGACGAGACCCTGGGTCTGCTCCGGGACCTGGCCGAGCAGACCGGCGTGCTGGACCGGCTGCAGGCCATGTTCGCCGGCGAGCACATCAACGTCACCGAGGACCGCGCCGTGCTGCACACCGCGCTGCGGCGCCCCGAGGGCATGCAGCCTCCGCTGGTGGTCGACGGGCAGGACGTGGACGCCGACGTGCACGCCGAGCTGGCCAAGGTCTACGCGTTCGCCGACCGGGTCCGGTCCGGGGAGTGGACCGGCGCCACCGGTCAGCGGATCGAGACGGTGGTCAACATCGGGATCGGCGGCTCGGACCTGGGGCCGGTGATGGCGTACGAGGCGCTGCGGGCCTACGTCCAGGACGGTCTGGAGTGCCGCTTCGTCTCCAACATCGACCCCACCGACCTGGCCGAGACCACCCGGGACCTGGACCCGGCGACGACGCTGTTCATCGTGGCGTCCAAGACGTTCGGCACCCTGGAGACGCTGACCAATGCCCGGCTCGCCCGGCAGTGGCTGCTGGACGGGTTGGCCGCAGCCGGGGCGGTGGCCGATTCCGACGACGGCCGCCGCGGTGCCGTCGCCCGGCACTTCGTGGCGGTGTCCACCGCGCTGGACAAGGTCGCCGACTTCGGCATCGACCCGGACAACGCCTTCGGTTTCTGGGACTGGGTGGGGGGCCGCTACTCGCTGGACTCCGCGATCGGCACCTCGCTGGCGGTGGCCATCGGGCCCGCTCGGTTCGCCGAGTTCCTGGCCGGCTTCCACGCCGTCGACGAGCACGTGCGGACGACGCCGCTGGAGCGGAACGTGCCGCTGCTGATGGGCCTGCTCAACA
Source organism: uncultured Actinomycetota bacterium (assembly GCA_963759905.1). GTDB lineage: Bacteria > Actinomycetota > Actinomycetes > Mycobacteriales > Geodermatophilaceae > Klenkia. The sequence continues at coordinate 181,784 of CAVXBD010000005.1, forward strand.
TCTGGTACGTCAACTTCCTGGGTGCGCACACGCACGCCGTGCTGCCCTACAGCCAGTTCCTGCACCGCTTCCCGGCCTACTTGCAGCAGCTGACCATGGAGTCCAACGGCAAGTCGGTGCGCTGGGACGGCACCGCGGTCAGCACCGACACCGGCGAGGTGTTCTGGGGGGAGCCGGGCACCAACGGCCAGCACGCCTTCTACCAGCTCATCCACCAGGGCACCCGGCTGGTGCCGGCCGACTTCATCGCCTTCGCCACCCCGCAGCACCCGCTCACCGACGACGGCACCGACGTGCACGCGCTCCTCCTGGCCAACTTCTTCGCCCAGACCAAGGCGCTGGCGTTCGGCAAGACGGCCGAGGAGGTGCGCGCCGAGGGCACCGCGCAGGACGTGGTGGCGGCCCGGGTGTTCAGCGGCAACCGGCCCACCACGTCGATCATGGCGGCGGAGCTCACCCCGTCGGTGCTGGGTCAGCTGATCGCGCTCTACGAGCACATCACCTTCGCCCAGGGCGCGGTCTGGGGCATCGACAGCTACGACCAGTGGGGTGTGGAGCTGGGCAAGCAGCTGGCCGTGCAGATCGCCCCCGCGCTCACCGGGGACGCCGACGCGCTGGCCGCCCAGGACCCCTCCACGACGGCGCTGATCACCTGGTACCGGCAGCACCGCCGCTGACCCACCTCACGCCCCCCGCGACGATCACGGACCTGCGCGAGGTGACCCGCGGCGGGTCGCTGCTGCAGGTCCGTGATCGTCGGGGGAAGGGGCGGGTGCTACCAGCCGCGGGCGCGCCACTCGGCGAGGTGCGGGCGCTCGGCGCCGAGGGTGGTGTCGGACCCGTGCCCCGGGTAGACCCAGGTGTCGTCGGGGAGGGTGCCGAACAGCCGCTCCTCGACGTCGTCGATCAGCTGGGCGAAGCGCTCGGCGTCCTGCTGGGTGTTGCCGACGCCGCCCGGGAACAGGCTGTCGCCGGTGAAGACGTGCGTGCCGGCCCCCTCGCCGCCGCGCCAGACCAGCGCGATGGACCCCGGGGTGTGGCCGCGCAGGTGGACCACCTCCAGCACCTGGTCGCCGACGGGCACCGTGTCGCCGTGCTGCACCGGCCGGTCCACCGGCACCGGAAGGTCGGCGGCATCGGCCGGGTGGGCCACGGTGACCGCGCCGGTGGCCCCGACCAGCTCCGGCAGCGCCCGGTGGTGGTCCCAGTGCCCGTGCGTGGTGACCACGGTGGTCACCCTGGTGTCGCCGATCAGGGCCAGCAGCGCCGCGGGGTCCGCGGCGGCGTCGACCAGCAGCGCGTCCCCGGTCGCGGCGCAGGTCAGCAGGTAGGCGTTGTTGGCCATCTCGCTGACCGCCAGCTTGCTGATGGTCAGCCCCGGCAGCTCCCGGGTGGCCGCCGGGCCACCGACCTCGACCTCCCCTGAGTAGTCCCCGGTGGGGCCCCCTGCGCGCTGGCAGCCGTCCGCGCTCATCCCTGTGCTCCGATCTGAGAACCGTCGGTACCCCCGGATAGGTTCGACCGCATGGACGCCAACCTAGCCACGGACCGGGTCGGCGGCTCGGCGCAGCTGGTCGGCCGCCCCGCCACGGAGCTCGCAGCCAGGGTCCGCAGCGGTGAGCTCAGCGCCGTCGCTGTCGTCCAGGCGCACCTGACCCACATCGCCGCGGTGGAGGCCAGGATCGGGGCCTTCCGGGTGGTGCGCGCCCAGCGGGCGCTGGCCGAGGCCGCCGCGGTCGACGCGCACCCCGAGCGGTCCCGGTTGCCCTTGGCCGGGGTGCCGATCGCGATCAAGGACAACGTGGCCGTGACCGGGGAGACCGCCACCGACGGGTCGCTGGCGCACCAGCCGGCGCCGGCGACGGCCGACCACCCGGTGGTGGCCCGGCTGCGGGCTGCCGGGGCGGTGGTCGTGGGCATCACCCGGGTGCCCGAGCTGTGCCTGTACTGCGCGACCGACGGGCCGGGCACGGTCACCCGCAACCCGTGGAACACCGCGCTGTCCCCGGCCGGGTCCTCGGGCGGCAGTGCGGCGGCGGTGGCGGCGGGCTGCGTCCCGCTGGCCCACGGCAACGACGGCCTGGGCTCGTTGCGGTCCCCGGCGGCTGCCTGCGGTCTGGTCGCGCTCAAGCCCGGCCGCGGCGTGGTGCCCTCGGAGCTGGGCGCGGACAGCTGGTCCGGGATGGCCGAGAACGGGGCGCTGGCCACCACGGTGGCCGACCTGGCACTCGCCCACGCCGTCCTCGCCGGGGCCGGGCAGGCCGCCGGACCTCCGGGAGACGACGCGGCCGCCCGGTTGACCGTCGCGGTGTCCACCCGCTCGCCCCTGCCCGGGGTCCGGCTCGATGCCGCCGGCCGGGACGCCGTGGAGGCCGTGGTGGTGCAGCTCCGCGAGCTGGGCCACACCGTGGTGCGACGTGATCCCCCCATGCCGCTGGGTGTGGCGTTGGGCACGGTGGCGCGCTGGCTGGCCGCGGCGGACAGCGATGCCCAGGCGCTGGGGCTGGACCGGCCCGAGCTGGAACCCCGCAGCCGCACCCACGCCCGGCTGGGCCGGTGGGTGCGTCGCGCCGGACTGGTCCGGCCGCACACCGCAGCGGCCTTCCGCAGCCGCATGACCAGCTGGTTCGCCGGTGGTGCGAGCCCGGCCGGCGGGGTGCACGATCCGGCGGTGGACCTGCTGCTGACCCCGGTGGTGAGCGGTCCGCCGCTGGCCGCCCGGCCCTGGCACGAGCGCGGCTTCCTGGCCAACGTGACCGCCGACGCGCGGTGGGCGCCCTGGCTGTCTGCATGGAACATCGCAGCGCTCCCGGCGTTGGTGCTGCCGGCAGGGCAGCGTGCCGACGGGCTGCCCACCGCGGTCCAGCTGGTCGGCCCCCCGGGGGCGGAGACGCAGCTACTCTCGGTGGCCGCGGAGCTGGAGGTCCGAGCGCCCTGGCGCCGACACGCCCCCGTGTTCGACCCCGCCGGTGCCCTCGCCCCGGGTGCCCGCACCGGCACCGAGTCCAGCTCGCAGCCCAGCACCACCCCCAGCACCACCGGGTGAGGCCGCAGGCCCGCCCCACCCCGCCCGTGCACCATCGATCGACAGGGACCCACATGGATCGGCTCGTCGTCCGCGGCGCCCGCGAGCACAACCTCAAGGACGTCCAGCTCGACCTGCCCCGGGACGCGATGATCGTGTTCACCGGGCTCTCCGGCTCGGGCAAGTCCAGCCTGGCCTTCGACACGATCTTCGCCGAGGGCCAGCGGCGGTACGTCGAGTCGCTGTCGGCGTACGCCCGGCAGTTCCTGGGCCAGATGGACAAGCCGGACGTGGACTTCATCGAGGGCCTGTCCCCGGCGGTGTCCATCGACCAGAAGTCCACCAACCGGAACCCCCGGTCGACGGTGGGCACGATCACCGAGGTCTACGACTATCTGCGCCTGCTGTACGCCCGCGCCGGGCAGCCGCACTGCCCCAACTGCGGCAAGCCGATCGCCCGGCAGACCCCGCAGCAGATCGTGGACCAGGTGCTGGAGATGACCGAGGGCACCCGGTTCCAGGTGCTGGCCCCGGTGATCCGGGCCCGCAAGGGCGAGTACGTCGACCTGTTCAGCTCGCTGCAGACCCAGGGCTTCTCCCGGGTCCGGGTCGACGGGGTGGTGCACTCGCTCACCGAGCCGCCGAAGCTGAAGAAGCAGGAAAAGCACACGATCGAGGTGATCGTGGACCGGCTCACGGTCAAGGACAGCGCCAAGCGGCGGCTCACCGACTCGGTGGAGACCGCGCTGGGTCTGGCCGGCGGCCTGGTCGTGCTGGACTTCGTCGACCTGGAGGAGGACGACCCGGAGCGCGAGCGCACCTTCTCCGAGCACCTGGCCTGCATCGACGACGGGCTGAGCTTCGAGGCCCTGGAGCCGCGCTCGTTCTCGTTCAACTCGCCGTTCGGGGCCTGCCCCGAGTGCACCGGCATCGGCACCCGCAAGGAGGTCGACCCCGAGCTGGTGGTGCCCGACCCGGAGAAGAGCCTCGGCGAGGGTGCCATCGCGCCGTGGGCGGGGTCGATGAGCAACGAGTACTTCACCCGGTTGCTGACCGGCCTGGGCGACATGCTGGGTTTCTCCATGGCCACCCCGTGGGAGCAGCTGCCGGCGAAGATCCAGAAGGCGGTGCTGCACGGGTCCCCGGACCAGGTGCACGTCCGCTACAAGAACCGGTACGGCCGCGAGCGCAGCTACTACGCCGCCTTCGAGGGCGTGCTGCCGTTCCTCGAGCGCCGGCACGAGGACACCGATTCGGAGTTCATGCGGGACAAGTACGAGGGCTACATGCGTGACGTGCCCTGCCCGGTCTGCCACGGCACCCGGCTCAAGCCGGAGATCCTCGCGGTCAAGCTGGACGGCCGCTCGATCGCCGAGGTCACCGGGCTGTCCATCGGCGACGCCTCGGAGTGGCTGGGGGCGCTCACCCTGGGCGAGCGGGAGCGGGCCATCGCCGACCGGGTGCTCAAGGAGATCCAGGCGCGGCTGTCCTTCCTGGTCGCGGTGGGGCTGGACTACCTCTCGCTGGACCGCCCGGCCGCCACCCTGGCCGGTGGCGAGGCGCAGCGGATCCGGCTGGCCACCCAGATCGGGTCCGGGCTGGTGGGTGTGCTCTACGTGCTGGACGAGCCGTCCATCGGGCTGCACCAGCGGGACAACATCCGGCTGATCGAGACCCTGGTCCGGCTGCGCGACATGGGCAACACGCTGATCGTGGTCGAGCACGACGAGGACACCATCAAGCAGGCCGACTGGATCGTCGACATCGGGCCCGGTGCCGGCGAACACGGTGGCGAGGTCGTGGTGTCCGGCACGCTGGAGGACCTGCTGGCCAGCGAGCGCTCGCTGACCGGGGCCTACCTGTCCGGCCGTCGCCGCATCGAGATCCCCGAGCAGCGCCGGATCCCCACTCCGGGCCGCGAGCTGGTGGTCAAGGGCGCTCGGGAGCACAACCTGCGCGGGGTCGACGTGACCTTCCCGCTGGGCATGCTGGTGGCCGTGACCGGGGTGTCCGGGTCCGGGAAGTCCAGCCTGGTCAACGACATCCTCTACACGGTGCTGGCCAACCAGCTGAACCGGGCCCGGATGGTGCCCGGCCGGCACCGGACGATCACCGGGCTGGACCAGCTGGACAAGGTGGTCGGGGTCGACCAGTCGCCGATCGGCCGCACGCCGCGGTCCAACCCGGCCACCTACACCGGCGTCTGGGACGCCATCCGCAAGCTGTTCGCCTCCACCGAGGAGGCCAAGGTGCGGGGGTACCAGCCCGGCCGGTTCAGCTTCAACGTCAAGGGCGGCCGCTGCGAGGCCTGCTCCGGGGACGGCACGCTCAAGATCGAGATGAACTTCCTGCCCGACGTGTACGTGCCCTGCGAGGTCTGCAAGGGTGCCCGGTTCAACCGGGAGACCCTCGAGGTCCGGTACAAGGGCAAGACGGTCGCCGAGGTGCTGGACATGCCGATCGAGGAGGCCGCCGAGTTCTTCGCCCCGATCAGCGGGATCGCCCGCTACCTGCGGACGCTCACCGAGGTGGGGCTGGGCTACGTGCGGCTGGGCCAGCCGGCCACCACGCTCTCCGGCGGGGAGGCGCAGCGGGTGAAGCTGGCCAGCGAGCTGCAGAAGCGCTCCAACGGCCGGACGATCTACGTGCTGGACGAGCCCACCACGGGGCTGCACTTCGAGGACATCCGCAAGCTGCTGCTGGTGATCCAGGGTCTGGTGGACAAGGGGAACTCGGTGATCGTCATCGAGCACAACCTGGACGTGATCAAGAGCGCCGACTGGATCATCGACATGGGCCCGGAGGGCGGTTTCCGCGGGGGGACGGTCGTGGGGGAGGGCACCCCCGAGGTGATCGCCGGGATCCCGGAGAGCCACACCGGGCGCTTCCTGGCCGACATCCTCGACCCCGCCGCGATCGAGACCGCGGCCGCCCGGAAACGACCCCGCAGGAAGGTGGCGGCCGCGCTGCCGGCCTCCTCGGGTGCTGCCGGCCCGGTGACGGGGCAGGTCGCCCGCTGATCCGGCGCGCGGCACGCAGGTTGCGCGCGGGTGCCCGTGCCGGTATCCCCACACCATGACGACGACGCCATCGGTGGCCGGTTCCACCGGTGAACCCGCAGGACCCGGGGTCGGGGTCCCGCCCGAGCTGCTGGCGCTGCAGAGCGCCGACGGCACCCGGATCCGCTACCGCCGGTGGCTCCCGACCGGGGACGTCCGGGGCACCTTCCAGCTGGTGCACGGCGCCTCCGAGCATTCCGGCCGCTACGACCGGCTGGCCGGCGCGCTGATGACCGCCGGGTATGCGGTGTACGCCATGGACCTCCGCGGGCACGGGCACACCGCGGAGGCCACCGGGGTGGGCCGGTTCGGTGCCGCCTCGTTCGACGCCGTGCTGGACGACGTGCTGGCGCTGCAGCTGCTGGCGCACGAGGAGCAGCCCGGTGCCCCGCGGCTGCTGCTGGGCCACTCCATGGGTTCGATCATCGCGCTGGCCGCCGCCGAGCGGGACGGCGACGGGCTGGCCGGGCTCGTGCTGTCCGGCCCGGTCGGGGTGGCGCCCCAGCTCGGTGGCCAGGTCACCCAGCTCGAGGCCGCGGTGGCCGCCGGCATGGGCGACCAGTCGCTGGATGCGCTGGGAGCGTTCAACCAGCCGTTCGAGCCTGCCCGCACCCCGTTCGACTGGCTGTCCCGCGACCCGGCCGAGGTGGACGCCTACCTCGCCGACCCGCTGGCCGGCGACCAGGTGCCGCTGACCTACGGGTACGCCGCCGGGGTGTTCGCGGCCGCGGTCACCGCGGCCCGGGCCGACGCCGTCGCCCGGTTGCCCGATGCCCTTCCCGTGCTGCTGCTGTCGGGGTCCCGCGACCCGGTGGGCGGCGCCGACGGCCAGCAGGTCACCGCGCTGGCCGGATTGCTCGTCGACCGCGGGCTCCCGGTGGAGCAGAAGCTCTACCCGGACGCCCGGCACGAGGTGTTCAACGAGATCAACCGGGACGAGGTCGTGTCCGACCTGATCGCCTGGGCGGACGCCGTGACCGCGTCCTGACGGGGTCGCGACCTCCCGCGGACCCCTCCTCCTGGGGCGCCGGCGCCCCTCGCGGCCACCCCGCCGTGACCGTCCGAGGGCCGGGCCCAGCGGGAGGTCGGGGCCGGTAGGACTGTCGGACCGTCGACCTACGCTGGGGGCATGCCCGACCCCTCCACCTACCGCCCTGCGGTCGGCAGCATCCCGGAGTCCCCAGGGGTCTACAAGTTCCGCGACCCGCACGGCCGGGTGGTCTACGTGGGCAAGGCCAAGAGCCTGCGGCAGCGGCTGAACAGCTACTTCGCCGACATCGCCGGCCTGCACCCGCGCACCCGGCAGATGGTCACCACCGCGGCCAGCGTCGAGTGGACCGTCGTCGGCACCGAGGTCGAGGCGCTGCAGCTCGAGTACAACTGGATCAAGGAATTCGACCCCCGGTTCAACGTCCGGTACCGGGACGACAAGAGCTACCCCTCGCTGGCGGTCACGCTGAACGAGGAGTTCCCCCGGTTGCAGGTGATGCGCGGACCCAAGCGGAAGGGGGTCCGCTACTTCGGGCCGTACGCGCACGCCTGGGCGATCCGGGAGACGCTGGACACGCTGACCCGCGTGTTCCCGGCCCGGACGTGCTCGACCGGTGTGTTCAAGCGGCACGGTCAGATCGGCCGACCCTGCCTGCTGGGGTACATCGGCAAGTGCGCGGCACCGTGCGTGGGCAAGGTCAGCGCCGAGGAGCACCGCGAGATCGTCGACGATTTCTGCGACTTCATGGGCGGGCGGACCGAGCAGATCACCCGGCGCCTGGAGCAGCAGATGGCCCAGGCGGCCCGGGACATGGAGTACGAGCGCGCCGCTCGGCTGCGTGACGACCTGGGTGCGCTGCGGCGGGCCCTGGAGAAGCAGGCCGTGGTGCTCGGCGACGGCACCGACGCCGACGTGGTGGCCTTCGCGCAGGACGAGTTGGAGGCCGCGGTCCAGGTGTTCCACGTCCGAGGGGGCCGGGTCCGCGGGCAGCGGGGATGGATCGTGGACAAGGTGGAGGAGGTGTCCACCGGGGAGCTGGTCGAGCAGTTCCTGCTGCAGGTCTACGGCGGGGTCGACGAGCAGACCGGGGCCGGCGAGGCCGGTGAGGCCGTGCCGCGCGAGGTGCTGGTCCCCGAGCTGCCGGCCGAGGCCGACGTGTACGCCGAGCTGCTCAGCGAGCTGCGCGGGTCACGGGTGTCGCTGCGGGTGCCCCAGCGGGGCGACAAGCGCGCGCTGATGGAGACCGTGGAGCGCAACGCGAAGGAGGCATTCGCCCGGCACCGGGTCAAGCGGGCGGGCGACCTCACCGCGCGCTCGCAGGCGCTGTCCGAGCTGCAGGAGGCCCTCGACCTGCCCGAGGCCCCGCTGCGGATCGAGTGCATGGACGTCAGCCACGTGCAGGGCACGAACGTGGTGGCCAGCATGGTGGTCTTCGAGGACGGGCTGGCGAAGAAGGCGGACTACCGGCGCTTCCAGGTGGCGCAGGGTACCGACGACACCGCGGCGATGGCCGAGGTGGTCCGGCGCCGGTTCGCCCGGCACCTGAGGGACGAGGAGGACCGCCGGGACGAGCAGGGCGTCGCCGCCGAGGAGGGCCGGCCGCGCCGCTTCGCCTACCCACCGAACCTGCTGGTCGTCGATGGCGGACAGCCGCAGGTGGCAGCCGCGGCCCGGTCGATGTCCGAGCTGGGCATCACCGACGTCGCCGTCTGCGGGCTGGCGAAGCGGATGGAGGAGGTGTGGCTGCCCGACGACCCCGACCCGGTGATCCTCCCCCGTACCTCGGAGGCGCTGTACCTGCTGCAGCGGGTCCGCGACGAGGCGCACCGCTTCGCCATCACCTACCACCGGCAGAAGCGCTCCGCCGGGATGCTGGTGTCCCTGCTGGACGACGTCCCCGGTCTGGGGGAGACCCGCCGGAAGGCGTTGCTGAAGGAGTTCGGCTCGCTGAAACGGCTGCGGGCCGCCGGCGTCGAGGAGCTCATGGCGGTGCCCGGCATCGGGCGGCGGACGGCGGAGGCGGTGCTCGCCGCGGTGGCCGACCCGGACGTCTCCCGGGCCGCCCCGGAGGGGGGTGCCGACACCGCGGCCGGCCGGTCGGCGGACGGCGGTGACGCCGGTGACGGACCGGACCGGGATGATGGCCCGGCCGCCGGCGGGGCCACCGCCCCGGCCGGCCCAGCCGCCCCCGCCCCGCAGACCGCCGGAGCCGCCCCGTGACCGACCCCGCACCCAGCGCCGCGCCGACTCCGGCCGCCGACCGGCCCGCCCCGCCCACCACCCCCGACCGGCCCGCCCCGCCGACCACCCCGACGAGCGCGGCCGCATCGCCCCCGGAGCTGGCGCCGCTGGAGGTCGTGGTGGTCACCGGGCTGTCCGGCGCCGGCAAGAACACCGCCGGGCGGGTCCTGGAGGACCTCGGGTTCTTCGTGGTGGACAACCTGCCGCCGACCCTGCTGGCGCCGATGGTCGAGCTGGGGTCCCGGGGCGACGTCCGCCGGTTCGCCGCCGTGGTCGACGTCCGGAGCCGGGCGTTCTCCAGCGACCTCGCGGAGTCCATCCGGTCGCTGACCGAGGCCGGGCACCGCCCCCGCGTGGTGTACGTGCACGCCCGCGACGAGGTGCTCGTCCGGCGGTACGAGTCCAACCGCCGGGAGCACCCGCTGCAGGGTTCTGGCCGGCTGTCCGACGGGATCGCCGCGGAACGGGCGCTGCTCACCGGGATCGCCGGCGACGCCGACCTCTGGGTGGACACCTCCGACCTCAACGTGCACCAGCTGCGGGCGACCCTGGAGGCGGCGTTCGTCCGGGAGGGCTCGGCCCCCGAGCTGACCGCCACCGTGCTCAGCTTCGGCTTCAAGTACGGCTTGCCGCTGGACGCCGACCTGGTGGTCGATGCCCGCTTCCTGCCCAACCCGCACTGGATCCCCGAGCTGCGGCCGCTCACCGGCCGGGACGCCCCGGTGCGCGACCACGTGCTGGGCTCCGAGGACGCCGGCTCGTTCCTGGACCGCTACATGCAGGTGCTCCGGCTGCTCGTGCCCGGCTACCGGCGCGAGGGCAAGCGCTACCTGACCCTCGCGGTCGGCTGCACCGGCGGGAAGCACCGCTCCGTCGCCATCGCCGAGGAGTTCGCCCGCCGGCTGTCGGCCGAGGGTGTCACGGCCAGCGCGCGGCACCGCGACCTGGGGCGGGAGTAGGTGCCCGGGCACGGCACCGCTGACCCCGGGCCCGGCCTGCCGCGGGCGGCCGGGCCGTCGGTGGTGGCGCTGGGTGGCGGGCACGGTCTGGCCGCCACGCTGGCCGCCTGGCGGGCGGTCGCCGCGGAGCTGACGGCGGTCGTCACGGTGGCCGACGACGGTGGCTCGTCGGGCCGGATCCGCCGCGAGATGCCGGTGCTGCCGCCGGGTGACCTGCGGATGGCCCTGGCGGCCCTGGCCGGCGAGGACGGCCGGCGGCCGGAGATGACCACGCTGCTGCAGCACCGGTTGGGTGGCACCGGGGTGCTGGCCGGCCACCCGGTCGGGAACCTGGTGCTCACCGGCCTGACCGAGATCCACGGCGGGGACGCGGTGCGCGCCCTCGACGTGCTCGGCGAGCTGTTGGGGGCCCGTGGCCGGGTGCTGCCGATGGCCGACGTGCCGCTGGACCTGGTGGCGACGGTGGAGAGCGTCGACCCCGACGACCCGCAACGGACCCGGCGGATCCGCGGCCAGGCCGCCATCGCCGCCACCCCGGGCCGGGTGCGGGACATCCGGGTCAGCCCGGCGGACCCCCCGGTGCACCCGGACGTGGTGGACGCCATCGCCCGGGCCGACGTCGTCTGCCTCGGTCCGGGGTCCTGGTACACCTCGGTGCTGCCGCACCTGCTGGTGCCCCGGCTGCGGGCCGCGCTGGCCGCCTCGACCGCCCAGGTCGTGGTCGTGCTGAACCTGGAGCCCCAGGTGGGGGAGACCGACGGCTTCTCCCCGGAGGAGCACCTGCGGGTGCTGCTGGCCCATCTGCGCGGCGTGGCGCTGCACACGGTCATCGCGGACGCCGACGCGGTCGTTGACCGGCGTGGTCTGCTTGCAGCCGTGCGGGAGTGCGGGGCCGACCTGGTGCTGGCCCCGGTGGCGGCGCCGGACGGTGCTCCACGGCACGACCCGGTGCGGCTGGCCGAGGCCTTCGCCTCGGTCGTCGGACCGGGTTCGGGAGCACGGTGAGACCGCACGGTCCGCTCGGGCAGTCCGTGCGGCAGGATCGATCGGGGGGAGGCGCGGCACCGGGGACGCGTGTGCAGACAGTGGTGCGCCGCCTGGCGCCCTGCGGGGTCGTGGTCGAGGGGGATAGGGGTCGCACATGGCGATGACGGCGATGGTCAAGGACGAGCTCTCCCGGGTGGAGTGCACCAAGACCTCCGAACGCAAGGCCGAGGTCACCGCCTTGCTGCGGTTCTCCGGCGGCCTTCACATCGTGGGCGGACGGGTGGTCATCGAGGCCGAGCTGGACACCGGCTCGGTGGCCCGCCGCCTGCGGCGCGACATCAGCGAGGTCTACGGCTACACCAGCGGGGTGAGCGTGCTGGCCGGCGGGAACATCCGTCGCGGGGTGCGCTACCTGGTCCGGATCGCCAAGCACGGCGAGGGCCTGGCTCGGCAGACCGGCCTGGTGGACCAGCGGGGCCGACCCGTCCGGGGTCTGCCGCCGGCGGTCGTCTCCGGTGGGTTGAACGACGCCGAAGCCGCCTGGCGCGGGGCGTTCCTGGCGCACGGTTCGCTGACCGAGCCCGGCCGCTCGTCCTCCCTGGAGATCACCTGCCCCGGGCCCGAGGCGGCCATGGCGCTGGTCGGCGCCGCCCGCCGGCTCGGCATCGCCGCCAAGGCTCGGGAGGTCCGCGGCGCGGACCGGGTCGTCGTCCGGGACGGGGATGCCATCAGCGCGCTGCTGACCCGGATGGGCGCGCACGACGCGGTGCTGCAGTGGGAGGAGCGCCGGATGCGGCGCGAGGTCCGGGCGACTGCCAACCGGCTGGCCAACTTCGACGACGCCAACCTGCGTCGCTCCGCGCGGGCAGCCGTGGCCGCCAGCGCCCGGGTCGAGCGGGCCCTGGAGATCCTGGCCGACGACGCCCCCGAGCACCTGCTGGTGGCCGGGCGGCTCCGCCTGGAGTACGGCCAGGCCTCGCTGGAGGAACTCGGCCAGCGCGCCGACCCGCCGATGACCAAGGACGCCGTCGCCGGGCGGATCCGCCGGCTGCTGGCGATGGCCGACAAGCGGGCCAAGGACCTGGGCATCCCCGACACCGAGTCCGTCGTCACCGACGACATGATCGGCCCCTGAGCCGCGTCGCGGGATGCGCGCACCGGGTGCTGGCGAGCCGCCCGGCGGGTCAGACGTCTCGAACGTCCACCGGCCTGCTGACCTGCATCGGGACGGTACCGGCCCGCGAGGTGCGCGGGCCCCGATAGGGTCGGTGACGAGTGAGGCCGCGCACCGGCACGGCCTCCCGCGAGAGCACCGCGTCGAGCCTGCAGAGGGCTCGTCATCGACACCTCGGAGGTCGCAGTGACGGTACGTGTGGGCATCAACGGGTTCGGCCGCATCGGTCGCAACTTCTACCGGGCGGTAGCCGCCAGCGGGCAGGACATCGAGATCGTCGCGGTCAACGACCTGACCAGCAACGACGTCCTCGCCCACCTGCTCAAGTACGACTCGGTCCTGGGCAAGCTGCCCGAGGAGGTCTCGGCGACCGCGGACGGGATCGTCGTCGGCGGGAAGACGATCACCGCGCTGGCCGAGCGCAACCCGGCCGACCTGCCCTGGGGCGACCTGGGCGTGGATGTCGTGATCGAGTCCACCGGCTTCTTCACCAAGGCGGCCGACGCCCGCAAGCACGTCGAGGCCGGCGCGAAGAAGGTCATCATCTCGGCCCCGGCCACCGACGACGACATCACCATCGTCATGGGCGCCAACCACGAGCTCTACGACGGCTCGCAGACCATCATCAGCAACGCGTCCTGCACCACGAACTGCCTTGCCCCGCTGGCCAAGGTGCTCAACGACTCCTTCGGCATCGAGCGTGGCCTGATGACCACCATCCACGCCTACACCGCCGACCAGAACCTGCAGGACGGTCCGCACAAGGACCTGCGTCGCGCCCGGGCGGCCGCGCTGAACATCGTGCCGACCTCCACCGGTGCGGCCAAGGCCATCGGCCTGGTGCTGCCCGAGCTGAAGGGCAAGCTGGACGGTTACGCGCTGCGCGTCCCGGTCCCGACCGGCTCGGCCACCGACCTCACCGTGACCCTGTCCCGGGAGGTCACCGTGGAGGAGGTCAACGCCGCCTACAAGGCGGCCGCCGATGGCCCGCTGGCGCCCTACCTGGTCTACACCGACGCGCCGATCGTGTCCTCCGACATCGTCACCGACCCGGCCTCGTGCATCTACGACTCCGGCCTGACCAAGGTGTTCGGCAACCAGGTCAAGGTGGTCGGCTGGTACGACAACGAGTGGGGCTACTCCAACCGGCTGGTCGACCTCACCTCGCTGGTCGGCTCGAAGCTCTGATGGCGTCTCCCATGCGCACCGTCGACGAGCTGATCGCGGAGGGGGTCCGGGGCACGCGCGTGTTCCTGCGCGCGGACCTCAACGTCCCGCTGGACGACTCGACCGGTCACCCGGTCATCACCGACGACGGCCGGATCCGGGCCAGCCTGCCCACCCTGCAGGCGTTGCGCGAGGCCGGCGCCCGGGTCGTCGTCGCGGCGCACCTGGGCCGGCCGGAGGGCGTGCCGGACTCCCGGTACTCCCTGGCCCCGGTCGCTGCCCGGCTCTCCGAGCTGCTCGGCGTCCCGGTGCCGCTGGCCGCCGACACCGCCGGTCCTGGCGCGCAGGCGGCGGTGGCGGAGCTGGTCGACGGCGACGTCTGCCTGCTGGAGAACGTCCGCTTCGAGCCGGGCGAGACCAGCAAGGACGACGCCGCCCGGGGCGCCCTGGCCGACCGGTTCGCCGCGCTGGCCGACCTGTTCGTGGACGACGCCTTCGGGGCGGTGCACCGTCGGCACGCATCGGTGTACGACGTCGCCACCCGGCTGCCGCATGCTGCCGGCCGGCTGGTGGCCCGCGAGCTCGAGGTGCTCACCCAGCTGACCGAGGACCCGCGACGTCCCTACGTCGTGGTGCTGGGCGGGTCCAAGGTCAGCGACAAGCTGGCCGTGATCGAGGCCATGCTGCCCAAGGTGGACCGGCTGCTGGTCGGCGGCGGGATGTGCTTCACGTTCCTGGCCGCGCAGGGCCACGGCGTGGGTGGCTCCCTGCTCGAGCAGGACCAGGTGGCCACCTGCGCCCGGTTGCTGGAGACCGCCGGGGACAAGATCGTGCTGCCGGTGGACGTCGTCTGCGCGGAGGCACTCGTCGCCGATGCCCAGGTGACCGTGGCGCCCGTCGAGGCCATCCCGGACGGGCTGAAGGGCCTGGACGTCGGCCCCCGCACCGTCGAGCTGTTCGCCGGGCACCTGGCGGACGCGCACACCGTGTTCTGGAACGGTCCGATGGGGGTCTTCGAGCTGGCACCGTTCACCGCCGGTACCCGGGGGGTGGCGACCGCGGTCGCCGGGGTCGACGGGCTCTCGGTGGTCGGTGGCGGTGACTCGGCGGCCGCGGTGCGGCAGCTGGGCCTGGACGAGGACGCCTACGGCCACATCAGCACCGGCGGCGGCGCGTCGCTGGAGTTCCTCGAGGGCCGGGACCTGCCCGGCCTGTCCGTGCTGGCCGACGGGGCGGTCGCCTGATGGCCCGCACCAAGGCCGGCCGGGTCCACCAGGGGCGCCGTCCGCTGATCGCCGGCAACTGGAAGATGCACCTCACGCACCTGGAGGCCATCGGCCTGGTCCAGAAGGTGGCCTTCTCGCTCAAGGAACCCGAGCTGGAGGCCGCCGAGGTCGTCGTGGTGCCGCCGTTCACCGCGCTGCGTAGCGTGCAGACGCTGGTGCAGGGCGACAAGCTGGAGATCGGCTTCGGCGCCCAGGACCTCTCCGCGCAGGACAGCGGTGCCTACACCGGCGAGGTCAGCGGTGCGATGCTGGCCGCGCTGGGCTGCAGCTACGTGGTGATCGGGCACTCCGAGCGCCGAGCGCTGCACGCGGAGACCGACGAGGTGGTAGCCAGCAAGGTCCAGGCCGCACTGCGGCACGGGCTGGTGCCGGTGCTGTGCGTGGGGGAGGGCCTCGAGGTCCGGCAGGCCGGGACGCACGTGGCGCACACCACGGCGCAGCTCGACGCCGCGCTGTCCGGCCTGAGCGCCGAGCAGCTGGCGGGGCCGGACGGCGGGGGCGTCGTGGTGGCCTACGAACCGGTCTGGGCGATCGGGACCGGGGAGGTGGCCACACCGGCTGATGCGCAGGAGGTCTGTGGGGCGATCCGGGCCCGGCTCGCCGAGCGATTCGGGCCGGAGACGGCCGAGGTGGTCCGTATTCTCTACGGGGGTTCGGTGAAGGCGGGCAACACCGCCGGCATCCTGGCCGGACCCGATGTGGACGGGGCACTGGTCGGGGGCGCGAGCCTGGACGCCGACGAGTTCGCCTCGATCTGCCGCACCGCAGCCGAGAGCCGCTGACCCCACCACCGGGCGGCCGGCCAGCCACCCGGAGGACCGCAGCTCCCGTGAAGCGCCGCAGCTCGAGCTCGTACCGCAGCACCCCGACGGGGCGTCGCACCAGCAGTCCCGGTGCGGCGCCCCGTCGGCGTCCGCGGGCCGCCACCTCGCACGTGACGCTGCTGGTGACGCTCGCGATGGTCCTGGTCACCGCGCTGCTGGCCGGCTGCACCAGCGGGCAGGCCTCGGACGTTGCCGTGCCCACCCAGGGCGGCGAGGTCGACGCCGGGGTCGCCGGGGTCCGGGCTCCCTCCGACTCCCGCGGCGGGACGCTGCGGCTGGTCACCGCCGGGGTGGACAGCCTGGATCCGCAACGGTCCTACACCACCGGGGTGTGGAACCTGATGCGGCTCTACACCCGCACCCTGGTGACCTGGTCCAGCCAGCCCGGGAGTACCGGTGCGCTGGTGCCGGACCTGGCCACGGATCTCGGCAGCACCCCCGACGGGGGGCTCACCTGGACGTTCACCCTCCGGCCGGGCAGCACGTTCGAGACCGGCCGGGCGATCACCAGCCGCGACGTGAAGTACGGCATCGAGCGCTCCTTCGCCTCGGACGTCATCGTGGGCGGACCCAACTACGTCTTCGAGCTGCTGGACCCCGACAGCGAGTACGCCGGGCCCTACCAGGACCAGACACCCGACACGCTGGGGCTGTCCTCGATCTCCACGCCGGACGACGCCACCATCACCTTCACGCTGTCGCGCGCCGAACCGGACTTCCCGTTCGTGCTGGCCCTGCCCTCCTCCAGCCCGGTGCCGATCGAGAACGACACCGGCGCCGACTACGGCGCCGACCCGATCTCCTCCGGCCCCTACGCCATCACGTCGGTGGACCCGGTGACCGGCATCGTGCTGGACCGCAACCCCGCCTGGGACAGCGGCAGCGACGACGTGCGCACCGCGCTGCCGGACCAGGTCGTCGTCCGGACCGGGTTGTCGGGACTGGAACGGGACCAGGCCCTGCTGGCCGGCTCGGCGGACGCGGACCTGTCCGGGACGGGGGTGCAGCCGGCCACGACCAACCGGCTGCCCGGTGACGACGCCCTGATGGCCCGGGTGGACGACGTCACCACCGGCACGCTGCGGTTGCTGGCGCTGCCCACCCGGGTGGCGCCGATGGACGACGCCGGCTGCCGGGCGGCAGTCGCCGCGGTGGTCGACCGCCGGGCCGTGCAGCAGCAGCTCGGCGGGGCGGGCAGCGCAGTGCGCAGCTCGCTGCTCTGGCCGCGGGCCACCCCGGGGGCGCCGCAGGATCCGGACCCGGCCCCGGATCTGGGCGCCGCCCGCGAGGCTCTGGACACCTGCGGGAAGCCGGACGGGTTCGCCACCACGATGGCCGTGCCCGACGCACCCACCAGCTTGGCGATGGCCGGGGAGCTGGTCGGCGAGCTGGCCCGGGTCGGGATCGACGTCACGGTGAAGCCGCTGGACGCCACCACGTACTACGCGGGCGGGATCGGCACGCCGACCGCGATCACCGACGGCGGATACGGCATGGTGCTGGTCACCTACACCGCGGATTTCCCGACGCCTGCGTCGTTCCTGGTGCCCCTGGTGGACGGCCGGTCGATCAATCCCGTGGGCAACGCGGACTACGCGCTGCTGGACGACCCCGGGGTCAAGGAGCTGGTGGACACCGCCCGGGCCGCCACCGACGCCTCGTCGGCCACCGCCGCCTGGCAGCAGGTCGCCCAGGCCGCCCTGCACACCGGGGCCTACGTGCCGCTCGCGGAGAACCGGATCCAGCTGCTGGCCGGCCAACGGCTGCGCAACGGTGTCGTGATGCAGCCCTTCGGCGGTTACGACGTGGCCACCGCCGGCGTCGGCGCGGACTGACGGGCCGGCCCGGACGGTCGGTTAGGCTTCGGGGGTCGGGGCCGCCCAGCTGTCGTGGGCCCGACTCCCCGCCCGACCCGGGGTGACTGACGACCCCGTGCGCAACGGGACAGGAGATGACCGTGATCGAGATCGTGCTCAACGTGCTGCTGACGCTGGCCAGCCTGCTGCTGATCGTGCTGATCCTGCTGCACCGGGGCAAGGGTGGCGGGCTGTCGTCGATGTTCGGAGGCGCTGCCTCGTCCTCGTTGTCGGGTTCCTCCGTCGTGGAGAAGAACCTCAACCGGCTCACGGTGTTCACCGGCGCCATCTGGGCGGTCTGCATCGTCGCGCTCGGCATCCTGCTCAAGGTCTGAGCACCGGTGGGCCGCCGCGCCGGCCGGCCCGTGGGCAGCGGCACCGCCCCTTACCCCGCCTCGGACGGCCGCCACCGGGTCGTGCACCACACGTCTGACCTGCGAAGACAGCAGGAAAACAATGGCCTGGGCGGGACCTGGGTGCGCCTACACTGCGGCCAGCGGGGATCGACGGGGATCCGCTGGAGGTGGCCGGGACCGATGTCAGGGGGCGTTCGTGGCTGGTGGTAACGCGATCCGGGGAAGCCGGGTCGGAGCAGGTCCGATGGGTGAGTCGGAGCGAGGCGAGTCCGCGCCCCGCACGAGGGTGGTCTTCTGGTGCGCCAACCGGCACGACACCCGGGTGGCGTTCGCCTGTGACGTGGAGGTACCGGTGACCTGGGACTGCCCGCGCTGCGGGCTCCCGGCCGGGCAGGACGAGCAGAACCCGCCGCCGGCTCCGCGGAACGAGCCGTACAAGACGCACCTGGCGTACGTGCGGGAGCGGCGCAGCGACGAGGACGGGGACGCGCTCCTCGAGGAGGCCCTGACCCGGCTGCGGGCGCGTCGGGGCGCCTGAGCTCGGCCCTTGTCCGGGCACCCGGGCGTCCTTCCTCAGGAGGCCCGGGGATGTCCGGCTGCGGGTCAGCCGCCCGTACGCGGCAACCGACCGGCGGCCGCGGTGTCCAGCAGCCAGCGGGTGGCTCGCGTGCCGTGCACCCCGGCGGCCGGCAGGTCCGCCGGCGCGGTGCTGGCCGTCAGTGCCCGGGCGACGGCCGCGGCCTTGGCCTCTCCGGACACCAGCAGCCACACCTCTTCGGCGGCGTTGATGGCGGCGAAGCCGAGGCTCACCCGGGTCGGGGGCGGCTTGGGGCAGTTCCGGACCGCGACGACCGCGCGCTCGTCGTGCACGGCGGGGGAGTCGGGGAAGATCGAGGCCACGTGCCCCTCCTCACCCACCCCCAGCAGCAGGACGTCGATCCGCGGGAGCTCGCCGTCCCCGGCCGCGGCCAGGGTGCGCGCGTAGGCCTCGGCCGCATCCTCGGGCTCGGCGTACCGGCCGTCGGAGGCCGGGATGGCGTGCACCCGCTCATCGGGAACGCCCACCACGTCCAGCAGCGCCCGCCGGGCGCCCCGCTCGTTGCGTTCGGCGTCCTCGGCGGGCACCCACCGTTCGTCGCCCCACCAGATGTCCACCGCGGTCCAGTCGAGGCTCGCGTCCTCCGGCGCGGCGGCCAGCTCGGCCACCTGCTCGAGGACCGCGGTACCGATCCCTCCGCCGGTGAGCACCACCGAGGCGCTGCCGTGCACCACCTGGGCAGCGGCCAGCCGGGCCACCAGCGCGGAGGCCACCGCGCGGGCCAGCCGGGCCGCATCCGGCTCGACGACGACGTCGGGCGTCGGGCGGCCCTGCCCCCTCGTGCCCTGCTCGCTCATGCCCTGCCCTGCGACGGCTCCTCGCCGGGGGCGGGGAGGTCGTCACCGCCGTCGTCGTCACCGTCGACCGGCTCCCGGGTGCCGGTAGCGGCCACCTCGTCGTCCTCGGCGGAGTCCTCGGGGACCTGCGGGGCGTCCGAGGTTCCCCCCGGCACCGACGCTGCCGGCCCGGCCGCGGTCGGCGGTCGCATGGGGTCGAACCAGCGGTGCTCCCTGCTGCTGGGGCGGTCGGCCAGTCCCTGCACGCCGGTGGCCGCCTCGAGGGCCTCCCGGTAGGGCTCGTCGTTGTCCAGCCGGCGCATCTCCTCGCCCAGCAGCTCGCCGAGGGACCGGTCGGGCAGGGCGACGACGGAGTCCGGCCGGTACGGCTGGCTGATCACCGCGCCACCCTTGCGGTCGTCCTGCAGCCGGACCTCCTCGTCGGCGTCCAGGGTCAGGGTGACGCTGTCGATGCCGCGGGCGCCGGTGCGGCGCGGGCTGGCCTCGAGGGTGATCGAGCACCCGCAGCGGGCGGTGAGCCAACCGGCCACCAGCCTGGCGGTGGGGTTCTGCAGATCCCCCAGCAGATGCCCGCCACGCACCTGCACCGGGCCACCCCGGCGCCCCACGACGGCGTCCAGCGTCGAGGCCAGCGCGGCCCGCCAGGGCGTGCTCCGGGTCCAGGCCAGGTCGGTGTCCCCGGCCGTGTAGTCCTTCGCGCGGACGGTCAGGGCTGCCAGGCCGTCCTCCAGCAGGGCGCTGTCGGTGATCCGACGGCTGGCGATGACGCCGAGGGCGTCGGTCTCGATCCGCTCCGGCGGCTCGGCGTGCCACCAGGTGACCACGGGTGCGTCGGCCGCCAGCAACGGCAGCACCACGGACTCGGCGTGCAGGCCCAGCCGGCCGTACATGCGCATGACGACGGCCTCACCGGGACCCAGCCGGCCCCCGATCAGCACCTCGGCGTCCAGCCGTGGA
This sequence comes from uncultured Actinomycetota bacterium, assembly GCA_963759905.1. Lineage (GTDB taxonomy): Bacteria > Actinomycetota > Actinomycetes > Mycobacteriales > Geodermatophilaceae > Klenkia. The sequence goes on from CAVXBD010000005.1 coordinate 202,061, forward strand.
GCGGGTGCCTCCACCTGCCGGCGGACGACGACCAGCAGCCGGCACGGGTGCACCTCGGCCGCGGCGGCCGCGGCGGCCTCGGCCTCCACCACCCGGTCCTCGTCGGCGATCACGACCAGGGTCAGCGCCACCCCGCTCATCACCGCACCACCGGTGCGGCGCTGGGCGGCCAGCTCCTTGACGATCGCGGAACCGTTGGTGTCCCACAGGGTGCTCATCAGGGGGTCTCCAGGCAGGTGGTGGGTGCGGTCACGGTCGGCGCCACGCGCGCCCCTCGGAGGCCAGCATCTCGTCGGCGGCGCGCGGGCCCCACTCGCCGGCCCGGTACGGGAACGGCGTGGTGCTCGCCCAGTACTCCTCCAGCGGGTCGATCACCGCCCAGGAGGCCTCCACCTCGGCGTTGCGCGGGAAGAGCGTGGCATCGCCGAGCAGCACGTCCAGCAGCAGCCGCTCGTAGGCCTCGGGGGAGGCCTCGGTGAACTGCTCGCCGTAGAGGAAGTCCATCGAGACGTCCCGGACCTCCATCACGCTGCCGGGAACCTTGGACCCGAACTTGAGGGTGACCCCCTCGTCGGGCTGGACCCGGATCACCAGCTGGTTGTGCCCCAGCTCCTCGGTGTCGGTGGGGGCGAAGGGAAGGTGCGGTGCCCGGCGGAAGGACAGCGCGATCTCGGTGACCCGGCGGGGGAGCCGCTTGCCGGTGCGCAGGTAGAACGGCACCCCGGCCCACCGCCGGGTCTCCACGCCCAGCCGCACCGCGGCGTAGGTCTCGGTGGTGGAGTCGGCCGAGACCTTCTCCTCCTGGCGGTAGCCGATGGCCCGCTGGCCGGCGAGCCAGCCCGGCTGGTACTGCCCGCGGACGGCGAAGCGCGCCATGTCCTTGGGCACCGAGACGGCCCGGAGCACCTTGAGCTTCTCGGTCCGGATCTCCTCGGCGGAGAACTCGACCGGTTCCTCCATCGCGGTGAGGGCCAGCAGCTGCAGCAGGTGGTTCTGCAGCACGTCCCGGGCGGCCCCGGTGCGCTCGTAGAACTCCGCTCGCCCCCCGATGCCCACGTCCTCGGCCATGGTGATCTGCACGGAGTCCACGTGCGCGCCGTTCCAGACCGGTTCGAAGAGCGTGTTGGCGAAGCGCAGGGCCAGCAGGTTCTGCACCGTCTCCTTGCCCAGGTAGTGGTCGATCCGGAAGACGTCGTCGGCGCTGAACACCGAGTCCACCAGCTGATTCAGCTCGCGGCTGGACGGCAGATCGGTACCGAAGGGCTTCTCCACCACCACCCGGCGCCAGCGGTCCGGGGTGTTCTCGGCCATCCCGGTGCGCTCCATCTGCTTGAGCACGACGGGGAACATGCTGGGCGGGATGGACAGGTAGAACGCGGCGTTGCCGCCGATGCCGTGGCTGCCCTCCAGCTCGTCGAGCGTGCGGGCCAGGTCGTCGAAGGCGTCGTCGTCGTCGAAGGAGCCGGGCACGAAGCGGATCGAGTTGGCCAGCCGCTCCCACACCTCCTCGCGCCACGGTGTGCGGGCGTGCTCCTGGGCCGCGGACCGGGCGAGTTCGGCGAAGTCGACGTCCCCCCAGTCCCGGCGGGCGAAGCCCAGCAGGGCGAAGTTGGTGGGCAGCAACCCCCGGTTGGCCAGGTCGTAGACCGCCGGCAGCAGCTTCTTGCGGGCCAGGTCTCCGGTGATGCCGAAGACGACCAGGGCGCAGGGTGCCGGGACCCTCGGCAACCGCCGGTCCCTCGGGTCACGCAACGGGTTGGTGGACATGGGTCCTCTGCTCGGTGGGGGTGGGCCGTTCCCCGGGGCCGGCGCGGCGGTGCGCCGGCCCCGGGGTGTCGCGGGCTCTAGAGCTTGTCCTGCAACTGCTCCTGGACCGACGTCGACAACTCGTCCCAGGCGTCGCTGAACTTCTGCACGCCTTCGACCTCCAGCACCCGGAACACGTCGTCGAGGTCGACCCCGGCGTCGCTGATCGACTGCATGACCGCGGCGGCGTCGGCGTAGCTGTCGGTGACCGGGCGGCCGACCTCGCCGTGGTCGGCGAAGGCCTGCATGGTCTTCTCCGGCATGGTGTTGACCGTGTCGGGGGCGACCAGCTCGGACAGGTACATCGTGTCGCTGTAGTCAGGGTTCTTCACCCCGGTGGATGCCCACAGCGGGCGCTGCTTGCTGGCCCCGCGCTTCTCCAAGGCCTTCCAGCGGTCGGAGGAGAAGACCTCCTCGTAGGCCTGGTAGGCCAGCTGGGCATTGGCCACGCCGGCCTTGCCCTGCAGCGCAGGGTCGGCACCGGCGGCCTCCAGGCGCTTGTCGATCTCGGTGTCCACCCGGGACACGAAGAACGACGCCACGCTCTCCAGGCCCTCGAAGGAGGCGTCCGGATCCTGGGCCCGCTGCTCCAGGCCCGCCAGGTAGGCGTCCATGACCGCCCGGTACCGCTCCAGGCTGAAGATCAAGGTGACGTTCACACTGATACCCCGAGCGATGCTGCTGGTGATGGCCGGTAGACCTTCCACCGTGGCCGGGATCTTGATGAACAGGTTGGGCCGGTCGACCAGCCACCACAGGTGGGCGGCCTCCGCAGCGGTGGCATCGGTCTCGTGCGCCAGACCGGGGGCGACCTCCAGGGAGACCCGCCCGTCCCGGCCGGTTCGCGCCGCGACCGGGGCCAGCAGGTCGCAGGCATCCCGCACGTCGGCTGCGGTGATGGTGCGCAGCGCCTCCTCCACGCTGACCCGCCGGACGGCGAGGGCGTGCAGCTGGTCGTCGTAGGACTCCGACCCGCTGATCGCGGCGGCGAAGATCGACGGGTTGGTCGTCACGCCGACCACGGACTGTCCGTCCACCAGCGACTGCAGGTTGCCGCTGCGGATCCGGTCGCGGGACAGGTCGTCCAGCCATACGGCCACGCCTGCCTTGGACAGGCCCGCCAGGTTCTCGTTCTGAGTCATGCTGCTCCCTTTCCTGGCGGTGGCTCCTGGGAGAGCGTCCGCCGCGAGCGTGCGGGTGGTGCGGGGGGATGGGGGGGATGGGTCAGCGGGTGCCGGACGCGACGGCCTGCAGGCTGTCGTGGGCCGCGGCGACGACGGCGGTGTCGGTGAGGCCGAACTGCTCGTAGAGCACGGTGTAGGCGGCGCTGGCGCCGTAGTGGTCCAGGGCGACGATCCGGCCCGCGTCGCCGACCCACTCGCGCCACCCCTGGGCCACCGCGGCCTCGATGCTGACCCGGGCGCGGACCGCCGGGGGCAGCACCTCGTCCCGGTAGGCCTGGTCCTGCTGGAGGAACCACTCGATGCAGGGCATCGACACGACCCGGGTGGGGGTGCCCTCGGCTTCCAGCTTCTCCCGCGCGGCGACGGCGATCTGCACCTCGGAGCCGGTGCTCATCAGGATCACCTCGGGCTGGCCGTTGCTGGCCTCGGCCAGCACGTAGGCGCCCTTGGCGGTGCCCTCGGCGGAGCCGAACGTGGACCGGTCGACCACCGGCAGGTTCTGCCGGGACAGGATGATCCCGGCCGGCCGGTCGGTGTGCTGGAGGATCGTGCGCCACGCGACGGCGGTCTCGTTGGCGTCAGCCGGGCGGACGACGTCGAGGTTGATCATGGCCCGCAGCGCAGCCAGGTGCTCGATGGGCTGGTGCGTGGGGCCGTCCTCGCCCAGGCCGATGGAGTCGTGCGTCCACACGTAGGTGACCGGCAGCTTCATCAGCGCGGCCAGCCGGACGGCGGGGCGCATGTAGTCCGAGAACGTCAGGAACGTGCCGCCGTACACGCGGGTACCGCCGTGCAGCGCGATGCCGTTCATGATCGAGCCCATCGCGTGCTCCCGGACCCCGAAGTGCAGCGTCCGGCCGTAGGGCCCACCGCTCCACATCTTGGTCTGGTTGCTGGCCGGCAGGAACGACGGTTCGCCCTCGACGGCGGTGTTGTTGGACTCGGCCAGGTCGGCCGAACCGCCCCACAGCTCGGGGATCGCCGGGTAGAGCGCGGCGAGCACCGCACCCGAGGCCTTCCTGGTGGCCATCCCCTTGGGGTCGGCGTCGAAGGTGGGCAGCGTGTCGGCCCAGCCCTCGGGCAACCGACGCTCGCGCATCCGGTCGAACAGCGCCGCCTGCTCGGGGTGGCCGGAGTACCAGGCGTCGAACCGGGGCTGCCACTCGGCGTGCGCGGCGCGGCCCCGGTCGACGACCTTGCGGGTGTGCTCGATGACCTCTGGGGCGACCGCGAAGCTCGCCTGCGGGTCGAAGCCCAGCACCTCCTTGGTCGCGGCCACCTCCTCGGGGCCGAGCGCCGAGCCGTGCGAGGCCCCGGTGTTCTGCTTGTTCGGGGACGGCCAGGCGATGATGGTCCGCAGCACGATGAGCGACGGACGCCCGGTCTCGGCCTTGGCCGCAGCCAGTGCGGCATCCACCGCAGCCAGGTCCTCGCCGTCGTCGACGTGCTGCACGTGCCAGCCGTAGGCCTCGAAGCGCTTGCCCACGTCCTCGGTGAACGCCACCGTGGTGTCGTCCTCGATGGAGATCTTGTTGTCGTCGTAGACCAGCACCAGGTTGCCCAGCTGCTGGGTGCCCGCCAGCGACGCGGCCTCGCCGGAGATGCCTTCCTCCATGTCCCCGTCGGAGGCGAACGCCCAGATGGTGTGGTCGAACAGGCTCTCCCCGGCCGGATCCGACTCGGGCTCGAAGAGCCCGCGCTCGCGGCGGGCGGCCATGGCCATGCCCACGGCGTTGCCGACCCCCTGGCCCAGCGGCCCGGTGGTGGTCTCCACACCGGTGGTGTGCCCGACCTCGGGGTGACCGGGGGTCCGGGACCCCCAGGTGCGCAGCGCCTCCAGGTCGGCGAGTTCCAGGCCGTAGCCAGAGAGGTAGAGCTGGATGTAGAGGGTGAGGGCCGAGTGGCCCATGGAGAGCACGAAGCGGTCCCGGGCGACCCAGTCGGGATCCGACGGGTCGTGCTTGAGCCACTTCTGGAAGAGCAGGTAGGCCAGCGGAGCCAGGCTCATCGCGGTGCCGGGGTGCCCGTTGCCGGTCTTCTGCACCGCGTCCATGGCCAGGACCCGGGCGGTGTCGATGGCCCGGCGGTCCAGGTCGGTGAACCCGTCGGGCAGCGTGGGGTTCGGCTGCGCGGGGGCCCCCGTGGGGCTGTCGGAGGCTGCCTCGGCCGGAGCCTCGGACGGGGTGCTCTTGTCTGCCATGTGCCGTGCTCCTCGGGGGTCGGTCGTTCGTCGGACCCGCCCGGGACGTCGGTGGTACCGCCTCCCCGGGCGGACGACGGTGCGTGCACATCGGGGGGTGTCCCGCGTCCGACCGCCCCCTGCCAGGGCGGCGGACGCACGTCGTCGTCGACGGTGGCCCTACCCGCTGCGCGTGCAGCATCAACGTGATCAGACCCTAGTGGTACCGGGAGATCCACCGCGTGCCGCCGGGCTACAGTGGGTCCACTCCCTGGCCCCGTCCGAAGTGGTGTGGATCCTCGTGCTGCCCTGCCGTCCGCGCGACGTCACCCACCCGGGTGCGCCGTCCCGGAGCGCCGTCGCGGGTCAGCGGTGACGGCGATCGCCGAGCGCGGGACCACGCACCGTCCGGGGATCGCGGCCAGGACCATGACACGGGCCATGATCAAGGCCGCGGCCTACCTCTCCCTCACCAAGCCCAAGCTGGTCGAGCTGCTGCTGGTCACCACGGTGCCGGCGATGGCGCTGGCCTCGGGCGGGTGGCCGTCCTGGTCGCTGCTGCTGCTCACCCTGGCCGGCGGGACCCTGGCCGCGGGGGCGGCCAACGCGGTCAACTGCTGGTACGACCGGGACATCGACCGGTTGATGCACCGGACCCGCAACCGGCCCCTGCCGCAGGGCGTCATCACCCCCCGCGCCGCGCTGACCTTCGCGGTGTCCCTGGCGGTGGCCTCGCTGGTCCTGCTCTGGTTCGCCACCACCCCGCTGGCCACCGCGCTGGCCGCCGGCGCGATCGTGGCCTACTCGGTGCTCTACACGATGGTGCTCAAGCGGCGGACCCGGCACAACACAGTGTTCGGGGGCCTGCCCGGTGCAGCGCCGGTGCTGATCGGCTGGGCCGCGGTGACCGGGGGCATCGGCTGGCCGGCCGTGGTCTTCTTCGGAGTCGTCTTCTGCTGGCAGATGCCGCACTTCTGGGCGCTGGCCGCGCGCTTCCGGGCCGACTACGCCCGGGCCGGGGTGCCGATGCTGTCCGTCGTGGCCGGTCCCGCCTCGGTGGGCCGGCAGTCGGTGGCCTGGGCCTGGGCCACGCTGGCCGTGTCCCTCCTGCTGGCACCGGTGACCCCGGGCATCGGATGGATCTACACGGCGCCGGCGCTGGCCCTGGGTGCCTGGTTCGTGCTGGAGGCCCACCAGTGGCTGGGCCGGATCACCCGCGCCGGGGACGACCGACCGATGCGGTTGTTCACCGTCTCGATCACCTACCTGACGCTGCTGTCCATCGCCCTGGTGGTCGACGTCCTGGTGTGACGTGCGGGCCGGCGTGGCCCGGTGCGGCGCCCGTCCGGTGCCCGCTGGTGTGCCGCCCGGTGGCTCAGCGGGCCGCGGCGACCGGCTGCGCGGGGGCGTCCACCGGCGCATCGGACGCCGGGCCGCGCACCGCCCACACCAGCCGCGCGGTGGCCACCGTGATCAGCACCGCACCGGCCATGTGGGCCAGCACCAGCAGCACCGGCAGATGGGTGAAGTACTGCACGTAGCCCACCACGCCCTGGGCGAGCTCGACGACCAGCAGGTCCCGGGCGGCACGGCGGACGCGGGCGGGGGAGTCGGTGGCGTGCAGCGCGACCAGCAGCGCCACGGTCAGCCCGACCAGCAGGAAGACGACGTCGGCGTGCAGCTGGCTGACCAGCTGGGGGTCCAGGCCGGTGCGCCCGGCATCGGGGTCTCCGCTGTGCGGGCCCGAACCGGTGACGACGGTGCCCAGGACCAGCACGGCGGCCACGGCGGCCGCGATCCCACCGATCAGCAGGGACAGCGGTCGACGCACCAGCAGCCGGCCCACCCCGGGTTCCCGGGAGCGCAACCACAGCGTCGTCGCCACGGCCACCAGGACCATGGACAGCAGGAAGTGCGCGGCGACGGTCCACGGGTTGAGGCCGGTGAGCACGGTGACGCCGCCCAGCAGCGCCTGGGCCGGGATGCCCAGGAAGCTGGCCACGGCCCAGCCCCGGAGCTCGCGGCGGGCCGAGCGCCAGACGAGGACCACCGTGGCGATGGCGACGACGGCGACGACGAACGTCAGCAACCGGTTGCCGAACTCGATGACCCCGTGCCCGGCCAGCTCGGGGGTGGGCGCGATGCTGCCGGTGGTGCACTCGGGCCAGGTGGGGCAGCCGAGGCCGGAACCGGTGAGCCGGACCGCACCCCCGGTGACCACGATGAGGCCGTTGGCCACCAGGTTGACGAGGGTGACGCGGCTGACGACGGCAGAGGTGACCGGCACGAACCCAGGGTAGGTGGCCGTCCGGGGTGGCCTGCCGACGGAGTCCGGGCCGGGTTAGGTCGACCTTGGTTGCGGCTCCCGGGAAATAGCGCACAATCGTGTTGTGGAATCCTCCGCGGACTCGTCCGCCCGGCCGCCGGCACCCGCCGACGACGGGCGCACCCGCGACCGGGTCAGCTCGTTGCTGCTGGAGCACGGTGCGCAGACGGCGACCGAGCTCGCGGCCCGGCTCGGCGTCTCCCCGGCCGCCGTCCGGCGGCATCTGGACGCCCTGGTGGCCGAGGGGCGGATCGCGGAGCGGGCCGTGCCCGGGGCGGGCCGGGACCAGCACCGGGGGCAGCACCGCGGACCGGGGCGCCCGGCCCGGCACTTCGTGCTCACCGACGCCGGCCGGTCCACGTTCCCGCACGCCTACGACGACCTGGCGCTGACCGCCCTGCGGTTCGTGGCCGCGCACGGTGGGCCGGACGCGGTGCGCGACGTCGCCGAACTGCAGCTGGCCGGGTTGGAGCAGCGCTGCTCGCAGGCCGTCGAGCTGGCGGCCGCGACCACGGGCCCGGAGCCGGTCGACCGGGCCCAGGTGCTGGCCGAGGCGCTGACCGCCGAGGGCTACGCTGCCTCGGCCTCGGCGATCTCCAGCGGAGGGCAGCTCTGCCAGCACCACTGCCCGGTCGCGCACGTGGCGGCCGAGTTCCCCCAGCTGTGCGAGGCCGAGACCGCGGTGATCGGGCGCCTGGTCGGCACGCACGTGCAGCGGCTGGCGACCATCGCCCACGGGGACGGCATCTGCACCACCCACATCCCCAGCAGCCACATCCCCAGCAGCCAGCACCCCAGCCGGCCCACACACCCGGCCGGGAACACAACCCGGCCCGATCGCCCTGTACCGACTGAGCGGGCGGCACTGCGCACTCCGGCAGACCGTCGCCCCGCACCGAGCCACACCCGACAGACCGACCGGGAGAGGACGCCCGCATGACCAGCACCCAGCAGCCGGTGACCAGCACGCCAGCCGTCGCACCGCTGACCCAGGACGAGCAGATCGACCAGCTCGGCCGCTACAAGTACGGCTGGGCGGACGCCGACGTCGCCGGTGCCTCGGCCCGCCGCGGCATCAACGAGGAGGTCGTGCGCGACATCTCCCGCCGCAAGAACGAGCCCGAGTGGATGCTGGAGCGCCGGCTGAAGGCGCTGAAGCTGTTCGGTCGCAAGCCCATGCCCGACTGGGGTTCGGACCTCTCCGGGATCGACTTCGACAACATCAAGTACTTCGTGAAGTCGACCGAGAAGCAGGCGACCACCTGGGACGAGCTGCCGGCCGACATCAAGAACACCTACGACAAGCTGGGCATCCCCGAGGCCGAGAAGCAGCGCTTGGTCTCCGGTGTCGCCGCCCAGTACGAGTCCGAGGTCGTCTACCACAAGATCCGCGAGGACCTCGAGGAGCAGGGCGTCCTGTTCCTGGACACCGACACCGCGCTGCGCGAGCACGAGGACCTGTTCCGCGAGTACTTCGGCTCGGTGATCCCGTCCGGGGACAACAAGTTCTCCGCGCTGAACACCGCGGTCTGGTCGGGCGGCTCGTTCATCTACGTGCCGAAGGGCGTGCACGTGGAGATCCCGCTGCAGGCCTACTTCCGGATCAACACCGAGAACATGGGCCAGTTCGAGCGGACCTTGATGATCATCGACGAGGGCGCCTACGTGCACTACGTCGAGGGCTGCACCGCGCCGATCTACAAGTCGGACTCGCTGCACTCCGCGGTCGTCGAGATCATCGTGAAGAAGAACGCCCGCTGCCGGTACACGACCATCCAGAACTGGTCGAACAACGTCTACAACCTGGTCACCAAGCGGGCCGTGGCCCACGAGGGCGCGACCATGGAGTGGGTCGACGGCAACATCGGCTCCAAGGTGACGATGAAGTACCCCGCCGTGTGGATGACCGGTGAGCACGCCAAGGGCGAGGTGCTCTCCATCGCCTTCGCCGGCGAGGGCCAGCACCAGGACGCCGGCGCCAAGATGGTGCACGCCGCCCCGCACACCTCCTCGAACATCATCAGCAAGTCCGTCGCCCGCGGCGGCGGACGCACGTCCTACCGAGGGCTGGTGCAGATCGACGAGGGCGCCCACGGGTCCCGCTCCACGGTGAAGTGCGACGCGCTGCTGGTGGACACCATCAGCCGCTCGGACACCTACCCCTACGTCGACGTGCGCGAGGACGACGTGTCGATGGGCCACGAGGCCACCGTGTCCCGGGTCAGCGAGGACCAGCTCTTCTACCTGATGAGCCGCGGTCTGTCCGAGGACGAGGCGATGGCGATGGTCGTCCGCGGCTTCGTGGAGCCGATCGCCCGGGAGCTGCCGATGGAGTACGCCCTCGAGTTGAACCGCCTGATCGAGCTGCAGATGGAAGGTGCTGTCGGCTGATGCCGGAGAACACGACGTCCCCCGGACCGACCTCGTCGGAGGACCTGGCGGGCCCGGCCGAATCCGCGGCGCTGGCGAGCGAGCTCTTCGCTCCCGGCGTCGGCGCGCAGGCCGGCCCGCCGACCACCCCCGCCTCGGCCACCGGCACCGCCGGTGCCGGGCCGGGGTCGCACAGCCACGGTGGCCCGGTGCCCACCGGGTCGCCGGCCGAACGGTTCACCTCGGTGGATCCCGACGCCTTCCCGGTCGTCACCGGCCGCGAGGAGGAGTGGCGGTTCACCCCGATGCGGCGGGTCCGCCCGCTGCTCGAGGGTGCACCCGGGAACGCTCGGCTGAGCTGGGACACCGACCTGCCCGAGGGCGCCGAGCTGACCCGGGTACCGGCCGACGACCCGCTGCTGAAGGGCCTGCCCGAGCCCGCCGACCGGCTCGCCGCGCTGACCCGCCAGCGGGCCGACGGCGCCGACGTCGTCCGGATCGCCGCCGAGGCGCAGCTGGACCGCCCCGTCGTCCTCGCGCTGCGCGGGACCGGCGGCGAGGACGTGGTCTGGGGCCAGACCGTGATCGAGGTGGGCCCCTTCGCCAAGGCCACCATCGTGCTGGACCACTCCGGCTCGGCGCGCTACTCCGGCGGGGTGGCCGTGCTCGTCGGGGACGGCGCACACGTCGAGCTGGTCAGCGTGCAGGAGTGGGCCCCGGGTTCGGCCCACGGCGGCCAGTACGACGCCGTCGTCGGCCGGGACGCCACCTTCTCCCAGGTGGTGGTGACCCTGGGTGGTGACCTGGTGCGGTTGCTCAGCAACGTGCACTACGCCGGGCCCGGCGGTTCGGCGGACCTGTTCGGGGTCTACTTCGCCGACGAGACCCAGCACCAGGAGCACCGGCTGTGGGTCGACCACAGCACACCGAACTGCCGCAGCAACGTGGTCTACAAGGGCGCGCTGCAGGGCGAGCAGGCGCACACCGTGTGGGTCGGCGACGTCCGGATCCGCCCGGCGGCCACCGGCACGGACACCTACGAGCTCAACCGCAACCTGGTGCTCACCGACGGCGCCCGCGCCGACTCGGTGCCCAACCTGGAGATCGAGACCGGCGAGATCGTCGGTGCCGGGCACGCCAGCGCCACCGGCCGGTTCGACGACGAGCAGCTGTTCTACCTCTGCTCGCGTGGCATCGACGCGGAGACCGCCCGCCGCCTGGTGGTCCGCGGCTTCTTCGCCGACGTGGTCCAGCGCATCGGGATCCCCGAGCTGCAGGACCGGTTGATGGGCACCATCGAGCAGCGGCTCGGCGCCCTGCCCGGTCTGGCGGAGCAGGACGTGGACACCGACAGCCCGGTTCTCGAGGGTGCGCCGGCGTGAGCTTCCAGCGGGTCTGCGCCCTGGCCGACGTCCCCGAGGGCGGCGCGTTGCGCGTCGAGCTCGGGGACAGCGGCCGGGTCGAGGCCGTGGCCGTCGTCCGGCACGCCGGTGAGCTGTACGCCTTGACCGACGTCTGCTCGCACGCGGACTACCCGCTGTCCGACGGTGACGTCGAGCTCGTCGACGGCATCCCCACGATCGAATGCACCTGGCACGGGTCGTGCTTCGACCTGCGCACCGGTGTCCCCACCAACCTGCCGGCCACCGAGCCGGTGGCCGTCCACCCGGTCCGCGTGGAGGGCGACGACGTGCTCGTCGACGTCGACGCCACCGTGACCGTCAGCTGAGGAGCAGCACACGATGAGCACCCCCACCGCGAACACCCCGCAGAGCACCGGCAGCGTGCTGGAGATCCGCGACCTGCACGTCACCGTCGGGGAGGGTGACGACACCAAGGAGATCCTCCGCGGCGTCACCCTCACCATCCGCGCGGGCGAGACCCACGCGATCATGGGCCCCAACGGGTCGGGCAAGTCCACCCTGGCCTACTCGATCGCCGGGCACCCCAAGTACACGATCACCGGCGGCACCGTCACCCTCGACGGCGAGGACGTGCTGGCCATGACCGTCGACGAGCGCGCCCGCGCGGGGCTGTTCCTGGCCATGCAGTACCCGGTCGAGGTCCCCGGTGTCTCGGTGTCGAACTTCCTGCGCACCGCAGCCACCGCGGTCACCGGCCAGGCGCCCAAGCTGCGCACCTGGGTCAAGGACGTGCGCTCGGAGATGGAGGCGTTGGAGATGGACGCCGCCTTCGCCGAGCGCAACGTCAACGAGGGCTTCTCCGGCGGGGAGAAGAAGCGCCACGAGATCCTGCAGATGGGCCTGCTCAAGCCCACGATGGCGATCCTGGACGAGACCGACTCCGGGCTCGACGTGGACGCGCTGCGGGTGGTCTCCGAGGGCGTCAACCGGGCCAAGTCCCGCGGTGACGTGGGCGTGCTGCTGATCACCCACTACACCCGGATCCTGCGCTACATCCAGCCCGACTTCGTGCACGTGTTCGTGGCCGGCCGGATCGTGGAGGAGGGCGGCAAGGAGCTCGCCGACAAGCTCGAGGCCGACGGCTACGCCGCCTACCTCAAGGCCGACGCCGACGAGCTGGCGGCCAGCGGGACGGCCACGGCATGACCCAGACCGTCTCGCGCTCCACGTCGGAGCGCGCCCCGCTCCCGCTGGACGTCGAGGCGATCCGGGCGGACTTCCCGATCCTGGGCCGGTCGGTCCGGGACGGGAAGCGGCTGGTCTACCTGGACTCCGGGGCCACCTCGCAGAAGCCTCGTCAGGTGCTGGACGCCGAGCGGTGGTTCTACGAGAACGTCAACGCCGCTCCGCACCGCGGTGCGCACCAGTTGGCCGAGGAGGCCACCGGGGCGTACGAGGAGGCCCGGGCGACCATCGCGGCCTTCATCGGCGCGCAGACCGACGAGGTGGTCTTCACCCGCAACTCCACCGAGGCCATCAACCTGGTGGCGTACGCGATGAGCAACGCCGTCACCGCCAAGGAGCCGGAGTTCCACCGGTACGCCGTGGGCCAGGGTGACGAGATCGTGGTCACCGAGATGGAGCACCACGCCAACCTGGTGCCCTGGCAGCAGTTGTGCGAGCGGACCGGCGCCACCCTGCGCTGGCTGGGTCTCACCGACGACGGCAGGCTGGACCTGTCCGACCTGGACACCGTGGTCAACGAGCGGACCAAGCTGGTCACGGTGACCCAGCAGTCCAACATCCTGGGCACGATGCCGCCGCTGGCGCCGATCATCGAGCGGGCCCACGCGGTGGGTGCGCTGGTCATGGTCGACGGCGCCCAGTCCGTGCCGCACCAGCCGGTCGACGTGGCTGCCCTGGGAGCGGACTTCCTGGTGTTCTCCGGGCACAAGATGCTCGGGCCCACCGGGGTCGGCGTGCTGTGGGGCCGGGCCGAGGTGCTCGCCGCGCTGCCGCCCTTCCTCACCGGTGGTTCGATGATCGAGGTCGTCCGGATGGAGGGCAGCACGTTCGCCCCGCCACCCCAGCGGTTCGAGGCCGGCGTGCCGATGACCGCCCAGGTCATCGGCCTGGCCGCGGCCTGCGACTACCTCAGCGCGCTGGGCATGGACGCCGTGGCCGCGCACGAGGAGGTGCTCACCGAGTACGCGCTGGCGCAGCTGCAAGCCATCCCCGGGGTGCAGGTGATCGGCCCGGTCGACACGGTCGCCCGTGGTGGTGCCATCAGCTTCACCGTGGAGGGCATCCACCCGCACGACGTCGGCCAGGTGCTGGACGACGAGGGGATCGCGGTCCGGGTCGGGCACCACTGCGCGTGGCCGGTCATCCGCCGCTACGGCGTGCCGGCCACCACCCGGGCGACGTTCTACGTGCACACCGGCTACGACGACGTCGACGCGCTGGTCGCGGGCGTGCGGCATGCCCAGCGGTTCTTCGGTGTTGAGGACGTGCAGGAGGTACCCGAGTGAAGCTGCAGGACATGTACCAGGAGATCATCCTGGACCACTACCGCAACCCGCACGGCCGGGGACTGCGCGAGCCCTTCGACGCCGAGGTGCACCACGTCAACCCCACCTGCGGGGACGAGGTGACCCTGCGGGTCAAGGTCGACGGCGACACCCTGACCGACGTCTCCTACCAGGGCATGGGCTGCTCGATCAGCCAGGCCTCGGTCTCGGCGATGTACGACCTCGTCGTCGGCCGGACGGTGCCCGAGGCGCTCGCGACCGGGGAGGACTTCGTCCGGCTGATGCAGGCGAAGGGCGACCCCTCGGTTGCCGACGAGCTGGAGGACAGCCTCGAGGACGCCGTCGCGTTCGCCGGGGTGTCCAAGTACCCGGCACGGATCAAGTGCGCCCTGATGAGCTGGATGGCCCTCAAGGACGCCAGCGTCCGGGCCTGGGACCCCAGCGGGACCTCGGCCGCCACCCCGCCCACGACCACGACCCCCACGGAGGAGTCCGCATGAGCGAGATCACCGACACCGCTGCTGCGCCGGCCACGGATGCGGACGCCGGATCGTCGGCGCCCGCAGCGCCGGTGATCAAGGCCGACATCGATGAGCTGGAGGAGGCGATGCGCGACGTGGTCGACCCCGAGCTGGGGGTCAACGTGGTGGACCTCGGCCTGGTCTACGGCCTCGCGGTGGACGACAACAACGTCGCGGTCATCGACATGACGCTCACCTCGGCGGCCTGCCCGCTCACCGACGTGATCGAGGACCAGGCCCGCCAGGCCCTCACCGGCGGCCCCGGCCCGGGGCTGGTCGACGACATCCGGATCAACTGGGTCTGGATGCCGCCGTGGGGCCCCGACAAGATCACCGACGACGGCCGCGAGCAGTTGCGCGCGCTGGGGTTCCGGGTCTGACAGAGGGCCCTCGTGCAGGCCCCGACCCTCGCTCCGCTCGGGTCGGGGCCCTGCACGAGGGCCGTCCGGTGCGCTGCTGCCGGACGTGTTCGACGCACTGGCGGCGGGACAGCACCCACCGGCGGACGGGAGCGTGACCGCACAGCCCGCGCCACTCGGGGCGCGGGCTGTCGTCGTCGGCGGGACCGCCTGGGCCGTGGTCGGGGCCGACGTGGACCCGGGCTGGGTAGCGGCGCAGACCGCGCACGATCCGATCGCGGCCCCGCTGTCCGCCCGCTTCCTGGTCGCCCTGGGCGCGGAGACCGGGGTGGAGCCCGGTGTGCTGGACGCCGTCCTGGTGGTGCCGCCCGCCCCGGTCCGGCCGGCGCTGCCGCTGCAGCCACAGGAAGCTGCCGACCACCCGAGGGTGCAGCGGGCCTACCGGCACCGCACCGACGTGCAGGTCCTGGGCACCGCCGACGGTGCCGGGCTGCTGACCGTCGGCCGTGGCCTGGCCGGACGCTGGGAGGTCAGCCTGGAGGTCGACCCGTCCGCCCGTGGCCGGGGACTGGGCACCGCGCTGGCGGCCTCCGCCCCGGGCCTGGTGGACGGGCCGCTGTGGGCGCAGGTGGCCCCGGCCAACATCGCCTCGCTGCGCTGCTTCCTGGCGGCGGGTTACCGGGTGGTCGGCGCCGAGTCGCTGTTCGGGTCCTGAGGCCCGGCGGCCGGCACGGGGCCGGCGCGGGGAGGTCAGCGGAAGCCGCGAACCCGGCGGAGCGCCGGTCGGCCGTGGCGGATGCGCTGCTCCCGCCAGGCACCGAGACCGAGCAGGGCGATCCCGCCCACCAGCAGCGATCCCACCCAGCCGGTCGGGTCGGGGTCCAGCACCCAGCCCACGGTGAGCACCACCACGGTCAGCAGGCCCAGCACGAACGGCGCCCGAGCCGACCGGGCCGATCCGACGAGGGCCAGGACCAGAGCGGCTACCAGCACCGACACCTGACGGACCGGGGTCGGGTGCAGCACGCCGAGCACCAGCGAGGGCAGCACCCCCACGGCCAGACCGGGGCCCCAGCCTGCCCACGAGGCGCCGTGCGGCAACCGCCGCCGGTTGCCGGCCAGCAGCACCAGGGCCGCGGGCACGGTCAGCGACTCCGGGGCCGGCCAGCCCCACTGCGCGGCCGCCGACCAGGCGGCGAGGACCAGCGCGACCTGGCCCAGCACCCGCGTCCCGCGCCGCCGGGTCAGGTCACCGTGCGCCATGAGCGCCAGCCCGAGGATCGCCAGCAGCATCGCCGGCACGGCCCAGTCCACGCCGGTCCGGGCGACGAGCACCCCCAGCACGCCGACCACCGTGCCGGTGGTGGCGGTCGGCGCGGCCGCCCGCTCGTCCGGTGAGTCCCCGGTCCGGGACACCGACAACCGGCCCGCCGTCAGCCGTACTGCCGTCAGCCGCACGGCCTCGGCCAGCGCGGCGACCGCGATCGCCACCAGCACCACGCCCACCCCGGCGGGGGAGACCGGGCCCTCGGTGGTCAGCAGCACGACCGCGGCCGCCGCCGCACCCACGCTGACCGGCACCGCCGAGGGCCGGGACTCCCGGCTGCGGGCCGACAGCAGCACGGCCGCGGCCGCCGCGGTGATCAGCAGCAGGCCCAGCCCGCCCCAGTGGGCCTCCCGGACCAGCCCGATCGCGGACACCCCCGTCAGGGTGACCGCCGCGGTCAACCCCGCCTCCCGCGGGACCCAGTCCGGGCCGCGGGAGGCAGCGATCGCCACGACGGCGGTCAGTCCCAGCCCCAGGAACCCTGCTCCCAGCACCCACCCGGGGCCGCCACCCAGCGCGGCCCCGGCGACCGCGCCACCGGCGGTCAGGCCGGCCAGCACCGGGATCACGGCGGTGGGCACCGGGAGGTCGGGCACCCGCCGGGACACCGTGAGCAGCAGCCCGCCGGCGGCGATCACGGCGGCCGCGGCCGCCAGCGTGGCCGCGGGCTGCACCCCGTGCCAGGCGGTCCGCTCGGCGACGACGACCCCGGCTCCCCACCACGGCAGGACGGCCAGCAGGGCGGACCGGGCGACCACGTCGTCCCCGAGCCGGGCGATCAGCAGACCGACCAGCGCCATGGCGACCAGGACCCCGGCCAGCCCGGCACCGGCCGGCCCGGCCCCGAGCAGCAGCACCAGCACGGTCACCTGGGTGGCCCCCCAGGCGGCCACCGGCCAGGTGCGCAGCTGCGGGCTCACCAGCCTCAGCGCCGTGGTGCCGACCGCGACCAGCCCGGACAGCGTCGCACCGGCAACCGTCGCGTCGCCGGCGGTCGCCGCCCCCACGACCACCAGCGCGGCCGCGGACGCCACCGCGCTGGCAGCGAGGGCCTCCCCGGTGGTAGGGCCTCCGGCGTACCCGGCCAGCACCGCGAGCGCGGCGGTGACCAGCAGCAGCACTCCCACGGCGAGGACACCCGGCAGGGTGCCGACGGTGAACGCGGCCAGCCCGGTGCCCACCACGGCCACCGCTCCGGCGCCCAGCAGCAGCTGCTGGGGGGTCATCCGTTCCGTCAGCCGCGGCGTGGCCAGCTCGGGTGGGTAGGGCTCGCTCGAGGAGGAGCCGCCCGGGTAGGGCAGCGGGGGCACGGGCGCCGAGGGAGCGCGCACGATCACCTCCGGGACAACCGGCTGCACCCGACCCAGGACGGGGCCGGCACCCCACCGTAGGGGTGCCGGCCCCGACCTGCGGTCCGGCGGTGCGCGGTCCCGGCGCCCGCCCCGGGTCGCTCAGCTCATCTGGGCCACCCAGGCGACGGCTTCCACCGCCTGCGTCCGACGACGCTCGTAGGTGGCACCCACCGCCAGCAGGGCCAGACCGGCGGCACCGAGGGTGATCCAGCTGTCCACCCGCGCTGCGTAGGGGGCCAGCAGGGCCACGCCCGTGACCCCGACGCTCGCCGCGCCGACGGCGAACGGCGCCTGTCGGTGGGTCAGGGTCGCGGCCAGCACGGCCACCGTGCCGGCAGCGACCACCAGCAGCATCCGGGTCGGACGCCCGTCCGTGAGCCCGACGAGCACCGAGGGCAGGAAGCCGACCAGCACACCCGGACCCCAGCCGACCCAGGACGACCCCCGCCGCAGCCGTCCACCTGCCGCCACCAGCAGTGCCGCGGCCAGCGGCAGGCTGTACCCCTCCACCGTGGCCACCTGTGCGCCGGCCAGCCCGATCCAGCCGGCCAGCACCAGATCCGCCAGCGCCACCAGCAGCACCCCGGTCCGTCGCCCGGCCACCGCGTATCCCAGCCCGGCGGCCCCCACCACGGCCAGCTGTGCAGCCAGCTGACCCCAGGCGCCGGCGGCGGCCCCGGTGCCGGCGGCCGCCAACCCGATCAGCGGTGCCGTGCCGGCCGCAGCCAGCTCCAGGGGGGTGCCGATCGCCACGGTGGCCAGACCGAGGGCCGCAGCGGCGAGCAGGGCCAGCAGCAGACCTGTCGTGGGGGTGTCGAGCACGGCGCCCTCGTGCGCCGTCAGCAGGGCCAGCGCCGGCGCCAGCAGGGCAGCCGCGGATCCCCGGCGCAGCGCCCCGGGCACCCGCAGCGCGCCCGCCACCGCGGGCGCGGTGGCCGCCAGCGCGACGGCGGCCAGAGCGGCGGGCCGGTCCTCGAACGCCAGGACCGCGACGCCGGTCGACACCAGCACCAGGCCGGGTCCGCCGAGGAACTCCCTCAGCAGCGGGCCGGCCCACCGGATCGCGGCACCGGTCAGCAGCGCCAGGCCCAGGAAGGCGGTCACCGGCGCACCCGCCGCGTCCAGCCACTGCAACGATCCGGCCGAGGCGAGTGCGGGCGCCGCGGCCAGCCACGCGACCCGTCCACGGGTCACCCGGTGTGCTGCTCCGGCGCTGCGCACCACCGCGACCACCCCGACCACCGCCCCGGTGGTGAGCAGCAGCGTGCTCAGCACCGACTCGCTGCCTGAACCCTCCCAGGCCAGCACGACCCCGAGCAACCCGCCGCCGGCACCCTGCGCGGCGGCCAGCACACCGGCGACCTGCCGCAGCGGCCCACCCAGTCGGCCGGTCACCGCGACCCCCACCGCGCAGCCCATCAGCAACGCGCCCACCCCCAGCGGGCCCGAGGCGCGGGCCCCCAGGAGCAGGAGCAGCACGGGCTGGGCGGTGATCAGCGACACCAGCGCCCAGGTGCGGGTGCCGGGCAGGCGGTGGGCCAGCAGGCCGCCACCGGCGGCGACCAGCGCGGCGGACCCGGCGGCGTACCCCGACCCGGGGACCGCCTGCAGGCCCAGCAGCCCGAAGCTGCGGGCCGCACCCAGGTCGATGACCAGCAGCGCGGTCGCCGTGGCGGCCAGCGCCTCTGCTGTGGCCCGCAGCGAGCGACGGTCGGACCAGCCCGAGGCCAGCACCGCCGTCGTCGTCGCGGCCAGCATCACCGCGGACTGGAAGACCAACCCGAACCGGGTCCAGGCCACCGCTACCAGGGCCAGCGCGGCCCCGACCACGAGCAGGGCGCCCAGGCCGACCAGCACCTCCTGCGGACTCAACCGGTGCCGGCCGGCGGCCGGCCGGTCCGGCGGGGAGGGAGGCGCTCCCGGGGCCACCGGGTGCGGGGCTGTCGGGCCCACCGGGGCCGGGCCTGCCGGGGCCGGGGCAGGGCGGCGGGTCGGCTGGGCTGCGGGGCCGGACCGGGCCGAGCGGCGCAGAACCGCCAGCAGTTCGTCCCGGTCGCGGTGCAGCTCGTCCAGCGTCACGCCGATCCGGCCGACGACCAGCCCGGCGTGGCCGGCAGCGGGGAGTCCGCAGGTGGGGCAAGCCGTCGCCGGATGCCGGTCGGCCGGCACCGGGGTGTGGCAGACCGGGCAGCGCAGCGTCCACCGGGCGGTCGGTGGCGAGGGGGTCGGAGCACTCATCGCCCCAGGCTCGCCGGACCGGTGAGGCGCCGGCGCCCGCCCTGCTACCGGACTCCGCCTGGGTAGTACTACCGGGAGGACCTGGGGGCCGTCGCCACGGGGGCCGGCGCGCCGGTCGCCCACCGGGTGGCGCTGCCCGTCACGGGGCGGGGTGCCGTTCCCCCTGCCGAGCCCGCCCGGAGCACTCGGACCCGGGACAGACCAGCTCGTGCTCGTAGGCGAACACCACCAGCTGCACCCGGTTGGTGAGCCCGAGCTTGGCCAGCAGATGGCCGACATGGGTCTTCACACTGCTCGGCGCCACACCGAGCTCGGCGGCGATGTCGCTGGTGCAGAGCCCCCGGCCGACCAGTTGCAGGACCTCCAGCTCGCGCGCCGTCAGGCCGTCCAGCGCGGGGTCGGGGGCCGGTGCCCGGACCGGGGTCAGGCTGCCGGCCCGCAGTTCCAGCAGCCGGCGGGTGATCGGTGGGGACAGCAGGGCATGGCCGTCGGCGATGACCCGGACCGCGTGCACCAGGTCCTCGGGCGGGGCGTCCTTGACCATGAACCCGCTGGCCCCGGCGCGCAGCGCGTCGATGATGTACTCGTCCAGGTCGAACGTCGTCAGCATCAGCACGCGCACGGGCGGGCCCGACGCCTCCTCGACCAGTCGTCGGGTGGCCTCGATACCGTCCAGGATGGGCATCCGCACATCCATCACCACGACGGTGGGCCGCAGGTGCTGCGCCAGCCGGACGGCGTCGGCCCCGTCCACCGCCTCGGCCACCACGGTGATGTCCGGTTCGGCCCCCAGACAGGTGCGCAGGGCGCTCCGCATCAGCGGCTGGTCGTCGGCGATCAGGACGGTGATCACGTCGCTCCCGCGCCCACCGGGATCGAGGCCGCCACCCGGTACCCGGCGTCCCCGGCCGGGCCGGTCTCGAGGTCCCCGCCGAGCATGGCCACCCGCTGGCGCATGCTGACCAACCCGTAGCCGGTCGAGGACGTGCGCCCGCCACCCTGGCCGCCGTCCCGCACCTCGATCTCCAACGACTCGTCCCGGTAGTCCAGGACGACGACCGCCCGGGTGGGACCGGCGTGCTTGAGGGTGTTGGTCAGCGCCTCCTGCACGATGCGGAACGCGTTGAGCTCCAGCGTGGCCGGCAGTGAGCGCGCCTCGCCGAGGACCACCAGGTCGACCGGCAGCCCGGCCTGCTCGACCTGGGCGACCAACCACGGCAACCGGTCCAGCCCCGGCTGCGGGGCCCGGGGCGAGGGCGCCCGCTCGGTCCGCAACAGGTCGAGCATCCGCCGCAGCCCGTCCAGCGCGTCCCGCCCGACGGCCTCGATGGAGGCCAGCGCAGTCCCGGCCGCCTCCGGTTGGGTGGCCTGCACGCGCCGGGCGGCCGCGGCCTGCGCGACGATGACGCTGACGTCGTGCGCGACGATGTCGTGCACCTCGCGGGCGATCCGGGCCTGCTCCTGCCGCACCGCGGCCCGGGTACGGCTGCTCTCCTCCCGGGCACGCTGGTCCGCCCGCTGTTCGGCCAGACTCGTCCGCGCCCGGTCCAGCGCTACCCCGTAACCCACCGTGACGGCGGCCACCACGGACACCAGGTTCGTGTAGTACTGGTCGTCCTCCACCGGGGTCACCCCGGCCAGCATGCCGACCAGCAGTGAGCCCAGGTACACCACCGCCGCCACCCCCGACACGAGCGGGCGCCATGCCACGGCGAGCGTGTACAGGGCCACCAGCACCCCCAGCGGCAACGGTTCCGGCCGGTAGCCCAGTGCCAGGTAGGCCAGGGACGCCGTGACGCTCACGGCGAACACCGGCACCGGTGCACGCCGACGGAAGGTCAACGTCAAGGTGCCCGCGGTGAGCAGCAGCAGGCCGCCGGCACCCGGCAACGGTGGGGCGTCCTCCCCGCTGAGGGACACCTGGAGCTCGTCGTCGACGGAGACCCCGAGGCCCACCAGCAGCAGCACCAGGACCACCAGGGCGATCCGGAGGTCCCGCAGCAGCCCTGCGCCCAGTGGCGGGGGAGCAGTGGTCGACATGTCCCCCCCTCCACCCGTGGGTGGGGGCCAGCTCCCCCCGTGGTGCCGGTCACCAGTGCCCGACGGTGTGGGGGGACTGTCCCGCAGACGGACGCGGGGTCGCAAGACCGTCACTACGTTGCTCTGCGTAGTCCTCCCGCCTTCTCAGCCCCGGCCGCCGGCACCGCCGCGCAGCCCACCCCGGGCCCGGAGGCGGTCCGGCACGGAGCGGGGAGGCGCGGGATGACAGCGTGGTTGATCGGCTCGTCCCTCCGGTTGCGGCGGCTGGTGATCGCCGGTGTGGTGGCGGTCCTGGCGCTGGGGGTGGTCCAGCTCGGCGATGCCACCCTCGACGTCTACCCCGAGTTCGAGGACCCGGTTGTCCAGGTCCAGACCGAGGCGTTGGGGCTGTCGGCCGAGGAGGTCGAGCAGCTGATCACCTCGCCGCTGGAGCAGGACCTGCTCAACGGCATCCCGTGGCTGGACAGCATCCGCTCCCAGTCGCTGCCGGGGTTGTCCGCGATCGACCTGACCTTCGAACCCGGCACCGACCTCTACCTCGGCCGGCAGATGGTGCAGGAGCGGATGGCGCAGGCCGCCGCGCTGCCCAACGTCGGCACCCCCCCGGTGATGGTCCAGCCCACCGCTTCCACCAGCCGCGTAGCGATGATCGCCCTCCGGTCGGAGGAGGTCTCGCTGATCGACATGTCGGTGCTCGCACGCTGGCAGCTGCGTCCCCGCCTGATGGCCGTCCCGGGTGTGGCGCAGGTGTCCATCTGGGGCCAGCGCGAACGGCAGCTGCAGGTCCGGGTCGATCCGGCGCGGCTGCAGAGCAACGACGTCACCCTCACCCAGCTGATCGAGACCACCGGCAACGCCTTGTGGGTCTCCCCGCTGAGCTTCGTCGAGGCGTCCACGCCGGGTACCGGTGGCTTCATCGAGACGCCGAACCAGCGCATCGGCGTCCAGCACGTCTCGCCGATCACCTCCGCGCAGGAGCTCGGTGCGGTGGCCATCGAGGGGGCGGCGGGGCCGTTGCTCCTCGGTGACGTGGCCGACGTCCGCGAGGACCACCAACCCCTGATCGGGGACGCCAGCCGGCAGGGCGAGCGCAGCGTGCTGCTCGTCGTCGAACGCTTCCCCGACGCCGACGTCGGCGACGTCACCGACGCCGTGGAGTCGGCGCTGACCGCGATGTCCGCCGGGCTCACCGGGATCACGGTGGACGCCGACGTGTACCGGCCGGCCGGCTACCTCGAGTCCGCCACCGGTCGGTTGCTGGCCGCGGCGCTGGCCGGCCTGCTGCTCATGCTGGTGGTGCTCGGACTCCTCACCCGGTCCTGGCGAACGGTGGTCGTCACCGCCGTCTCGGTCGGGACGTCGCTGGTGGCCGCGCTGGCCGTCCTGGGCCTGCGTGGGACGCCGCTGACGTTCATGACCCTGCTGGGGCTGGCCGCGGTGACACCGCTGATCGTCGACGACGTCGTGGGGGACGCCGCCGCCATCTCCCGACGCTTCACCGCCCACCGGGCGCAGGGCCGGTCGGCCGCGGGCGCCCTGACCACGGCCGCCGTGGCCGGCCGGCGCGGACCGCTGACCTATGCGCTGCTGATCACCCTCCTGGCCCTCGTCCCGCTCCTGGTGTTGCAGGGCGCCGGGGGTGCCTTCGCCCGGCCCGCGCTGCTGGCCTTCGCGCTGGGGGCCTCGGCCTCGCTGCTGGTGGCGCTGGTGGTCACCCCGGTGCTCGCAGTGCTGCTGTACCGCGCTCCGGCGGGCTACGAGGCGGGTGGCAGCTGGGTGCTCCGGGGTCACGACCGGTTGATGCGGACCCCCCGGCGGACCTTGCTGCCGCTGGCCCTCGGGCTGCTGCTGCTGGTCACCGCGCTCGGGGTCCCCCAGCTGGGTTCGGGTCGGTTGCTGCCGGAACTGACCGATCGCAACGTCGCCGTCCGGCTGGAGGCGGCAGCCGGGACATCGCTGGCCGAGATGGACCGGATCACCGGCCGGGTGGCCACCGAGCTCCGGGAGCTGCCCGGCGTGTCGTCCGTCGCCAGCCACGTCGGCAGGGCCGTAGGTGCCGACGAGGTCGTGGACGTCGACGCCGGGGAGATCTGGGTGACCATCGACGACGACGCCGACCACGGCGCGACGCTGGCCTCCCTACGGTCCGCCGTCGCGGCCTATCCGGGGTTGCGCAGCCAGGTCTCCAGCTACGTGGACGACCGGCTGGCCGCGGTCACCGGGTCCACCGGGGACCGGCTCGTCGTCCGGGTGTCGGGCAGCGACTACGCCGTCCTGCAGGAGACCGCCGCCGTGGTGGCAGGCGCGCTGCGGACGGTGGAGGGGGTGATCAGCCCCCAGGTGGAGCAGCTGGTCAGCCAACCCACGGTGTCCGTGCAGGTCGACCTGGCGGCCGCCCAGCGCTATGGGCTCCGGCCGGGGGACGTGCGCCGCGAGGTGAGCACGCTGGTCTCCGGGCTGACCGTCGGCAGCCTGTACGAGCAGCAGGCGATCTTCGACGTGGTCGTGTGGAGCGGCCCGGGAACCCGGTCCAGCCTGGAGGCGCTGCGGTCGCTGCTGGTGCACACCCCGGCCGGGCAGCCGGTCCGCCTCGGCGACGTGGCCAGCGTGGACATCGCCCCCACGCCCACCGTCATCACCCATGACGGCGTCGCCCGCACCCTGACCGTCACCGCAGAGGTGCGCGACCGCGACGCCGCCTCCGTGGTGCAGGACGCCACCGACCGGTTGCGGCAGATGACCTTCCCCTACGAGTACCGGGCCGAGGTCCTCGCGGACCCGGCCGAACGAGCCGACCAGCAGCGGCTGGTGCTGCTCACCGCGGTGGGCGCGGCACTGCTGGCCTTCCTCCTGCTGCAGGCCGCGACCGCCAGCTGGCGGGGTGCCGCTGTGCTGTTCGTGGTCACCCCGCTGGCCGGCTCGGGGGCATTGCTCGCCGCCGGTCTGGTAGGCGGTGCGTGGTCGGCAGCGGTGCTGGCCGCCGTCCTCGCCGTGGTGGGCCTCGCCGCCCGGCAGTCGTTGGTTCTCCTGCGGCGGGCCCAGGGGTTGGTCCCGGCCCAGGCGTCGGGCGGCCGGGCCGAGGCGCTGCAGCACGCGGCCCGCGAGCAGGCGCCGGCCGTCGTCGCCAGCGTCGCGGCGGTGGCGGCACTCGTCACCCCGGCCGCGGTCCTGGGCGTGGGGCCCGGGCTGGAGCTGCTGCAGCCGTTCGCCGTGGCCCTGCTCGGTGGACTCCTCACCTCGACGCTGGTGGTGCTCGTCGTGGTCCCCGTCCTGCTCGCCACCGTCGGTGGGCTCCCGCCCGCACCGGTCACCGGCCCGGACACCCCCGACGGCTCGCCACCCCCGGAACACCACGGCAAGCACGAGGAGCCGCTCGACCGCCGAGAAGAAGGTGCTGTGATGCAGACCGCCCGTCCCACCTCGATCGCGCTGCTGCTGGCCACCGGGTTCGCCGCCGCCGGGTTCGCACTGTCCGGGTGCCAGAGCGCGGCCTCGGGGGTGGAGGCCGCGGCGTCGGTGCCGCCGGCCTGGGTCGAGGAGGCGGTCGACGGGGGACCGCCCCGGTTGACCCTCAGCGAGGAGGCGGTCGGGCGGTTGGACGTCCGGACCGCTCCGGTGCAGGACGGTGACGGGGCACGGACGTTTCCCTACGCGGCCCTCGTCTACGACGCCGACGGGTCGACGTGGGTGTTCGTGGAGGTCGAGCCGCGGGTGTACCAGCGGGCGCCGGTCACCGTCACGGCGATCGAGGGGGACCTCTGCACGATCAGCGACGGTCCCCCGGCTGGCACCCCGGTCGTCGTCGTCGCCGCCGCCGAGCTGGTGGGCGTGGAGGCCGGCATCAGCGGTGGCCTGTGATGCCGGCCCAGCGGTGGACCCTGATGGGCGCGACCATCGCGACCAGCTTGAGGTTCCGACACCTGGTGGCCGCGCTGGGGGTGCTGGTCATGGCCGCCGGGATCGTCATCCTCCCGTCGTCCCGGCTCGACGTCTTCCCCGAGTTCGCCCCACCCCGAGTCATCGTGCAGACCGTCTGCCTGGGCCTATCCACCTCGGACGTGGAGGAGCTCGTCACCGTCCCGCTGGAGCAGGCGCTCAACGGGATCGAGGGGCTCGACGTCCTGCGGTCGAAGTCCTCGCCGCAGCTGTCCAGCGTCGAGCTCATCTTCGACCGCGGCGTCGACCTGCTGGAGGCCAGGCAACTGGTCCAGGAGCGGATGACGGCGGTCAGCGCCAACCTGCCCACCTGGGCAGCGCCCCCGGTCATGCTGGCCCCCGCGTCGGCGACCAGCCGGGCGGTCAAGATCGGGATGACGTCCGACGACCAGTCGCTCATCCAGATGTCCATGACCGCGTACTGGACGGTCCGGGCGCGGCTGCTCCAGGTGCCCGGCGTGGCCAACGTGACGCTGTGGGGCGAGCGGCTGCAGATGCTGCAGGTCCAGGTAAGGCCGGGCGACCTGGCAGCGCGGGGGATCACCCTGGACCAGGTGATGGAGACGACCGCGGAAGCGGTGGACTCCGGGCTCCTGCGCCACGACGAGGGCTCGATCATCGGTCCCGGGGGCATCGTGGAGACGCCCAACCAGCGGTTGAACGTCCGCACCGTCCTGCCGATCATCACCCCCGCCGATCTCGCCCAGGTGCCCATCGAGACCATGCCGCCGGTGGTGCAGGGGACGTCGGGGGAGGGAGCGCCGGCCGACGCCACGCAAGCGCCGATCGTCCGGCTCGGGGACGTCGCCGACGTGGTGGAGGACCACCAGTTGCTGCTCGGCGACGGCGCCGTCAACAGCGAACTGGGGTTGATGCTCATCGTGGAGAAGCTGCCCTGGGCCGACACCGTCGAGCTGACGCACGGGGTGGAGGAGGTCATCCGGACGCTGGAGCCGAGCCTGCCCAGCATCCGGTTCGACGCGACGCTGTTCCAGCAGGAGAACTTCATCCAGACCGCGATCGACAACCTCACCGAGGCGATCCTGCTGGGCTTCGTGCTGGTCGTGCTGATCCTCGCGCTGTTCCTCTACGAGTGGCGGGTCGCCCTCATCAGCCTGCTCACCATCCCGCTGTCCATCACGGCCACCCTGCTCGTGCTGCACCTGCAGGGCCAGACGATCAACACGATGACCCTGGCCGGGCTGGTCATCGCCCTCGGTGCCCTGGTGGACGACGCGATCATCGACGTGGAGAACATCCTGCGCCGACTCAGACAGCACCGGCTCGCCGGCAGCCGGACCTCCACGGCCAAGGTCGTGCTGGACGCGTCGCTGGAGGTCCGGAGCCCGATCGTCTACGCGACGCTGATCATCGTCGTCGCCGCGCTGCCGGTCTTCCTGCTCGAAGGGCTCACCGGGGCCTTCTTCCAACCGCTGGCGGCGTCCTACGCGCTGGCGATCGTGGCCTCGCTGGTGGTCGCGTTGACCGTCACCCCGGCGCTGTGCCTGATCCTGCTGCGCGACGCCCGCGTCGAGCGGCACACCTCCCCGCTGGCCGGGTGGCTGCAGACCAGGTACGCCCCGTTGCTGGCCCGGATCGTCCGCCGTCCGCGGCGGTTCTACGCCGGCACCGTCGTCCTGCTGCTGCTGGCGGCGCTGGTGGTCCCGACCTTCGGACAGGCGCTGCTCCCGCACTTCAAGGAGCGGGACTTCCTGATGCACTGGGTGGCCCAGCCCGGCACGTCCTCCACGGAGATGCAGCGGATCACCCTCGCCGCCAGCGAGGACCTGATGACCATCCCGGGGGTGCGCAACTTCGGCGCCCACCTCGGCCAGGCCTTCCAGGGGGACGAGCCCTACGGCATCCACTTCGGGGAGAACTGGATCAGCATCGACCCGCACGTGGACTACGACGAGACGGTCGCGGCCATCGACGAGGTGGTCGCGGGCTACCCGGGGCTGTTCCGGGATCGCAAGACCTACATGGACGAGCGGGTGAAGGAGGTCGTGGCGGGCGGCAGCGAACCCGATCGTGGTCCGGCTGTCCGGCCCTGACCTGGCGATCCTCCGCGAACAGGCCGCCGTGATCGAGGAGATCCTCCGCGGGATCGACGGCGTGGTGAACGAGCACGTGGACCTGAGCACCGATGTGCCGCAGCTCCAGGTCCAGGTCGACCTGGAGGTGGCCGCCCGGTACGGGCTCAAGCCCGGCGACGTGCGCAGGGCTGCGGCCACCATGATCGCCGGTGAGGAGGTCGGGGACATCTTCCGGGACGGCCGGGCCTACGACGTCATGGTGTGGAGCGTGCCGTCGGCGCGGGACAGCGTGCCCGACGTGCAGGATCTGCTCATCGACACACCGTCCGGGCAGCAGGTGCGGCTCGCCGACGTGGCCAGCGTCACGGTGCAGCCCAGCCCGAACGCCATCGAACGGGAGGACGGCACCCGGCACCTGGACATCCTGGCCGACGTGGACGGCTCGGACATCGCCACGGTCGGGGAGGCGCTGGACGACCGGTTGGACCAGCAGGTGTTCCCCCGCGGCTACCACGTCGAGCTGCTCGGGGAGTTCCAGGAGCAGCAGGACGCCGCGGAACGGATGCTCGGCGTCGGCCTGGTCGCGGTGGCGCTGATCTTCCTGCTGCTGCACATGGCGCTGGGGCACTGGCGGCCGGCGCTGATCTCCTTCGTGACGCTGCCGATCGCGCTGGTCGGGGGTGTGCTGGCGGCCTTCGCCGGTGGTGGGGTCATCTCCATCGGCTCGCTGGTCGGGTTCTTCACGATCTTCGGCATCGCCGCGCGCAACGGGATCCTGCTGATCAGCCACGCCCAGCACCTGGAGCGGGCGGAGGGCATGCCGTTCGGGCCGGAGCTGGTGATCCGCGCCGCCCGCGAGCGGCTGGCCCCGATCCTGATGACCTCGCTGGCGACCGGGCTGGCCCTGGTCCCGCTGGTGTTGCTGGGGGAGCGGCCCGGACAGGAGATCGAGTACCCGCTGGCCGTGGTGATCCTCGGCGGCCTGCTCACCTCCACCGTGCTGAGCCTGTTCGTCCTGCCGGCGCTGTACCTCCGGCACGGTCGACCGGGTACCGCGGGCCGGCCGGCGGTGGGAGGGCCGGTCCGGGCGGTGCCGCCCATGTCACCTCCGTGATGCTCGGAGGACCGCCGGAACGCCGGTACCCTGGGGACAGTGATCACGACCACCGGCCTCGAGCTCCGCGCGGGCGCCCGCATCCTGATCAGCGAGGCGGACCTGCGGGTGCAGCCCGGCGACCGGATCGGGCTGGTGGGGCGCAACGGCGCCGGCAAGACCACCACGCTCACCACGCTGGCCGGTGAGCGGGTGCCGCACGCCGGCAAGGTCGAGCAGATCGGTGAGCTGGGGTACCTGCCGCAGGACCCGCGCAGCGGCGACCTGTCGATCACCGCCAGCGATCGGGTGCTGTCCGGTCGCGGGCTGGACGAGCTGAAGGCCAAGCTGACCAAGGCCCAGATCGCCATGGCCGAGCCGGCCGACGACGACGAGCGGGACCGCGCGGTCCGCCGCTACGGCCGGCTGGAGGACCAGTTCGCCGCCATGGGGGGCTACGCCGCGGAGTCCGACGCGGCCCGGATCTGCACCAACCTGGGTCTGCCCGACCGGGTGCTGGCCCAGCCGCTGAGCACGTTGTCCGGTGGTCAGCGGCGGCGGGTCGAGCTGGCCCGGATCCTGTTCTCCGACGCCGAGACGCTGCTGCTGGACGAGCCCACGAACCACCTGGACGCGGACTCCATCGCGTGGCTCAAGACCTTCCTGGCCAGCCACCGCAGCGGGCTCGTCGTGATCAGCCACGACGTGGAGCTGCTGGCCGCGGTGGTCAACAAGGTGTGGCACCTGGACGCCAACCGGGCCACCGTCGACGTCTACAACCTGGGCTGGAAGCGGTACCTGGAGGCGCGCGAGACCGATGAGCGCCGCCGCCGCTCCGAGCGGGCCAACGCCGAGAAGAAGATCGGTGCGCTGACCGCGCAGGCGGACAAGATGCGCGCCAAGGCCACCAAGGCCAAGGCCGCGCAGTCGATGGACAAGCGCGCGCAGCGGCTGGCCGCGGGCCTGGAGCAGGTCCGGGTGTCCGACCGGGTGGCCAAGCTGCGCTTCCCGACCCCCGCCTCCTGCGGCAAGACCCCGCTGACCGCCGAGCGGCTGTCCAAGAGCTACGGCTCGCTGGAGATCTTCACCGGCGTCGACCTGGCGATCGACCGGGGCACCCGGGTGGTGGTGCTGGGCCTGAACGGGGCCGGCAAGACCACCCTGCTGCGGATGCTCGCCGGCACCGAGACCCCCGACACCGGCGAGGTCAAGGCCGGCCACGGGCTGCGGTTGGGCTACTACGCCCAGGAGCACGAGACCATCGACATGGACCGCTCGCTGCTGGAGGTGATGCGGTCGGCCGCCCCGGAGCAGACCGACACCGAGCTGCGCCGGATCCTGGGGGCGTTCCTGTTCTCCGGCGAGTCCGTCGACCAGCGCGCCGGCACGCTGTCCGGTGGGGAGAAGACCCGGCTGGCCATGGCGGCCCTGGTCTGCTCGGCGGCGAACGTGCTGCTGCTGGACGAGCCGACCAACAACCTGGACCCGGCCAGCCGCGAGCAGGTGCTCGAGGCGCTGCGCACCTACCAGGGTGCGATCGTGCTGGTCACCCATGACGAGGGCGCGGTCACCGCCCTGGACCCGGACAAGGTCATCCTGCTGCCGGACGGGACCGAGGACACCTGGTCGGCGGACTTCGCCGAGCTCGTCGAGCTCGCCTGAGATCCGCCGCGCCCGAGGGCGCGTCCGGTGCGCTGCTGGGGTGGCCGAGCGATCGGCACTGGGTGATCATTCGGGGCACGTCGGCGTCACCGGGACGACGGCACCGGGCGAACCAGTGGGGGACCGACGGCCACCGCGCGCGGTGATCGCGGAGACGCTGGCACGGAGGGGAGTCATGGCCGACTCGAGCACTGCGGCAAGCACTGCTGACCTGACCAAGGGGAAGCGGATCACCGGCGGGGACCGCTCCTCGCTCGCCGACGAGCTGCGCAAGCGCTACGACGGCGGGGAGAGCATCCGGTCGCTGGCCACGTCGACCAACCGGTCCTACGGCTTCGTGCACCGCCTGCTCAGCGAGTCCGGGGCCACCCTGCGCAGCCGGGGCGGGGCGAACCGGTCGGCCAGCCCGGCCGCCTCACCCGCGGCGTCGTGAGCGGCGACCCGGCGGACGGCTGGGTCACCACCACCCGGGACGGCGCGGTCCTCACCGTCACCCTGGACCGCGCCGAGGCGCTGAACGCCCAGACGCCGCAGACCTGGGACCGGTTGGCCGCCATCGGTGCTGCGGTGGACGACGAGGTCCGGGTGGTCGTCGTGCGGGGTGCCGGGCGGGCTTTCTCCGCCGGGCTGGACCGCGCGCTGTTCGCCACCGACCCGGACGTGGACGGCGGGCTCGGGGCGCTGCTGGGACGGGGCTCCGCGGGGGCGCAGGACCGGATCCGGGAGTACCAGGCGGGCTTCCGCTGGCTGCGCCGGCCGGGGATCGTGTCGGTGGCCGTGGTGCAGGGGCACGCCATCGGCGCGGGTGCCCAGCTGGCCCTGGCCTGCGACCTGCGGGTGTGCAGCACCGAGGCCGCGTTCCGGCTGCCGGAGGCCGTGCTGGGTCTGGTGCCCGACCTGACCGGCACGTCCACCCTGGTCCAGGCGGTGGGGTACAGCCGCGCGCTGGAGCTGTGCCTCACCGGGCGCACCATGCCCGCCGCCGAGGCGCTGGCCACCGGGTTGGCGACCACGGTGGTGCCCCCCGAGCAGCTGCAGGACGCGGTCGCCCGGCTGGTCGAGGGCATCCTGGGCCCCGACGTGGCGGCCAGCCGGGAGACCGCTGCCCTGGTCCGCCGGGCCGCCGCCACCGACACGGACGGGCAGGACGCCGCCGAGCGCGCGGCCCAGGTACGGCGGCTGCACGCCCTCGCCGGCCGCTGAGGAACACCCGGGCTCCGCTGCGGGTTGTCCTGCTCGACCTGAGAGGGGCCCGTCCATGAGCTCGCCGATGACCTCGATGGCCGCGATGCGGTCCTTCCAACGCAACCCCAAGCCCGCCCGGGAGATCCCACCGGGCACGGTCCGGCGGATCCTGGGGATCGCCGGGCCCTACCGGCGGGACCTGACGTTCTTCCTGTCCCTCGTGGTCGCCTCCGCGGTGATCGGCGTGCTCACCCCCCTGCTGGCCGGGGACATCGTGAACCGGATCGCCCGGCTGGAGGGCACCGCGGCCGACATCGTGCGGATCGCGCTGCTGATCGCCGGTCTCGCGCTGGTCGACGCCGCCAGCTCGCTGGCCCAGCGCTGGTACTCCTCGCGGATCGGCGAGGGCGTCATCTACGACCTGCGGGCCCGGGTCTTCGCGCACGTGCAGCGGATGCCGGTGGCGTTCTTCACCCGGACCCAGACCGGCGCCCTGGTCAGCCGGCTGAACAACGACGTCATCGGAGCCCAGCAGGCGTTCACGTCCACGCTCTCGGGGGTGGTGTCCAACGTCATCGGCCTGGTGCTCACCGCCGGGGTGATGTTCACCCTGTCCTGGCAGATCACCCTGCTGTCGATCGTCATGGTGCCGCTGTTCGTGCTGCCGGCGAAGCGGATCGGCGCCAAGCTGCAGGAGATCACCCGGGAGTCCTACGGGCTCAACGCCTCGATGAACGCCACCATGACCGAGCGGTTCAACGTGGCCGGGGCGCTGCTGGTCAAGCTGTTCGGCCGTCCCGAGGCCGAGGTGGAGTCCTTCCGGGCCCGGGCCGCCCGGGTGCGGGACATCGGGGTGCTGTCGGCGATGTACGGACGCACCTTCTTCACCGCGCTCACCCTGGTGGCGGCGCTGGCCACCGCCCTGGTCTACGGCCTGGGGGGTTCGCTCGCGTTCTCCGGGTCGCTCTCCCCGGGGGCCGTGGTGTCGCTGGCCCTGCTGCTCTCCCGGCTCTACGGTCCGCTCACCGCGCTGTCCAACGTGCGGGTCGACGTGATGAGTGCGCTGGTCAGCTTCGACCGCGTGTTCGAGGTGCTGGACCTGGAACCCATGATCGGCGAGGCCCCGGACGCCCGCCCCGTCCCCGCGACGGACCGGTCGGTGGAGTTCGACCACGTGTCGTTCAGCTATCCCACCGCCGAGCAGGTGTCCCTGGCGTCGCTGGAGGACCTGTCGCTGCCCGAGCACGGCGGTCAGTCCGTCGTCCTGCACGACGTGAGCTTCCGCGCCGAGGCCGGTCAGCTGGTGGCCCTGGTGGGGCACTCGGGGGCCGGCAAGTCCACCATCGCCAACCTGGTGCCCCGGCTGTACGACGTGACCGGCGGCAGCGTGCGGGTCGGTGGCCTGGACGTCCGGCAGGCCACCGCTGATTCGCTGCGCGACTCCATCGGGGTGGTCAGCCAGGACGCCCACCTCTTCCACGACACCATCCGCGCCAACCTGGTCTACGCCCGGCCGGAGGCCACCGAGGACGAGTTGTGGGCCGCGCTCGCCGGTGCCCGCATCGCGTCCCTGATCGCCTCCCTCCCCGACGGGCTGGACACCGTGGTGGGCGACCGCGGATACCGGATGTCCGGCGGGGAGAAGCAGCGGCTGGCCATCGCCCGGGTGCTGCTCAAGGGCCCCGGCGTGGTGATCCTGGACGAGGCGACGGCGCACCTGGACAGCGAGAGCGAGGTCGCCGTGCAGAAGGCGCTGGACACCGCGCTGTCCGGGCGGACCTCGCTGGTGATCGCGCACCGGCTGTCCACGATCCGCAGCGCCGACCTGATCCTGGTCGTGGACGACGGTCGCATCGTGGAGTCCGGCACGCACGAGGAGTTGCTGACCCGGGGCGAGCGGTACGCGGATCTGTACCGGACCCAGTTCAACTCCGGCGATGACCCCGTGTCGCGGCCGGTCCAGGTGGGCTGAGCGCAGCCGCGGCACTAGCGTCGCACCTGTCCCACCCGTACCACCCGCTGGGAGTACCTGTTGAGCGTTGCCCACCCCGACGACACCGAGATCAGGGCGGTCTACGCCGAGTACCTGGCCGGTTGGAACGCCCGTAGCGGCGCCCGCGTCTCCGCCGTCCTCACCGACGACGGGGACGTGGTCGGATTCGACGGCAGCACCACGCACGGCCGGTTGCAGATCGCCGCCGACATGCGCCGGCTGTTCGCCGACCACCAGACCCCGGCCTACGTCGGCCTGGTGCGTTCGGTCCGGGCGATCACCGACGGCGTCGCCGTGCTGCACGCCGTGGCCGGCATGGAGCTGCCGGGCACCGACCGGCTGGATCCCCGGCTGTTCGCGGCGCACACCGCCGTCGTGGTCCGGGACGGTCGGCGCTGGAAGATCTCGGTGTTCACCGCCACGCCGGCGCAGTACCACGGACGTCCCGAGGCGGTGGCCGCGCTGACCGCTGAACTGGAGGCGGTCCGGTGACGCCGGTGCTGGCCGGGCCGGCGGACCTGGCCGGTGCCGTGCTGCTGGACGTCCGCTGGGCGCTGGGCGATGCCCGCGGACGCGAGCGGTACCTCTCCGGGCACCTGCCGGGCGCGGTCTACGTCGACCTGGACGGCGAGCTGGCCGCCCCGGCGTCCGCCGCCGGGCGGCACCCGCTCCCCGCCGTCGCCGACCTGCAGGGCGCGGCTCGCCGGTGGGGGATCAGCGACCGGGGACCGGGTGGTCGTGTACGACGCCGGGCCCGGGACCGCGGCCGCGCGTGCCTGGTGGCTGCTGCGCTGGGGCGGGGTGGCCGACGTGCGCATCCTGGACGGCGGGCTGGCGGCCTGGACCGGGCCGGTCGAGCCCGGGGACGTGGTCCCCGACCCCGGGGACGTCGTGCTGACCCCCGGTGGGATGCCGGTGCTCACCGCCGACGAGGCGGCCGCGCTGCCGGGGGCCGGCGGGCGTGCTGCTGGACGCCCGGGCGGGCGAGCGGTACCGGGGCGAGGTCGAGCCGGTGGACCCGCCGCGCCGGGCACGTGCCCGGCGCGGTGAGCGCGCCGACCACCGACAACCTCGCCCCGGCCGGACGCTTCCGGACCGACCTGGCCGACCGGTTCGCCGCGCTGGGGGTCCGCCCGGACGCGGCGGTGGGCGTCTACTGCGGCTCGGGCGTCACCGCCGCGCACGAGGTGGCCGCGCTGGCGCTGGCGGGCGTGCACGCGGCGCTGTGGCCGGGGTCCTGGTCGGAGTGGTCGGCCGACCCGGCCCGTCCGGTGGCCACCGGAGCCCGCCCCTGAGCAGCGCCGCACACCAACCGGCCCCATGGGGTCAGACGTCCACGTCTCCCGGGGCGGGCCAGAAGTCCAGCGACTCCACCCGGTTGGGCGCGCCCGGCCGCCGGGCCACCGCGTCGGCCTCCACCCGGGCGGACGCGATCGCGGCGTCGTAGCGGTCCAGCAGGACGGCGGTGATCCGTGCGTCGGGCAGCAGGGGGGCGGTGACCAGGTCGGCGCCGGCGTCCCGCACCTTGTCGTGGAAATGTCCGGGAGCCAGCAGGTAGGCGGCCACGACGACCTGCGTCGGCGCCGGCGGCGCGGGCGGTGGCCACGGCGTCGGGCACGGTGGGCAGGGCCGCCGAGCCGTAGCCGGTGGTCACGGGACCGGCCCACGAGCGCTGCAGCAGGTCGGCGGTGTCCTCGACGTCGGCGGTGGCCCGCGGGTCGCTGGACCCGGCGGCAGCCACCACGACGGCGGTTCCCGGGTCGTGGGCATCGGCCCCGGCCTCCTGCAGCCGGGTGAGCAGCACGTCGGCGAGGCGGAGGTCGGGGCCCAGCGCCCGGGCCGCCAGCGTGCCGGGATGCGCCTGGACGGCGCCGGCGATGTCGACGTGCACGTGGAAGCCGCCCGACAGCAGCACGGGGACGACGACGGCGGGGGTGCCACCCGTGGACAGCCCGGCGACGACGTCCCCGACCGTGGGCGGCTGGACGTCGACGAAGGCCGCGGTGGTCTGCAGCCCGGGACGCAGCTCCCGGGCCGCCAGCGCCAGCTCCGCGATCAACCGCCGTCCCGTGGGGTTGCGCGTGCCATGGGCACACGCCACGAGCACCGGTACCGGGGCGGTCACGATGCCTTCACAGAGCTCTCACAGAGCCCTCGCAGTGCCCTCGCAGCGTCCTCACAGCGTCCTCACAAGGCCCTCGTCACGCCGCCGTCGACCGGCAGCATCACCCCGGTCAGGTAACCGGCCGCGGGGGACAGCGCGAACGCCGCCACCCGGCCGAACTCCTCGGGGCGGCCCACCCGGCGCAGCGGGATGCCGGCCTCGGTGCGCGACCGCATGCCCTGGGCGTCCCCGGAGGCGGCTTCGATCTCGGTGATCCGGTCGGTGGCGATGGTGCCGGGCAGCAGGCCCAGCACCCGGATCCCGCGCGGCCCCAGCTCGTCGGCCAGCGCCTTGGCGGTCATCGCCAGCCCGGGCCGCAGGCCGTTGGAGATGGCCAGGTGCCCGATCGGCTGGCGCACCGAGGTCGACAGGACGAGACCTATCGCCGCGCCCTCGCCCAGGTGCGGCACCAGGGCCTTGATCAACCGGATGGAGCCCAGCAGGACCGAGTCCACGGCGTCCCGCCAGGCGGACTCGTCGGTGTCCAGGACCGAACCCGGGGTGGGGCCGCCCACCGAGATCAGGGCCCCGTCCACCCCGCCCAGCTGCTCGGTGGCGGCGCCCACCAGCTGCTCGGCCGAGGCCGGTGCCGCCAGGTCGGCAGCCAACCCGTACGCCGCCGGCGCCCCACCCAGGGAGGCGACGGCGGCGTCCACGGACTCCGGGGCGCGGGAGCTGACCAGCACCCGCGCCCCGTCGTCGACCAGGGCACGGGCGGTCGCGAACCCGAGCCCCCGGCTCGCACCGGTGAGCAGGTAGCGCCGACCGCTCAGCCCCAGGTCCACCCGGGTCAGCCCTGCCGTGTCCCGGGCGGCTGCGTCCCGACCACCTGTGTCACGCCGAGGTCCCGCGCAGCGACCGCAGCACGTACTGCATGATCCCGCCGTTGCGGTAGTAGTTCGCCTCGCCGGGGGTGTCGATCCGCAGCCGCGCGTCGAACTCCACCGGGTCTCCCGATCCGGTGGCCTGCACGTGCACCGTTCGCGGCGTGGAGCCGTCGTTCAGCGCGGTGATCCCGGTGATGGTGAACTCCTCGTCCCCGGTCAGGCCCAGGGACTCGGCGGTCTGGCCGTCGGGGTACTGCAGCGGCAGCACGCCCATGCCGATCAGGTTCGAGCGGTGGATCCGCTCGTAGCTCTCGGCGATCACGGCCTTGACGCCCAGCAGCGCGGTGCCCTTGGCGGCCCAGTCCCGGGAGGACCCGGAGCCGTACTCCTTGCCGGCCAGCACCACCAGCGGGACACCGGCGTCGGCGTATGCCCGGGAGGCGTCGTAGATCGTCGTCGTCTCGCCGGTCAGGTGGTTCTTGGTGACCCCGCCCTCGGTGCCGGGCACCAGCTGGTTGCGCAACCGGATGTTGGCGAACGTGCCGCGGATCATCACCTCGTGGTTCCCGCGACGGGAGCCGTAGGAGTTGAAGTCGCGCCGCTGGATGCCGTGCTCGGACAGGTACGCACCGGCCGGGGAGTCGGCCTTGATGGAACCGGCCGGGGAGATGTGGTCGGTGGTCACCGAGTCGCCGAGCACCGCCAGGGTGCGGGCGCCGGCGATGTCCTCCACCGGAGCCGGCTCGGCCGGCATGCCGTCGAAGTACGGGGGCTTGCGCACGTAGGTGCTCTGCGCGTCCCACTCGAACGTGTCGCCCTCCGGGGTGGGCAGCGACTGCCACTGGGCGTCACCGGCGAAGACGTCCGCGTAGTCGTCGGCGAACATCTCCTTGGTCACCGACTCGTCGATGACCCGCTGCACGTCGTGCGGGGAGGGCCAGATGTCGCGCAGGTAGACGTCCTGGCCGTCGCTGCCCTGGCCGAGCGGCTCGGTGGTCAGGTCGACGTCCATCGACCCGGCGAGGGCGTAGGCGACGACCAGGGGCGGGGAGGCCAGGTAGTTCATCTTGACGTCGGGGTTGATCCGGCCCTCGAAGTTGCGGTTGCCCGAGAGCACCGAGACGACGGCCAGGTCGGCCTCGTTCACCGCCGCGGAGACCGGCTCGGGCAGCGGGCCGGAGTTGCCGATGCAGGTGGTGCAGCCGTAGCCCACCAGGTAGAAGCCCAGCTTCTCCAGGTAAGGGGTGAGCTGCGCCTTCTCGTAGTAGTCCATGACGACCTTGGACCCCGGCGCCAGGGTGGTCTTCACCCAGGGCTTACTCAGCAGGCCGCGCTCGACGGCGTTCTTGGCCAGCAGCGCCGCGCCGATCATCACCGACGGGTTGGACGTGTTGGTGCAGGACGTGATGGCCGCGATGACCACGTGGCCGTGGTCCACGTAGGTCTCGGTGCCGTCCTCCATCACGATCGGGGTGGGCGCCGACGCCCGGTCGGGTACCCGATCGGGGACGACGGTGTGCGGCTTGCCGGCCTCGCCGTTGCCCGAGGCCGAGGGCGAGGTCGGGTCCGAGGCCGGGAAGGTCTCCTCGATCGACTCGTCGACCGAGGAGGACTCGTCCGCCGCGTCGTCCGGATCGTCGTCGGCGTGACCGGCGTAGGTGGGCAGCACCTCGCGGAACGCGGCCTTGCCGTCGGTGAGGGAGACCCGGTCCTGCGGCCGCTTGGGGCCGGCGATCGACGGCACGACCGTGCCCAGGTCCAGCTCCAGGTACTCGGAGAAGGCCGGCTCGCGGTCGTCGTCGTGCCACAGGCCCTGCTCCTTGGCGTAGGCCTCGACCAGCTTGACCTGGGCCTCGCTGCGGCCGGTGAGCTGCAGGTAGCGGATGGTCTCGCCGTCGATCGGGAACATCGCCGCGGTGGAGCCGAACTCCGGGCTCATGTTGCCGATGGTGGCGCGGTTGGCCAGCGGGACCGCCGAGACACCGGCGCCGTAGAACTCCACGAACTTCCCGACCACGCCGTGCTTGCGCAGCATCTCGGTGATGGTGAGCACGAGGTCGGTGGCGGTGGCACCGTCGGGGAGCTGGCCGGTGAGCTTGAAGCCGACCACCCGGGGGATGAGCATCGACACCGGCTGGCCCAGCATGGCGGCCTCGGCCTCGATGCCGCCGACGCCCCAACCCAGGACGCCGATGCCGTTGACCATCGTGGTGTGGCTGTCGGTGCCCACGCAGGTGTCCGGGTAGGCCAGGGTGCGGTCACCCTCCTGGCGCGGGAAGACCACGCGGGCCAGGTGCTCGATGTTGACCTGGTGCACGATGCCGGTGCCCGGGGGGACCACCTTGAAGTCGTCGAAGGCGCCCTGCCCCCAGCGCAGGAACTGGTAGCGCTCCCGGTTGCGCTCGTACTCGATCTCCACGTTGCGCTCGAAGGACTCCGGGGTGCCGAAGACGTCGGCGATCACCGAATGGTCGATGACCAGCTCGGCCGGGGCCAGCGGGTTGATCTTCTCCGGGTCCCCGCCCAGGTCGGCCATGGCCTCGCGCATCGTTGCCAGGTCGACGATGCAGGGCACGCCGGTGAAGTCCTGCATGACCACCCGTGCCGGGGTGAACTGGATCTCCTGGTCCGGCTCGGCGGTCGGGTCCCAGGCTGCCATGGCGCGGATGTGGTCCGCGGTGATGTCCAGGCCGTCCTCGGTACGCAGCAGGTTCTCCAGGAGGACCTTGAGGCTGAAGGGCAGCTTCTCGGAGCCCTCCACCGCGTCGAGCCGGAAGATGTCGTAGTCGGTTCCGTCGACGTTCAGCGTCGACCGTGCCCCGAAGCTGTCCTTGCTGGCTGCCACTGCTTGCGCCTCACCCTCGCTGGTCTGTCGCGCTCAGTCTTCGTATGTCTTCGTGTGTCCTCGTGTCCATCCTCGATCATCCCAGGACCGGTGCGGTCCGGGGGAGTGAGGCAACCCTTCCTTGCAGGCGCACGGCCCGGTCGGAGCACCGGGGGCGGTCCGCGGCCCGTGTCCACGACCGGGTGGACCCGGCCGGCCGGTCGGTCCCCTAGCGTCCCGGTCATGACCACGGCGGCGGTGACGGCGGCGTTGACGGCGGGGGGGACCCCGCCCGCAGTCGTCCCTGCCCGGGCCGCCGACCGGTGGCGTGGCCCCCGGCTGCGCACCACGCTGTCGGTGCTGCACGCCCTTGCCCTGCTGGCCCTCGTCGGGGCGGTCGGGTTGCCCACCGACCGGCTCAGCGTGCTGCTCTGGGTGCTGTCCGGGTTGGCCTGCCGGTGTGCCGGGCGGGGGTGGCGATCGCTGGTCCGGCTGCTGGGAGACTGGGTCCCCCTGGGCGGGGTGCTGCTGCTCTACGACGCCAGCCGGGGGATCGCCGACACGCTGGGTGCCCCGGTGCACGTCACCGCGCCGGCGGCGGCGGACGCGGCGGTGTTCGGCGTCGTCCCCACGGTGTGGTTGCAGGCGCACCTGGCCGCACCGGGCTGGGTGGCCGTGCTGGTCACGCTGGTCTACAGCTCGCACTTCGTGGCCACCC
Organism: uncultured Actinomycetota bacterium; assembly: GCA_963759905.1. Lineage (GTDB taxonomy): Bacteria > Actinomycetota > Actinomycetes > Mycobacteriales > Geodermatophilaceae > Klenkia. The sequence continues at coordinate 242,096 of CAVXBD010000005.1, forward strand.
CGGTGGTGCTGGCCGTGCTCTGGCTGCGTGACCGGGCCCGCTGGGGCCGCTACGCCCGGTCGGTGGTGCTGCTGTCCCTGGCCGGGCTGGCGACCTACGTGCTCTACCCGGCGGCGCCTCCCTGGCTGGCTGCCCGGGACGGCGTGATCGGGGCCGTGCAGCGACGCAGCGGGGACGGCTGGGCGGAGCTGGGGCTGCCGCGGGCCGGGGCCGTGCTGCACGCCGGGCAGGGGTCGGTGAACCTGGTGGCGGCCGTGCCCTCGCTGCACACAGCGTTCGCGGTGCTGCTGTGCCTCCTCCTGCTGCCGCTGGCCCGGCACTGCTGGCAGCGGATGGCACTGGTCGGCTATGCGATCGCCATGCCGGTGGCCCTGGTGTGGTCCGGTGAGCACTACGTCGTGGACACCGTGCTGGGCGCGCTCTACGCGGTGGCGGTCTGCCGGCTGGTGCCCGCCGTGGAGGGGGTCGCGCACCGGGTACGGCGGCGCTCGTCGGTACCGGGCGCTAGCGTGACGGCGACCACTCGCCACGGCTGACCGCGGTCGGCCTCGAACCCTGCGGAGCCGGCATGCGCGTGCCCCTGACCACCCGTGACTTCCTCGAACGGGCCGAGCTGGTCTACGGCGACCGGATCGGCATCGTGGACGAGCCGCAGCAGCCGGCCGCCTCGCTGGGGGAGCTCAGCTACCGCGAGGTCGCCCGCCGGGCGCGGGCGATCGGTGCCGGGCTGGACGCGCTGGGCATCGGCGAGGGCGAGCGGGTCGCGGTGGTCAGCCACAACTCCGCCCGGGTGCTGGAGCTGCTCTACGGGGTGCCCGCCTCGGGCCGGGTGCTGGTGCCGATCAACTTCCGGCTGTCCGCCGACGAGGTCGCCTACATCGTCGAGCACTCCGGGGCCCGGGTGCTGCTGGTGGACCCCGAGGTGGAGCCGGCGCTGGCCGGGGTCAGCGCCGAGCACCGGATGCTCACCGGGGAGGAGTACGAGCAGGGCCTGCTGCGCTTCGACGTCGAACCCCGCCCGTGGTCCGAGCCCGACGAGGACGCCACCGCCACGATCAACTACACGTCGGGGACGACCGCGCGCCCCAAGGGCGTGCTCATGACGCACCGCAACATCTGGACCAACTCGGTGCTGTTCGGCCTGCACATGCAGGTCAGCGACCGGGACGTCTACCTGCACACGCTGCCGATGTTCCACGTCAACGGCTGGGGGCTGCCGTTCACCATGGCCGGCCTCGGTGCCCGGCAGGTGCCGATCCGGAAGATCGACGGCGCGGAGATCCTGCGCCGGGTGCAGCAGCACGGCGTGACGCTGATGGCCGGGGCGCCGGCGGTCTGGAACGCCGTCCTGGACGCCGCTGCCGACTGGGACGGCGAGGTGCCCGGGCGGGACCAGGTGCGGATCGTCGTCGCCGGAGCGCCGCCACCCTCGCGGACGATCGCCCGGGTGGAGGAGGAACTGGGTTGGCAGTTCAACCAGATCTACGGCCTCACCGAGACCGCGCCGCTGGTCACGGTCAACCGCCCGCGCGCCGAGTACGACCACCTGACCCCGGTGGACCGGGCCAAGGCGCTGTCCCGGGCGGGGGTGCCGTCGCTGGGCACCCGGATGCGCACCAGCGAGTCCGGTGAGGTGCTGGTGCAGTCCAACACGGTGCTGGGCGGGTACTGGGAGAACCCGGACGCCACCGCCGAGGCACTGGACGGCGGGTGGTTCCACACCGGGGACGGCGGCACCATCGACGACGGCGGGTACCTGACCATCTCCGACCGGAAGAAGGACGTGATCATCACCGGCGGGGAGAACGTGTCCTCCATCGAGGTGGAGGACGCCGTGTTCAGCCACCCCGCGGTGTCCGAGGTGGCCGTGATCGGGGTGCCCGATGAGAAGTGGGGCGAGATGGTCACCGCCCTGGTGGTGCTCGTCGACGGTCAGAGCGCCACCGAGGCCGAGCTGATCGCGCACTGCCGTGGCTCGCTGGCCGGCTACAAGCTCCCCAAGCGGATCGAGTTCCGGGACGCCATTCCGCGCACCGCGACCGGCAAGATCCAGAAGTTCAAGCTCCGCCAGTCCTTCTGGGCGGACGCGGATCGCCAGGTGAACTGACCGCTGCGCGGCTGGCGCTGCTAGCGCACGCCGTCCCCCATCCGGGGGAGATGACCTCAAGACACGCCGACCACCCGTCGATGGACCGCGTGGCACCGCTGCAACCGGCGGTGTCCCGTGGTCGAGAGCGTCCGCGGTGCCTCCCACCGCGGCGGCGCCGGGGGCCGGTGGTGGAAGAGGTCGTCAGGCGTGCAGACGAAACTGCAGGAAGTCCGTCGCGGTCAGCGGTGGTCGGTGCGATGCGGTGGGGTGCTCATCGCCGCTGCGGTCGCCGTGGGGATCGCCCCCGGGGCGGCCTCGGCGGCTCCGGTCAACCCCAGCGACAGCCAGATCGCCGATGCGCGCACCGCCCAGGACGCGGCCGCCGCCCAGGTCGGGGCGATCACCGCCCAGCTCGCCTCTGCCCAGGCGGGGGTCACGTCGGCGCAGAACGAGTCGGCCATCGCGCTGGACCAGTACCAGGAGAAGCAGGCGGAGTACGAGACCGCCAAGGGCGCGGCGGACTCCGCGGCCGCCGCCTCCGCCCAGGCCACCGCGGATCTCGGCGTGGCGCACGACCAGCTCTCGACCTTCGTCCGCACCTCCTACATGGAGGGCTCCACCTTCTCCGGGGCCGCATCGCTGATCGGTGCCAGCTCACCGGGTGAGCTGATCGAGCGCGCCGCCCTGCTGGACGCAGCCGGGGCCAACCGCTCCGACGTGCTCGACCAGGTCACGGTCGCCCAGCAGCAGGCCCAGGCCGCCGACGCCGCCGCGCATACCGCCCTGGAGACCGCCGACGGACTGCAGCAGCAGGCATCCGCCGCGCTGGCCACCGCGCAGGCCGCGGAGACCAGCGCCCGCGCCCAGGCCGCCGCGCTGGCCGACCAGCGGGCCACCCTGGACGCCCAGCTGCAGTCCGCCCAGCAGGCCCTGCTGGGCCTGGAGGGTGCCCGTGCCGCCGCCGCGGCCTACGCCAGCCAGCAGGCAGCGACCGCCGCCTCCGAAGCGGCCGCCCAGCGCCAGGCCGCCGCTGCGGCTGCTGCGGCCGCCCGGTCCCTCGCCACCAGCAACGCCACCAGCAGCGTCACCAGCAGCTCCTCGACCAGCTCGTCCCGCAGCACGGTGAGCTCGCCGGCCCCGGTGGTGTCCTCCGGTGGTGGCTCGAGCACCGCCGGCCCGGCCGACGCCTCCGCCGCCACCACCGCGATCAACGCCGCCATGCGCTACCTGGGCACGCCCTACGCCTGGGGTGGCGGCGGCAGCCGCGGGCCGGGCTACGGCATCGCCCCGGACACCGCGGTCTACGGCTTCGACTGCTCGGGCCTGACCCAGTACGCCTACGCGCAGGCCGGCATCTCCATCCCGCGGAACAGCCAGAGCCAGTACAACGCGCTGCCCAAGGTCTCCAAGGCCGACCTGCAGCCGGGTGACCTGGTCTTCTGGGGCACCGGCGGCTCGGCCTCGCGGATCTACCACGTGGCCCTCTACATCGGGAACAACCGCGTGGTGCACGCGCCCGAGAGCGGTGACGTGGTCAAGGTCTCCACCATGTGGAACTACGACTACGCGGGGGCGGCGCGGCCCAGTGCCTGACCGCCGGAGCCTGACCACCTGAGCCTGACCGCCTGAGCCTGACCACCTGGAACGCCGGAGGCCGGTGTCGACGACGACACCGGCCTCTTCGCGTTGGGGCGTCGGGCAGCCACGGGGGGAGCTGCCCGACGCGGCGCTCACGCTAGCAGCCACCTGGCCGGTGGAACAGCAGTCCTGGCGCGGTCGTGGACAGGAGGTCTGCGTCCGTCCCGAGGGTGGTCACCGCCGCCACCGCACGCGCCTCCACGGCGCTCCCGCAGCGGTGTCCCGGGCGCTCCCGCGGTCCGGTTCGTCGCCGCCCCGTGCACAGGACGGTGGTGGACACTGGAGCGGGGGCGCGCCAGCCCCGCGCGTCGTCCGGACTCCCGGGCCCGCGCCACCCGCACGGATCAGGGAGCCTCGTGACCAGCGCTGCCAGCAGCCCACCCGCACCACCCGCGCAGTCGGGCCGGCACACGCCGCCGGCCACCGACGCCGCGTTGCTCGAGCGGGTCCTGTTCGAGGTGAAGCGGGTGATCGTCGGGCAGGACCGGCTGGTGGAGCGGATGCTCGTCGGCCTGCTGGCCCGCGGGCACGTGCTGCTGGAGGGCGTCCCCGGGGTGGCCAAGACCCTGGCCGTGGAGACCCTGGCCACCGCGGTCGGCGGCTCGTTCGCGCGGCTGCAGTTCACCCCGGACCTGGTCCCGGCCGACATCATCGGCACCCGGATCTACAAGGCCGGTCAGGACTCCTTCGACACCGAGCTGGGCCCGGTGTTCGCCAACTTCGTGCTCACCGACGAGATCAACCGGGCGCCGGCGAAGGTCCAGTCGGCGCTGCTGGAGGTGATGGCCGAGCGGCAGGTGTCCATCGGCGGGGTGACCCACCCGCTGCCCGATCCCTTCCTGGTGCTGGCCACCCAGAACCCGATCGAGAGCGAGGGCGTCTACCAGCTGCCCGAGGCCCAGCGGGACCGCTTCCTGATGAAGGTGCTGGTGGACTACCCCAGCCCCGAGGAGGAGCGCGAGATCGTCTACCGGATGGGTGCCAATCCGCCGCAGGCCGAGACCGTGCTGGGCACCGACGACCTGCGCCGGCTGCAGCGCACCGCGTCGGGTGTCTTCGTGCACCACGCCCTGGTCGACTACGTGGTGCGGCTGGTGGTGGCCACCCGCTCGCCCCGCGAGCACGGCATGGCCGACGTGGCGAACTGGGTGACCTATGGGGCCAGCCCCCGGGCCACGCTGGGCCTGGTGGCGGCCAGCCGCGCGCTGGCCCTGGTCCGCGGCCGGGACTACGTGCTGCCGCAGGACGTGCTGGACGTGACCGCCGATGTGCTGCGGCACCGACTGGTGCTCTCCTACGACGCACTCGCCGACGGCGTGCCGGCCGACCACGTGGTGAAGCGGATCGTGCAGAGCGTCCCGCTGCCCCAGGTCACCCCCCGGCAGCGGGCCGGCGGGTTCGGCCCAGGCAGCCCTAACGGTCCGGTCGTGCCCGGCAGCGGCGGTCCCCAGCAGCACTGGGGGACCCCGCAGGGCCCGCCGCAGGGCGGGTTCGGACCGGGCCCGCAGCCGGCGTGATCCGTCGCCGTCCGGCCGGGGAGACCTCGGCCCCCAGCCAGGCGTCCGCCCCGGCCCCGCCGACCCACTTCGGGGACGGCGGGAACGCCGATGTGCTGCTGCGCCGGCTGGAGCTCACCGTCCGGCGCCGGCTGGACGGCCTGCTGCAGGGTGACCACCTGGGCCTGGTGCCCGGTTCGGGCACCGAAGCCGGCGACTCGCGGGCCTACCACCCCGGGGATGACGTCCGCCGGATGGACTGGTTCGTGACCGCGCGCACGCAGAGCCCCTACGTCCGGGAGACCATCGCCGACCGGGAGCTGGAGACCTGGGTGGTGCTGGACCTCTCGCCTTCGCTGGACTTCGGCACGGCGGACTGCGAGAAGCGGGACCTGGCCATCGCCGGGCTGGCCGCGGTCAGCCACCTCACCGTGCGGGACGGCAACCGGCTGGGCGCCGTCGTCACCACCGGGGAGCGGGTGGACCGCTACCCGGCGCTGCCGGGCCGGCTGGCCGCCGACCGGCTGCTCCGCCAGGTGGTGGCGACCCCGCGAGCGGGTAGCGGCCGGCGGGGTGACCTGGCGGCGGCGCTGGAATCGCTGCGGCGTCCCGAGCGCCGGCGCGGCCTGGTCTGCGTGGTGTCGGACTTCCTGGGCGACAGCGACTGGGAGCGCCCGCTACGCGGGTTGTCGGTCCGGCACGAGGTGCTGGCCATCGAGGTGCTGGACCCGCGCGAGCTGGAGCTGGCCGACGTCGGGCTGCTGACCGTGGTGGACCCGGAGACCGGGCAGACCCTGGAGGTGCCCACCGGCAATGCGGAGGTGCGCCGCCGGTTCGCCGAGGGCGCGGCGGCCCAGCGGCGGCAGATCGCCGGCATGCTGCGCCGGGTCGGGGCCGGGCACCTGCAGCTGCGCACCGACCGGGACTGGGTGACCGACGTCGTCCGGTTCGTCGCCGACCGCCGGCGCGCCGGCACCGGGGGAGCCTCCCGATGACCTTCCAGTCCCCGTGGTGGCTGCTGGCCCTGCTGGCCGTCGTGGCGCTGGCCGCGTTCTACGTGGTGCTGCAGCGGCGGCGGCAGAAGTACGCGGCGAGGTTCACCAACGTGGCCATGCTGGGCTCGCTGGTGCCCCGGCGGCCCGGCTGGCGGCGGCACCTGGCCTTCGGCCTGGTCACCCTGGCGCTGGGTGCCTTCGTGCTGTCGCTGGCCCAGCCCTCGGCCGTGGTCCGCGTCCCCCGGGAGCGGGCCACGGTGATCATGGCGGTGGACGTGTCGCTGTCCATGCAGGCCGGGGACATCGAGCCCAGCCGGTTCCAGGCCATGCAGACCGCCGCCTCGGAGTTCGTCGACCTGCTGCCCGGCCGGATCAACTTGGGCCTGGTGTCCTTCTCCGGCACCGCCACCACCCTGGTCAGCCCCACCACCGACCGGCCCGCGGTCACCACCGCGATCGGCAACCTGGAATTGTCGGAAGCCACCGCGATCGGGGACGCGGTGTTCACCTCGCTGGCGGCCATCGCCAACTACCAGTCCTCGCTGCAGGACACCGGCGAGGTGGCCCCGCCGGCCCGGGTGGTGCTGCTGTCCGACGGCTACTCCACCGTCGGCCGGGACACCACCCAGGCCGTGGACGCCGCCGTCGCCGCCGGGGTGCCGGTCTCCACGATCGCGTTCGGCACCGACTTCGGCACCGTGGACATCGAGGGCCAGTCCCAGCCGGTCCCGGTGGACCGGGCCACCCTGGAGTCGATCGCCGACTCCACCGGCGGCAGCTACTCCGAGGCCGCCAGCGCCTCGGAGCTGGAGCAGGTCTACGCCGACATCGGCAGCCAGATCGGCTACACCACCCAGCCCCAGGACATCAGCCCGTGGTTCGTCCGCGGTGGCGTGCTCTTCGCCTTCCTGGGTGTGGTGCTGTCCCTCCTCTGGACCAACCGCCTCCTCTAACCCAACCCCACCCCCACCCCCTCCCCCCTCTTAGCGTTGATCAGGGTCCCTGATCACCGTCCGTCCACCCTGACCAACGTTGGTGAGGATGGACGGACGGTGGTGAGGGTGGCGGGGTTCCGTCCGCCTGGCTCCGGCCCGAGGGGCTCCGGCGCCAGGGACTCCGGTGCCAGGGGACTCCGGCGCCAGCGGGCCCGGCGCGAGGGAGCCCGGAGCCCGGGGCCCGGCGACCGGGGCCGGTACCAGGGCCTCAGGGGCGACGGTGGGTCAGCGGCTGGGGTCCAGGCTGAGCTTGCCGGTGGTGCGACGGGACAAGATGTCCTGGTGCGCCTCGCGGACGGCGCTCATCGGGTACCGGCCGCCGCTGATCGGGCGCAGCGAGCCCTCGGCCACCATCGGGAGCAGCTCAGCCATGGCGGCGTCCATCATCTCGGGCCGGCCCATGCAGTGCGCCAGCCAGAAGCCGATGACGGCACGGGACTTCTGCATCAGCGCGGGTGCCTGCACCGGCGACGGCGGCGTCCGCGCGGCCATGCCGTAGGCCACCAAGCGGCCGAACGGGGCGAGGGCGGACAGCGCGCCGTCGAACACGGTGCCGCCGGTCATCTCCAGCACGATGTCCACCGGCTTCCCGCCGTTGGCCTCGCGCAAGGCGGCGGTGAACGCCTTGGGGTCGTCGTCGGCGAGGGCGGGGTCGACGGTGGCGTCGGCGCCCAGGGTCTGCGTCAACTCGCGCTTCTCCGCGCTGGACGCCGTGGCGATGACCCGACCGGCCCCCCATCGCTTGGCCAGCTGGACCGCCAGCGAGCCGACACCACCGGCCCCGGCGATGACGACGACGGACTCGCCTTCGGCCAGGTGGGCGCTGGTGCGCAGCAGGTGCCAGGCGGTCGAGCCCTGCAGGACGACGGCGAGAGCCTGCTCGTCGCTGACCCCCTCGGGAACCGGCCAGGTCAGCCGGTCGATGGCGGCCACCTTCTCGGCGTAACCGCCGCCCTCCAGCAGGCCCACGACCCGCTGCCCGCCCCCGGTCGGGGTGCCGACGAACTCCGCGCCCGGGACCAGCGGCAGGGTTTGCGCGGACAGGTAGGAGTTCTCCACCTGGTGGGTGTCGGCGTAGTTGACGCCGGCTGCGGAGACGTCGTGCAGCGTCTGCCCGGGACCCGGGGTGGGGTCGGGCAGGTCGACGACGTCGAGGACCTCGGGCCCGCCGAAACGGGTGATCTGGACGGCACGCATACCGGCAGGCTAGGGGAGGTCGGTGGAACGCCCCTGCGTGGTGACGCTGAGTCCGCACCGTGGGTGGCACCGATCATCACCGGGCTGATCGGCCACGTTGAGTATCGGTGGGGGCGAGGTGCCGACGTTCTGCCGCCTCGTGCTGGCCCGACGGCCCGGTCTCAGCTCAGGTGCCGGGCGAAGAACCGGTTCCCGTCGTCCCCCTCGAACTCCGGCACGCCGGTGTGACCACCCGTGTTGGCGTGCAGCGTCTTCTCCGCGGAGCCGAAGGCGTCGAAGAGGTCCAGGGCCATCTGCCGGTCGTTTCCTTCGTCGTCCCACTGCAGCAGGACCTGCAGCGGAATGGTGACGTGCCGGGCCTCGTCGATCAGAGCGCGGGGCACGAAGCTCCCGGCGAACAGCAGGGCGGCCGAGATCCGCGGCTCGACCACCGCCAGCCGGATGCCGATGGCGATCGGTCCTCCCGCGTAGCCGACCGGGCCGCCGACCTCGGGCACCGAGAGCAGGGCGTCCAGGGTGGCCCGCCATTCCGGCACCGCCTCATCGACCAGCGGCAGGACGAGCCGGTCGACGATCTCGTCGTCCACCGGCTCGCCGGCCCGCAGCGCGCGGCGCAGGTCGGTGCGGGCCTTCTCGGCGACGGCGGAACGGGGCCGGTCGCCGCTCCCGGGGAGCTCGATGGTGGCCGCAGCGAAGCCCCCCGCCACGGAGTACCGGGCGCGGGCCAGCAGTCGGGGGTACATCCTGTGCAGTCCACCGGGGTGGCCCAGCAGGATCAGCGGGGCGGGGGCGGATGCGGATCCGGACGTCCACAGGATGCCCGGGATGACGCCGAGGTCGAATCGGCGCTCGAGGACGTCGTCATCGAGGCGCTGGTGGGAGGTGAATCGCACGGCCGTGCCTTTCGGGAGCGCTGCCGGACGGCGCTCCCGGACGACCTATCGCCCGACCGTGACCCCGGAGGGGAGCACCCATGTCGACACGTTCACGGGTACCACCTCCTCGATCGTGCACGGACTCCGGGAAGGTAGCGGTGGTCGCCGTATGCGGCCAACAGGTTTCGGCGGGAGGTCACCAGGATCGACGGTGCGGCACCCGCGTGCCGACCGTGCCCCCGGTCGCACCGACGGGTGATCGGGACGACTGTGGTTCGCTCGTCGACGACACGGCGACGACTCGGCAGCAACGACACGGTGATGGCGACACGGTGATGACGACACGGTGATGACGACCAGCTGCCGACGCCACCATGGCGACGACGAAGGAGGCTCCCATCCCGGCTGACCGGATCCTGGACGAGGCGGTGCGGATCGCCGACCAGCTGCTGGAGATCCAGACGCAGGTCAACTCCCAGATCGACGCCGTGCTCACGGAGCTGCTGCCCGACGCCCAGCGGCGGCTGGGCGTGCAGCCGGTGACCGAGACGGACCCCGTCGGGCTGGTCGACACGCGGATCACCGGCATGAGCGTCGTGGTGACGCCCGCCGCCGTCGCCGCCGTCGTGCCGCTGCCGCCCCGGTCCGTCGTCACGACGCGGACCGCTCGTCAGGCCGTGACAGACATCGTGGACGGCGTCGGGGACCGGCTGGTCGTCATCGCGGGCCCCTGCTCCATCCACGACCCGGCGGCCGCCCTGGAGTACGCCGCGTTCCTCAGCCGCATGCGGGAACGGCACGGCGGGGATCTAGAAATCCTGATGCGGACCTACACCGAGAAGCCGAGGACCGAGGTCGACTGGAAGGGCTTCGCCTACGACCCGTTCCTCGACGGGTCGAGCCGGATCAGCGTCGGCCTGGTGGCGACCCGCATGCTCATGTGCCGCATCTCCGCCCTCGGCGTCCCGGTGGCCGCCGAGCCGCTCAACGCCCTCACCCCGCAGTACGTGGACGGACTCATCACCTACAACGGTGTCGGGGCCCGCAACGTCACCGACCAGACCGCGCGGGAGCGGGTCTCCGGGTTCTCCTCCGTCGTCGGCTTCAAGAACTCCCCGGAGGGGAGCATCGACGCCGCGATCCAGGCAGTGATGACCGCCCGGGCGCCGCACGAGTTCCTGGGCGTCGACCACCACGGCGTGAGCGCCCAGCTGTCGACCACCGGGAACGACACCGCCCACGTCATCCTGCGCGGCGACAAGGACGGACCCAATTTCTCCGCGGCCCACATCGCGGACACCAAGCGCAGGCTGGCGGCACGTGGCCTGCCGGAGGTGGTCGTCGTCGATGCCTCGCACGGCAACAGCCAGAAGGATCACCTGCGCCAGATCGACGTGGTGCGCGACCTCGCCGGCCAGGTCGCCGGTGGGGAAGCGGGGATCCGCGGGGTGATGGTGGAGAGCAACCTCGTGCCGGGGAGGCAGGACCTCGACCGCCGGCACCCGGAACGGCTGCAGTACGGCACCAGCGTCACCGACGCGTGCGTCGACCTGGACACCACCGAGGCGATGCTGGCCGAGCTCGCCGAGGCCACCCGTGCGCGGCGGGCGCTCGCCGCGCACGGCTGAGCGCACCCGGCTCGCCCCGTCTCCAGCGATGGGGTGAATCACCGGCTGGCGGCACGGTCGAGCGCGCCAGGGGGCGCGCACAGGCGTTACTGTGGGTGCGACGCCGGCCTCGGGTCGGCGTGTCTCGTCCGGGGACCACCCGTTCCGCGCCTCCGGGCGCACTGGGTGCCCCCGGCCACCGACGGTGGCCGCCCCGCGAGTGGGCAGCCGGTCCGCGGCGTCGATCTCTCCTCGATCCACCGGGTCGGGTCGGAGGAGCAGCCGCGTCGGCGGCGCCTGCGTGGCCGCCGTCGCCCGGTCGCGGGAGAGCGCGCAGCATGCCGCGGTGACCATGCCGGGCATGGCAGAGGAGGAGTGAGTGGCTCGACCAGCCAGAAATGCCACCCGGGTCCGCGGTGCGGCGCGCGACCAGCGACGCGGTCGCGGTCCGGAGGACCTCACCGCCGTGCTCGCCCGGACGGTGCGCGAGGTGCAGACGGCCGCGCAGAACGGGCGGGTCACACCCTCGGTGCGCACCAAGTTCCAGGCCGTCGCGTTGCTGGTGCGGGAGGAGCACGCGCGGGTCCGCGCGGCCGGGACCGGTGCTGCCGCCGACCGCTCCGGGAAGCTCAAGAAGCTGGACGGCATCGCCACCACGCTGGCCAGGACCGCGGTGCGCGATCCGGGGCTGCTGGCCCTGCTGGCCGATGACGCGATCGTCTCCGATGCGGCCCGCTCGCTCACCCGGGAGATGCTGCGCGGCGCCGGGGTCGAGCCGCCGCCCCCGGAGGCCCCGCCCGAGCAGCCGGAGGTGACGTCGGCGCCCGCCGAGCGGCGGGTCGTGCCGCAGTCGGTGGTGTCCCGCCAGCTGGCCAATCCGTTCCTGGCGCCGGACTTCTCCGCGCCCCGACCCGCCCAGGCCCGGCCGCGTCGGCTGGCCGGCTGGGAGCTCATCGGCCCGCTGCTGCGCTCCTTCGAGCGCGCCGGCGGGGGAGCCCCGGCGTGCATGGACCTGCCGGGCCCCTCGTCCCGGTTCGCCCCGCTGGGCCAGGAGTTGATGCCGCACCAGGCCCGGTTGGTCGCCGCTGCGGCCGACGGTCACCGGACCTTCCTGCTGGCCGACGAGCCCGGGCTGGGCAAGACCGCGCAGGCGCTGCTGGCGGCCGAAGCTGCCGATGCCTACCCGCTGCTGGTCGTCGTCCCCAACGTGGTGAAGACCAACTGGGCCCGCGAGGCCGGGCGCTGGACGCCGCACCGCAGCGCCACCGTGATCCACGGCGACGGGGAGACCATCGACGGCTTCGCCGACATCGTGGTGGTGAACTACGAGGTGCTCGACCGGCACGTGGGCTGGATCGGTGACTTCGGGTTCCGCGGCATGGTGGTCGACGAGGCGCACTTCATCAAGAACAAGAACTCGCAGCGTTCCCAGCACGTGCTGGAGCTGTCCGAGCGGATCCGGGCCCGGGCGGGCCGCCCGCTGCTGATGGCGCTCACCGGTACCCCGCTGATCAACGACATCGAGGACTTCCGGGCCATCTGGCAGTTCCTGGGCTGGATCGACGAGAGCAAGCCGCTGGGTGACCTGATGGTCGCCCTGGAGGACACCGGCCTGACGCCGGCCGACCCGGGGTTCTACGCGGCGGCCCGCAGCTGCGTGATCGACCTGGGCATCGTCCGGCGGCGCAAGGTGGACGTGGCCGCCGACATCCCGGCCCGCCGGATCGCCGACCTGCCGGTCGAGCTGGACGACCGGGCCGGCCGTTCGATCCGGGCCGCCGAGCGGGAGCTCGCCCGCCGGATGGTGGCCCGCTACCGGAGCGCGCTGGCCGCACGGTCGGCCACCGCCGACGTCGAGGACGCCGGCATCGACCTCGACCTGGTCCGCCGGGTCGCCGGCTGGGAGCAGAAGGACGCCAGCGCCTCCGACGCCGGCGAGAACGTGTTCGGCATGATGCGCCGGATCGGCCAGGCCAAGGCCGGGCTGGCCGCGGACTACGCCGCCCAGCTGGCCCGCAGCGCCGGCAAGGTGGTCTTCTTCGCCAAGCACGTCGACGTGATGGACGCCGCGGAGGAGACCTTCGCCGGGCTGGGGATCCGCTACTCCTCCATCCGCGGGGACCAGACGCCCTCGGCGCGGCAGAAGCAGATCGACGCGTTCGTCACCGACCCCGAGGTCGCGGTCGCGGTCTGCTCGCTCACCGCGGCGGGGGTGGGCCTGAACCTGCAGGTGGCCTCCAACATCGTGCTGGCCGAGCTGTCCTGGACCGATGCCGAGCAGACCCAGGCAATCGACCGCAGCCACCGGATCGGCCAGACCGAGCCGGTGACCGCCTGGCGGATCATCGCCGCGCAGACCATCGATGCGCGGATCGCCGAGCTGATCGACAGCAAGGCGGGTCTGGCCGCCCGTGCCCTGGACGGCTCGACGGAGGAGATCGTGTCCTCCCTGGACGTGCAGCACGCGGCGCTGGTGGCGTTGCTGACCGATGCACTGTCCGCGGAGCTGCCGCCGCCGACCGTGGATCTGGCCTTCGGCGCCTGAGGAACGGATGCGACGACCGGTGGCCGGTCCCCCGCGGGGGACCGGCCACCGGTGCATCCGGAGGTCAACCGGCGCTGGTCACCAGCTGCTCGCGACGGGGGTCACCGGGCTCGGCGGCCAGCGCGCTGCCCTCGACGTCCAGTTCCGGCATCCAGCCCAGCCAGCGGGGCAGCCACCAGGCGCGCTCGCCCATGAGCGCGAGCGCGGCGGGCACCAGGACCATCCGGACCACGAACGCGTCCACCGCGATCCCGATCGCCAGGGCGAACGCGATGGACTTGATGGTGGCCTCGTCGCCGGTGAAGAACCCGCTGAAGACGGCGAACATGATGGCGGCCGCGGCGACCACGACCGGGGCGGCCTGCCGGAACCCGGTGTGCACGGCGTCCAGCGCCGTCCGGCCGTGGCTGTGCGCCTCGTGCATCCGCGACACCAGGAAGATCTGGTAGTCCATGGCCAGCCCGAAGAGGATGCCGATCACCAGGATCGGGGTGAGGCTGATCAGCGGCCCGGTGCTGGCGACCCCCAGCAGACCGGACAGCCAGCCCCACTGGAAGACCGCGACGCTTGCCCCCAGCGAGGCGCCGATGGTCAGCAGGAAGCCCAGCACGCCGACCAGCGGCACCAGCACCGAGCGGAAGACCAGGACCAGCAGCAGCAGCGCCAGGCCGACGACGAGCACCAGGTAGACCGGCAGCGCTGCGTCCAGCGAGGCCGCGACGTCGACGCTGACCGCGGTGGCGCCGGTGACGGCGGTCTGCACCCCGTCCAGCCCGGCCAGTTCGGCCCGCAGCTCACCCACCAGGGCCTCGGTGGCCGGGCTGGTGGGCCCGGATGCCGGGATCACGGTCAGCAGGGCGGCGGTGCCGTCGGCGTTGGGGACGGGCGGGGTGACGGTGACGACGTCGCTCAGCGCGGCGATGCCGGGGGTGGCGGTGGCCGCGGCCTGGGCGGCGCCGTCGCCCTGGACGAGCACGGTCAGCGGGCCCAGGAAACCCGCGCCGAAGCCGTCGGTGAGCAGCTGCTGGGCCCGGGCCGAGGAGCTGCCCTCGACCGGGGTCTGCACCAGGGTGGTCCGCATCGACAGCCACGGCAGCGCGACTGTGGCCAGCACCAGGATCGGCACCAGCAGCGCGGTCACCCGGTGGCGGGTGACCCCGGTGATCCAGCCGGCCAGCACACCTCGGCCACGGGGCGGCCCCTCCTCGAGGGCGGCCGTGGAGTCGGTGGCCACGGCGGTCCGCTGCGCCCGGGGCAGTGCCCGGAGACCGATGTACCCCAGCACGGCCGGCACCAGGGTGAGGGCGACGAGCACCGCGACGACGATCGTGGCGGCGGCGGCGATGCCCATCTGGGTGAGGAAGGGGATCCCGGCCACGAACAACCCGACCAGCGCGATGATCACGGTGACCGCGGCGGTGACGACGGCGGACCCGGCCGTGCCGACCGCGACGGTGAGGGCCCGTCCGACGTCGGCACCGCGCCGCAGTTCCTGGCGGAAGCGGCTGACAATGAACAGCGCGTAGTCGATGCCGACGGCCAGCCCCAGCATGCCGGCCAGCGCCGTGGTGGTGGAGGACAGCTCGAGGAACCCGGTGGCGATGGTGATGCCCAGCACCCCGATGCCGACGCCGACCACCGCGGTGATCAGGTTCATCCCCGCGGTGACCAGCGAGCCGTAGGTGAGCGCGAGGATCAGCAGGGCCACAGCCACACCGACCAGCTCACCGATCCCGCCCACGGCCACCGCCTCCTGCACCGCCTGACCGGTAGCCGCCACGGTGAGCCCGGACGCCCCGGCGTCGGTGACGGCGTCGGCCAGCGCGTCCTGCTGGGCGACCGTCACCGCGCCGGGCGCGGCGGCGTAGCTGACGGTGCTGTACGCGGTGCTCAGGTCTGCACTGACCCTCGGCGTCGCCGGGTCCAGCGGGTTGCTGGCGGCCACCACGCCGGGCAGCCCGCCCAGGGTGCGGACGAGCTCGGTGAGCGCGGCGGCGTTCGCCGGGTCGGTCAGGGTCTGACCTGCCGGTGCCCGCACGACCACCTGCGCGCTGGCGCCGCCGGCCCCGGCACCGAACTGCTGCTCGATGTCGGCCAGCGCGGTGGTCGATTCCTGGCCGGGGATCGCGAAGGTGTTGGTGGTGGTGCCGGCCAGGGTTGCGGCGCCGACCCCGGCGCCGACGAGGACGAGCAGCCAGACGAGCAGGACGGGGAGGCGGCGGCGGTAGGAGAACGCACCGAGCCGGGACAGCAGACGAGCCATGAGGGTCAGGCCTCCAGCGTGGGACGGGTCGGGGCGGGGACGGCGGGACGACCGTGGCCGAGTGCGTCCAGGCAGGTGGCCACCAGGTGCGGGCGCCACTCGAGCACCTGGTCCTGGCGGTGTGCGGCGATGGCCAGCACGGCCAGACCGGAGAGGGCGTGCAGCACCCGGATGGTGCGTCCGATCTCGGTCTCGCCGGCGACGACGTCGAAGGCGCGCAGGACGGCGTCCTCGGTGGGGCCGTGCTCGGGGCACGGAGGCGGGTCCGTCAGCCCGTCACCGGCCGGCGCGATCAGCAGCGCGACGACGCCAGGATGGGCCAGGGCGATGTCGACCACCAGGTCCACGGCGCGCCGGTCCCGCTCGGGGCCGGGCGGGAGGTGGTGGACGGCATCGAGCACCCGGAGGGCGAGGGTCTCGGCGTGCGCCAGGACGGCCTCGTGCAGGGCGTCCTTGGAGGGGAAGTGCCGCAGGAGTCCGCTCTTGGACAGCCCGACGGCGTCGGCCACGTCCTGCACCGAGGTCTTGGCGATGCCGCGACGGGCGATCAGCGCCGCGGCGGTGTCCACGATGCTGGCGTCGATCTGCTGGCGGAACGGGTTGGGCACCCGCTGACCGTAACCGCGTCGGGGCGACCCGGTCGCTCGTGCGACCACAATGGTCCGGTGGCCTTCGTCACGAGGGACCGGCTTCCCCGGCCCCACCTCCCCGCCGATCACGGACCTGGGTGAGCTGTGGCCCGGCGTGTCGCTCACGCAGGTCCGTGATCACCGAGGGATCAGGGGTGCGGCAGGCAGACGACGGAGCCGGACCCTGGGACGTCCAGGACCCGGCTCCGCGGATGGCGCGTGCCCCGATGGCCGGACCCGTACGGGTCGCCCTCGGGTGGCGCCAGGATCAGCCGACGGTGGTCTTCGAGCGGCTGGTCCGGCCGGCCGGCAGGGCCCGCTCGATGACGTCACCCAGCAGCTCGGACGCGTAGGCCAGCAGCGCTCCGGCGATCAGCGAGATGAGGGTCGTCCAGAAGATGGTGCCGTTGCCGAAGAAGCACGCGGCGCCGATGAAGGCCCCGGGGATGAAGGCCAGCGGCTTCCACGCCGCCTGCACGCACATGGCGAAGGCGCCGATGGCCACGAAGAGGCCGAGCGCCGCCGCGCTGGCGTTGGACAGGTTGAGGGTCGCCTGCAGGATCAACCACCCCCAGACCAGCCCGCTGAGCGTGGATCCCAGGGTGGAGACCAGGCCCGCCGTCCGGCCCCCGGCGGCGTAGAACACCGCCCAGGCGGCGAACCCGACGAAGACGACCAGCGGGGTGGCGAGGGACCCGATCGCGGTGATGGACCCGGCGATCCAGGTGAACAGGCCGGCGAGCACGCCGATGGAGATGCCGAGGGCGACGAGGCGCTTCATGGCGGTCACTTCTCTTTCGGGGGAGGAGGGGGTGAGTCAGGGAGTGCGACCTGGCTCACATCGCTGGTCAACGTAGGGGTGGATCCTCAGCCCCGGTGGGGGTGAGCTGTCTCACTTTGAGACGCGGATGCCGGTGTCGCGGGGCGTTGCCCGGGGGCGCCCACCCGGGAGAACCTGACGCGGACCGCCGGCCGGCGGGTCGGGTGGACGCCATCGGCATCCCGACGGTCCGGCCCAGGAGAGGGAGACACGATGAGCACGACCACCAGCGCAGGCGCCGACGTGACCGCACCCGCGACGCCCGGTCACGTGGCCGACAGCCACGAACTCATCCGGGTGCAGGGGGCTCGGGTGAACAACTTGCGCGACATCGACGTCGAGATCCCCAAGCGCAGGCTGACCGCGTTCACCGGTGTCTCCGGCTCGGGCAAGAGCTCGCTGGTGTTCGGCACCATCGCCGCGGAGTCCCAGCGGATGATCAACGAGACCTACAGCGCCTTCCTGCAGGGCTTCATGCCCACCCTGGCCCGGCCCGACGTGGACGTGCTCGACGGCCTGACCACCGCGATCATCGTCGACCAGGAGCGGATGGGCGCCAATGCCCGCTCCACCGTCGGGACCGCGACCGACGTCAACGCGATGCTGCGGATTGTCTTCAGCCGTCTCGGCCGGCCGCACATCGGCTCACCCCAGGCCTTCTCCTTCAACGTGGCCTCGATCAGCGGCGCGGGTGCGGTCACCCTCGAGCGCGGCGGCAAGACCGTGAAGGAGCGGCGGAGTTTCAGCATCACCGGCGGGATGTGCCCGCGCTGCGAGGGCATGGGCACGGTGTCCGACATCGACCTGACCCAGCTCTACGACGACAGCAAGTCGCTGAACGAGGGCGCACTGACCATTCCCGGCTACAGCATGGACGGCTGGTACGGCCGGATCTTCGGCGGCTGCGGGTTCTTCGACCCGGACACCCCGATCCGGGACTTCACCGCCACCGAGCTCGACGACCTGCTGCACAAGCAGCCCACCAAGATCAAGGTCGACGGGATCAACCTGACCTACGAGGGCCTGATCCCCAAGATCCAGAAGTCCATGCTCAGCAAGGACGTCGAGGCGCTGCAGCCGCACATCCGGGCCTTCGTGGAGCGGTCGATGACGTTCACGGCCTGCCCGGAGTGCGGTGGCACGCGGCTGAGCGAGGCGGCCCGGTCATCGCTGATCGACGGCACCAGCATCGCCGACGCCTGCGCTATGCAGATCAGCGACGTGGCCGGCTGGGTCCGCGGGATCGACGAGCCGTCGGTGGCGCCGCTGATCGGGGCGTTGCAGCAGACCCTGGACTCCTTCGTCGAGATCGGGCTGGGTTACCTGAGCCTGGACCGGTCCTCGGGCACGCTGTCCGGTGGGGAGGCCCAGCGGGTGAAGATGATCCGCCACCTGGGCTCCTCGCTCACCGACGTCACCTATGTGTTCGACGAACCCACCACCGGCCTGCACCCGCACGACATCCAGCGGATGAACGACCTGCTGCTGCGCTTGCGGGACAAGGGCAACACGGTGCTGGTCGTGGAGCACGAGCCGGAGACGATCGCCGTGGCCGACCACGTGGTGGATCTCGGCCCCGGGGCCGGCACCGCGGGCGGCACCGTCTGCTTCGCCGGCACGGTGGCGGGCCTGCGCGCCAGCGACACCCTGACCGGCCGGCACCTGGGCTACCAGGCGGCCCTCAAGGAAGCGGTCCGGCCGCCGACCGGCACGCTGCAGATCCGGGGTGCGTCCGCGCACAACCTGCAGGGCGTGGACGTGGACATCCCGCTGGGGGTCCTGTGCGTCGTGACCGGGGTGGCCGGGTCGGGCAAGAGCTCCCTGGTGCACGGCTCGATCCCGGCCGGCGCCGGCGTGGTGTCGGTGGGGCAGGGGGCCATCAAGGGCTCCCGACGCAGCAACCCCGCCACCTACACCGGTCTGCTCGACCCCATCCGGAAGGCCTTCGCCAAGGCTAACGGTGTCAAGCCGGCCCTGTTCAGCGCCAACTCCGAGGGTGCCTGCCCGGCCTGCAACGGCGCCGGGGTGGTCTACAGCGATCTGGCGATCATGGCCGGCGTCGCCACGACCTGCGAGGAATGCGAGGGGCGGCGGTTCCAGGCCGACGTGCTGGAGTTCCGGTTCGGCGGCCAGAACATCAGCGAGGTGCTCGCGATGTCGGTGGCCCAGGCCACCGAGTTCTTCGCCACCGGTGAGGCCCGCACCCCCGCCGCCGGGGCGGTCCTCGCCCGGCTGGCGGACGTGGGGCTGGGCTACCTGGTGCTCGGCCAACCGCTGACCACGCTGTCCGGCGGGGAACGCCAGCGGTTGAAGCTGGCCACCCACATGGCCGAGAAGGGCGGCACCTACGTCCTGGACGAGCCCACCACGGGCCTGCACCTGGCCGATGTCGAGCAGCTGCTGGGCATGCTGGACCGGCTGGTGGACTCCGGGAAGTCGGTCATCGTGGTGGAGCACCACCAGGCGGTGATGGCCCGGGCGGACTGGATCATCGACCTCGGCCCCGGTGCGGGCCACGACGGTGGCCGGATCGTCTTCGAGGGCACCCCGGCCGAGCTGGTGACGCGGCGGGACACCCTCACCGGTGAGCACCTGGCCCGCTACGTCGGGGCCTGACGGTGCGCGGGCGCCTGCCGGGGTGTGCCGGTCAGCGTGCCGGCGGGTTCGCGGCGCCGCCCACGTCCACCGTCACCGAACCGCCCCGGTCGCTCATCAGCAGGCACAGCTCGTCGATCCGCCGGGCCCCCTCGGCGTCCACGCCGGTGACCGCCGCCAGGTCCACGGTGACGTCGGTGCGCCCCAGCCGGACCAGCGACTCCACCGTGCCGACCAGCAGGTCCGCGCCGGCGGGGGTGAGCTGCCCGGAGGCCCGGATGCAGCCGGTGCGGCTGTCGACCGCAGTGGCGAAATAGCCTGTCGCCCCGCCCGGCTCATCGTTCCCGGCACTCGGGTGGCCGGTGGCCTTCGGTCGGGGGGAGGGTGGTCGAGGTCTGGTCGGGCGGGCGTGCTGGGTCATGCCGCTGTCCGGTCGCGGGGACTCTCCGGCCGGAGGACCCGCCACAGACCGGTGCGCGACAGCAGGTCCTGGGTGCGTCGGTTGGCGCCGCGCAGCACGACCGCCCCACCGCGGGCCCGGCAGGCCCGGTGCGCGGTGAGGAAGGAGGCCACCGCGGGGCTCCCGAGCCGCTGCACGCGGGTGAGGTCGAGGACCAGCCCGCGCGCGCCGGCCAGCAGCGCCTCGTGGATGGCCCACCGGACGTCCGCCACGCCGTCGGCCAGCATCGCGTCGTCCAGCGCGATCACCACGGTGTCACCGGTGTTCCCGGTGTCCCGCCGGTCCCCGATGTCGCCGCCGTCCCTGGTCGTGCCGTGCACTCCGGCCACCCCGTCTCCCCGTCCCCTCGGCGCTCCCCCCGCCGGCCACAGGTTGCCCCGCCGAGATTGCGATCCGACCGGCGAGGACATTGCGGTCTCGTGACGGACCGGGAGCGCGGACCGGGACGGCGCCGCCCCGGTGGTTACATGCCCCACGTGGCACCACGGCTTCTGCTCGTCGAGGACGACGACCACATCCGCACGTCGCTGCGCTGGGCGCTGGAGGACGACGGCTACCAGGTGTCCGAGGCGCCCACCGGGGAGAGCGCGCTGGCCCAGGTCGCGGTGCAGGCCCCGGACCTGATGATCGTGGATCTCATGCTGGGCACCATGGACGGCTTCGCGGTCATCCGGGAGGTGCGCCGGCACCACGACCTGCCGGTGATCGTGATCAGCGCCCGGGCGGACTCGCACGACATCATCACGGCCCTGGAGTCCGGGGCCGACGACTACGTGACCAAGCCCTTCGAGGTCCGGGAGGTCACGGCGCGGTTGCGTGCCCTCCGGCGCCGATCCACCGCTGCCGGGAACGGGCAAGCTGCGGTGGGCCCGTCCACGGTGGTGCTGGACCGGGACCCGGCAAGGGCTCTGGTGCTCACTCCGGACGCGGGTTCGCTCACCCGGGGAGGCGAGCCCGTCCCGCTGACGGTCACCGAGTTCCGCCTGCTGGCCGAGCTGGCCACCGCGCCCGGACGGGTGTTCAGCCGTGCCCTGCTGCTCGAGCGGGTGTGGGACCGGGGGTTCTTCGGCGACGAGCGGATCGTGGACGTGCACGTGCGCCGGCTGCGGACCAAGGTGGAGAGCGACCCCGCCCGCCCGCGGGTGGTGGTGACCGTCCGGGGACTGGGCTACCGGCTGGACACCCGGTGAGTCCGACCCCGATCCCGTCGTGCGGCTGAGGGTCCCGCGCGGGCTGCGCGCCCGGATCGTGCTGGGGTTCGCCGTCGGCGCGCTGCTGGTGTCCGCGGTGCTGGCCGGTACGACCTGGCTGCTGGCCCGCAACTACCTGACCGACCAGCGCGAGCGCTCGCTCACCCAGCAGGCCTTCGCCGACGCCAACGCGCTGGCCACCCAGCTGTCCACCGCCGGGGCCGATGTGGGGGACCTGCTGGCCGAGCTGACGCCCTCGGGGGACGCCGACGTCGTCGTCCGCAGTGCCGGGTCCTGGTTCTCCTCCGGCCTGGACGCCGGCGCTGCCGACGTGCCTGCCGAGCTCCGCAGCATCGTCGAGGGTGGCGCCGCCGGGTCGGTGGTCACCGCCGGGCGGGGCGGCGGGGTCCAGCTGGTCGTCGGGGTGCCGTTGCGGGCGTCGGGCGTGCAGTTCTACGAGGTCTCCCAGCTCAGCGAGCTGCAGCAGGTGCTACGGACGCTGGCCCTGGACCTCACGGCCGGTGCGCTGGCCGCAACGGCCGCCGGGGCCGGTTTCGGCGTCGCCGCGAGCCGGCGCGCGGTCGCCCCGCTGGCCCAGGTGGCCGGGGCGGCGACCGAGATCGCCGGGGGCAACCTCGGGACCCGGCTGCCGGCCACCACCGACCCCGATCTGGCGGCCATCGTGGGTGGGTTCAACAGCATGGTGGACGCGCTGAGCGCGCGGCTCGAGCGCGATGCGCGCTTCGTCGGCGACGTGAGCCACGAACTGCGCAGCCCGTTGACCAGCATGACGACCACGGTGGAGGTGCTGGCCGCGCGGTCCGAGGAGTTGCCCGCGCGGGCGCAGCAGGCGGTCGCGCTGCTGGCCGGCGAGCTCGGCCGCTTCCGGCGGACCCTGGACGACCTGCTCGACCTGGCCCGGCTGGACAGCTCGCCGGGACCGGACACCCTGGCCCCGGTGGACCTGGCGACGCTGGTCGCCGAGGTGCTCCGGCGCGATGACCGCCGCCCGCCCCCCACGGTGACGTTCCCGGAGGCGGGTACGGCAACGGTGTCCGCCGACAAGCACCGCCTGGAGCGGGCGCTGGTCCAGTTGCTGGACAACGCCGAGGCGCACGCCGGGGGAGCGGTCGCGGTCGTGGTGCGCCGGGAGGGGGAGAGCGTGCTGGTGAGCGTGGACGACGCCGGACCGGGCGTGCGGGAGGAGGATCGGCTGCGGGTCTTCGACCGGTTCGCCCGCGGTTCGCACACCGTGCGCGCGTCCACCCCGGGCACCGGGCTCGGGCTCTCCATCGTGGCGGAGACCATGGCCCGGCACGGTGGAGGCGCCTGGTGCACGGCCCGGGCCCCCCAGGGCAGCCGGTTCGTGCTCTCGCTGCCGGCCGTCCCGGACCCCGCGGCGGGGGAGGCCCGGTGAGGCGGGTGCGGACCTCGGCCCTGCTGGCCGCCCTCGCGGCCGCGATGGTGGCCACCCTGTCGTCCTGCACGGTGCGCACCGACCTCCCGGCCCGGACGATCGCGGCCGCGGACGTGCCCTACGGGTTGGCCGAGCCCCCCGCACCGTCGGCCGCGGGGTCGGGTCCGGGGAGCGCGAGCCCGATGCCCACCGGGCCGGCCCCGATCAGCCCGCCGGCCGAGAGCACCCCGACGCTGTACTGGCTCGACGGCGCCGGGGTGCTGCGGCCGGTGTCCGCGGTGGCCGGGCAGCCGGGGGGCGCGCCGGACCTGGCGGAACTGTTGCGCGCGCTGGCCGCCGGCCCGACCGACGCCGAGCGGGCCGCCGGACTGTCCTCCGCACTGCCTCCCGGGGTCGGGCTCTCGGTGACCGGGGTGGACGGCGGTCAGGCGGTCATCGACGTGTCCCTCGTCGACGGCGGGCTCGACGGGCGCACCGGACGGCGCGGGATCGGCCAGATCGTGCTGACCGCCACCTCGCTGCCCGATGTCGACCAGGTGCGGCTCACTGCGGGCGACGCGCCCCTGGAGGTCCCGCTACCGGGCGGGGAGCTGACCACGTCGGCGCTCACGGCGGTGGACTACCGGTCCCTGCTCGAGGCAACGGCAACGGCAACGGCAACGGCAACGGCAACGGCGACGGCAACGGCGACAACGACGGCGACGACGACACCGCGCTGAACAGGCCGAGGGGACAGCTGTCCCGGCAGGTCCGCCGTGACCGCATCGTGATCAGCTCGGGGAGCGGGATGTGTGACGCCTGTGGCACCGTGCAATGTGTTCGTAACGTCCCGGGGCTCTGGCCCGGGGTTCTCGGAGGGCCGCGACGAGGCCCCCGTGTCGTTTCCGGGCCGCCCCGGCGGCCGTCCCGTGACCAGTGAAGAGGTGGGCCCATGTGGCAGTACCTCGTCGACCGGCGTGAGCTGATCGCCTTCCAGGCCTACCAGCACGTCAGCCTGGTGGTGCAGTGCGTGCTGCTGGCCACCGTGCTGGCGGTCGCGCTGGCCGTGCTGGCCTACCGCAGCCCGCGGGTGACCAGCCTGGCGAACGGCGTGTCCGCGATCGGGCTGACCATCCCGTCCTTCGCCCTGCTGGGCCTGCTGCTGGCCCCGTTCGGCTTCGGCATCACCCCGGCCGTGGTGGCCGTGGTCTTCTACGCGACGCTGCCGGTGCTGCGCAACGCCGTCGTCGGGCTCGCCGGGGTCGACCAGTCCCTCGTGGAGGCTGCGCGCGGCCTGGGGATGAGCCGGCTGGCCACCCTGGTACGGGTCGAGCTGCCGCTGGCGTGGCCGGTCATCCTGGCCGGCGTGCGCGTCTCCACCCAGATGGTGATGGGCATCGCCGCGGTCGCTGCCTACGTGCTGGGGCCAGGTCTCGGTGGCCTGATCTTCTCCGGACTCTCCCGACTCGGCGGGGCCAACGCGCTCAACGCCACCCTGGTCGGGACCATCGCGATCGTCGGTCTGGCCCTCGTCCTGGACGTGGTGCTGGTACTGATCGGCCGCCTCACCACCTCGAGGGGCATCCGTGTCTGAGACCCTGACCCGCCCGTCCAACGAGCCCGCTCCCGACCGCAACGTCAGCGGGGTGCCCATCCGGCTCGAGGGGGTGACCAAGCGCTACCCCGGCCAGCGCACCCCGGCCGTCGACGCCGTCACCCTGGACATCGCCGCCGGCGAGATGGTGATGTTCGTGGGCCCGTCGGGCTGCGGCAAGACCACCCTGCTGAAGATGCTCAACCGGCTCATCGAGCCCAGTGGCGGGAAGATCTTCCTGGGCGACGAGGACGTGACCGGCCAGGACCCCGACCGGCTGCGCCGCCGGATCGGGTACGTCATCCAGGCCGGTGGGCTCTTCCCGCACATGACCGTGGGCACCAACATCGGGCTGGTCCCCGGCATGCTCAAGTGGGACAAGAAGCGCATCGCCGAGCGGGTCGACGAGCTGCTGGACCTGGTGGGCCTGGACCCCGAGGTCTACCGCGACCGGTTCCCCAAGGAGCTCTCCGGCGGCCAGCAGCAGCGGGTAGGTGTGGCCCGGGCGCTGGCCGCCGACCCACCGGTGCTGCTGATGGACGAGCCGTTCGGGGCGGTCGACCCGATCACCCGGCAGCGGCTGCAGGACGAGCTGCTGCGGATCCAGGAGGAGCTGGGCAAGACCATCGTGTTCGTCACCCACGACTTCGACGAGGCCGTGAAGCTGGGTGACCGGATCGTGGTCTTCGACGTCGGCGCCCGGGTGGTGCAGTACGACACACCCGAGGCCATCCTGGCCGACCCGGCAGAGGAGTACGTGGCCGACTTCGTCGGCGCCGGTGCCACGCTCAAGCAGCTGACCCTGACCCGGGTCGCGGACACCGAGCTGCACACCCCGGTGACGGCGACGGTGGGCGAGGACAGCGCACAGGTCGTGGCCCGGGCCACCGCAGCCGGTGAGCAGTACGTGGTGGTCGTGGACGAGCGCGGCCGACCGGTCAGCTGGCCCTCGGTCGCCGAGCTCAGCCGGACCTCCACGGTGCCCGCCAGCCGCGACGACCGGCTGCCTGCGGTCGGGCTGAAGTCGACCCTGAACGACGCGCTGGACACCATGCTGGCGGCCAGCCAGGGCGGGGTCGTCGTCACCGGGCGGCGGGATGCCGTGGTCGGCGTGCTGGTGGTCGAGCAGGTCATGGCCGCGATCCAGTCCACCCGGGGGGCGGCCGCCGGATGAGCATCACCACCGACGCCGAGGACACCCGGGAGGGGGCGGGGGACGCAGCGACACAGGACGTCGAACCCGGCGGTCGGCGCTCCGGCGTCGCCTGGCGGGGGCTGCTCGTGCAACCTGCCCTCATCCTCGCCGTGCTCGCCGTGTTCCTCGGCTGGCGACTGGGCGCGGAGCTCACCGAGACCGAGTCCCGGCAGCTGAGCTGGGACGCGCTGTCCCGCAGCATCCTGGCTCACCTGCAGCTGGTGGCGGTCTCGGCCGTCGTGGTGCTGGTCATCGCGGTCCCGCTGGGCGTGCTGCTGACCCGCGGGCCGTTCCGCCGGGCCACCCCGCTGGTGCTGGGGGTGGCCAACACCGGGCAGGCCGCGCCGGCGATCGGTCTGTTCGTGCTGCTGGCCACCTGGCTGGGGTTCGGCTTCCGGTCGGCGGTGGTGGCCCTGGTGCTGTACTCGGCGCTGCCGGTGTTGCGGAACACCATGGTGGGGTTGCAGGGCGTGGACGCCCGGCTGGTCGAGGCGGGCCGGGGCATGGGCATGAGCGCGCTGGCCGTGCTGATGCGGGTGGAGCTGCCGCTGGCCGTGCCGGTCATGCTGGCCGGCGTCCGGACCGCACTCGTGCTGCTGGTCGGCACAGCGACCCTGGCCACGTTCATCGACGGCGGCGGGCTGGGCCTGCTCATCACCACCGGCATCAACCTCAACCTGGACACGCTGCTCTACAGCGGAGCCGTGCTGGTGGCCCTGCTGGCCCTGGCCGTGGACTGGTTGGGCCGGGTCGTGGAGACCGTGGCTCGCCCGAAGGGACTCTGAATGCGCGCGCCCCGGACCCTCGCCCTGCTGCTGACCGCCCCGCTGCTGCTGGCCGGCTGCGGGTTGCAGGCCGCCAACCAGTACACCCCGGCCGCGGACCCCGGGCTGATCCAGCCTCTGCCCGGCGCCCCGGGCGTCGAGCTGGTGGTGGGCAGCAAGAACTTCACCGAGCAGCTGATCCTGGGCAAGATCGCCGTCATCGCCCTGCAGACCGCCGGGTTCGACGTGCTGGACCGGACCAACATCCCCGGGTCCGTCCCGGTCCGTACCGGGGCCACCAGCGGCGAGATCGACATGAACTGGGAGTACACCGGAACGGCCTGGCTGACCTACCTGGGCGAGTCCGAGGGCATCCCGGACCGCACGGAGCAGTACCAGGCGGTGCGGGATGCCGACCTGGCCAACGACCTGACCTGGCTGCCGCCGGCGGAGATGAACAACACCTACGCCTTCGCGATCCGCAGCGAGGCGGCCGCCGACCTCGGCGTCAGCCGGCTCTCGGACATCGCCGCGCTGCCGGTCGAGGACCGCACGTTCTGCGTCGAGGCAGAGTTCAGCAGCCGCAACGACGGATTCGTACCGATGCTCGAGGCCTACGACCTCGAGCTCGGCGCCCCGCAGGGCGTGCCCCGGGACAACGTGTCCACCCTGGACACCGGTGCGGTCTACACCGCCACCGACCAGGGCACCTGCAACTTCGGCGAGGTCTTCACCACCGACGGCCGGATCCAGTCCCTGGACCTGGCGGTGCTGGAGGACGACCGCCAGTTCTTCCCCGCCTACAACGTCGCGCCGGTGATCTACACACCGACGCTGGAGGCGCACCCGGAGCTGGCCGACATCTTCGCCGAGATCACCCCGCTGATCACCGACGACGTGATGATCGAGCTCAACCGCCGGGTGGATGTCGACGGGGAGGAGCCGGTGGACGTGGCCCTGGACTGGATGACGTCGGAGGGGCTCGTCAGCTGACCCGGGTTCGACCCTTGCGGATACCCCGGGGGGTATCTACAGTGGAGCCATGGACATCCCGCAGGGCGAGCTCGCCGACGTGGTCAAGCGACTGAACCGGATCCAGGGGCAGCTCGGCGGCATCGTGAAGATGATCGAGGACGGCCGGGACTGCGGGTCGGTCGTCACCCAGCTCGCGGCAGCGTCCAAAGCACTGAACAAGGCCAGCTTCGCCGTCGTCGGAACCGGGATGCGGTTCTGCTCCACCAACCTCGTGACCGAGGACCGTGACGGTGACTTCCGGGAGCTCGAGAAGCTCCTCCTGAGCCTTGCCTGATGGCCACCCACCTCTCAAAGGGAGCTCATATGCGTGACATCCATCGGTCCTCGGCCGTCCTCGGCCGCAGCTTCGACGGCGGGGTGGTCTGACCATGTGTCGTGCCACCTCGTGCCGGACGTGCGGAAAGACCACCTGGGCGGGCTGCGGGCAGCACGTGGACCAGGTGATGCGGTCGGTGCCCGCCTCGGACCGGTGCCCCGGTCACGAGCGTGAGCCCGCCGCGCCGGGTCGGTTCCGCAAGATGTTCTCCCGCGGCTGACCGCCCTCCAAACCGCCGCCGGCTGACCGGTTCCCCGTCGCGGGTCCGGTCAGCCTGGCTGGCCCAGGAACGTCTCCAGCACGCGGACGACGAGTGCGTGGTCCTCCAGCTGGGGCAGCCCGGACACCGCCACCGTGCCGATGCACCCGGTACCGCGCACCAGCACCGGGAAGGCGCCGCCGTGCGCGGCGAACCGGGCCGGGTCCAGCCGGGAGGACTCCTCGAAGCTGCTGCCGGCCACCCGGAACTGCTCACCCACCAGCAGCGACGAATGCCCGTACCTGTCCACGACGGCGCACTTGCGCTCCAGCCACCCGTCGTTGTCCGCCGACGCGCCGGGCAGCGCGGCGTGGAACAGCCGCTGGCCGTTGCGCCGGACCGACAACGCCACCGGGAGCCGGTCGCGCAGCCCTGCCGCGCGCAGCGCGACTCCCACCTCCCAGGCGACGGTCTCGTCGAACCCGTCGAAGACCAGGCGGCTCTCCTGCTCGAGCAGCGTGTCCAGGACGGCGTGGTCGGCGCTCACGGGCGGTGTGCTCCTCGGTCGGTGGGTGCAGGCTCTGTGGGTGCCGGGTTCGTGGTCGCCGGGTTCGTAGGTGCCGGATGTGCAGGCGCAGCGCCGGTGACGGGTTGCAGCCGGACGGTGCGGCCGGCGCGCTCGGCGGCTGCGAGATGGTCGCGCACCAACTCCAGCCCGGCTGCCGACAGCGCGGTCACCGATCTCCCGTCGATCGCGGCCACCGGCAGTGGCTCGCGGCCGTGCCGCGCGTAGAAGGCACCCACCACCTCGGCGGACACCGCTCCAGCCAGGCACAGCACCCCGCCGTCGGAGCTGTTGATCAACTGCACCACCCCGCGCGCCCGTCCCGCTCCGTCCACGGGTGCAGTCTGCCCGGTGCCGCGCTCCCCGGCAGACGCCTCGGCACGGCCCGACGGTGCGCGCACGACTAGGTTCATCGTCGGTAGAGCGGGCGACGAGCTGGGAGTGGTGGCGTGAGCAGGTCGGTGCTGGTGACCGGTGGGAACCGGGGGATCGGGCTGGCGATCGCCCGGTCGTTCGCCGAGCAAGGCGATGCGGTGGCGGTCACCCACCGCGGCAGCGGTGTGCCCGATGGCTTGTTCGGTGTGCAGTGCGACGTGACCGACACCGCCGCCGTGGACGCGGCCTTCACCGCGGTCGAGGAGCACCAGGGGCCGGTGGAGGTGCTGGTCAGCAATGCCGGGATCACCAGGGACGGGTTGCTGATGCGGATGAGCGAGGACGCCTTCACCGAGGTCATCGACGCGAACCTCACGGCGGCCTACCGGGTGGCCAAGCGGGCCGCGGCCAAGATGGTGCGGGCCCGGTCCGGTCGGATGATCTTCGTCTCCTCGGTGGTCGGGCTGACCGGGTCCGCCGGGCAGGTGAACTACGCGGCCAGCAAGTCCGGCCTGGTGGGTCTGGCGAGGTCGATCAGCCGCGAGCTGGGTGGGCGCAACATCACCGCGAACGTCGTGGCGCCCGGCTTCGTGCGCACCGACATGACCGCGGAGCTGCCGGAGAAGCGGCAGCAGGAGATCCTGGGTCAGGTCCCGCTGGGCCGGTACGCCGAGCCCGACGAGATCGCCGGTGTCGTGCGGTTCCTGGCCGGCGAGCACGCGGGGTACATCACCGGGGCGGTCGTCCCGGTCGACGGTGGACTGGGGATGGGGCACTGATGGGCATTCTGGAGGGCAAGACGATCCTCGTGGCGGGCGTGCTGACCGAGGCGTCGATCGCCTTCTCGGTCGCGCGGCTCGCCCAGGAGCAGGGCGCCACGGTGGTGCTGTCCAACTTCGGCCGGGCGCTGTCGCTGTGCCAGCGGATCGCCAAGCGGCTGCCGACCGACGCCGCCGTGGTCGAGCTGGACGTGACGAACACCGAGCACCTGGACACCCTCGCCGACCGGCTGCGGGAGGTGCTACCTGACGACGCTCAGCTCGACGGGGTCGTGCACTCCATCGGCTTCGCACCGCAGGAGGCGATGGGCGACGGTTTCACCGAGGTCGCCTGGGAGCACGCCGCGACCGCCTTCCAGGTCTCCAGCTGGTCGCTGGCCTCGCTGACGCAGGCCTGCCGGCCGTTGTTCGGCGCGCAGGCCTCGGTGGTGGGCCTGACCTTCGACGCCACCGTGGCCTGGCCGGTCTACGGCTGGATGGGTGCGGCCAAGGCCGCGCTGGAGTCCACCTCCCGTTACCTGGCCCGCGAGCTGGGCCCCGAGGGCGTGCGGGTCAACCTGGTCGCCGCCGGGCCGCTGCGCACCATGGCCATGAAGTCGATCCCGGGCTCCAAGCAGTTCGAGGAGGCGTGGGAAGGCCGGGCGCCGCTGGGCTGGTCGGTGACCGATACCGAGCCCGCCGGGAAGGCCGTGACCGCTCTGCTGTCGGACTGGTTCCCGGCCACGACCGGGGAGATCGTGCACGTCGACGGTGGCTTCCACGCCGTGGGGGTCTGATGCCGCAGGCGCTCGACGTCGCCATCACCCCGGCCGGACAGGCACCGGACGAGGACCCGTCGCTGGCGGTCCGGAACAACGGTGGCGCCGCGCCCTCGGCCGATCCGGCTCCGGCCGGCCGCCGGGAGGCGGTGCTGCTGCTGTCCTTCGGGGGACCCGAGGGGCCCGAGGACGTGATGCCCTTCCTGGAGAACGTCACCCGTGGCCGCGGCATCCCGCGGGAGCGGCTGCTGGACGTCCAGGAGCACTACCTGCACTTCGGCGGGGTCAGCCCGATCAACGCGCAGAACCGCGCACTGATCGCCGCGATCGAGGCCGACTTCGCCGCGCGGGGCCTCGACCTGCCGGTCTACTGGGGCAACCGCAACTGGGCGCCCTACGTCGAGGACGCCTGGGCCCGGATGGCCGCGGACGGCATCGAGCACGTGTACGTCTTCCCCACCTCGGCGTTCGCCTCGGCCTCGGGTTGCCGGCAGTACCACGAGGACGTCGCCCGGGCGCGCGCCGTGCACGCCGATGCCGCCCCTACCGCGGAGAAGATGCCGCACTACGGGGACCATCCCGGGTTCGTGGCGGCCAACGCCGACGGTCTGGCGGCCGCGCTGGAGTCGCTGCCGGCCGAGCTGCGGGACGGCGCCCGGCTGGTGGCGACGGCGCACAGCATCCCGGACGTGATGGCCGCGGTGGCCGGGCCCGAGGGTGGGCAGTACCAGCGGGAGCTGCTGGCTTCTGCCCGGCTCGTCGTGGACGCGGTGGCGCCGGAACGGGAGTTCGACCTGGTCTGGCAGAGCCGGAGCGGGCCGCCGTCGGTGCCCTGGCTGGAGCCTGACGTGAACGACCACCTGGAGGCACTGGCGGCCGGTGGGACCCGGGCCGTCGTGCTCTTCCCGGTCGGCTTCGTGTCCGATCACATCGAGGTCATCTGGGACCTGGACAACGAGGCCAAGGAGACCGCGGAGCGGCTGGGTCTCGGGTTCGCCCGGGCTGCCACCGCCGGCACGCACCCCGGTTACGTGGGCATGGTCCGCGAGCTGGTCCTGGAGCGCCGGGCCGGCGGGCAGCCGCGGCTGGGCACCAACTGTCCGGCCGCGTGCTGCTACGTCGCTCGGCCGGCTCGGCCTGCCGCCTGACGATGCTCGACCTGCGCCCGTCCGTGCCCCCGGGGGCCGGGCGGGCGCTGGTCGTTCGCGGCGTGGTGGACGGATCGGCGCCACGCGACGCTGCGGCCTCCCTCTGCACGGGATCGACGGAACCCGACAACACTGTCTTGAGCTGGCCTTTCACCTTGTCTGTGCCGCCGACGTGCGCTACTATTCGTACACACGTTCGAATCAGCGAGCAGGAGCTGGGAGGAGGGTCGGGATGAGCGATCCAGGTGACTTCGGTAGCGCCGCCGCGGCCTTGTCCGCCCTGCTTGCCGAGCAGGACGAGGAGCTGCGGTTCGGGGTGCAACTGCACGAGCGGCTGCCGGTGCTGCTGGCCCTGCGGAACCAGCTGGACGCCGCGGTGGCGCGACGGTGCGGGCCGGTGAGGTGTCGGGGTTGGCCGAGATCGACGGGCTGGCCTCGATGGGGTCCTGGTTGCGTGGGCATGCCCGGGTGTCGGGGCACACCGGGTCGCGGCTGCTGGCCATGGGGCGGGCGCTGCAGCAGTTGCCGGCGCTGTCCGCGGCGTTCGCGGCCGGGCAGGTGACCGCCGACCAGGTGCTGACGATCGCGCCGATCACCACCCCCGAGCACCTGGCCGCCGCCGAGGCCGCCGGGATGGACCTGGCCGAGACCGACGCCACGTTGACCGAGCTGGCTGCCTCCGCGCCGCACAAGGATGTCGTGGTGGCCGTGGGGCACTACCTGTCCCGGCTGGACCCCGACGGGCCTGAACCGGATCCCACCGAGACGCGGGGGCTGACGCTGTCCAAGCGTGGGGACGGGTCGCTGGGGGTGCACGGGCAGCTGGACGCGGTCGGTGGGGAACGGCTGCAGGCCGCCCTGGAGTCGGTGCTGGGGGCCTCGCGGGTCGCCGGGGATGTGCGGACCCGGTCCCAGCAGCTGGCCGACTCCCTGGTGCAGCTGTGTGACAACCAGTTGGCGGCCGGGCAGCTGCCCACGCTGCGGACCCGCAAGCCGCAGGTCGGGGTGCTGATCCCGTGGGCCGACCTGCAGGACCCGGCGGTGGGACCCGGTGCTGGGGTGATGGACTTCGGGGCGACCATCTCCGCGGCCAAGGCCCGGATGCTGGCCTGTGATGGGGAGATCACCCGGATCGTGATCGGCCCCGACAGCCAGCCGTTGGATGTGGGGCGGACCCACCGGGTGGTGCCGGCGCATCTGCGCAAGGCCGTCGAGGTGCGGGACCGGCGCTGCGTGTTCACCGGCTGCGGGGCGCCGAAGTACTGGTGTGACGTGCATCATCTGACGCACTGGCTCCACGGCGGGCAGACCTCGCTGAGCAATTCGGCGTCTGCTGTGCGAGGCGCACCACACGAAGGTCCACCACGGGTTCCGGGTCGAACGCGACGCGCGCAACCGGTGGACGACCTACCGGCCCGACGGCTCGCTGATCAGCACCGGACCCAGGCTGGACCTGGGCCCACCACCGGGCCCACCCGGGCCCCGGCCACCGGTGGACTGGACCGCCCTCGACGAGCTCGAGCCGGTACGCCCGAGATGACCAGCACCCTGCGTGCCGCAGCCCGGTGGACGCCTGCCCGCGTCCGCCGGGCTGCGCCGTGCTCGGGGGTCGTCGTGCGGCGGGTCGTCGGTCGGAGGATCATCAGGCTGGCGTGCAGATCAGCGGGGCACCCAGTTGTAGGCCGCCGCAGTGGCTTCGCGCACTGCCTCGGCCAGCGGGCGCAAGGCTGCGTCACGGCGTGCGGCCTGGGCATGGGTCACCGCCGCACCGGGGGCATCGGCCATCGCCAGATCCAGGACCCGGCTCAACCGCTGGGTCCGGCCCAGCACCGACGCGGCCAGCTGATCGTGATCCTCGGGCAGGCCGGGCGCGTGCGTCCTCCTGGCCAGCCCGGCCAGCAGGGCGGGCACCTCGGGGTTCCACCGGGCCAGGTCCAGCTCGGCCAGGGTCCGGGCGGAGTCCGCGACGGCCAGGTCCAGACCGCCGGACACCGCGCGCAGCGAGCCCTCGACCGCAGGCGCCACCGGGGGAGCGGCTGCCAGATCCATTGCTGTCCAGGACGTCACCTCAGGCCCGAGACGCTCGGGCACCAGCGCGATCCGTGCACCCACCGCAGCCTGCCCGGCCTCCAGCGTGGCTGCGACCAGGCCCGGCACCGCGGGCAGTCCACGGGTGTCCCCGGGCACGGGGAGCACGAGTCGCAGTCGCCGCTCACCCAGACTGCGCAACGAAGCCATCGCCACGCCCAGTGGCACGGCCTCCGGGCTGCCGGGCAGGCCGACGACCAGGTGCGCGGTCGTGCCGGTCACGGCGTCCAGCGCCTCGTCGTAGCTGGTGCGTCCGGCCAGCCAGGCCGTCGCCCAGACAGCCAGCCTGCCGGCGGGGTAGTCGTGCACGAGGGACCAGGTTACGACGTCCTCGCGTCGCAGGCCGACCCACGGCCGCCCGCCGTGCCAGACTCGGTACGTGGCTGCCTGGTTGCTCTGGCTCATCGCCGCCGGCCTGTTCACCGCCGGTGAGCTGGCCAGCCTCGACCTCTTCCTGCTCATGTTCGCCGGTGGCGCCATCGGCGGGATGGGCGTGGCCCTGGTGGGCGGCAGCGTGGCCCTCCAACTGCTCGCCTTCGTGCTCGTCACCCTGGCGCTGGTGGCGGTCGTCCGCCCGCTCGCCAAGCGGCACCTGCTGGAGCGCACCCCGGAGCAGATCGACGGCGTGGAGGTCTACGTGGGCCGCACCGCGGAGGTCAGCGAGCGCGTCGACGGGCAGTCCGGTCAGATCCGGATGGGGCACGACGAGTGGTCCGCCCGCACCCAGCTCGACGGGGAGATCTACGACGTGGGCCAGGTGGTCCGCATCGTCCAGATCGAGGGCCCCATCGCCTACGTGTCCCGGGCCTGACCTGCAGGTCCCCGCCCGAGGTGGTGGACCACCGGGGTGCAACGGGGGAGGATCAGCAGC
Organism: uncultured Actinomycetota bacterium; assembly: GCA_963759905.1. Classification (GTDB taxonomy): domain Bacteria; phylum Actinomycetota; class Actinomycetes; order Mycobacteriales; family Geodermatophilaceae; genus Klenkia. Next base: position 276,573 of record CAVXBD010000005.1, read on the forward strand.
ACTGCCCACCGACGTCAGGAGCCACCCCCTGTGACCGCCGCCATCATCCTGGGCATCATCGCACTGCTGGTGATCATCGTGATCGCCCGGAGCGTCACGATCGTCCCGCAGGCGCAGGCCAAGGTCGTCGAGCGGCTGGGCCGCTACAGCCGCACCCTCGCTCCCGGCCTGGCCCTCCTCGTCCCCTTCGTGGACCGCGTCCGGGCCACCATCGACCTGCGCGAGCAGGTCATCTCCTTCCCGCCGCAGCCGGTGATCACCGCCGACAACCTGCAGGTCGGGATCGACACGGTCGTCTACTTCCAGGTGACCGACCCGCGCCTGGCGGTGTACGGGATCGCCAACTACATCACCGGCATGGAGCAGCTGACGACGACCACGCTGCGCAACGTGGTGGGTGGGCTGAACCTGGAGGGCGCGCTGACCGGGCGGGACGGGATCAACTCCCAGCTCCGCCAGGTGCTCGACGGCACCACCGGACCCTGGGGCCTGCGGGTGGCGCGGGTGGAGATCAAGGCCATCGACCCGCCGCTGTCCATCCAGGACTCGATGGAGAAGCAGATGCGCGCCGACCGCGACAAGCGCGCCGTGATCCTCACCGCCGAGGGACAGCGGCAGTCGGCGATCATGACCGCCGAAGGCCAGAAGGCCAGCCAGATCCTCTCGGCCGAGGGTCGCAAGCAGGCCGCCATCCTGGAGGCCGAGGCCGAGCGGCAGAGCCGGATCCTGCGCGCCGAAGGTGAGCGCGCCGCGCTGTACCTGCAGGCCCAGGGTCAGGCCAAGAGCATCGAGACGGTCTTCCAGGCGATCCACGACGGCAAGCCCGACCAGGGCCTGCTGGCCTACCAGTACCTGCAGACGCTGCCCAAGATCGCCCAGGGCGACGCCAACAAGATGTGGATCGTGCCCAGCGAGTTCTCCCAGGCGCTGGAAGGGCTGGCCAACCTCGGGGGCGCCGGGCGTGGTGGCGGCAGCGAGGGTGAGCCCCGGCGGTCCTGGCTGGACGTCGACGCCCCGGCCGAGGGGGCCGCAGCCCAGCCGCCCACCCAGCTGGACACCTCGGACTGGTTCGAGTCCGCGCTGCCCCGGGCCGCCGACCAGCCCGAGGCCAAGATCGAGATGAGCACGCTGGCCGACTCGACGCCGGCCGTCTCGCGCCCGCAGGTGCCCAGCGCGCCGTCGTTGTCCGAGCTCACGGCCGACGTGCAGGAATCCGGGGCGGCCGCCGACCCGCGCAACCTGCCGGACGCGCGTGACGACGACGAGGACCGGCCCACCCCGCCGCCGCCGTACGGCCAGGGGGGCCCGCAATCGGAGTACGGGCAGCCCTACCGCCAGCAGGACGGCTCGGGCGAGCGGTAGCAGCCCGAACCAGCACCGGCCCGGTCCCCTCGCAGGGGCCGGGCCGGTGCTGTCAGGTCCGCGGGTCAGTCCCGGAGCATGCCCTCGCGCAGCTTGGCCAGCGTCTGGGACAGCAAGCGGGAGACGTGCATCTGGGAGATGCCGATCTCTGCCGCGATCTGGGACTGGGTCATGTTGCCGAAGAAGCGCAGGATCAGGATCCGTCGCTCCCGGGCCGGGACGGTCGCCAGCAGCGGCTGCAGCGACTCCCGGTACTCCACGCCCTCCAGCGCGGCGTCCTCCTGGCCCAGCGTGGCCGCCAGGGTGGGGGAGTCCTCCTCGCTGGACAACCGCTCGTCCAGCGAGCTGCTGCGGTAGGCGTTGGCCACCGCCAGCCCCTCCAGCACCTCCGCGCGCGGGATGCCCAGGTGCTCGGCGAGCTCCGAGGGGTTCGGTGCCCGCCCGTTCTTCTGGGCCAGCTCGCCGACGGCGGCGTTCAGGGCCAGGTGCAGCTCCTGCAACCGTCGTGGCACCCGGACCGACCAGCCCTGGTCGCGGAAGTGCCGCTTGATCTCCCCGGTGATGGTGGGCACCGCGAAGGACAGGAACTCCACCCCGCGGGTGGGGTCGAACCGGTCGATGGCCGCGATCAGCCCCAGCGTGCCGACCTGCAGCAGGTCGTCGAAAGGTTCCCCGCGGTTGCTGAACCGCCGGGCGAAGTGCCGGACCAAGGGCAGGTGCTCCTCGACCAGGATCTCGCGCAACCGCTCCCGCCGGGGATCGTCCTTCTCCAGCCCGGCCAGCTCGGCGAACAGCGGGGCGGTGCGCTGCTGGCGGCGACGGTTGTCCGACAGCGGGACGGCCGGCACGTCGTCGGCAGCAGCAGGGTCCACAGCGGCAGCAGGGTCGCCCTCGTCCCCTGTCACTGGTACCTCGGCACCGGCGGCCACGGGCTCAGCGCCGGCCGCAGCCGGACCAGCAGCACCGGGCGACAGCGGACCGATCGTCATGTCGTCTCCATCCGCCGCGGCACCGTCCCCCCCAGTGGCCGAGGCCGTGGCGGGGGGAGCGGGGCGGTCGGCAGCCGGGGTGTCGGTGGCGGCCGACCGGGTCACTGAGCGACCGACAGGTCGGCATCGCCCGTAAGACGAGGCATCGGCCCGGGCAGGCGCTTCTCCAGCGTGATCAGCGCGACGGCCTCGTCGTTGCCGTTGCCGGCCAGCACCTGGGCCTGGGTGGACGGGCCGGCGGCGACGCTGTCCACCAGCGTGTGCAGCACCGCCCAGCCGAAGCCGTCCCGGGGGACGTCCGTGCCGGCCGCGGTGGGCACCCAGGCATGGATCTGCAGCCCGTCAGGACGGGCCTCGAAGACCACGGTCAACGCCGAGTCGGCGGTGGCCACCGACGCCAGCGTGGCGCTGGCCTCGTCCACCGCCAGCCGCAGGTCCTCCACGGCATCGAGGTCGAAGTCCATCCGCATCGCGAGGTCACCGGCCATGGCCCGGACCGCCGGGAGCTGGGTCCGGGACGTGGGCACCCGGAGCTCCAGACGTTCGGTGTGCCGCTCGCCCTGGGCAGCGGTCGTCATGTCGACCATCCCTCGATTGCTCCTCATGTCATACAGCCACTCTGTTCGCACAGGTGGTCTGCTCGTGCACGTGCCCTGCGTCGAAGTCGATCCGCGGGCCGCGGCCTGCGCGGTGTCCCGACACCATTCTCCCGCACGCCGCCCGGACGTGTCCGACCGCATCCCGGGCAGCGGTTGCCGGGTGGTGGGCGGTCGGGTGGGATGAGTGCAGATGAACGCCGTCCCGGGCAGCCCCCGACCGACCGAGCTGCCGGCCGCACCACCCGGCGTGCTCCCCGCACTGGAAGCGGCCGACGTGGCCGCGTGGTGGTTCCTCGGCGCCGGCACGCCCCGCCTGGCCTGGGCCAACGCCACCGCCCGTCGGTTCGACGGCTTACCCGTCGTCGCCGGGCGGCCGCTGTCGGAGCTGGTGGACGAGGCGCTGGCCGGCAACGGTCCCAGCGTCCTGGCCGGGCTGTGCCAGCGCACGCCGTCGGTGGTGACGCTCACGCCGCTCCCGGCCGGGGCGGAGGCAGGCGTGCTGGTCCTGCTCCAGCAGCACCCCGGGGAGGTGGTGGCCGCGGACGCCGGTGGCCGGGCCGCCCAGCAGGTGCTGCTGCCGACCGCGCTGCCCTTCCTGGCCGGTGCCCGGGTGAGCAGCAGCTACCACGGAGCGGGCCGCTGGGAGTCCGCCGGCGGGGACTGGTTCGACGCCGTCGCGGTCGGTGGGGACCGGTTGGCCCTGGTCATGGGCGACGGGGTGGGCGCCGGGCTGGCGGCCGCCGCGGCCATGGGCCGGTTGCGCGGGGCATGGCTGGCCGAGGTGCGCCGGGATCCGGACCCGGTCGCCGTGGTCTCGGCGCTCGACGCGCTGGCCCGCGGGATGGACGACGTCCGCGGTTCCGCGCTGTGCCACGTGCTCCTGGACGCGGGCACCGGGCAGGTGCAGTGGGCCGCGGTGGGCCACCCACCGCCCTTCCTGGCCACGGCCGGGGGTGCCGTCGAGCGGCTGGTCACCGATGCGCAGCCGCCGCTGGGGGCGCGGGACCGGGGGCCGGTGACGGTGCACGCCGCGCAGCTCGACGTGGATGCCGCCCTGGTGCTCGTCTCCGACGGCGCCCTGGGTGTCCCGGGGCGCAGCCCCGCGGAGTGCTGGTCGGCCCTCGCGGCCGCCGCCGTGCAGGGCCTGCAGGCCGCTGAGGCCGACGTGGAGGCCCGGGGCGGCCTGGCCTCGCACGTCGCGGCCGCCGTGCTGCCCCCGGGCGGGGCGGACGACGACGTCGCCGTGCTCGCCGTCCGGCGCCGGGCCGGGTCGGTGCAGCCGCTGCACGTCGACCTGGTCGCGCTGCCCAGCTCGCTGCCCGCCGCCCGCCACGCGCTGGGCGGCTGGCTTGCCGGGCTGGGCATGGCTGCCCCCGAGGTGGTCGCGGTGCAGGTGGCCGTGGGGGAGGCCTGCGCGAACTCCGTGGAGCACGCCTACCGCGGCGATCCCGGCCGGCTGTGGCTGGATGCCGAGCCCGGGGACGACGGCACGCTGACCGTCGTCGTCCGCGACGCCGGGACCTGGCGGATCCCCGACCACGATCCCGGGGACCGGGGGCGTGGGCTGCTGATCATGCGTCAGCTGAGCGCCGACGTCGACATGGTCACCGGGGCCGGCGGGACGACCGTGACCCTGCGGATGCCGCTGCACGGCCCGATCGAGGACCCCCCCGAGGAGCCGGGCACTGCTGACGACCGGCCCGATCCGGTGATCGTCGACCGGTCCGGTCTGACGCCCACGGTGACCGTCACCGGCCCGCTGGACACCCTGGCCGCCCCCGGCCTGCGGATCCGGCTGCTGGAGGCATCCCGGGGAGGAGCGGTGCCCACCCGGTTGGACCTCACCGAGGTCACCGAGCTCAGCTCGGCTGCGGTCGCTGTGGTGCTGGAGATCGGGCGGGTCGGGCGCGGGGCCGGTTGGGCCCTGGAGGTACGGGCCCCCGCCGGGTCGTTGCCCCGCCACGTCCTGGACCTCGCCGGTGTGCCCACCGTGCGCTGAGCTGCCCGCCGTGACCGGCGCCCGGACGACGACGGGCGCCCCACCGCATCGGTGGGGCGCCCGTCGTCGGTGCGGCGGGGCTCAGTTCGAGCCGCTGCCGTCCACGATGGTGAACAGGTCGATCAGGCCGGTGACCTCCAGCGGGCGGGTGACCGCCCGGGTGGAGGCGACCAGGGTGAGGCCCACGTCGCGCGACCGTGCCGACTTCTGGGTCTCCACGAGGACGGCGAGACCGGCGGAGCCCAGGAACTGGACGCCGCACAGGTCGATGACCAGCTCGGTGGGGTCCTGCTCCAGCTGCGTGTCCAGGCTGGCGCGCAGCACGGGAGCCGTGAAGGTGTCCACCTCGCCGACGACCGTCACCGTGACAGCACCCTCGGCGTCCGTGGACGTCGACAGGGTGATCACGTCGTCGAAGGGAGCATCGGCCGTGTCGGCGGGGGCCGACGCGTCGCGCTGCCCCTCGGCGGGCAGGTCAGATGAGGTCACGGACTGCAGCTCCTCTCAGCAGCGGGCCCGACGGGCACGCATCAGCCAGCACAACCTACCGCTGCCGGTGGTGGCCGACTCGGCGCCCCCGGGCACGCGGGTCGTACGGACGATCCTGCCGCCCGGACGACGCCCGGACGGCCGCGGCAGCTCGCTGCTCAACCACCGCGAAGGACCCTAGACACTCCTGTCCCCGCACCACAAATCGCCGCGTCGGGGCCGGCGCCCGGGCTCAGTCCTGCACCGGGTGCATCGCGCGCTCCTCGGGACCCTCGCCGCCGATCGGGTCCTCGGCGGTGGCGATCACGTCGTCACCGATGCTGTCGGTGCCCGAGTCGTCCCGGCGGTCGGCATCGACGTCCTGCTCCAGCTGGCTCGCCGGACCGTCGGGGTCCTCGGCCGGGCGGGTGCCGGGGGCGACGTCGACGTCGGGAACCTCCCGGTCCAGCCGGCCGTCCAGGGATTCGCCGTCGGCCTGCTCGGCGGCGGTGGTGCCGAAGTCGACGCTGGCGTTGGCCCGTTCCCCGGGCGGGGGAGCGAACTCGGGGTCCTCGGCGTCGGCGGCCTCGGGGGAGCCGTCCTCAAGGTCGGGGATGCCGTTGTCCTCGGGGAACACGTCGCGGGCGGTCTGGCCCTCGGGCTGGGTCATCGGGATGTGTCCTCCGTGTGTGCTGCGGTCACGTCGTTCGACATCCCGGCCCTACCCGCCTCTGGGGTCGGCATGCACGGTGCGCCGGGACCGACCCGGCGGGGGGGTTGCGGTGCGTTCCGGGCTGCCGCGGGGCCCGGCGCGCCCCTACCCTGTGATCTTGGCCCAGGGTGGGCGGCGGGAGGGAGGCGACCGTGCGGTCGATCTGGCGTGGTGCGGTCTCCTTCGGGCTGGTGTCCATCGCGGTCAAGCTGTACTCGGCGACCGAGGACCACGACGTGAAATTCCACCAGGTGCACAAGGCCGACGGTGGCCGGGTGAAGTACCGCCGGGTCTGCTCGGTGGACGGCGAGGAGATCGAGTACGCCGACATCGCCAAGGGCTACGAGCTGCCCGACGGCCAGCTGGTCGTGCTCACCGACGCCGATCTGGACGAGCTGCCACTGGGCAGCAAGCACGAGATCGAGGTGCTGCAGTTCGTCGACCAGTCCGAGATCGATCCCGTGCACTTCGAGAAGACCTATTACCTGGAGCCCGAGGGCGCCGCGACACGGCCTTACGTGCTGCTGCGCACCGCGCTGGAGAAGGCCGGCCAGGTGGCCATCACCAAGATCGCCATCCGGCAGCGGGAGTCGTTGGCCGCGCTGCGGGTGCGTGACGACGTGCTGGTGCTGCACACGATGCGCTGGCCGGACGAGATCCGGACGCCGTCGTTCGGCTTCCAGGACGAGGACATCACCGCCAAGCCGGCCGAGCTGGCCATGGCCGAGTCCTTGATCTCCACCATGTCCGGGTCCTTCGACGCCACGGCGTTCACCGACGACTACAAGGAGGCGATGACCGCGCTGCTGGAGGCCAAGCTGGCCGGCGGTCAGGTCACCCGGCCCGTGGAGACCGAGGAGGACGACGGCGGGGCCGTGGTGGACCTGATGAGCGCGTTGCGCCGCAGCGTGGAGCGGGCCGGCCAGGGCAAGGCGGGGGAGGACGCCACCGCCGGCGCCGATCCCGAGGCCGATGCAGCGGAGACCCCGGCGAAGAAGGCTCCGGCGAAGAAGGCGGCGGCGACGAAGGCTCCCGCCAAGAAGGCGGCCGCGAAGAAGGCTCCGGCGAAGAAGGCGGCCGCGAAGAGCGACGCCCAGAGCGCCTGAGCTGTTCGCACCCCGGTCCCACGCCGTGCCCGACGTCCCCGTGCCCGATGTCCCCGTGCCCGATGTCCCTGTGCCCGACGTGCCCGGTCTCCCGCCCGACGGTCCCGTGCCCCAGTCGACCCCACCGATGTTGGCGCTCGCCGGCGAACTGCCCGGCACCGACGCCGGGTGGGCGTTCGAGTTCAAGTGGGACGGCATCCGCGCGTTGGCCCACGTGCGCTCCGGCGCCCTGCGGCTGCGGGGCCGCCGCGGCAACGACATCACCGGCCGCTACCCCGAACTCACCCGGTTGCCCGCGGTACTGGCCGGGCACGACGCCGTGCTCGACGGCGAGGTGGTCGCGCTGGACGGCCGGGGACGCCCGGACTTCGGGGCGCTGCAGGGTCGGATGCACCGGGAAGGTCCGGAGGTGGCCCGGCTGGCCGCCGCGGCCCCGGTCAGCTACCTGGTCTTCGACCTGCTCGCCTGGGACGGTGCCTCGCTGCTGGAGGAGCCTTACCTCCGACGCCGGGAGCGGCTGGACGCGCTGGGCCTGGCCGGCGAGCGCTGGGTGACCACGCCGTGGTTCCCCGGCGACGGATCCGAAGGTGGTGGGGGGGTGGGTCACGGGGTTCAGCTGGCCAGCCGGGAGAACGGCCTGGAGGGCGTGGTGGCCAAACGGCTCACCTCGCCCTACCGGCCCGGTGGGCGCGGGCAGGACTGGCGCAAGGTGAAGAACGTGCGGCACCAGGCGGTCGTGGTCGGCGGGTGGCGCCCGGGGGCCGGGCGGCGGGACGGCGGGATCGGCTCCCTGCTGGTCGGCGTGCACGACACCCACGGCGACCTGGTGTTCGCCGGGCACGTGGGCACCGGGTTCAGCGACCGCGCGCTGGACCAGCTCCATGCCACGCTGGCCGCCCGGGCCACCTGCCCGTTCACCGGGACGCTGCCCCGGGAGGCGGTCCGGGATGCGCACTGGGTCGAACCGGACCTGGTGGGCGAGGTGGCGTTCACCGAGTGGACCCGGGACGCGCGGCTGCGGCACCCGGCCTGGCGCGGGTTGCGGGACGACGTGCCCCCGGCCGCCGTGGTGCGGGAACCATGAGCCGGCAGCGGGTGGCGATCGAGGGTCGCGAACTCGAGGTGTCCAACCTGGACAAGGTGCTCTACCCGCAGGCCGGTGTCACCAAGGCTGCGGTGATCGACTACTACGTCCGGATCGCCCCGGTGCTGCTGCCGCACCTGGCCGGCCGGCCGGTGACCTTCACCCGCTGGCCCGACGGGGTCGAGGGGTCCTCCTTCTTCGAGAAGAACACCGCCCGGAACGCCCCGCCGTGGGTGCAGCGGGTCAGCGTGCCGGCTCCGGGCTCGACGAAGGACCGGGAGCGGCTGGACATGGTGCTGCTGAGAACTGTCCCGGACCTGGTCTGGTCGGCGAACCTGGCGGCGCTGGAGCTGCACGTCCCGCAGTGGCGGGTGGACGACGCGGGGGAGCGGGCGTTGCCGGACCTGCTGGTGCTGGACCTTGACCCCGGACCCGGGGCCGGCCTCGGCGAGTGCGCCGCGGTGGCGGTGCGGCTGCGCGAGCGGTTGACCGCCGACGGGCTCGACCCGGTGGTGAAGACCTCGGGGTCCAAGGGCCTGCAGGTGTATGCGCCGATCCGCTGCGCCGATGCCGAGCACCCCAGCCGCTACGCCCGGGCACTGGCCCAGGAGCTGAGCGGGCAGACCCCCGAGGAGGTGGTGTGGCGGATGGAGAAGGCGTTGCGGCCGGGCAAGGTGCTCATCGACTGGAGCCAGAACAACACCGCCAAGACCACCGTCGCGCCCTACTCCCTGCGGGCCCGGCCCGGGGCCACGGTCTCCACCCCGGTGGACTGGGCCGAGCTCGAGGACCCCGTCGGGCTGGTGTTCGGCACTGCCGACGTGCTGGCGCGGGTGGACCGGCACGGGGACCTCTTCGACGTCGGGGACCGGCGCCGCGGGCAGCTCCCCTGAGGCTCTGCGAGGATCTGCGACCGTGTCCGCACCTGCCAGCTCCCTGACCGACGTCGGCCGGCTCGTCGTCCGCTGCCCGGACCGGCCCGGGATCGTCGCCGTCCTGTCCCGGTTGATGGCCGACAGCGGCGCCAACATCGTGGACTCCCAGCAGCACAGCTCCGACCCCTCCGGGGGCACGTTCACGCTGCGGCTGGAGTTCGTGCTGGACGATCTGACCGGCCGCCGGGCCACCCTGGAGGCGCAGCTGGCCGAGCTGGCCGCCGAATGGGCGATGACCTGGCGGCTGACCCTGGCCGTGGACCGGCCCCGGATCGCGGTGTTCGTGTCCCGGACCGACCACGTGCTGCAGGAGCTGCTCTACCGGGTCAGCGCCGGTGACCTGCGGGCTGAGATCGCGGTCGTGGTGTCCAACCACCCCGACCTCGAGCCGGTCGCCGCCGCGCACGGGGTGCCGTTCCACCACGTACCGGTCACCCCGGACACCAAGGCCGCGGCAGAGGCGCGCGCGCTGGACCTGGTGGGGGGCTGCGACCTGGTCGTGCTGGCGCGGTACATGCAGATCGTGTCGGCGGACTTCTGCGCGCGGTTCCCGGAACGGCTGATCAACATCCACCACAGCTTCCTGCCGGCGTTCGTCGGCGCGAACCCCTACCAGGCGGCCGCGGACCGGGGCGTGAAGCTGATCGGGGCGACGGCGCACTACGTCACCGCCGACCTCGACGCCGGGCCGATCATCGAGCAGGAGGTGGCCCGGATCGACCATCGCGCCACCGTGGAGGACATGCGCCGCGTCGGTCGCTACGTGGAACGCCAGGTACTCGCCCAGGCGGTCACCTGGCACGTCGAGGACCGGGTGATCGTCGACGGCGCCAAGACGATCGTCTTCGCCTGAGGGCGAGGTCGAAACTTCCCTCTGTGGTGGAGTCCGGGTGCGGTCAGCCCTGGTCCCGCGGCCGCCGCCGGTCCTGCTCGGCCAGGAACGCCTCGATCTGGTCGCCGAGCTCCTCTCCGGTGGGCACCTCGCCGGAGGAGCCCAGCAGGCCGGTGCCCTCGCGGGCGGCCGTGAAGCTGTCGAACTGCGCCTCCAGTTGGGCCACCACGGCGGTGTTCTCCTCCGAGCGGGCGATCTGGGCGTCGATCTCGGTCCGGGTGGCCTGCGCAGCCTCCTGGAGTGCCTCGGTGGGCAGGTGCAGGCCGGTGAGCGCCGTCAGGTGCTCCAGCAGGGTCAGCGACGCCGCCGGATAGGTGGCCTGGGCCAGGTAGTGCGGCACGTGCGCAGCGACCCCCAGCGCATCCACCCCGGCCTCGCCGGCCCGCAGTTCCAGCACGGCGCCGGCGCTGCCCGGGATCCGCATCTCCCCCCAGTAGACCGGGTAGCTCTCGATCAGCTCGCGGCGGGTGGCGTGCGCGGTGACGGTCACCGGCCTGGTGTGCGGCACCGGCATCGGGATCGCCTGCAGCATCACCATCCGGGTCACCCCCAGCTGCTCGACCAGGCCCAGCACGGCGGCGGCGAAGCGCTCCCAGGCGAAGTCCGGTTCGGTGCCGTGCAGCAGCAGGAACGGCGTCCCGCCGTCGTCCTCCACGGCGTAGAGGGTGATCTCCGGGGCGGCGAAGGATTCGTAGTGGTCGCCGGAGAAGGTGATCCGGGGTCGGTGGCCGCGGTAGTCGACCAGCGCGTCGGCGTCGAACCGGGCGACGACCTCGTGCGGCAGGCTGGCCAGCAGGTGGGCGCCGGCCAGCGCGCCGGCGTGGGCGGCGTCGAATTCCCCGGCCAGGTCGTGCACCAGGACGAGCTCGTCGGCCGCGGTGCGCTCGACGAGGCGGCTCGCCTCGGCCGTCAGCTCCACGAGGTTCTCGGGACTCAGTGGCACGGTGGGGTCCCTCCCGGCATCGTCGGTGTCCTGCGGTCGGTCCGCTGCGGTCGGTCCGCTGTGGTGGTTCTGCTGTGGTGGGTCATGGTGACCGGTACGTCGTGCAGCCCCGCGCGGCGCCGGGGCATTCCCCGAGAGGCCCGACGTCCCCCATGGTGCCCCGTGGCGCGGGCGGCGCGCGCCCGCCAGGCTGCCGACATGGGCACGGATCACGGTCAGACGGTTGGTGCGCGGCTCGAGCGGGCGATCGGCACCCTGCTGGACGCTCGCGCGGTGACCTCCTCCATCTGTCCCTCCGATGCCGCCCGGGTGGTGGACCCCGTTGCCTGGCGGGACCTGATGCCGGCGGCTCGGGCGGCAGCGGGTCGACTGGCCGGTCGCGGTGAGGTGGAGGTGACCCAGCGGGGTGTCGTGGTGGACGTGGCGACGGCCCGCGGGCCGGTGCGGGTGCGCCGGCCGCGTCAGGGCTGAGCCGGGCGGGTGGCCAGCCGCGCCCCCGCGTCGTCCTCGATCACCCCGGTCACCCGGTCCCGGTCGTCGCGTTCGGGGTGCCGGCCGTCCAACTGGTCCCTCGCGTAGCGATAGCCCACCGCGACCAGGGCGGCCACCGGCACGGCCAGGAAGGTGCCGATGATCCCCGCCAGGCTCCCGCCGGCGGTGACGGCCAGGATGACGATCGCGGCGTGCAGGTTCAGCCCCTTGCCCTGCAGGACTGGCTGCAGCACGTTGCCCTCGATCTGCTGCACCACGACGACCACCACCAGCACCCACACGGCAGTCGAGAACCCGTTGCTGACCAGCGCGATGAGCACCGCGAACCCGCCGGCCACGAAGGCTCCGATGATGGGCACGAACGCGGCGAAGAACGTGATGACGGCCAGTGGCAGGACCAGGGGCACGCCGAGCACCAGCAGTCCGAGGCCGATGAACACGGCGTCCGCCAGGCCGACCAGCGCCTGCTGGCGGATGAACTCCGACAGGGTCGACCAGCTCCGGCGGGACAGCTCCACGACGTGCGGTGCGGCCTGCGGGCCGGTCTGCGCGGCCAGCCAGGGCAGGAAGCGGGGACCGTCCTTGAGGAAGAAGAACACCAGGACCAGGGCCAGGGCGATGTTGATCAACCCGCTGCCGATCGCACCGGCCCCGGTCAGGGCGTACGTGGCGATGTCCCCGGCGCTGGCCTGCAGCCGGTTGATGGCCTGGTCCACGTACTGGCCGATCTGGGCCTCGCCCAGGTCGAAGGGTGGGCCCTGCAGCCACTCCTGCACGGCCTGCAGGCCCGAGCTGACCCCGACGGACAGGTCGGTGACCTGGGAGATGACCGGTGGCGCGATGAGCGCCACGATCCCGACGAAGCCGCCCAGGAAGATCACCACGGTGACCAGGGCGGCCAGCGCGGCCGGTGCTCCGGTGCGGCGGATCAGCTGGGCGACGGGCCACATCACGGTGGCCAGGACGAGCCCGAGGACGACCGGCAGCAGGATGGTCCACAGCTTGCCCAGCACGTAGCCGACGACCACCACGGCGCCGGTGATCAGCAGCAACCGCCAGGACACCGTGGCCAGCACCCTGGTCGCGGACCCCAGCCGCGCGCTGCGGTCCGGACCTGGGGCGGGTGCTGCGGTCGGTGGCGCGTCGACCACCTCGTCGACCTGCCGATCCGCGTCGTCACCGGTGGATCGGTCGACGGTCGTGCCGTCCTGCTGTGCGTCGGCCATGCCCGCGATCCCAGCACAACCCGGCCCGGCCCACCGGCCGACCCCGCCGACCGTCTCGCGGTGCGACCCCTGCGACCGGCGTCGTAGCGTCGTCCCATGCCCACGACCGCCACCGCCGATCGCGTCGACCGCGACGGGCTGCTCGCCTTCCTGCGGCCCCGACACAAGGCCCTGCTGATGACCCGCCGGTCCGATGGCGAGCCGCAGATCTCCCCGGTGAGCTGCGGTGTGGATGCCGCGGGCCGGATCGTCGTCTCCACCTACCCGCAGCGGGCCAAGACCCGGAACGCCCGGCGCGACGAGCGGGTCACCGTGGTGGTGCTCTCCGACGACTTCGACGGACCCTGGGTGCAGGTGGACGGCACCGCCGAGGTGCTGGACCTGCCCGACTCGATCGAGCCGTTGGTGGAGTACTTCCGGTCCATCAGCGGCGAGCACCCGGACTGGGAGGAGTACCGCGAGGCGATGCGCCGCCAGGGCAAGTCGCTGATCCGGGTCACCCCCGTGCGCTGGGGCCCGGTGGCCACCGGTGGCTTCCCGCCGGAGCTCGACCCGTCCTGAGTCGTCCAAGGGGCGCCGGCGATTTGCCAAGGATCGAGGCTTGCATCTGGCTGAGCAAGGTGTCAACCTTGCTGAGTGGTGTTCGTGCTGACCGTGGACCAGCAGGGCAGCAGCACCGGACCCGACCGGGTCGCCGGGGCGCTGGCGTCGCTGGCGGACGTGCCGGTGGTACTGGGGTTCGAGCGGACCGCCGGCGACGAGTTCCAGGGCGTCCTGGCCGAGGCGGAACCGGTCGTGGACGTGCTGGCGCGGCTGGCCCGGATGCGGGGGTGGAGCATCGGCATCGGGGCCGGCCGGGTGCTGACCCCCCTGCCGGACTCGACCCGGGCGGCTGCCGGGCCGGCGTTCCTGCGGGCCCGCCGGGCGGTGGACGCCGCCAAGCAACGATCGGCCCGGGTCGCGGTGCGCGGGGGTGACGCGGAGGCCGCGGCCGACGCCCAGGCGGTAGCCACCGTGCTCACCATGCTGGTCCAGCGGCGCAGCCCGCAGGCGTGGGAGGCGATCGACCTGGTGCAGGCCGGGCGGACCCAGGCCGAGGCCGCAGGTGAGCTGGGGGTCAGCCGGCAGGCCGTCGGGCAGCGGTTGGCGGCCGGGCTCTGGGAGGCCGAACGGGACCTGCACCCGGTCCTGGTCCGGCTGCTGCGACGCGCGGACCCCGGCGCATGAGCATCGCGGCGATCGCACTGCTGGTACTCGTCCCGCTGCTGGCCGCCGGGGTGCTGCTGGTCGGCCGGGAGCGGGCCCGGGGGCCGTGGGGGGCGGTCGCCCTGCTGGCTCTGCTCGTCGTCGCCGCGGTGCTGGCCTGGGCCGCCGGACCGGCCGGGGCCGGCCTGGTCTCGGCCGGCTCGGTGATCGCTGTGCTGGCCGCGGGCCTGGGGGGCGGGCCGGTGGCCGCCGCCGTGCTCACCGCGGCGGATCCGACCCGCGCCGCGGCCGCCGGCGGCGTCGGTGATCCCGAGGTGCTGCGGGGTGGTGCGTGGATCGGGCTGCTGGAGCGGGTCGCCATCGCAGGCACGCTGCTGGTGGGCTGGCCGGAGGGTGTCCCGGTCGTCCTGGCGGTCAAGGGCCTGGGCCGGTTCGCCGAGCTGCGGGCCACCGCGGCCGCCGAGCGGTTCATCATCGGCACGCTGACCAGCGTGCTGTGGGCCGCAGGCTGCGTGGGGGTAGCGGTGCTGCTGGCGCGGTGAGCGTCGTCCGGGGGGTCCGGCGTCAGGTCGAGGGGTGGCTGGTCAGCTGGAACAGGTAGGCGAACGCCGTCCGGCTGTACCGGATCCCCCGGCCCGCCCGGCGGATCTGCACGGGGTCCGCCTCCGCCGGCTTCCGGGGGACCAGGTAGCTGTCCAGCGCGGTGGTGTCCAGGCGGTAGGTGCCGTCACGGACCCGCACGGCGGCCACCAGGTGCAGGCTCGGGTCCAGCGCGGCGAGGCTGGCATCCCCGTGGCTGGTGTTGGCCAGCAGCAATCCGCCCGGGGCGAGGTGCTGCCGGCAGTGCTCCCACACGGGGCCGGCGAACAGCGAGACCAGCAGGTCGAAGGAGGCGGGGGGCAGCTCCAGCGGGGCGGTGTAGTCCGCGGCCAGGAACACCACCTCTCGGCCGGCGTCGGCCGGCGGGGCTGCCGCCTGCAGCTCGGCGCCGACCAGCTCCCGGGCGGCGAAATAGCGCACCGCCCGGCGGTCGGTGTCGACGTAGGTGACCGAGGGGATCGCCGTGGAGGGCGACAGGTCCAGGTAGCTCCCCGGGTACAGCGCCCGTACCGGGGCCCAGGCACGGGCGACCGCGGCGAACAGGCCGGAGCGGTCCCCGATGCACTGCCGGTAGGTCGACCACGAGGGCGCGGCCCGGCGCTGCGTCATCGGATCCCGTCACCCGATCCCGTCAGTCGTGGAAGACCTCGATCTGGGCACCCATCTCCACCAACCGCTCGTACAGCTGCTCGTAACCGCGGGCGATGATGTCGACGTTGCGCAGTACCGAGTTGCCCTTCGCCGCCAGCATCGCCAGCAGGATGCACACCGCCGGCCGCAGCGCCGGCGGGCAGATGATCTCCGCCCCCGACCAGCGGGTCGGCCCGGTCACCAGCACCCGGTGCGGGTCCAGCAGCCGGACGTCGGCGCCCAGCCGGGTCAGGTCGGACAGGTGGATGGCCCGGTTGTCGTAGACCCAGTCGTGGATCAGCGTGCCCCCGGTCGCCGTGGCGGCGATGACGGCAAAGAACGGCAGGTTGTCGATGTTGAGCCCCGGGAAGGGCATCGGGTGCACCTTGTCGATGGGTGCTTTCAGCGAGCTGGGGTGGATGGTCACGTCGACCAGCCGGGTCCGGCCGTTCTCCGCCGGGTACTCGGGGGAGAGGTCGAACTGCAGGCCCATCTCGCCCAGGATCGCCAGCTCGATCTCCAGGAACTCGATCGGTGCCCGCCGCACGGTCAGCTCCGAGCCGGTCACGATGCCGGCGGTGAGCAGGCTCATCGCCTCCACCGGGTCCTCGCTGGGCGTGTAGTCCACCTCGGCGTCCAGCACGGGGCGGCCGTGCACCACCAGGGTGGTGCCGCCGAAGCCGTCGATCTGCACGCCCAGCAGCTCCAGGTACAGGCACAGGTCCTGGACCATGTAGTTGGAGCTGGCGTTGCGGATGGTGGTCCGGCCGTCGTGCCGCGCCGCGGCCAGCAGGGCGTTCTCGGTGACGGTGTCCCCGCGCTCGGTGAGCACGATGGTCCGGTCCCGCGCCTCGGGAGCGGTGACCGTCGCCCGGTACTCCCCGGCATGCGCCTCGATCTCCAGACCGAAGTGCCGCAGCGCGATCATGTGCGGCTCGATGGTCCGGGTGCCCAGGTCGCACCCCCCGGCGTAGGGCAGCTGGAACGTCTGCTCGCGGTGGATGAGCGGGCCCAGGAACATGATGATGCTGCGGGTCCGGCGGGCGGCGTCGGCGTCGATCGCGGCCAGGTCCAGCTGCTCGGGCACCACGATGGTGAGGTCCCGGCCGGTGTGGTCCCAGGTGGCGCTGACGCCGATCGAGCGCAGCACGTCCAGGATCCGCTCGACCTCGACGATCCGGGCCACGTTGCGCAGCGTGGTGGTGCCGCGGTTGAGCAGCGAGGCGCACAGCAGCGCCACCGCGGCGTTCTTGCTGGACTTCACCACCACCTCGCCCGACAGCGGGGTACCGCCGGAGACCCGCAGATGGGTGGGCCCGCTGGGACCGACGCTGATCAGCTCGCTGTCCAGCGCGGCGGACAGCCGGCCCAGCAGCTCCAGGGTGAGGTTCTGGGCGCCCTGCTCGATCCGGGCGATCGCGCTCTGGCTGGTGCTCAGTCGCTCCGCCAGCTGGGTCTGGGTGAGTCCGCGGTGCCGGCGGGCGTCCCGGACCAGGGTGCCGATCTGGCGCAGCGAGGAACCGGCAGCTTCTTCGGTGAGCGTCATCGCGCTCGACGGTATCTCACAGGTGAGATGGACTCGTGCGGGTGTACGGGCGCGCGGGGTCCTGGACGTCGTGGAGCCGCCGGAACCGCCGGTGGCCGGGTTCTGCGGATGCGCGGTGGCCGGGAACCGGGAAGATGGGCGGACCCACCGCGAGGAGAGCTGCGTGTCCGAGTCCACCGGCGCCGTCCGTGACGCCGAGCTGCTCACCGTCTACTGCAACGACCACCTGGCCGCGGCGGCCGGGGGGATCGGCCTGGTCGAGCGGATGCTCCGGGTCCACGCGCGCTGCGAGCACGCGCCGTCGCTGCGCTCCCTGCACGCCGAGCTCCTCGAGGAGCGGGCCGGCCTGCAGCGGATGATGGCCGCGCTGGGTCTACCGGTGCGGCGCTCCAAGCAGCTCGCCGTCCGGCTGGCCCAGAAGCTGTCCTGGTTCAAGCCCAACGGCCGGCTGGTGCGGCGCTCGCCGCTGAGCACCGTGGTCGAGTACGAGTTCCTCACCGCAGCCGTGCTGGCCAAGCGGGCGGGTTTCGAGAGCTTGCTGGGGTTGTCCGCGGAGGACCCGCGCCTGGACCGCGCCCTGCTGGACGACCTCATCCGGCAGGCCGACCGGCAGCACCGGTGGCTGGCCCGCACCCGCCGGGAGGTGGCTGCCGAGGTGTTCGGTGGCCGGGCCGCCTCCGCCGACGACAGCTCGGCCACCTGACCTGCCCGGGCGGATCCGCGGCGGCCCGGGTAGGAAACCCCCATGTGCCACGACCACGACAGCCGCCCGCCCGCCCCGCCCCGTGCCGGTGACGTCGCCGAGCGCGGCACCCTGACGCTCACCGCCGCCGACGGCACCCAGCTCTCCGCCGCGTACGCCGCCCCGGCCGGCCCGGCCCGGGTCGGCGTCGTCCTGCTGCCCGATGTGCGGGGGTTGCACCCCTACTACGTGGCGCTGGCCGAACGGTTCGCCGAGGCCGGCCTGCCCGCCGTCGCGATCGACTACTTCGGCCGGACGGCGGGCCCGGCGGGCACCGGCACCCGCGAGGAGGACTTCGACTGGCAGGCGCACATCCCGCAGACCACCGAGGCCGGGGTGGATACCGATGTCACCGCCGGCATCGCCTACCTGCGCAGCCGCACGTCGGCCGATCTCCCGGTCATCGCCGTCGGTTTCTGCTTCGGCGGCAGCCACGCCTGGCGGTTGTCCGCCGGTCCGGCCGACCTGGCCGGGTGCGCCGGCTTCTACGGCCAGCCCGGACGGGTCGGCGACGCCGCCGATCGCGCCAGCCGGCCCACGGTGATGCTCATCGCCGGCGCGGATGCCGCCACCCCGGTGGCCGACCAGCGGGCGCTGGCCCAGCGGATGCGGGCCGCCGGTGCGGACATCGACGACGTGGTCTACGACGGTGCCCCGCACTCCTTCTTCGACCGCGGCTACGCCGAGTGGGCCGATGCCTGCCAGGACGCCTGGCAGCACGTGCTGGCGCTGGCGGACCGGGTGGCGGCCGACTGACCGGCGAGCGGGATCGGCGGATGATGGGACCGGGCCGGTGACCGAGGCCCTCGCGGCCGACTGCTCGCGGTGCGCGGCGCTGTGCTGCGTGGTCCCGGCGTTCGCGCGGGGTGCCGACTTCGCGATCGACACGCCGGCCGAGCGCACCGGCCCCAACCTGACCGCGGACGGCCGGTGCCCGATCCCTCCGGTGCTCCAAGGCCGTGGCTTCCCCGGGTGCGCGGTCCACGACTGCTTCGGTGGCGTGTGAGCGAGCCGGCCGACCAGCCCAGCGACGCACCAGCTGCCGCCGGAGCCCACCCGAGCGGGCCGGGTGTGCGGGCCGTCGAGGTTCGGGTGATGGCCGCGATGCCGGCCGGGTACCCGCGGTGAGGCTGACCTCCCGCGACGGCGCCTGGCTGGATCTGCGGGTGCTCCGCCGGCAGACGCTGCAGCAGCGGGCCGTGGAGCTGGACCGGGAGGACTGGTCGCAGACCTGGTTGCTGGTCCGCGGGGAGGTGCACACCGCCGACGGGCGGCACTGGGTGTTCCGCGAGCCGTGCCTGACGCCATGGGAGGCGCAGCGGCTGGGGTCCTGGTTGCGTGCCGTGGCGCACGAGCCGGCGGGCCTGATCGGGCAGGGCCTGGTGTTCGACGAGCCGGCGCTGTCCTTCGTGCTGGACGCGGCGCGAGAGGACCGGCGGCTGCTGCGGGCCCATCTGGCCGGGCCGGCCGCATGGGTCGACCCGGCCAGCGGGGCGGTGCTCGGTGGTGGGGTCCCGCTCGACCTCGAGGTGGGCGGGCTGGCCGCGGCAGCCCAGGAGTGGTCGGGAGATCTGGACCGCAGCGGCTGACGTGGCCGGGAGTAGCCGGTCAGCGCCGGCGGAGGACCCAGCGCACCAGCACCAGCAGCGCCACCCCACCCAGGATCGGGCGCCAGGGCATCGGCTCGGCGGCGACCGTGGCCGCCAGCGTGCGCGGTGACCCCAGCCGGACCCCCCGGGAACCGGTCAGCCCACGACCCAGCCCGGAATCCACGCCCCGGCCGAGCTCGGCCACCCGGCCGTGCGGACCGGTGATGTCCAGGTGCAGTCCGACCTCGGCCAGCGCCTCACCCAGCCCGCCCAGCGCGCGCGGGCCATGGCCGACCGTGACCCCGACGGGCCACGGCACCTCGGCCGCGGACCGCCAGAGACCGACCGGGTCGGCCGAGGTCAGCGTCAGGTCCGACCCGGACCCGGTGAGCCGGGCCTGCCGCCCGTCGACCGTCAGCGCCAGGTCGGCGGTGACGGAGAGCGGGCCGAGGGACGTCATCCCTGCGAGACACCCTCGGCGGTGGTGATGCGCAGCGTGCCGTTGAGCTTCCAGGTGGCCCGGGGCGCGTCGGGACCGATCTCGCGGGGCACCTCGACGCTCATGTCGACGAACTCGTAGTTGATGGCGGCACCCTTGCCGGTGAGGTAGGACCACATCTCCTTGCCCAGGTCGGCGAAGGTGCGGGTCTCGGTCGTGTCGCTCGGTGAGGTCATGGTCGCAGGGTGACCTCACGGGGCCGGTACGAAACGTCGCTTACGCGGATCTCCGTGTGATGAGCACGGCGTACTCGAACACCCGGTCGTCGCGGTCCACGGCCATCACCAGCTGCTCGGTGTCCATCGCCGCCGGCAGTTCGGCCAACCGGCCCAGCAACTCCGACGACGGGGCGGCCGACCAGATCGCCAGCACCCCGCCGGGTCGCAGCGCCCCGAGCGCGGCCGCCAGGCCGGTGCGGGTGTACAGGCCCGCGTTGCTGCC
Organism: uncultured Actinomycetota bacterium; assembly: GCA_963759905.1. Classification (GTDB taxonomy): domain Bacteria; phylum Actinomycetota; class Actinomycetes; order Mycobacteriales; family Geodermatophilaceae; genus Klenkia. Next base: position 296,633 of record CAVXBD010000005.1, read on the forward strand.
GTGCACCAGGAACGACGGGCCGTTGTCGACGTCGAGCAGCACCACGTCGTAACGGTCGGGGGTGAACGCCGCGGCGACGTCGCCGGCCACCAGGTCCAGCCGGGGGTCGGCGATGCTCGCCAGCCCGGGTAGCAACCCCTCGGCCGCCCAGCCGATCAGCGCATCCTCCAGCTCGACCACGACGACCTCGGCCACCCCGGGGGCGCGCAGCACCGCAGCCGCCGTCCACCCCAGCCCCAGGCCGCCCACCAGCACCGACAGCTCCGCACCGTCCACCCGGGCCAACGCCTCGGTGGCCAGCGCGCGCTCGGTGGAGGTCTCCACGTCGTCCATCGCGAAGACGCCGTCCACCACCAGCTCGGTGACCACGCTCCCGTCCTGGGTGGTGCGCCGCCACAGCGCCACCTCACCGTGCGGGCCCGCGACCCGCCCCAGTTCCTCGCGCACGACGTGATCCTCCCCGCGTCGGGAATGCCGGAGGGCGCGAGGGTGTACACCGTCACCGTGACCCCGCGCCGCGCCTACGTCGTCTGGCTGGTGGGCCTGGCGGCCTATGTCGTCGCGGTCTTCCAGCGTGCCTCGCTGGGGGTCGCCGCGGTGGACGCCCAGGAGCGGTTCTCCGCGGGGGCGTCGGCGGTGAGCCTGTTCCTGGTGCTCCAGCTGGTCGTCTACGCAGCCCTGCAGGTGCCGGTGGGCATCCTGCTGGACCGGTTCGGATCGCGGACGCTGATCGCGGCGGGCGCGGTCACCATGGCGGCCGGGCAGCTGCTGCTGGCCCTGGCCACCGATGTGCCGACGGCGATCGCCGCCCGGGTGCTGGTGGGGGCCGGGGACGCGATGACCTTCATCAGCGTGCTGCGGGTGGTCACGCTGTGGTTCTCCGGTCCCACCGTCCCTGTCATCACCCAGCTGACCGGGATCCTCGGGCAGCTCGGCCAGATCGCCGCCGCCTACCCGCTGGTCCTGGCGCTGCACCACACCAGCTGGACGACGACCTTCCTGGGCGCCGCGGCGGTAGGCGTCCTGATGGCGGTGCTGGTGGTCGCCGCGCTGGCGGACGCCCCGCCCGGTACCCCGGTCACCCCGGTGGCCGGCTGGGCGGAGATCCGCCGCAACGTAGCCGGGGCGTGGCACGAGTCGGGCACCCGGATCGGGCTCTACACGCACCTGATCACGCAGTTCTCCGGCACCGTGTTCGCGCTGCTCTGGGGGTACCCGTTCCTGGTGCTGGGCCAGGGCCGCAGCCCCGGCACCGCGGCCGGGCTGCTGACCCTGCTGGTCGTGGTGGGCATGGGGGTGGGCCCGGCGCTGGGCAAGCTCTGCGGCCGGTGGCCGCTGCGCCGGTCGGCCCTGGTGTTCGGCATCGCCGGGCTCACCGCCCTGGCGTGGACCGTGGTCCTGCTGTGGCCCGGCCGGGCGCCGCTGTGGCTGCTGGTGCTGCTCGTCGTCGTGCTGGCCACCAATGGTCCGGGCTCGATGATCGGGTTCGACTACGCCCGGACCTGGAACCCGGTGCACCGGCTGGGCAGCGCCAGCGGGGTGGTCAACATCGGTGGCTTCGTGGCCTCGCTGTTGACCGTGCTGGCTGTCGGTGCGGTGCTCGATGCCATGACGCCGGGGTCCTCCACCGACTACGACCTGCCGGCGTTCAAGGCCGCGTTCAGCGTGCAGTACCTGTTCTGGGCGATCGGGCTGGTCGGCGTGCTCAAGCACCGGCGGCTGCTGCGCGAGCGGCTGGCCGGCGACGGCGTGGTGCTGACCCCGCTCTACACCGCGATGCGCAGCCGGGTGGCGCGCCGGCGCTGACCGCTGCTCGTGGCCCCGTGGGTGCAGCCCCTGGTCCTCAGGCGGGGTCGATGAACCAGTCGGTCTGCGGATCGTCCCCGCCGCCGTAGCCGGACAGGTCGGTGATCCCGGCCGCCCGCAGCACGTCGTCGTCGATGAACGCCTGCCCGGTCGGTCGGGCCGGATCGGTCAGCAGCGCCACCGCCGCATCGCCCATGATCTCCGGGCTCCGCGACCGGCGGGCCAGCTCCTCGCCGCCGATCACGTTGACCACCGCGGCGGTGGCGATGGTGGTGCGCGGCCACAGGCAGTTCGCCCGCACGCCCTGGCCGGCTAGTTCGGCGGCGAAGCCCAGGGTCAGCAGGGTCATCCCGTACTTGCTCAGCGAGTAGGCCGGGGCCATGCCCAGCCACCGGGGTGCCAGGTCGACCGGCGGGGACAGCGTGAGCACCTGGGCGTCGGGGGAGGCGGTCAGCAGCGGCAGCGCAGTCCGGGTCATCAACCAGGTGCCCCGGCTGTTGATCTGCTGCATGAGGTCGAAGCGCTTGGCCGACAGCTCGGCCGTGGGGGTCAGGTTCAGCGCGCTGGCGTTGTTCACCACGATGTCCACACCGCCGAAGTGCTGCACCGCGGCGTCCACCGCCCGGGCCACGTCGGCCTCCTCGCGCACGTCCCCGACGACAGCGACTGCCCGGGCCCCGGTGGCCCGGCCCGCTCCCTCGATCTCGGCGACGGCGGTGTGCACGGTGCCCGGGAGCCGGGGGTCGGGCTGGTCGGTCTTGGCCAGCAGCACCGCGTTGGCACCGCGGCGGGCCGCGGCGGCCAGGATGGCCAGCCCGATGCCCCGGCTGCCCCCGGACATCAGGATGGTGCGGCCGGTCAGGTCGGGGGTGGGGGAGCTCACGTCGCGGACGCTACCGGGGATCGGTGCCCGTCGAGCCCGCAGAATGGCGGGTGTGACCGTTCCCGCGGGCTTCTTCGCCCGGCATACCCGACTGGTCCGGCCGCCGCTGGTGCCCGAGGTGGCCCTCCACCTGGCCGACGACGTGGCGGTGCTGTGGCAGGCGATGGAGGACGAGCGGGAGTGCGGCGGGTCGGGACCGGGGGAGGCCTCGCCGTTCTGGGCAGCGGCCTGGGTGGGTGGCCAGGGGCTGGCCCGCTACGTGCTGGACACCCCCGAGCTGGTCGTCGGGCGGACCGTGCTGGACCTGGGTGCCGGGAGCGGGCTGGTGGCCATCGCGGCGGCGCTGGCCGGAGCCGCCCGGGTACTGGCCAGCGACGTGGATCCCTACGCGCTGGCCGCCCTGCCGCTGAACGCCGCAGCGTCAGGCGTCTCGGGCATCGAACCGGTCGGGGACGTGTTGGACGCGGACCTGCCCGAGGTGGACGTCGTCCTGGCCGGGGACGTGTTCTACGACCTCCGGATGGCCGACCGGGTGCGGCCCTGGCTGTTCACCGCCTGGATGCGGGGCGCGGTGGTGCTCGTCGGGGACCCGGGGCGCTCCCAGCTGCCGGAGGGGCTGGTGGAGGTCGCGGCGTACGCGGTCCCGGACAGCGGGGTGGACGCCGCGCGCCGCACCGCGGTGTGGCGGCTGCCCTGAGCGGCGGGTCCCGCACGCCGGGCAGTGGGAAACTGTGAATCGCGTCCCCCCTGGTTGTCAGCACTCGACATGCCCGCCTACGGTGACCAGGTCCGGGCGGCCGCACCGTCCCCAGCCGGGGAAGACCGAGCCGGACGCCGCCGAGTCGCCACGGGTTCGACTGGTCCGCATGCACCGCAGCGGCCCGCAGCACCACCTGGCGAACCGGGGACCCACCGCAGCACTGGGGTGAATCCCGTCTGCCCGCACCACGCGGAGCGACGGGTAGGGCCACTTCCCGCCCGAACCCGTCAGCTAACCCGGTAGGCGGCCGACGGAAGAATGGACACGTCCCATCCGCATGCGCGCTCGTCACACCGCACTGCCCGCTGCCCTGGACACCGACGAGGGCCGGCACGTCGGCCCCCCGTCGCGGATCCGCCGCCCGGCGCTGTACCTGGCCGCGGCAGCAGCCGGGGCGGTGCTGGTCAACGTGATGGTCGGGACCGGACCGTCGGCCCAGGCCGAGCCGATCGCGACCGTCTCACCCGCGGCCAGCGTCGCCCAGCAACTGGGCCTGACCGGGCCGGCGGACGCCGCCGACGCCGCGGACGAGGTCGGCAGCCATCTCGGCCAGCTGGAGGCCAGCCGGGCCCAGCGGGAGGCCGACGAGGCCACTGCCGCCCAAGCCCAGGCAGCCGCCGACCAGGCGGCGGCGGAGGCGCAGGCTGCCGCGGCGGCGCAGGCGCAGGCGGCCGCCGAGGCGCAGGCCGCCGCGGAGGCGCAGGCAGCCGCCGCAGCGCAGGCGCAGGCCGCCGCCGCGGCCGCCACCCCCGCGGACTTCCACGACTACGCGCTGGCCCAGCTGGGTGGGGACGCCGGCCAGTTCTCCTGCCTGGAGAACCTCTGGGGCAAGGAGTCCGGCTGGAACCCGCACGCGCAGAACCCCAGCTCCACCGCCTACGGGATCCCGCAGTTCCTCAACTCGACGTGGGCAGGCACCGGCATCGCCAAGACAGACAACGGCTACCGGCAGATCGATGCCGGGCTGATCTACATCGACAGCCGGTACGGCTCGCCGTGCGGCGCGTGGAGCCACTCCCAGTCCTACAACTGGTACTGAGCCGGCTCGTGCCGGGACGGCCCGGCGACGTCGGGACCTCCGGGCCGGTCGTCTGGACGAGGCGCTAGGCGGGAACCGCGTCCAGGGCCCGGGGCCGGCGCAGGCCCCGGATCCACCTGTTCGCCGGCCGCTCCACGAGTCCGTGCAGCACCGCCGCCGCCGCGAAGGCGACCGCCGTGATGATCAGGGCCCGGGCCGGTCCGGGCAGGTGCAGCTGGTGCAGGTTGACGATGACCAGCTCGTGCACCAGGTAGAAGGCGAACGAGGCCTCCCCGGCCAGCACCAGCCAGCGTCGCTGCAGCCACCCGTGGGTGCCGGCGACATCCCGGCCGGCCGCGGCCAGCAGCGCCGCGACGAACGGCACCGCCAGCACCGCGTCGGGTACCGGCTGCGGGAGGTGCATCGAGACCACCCCGGCCGCTGCCACCAGCAGCATCGCGGCCCCGGCGGGGATCCGGGGGCGCCACCCGTCGCGGAACGCCAACCCCGCCACCACCCCCAGCATGAACTCGGGCAACCGCAGCAGTGGCACGTGGAAGGCCGAGACCGGCACCACCAGCCCGGCCAGCAACTCGACGGCCAGGGCCGTCCCGGCCAGGCCCCAGCGCACCCACGGCGCCAGTCTGAGCAGCAGCCAGGCCAGCACCGGGAAGCTCAGGTAGAAGAAGGCCTCGACGCTGAGGGACCAGCTGGGCCCATTCATCCCGTAGGTCACCGGGTCGTCCATCACGACCCAGGCCTGGACCAGGGCCAGGCCCGCCGCGGCGGCAACCCAGCTCTTGGCCACCGAGACGACCGGCAGGACCGCCGCCGCGCCCAGCGTGACCAGGTGGCTGGGGTACACCCTGGCCACGCGGCGCCGCCAGAAGGTCCGGGCCGGCAGACCCGGCCGCGTGCCCCAGGCGAGCACGAAGCCCGAGAGCACGAAGAAGAACGCGACACCGACGTAGCCCAGGGAGGACACCCCGGCCGGCATGGTCAGCACGTGCCAGCTCGCCAGGTGGAAGGCGAAGACGGCCAGCGCCGCCCCCGTCCGCAGCGACGTGAGTCGGGGCAGCGGGCCGGTCCCTGGTGACTCGACTCCGACATCCCGGTTGCGCACCGCGGGAGTCTCGCATGTTCCGGTGACGGGCGGTGCCGGGCGCGCGGGATGTCATCCGCCCGGGTCGGTGGCCGTTCTTCCCAGGGTTGCGGCCCGTGCCCCGGGGGGACCTGCGGCGCGGCGGTGCGACGGTGGTGGATCAGGAGGTGAGCCGGGACGGCAACCTGGTGACCCGCCGCAACCCCGACGACGTGCCGGCCTCCTGCGCCGCCGTCGTGGAGCTCCACGCGGGGTGCTGACCGACCGCCGGAGGCGGCGTCCCGCCTCGTCGGGGCCCCCGGGCGTGACGCCTGGACCGGCACCCGTCAGACTGGCGGGGTTGCACACCCTCTGGGAGGACGGTCCACCGTGGCCAAGCACCGCGCACGCGAAGCCGCCGCCACCGACTTCGACGACGCCACCAGCGCACTGGCCGACGTCACCGGCGACTACGCCGTCGACGCCGCGCACACCCGGATCGGCTTCCGGGCCCGGCATGCCATGGTCACCACGGTGCGGGGCACGTTCGTGGAGTTCGAGGGGACGGCGCACCTGGACACCGCCGATCCGACGGCCAGCACGGTCGAGCTGCGGATCGACACCGCCAGCCTGGACACCGGACAGCCCGACCGGGACGCGCACCTGCGCTCCGCGGACTTCCTGGACGTCGAGCAGTTCCCGCAGATCACGTTCACCTCCACCTCGGTCGAGCAGATCGAGGACGACGTCTACGACGTCACCGGCGACCTGACCGTCAAGGGTGCGACCCGCTCGGTGTCCATCGAGTTCACCCTCACCGGCTCCGCGCAGGACCCGTTCGGCAACGTCCGGGTCGGCTTCGAGGGTGCGCTGGCGCTCAAGCGGAGCGACTGGGGCCTGGTCTGGAACGCCGCGCTGGAGACCGGTGGCGTGCTGGTCAGCGACAAGATCCAGATCGAGTTCGACGTCTCGGCGATCAAGCAGGCCTGAGTCGGGACGGGGTGTCCCGGAGGATCCCGAGCCGGTAGGACGAGGCCCCGGCACGCTGAGCGTGCCGGGGCCTCGTCGTGGTGTCTCAGCCGCGCCGGGCCACCCGGGTCACGGCATGGCCTCGACGGTGTCGTAGTCCGACACCCGCTCGGCCAGCCGGGCCAGCGGCCCGGTCGCCGTCGCCCAGCAGGTGATCCAGGGCGGTCAGCCGCGAGGTGTAGTGCCCCACCTTGTACTCCGCGGTGACACCGATCCCACCGTGCAACTGGATGGCCTCCTTGCCGATGTGCCGGCCGGCGCGGCTGGTCTGCAGCCGGGCCCGGTCGGCCGCGGCCAGTACGGCCGCAGGCGTCGAGCTCTCCTCCGCCAGCACCATCGTGGCCCACAGCGCGGTGCTGCGGGCCAGCTCCAGGGACACGTACATGTCCGCCGCTCGGAAGGTCAGGGCCTGGAACTTGTTCAGCGACACCCCGAACTGCTTGCGCGTCTTCAGGTACTCGCTGGTGGTGGTGAGCGCGGTGTCCATCGCCCCCACCGCCTCATGCGCGTAGGCCACCGAAGCCTGCGCCAGCACCTGCTCAATCGCTGCGGTGCGGTCGGCCCCCGAACCATCGGGCAGCTGCGCCCCACCCAGCAGCTGCGCCGGGGTGCCCTGGAAGGTCAGGTTGGCCGCCCGGCCGCTGTCGTGCGTGCGGTAACCGGTCCGGGTCAGGCCCGGCGCGTCACCGGGCACCACGAACAACCCGGTCACCCCGTCGGTCACCGCGGAGACGATCAGCACGTCGGCGCGGGCGCCGTTGAGCACGGGCTCCTTGACCCCGGTCAGGGTCCAGGAGTCCCCGTCCCGGCTGGCGGTCACGTCGTGCGCCGCGGCCGACCAGCGGTGGGCCGGCTCGGCCAGTGCCGCGGCCAGGATGCTGCTGCCCTCGGCGAGCGGCCCCAGCAGCTCGGCCCGCTGCTCGGCGGTGCCGACGGCAGCGACCAGGCCACCGGCCAGCACGACCGACTCCACGAACGGCTCGGGGGCCAGCACACGACCGATCTCGGTGGCCACCAGGGCCACCTCGACCGGGCCGGCGCCCATGCCGCCGTCGTCCTCGGCGAAGGGCAGCCCCAGCACGCCCATCTCGGCCAGCTGGGCCCAGGTCTTCTCGTCGAAGCCGGGGTCCTCGCGGGTGACGGTGCGGCGCTGGTCCCCGCTGTAGGCCCGGGTCAGCAGGCCGGCGACGGCCTCCCGCAGGGCGTTCTGCTCGTTGTCGACGGTGAAGTCCATGTCAGGTCACAACCCCAGGATCGAGCCGGCGATGATGGTGCGCTGCACTTCGTTCGAGCCGCCGTAGATGGAGACCTTGCGGTAGTTCAGGTACTCCGGGGTGGCGACCCTGGCCCATTCGGGCACCGCGGATCCGCCGTCGGCGAAGGACGCCAGCGACAGCGGGCCGGCGATGTCCACGATCAGCTCGGTGGCGGCCTGCTGCAGCTCCGAGCCGCGCAGCTTGAGCACCGAGGAGGCCGGGTGCGGCTTGCCGTCGGTGGAGTTGGCCACCACCCGCAGCGCGGTCAGCTCCAGGGCCAGCAGCTCGTTCTCCAGCTCGGCGATCCGCCGGCGCATGGCGGGGTCCTCGGCCAGCGGACGACCGTCGACCATGATCGAGGCCGCGTGCGCCTTGGCGTCGGTGATCATCCGCTTGGTGGCGCCGACCCGGGCGATGCCCACCCGCTCGTTGCCCAGCAGGAACTTCGCGTAGTCCCAGCCGCGGTTCTCCTCGCCGATCAGGTTCTCGGCCGGCACCCGGACGTCTTCGAAGAAGACCTCGTTGACCTCGAAGCCGCCGTCCAGCAGCTCGATCGGGCGCAGGGTGACCCCGGGGGAGTCCATCGGGAAGACCAGCAGCGAGATGCCCCGCTGCTTCTTCTCCGCGCCCGGGTCGGTCCGGCACAGGCAGAAGATCCAGTCGGCGTGCTGGCCCAGCGTGGTCCACGTCTTCTGCCCGTTGACCACCCAGTCGTCACCGTCCCGGACCGCCGCGGTGCGCAGGCTGGCCAGGTCGGAACCGGCGTCGGGCTCGGAGAAGCCCTGGCACCACCAGATGTCCAGGTTGGCCGTGGCCGGCAGGAAGCGCTGCTTCTGCTCCTCGCTGCCGAACGCGGCGATGACCGGCCCGATCATGCTGGCGTTGAACGCCAGCGGCTCGGGGACCGCGGCCAGCTGCATCTCCTCGCGCCAGATGTGGCGCTGCAGCGGCGTCCAGTCCCGGCCACCCCACTGGGCGGGCCAGTGCGGGACGGCGAGACCGGCGGCGTTGAGCAACCGCTGCGCCTCGACGTACTGCTCCTTGGTCAGCTCGCGGTGGGCGGCCACGTCGTCCCGGATCGACTGCGGGATCTGCGTGGTGAAGTACGTGCGCATCTCGTCCCGGAACGCCTGGTCCTCGGGCGACAGGTGCAACTGCATGGACGACCCTCATCTCTTCGCCGGCGGCGACCGTGCCACCGGGCGTCGTCCTCCGACGATCCCACACTTCCTACTGGCCGGTAACTGGGTGTCCCGGACGGCGGGTCGCGTCGCGTCGGTGAGTGGTCCGCGGTCAGTGGTGCACCGTCGGTGGTGCCCGGTCGGTGGTGCACCGTCAGTAGTGCACGGTGCCCCGCGCCCCACCGCCGACCGCGATCGCGTCCCCGGTGATCGCCACGCTGCGCGGGGAAGCCAGGAAGGCGATCACGTCGGCCACCTCCGCAGCGGTGACCAGCCGACCGATCCGGACATCGGCGGCCAGCGCCGCCGCGGCCTCGTCGGTCGTGCTGCCGGCGGCCGCGGCGCGGGCCGCCAGCATGCCGGGGGTCCGCTCCGTCACGGTGGTGCCCGGGTGCACCACGGTGACGTTGACCCCGGCCGGCCCGAGCTCCTCGGCGAGGTTGGCGGTCATGGCGGCCACCGCCACGTTGCGCACCGTGCCGACCAGCGATCCGGTCCGCCGGGCGTTCAGCCCGCTGACGTTGACGATGCGGCCCCAGCCCTGGGCGACCATGTGCGGGGCGACAGCGCGCGCGCAGCGCAGGTAGCCCAGCACCTTGGTCTCCACCTCGGCCCGCAGGGCGTCGTCGGACAGGTCGGCCAGGGCCGGGACGGGGCCCGAACTGGCCGGCCGCGCGGCGGCGTTGACCAGCACGTCCACCCCGCCCCACTCGGCGACCACCGAGGCCACGGCGGCCCGTACCGCGGCGTCGTCGGTCGTGTCGCCGGGGACCACCAGCACCCGGGCCCCGAACGCCACCAGCGACCCGGCCACCTCGGTCAGGGCGACCGGGTCCCGGGCCAGCAGCGCGACGTCCGCGCCCTCCTCGGCCAGCCGCACGGCCGTGGCCCGGCCGATCCCGCGACTGGCCCCGGTGACCAGGGCACGCTTCCCCCGCAGCTGCAGGTCCATCAGGGGCCGACGGTGGGCAGGAACCCGGGAGCCCGGCGGGCCTGCGCCTGGTCCTCGAAGTCCGCCGCCACGTCCACCAGCTCGGCATCCGCCCAGCCGGTGCCGAAGAAGGAGACGCCGACCGGCAGCGCTCCCCGCGGCCCGGCGAACCCGGCAGGCACGGTCACCGACGGGTAACCGGCCACCGCGGCCGGGCCGGAGGAGCTGTAGACGAACGCGTCGGCCACCCCGTCCACGGACTGGTAGCGGGTGAGCCAGGCGGGGGTGTTGGTGAGCGCCACGATGGCGGTGAGGTCGTCGGCGGCACCGGGGCCCTGGGCCAGCGTCTCGTCGATCGAGCGCTGGGCGAGGGCACGGATCTGCTGCCGGGTGGCGGTCGCGTCCGGGGCGTCCACGGCCTGGGTGAAGAGCTCCTGGCCGAAGTAGGCCAGCTCCACCGGGTCGTCGCTGTTCTCCGCGACCAGGCCGGCCAGGTCGTCGGGCACGTCGCCGGGGGTGGCCGCCAGGTAGGCGGTGAGGTCCCGGTCGAACTCGGCCAGCAGGGCCGGCAGCTCGCCCGCGCCGATCTCGTCCTGGTAGGGCAGCTGCACCGGCACCGCGGTGGCGCCGGCAGCCTGCAGCGCAGCGACCGCGGAATCGAGCACGGCCAGCGTCCCGGCATCCACGCCGGCGTCGGCGGCCGGGGACCACACCCCGATCCGCGCCCCCTGCAGGGCGCCCAGGTCCAGGGCGGCGACGTCAGTCTCCACCCCGGCGGGAGCCTGGCCGGTGGCGGCGTCGGCGGGGTCGGGCCCGGCCACCACCTGGAGCAGCAGGGCGGCGTCGATCGCGTGCCGGGCCATCGGCCCGGCGGTGTCCTGCTCGGCCGAGATCGGCACGATGCCGGTGCGGGGCACCTGCCCGATCGTCGGCTTGATCCCCACCACGCCGTTGGCCCCGGCCGGGCACACGATCGAGCCATCGGTCTCGGTGCCGATGGCGACCTGCGCGAACGACGCCGCCACCCCCGCCGCCGACCCGGAGGAGGACCCGCACGGGTTGCGGTCCAGCACGTACGGGTTGGCCGTCTGGCCACCCACCCCGGACCACCCGCTGGTCGAGTTGTCACCCCGGAAGTTGGCCCACTCCGAGAGGTTCGCCTTGCCCATGACGATCGCGCCGGCATCCAGCAGCCGCTGGGTGATGGTGGCGTTGGACGGCTGGCTGTCCACCAGCAGCCGGCTACCGGCGGTGGTGGGCAGGTCGGCGGTGTCCACGTTGTCCTTCAGCAGCACCGGGATGCCCTCCAGCGGGCTGCGCGACCCGCCCTCGGCCCGGGCCTCGTCGCTGGCCCGGGCATCGGCCAGGGCGTGCGGGTTGAGCGTCAGCACCGCGCCCACCGAATCGTCGTACTCGGTGATCCGGTCCAGGTAGGCCTGGGTGAGCTGGACCGCGGTGAGGTCACCGGAATCCATCATCTGCTGCAGAGCGGGGATGGTGAGCGCGTCCAGGTCCAGGGGATCCAGCGGGCTGCCGGGCCGGCCGGCCGCCGCCGGGGACACCTCACCCCCACCGGCGGCGGCGTCCCCGCCTGCCGAGCACCCGGTGAACAGCAGCGAGCCGGTCGCGACACCGGCGAGGATACGGGTCCAGGGGGTTCGCATGCCTCACGCTAGGACCGTGCACAGCGCGCCTGCCACCCCACCCGCACGGGTGAGCCGCGGTTGCTGGACTCAAGGGTCCGAGCGCGGACGCCGAGGGAAGGGCGTGTCCGCTCCTCTGCTGCGCCCCCCGGAGGTCGCCGCCGTCCCCGCTCCGGTGGTGGCTGCGGTCTTCCACGCGGCGTCGGTCGGGGACGGGGTCGCGCTGTTCGTCGTCGAGTCCACCGGCCGCGGCGTGCCCTGCGTGACCTGGGCCGGCGTCGGGGTGGAGCGGCTGCTCGGGCATGCCCTCTCCGAGGTGCCCGGCCGCCCGCTGAGCGCCTTCCTGCCCGACCTGCCGGCCGGTGGCATGGGTGCGCTGCTGCGCGCCGAACGGGCGGTCTGCGAGCACCTGGCGGTGCGTACCGCGACCGGTGAGCTGCTGGACGCCGTCGTGCTGGCGACCCCGTCGCCCACCGCCGGGGTCTGGGCCGTGTCGGTCCGCACCGGGGCCAGTGCCAACGAGCGGGCCCTGGCCGCCCGGGCCGCAGCCCACGAGCGACGCTTCAGCACCCTCACCGAGCGGTCCCCGGTGCCCACCCTGCTCTCCGAGCACGGCATGCGGCTGGCCCACGTCAACGACGCCTTCTGCCGGCTCACCGGGCGGCGGGCCGAGCAGTTGCTGGGCACCGGCTGGCTCGCCGGGGTGCACCCCGACGACGTCGAGGAGGTCGTGGACCGTGCCGCCGAGGTGCTCACCGGAGGCACCGTCGACGTCCGGGCCCGGCTGGTCCGCGACGACGGCGAGGTGCGCACCACCATCGTCCGGTTCGCCCACCTGGAGGTGCCCGGTGGTGCCGGCGGGTTCGTCGGCACCATCGAGGACGTCACCGAGCGGCTGGAGTTCGAAGCCCAGCTGGCCCACCAGGCCCACCACGACCCGCTGACCGGATTGCCCAACCGCACCCGGCTGGCCTCCTTCGTGGACGGCCGTTTCGTGCCGGGCACCACCGGGCTGGCCTGCCTGTTCCTGGACATCGACGACTTCAAGGTGGTCAACGACTCCCTCGGGCACGCCGCCGGGGACCAGCTGCTGGTCCAGGTGGCCCAGCGGCTGCGCACCGTGGTGCGACCGGTGGACCTGGTGGTCCGCTTCGGCGGCGACGAGTTCGTGGTCGTCTGCGAGCGGGTCTCCGAGGACGACGCCGTCGCGCTGGGCCGGCGGATCAGCGCCGAGCTGGCCCGCCCGGTGCAGCTGGGCGGGGTGAGCGTGAGCGTCCGGGTCAGCGTCGGGGTCACCCTGCAGACCCCCGACCACCTGAACGCCGACGAGCTGGTGCGGGACTGCGACATCGCGATGTACCAGGCCAAGGCCGACGGCAAGGGCCGGGTGACGGTGCTGGACCACGGTTCCCGGGTCGAGGCCAGGGACAAGCTCCGGCTGGTTGCCGAGCTGCGCTCGGCCATCGAGGACGGCACGCTGGAGCTGGCCTACCAGCCGATCGTGCACACCTGCACCCGGCAGCCGGTCGGCGTCGAGGCGCTGGCTCGCTGGGACCACCCGACCCGGGGACCGATCGGCCCGCAGGTGTTCGTCGCCCTGGCAGAGGAGAGCGGTCTGGTGGACGCCCTCGGGGCCTTCGTGCTGGAGCGGGCCTGCCGGCAGCTGGCCGCCTGGGACGACCTGCTGGGCCTGGCCGCCCCGCGCTACGTCAACGTCAACGTCTCCGCGCTGCAGCTGGACGAGCACCTGCCCGCCCAGGTGGCCGCCGCGCTGCGCGCGCACCAGGTCGGCGCCGACCGGTTGTGCGTGGAGATCACCGAGTCCGCGCTGATGCGGCACCCCGAGCGGGCCGCCCGGGTCCTGCAGGAGCTGCGCGACCTGGGAGTCCGGCTGGCCATCGACGACTTCGGTACCGGGTACTCCTCGCTGGCGCACCTGCGGCACCTGCCGGTGGACTGCCTGAAGGTGGACCGCTCCTTCGTGGCCGAGCTGACCGAGGGCCACCCGGAGATCACCTCCGCGGTCGTGGCGCTGGCCGCCAGCCTGGGACTGGAGAGCGTGGCCGAGGGCGTGGAGACCGAGGAGCAGGCCCGGGCACTGGCCCGGCTGGGTGCCACCCACCTGCAGGGTTACGGCATCGCCCGGCCGATGAGCGGGTCCGCCGCGGCCGACTGGTTCGCCGCCCGCCGCGGGGCGGTGGTCTCGTGACCGACGCCGTGGTCGAGCTCGCCGGTGACCCCGAGCAGGGCCCAACGGAGGACCTGCCGCCGGCGGTCACCGTCGGGGGCTCCCCGCTGGAGGAGGTGCTGGCCAGCATCGAGACCATGACCGCCCAGCGACCCATCGCCGCGCAGATCGTGGCGCTGACCGACGGCGAGAACACCGGTGCCCGGGACGTCGCCCGGCTGCTGGCCGCGGACCCGGCGCTCTCGGGCCGGGTGCTCAAGCTGGCCAACTCCGCCTACTACGGGATGCGCGGGCGGGTGGCGTCCCTGCAGTTCGGGATCGCCGTGGTGGGGTTCGGCGTCGTCCGGTCGATGGCGACCGTCGCGCTGACCGACACCCAGGACGCCGCGCAGCTGCCCGAGGACTACTGGACGGTGAGCACCCACCTGGCGCTGGCGGCGTCCGCCCTGGCGCCACGGCTGGGCAGCCGCCCCCAGGACGCGCTGTGCATGGGGCTGCTGTCCCAGCTCGGGGTGGCCCTGCTGCACCACCACGACCGGGAGGGGTACGACGCGGTCCGCGAGGCCGGACCGTCCCCGGCGGCCCGGCGGATGGCCGAGGTGCAGCGCTACGGCATGGATGCCCTGCAGCTCACCGCGCTGGCGATGCAGCGCTGGGCCTTCCCGGAGACGCTGGCCGCCCCGGTGGCCGAGGTCGACGACCTGGCCTCACCGGCCGGGGCGCTGCTGCGCGGGGCGCTGGAGATCACCTGGCGGGCCACCCGGCCCGGCCACGTGCCCGAGCGGATCGAGCGGCTGACCTGCAACCGGGTCTCCGAGACCGACCTGCGGCTGATCCTGGCCCAGGTGCGCACCGAGGCCGCCGAGCTGAAGCACACCCTGCTGGGCTGACGCGCGGGCATGCCGGGCCCTGCACCGGGGAACCATCGCCGGTGTGTTCGAGATCGACGAGATGTCCCTGCTCACCCGTGAGGTCCTCCGCGAGCGTGGCGCCGAGCTGATCGCCGAGGCATGCGCCTGGGCGGTCGGGACCAGCGACCGCCCGCACCACCTGCGCCGGCGTGGCCGGCTCACCGCCAGCGGGACGACGGTCGGGGTGCGGGCGGAGAACGGTCAGTCGCTGGCCGACGAGGAGGGTGGCCGGCTGGACCTGGGCGACGCCCGGCCGGGCAGCTTCCGGGACGCGCTGAACATGGTGGACGGCCGGGGGGTGCTGTACGCCGACCGGTTCGACGTCGAGGTGCTGGATCCGTTCGTGCTGCAGACCTGCGTGCAGGCCGGCGAGCGGCTGCGCCGGGCCCGCCCCGCGGCCTGGGCCGAGCTGGCCGAGGAGGTGGGTGAGCCACCCGCCGACGTCGCGGCGGTGGTCCGGGCGGGGGAGTGGGAGGCCCCGCTGCGGATCGACGCCGAGCACCTGGTGCTGGCTGCGATCGGGGACACCCCGCTGGTCCTGGTGGAGGCCGAGGGCGTACCGCTGTCGCTGGTGCGGGCCGCCGAGGCGCTCACCCGGCAGGCCGCCCCGGTGGCCCCGGCGCCGCCCCTGCGCCCCGACGAGCTGGCCGGGGCCATCTTCCTGGCCACCGCGGCCCTGGACGGCCTGCCCACGCCGGTGCCGCCCTCGGCCGCGGACCGGGTGCTGGACGCGCTGGTCGGCGAGGGCCTCGAGCGGGACGAGGTGCTGGGCGTGCTGCCGCACCTGCCGCTGGAACCGGCCACGGAGGCCGACGTCCGCCGGCTGGCCGAGCAGCTGCCGGACCAGGCCTGAGCCTCCGGTCCGGTCAGCCGGCGTCGGTCCGGCGCGGACGCAGTTCCTGGGTGCAGCACTTCACGCTGCCCCCGGCCTTCAGCAGCTCGGACAGGTCGACCCCGATGGGCAGCCAGCCCCGCCCGGCCAGCTGCTCGGCCAGCCCGGTGGCGGCGGCCGGCAGCACGACGTGCCGGCCGTCGGAGACCAGGTTCAACCCCAGCACCAGCGCGTCGGCCTCCTCGGCCTCCACCGCGTCCGGGAACAGCGTCCGGACGACGCCCTGGCTGCCGGCCGAGAAGGCCGGCGGGAACCAGGCCACGGTGTGCTCGTCGAGAGCCGCGAGCGCGGTGTCCAGGTGGTAGAAGCGCGGATCGACCAGCTCCAGGGTGATCACCGGCCGGCCGAAGAGCTCCTGGGCCTCCCGGTGCGCCGCCACCGAGGTCCGGAAGCCGGTACCGGCCAGCACCAGATCACCCACGACGGTGAAGTCGCCCTCGCCCTCGTTGACGTGGGTGGGCACGTGCACCGGCACCCCCGCCTGCTCCAGGGCGGTCCGGTGCAGCTCGGCCTCGGGCTGCCGCTCGGGGTGCACGAACGACGCGCCGTAGGCCACCCCGTCCACCACGGTGGCGCCGTTGGCCGCGAAGACCATGTCCGGGAGGTCGACGGCCGGGTCCAGCCGGTCGACCCGGTGCCCCAGGCTCTCGAACACCGCCACCAGGTCCTCCCACTGGCGCCCGGCCAGCCCCCGGTCCACCGGGGCGCCCGGCTGCATCCAGGGATTGATCGCGTAGCGCACGTCGAAGTGGGTGGGCGGGCACATCAGGTAGTGCCGGGTGCTGGCGGCGCGCTCGGCCACCGGCGCGGGCTGGGACGAGACCACCACCGGGGCGGGCTGCGCCGGGTGGGTGACGGGCGGGGTGGACTGCAGGATCGCTGCGGACACAGGGGTACTCCTGGGGGTCGTGCGGGGGTGGTGCCCTGAACGGTAGGGGCCCCCGTTCACGCAGTCGATACCCGACACCTGCGTGTAGGTGACGATTCGTTGCGTTCACGGTGTGGCAGGTGCAACGATCATGGGGTGGACGCCTTCGACGACATCGACCGGGGCATCGTGGCCTGCCTGCGGCGCGACGGCCGGGCCACGTTCGCCGAGGTGGGCGCCGCCGTCGGGTTGTCCGCGCCGGCCGCCAAGCGCCGGGTCGACCGGTTGCTGGCCGCCGGTGCGATCAGCGGCTTCACCGCGATCGTGGACCCGCAGGCCCTCGGCTGGGACACCGAGGCCTACGTGGAGGTGTCCTACAACGGGGTGGTGTCGCCGTCCCGGTTGCGGGCGGACTACACCGCGATCCCCGAGGTGGTGAGCGCCTGGACCGTCTCCGGGGTGGCCGATGCCGTGGTGCACGTGCTGGCCCGCGACGTCCGGCACCTGGAGGCGACCATCCAGCGGATCCGGGCGCTGCCCGATGTGACCGGGACGCAGACCGAGATCGTGCTGTCCCGGCTCTTCCAGCGCAGCGCCGACTGACCGACCGCACCGTTGTGTCCGGCTGCGGTACGGGGCGCGCCGGGACGGGTGCACGGTGAGCGACGCCGCGCCCAGCGGGGAAACGGGCCGCACGGCGGGGGTTGAGGCCGCCCGGTGCCGGGAGCACGGTGTGCGCCACGCGGGGGGCGCACGGGGGGCCCATGCCATCCGCACAGGAGGACCACGTGAAGATCTCCCGCCCGACGGTCGTCGGCCTGGCCGTCGCCACCCTCGTCCTGACCCCCGCCACGCCCGGCTTCGCCGGCGGCGGCGGGGGACGGCCCCCCGGTGCAGACGGTGGCCGGTGGGCTGGACGGTCCCCGCCAGCTCGCCGACTATCGCGGCAACCAGGTGCTGGTGGCCGAGAGCGACAGCGGCCAGGTGTCCTCGGTGAACCCGCGCAGCGGCACGGTGACCACCCTGCTGGACGGGCTGGCCTACCCGCAGGGCGTGGACTACCGGCGCGGCCTGCTCTACGTCGCGGTCGGAGGGCCGCCGCCCCCGGACGAGCCGCCCGGGCCCTTCCCGGTGCCGGCCGACGCCGCCACCGCATCGCTGCTGGTGGCCCGGCCGAACGGTCCGGTGCTGGCCACGGTGGACCTGGAGGCCTACGAGCTGGCCAACAACCCCGACGGCCAGGTCCAGTTCGTCGACGGCCAGCCGGTGGACTCCCTCAGCAACCCCTTCGCGGTGCTGGCCCAGCGCAAGCGGGTGCTGGTCGCGGATGCCGGGGCCAACGACGTGCTCGCCGTCGACCCGTGGAGCGGGCAGGTCAGCACCTTCTTCGTGCCCCCGCTGGTCACCCCCGACGAGGTGAAGGCCTGCGGGGACGAGCCGAACAACCCGGGGACCGTGGGCTGCGACCCGGTGCCGACCGGCATCGTGGAGGGCCGGGACGGGCTGCTCTACGTCAGCACGCTGGGTGCGCTGGTGCCCGGCGCCGGCCGGGTCTACGTGCTCACCCAGCAGGGCGAGGTGGTCCGGGTGATCGAGGGCCTGGACAGCCCGACCGGTATCGCGGTGGGCCGGCACGGTGAGGTGTACGTGTCCGACGTGTTCGCCGGGGCGCCCGAGGGTGAACCCGGACCGGGCTTCGACCCCTCCACGGTCGGCCAGGTGGTGCGGATCGACCCCGACGGGGCCCGGTCGGTGGCCCACGTGACCATGCCATCGGGGCTGCTGCTGCGGCACGACCGGCTCTACGTGTCGGCGTGGAGCGTCGCGACCCTGGTCGGGCTGCCGGCCGGCCGCGGTGAGGTGGTGCGGGTCGCTGCCAGCGCCTTCCTCGCCACCTGAGCACCCGGCGGTCAGAGTTCGGTGACCGCGAACGTCCGGCTCGGGGTCACGAACTCATGCTGGGCCTGCACCAGCAGGATCTCCCGGCTACCCGCCGCCTCGGTCGCGTGCAGCAGACCGAAGACCGAGGCGGCGGCCCGGCCGAGCGCCTGCGCGGCGGATCCGGTGGACAGCCAGTGCGCCAGGAACAGCGCGGCGATGGCGTCCCCGGCGCCGTTCACCGCGACGCCCAGCTTGGGGGTCCGCACCCGCCAGTGCCGGCCGCCCTCGCTGGCCAGCAGGTCCACCGCGTCGGCCGGGGTGTCCGCCACGTCCACCGAGGTGGTCAGCACCACCCGTGGACCGGTGGCCTGCAGGGCGGCGACCGCATCGGTGACCTGGGCCAGCGTGCCGGTGCTGCGGCCGGTGAGCAGGTCCAGCTCGTAGTGGTTGGGGGTGACGACGTCGGCGGCCGGGACGGCGGTGTCCCGCAGGAGCTCGGCGACCCCCGGGCGGACGAACACCCCGCGGCCCACGTCGCCGATCACCGGGTCGCAGCAGTAGACCGCCGCCGGGTTGGCCGCCCGCACCCGCTGGACTGCCTGCACCACGGCGTGACCGATGTCGGCCGAGCCGAGGTAGCCCGACAGCACGGCGTCGCAGCTGCCCAGCACCCCGCGGTCGGCGATCCCGGCCACGACCTCCTCGACCGCCTGGCCGTCGAAGACCCGACCGGTCCAGGCCCCGTACCCGGTGTGGTTGGAGAACTGGACGGTGTGCACCGGCCAGACCTCGTGTCCCAGCCGTTGCAGCGGGAACACGGCCGAGGCGTTGCCGACGTGCCCGTAGGCGACGTGCGACTGGATGGACAGGACGGTGACCACGGCGCAGCACCCTGCCACACCGAGGGTCAGCGCCCGACGGGGCGCCTGAAGTCCACTGCGGCCGCGACGGGCCGCGCGATGGTCACGATGGTCACGATGGGCCTGTGCAGTGCCGATGAGAGGCGCATGAGCGCTCCGGCAGCCTCCGTCGGAACCCACGGGCGTAGCCCGCAGTGGTTCGACCCCGCGCACCAGGCCGCGATCACGGCGGCGTACGACTCCCTGTCCGAGACCGTGGCCCACCTGCGCCTGGTCGGCGGACGCCATCCGGTGAACCCACCCCTGCACCGGGTCCGCGAGCTGGGGCGACTGGCCGCGGCCAGCCAGCTGCCGGCCCGGGCCGCGCTGCTGCGCTGGGGGGCGCTGCCGGCCGCGGTGCGACAACGGCTGCTGACGAGCTGGTACGGCCAGGCGGCCTGACCGCAGGTCCGCACGAGCCGACGACCGGCACCCACCGGGTGCCGGTCGTCGTCCCTCGCCCGCGCAGCGGCGGTGCCACCGGTCAGGCGTCGATGACCACCGGGATGATCATCGGGCTGCGCCGGCCGTTGCGGTTGGCCCAGCCGGCGACGGCCCGGGTGATCAGCTGCTCCAGCTGCAGCGCCCCACCGACACCCTCCTCGGCCGCCTTGGCCAGCGCCTTCTCGATCAGCGGCACCACGGAGTCGAACGTGGCCTCGTCGTGCACGAAGCCGCGGGCCAGGAAGTCCGGGGTCTCGGCGAGCAGGCCGGTGTCGGCGTCGACGATCGCGACGACGGTGATCACGCCCTCCTCGGCCAGGTTGCGCCGGTCCTTCAGCGAGGCCTCGGTGGCGCCGCCGACGGTCGCACCGTCGACGTAGACGTTGCCGGCGCTGACCTTGCCGGTGATCCGGACCCGCCCGTCCACCAGGTCGACGACGTTGCCGTCCTCGGCGAGCACCACCCCGCGGGGGTGCACGCCGGTCTTGATCGCCAGCTCGCCGTTGGCCTTGAGGTGCCGCCACTCGCCGTGCACCGGCATCACGTTGCGCGGCTTGACGATGTTGTAGCAGTAGACGAGCTCCCCGGCGCTGGCGTGCCCGGACACGTGCACCTTGGCGTTGCCCTTGTGCACCACGTTGGCACCCCAACGGGTGAGCTCGTTGATGATCCGGTAGATCGCGTTCTCGTTGCCCGGGATCAGCGAGCTGGCCAGCAGCACGGTGTCGCCCTCGGAGATCCGGATGACGTGGTCCCGGTTGGCCATCCGGGACAGCGCGGCCATCGGCTCGCCCTGCGAGCCGGTGCAGATCACGCACACCTGGTCCGGCGGCAGCTTGTCCATCTGCTTGAGATCCACCACCAGCCCCTTGGGCACGTCCAGGTAGCCCAGCTCCCGGGCGATGCCCATGTTGCGGACCATCGAGCGGCCCACGAACGCCACCTTGCGGCCGTGCGCGTGCGCGGCGTTGAGCACCTGCTGGATGCGGTGCACGTGGCTGGCGAAGCTGGAGACGATGACCCGCTTGGGCGCGGTGCGGAACACGGTCTCGATGGCCGGGGTGAGCTCGCCCTCGCTGGTGGTGAAGCCGGGCACCTCGGCGTTGGTGGAGTCGGTGAGGAACAGGTCCACCCCCTCCTCGCCGAGCCGGGAGAAACCGCGCAGGTCGGTGATCCGGCGGTCCAGCGGGAACTGGTCCATCTTGAAGTCACCGGTGTGCAGCACGAGGCCCGCCGGCGTGCGGATGGCGACCGCCAGCGCGTCGGGGATGGAGTGGTTGACCGCGAGGAACTCGGTGGCGAACGGGCCGAAGGTCAGCGCGTCGCCCTCGGCGACCTCGCGGGTGACCGGCTTGATGCGGTGCTCCTCCAGCTTGGCCTTGATGAACGCCAGGGTGAGCTTCGACCCGACCAGGGGGATGTCCCGGCGCTCGCGCAGCAGGTACGGCACGCCACCGATGTGGTCCTCGTGCCCGTGGGTCAGCACGATGGCCTCGATGTCGTCCATCCGGTCCCGGATGGAGGTGAAGTCGGGGAGGATCACGTCGACGCCGGGCTGGTGCTCCTCGGGGAAGAGCACCCCGCAGTCCACGACCAGCAGCCGGCCGTCGAACTCGAAGACCGTCATGTTGCGGCCGATCTCGCCGAGACCCCCCAGGGCCACCACCCGCAGGCCCCCCTCGGGGAGGGGCGGAGGCGTCTTCAGCTCGGGGTGCGTGCGGCTCATGGCCGCAACGCTACGGCCCCGGTGACCGACGCCGACAGCGTGACCTGTCGCCGGCCCCGGCGGGGACCCTGCTACCGACGCCGTCCGCAGCGCCGAGCCCCGCCGAGGTCCGCGCGGGCGGCACCCCCGGCGCCGGCGCCGGCAGGGCCGGTGGCGGTCAGGCCACGCCCGCCCGCTGCAGGAAGTGCCCTACGGTGAACGGCCCGGCCTGCGGCCGCCACCCCGGGCTGACGTTGACGTAGCTCGTCCGGTCCAGGGCCAGCAGGGAGAGCATGGTGCCGGCGATGATGGAACCCCCCACCGGCCCCATCCGAATCCCGGAGGTGAGCAGCTCGGCCTCCTTCAGCACGTAGAACCACAGGGGCGCCTTGCCGCGCCAGCCCGGGTCGGTCAGCCCGAGCTCGGCGTTGCTGAGCGGTCGTTGGCCCAGTTCCGCTGCGACGTCCTGGCCGGCCGGCAGGCCCAGCCGCACCCCGCGCAGCAGGTTGCGCTCAGCCAGGTCGGTGTACAGCGGGACGCTGGACCGGGACACCACGGTGCCCGGCAGGTCGTGCAGCGGCGCCGACAGCTGGGTGTCCATCCGCCGGGACAGGTTCAGACCCTCGGGGCGCGGGCGGCCGGGCACGTCGAAGAAGTAGGTCCAGTCCGCCCGGTAGGTCCGGGGCACGGGACGCCCGCCCACCAGGCTGTCCCGCCGGTCGTCCGGGTGCGGGAACACCGGGCCGGTGTGCGCGTCGTTCATCTCGTACTCCGGCCGGATCATGCTGTGCCCGAACCGGTAGGCGGCGACCGAGAACTCCAGCGGGATCATCGGGCGGTTGGGGTTCTTGGGCTTGTAGAACCGGATCTTGCTGCCCTGGGCCAGCAGCTGGTCGGTGAGCTGCTGCCCCACGATGCGCGGCAGGAACTCGTGCACCAGCAGCCACTGGTAGTGCCACTGGGTCAGGCGCTGGGCCTCGGTGAAGGAGCGCTTCTCCGCCATCAGGGCGTTGTGGAAGTGCAGGAAGCCGGCATGCAGCTGGGCGATGATGATGTTCTCGTCGTTGCGGGGGTCCCCCAGCACGGCTCCGCCGTCGCCGGTGCGGGGCAGGTCCGGCACCCCGTCGTGGTCGCCGATCGCGAGCCACCCCGGCCGGGCGGGGTCGTAGAGCTGGGGATCCGCGGCGGGACCGCGGCCGTACACCGAGCCCAGGTCGAAGAAGGGCGTGTCGAAGTTCCGCAGCGCCTTGGGGTCGGCCTGCTGGTCGGCGATCGGGGTGGCATCTCGGGTGATGTCGTGGTCGAGGAACTGGCCCAGGAAGGTGTACCCGCCGGTCACCTCGGGGTTGTCCCCGGCGTCGCCGTTGCTGGGGTCCTGCCCCATCGCCCGGGGGTCGGCCATGGCCCGGGCGAGCTGCCCGAGCAGCGCATCGGGTGCCGAGTAGGCGGGCAGCTTCTTGAACATCATGCCGAACCGGCCCTCCTGGTCCCGCCCCGCCGACACCGCGATGTCGGCCCCGCGCGGGGCACCCACCGCGTGCTGCCACGTCGGGGTGGTGGTGGGTGGCGCCGCGTGGCCGAGGCCGGTGCGGCCCAGGACGGGCGCCGCCGCGGCGCCCATGGCAGCGCCGCGCAGCAGGTTGCGTCGGCTGACCCCGCGGTTCAGCACGGGGTGGGGGGACTGATCGAGCCTTGCCATGGTCGTCCTCACATCTGGCGGGGATGTCGCGCGTCGACATGGTCGGGCGCCAGCCCCGGGGCCCGCCATCCCCTCATCGGGGGAGGCCGGCGCCGGCAGACCAGCTGATCCCGTGCCCGGCGAGGAAACCTTCGGGATCGACGTGCACCCCGTCCAGCAGGACCTCCAGGTGCAGGTGGCAGCCGGTGGAGTCCCCGGCGCTGCCGACGCGGGCCAGTTGCTGCCCGGCCGCCACGGGTTGGCCGACCACGACCAGGATCCCGTCGTCGGTCATGTGCCCGTAGCGGGTGAGCACGCCGCCGCCGTGGTCGACGACGACGAGGTTGCCGTACCCACCGGCCGGCCCGGCGCGGACCACGGTTCCGGGCCCGGCCGCCACGATCGGGGCGCCGCAACCCGGCGCCAGGTCGATTCCCGCATGCAGCTGCGCGCCACTCCCGGTGGGGTCGGGGCGGACCCCGAAGCCGCTGGTCAGCGGCCCGTCGGCCGGGGCCGCCCAGCCACCGGATGCGACCCGCAGGACGGGACTGGCCGCGGTGCACGCGGCGGCACCAGTCCCCGGTGCCATCCCGGCCAGCGGGGCGCCGCTGATCGCCCCCACCAGGGCCAGGGCGGCGTCCCACCAGGATGCGTAGTGCCAGGGATCGGCGTTGTGCTGGGTGCGGTGGGCGGCGATGGTCGGGGGCAAGGACTCCCAACCCGGGACCGCCAGCAGTGCCCGGAAGAAGGCCGTCGCCGAGGTGGTGGGGTCCATCCGGTCGGCGTAGCTGCCCCAGGCCCCGTTGTCCCGCTGCTGGAACAGCCCGCGGGAGTCCGGACCGGCCGCGTCCCCGTGGTCGACCGCGAGCAGCGAGGACTCGCCCATCGCCGTCATCACCCCGATCACCAGACCGCGGCCCGGCACACCCAGGGCCTGCCCGGCGCGCACCACGGCCGCGGCGTTCTGCACCTGCTCGCCGGTCCAGCCCGGGACGGGGACGGGCTCGACCGACCTGCCGGCGGTCGCCGTCCCGGGCACGGCCCGGCAGCCGGCCCCGACCGGCGCCGGTGGACCGAGCAGCAGGACCCATCCGATCAACCCCCCGGCGAGCAGCAGCGGCAGGGACGCGGCCAGCAGCAGGACCCAGCTGCGATGCCGCCTCATCCCGTCACCGTCCCGGCCGCGGCCCAGCTGAGACGCTCCACCTGCCAGCCGGTGCCGTCATCCGTGCGGCTCAGCAGCACCGAGCACGCCCCGGTGTCGGTGGGCACGGTGACCACCGCCAGCAGGTCGCTGGGGCTCGGGCCCGCGGTCGGTTCGCCGACGACCTCCCCGGCCGGCACCAGCGCGGGATCGGTGCCGAGGTAGGCCTGCGCGGCCCGGGGGGAGAGGAAGGGCAGCACGCCCGCCCACCAGGGCTCGGGGCCCAGGTCCCGGCGGGTGAACGCGGTGACGGCGGCTCCGGCCGTGGCCAGCGCGCCGGCGGTCGCGGCCGGTCCCGGCTCCATCGCGGGCACCGCCGTGGGCAGCCCGGCGTCCGCGGGCACGTGCGGGCGCGCGGTCTGACCGGGCGAGGTGTCGGCCACTCCGGCGGGTTGCGCCGGGTCGGACAACCCCGAGGTGGCCCCGCCCGCGCAGGCGGACCCGGTGAGCAGGCACGCCAGGAGGGCCGTCACGAGGGCGGGCCGTGCCGGGCTCCGGTGGGGGCGGCTGACGGTCACGCGACGTCCTCACGGTTGCGCGGCTCCGCTGCGTCGGGCCGACGGGGCGCACGCCTGCGGGGTGCAGACGCTCCGTCCGAGTAGACGACGCAGCGACCCGTCCGAGGACCCCCAAAGTCGGGCGTTGTCCGGCCCGGGGGCAGCCACGACCGTTGTTCCCAGTGGTGGGAGACCGGGTCCCACCTGGGTGGAAGGGATGACCGTGGTCGCTGCCGGCCGTCGTATCGTGGCCGCCCTGCTGGCGTCCGAACCCGAGCTCCCGGTGGCCCTCTCGCCGGCCGCGCCGGCTGCCCCGCCGGCCGCGCGACCGCTCGCCGGTCGACCGCAGGGACCGACGGGCCCGCAGGCAGGGGTCGTCCCCCTACCAGCGACCGGGCACCGGATGTCCCGGACGGTGCTGACCGCCACCGCCTCGCTGTGCTGGCTGGGTACGCACGGTGGGTCCGGAGCCGGGACGCTGGAGACCCTGGCTCCCGGCAGCGTCGCCTTGAGGGGGGCCTGGCCGGCGCTGCCGCCCGGTCCGCAGACGCGCATCCCGGTCGTGCTGGTCGCGCGGAGCCACGCCGAGGGCTTGCGAACGGCGCAGCGGGCCATGACCGAGTGGGCCGCCGGGCTGGTCGACGGTGTCGAACTGCTGGGCCTGGTCGTGGTGGCGGATGCCCCCGGTCGGCTGCCCCGGCCGCTTCGCCAGCTCAGCCGGCTGGTGGGCGGCGGCGTCCCGGCCTGCTGGGAGCTGCCCTGGGTCGAGGAGTGGCGGCGCGGTGCGCCCCCGGTGCTCCAGGACGCACCGGGCGCCTACCGGCGCCTGGTGGCCGGACTCGCCGACCGGCTCGAGGACGCAGCCGGCCCCGCCACGAGCTCCCCGGACGACGACCGACCCTGCGTGGAGGCGACGTGATGACCGCACTGCTGGCAGCGGCCCGCCCGGCCGATCTGGTGCTGGCCGTCCTGGATCCCGGCCAGGGCGTCGCCCCGCCGGGGGCGGAGGGCATCACCACGATCGTGCAGTGGGTGGCCTGGGTGGTGCTGGCGCTGTGCGTCGTCGGGGTCCTCGTCGTCGGCGGCAGCATGGCGGTGGCCCACCGGCGGGGTGGCCCGGGCACCCAGTTCGCGGTGGACCTGGCGTACGTGCTGGGCGGGGCGGTGCTGGTGGGCTCGGCGTCGGCGCTGGTCGCCGCCCTGGTGTGACGCCGTGGCCCCCGACCCGGCGATGCCCACGCCCCAGCCGCCGCCGGACCCCGCCTCCGGCGTCGACGTGGCCCCGGTGACCACCGACCCGGCCGCCGTCTTCCCGGACCCCAGCCTGCCGCCGGCGGGTGTCGGAGTGCCCGAGACGGGCACTGTCGACCCCCTGCGCGTGCTCGCCGAGGGCGTGCACCAGGCGGTGGCCGATGCCCTCGGCGCGCTCACCCGGGTATGGGGCGGTGGGACCGCCACCGTGGACGAGGGCGCGGTGGCCACCGTCTCCGGTTCGCTGACCTGGTACCTGGGCGCGGCCGCGGTGACCTCGGTGCTGATCGCCGGCGGCCGGATGGCCTGGGAACGGCGCGGGCAACCGGCGGCCCAGCTGGGACGCGGCCTGGGCACCCTGGTGCTGGTGTCCAGTGCCGGCCTGGCGGCGGTGAGCCTGGCGGTCGCCGCCGCCGACGGGTTCGCCCGCTGGGTGCTCGACCGGGCCACCGACGACCTGGGTGCCAGCCTCACCGGTCTGCTGGCCACCGACGGGACCGCCGACCTCACGCCGGTGCTGGGGGTGCTGGTGGACGGCGCGGCCGTGCTGGCGGTCACCGCCCAGGTCCTCCTGCTGGTCGCCCGGCTGGCCGCCGTCGTCGTCCTCACCGGGGTGCTCCCGCTGACTGCCTCGGCCATGAACACCGAGACCGGCCGGAGCGCCTTCACCCGGGCGACGTCCTGGCTGGCCGCCCTGGTGCTGGTGCAGCCGGCGGCCGCGCTCGTCCTCACCGTCGCCTTCCGGGTCTCGCCCGCCGCGCCGGGGGCCACCGACCCGCTGGTGCGCAGCCTGACCGGTGTCGCGTCGCTGGTGCTGGTGGTCGGTTGCCTGCCGGCCCTGCTCCGGCTGCTCAGCCCCGCCGTGGCCACCGCCCTGGCCCGCGGCAGCTCCGCAGCCGCGGCGGACGGGGGCGCAGCCCCCAGCGGCGCCCGGCCCTTGCCCGCCGGTGCGGTCGGCACCAGCTACGCCCGGTCCACCGCCATCCGGGTGCTCCCCGAGCCCGGGGGCTCGCCCACCCCGGCCGGACCACCGCCCCCGCTGGTGACCGGCCAGGCGCTCGGCCGGGGGGTCACCGGCCGAGAGCTGCGCCCGGCCCGGCCCGGCTTCCGTGCAGAGGTGTCCCGATGACGACCGTGCAGGCCCCACCCCAGCCGGCCCGGACCTACGGCAACTGGCGGCGACCCGCCGGCGCGGGACTGGGCGCGCTGGGAACCCTGGGCACCGGGCTGCTGCTGGTTGCCGCCATCGCGGTCATCGCGGCGCTGGCCGTCGGTGGCCTGGTCTGGGCCAGCGCGGTGGCCGGGGGCAGCGCGCTGCTGCTGGTGCTGCTCGTCGTCCGGGACCGGCACCACCGCTCCGGGCTGGACCGCCTGGTCGCGCGGCTCGGCTGGCGCCGGACCCGGCGCCGTCGCGCACACATCTACCGCTCCGGGCCGCTGGGCCGGGTGCCGTGGGGCACCTGCCAGCTGCCCGGGCTGGCGGCAGCGTCGCGCCTCAGCGAGTGGCAGGACTCCTACGGCCGCCCGTTCGCGCTGGTCACCGTGCCGGCCACCCGGCACCACACCGTCGTCTTCGCCACCGAGCCCGACGGTGCGTCGCTGGTCGACGCCGACCAGGTCGACACCTGGGTGGCGCACTGGGGTGCCTGGCTGACCGGACTGGGCAGCGAACCCGGGGTGGTGGCGGCATCGGTGACCGTGGAGACGGCCCCGGACTCCGGCGCCCGGTTGCGGCGTGAGGTGGGCTCCGCGTCGGTGCCCGGTGCCCCGGCCGTGGCCCGCGCCATGCTCGCCGAGGTGGTCCGGGACTACCCGGTCGGCTCGGCGACCGTGACCGCGTACGTCGCGCTCACCCTGTCGGGGACCGGGCGTGGCGGTGGCCGGCGGGGTCTGGAGGACGTCGCCCGGGACCTGGCGACCAGGCTGCCCGGACTCACCCAGCGGTTGGCGGCGACCGGGGCGGGGGCGGTCCGCCCGGTGGCGGCGCAGCAGCTGTGCGAGGTGGTCCGTACCGCCTACGACCCGGCGGTGGCTCGCCTGCTGGACGAGGCGCACAGCGACGGTGCGGCCCCCGGGTTGTCCTGGACCGACGTCGGTCCGATGGCCGCCCAGGCCGGCTGGGGCGAGTACCGCCACGACGGTGCCTGGTCGGTCACCTGGTCGATGACCGGGGCACCGCGGGGGGAGGTGTTCTCCTCGGTGCTGACCGACCTGCTCTCCCCGCACCCGGACGTCGACCGCAAGCGGGTGACGTTGCTGTACCGGCCACTGGATGCCGGGCGGGCCGCCCGGGTGGTCGAGCACGACAGGCGCAACGCCGACTTCCGGGTGGGCTCGGCAGGCCGGCCCAGCGCCCGGGCGCTGGCCGAGCAGCGGGCAGCTGCCCGCACGGCCGAGGAGGAGGCCCGCGGGGCCGGGCTGGTAGACCTCGGCATGCTGGTCACGGCGACGGTCCTGGACCCCGTGGGGTTGGACACCGCTGACGGCTCGGGTGCGGCGCTGGCCCTGGATGCTGCCCGGGCCGCCGTGGACACCCTGTCGGCAACCGCCCGGGTGCAGCTGCGGCCGGTCTACGGGTCGCAGGACTCGGCCTTCGTCGCAGCCCTGCCGCTGGGGCTGGTGCTGCCCGCGCACCTCAGCGTGCCGGCAGAGTTCCGGGGCGCCCTGTGACCGGCGGCCGGCGGGCCGGCTCCGGCCCCCGCAGCTCCGGCCAGGGTCCGGGCCCGCGCGGCTGGGCCGGGCGCTACCGGGGCGCGGCGGTGCAGGTCCAGGCAGCCGACGAGTGGCGCGCCACCACGGTGCAGGCCTGCGGGTTGTGGCCGTTCGCCGCCGGGACCGGAACGCCGATGACCGGTGTCCCGCTGGGCCGGGACCTGCGCACCGGGGCAACGCTGTGCTGCGACCCGATCAGCTGGTTCCAGCGGGCCAGGTTGATCAGCAACCCCTCGGCGTTCGTGCTGGGCCGGCCGGGGCTGGGCAAATCCACCGTGGTGCGCCGGATGGCTCTGGGGCTGGCCGGCTACGGCGTGCTGCCGCTGGTCCTGGGGGATCTCAAGCCCGATTACGTGGACCTGGTGCGGGCCATCGGTGGCCAGGTCGTGGCCCTGGGCCCCGGCCGCGGGCACCTCAACGTGCTGGACCCGGGGGAGTCCCGGGCGGCGGCCCGCCGGCTGACGGGGGAGGCGCGCACCCGCTTGCTGGGCGAGGCGCACGCCCGGCGGCACACCACCGTGGCGGCCCTCATGACGGTCATGCGCGGTGCGCCCCCCAGCGACCGCGAGGAGACCGTGCTGGACCGGGCGCTGTTGGTGCTCGACGACATGCACGACAGCGACCGGTTCGGCCCGCCCACGCTGTCGCACCTGCTGCAGGTGCTCCGGGCCGCACCCGCCGACGTGCGGGCTGCGGCCCTGGACCGGGGTGACCGGGAGCGCTACGACCAGATCACTGAGGACCTGGAGGCGACCCTGATCGGGCTGGTCGACGGTGGCCGGCTGGGGCGGGTGTTCGCCGAGCCCACGACCACCCCGATGCGCCGGGACGTGCCGGTGGTGTTCGACGTGTCGGGCATCGACGACGCCCAGGCTGACCTGCAGGCCGCCGTGCTGCTGGCCTGCTGGAGCCACGGGTTCGGTGCGGTCACCGTGGCCCACGCCCTGGCCGACGCCGGGCTGGAGGCCCGCCGGCACCACTTCGTGGTGCTCGACGAGTTGTGGCGGGTGCTCCGGGCCGGGCGGGGGATGGTCGACCGGGTGGATGCCCTCACCCGGCTGAACCGGCAGCGGGGCGTCGGGGTCGCGATGGTGAGCCACACCATGAGCGACCTGCTGGCGCTGGGCAGCGAGGCCGATCGGATGAAGGCGCGGGGCTTCGTGGAACGCGCCGGGATGGTGATCTGCGGGGGGCTGCCCGCCGCGGAGATGGGCATGCTGGGGCAGGCCGTATCGCTGTCCCGGGCCGAGCAGCAGCTGCTCGTCGGGTGGCAGGACCCGCCGGCGTGGGACCCGGCCCCCGGGGTCCCGGCGACTCCGCCGGGGCGCGGGAACTTCCTGGTCAAGGTCGGCGGGCGGCCCGGCATCCCGGTGCACGTGGCCCTCACCGGGATCGAACGGGGCCTGCACGACACCGACAAGCTGTGGCACGAACGATCCGGTGATCCGGTGATCCGGTGATCCGGTGATCGGGTGACCGGGTGACGCCGGTCATCCGGTGGCGGCCGGGGCGTCAACCGGTCGGAGCCCCCAGCGAGAGCACCACCTCGGTGCCGGGTGCGTCCGAGATCCGCAGGCCGCCACCGGCGGCCACGGCCGTGCGGCGGGCGATGTCCAGCCCCAGACCGGTCGAGCCGGCACCGGAGAGCCCACGCTCGGGCACCACCCCGGCCGGCAGGCCGGGGCCGTCGTCGGCGACGACGACCTCCGCACCGCCACCAGGTCGACCCCTCACCTGCACCCGGAAAGCGGTGCCCTCCGGCGTGTGCGCGAACACGTTGCCCAGCAACGCGTCCACCGCGGCCGCGAGGTCGGCCCGGGCGACCCGGACCGGGAGTTCCCCGTCGGCGAGGATGACGGCGACCGGCCGCCGCTCCTCCTCTGCCAGCACCGACCAGAAGCGGACCCGCTCGCTGACCACGGCCACCGCGTCGCAGCCGGTCCCCAGGCCCTCGCGGACCGGCCGCCGGGCTTCCCGGATGACCGCGTCCACGGTGCGCGCGAGCTGGTCGACGTCGTCCATCAGGCGCTCCCGCTCGCTGGGCGACCGGAGGCCGTCGACGTCCAGCCGCAGGGCCGTGAGCGGTGTGCGCAGCCGGTGCGCCAGATCGGCGGCGGCCTCCCGCTCGGCGGCGAGCAGTTCCCCGATGCGGTCGGCCAGCCGGTTCACCGCCACCCCGACGGCCCGCACCTCGGGCGGGCCGGCCGGTCGGGTCCGCGCGGTCAGGTCCCCGGCACCCAGGCGATCCGCGGTGGCGGCCAGCTCGTCCACCGGGCGGGTCATCGAGCGCGCCACGCGGTCGGCCAGCGCCAGGGCGAGGGCGAACAGCAGCACGCCCAACCCGGCCAGCACGAGCCAGGTGCGGGCCACCCCGGCCCGCAGCTGCGTGGTGGGCACCAGCACGCTGATCACCGCGGTGCCGTCCCCGGCTCGGGTCACCGGTTGCACGATGCGGGTGCCGGCCGGCGTCGTCGTGCTGCCGGCGGTGCTCGGTGCGGGGCCGGCTCCCACCGCTGCCGGGTCGCCCAGTACCGCGCCGTCCGGCCAGGTGACCGCGAGGACCGTGCCGGCGGCCGCGGCACGCTGCACCGCGGGTGCCACGGCGTCCGGGCCCGGGGCGAGCGCCACGATCGGGATCAGGGACTGCAGCTGCTGTTCCCCGATGTCGACGGCCCGCGAGGCCGCCACCCGGGCCACCAGCGAGGCAGCCGGGAAGAGGAAGGCCAGCAGTACGACCGAGGTGGTGGCGGCCACCAGCAGGGTGACCTGCCGCCTCACGTGCCCGGATCGCTCTCATCCGTGGGCGGGTCCTGCGGTGCGGTCAGCCGAACACCGACCCCGCGGACGGTCTGCAGCAACCGCGGCGCCGAGGCGCTCTCGCCCAGCTTGCGTCGGACCCAGGACAGGTGCACGTCGACGGTCTTGTCCGAGCCGCCCCAGGGCAGCTGCCACACCTCGGCCAGCAGTTCCCGGCGGCTGACCACCGTGCCGGCCCGCGTGGCCAGGTGGGCCAGCAGGTCGAACTCCTTGGGCGACAGCTCCACCGGACGCCCGTCCAGGGTCACCCGCCGCGCGGCGGCATCCACGGTCAGCGGACCGACCGTGATCGGCCCGGCCGGTCCCGCGTCGGCAGCCAGCGCCCGCCGCAGGACCGCGCGGATCCGGGCATCGAGCAGGCCGGCCTGGAAGGGTTTGACCACGTAGTCGTCAGCCCCCGCGTCCAGGGCCCGGACCACCGAGGCGTCGTCGTCCCGCGCGGTGGCCACGATCACCGGGACGGCGGACACCGCCCGCAGCATGCGCAGCAGCTCCACCCCGTCCAGGTCGGGCAGGCCCAGGTCGAGCAGCACCAGGTCGGGTCGCTCGTCCACCGCCAGCTGCAGCCCGGACAGCGCCGTGGGGGCGGTGGACACCATGTGCCCCCGTTCCCGGAGCGCCCGCAGCAGGGCGGAGCGGATCCGGTCGTCGTCCTCCACGAGCAGCAGCTGCGCCACGCCCGGACGGTAGTGCAGCCGGGCGACATCCCGATCGACGTCGTCCCGCGCGTTGACCTCGCCTTTGCCTGCTCTTGAGGTCCCGGGCGGCACGCTCTGCGGCATGGAACGAACCGTGCTTCTGAGTACCGCCTGGGTCGGGTCGGCGCTGGGTGCCGTCGGCCTGGGCTTCGTGGCCCTCTCCCTGCTGGACGGGGGAGCGACGCCGGTCGTCGAGCAGTCGGCCAGCACCGAGGCGATGGAGACCGGCGCCGGTGCGACGTCGTCCTCCGCGGCGGCCACCACCACTGCACCGGCCGCTCCGGCCCCCGGCGCCGGCACGCTCACCGGCGAGCAGAGCACTCCGGCGGGCACGGTCTTCGGCTCGTGCACCGGCGGTCAGCTCACCCTGGGCAGCGCGCCGGCGGTCGGCTGGCAGGTCGACGACAGCCCGGATCCGGGATCGGTGGAGCTGCGGGCGGGGGAGCGCCGGGTCGAGGTGCACGCGGTCTGCGGGCCCGCCGGCCCAACTTTCGTGGTGCAGGACTCCGCCGCCAGAGCCACGTCGGGCCGCACCGACGACGCGCCGCGGACCACCGCTCCGGCACCCCGGCCGGCCCCGGCGAGCCCGACGCAGGACCACCACGGCGGACTCGACGACGGGTCCGGCGACCAAGGGGCCGGTGACGGCGGGGCCGACGACAGCGGGTCCCACAGGAGCGGTTCCGATGACGGCGGGTCGGGGAGCTCGGGTTCGGGCGGCTCGGGTTCGGGAGGTCACGGCTCCGGTGGCCACGGATCCGATGACTGACCGATCACGCGGCAGGGCAAGAGGATGACTCGCCGTGACCGGCGGGACCCGGACAGGGAGTCCCGCCGGTCACGGCTCGACCCGCCGCCCGCCCGCCCGGGGAGCCACCCGGTCCGGGTGGGCGGCGGTGCCC
Organism: uncultured Actinomycetota bacterium; assembly: GCA_963759905.1. Lineage (GTDB taxonomy): Bacteria > Actinomycetota > Actinomycetes > Mycobacteriales > Geodermatophilaceae > Klenkia. The sequence continues at coordinate 329,768 of CAVXBD010000005.1, forward strand.
GTCTTGGCAGCGGTGGCCGGCTGCCGCGCTCAGCACCCGGCCATGGGATCCGGCAGCGGACCGGGATGCGGCCACACCCGCAGCGCGACCCTGCCGTGCAGCGCGTCCAGCGGGACCGCCCCGAACACCCGCGAGTCCACGGATTCCCCGCGGGCGTCGCCGAGCAGGAACGCCTGCTCGCGGCCCACGGTCCACGGCCCGCCGTAGACCCCGTCCACGCGGCTGCGGTCGATGAGTGGTTCGCAGACGGCGGCTCCATCCACCACGAGGACGCCGTCGGCCAGTTCGACCCGCTGACCACCGAGGGCGACCACCCGCTTCACCAGTCTCCGGCCGTCGCGTGGATCCTCGGCCACCACGACGTCGCCGAGGGCCACCCGAGGCGCCGGCAGCACCAGCACCACCGAGCCGTCGGCCAGCGTCGGGCTCATGCTGCCGGCCGACACGTGCAGGACCCGGACCGGGGTCACACCCAGGGTGAGGGCTGCGACCAGCAGCACCAGCACCGCCGCGACCGTCGAGGCCCCACCGCGACGCGTCCGGGGGGTGACGCGGGCGGTGGCGACGGGCTGCACACCATGGGCGGACCCCGGTCCGGGAGCCGGGGTGGGTGGATCGGCGTTCAGAACAGCAGCCCGGTCAACCAGAGCAGGATCGCCAGAGTGCCCAGCAGGAGCAGGGTGTCGGCCGCCCGGGACCGCAGGCGGGCCGGGAGCAGCGCGGTCAGCGCCCCGACCGCCACGAGCTCGACGGCGACAGCCAGCGTGCCCAGCCCCTCGGGCGTCTCCTCCGGCGCCCCGGTACCGGGTAGGCCACCCATGGACACCGGCCCCTCGGTGGCGATGGGGTGCCCGGCCGCCAGCGGGTCCTCGGCACGGACTCCGGCCGCGGCCCCGCCGTCGACCGCGGTGTCGTGGTCACCGTGGCCGGCCTGGTCTGCGCCGAGATCGTGCCCGGCGACGGTGTCCAGCAGGTGGGTGCCGTGCACGAGGACGTACAGCACGATGAGCCCGGCGGTGCCGGCCAGCAGGACGCCCACGACCCGGGGGGCCGGATGGCGGGTGGCCAGCAGCCAGCCGGCCGTGGCCAGCTGCGCCGCGGCGCAGCCGGCGAAGAACGGCGCTGCCCAGGGCCCGGCGGCCAGGTGGTCCACCGCGGCCACTGCGTGCAGCACCCCGGCCGCGGCGGTGGCCGCCGCCGCAGCGACGAGCCAGCCTGACCGGACTCCGCGCGCCAGGGCTGGCCGGTGCGCCCGTGGCATCGTCAAGGTCATCTCAGAACCCCGGCGCCGGGCCGAAGACCGCCTTGGCAGCGTTGATCGGGTCGCAGTCCGCGTCGTGCTCGCCCACCACGAACTGGGTCATCATGTCGTGGTCCTCGTGGCTGAGGTTGTGGCAGTGCACCATGTAGCGGCCGTGCTCGGGTCCGAAGCGCATGATCAGCCGGACCTTCTCGTTCTCCCCGGTGTAGATGACGTCCTTGGGGCCGCGTTCCTGCGGGGGCGGCGGGGCGCCGTTCCGGCTGAGCACCTTGAAGTCGATGAGGTGGATGTGCAGCGGGTGGAACCATCCGCCAGACCGGTTCTCGATCTCCCATATCTCCACGTCGTTGACCTTGGGATCGGCGAACGTCTTCGTGTAGTCCGACCGGACGATGTCGTCCCAGATGACGCCGTTGATGGTCCACATGCCGTTGTCCCGCTCCAGCCGCATCTGGCGGGTCTTGGTGGACATGGACTCGGTGAGTTCCATGGCGGCCGCGGCAGGGTTCAGCACGGCCGGGACGGCGTTGTTCTCCGTGCTGGTGGCCGGACCGGACACCTCGAACTGCATGACCTTGCCGGTGTTGTCGAAATCGATGCTGTTGGGCACGCCCTTGTTGACCAGCGCGATCTTCTGCCCGACGGTGATGCCGGCGAAATCGACCACGATCTCGTACCGCTCGGCCATGCCGATGCGCAGCGACGTCACCGTCTGCGGCTCGGTCATGAAGCCGCCGTCGGTGGCCACGACCTGGAAGGGCTGGCCGTTGCTCAGCGCGAGGCGGTAGCCGCGTGACACCGAGGCGTCGAGCACCCGGAAGCGGTACTTGCGCTGCTCGACCTTCATCGTCGGCCAGGGGCGCCCGTTCACCAGGATGACGTCGCCGTAGACGCCGCTGTGCCCCTGGTCGTCCCACAGCAGCGACCCGTTCTCGGCGAAGGCCGCGTCGGAGAGGATCAGCGGCAGGTCGTACCGGCCCTTGGGCACCGGCAGGGCGTCCTCCACCTCGTCGGCGAGCTGGTACTGGCCGGCCAGGCCCATGTAGACGTTCTCCGCGGTGTGGTGCACGCCGTGGTCGTGGTACCAGAGCGTGCGGCCCGGGCAGCTGTTGGGGTAGACGTAGTCCTTCCACTGCCCGGGCAGGCTGATGTCGCCGGCGTACCCGTCGTACTGCGGCTTGGAGGGCGACCCGTGCAGGTGGGTCGAGGTCCAGGGCACGTACCCGAGAGTGGGGTGGTTGGACGGCAGGTCGTTGCTGATCCGCAGCACGGTCTGCCAGCCCTTGCGGTTCTTGATCGTCGGACCGGGGACGCTGCCGTTGTAGCCCCACAGCGGGGTCTTGACCCCGGGCAGCAGCTCGCCGACGAAGGCCTGCTGGGTGATCCGGTGGTAGACGGTCTTGGTCGCAGCGTCCGTGCGGGCGGGTTGCGAGATGGCGGGCACGGTGAACGGGACCGTGTAGGGCCGCGGTAGCTTGCTGGCGGCGATGCGGGACTGGCTCTTGGCCGAGAGCACTCCCGACCAGGGCAGGGTCAGCGCTGCGGCGGCGAACGCGGACAGCTTCAGCAGATCGCGCCGGTTGAGGGTCGGTGATTCCACGACGGGGCTCCTTGTCCGACAGCCGGGACAGCGGCTGTCTCGTGGCGGAGCCTCGTATGCGGTAATGCAGGTTTCCACCCGCCGTCAGGGGGTAGCCCCACCCCCTGACCTGGGGGTACGCGGCATTTCCTTGGTGTGTCGTCACGCCTCGGCGTCGGCCGGGAGTGTGACGACGATGGAGGTACCCCCGCCGGGCGGCACCTCGAAGGTCATCGCGCCGCCGAGATCCTCGACCCGGTCGACCAGCAGCCGCAGCCCCAGGTGGCCCTCGGATCGCCGCTCGATGCCGTGCGGGGGCAACCCGACCCCGTCGTCGGTCACCGACAGGTGCACGGCCGGCCGGCCGCGCTGGGGTACTTCTCCCAACTCCACCAGCACCCGGCCGGCCGCCGCGTGCTGCTCGACGTTGCTGAGGGCCTCGCGGACGACCCGGTAGAGCGTCGCCGCCACATCCGGCCGGAGCTGCTGCGGTGGACGTGCCCGGACGTCGACCTGCACGCCACGGCTCCGCAGCCCGTCGGCGAGGTCGGCGATGGCGACGGCCAGCCCGGGACCGCTGAGGTCAGGCGGGTAGATGTCGACCATCAGCCGCCTCAGCTGACCGACGGCGGACCGCACGGATTCCTGCAGCCGGGCCAGCACCCGCTGCTGGTCGGGGGTCGCGGTCAGCTGGACCGCGCTCAGCGCGTAAGCCACCCCGGCCAGTTCCTGCACTGGGCCGTCGTGCACGTCGCCGGCGATGGTGCGGCGCTCCCGCTCCGACGCGTCCATGGTGCGGGCCAGCAGCCGGCTCCGGGCCGCCTCGTGCTGGGCGACCCGAAAGGCCAGCCGGCGGGCGATCGGTATCTGTACCAGCTGCAGCAGCAGCAGCGCCCCGACCGCCACCGGGATGATCTGCCAACGCAGCAGGGCCGACTGCCGGGCCACGGCGCCGGAGTCGTAATAGGCCTCGAAGGCGTAGCGCTCGCCGTCGATCTGCAGCGGTACGTAGAGCTCCAGCTCGACGTCGGAGGATCCCTGGGGATCGGCCTCCCGGGTCTCCTCCAACCCCGAGGAGGTCACCCCGTCCTCGATGGCGGCGCGGACCTCCTCGGGCGGGGTGTGCCGGGTACCGCCGACCCCGGGGTTCGAGGAGTAGACGATCAGCCCGTCGGCGGCCCAGATGTCGATCTCGGTGAGCGAGCCGTCGGTCATCCGGTTTTCGATCATGTCCTGGAGCTCGGCGGCGGCACCGGGGACCCCGGCGCGGGCGTCGGTCAGCAAGGGGGCCACGACGAACCTGGCCAACCGGCTGGTGGCCCGCTCGGCCTCCGACAACGCGGTCTGCGAGGCGATGCGGCTGCTGAGCACGATCGTCGCGGTGGAGACGGCGACCAGGACGACCGCGGCCACCAGGACGAAGACGAGCAGTTCCCGCCTGGGTGACCGCAACCGGTTGCGGCCCCGGGTCAGCAGCCGGTACGCGGCGCGGTGGGCGTTCCCCCATGCCTGCCGGTCGCGCCCCCACCGCCGGACGGGGCCGACCCGGGGTGTGGGGTCCAGGCGACCATCGTCGACCGCGGGAGCGGTCCCCTCAGGTGGCGTGCTGGACACCGAGGAGTCCCAGCTCCTGGGCCTTGATGACCGCCTCGAGCTGGGACCGCACCCCCAGCTTGGCATGCAGGGACTTGACGTAGCCGCGGCAGGTGTCCGGGGTGATCCCGAGTACGCGCGCGACGGCCTTGACCGGCATCCCCCGGCCCAGGCACTCCAGGACCTGCTGCTCCCGACGGGTCAGGGCGGGGGCCGTGGCGGCCTGGTGCGGCCGGCTCCCGGTGCCGGTGGAGCTGAACGTGGAGGGGGCGATGAGCATCTGGCCCGGACGCACCCGGGCGAGCACGTCGAGCATCTCCGACAGCGAGCCGTCCTTGGGGATGAACGCGGAGGCTCCGGCTTGGGTGGCTCGAACCACCCAGTCGGGGTCGCGGTGGGCGGTGAGGACCGCGACCACCGCATCCGGGGCAACCTCGCGGATGCGGCGGGTGGCCACCAAGCCGTCCTCGCCGGGCATCTGGATGTCCATGACCACGATGTCCGGTTGCAGGTCCGCAGCCAGCGACACCGCCGTGGCACAGCTGTGCGCGGTCCCGACGCAGTGCATGCCGGCCGCGGCCAGCGCTCCGCCGAGCAGTTCCGCGAATGTGCGGTGGTCGTCGACGACCAGCACTCGGATCGTACCGGCGAGCAGATGCAGGTCAGCATTCGTCATGGGGTGCCCCCGGCCCTGGGACGCGACCGCCCCTGCGACATTCGACACATCGCAGGGTGCATGTTTGTCACGCTCCGTGGAAGTGTTGCTCCCTCCTCAGAGCGTGCTGGCCAGTACTACGCCCAGGCGGGCCCGCCGTGTCGTGACGGTACGTGGTGGATCACGGTGACCCACCCGGCGTTGCACGGAGCGGAGCCCCGGTAGCGGTGCGCCAGGCGGTCCGGCCGGCGGCGACGTCCCGGATGGCGACCAGGAGCTCGGCGGGGTCGCGGCCCTTCGCCAGCAGCCCGCGGCAGCCCGCACCGCGGGCCTGCTGCACCGCGTGCTCGTCCGCCGACGCAGTCAGGATGAGCACCCGGCTGCCGGGGCTGGTCTCCAGCAGCCTCCGGGAGGCGGTGAGACCGTCCACCCGCGGCATCCTCAGGTCCATCACCACCACGTCGGGCCTGGTGGCGGCACAGGCCGCACCGACCTGGTCGCCGTCCCCGCAGGTGCTCACGACCCGCATGTCCCCGGTGGCCTCCAGCAGCAGAGTGAGGCCGGACCGGACCGCCTCATGGTCGTCGGCGACGAGCACCTTGATCATCGTCTGGTCCTCGCTCGTCGGTCGGTGGGGGCCGGCGCAGCAGGTCCGGATCCTGTCCGGGGACACCCGCCGTGCTCACTCATGGTGCCGCCACCGGCGCTCGTCCGCGACCCCGAACCGGGGTCATCCGCACCCCCGGTCTGGGGGAGAAGGGTGTACGACCTCTGGACACCTGTGGTTCCACCCGCGCCCGGGGTGGACTGAAGTGGTCCGGAGGTGGGGGCGCGGGAGGTGGTGCGGGTGCCGGCGGCGGGGTGGACAGCCTCCGCCCGCCGGCTCCTCGGCCCCGCCCGGGGCGCCGCGCAGCGAGACGCAGCGGTGCCGGTTGTGTGCGCCGGCCGACGGATCTACGGTGCGGCCCCCGGTGCGGACGTCGCCGGCACATCGCCGTTCGCGGCCCGGAGGCTGGAGGTCGCGTTGGTCGCGCGAGCGCCGCATGCCGGACCGATCAGGCGTGGCCCGGCCACGCCACCCCCGCCCGGGCCGGCGCCCACGGCCGGCGCGCCGTCCACCGGGGGTGGCACGGCCGAGCCCGGCGAGCTGCGCTGGGTCCGGCTGGGGGAGGGCCCGGGCGCGGCCGGCGGCAGGCCACCGCGCAGCTCACGGAGAATCCTGTGGCAGTTCGTGCTGGCCAACGTGCTGGCGGTGTCCGTGCTCCTGGTGGCCAGCGTGGCCGCCAGCCGCCTCGCGGCACGCAGCGAAGCCCTGGTGGACGCCCGCATCACCACTGATCTGCTGTCCACCCTGGTCGTGGAGCCGGCCCTGTCGGCGGGGGTGCTGGCCGGTGATCCCGGCGCCCAGGCGTCCTTCGGCGCCGCCGTGTCGAGCCGGATGCGCGCGGCCGGGGTGGTCCGGATCAAGATCTGGACCGCGGACGGCACGATCGTCTGGTCGGACGAGCCCCGGTTGATCGGCACGTCCTGGCAGCTGGGGGACGACGAGCAGGCCGCGCTGGTGCAGGGCGGCACGCACGCGGAGACGTCCGACCTCGGCCGGCCGGAGAACGCCTACGAGCGCGACCTGGGAGCGGAGTTGCTCGAGGTGTACGGGTGGTTCGCCGGACCGTCGGGCGAGCCGCTGCTGCTGGAGATCTACCTGCCGCACGCCGAGGTCAACGCCCGGCAGTGGGAGATCCTGGTGGGGTTCGCGCCCATCTCCATCGTGGTGCTGCTGCTGCTGGTGGTGACGCAGGTGCCGCTGGCCCGGCGGATGATCCGCCAGCTGCAGGCCGGCGAGGCCGACCGGTTGCGGCTGCTCAGGCGCGCCGCGGATGCCTCGACGGACGAACGGCGCCGGCTGGCCGGCACCCTGCACGACGGCATCGTGCAGGACCTAGCCGCCGCGTCGTTCGTCGTCGCCGGCGAGGTCGACCGGTTGCGGGCTTGCCCGGCCGAGGCGGAGCGGGCCGGCACGGTACAGGCCCTGGACGAGGCCTCGGTCGCGGTCCGGAACTCGGTAGCCGCGCTGCGCTCCCTGCTCGTGGAGATCTACCCGGCACACCTGGCCCGGGCCGGGCTCGGTGCCGCCCTCGCCGATCTGGCCGGGCGCCTGGGCCCCCGGGGGGTGTCCGTCGAGGTGCACGTCGACGAGGGTCACGAACCCGGTCCGCCGGCGGCCGCGCTCATCTTCCGGGTCGCCCAGGAAGCCTTGATCAACGTGTCCAAGCACGCCCGTGCCTCACGGGTGACCGTCACGGTGCGGGCGCTGGCCGACGGCACCCGGCTCGAGGTGGCCGACGACGGGATCGGCTTCCGGTGGGACGAGGCGCGGGAGGCCGTCGCCCAGGGGCACTTCGGCCTCCGGGTGCTCAGCGACCTGGCGGTGGACGCCGGATCGACGCTGGACCTGGCGACCGCCCCCGGCGCCGGGACCCGGTTGCTGCTGACGGTGCCCCGGTGACGGTGTGGCCGTGCTGACCGACGCCGTGCCCGGAGCGGCCGGACCGGAGGGGACCGGGCGCGTGTCGGTGCTGATCGTGGACGACCACGCGCTGATGCGCTCCGGTCTGCGCACCCTGATCGACGCCTCCCCGGACCTGCGCGTGGTGGGCACCGCCGGGGACGGGCGGGAGGCGCTGGACCGGGTCGCCGTGCTGGCGCCGCACGTCGTGCTGATGGACCTCTCCATGCCGGTCATGGACGGGGTGGAGGCCACCGCGGCCATCACCCGCGACCATCCCCACGTCCAGGTGCTGGTGCTCACATCCTTCGCCGACGAGGTGCGGGTGCTCGATGCCCTGGACGCCGGGGCGTCGGGCTACGTGCTGAAGGACACCCGCCCGGCCGAGCTGCTGGCCGGCATCCGCGCGGTCGCCGCCGGCCGGTCGCCCCTGGATCCGCGGGTGGCACGCACCCTGCTGCAGGCGCGCCGGGCACGACCGGCGGCGGACCAGCTGACCTGCCGGGAGCGGGAGGTGCTGGCCCTGCTGGCCGAAGGGCTGGCGAACAAGCAGATCGCGCGGCGGCTGGGCATCCGGGAGACCACCGTCAAGGCGCACCTCACGTCGGTGTTCACCCGGATCGGGGTGCGCGACCGGACGTCGGCCGCGTTGTGGGCGCACCGGCACGTGATCGACCCCCCCGGGACTGGGGGGTGGTCGACCCCCTAGGCGCGGCTGCTCGGGCGGCGGCCGGCGGGGAAGGGTCGCGGGCACCGATCCGGAGGCGTCCAGGCCCCCGGAGGAGCTCCACGGAGGATCCGATGACCCATCCACGACCGCCGGTGTCCGCCGGGCGTCCCGGTGCCCTCGGCGAGCCCCGAGGTGCCGAGCGGGCCCGGGTGCGGCGCCCGTCCCGGTTGTCCACGGCCCTGCTGGCCACGCTGCTGACCGCCGGTGGGGTGTCCACCGGGGTACTGCTGGCCGGGCCGGCGCTGGCCGAGGTGCCGGCCTTCCCGGACAACATCGTGGTCTTCCCCAACCGGGACTTCGTCACGGTCGAGGGGTTCGGGGCCGCCGCCGGCCAGGACGTCCGGGTGGAGATCCGGCGGGGCGGGGTGGTCATCGGTTCTGCCACCGGCATGGGGGCCAGCGCCGCGCAGATCGCGGCGGGCACGCCGATCCTGGAGGTCAACCACCCCGGCGGCATCTGCTGGGGCGCCGGCGGTGGGTTGCAGGTCACCCCCGACATCCGGGCCGGTGACGTCGTCGTGGTGACCGCCGCAGGCGTCACCCGGGACACCACCGTGCAGGACGCCGAGGTCACCGGTTCCTCCGTCAGCGGTTCGAGGCTCACCGTGACCGGACACGTCGCGAGCGGGATCAACACCGACTTCCTCGAGCAGCGCATCATCAACCCGGACATGAAGGACGACCCGACCATCGGGCGGCGGGACGTCCGGGCGGTCACCGGCGGCCTCGTCGCGGCCCCCAGGGGCAATTACAGCTCCGGGCTGGCGGTCAGCGGCACCAGCGCGACGGCGACCTACGAGTTCGGCAGCAACGCGACCGCGGAGCTGGCCCGTGCGGGTGGCCTGCGGATGATGTCCTGGCAGAACACCGATGCCGACGGCAACCGGCAGGGCATCACCATCAGCGAGTTCGGTGAGCTGGGTGGCCCCGGTTTCGGTGGCTGCCCGGCGGGGGCCGTCAACCAGGGCCCGCAGTCACCCACCTCGGTGAGTGCCACGCAGTCCGGTGGGAACGTCTCGGTCAGCTGGACCCCGGCTACCCAGAACCCCGGCACCGAGCCGGTGCAGGGCTGGACCGTCCGCCTGGTCGAGCAGACCAGCCAGGGCGGTGTGCAGGCCGAGACCGGGGTGCGGTTGAGCGACCCCGGTGCCACGACGGCGAGCCTGCCGGGCACGCTGGCCGGCCACCGGGTCGAGGTCCGGGCGGTCACCACCGCAGGGGAGTCCTGGCCGCCGGCGGTGAACGGGGTGTCCCGGCCGCCGGGGAGCACCGACACCACGCCGCCGACGGTGAGCGCCTCGCCCCGCGGGGGGACCTTCACGTCGGCGCAGACGGTCACGCTCAGCACCAACGAGACCGGGGCCCAGATCTACTACACGACGGATGGCAGCAGTCCGCTGGACGTCGCGGCCGGCACCACGGGTCTCACCAGCACCCGGTACCCCGGCACTCCGATCACCATCGCCCCCCCGGCGACGGGTTCGGTGGTGGTGCTGAAGTTCGCGGCCATCGACAACGCCGACAACACCTCGGCCGTGGTCACCGAGACGTACACCTTCGGCAGTGCGGCTGCCCCGGTTGCACCCGCGGTGGGCACGGTGACCGCGGGGTCGGGCACGGCCACGGTGAACTGGACCGCGCCGACCAACCCCGGATCCTCGGCGATCACCGGGTACGTGGTGACGGCCACGCCCACGGGCACGGGAGGCCCGATCTCCATGGATGCGCTGCCCAGTGCCACGACGGCGACGCTCACCGGGTTGACCAACGGGACCACCTACTCGGTGACCGTGGCCGCGGTGAACGCGGTCGGGAGGGGGCCGGCATCGGTCCCGGTCTCGGTGACGCCCACCGTGCCGGCCGTCGACGCCCTGACGATCACCCGGGCGCAGTGGAAGGCTGGTGATTTCCGGATCGAGGGCACCGGCACCAGGCCCGGTGCGACGGTCTCGGTGCGCGCCGGCGGCCCGACCGGCCCGGTGATCGGCACGGCGACCGTGGCGGCGCCGGTGGCCCCGGCGACGACCGGGGTCTGGACGCTGCGCATCCGGACCGGACCGGCCGCCACCACCCGGCCGGCGAACGTCTACGTCACCTCCGATGGTGGCGGGCAGATCGGCCCGGTGACGCTGAACTGACCCGACCGCAGGACGCGACGACCCCCGCACCGGCTCCCGGTGCGGGGGTCGTCCGCGTGCCGGCCGGGGCGGCTACCCGCACGGTGCGGGGCAGGGCGGCCCCGCACCCGAGGAACTAGCGTGTCCGCATGACTGCAACGACCCCTCTGGCCGGACGACGCGCGATGGTGACCGGCGGTGGCTCGGGCATCGGCCGGGCGTGCGCGCAGCGGCTGGCCGCCGACGGCGCGCAGGTGGTCGTGGTGGACCGGGACGCCGACGCGGCCGCCGCGGTGGCCGAGGCCGTCGGCGGGTCCGCGGTGGTCTGCGACCTGTCCGACCTGGACGCCGTCGATGCGCTGGACCTCGAGGTGGACGTGCTGGTGAACAACGCCGGCCTGCAGCACGTGGCCGCGCTGCAGGAGTTCCCGGCCGACCGGTTCTCGCTCATCCTCCGGTTGATGCTGGAGGCGCCCTTCCGGCTGGTGAAGGGCGCGCTGCCGCACATGTACGCCCAGGGCTGGGGTCGGGTGGTCAACATCAGCTCGGTGCACGGCCACCGGGCCTCGCCCTACAAGTCGGCCTACGTCACCGCCAAGCACGGGCTGGAGGGCCTGTCCAAGGTGATCGCGCTGGAGGGCGCCGAGCACGGGGTGACCAGCAACTGCGTGGCGCCGGGCTACGTGCGCACCCCTCTGGTGGAGAACCAGATCGCCGACCAGGCCCGGGCCCACGGGTTGAGCGAGGACGACGTGGTGGCCCAGGTGATGCTCGGCCCGGCGGCGCTGAAGCGGCTGCTGGAACCGGCGGAGGTCGCCGACGCCGTCGCCTGGTTGTGCTCCCCGGCCGCCATCTCGGTCACCGGCACATCCCTGGTCATGGACGGCGGGTGGAGCGCGCACTGAGCAGGGCCCTGGCCTGGCGGGCCATCACCGTCTCCTCGTCGGCGCTGACCACCAGCGTCCGCACCCGGGCGCCGGCGCGGCTGAGATCGCCCGGCGCGACCGCGGCCGGGTCGAGGTCGACACCCAGGTAGGCCAGCCGCCGGCAGACGGCCGCTCGGACGGCCGCCGCGTGCTCCCCGATCCCGCCGGTGAACACCAGCGTGTCCAGCCCGCCCAGCACGGCGGTGTAGCCGGCCGCGGTGGTGGCCACCGCGGTGCCGAACACCTCCAGGGCGAGCCGGCAGTCGGCGTCCCCGGCGTCGGCCAGGCGGGTGATCTCGGCGACGTCGGTGCGCCCGGCGGCCACCCCGGCCAGCCCGGAGGAGGAGTCCAGCAGGTGGCGCAGCTCGGTCGGGGTCCAGCCGCGGTCCAGCAGGAAGAGCAGCACCCCGGGATCGAGATCCCCGCTGCGGGTCACCGAGGGCACCCCGCCGGTGGGGGAGAAGCTCATCGAGGTGGCCACCGACCGGCCGCCGGTCACCGCGGTGACGCTGCACCCGCCCCCCAGGTGGGCGACCACGCCCCGGCCCAGCCCCGGCACGGCGTCCACCACGTGCTGCAGGGACAACCCGTGGAAGCCGTACCGGCGAACCCCGAGGGCGGTCACCCCGTCGGGCACCGGCAGCCGCCGGGCGGCCGGGTCCAGCCGGTCGTGAAAGAAGGTGTCGAAGCAGGCCACGTGCGGCACGTCCGGCCAGCGGGACCGGGCCGCCGCGATGCCGGCGAGGTCGCCCGGCAGGTGCAGCGGCGCCAGGTCGACCAGCCGGGCCAGGTGCTCCAGCAGCTCGTCGTCGACCAGCTCGGGGGCCACGTGCACCGGCCCGCCGTGCACCACCCGGTGGGCGACCGCGTCCACCGGCACGCCGGCGCCGGCGAGCGCGCCGGCGATCCGGGTCAGCGCACCGGGGACGTCGCCGGCGGGCGTGGGGTCGTGCCAGGACCAGACCCGCGCGCCGTCGGCGAGCACCGCCGCCTTGAGCGACCGGGAGCCGGGGTTGAGCGCCAGCACGGTGCTCACCCGGTCCACCGCCAGTCCCGGACCTCGGGCAGATCCTCGAAGTGCTCCCGCACGTAGCGGAAGTGCCGGTCCAGCTCATCGTCGCAGAACCGGGTCAGCTCCGCCGCGCCCGCCAACCCGGCCGGGGCGTGCCGGAGGACCAGCAACGCCAGGTGGTACCGGCTGACGCGGTTGAGCACCACCATGTCGAAGGGCGTGGTGGTGCTGCCCTGCTCCTCGAACCCGCGGACGTGGAACCGGTCGACGTCGGGCCGGCCGTGCAGCAGCTGGTGCACCGCGCGGGCGTAGCCGTGGAACGCCAGGACCACGTCGGCGGTGTCGGTGAACAGGTCCCGGAAGTGCTCGGCGGTGAACCCGTGCGGGTGCACGTCGGGCGGCATCAGACCCATCAGGTCCACCACGTTCACCACCCGCAGCGCGAGCTCGGGCACGGCGTGCCGGAGCAGCTGCGTGGCGGCCAGCACCTCCAGGGTGGGGACGTCACCGGCGGCGGCCAGCACCACGTCGGGCTGGCCACCCTCCCGCTCGGTACCTGCCCAGTCCCACACCGAGGCACCAGCTGCGCAGTGTGCCTCGGCCTCGGCCAGGGGCAGGTACTGCAGGTGCTGCTGCTTGTCGGCGACCACCAGGTTGACGTGGTCGGTGCCGGCCAGGCAGTGCCGCATGATCGACAGCAGGGTGTTGGCGTCCGGTGGCAGCCACACCCGCACGACGGCGGGGGACAACGGCAGGACCGCGTCGATGAGTCCGGGCCCCTGGTGGCTGAACCCGTTGTGGTCGTTGCGCCAGCACGTGCTGGTGAGCAGCACGGTCAGGCTGGACACCGGCTCCCGCCACGGCACCGCGTTGGCGTGCTGGAGCCACTTGACGTGCTGCACCACCATCGACGCGCTCACCATCGCGAACGCCTCGTAGGTGGCGAACACCCCGTGCCGGCCGGTCAGCAGGTACCCCTCCAACCACCCTTCGCAGAGGTGCTCGCTGAGCACCTCCATCACCCGGCCGTGCGGGGACAGGTGGTCGTCGGTGGGCAGCACCTCGGCCTGCAGGCACCGGTCGGTGACGTCGAAGACCGCCTGCAGCCGGTTGCTGGCGGTCTCGTCGGGACAGAACAGCCGGAAGGTGCCACCGCCGTCGGAGCGGGTCGTGCGCCGGTAGACCTCGGCCAGCAGCTCGCCGAGCGGGCGGGTGGTCTCCACCGCGACTACCCCGGGCGAGGGCACCTCGACGGCGAAACTGGCCAGCTCGGGCAGGTCGAGGGGGACCCGCAGCCGGCCGCCGTTGGCGTAGGGGGAGGAGCCCATCCGCAGGTCGCCGGGCGGGGCGAGGGCGGCCAGCTCGGGGGCCAGCCGACCACCGGGGAACTGCCGGTCCGGTGCGTAGCTGCGCAACCAGGTCTCCAGCAGGGCCAGGTGCGCGCCATCGGTCCGTACCCCGGTGAGCGGGACCTGGTGCGCCCGGAACGTCCCGCCGACCTGCACGCCGTCGACGACGTCGGGGCCGGTCCACCCCTTGGGCGTGCGCAGCACGATCGCCGGCCAGGCCGGGCGCAGGTCCTCCCCGCCGGCGCGGGCGTGCGCCTGGATCTCACCGATCCGGTGGTGCGCACGGTCCAGCGCGTCGTGCAGGTCCCTGAAGACCTGCCGCGGGTCGTCCCCGGAGACCACCACCGGCGCCCAGCCCTGGGCGCCCAGGTACCGGCACACCTCGTCGTCGCTCGACCGGCCCCACACCGTGGCTCCGCCGATCTTGTAACCGTTGAGGTGCAGCACCGGCAGCACGGCGCCGTCGCGGCGGGCGTCCAGGAACGCAGGCACCTTCCACGACCCCGACAGCGGACCGGTCTCGGCCTCGCCGTCGCCCACCACGCAGGCCACCAGCAGGTCCGGGTGGTCGAACGCCGCGCCGGCGGCGTGCACCAGCGCGTAGCCGAGCTCGCCGCCCTCGTGCACCGACCCCGGGGTCTGCACCCCGACATGGCTGGGCACCCCGCCGGAGGTGGAGAACTGGCGGAACAGCGCGCGGATGCCGGCGGCGTCCGGGCCGACCGCCGGGTACAGCTGGCTGTAGGTGCCCTCCAACCAGCTGGCGGCCAGCAGGGCCGGACCGCCGTGCCCGGGACCGGTCACGAAGAGGACCGGGGTGCCGGTCCGCCGGATCAGCCGGTTCAGCTGCACGTAGAGCGCGGACAACCCCGGCGAGGTCCCCCAGTGCCCGAGCAACCGGGGCTTGATGTCGGCGTGCCGGAGCGGGCGCTGCAGCAACGCGTCGTCGGCCAGGTAGATCTGCCCGACGGTCAGGTAGTTGGCGGCCGCCCACCACCGCAGGTCCAGGTCCAGCTGATCCACCGGGTAGGGGACGGCGGGCTGGGCCAGCGGCGGGAGGGTGGTGACGGAGGACATTCCCCGACCGTGCCCGCCGGCGCCCGGTGGGACCGGGGTCGCAGGTCCCTGCTCGCTGCGCCGGACGGCGGTGCATGGGCAGCACCGGGGGGATGCGCCGGGTCGGGTCGGGGTGGGGTGGGGCGGGCATCCGGGTCGGGCGCAGGGTCCAACGGCACGCCTGGCCGGGTCGTGCGGCCGGCGCCCCGGCCGGTGCCGGCCGGTCAGGGTCGAACCGTGGACCCCGGCCGGGCCGGTCGGTCTGGGACGGAGGAGGACGGCGTGCAGCATCCGAAGACACCCGATCAGCAGGCCCCCGACGACAGATCCGGCGACCATCGCTCCGGTACGGGCTCCGGTGAGGGCTCCGGCACGTCACCCGAGGTGCTCGTGGGCATCGACGGTTCGTCGCGGTCGCTGGTCGCCCTGCGCTGGGCCCTGCACTGGGCCCACGCGCACGGGGGCAGCGTGCAGGTGCTGGCCGGGCACCCCACGATGGCCTCGATGGCCTGGCTGACCGCCGGGGTGGTACTGGATCTCAGCGTGCTGGACGCCGTCCGCGAGGACACCTGGGTGTGGTCGCGGGCGGCCGTGGACCAGGTGCTGGAGGAGGACCCGGCGCTGCAGGAGGTCCGGTGCAGCCTGCACGTGCAGGCCGGACCGGCCGCCGAGCTGCTGGTGGAGCGGTCTGCCGGGGTCGACCTGCTGGTGGTGGGTACCCGGGGACGGGGGGCGGTGGCGAGCGCGGCCCTGGGATCGGTGGCCCTGCACTGCGTGAGCTCGGCGGCGTGCCCGGTGGTCGTCGTCCCCGAGCCCGGGGGCTGGGCGGACCCGTGCGGTGGCACCGTCGTGGTGGCCGGGGTGGACGGCTCGCCCCGGTCGGCCGTCGCGGTGGCCTGGGCGCTGGAGGAGGCCGGTGCGCGCGGACACGTCCGGGCCGTGCGCGCCTACGGAGTGGCGGACCTCTGGTACGACCGGTACGCCGGCAGCGCCCCCACCCCCGAGCAGCGGGCAGCCGCGGAGGCCGCCGAGCTGGAGAAGGTCCTGGGCGCCCTGCTGCAGGACACCCCGGGCGCCCAGGCCGACGTCGCGCGGATCTCGGTCGGCGGGGACGCCGGCCCGGCGCTGGTGCAGCAGGCCCGGGACGCCGACCTGCTGGTGGTGGCCAGCCGGGGGCGCGGGGAGTTCCGCGGGCTGCTGCTGGGATCGGTCGCGCTGTACTGCGTGCTGCACGCGCCCTGCCCGGTCCTGGTGGTCCGGTCGACGACCCGGACCTGGGCACCTGGCCGGACCTGGCGGAGGGCGGACGCCGCGACCTGACCGGGCGCGGCCTGGCCGAGGTCGCCGACCGGGGTGGCTCGATACTGTTTCCCGCGATGGACCAGCGAGCCGAGACCGAGGAGACCGGGGAGTCGTCACCCACCCCGCCCGGACGCGCACCCTCCCGCCGGCGACAGCTGCTGCTGGCCGCGGTGTTCCTGATCGGGGGGGCGGTCGCGGTCGTGGTGTTCTGGCGGTCGATCCTGGGCTGGTTCGAGACGCTGGCCGGCGTGCAGCTGCGCTGGGCCCTGCTGGCCGCGGCGGTCCAGCTGCTGTCCATGCAGGCCCTCGTCGCGCAGCAGGCGCTGCTGCTGCGGTCCGGTGGCGGCCGCGCCCCGATCGGGAGCCTGACGGTCACCGTCTACGGCGGCAACGCCATCGCGGTCGGGCTGCCGCTGGCGGGGTCGGCGGCCAGCATCGCGTACGGGTACCGCCGGATGCGCGACATCGGCAACAGCGCGGTCCTGGTCAGCTGGACCCTGGCGGTGTCCGGGGTGGTGTCGACGGTCAGCCTGGCCGTCCTGGTGGCCGTCAGCTCCGCGGCCACCGGGTCCCCGGTCGGAGCGGTGGTGGCGTCGGTGGCCTCGGTGGCAGCCGTCGTCCCGGTGCTGGTCTTGCTGGCGGTCACCCGCAGCCCGGAGGCCAAGCACCTGGTGGTCTCCCTGGTCCAGGGGGCGCTCCGGCCCGGGGCGCGCTGGTTCCGCATGCTGCGCCCCAGCGTGGTGGGCCCGGCCGTCGACGGCGTGCTGACGTCGTTGGGCGCCATCCGGCCCGGTGCGCGCAACGCCGGTGGCGCCGGGCTGCTGGCGCTGACCAACTGGGCCCTGGACGCGGTGTGCCTGGCCCTGGCGGTGGAGGCGGTGGGGGCCAGCGTCCCGTGGCAGGGCATCGTGCTGGTCTGGGCGGCCGGTGCGCTGGTCTCCTCCACCCGGCTGACCCCCGGTGGCATCGGCGTGGTCGAGGCCGCGCTGGCGTCGGCGCTGGTGGCCGCCGGGCTGCCGGCCAGCCAGGCCGTGCCCGCCGTGGTGGTCTACCGCTTCGTCAGCCTCTGGCTGCTGGCCGCCATCGGGGCGCTGTGCCTGGTGCTGGCCCCCCGCCCGGTGCACCCGGTGGAGCCCTGACCCGAGCGCAGCCGGGATCGCCGGGCTGGGTGGCGCCGCCCCGCCGGACCGCACCGGGGGTCCGGGGTGGGAGGCTGTGGGTTGCTGGACGTGGTCATCGAACGAGTGCAGGAGCAGGGCATGCCGCAGGGCTTCGTGAAGTGGTTCAACGCCGAGAAGGGGTTCGGGTTCATCGGGCCCGATGACGGCGGTGAGGACGTCTTCGTGCACTTCTCCGCGATCGAGGACTCCGGGGGGTTCCGCAGCCTGGACGAGGGCGCGCGGGTCGAATACGAGGCCAGCCCCGGTCAGCGCGGGCTGCAGGCCGACCGGGTGAGCCCGCTGGGCGGCCCGCCGGTCGAGGTCGACCGCTCGCAGTCCCGCGAGATCCGTCGGGACGGCCCCCGGGACAGCCGGCGGGAGGACCGTCGCGACGAGCGGGTGCCGCGCCGGGAGGCCCCGCGCAGTGCAGCCCCGACCGCGGGCGGCGGCGAGGAGGGCACCGTGCGGTTCTTCAACGCCGAGAAGGGCTTCGGGTTCATCTCCCCGGACGCCGGCGGTGACGACGTCTTCGTGCACTTCTCCGCGATCGCCGACGACGGTGGTTACCGCAGCCTGGAGGAGGGCCAGCGGGTGCTGTTCCAGGCGGCCCAGGGTGACCGCGGGATGCAGGCCACCCATGTCGAGCCGCTGACCGGTGCCGGGCACGGCGGTGGGTACGGCGGGCCGGACGCGCCCGGTTCGGGCCTGCCCCAGGCCACGGTGCGGTTCTTCATCGCAGAGAAGGGCTTCGGCTTCCTGCAGCCCGACGACGGCGGCGACGACATCTTCGTGCACTTCTCCGCGATCGCCGACGACGGCGGCTACCGCAGCCTGGAGGAGGGCCAGCGGGTGGAGTTCGAGGCCGCCCAGGGCGACCGCGGGCTGCAGGCCACCCACGTCCAGCCGCTGTCCGGTGGCGCACCGGGGGGTGGCTACGGCGGTGGGTCCGGCGGTGGGTCCGGTGGCGGCGGGTACCGGGACTCGGGCCTGGCCCAGGGCACGGTGCGGTTCTTCAACGCCGACAAGGGCTTCGGCTTCGTGGAACCCGACGACGGCAGCCGGGACGTCTTCGTGCACTTCTCGGTGATCGAGGACGACGGCGGGTACGGCGATCTGGCGGAGGGGCAGCGGGTGGAGTTCGCGGCCTCGCTGGGGGACCGCGGGCCGCAGGCCGACGTGGTGCGCCCGCTGGACTCGGCCGGCCCGCCGCCGCGCCGCGACCCGGCCCGCCGGGAGGCCCGCCGCGACCCGTCCCGGTCCACCCCCCGGGAGCGGGCCCGCACCGCGCAGCGTGCGGTGCCCACCCCGATCGAGGGCGGCCAGGAGGGCACCGTGAAGTGGTTCCACGCGGAGAAGGGCTTCGGCTTCATCGCGCCCGACGACGGCAGTGCCGACGTGTTCGTGCACTTCTCGGCCATCGCCGACCGCGGCGGCTACCGGGACCTGGAGGAGGGCCAGCGGGTGCAGTTCACCGCCACCCCGGCCGAGCGCGGCCCGCAGGCCGACCAGGTCGAGCCGATCTGACCGTTCCCGGCCCACGGCGGCCCCCCTCCCGCACCGGGAGGGGGGCCGCCGTCGTTCCCGGTCGGCTCCGGGCGTGCCGGGCGGTGTGCAGCGTGCGCACCCGGGCGGCCAGGTCCTCGTCCGGGCCGTCCACCGCGATGCCGGAGGCGACCGCGGACACCGGCGGTGCGGCCACCGGCCCGGACACCGACGCCCAGCTCCCCGCAGCGCGTCGGGTTAGCCGTCGGTGGGGGAGAGGCTCACGGGGTGGGCCCGAGCCGCACGACGATCCCCTCGGTGGCGCTGCGCCGGGCGGCGTCCAGCACGACGGCGGTGGCCACCGCGTCCCGGGGCTCGACCGGCACCGGCCCCTGGCCGCGCACGGCGTCGGCGAACGCCGGGTAGAAGGTGTCCCAGCGGCCGCGCTCGGTCGGCACCGGCGAGCCCTGGGCGCCACCGCGGTGCACCGCACCCCACGCGGACTCCGGCTCCACCCCCCAGCGCGCCCCGTCGGTGGCCGGCGAGCGGCCGGCGACCAGGGCGTCCTCCTGGCCGTCCACGCCACCGACGACATAGCTGCCGGTGCTCCCGGTGACCCGGAACCGGGGGCCGGGCGCGCCCTGCCGCCAGCTGCCGGCCAGCA
Source organism: uncultured Actinomycetota bacterium (assembly GCA_963759905.1). Taxonomy (GTDB): domain Bacteria; phylum Actinomycetota; class Actinomycetes; order Mycobacteriales; family Geodermatophilaceae; genus Klenkia. Next base: position 349,160 of record CAVXBD010000005.1, read on the forward strand.
CCGAGCGACCACCGGCGGTGTGCTGCAGGACCACCAGCACGTCGTCGTCGAGCCCGCTGTCACGCACCGACCAGTGCGCCACGACGGTGTCCACCGGGCCCATCAGCACCAGGGCCTGGTCGACCAGGTGGCTGCCGAAGTCGCGCAACGTCCCGCCGCCCGCGGACCCGGGCCCCTGCTCCGGCGCGAGCCGCTCGAACCGGGACTCCAGGCTGCGTAGCTCACCCAGGGTGCCCGCGTCGGCCAGCCGCCGCACGGTGCGGAAGTCGGAGTCCCAGCGCCGGTTCTGGTAGGGCGAGAGGGCCAGCCCGCGGTCCTCGGCGCGGCGCACCGAGGCCCGCGCAGCCGCGGCGTCCAGGGCGAAGGGCTTGTCGCAGACCACCGCCAGGCCCAGGTCCAGAGCCTGGTCGGTGAGCGGGGTGTGCGTGTCGGCCGGCGTCGAGATTGCCACGGCCTCCGCACCGGCATCGCGCAGCGCGACCAGCGAGTCGAACGCGGCGGCCGCAGGGTGCTCGGCGGTCACCTGGGCGCGCCGGGCGGGCGACGTCGTCACCACGCCCAGGAAGTCCACCCCCGGTGCGGCGGCCAGCAGCGGGGCGTGGAAGTAGCGCCCGCCGAATCCGTAGCCCACCAGTCCGAAGCGCACCGGCTCGTCATCGGAGGTCATGCCGGCGATCATGCCGTGCCGGACAACCCACCGTGGGTGGGCCTGTCCGGTTCGCCGATCACCGGTACCGGCTGGGGCGGACCTGCCGGTGACCTGGTTCCCTGCGCAGGCCGGGCCCCCGCGGTCAGCAGGGCAGGTTGTGGTCCAGCAGTCGCCCGTCCACCTCGACGACGTACTGGGCCAGCACCACGGCGCCTCCACCGGTCAACGGCAGGTCGGCGCAGCGCCGCTGGGCCTGCTCGCGGCTGGACGCCCCGGCCAGCCAGCTGTCCAGCTCGTGCAGCGGACTACCCGGGGGCACCCAGCCCACGATCTGGCGCCACATGCGACCGACCGAGTACAACCCCACCTCGGCGCCGGTGCCGGTCAGGTAGTCGGCCATGCCTTCCAGGGTCGCCCGGTTGTTGGCCAACGCGGTTGCCGACCCGGTCTGCCAGGTGTTGGCCGTCTCCACGTCCAGCCACCAGCGCAGGTCCGCCGGATCCAGGGACAGCCCGGCAGCGCGGGCGGCCGGCAGCAGGAAGCCGTGGATGTCCACCGAGGCCCGGGTGCGCCCGTAGACCCACGAGCAGGCCGGTCCGCTGTCCCCGCTGCACCGGCCGTAGGGCGAGTCCCCGCTGCGCGGCCAGGTGGTCACCAGGTCCTGCACCTGGCCGGGGTTGGCGGTGTTGACGTACACCTGCAGCGCCGGGTGCTCCGGCACGTCCCCCGACGACGCCGCCGCCCAGGACAGCTGCTCGTCCAGGCACGGGTTGACCCTCGTCGCCACGCCACCGTTGACCCCGACGATGCCGAAGTCGCCGTCGGTGGGCAGGTCCACGCGGCACTGGGGGTAGGACACGTCGTAGCCCAGGCCCCCGGCGGTCGCGTCGCCGTCCTCCGCCGCCGAGGCGGTGCCGGGCAGCAGGGCCACGACGGCGGACCCCACCAGCACGGTGAGGGCACGCAGCAGGGTCCGGGGCAGCACATGCCGACGGTACGACGCCGCGGTGCGGGGAACCCGACGTGCGGCACGAGGTCCAGCCGTTCGAGCGGTGTGCGCATTCACTCGGTCACGCTGCGCGACGGCCGGCTCGGTCAGGCGGTCCAGCGCAGCGGCAGCCGCTTGACCCCCCGCTGGAAGCTCGACCGCAGCAGCGCCGGCTCCCCAGCCGGCTCCAGGGTGGCGGTGCGGGACAGCAGCTGGGCGAAGAGCGCCCGCATCTGCACCCGGGCCAGCTGGGCGCCCAGGCAGAAGTGCGGGCCGTGCCCGAAGGACAGGTGCGGGTTGGGGGAGCGGCGCAGGTCGAACCGGTCGGGATCGGCGAACACGTCGGGATCCCGGTTGGCCGCGGTGAAGGACACCACCACCTTGTCCCCGGCCCGCACCCGCACCCCGGCCAGCTCCACGTCGGTGGTGGCGGTGCGCCGGAAGACCATCACCGGGGTCCACCAGCGGAGCATCTCCTCCACCGCCCCGGGCAGCAGCTCGGGGTCCGCGCGCAGCTCGGCCAGCGCGGTGGGGTGCTCCAGCAGCGCGATCAGCCCCCCGGGCAGCCCGTTGCGCAGCGTCTCGTTCCCGGCGACGGCGAACAGCCAGAACATGTTCTCGAACTCCTCGTCGGTCACCACCCCACCGGTACCGCCTGCCCCGTCGTCGACCTGGGCGAGCAGCACGCTCATCACGTCACTCCCCGGGGAGCGCCGCTTGTCCTCGGCCAGCAGCCGGGCGTAGCCGTAGAGGTCGGGCATCCCGGCCCGGGTCCGGGGGTCGGGCATCCGGCCCGCGGCATCCGGTGCCGGGCGCAGCGCCAGCGCCTGCCGGGCCAGCTCGGTGCCGCCCCGGCCGTCGAAGTGCGCGGAGCTGGCGTAGTCCGGGTCCTGCCAGCCGATCACCCGGTTGGACCAGTCGTACATCAGCCAGCGGTCCTCGGCCGGTACCCCCAGCACCTCGGCCAGGGTGAGCAGTGGCAGGTCCGCGGCGACGTCCCGGGCGAAGTCCACGACCTGCGGGCCGGCCAGCATCCGGTCCACCAGACCGGCCGCCGAGGCCTCGATCGCCGCGGTCAGCGCGGCCACCGCCCGCGGGGTGAAGGAGCGGTTCAGCAACCGGCGCAGCCGGGAGTGGTCCGGCGGGTCGGTGTTCAGCATCATCCGGCGGACGAAGGGCAGGTCGGCCGAGTCGCGCACCTGGGTGGCCCCCAGCCAGGAGGAGAAGGTGGCGGGATCCTTCAGCACCCGCTCCACGTCGTGGTGCCGGAGCACCAGCCAGAACCCGGGTCCGGCCGGCTGACCGTGCAGCTCGGGCTCCTCCACCCACACCACCGGCGACTCCTCCCGCAACCGGGCCAGCGCCGCCAGCGGCGGACCGGACTGGTAGGTGGCCGGGTCCAGCACGGCCGCGGTGTCGACGGCGCGGCTCATGCACCCACCCGGTCGAAGAAACGCTCCAGCACGGTCAGCAGGGCCACCGGGGTCTCGTCCATGGCGTAGTGCCCGGCGTTGGCCAGCACCTCCAGCGTGGCGTTGGGGTAGTGCTGCAGGAAGGTCTGCTGCATCACCGGTGCGCCCAGCGCCGGGTCGTGCTCGCCGACCACCACCAGCACCGGCACCGGGTTGCCGGCCACCTCGGCGGCGAAGTCGGTACGGGCCCACGCCCGGAGGTGCGCGGCGAACGCCGCCGGGTCCGAGGTCTGCACCGAGTGCTGCACCATCGCGTCCAACCAGGTCCCGGACAGCCGGTTGCCGGTGGTCAGGTCGATGATGGCGCGCCGCTTCGCCGGGTCCTGCGCGGCGCCGGAGAACAGCGCCCAGGACTCCTCGTCGAAGGGCACCCCGGTGGCCGGGACCGGGCTGATCCCGGCCAGCGCGGTGACCCGGCCACCCGCGTCCAGCAGCACCCGCTGCGCTGCGCTGCCGCCCATCGAGTGGCCGACGACGGCGAAGGTGTCCCAGCCCAGGGCGTCGGCCACGGCGATCGCGTCCGCGGCAACCCCGGCGATGCTGATCTCCCCGTCCTCGTCCCGGCGGCTGCCGTACCCGCGGGCGTCCAGGAAGGCCCAGGTCTCCCGGTCGCCGTCGATCAACCCGGGCAGCGCACCCCAGCCGGTAGCCGAGCCGAACCAGCCGTGCAACGCGAGGACGTGCCGGGGTCCGGTACCGATCAGGACGGGGGAGGTGGGGGTGATCACCGGTGCAGTCTCGCTGTGCGCCCGGCCACCTCACAAGCCGCCCGTCCGTCCGGTACCGGGCAGGTGCAACTCAGCCTGGGATCGATTGCACCGAGGGGTCGGATCAATACGGCGAGCTGGGAATGTTGAGCGTTTGACTATACTTGGGGGGACGAGGGCGCCGGACGGCGTCCTGGGACTCGGGAGGAACCGGCGTGCACATCGGCATCGACAGCTTCGTGGCCGCAGTCACCGACCCGACCACCGGGCAGGAGATCGGCCCGGAGCAGCGGATGAGCGACCTGCTGGAGGAGATCGCGCTGGCTGACGAGGTCGGGTTGTACTCCTTCGGGATCGGTGAGCACCACCGCCCGGAGTACTACGACTCCGCGCCGGCGATCATCCTGGCCGCCGCGGCCGCCCGCACCGAGCGGATCCGGCTGGGTAGTGCGGTCACCGTGCTGTCCGCCGCCGACCCGGTCCGGGTGTTCCAGCAGTTCGCCACCCTGGACCTGATCAGCCGGGGGCGGACCGACCTGGTGGTGGGTCGGGGGTCGTTCACCGAGGCCTTCCCGCTGTTCGGCCTGGACCTTGCCGACTACGACGACCTGTTCACCGAGAAGCTGGAGCTGCTGCTGCAGATCCGTGCGTCCACCGCGGTCACCTGGTCCGGCCGGCACCGCCCCGCGCTGCACGGGCAGGGCGTGTACCCGCGACCGGCCCAGGCCGAGCTGCCGATCTGGGTGGGTGTCGGCGGTAGCCCGGAGTCCTTCGCCCGGGCCGGGCTGCTCGGCCTGCCGCTGATGGTGGCCGTCATCGGCGGTGAGCCCCGGCAGTTCGCCCCGCTGGTCGACCTGTACCGCCGGGCCGGGGCCCAGGCCGGGCATGCCCCGGAGAAGCTGCAGGTGGGGCTGCACGTGTTCGGGTACGTCGCGGAGAGCACCCAGGCGGCCTCCGACACGATCTACCCCGGGTGGTCGGAGATGTTCAGCACGATCTCCCGGGAGCGCGGGTTCGCGGCTCCCAGCCGTCGGCAGTTCGACGCCACCTCGGGCCCGGACGGCGCATTCTTCATGGGTGACCCGCAGACCGTCGCGGACAAGCTGGTCCGGGTGTCCGACCAGTTGGGCGGGGTGGACCGGATCTCGCTGCAGATGACCAACCCGCGGCTGGCGCACCACGACCTGCTGCGTGGCATCGAACTGCTCGGCACCGAGGTGGTCCCCCTGGTGGAGGCAGCCGGCCGGGGCTGAGACCGCCGTGGCCGGGGTCCGGTGTTCCGCGGCCGGTCAGGCGGGGCGGGCGGTCAGGGGTTCAGCGTGAGCGTCCAGTTGTTGGCGTTCCCGGTGCAGGTCTCGCGCATCCCGATCCGCCGCGCGTCGCTGGAGCTGGTGTTGCTGCACCAGTCGAACACCCGCGGAGGGACGAACTCGGTGTACGCGCCGGACCACTCGACGCCGTCGCCGGCCCGGGCGTACCAGTACGAGCAGGCACGCAGCGCCGTCAGGTCACCGCCGTAGACGACCTTGGTCTGCCCCGGCTCGATCCGCCACCAGCCCTTCTTCTCCCAGTCGCCACCGTCGGCGCAACCGGGGTGGTGCCACTCGAACATCGCCCACACCGTGGTCGGGTAGGCGTTGCGGATGCTGAACACGTCGCCTCCTGCGCGTCCGGGGTACTCCGGGTCACCCGGGCTGGTGGTCCTGCGGGTGACCGATCTCGCGCCGGGCGATCCCGGGCGCCCGCCCGGCCTCGGCAGTCCCGGGTTCGCTGCCGCTGCTGGCCTGGCTCTGCTCGTGCGTCGGGCCCGGGCCGGCGGCCGCGGCCCCCAGGTCCTCCACCGCGTCGACCGGGGAAGGCTCTCTCGGTTGGCTCACGGGGGTCCTCCTCGGGTCGGGCTGATCGGCACGGTAGGGCCGTGCTGTCACCACCGCGTCACTCCCCGGTCACGGGCACCGGGGCCCCGCCGCCCGTGGCGCGGTGGGGGAACGACGAGGGCCCGGGAGCAGCGGTGCGCTGCTCCCGGGCCCTCGTCGTTCGCCGCTGGTCAGGGGATGAGGATCGCCCGCCCGCGCACCCGGCCGGCATCCAGGTCGTCGATCGCGCTCTGGAAGTCCGCCAGCTGGTACTTGGCGGTGTGCAGGGTGACCTTGCCCTGCGCAGCCAGGGCCATCAGCTCCACCAGGTCGTTGTAGCTGCCCACCAGGTTGCCGACGATGTTGATCTCGGTGCTGATCAGGTCGATGGTCGGCACGTCGATGTTCTCGCCGTACCCGACGATGAGGTAGTCCCCACCCTGCCGGGTCATCGCGATGCCCTGGGCAGTGGAGCCGCCCTCGCCGACGAAGTCGATGACCACCTCGGCGCCCTTGCCGCCGGTCAGCTCCAGCACCTGGTCGACCTGCTGGCCCTCGGCCACCACGGCGTGGTCGGCGCCGATGGACAGCGCCAGCTTCACCGCGTCGGGGTTGCGATCCACCACGATCAGCTCCGCCGGGGAGATCGCGTGCAGCACCTGGATGCCGATGTGCCCCAGCCCGCCGGCGCCGATGACGACGCAGCGGTCCCCGGCCCGCAGCCGGCGGGCCGCCTTCGCCGCCGCGTGGTACGCGGTCAACCCGGCGTCGGCCAGCGCAGCGACGTCGGCCGGCTCCAGCGAGTCGTCGATCCGGACGCAGCTGCGGGCCGAGGTCTTCAGGTACTCGGCGTACCCGCCGTCGGAGTCGATGCCCGGGAAGCGGGAGTTCTCGCAGTGCACGTCGTCACCGGCCCGGCAGGCGCGGCACAACCCGCAGGTCACCAGCGGGTGCAGGATGACCTTGTCCCCGACGGCGACGTTGGTGACGGCGGTGCCGACCGCCTCCACCCAGCCGGCGTTCTCGTGGCCGATCGTGTACGGCAGGGCGACCTGGGACTTCTCGGCCCACTGGCCCTCGAGGATGTGCAGGTCGGTCCGGCAGACCCCGGCGCCACCGATCCGTACCACCACGTCGTGCGGGTCGGTGATCTCCGGCTTGTCCACCTCGGACATCGCCAGGTTCTCGTGGTAACCGGTGACGCGGACGGCTCTCATGACAGGACCTCCAGGGGGAGCAGGGGACGGGAGTCGATGGACGGTCGGTCGCTCTGGTCGGCCTCCGAGCCCGGGTACCGGGTGGTGAGCAGGCCGCGGCAGAAGTGCGCGTTCCCGTCGACGGAGATGCGCACCGACCGGGCCTTGCGCAGGGTGAGCGCGACGGCCTCCGGGGTGGGCCGGGTGCCCTCGGTGGTGAGCAGGACCAGCGCGTCGTCGTCGATGGGCAACCCGAGGGTCTCCCGGCGGCGGATCAGGGCTTCGGTGGCCGGCCCGGCGGTCAGGTCGCCGAGCACGACGTCCCCGACCGCCTGCTCGTCCCGGCTGGGGTCCTCCTTCAGCCATGCGGTGAGCACCCGCTCCATCGCTGCGGTGTGCGCCTTGCGCTGAAAGGTGGCGCGCAGCTCGTCCAGGGAGTCCTCGGCCTCGTGGCCGAAGGTGCCCCGGTAACCCGCGTCCGCGGCCAGGCCGGCGTTGATCAGCTCGGAGTCGTGGTGGTCGTCGAGCTCCACCACCACCCGCCCGACTCCCGGGACACCGCGCACGGCGTCCTGGGCGTCGGACACCATCAGCCAGGCGAAGTTGGGCGAGCAGAACGACGTGGGCAGCCGCAGGTGCACCTCGACCTCGGTGTCGGTGTCACCGGGGCGAAGGGCCACCGAGCGGACGAACCCCAGGTCGGTGATGGGTTCGTCCAGCTCGGGGTCGATCACGGTGTCCAGTGCGGACCGGACCTCGGCCTCGGTGGTCCTGGTGAGCAGGCTGGTCATCGGCGCGACCTCAGGCCATCGCCAGGTCGGCGGCACCGGGCTCGCGCGGGCCGGTGGCGGTCTCGTCGGCGTCGGGCAGCTGCAGCTCGGCGGGGACGGGGATGTCGTAGAGCTTGGCGGCGTTCAGACCGAGGATCTTCTTCTTCTGCTCGGTGGTGATCGGCGCGTACTCGGTCAGGTCTTCCGGGATCTGGAAGTCCACCAGGGCCTCGACCAGCCACTTGGGGGTCCACAGCGCGTAGTCGCTGGAGAAGAAGATCCGGTCCTCACCGATCCAGTAGAGGAGCTCACCCAGGATCTGGGCGAAGTAGCGGGGACGGGTGTGGATGAACGGCAGCGCGACCGCCAGGCCGGCGTAGACGTTGGGCTCCTGCGTGGCGATCCAGCAGAAGTCCTCCAGCCGGGGCAGCCCGCAGTGCTCGACCACGAAGTTCAGGTCGGTGTAGTCGGTGGCCACGCGGTCCACGTCGGCCACGTCGAAGGCATCCCGGTCCAGCGGGCGGATGGTGGGGCCCTTGTGCACGTGGATGTTCTTGATGCCCAGCTCGCGGCAGACGTCGAAGTAGCGGTACGCGGTGGGGTCCGAGAGCTTCCAGCCGCGGGAGTCCCCGTGCCAGTCAGCGGTGTAGAGCTTGACGCCCTTGAGGTTGAAGCGCTCGGCGTTCTCGCGCAGCTTGTCCAGGCCGCGCTCGCCGTCGCGGGGGTCGAAGTAGTGGTTGTAGGTCAGCTTGTCGGGGTTGGCCTGCGCCAGGGCGAAGGCCTCCTCGGTCTGCCCGAAGCCGGTCTTGTAGAACTCGCCGAGCCGAGCCGGCTGGAAGATGGCGTGGTCCACGTACCCGTCGGTGAACAGGTCCTTCTTCAGGCGCTCCCCGCCCTGGTAGAGGTACTCCTCGTAGGACCAGACCTCGGACTCGGGGCTGAGGTTGCGGTGGTAGTCGTAGAAGCAGTCGATGAACTGCTTGCCGTGGACGTTCAGCTGGTTCTCCGGGCGGGCGTCCCAGAGCGCGACGTGCGCGTCAACGATGAAGTAGTTCTCGCCGTCCTTGCTGTACACGGGTCCTCCTCGTGCCGGGTCCAGGCCCTCCGGTGGGTGCTGGATCACACTGGGCAGGACGCTAGGCGGGGTGTGGCCCGCGACGAACCGGTCGGCTGTCTCACTTTGAGACAGCCCTCCGTGCCCGCCGGCCCGCTGGCAACTACCGTCGTGCTGGGCACCGTGGCCCGCGAGGAGGTTCCGTGACCGGACGTGCAGGTGGAGGCGGCAGGCGGATCGCGGTGGCGCGCCCGCGGGTCCAGGCCTCCTGGGCGCGCAGCCAGCGCTACGGGGTCTCACCCGAGGCGGTCGAGCCGGTCTTCACCGGAGCGGTGGACACCGGTTCGTTGTTCTACGAGTGCGGTGCCGAGGTGCTCAGCCAGCTGCACGGGACGCTGGGCACCGAGCCGGTCGGGTTGATGATCACCGACCACGAGGGGCTGGTGCTGGCCCGCTGGTCGGTGGACGCGGACATGAACCGGTCGCTGGACCGGGTGCACCTGGCCCCGGGCTTCTACTTCGGGGAGCAGACCGCGGGCACCAACGGGCTGGCCCTCGCGCTGGCCGACCGGGTACCCGCCCTGGTCCGCTCCGACGAGCACTTCGTGGCGCCGCTGCGCCGCTACACCTGCGCCGCCGTGCCGGTGCTGGACCCGCGCAGCGGGGACCTGGTAGGCAGCATCAACATGACCACCTGGTCCGAGGCCTCCTCGGACCTGCTGCTGGCCCTGGCCCAGTCCGCCGCCGGCAACACCAGCGCCCTCATGCACGTGCGGGCCGGGGGCAGCCGGGGCGCGTGCTGCCCCGCGGCGAGGTGTTCCACGTCGTGGCCGACCGGCTGCCGGGGATGGACCCGTGCGGTTCCCGCAGCTGGCACGGCACCGTGGCCATGGCCCGGGACGCCGTCGCTGCCGGGCGACTGCCGGTGGTGGTGGGGGAGCCCGGGGTCGGGAAGTCCGCGATCGCCGCACTGGCGCGGCAGGGTCGGGGCCGGCGCGAGCGGGTGCTCGTCGCGCGGCCGCCGGTCGCCGAGGACGTCGACGCCTGGCTCGCCCTGTGGTCCCCGGCGATCAGTGCACCGGACACCTGCATCGTGGTGGCCGGCGCCGATGCCCTGCCGGCCTGGGCGGCCGACGAGCTGGCTGCGGTGCTCTCGGCCACCAGCGGGCCGGTCCGCCCCGCGGTCTTCACCGCCTCGGCGTACGGCGCGCTGCCCCCCGCGCTGGCCGAGCTGGTGGACGCGGTGGTGGAGGTGCCCCCACTGCGCCACCGGCCCGAGGACGTCGAACCGCTGGCCCGTTCCTTCGCCCGCGAGCTGCGGCACCGCGACGTCGACTTCACCCCGCGTGCGCTCCGTGCGCTGGCCGCGTACAGCTGGCCGGAGAACGTCCGCGAGCTCCGGTCGGTGGTCCGCGAGGCGGCAGCCCGGACCGATGCGGTGGACCTGGGGCACCTGCCCCCCGGGGTGCTCAGCTCGGGCACCCGGTCGCTGGGCCGGCTCGAGCAGCTCGAGCGGGACGAGATCGCGCGCTGCCTCACCCGGCCCGGGACGACGGTGGTGCAGGCCGCGGCCGAGCTGGGGCTGTCCCGGGCCACGCTCTACCGCAAGATCGGCCAGTACGGGCTGCCGGCCCCCGGCCGGGACTGACCCGACGCGGGTCCCTCACGCCGGACGGGGGATCCGGAGCGTGGCGAGCACACCCGCGGCCAGCACCGCGGTGGTGACGGCGAACGCCACCTGGTAGGAGGCCACGTCGGTCAGCCACCCGGCCGCCAGCGGGCCGGCGATCGCACCCAGGTCGGCCGCCATCTGGAACACCGCGACCACCCGCCCGCCGCGGACCGGGCTGACATCGGCGACCAGCGCGGCCGGCGTGCTGGCCAGCAGCGAGGCCGCCAGCCCGAACAGTGCCATCGCGGTGAGGAAGGCTCCCAGCGCCGGCGGCCCCACCAGCACGGCCACCGACACCGTGGCCAGGCCCGAGCCCAGCAGCAGCGACGGGCGCCGACCCCACCCGTCGACCAGCCGGCCCGAGCGCAGCAGTCCCAGGGCCTGCGCCAGGGAGCCGGCCAGCAGGCCGGCGCCGGCCCAGGCCACCGTGCGGCCGAGTTCCTCGGTGACGTACAGCGGCACGAGGGAGTTGCGGACGCCGAACAGCATCCAACCAACCCCGAAGTTCGCCACCAGGGCGGCGACGTAGGCCGGCTGGACCAGTGCGGCCCGCAACGGCAGCGGCTCGCCGGCGGGGGCGGTGCGCGCCTCCGGCGCGGTCCCGGTGTCGTCCACCGCATCGGGCACCCGCAGCTGAGCCAGCCCCACCGCTCCGGCGACCAGCAGGAAGCCGGCGTAGAGGAAGAACGGCAACCGGGGGAGAGCTCGGTGAGCAGACCCCCGGCGGCCGGCCCGGCGATCCCGCCCAGGATGAAACCGCCCTGGTAGGTCGCGGCCGCCCGTCCGCGGTGCGTGGGGGGCGACACCCGCAGCAGCAGGGACAGCGCGGCGACGGTGAACATGGCGCTGCCCACCCCGCCCAGCGCGCGCAGGGTCAGGAACACCGGGAAGCTGGTGGCCAGCCCGGCCGCGCCGGTGCTGGCCGCGACCACCACCAGGCCCATCGACAGCACCAGCCGCTCGCCCCACCGCTCGACGAGCGCCCCGCCGCCGAACGCGGAGGCGAAGCGGGCCGCGGCGAAGGCGCTCACCGCCAGGCCCACCGCGGTGGTGCCCACCCCGAAGGAGCGGGCGAACAGCGGGATGGCGGGGGCGACGATGCCGAACCCCAGGGCGACGACGAGAGCGACGAGGGCGAGGACCCAGACCTCCCGGGGGAGGTCCCCCCGAGCTGGACCGGACACCTGCGGATGGTCGCAGGGCGGCGCGGCGGTGACCTCGGCGGGTCAGCCGGCCAGCAGCCTGTCCCGGTGCACCACGACCGGGCCGCGCCGGGCGTCCCCGGCCGGCAACCGGGCCAGCAGCTCCTCGTGCACCGTGAGGTCCTCCACGCCCACCCCGCTGGTGGCCAGGCGGTGCAACCAGTCCACGTCCCCGCTGTCCAGCACCGCGCGCCGCAGCCCAGCGGCCAGCTCCTCGCGCAGGTCGCGGACCAGCGGGGCTTCCGAGCGCGGCAGCAGCAGCCCCGGCGAGGCGACCAGGGCGTCGGCGACCCGGCCCTCCTGCAGCGCTCGGCGGACGGTCACCACGTCGCAGTCCACCGCGGCGGCCAGCCGGTAGGGCCGGGTCATCAGCAGGTCCGCGCCGATCAGGGCCCGCAGCCGGTGCACCTCGCCGCGCACCGTGGTCTGGTTGCCACCGTCGCCGTAGAGCAGGTGCGCCAGCTGCTCACCGGTCAGCCCGTCGGGGTGCACGGCCAGCGCGGTGAGCACCTCCGCCGGCCGCAGGGTGAGCGGCAGCGGCCGGCCGTCCAACCGGGCCCGGGGCAACCCGTCGCCGAGGAATCGCAGCGCCAGGGTCGGCGGCGCCGGGCTCGGTCTCGACCGGGTCGGGCTGATGGGGGAGCGGAGCAACCAGCCCTCGGCCAGCGGCTCGACGGCGACCTCGGAGCCGTTGTCCAGCACCAGCCGGTCCCCGCCGTCGGGCACGACGACCCGGTCGGGCCACCAGCCGTAGGGCTGCCCGGCCAGCAACCTGCCGGACCGGGTCAGCAGCGCCCCGGCGGCGGGGCCCAACCGGGTCAGGTGCGCCATGTTCTCCATCCGCAGCCGTTCGTCGGCGATGGCCAGCCGGACCCGCAGATGGTGCTCGGCCAGCTGCGCGGTCGCCGTCACCAGCTGGACCAGCGCCGGATGCACGGTGTGCAGCGGACCGCTGATGTCGATCGCGCCGAGGATCGCGCCGGTGTCGGGGTCGTGCACCGGGGCCGCCACGCAGGTCCAGCTGTGGTAGGTGCGCACCAGGTGCTCGGCGGAGTGGATCTGCACCGGCGCGTCGACGGCCAGCGTGGTGCCCATCGCGTTGGTGCCGATGGCCTCCTCGCTCCAGTTCGTGCCCGGGAACAGGCCCACCCGATCAGCCTGGACCAGCAGCTTCGCCGCGCCGTCCCGCCACAGCACATTGCCGGTGTCGTCGGTCACCAGCATCACGTGCATGGCCTCGTCGGCGATGCTGGCCAGCGTGCTGCGGAGCAGGGGCAGCACCTCGGCCAGCGGATGGGCCTCCCGGACTCCGGCCAGGTCGGCCTCGTCGTAGACCACCGGCGGGGTGCGGTGCTCGGGGTCGACGTGCGCGGCCAGGCTGCGCTGCCAGGAGGCCGACACCACCGGCCGGGGCGCGGGACCACGGGCGTCACCGGACATCGCGGCGTCGAACACGCCATCCAGCAGCCGGGCGTGCGCCACCGGATCGGGGCCCGGCGGACCCACGACGTCCGACCGGTCGGCCCGTGGCTCCGACACTCGCGACCCCCTTGCAGGCGCCCCACGCGCGGCGCCGCCCGGCGATGATGGCCTGCCCCGGGGACACCCGGCAAGCTCCGCGAGCGGGAACCCGGCGTGCCGGGTACGCGGTCGCCGCCCGCGCTGCGCTGCGGGCACGCCGTGATCTGGTGGCAGGCAACGAACGGGCAACGTGGTGGGTGTCACAGTGCCGGCCGAAGCCGGAATCCCGTCGATCCACTGGAGCTCCCGATGAGTCGCCCACGATGAGCGCCCCGCTGACCACCGCTGACTACCCGCTCTCGGTGCACCACCTCGACCGGTTGCGTACCCCGACCGGCAAGCCGGTGAGCGCGCTGACCATGGAGGCCGTGGTCTCCGGGGAGCTGTCCGCAGACGACCTCCGCATCGCCCCCGAGACCCTCGAGCTGCAGGCCCAGCTGGCCGAGGCGAGCGACCGGCCCCAGCTGGCGGCCAACTTCCGCCGGGCTGCGGAGATGACCGCGATCCCGGACGCGGAGGTGCTGCAGATGTACAACGCGCTGCGACCCCGCGCCTCCACCGCCGCCCAGCTGGCGGCCATGGCCGACCGGCTGGAGAACACCTACTCGGCCCCGGCGAACGCCGCGCTGGTGCGCGAGGCGGCCGAGGTCTACGGCCGGCGCCGGCTGCTGGCCGACGACGACAGCGACCAGTCCGACGACGGCGCCACCACCCCGGCCGTGTCGACCGATGAGGGGACCCCGTCATGACCGCAGTCCAGCCGCGCAGCACCGAGGAGCCCCGGCACTCGCTGCGCACCGAGATCCTCGAGGCCCGGCCGGTGAACCTGGACGGCTTCGTCGAGGAATGGCCCGAGAAGGGCCTCGTGGCGATGGAGAGCGATTTCGACCCCCAGCCCAGCGTGCGGGTGGAGGACGGCCGGATCGTCGAGCTGGACGGCCGCGCCCGGGCCGACTTCGACTTCATGGACAGCTTCATCGCCGACCACGCCATCGACGTGGCCAGCACCGAGGCCTCGGTGGCGCTGCCCTCGGCCCAGATCGCGCGGATGCTGATCGACCCGGGGGTCGGCCGCGCCGAGGTGCTGGCGGTGACCCGCGGGCTGACCCCGGCCAAGGTGCTCGACGTCGTCAAGCTGATGAACGTCGTGGAGATCATGCAGGCGATGCAGAAGATGCGGGCCCGCCGCACCCCGGCCAACCAGGCGCACTCCACCAGCGCCCGGGACAACCCGCTGCAGGTCGCGGTGGACGCAGCCGAGGCCGCGTTGCGCGGGTTCGCCGAGCTGGAGACCACCCTCGGTGTCGTCCGCTACGCCCCACTGATCGCGATCGCCCTGCAGGTGGGCGGTCAGGTCGGGCGGGGTGGCGTGCTCACCCAGTGCGCGCTGGAGGAGGCCACCGAGCTGGAGCTCGGGATGCGCGGGATCACCGCCTACGCCGAGACCATCTCCGTCTACGGCACCGAGTCGGTGTTCGTCGACGGCGACGACACCCCGTGGTCGAAGACCTTCCTGGCCTCGGCGTACGCCTCGCGCGGGATCAAGATGCGGTTCACCTCGGGCACCGGTTCGGAGGTGCAGATGGGCAACGCCGAGGGCCGCTCGATGCTCTACCTGGAGATCCGCTGCATCCTGATGGCCAAGGGGGCCGGCGTGCAGGGCCTGCAGAACGGGTCGATCAGCTGCATCGGCGTCCCCGGTGCGGTGCCCGGCGGGATCCGCGCGGTCGCGGCGGAGAACCTGGTGGCCTCGATGATGGACCTGGAGTGCGCCTCGGGGAACGACCAGTCCTTCTCGCACTCGGCGATGCGCCGGACCGCGCGGATGCTGCCCCAGCTGCTGCCGGGTACCGACTTCGTCTGCTCCGGGTACTCCGGGGTGCCCAACTCGGACAACATGTTCGCCGGCTCGAACTTCGACACCGAGGACTACGACGACTGGAACACCATCCAGCGCGACCTGCAGGTCGACGGTGGCCTCCGGCACGTCCGGGAGCCGGAGATCCTGGCCGTGCGGGCCAAGGCGGCGCGGGCGCTGCAGGCGCTGTTCGACCAGCTCGACCTCCCCGCCATCACCGACGCGGAGGTGGAGGCGGCGACGTACGCCAACAGCTCCAACGACTACCCGTTCCGGGACGTGCTCGCCGACCTGACCGGCGCGCAGTCGGTCATGGACCGGGGGATCACCGGGCTGGACCTGGTGCGCGGGCTGGAGGCCACCGGCTTCCACGACGTCGCGGAGAACCTGCTCGCCGTGCTCCGCCAGCGGGTGTCGGGGGACCTGCTGCAGACCTCGGCCGTGCTGACCGCGGACTTCACCCCGCTGTCGGCGATCAACGACGCCAACGACTACGCCGGCCCGGGCACCGGCTACCGGCTGGAGGGCGAGCGCTGGGAGCAGCTCAAGCAGCTGCGCCACGTCACCTCCGCCACCAACCCCGAGACCGAGGTGAGCTGACCGTGACCAGCGTGCAGGCCCCGACCGAGCGGACGCTCACGCTCACCGAGACCGGCCCGGCCCGCCGGGGCAGCCGCCCCGACGAAGTGCTGATCGCGCTCTCGCCGGCCTTCGGCGGCACGTTCACCCAGACCATCGTCGGGGTGCCGCACGCCGAGGTGCTCCGCCAGCTGATGGCCGGCATCGAGGAGCAGGGCGTCGCCGTCCGGATCATCCGGGTGTGGTCGACCGCGGACCTGGCGGCCATCTCGCACGTGGCCGCCAAGCTGTCCGGATCGGGCATCGCGGTGGGCCTGCTCTCCCGGGGCACCACGATGATCCACCAGAAGGACCTGGCCCGGTTGTCCAACCTGGAGCTGTTCCCGCAGTCCCCGCTGCTGGACGCCGAGGTGTTCCGGGCCATCGGGTCCAACGCAGCGCAGTACGCGAAGGGCGAGTCACCGCAGCCGGTACCCACCCGCAACGACCAGATGGCCCGGCCCCGCTGGCAGGCCAAGGCGGCATTGCTGCACCTGAAGGAGTTCGAGTGCATCCGGGCCGACGCCGGGCCGGTGGAGCTGTCGGCCTCCATCGAGCGCACCGCGGGGTGAGGGTGGACGACCGGCAGGCTCAGCTGGTCGTCGGCGTCGACATCGGCAACTCCACCACCGAGGCGTGCCTGGCCCTGGTCGGTCGGGACGGCGCGGTCAGCCACCTGAGCACCGCGCTGACCCGGACGACCGGGGTCAAGGGCACCCCGTCCTCGACCGAGGGTGCGCTGACCGCGGTCCGTCGGGCGCTCGGCGCGGCCGGCCGGCCGGCCGGCGAGCTGTCGGTCGTGCTGCTCAACGAGGCCACCCCGGTGATCAGCGGGCTGGCCATGGAGACGATCACCGAGACCGTGATCACCGAGTCCACGATGATCGGGCACAACCCGGCCACGCCCGGTGGTGAGGGCCTGGGGGTGGGCACCACGGTGTCGGTGGCCGACCTGGGGGAGCACCCCGCGTCCGAGCCGGCCGTCGTCGTCGTCCCGCACGGCTGGGACTTCGACGACGTCGCGGGAGCGCTCAACGCTGCGGTGCGCCGCGGGGTGCCGGTGGTCGCGGCCGTACTGGCCGGGGACGACGCGGTGCTGGTCACCAACCGGCTGGACGACCCTGTCCCGGTGGTCGACGAGGTGTCCGCGGTGGAGAAGGTGCCGCTGGGCATGCGGGCCGCGGTGGAGGTCGCTGCACCCGGGCGCACGATCCGGACGCTGTCCAACACCTACGGCATCGCCACGGTGTTCGGGCTGGACCCCGACGAGACCCGGCACGTGTCCCCGGTGGCCCGGGCGCTGACCGGCAACCGGTCGGCGGTGGTGGTGCGCACCCCGGCCGGCGACGTGACCGACCGCCGGATCCCGGTCGGTGTGCTGGAGCTGCGCGGGGCCGGCCGGACGCTGAAGGTCGACGTGGACGCCGGCGCCGAGGCCATCATGGCGGCGCTGGCCCGGGTGCAGCCGCTGGAGGACGCGGACGGCGAGCCCGGCACGCACGTCGGCGGGATGCTGGCCGCGGTGCGCGACACGATGGCCGACACCCTGTCCGACAACCTGCCCCCCGGCGAGGGCGCGGTGGACCTCGCGCCGGCCGACATCGCGATCCGGGACGTGCTGGCCGTGGACACGTTCGTGCCCGCCGAGGTCCGTGGCGGCCTGGCCGGGGAGATCGCGCTGGAGAACGCGGTGGGTCTGGCCGCGATGGTGCGCACCAGCCGCAACCGGATGCAGGCCGTCGCCGACCGGGTGGCCCGGGAGCTGGGCACCGCCACCCGGATCGGCGGGGTCGAGGGCGAGATGGCGGTGCTGGGCGCACTCACCACGCCCGGCACCCAGACCCCGGTGGTCGTGGTGGACCTGGGGGGCGGGTCGACCGACGCGGCCCTGCTCACCCGGGACGGGCGCTGCACCGCGGTGCACGTCGCGGGCGCCGGTGAGCTGGTCACCAGGCTGATCGACTCCGAGCTGGCGCTGGAGGACCGGGAGGTGGCCGAGAGCGTCAAGCGGTTCCCGCTGGCCAAGGTGGAGAGCTTCTTCCACATCCGGCACGAGGACAGCACCGTGCAGTTCTTCGACGAGCCGCTGCCCTCGCACGTCTTCGCCCGGGTCGTCGTGCTGACCGGCGAGGGGCCGATCCCGATCGGCACCCGGTACGGACTGGACCACGTCCGCCGGGTCCGGCGCGAGGCCAAGCGGCGGGTGTTCGTGGTCAACACCCTCCGCGCGCTGCGCCAGGTGGCACCCGACGGGGACCTGCGGCAGCTGGACTTCGTGGTGCTGCTGGGTGGTTCGGCGCTGGACTTCGAGATCCCGGACCTCATCGCCGATGCGCTCGCCGTGCACGGGGTGGTGTGCGGGACCGGGAACGTGCTGGGCAGCGAGGGGCCCCGCAACGCGGTCGCCTCCGGGCTGGTGGCCGCCTACGCCGCGGACCTCCCCGGGGTGGCGGACCTGGCCCCGACCGCTGGGCACGGCTGATGCCCCGCTCGGAGCCGGTCGAGCGACCGGCCGTGCTGCTCCACGCCCCGGCCGGGGCGCCGGCCGAGGCGGTCCGGGAGATCAGCGCCGGCGCCGAGGAGGAGGGCGTGCCGCTGCGTCGGGAGGCGACCGGGGAGCCCGACGGGACATCCGGGACCGGGGAGACCGTCCTGGCGTATGCCGCGGCGCAGGGCTCCCGGCTGGAGGTGGGCATCGGCCTGGCGGTCTCCGGCGCCGTCGCGGTGCAGCACGCCAAGCTGCCCGCCGACCGCCCGGCCGCCCGCTGGGGTCGGGATGCCGGGGCCGCCGACTGGCGCCGGGCGGGCCGGACGGCGGCCCGGATCGTCACCGGCCTTCCCCTCACCTGACCCGATCCCGAGGTGGACGCCACCCGGAGGACCGGGCGGGGCGGTGACGTCCCGGGGGTGCCACCGTGACGGGGTGGTGACGCGGCCGGTCCAGGCTGGCCAGCGGCGGTCCCGCCGCCCCCCGGGCCGGGTCCCACGCCGGCGACCGGCAGTGCCGGACGCATCCCGGGGCACACACCGGAGAGGTGACCATGACCGAGGTGCGGACGCTGAGCTGCATCACCCCGCCCTACATCCTGGAGCGGTTGCTGGACAGCGGGGACGCCGCCGTCCGGCAGGCGGCACTGACCACCCTGCTGGCCACCAGCCGGCTGCGCGGGGAACGGGGAGTCCGCGGGATGTCCCGGGACACCTCAGCCCCGGCGCACGCCCGGCGCACGGTGTCCGACTGCCGGACCAGCACCGTGCTCTCCTCGGCCCTGGTGGCACGGACCGAGGACGGACCGGCCTCCGGCGACGGCTCGGTGAACCGCGCCTTCGACGGGTTCGGGACCACCCGGCAGTTCTACCGGGACGTGCTGGGCCGGGACTCCATCGACGACCACGGCATGCGGCTGGACGGGTACGTGCACCGTGGGCTGCGATACAACAACGCCTTCTGGGACGGGCGGGAGATGGTGTTCGGTGACGGCGACGGGCGGGTGTTCACCGACTTCACGCTGTCCCTGGACGTGATCGCGCACGAGCTGACCCACGGCGTCACCGAGCACACCGCGGGGCTCCGGTACCACAACCAGTCCGGGGCGCTGAACGAGCACATGTCGGACGTGATGGGGTGCCTGGTCAAGCAGTGGTCGCTGCGGCAGACCGCGGAGGACGCCGACTGGCTGATCGGGGCCGAGGTGTTCACCCCCGGCATCGATGCCGATGCGCTGCGGTCGATGAAGGCACCGGGCCACGCGTTCGACAACGCCCTGTTCGGCAAGGACCCGCAGCCGGACCACATGCGCGACTACGTCGACCTGCCCGACACCGACGAGGGCGACAACGGCGGGGTGCACATCAACTCCGGCATCCCCAACAAGGCGTTCTACCGGGTCGCCGTCGGCATCGGCGGCGTGGCCTGGGAAGCGGCCGGGCACATCTGGTACACGGCCCTGCGGGCGGCCTCACCCGGTACCCAGTTCCAGGAGTTCGCGGAGAGCACGCACGCCACAGCCGGACGGCTCTACGGATCCGGGAGCACGCAGCAGGAGGCCGTGCGAGCAGGCTGGGCGGAGGTGGGGATCGACGTCACCCTGACGGCAGTCGGCCAGCGTCCCGGCAACGGCCGGGCACCGGCCACGGCCGACGGTCCCACCGGCGCCGAGGGCGAGCTGGCCCGGACCGTGGCCGGGCTCGCCGAGCAGTTGCAGGACCTGGCACGGCGGGTGCGCGGCGGGTGAGGGTGCTGCTCACCGTCCATGGCGGGTTGGCGGCGACCCTCGGTGCGGGCCGCCGCCGTCCCGCGGTGGATACCAGCAGGCTGCCCGCCGGGCAGGCCGGCGATCTCGCCGAGCTCGTCGCGGCCGCCCGGTCCGAACAGCCGGAGCTGTCCTCCGCCGCCACGAGCCCGGCCCCGGACGCGATGAGCTACACGATCACCGTCAGTGACGGTGTCGAGCCCAGCGAGCTGCGGGCCTCCGATGTCGTGACCGGTCCGGCGTTCGAGGCCCTGCTGCGCTGGCTGACCGAGCACGCGGGCGAACCCGGTGGCCCGCCATGACCGGCCGGCACGGCCGGCTCCTCGGGCCCGTGCTGCTGCTCGCGGTCTCGTGCGGCGGCGCTACCTCGTCACCGTCCGGTATCCGGGGGACCACGGTGGTCGACGCCGGGTGCCCACCGCTGGCGGAGGCCTCGTCCTGCCCGACCCGTCCGCTGGCCGCGCGGATCGAGGTCACCCCGACCGACGGCGAGGGTGCGATGCGGACGGTGCGCTCGGGAGCCGACGGGACGTTCCTGGTCGAGCTCGAGCCGGGGGAGTACCAGCTGCGCCCCATCGGCCAGCCACCATCCCCCGAGGCCGATCCCGTCGTCGTGCAGGTTCGTGACGGGGAGTTCAGCACGGTGACCATCCAGTTCGACTCCGGCGTCCGTTGAGGACGCCGTCCACGACACCACCGAGCACGCAGCGGTGACATGGGCGTGACGAGGGGCCGCGATCCTGCTGCGCATCAGGTTCGAGGCATCAGGTTCGAGGCACCAGGTTCGAGGCACCAGGTTCGCGTCACCAGGTTCGCGTCCGCCACCCGGCGCACAGCAGGCCCGGCACAGCAGGCCCAGAAGCAGGCCCAGGACAGGGAGACGGCAGATGAGGACGAACGGCGAGTCCCCCGAGGACGACATGGCCGAGACCGCCTACGTCGGTGAGGCAGGAGCGCCCCGGGGCATGGATCAGGACGGGCCGCAGGGGGCCGCCCCGGACGACACCCCCAGCGCCGAGCAGCTGGACGAGCGCGACCGGGCACTGGCCCGCCCGCGCAAGCCGATGGGCCCGGATCAGGGCACGACCCCCGAGACGGCCCCCGATGAGTCCTGACCACCGCCTCGCGGCCGGGAAGCGGCTCGGGCATCGAGACAGAGGAGAGGCGTGATGGCGACGGTTCGGCTGATCCGCAACCTTGGCCTGGGGGACGCAGCGACGAGCACGCGGACCTCCACGGTCGGCGAACCGACCGCTGCGGCGTCGGGGAGCAACCTGTTCGTGACCGGCAACTGGTTCGCCAGTCGCAGCTCGGACGACGGTGCCAGCTGGTCGGTGGTCGACCCGTTCACCGCCCTGCCGTCGGCGGCCGGCGGGTTCTGCTGCGACCAGGTCGTGCTGTACGTGCCCAGCCGTGACATCTGGGTCTGGGTGCTGCAGTACGTCCGCAGCGGCGGAGGGAACATCTTCCGGGTCGCCATCTCCCGGGGGGCGAGCTTCGGGTCCTGGTACTGGTGGGACTTCAGCCCCACCGCCCTGAACTCCACCTGGACCGACATGTGGTTCGACTACCCGGACGCCGCGGTCAGCCGGAACCATCTCTACCTGACCTTCAACGCCTTCAACGCGGCTGGTTCCTGGCAGCGAGCCGTGGTGTTCAAGATGCCGCTGGACACGCTGCGGGCCGGTACGAGCCTGGGTTACCAGTGGTGGTCCACGACCACCCACGGGTCCCTGCGGCTGACCCAGGGCGCGCTCGACTCGATGTTCTTCGCCAGCCACAACGGCGGGCGCACCTTGCGGGTCTTCGGCTGGCCTGACGGCTCGTCCTCGATCGGCACCATCGACGTGACGGTGTCCGCGTGGAGCTCCGGGCCCTACGCGGCACCTGGCCCGGGCGGAGCCGACTGGTTGGGTCGCGCGGACTCCCGGATCACCGGAGCCTGGGTAACCGGCACCCGCGCCGGGTTCCTGTGGACGGCAGCGGCCGGGCCGGGGCGACCCATGCCCTACGTCAAGGGCGCGGTGGTCGACACCGTCACCCGGAGCCTGGTCGAGCAACCGGACATCTGGAACCAGACGTCGGCGTTCGCCTATCCAGCCGCCTGCCCCAACGCGGCCGGCGTGCTGGGGGTGTCGATGTTCTTCGGCGGCGGGGCACGGCACGCCTCGCACGTGGTGGGCTTCCGGGACGGCCCGGACTGGCGGCTGGTGATCACCAGGTCGGGCACGCACGGCCCGCCCGGGGGTGCCTGGGGCGACTACCTGAGCTGCCGGGCGCACGCCCCCCGGAACACCGAATGGGTCGCCTCGGGCTTCACGCTGCAGGGCGGTACGGACCGCCGCAACGTCGAGCCGCAGTACGTGCACTTCGGCGTCGGCTGATCCCGCGCCCGACCCCGCTCATCCCACCCAGTCAGCAGGAGGAACCGTGAGCGAGTTGTTCCCCGTCGTGGCAGGCCTGCTTTGCGGCGTCCTGATCGGCTCGTTGACCGCGCGACGCCGGTTGTACCTGGGCTTGGCCTTCGCCGTGGTGGCCGGGGTCCTGGCCACCGTGATCTCCGGTGAGTGGCGGCTCAGCTGGGCCTTCCTGCTCATCGACATCCCGTTGGTCGCGATGTCCGCGACGGTCGGCGTCCTGGTGTCGCGCCGGGTGACCGCTCGACGGACGATCCGCTGAGCCGGCCGGCCGGTCCACCCTGGTCGGCCGGCCGACCCGTCGACGTGCAGGAGGTATCCCGCGCGATGCCCGAGCGCACCCGCAGTATGGAGGAGGAACCGATGCCCCCGTCCGTTCCCGGTCGGGCCGAGCTGTCCGGGATGCTCCGGGTGCGCCGCGTGCTGGTGTGCCGGGGTCGGCCGGGCGGCCCGCGCGGGGGCGTGGTCGGCGGTCGCTGATCCGGTCTGGCTCGCCGCCCGGGGTCATCCGTCGGTGTCCTCCGCCCACCCGTTCGGGTACTGGTCGCCGCTACCGGGTGTCACCGAGAATCGACGGGACACGAGGTGGCGGCGTCGGGCCGGGCACGGCGGCTTCCCGGCCACGGTAGGGATCGGGTGGTCGGAGGCCGTGACGCAGCACCGTAGTTCCGCGCTGGTCGTCCGGGTCTGGCTGGACGATTCCCCGGCCGCCCCCGGTGCCGCCGCGTTCCGCGCCAGGCTCATCGCGGTGGACACCGCGACCCACGGCGAGGACCGGGACTACACGGTCGCGGTGTGCTCGTCGGTAGGTGACACCGTGATCGCTCTCCGTGAGTGGCTGGACGAGGTCGTCGCCCGGGGAACTCCAGAGGATTGACAGCCCGACCCGGACCTCCTATGCCTGTGCCCAGGCTCCCCAGGTGCCGCGCCCACCGGGCCGGCCCTGCGGTGCCGACGGAGGGGAGGTCGGGTGGACCTCGAAGATCCGATCGTGCACACGAGGGTGGCGTTGCTGGAGGGGTTCGCCCTCGACGTGGCAGGTGCGCCGGCCGGGGCGGTGGCTGCGGAACTGCCACGCGGCGCCCAACGGTTGATCGCCCATCTGGGCCTGAGCGGACATCCCCGGCGGGAGGCGGTGGCCGGTCAGTTGTGGCCCGACGTCCCCGATGCCCACGCGCACGGCAGCCTGCGTTCGGCGCTGTGGCGCGTGCAGAAGGCCGTGCCGGGGTTGGTCGTCGCCATCGGGGGCGGGTTGAGCCTGGCGCCGGAGGTGAGCGTGGACGTCCGCGAGCTGACGGTCTGGGCGCACCGGGTGCTCGGGAGCCGTGCGCACCCCGACCGGTCGTCGCCGGGACCGGGGCAGCTCGCCCGAGGGGAACCCGGCCGGTCCGCGGCCACGGACGCCGGCGGCGATCCCGGTGTCCCGGAGATCGCCCTCCGTGGCGAGCTCCTGCCCGGCTGGTACGACGACTGGGTGCTGCTGGAGCGGGAACGTCTGCGGCAATTGCGGCTGCACGCGCTGGAGGCGGCCGCGGAGCGGCTCGCCGCAGCCGGCCGCTACGGGGAGGCGATCGAGGCGGCCGGGGCCGCGATGGCCACCGAGCCGCTGCGGGAGAGCGCGCACCGGGCACTGGTCCGGGTGCACCTGGCCGAGGGGAACCTGGCCGAGGCGGTCGCCAGCTACCGGGCCTTCCGCGCTCTGCTGGCAGATGAGCTGGGGGTGGAACCCACCCTCCAGATGACCGCCCTGGTGCGCGGCCTGTGCGGGCACCGGCCCGAGCGGGGTGGACCGCTCCCGCGGGTCCGGTGACGCCCCGGTGACGGCGCGCGGCCGATCCTGGGGCCGAACGCGTCGCGGCGCCGTGGCCGGGACCGGTCACCGGGAGGGGTCTGCTGGTCATGGCCAGGCGCTTGGTGCTCTGCTGCGACGGGACCTGGAACACCCCGGACCAGGCAGTTCGCGGGAAGCCGTGTCCCACCAACGTGACGAAGCTGGCCCTGGAGATCGCCACCCACGATCCCTCGGGGGACGAGCAGCACGTCTACTACCACCGTGGGGTGGGCACCCGCCGGTGGGAGCGCTTGCGCGGCGGGGCCTTCGGAATGGGCCTGTCCCGGGACGTGCAGGACGTGTACCGGTTCCTGGTGGAGCACTACCAGCCCGGTGACGAGCTGTTCTTCCTCGGGTTCAGCCGCGGGGCCTTCACCGCCCGCAGCGCGGCCGGGTTCGTCCGATCGGCCGGGGTGCTCCGTCGCGAGAACGCCGACCGGATCGGCGAGGCCTTCCAGCTCTACCGGGACCGGTACGACCACCCGCGCGGCACCGAGGCCGAGCTGTTCCGCCGTACCTGGTCGCGGGAGACCCGGATCCGGTTCATCGGGGTCTGGGACACCGTCGGCGCCCTGGGCATCCCGTTGACCGGGTTGCGCTGGATTAACGTGCTCAACCGCCGCTGGCAGTTCCACGACACCGCGCTGAGCTCGATCGTGGACACCGCCTGCCAGGCGCTCGCGGTGGACGAGCGGCGTGCCCCGTTCCGGCCGACGCTGTGGACCCGGAAGCCCACGGCCGCGGGGGAGCAGCAGCTCGAGCAGATGTGGTTCGCCGGCGACCACTGCGACGTGGGCGGGGGGCACACGGAGGCCGAACTGGCGGACGTCGCCCTGGTGTGGCTCGCCGACCGGGCCCGGTCCTGCGGACTGGCCTTCCGGGACGACGCGTTCCGGCCCACCCCGCGTCCCGGCGATGCGGATGCCTTCCCGGTGAGACCCGACCCACTGGGCCGGCTGCACGATTCCCGGACGGGGCTCTACCGGTTGATCCGGCCCTACGACCGACCGATCGGTGCGGCTGTCCGGGGCAACGAGCAACTCGCCCCGTCGGTGCGCACGCGGCGGGAGCAGGATCCCGACTACGCGCCCCCGGCACTGCTCCGCTACCTCGCTGACCACCCCGCCACCCCGCCCGCCGCTCACCCCGCCGCTCACCCCGCCGCTCACCCCGCCGCCCACCCCGCCGCCCACCCCGCCGCTCACCCCGCCGCCCACCCGGGTCACTCGCAGCCCGAGCACCGGGTCTGAGCCGTTCCTCGCAGGGACAGGTCGCACCGTGGCACCACCGCCGGGTCACGTCCTCGTGCGAGGGGGTCACGTCGTGCCGGGGTGCAGGTCACGTCGTGCGTGCCGATCTCACGCCTGTCGGGTGTCCGCACCGACCGACCAGGAGGTCACCATGCCCAGCACCCGCAAGGACGCCGCACCCGTCGTGCTCGACGAGATCGAGGTGGAGGGCCGCTACGTCGAGCTCGGCGACCTCACCGTCGCCTTCGAGACGTTCCGGACCGACGCCGATCCCGCACCCTTGTTCCAGGGCCTGCCCGACGACCGCTGCCAGTGCCCGCACTGGGGGGTCGTGCTCTCCGGGGAGGTGACCATGCGCTTCGCCGACCACGAGGAGACCTACCGCGCCGGGGACGCCTACCTGACCCCGCCGGGGCACCTGCCGCTGGTCACGGCCGGGACCGAGGTGGTCGAGTTCAGCCCCACGGCGCAGCTGCAGGAGACCAGCGCGGTGCTCGGCGCCGCCCTGGCCGCCCGGCAGCCGGTCCGATGACCGCCGTGCACCCCGCCGTGCCCGCGGTGGCGCCGCGGGTGGGTGACGACACTCCAGCCGGCACCCTGGCGGGGTCGTTCTGCCGGTTCCTGGAGACCGGGGCCGTCCCGCCCGGGCTCTTCGCCCCGGACGTGTTCTGCGACGTCACCCTGCCGCGCTGGCGGCTGCAGGCGCAGGGCGTCGACGGCGTCGTCGCCCTGCGCCTGGCCGGGCACCCCTGTCCCGGCCAGGTGCCTCGCTCCCGACTGGACCCGACGACGACCGGGTTCGTGCTGGAGGTCGAGGAGGCCTGGGTGGACGTCGCGGGCCGGCCGTGGTCCTGCCGGGAGCTCGTCCGGGCCGACGCCGGCCCGGACGGCATCACCGAGCTGTCGGTCTACTGCACCGGGGACTGGGACGCCGCACGGGTTGCCCAGCACGCTGCCCAGGTGCGCCTGATCCGGCCCTGAGCGGGGTGGGGCGCGCCTAGCATTCGCTGCGTGGACGCCCCCGCGGCGGAGGTCCGCGACCTGCTGGGGGTCGCCGCCCGCACCCGGGCGGGCGGCGACCCCGGTGCCGCGCGGGCGGCGTACGAGCACGCGTTCGACGTGGCGCGCGAGCTGGGCGACGTGATCGGGATGACGGAGGCAGCCCTGGCGCTGTCCGCCGGGCCCGGTTTCGGCGCGTTCCCGGGCCGTGGCCCGGCGCTGCTGCGCCAGGCGCACGACCTGGCGCGGGGCAGCGACCGGGCCCGGGTGGCGGTCGCGCTCACCCGGGCCTGGGTCTACGGCGGCGACCCGGCCCGGGCGGTGCACTTCGCCACCGAGGCCGTCGACACCGCCGAGGAGGCCGGCGATCCGGTGCTGCTGGCTGCGGCGCTGGACGCCCAGCTGCTGGTGCACTGGGGCCCGGACGATCTGCCGGCCCGCCTGGCGATCACCCGCCGGCTGGAGGACGTCGTCGCGCACCTGCCCGACACCGAGGCCCGGATGACGGCCCACCTGTGGCGGCTCACCACGGCCCTGGAGTGCCTGGACCCGGTCGCGATGCGCCGCCAGCTGCGTGCCCTGGACACCCTGGCCACCGACAGCGGGTCCCCGCGGGTGCGGTTCTTCGCGGCCTCCCGGCGGGCGATGCACGCGCTGCTCGCCGGTCATCTCCCGGTTGCCCGGGCCGGGCACCAGGAGGCCGTCCGGGCCGGCACGGACGCCGCCGAGCCGGACACGGTGGCCGTGGACCACGCGCTGGGCGCAGCGATCGCCCGGCAGACCGGGGACCCCGAGGCGCTGGCCCGCGAGGCCACCGCGTTCGAGCAGTTCGGTGCCGCGGAAGGGATCGTGGTGATCACCGCCGAGGCGGCGGAGCTCTGGCTCGCCGCCGGTGAGCCGGCCCGGGCCGACGCGTTGCTCCAGCAGCTGGTCGGGTCGGGGTCCGGCGGGCTGGCCGCGGTACCCCGGGACGTCGACTGGGGCTGGACGGTCACCGAGCTGGCGACCGTCGCGCTGGGCACCGGTGCCTCGGCCCTGCTCGAGCAGGCGGTGCCGCTCCTGGCGCCCCACGCCGGGCGGGGGGTGGTGGACGCCGGTGCGGTCGGCTTCGGCGGCGTCGGGCACGACCTGCTGTACCGCGTGTTCACCGCCCTGGGCCGGGACGCCGAGGCGGCCGAGCAGCGGGCTGCGGCTGGCGCGGCCTACCGGCGGCTGGGCGCCGACTGGTGGGTGGCGAGGCTGGCCGCAGCACCACCGGGGGCCGGACGGGTCAGGCCGGCCGGTCGTCCGGCGGGGACGCCCGCGCGGATCCACCTGCATCCGGCCGGCCCCGGGGTGTGGCGGGTCGGGTGGGCGGGGGCGACCCGGTTGTTGCCCGCCGCGCGGGGGCTGGCGCACCTGCGGCTGCTGCTGCAGCGGCCGGGGGCCGAGGTGCCGGCTCTGGAGCTGGCGGCGGCCGTGGCCGGGCACCCGGGGGTGCAGACGGTGCAGGCCGACCTGGGCCCGGTGCTGGACGCCCAGGCGCTGCAGGCCTATCGCGGCCGGCTGGTGGAGCTGGAGCAGGACCTGACCGAGGCACGCGAGTGGGCCGATCCGGTCCGCGCCGACCGGCTGGCCGCCGAGCGCTCCGCCCTGCTGGCCGGGCTGGCCGCGGCGCACGGCCTGGGTGGCCGCGACCGGCCGGCCGGCAGCGACCGGGAACGGGCCCGGGTGGCGGTCCGCAAGGCCATCAGCAGCGCGCTGGCCCACCTCGGCGAGGTGGACCCGGGATTGGCCCGGTTGCTGCAGGACACCGTGCACACCGGCGGGACCTGCCGCTACGACCCCGACCCCGACCGCCCCGTGCGCTGGGTGCTCGACCCTGCCGAGGCGGATCGGGTGCCCGGGCGCGGGCCGCCGCGGGAACGGGGGTGACGGTCGCCGGCCCTGACCGTGCGCCGCCGGGGTCGAGCTGGGTGATCCTGACCGGATCCCGCGGCCTGCTGCCGGAACAGCAGCCCGCCGATCGATGGCCCAGCTGGGGGCCTCGAGCTATCCGCCCGGGTTGTCCGATCTGCTGGGCACCGGGCCCCGGTCGGCGGCCCAGCTGCTTCCCGCGGTGCTGGCCGGGGCGCCGGTGCCGGCGGTCCGGTGGGCCCGGTTGGGCCGGTCCGAGGGCTGATCGGGCTCGTGGGTCACGTCGACCCGGTCGGCGTGCGGCACCGCCGGACCGGCGGTCACCGGGCACAGCAGCACCGGGCAGGGGGCTGTGCGCAGCAGCAGCGCAGCCGTGGTCGGCAGCGTGGTCCGGTCCGGCCAGCTGCGCCGTCCCAGCACGAGCAGCTGCGCGTCGGCGGCGGCCGCCCGCAGCAGAGCCGGCGGGTCGTCGTCGGCCAGCACGACGTCGATCTGCAGGTCGGGGCGGCCCAACCGGGCCCGCTCCACCAGGTCGCCGAGCAGCTCGACCTGCCGCTGCACCACCCGGTCGGTGTCCCGGCGGGCCCGGCGCCCCTCCGGTGTGCCGGGTTGCCCCGGTGCCGGCCGCAGCCACGTCGGCCGGCCGTGCACGACGACCAGCGCGGCACCCCGGCGGCCGGCCTCGGCCACGGCGCACTGCATCAGCCCCGCACTGCCGGGCGAGCAGTCCACGCCGACGACGACGGGCCCACCGGGTGTCCCGCCCCGGTGCACGAGGACCCGGCTGTGCGCCAGGTAGGCCACCTCGGCCACCACCTGCCCGGGGTCCTCGCCCGGGGGACGACCACCCAGCACGACCCGTTCGGCCGCGGCGGACTCCTCGACCAGCGCCCGGCCGACCTGGCCGGGGTGCAGTACCGCGGTGGCGGTCAGCCCCGGGTAGTCGGCGGCCAGCAGGTCGGCCAGCACCTGCAGCTCGCGGGCGGCCTCCCGGGTCGGCACCAGGTCGCCGTCGTCCGTTCCGGCAACCGCGCCGGGCGCCCGGACCACCCGCACCAGCCGGAGCGGCGCGATCCGCTGGTGCGCGGTCTCGGCCGCGGCACGCGCGGCCTGGCGGGACCGCTCCGAGCCGTCCACGCCCACCACGACCGGCGCGACCCACGAGGGTGGTCGGGGCGGCCGGGATGGCCGTGGCGCAGGGCGGGCGGCGGGGGTCTCCATCCCCCCACCGTCGCCCCCGGCCGGTGGGCCTCCCAGGGCAGCACGTCCTGCCGTCGCAGGCCCGCAGGTCACCCGCGCCCGGTGCCGCGCTGCCCCACCAGGTCGGCGGGCTGGGGTGCGATCGGCAACGGGACCACCAGGACCGGTGCGCCGGCGCGCTGCAGGACGGTGCGGGTGGTGGTGTGCAGCAGGTCCGGGCCGGTCGATCCGTGCCGGCCCACCACGACCAGCCATGCCGTGCGGGAGGCGTGCGCCAGCAGTGCACCGGCCCGTCCCGGGTCCACGACGACCTCCACGTCCAGCCCGGGATGGGCGATGCGGACCGCGGCCACCGCACCGGCCAGGTCACGCAGCTCGCTGCTGGCCACCCCGTGGGCATCGACCCGGTAGCGGAGGGCCTCACCGGCGTCGCTGCTGAGGCCGCGCCAGCCGTGCAGCACCTGCAGCGGCTGCCGGGCCAGCTCGGCCTCGGTGGCAGCCGCGGCCAGCAGGCCGACGCTGGTGGGGCCGCCGTCCACCCCGACCACGACACCGTGCCGCACCGGGGCCAGCGCTGCGGAGGGGCGGTGCACCAGCACCGGGCAGGTCGCGGACCGGGCCACGGCCGTGGCCACCGAACCCACTGCCGGCCCGGCCGGCCCGCTGTGCCCGTGGGCCCCCACGACGAGCAGCCCGGCCTCGCCGGCTGCCTCGTCCAGCACCAGGTCGGGCAGCCCGTCGACCACCTCGGCGGTGACCCGGCACCCCGGGTCCCACCCCGCGACCCGGACCAGCAGCCGGGCCAGCTCGGCCGCCGCGGCCCGCCGCGCCGCGGCCCGGCCGTCCACCGCGGGGGGCAGGCCGGGGACGCCCTCCACCGGCCAGCAGAAAGCCCGCACCAGGTGCAGCGGCACGTCCCGTCGGGCAGCAGCGTGCACGGCGGCACGGGCGGCGTCCAGCGAGGACGCCGATCCGTCGACTCCGCAGACGACAGGGGACCGGTGGTGCAGCGACACGGTGTCCTCCTGGACAGGGGCGGGAACCGGATACGCCGGATCCTCCGATCCTCGGCGGGAACGCCTGGGGTTGCCCGGGGTCCGACGTCCCCCGGCGCCGAGCCCTTGAACCCTGTCCGCGGCGCACCTGCCCGCGCACGGTGGGATCCCGTGGCCGGAGGACCACCCGAGCGGAGGGAACGACGATGAGAGGTACGCCCGACGAGGCAGGCGAACACGATCCCGTCCTGGAGTCAGCCCTGGAGGGCTGGTCGGTCCAGCACGAGGCCCAGCACGACGTCGCGGCCCGCGGGCGCGCGGTCGGGCCGGGTGACGTGAACCGGTACCTGGCCTCCGTGCAGTACCGGCAGAGCCACCAGCAGGACCCGACGCGAGCCGTGCCCGCGGCCCGGAAAGCTGCCGCCGGGACACAGCCCGGGCGGACCGCTGCGCCCCGGACCCGGCCACCGGTCACCCCGACCGCCGGGCAGGACGCGCCGCCGCCCGCGCCACCGGTGCCGCCGATGCCGGAGGACACCGCGAATGCCGTGACCCGCTGGTGGCGGCACCTGGTGCACCGCTCACCCTGACCCCGCATCGGCGAGTCCGCGCCCCGTGGTACCCCGGCCGGTCAGCGCCGGCGGGGGCGCCCGATCCGTCGGCGGAGCAGGTCGCGACGGCTCACCATGCCCACCAGTACCCCGCCGAATACCACCGGGGCGCTCCGGATGTGCTCCTGGACCAGCATCTCGGCCGCGGTCGACGCCGACGCCCCCGGCGCCAGGCAGCGCGCCGGGCTGGCCATCACCGCGCCCACGGTCCCGGACCGCCACCGGGTCGGGGCAACCGGATGGCCGGCGGTGCCATCCGCCGGTGGACCACCTGTGCCGCCGTACCCCGCCGGCGCATGCAGCAGGTCGACCTCGGCCAGCACGCCGACCACCTGTCGATCCCGGTCCAGCACCGGCAGCGCGGCCACGCCCAGGGCCCGGAGCAGCGCTGCGGCGTGCGCCACCGGGGTGTCGGGGGCGACCGCGGTGACCCGGCGGCTCATCACGTCGTCCACCCGGACGGCGCGCAGGTCCGGGGCGGTACCTCGGCTCACGGCCATGGGGTCAGCGCCGGGGGGTCAGGACCACGGGGCGTCCCAGGTGTCGATCGTGTCGGCAACCGGCCGGCGGCCGGTGGGGGGTATCCGGGGCGCGCTGGGTGGTGCCCAGCCCAGCCGCAGCAGCACCTGCGGCTCCCGGTGCCCGCCCAGCACGGCACTGGCGATCCGGGCCCGGGTGGCCTCGATCTCCACCGGCTGGGTCACCGCGTTGCTGGCCAGCCCGATGACGGTGGCCTCCAGCAGCACCGCGCTGAGCGCCTCACCGGCCTGCAGCTGCGCCGCCGCGTCGTCGACCGGCGTGGCCAGCACCGACAGCCAGGAACCGTCGTCGGCCCAGCTGCTGAGCTGGACCGGGTCCAGGTCGGCGCCGTCGAAGTGCCGGACCGCGATCGTGGCCTCGGGCTGGAGCGGCACGTTGGCGGCGGGGACGCCGTCCGCCGCGCCGCGGTGCCGGCCCGACCAGCCCGCGGTCTCCGCCGTCACCCCTGGCTGCAGGGCCTGCGCCACCGCCGCGTGCTCGACCAGCCGGGCGATCAGCCAGCGGTCGGCGGCGCTGTCCACCGGCACCAGCTCCGCCCCCGCCCCGGCCCCGGCCGCCGCCGCCACCAGGTCCGCGCGCAGCGCGGCCGGCACCGGCCAGGAGGAGTAGACCCGCCGGTCGGTGCGGCGCCGTTCGATCGCCCGGGCGCGTTCCAGGTCCTCGGCGCTGGGCTCGCCCGCGGTGACCTCTACCGCGGCCAGGTGCTGCGGGGACATCGGATCGGGCAACCGGTGCACGGTCGGCGGCAGACCCATCGCCCGCAGGGCGATCTGCAGGTGGTGCAGGGCAGCCCCGCAGGACAGGTGCAGGTCCCGCCCGGAAGGGTCGGTGAGCGGCAGCGCCCGGGAGGGGTCGGCGAACAGGTGAACCGAGCTCTCGCCGATCCGCCAGCGCCAGGGCTGGGTGTTGTGCACCGAGGGGGCCCGGCAGGCCAGCGTGATCGCGGCGAGTGCGGTGGTGCGATCCAGCCGCCGGGCCAGCGCCGGGGTCCGGCCACCGGTCACCGGGTCGACCCGCCGGTCGGCGCGGACGCGCCGGGGCTGCTGACCCGACCGTCGAGCAGGCAGGTCGCACCGGCCACGTGGGTGTCGGCGACGTCGACGAACCCGCGCAACGCGTCCAGCAGCTCGGCGTCCCCGTGCGGTACCGCCGCCAGCACCCGGCGGTCAGGTCGCAGCAGGCTGAGCCCGAAGACCTCGCGTACCAGCGCGGACCGGAGGGCGACCGGCACGTCGGGGGTGCTGATCCAGAACCGGAGCAGGGCCTCGGGGGTGCCGTCGAGCACCTCGACCTCGGCCACGGTGCTGCCCTGGCTGACGGCGCGGACCCCGTGCGGGACCGTCTCGAGCTGCCAGTCGGCCATGGCTGGGCTCGCCTCGCTGGTCCGGGGACGTGCCGGTCCGGGGCTCACCGGACCAGCCGGGGGGGTGGTCGTGGGGAAGGGGTGCATGGTCCCCAGCCTCGTCGGGATCGCCGTCCGGGACGGAGAGTCACCCGACCCGGGCGGTGAGGTCAGAGGGCCCGCGGCGGCGGGGGACCAGCTGCCTCGACGGTGGCATCTGGCCCCGGGACGACCACCGACGTGTGGTCGTCGTCGGTCCACCGCACCACCCAGGGCGGGCTGCCGTCGGCGTGCGGGACCTCCACCACCTGGCCGCGCCGGGTCGGCTCGTCGACGGTGCGGCCGTGCAGCACCAGCCAGTCCCCGACGTGGGCTGCGGTCATGGTCGGCTCCCGGCGTGCTCGGGTCTCGTGTCGGTCGTGCCCGTGGTGCCGGACGGATCCGGCGGCCGGCCCTGCACGGTCACGCGCACCACCCCCGCCACCGTGTGCGCCAGCGTGCGCAGGGCATCGGATTCGGCATCGGATCGGGCATCGGATCGGGCATCGGAGTGGGCTGGGGCCACCGTCCCGGCTCCACCGCCGGGGGCCCCGGCGATGATCGTGGTGCTGCCGTCCACGACGGACACCTGCACGGACCCCGGTTCCCCGGTGTAGGCGTCCACCAGCCGCTGCACATCGGTGGCCACGTCGGCGTCGGGGCGGACCAGCGAGCGGAGCAGGTCCCGTCGGCTGACCACCCCCACGACCTCGCCGTGGTCGAGCACCGGCAGGCTGCGCAACCGCCCGTCGACGAGCAGCCGCGCCACGTCCGACACGTCGGCGGTCGCCTCCACCGACTGGACGGCGCTGGTCATCACGCCGCCGACCAGCGCCGCGGGACGGGCCATGGAGGAATCACGGCGCTCGTGCAGCCGCGGGTCGGGAGGCACCCGATCGACCAGCAGATCGGCCTCGGCCACGATCCCCACCAGCCGGTCCTGGTCGTCGAGCACCGGCAGCGCCGCGAACCCCCGGTCGGCGAGCACCTCGGCCGCGTAGCGCGCCGGGGTGCCCGGACCGACGGTCACGGCGGGCGCGCTCATCAGTTCACGAACCTGCACGGTGGCTCCTCGGCTGGGGGTCGGAGGCCGCGCCCTGCTGAGCGGGCGGCGGGGTCTGGGCAGCTGCACGGTCGGGGTGCTGCCGATCGGGGTGCTGCCGATCGGGGTGCTGCGGATCGGAGTACCGCTGGACGGGGTGGCGCCGGTCGGGGTGGCGGCGGGCGCGCTGCAGGCCCTGCAGGTGCCGCAGCGGCAGGTGCTGGACGGCGTCGTGCACCAGCTGGGCCATCGCGGTCTCCACCGCGGACCGCCCGGCGGCCGCGTCCTCGGCCCGCTTGCGCTGCATCGCGTGCCTCGCTTCCGGCTCGGTCGACCGTGGTGGGGCCGCCACCGGGCGGGGTCAGGGCCCAGCGCCCCGAGGGAGCACCGGAGGGCTCCCCCGGGTCCGCCGCGCAGCGTCGGGCGACCACCTCCAGCGTGGCCAGCCGCACCGCGCCTGACCAGGGACCTCGGTCCTGGGCCGGTCGGCTTCCGGGCCCACCGGGCCGGGCCGCAGGACCCTGGCCGGGCGTCGGTCGCCCCGGGCACGGTGGCGGGATGGGCAGCGTTCATGCACCGTCCGGTCAGGGTGCCGACCGGAGGGGCCGCGTCGCGGCCGGGTCCGACGCCGCCGAGGTGCTGCGCCTCACCGGGCTGGGCAAGGACTTCGGCGACGTCGTGGCGCTCACCGACGTGGACCTGGTGCTGCGCCGCGGCGAGGTGCTGGGGTACGTGGGCCCCAACGGGACGGGCAAGACCACCACCTTCCGGCTGCTGATGGGGGCCGCCCGGCCCACCCGCGGGTCGGCGACCGTGTTCGGCCTGGACTGCTGGCGACAGGCCCCGGCGGTGCACCGCCGGGTGGGCCACGTCGCCGGGGACGCCGGGCTGCGGCCGCGGCTGGACGGCCACCAGCACGTGGACCGGGTGTGCCGGTTGCGTGGCCGGGACGACCGTGCCCGGGCCGCCGTGCTCGCCGACCGCCTGGGGCTGGACCTGCGCCGGCGGGTGGGCACGGCCTCGCGCGGGAACCGGCAGAAGCTGGCCGTGGTGCTGGGCCTGATGGGTGCCCCGGATCTGCTGCTGCTGGACGAACCCAGCACCGGACTGGACCCGCTCGTGCAGCGCGAGCTGCACGGCCTGCTGCGCGAGCACACCGCGGCCGGGGGCAGCGTGCTGCTGTCCTCGCACGTACTGCCCGAGATCGAGCAGGCCGCCGACCGGGTGGCGGTGCTCCGGGCCGGACACCTGGTCGCGGTCGGCACGACCGAGGAGCTGCGGGCCCGCTCGCTGTTCCGGGTGCACGCCCGGTTGCAGGTCCCGCTCGGGGGGCCGTGGCTGACCGGGCTGAGCGGGGTCAGCGACGTCGACGTCGACGGCCTGGAGCTGCGCTGCCGGGCGACGGGTGCGGGCCTGCCGGCGCTGTGCGCAGAACTGGCCCAGCACCGGGTAGCGGACCTGGACTGCGGTCGCGCCGACCTGGAGGAGAGCGTGCTCGCCTGGTACCGGGAGGACCGATGACCACCACCCCCACACCGGTGACGGGCCCCACCGTCCGGGCCCCCGGGTCGCACCAGGCGCCGACCTGGGCCGGCGGCACCGTCGAGGTCACCCGGCAGACCCTGGCCGACGCGCGCCGGTTGCTGCTGGGCTGGGCCGCCGGCCTGGCCGGACTCGTCGCCCTCTACGCCTCGCTGTGGCCCAGCCTGGCCGACCGGCCGGCCATCGCCGCGGTGTACGCCGACCTGCCCGAGGCGCTGCGCTCGATGCTCTCGGCGACCGGGGACCTGTCCTCGGCATCGGGTTACCTGCAGATGGAGCTGTTCTCGCTCACCGGGCCGGCGGTCCTGGTGCTGGTGGCCATCGTGCTGGGCTCCGATGCGCTCGCCGGCGCCGAGCAGCGCGGCACCCTGGGCCTGCTGCTGTCGGCCCCGCTGGAGCGGACCCAGCTGGTCCTGGGTCAGGTGCTGGCGCTGCTGCTGGGCCTGGCCGGGTTGGCCGGCACCATCGCGGTGTCCCTGCTGGCGTTCGGCCCGCTGGCCGGCATGGAGCTGCCGGTGACCGGGGTGCTGGGCGCGTCGGCCCACCTGTGGCTGCTGGCCGCGGTCATCGGGGTGCTGGCGTCGACCGTGGGGGCGGCGACGGGCTCGCGGGCTGCGGCCCGGATGGTGCCCGGCGTCGTCGCGCTGGTCGGCTACCTGGCCGACGGACTGGCCCCGCTGGTGTCCTGGCTGCGCCCGCTGCAGCTCATCAGCCCGTTCCACGACTACACCGCCCCGCACGCCCTCGTCGACGGGTTCTCCCCGGCGCACGCCGCCGTGGCGGTCGCCGAGGTCGTCCTGCTCACCGTGCTGGCGGTGCTGGCCGTGCGCCGTCGCGACGTGGCATGAGCGGCCCGGGACGTCCGGCCCTGCCCCCGCCGGTGCGCCCCGGCCAGGGTGGGGGTTCGATCGACGCTCAGGAGGAGGACGCGTGGAGGACGTAGCGACGGAGGTCGTGCCCGACGGCGGGGTTCTGGTGGGCCACGACGGGAGCCGCTGCGCGCAGACCGCGGTGACCTGGGCGCTGGCCCTGGGGGGCCGGGCCGGCTGGCCGGTGCACGTGGTGCGGGCCTGGGCGCTGACCACCGCCCCGCGCCCGGAGAGCTGGGCTCCCGGTTACGTCCCCCCGCTCGGCGAGTGGGAGGGGGCGGTGGAGGACGAGCTGCGCCGGCACGTGGGGGACGCGCTGGCGGCGCTGCCCGCGGACGCCGCCCGACCGGAAGTGCGCTGCTCGGCGGTGCACACCCGGGCGGCCGAGGCGTTGCTGCACGGTTCGGAGACCGCCGAGCTCCTGGTGGTGGGATCGCGCGGCCGGGGCGGGTTCGCCGGGTTGCTGCTGGGGTCGGTGGGTGACCAGTGCGTCCGGCATGCGCGGTGCCCGGTCACCGTCGTCCGGCACGCCCGGGAGTGATCGGGGTCAGTCCGGGGCCGAGCCGGTCAGCAACCGCCGGTGCAGCTCGCTGGTGAGCAGGTGGATCTCACGGGTCAGCTCGGTGTTGGTCTTCAGTTCCGTCTCCTGCTCCACGAAGTCGTGGTCGGCCTTGGCCTGCTGGAACGCAGCGGACCGGTTCTGCCCGATCATCACGAAGGTGGACAGGAAGATCGCCTCCAGGGACACCACCAGGGTCAGGGTCGGCCACGGGCTGGACTCCACCAGCAGCATCCAGCCCGCGAACACCAGCACGTGCAGGTAGACGAAGGTCATCGAACCGGCGAAGCGGGTGATCGCATCGGCGACGCGCAGCTGCAGGTCGGCGGCGCGGTGCTCGCGCAACCGGGTCACCACCGGGTGCTCGGTCGAGCGGCTGGCGGGTGCGCGGGTCATCGGGTCTCCTGCGGTGAGGTGGACGGGTGGGATCCTCCCGGAGGGGGCCGGTGACGACGATCTCCGGCGGCCTGGGACAGTGCGGTGACCTGTCTCACTCTCACCGAGGAGAGCCCCCGTGGCCATGATCGCCGTGAACGGCACCGAGCTGTACGTCCAGGACGTCGGCCCGCGTGATGCCCCCGCCCTGCTCCTCTGCCACTCCCTGTTCTTCAACGCCGACATGTTCGCCGCCCAGGTGGAGCGGTTCTCCGGGGAGTACCGGGTGGTCAGCTACGACAGCCGCGGTCAGGGCCGCAGCGCCCCGGCCTCGCTGGAGGAGCAGGACATGGACACGCTGGCCGAGGACGCCGCCGCGCTGATCGAGGAGCTGGGCCTCGCGCCCTGCCACGTGATCGGCAACTCGATGGGCGGGTTCATCGCGCTGCGGCTGGCGGCCCGGCGACCCGAGCTGCTCCGCTCCGCGGTGGCGCTGGGATCTTCCGCCGACGCCGAGGGCAAGCAGGCCGAGTTCGGACCGCTGGTCGAGCACATGCAGCAGCACGGCACCGGCGACGTGATCGACACCCTGATGTACATCATGTTCGGCGACACCAGCCTGGCCGAGCGGCCGCAGTACACCGGCCCGTGGCGGGAGTTCATGCTGGGCCTGGACAACGCGATCGGCGACTCCGCGCACGCCGTGGTCTACCGGACCGGGATGCGCGAGGAGCTGGCCGGCGCACGAGTGCCGGTACTGGCGATCGTGGGCACCGAGGACCACGCCTACGAGCCCCCGCTGTCGGAGGCGATCGCGGCGGCCGCCCCGCAGGGCCGGGTGGTCGTCGTCCCGGGCGCCGGGCACTCGGTGGCGCTGGAGACCCCGGAGGAGGTCAACGCCCTGCTGGCCGAGCACTTCGCCTCCGTCGACGCCGCCAGCCGCAGCGCCGCCCAGGCCTGACCCGCCTCGGCGGGGTCGGGTGTTCGCACCGGACGACGGCCCCGCCGGGCGCACCGGTCGAGCGACCCCGGCCGGGGCCGACCTGCGCGCCGATCAGGGCGGGCATAGCGTGACGACGTCGCCGACCAGCGGAGCCCACGCCCCTCGCGCGCGGCGCAGCTCGCCGGTCGCGGCCGCCGGCCCGCCCCGCTCGGGGCTGCCGGTCTGCCTCACCCAGCCCGTCATTGAGGAGCACGCATGGCCATCGCCACGATCGACCCCACCAGCGGGGAGACTCTGAAGACGTTCGACCCGCTCACCGACGAGCAGGTGGAGGCCAAGCTCGCGGCCGCCGCCGCCGCGCACGCCTCCTACCGGTTGACCGCTCCCGCCCAGCGGGCCGAGTGGCTGCGCGCCGCGGCAGACCTGCTGGAGGCCGACGCGGACGAGGTCGGGCGGTTGATGACCACCGAGATGGGCAAGACGCTGGGCGCGGCGAAGGCCGAGGCGGTCAAGTGCGCCAAGGGGCTGCGCTGGTACGCCGAGCACGGGCCGGCGCTGCTGGAGCCCGAGCCGGCCGACGCGGCGGCGGTCGGCGCGCAGCAGGCCTATGTCGTGCACCAGCCGATCGGCGTGGTGCTGGCGGTGATGCCCTGGAACTTCCCGCTCTGGCAGGTCATCCGGTTCGCCGGACCGGCCCTGATGGCCGGCAACGGCGGGCTGCTCAAGCACGCCAGCAACGTGCCGCAGACCGCGCTGTACCTGGAGGAGCTCTTCCGTCGCGCCGGGTTCCCCGAGGGGGTGTTCCAGACCCTGCTGATCGGCTCGGGGGCCATCGAGGCCGTCCTCCGGGACGACCGGGTCGCCGCCGCCACGCTCACCGGCAGCAACGCGGCCGGCCAGTCGGTGGCCGCGATCGCCGGGGACGCGCTGAAGAAGACCGTGCTGGAGCTGGGCGGTAGCGACCCGTTCATCGTCATGCCCTCGGCGCACCTGGAGCGGGCCGCCGAGGTCGCCGTCACCGCCCGCTGCCAGAACAACGGCCAGAGCTGCATCGCCGCCAAGCGGTTCATCGTGCACCGCGACGTCGCCGAGGAATTCACCCGGCTGTTCGCCGACAAGCTGGCTGCGCTGACCGTCGGGGACCCGATGGACGAGGGCACCGACGTGGGTCCGCTGGCCACCGAGTCCGGTCGGGAGGACGTCGAGGAGCTGGTGGCCGATGCCGTCGACAAGGGCGCCACCGTGGTGGTGGGTGGCCGGCGGCCGGACCGGCCCGGCTGGTTCTACCCGCCGACGCTGCATCACCGGGATCACCCCGGAGATGGCGATGCACTCCGCGGAGGTGTTCGGCCCGGTCGCCGCGCTCTACACGGTGGACTCGCTGACCGAGGCCCTCCAGCTGGCCAACAGCCACGAGTACGGCCTGGGTTCGAACCTGTGGAGCGAGGACGAGGACGAGCGCGCGCTGTTCGTCCGGGACGTGGCCTCGGGCATGGCGTTCATCAACGGGATGACCGCCAGCTACCCCGAGCTGCCCTTCGGCGGGGTGAAGCAGAGCGGTTACGGCCGCGAGCTCACCGAGCTGGGCATGCGCGAGTTCATGAACAGCAAGACCGTGTGGGTGGGTGCCCCCGGCGCCGAGCAGGCCTCCGCCGCCGGGCCCGGCGGCCACTCGGAGTGAGGGTCCGCCGCCGCAGCCGACCCGGCTGCGGCGGCGCTCCTGCACGACCGGGCCGGGTGGCCGGCCGATCAACCCCGCGTCGACGTGCCCGGTGCCGGCGGCCGGTCGGCGGACACCACGGCCGGCAGCGGCCGCGGGGTGATGACCACCCGGTGGCCAGGGGGGAGCGCAGGGCGTCCGGCACCGGGAGGGACTCCGGCGAGCACCCCGAACGGCGCCGACGTCGTCCTGGTCCCCGGCGCCCGTTTCGGGGCCGGGCCCCGCCGGGACACCGCGACCCCCGCTTCCCCGACACGGGGCACCGGACGGGCGGTCCGGGGGGAACCCGGTCCGGCCATCGGGCCGATACCGTCGAGCGGTGACCCGGCCCCGGCTGGTCTGGCTCCGCCGGGGAGCCACTGCGCTGGCCTTCCTGCTCGTCCTGGAATACCTGGTGCTGCCGCAGATCGCCGGCACCCGGCGCGCGCTGGAGCTGCTGTCCAGGGTGCAGCCGGGTTGGCTGCTGGCCGGATTGGCGCTGGAAGCCCTCAGCCTGGCCGCCTTCTCGATGCTCACCCGCAGCGTGCTGCCCCACCCGCGGCCCAGCTACGGCTGGCTGCTGAGAAGCGACCTGACCGCGCTGGGGGTCAGCCACGTGCTGCCCGGGGGAGGGGCGGTGGCCGGCGCGCTGCGGTACCGCCTGCTGCGCCAGGGCGGGGCATCACCGGAGGGGGCGCTGATCGGAGCGACGGCGGAGGGGGTGGGTTCCGCCCTCGTCCTGGTGGCGCTGACCTGGGCCGCGCTGGTGGGGTCGATCCCGCTGGTCGGCCTGCAACTGGGATACGCCGCCGCTGCCGGCGTCGGTGCGCTCGTCATCGCGGTGGCCGGTTGGGCCCTGTGGGGTGCCAGCCGGGGCCGCACGTGGGCCGACACCCTGGCCGCGCACCTGGCCGCGGTCGTCCCCGGCCGGTTCCGGCCCCGGGTCCGCCGGGCCACCGACGCCGGATTGCGCCAGTTCCTGCAGCTGATCTCCGAACCCGAGGCCCGGCGCAGCATGCCGGTCTGGGCCGCGGTGAACTGGCTGCTGGATGCCGCCTCGCTCTGGGTGTTCCTGGCGGCCTTCGGTCACCGGGCCAACCCGGTCCTGCTGCTGGTCGCCTACGGGTTGGCCAACGTGGCGGCCGTGGTGCCGATCTCCCCCGGTGGCCTGGGGGTGATCGAGGGCATCCTCATCCCCTCCCTGGTCGGTTTCGGAGCCACCCGGGGCGAGGCCGTGCTGGGGGTGGTGGCCTGGCGGCTGGTGCAGTTCTGGCTGCCGATCCCGGTGGCCGCCGGCTGCTACGTCTCGCTGCGTACCGAGACCTGGCGGGACCGGCACGCGCTGCGGGCCGCGCTGGAGGAGTTCCGCTCGTTCCTGTCCCGGCGACGGCCGACCCCGTCCACGGGGCCGGCCGTGGTGGACGCCGCGGGGTCAGACCCGCCGGTAGGCCCGCACGCCCAGGGCGCTGAAGACCACCAGGATCACCGCGGTCCACAGCAGGCACTGCCAGCCGGCGTCCCCCAGCGGGGTGCCGGTGACCAGGGCCCGGACGGCGTCGACGGTGATGCTCACCGGCTGCACCGTGGCGAAGGCCTGCAGCCAGCCGGGCATGGAGGCGACGGGTACGAAGGCGGAACTGGCGAAGACCAGCGGGAACAGCGGCAGGAAGCCCGCCACCTGGGCGCTCTCGGGATCCCCGACCAGCAGTCCGATGAGGGCGAACACCCAGGAGAAGGCATAGCCGAAGGCCAGGACCAGTCCCAGCCCGGCCAGGTTCGCCCCGACCCCGCCCTGGAAGCGGAACCCCACCGCGACCCCGACGGCCAGCATCAGGGCCAGCACGACGACGTTGCGCACCAGGTCGGCCAACGTCCGGCCGGCCAGGACGGCCGAGCGGGCCATGGGCAGTGAGCGGAACCGCTCGATGATCCCGGACCGCAGGTCGTCGGCCAGCCCGACCGAGGTGGAGGCGCCGCCGAACAGCGCCGTCTGCACGAAGACGCCGGGCAGCAGGTACTCGACGTAGTCCAGCCCGGGGGTCTGGATCGCACCGCCGAAGACGTAGCGGAACAGCAGCACGAACATCACCGGTTGGATGCTGGCGAGGACCAGCAGCCGGGGGGTGCGCACGATCCGGCGGAGATTGCGCCCGGTGACGCCCGCGATGTCGCCGAGCGTGGCGCGTACCCCCAGCCGGTGCACCGGCCGGTGCACCGGCTGCGCGGCAAGCACCGGCGTGCGGTCGGTCATGGCGCCAGCTCCGCTCCCTCGTGCCGCCCGGAGCCGCCTCGTCGGGGCCGCTCCCCGGGGCGGTCGTCCGGGTCGGGGGTGTGCCCGGTGAGGGTGAGGAACACGTCGTCCAGGGACGGTCGACGGACGGCGATGTCGACCAGGTCCAGGCTGTGCCGGTCCAGCCGGGTGGCGGCCTGCACCACGGCCCGGCCGGCCCCCGCGGTGGGCACCGACACCATCCGCCGGGTGGCATCGACGGTGGGCCGGCCCGTGCCGAGGTCGGCCAGCATCGCGGCGGCCTCGTCGAGCCGACCGGGGTCGGCGACCGTGACCTCCAGGACCTGCTCGCCCAGCTGGTCCTTGAGCTCGTCGCTGGTGCCCCGGGCGATCACCCGGCCGTGGTCGAGCACCACGATGCGGTCGGCCAGGCGGTCTGCCTCCTCCAGGTACTGGGTGGTCAGCAGCACCGTCGTGCCGCCCGCCACCAGATCCACGACGAACTGCCACAGGTCGTTGCGGGTGGCGGGGTCCAGCCCGGTGGTGGGCTCGTCGAGCAGCAGCACGGCGGGACGGCCGACCAGGCTGGCGCCCACGTCCAGCCGGCGCCGCATGCCCCCGGAGAACGTGCGGACCCGGTGATCGGCCACCGCGGTCAGCCCCAGCTGGTCCAGCACCTCCGCGGCCCGACGGCGGCGCTCGGCCCGGCCCAGGTGGTAGAACCGGCCGACCAGCTCGAGGTTCTCCCGGGCGGAGAGCAGACCGTCCACGGCGGCGAACTGACCTGCCATGCCGATCCGCGAGCGGAGTGTCACCGGGTCGGTTGCCAGGTCGCAGCCGGCCACGGTGGCGGTCCCGGCATCGGGCCGCAGCAGCGTGGCCAGGATCCTGACGAGGGTGGTCTTGCCCGACCCGTTGGGGCCCAGCAGCCCCAGCACGGTGCCGGCGTCCACGTGCAGGTCGACGCCGTCCAGCGCGCAGGTGGCGCCGAAGGACCGGGTGATCCCGACGGCGTCGATGGCACCACCCCGACCGGTGTCGACCCCACCCTCGGCGGCGGGGTCGGCGTCCGTGGACGGGGCGGCGTGCCGCCCGGGCGCTGCACCGGTCATGCCGGCCGTCCGCCACCGACGGGCTGGGTCGAACCGAGGGGGACCGGCGCCGCGACCGGGGCGGGGGCCCGCGCCGGCTCAGGCTCCCGTGGCACCGGACCGCGCCGCGGCAGCCCGGCCAGGTCGGTCAGCTCGTCACCGTCCACGGTCTCCTGCTCGACCAGCAGCGCGGTGACCCGGTCCAGCAGGCCCCGGTGGCTGCGGAGCAGGTCCACGGCGCGCGACTCGGCGTCGCGGAGCAACCGGGCCACCTCGGTGTCGATGGTCCGCTGGGTCTGCTCGGCGTAGGGCCGGGCGCCGAACGGGTTGTCGTGGGTGGCGCCCTCGGCGCCGTAGCCGATCGGCCCGAGCCGGTCGGACAGCCCCCATTCGCGGACCATCCGGGTGGCCAGTTCGGTGGCCGAGGCCAGATCGTCGGCCGCCCCGGTGGAGGCTTCACCGAGGACCACCAGCTCGGCCGCCCGCCCGCCCAGCCGGACGGACAGGCTGTCGGTCAAGTAGCTGACCGGGTACAGGTGCCGCTCGAACTCCGGCAGCTGCTCGGTGACCCCCAGCGCCGCCCCCCGCGGCAGGATCGTCACCTTGGCCACCGGGTCGGCGTGCTCGGAGAGCATCGCGACCAGCGCGTGCCCGGACTCGTGCACCGCCACCGACGTCTTCTCCTCCGGCAGCAGCGCGTTGGAGGAGTCCCGGTGTCCCAGCAGCAACCGGTCCCGGGCGGTGTCCAGGTCGTTCTGGGTGAGCACGCTCCGGCCGGCCCGGACGGCATTGATGGCGGCCTCGTTGACCAGGTTGGCCAGGTCGGCGCCGGAGAACCCGGGGGTGGCCCGGGCGACGGCGTCCAGGTCGACGTCGTCGTCGAAGGTCTTCCCGTGGCCGTGGATGCCCAGGATGGCGGTGCGCTCGCGCTGGTTGGGCAGCGGGATCTCCACCCGCCGGTCGAAACGACCGGGGCGCAGCAGGGCCGCATCGAGGATCTCGACCCGGTTGGTGGCGGCCATGACCACCACCCCGGTACCCGGTTCGAACCCGTCCAGCTCGGACAGCAGCTGGTTGAGGGTCTGCTCGCGCTCGTCGTTGCCGCTGAACCCACCCGAGCCACGCCGACCGCCGATGGCGTCGATCTCGTCGATGAACACGATCGACGGCGCCCGCTTGCGCGCATCGG
Source organism: uncultured Actinomycetota bacterium (assembly GCA_963759905.1). Classification (GTDB taxonomy): domain Bacteria; phylum Actinomycetota; class Actinomycetes; order Mycobacteriales; family Geodermatophilaceae; genus Klenkia. Next base: position 393,635 of record CAVXBD010000005.1, read on the forward strand.
CGAACAGCGAGCGCACCCGGGCGGCGCCCACGCCCACGAACATCTCCACGAAGCTGGAGCCGGTGAGCGCGAAGAACGGCACTCCGGCCTCACCGGCGACCGCCCGCGCCAGCAGGGTCTTGCCGGTGCCGGGAGGGCCGACCATGAGCAGGCCCTTGGGTCCGGTGGCCCCGGCGTGGGCGTACCGGTCGGGGTGCTGGAGGAAATCCACGACCTCCATCACCTCGGCCTTGGACGCCTCGTACCCGGCGATGTCGGCGAACCGGGTTGCGGGTTTGGTCTCGTCGTAGACCTTGGCCTTGGACTTCCCCACGTTCAGCAGGCCGCCGAGGCCGCCGGACCCGCTCAGCTGCTTGGTGCTCCGGCGCAGGAACCAGATGTAGACCCCGACGATGAGCAGCAGCGGCAGGTAGGAGAGCAACCCGCCCAGCAGCGAGGTCCCACTGGGTCCGGTCGCGCTGATCGTGACGTCGTGGTCGGCCAGCAGGGTGGCCAGCCCGGTGTCGGACAGCGCTGTGGGGAGCTGGGTGGTGTAGGCGGCCCCCGAGGTCAGCGTCCCGGTCACCGCGCCGGTGTCACCGATGGTCGCCGTGTCCACCGCCCCCGCGGTGACCTGGGCGACGAACTCGGTGTAGCTGTAGGTGGTGGCCGGGGTGCCGCCCAGGCCCGGGAGCAGCAGCAGGGCCCAGAACACCATGATCAGCACCAGCGGTGCCCAGCGCTGCCACGCCGGCGGCGGTGGTCCGGCCGGGGGCGTCCGCCGAGGCGGATCGGGCGCGGGGGTGCTGGGCCGGTGCCAGATGCTCATGCGGTCCTCCCACCCGAGCTGCCGCGGATGCGGGCTGCTTGGGACGGTACGAGCAGGTCATCAGCCTCCCCGGGGGCCTACGCCCCCGTCCGCGGCGCCGTTGGACCCCGGTGGTCCCGGCTGCCGAGGTCCCGCCACGAGCCGGGCCCGGGCCGGCGGTGCGCCCGTCGTGGTGCTGCCGCCGGCCTGACGCGCGCCGGGTTCGAGCCCGCAGCATCGAGGGTGCAACCCCTGCTGCTCTCAGTAGTCGATCAGACCCATGGGGTAGCGCAGTGCGGAGTCGGATGCGCTCCGTAACCAATCGGACCGGTCCGTCCCTGCCCTCGCGGGCCCGGGACGGGAAGGCTGACCGCAGCCGGTGCATGCCGGCGCACAGCGACGCGGTGCCGGTGTCCCGGGCCCGCGGCAGGTCGAGGAGGCAGGCCCGTGATCGAACCAGGCTCCGTCCCGGACGGCAGTGCCGACGGCTCGCTGGGGTTGCCCCGGCCGCCGCAGACCACCGGGCGGCAGATCGTGGTCCTCGCCGACGACTCCGAGGGGGACGGGGTCGTCGACTGGGCGCAGGCCGGGATCGCCGCGGTGGCCGATTCGCGGGACTTCTCCGACGGGGTGACCGCGGAGACCCTGCGAGAAGCCGATGTCACCGTGTTCGCCAGCCTGGGGATCGCCGTCGTCAGCGCCGAGCCGGCCCGGTTGGTGGCGCTGCAGTCCGGCGCGACCGGTGGGCGGCGGGTGCTGTCGGTGTCCCCGGAGCTGGTGCACCACGTGCTGGATGCCCCCGATGCCGAGGACGTGCAGCAGTACGCCCGGGCCTACCGGGACGGCGTCGACGACCTGGCCGCGCGGCTGCTGCAGGCCGATGGGTTGGGCGGGACCAGGGCTGCGCAACCGCAGTTCGCCGACACCGCGCAGGCCACCTGGGGGATCCAGGCCGTGCGGGCTCCGAGCTCGCCGCGATCGGGTGCGGGCATCGCCGTCGCCGTGCTGGACACCGGGTTCGACACCGCCCACCCGGACTTCGCCGGACGGTCGGTGACGACCCGCTCGTTCGTGGCCGGGGAGACCGCGCAGGACGGCCACGGCCACGGCACGCACTGCATCGGCACCGCCTGCGGCCCGCGCGACCCCGCCACCGGACCGCGGTACGGCATCGCCTACGCGGCCGAGGTGTTCGCCGGCAAGGTGCTCAGCAACGCAGGCTCGGGCAGTGACGGCGGCATCCTGGCCGGCATCGACTGGGCGGTGACGAACCGCTGCCCGGTGATCTCGATGTCCCTGGGTGCAGACGTCATGCAGGCCCACCCGCCCTACTCCGCGGCCGGCCGGCGGGCGCTGCAGAGGGGGTCGCTGATCGTCGCGGCGGCCGGGAACAACGCCGACCGGCGGGTGGGCCGGACCGGGTTCGTGGGCGCCCCGGCCAACAGCCCGGAGATCATGGCGGTAGGGGCGCTGGAGCAGCAGCTGGCCACGGCGTACTTCTCCGCCCGGAGCCTGCCCGCCCGCGGCGGGCAGGTGGACATCGCCGGGCCGGGGTACCAGGTGCTCTCCTCCTGGCCGATGCCCACCCGGTACCGGACCATCAGCGGCACCAGCATGGCCACCCCGCACGTGGCGGGGATCGCCGCGCTGTGGGCCGAGGCGACCGGTCGGCGCGGTCTGGAGCTGTGGGCCACGCTGTGCCTGGAGGCGCAGCGGCTGCTCGAGCCCTCCGTCGACGTGGGCAGCGGGCTCAGTGTCGCCCCGCAGTGAGCCCCCCGGCGAGCCGGCCGCCGCGGACGCCCCCGGGCCGATGACGCAGCTCAGCGTGACCGTCCGGGAGGAGCACCGGCGCCGGCTCGAGGAGGTGGCCGCCGAGCTGGGTCGGTGCGGCATGCGCGTGGACCAGCAGCTGGGCGGGCTGGGCATCATCACCGGCTCGGCACCGGGACGGCTCTGGAGGTGCTGCGCGGCATCGAGGGCGTGGAGTCGGTGGACGCCCAGGTGAGCTACGCGCTGCCGCCGCCGGACTCCCCGGTGCAGTGACCGGGTAGCCGCGCCGCCGCTTCAGTGCTCGCTCGGTGCCACGGGGATGACGGCGACCGGGCAGCGGGCGTGGGTGACGACGTGCAGTGCCACCGAGCCCAGCAGCATCTCGGCGAACCGGCCGTGCCCGTCGCTCCCGACCACCAGCAGCTCGGCGCCCTCGGCGGCGTCCAGCAACCGCCGCGCGGCGTGCCCCTCGACCACCTCACGGCGCAGCCGCTCGGCGGGCAGGTCCCCGGCGTTCTCGGCCAGGACTGTCTCCAGCGTGGCGGCTGCGGTGCCCTTCCAGTCGAAGTCGGCCACCGGCGGTACCCAGCCGTACGTGGTGGGCATCGACCACACCGTCATCGCGTGCAGGTGGGCGCCGGTGTACCCGGCCTGCTGCACCGCCCAGCGCAAGGCCTCCCGCGAGGACGGTGAACCGTCCACGCCGACGACGATCGTGGGGTGTCCGCTGCGGGTCACGGTGCTCCTGTCGGTGCTCGACACTGCCTCGTGCCACCGTGGCCGGTGACACACCGCGACCGGCAGTGCCGTTGGTCCCGCGGCGCCGCGATCGCCGGACTCCCCGGTGCGGTGACCGACGGGCCGGTCTGGTTGCCTGGCCCGGCCGGGTCAGGATGGCTGCCCGGAGCCGACGGGCGCCCGGTCGCTGCCCGCTCGCCGTGCACATCCACCGGAGGCTCGGCTGTGGACCTGATCGCGGTGGCGGCGCTGACGGTTCCGGTCTTCGTCGTGGCGGCCGGCGCCCAGGCGGTCACCGGTTTCGGGTTCGCCCTGCTGGCCGTCCCGCTGCTGACCCTCCTGGTCGGTCCGGCGCCGGCCGTGGCGGTGACCACCATGGTGGCCCTGGTCCTCACCACCGGTGCGGCGGTGAGCGAGCGGGCGCACGTCGACGGCCGGATCGCACTCAGGCTGGTCTCCGCGGCGTTGCTGGGTATGCCGGTGGGCTACCTGGTGCTCTCGAGGGTGGACGAGCGACCCTTGCGGGTAGTCATCGCCGTCGTCGTGCTGGCTCTGGTGGCCGTGGTCGCCAGCGGCGCGCACATCCCGGCGGGGCCGTGGCAGCAGTGGGGCGCTGGAATGCTCAGCGGGACGCTGCTCACGTCGACGGGGATGAACGGGCCACCGCTGGTGCTGGTGCTGCACTCCCGCGGACTGGACGCCCGGCGGTTCCGCGGCACGTTGCAGGCCACGTTCTGCGGTCAGGGGATCGTCGCGGTGGGGATCTTCCTGGTGGGTGGCCTGATCGCACCCGAGACCTGGGTGCTCGCCGCTGCCGGGGCGCTCGGCGTACCGCTGGGCTGGTGGCTCGGTGATCGTGCGTTCCGGCTGCTGCCTCCCGAGCGCTTCCGCACCGCGGTGCTGGGCATGATGATCGCGATAGCGGTGGCGTCGCTGGTGAGCGTCGCGGTGCTGTGAGCGGTCAACCGCGACCGATGAACGGCATGGTGGTGGCTGCCCGGCCGGCGCACCGGTCACGACGTCCGGTGCGGCGGGCACCGGGACAGCCGGCGCGTCTGCGGGTCATGCGGCCCTGTCGGCCGGGGCCGATCGGCGGGCAGCCTGCGGGCGTGCCGCGCGAGGGAGCACCGTCGTCGTCCCCCATCGGGTTGTGGGGGGCGGTCGCCATCGGCATCGGCGGCATGGTGGGCGGCGGGATCTTCGCGGTGCTGGGCCTGTCGGTGCAGATCACCCGGGGAGCCGCGCCGCTGGCCTTCCTGCTCGCCGGGGGGGTCGCCGTGCTGACTGCGCGGTCCTACGCGCTGCTCTCGCGGTCCTACCCCAGCCGCGGGGGCACGGTGGTCTTCCTGGACCGCGCCTTCGGCCCGAGCCTGTTCGCCGGCGGGATCAACGTGCTGCTGTGGCTCAGCTACATCGTGATGCTGGCGCTGTACGCCCAGGCCTTCGGAGGGTACGCGGCCAGCTTCCTGCCGGCGGCCGACCGCGGGCTGGGCCGGCACCTGCTGCTCAGTGCGGCGGTCGTGCTCATCACGGGGGTCAACATCGTCGGCGCGACGCTCGTGGCCCGGACCGAACGGGTCGTCGTGATGGTGAAGCTGGCCATCCTGGTGCTCTTCGTCGGGGTGGGCATGTCGGGGGTGTCGACCGTGCGGCTGAGCCCCGGCCAGTGGAGTGCCCCGCTGTCCATCGTCGCCGGCGGGATGATCATCTTCCTGGCGTACGAGGGTTTCGAACTGATCGCCAACGCGGCCGAGGACGTTGCCGACCCCGGCCGGACGCTGACCCGGGCGTACTACATCTCGGTCCTGTCGGTGATCGTGCTGTACGTCCTGGTGGCGGTGGTGGCGGTCGGATCGCTGCCGGTGGCCACGCTGGTGGGGGCGCGTGACTACGCGCTGGCGGAGGCGGCCCGGCCCACCTTCGGGGCCGCGGGCTTCACCATGATCGCCGTCGCCGCGATGCTGTCCACCGCGTCGGCGATCAACGCGACGCTCTACGGCTCGGCCCGGATGACCTACACGCTGGCCACGTCCCGGGAACTCCCCGCGGAACTGGAACGGCCCATCTGGAACCAGCCGATGGAGGGCCTGCTCATCACCGCCGGCGCGACCCTGGTGCTGGCCAACCTGTTGGACCTGACCAGCATCGCCACGATGGGGAGCGCCGGCTTCCTGATCGTCTTCGCGGCGGTGAACCTCGCCGAGGCGCGGACCGCGGGGGAGCGCGGTTCCCGGCCCTGGCTGTCCCGGTCGGCCGCGGTGGCGTGCGTCGGCGCGCTGGTCGCGCTGGTGGCCACCAGCAGCCTGTCATCGGTAGGTGTGCTGGTGGTGATGGTGGCGCTCGCGTTCGGCATCGAGGCAACGGTCCGCCGGCTCACCGGGGTCAGCGTGGACGTCCGGGCAGCCGGTGGGCGCGGGCCGGTCAACCGCGACCGATGAACGGCATGGTGGTGGCCAGCACGGTCAGCGTGGCCACGTTGGCCTCCGGAGGCAGCCCGGCCATGTAGACCACGGCCCGGGCCACGTCCCGGACATCCATCCGCGGCTCGGGACGGATGCTGCCGTCGGCCTGCAGGACGCCCTGCGCCATCGCATCGGTCATCCCGGTGGCGGCGTTGCCGACGTCGATCTGCCCGCAGGCGATCCCGTAGGGACGGCCGTCCAGCGAGGTGGACTTGGTCAGCCCGGTGACCGCGTGCTTGGTGGCCGTGTAGGCCGCCGACATCGGCCGCGGCACCTGGGCGGAGATGGACCCGTTGTTGATGATGCGGCCGCCCTGCGGCGCCTGGGCGCGCATGATCGCGAACGCCTCCCGGGTGCACAGGAACGTGGCGGTGAGGTTGACCGCCACCACCTCCTGCCACTCCGCCAGGGTCACCGCGTCCAGCTCGCGGGCAGGGCCGAACCGGCCGGCGTTGTTGACCAGCAGGTCCAGCCGGCCGCCCAGCTGCACGGCCGTGGCGAACAGGGCCCGGACCGACCCCTCGTCGGTCACGTCGGTCGGCACCGGGTGCAACCGGCCCGGCGCGCCCTGCTCGGCGACGGCCTGCAGGGGCCCGGGACGCCGGCCGGCCAGCACGACCTGCCACCCCTCGGCGGCCAGGGCCAGTGCGGAAGCCGCCCCGATCCCGCTGCCGGCGCCGGTGACCACCGCGATCCGGTCCGGCGCGCTCACCGCCGGGCCCCGATGGTGTCGGTCGTACGGCCGGCTCCGCGGTCCTGTGCCGGCAGCCACCGGAGACTGTCGGTGGTCGAGGGTCCCGGCTGGTACTCCAGCGCCACCCAGCCCGGGTACCCGCAGGCCCGCAACCGGTCCAGGCTGCCGGCGATGTCCAGCGACCCGGTGCCGGGGGCGCCGCGTCCCGGCACGTCGGCCACCTGGACGTGCCGGATCCGGTCGGCGTGCCGGTCGATCACCTCGGCCGGGTCCTGCCCGTTCACGGCCAGGTGGTGGATGTCGCAGAGCAGGCCCAGGTCGGTCGCGCCGGTCCGGGCGGCGACCCGGTCGAGAACGGCCAGCACGTCCTCTGCGGTGCGCAGCGGGTAGTCCGGCCGGCCGCTCAGCGGTTCCACCAGCACGGTGGCCCCGATGCCGGCCGCCGCCCGGGCGGCCAGCGCGAGGTTGGCCACCGCGAGGTCGTCCTGCGCCCGGGGGTCGAGGTCGGCGAGCCGGTTGCCGTACAGCGCGTTGAACCCCACCGCGCCCAGCCGGCCGCCGATCCCCACCGCGACGTCGACGTTGTCCCGGAACAGCTGCGCCCGGCCGGGCAGCGAGAGCACGCCGGCGTCCTGGCCCGGCAGGTCCCCGGCGAAGAAGTTCAGCGCCACCAGCCGCACCCCGGCGTCGGTCACCGACGCGACGAACGCCTCCACGAGCCGGTCGTCGGGCACCGGGTCGCCCGGCCAGGGCCACCAGAACTCGACGGCGTCGAAGCCCGCGGCCCGCGCCGCTGCCGGGCGTTCCAGCAGCGGCAGCTCGGTGAACAGCAGCGAGCAGTTCACGGCGTAGCGCAGTGCGCCTGCGGGGGTCACGCCGCCCAGTACAGCGGACCCCCCGCGGTCAGGCCAGCGCGAGGGTGAGCTCCAGCACGGTGCGCGGGTCCTCCAGCGCCTCGCCGAACAGATCGCGCAACTGGCCCATCCGGTAGCGGACGGTCTGCGGGTGCACGAACAGGTCCGCAGCGATCCGGTCCCGGCGGCCCTGGTGCAGCAGCCAGGCCCGCAGTGTCTCGGTGAGCTTCTCCCGGGGGCCCTCGCCCAGTTCGTCGAGCGGGGCGAGCACCTGGGTGCGCAGGTCGGCCAGGGCGTCCTGGTCGGCGCGCAGCACCAGCTCGGCCAGCCGCAGCTGGGTGTCCAGCGGCGCCGGGCCGGGTGCGGTGAGCCCGAGCTCCACCGCCCGGGTCGCCCGGGCGTGCGAGGCGGCGACGTCCGACCACGGCCGGGCCGGGCCCACCACCGCCTCCATGCCGGCCAGCGCCCGCAGCAGGGCGGGCCGGGCCGGGCCCCCGGCATCGGGCACCAGCAGCACCGACCGGTCCTCGTCGACCGGTTGCAGGGTGCCGGCGTCCAGCAGTGCCAGCGCGCCACGCACCCGGGCCGCGGGCAGCAGCACCGCGGTCAGCGTGCGCGGCGGCGTCCAGTCGGCGCGGTCGGCGGCGGCGCTGAGCTCCTCGGCGCTCCCCCCGGCCAGCAGCCGCTGGCCCAGCCGCTCCAGCACCCGCTGCCGGACCCGGCCGCTGGCGGTGCGCTCGTCGGCGTGCCCGGCCACGCTGGCGGCCGACAGCGCATCGATGTAGGCGAAGACCAGCTCGGCGAAGCGGGCCATCTGCTCGACGGTGAGCCCGCTGCTGGCGGCGGTGCCGGCCAGGTGCCGCCAGGCGACCCGGGCCCCCACCCGGTAGGCGGCCAGCAGGGCGTCCAGGCTGCGACCCCCGCGGGCCTCGCCCCGGCCCAGTGCGTAGGCGCCGTCCAGGGCCGGCTGGATCGGGGTGTCGGCGGCCGCCGCGCCGCGGGTGGTGGCCAGTTCCAGGAACCCGCCGAGCGCCAGCTGCACGGCGTTCTCGATCGTGGCGCCCATGGCATCGGCGTAGGCATCGGCGTAGCTGGGCACCTCGATGACGATCGCGGCCACGGTGGCCTCGGCGACCGTGGCCAGGTCCGCCCGGATCGCCCGTGCCGCAGCGATCGGGAGGGTGGTCTCCTGCCGTGCGGCCATGCCCGCCCCCTTGCCCAGGAATTCCCGGGATCGTTGTTCGCAGCGAGTGAAAAGCCCCGCCGAATTCACCAGCCTGGCACAGGTATTCGTCCCCAGCTGCGGGCAGCATGGGTGCATGACGACATCCGTGCCCCGCCGGCCCGCCTTCGTGGCCGGTCTGCGGGACCGCGCGCTGCGCCTGGTCGAGGCGGCCACCACGCCGCTGCTGCCCGCGGACTACCTGGACGCTTTCGCGCCGCTGCGCAACGGTGCGGACCTGCGCGGGAAGGTCGTCGAGGTCCGGCCGGAGACCGCGGACGCCGCCAGCCTGGTCATCCGCCCCGGGCGCGGCTGGCGGGAGCACGTGCCCGGCCAGTACATCCGGCTGGGTGTGGACGTCGACGGGGTCCGGTTGTGGCGGGCCTACTCGGTCACCAGCGACCGGACCCGCACCGACGGCTGCATCGCCGTCACCGTGAAGGCGATACCGGACGGCGTGGTCAGCAACCACCTGGTCCGCGCCATCCGGCCGGGCACGGTGATCCAGCTGGACCAGGCCGCCGGGGAGTTCACCCTGCCGGTCGCCCGGCCTGCCCGGGCGCTGTTCGTCACGGCCGGCTCGGGCATCACGCCGGTGATGGGCATGCTGCGCAACCATCTCGACGAGCTGTCCGACGTGGTGCTGGTGCACTCGGCACCCACCCGGGAGGACGTCGTGTTCGGGCCCGAGCTGCGTGCCCTGGCGGCGTCGGGGCGGTTGCGGCTGATCGAGCGGCACACCATCGCCGAGGGGCTGCTCAAGCCTGCCGACCTGGCCGAGCTGGTGCCCGACCTGGCCGAGCGCACCACCTGGGCCTGCGGGCCGGTCGGCATGCTGGAGGCGCTCGAGGAGCACTGGGCCGCCGAGGGCATCGCGTCCCGGCTGGTGACCGAGCGGTTCCGGCCGCGCGTGCTGGCCACCGGCGAGGGCGGCTCGGTGACCTTCACCGGCGCCGGGGCCACCGTGCAGGCCGACGGGGCCACCCCGATCCTGGACGCCGCCGAGGCCGCCGGGGTGCTGATGCCCAGCGGCTGCCGGATGGGCATCTGCTACGGCTGCGTGCTGCCGCTGCGCGAGGGCGCCGTCCGCGACCTGCGCACCGGTGAGCTGACCACCGCCGCACCCGGGGACGGGGTGCTCGTGCAGACCTGCGTGAGCGCCGCCGCCGGCCCCTGCGACATCGACCACTGACCCGCTTCCCCCCAGCGCTGAGGAGACACCTGTGACCGCACTGCAGAAGAAGTCCGAGAACCCGGTCGCCCACCTGTCCGCCGCCGACGTCGAGGAGATCGGCCGGCGGTTGGACGCGATCCGGCAGGAGGTGGTGGACAGCCGCGGTGCCTCCGACGCCGCCTACATCCGCCGGGTGATCGACATCCAGCGCAAGCTCGAGCTGGCCAGCCGCGCCGTGCTGCTGGTGTCGAAGTTCCCGCCGGCCTGGGTGCTGGGCACCGCCGGGCTGTCGGTGGCCAAGATCCTGGAGAACATGGAGATCGGGCACAACATCCTGCACGGCCAGTGGGACTGGATGCGCGACCCCAAGATCCACTCCACGACGTGGGAGTGGGACATGGCCAGCCCGGCCGAGCAGTGGAAGCACTCGCACAACGAGCTGCACCACACGTACACCAACGTGATCGGCAAGGACAACGACCTCGGCTACGGGATCATGCGGGTCGACGAGGACCAGAGGTGGGTCCCGCTGTACCTGCTGCAGCCGCTGTGGAACTTCGTCAACGCCTGCTTCTTCGAGTACGGGATCGCTGCCTACGACCTGGAGCTGGGCAAGAACCTGTCCACCCCGCAGCGGCGGGCCGACCCGGGCTTCCGGGCCCGCGGCAAGGCCGTGCTGCACAAGATCCGCAAGCAGGCCACCAAGGACTACCTGGTCCACCCGGCCCTGTCAGGCCCCTCGTTCCTGCCCACCCTGGCGGCGAACGCGGTGGCCAACCTGGTCCGCAACCTCTGGTCGCACTCGGTGATCATGTGCGGGCACTTCCCGGAGGGCGTGGAGACCTACGAGAAGACCTCGATCGAGGGGGAATCCCGAGGTGAGTGGTACCTGCGGCAGATGCTGGGTTCGGCCAACATCTCCGGGTCGGCGGCCATGCACGTGATGACCGGGAACCTGTCCCACCAGGTCGAGCACCACCTGTTCCCGGATCTGCCCAGCAACCGCTACGGCCAGATCGCGCCGAAGGTGCGGGCCATCTTCGACGAGTACGGGCTGCGCTACCACACCGCGTCGCTGCCCCGCCAGGTCGCCTCTGCCTGGCACAAGGTCTTCCGGCTGTCGCTGCCGAACGGCTGGCTGGCCGCCACCACGCCGGCGAACGCACCCCAGCAGGTGGCCAAGTTGGTGCAGCTGACCACCGCGACGCCCAAGGTCCGCCGGGCGCTGCAGCGGGAGTGGGAGCAGGCCGCCGCCTGACCGCACCCCCGTGCGCCTGTGCTGCGCCCCCGCCCACCTCGGGCGGGGGCGCAGCCGGTTCAGGCGCCGGCGGGCTTGGTCGTGGCGTAGATCCAGGTCTGGAAGAACTCGCCCAGCTGCTGCCCGCTGACCTGCTCGGCCAGCCGCTGCAGGTCCGCGGTGCTGACGTTCCTGCCGGCGTTCCGGGTGGTCCAGGCCCGCAGCACGGTCAAGAAGGCGTCGTTGCCGATGGTGGTGCGCAGCGCCTGCAGCGCCGCGGCTCCGCGGTCGTAGGTGGCGTCGGCGAACAGCGTCGCGCGCCCGGGGTCACCGGGCGGGGTGGTCCAGAAGTCGTCGTCGGCGGGGATCGCCAGGACGTCGTCGTACTGCTGCTGCACGCTGGGTCCACCCCGGTGTTCGGTCCACAGCCACTGGGAGTAGGTGGCGAAGCCCTCGTTGAGCCAGATGTCGCGCCAGGTGGACGGGGTCACGCTGTCCCCGACCCACTGGTGGGCCAGCTCGTGGGCCACCGTCTCCTCGGAGGCCACCTCGGAGTACACCGGCCGGGTCTGGGTCTCCAGTGCATAGCCCACCGAGTCGTCGTCGACGATCGAGCCGAAGGAGCTGAACGGGTAGCGGCCGTAGATGCCCTCGAAGAAGGCGACCATCTCCGGCTGCAGGGCCAGCGAGGCCCGCGTCTCGGCCAGGTCGGCACCGGTGAGGTCGGCGTCGACGAAGTCGTAGATGGGCAGCCCGTGCAGGCCGGTTCCGGTGGTCATCGTGTAGTTGCCGATGGACGCCGTGGACAGGTAGCTGGCCATCGGGTCGGCGGCCCGCCAGGTGAACGTCGTCCGGCCGCCCGCGGTGGTGGGGCGGCCCACCGGCTCCCCGTTGGAGACCGCGGTCAGCCCGGCCGGCACGGTGATCACCACGGTGTAGGTGGCCTTGTCGGTCAGCAGGTCGTTCACCGGGTACCAGGTCGCGGCGCCCTCGGGCTCGTTGGCCACCAGCGCGCCGTCGCCGAAGCTGGTCCAGCCGTAGTTGGCGTCCTCGATGTCCAGCGGTTGGCCCGGCACCCCGCCGTAGGTGACGACGACGGTGTGCTGGCTGCCGGCGCGCAGCTTCGGGGCGGCCTGCACCACCAGCTCACCACCGCGGCCGTCGGCCGGGGGCGGGGTCTGGGTGAACCGGGCCCGACTGCCGTCCACGGTCACCGCCGAGACCGTCAGCCCGCGCAGGTCCAGGCTGAGGCTGCGCAGGTCCTCGGTGGCGGTGAGGGAGATCGTGGCGACCCCGTCCAGCCGGCCGGAGCCGGGGTCGTAGCTGAGCTGCAGCCGGTAGTCCGCCACGTCGTAACCGCCGTTCCCGGCGTTCGGGAAGTAGGGGTCCGCGCTGGTGGTCGCCCCGTCGGCGTACCGCGGTGAGCCCCCGGGTGAGGCGTGCGCGAGCCCGCCGCCGAGCACGAGACCGGCGGCGACCAGCCCCGCTGTGGTGATCGCGGTGGTCTGCGGGATGCGCACCTGCTGCTCCTCACCGGCGTCCCGCTGCGAGGCGCCTGTGGGCAGGCTAGGCGACCGGCACCGTCCCGGACCTGGAAGCTTGCCCGGGCCCGGGACGGTGAGGTCTCACAGGTGCAGCAGCGAGCCCTGCTGGTCGTGCGCGTGGGCCTGCGGGTCGTCGAACCAGACCCCGCCGTCGGCCAGGTAGCGGAAGCGCACCGGCTCGCCGGCCGGCAGCTTCACCACCACGCTGCGGGTGCCGTTGCTGCGCTTCTTCAGCACGTGGGCGCCGGGGGTCCAGCTGTTGAAGTCGCCGACGACGGAGACCGTGCCGGGCACGGCCTGCTCGTCGAGGGCGAAGGTGACGGCGACGTCGGCGGGGGACTTCTTCACTCGGATCATGGGGTTCTCCGGTCAGGCGGCTCGGGCGTGCGGAGCGGGCATCGATGGCCGGTCCAGCGGGTTCGTGGCCCGACCCTAGGGAGCCCGGACGGCGCGGCCCGTCAGCCACACCGGCCGGTCGCGGCACTCGGGGCGGGTGGGGCTGGTGGGGCGGATGGGGCGCCGGACCGGGCCATGGAACCGAGTCGCAGCAGAACCCGACCGGCCCGCCGGCGACCCGTCCGGCGATCCCCGGGGCGATGATCGACCTGTGGACGTGCTCAGCAGTCGGCTGCTCCTGCGGCCCACCGACCCCGACCGCAGCCATGCCTTCTACCGGGAGACCCTGGGACTGGCCGTGCACCGGGAGTTCGGATCACCCGAGCACCGGGGCGTCGTCTACTTCCTGGGCGCCGGTCTGCTCGAGGTGTCGGGCCGGGCCGACGTCCGGCCCACCGGGATGAGCTTGTGGCTGCAGGTCCGCGACGTACGCGCCGAGCACGACCGGCTGCGGGCACTCGGGGTGCCGGTACCCCGGGGGCCCGTGCTGGAGCCGTGGGGGTTGCTCGAGTGCTGGGTGACCGACCCCGACGGCGTCCCGCTGGTGCTGGTGGAGATCCCGGCTGACCATCCGCTGCGGCGGGACCAGCGGTAGGCCCCGCTCAGTCCTCGGGCTCGTCCCGCTGGTCGACCGGTGCATCGGCATCCGCCCAGGAGCGGACCACCGCGACGTCCAGCGGGAAGTCGACCGGGAAGCCGCCGAACAGCAGCCGGCCGGCCTCGGCGGCCGCCGCCCGGACCGACGCTTCCACGGCGGCGGCCAGCGCGATCGGGGTGTGCACCACGACCTCGTCGTGCAGGAAGAACACCAGGTGCGGTCGCGCGGTGAGCGGCTCGTCCTCGCCGAGCCGCCACAACCGGTTGCGCAGGTCGGCCAGCCAGCACGAGGCCCACTCGGCGCCGGTGCCCTGCACGACGAAGTTGCGGGTGAACCGGCCCCAGGCCCGCCGCCGGGCGTCGGCTGCCCGCCCGGCAGCCGAGGGATCGGCCGGGTGGTGGGCGTGGTGGGGGGCTGGGTGGGGGGTGCTGTCCCCACCCGACCACGGCCCCGGTCGCGGGGACCCCCGGCCCAGGAGGGTGTGCACCACCTCCCCGCGCTCACCGGCCCGGGCGGCCTGCTCGACGAGACCCACCGCCGCCGGATACGCGCGGGTCAACCGGGGCAGCATGGCTCCGCTCTCGCCCCGGGTGCCGCCGTACATCGCGCCGATGATGCCCACCTTGGCCTGCGCCCGGGTGTCCACCGCGCCGCTGTCGACCATGCCCTGGTAGAGGTCGGTGGCCCGCGCGGCCTGCGCCATCGCGGTGTCCTGGCTCATCCCGGCCAGCACCCGGGGCTCCAGCTGGGCCACGTCGGCGACCACGAACCGCCAGCCCTCGTCGGCCACCGCCGCCGACCGCAGCTGCACCGGTGCGCTCAGCGCCCCACCACCCTGGGAGGCCCAGCGGCCGGTGACCACCCCGGCCGGCAGGTACACCGGGCGGAACCGGCCCTCGCGCACCCAGGCATCCAGCCAGCTCCAGCCGTTGGCGTGCAGCAACCGCAGCAGCTTCTTGTAGCGCAGCAGCGGGGCGATGCCCGGGTGTGCGATCTCCTGCAAGGTCCAGGACCGGGTGTCGGTCACCGCCAACCCCGCCGCGCGCAGGGACTGCAGCAGGTCGGCGGGGGAGTCGGGGTTCAGCCCGGGCAGTCCGAACGCCGTCCGGATCTCGGCCAGCAGCTGCTCGAGCACCAGGGGTCGCTGCCCGCCGGTCGGGCGGGGGCCCAGCAGGTCGGTGAGCAGCCGGTCGTGCACGTCGGCCCGCCACGGCATCCCGGCGTACCGCATCTCGGCGGCCACCAGGGCCCCGGCGGACTCGGCGGCCAGCAGCAGGGCCAGCCGGGGTCGGGCGCCGCTGGCGGTCAGCGCGGCCTGCTGGCGGGCCAGCTCGCCCACCGGATCCAGCCGGTCGGCCGGATCGGCCAGGTCGAACAGGGCCGGCTCGTCGTCGAGCACCGGGGCCAGCTGGTCCCAGCCGGCGGTGTCCGGCCCGGTGAGCAGCTGCTGGTCGACCAGGGCCGAGCGGCGCAGCACCGCGTGGCACAGCCGCAGGTCGGTGCAGCGCTCCACGCGGACCCCGGCGGCGAGCAGCTGCGGGTACCACCGGGTGGTGTCGTCCCAGACCCAGCGGGGCCGGAGCGGCTCCCGCTCGGCGATCCAGCCGGGCAGTGCGCTGCGGCTGACCAGCCCGGTGCGGATGCCGGTCGCCCTCACCTCCTGGGTGGTGACGTCGTCCCCGCCGTCCCCGGACCGGCGTAGCAGGATCGAGCCGGCAGCCGCCGTCCGTCCCCCGTCGTCCCCCACCCCGGCAGTCTCCGCCACCCCCTCCCTCCCCCCGACGATCACGGACCCCAGGTCACTCCGACCCGGCGTGTTGCTCACCCAGGCCCGTGATCATCGGGGGGAGGGGGAGGGGAGCTCAGGTGGAGATGTCGGGGTAGGGAAGGGTGACGTGGTCCAGGGCCCGGGCGTAGGCCAGCTGGTACTCCAGGGGGCCGTGGTCTCGCTCGAAGAGGGCGATGAACAGGGTGAGCGTGAGGAAGGGGTGCGCGCCCATCTCGAACAGCGCCACGTGGTCGTGCTCGCGCAGCGCCCGCCGCTCCTCCTCGGTGAAGGACAGCCAGGTGGTCTTCTCGGCCGGGATGCAATTCAGCAGCGAGCCGGCCATCTCGCGCTCCCACCACGCGACCAGCTCGACCGGATCGGCCCGGTAGCGCTCGGTCAGCTCGGGGTCACGGTCGACCGAGAACAGGAACTTGTCGACCAGGTACTTGCTCATCGCCGCACCTCGGACTGCACAGCGCCTCCCGGGTACCAGGTGAAGTAGGCCTCCATGGTGTGGAACAGGTCGACGGTCTCCACGAAGTCGGCCTTCGCGCCCTCGCCGGCCACACCCATCATCAGCATGAAGTCCATGAACCCGTGAGTGGCGTTGCCCGGGGTGTGCAGGCTGTCCAGGGTCACCTCGGCCAGGCAGCCCGCCACGTCGCCGCGGGCGATCCAGTCCACCGCCTTGCGGTCGAACACCGGGTCCGGTCCGGTCGGTCCGAACTGGCGCGGTCCGCCCAGCTCCAGGGACAGGTGCCCGGTGCCGACGACGGCGACCCGCAGGTCGGACTCCCAGGACTGCACCATCTCGCGGATCGCGGTGCCCAGGGCCACGAACCGGCGCGGCTGGGGCAGTGGCGGGGCGAAGATGTTGGTGTAGACCGGCACGATCGGCAGGTCGGCCTCGGGCCGCAGCGTGATGATCGGGCAGGTGATGCTGTGGTCGATCCGCAGCTCGTTGCTGAACGCCAGGTCGAAGTCCCGGTCCAGGCCGTCGCGCAGCAGGTGCGCGGCCAGGTCCTCCTGCCCGCGCAGCCGCATCCTCGGCAGGCCGAACTCGCGTTCCTCGTTGTGGAAGTTGGCGTCGAAGAACGGCGCCTTGCCCACCAGGAACTGCGGCATGTTGTCCAGCCACAGCTGGTGGAAGTGGTCGCTGCCGACCATCACCAGCACGTCGGGCCGGGCCGCGGTCAGGGTCTCCCGGAACGCCTCGATCTTGGCGATCCACTCGGCGGCGAACGGGGGCCGCTCGGCTTCGGGCAGCCGGGAGGTGCGGTAGTAGAAGGGGTGGTGCGTGGACGCGACCACCGCCACCAGCTCAGCCACGGGGGCCTCCCAGCGGGTCGGGGGAATAGGGGTCGGGGTCCACGGAGGCATTGTTGAGGTCCACGGACAGGAAGACGTCGTTGCCCACCGGATGCCGGAGTTCCTCGGCCAGCTGACCGATCAGCCCGGCGGTGCGGGCCAGCAGGGCGAACCCGCGCAGCAGCTCCAGCGGTAGGCCCAGGTCGGCCAGCGCGGCGCCGCAGACGCCGGCACCGTTGAGCGGCAGGGTCTTTCCCAGCACCTCGGGGTGCACCCGGCCGATCGCGGCGAACAGCGCCAGGTGCGGGCCCACCAGCCCCTCCTCGGTGGCGATCTGGATCAGCCGCGGGGTGCGCGGGTCGCCGTCCTTGTGCACGTGGTGGCCCAGCCCCGGCACGAACCGGCCGGCCGCACGCTGGGCGGCAACGGTCCGCCGGGCCAGGGCGTCCCAGCCGTCGTCGTCGGTGGGCAGGGCGCCGTCCACGCCGGTGAGGACGTCGTGCAGGAAGCGCCCGCAGTCCTCGGTCACCCCCAGGAAGCGGGAGCCACCGCCCAGCAGGCCCGCCGCCAGCGCGCCCTGCACCGAGTCCGGGGCGGACAGGTAGGTGAGCCGGGTGACGATCGCGGTCGGGGTGAACCCGTGGTCGGCCAGCGCGGCCAGCACCGACTCGAACACCCGGGTCTCCCCGGCGGTCGGGCGGCGCTGCGTGGCCAGCCAGAACGCCAGCTCGCCGAACCCCACCGTGCCCATCACGTCGCGGGCCAGATCGGTGCCCAGCAGGGTGATCGAGTCCCGGCTGGAGGCGCCCAGCGCGGTGCGGTAGACGGGCCGGTCGGTCATCGCGGGTCCTCCGGCGTGGCCAGCCAGGCCCGGATCTCCGACCCGTGCTCGTCCAGGGCCGGTGGGGGCAGCCGGTAGTCCGCCGGGGTGGCGGAGAAGGTGATCGGGTTCCGGATGGACGGGATGCCGTGCTCACCGACCCGGACGACCGGGTCCAGACCGACCTCCTCGGCGAAGGCCACCCCCGCGTCGACGGTGTTGATCGGTCCGCAGGGCACTCCCGCGGCGATGATCTCGCGGAACCACTCCTGCTTGCCCCGGGTGCTCAGCCGCTCGACCAGCAGCGGGCGCAGCTCGTCGCGGTTGGCGGTGCGGTCCTCGTTGCGGGCGAAGCGGGGGTCCTCGGCCAGGTCGGGGACGCCGAGCACCTCCACCAGCTTGCGGAACTGCCCGTTGTTGCCCGCGGTGATGATCAGCTCGCCGTCGGAGCACTGGAGCGGTTCGTAGGGGAACAGGCTGGGGTGGCTGTTGCCCATCCGGAAGGGCACCACCTCCCCGGCGACGGCGGCCGAGCTCTGGTTGACCATCCCGGACAGCGCCGAGGCCAGCAGGTTCACCTCGATGTGCTGGCCCACCCCGGTCTCGTGCCGCAGGTTCAGCGCGGAGAGCACGCCGATCGTGGCGTGCAGCCCGGCCATCACGTCGAACACCGCCACCCCGGCCCGGTAGGGCTCGCCGTCGGCCGGGCCGGTCAGGCTCATCAGCCCGGAGATGGCCTGCACGATCAGGTCGTAGCCGGGTAGCGCGGCGCCACCCGGGCCGCTGCCGAAGCCGGAGATCGAGGCGTAGACCACGCCCGGGTTGGTCGCGGCCACCGTGTCGTAGTCCAGCCCGAAGCGGGCCAGCCCGCCGGGCTTGAAGTTCTCCACCACGACGTCGGCGCGGCGGGCCAGCTCCTGGGCCGCCGCGGCGTCGCCGGGGTCCTTCAGGTCCAGGGCCACCGAGCGCTTGTTCCGGTTCACGCCCAGGTAGTAGGTGGCGACGTCGCGACCGTCGACCCCGCGGACCGGGGGCGCCCAGGTGCGGGTGTCGTCCCCGCCGGGACCCTCGACCTTGACCACCTCCGCGCCCAGGTCGGCCAGCAGCATGGTGGCGTACGGGCCGGCCAGGATCCGGGAGAAGTCGGCCACCAGCAGTCCGGCGAGCGGGCCGGTCCGGGCCGGTGTCGGGTCGGGGTCGACCATCGGGTGGGGTGCTCCTCACAGTTGTCCGGACAGTTGTCCGATGCGATCGGTGCCGCAGTCTCGCCATCCTGCGCGGCTGGTGTCAACCGCGGTGCGCGACTTCTAGCACTGCTTGACAGGGTCCGGTGATCCCTTCAGAGTGGCGGCGCCGGACGTCTGACCGTCCAGCGGACACAGGTCCGCGTCTGGACCCGGCCACCAGGAGGCGACGACGATGTCCACCCCGCAGAGCGCAGCCCCGCAACCCGGCCGACCACTGGTCTTCCGCCGCGGCACGGTGCTGACCATGGACGACGCGCACACCGTGCTCCCGCGGGGCGATGTGCTGGTGGTGGACGACCGGATCGCCGCGGTGGGTGCCGCGCTGGACGTGCCCGAGGGCACCGTAGAGATCGACGCCTCCGGGGGCATCGTGATGCCCGGGATGATCGACACCCACCGGCACATGTGGCAGACCGCGATGCGCGGTTACGGCGCGGACTGGACGCTGACCCAGTACTTCGTCTGGTACTACCTGGAGCACGGCAAGCACTTCCGCCCGCAGGACGTCCATGCCGGGAACCTGCTGTCGGCCTGGGAGGGCCTGGACGCCGGGGTGACCACCACCGTCGACTGGAGCCACGGGCTGCAGACCGTCGACCACGCCGAGGCCGCTGCGGACGCCCTGCTGGCGGTGCCCGGCCGGTTCGTGCTGGCCTACGGCAACATCCAGGCCGGGCCGTGGGAGTGGACGGCCGACCCGGCCGTGCAGGCCTTCCTCACCCGCCGGCGCGACGAGGGCAGGCTGGGTCTGCAGCTGGCCTTCGACGTCACCGGTGACCCGGCGTTCCCGGAGAAGGCGGCGTTCGAGGTGGCCCGCGAGCTGGGCCTGCCGGTGACCACGCACGCCGGGGTGTGGGGTGCCACCAGCGACGCCAGCATCCAGCTCATGCACGACGGCGGGTTCATGACGCCGGATACCGTCTACGTGCATGCCGCCACGCTGAGCACCGACAGCTACCACCGGATCGCCGCCACCGGCGGGTCGGTCTCGGTGTCCACGGAGTCCGAGCAGAGCGCCGGTCAGGGTTACCCGCCCACCTGGCAGGTCCGCCGGCACGGCATCGACGTCTCGCTGTCCATGGACACCAGCGTCTGGTGGTCGGCCGACCTGTTCTCCGCCATGCGCACCACGCTGGGCGCCGACCGGTCCCGGGAGCACCTGGAGGCGCACGCCGCCGGCGAGACCGTCACCAACGTGCACCTGCGGGCCGAGCACGTCGTGGACTGGGCCACCCGCGGCGGTGCCCGCGCGCTGGGCCGGGATGACCTGGGCACCCTGGCCCCGGGCAGGAAGGCCGACGTCGTGCTGATCAAGAACGAGCACTCGCCGGTGTCCTTCCCGCTGCTCAACCCCTACGGCCACGTGGCCTTCCAGGCCCAGCGCGGGGACGTGCACACCGTGGTGGTGGACGGGCAGGTGGTGAAGAGCGGCCACCGCCTGGTGGGGGCCGATCTGGGCGCGGTGCGGACGACGGTCGACGCGACGGTGGAGCACCTGCGCTCGACGATGGGCGAGGACACCTGGCGGGCCGGGATGAACCCCGAGCTGCCCGGCGACGGCGACGTGCTGGACAACCCCTACACCTACACCGACTTCAAGGACGAGGGCACGCACGCGGCCCGCGGCAGCCTGTTCGGGAGCGACACGTGAGCGGCGGCAGCTGAGTGGCCGGCCGGGGGACGGGACCGGACTTCGTCGAGGCGCTGGCCCGGGGGCTGGACGTGCTGGCCTGCTTCGGCAGCGACCGCCCGGAGATGACCCTGTCCGAGGTGGCCGCCGCCGCCGACCTGGCCCGGCCGACCGCCCGACGGCTGCTGCTCACCCTGGAGGAGCTGGGCTTCGTGCGCTCCTCCGGCGGGCAGTTCCGGCTGACCCCCAAGGTGCTCAGCCTGGGGATGGCCTACATCGGTGCGCTGGGCCTGTGGGACATCGCCCGCCCCCACCTGGAACGCCTGGTCGCCCGGACCGGGGAGTCCTCGTCGATGGCCCAGCTGGACGGATCCGACATCGTCTACGTCGCCCGGGTCGCGGTACCCAAGCTGATCGCCCTGCGGGTGGAGATCGGCACCCGGTTCCCGGCCGCGCAGACCTCGCAGGGCAAGGTGCTGCTGGCCGCCCTGGACCCCGACCGGCTGGCCGCGGCGCTGGCCGAGCCCAGCCGGTCGGGGTTGCCCCCGTTCATCGGCCGGACGGCCGAGCAGCTGGCCGACGAGCTGAGCGAGGTCCGGGCCCGCGGCTGGGCGCTGGCCGACGAGGAGCTCGCACCCGGGGTCCGTTCGGTCGCGGTGCCTGTCCGGGACGGCACGGGTGCGGTTCGGGCGGCGGTCAACGTGACCGTGCACGCCGCGGAGACCTCCCTGCAGACACTGGTCGAGGAGCACCTGCCGGCGCTGTTGCGCACCGCCGGGGAGATCAGCGGGGAGTGGGCGGCCTGGCAGCGCCGGCCGCACGTGGAGCTGGCGGCTCGGCCGGTACCCGCCGGGGGTGTTGCGATGCTGTGACGGTTCGACGACGAGGTGTGGCGGGCATTCCCCGGCGGCCCGGTCTGCGCTGATCATCTGGCATGGCTGCTGCTCCTACCCCTGCTCGCGACCGCACCCCCGCTGCCGGGGAGTGGTCCCCCCGGCCCGGCCGGCTCCCGGTGGAGGCCGGCCGGTGAGCGCCCTGGCGGTGCTGCTGCACTGCCCCCGCTGCGGCGGGCGCGGCCTCGACGACGTCACCCCGCCGGCCGAGGCCGACGGCTGGTGGGCCCGGATGTGCTGCCGCGGGTGCGGCCACCGGTGGTCGGCCCGTTGGTGAGCCCGCCGGCTCAGCCCGCCGGCACCCCGGTGGCCCCGGCGACCGCGGCCAGGAACCGCTGCACCGCGGCCGGGTCCTGCCCGCGCTCCCAGCCCACCGTGGAGGGCCGCTGGGCCCGGTCGTGCCAGAAGTGCTCCCCGCTCGACGCAGGGCGGGTGGACACCAGCCACACCGTGGTGTCCGCGCCGTCGGCCGCGGTGCGCAGCAGCGGGCCCATCAGCGTGCCGAACCCGGGCAGCGAGCCGGCCACCCCCGCGGTGTCCACCCACCCGGGGTGGGTGCTCGCCACCCGGATGTCGCGCCCGGACAAGCGGCGGGCCCAGTCCGCGGCCAGCACCACCTGCATCCGCTTGGTGCGCGCGTAGGCGCGCACCCCGCTGTACTCGCCCTCGCGGAACTCCACGTCGTCGTCCCGCAGCGAGGCGGCGTACATGCCGCCCGAGGACATCCAGACCACCGAGCTGTCGTCGTCGACCAGGGAGCCGGCCAGCAGCGCGGTGATCAGGTGCGGGCCCAGGACGTGCACGGCATAGGTGAGCTCGTGCCCCTGCGCGGTCTCGGTGCGCCCGGGCGGGAGCACCCCGGCGTTGTGCACCAGGCCGTGCCAGGCGTCCACCCGTCCGGTGATGTCGGCAGCCCAGGCCCGGATGGCGTCCAGGTCACCCACGTCGCAGACCTCGGCCTGCACGTCGGCACCGGGGTGGTCGCGGCGCAGCCGGTCCACCAGGTCACCGGTCCGGGACCGGTCGCGGCCCAGCACGTGCACCGCGGCACCCAGCTCCAGGAACTTCTCGACCATCGCCGCCCCGATCCCGGACGTGGCGCCGGTGACCAGCACCCGCTTGCCGGCCATCGAACCCGGCTGCGGGTCCGCCGGCCACCACCGCCGGCGCAGCGCCGGCCCCAGCCGGCTGTACCCGGGGACGACCAGCCGGTCCAGCGCGTCGTCGAGCAGGCGGGCGGGCGCGGAGGCGGGCATGCCCGCCAGCATGCCCGCTCGCCTGCTCGCCGTGCTCAGCCGGCGGCGAGCACCCCGGTGCCGACCAGCACCAGCACGGCCACCCCCACGACGATCCGGTAGACCACGAAGGGCACGAAACTGCCGTGCGCCAGGTAGCGCAGCAACCAGGCAATGACCGCCAGCCCGATCCCGAAGGAGATCACCGTGGCCAGCAGCGTGGGGCCCCACTGCACCGGCGGGCCGGCGGTCTTGCCGGTGAGCCCGTCGTAGGCCTGGTAGAGCCCCGACCCCAGCACCGCTGGGACGGCCAGCAGGAAGGAGTACCGGGCCGCGGCCGACCGGGTGTAGCCCAGGAAGAGGCCGGCACTGATGGTGCCCCCGGACCGGCTGACCCCGGGCACCAGGGCCAGCGATTGGGCCAGGCCGTAGCCGATGCCGTGCGGCACGGTGAGCCGGTCCAGCTCCCGGTACGTGGCGCCTACCCGGTCGGCGGCGTACAGCACCAGGGAGAACAGCACCAGCGCGGCCGCCTCGATCCGCAGGTCCCGGAAGGTGGTCTCGATGGTGTGCTGGAATGCCAGACCCAGCACCACGATCGGGATGCTGCCGATGATGATCAGCCAGCCCATCCGGGCGTCCGGATCCGACCGGCGCTCGCGGTGGACCAGGGAACCCACCCAGGCGGAGACGATCCGGGCGATGTCGCGGGCGAAGTAGAGCAGCACCGCCAGCTCGGTCCCGATCTGGATGATGGCGGTGAAGGCGGCCCCGGGGTCGGCCCAGCCGGCCAGCGCCCCGACGATCCGCAGGTGCGCGCTGGAGGAGATCGGCAGGAACTCCGTCAGCCCCTGGACCACGCCCAGGACGACGGCCTCGAACCAGCTCACGAGAGCCGGTCCTGCGGCTGGACCCGCTGCTGGGCCCGCTGCGGGTCCTCAGCCGGCGCGGCCGGCTGGACGTCCCGGCGGGTCACCGCGCACCAGGCCACCAGCCCGACGATGAGCACCAGCGCGACCCCGGCGACCGGCCCGTCGCCCAGCCCCAACCCGCCGGCCAGGTGCGGTGGCTTGCCCAGCCAGTCCGCCACCGAGGCGCCCAGCGGCCGGGTGAGCACGTACGCCGACCAGAAGGCCAGCACCGGGTGCAGCCCGAACCGGGCCCGGCCGAGGGCCGGCAACGTGATCAGCACGGCGAACAGCAGCGCCGACCAGGCGAAGCCCAGGTGCCACACGACGGCCGTCAGGTCGCCCAGGGCGGTACCCAGGGCGAAGGTGGCCAGCACGGCGGCCCAGTAGAAGATCTCCCGCCGGCCGGCGGTGATGGAGTGCACCGACAGGGTGCCCTCGCTGCGGTACCAGAGCCCGAACACCGCGGCCAGCCCCAGCGCGGAGAGCGTCGTCATCACCGGGTAGGACAGGCCCAGCACGACGTGCGGCCCGTCGGCCACCATGGTGCCGAAGACGGCCACCATGGCCACGGCGGACCAGTAGCGCACCGCCCGGTACTCCCCGGCCCGCAACTGCCAGCCCAGCGCAGCCACCAGGCCCAGCGCGCCGAGACCGGCAGCCAGCACGACGCTGACCTTGGCCAGCCAGTCCGCGGCCGCCTCACCCATCCCGGTGGTCAGCACCTTGATCACCCAGAAGACGGCGGTGACCGCGGGCACGGTGACGGCGCGCGGACCGGACGTCGGACGTCGTGGCGCGACGCGGGAGCGCAGCGTGGACAAGGCGGGGGCGGGCGGCATGGGTGCTCCGATCGGGGGTGTGCGGGACCGCGGGTCCGGGTTCGCCGCTGAGCTCGGACCTGCGGGGGGTTCTGGTGGTGTCGGGGTGTCGGGGGGCGCCCAGGACCGGCCCAGCCACAGCGCGAGGGCGACCAGCGCGGCGATCTCGACCAGGAACCCGGCGGCCGTGGCGACCAGGTCCACGGTGACCTCTGCGCTGCTGACCAGCACGTGATCGCAGCCTCCTGCCGGCTCGGCCGTCGTCCCGGGGTGGATGGTCGCCGCAGCGGTCTGACTACGGCCTGAACATGCCCGGGCCGGAACACACGCGCCGGGGGCGCGGTGGTCAACCGGAGGCGGCGAGGTGGTCCCGCAGCGGGCGGGCGTGCAGCCCCCGGCGGTCCAGCTCGGCGGCCAGCAGCGGAAGCGCGGCGACCGTGCTCCGCCAGGAACCGGGGCTGCTGGTGCAGTCCGAGTCGTGCAGCAGCACCGTGCCACCGTCGGTCAGGCCGGCCAGCACGTGCGCCGTCACCTGCTGCGGGGTGATCGGCAGCCAGTCCCGGCCCCACGCGGTCCACAGCACCGGGGTCAGTCCCAACCCGGCGGCGGCCCGCAGCGACCCCCCGGACAGCACGCCGTAGGGCGGCCGGAACCACCGCGGCCGGCACCCGGTGGCCCGGGTCAGCGAGTCGTGCGCCCGGTACAGGTCCGCCCGGGTCCAGGCCGCCGACCGGCCCAGGTGGTTGCGGTGCGCGTCGCCGTGCAGGGCCAGCTCGTGCCCCCCGGCCAGCACCGCCCGGGTGACCTCGGGGTGGGCCCGCACCTGGCTGCCGAGCACGAAGAACGTGGCCGACCACCCCAGCTCGGCCAGCGCCGCCAGCACCGCCGGGGTGCCCTCGGGGTCCGGGCCGTCGTCGAAGGTCAGCCCCACCCCGCCGAGCGCGCCCCGGCCGGCCAACCGCGGCATCACCCGGCGCAGCGGGCCGCGCGCGGTCAGCGCCGGGGCCGAGTGCAGGATCGCACCGGCCACCGCGGCCGGCAGCACCGTGCGGCCCAGCAGGCCCGCAGCGGTCCCGGTGCTCACGCGGCCACCGCCGTGCGGACCAGGTCCAGCACCGCGGTCGTGGGGTCGGGGACCACCGGGGGTGTCCGGGTGCGGCCGAGCTGCGCGTGCAGCGCCGTCGCCAGCTCGGCCGGGGTGTCGGCCCAGGGCGCCAGCCCGGCCCGGTGCAGCACGGCGGCGTTCGCCCGGCCGTGACCGGGGATCGGCCGGTGGGTCACCATCGGCAGGCCGGCCACCAGGGCCTCGGTGCAGGACAGGCCCCCGGCGTTGTGCACCAGGACATCGGCCAGCTGCATCAGCTGGTGCACGTCGGACCGCCAGCCCAGCGCGACGCACCCGGGCACCGCGGCCAGCCGCCGGCGCAGCGCGTCGTTCCGCCCGCACAGCACCAGCGGGGTGAACCCGGCGGCCAGCACCGCCCGGCTGGCGGCCGGTACGTCGCCCAGCCCCAGCGAGCCGGCCACCAGCAATGCCACCGGCCGGGCGGCCGGCAGACCGGTGCGGGAGCGCAGTGCCACCAGCTCCTCCAGCGGGAGCATCGTGGTGAACCGGGCGGGCACCAGCGGTCCGGCCACGGTGAACGCCAGGCCGTAGTCCGCGGCCCCCTGCGCCGCCGTCGCGGCGGTCACCGTCAGGTGCGCGTCCACCGCCGGGTGCACCCAGCTGGCGTGCGCGGCCGGATCGGTCAGGTAGGTGGCCACCGGGACGCCCAGCTCCCCGGAGGCACGCAGCCCACCGAGCGCCTGGCTGGCCAGCGGGTAGGTGGAGACGACCGCGTCGGGGGCGGTGGTGTCCAGCCACCGGCGCAGCGCCGGCAGCGCGGTGGCACAGATGCGTTGCTCCACCCCCCAGACCAGGCCGCGGTGCTCCAGCCGCTGGTAGAGGAACTCGAACGCCCCCGGGGCATGGCCCACGGTGCTGGTGTAGCCGTTCCGGAGCAGTCCGGCGATCGGCCCGGGCAGACCGTCCAGCAGGTCGCGGAGGAAGACCTGCGCCCCGGCTGCGGTGAGCCGGGCGGCCAGCTCGCGGGCGGCCCCGTCGTGCCCGGCCCCGACGCTGCCGCTCACCACCAGCACCCGGGGACCGGCCGGCGGGTTGGCAGGCGGGGGAGTGGACAGCGCGGTGGAGACGGTCCGGTCCGACCGGGGGGGCAGCACGGCACTGGTCACGACGAACTCCTCGCTCAGGGGGTTGCCCCCGATGCTGCTGCCCGGCGCGCCAACGTCCGGCCATCCCCAGGTGAGCGGATGGTTAACGCCCGTCGGACCGTCGGGTCGGTGACCTACGGTCGGGGCCGTGGCCGAGCTGCTGGTGGTGGAGGACGACGAGACCATCGGGTCGGCGCTGAGTGCGGGGCTGCGGGCGCACGGGCACGCCGTCGCCTGGTACCGCACGGCCCGGGGCGCGCTGGATGCGGTGGCCGCGCGCGGGTTCGACCTGGTGCTGCTCGACCTGGGGCTGCCCGACCTGGACGGGGTGGAGGTGTGCCGCCGGGTGCGGGCCGCCCAGCCGGGCACGGTGATCGTGGTGCTCACCGCCCGGGTGGAGGAGATGGACGTGGTGGTCGGTCTGGAGGCGGGTGCCGACGACTACCTGACCAAGCCGTTCCGGTTCGGCGAGCTGCTGGCCCGGGTCCGGGCCCACCTGCGCCGCAGCGCCGTGCTGCCCCCGACCCAGGCGGTGCTGACCGTGGGTGCGCTGGTGGTCGACGTCGGAGCCCGGCGGGTGACCCTGGCCGGGGCCGAGGTGGTGCTGCGCACCAAGGAGTTCGACCTGCTGGCCCGGCTGGCCGGCGAGCCCGGGGTCGCGGTCAGCCGGGAGACGCTGATGGAGGACGTCTGGGACGCGCACTGGTTCGGCTCCACCAAGACCCTGGACGTGCACGTCGCCGCGGTCCGCCGCAAGCTGACCGCTGCGCTGCCGGTGGGCGCGCCGCCTGGGGGCGCCCCGACGATCAGCACGCTGCGCGGGCACGGCTACCGCCTGGAGCCCGCCGACGGGGTGGAGCGTGCGTAGACGGATCGTCGGGCTGGCGGTGCTGGCGGCGGTGCTGGCCATCACCCTCTTCGGGGCACCGCTGGGCTACGGCGTGAGCCAGTACTTCCTGGCCGACGAGGGCAGCGAGCTCGAGCGGGTGGCCGACGTCGCGGCGATCGCGGTGGCCTTCGACCTCGCCGGGGGATCCCAGCCCACCGCGCCCACCAGCCCGCAAGGGGACATCACCGTGGGCTACTACGACACCACCGGGAACCGGGTGAGCGGAGGCGGCCCGGCCCGGGTCGACAGGGCGGCCGCCGATGCGCTGGCCGACGGCCGGGTCACCGGCGCCGACGACGTCGCCGGCCAGCAGGTCGTCGTCGTCCCGGTCACCGACGACGGCGGCCGGGTGACCGGTGTGGTCCGGGCGGCCAGCGACTACTCCGGCGTCCGGTGGCGGATCGCCGGCACCTGGGCCGGGATGGCCGCGCTGGCCGGGGTGGCCATCGCGCTGACCTGGCTGCTGGCCCGCCGGCAGGCCCGCCGGCTGGCCGGGCCGCTGGAGTCGCTGGTGTCCACCGCCCAGCGGCTGGGCGACGGCGACTTCGCCGCCCGCACGCAGCGCTCCGGGATTCCCGAGCTGGACGCCGCCGGGCGCGCGCTGGACAGCACCGCGTCCCGGCTGGGTGCGCTGGTGGATCGGGAACGGGCCTTCTCCGCCGAGGCCTCCCACCAGCTGCGCACCCCGCTGACCGGGCTGCGGCTGGGCCTGGAGACGGCGCTGGACCTGCCGGCCCGGGAGCACCGGGCCGCCCTGGTGGCGGCGATCGACTCCGCGGACCGGTTGGAGCGCACCATCGGCGACCTGCTGGCCCTGCGCCGGGACAGCGGACCGCACGGCTTGCCGCTGGACGTCTCCGCGCTGGTCGCGGAGGTGCGGGCGGTCTGGCAGCCCCTGCTGGACGCCCGGCAGCGGACGCTGGCCGTCCGGGTGGAGCCCGGCCTGCCGGCCACCGGGGTCTCCGCGGCCGCGGTCCGGCAGGTGATCGGCGTACTGCTGGACAACGCCGTCACGCACGGCGCCGGCGAGGTGACCCTGGCCATCCGCGACGCCGGCGGGGCACTGGCCCTGGACGTGGCCGACCAGGGCCCGGGGCCGGCCGATCCCGTCCGGCTCTTCCTGCGGGACGCCCACCGCAGCGACGGGCACGGCATCGGGCTGGCCCTGGCCCGCAGCCTCGCCGAGGCAGAGGGCGGGCGACTGCTGCTGCACCAGCCCACCCCACCGGTGTTCACCCTGCTGCTGCCCACCGCCTGAGCCGCCCGCGGGCGGGGCAGCGGCTGGTCATCGGGTGGCAGCGGTGGTGAGGTCGAGGATGGTCCAGCCGGCCAGCTGCTGGCCGGTGAACCGGTGCAGCGCCCAGGCCTGGATCGCGCCGACCGTCGTCCCCGGGCCGGCCGTGCCCACCCCGTCGGCCAGCACCAGGTAGTGCAGCTGCCCGGTAGCCACCCACTGCTGGAACTGGGCCAGGGTGGGTGCGGGGTCCCGGCCGCCGTACCCGCCGAGTTCGAAGACCGGCGCCCCGGTGGCCAGCTGCAGGTCGGCCGCGCGCCGTCCGGGCACCCCGGCCGCCCACCGGTAGCCCGCCGCACCCCGGGCCACCACGTCGGCGACGGCGACCGGTACCGGGGTGCCGGGCAGCAGCCCGGCCCGGTGGGACGGCTGACTGGTGCCGGGGCCGGCAGCCGGGCTGGCACCCTGGTGCACCGCGGCCGCCGTCGCCACCGACCAGGCCGCCGGGCCGGCCAGGACGCTGACCAGCAGCGCCGCGGCCACCACCCGGCGCACCCGCCGGGACCCCCCGGGCCGCAGCAGGCCGGCCGCCGCGATCCCGGCGGCCACCCCGATCCCCAGCACCAGCGCGGCTGGCCAGACCGCCGACCGCAGCAGCAGCCACGCCGTCCACAGCGCCGAACCCACCACCACCCCGGCCAGTAGCCGGCCGGGCCAGGCCCGGGTCCGGCGCTCGGCCCACAGCCGCACGCCCACGATGGCGCACACCGCCGCCGTCGCCGGGGCGATCTGCACGCTGTAGTAGCTGTGCGAGGTGCCCTGCAGCCCGCTGAGCACCGCCCCGGCGACCAGCAGCCAGCCGCCCCACAGCACCAGCCCGGCCAGCTCGGGGTCGGTCCGCCGGCGGCGCCGGACCAGCACGGCGCCGGCCACCAGCAGCACCAGCGCGGCGGGCAGGAACCAGCCGCCCTGGTCCCCGCCGCTGCCCAGCAGCCGGCCCCAGTGCGCGATGCTCACCCGCCCGGAGGCGCCGGTGACCCGGGCCAGGCCGTCGTAACCCAGGGCCAGCCCGATCACGCTGTTGTCGGTGGACCCGCCGATGTAGGGCCGGTCGGCCGCCGGGGTGAGCTCCACCAGCGCCACCCACCAGCCGGCCGCCAGCACCATCGCGGCGCCGCCGGCCAGCAACCGGCCGAACCGCCGCCACAGCGGCCCGGGCGCGGCGACCAGCACCACCAAGGCCAGCCCGGGCAGCACCAGCAGCGCCTGCCCCAGCTTGGTCAGGAACGCCAGTCCCAGCAGTGTCCCGGCGGCCACCAACCACCCGGTGCCGCCGGCGGCCCGGTCGACTGCCCGGGTGACCGCGTAACCGGCTGCGACCAGCAGCAGCATCATCAGCGCGTCCGGGTTGTCGTAGCGCGCCAGCAGGGTCACCACCGGGGTGACGGCCAGCAGCCCACCGGCGATCAGCCCGGCGGCGTCCCCGGCCTGCCGGCGCACCGTGGCGACCAGCAGGGCGACGGTGGCCACCCCGCACGCGGCCTGCGGCCACAGCAACGAGGTGGGCGAGAGCCCGAACACCCGGGCCGACAGCGCCATCAGCCAGATCGCCCCGGGCGGCTTGTCGATGGTGATCCCGCCGGAGGGGTCCAGCGCGCCGTACAGGTAGGCGTGCCAGCTCTGCGCCCCGGCCTGGGTCGCGGCGGCGTAGAAGGCGTTCGCCCACCCGGAGCGGGCAGCCCCCACGGTGTAGAGCAGGGCCGCTGCCACGAGCTCGAGGCCCAGCACCACCCGGAAACCCCGGCGGCCGGGACCTGCGTCGGGACGCGACACCGCGGCGGGGCGGTCCACCGGTGCCGACGTCGTGGTCACAGCCATGCCGCCAGCGTGCGCCCGCGACCCTGAAAGCCACCTGAACGCCCGCTCGGAAGGCCACCCTGGGGCTTTTTCGGGCTCAAGCCCCGGGCTTTTTCGGGCTAAAGCCCGGGGCTTTTTCGGGCTCAAGCCCCTGGGTCAGCCGCGGGGGAGGTGGAGCCGGACGTGGCCGCCGGGGCCCGGCAGCGCCTCGACGTCGCCGCCGGCGGCCTGCACCAGCCGGCGGGTCAGGGCCAGACCCAGTCCGGCCCCCGGGTGCCCGTCCCCGGGGTCGCCGCGCCACCCGGGTTCGAAGACGTGGTCGGTGTCGGCGGCCGGGATGCCGGGGCCGTCGTCGGTCACGTCCAGCTGGACCCGGCCCTGCGACTCCACCGCCGTGACGACGACGGAGCCGGTGGCGTGCCGCGTGGCGTTGTCCAGCACCGGTTGCAGCAGCCGCCGGACCACCGCGCCGTCCACCCCCACCAGCAGCTGCGGGACGGTGACCGACACCGGGACCTGGCCGTGGCTGCTGGCCACCACGGCCGTGACGCAGTCGGCCAGGTCGGCCCGCCCGGGCGGCACGGCCGACCCGCCCCGGGCGGCGCTCATCAGGGTGTCCAGCACCTCCCGCATGTCCTGGGCCGCGGCACCGATGACGGCGTGCGCGCGGGCCACGTCCCCGGCCGGATGCGGTCGGTCCAGCAGCTCCAGCTCGGCCTGGATCCGGGCCACCGGGGTGCGCAACTCGTGCGACAGCTCCGCGGACAGCCGTTGCTCGTGCCGGAGCACCGCGGACAACCGGTCCAGCACCCCGTCCAGGGTGCCGGCCAACTCGGCCAGCTCGGCCGGGCGCGGCTGCCTGCCGAAACGCCGGTCCACGTCGTCGGCGCTCCACCGGGCGGCCTGCCCGCTCATCTGCTGCACCGGGCGCAGCGCCCGGGTCACGTTGGCCCGCAGCACCAGGTGGACCACCAGCAGCAGCAGGACCGCGATGCCGACGCTGCCCAGCAGCGCGATGCGTTCCAGCTGGCGGTAGGGCGCCAGGGACGTGGAGGTGACCACGGTGGCGATCCGGGTCGCCCCGGAGACGACCGGCTCGGCCAGCAACCGGACCGGGTCGGTGACGCCGACATCGGTGGCCAGCCGGCCCCGGCCGGCCAGCGCCACCGCCGCCCGGTCCAGCTCGGCGGTGCTGCCCGGGGGGCGTTCGGTGATGCTGCCGTCCGCGGCGATGATCCAGGTGCCGACGTCGAGGGCCCGGTCGTCGGCCCCCCCGTCGACCCGCAGCGTGCCGTCGGGGCGGATGTCCACGGTGGCGGCGGTGGCCTGGGCGCGGGCGCGCAGCACGCTGTCGGCCTGGTCGGCCAAAGCGTGGGACAGCAGCACGTTGGCCCCCACCGACAGCAGCAGCACCCAGATGCCGACCACCGCCGACGCCGACCAGGACAGCCGGCTGCGCAGGCTGCGGGTGTGGGTGGGGTGCGCCCGCCGGATCCTCACGAGAAGCGGTACCCGACGCCGACGACGGTGCTGATGGCGCGGTCGGGGTCCCCCGCGGCGGTGAGCTTGCGCCGCAACCGGGCCACGTACTGGTCCAGGGTGTTCTCGGCGACCACGGCCCCGTCCGGCCAGCCCGCCCGGGACAGCTCCCGGCGGCGCACCACCTTCTCCGGGGCGGCCATCAGCGCGGCCAGCAGCCGGAACTCGGTCGGGGTGAGCGACTGCCGGCCGGCGGGCCCGGCCAGCGCGTGCCCGGCGGGGTCCAGGAACAGGGTCGCGGGGGCCGCCCCGGGGCGGACCGCGCTGCGCCGGATCAGGGTCTGCAACCGCACCACCAGCTCCTGGACATGGAACGGCTTGGTCAGGTACTCGTCCCCGCCGGCGGCGTAGCCGGAGAGGAGGTCGTGCAGCTGGTCCCGGGCGGTGAGGAAGAGCACGGGCACGTCGATCCCGCGGGCCCGCACCGCCTGGCAGACGTCCCGGCCGTCGGAGTCGGGCAACCCGATATCCAGCACGATGGCGTCGAAGCGGGTGGTGGGCCCGGCCCCCACCGCCGCCAGGGCACTGCCGCCGTCGGTCGTGGTCTGCACCACCAGGTTCTCGGCCCGCAGCGCACGGGCCACCGCATCGCGCAGCGCGGCATCGTCCTCCACCACCAGAACCTCGGTCACGGGGGAGATGGTGCCCCGGTGGACCCGCCTCCCGGCCGCCGCACGGCGGCGCCGGATGATCCGTTCAGGCGGAGTTCAGGGAACCGACCCGACGCTGGCCGCATGACGAACACGCGCACCGGCTCCTCCGTGGGCCGCCAGCTGCTGAACAAGGTCCCCGAGGTCACGCTCTACTTCTGGGTGATCAAGGTGCTGGCCACCACGGTCGGGGAGACGTTCGCCGACTTCCTGTCCGGCCTGGGTCTGGGGCTGGGGGGCACGACGGTGGTGATGACCCTGCTGTTCCTGGCGGTGCTGGCGGCGCAGTTCCGGGCCCGGCGGTACGTGCCGGCGCTGTACTGGCTGACCGTGGTGCTCATCAGCGTGGTGGGCACGCTGCTCACCGACAACCTCACCGATACCCTCGGGGTGTCCCTGGTGGTCAGCACGATCGTCTTCGCCGTCGCGCTGGCCGCCACGTTCGGCGGCTGGTACGCCCGGGAGCGGACGCTGTCCATCCACTCCATCGTGACCGGCCGCCGGGAGGCCTTCTACTGGCTGGCCATCCTCTTCACCTTCGCGCTGGGTACCGCCGTCGGTGACCTGGTCGGCGAGAAGCTGGGTCTTGGCTACTGGCCCACCGCGCTGCTCGTCGCCGGGCTCATCGCCGCCGTCGCCGTCAGCCACCTGGTGTTCCGGGCGGATGCGGTGCTGACCTTCTGGATTGCCTACGTGCTGACCCGTCCGTTGGGCGCTTCGCTGGGCGACGGGCTCTCCCAGGCCCGGGCAGACGGCGGGCTGGGCCTGGGCACCACGGTGACCAGCGTGATCTTCCTGGCGGCCATCGTCGCGGTGGTCGGCTACCTGGCGGTCAGCAAGCGCGACCAGCTGCCACCGGTCGCCGTCGGCGGCCCGAGCGACGTCGCGACTGCCGAGGCCCGCACCGGTCGGCACGGCTGACCACCCGGCGACCCGATCGACGGCGGCCGGCCGATGCCCCCCGGGGGAGCGTCCGGCCGGCCGCCGCGGGGACGCCGGCTACCAGCGGTGCGCCACGTCCACGACGATCCGCTTCTGCCCGGGCGCCGGGCCGAGCAGCGCGAACACCCGGAACGGCAGCCGCGCCCGCACGCCCAGGCCGATGCTGGTGACGCCCTCGAAGGAACCGGCCGCGGCGACCTGGCGGAACGTCCGGTAACCGGTCACGGCCACCAGCTCCTGCGGATCGGCAGGACGGTAGGTGGCGTGCCCGTCCAGGTCGTGGTCGGTCGCGGCGACCACGATGCGCAGGTAGGCGCCGCCGCGCAGCGGCACCGGCAGGTCGGAGGGGTCGGCGCGGACCTCGTCGACGTAGGAGACCCGCCAGTCATCCCCCGGGCCGGCCTCCCGCAGGTCGATGACCAGGCGGTCGTAGCAGGCATGCTCACCGGCCCGGACGCCGACCAGCGGCGGACCGCCGATGAGCCCCTCGGCACCGTTCTTCGCCAGCGAGCCCCAGGTGATCCCGCAGTTGGGCTGGGCCGTGGTCGAGGCCGAGGCAGGGACGGTCAGGGCCAGCAGACCCAGCAGGACGGCGGTCAGCACCGCCACCAGCCGACGGCTGGATCGGGCAGGGGTCCGTGCAGGGGTCCGGGCAGGGGTCCGGGTGGGGGTTCGGGTGGGGATGCGGACGGCGGGGGTGTCCATGGCGGCCTCCTCTGGCGGCACCAGACATGGTGGGCCGACACACAGCTCGCGCACAGAGGTCACCACGTCGCGAGTGGTCGAACCGTCCACCCGCCGTCCGGCAGTTCTGCCAGGGCCTTACGTCCCGATCGCCACCGACCCTGCGTGTCGAGCCGCTCGGGGGTGGATCCTCGAGCCGGGATCGGGCGTCCCCGGTGCGGACCGGTGCCTGACCGGCACCCGGTACACCGGTGGGCCGGACGGGGCGACGAGCCGGATCCCGAACTCGGCCAGCGGCAACGGGTCCACGTCGACCAGAGTTTCCGACGAGCAGGCCAGCAGGGCACCCGGCCCGCCCAGGGCGTCGTGCAGCAGCAGGACCGGGGCCATCCGGGCATCCCGGGCCGCGGTCATCCGGGTGTCCCGGGCGGCCGCCTCGGCGGGGCCCAGGTCCCGGTACCGGCCGACGAGGACGGGCTGGACTGGGAGGGCGAGGTGCCGGAGCAGGCGCTGGCCGCCGTCGTCGGATACTCGACGTCCAACGACGTCACCTCGCGCCGGGCCCAGGAGCTGACCAGCCAGTGGGGCCTGGGGACGAACGGCGACCGGTCGGGTCCGGTGGGGCCGATGGTCCCGGCTGCCGAGGTGGGTGACCTGCGGGACGGCCTGCGGGTGCAGACGCGGGTCCACGGCGAGACGGTGCAGGACGGCCGGACCGACGAGAGGGTCTCCACCGTCGGGGACACCCCGTCGCTGGGCTCCCGCACGATGACGCTGCACCCCCGGTGACCTGCTGGCGCCCGGGACTCCGTCCGGGGTCGGCGACGCCCGGACGCCACCGTGGCTGATGCAGCCCGGTGACGTGGTCGAGGTCGAGGTTGAGCGGCGGGGCACGCTGGCCACCACCGTGCTGGGCAACGACATCCGGCTGCGCTGAGTGGACCCGGCAGCAGCGGACCGGCCGGCTGGTGGACGATGCACCGATGTCGGATCTGTCGCGGGCAC
This sequence comes from uncultured Actinomycetota bacterium, assembly GCA_963759905.1. GTDB lineage: Bacteria > Actinomycetota > Actinomycetes > Mycobacteriales > Geodermatophilaceae > Klenkia. The sequence goes on from CAVXBD010000005.1 coordinate 428,752, forward strand.
TTGCCACCGTCTCCTTCGTGGGGGTACCCCTCGCCGATGCGCTGCAGCAGGTGACCGACATCGCCCGCGCGGCCATCCCGAACAGCGAGGCGACCTCGATCACGCTGCTCCGGGGCGCCCGGCCCTTCACGATCTCCTACTCGGGCGAGCTGGCCTCCGTCGCCGACGAGCTGCAGTACGAGCGGGGTTACGGGCCGTGCATGGACGCAGCGCGGGCCGGGCTGACCCTGGTGGTGGAGGATCTGCGCACCGACGACCGGTGGCCGGACTACGCCCGGCAGGCCGCGAAGCGGGGCGTGCTCTCCTCGCTGTCGGTGCCGCTGCCCTTCCAGGGCGCCACCATCGGCGGATTGAACAACTACGCCACCCGGCCCGGAGTCTTCGGGCCGGAGGACGTCGCCCTCGGGGAGGAGGTCGCCGCCTTCGTCGCAGTCGCCGTGGCCAATGCCGACGCGATGAACCAGGCCGTGGACTCCGCCGAGCAGATGCGTGCGGCGATGGCCTCGCGCGCGGTCATCGAGCAGGCCAAGGGTGTCCTGATGGAACGGCACAAGGTGACCGCGGAAGCAGCCTTCACGCTCCTGACGCAGGCCTCGCAGCGGGCCAACCTGAAGCTGCGCGCGGTCGCCGAGGAGCTGATGTTCACCGGACAGCTGCCCTGACCCGGGCACGCACCGCCGACATCCTGGTCCTGCAGGCGCTCCTCCGGGGACGGGGGATCCGGTCGTCCAGCACCACAGCTGGTTGCTGAGCCAGGCCCGACAGCGCTGACGATGCTGCTCGCGAACGACCCCGGGTGGGCGACGTGACCGACGGGCGAGCGCAGCACGGATCGGGCACCGCGCGACATCGGGCAGGACCGCTCTGGCGGACCCGGCGGTTCACGGTCTGGCGTCGGGACGATCACCGCGGGGTCGGTCATCGACTACCCCGGCACCGGCAGCTGACCTGCCCGGCTCAGTTGCCGCGGTGGGCGGCCAGCCAGCCGGCCACGTCGTCCAGGACGCGGTCCTTCTCCGGCTCGTTGTGCGGCTCGTGCACCAGACCCTCGTAGACGGTCACCGTGAGATCGGTCGAGGCGACGTTGTCCCGGACGATCTCGGTCACCCGGGCCGGCATCAGCTCGTCCGCCCCGCCGTGGATGACCAGCAGCGGCAGGGTCAGCGAGCGCAGCCGGGCCGGCATGGCGGTGGCCGCGGTCATCGTCTCGGTCCCGGTGCGGGCGGTCAGCTTCCCGTGGTGGTTCAGCGGGTCGGCCTCGTAGTCCCGGACGACCGCGGGATCCCGGCTGATGGTGGCCGGGTCCAGGCCCAGCACGCCCAGGTCGGGCAGGAAGCGGGAGAGGACCGGGGCCAGCACCCGTTGCACCGGGGTCGCGGCGCCGGTGTCCAGCGCCGGGGCGGAGATGACCCCCCCGCGGATCCGGGGGTGCGGTGTCCCGGTGAGGTACTGCAGGGCGACCAGCCCGCCCAGGCTGTGGCCGTAGACGAACACCGGGACCTCCGGGTGGGTCGCCACTGCCAGCTCGGTCAGCTGGTGCACGCCGTCGACCGTGGCCGCCATGCTGCCGATGGTGCCGCGGGAGCCGGGGGAGCGGCCGTGCCCGGGGTGGTCGACGGCGAAGGTGGTCCAGCCGTCCGCGGCCAGCCGTGCGGCTACGTGGGCGTACCGGCCGCCGTGCTCGTGGACCCCGTGCACCAGGACGACGACCCCGGTGGTCTCCGGCGCGGTCCAGCTCTGCCAGAACTGCCCCGAGGGCAGCGTGCCCTCGGCATGCGTGATCGGCGGGCGCGTGCTCATGCCGCCGCACCCTACGTCCGCCGCCCAGCCCCCTCTCCCGCTTCCCCGACGATCACGGACCCGGGGGAGCGACACACCGGCGCGTCACTCCCGCAGGTCCGTGATCACCGGGGGGTCAGGGTTGCGGGCGCAGGACCAGGATCGAGCTGGTGGCGGTGGCCAGGAGGCGGTCGGCGGCGTCGACCAGCCGGGCCTCGGCCAGGGCGGTGCGGCCGCCGAGGTGGGTGACCGTGCCGATGCAGCGCACCGTGCCGGTGGACGAGGTCATCGCCCGGAGGAACTTCACCGCCAGGTCCAGGCTGGTGTAGCCCACACCGGCCGGCAGCAGGGTGTGCACGGCGCAGCCGCAGGCCGAGTCCAGCAGGGTGGCGTAGACCCCGCCGTGCACCGAACCGATCGGGTTGTAGTGGAACTCGGCCGGGTCCAGGGTGAAGACGACGCGGCCGGGTTCGACGCTCTCCATGCCCATCCCGAGCGCGGAACCGATCGGCGCGGCGGGCAACGTGCCCGCGGCGATGGCGCGGAGCACGTCGATGCCGGCACTGGTGCGCACGGCCTCGGCCGAGGCCATCGGGTCGCCCCAGGAGTGGGTCCGCACCCGGGCACGTTCGGTCGTCATGGCGGCAACGCTACGGGCGCCGGGTACGTGGAGGTCGGTGCGGCGGTTCCCCGGTGGGCGGACCGTCGGGTCGTCATGAGAACCGTCACGCCCGGTGGTCCCATCCCACGGTTGCGGTTAGCGTGGCTGGGACCCGCCGGACGAGTCCCTGTACGCGCCGTCCGGCTTCCGTTGTGCCCACCCTCCCGGAGCCCCCTTCCTCATGCCCCGCCGCGCCACGTCGACCGACCAGACCAGCCCGCGCTCCCGGCCGCCCTCGCGGTCCCGCCGCCCAGGCCTCTACCTCGGTGTCGCGGCCGTCGGCAGCGTCGTGGTGCACGGCGTCTTCGGTGGCGGGCCGGCCCCGGAGGCCAGCGCCGTCGCCGAGGCCCAGCCGGCCAGCGTGGCCCAGCAGCTGGGGCTGACCGCCCGGACGGGTGCCCTCGACGAGCCCGTCGATCTGCAGCCCCTGCAGGACATGGCGGCCAGCCGCAGCACCCGGGAGGACGCCGAGGTCGCCGCGCAGCAGGTCCAGGCAGCGGCCGATCAGGCTGTCCTGGACCAGCAGGCTGCCGAAGCGGCCGCCGCTGAAGCTGCGGCAGCGGAGGCCGCCGCGGCAGCGGCGGCGGCCGAGCAAGCCGCGGCCCAGGCCGCGCAGGCCCCGGCCCAGGCCGAACAGACCCAGGCCGGGGCAGCCGTGCCCTCCGCAGCCGCTTCGGCTGCGTCCACCGCGGTGACCGCGTCCGCCCGGATCAGCAACACCGCCGGCCCGGTGAGCAGCGGTGTGCAGGCCGCCGCGAACGCCGTGGTCAGCAATGTGCCCGGCGCGGGCGGTATCACCCTCGGCGGCACCCGGGCCAGCGCCACCGACCCGGGCGGTCACCCCTCGGGCAAGGCACTGGACTACATGGTGCTCGGCAACGCCGGCCTCGGGGACGCGATCGTGCGCTACCACCGCGACCACTGGGCCGAGCTGGGGGTCGAGTACCTGATCTGGCAGCAGCGGATGCTCAGCTCGCCGAACGGCTCCTGGGTGCCGATGGAGGACCGCGGCGGCACGACGGCGAACCACTACGACCACGTGCACGTCAACTACCGCTGAGCCGCCCGGTCCCGCTTAGCGCCTGAGTTGACCGCCCGTCCACCGGGTCACCGGAGGCACCGGCCGGAACTGTCGGAGGGGTCGGGTACACAGGCGGCGTGCTGCACCTCCACCGCGCCGAACGGACCTCCCGGCTGGCGGACGCCCTCGCCGACGTCCTCCGTACCCCGCTGGCCGACCCGTTCGTCACCGAGGTCGTCGCGGTCCCGGCCAAGGGCGTGGAACGGTGGCTGGCCCAGCGGCTGTCGACCGTGCTGGGTGCCACCGGCCGCCGGGACGGGATCTGCTCCGGTGTCCGCTTCCCGTCGGCCCGGGGGTTGGTGGAGGAGGGCGTCGCCGCAGCGCTGGGCATCGAGCCCGGGGCCGACCCATGGGCGCAGCCGCTGTGGCCGCTGCTCGAGGTGGTCGACGCCAGCTTGGACGAGCCGTGGTGCGCGGTGCTGGCCCGGCACGTCGGCCACGGACGGGGTACTGACGACCACCGCCGGGGCCGCCGGTGGTCGGCCGTGGCGCACCTGACCGAGCTGTTCGACTCCTACGCGGCGCACCGGCCCCAGATGCTGCGGGACTGGGCCGCCGGCCGGGACACCGACGGCGAGCAGCCGCTGCCTGCCGACCTGCGCTGGCAGGCCGAACTGTTCCGCCGGCTGCGCGAACGGCTGGGGCCCGGCCCGGCCGAGCAGCTGGACACCGCCTGCGCGGCGCTGCGCAGCGACCCGCAGCGCGTCGACCTGCCGGCCCGGCTCAGCCTGTTCGGCCCCACCCGGTTGCCCAGCCGCTCGCTCGCCGTGCTGGAGGCCCTCGCGGTGCACCGCGACGTGCACCTCTGGGTGCCCCATCCCAGCCCGGCCCTCTGGACGGCGCTGGCCGGCCACCGCGCGGGCCGGCGCCGGACCGACCGCTCGGCCACCGTGCCGGTGCACCCGCTGCTGCGCAGCCTGGCCCGTGACGTCCGGGAGCTGCAGCTGCGCCTGCCGGCGCACACCGACACCCACCACGCCGCCCCCGAGCCGCTGCGCCCCACCCTGCTCGCCCGGTTGCAGGCCGACCTGCGCGCGGACCGGGCGCCGGTACCCGGTGGGCCCTGTGACGACTCCGTGCGGGTCCACGCCTGCCACGGCCCCGCCCGTCAGGTGGAGGTGCTCCGCGAGGTCCTGCTGCGGCTCTTCCAGGACGACCCCACCCTGGAACCGCGGGACGTGCTGGTGCTCTGCCCCGATGTGGAGACCTTCGCCCCGCTGGTGTCGGCCACCTTCGGGCTGGGCCCGGGGTTGCCGCACCCCGGGACCGCGCTGCGGGTACGGCTGGCCGACCGCAGCCTGCGCGTGACCAACCCGTTGCTGGACACCGTGTCGCTGCTGCTGGAGCTGGCGCACAGCCGGGTGACCGCCAGCCAGGTGCTGGACCTGGCCGCGACCGCCGGGGTGCGCCGGTTGTTCGCCTTCACCGACGAGGACCTGGAGCGGATCCGGGACTGGGTGGCCCGCTCGGGGGTGCGGTGGGGGTTGGACACCGGGACCCGGGCGGCCTACGGCCTGGACCGGGTGCCGCAGAACACCTGGCGCGCCGGTCTGGACCGGGTGCTGCTCGGGGTGACCACCGCCGAGGACCGTCCCGTCGCCCTGGACCGGGCACTGCCGCTGGACGACGTGGACAGCAGCGACATCGACCTGGCCGGCCGGGTGGCCGAGCTGGTCGACCGGCTGGCCGACGTGCTGGACGCACTCGCCGGTGAGCACCCCGTCGGGCACTGGATCGACACCCTGGTGGGCGCCCTGGAGCTGCTCACCGAGACGGCGCCGGAGGACGCCTGGCAGCTGGCCCAGGCGCGCCGGGAGCTCGCCGAGGCGGGTGCCGGCGGGTCGGGGTCGCTGCGGCTGGCCGACGTCCGCGCGATGCTGGCCGGCCGGGTGCGCGGCCGGCCCACCAGGGCCAACTTCCGCACCGGCAACCTCACCGTCTGCACCCTGGTGCCGATGCGCTCGGTGCCGCACCGGGTGGTGGTCCTGCTGGGGCTCGACGACGGGGTGTTCCCCCGGGCCGGCGGGGTGGACGGGGACGACGTGCTGGCCCGGGACCCCCGGGTCGGCGAGCGCGACGTGCGCAGCGAGGACCGTCAGCTGCTGCTGGACGCGGTGCTGTCCGCCGAGGACCGGTTGCTGGTCTTCCACACCGGTGCCGACCCGGTCAGCGGCGCGGACCGGCCGCCCGCCGTCCCGGTCGGGGAGTTGCTGGACGTGCTCTCCGGGATGACCGGCGGCAGCCGCACCGAGCTGGTCCTGCGGCACCCGCTGCAGCCCTTCGACCCCAGGCAGTTCACCGGGCCCGAACCGCTCAGCTTCGACCCGGTGAGCCTGGCCGGGGCCCAGCAGTCCGTGCGACCCCGGCAGCCGCAGCCGGCCCGCCGCCCGCTGCCACCCCGGCCCGGGCCGGTCGCGCTGGCCGACCTGGTCTCCTTCGTCGAGCACCCGGTCCGGTCCTACCTACGCCGGCGGCTGCAGATCACCCTGCCCGGCGAGGACGACGAGGTCGACGACGCGCTGGCCGCGACGCTGGACCCGCTGCAGGAGTGGGCCGTCGGTGACCGGCTGCTGCGGGCCGGCCTGGCCGGCGTGCCGGCCGCCGAGGCGGAGCGCAGCGAATGGCTGCGCGGCACGCTGCCCCCGGGCGCGCTCGGGAGCGCGGTGCTGGCCCGGGTCGGTGACCGGGTGGCGCCGCTGGTGCGGGCCGCCGGTCCGCTGCTCGACACCGACCCGCGGACCGTGGACATCCGACTGGACCTGGACGGCCGGGACGTCAGCGGCACCGTGAACGGGATCCGGGGCGACGCGGTGGTCTCGGTGACGTACTCCAGCCTGGGCCCCAAGCACCGCGCCCGGGCCTGGGTGCTGGCCCTGGCGCTGGCGGCCACCGAGGGTGGCGGTCGGGCCGTGACGGTGGGGCGCTGGGGTGCTCGGGCCCGCACGTCCCGGCTCACCGCGCCCGCCGACCCGCAGGCAGTGCTCGCGGACCTGCTCGACCTCTACGACCGGGGCAGCTGCGAGCCGTTGCCCTTCGGCCCCCGCCCGTCCGAGGCCTACGCCAGCCGACGGGCCGCCGGGGAGGACGCCGACCTCGCGCGCGACGCCGCGGCCGGGATCTGGGCCGGGGGCACGGTGCCCGGCGAGGACGCCGACAAGCACCACGTGCACGTCTGGGGGGTCCGCGCCCCGTTCACCGCCTGGACCGATCCGCCCCCAGCAGAGGACGAGCGCTGGCCGGGGGAGTCGACCCGCTTCGGCGTGCTGGCCCGCCGGTTCTGGACTCCGCTGCTCGCGGCGGAGGCGATCTCGTGAGCCGTGGCGGTCAGGGCGCGACCGGGACGCCGGTCTTCGACGTCTGCGGCCCCCTGCCCACCGGGACCGCGGTGCTGGAGGCCAGCGCCGGCACCGGCAAGACGTTCACCATCGCCGCGCTGGCCACCCGGTTCGTCGCCGAGGGCCACGCCGAGCTGTCCGAGGTGATGTTGGTGACGTTCGGCAACGCCGCCTCCCGCGAGCTGCGCGACCGGGTCCGGGAACGGATGGTCAGCGCCGAGCTCGGACTGCGTGACCCGGCCGCGGCCCGCGCCCAGGAGCGCGACCCGGTGCTCCGGTTGCTCGCCGGGGTCGACGAGGCCGAGGCGGTGCGCCGCCGGGACCGGCTGGTCCGCGCGCTGGCCGGGTTCGACGCCGCCACCATCGCCACCACGCACTCCTTCTGCTCGCAGATGCTGGCCGGTCTGGGCATCGCCGCCGACAGCGGACCCGACCGCCACCTTCACCGAGGACATCGACGACCTGGTGCAGGAGGTGGTCGACGACCTGTACCTGCGCAGCTTCGCGCGTGCCGGCGCAGACCGGGCCGCCGTTCCTCGAGCCACCCGGAGCTGCTGGAGCTGGGCCGCCGGGCGGTCGGCAGCGACCGGCAGGCCCGGTTGGAGCCGCACGCCGACGACGGAATCCCGGGCCGCCGCCGGCGTGCCGCGCAGGCGGTGCGCGAGGAGGTGGAGCGCCGCAAGCGGCGGCTGGGCCTGGTGGACTACGACGACTGGCTGACCCTGCTGCGGGACGCCCTGGCCGACCCCGAGCAGGGCCAGGTGGCCCGCGAGCGGGTACGCGCCCGGTACCGGGTGGTCATGGTGGACGAGTTCCAGGACACCGATCCGGTGCAGTGGGAGGTCCTGCGCCGGGCCTTCCACGGGCACACCACCCTGGTCCTCATCGGTGACCCCAAGCAGGCGGTCTACGGCTTCCGCGGGGGCGACGTGACCACCTACCTGGCGGCCGCGGCGGTGGCCGGTGACCGCGCCACCCTGTCCCGGAACTGGCGCAGCGACCAGCAGCTGGTCAGCGCGCTGCAGCAGGTGCTGGGCGGGGTCGCGCTGGGCGACCGGCGGATCGTGGTGGGGCCCGTCGGCTCCGCGCACCCGGAGACCCGGTTGGTGGGAGCGGGGCCGCCGGTACGGCTGCGCCGGCTGCGCCGCACCGGTCACGGGCCGACCGGTCGCGGCGGGCTGCCCCAGGTCGACCGGCTCCGCACGGCGGTGGCCGCCGACGTCGCCGCCGACATCGTCGAGCTGCTGTCCGGACCGGCCAGGTTGGCGGGGCGGTCGGTGGCGGCCGGGTGACGTCGCCGTGCTGGTGCGCACCAACCGAGCAGGGGCACCTGGTGCGCGCTGCGCTCGGCGCGGCCGGGGTGCCCGCGGTGATGGCCGGTGGGGGCAGCGTCTTCGCGACCGACGGCGCCCGGTCCTGGCTGGTCCTGCTGGAGGCCCTGGAGCAGCCGCACCGGGCCGGCCGGGTGCGGGCCGCCGCGCTCTCGGTGTTCCTGCCGTGCGACGAGGCGAGCCTGGACCGTCGCGGCGACGCGCTCACCGACGAGCTCGGGCCCCGGCTGCGGCGGTGGGCCGACCTGCTCGCCGAGCGCGGGGTGGCTGCCGTTCGCAGGAGGTGCTCACCGCCGAGCAGGGTTGCCCGCCCGGGTGCTGGCCCGCCCGGACGGCGAGCGGGTGCTCACCGACCTGCGGCACGTCGGCCAGGTGCTGCACGCCGCGGCCGGCCGGGAGTCCCTCGGACTGACCGCGCTGGTGGAGTGGCTGCGCCGGCGGATCGCCCGGGCCGAGGTGGAGGGCACCGAGGAGCGCAGCCGGCGGCTGGAGTCCGACGCCGCCGCGGTGCAGGTGATGACCGTGCACGTCAGCAAGGGCCTGGAGTTCCCGGTCGTGCACGTGCCCTTCGGCTGGGACCGCTGGGTGCCCCGCGCACCCGGAGGTGCTGCGGCTGCACGACGACGACCGGCGCCCGGGTGCTGCACGTCGGCGGCCCGGACGTCGGCCGACCACGCCGTCCGCGCGGGCACAGCACGACGACGAGGAGTCCGGCGAGGACCTCCGGCTGCTCTACGTCGCGCTCACCCGGGCGGCCTGCCAGGTCGTCGCGCACTGGGCACCCAGCGCGAACACCGGGTCCGCCCCGCTGCACCGGCTGCTGCTCGGGGGCGCGGCCCGCCGGCGCCCAGCCTGCCGCCACCGTCCCGGTGCCCGCCGACGACGTCGTCGCCTCCCGGCTGGACGGCCCTCGCCCGGGCTCCGCCGGACTGGTGAGCGTCGCCGAGGTGGGCCGTGCGAGCGCCGCGGTTGGTCGTCGGGCCCCGGCCGGACACCCGGCCCGACGCTGTCGGTCAGCGCCTTCACCCGCACGCCTGGACCAGGAGTGGCGGCGCACCTCCTACAGCTCGCTGACCCGGGACGCCCACGAGGTCGCGGCTGACCAGCGAGCCCGAACCGGAGGCTACCGGCACCGGCAGGACGAGCGGGACGACCGAGGCCGCGCCGCTCCCGGTGCATCGACCCCGGCGGCCTGCCCTCCCCGCTGAGCGCGCTGCCCGGCGGCGCGGCCTTCGGCACCCTGGTGCACGCCGTGCTGGAGGACCCCGACCCGCGGCCTGGAGCAGCGCTGCGCCGAGGCGGTGAGCCGCTTCCTGGTACCGGGGGTCGTCGGCCGGGCCGCTCGCCGAGGCGCTGGCTCCGGTGCTGCACACGCCCGCTGGACGAGGCCGGGACCACGCTGGCCGCCGTGTGCCGCCGCTGACCGGCTGGCCGAGCTGGACTTCGAGCTGCCGCTGGCCGGCGGCGAGACGCCGTGGTCGCGCACGCGACGCTGGCCGACGTGGTCGCCGCTGCTCGCGTCGGCACGATCTGGGCCCGGTCGCAGGGCTACGCCGAGCTGCTGGGCTCGCTGGACCCGCAGGCGCTGCGCGGGCTTCCTCACCGGCAGCATCGACGCGGTGCTCCGGCTGCCGGCCCGGCCGGGCCGAGGTACTCGGTGGTGGACTACAAGACCAACCGGCTCGGGCCCCGAACCGCTGACCACCTGGCACTACCGGGCAGCGGCGATGGCCGCCGAGATGCAGCACGCCCACTACGTGCTCCAGGCGCTGCTGTACTCCGTCGCGCTGCACCGCTACCTGCGCTGGCGTCAGCCCGGTTACGACCCGGCCGCAGCACCTCGGGCCGGTGCTGTACCTGTTCGTACGTGGCATGGCGGGCCCGCAGAGCGACGCCGGTGCCGGCGTCTTCCGCTGGCAGCCGCCGGCCGCCCTGGTCACCGAGCTGTCGGACCTGCTGGCGGGGCGGTCGTGATCCCGGTCCGTGCCACCGGCACGCTGCGCACGTTCGCCAAGGGCGGCGTGCTCTCGGCCGCCGACGTGCACGTGGCGCTGCGGCTGTCCCGGCTGGGCGGGGAGACCGACCCGACGGTCCTGCTCGCGGCTGCGCTGGCCGTGCGCGGGGTGCGCACCGGATCGGTGTGCGTGGAACTCGCGACCGTCGCCGACACCGTGGTGCCCGAGGAGGACGCCGAACCCGTCGAGCTGGACTGGCCGGCAGACTGGTCGGCGCTGACCGGCAGCCCCCTGGTCGCGGTCGGCACCGACCCCGACTGGCGCCCGCTGCGCCTGGTGGACGGTCTGCTGTACCTGGACCGGTACTGGCAGCAGGAGCAGCTCGTCCGGCACGAACTGGACGCGCGGGCGGCACAGCCGCCTCCCGAAGTGGACCTGGGCCGGCTTCCGGCGCTGTTCGCCGAGCCCGGCTCGGACCGCCAACGGCTGGCCGCGGCTGTGGCCGCCGGCCGGTGGGTCAGCGTCATCACCGGCGGCCCGGGAACCGGCAAGACCCACACCGTGGCCCGGTTGCTGGCGCTGCTGCTGGCCCAGCCCGGTCCCCCGGTGCGGATCGCGCTGGCCGCCCCCACCGGCAAGGCGGCGGCGCGCCTGCAGGAGTCGGTGCGGGCCCAGGCGGCTGCGGTGGGGCTGCCCACCGACCTGACGGCCGCCACGCTGCACCGGTTGCTGGGGTGGCGGCCGGACAGCCGGAGCCGCTTCACCCACGACGCCGGGAACCGGTTGCCCTACGACGTGGTGGTGGTCGACGAGTCCTCGATGGTGTCGTTGACCCTGATGGCCCGGCTGCTGGAGGCGGTGCGGCCCACCGCCCGGTTGGTGCTGGTTGGCGACCCCGACCAGCTGACCCCGGTCGAGGCCGGTGCGGTGCTCAGCGACCTGGTGCACCGGGCGCCGCCGGAACCGGTGACCGGGCCCGCGGGCGCCGTCCCGGTCGCCGGATCCGGGGTGGCCGAGCTCCTCGGCGGGTTGGACCCCGGCGAGCGGGACCAGCTGACCAACGGTGTCGTCCGGTTGCGGGACTCGCACCGGTTCGGCGCCGGCATCGGCGCGCTGGCCGAGGCCGTCCGGGCCGGGGACGCCGACCAGGTGGTGACGTTGCTGTCCGCCGGAGGGGAGCTCTCCCGGGAGGAGGACACCGCGGGACTGGCCGCCGAGGTGCGGCGGATCGGGGCCGAGCTGATGACCGCGGCCACCGCGGGTGACGCCCGGGCCAGCCTGGACCTGCTGGGCCGGCACCGGCTGCTGTGCGCGCACCGGCACGGCCCCTTCGGGGTGTCGGCCTGGAACGAGACGGTCAGCGGGTGGACCCGGTCGGTGGCGGGGGAGTGGTACCCGGGCCAGCCACTGCTGGTCACGGCCAACGACTACGACAACCACCTGTTCAACGGGGACACCGGCGTGGTCGTCGCCGGACCCGACGGGTTGCGCGCAGCGTTCCCGGGGCTCGCCTCACCGGTACCGCTGTCCCGGCTGGCCTCGGTGGCCACCGCGCACGCGCTGACGGTGCACCGCAGCCAGGGCAGCCAGTACGAGGCGGTCACCGTGCTGCTGCCCCCGGCCTCCTCGCCGCTGCTGACCCGGGAGCTGCTGTACACCGCGGTGACCCGGGCCAGCACCCGGGTGCGGGTGATCGGGTCCGAGGAGTCGGTGCGGACCGCGGTGGGCCGCCAGGTGGTGCGGGCCAGCGGGCTCCGCCGTCCCGTGCCGGGGGCCTAGGCGGCGCGAGGGCCCGGGCCAGGGCGGGGGCGGGGGCAAGGGCAAGGGCAAGGGCCAGGGCTGGGCCTGGGGCCGGGGGCGGAGCCGGAGGCGGCGCGGCCCGGTCAGGTGCCGCAGAAGGTGACGTATCCGGCCGAGCCCTCCGGGGAGGGCTCGGCGTAGCGCTCCAGTCCGGCCCGCTCCGCGAAGGGCGCGGTGACCGCGTCCAGCAACGCGGTCACCGGGCCCAGGTCCCCGGCCGAACCGGCCGCCAACGCCTCCTCCACCAGATGGTTGCGCGGCACGTAGACCGGGTTGACCCGGTCCATGGCGTCGGCGTCGGGCCCGAGGGCGCGCCAGCCGGACAGCCACTCGTCCATCGCCGCCAGGTCCAGCACCAGCCGGCGGACCGGTTCGGCATCCCCGCGCGCCGCCCGTCCCAGGGCCCGGAAGAACGACGTGTGATCGGGGTGGTTGGCCTCCAGCAGGGCCTGCAACCCGGCGACCAGCGGGCCGGCGACGGCGTCGTCCAGACCGGTGGGCAACCCCAGCTTGGCCCGCATCCCGGCCTGCCACGCCGAGGAGTAGCGGGGCGCGAACTGCTCCAGCGCCGCCACCGCGACCGGCACCGCCCGGTCGGGCTCGGGATCCAGCAGCGGCAGGATCGCCTCGGCCAGCCGGGCCAGGTTCCACTGCACGATCCCCGGCTGGTTGCCGTAGGCGTAGCGGCCCCCGTGGTCGATGGAGCTGAACACCGTGGCCCGGTCGTGGGCCTCCATGAAAGCGCACGGGCCGTAGTCGATGGTCTCCCCGGAGATGGTGCTGTTGTCGGTGTTCAGCACCCCGTGCACGAATCCGACGAGCATCCAGCGGGCCACCAGGTCGGCCTGAGCGGCAATCACCGCCTCGTACAACGCCAGGTAGGGCTGGTCGGCGTCGGCCGCGTGCGGGTGGTGCCGGGCGATGGCGTGGTCGGCCAGTCGGCGCAGCAGGTCGGTGTCCCCGGTGGCCGCGGTGAACTGGAAGCTGCCCACGCGCAGGTGGCTGCTGGCCACCCGGGCCAGCACGGCACCGGGCAGCAGCGTCTCCCGGCGTACCCCCCGGCCGGTCGCGGTGACGGCCAGCGACCGGGTGGTCGGGATGCCCAGCGCGTGCATGGCCTCGCTCACCACGTACTCGCGCAGCATCGGACCCACCGCGGCCAGCCCGTCCCCGCCGCGGGCGAACGGGGTCCGGCCCGAACCCTTCAGGTGCAGGTCGACCACCCGGCCTGCCGGGGTGGTCAGCTCGCCCAGCAGCAGCGCGCGCCCGTCGCCCAGCCGTGGGCTGTAGCCGCCGAACTGGTGGCCGGCGTAGGCCTGCGCCACCGGGGTGGCGCCGGCAGGTGGCTCGGTGCCCACCAGCAGGCCCAGGCCCTGCGGGGTGGACAGCCACCCGGCGTCCAGCCCCAGCTCGGTGGCCAGCGGCTCGTTGAGCACGAGCAGCTCCGGCGCCGGCGCGGCGTCGGCCTGCCAGGGCAGCGCCAGCTCCGGCAGGTCCCGGGCGAAGCGGTTGCCCAGGGCGGCGGTGGACGAGGCGGCGGTGGGACGAGGCGGCGGAGCTCACCCTGCCGACGGTACGACTCCCCGGCGCACGCCCGGGTTGCCGCGGCTGGGATCGTGCAGCCATGACCTCGACGGCGGAACTGGCGGGGGCGCTGCGGGCGGCGGGACTGGTCGAGGTCGACGACGGCGCCCGGCGCCGGGCCGAGTACAGCTCGGACGCCTCCAACTACCGGGTGGTGCCCGCGGCGGTGGCCTATCCCCGCCATGCCGACGACGTGCTGGCCGCCCTCTCGGCGTGCCGTGACCTCGGGGTGCCGCTGACCATGCGCGGTGGCGGCACCTCGATCGCGGGCAACGCGGTGGGCCCGGGCCTGGTGCTGGACACCTCCCGGCACCTGACCCGGATCGTGGCGCTGGACCCCGCCGCGCGGACCGCCGTCGTCCAGCCCGGGGTCGTGCTGGACGCCATCACCCGGGCCGGCGCCCCACACCGGCTGGCCTACGGACCCGATCCCTCCACGCATTCCCGGGCCACCATCGGCGGCACGATCGGCAACAACGCCTGCGGGGCGCACGCGATGAGCGCGGGCCGGGCCGCGGACACCGTCGTCGCCCTGGACGTGGCCACCGCCGCAGGTGACCGGTTCACCGCCGGCCCCCGCGCCGCAGGTCCGGTCGACCTCTGGCCGCTGGTGGAGGGCAACCTGGCAGCGATCCGGACCGGGTCCGGCCGGTTCCGCCGGCAGGTGTCGGGTTATTCGCTGGAGCACCTGCTCCCGGAGAACGGGGCTCACGTGGGCCGCTTCCTGGCCGGCACCGAGGGCACCCTGGCGGTGCTGCTGGAGGCCACCGTGTCGCTGGCCGAGGTGCCGGCGGCCACCGCGCTGGTGGTGCTGGGCTACCCCGACATGCCGTCCGCCGCCGACGCGGTGCCCGGCCTGCTGCACCACGCGCCCCGCGCGGTGGAGGGGATGGACGCCCGGATGGCCGACGTGGTGCGGCGCCGGCGCGGGCCCGCCGCGGTGCCCACCCTGCCGCGCGGGGAGGGCTGGCTGTTCGTCGAGGTGGCCGGCGAGTCACCCGGCGCGGCCGAGCACGCCGCCCGGCGGCTGGTTGCCGACGCCGCCGCGCTGGACGCCCTGGTGGTGTCCGGTGACGACGCCCGGCGGTTGTGGCGGATCCGGGAGGACGGCGCCGGGCTGGGCGGGCGCACCCCGGCCGGTGAGCCCGCCTGGCCGGGCTGGGAGGACGCCGCCGTCCCGCCGGACTCGCTGGGCGCCTACCTGCGCGACTTCGAGGCACTGCTGGCCGAGCACCGGCTGGACGCGCTGGTCTACGGGCACTTCGGGGACGGCTGCGTGCACGCCCGGATCGACTTCCCCCTGGCCTCCCGCCCCGGCGTCTTCCGGGACTTCGTCACCGCGGCCGCCGACATCGTCGCCGGGTACGGCGGCTCGGTGTCCGGGGAGCACGGTGACGGCCGGGCGCGCAGCGAGCTGCTGCCCCGCATGTACGCACCGGAGTTGATCGCCGCCTTCGCCGCCGTCAAGCACGCCTTCGACCCGGCCGGGCTGCTCAACCCCGGGGTGCTGGTCGACCCCGCACCGCTGGACGCCTCCCTGCGGGTGCCGGCGGCCCGGGCGCTGCCGGCCCGGGTCTTCGCCCTGGCCCACGACGGCGGGGACCTGTCCGTCGCCGCGCACCGTTGCGTGGGCGTGGGCCGGTGCCGGGCGTCGGCGGTGGCCACCGGCGGGGTCATGTGCCCCTCGTTCCTGGCCACCGGGGACGAGAAGGACTCCACCCGGGGGCGCTCCCGGGTGCTCCAGGAGGCCGCCAACGGCACCCTGGTCGGCGGGCTGGGCAGTCCCGAGGTGCTGGAGTCCCTCGACCTGTGCCTGTCCTGCAAGGGCTGCGCGGTGGACTGCCCGGCCGGTGTCGACATGGCGACCTACAAGTCCGAGGTGCTGCACCAGCGGTACCGGCGGTGGTGGCGCCCGCGCAGCCACTGGTCGCTGGGCTGGCTGCCGGTCACCGCCCGGTGGGTGTCCCGCGCACCGCGGCTGACCAACGCCCTGCTGGGCATGCGGGGCGTGGCCGCGCTGGCCCGGGTCGCCGGGGGGATCGACCGGGACCGGGAGCTGCCCCGGTTCGCCGAGCAGACCTTCCGGGCCTGGTTCGCCGCCCGGCCCGCACGCACCGCCGGTGACCCGGTGGTGCTCTTCGTCGACACCTTCACCGACGCGTTCAGCCCGGCGGTCGGGCGGGCCGCGGTGGACGTGCTGGAGGACGCCGGGTTCCGGGTGCAGCTGTCGGCTCCGGTGTGCTGCGGGCTGACCTGGATCTCCACCGGCCAACTGGACACCGCGCGGACCAAGCTGCAGCAGACCGTGGCGGCCCTCGACGTCGGGCTCCCGGTGGTGGGGCTGGAGCCCTCGTGCACCGCGGTGCTGCGTGGGGACGCCGTGGAGCTGCTGGCCGGTGCGCCCGCCGCGCAGCGCGTCGCCACGGCCACCCACACGCTGGCCGAGCTGCTGGCCACCCGGACCGATTGGGCCCCGCCGGACCTCTCCGACGTGCACGGCGTGGCGCAGCCGCACTGCCACCAGCACGCGGTGCTGGGCTGGGAGGCCGACCGGGCACTGCTGGCCCGGGCCGGCGCCGCGGTCGACGCGGTGGGCGGCTGCTGCGGACTGGCCGGCAACTTCGGCGCCGAGGCCGGCCACCACGCGGTGTCCGTGGCCGTCGCCGAGACGGCCCTGTTGCCGGCGGTGCGCGCCGCGGGGGCGGGTGCCACGGTGCTGGCCGACGGCTTCTCCTGCCGGACCCAGCTGGACCAGGTCGGCCACGTACAGGGGTTACACCTGGCCGAGGTGCTCGCCGCACGACTGCCCGCATCCCGGCGGTGAGGTGCCGTTCGTCCGTGGATGCGGCGGTGACGCCGCGCTGACCAGCAGCCGGCGCCCCGAGCCCGCCCTCGCGATGTGCGTGGTGAACGGGCTGCCTGGCCGCGACCGCGGGAGGCCCGACGTCACCCGACCGACCCCCGGCAGGAACCGGTGAACCCGGTCGCTGCTCTCGTACCGGGTCGGGGGCCTGGTCATCCGACCGTGGGAACGGCACGCTGAGGGCTGCGGAGTCGGCTGCCCTGCCGGGTGGGCCCAGCGGTACCGATCGGGCCCGGCCGGCGTCGGCGGTCGGTCGCTGATGCGCTTCCCCGGGAGAGGAACCGACCCGCCATGGCCGAGACCGTGCCACCTGGTACTCCCGACGAGGTCCGCCGGCAGGTCGCCCGGGGCCCCCGGGAACCCACCGTGGACCCCACGGTGGGGATCGAGGTGCCGCACCCACCGAGGCGGGGCACCCCGCCGCACCGGCTCGTGGTGCTGGGGGACTCCGTCAGCCACGGCTTCCAGAGCGGTGCGATCTACCACACCGACATCTCCTGGCCGGCCATCGTGGCCCGGGAACTGGGCTGGGCGGGATACCGCTACCCCGACTACGGCGGCCCCGGCGGGTTGCCGCTGAACCTGGAGCTGCTGCTGCGCCGGCTGGAGGAGAGATTCGGGTCGCAACCGAGCATCTGGGAGACCCCGCTGGCGGGGTTCGCCGCCCGCGCCTTCATGGACGAGGTGGAGGACTACTGGGAACGTGGACCGGGCAGCACCGCGCCGCTGGTGGACGACTACGTGCACGACCTCTCGGTCTACGGCTGGGACCTGCGGGACGTGCTGTCCTGGACGGCCGCCTCGCTGGAGGCCTCGATCCGCCGGCCCCGCGATTCCTTCCTGGACCAACTGGTGGAGAACGCCAACGAGCGCGCCGCGCTGCGGGTGTACCCGCGGTGGTCCGACGACGTCCGGCAGCAGACCCTCCTCGACGCCGCGGAGTCCCTCGGCGCCGACCACGGCGAGGACACCGACGACGGGATCGAGACGCTGGTGGTGTTCCTGGGGGCGAACAACGCCCTGCCGACGGTGACCGACCTGACGGTGAGCTGGAGCGGACCGGACTTCCAGGACCTGGCCGCCAAGAGCCGGTACACGGTCTGGCGCCCCGAGCACTTCGCGGCCGAGCTGGACCTGCTGGTGGCCGCGGTGGACCGGATCGGAGCCCGGCACGTCATCTGGTGCACGGTCCCGCACGTCACCATCGCGCCGATCGCCCGCGGGATCGGCCGCAAGGTCCGACCCGGATCGCGCTACTACCCGTACTACACCCGGCCGTGGGTGCACGACGACCGCTTCGACCCGGCCCGCGACCTGCACCTCACCGAGGAGGAGGCCCGGGTCGTGGACGCCGCCATCGACCTGTACAACGAGGCCATCGAGGCGGTGGTGCGCACCGCCCGCGCCGGCGTCGGTCGTCCCGCCGCGAAGGACTGGTACCTGCTGGACGTGGCGGGGCTGCTGGACCGGTTGGCGACGCGGCGGTTCATCACCGATCCCGATGCCCGCCCGCCCTGGTGGTCGCCCTACCCGCTGCCGCCGGCCCTGGCGGCCCTCCGGCCACCCCCGGACTCCCGGTTCCTGTCCGCCGACGGCCGGGGCGGGCGTGCGTCCGGCGGGCTGTTCTCCCTGGACGGCGTGCACCCCACGACGGTGGGCTACGGGATCCTCGCCCAGGAGGTGATGAACGTGATGTCCCGGGCCGGAGTCGTCTTCCGGGACCGCGCCGGCGCGCCCCGGCAGGCCCCGGTCCTGGTCGACGTGGAACGCCTGCTGCGCCGGGACACCCTGGTTCTCCACCCGCCGCAGCTGGTCGACGCCGCCATGGACGTGCTGGGCTGGGTGGACGAGCACCTGCACTGGATCACGAGGACGCTGTCCTGGAAGAGCTGAACCCGCCGGTGGCAGACCGGGGCCGTCCGCGGACGGCCGGGACCTCCGCTCACCGCGATCAGGACGTCCGCCCCCGGCGCTCGTGCCGGTCGACCGGCACTCTCGGTCCTGGACGACCGGCCGGCGTGACCGCTGGTGGCGGTCGGGAGGAGGAGCGTGGTGGAGAGGTCGCAGCAGGTGCTGGTCGCGGTCGCCTCCCGGCACGGTGGGACCCGGGAGCTGGCCGAGTGCCTGGCCGACGGCGTCCGGCGGGGGTTGCACGACCAGGGGTCGGTGGAGGTCCGGGACGCTGCCACGGTGTCCGACGTGAGCGGGTACGACGGGGTGCTCATCGGCAGCTCGGTCTACCGGGGGCACTGGCTGCCCGAAGCCTCCGATCTGGTGCAACGCTGCGCCATCGACCTGTGGAGACGGCCGGTGTGGTTGTTCTCCAGCGGTCCGGTGGGTCGGCCACCCCGCCCACCGGTGGCCCTGATCGACGTCGACCGGGAGCTGACCGAGAGCCGCGCCCGGGAGCACCGCGTGCTGGGCGGCGCGATCAGCACCGCCCGGCTGTCCCGCTGGGAACGCTGGGGTGCCCGGTTGTGGCGGATGACCGACGGGGACGACCGGGACTGGCCGGCCGTGCGGGCCTGGGGTGAGGAGATCGGGTCCGCGCTGGCCGGGGTGGGACCCGAGGGCAGCTGACCGCCCCTGCCCTGGCGGTTGTCGGCCTGCCGGACAGCGGCCGGTCAGCGGCCGACCGGCACCACCAGCACCGGGCAGTCGGCGCGGTGCAGCACCGCCGTCGCCACCGACCCGATGGCGTCGGTGAGCCCTCGCCGGCGGTGTCCGACCACCAGCAGCTCGGCCGTCGTGGCGGCGGCCAGGAGGGTCTGCGCCGGGTGCCCCCGGCGGACCACCCGATCCGTGTCACCGAGAACCCGGCCTGCGGGGTCGTCGGACCCGTCGGGGCCCGCGGCGTCACCCTGGGTGATCGCGACGAGGTCGTCCAGCCAGTTCTCCGCGCGGTGCTGCCGGGGTGCGTCGCCGACCGAGCGACCCACCACCAGCCGGTCGAAACCGGGCATCGGCCGCTGCCACACGTGCACCAGGCACAACCGCGCGTGCCGCAGCTGGGCGGCCCGGGCTCCTGCTGCCAGCACTCCGGCCGCCTCCCTGCTGCCGTCGACGCCCACCACGACTCCGCGCCTGCCCGTCACGTGCTGGTCGGGCCGCCGCGGCACCACCAGCAGCGGGGAGCTGCCCAGCCGTACCAGGCCGGCCACCGTGGACCCCAGGAGCAGGTCGGCGGAGGACCGCACCGACGTCGTCCCCAGCACCACCAGTGGGCTGGTGCGCGCCGCGGAGCGCAGCACGTCCAGCGGGGTGCCGTCGACGATCCTGGCCCCGACCCTGACCCCCGGTGACCGGCGACGCACCGTCCCCAGCACCGCGTCCAGGGCCACGTCCGCGGCGACCCGCAGCACCGCCTGCTCGTCCAGCCCGTGCAGCTCGGGAGCGGACCGCCGGCCCAGCGGTGGCAGGGCCAGCAGCACCTCCAGGCCCAGCCCACGCAGCTGGGCCTCGCGGGCGGCCACCAGCACCGCGTCCGTCGCGTCGGCAGAGCCGTCGAACCCGACGACCACCGCGGCCGGGGCACCGGGTGACGAGTCGGAGGTCGCGTCGGTGATCTCCTCCGGGAGGACCGGTGGATCGGCCTGGGCCACGGGGTGTCCTCCTCCACTGGACGGGGTCCTGGGTGGCCCGAGCCTGCTCCGGCCGGTGCCTGCCGACCAGGGACCGGGGTCCCCGGCGGATCGACAACGGACCCTGGGGAACGCCGGGTGGCCGCGGCGTCCGGCTCCCGGGGCGGGGACCTCCGACCCTGCTGCCCGGGGGACCCGGACGACCTAGGCTCGGCCCCCACAGCCAGCGCAGGAGGCAGCGTGACCCAGGACGGGACCCAGGACGGGACAGGGGACGGGGCAGGGGAGGGGGCCGCCCCCGGCAGCCCCATCCGGGTGTTCCTCCTCGACGACCACGAGATCGTCCGGCGGGGGGTGGCCGACGTGCTGTCCACCGACCCGGGGATCACCGTGGTGGGGGAGGGGAAGACCGCGGCCGAGGCCCTGGCCCGGGTCCCGGCGCTGCGCCCGGACGTCGCCGTCCTCGACGTCCGGCTGCCCGACGGCGACGGGGTGACGGTCTGTCGCGAGCTGCTCTCCCGGATGCCCGCCCTGAAGGTCCTGATGCTCACCAGCTACAGCGACGACGAGGCGCTGGTGGATGCGGTGATGGCCGGTGCGTCGGGTTACCTGCTCAAGCAGATCCTCGGTCAGGACCTGGTGGCTGCGGTGCGCACGGTGCACGCCGGTGGCTCGCTGCTCAACCCCGCGGCCACCTCCGTGGTGCTGGAACGGATGCGCCGCGCCGAGGAGCCGGTGGGGCCCCTGGCCCGGCTGTCCGAGCAGGAGCGAACCGTGCTGGAGCTCATCGGCGAGGGGCTGACCAACCGGCAGATCGGGGAGCGGATGTTCCTGGCCGAGAAGACGGTGAAGAACTACGTCTCGCACCTGCTGGCCAAGCTCGGCCTGGAACGGCGCACCCAGGTCGCGATCCTGGCCACCGAGCTCAAGGGCCCCGGGCGGGTCTCACCGGCCTGAGGCCGGATCCCGGGATCGGCACGGGGGCTCGGCGGTCCGGGCTCAGCCGTCCGCACCGGCCGCGGGCAGCGGTACGCACCAGCGCAACCGGGTGCCCCCGGTGGTCACCTGCTCCAGGTCCAGGGTCCCGCCCCGCGCCTGCGCCCGCTGCTCGAGGTTGTGCAGCCCGCTGCGCGCCGTCGACGGGTTCCAGCCCAGCCCGTCGTCCACGACCTCGACGACGACGTGGTCGGTGACGTCGACGGTGACCGTGACCGATCGGCCACCGGAGTGCCGGGCCGCGTTGCTGACCGCCTCGCGGACCACCGCCTCCACGTCGGCGCCGAGCGCCCCGGTGACCTGGGTGTCCACCGGGCCCGACGTGCGGAGCGTGCCGTGCAGCTCACCGGAGGTCTCGGTGACCACGTCCAGCAGGCGCCGCCGCAGGCTCTGCCCGCCCTCGCCCGGGGTGGTGTGCAGGTCGAAGATGGTGGTGCGGATGTCCCGCACCGTGTCGTCGAGCTGGTTGACCACCCCGGCGACCCGGGTCCGCTCCGCCGCGCCGATCCGGGGCAGCACCGACTGCAGGGTCAGCCCCACCGCGAACAGCCGCTGGATGACGTGGTCGTGCAGGTCCCGGGCGATGCGGTCCCGGTCGGCGTAGACGTCCAGCTGGCGGACCACCCGTTGCCGGGCACCCATGTCCAGCGCCAGCGCAGTCTGATCGGCGAAGTAGCGCACCAGCTGGGCCAGCTCCGGGTCGAAGGGCTCGGCACCGACCAGCCGGGCGGCCACCAGCACCGTCTGCGCGTCGTGCACCGTGCGCATGGTGGTGGCCAGCACCGGGCCCCAGTCCACGTCCGAGGCGGGTCCCTCCCAGTCCGTCGTGGACAGGTCCAGGGTGATCACGTCCCCCGCGGTGGCGTGGCTGAGCGCCTCCACCACGGGGGAGGTGTCGGCGGTGAGCGGTATCCCGGTGATGTCGTCGAGCCCGGCGCCGCTCTGCGCCTGCGACGTCCAGGTGGTGCCGTCCTCCAGCGGCCCGATCAGGAAGGCGGCGTCGGCACCGGTCAGCCGCCGGACCTGCTCGGTGATCAGGCCCAGCACGTCCTCGGGCGCGGCGCCGCCCAGCAGGGATTCCCGCACGTCGGCCACCGCATTGAGCAACCGCTGCTGTTCCTGCTCCTCGGTGAACCTCCGGGCGTTGTCCACCGCGATGCCCGCGGCGCCGGCCAGGGCGGTGACCAGCGCCTCGTCCTCGGCGGTGAAGTCCCCGTCGCGCTTCTCGGTCAGGTAGAGGTTGCCGTAGACCTCACCGCGCACCTGGATCGGCACCCCCAGGAACGTCGACATCGGGGGGTGGTTCGGCGGGAAGCCCACCGAGGAGGGGTGGGCGGACAGGTCGTGCACCCGCAGCGGCGCCGGTTCGTTGATCAGCTGGCCCAGCACGCCCTTGCCCTCGGGCAGGTGGCCCATGACCTCCACCTGGGGCGGGTCGATCCCCACGAAGACGAAGCGGGACAGGCCACCCTCGGGGCCCAGCACGCCGAGGGCCCCGTACCGGGCGCCGACCAGGTCGGTGGCCACGTCGACCACCCGTCGCAGGGTGTCGTCCAGGTCGAGCCCGGTCTGCACGCTCAGGAACGCGTCCAGCAGGTTCTGCACCCGCTGCTGGGTGCGGGCGATGGTGCCCAACCGGTCCTGCACCTCGGCGACCAGTTCGGTCAGCCGCATCCCGGCCAACGGGTTGATCTCCTCCACGAGGTCGCTCCCGTCCTGGTCGGCTGCGGGGACCTACCAGCGCCCCGACCCACCCTGGCACGGTGGCGCCGGGACGGGTAGACCGTCCTGACCTGCAGGATCAGCCGTCAGCGACGGTCGCGGCACCCGTGGGGGCAGCGGGCGCGGTGGATGCCGTCAGCGCACCGGCGACCCGCTCGGCCCACGCCCGGACGGCGGCCGGGTCGCGGAAGTCCCCGACCGGGGCACGCATCGCGCGCACCATGGCCCGCTCGCCGAACCCCAGCCGGGCCGGGTCCAGCCGACCGGGGAAGGACACGTGCCCCCGGGACCGCAGCGACCGGCCGATGGCCGCCACGTCGTGCGGTTCGTCGTCGGGGAACGGTGGGTCGCCGATCGGGCCGCTGGAGAACAGCCAGACCGGGCGTCGGCGCAGGGTGGCCGCGTGCTGCACCGCGTAGTCTCGGGCCGGGGGTAGCCAGCGGCCGGCGTAGACCGCGCTGCCCAGCAGCACCGCGTCGTAACGGTCCGGGGGCGGTGCCGAGCCCGCGTCGACCGCGTGCGCGGTGAGTTCCGCACGGCTCGCCTCGGGGCCGGCCATCAGGTCGTGCACCAGCAGGTCGGCGATCTCCGCGGTGGCCCCGTGCCGGCTGGCGACGACGACGAGGACCCGGGGGCCGTTCACGGTTGCCGCCGCTCACCGGGCAGCGGGACCACCAGCACCGGGCACGGGGCGTGGTGCAGCACCGCCCGGGTGGTCGAACCCAGACCGGCGATGCGGCCCCGGTGCCGATGCCCCAGCACCAGCAGCGCAGCGGTGGCCGCGGCCCCGCGCAGCGCCGATCCGCGCCGATCGCGGACCACCGCGGTGTGCACCTCCACGGCCGGGAACTTCTCCCGCCACCCGGCCAGCGCCTCGGCCAGCAGTCGCTCCTCCTCGCCGCGGACCTCCACCCAGTCCATCAGCGGCCCCCACGCCTCGAACGACGGTTCCATGGCCGGGTCCGTCCAGGCATGCACGGCCACGAGTTCGACGCCGCGGGCGTCGGCCTCCTCGAAGGCGGCCTGCACGACCAGTTCGTCCAACCGGTCCCCGGCGATCCCCACGACCACCGCCCGACCGTTCCCCAGTGCGCGGCTGTCCTCGTCGGGCAGTGCCAGCACCGGGCAGGCCGCGTGCGCCACCACCCGGGCCGTCACCGAACCCGGCCCGCCCAGGGAGTCCCCGGGGCGGCCCCCGAGGACGAGCAGCCCCGCCGTGACCGACTCCTCGACCAGCAGTTCGGCCGCGTCACCGATCGGCACGTGGGGACTCACCCGGTCGGCGGGCAGCAGGTCCGCGACCTCGGCCGCGGTCCGGGCGAGCAGCTCGTCGGCCGCCCGGCGGCTGAGCTGCTGGGGCTCCCCGACGAGTCGTGCGGGGGTGAGCAGCCCGGGCCGCACCTTGCGGTCGACGTGCACCAGGCGCAGGCCGGTCCGCCTGCGCACCGCCTCCTCGGCCGCGGCACGCGCCGTCGGGCCGGCCATGGAGGAGTGCTCGATGGCGGCCACCACGGGGTGGGTGGACGAGACGGTCATGTCGGCCTCCGGTCTGGGCGGGCTGTCAGATGGACGTCGTCGTGCCGCGCGATGGCGGTCGGGGTGGTCGGGGCGCCGCGGGGGTGTGCAGCCGGGGTCAGCGCCACGTGGTGCCCCCGCGCCCGTCGGGGACCGGATGCGGAGGGGCGGCCGGGGGTTTGGGCTGCACCTGGTGGGACGTCGGGTGGGACGGCGGGTGGGACGGCGGGTGCACCGAGGCATGGCCGGTTCCGTGCGGGCCCGGGGAGTCCGACGAGGCGGGGCCGCGCTGACTGCCCTGCACGACGTCCTCCCGCGGGCGGCGCGGGCTGGCCTGGGCCGCCATCGCCCGGCCGACCCGCAGCAGCACCTGCGGGTGCGTGTCCCAGGTCAGGCCGTGGCGCAGCTGCCGGCGGGCCTGCGGGACCTCGACGGCCTGGGTCAGCGGGCTGGCCGCCCAGCCGGCCGCGGTGAGCTCCAGCAGGACCCGCTCCAGGGCCTCGCCGGTCCGCTCCCACGCCTGGTCGTCATCCGTCCGGCTGGCCAGCACCACCAGGGTCTGCACGGGTTCCGGTTCGGTGGCCGGCGGCAGGCCACCGGCGCCCCGGGTGTCGAAGTCGCGCAACGGGACGTCGTCCCGGGCCGATCCGTCCACCCGCGGCACCGCCTCGGGGGGCACGCCGTCCCCCGCGCCGGCGCTCCGGTTGGTCCAGGTACGCAATTCGTGCCGGTAGGCCGGGTCGGCGTTCTGCTCGACGTCGGCGAGCTCGCTGACCCGGGCGACCAGCCGGTGCTGCTCGTCGGTGAGCACCGGAACCAGGACGGTGTCCTCGGCGGCCGCGGCCGCGGTGAGCCGGCGGAGGACGTCGGCCGGGACCCGGTCGGCGGTGAACTGCCGCCGGTTGGTCCGGCGCCGTCGCACCTGGGCGGCCAGCGCGGCCAGATCACCGTCGGCCGGGCCCGGCACCGGGCGGAGCTCGGCCACCAGGGAGGGGTCGCCCTCGGCGGGGAACCGCCGCACCTCGACGGCCCGTCCTGCCGCGGCCAGGGCGGCCCGGCCGTTGAAGACCGCGGCCCCGACGGACTGCAGCATCTCCCGGCCCGTGGGGTCGATCACGCTCAGCTGCCTGCTGCGGTCGGCCCGCACCTCCAGCCGGTCCGCGTGCAGCAGGACCCGCCACGGCTGGGTGTTGTGCACCGACGGGGCCAGCAGGATGGCGTCGGCGGCGTCCTCCAGGTCCTGGCGCAACCGGGGGTCCTCGGGAGCGCTGTCGGGGGACGGGCTGGCGTGCAACGCGGTGTCGGGTGACACGGTGCCTCCTCGGGGTCGTCCCCCACGCTCGTCTCCCGCTCCGAGGAGGGCGAGGGACCTCCGGCGCGTGAGCGGGGGACCTGTGTCGCTGGGACCGGGCCGGGCGCACGCCCAGGGTCGGGGGCATCGCCCCCTCGGGGGCCGGCCCGAGGAGTGCCCGTGGACGACCGCAGCCCCTACCCGGTCCGGGTGGACGCGCATCCGGACGCCGCACTGTCCCGCTGGCTCTGGTTGGTGAAGTGGTTGCTGCTGGTGCCGCACGCCATCGCCCTGCTGCTGCTGTGGGCCGCGGCAGCGGTGGTGTGGCTGGCCGCGGGGGTGGCCATCCTGGCGACCGGCCGGTACCCCGCCTCGCTGTTCGACTTCGAGGTGGGCGTGCTCCGCTGGACCTGGCGGGTGCACCACTACGGCTACGGCGCCCTGGGCACCGACCGGTACCCACCGTTCACCCTCGCCGAGGTAGCCGACTACCCGGCGCACCTGGAGGTGGACCGGCCCGAGCGGCTGTCCCGGGGGTTGTGGCTGGTCAAGTGGCTGCTGGCCGTGCCGCACCTGCTCGTCGTCGGGGTCTTCGTCGGCGGGGGCCTGTGGGTGGCCGGCCGGACCGGGACCGACGGAGCCCGCTGGGGTCCCGGCGGGCTCATCAGCCTGCTGGTGCTGGTCGCTGCGATCGTCCTGCTGGTCCGGGGGCGCTACCCGGCGGGCATCTACGACCTGGTGCTGGGCCTGGACCGGTGGGTGCTGCGGGTGGCCGCCTACCTGCTGCTGACGACGGACCGCTACCCGCCGTTCCGGCTGGACTCCGGGGGGACCGATCCCGGCTCCGCGCCGGCGCCACCGGCCGGGCCGGTCCCGACCGGGGGCTCGACGTGGGGACGGCCCCCGCTCTCCCCTGCCCGGCGCCCGGGTTGGACGGCAGGCCGGGTGGTGGCCCTGGTGGTGGGTTGCCTGATGCTGCTGGGCTCGACCGCGCCGCTGGTGGGCGGTGGGCTCCTGCTGTGGGCCGACCGGACCCAGCGGGAGGACGGGTACTTGCTGAGCGGGGCCACCACGGTGAGCACGACCGGCTACGCGCTGGTGGCCCGGGACGTCCGGCTGGACATTGTCGGGAACCCGGTGGACCTGGCCGCGGCGCTGGGTGACACCCGCGTGGAGGCCACCTCGGCCAGCGCCGACGAGCTCTTCGTCGGCATCGCGCCCACCCCGGTGGTGGCGGAGTACCTCGCCGGGGTGGCCCGCCGATCGATGTCCTGGACGGCACCGCAGGGCAGCAGCTGGGGGACGGGCTGGGGGACAGGCCCGGGGATGATGTCGGGGACGGCCGGGGTCGGTGGTCCCGGCACCGAGATCGACGGTGGCCCGCCGCCGGGTGCACCCACGGCACCGGGGGAGTCCTGGACCGCCTCGGCCACCGGTTCTGGCCGGGTGGTCCTGGACTGGACCCCGGTGGCGGGTGACTGGTCGGTGGTGGTGATGCACGCCGACGGTGGCCCCGGGGTCACGGCGGCCGTCCGGATCGGCGCCACTGCGCCGTCCCTGCCGTGGCTGGCCGGGGCCGCCCTGGGTCTGGGGGTACTGCTGTTCCTGGTGGGCGCCCTCCTGGTGCTGCTGGCCGTGCGGGCGGCCGGGCCCGCGTCGGCGGGTGGCGGGCCCGACCCCGGCGGGACGCTGCCCGCGACGCCGGTACCGCCCGGCCCGGTCCCTGCAGCTGCGCCGTGACCGGCTGGCCGGGGCCGCTGCCCTGGGACGGCACCGGGGAGCCCTGGCTGGCCGTGGGCGTGTGCGAGTCCGGGGCCAGCCAGGCGGCCCTGCGCTGGGCGCTGCTGGAAGCGCAGCGACGGGACGCCCGGCTGCTGGTGGTGTCGGTGTGGACCGGGGGCACCGTCGAGGAGCAACGGGTCCGCGAGGCATGGCTGCTGAGCGTGGTGCGGCACGCCGTCGCCGTCACCGGGGTCCGCGGGCGCACCTGGTTGCAGCTGGTGGTGGGTGAGCCGTCCACGGTGCTCTGGGCGCTGGCGGAGGAGGCCGATCTGCTGGTCCTGGGGGACCACGCCGCGGCCGGACGCATCTGACCCTGGCGCGCCGTCCGTGCCCTGGTCAACCGTCGGGGACGTAGGACCGGCCGGAGGGGACCTGGGGCCCCGTGCCGGCCGGCCGCGACCGGACCAGCGTGGGTCTCCCCGCCGCCGATCGGTGGCCCGGCAGAGGAGAACTCGTGGCAGCAGCACCGAACGAGCCCCCGGACGGCCCCGGCGTCGTGGTGGGGGTGGACGGCTCGGCCGGTGCCCGCGCCGCGCTGCGCTGGGCCCTGCAGCAGGCCGCGTCCCGGGGGGTCGGCGTGCAGGTGGTGTCCACTTGCGCCGTCGACTTCGCCTGGAGCGACCCCTACCTGCTCGACGTCGGCCGGCTGGAGGACCTGCGCGGGGACACCCGGCGCCGCGCCGAGCGGGAGGTCCAGAAGGTGCAGGACGAGCTGGTGGCCGCCGGCCACACCGGGGTCGCGCACGTACCGGTGGCGATCACGGTGACCAACGGCTCGGCCGCGGGCGCGCTGGTGGACCACTCCCGGGGGGCTGAGCTGCTCGTCGCCGGGCGGCGCGGCCGGGGTGCGATGCGCAGCGCCCTGCTGGGATCGGTCTCGCTGCACTGCAGCACGCACGCGCACTGCCCGGTGGCCGTGGTGCCGCTGCCCGAGGACCCGCACGTGCCGCCGCTGCTCCGGCCGGAGCGCCGCCCGCGGGTCAGCGTGGGGGTGGACGGCTCGGACCGGTCCCGGACGGCGGTACGCGTCGCCGCCGCGGAGGCCGTCCGGGCAGGCGTGCCGCTGGAGGTCTTGGCGGCCTTCACGGTGGAGGACCACTGGACCAGCCTGCACGCCGTCACCGCCGCCGCGGCCGACGAGCTGGCGAGGATCGTCGCCGACACCACGCAGGCGCTGGTGGACGAGGAGCTCTCGACCCTCGACGCCGCGGACCGCCCCGCGCGGGTCACCGTGCGGGTCATCCCGGGGTCTCCGCGCACGGCGCTGCTGGAGGCCGCCGACGGGGCCGACCTGCTCGTCGTCGGCGCCCGTGGCACCGGCCAGCTGCGTGGCCTGCTGCTGGGCTCGGTGGCGCTGCACGTGGTCCTGCACGCACCGTGCCCGGTACTGCTGGTGCACGCCGGGGACCTGGTGCCGCCGGCGCACCCGGCCAACCACGAGGTGTCCGCACCGGACACCACCCGGCGCACCGCGGTCGACCAGCACTGAGTCGACCGGGCGACCGGCCCCGCGCAACTCGGGCCCGCCCCCTCTCCTCTCCCCGTTGATCAGGTCACCTGATCACTGTCCCGCCGCCCTCGCCAACGTTGCTGAGGACGCCGGGACGTTGGTGAGGACGGCGGCTGTGGTCACCCCACCGGCACCAGCAGCACCGGGCACGCTGCCCGCTGCAGCACGGCGTGCCGGACCGGGCCGCCGCACCCCGGCGCGGGGCGTCGTCCCAGGACGAGGAGCTGGGCGGTGAGTGCCGCAGCCGCCAGGCTGGGGGCCACCGGGCCGCGGACGACGGCCTCCCGGACCTCGACGTCGGGGAAGTCCCCCCGGCAGCCCGCCAGGCACTCGCCGAGCAACCGGGTCTCGTCGGACCAGGCGTCCTCGTCGCGGAGCGGGCCCTGCGGGTGCTGCCAGACAGACGTGTCGTCGGGGTCCTGCCAGGTGTGCACGGCCAGCAGGCCCGCGCCCCGGTCGGCGGCCTCGGTGAAGGCCTGGCGCAGCACGGTGTCGGTGTCGGTGTCGGGGCGACCGTCGACCCCCACCACCACGTCCCCGGGGCGGTCCACCACCACCGGACCGGTGGCCGTGGGTACGGCGAGCAGCGGCACCGGGCACCGGTCGACCAGGTCGGTGGACACCGACCCCAGCAGCCAGCGCCCCAGCTGGGCCCGCGGATGGCTGCCGGCCACCAGCACGCGGGCCCCGGTGGCCGCTTCCAGCAGGGCGGCCACCGGGTCACCGCTGCGGATGTCGCACTGGACCTCGAGCTCACCCCCGGTTCCCGGGCTGCCGGCCACCTCCGCGGCGATGCCGCGCACCGCCAACTCGTTGGCCGCCCGCAGCCGACCGGTGACCGAACCGCTCCCACCCTCGGTCGCACCCCACGGCGAGACGTGCACCAGGACCAGGGGAGCGCCACTCCGGCGGGCCGTGGCGGCGGCCTCCCGGGCCACCGGACGGTCGCTGGCGGACCCGTCCATCGCGGCGAGGACGGGCATGCGGTGGGACTGCTGGGTGTCGTGGCTGGTCACCGGGTCAGCGTGCTGGCCGGCCGCGGCCCGGGCCAGGGCCCTCCGTCCCGTGGTGCGGGCGGCGCGACCTACCCGGCACGGTGCTCGGTGGTCAGCGGAACTGGCTCCGCCAGGCCGGTTCCACCACCGACCACCCGGCCTCCCAGGCCTGCTGGCGCGCCCGGTCGAGCAGGTGCACGGCACCGGCGTAGGCCAGTCCCGCGAGGAACGTCGCGAGCAGCGCACCCAGGATTCCCAGGGCCACGGACTGGGCGGCGATCTGGGCGTCGTCCAGCGGTGCCTGCCGGCGCTCCCCGTCCGGGGTCACCCAGATCGTGGCGGTGTCCCCGATCCCGGAACTGGCCAGCACGTAGACCCGACCGCTGACCGGGGTGCCATCCGGAGCGGTCCACCGGGCTGAGGTCCACACCCGGTCCTCCGACATCTCCCCGGCCCGGTGCTGCGGCGACGCGGTGACGACCGCGTCGACCTGCTGCAGCTCCGCCCGGTTGGTGGCCGCCGCGGACTGCAGCGCGAGGTGCGCGGCAGTGCCGGCCGCCAGACCGATCGCGGGCGCCGAGACGACCGAGAGGACGAGCAGGACCCGGAGCAGGAACTGGAAGCGGTCGCTGCGCCGCTTGAGCTCACCGGCGCCCAGGGTGAAGCGGCGGACCGCGTGGCCCAGACACAGGTTTGATCCCACGGCGCACCTCCCACTCCGGCAGCGGGACCAGCCTGACCCGACCCGGAGCCCGGCCGGCACGGCCGGAAGTCCCTGACCGGAGTGCCGTCAGGGCCGAACGCGGCGGTCGACAGGCTTACCCCGCCGCCCCGGGGTCGTCGGCGGCCCGACCCTCGGGCCCGGGGGGAAGACTGCGGCCATGGTGGCCTTCTTCCTCCCCCGGGCGAGCGACGACGAGCAGGCCGAGCGGCTCTACGTCGCGCTGGCCGAGTTCGCCGGGTGCGAGCCGGCCCCCGCCGGCGGTCGGGTACGCGCCGTGGCCTTCGAGCACCAGGGCGCCCGCTGGGTCGCCGAGGTGGGGAAGTCGCTGAGCGGGCGGCGGACCGTCCGGCAGCTCCGGCGCGGGGAGCTGGTCGAGCGCACCGAGGACCTGTCCTCGCCCTCCCGGGTCCTGGCCATCTACCCGGGCGAGCAGTTCACGGTGGTCACCGATGCCCAACCGATCACCGGCGCGCCCTCGGAGTGGGCCAATCCGCTCCACCTCGACCCCGCCGAGGTGACGTTGTTCGACGGGGGGTGACCGGCACTGCCGTGGGTGTCCCGGGCGGGGTACGCCCGCGGGTTCAGTCCCGCAGGTCATGCACCAGCGCCCGGGCGATCGTCGTCGTCGGCTCCCCGGTGAGCAGCACCCCGAGCTCCCGCGCGGCCGGGCCACGGGCCGCCGGGGTGGCGGCCTGGGCATGTTCCTGGGTGTCCCAGGTGGTCAGCGACACCAGGGTGGCCCCGCGCAGCATCATCACGGTGCTCCGGTGACCGGGCAGGTCGTGCAGCACCTGCTCGTACTTGCGGCCCAACTCCTCCACCCGGTCCTCGTTGCCCGGTTGGAAGTCGAACGTGGTGATCCGTGCGTACATGCCCGCCCTCCGATGTCTCGCCTGGTGCGCAGACACTCGGACGTCCCCGGCCGACGGGACAGGGCACGAGGTCCCTGTCGCGCCCGCCGTCCTCAGATCGTGCGGGACCGGGTGCGCGGCCTCGACCTGGCCGCGCGGACCGGTGGCAGGTCCTCCCCGGCGACCACGCGGTTGCGGATGGTGCCGATCCCCTCGACGGTCATCTGCACGACGTCGCCGGGCTGCAACGGGAGAGGGGTCAGCTCACCGCGCCGTCCCCACAACTCGGCCAGGCAGCCACCGTTGCCGCAGGTCCCCGACCCCAGCACGTCCCCGGCGCGGACCCAGGTCCCGCGG
The DNA here is from genome assembly GCA_963759905.1 of uncultured Actinomycetota bacterium. Taxonomy (GTDB): domain Bacteria; phylum Actinomycetota; class Actinomycetes; order Mycobacteriales; family Geodermatophilaceae; genus Klenkia. Next base: position 460,465 of record CAVXBD010000005.1, read on the forward strand.
GAGGCGTAGGCGACGAGTTCCTCGAAGGGCCAGCCCATGTTGGACAGCAGGTCCTGGCCGATCTCGACGTCGTTGACGGCCACCCGCATGTCCAGTGCCAGGAATCCTTCGGGGTCCCGGTAGCCCTCCAGCTCGTCGGCGGTGACCAGCCACGGGCCCAGCGTGGTGGCCGAGTCCTTGCCCTTGGCCGGCCCCAGGCTGACCTTCATCTCCCGGCGTTGCAGGTCCCGGGCCGACCAGTCGTTGAACACGGTGTAGCCGAAGATGTGCTCGCGGGCCTGCTCGGGGGTCAGCGACGAGCCGTCGGCGCCGATCACGACGGCGACCTCGAGCTCGAAGTCCAACTGCTGCGACCCCGGTGGCACGGGCACGTCGTCGTGCGCACCGACCAACGCGTGCGGGTTGGTGAAGTAGAAGGTCGGCGCCTCGTACCACTCGGGTACCACGCCCGCATTGCCGGTGACCGCCTGCATCACGCCCTCGACGTGCTCCTCGAAGGCCACGAAGTCCCGGACCGAGGGTGGGGTCAGCGGGGGCAGCAGCCGGACGCCGTCCACCGGCACCACCGGGCCGGCCAGCGCCGCGGCCGCGCCGGCGTCCAGCGCGGCCGGCAGCCCGGCGCGGACCAGGTCGAGCACCGAGGTCCCCTCGGGAAGGGCACGCAGTCCGTCGGGGGTGACCACCCCGGACCGCACCCCGTCCGGGGACTCCCAGCTGGCGAACCGCATCAGACCCACCGCACCGTCGGGACGCGGCGCGGTCGGGGTGAGTGGCGGCGGTGGATCGTCATGGGCCCATCGTGGCGTCAGCGGTCCGGGAGCGCAGGGAGGCGACCGGCCAGGGCGCGATGGGGGTCGTGCGGGTCCACCGCCAGCGCGGCCGCCAGCAGCAGCCGTCCCTGCCAGGGGCTGAGGTCACCGCCGAACCACGCCCCGGCCCGGGCCAGACCCGCCCCGCCGTCGGCGTACAGGGGGACGACCGGCCCGGCGGGCACCCGGGAGCACACCAGCACCGGCAGGCCGCCGGCGACCAGCTCGGCGACAGCGGCGGCGATGGCCGGCGGGACGTTGCCGGCCCCGAAGGCCTCCAGGACGATGCCCGCCGCCCCCGCCTGGGCCGCGGCCCGCAGCAGGGCCGCGTCCGCGCCCAGGTAGCACGGGACGACGTCGACCCGGGGCAGCTCACGGTCCAGGTCCAGCGGCAGGGCGGCACGCTCCGGCCGGACCTGCGGGGGGCCGGCCGACGGGAGGACGGCACCGCCGGCGATCTGCAGCACCGGGCCCCGGCCTGGGGCGTCGAATGCGGCGCTGCGCAGGGTCTGCACCTTGCGGACCCCACGGGCGGCGAACGCCACCCCGTCGAAGGCCACCAGCACGCCCAACCCCCGGGACAGCGGCGATGCGGCCACCCGCAGCGCGTCGGCCAGGTTCGCCGGACCGTCCGGGGCGGGGGAGTCGAACGGGCGCTGGGCACCGGTGAACACCACCGGGCGCCGATCGTCGTGCACCAGGTCGGCGAGGTAGGCCGATTCCTCCATCGTGTCGGTGCCGTGCGTGACGACGACGCCGTGCACGTCGTCGGTCAGCCGCCGGTGCACCTCGGCGACCAGCCGACGGAGGTCGGCGACGGACAGCGCGTAGCTGCCGACCGTGGTCAGGTCGCTGGCGGTGGTCTCGACCCCGGGGATCGGGCCGGCGGCGGCGAGCAGCTCGGCGCCCGGCGTGCTGGCCGACAGGCCGGCCGGGCCGCGGCGGCTGGCGATGGTGCCGCCGGTAGCCAGCAGGTGGACCCGTCGCATCCGCATCCTCCGCTCCGTCCGGGCCATCCGGACCTCGGGACCGAGCCGACCACGGCCGGCCCGCCCGCGCAGGTCGAGGGACGGGGACGGCTACCGGCGGTGGGCCCGGGCATGCAGACTCACCCACCATGCCGTATACGCACCGGCCCCTGGATCCCAGCACCTGGGACGCCTTCGCAGAGCTGATGGAACGCAACAACGGGGTCTTCGGCGGGTGCTGGTGCATCGGCTTCCACGCCGAGCGGGACCAGCGTGGCCTGGACCACCGGGCGGCCAAGGAGGAGCGCGTCCGGACCGACCGGGCGCACGCCGCGCTGGTGTTCGACGCCGACGGGGTCGCCCGGGGCTGGTGCCAGTACGGGTCGCCCGACGAGCTGCCCAGGATCAAGCACCGGCGGGCCTACGAGCAGGACGCCCCGCCGCGCCCGGACTGGCGGATCACCTGCTTCTACGTCGACCGGGGTCACCGGGGCCGGGGGATCGCCCGCACCGGGCTGGCGGGTGCGGTGGAGCAGATCGCCCGGGCCGGCGGCGGGCTGGTGGAGGCCATCCCGGAGGTGACCGCAGGGCGCACCGCAGCCGGCCGCTTCCTCTACAGCGCCACCGTGGAGCTGTTCGAGGAGTTCGGCTTCCAGCGCGTCCGGCAGGTCGGCAAGCACGCCTGGATCGTCGGCCGGACGGTGCTGCCCGCCTGAGCGCGGGCCGGGGCGGTCAGCCCTCGGTGACCAGACCGGCCAGCTGCTTCTCCATCGGCGGGTCGACGACGACCTGGTGGGCCTGGGCGGCGTGCGGGCGCACCTGCGCCAGGATCTCCGCCACCGTTTCCCCGTGCACGATGGCGTCGCAGTCGAACCCGGCATCCCGGCAGTGCAAGATCTTCGGCATGCCACCAGTGTCCCCCGCGGCTCGATCCCGGGCCGAGGGGCCGCGGGACGGGTTGACCGACCACGAGGTGGCGGTCGCCCTGCAGCGGGTGCTCCTGCCGCCCCGGGCACCCGACGTGCCCGGGTGGGCGATGGCCACGCTGTACGAACCGGCCGGGCACGCCGTGCTGGTCGGCGGGGACTTCTACGACTGGTTCACCTTGCCGAACGGGCACGTGCTCATCGTGGTCGGCGACGTGTCGGGCAAGGGCCCGCTGGCCGGCGCCTTGGGCATGAGCATCCGCAAGGCGCTGAAGGGGATCGCCTGGATGACCTCGGACCCCGCGGCCGCCCTGCCGATCCTGCAGTCCGCGCTGGCCGACGAGTTCGCCGGTGGGTTCGCCACGCTGTGCCTGGTCGAGCTGACCCCTGACAGCGGCCGGGTGCGTCTGGTGGTGGCTGGGCACCCGCAGCCCTTCCTGCGCTCGGGGGGCCGTTTCCGCGAGGTCGATGCCCCGGTGAACGGGATCCTGGGTCCCGGCGTGCAGCACAGCTGGGCGACGGCCGAGCTGACCCTGCAACCCGGTGACCTGCTGCTGGCCTACACCGACGGGCTCACCGAGGCGCGGGTGGCGGGCGGCCAGGAGTTCGGTGACGGACCGCTGCAGGCCTTCCTGCACACCCTGCCCGCGGGGCGGTCCAGCTACGAGACGGTGCTCCAGGTGCACGACGAACTGCGCCGGGTGTCCGCCGACCAGGTGGATGACCTGGTGCTCACGGTGCTCAGCTACCGGCCCCCGGCGCCGCGGTAGACGCGATGGGTCGGTTCGACGGGCCCCGGCGCTGCCGAGGTACCGCATGTCCGCTTCCAGGTGGACCAGATGCGTGGTGGTCCCGTCGAGGAGTCGGTGCGCGGAGTCGTCCCGGGATGACATCCGGATGTGGGTCGCCGCACACGGGATCACCGACAGCGCGTCGGTCACCGGGGCCGGCCCCGATGCAGGTCCCCCGTGGACAGCACCCCGGTCGACGTTTGGGCAGGCGCGGGACCTTCGGGCCTGGAGGGCGATGCCTGACGCGCCCTTGACTGGGGCGAGGAGGTGCCATGACCCGATTCCGCACCGCGTCGGCAGCGCTGCTCGTCCTGGTCGTGCTGCTCGCAGCCGGCTGCGCGGCCGGGCCGAACGTGGCCGCGACCGGTGCCGCGCCGGACGCAGGTTTCTGGTTCGGCCTGTGGCACGGGGTGATCACCCCGGTCACCTTCGTGATCTCGTTGTTCACCGACACGGTGACCGTCTACGAGGTCAGCAACAACGGGAACTGGTACGACTTCGGCTACGTGCTCGGGCTGTCGGTCTCGTTCGGTGGTTCGGCCGGATCGCGCCGAGCGGCCCGCCGTCCCCGTGGTGGCACTCCCGTGCAGGGGACGCAGACCTGACCCGCTGCCGCGGTGCGGGAGGGGGTCATGGTCGGCGCGTGCCCCGATGCAGGTCCCGACGCACGCCCCGGGGCATGGCCGATCGGCTCAGGCCGGCCCGCCGGGCAGCGGTGGACCGGCTGCCACGGGTCGACCGAAGGAGACCGCGGTCCGGACCGCCTCCGGTGCCTGGTCGGCCAGTTCGTGGTCCGGCCGGGAACCGAGCGCGTCGTTGACGGAGGAGAACGCCATCCGCAGGGCGACGAACGCGGTGATGGCGAGGATCACCGGGTCGTCGTAACCGGCGTCCCGCAGGGGCTGGAGGTCGGCGGCCACGGCCGCGTTCGGATCGTCGACGACCAGACGAGCCCAGGCGGCCAGCGCCCGCTCAGCCGGATCCAGGGCGTCGTCGTCGGCGCGCAGGACGGCGGCGGCACGTTCCACCCCGGCCTCGGCGGCCAGCCTCGATCCCCAGGCCAGCGCACAGTAGGCATCACCGCGCGACGCCGCCGAGGAGGCGATGAGGATGCCGCGCTGGCGATACGTCAGCGCCGCCGCGCGGGCCGTCCGGTCGAGCAGGGCGAACAGGTCCCGATTGATCGCGGGCTGGTGGGCCCACAGCCGAGACGCGTTCATCACGAACCCCGCCTGCGCCCGGTCCTCGTCGTAGAGCGCCTGCGCCTGGGGCGACGGGTCGGCTGCCCCGAGGAATCCGGCTCCGGCGCCGGTCTGGTCACCGGCATCCGCTGGCTTCCGGGCGGTGAAGCCGACCAGCGCGATGGGCGCCCGCAGGGGGAGGCCGTCCCGCAGGCGGGCCTGCGCGAGGTCGACGGCGTACTGCACGAACGCCTCCTCACCCACTGCCTGGACCGCCTCGTACGCCGGCCCGGTGGAGAGCAGGGCCCGGGCGTAGGCCTCGGGGTCCGCGAACTCCCAGACGAACGGGATGCTCAACCGGCGGATCTCCCCGAACCCCGACCGCCGGAGCAGGTCCTCCCCGGCGCCCGGCCGCCCCAGCGCAACCATGGCCGCCTGGTGGGTGACCTTCGTCGGCGTGGCCAGGGCGAACGGCGCCAGTGCCCACGCGCCCGGCGACCGCTTGATGTGGCCCCAGACCGTCAGGCCCAGGCGGCCACCCGGGGTCAGCACCCGGTGGGCCTCCTCGACCGCACCGGGCGTGGTGGCCCAGATGCCCCGGAAGCTGGTGACGACGTCGAAGCACGAGTCCGGCCACGGCAGCGCCTGCATGTCACCCACACGGAGATCGCCCCCGGGCATGCGGTCGCGCGCCACGTCCACCAGCCGGGGTGACGCGTCGATCCCGGCGCACCGTGCGCCGCGGATGCCGGCGAGTTCCAGGGCCAGACCGGCCCCACAGGCCAGGTCGAGCACCCGGTCGCCGGCGTCGATCCCGAGGGCGTGCTGGAGTGCGGCGTACTCCCGGCAGTTGCCCGGCTCGCTGAGGGTCGCGAAGTCCACGGCGTGGCGACCCCACCCCTCGTCGACCTGGCGCCAGTCCTGGGTCTCCATGTCCGCTCCTCGGTTCGTCGGCCGCCGTCGGTGGTCACACCCTGGTACAGCCGCGGGCGCCACGGGGCCCTCGGCCGCACCGTTCGCAGCGCCCACGACGGGTCGGGATCGCGGTGCACGAACTCCGCGCCTGCGTCGGGATCCGCGGTGCTGGGCGCGATCGCGGCGGATGACCGGTGGAGGTGGCCCGGCTGGGGCACCGGGTCACCTCCGGAGGTGCGGGTCGTCGCCGGCCCGCGGACACTGACCGCCCGGCCACCGATCGGATGGGGGGCAGCGATGACCGAGGGCGTGTGGGTCGAGGTGGCGCTGAACGGGTCGTGGACCCGTCGCCGGCAGCCGGGCATCCCGATCACCCGCTCGGAGCTCGTGGCACAGGCACTGGCCTGCGCGGACGCCGGGGCGGCGATCGTGCACCTACATGCCTACGACGGGGCCGGTGACCCCCGCGAGGCCTACGAGCTGTATGCGCCGGTGTTCGAGGAGATCGGCGAGCGCAGCGACGTCATCTGCTACCCCACGGTGCCAATGGGTCCGCGCGCCTCGTCGGGATCCCAGGAGGCCCGCGCGCGCTACGGGGTGGTGGAGCGGCTGGCCCGCGCCGGCCTGATCGAGTGGAGCGTGGTCGACCCCGGCACGGTCACCGTGGCCACGCTCGACGAGCTGCGCGAGGGGCAGGACGGCTTCCTCTACGCCAACTCGGCCTCCGACGTCCGGGCCGGCCTGGCGCTGTGCGCCGAGCACCGCCTCGTGCCCAGCTACGCCGTCTACGAGCCCGGTTTCCTGCGCACCGGTGCGGCCCTGGCGGCCGCGATGCCCCGGGCCCCCCGCCCGCTCTACCGCTTCATGTTCTCCGCCGGCTTCACCTTCGGCTTCCCGCCCGAGGAGTGGGCCCTGGAGGCCTACCTGCAGCTGCTGGCCGCAGCCGACCCCGGGGCGCCCTGGATGATCGCCGGCCTGGGCGTGCAGCTGGACGGGCTGTGGGAGGCCGCGGTGGCCCGCGGCGGCCACCTGCGGGTCGGGTTGGAGGACGCGCCGCTGGGGTGCTCGGACAGCAATGCCGACCTGGTGGCCGAGGTCTGCCGCGCGGTGCAGCGCACCGGCCGGTCACCCGCCACCCCGGCGGAGGTTCGTCGCGCCGTCCGCCGATGATCACGGACCCCGGGTCACCCTGCCGCGGCGTGTCGCTCACCCGGGTCCGTGATCGTCTGGGTAGGCGGGGGGTCAGCCGGTGGGGGAGGTCGGCGGGGTGCTGGGGGACTCCGCCGGGGTGCCGACGGGTGAGGTGCCCGGTACCGGGGAGCACTCGGCGGTGGCCGCCTGCAACCTGGCCTGCAGGGGCTGCACCTGCCGGATGGCCTCGTCCAGCTGGGCCGCGTCCAGCGCGGCGGCGGCGGTGCCCACGTCCTCCACCGCGACGGCGATGTCCTGGGCGGCGTTGATGGCCCGCAGGCAGGCCTCGCTCAACTGCTCCCCCCCGGCCCCGGGGTAGGCCGTCGGCATGCCAGCCGTCGGCACGGCGCCCATGGCGGCCTGACCGGACGGCTGCACCGGTGGGTCCTGGCCCAGCAGGCCGGTGATCAGCGCACCGGCCAGCAGGCCGACGACGAAGGTGCCGGCCGCGAGCCAGCCTGAGCGCGCCGACACCGGCCAGCGCTCCGGCCGGTCCGCCGGTGGGGTTCGGGACGGGGTCTGGGTGGACGGGGACTCGGACTCGGGTGACGGTGACTGGTCCATGGGTTCCTCCACCCGGCAGCGGGGACGTGCCGGTCGTAGCCTGCCCCGACGGCGATGAGCACGCCACCGACGACTGGCGGGAGGGTTGCGGTGTCCCCACGGGAGTGGGTCCGGGCGGTGTCCGGTCCGCCTACCCGCGTCCTCCGCCGGGCGGCAGCCGCCTACCGGGGGGCGATGGTGGCCGGCCGCTGGTTCTGGCTGGCCGGCTGGACCGCCCTGGCCGTGCTGGCCGTCGCTCTGCCCACCCCGCGCGGCGGTGGCGGCGGCAGTGACATCGACGCGCTGCTGCCCCCCAACAGCGCGGCCGCGGCGGTCCAGGAACGCAGCCTGCAGGAGTTCCGCGTCCCGGTGCTGTCCCAGACATCGGTCGTGGTGCACGACCCGGCAGGGCTGTCCCCGCTGACCCGGGCGGATGTGGCGTTGTGGGCGCTGGCGCACACCCAGGCCACCCTCGACGGCGGGGTCTCACCGTCCGGGCGCCGCATCATCGCCGCGGTGCCGATCCCGACCGCCACCCCCGACACCGCCGTCACCTACCTGTACTTCTCCGGGGGCACCTCGCTGTCCCGGGCGACGTCGCTGGCCCGCCAGTACGCCAGCCACTTCCACAACCAGCCCTCGGTGCAGACCTTCGTCACCGGCGTCACGCCCGCCCGGGTGGCACAGGGGGAGTACCTGGACAGCAGGCTGCACGTGTTCGAGGTGGCCACGCTGGTGCTCATCGCGCTGGTCGTCGGGCTCACCTTCCGCTCGGTCGTCGCCCCGCTGGTGGTGCTGCTGGTCGCCGGCCTGGCCTACGTGGTCGCCGCCCAGGTGCTGGCCGCGGCGGCCTCGGCGCTGGGTTTCGCGCTGCCCGACCAGCTGAGACCGCTGACCGCCGCACTGCTGATCGGCGTCGTCACCGACTACTGCGTGCTGTTCTTCTCCGGCTTCCGGCAGCAGCTGGACCGGGGCTTGCCCCCGCACGAAGCCGCGCGACGCGTCGTGCTCACCGAGGGACCCATCGTCGCCGTCGCCGGGATCACGGTCGCCGCGGGCACGGCCGCCCTGCTGGTGGCCGACTTCGAGCTGTTCCGCGCCTTCGGGCCGGCACTGGCCCTGACGGTGCTCACCGGGCTGGTCGTCTCGCTGACCCTGGTGCCGGGGGTGCTGGCCATCCTGGGCCACCGGCTGTTCGCGCCGTCCCGGTCGTCCGGGGGGCGCGCGCTGGAGCACAGCGCCGGCCGGGGCACCCGCTGGCTGGCCCGGGCGGTGTCGACCCGCAGGGGGCGCTGGTGGCGCTGCTGCTGGGTCTCGTCGTCCTGGTCCCGATCACCCTCCCGCTGTCCTACCTGCGCCTGGGCGTCTCGTTCACCAGCGGCCTGCCCGGTGACGACCCGGTGCAGCGCGGGGTGCAGGTGCTGGCCGATTCCGGGGTGCGCGGCGTCGTAGCGCCGACGGAGATGCTCGTGGCGGGTGCGGGAGTGGCCGACCAGCGGGACGCCCTCGCCCGGTTCCAGCGGGCGCTGGAGACCGAGCCCGGGGTGGCCGAGGTGCTCGGGCCGGCACAGAACCCGCTGCCCGAGGAGTACGGCATCGTCTTCTCCACCGACGGCCGCACCGCCCGCTTCGTCGTCATCCTGGACAGCGATCCGCTGTCGGCCACCGCGATCGACGACCTGGCGCGACTGACCGACCGGCTGGACCTCCTGATCGCCGAGGCCGGCCTGACCGACGTCTCCGTCGGGGTGACCGGGCAGACCGCGCTGGGTGCCGAACTGGCGGACGTGACCTGGGACAACCTGGGCCGCACGCTGGGCGCCGTGCTCCTGGTGGAGCTGGTGATCCTGGCCCTCTTCCTGCGGTCCCTGGTGGCCCCGGTGGTGCTGCTGGCGCTCAGCGTCCTGGGTGTGGCCGCCGCGCTCGGCCTCGCCGTGCTGGTGTTCCAGGACGCGCTGGGGCAGCCCGGTCTGACCTTCTACGTGCCCTTCGCCACCGCGGTGCTGCTGCTGGCCCTGGGCTCGGACTACAACGTCTTCGCAGTCGGGGCGATCTGGGAGCAGGCCGCCCGGCGACCGCTCGCGCAGGCGATCGCGGTGGCCCTGCCTGCCACCGCTCGGGCGATCAGCGCGGCCGGGATGATCCTGGCGGCCACCTTCGCCATGGTGGCCATCATCCCGCTGAGCACGTTCCGCCAGGTGGCGTTCACCATGGCCGTGGGCCTGCTGATCGACACCTTCATCATCCGCCCGGTGCTCACCCCCGCCGTACTGACCCTGCTGGGCCGCCACGCCGGATGGCCCAGCTCGCGGATCCGGACCACGGCGGACCGGACCGACGCCGGGCAACAGCTGGGGTTGCTGCAGGACGAGGCCGACCGCCGGCGCGAGCGGACGACGGCGCCCGTGCCGGCCGGCGGCCGATCCCGGTGACCGGCGACCCGCACGACCAGCAGACACCGGAGCAGCCGCCGGGCGGTGGCCGAGCGCGCGGCACGGTGTGGCTGGCGCTGACGGTCGTGCTGGGCACCCTGGTGCTGCTGTGGGGTGCCGACCGGCTGGCCCGCTGGGGAGCGGAGTCGGCGCTCACCCGCGCGGTGCAGGAGCAGACCGGGGGTCTGGAGCGACCCGTCGTCCGGATCGAGGGAGGTCCGGTCCTGCTGCAGGTCCTGCGCGGGCGGTACGACCACGTGCAGGTGGCCCTGGACTCGGTGTCCTCCGGGCCGCTCCGGCTGCAGGACTACACCGCCGAGCTCGACGGCGTCTTCCTCTCCTTCCACGACTTGCTGGACGGCAACACCGGGGGAGTGTTCGTGGAGGATGCCGCGGAGGAGGCCTTCCTGCGCACCGAGGACCTGCAGCGCTACCTGCGGTTCACCGGCCGTCCGCTGGCGGTCGAGGGGTCCGCGGACGGCCGGCTGCGGCTCAGCGGACCCGTCGAGGTGCTCGGCGAGGCATTCACGGCCTCGGCGGTCGTCGAGCTGGGGAGCGACGGCGCAACCCTGCTGCTGCGGCCGGTGCAGCTGGACGCCGGCCGCTCGCTGCAGGGTCTGGCGGAGCTGCTGGTGACGCAGCGGTTCAGCCTGCGGGTACCGCTGGACCCGCTGCCGTTCGCCGGGTCGGTCACCGGCATCGAGTTGCGCGAGAACGGGCTCGAGGTGCGGACGGCAGGTCGCGCCGTGGTGGTCGGCTGAGCCGGGTCTGAGCGGCGAGGATGACGAAACGGTGACGGATCCCGATTCCGGGGGGCGGGCACCCGCGGGCAGCCCTACCGTGCCTGCATGGACACGAGAGGAACGCGCCGCCGCCGCTTTGCCGCCCTCGTTCTGGCCGGAGGCGCGGGCTTGCTCCCGCTGGCCGCCTGCAGCAGCGACGGGCAGTCCGACGGCTCCGCCGCCACGGCCACCTCGTCCGCGAGCAGCCCGGCCCTCGACACCGGCAGCACGGGTGCCACCGGTGCCACGGGTGCCACCGGTGCCAGCGGGCAGGACGGCGGGAACGCCGACGTCAGCTGCTCGGGCCGGGAGTGCTCGGTCAGCTTGTCGGGGAACGGGGCGCAGGCCGACATCCTCGGCACGTCGATCGTGCTCGGTGGCGTGGAGAACGGCCGGGCCACCTTCCGGATCGGCAGCCAGGACCTGTCGTGCGGGCAGGGGGAGAGCGTCTCCGCCGGGCCGCTGTCGCTGACCTGCACCACGGTCACCGAGGACGCCGTCACGCTCACCGCCTCGATCGGCTGAGCCGGCCCAGCCCGCGCACTGGCCCCGGGCGACCGGTTCCCGGGCCGGAACCGGTCGCCCAGGGAGACTCCCCCGGGGCCGGACCCGAGCGCTACCGGGTAGCCGGATCGGCGTCAGCCCGCTGTGGCTCGGGCGCGGCGGGCTCGCGACGGGCCGCCCGCCGCAGCATCAGCCGGTAGCCGACCAGCAGCGAGGCGTTGGCCAGCAGCAGCCACAGTCCCAGCAGCACGGCGGTGGCCAGGCCGGTGGGGCCGTAGCGGGAGGTGACATCGGCGACCTGCAGATACAGCAGGTACCCCGCCGTCACCAGACCCACCAGCCCGGTGGCGACGGCGGCCCCGACGGCGACGTCGCCGATGCCGGTGTCCCGCAGCCGGAACATCCCGTAGAGCAGGCCGATCAGCGTGCCGAGGACCAGCAGCGCCCCGGCGCCCAGCGCCACGGTCAGCAGCAGGCCCGGTCCGAGGATGCGGGGGACCAGGTAGAGCGCGGCCAGGCTGCTGAAGACGACCAGCGGCAGGGTGGCGATGAGCACCAGGGCGAGCAGCCGGCCCCGCCACCCGTGGATGCGTTGCCGGGCCTGCGGGGCGACCGCGGTGAACGCTCGAGCCAGCGCCGCGCCGTAGGTGGTGGCCGGCCACACGGCCGCGACGGCCGCGGCCGGCCCGGTGCGGGCCGCCACCTCGATCAGCCCGCGGAGCACGTCGGCGACGGGCAGCCGGTCGGGGGAGCGGCTGTCCACCGCGGTGCCCAGGTCGGCCAGGGTGGCCTCGTCGAGGAACCAGCCGGCGATCCAGAAGCCCAGCAGGACCATCGGCGGCAGCGAGATCATCGCGTAGAAGGCGAGGCTGGAGCTGGTGGTCACGAACTCCGGACTGCGCAGCCAGCCCAGGAACCGCTGCACGGGTTCGGGGATGGTCCGCCAGCCTCGCCGCACCCGCTGCCGGACGACCGCGATCCGCTGGCCGGGGTTCAGCGGCACCGGGCACCGTGATCGCAAGGCAGACCGCCCGGGTCGCCGGCGGCGGGAGCGCCACGAACGATGATCATGGTGGGCCGCTACCCCGTGCCGCGGCCGGTGTCACCCGCGATCAGCTGGGATCCGGTGCCGGACCCATCCGCACGTGCCTGCGCGACCGGCTTCGTGCGGTCCGTCGGTGCCCGGACGCCCGGCCGGCGCCGGGATGGCCGGCGTCCGGCAGGACGGTGCGGGCATCGTGACCGCCGCCGCCGCCGTGGTGGACGACGACTGGGTGGTCGCGCGCTGTCCGCGGGTGCCCGCGGCTTCCTGACCAGGGGACGCCGGGGCCGAGGAGACCCAGCAGGCGATCAGCACCGTGACCGCCGGCCAGGCGCAGCTGGACCCGTCGGTCCAGCGACGGTTGGTGGAGGCCCTGGCCACCGGTGCCACGCTCGGCGTCGCCGAGCCGGCGATGCCGGTAGACGACGGGTTGACCTCTCGCGAGGTGGAGGTCCTCCCAGAGCTCGCCGCGGGTCTGTCGAAACGGGGAGATCGCGCAACGGCTTTTCGTCCCCGGGGCCACCGTCACGACCCACGTCAACCATCTGCTGGCACGACCGGCTGCCGCGACCGGGTGGCGCTGGTCGGCTGGGCCTACCGCACCGGCCGGGTCACCCGGTGAGGCCTCGGTCGTGACCGTGCTGACCTGGGCCAGCAACGGATCCGCCGGCCGGCCGAGGTCGCCCTCAGAGGTCCAGTTCCCGACCCGACCCACGCTCGCGGGCAGCAGCGAGCACGACGGTGACCGCCGCGCGGTGTGCAGCCAGGAGCGCTTCCCGGCGTCGATGGCATCCCGGCGGGACGAAGGCCTCTGGGGGCGCTCGGGGTCCGGCTGCCACGGTGGCTGCGGATGTCAGGTCTCGGGCAGGAGGAGTCATGGCCCAACTCGCCGAACGGGTCGAGCAGGCACGGCGCCGGTGGAACGCAGGTGACCTGCCGGGGTACCTGCAGCTGTACGCCGAGGACCTCCGGTTCCACGGGGCGGACCCCGATCCGATGGACAAGCCGGGTGTGACCGGCTTCTACCAGCAGTTCTGGTCAGCCTTGGGGTCACCCGGGCGCTCCAACCCGCAGCTGGACTTCCACGAGCAGCTCGCGGAGGGGGATCTGTTCAGCTGCCGGTTCAGCCTGTCCGGTGAGCATCGCGGCACCTTCCTCGGGGTGACGGCCACCGGCCGGCCCTACGTGCTCGACGGCGTCACGATCATGCGGTTCCGCGGCGAGCAGGTGGTCGAGCGCTGGACGACGGCGGACTTCCTGGGCCTGCTGGTGCAGCTGGGCGCCGTCCCGGCGCCGGCCTGAGCCCGGACCGGTCAGCAGCACGGGCGCCCGGCCCGGCGCCGGTGGCGATCAGCTCGCGTCGGCGAAGGGCGGGGGGCCGAGGATCTCGATGCCACCGTTGGCGGCTGCCGACCCATGGATCCTGGCGAGATCGGTGACCCGGGCGGTCTCGGTCGTCAGCGGCTCGCTGGCACCGAGGTAGAAGGCCTCGCAGCATCCCGGGGTCTGCAGGCAGAGGATTCTGGTGGCATCCGCGGTCACCAGGAACGCGTGCGGCACCCCGCGGGGTGCCACGGCCAGGCCGCCTGGACCGATGCGCGACTCGGCCCCGTCGAGGTGCACCACGATCTCACCCGCCAGGACGTACATCGTCTCGTCGGCCGCCGCGTGGGTGTGCAGCGGGGTGCGCTTCCCGGCGTCCATCGCATCCTCGAACAACAGGAAGGCGCCGCCGGTCTCACCGGCCCTCGCCAGCCAGGTGTGCACACCCCCGCCGAAGAACCAGCGTCGCTCGCCCTCACCGGCCTGCCGTACCAGCACCGGGAGCGTTGCGTGGATCGTCATGGCGGACCTCCAGGTCCGTTCGTGGAACTGGTGTCCCGTTACGGACACTGCTGTACCATCAATCCGATGTCAACCCCCTCGGGCGCCACCGGTCGGTGGCGGCAACGGCAGCGGACCCGCGATGCCCTGATCGCCGCCGCGCGCGACCTCGTCACGCTGGGGACGACACCCACCGTCGAGCAGGCCGCGGAACGAGCCGGGATCTCGCGGACCACGGCCTACCGCTACGTCGCCAACCAGCGGGCGCTCCTGCTGGCTGCGCACCCCGAGACGGGCACGGCCTCCTTCCTGCCGGCCGACGCCTCCGCCGACCCGGTCGCGCGGCTGGACGCCGTGGTCGCGAGGTTCACCGAGCTGATCGACGACACCGAGCCGCAGCAGCGCACCATGCTGCGGCTGGCGCTGGATCCCTCCGAGGACCATGCTCCGCTGCCGTTGCGCCAGGGTCGCGCCATCGGTTGGATCACCGAGGCGCTGGACCCGCTCCGCGGCCGGCTGACCGATGGCCAGATCCACCAGCTGGCGCTGGCCGTCCGGAGCGCGATCGGCATCGAGGCACGGGTCTGGCTGACCGACGTCGCGCACCTGTCGGGGGAGGACGCCATGGCGGTGATGCGCTGGTCGGCGCGAGCCCTGCTCGGTGCCGCGCTCGACGGTGACGCCCCGCCGGTCCCGGCAGCCGGACCTGTCGCCACCTGATCGGCCAGCCCCCCGCGGCACGACGGCGATCGAGTCCGGCAGGCCGGGATCGTCCGGCCGGCACGCCTCCCACCGGGCCCGGCGGACGTACATTCGGCGGCAGCGACAGGTGCCCGGTCCCGGGCAGCGCTGCGAGCCGCAGGAGGTCACCGTGCACCCACCGGCACGCACCCGACCGTCGACCGTCCTGCTGCTGGTGACCGGGGCCGTGGTCCTGGGCCTCACCGCCTGTGGCGGCGGTACGTCCTCAGACGCCGGGTCGACCGCCGCCGGGTCCTCGTCCCCCAGCGCGCAGCCGAGTCCCACGCGGGCGCCGGGCACCGCGACGGTCGAGGCGCCGGCGCAGGACGGCGTCGCGCCGGCCGACGCGGCACTGGACCTGGGCGAGCTGACCCACACCGTCCCGTCCGGGTGGACGGCCTACTCGGCGGACGGCCTCAGCTACGCCGTGCCGCCGGGCACCACCCCACCGACGCAGGAGACCGCCCCCGACAGCGCCGGGCGGGCCATCACCCGCTGGCCGGGGCCGGGGATCCCGCTGGAGCCCGGCGCCGACCCCGCCGAGGGGCAGGCCTCGATGACGTTCGTCGTGGCCGCGAACCCGGGCTCGCCGTGGGACGGGTCGCTGCCGGCCGACCAGGGGACGACGTTCACCGCCACCGTGCCCGGGGTGCCCCTCGTGGGAGGCACGATCGCGCAGTCGTCGGCCACGGTGGACGCCGAGGGACACACCAAGCCGGTGAGCGAGATCGACGTCTACCTGCAGGGCACCTCGGGCGGGTCCTACTCCATCCACCTGACGACCACCCCCGGCGAGGGCGGCGTGCGGTTCCTGACCGAGTTCCTGAGCACCGTCTCGATCCCCTAGCCCCGGTTCCCGGGCCGCGCCCGCCGGCACCGCGATCGATCAGCCCGCCTCGGCGGCCGCCCGGATCGCTGCCAGCGTGGCCGGGATGCCGGTCAGCGCGGCCTGGGTGCGGTCGTCGATCTGCGCCTGCGCGTCGTCGCCGAACCGGGTGCCGAACATGGCGATGCCGGCCGGCAGGAAGGCCCAGGACTCGGTCAGCAGGGTGCCGTCGTCGACCGGTTCGAGCTGGAACCCCCAGCGGACGAACGAGTCACCCACGACGTAGGCGAACTCGCGGCCGCGGTCGGCGACCACCACCTCGCAGCGCGTCTCCCAGACCCGCCCGGGAATCTCGTTGCGCCCGGTGAACCGGGCTCCCACCGCCGGGCCGTCGCCCTCGTCCCACCAGCACCCCGTGCAGATCGGGCTCCACTCACCGGTGCGGGTCACGTCGGCGACCATGTCGTAGAGCTGCTCGGGCGATGCGCCGCGGACGACGACGGATTCTGCGTGTCGGAGCTCGGTCATCGCCGCAGTCTCGTGCACCGGAGCCGTGGGCCCCCAGCTGGGTCCCCGGGCCGGTCAGACCTTCGTGTCGCGCTTGCCCCAGCCGAACACCGCGGTCGCCACGAGGAGCACGAGGCCGACGACAGCCAGCCAGAACAGGCCCTTGACGACCCAGCCGATCACGACGAGCGCGATCCAGACGACGAGCAGCAGCCCGAGCAGACGCAGCATGAGGACCTCCTGGTACGCGGCGGTACCAGCCTAGACCGGCGGCCCCGTGACGGCCGAGGCGTCAGGACCCCGGGTCAGGCCGTCGACGTCGGCGCGCGTCCGCCGGCCGCCCAGCAGGACCACGGCGAGCACCGCGCCGGCGACCGCGGCCACCACGAGCAGGGCCTGCGGGTAGCCGACGTGCGGTGCGGCCAGGGCGAGCGAGTAGGGGATGACCAACCCCAGGTAGGTGAGGCTGTAGAAGACGGCGACCAGGCTGCCCAGCTCCTCCGGCGAGGCCAGGCGTTCCACCTCGTGCAGGCCGACGACGAGGCAGATGCCGTATCCGCAGCCCAGCAGCAGCGCGGCGGACAGGCCGGTGGCCCAACCCGGTCGGGCGGTGGCCAGCGCGGTGGCCAGGTACCCGGCGATCACCATGGCCAGCCCGACCGCGGCCGGGCGCAGGCCGTCGGGATCCGACCGCGCCGCGACCAGCCGCCGACCCCAGCGCTGACCGCCCAACCCCGCGCCCAGCGCGACCGCCGCCAAGGCCCCGGTGAGTGCGATCTCGGACCCCGGCGCGAACCGGGTGGCATGCGCGGGCACGGTGGTGAAGGCCAGGCTCACGCTGCCGAAGACGAACGGTGCGATCGGTGCCACGACCCGGCGGAAACGGCGGGATCGAGCCGAGTCTGGAAGCAGGCGCAGCCTGCCCGCGCCCGGTCCAGCAACCCGCGGGCGGGTCTCGGCAGCCCGGGGCAGGAGTGCCAGGGCGACGCCGGCCAGCACCAGGTGCACCAGGTAGGGGAGGGCGCCGGGCAATGGCGCCCACTGGGCCAGCGCGCCTGCCACCAGCGGGCCGACGGCGAAGCCCGCGGTCAACGCCAGAGCGGCCCGGCGAGCGGCGAGGCCGGGCGCGCCGTCGGTGAGTTCCTTGACCCAGGCCGTCCCCACCGTGAAGACGGTTCCCGACACCACCCCGGTCAGCAGCCGTCCGACGTAGAGCCCGGGCGTCCCGATGCTCCCGGTGACGAGCACGGCACTGGCCAGCAGCGACAGCCCGGTGAAGGCCAGCATGATGCGCCGCCGCCCGTAGCGGTCGCTCGCCGGGCCCCCGATGAGGAACCCCGGTATCAGCCCGAGCGCGTAGACCCCGAAGATCGCCGTCGCACCGGCGTCGGACAGGGCCAGGGAGTGCCGGTAGACCGCCAGCAGAGGCACGAAGTGGTTCGCGCCGTAGCCGACGGCGAACATGGCGAGGGCGGGCCAGCGCCACTGCCCTGGTGCCGGAGCCCGGCCGGTCCTGGGGATCGCCGCTGCGTCGGCAGGACCGGCCGGATCGGCCATCAGCCGACCTGGTCCAGGATCGGGGAACCGAGGTCCTCCGGTGTCGTGCCGACGCCGGACGCCTGGTCGGCCATCAGGGTCTGCGACCAGTTGCTGCGGATCTCCACGGCCATCGCCGGCGGCCCCTCGACGACGTGCAGGTAGGCCGGGCCCAGCGGTTGCAGGCCGGCGACGACGGCAGCGTAGACGGTCGCGGTCTCGGCGATGTCGTCGCAGGGGTTGGCCGGTGACAGCCGGACTCCGACCCGGTCGCTGCCCACGACCGCGGCACCGCGGTCGTGACCTCGACCAGGACACGGGCCCGGCCGACGTCACGGCACCAGCAGCAGCCTCGTCGCGGCGGACCGCCGCTCGGTGCGCACCAGGGTCAGCACGGACCGCTCGGCGCTGGTGAGCGGGTCGGCGCCGGTGGACGTCGAGACCAGCGCCAGGGCCATCAGGTTCTTCGACGGGATGCCGACGGTGGAGAAGTCGACGACGTACTCCACGACCTGCGGTGACGCGGCGGAGAGCGGCCGGGGAACCGGCGCGTAGGGGGCACCGGGCCGGGCGAACACCCAGCCGCTGCCGGCCAGCCAGCCAGTGGTGTCCCGGCCACGGACGCGGGTGGCGTGGTCGGCCGGGAGCTGCGGCAGCGCACCGGCGTCGTCGGCGAACAGCAGGACGACCACGAGATCGGCCGGGCTCACCGGGTGCGGGCTGCGGCTGTGCACCTCGACGAAGATCCGGTTCTGCCCCGCCGAGTCGGCCAGGGTGGCGCCCGACCCGGCCGGGTCCAGCGCGTCGGGGGTGGCCAGCTCGACGGCCAGCGCACTGGTGGAGTCCGCCAGTCGGGGATAGGCGAACGTGGCCGGCCAGGTGATCGGGCCGACGATGCCGTCGACGGCCAGTCCGAAGCGCTTCTGCAGCTCGCGGCACACGGTGTCGGTCTCGGGCCCGAAGACTCCGTCGACCCCGGAGGGGAAGGAGAAGCCGCGGTCGGCGGCGCCCTGCTGCCACTGCAGCACGTCCGGACCGCGCATCCGGGCCGGGCGCCGCAGCCGCAACAGCGTGCCGGGGAACGCCGGCGGCGCAGCCACGGCGACCCCGCGACGGATCCGGATGTCGGGGCTGGCGGCACGGGCGAGCACCGCGCCCGGGGTGTCCGGGTGCCCACCGCCGTCGGCGCCCGGGAGCCGGCGGCCGTTGTCACCGACGTTCATCCGCAGGAACAGCTCCGGGTGCGGGACCGCGTTCGGGTCCAGCGGCAGCTCCCACGCGCCCCGGCCGTGGGTGGCCGCGCGCAGCGTGCGGGAGGGCTGGTGCACCTCGAGGTGCAGCACGGCGGCCTCCGGCAGGCCGTCCGAGTGCAGCGCCCAGGCCGCGTGCGCCGTGCCGGACCGGGTGCTGCGGTAGACGCCGACGTCGGTGCCGACGAACACCGTCGTGGGGTTGCCCGGGTCGATCGTCACCGTCGAGGCGGGGACGTCGACGGTGCCGAGGAGGCCGGTGCCGAACCACGCCGTGCCGTCGAAGTACCAGCAGTGGTCGACCCCGGAACCCCCCACGGTCGCGTACAGCGTCTGGCCGCCCGCGGAGGCGATCGCGGTGATCGGGTCCGACGGCGCCACGCCGGGGATCGCGGGCAGCGCCACCGGGGGGTTGGGCGTCCACGTCCCGCCGGCCTGGGTGAACGAGAACACCCGGGTCGCGGTCGCTGCGAACAACCGCGTGGCGGCCGGGAACGCCAGCGCGACGACCTGGCCGATGGCGTCCTGCGCTGCGCTCGGCACCGCCGCCGCGTACGGGTTGCTCCCGGTCGGCACGGTGGCCCAGGTAGCGCCCCAGTCGGGGGACACCCACGCCCGGTCGCTGCCCTTGGCCACGAGGGTGGGCACCGTCCCGACGGGGGTGGTGACGATCGGGGAGTAGAACGCCGAGGCCGATCTCTCCGTGGCCACCGCCAGCGTCTGGGCGGCGGTGTTGGCCGTGGCCGGCGGGAAGGCCACCGACGTCCAGGCCGCCCGGGTGGCGCCCCCGGTGACGCTGCGGTCCAGGGTGGCCTGGATGAACTGGCGCATCATCCGGTACGGGTTGTTCGCGTCGATCGCCACCCCGCCACCGTCGGCCGGCTGCGGCTCGTGCCACACCGGCCCGCTGCGCCACCGCAGCGTGCCGTTGTCCTGCGCTCCCGCCAGGGCGACCGACTCCAGCGTCGGGTGGCCGGCCAGGAACGTCAGCAGCGAGGTGCCCAGACCGGTGTTGCAGGCGGTGAACGTGCCCAGCGCACCGGAGGTCGTCGACCGGAACAACCCACCGTCGCACCCGACCCAGACCCCGGTGGGGTCGAGTCCGGCGTTGTCCGCCCGACGGGAGAACGCGAAGGACTGCGCATCGGGGTGGATGCCTCGGCCCACGTAGGTGGCGTCGTTGCGCTCGGCGAACACCCCGAACGCCGTCGCGGTGTTGGCCGCGGTGAACGGAAAGGCCGGCGTCGTGGTGGGGGTGGTGACCGTGCCGCGGAAGAGGGCGAGGTTCCAGTCCGCGGCGGCGTCGGTGGGTGCCTGGTCCCACACGATGGAGCCGCCGAGGTAGATGGTGTCCCGGGCCGCCGGGTCCACCGCCAGCACGATGTTGTAGCCGCCGCTGGGCTGGAAGGTGCCGCCCACCAGCCCGAAGATGTTCCGCGGTACCCCGGTGACGGCGCGAAAGGAGCCTGCGGTCAGCCGGTAGAGGGCGCGGGACTGGCAGAACGCGTAGACCACGGTCGGATCGGTCTCCGACGCGGCCAGCACGATCCGGCCGTCAGCCGCGACCGGTCCCGGCCCGGGCACCCGGGTCCAGGTGGTCAGGTCGGGGCTGGCGTAGACGCCGTCACCGAGGAAGGCGGCGTAGTAGGTCTTGCTGCCGGCCGCCGTCGATCCCGCGATCAGCACGTCGCTGACCACACCGGCGGCAGCGGTGAACGCCGGGCTGGTCACCGTCGTCCACGTCGACCGGTTCGTCGCCGGCCGGCGGAACAGGCCTCCGGTGGTGGCGGCCAGCACCAGCGTGGGGTCGTCGGGATCGATGGCCAGCTCCAGGCAGGCCTGCCCGGCCAGGTTCGTGGCCTCCAGCTGCCAGCTCCCGTCGGCTCCGCCGGAGGTCGACACCCGGACGCCGATGCCGAACAGTGCGTGGAACGCGCGGTGCTGCCCGGTGCCGACGTAGACCTGGTCGGCGCCGCGGTCGGCGCCGAAGGTGACCGCGAGGGCACCGACCGACAGCGAGTTCGCGGTCCGGTTGGGCACCTGAGGGCCGGCGGTGACGGCGAACTCGTCCAGGGGTTCCCAGGTGGTGCCCGCATCAGGGGAGAACCAGGCCCCGCCTGCCGCGGTGCCGACGTAGACCCGCTGCCCGCCCGGTCCCACGGCCAGGCCCTCGATGCGGCCCGACACCACCGGTGAGCCGGACGCCTGTCCACCGGTCACGGCGTGCGGCCCGAGCGGCACCCAGTTCACCGTCCCGGGTAGCCCCGGGGCAGCGCTGGGCACCCGGTCGTCCGCCGCGGCCCGGCTGGTGGCAGCGCGGAGGAACACCTCACCGGGCAGCCCGGAGCGCCCGCCGCGGGACCGGCGGAACCAGGTGTCGCGCCCGCCGTGGTCGTCGCGCAGCGGCATGGCTCACTCCTTGCGGTCGATGCGGAGTCGGATGTAGCCCTCCTGGGCCTGGGCCGGGGAGTCGGGCAGCAGTGCCTGCTGGGACGCGGCGAGGATCGGGTCCTCGCGCCACGACTCCGGCCCGGTACGGCGGGTGAAGACCTGCTCGGGGTCGAAGGTGCTGATCCGGGGCAGCCGGATGCTCTCCGGATCCACCAGCACCGGGCCGACCCGGAAGGACGGCGCGATCCGGGCGAGGGCGTCGGCGATCCAGGACCGGAGCAACGCCACCTCCTTGCGGGGGTTGATCCCGCTGGTCACCGAGACCGACCCGCCGGGGACCATCAGCAGGGTGAGCCGCCGGGGCCGGCCCGGCCGGAGCAGGAGCTGCGGCGCGCCGCCGAGGTAGGGATGGGTGATCGGTTCGGCGGTGTCGGGCAGCTCCTGGGCGAAGGCCTCCGCCTCGGCGCGAGAGCCCAGGAAGCCCCGCCGGGGTCCACCGGGCCGGGCCGCGTCCAGGACAGCCGGGTGCACCGGGTGGAACTGCGCGTAGTCGTCGTCGGCGAACCAGCCGAGCAGCCCGTCGTCGCTGCGGGTCAGCGCACCCAGCCGGACCGGGAAGGCGGTGCCGGCCAGTGCGTCGAAGTGGGCCTGCCGCCGGGCCGCGGCGTCGGGCTCCAGCGGGAACGCGGTGACGTCGGAGCGGATCTCGAGCTCCACGCGGGCGCGCACCACGGCGATCGGCCGGCCGGTGAGCACCGACACGTGCTCCAGCCCGGTCCGCCCGAACGGGTCCACCGTCCACAGCGTGGTGTCGATCGCGCGCAGCAGGGCGGCCAGCGCCGTCTCCCCGGGTCGCGCTGGGTGAGCGCGGTCCTCGGCGTCCCGGCGGACGAGCGCGACCGCCACCCCCGCCAGGTGCCGGTCGCCCGGCCGCACCCCGACCGGCGGTGGCGCCCCGGCCGGGCCCGGGCGGCCCGGTGCCCCCTCCAGGACCACGGCGCCGTCGAGCCCCTCGTGCAGCAGCTGGCCGACGGGCTCCCCGGCTGCGTCGAAGAGCTCCAGCGCGGCATCCACGTGGTCGGGCAGCAGCCAGCCGGCGACCGGGCTGACCGCCCGGTCGGGGTCCTCCTGGTCGACCAGTGCATCGATCGCATCGTCGTCCGGGTGCACGAAACGCAGCTGAAGCCGGCTCGGGGCGGTCACCCGGGGCGGCAGCAGCACGGTGGACGGCGCCCCGGTCAGCTCCAGCTGGTCGGAGACGATCATGCGGTCGAGCCCCGGCACCTCCAGCGTCCGGCCGAAGGCGTCCACCACCCGGAGCCGGACGAGGCGGGCCGTGCCACCGCGCACCAGCTCGGGGTCGCGGGCCGGTACGGGCTCCACGTGCTCGTCCCCCGGTGCGGAGAAGCCCACGTTCGTGTCGAAGCCGAGGAGGACCTCGCGGATGCCCTCCAGGGCACAGCCGAGCACGTCGAGCCGGCCGGCCCGCTGGCCGAGGTCGCGCAGCAGCGCCGCTTCCGCGTCGGTGACGATCCCGCCGCCGTCGGCGTCGCGGGCCGCCTCCTGGCCCAGGAACTCGGCGATCTGCCGGGCCAGTGTCCGGGTCACGCCGGAGCTGAGCAGCGAGCGGCCGGTGACGGTGCGGACGGCGGGGGCGGCGGGATCGTCGATGGGTTCGAGGTCGATCTCGCCGAGCCGCCACCGGTCCAACCGGCCGTCGACGGCCAGCGCCAGCTCCCACTCCAGGTACAGCGGCACCCAGGGCTGGCGCCAGTAGGTCACCGACACCGCCGACGCCACCGTGCCGTCGAAGGTCGAACCCGGGGCCAGCAGGGCGCCGTCCCGGCCGGGCAGGGTGCCCAGCAACGCCAGATCGCGCTCGGCCAGCAACCGCTGCTGCACCGCACCGGGGGGCAGGGTCTGCGCGCGGGCTGCCGTCCGGATCATCCCGTCCAGCTGCTGCCAGTCACCCAGCACCGCCTCCCGGACCAGCTCGTCGGCCTCGTCGGGCACGCCACCGTGCTCCAGGCTGCCCTCGATCAGGTCGGCCCCGCGGAGCAGGCCTGAGTAGCCGGTCCCGATCTCGTCGGAGAGCCGGCAGGGGAGCTTCTCGTTCGGTTCCAGGCGCCCGTCGTGCCCGTGTCGCAAGGACCGGTCGAGGCCGCTGAGCACGACCGAGGGATCGGCCGGCAGGTACCAGCGGGGCAGCGAACGGCGCACGGTGACCAAGCGCATCGGCTCCGGCTGCGGCACCCGCGGCGGCGCCGAGCCGCCCAGCCACAACCCGGTTGCCAGCGACGGCGGGCGCTCAACCAGGTCGAACCGGACGCCGCGGCCGACGAGCGTGCGGGCGGCTTCGGCGGCGATCGCGCTCGGGACCTGCGGATCGGCCATCAGCGCCTCGAAGGAACGCCCACCGGCCTCGAAGTCACGGCCCCCACCGGCCACGGTCGACCCCGGTGCCGGCCGGTCCGACGGCCGCAGCCCGGCCAGCGCGTCCCCCATCCGGATGCGTTCCTCCACGACGCCCCCGGGCAGCGTGAGGAACGCCTGCCGGTGCACCTCTTCCTCGAAGCGCACTGATCCGTCCGGACCGTCGATCTGGTCGAGCAACCGGTAGCCGAAGGCACACAGCAGCCGCTCGGTCGCCTCGTCACCGCCGAGGCGGGAGCGCAGCAGCGCGGCCACCGATTCGGTCCCGGTGGCCCCGGTGGCGACCGTCACGGCGTCCCCGCGCGGGCGGGCGTCACCGCCTCGGCCGTCGACCCGGACCCCGTGCACGGTGCCGTGGTACAGCGACTGGCGCGGGCCGGTCGGGGCCCGGTGCAGGCTCACCACCCGGGCCGCGGCGGCCATCTTCGCCGCACCGAACGTGCCGGCCACCGCGACCGGGCGGCCGTCGACCGTCGTCACCGGGGTGGCCGGCCCGCTCTGCACGGGTGGGGTGGTGACCCCGGTCGTCGCCATGGCGGTGGCGCGCCGCGCCGCGCGCGCGAAGGCGGCGGCCAGCCGTTTCTCGTCGACGCTCCAATGCAGCTCGGCGAGCCGGCGGGTGAAGGAGGCGAGGTCGCCGGCCCCGTGCAGGGGGTCGAGGTCGGCCCGGGAGTACCAGCCCACGACCACGTAGCTGACGGTGGCGTTCGCAGCGACGTCGGACAGGTCGTCGTACAGCGCGAAGCGGTTCACGACGTTGTCGAACACCGCGGCCCAGGCGGGGTCGCCCCCGGTGACGGCGGTCAGCTCGGCGGGGTCCAGGTCGGGCGTGGCGCCCTGTCCCTCACCGGTGTCCGCCCGCCACTGCGCCAGGCGCACCTGCCGTCCGCGCTCGGCCTCCACCACCCAGGCGGTCAGCGAGCGGGGCGTCCCGTCACCGGCGCGGACCACCAGCCACCGATCGGGCAGGGGTCGCTGGTTGAGCCTCCCGTCGGGGGTGGTGCCGTCGGTGACCCGACCGGCGGTGAGACCGTCGGGCAGGGCCCAGTGCAGGTACACCCCCGACGGGCGCGGCGGCGCGTCGGAGAACGGGGGCGCGGCCCGCACGGTGTCGGCGTCGAAGGTCTCCCCGGGGGTGACCGGTGCGCGCAGCAACCGGACGGCGATGTCGGCCCGCGGGGCCTGCGTTCCCGGTGGCACCACGAGGGCCTCGACGTCCACCGGCACCAGCAACCGGGGGTCGCGCGGCAGCAGTGGACTGGCGGTGTCCCGCTGGGCCTTCGACAAGCCGCTCCGGACGGAGTCCGCGAACGGGGAGCCGAACACCGGGCTCCGGGGATTCACCGGCATGACGTCACGCCTCCGTGCGCAGCCACTGGCGCATCTGCGCCACCGCGATGACGGTGGTCAGGAAGTCCTGCACGGTGGCCGGCTCCGGCGTCTCGCCGAACCACTGCTGGTAGGGCAGTTGCAGCAGCTGCAGGGCGTACTCGGCGGAGTCCAGCGACGTGCCCACCAGACCGGAGGCGATCAGCCGGGTGCGCAGCGTGGTCATGTCGATCACCCCGGG
The DNA here is from genome assembly GCA_963759905.1 of uncultured Actinomycetota bacterium. Classification (GTDB taxonomy): domain Bacteria; phylum Actinomycetota; class Actinomycetes; order Mycobacteriales; family Geodermatophilaceae; genus Klenkia. The sequence goes on from CAVXBD010000005.1 coordinate 485,627, forward strand.
CGCGCCCGCGCGGAACGGCACGGGCGCGGTGCCGACGGCCCTCCCGGTGGCCGGGTCCCGGACGTCCACCCGGAACCGGCCGCCGTCGGCGGCGTCGACCCCGAACTGGATGCCCTGCCGGGGCTCCTCCAGGACCATCCGGTCGGGGATGCCGTCCACCAGCGCGATCAGGACGGCGGGGGCGAGCCGCTCGATGCGCAGCATCCGCATCGGGGTCTCGTCGCGGCCGCGGTAGGCGCGCACGTGCAGGCCGGGCCACCCGGACACCGCGCGGCTGCGGAGCAGGAAGCCGGTGGCCACCTCGGCAGGCCCGTCGTGCCCGCGGCCGGTCCGGTCGGCCCACTGGTTGCGCTCGACCTGGTCCACCGCCGCGCGGACCTCGGCGTACCGGGCGGCCAGGGCGGCCCGCTCGGCCGTCGTGAAGGTGCCTGCGGCCAGTGCGCCGTCGACGGCCGCGTCGGTCCAGTTCCGGTCCAGGTAGAAGAACCGGACGGACTCCGGTGGCAGCAGGTCGTCGTCGGCCACGAGGTGGGCGAACGGCACGCCGGCCAGCAATCGCAGGGAGGCGAGGAAGCCGCCGACCTCGGCCGGCAGCGGCGGGCGCTCCTCCTCGGCGGGCGGGGTCACCTGGGTGAACGCCCCGGTCAGCGTGGTGGAGGCAGCGACGAAGATCTTCACCGGACACCGCCCTCGGCGCCGGCCACCAGGTCGCGGAGCGTGCCGGCCAGCGCGCCGGCGAGGTGGTCCAGCTGCCTGGGGTCGCGGGCCAGCTCGTCCGCGGCCGTGGTCAGCGGGGCCGTCTCGACCCGGTCGAGACCGACCGTGGTGGGCCGTTCGCCCAGCACGTCGGCGACGAACGACGCGTCCAGACCCAGGCCGGCGGCCAACCTCTCCGGGGACACGTCCGCCGCGGCCTTCGCGAGCGGGCCCAGGTCGACCGCTGGTACCTGGGTGCCGAGCACGGCGCCCCCGTCCCCGGCCAGCCGGCTGAGCAGGTCGATGCCGACCCGGGCGGCCGCGACCGTCGGCCTGTCCAGCACACCGAGGTCGCGCATCCGACCGCGGGCCCGGCGGATGGCGAAGCCCGAGGCCGCCCAGCCGCGCAGTGCCGCGACGAACCGCGGGGCCGACAGGGCGAGCAGGCGGCCGATCTCGAACGCCGCGGCCTCCGAGAGGTCCTCGCGACCGTCGGTGGCGATCCGACGAGCCTGGTCGGCCGCGCTGAACGGCACGGTCGCGGGACGGCGGGCGACCTCCCGCGGGGTGAGCGGGCCGCGGTACCACGCCGTGCCGAGCCCGCCCCGCCGACGCCGGTGGGCGATCGCCAGGTGACCGCTCTCCAGGGTCACCGCCGGCGGACCGGCCGCGGTGCCGGCGACCCCGTCGGGTGCCGGCAGCGTGCCGAGCAGGCCCACGTCGAGGTTCTGCATGAGGGAGGCGAAGTCACCGTCGCCCTCGCAGACGAACTCCCAGCTGGCCAGCACCGGGAACCGGAAACGCGACACGAGCGGCTCCAGGACGCCCAGGTCGATGCCGGGCCGCACGAAGCCACCGCCGAACGCCGCAACGGCGACGTCGCCGGCGGACACCGGCGCAGCGTCCGTGCCCCGACCGCCCCCGACCGGCACGTGCACCCACGCATCGGGACGGGACTTCCGGGCGCCGCCGAGCAGGCCCGCGGGGGTGGCGACCGGCTGGTCGGTGGCGACCAGCGGCACCGGGTTCCCGGTGGCCGCGTAGCGGGCGGCATCCAGGGTGGCCACGGGCAGGTCGTCGTAGATCGACACCCGGCCCGGCCGGTCGTCGACTCCCGGCCGGGGGTCGGCGAGCACGCCGAACTGGCCCTCGAGCGACACGACACAGGCCCGGTACCGCATCCCGGGGCGGGGCAGCCGGTTGGACAGCAGCACGGCGACCCACCCGTCGTCGTCGTTGCCGGCGAGCTCGGTGTCGTCCACCGCGACCTGGCGCACGTGGGCCAGCAGGTGCAGCTCGTCCTTGCGGGGGAACACCTGGTCCACCCCGGTGCGGGTGACCTCCAGGGCATCTCCCCGGCTGCCGTCGTCGACGATGCCGAGCGCGGTCGCCGCTGCCGGGCTGAAGGCGTCGGGCGCGGTCACGCCGGTGAGGAAGGTGGCCTCGTCGGCGGTCACGACCACCAGCGCCAGCCACGGGTTGGGCGTGCCGGCGGGCTCCGGGGAGGGTGGCCCGGGCATCGACCGCTCCCACGGCAGGGTCCGCCGTCGCAGCGCCACCTGGGGCAACCGGGTGGTGAACGGCCCGGCGGAGTTCGGCGGCGGATAGGTGCTGAACAACTCGGTGCCCGCCATGGCGGTCCGTGGCGCGGTCACCTCCAGGTACCGGTCCTCCGCGGCGACATCGCCCAGCGGGTTGCTGCCCGTCTCGGCCGTCATCTGCTGGCCCAGCCGCAGGCGGTACCGGCCGGCGGTCAGTGGCCGCATGGCCGGGAAGATCGTGACCCGGTTCGTGGTCATCTGCGGTCCGTCCTGGGTGTCGTCCTGCGTGGCGTCCTGGATGTCGTCCTCGGTGTCGTCATCGCTGCTCGGTCATCGGTCGGTGCGGGTCCGGCCCGCCGATCCAGCGGACCTCGCTGGCGCCCAGCGGCCCGGTCACCAGGTCGGCCACCAGGTCGGCGACCCCGGCATGCGTGACCCGCGCGGCGAACTCGGCGGGGGTCGCGGTGCTGCCGACCACGGCGGCCAGCTGCCAGCGTTCGTCGGAGGCGACGGTGACGGTCACGGCCTGTCGGCCCGGACGCAGCCCGAACACCGCGTAGGTGCGCTCGCTGGCGGTCACCACCAGCGGTTCGCCGACACGGGTGGCGCCCTCGACCCCGAGGACGAGCCCCGCCAGGTCCACGTCGACCCCGCCGTCGGTGTCGAGCGCGACCAGCACCGCGGTGAGACCGGCCGGTAGCCGGGTGAGCACGGCTCCGCTGCCGAGGACCGCCTCGCCGGCCCGCACCAGGGCGGCGCCGACCGCCCGCTGGCGCCGGACGGGAGCGTGACCGTTCGCGGTGACCACCGCCGACGGCGCCAGGAAGCTGCCGACCGACACCTGGGCCAGCAGGCTCCCGGCGTGCCAGCCCGGCAACCCGATCGGGAAGGATGCGGTGCCCTCCTCGCTGCGGCCGAGACCGGCCACGACGATCCGGTGCGCGCCGACCGGCAGCAGCACCTCGACCCTCGTCCCGGTGACGTCGGAGAGCGCTGCACCGCCCCGGTCCAGCACGACGACCCGGGTGTCCTGGTCGCCCCGCACCGCGATCCCGGGCCGGCGTGCGGCGGCAGGCCCGGTGGGCAGGTCCGCCGCCGAGTTGGGCAGCCGCCACACCTGGACGTCTCCGGGCCGCACCGGCACGCCGCGGGTCAGCCCGGCGGTGGCCCCGTCCAGGGCGTCGGCCTCGGCGGGCGCGGCGAGCAGCCCGCGACGGCGTTCGGCGAGACCGCCGGCGAACCGGGTGGGCGGGGTCCCGCCGGCCGCGATCACGGTGCGCCGGGTGGCGACCGCGGGGGCCGGCCGGAGCACCAGCCGGGCCGCCACCGGGGTGCGGCCGACCGCGTCCGCCACGTCGACGAGCGATGGCGCCGGCCGGCGCACGACCCGCCGGGCGCCGAGCCGGTCGCGCGACACCGTCGTGCCGACCCGGGCCACCGAGCCCCCCGGGGGAACCAGCCGCAGCTGGGCATCGAGCACCGGACGGTGGACGGTGGTGTCGGGCGCCGGACCGGGCGGGATCGGGCCCCGGTCCCGCACCTGCGCCGCGGGCTTGACCGGGTCGACGATCCCCTCCGTCAGCGGCGCCAGCCGGGGCGCCGACACCCGGTCCGCGGCGAACGCCCGCCGCTCCACCGCGCTGAGCAGGGTGGGCTGGAAGACACCGGCGGCGAGGAAGGAGGCGGCACTGGCGAGGATCTCCGGCGTGCCGGTCGGCTGCGCCGCGGCGAATGCGGCCGCCTCCTGCACGGCCTCCTCCAGCTGGGGGCGTTCGGCCCGCTCGGCGTGGAAGGGCAGCGGATGCCGCGGTCCGGGCGGATCGACGTCGTCCACCGGGAGCGGGACGGCGCCGCCCACGGTGCCGGCCACGGCGGTCACCGTCGCGCCGACGGCGGCCGGGCGGACCTTGGCCTCCGGTGGCGGTTCGGGCCCGTCGACGGTCTCCCAGATGCCGGCCGGCGCGAAGCCCAGCACCGCGACGACGCGGACGGCTGCCGTCGCATCGGTCCCGTCCGGCCCCCGCAGGGCCACGGTGTGCTCGGAGGAGATGCGGGCCACCTGCATGGGTCCGACGCCGAGCGGCAGCCCGGCCGCCCCGGCCGCACGCGCGCCGTTGACCTCGGTGCAGGCGGCCCGGGTGGAGGTCGTGAGCACGAACTCCGGCAGCACCCGCCACGGCGCGGCCACCGACCCGTCCTCGGCCTGCCCGCCGGCGGGCAGGGCCAGCCCCCCGGCGGTCACGGTGGCGTCCAGCACCCGCCGGTCCTCATCACCGGCCACCAGGTACTTGTCGTAGAACTCGGTCCACCGCAGCGGGGTGCGCGAGGGCTGCGCGCCGGTGGCGCCGAAGCGGACGGTGAAGCTGGTGACGTCCAGGTCGAGCTTGGCGGTGCCGCGCAGCTCCGGTCCCTCGATGTCCAGCTCGGCATCGAGGGTCATGCTGAACCGGATCCGCGCGCAGCCCAGGAAGCGCACGCAGATCTCGATCGTGAAGCCGACGGTGACCGCGGCGTAGACGGTGAGCCGGTAGGAGAAGGGGTCGAAGGCGATCAGCGCGTCGAATCCGGCGACCAGCCGGCCCCACAGCCAGCCGGCGTCGATGCTGACGTCGAGCCGGGCGCCGGCCATGACGCAGGACGCGGTGAGCGCGAAGTACGAGTCGCCCTTGATCGAGATCATGTCGCTGACCTGCCAGGCGTACCCGAGGCGCGGCACGACCGGGAACTCGGCCGGTCGGGCGAAGCGCGGGTGGTAGCCACCGAGGGTGAGGACGAACTGGCCGGTGCGGAACCAGGTGACGAAAGCGAAACCGCCGGTCAGCCGGCAGGACTCGTTGATGATCCACGAGTTGTCGGTGAGCTGGCCCTGCACCGACAGCACGCCCTCGCGGGTGGAGAACCGCGCCCGCAGCGCCAGCTCGATCCGGGCCATCGGGGTCTGCGGTGTCGGCAGGTCCATCCGGGACAGGCCGAGCAGGTTGACCTCCAGCCCGTCCCCGATCTCGGCGGAGAGCACCGCGATCGACTCGACGACCACGAAACTGGTGAACCGGATACCGGCGGCGAACCAGAAGGTGCCGCGCTCGGCCGGGAACACCTCGCCCAGCCGGTCCAGCGCGCCCATCGGGTCGGTGGCCAGGTCCGAGTCGGGGTCCATGGCGGCGATGAGCGGGAACGACGGCAGCTGCGTCAGGTCCGGCGGCACCACCAGCCGCCGGTTGATCCCGCCACCGGCCCCGATGCCGGTGACGAAGAAGGCCGGCGGGCCGCCGAGCGGCGCGGACAGTGCGCCGAACAGGAAGAACGACGTGTAGGTGTCCCCGGTGCCGTCGGGGAACTCGCCGTACCCACCGATCGCGGTGATCCCGTACTGGGCGAAGGACACCCGGAGCATGCCGACGTAGTCCGGCGGCAGCGGCTGCGCTCCCTCGGGGGTGGGCCGACGTCGTTCCCGCAGCCCGCCGGCGACGGTGAGGCCCCCGGCGTCCAGTCCCAGGGCGAGCCCGGCCAGGCCGAGCTTCCACGTGCCGGGCTGCAGCGGGGTGTCCACCGGGATGGTGACGCCGAGGTCGTCCACGCCGACCGACAACCCCAGCATCTGCAGGCCGCCGTCGAGCAGCAGCTGCACGGCCGAGGTCTCGGCTGCCGACCCGACGGCGCCGACACCGACCTGCTCCACGTACACGGGGCCGAAGCTGCGCTGCACGGGCAGCCACCACGGTCCGCTGCCGGTTCCGGCGCGCACCAGCAGCGAGACGTCGCCGTCCTCGCGCCAGGCGACCACGGCGGGGGAGAACGCGGGGGCCAGCGGGGTGGGGTCGCCGGCCGAGGAGGAGTCCGAGCCCGAGGAGAGGATCTTGCCGGCCACCGGGTTGTCCGAGGCGGCGCTGCCCAGCGGGACGGTCAGGCCGTCGAGCTCCAGGTGCACGCCCAGCCGGCTCACCGCACCCGCACCGCTGCCCGACCGGGTCAGCACCCCGTGCAGCGCGAGCGAGCGGATCGTCACCCCGAGATCGATCAGCCTGCCGGTGGCGGGGGCGGAGATCCGCACGCCCAGGCCCTCGACCCGTAGCTCCGGATCCAGCCGGAACCCGCTGCCGTCCCGGGTCACGAGCAGCAAGGTCACCCCCCCGTCCGCGGGCCGCGGGGGCGTGCGGAACCAGCTGGTGTCGGCCTCGACGGCGATCCCCAGGTCACCGGTGTCGACCAGGGTCAGGCCCGGCCCGGGCGGGGCGGTCAGCCGCACGCCGGCCCGCTCGGTGGTTCCCGCGGAATCGACGACGAGTTCCACGGCGAGGGGTTGGAGGACCGGCAGCACCAGCGCGGAGCCGACCCGCTGCGCCAGGCGCAGGCCGAGCTGCAGCAGCCGGTCCAGCAGCGCGGCGGGCTCCAGGGCGGCCGGGTCGAGCGAGTACGGGCCGGTCGGCTGCGGGCGGGCGAGCAGGACGCCGTCCAGCAGCGCGCCGATGCTGGTGCCGCCCAGCGCGAGGACCGCCCGGTCCAGGGCGGTTGCCACCGGGTCGAGGCCGGTGACCAGGTCGACCAGCAGCGGCAGGACGTAGCGGCGGGCGGCCACCGCGGCGCAGGGCCGCACGTCGGCGTCGTCCGGGGCCGCCTCGGGGCGGCAGACGACGTCCGCGGACCCGTCCACCGGCAGCCGGAGCACCAGCGCCCGGCGGTCGACGGAGCCGGACGGTGCCAGCCACGAACCGATCTCGAAGCGGTCGCCGCCCGGGGGCGCGTCGGGGCCGAGCAGCACCGCCGCGAAGGGGAAGAAGGCGAGCCCGTCCACGGCCAGCAGGGCCGGGTCGGTGGCCTCGATCCGCAGGTCCAGTCGGCGCAGGCCCTGGGGCGCGACGCACACGGTGCCGTCCACCCGCAGCCCGGCCACGGGCTCGAAGCCGGTCACCACCGCGCACAGCGCAGCCGCACCGACGCCCGGCACCTGCAGCGAGATGGCGAGCGGGGAACCGGGGAACGCGGTCGTCACCCGCCGGCCGGGCACGTCGACGGTCAGCGCGCCGGCGGGCAGCGCGGGCGCGACCAGCTGGGCCAGGGCGCTCAGTCCGGGGCCGCCGGCGGAGCGCAGCCGACCGGCCAGCGCGCCGGCCGGGTCCGCGGCCAGGGCGGCCAGCGCGTCGCCGTCGAAGGACCCGCCGGTGCGCAGCGCCAGTGCGTCCCCCAGGGCGGCGACGGCCGGACCGACCGCATCGAACGGCGGCCCGGCATCGGCCAGCGCGTCGAGGACGAGGGGGAGCAGTCGGGCCACACCGGCTGCGGCCCCGGCCAGCCCGCCGGGCCCGCCCGGCGGGACCAGCGGCAGCACGATCTCCGCCGCGCCGCCGGGGGTGATCCGCAGGGCCAGCCGCGGGGCGGCGCCCACGGCCGCCTCGAGCACTCCGGTGCCGCCCGCGGCGCTCACCTGCGCACTGACGGCGAGGGTGGCCCGGGGCTCCCCGCTCCCGGGGAAGAGCACCTCGACCGCGGTCTGCACGGTGACACTGCCGGAGATCTGCGGTTGGTCGCCGCCCAGCCGCAGCACGACCCCGTCGCCACCCGGGTCCGGTGCCACCGATGCCGACAGCCCCCAGGGCAGCGGTAGGGTCCCCGCCGCCCCGTCGACGCCGAGCAGGGTGCGCAGGCCGTCGACGAGCACCGCCACCGCACCGGCACCGCCCCCGAGCACGGACTGCTGTCCCAGCCAGGCCGCCGGGTCGACGAGCAGCGCCAGCGGATGGCGCAGGTGTCCTGCGGGGTCACCGGGTAGGCGCAGACCCAGCCCGGTGAGCAGCGGCTCCACCACGGCCGGGGCGGCCTGCGCGGCGAAGGACAGCCCCAGTCGGAGCAGTTCGGCGGGCACCAGGCGCACCAGCAGGTCGGTCAGCGCCTGGGTGTCCGGGAAGGGCATCAGCGCCACCGGGACGTCGAGTGCCTGCAGGACGAGGCCGAGCGGTTCCGGCCGCGCGGGGTCGACGGACAGGACGAGGGCGGGGGCTCCGGGGCCACCCGGTCCGGCCGGGCCCAGCCGGACCGTGGCGAGCGGTCCGGTTGCCCAAGGAAGCACGATCTCCCCGGACAGGACCGGGCCGCCGGCCAGCCGGATCCCACCGGCCGCGGTGCGCAGCACCAGCGCCTGGCCCAGCCGCAGGCCCACCTGCAGGCCGCCGGCCGAGACGGTGACGTCGTCACCGATCGCCGGCGCCGAACCGGTCAGCGCCCGCAGCGCCGCGAGCAGGACCGGGTCGGTCAGCCGGGGGCGGGTCAGCGCGGCCGGATCCACCAGCAACTGCTCCACGCCGTCGATCACGAACCCCGCGGTGTCCAGGACGCCCAGCGCCCGGAGCACATCGGTGACGGCAGCCGCCGTCGGCCCGGCGTCGGCCTCACCGAGGGCATCGGCCAGCCGGTCCAGCAGGACGCGCGTCACCTCGTCGAGGCCTCCGCCGTCGGTGAGCTCGATCCGGCGCACCGCCGAGGCGATGCCCAACGCGGACGCCTCGTACAGGGTCAGCCCGGCCCGCATCTGCAGGCCGCCCGGCCCCGGCTCGGCGGACACCGCGAGGTCAGCGCGGCGCAACCGGGGATCGCGGGCCACGCCCGGGTCGTGGTCGGGTCGCGGCCCACCGCTGAGCCAGCCGTCGCTGCGCCGGAACACCACCGAGCCCCGGATGCGGGGCAGGGGTACCTCGGCAGCGCTCTCGCGGAGCCGGAATCGGTGCAGGTCGACGCGCACGGCGGCCTGGGCGGCGAGCCGGCCGGGCGCCGGCCCGTCGGTGCCCAGCCGCACACGGGCGCCGATCCCGATCGCATCCGGGGGACGGCGATCGGCACGCAGCCGGGCCAGCCCGTCGGCGATGGCGTGCCGGACGATCGAGGCGATGCCCCGGCTGACCGTCCCGGCGCCCAGGCCGACCAGGATCGTGGTGCTGCCGACGTCGTCGGGCAGCGGCTGCGGCGGTCCTTCGAGCCGGTAGTCGGCCACCGGGGCCAGCGCGCCGTCGCGACCGTCGAGCAGGACGCCCAGCAGGTCGACGATCGCCAGCCCGTCCGCGGTGAACGGGTTGTCCCGGGCGGCGTCGGAGAGCATCGGCGCGAGGGCCTGCAACGCGCGGATCGCGTCACCGGTGCCGGGTTCGTCCAGGAAGCCGGTCGTCACGCCCGCCAGCGGCGCGGCCAGCGTCACCAGGTGGCCGATCGTGGACGCGGGGTCCGCGGCGAGCCGGTGGGCGGCGAGCCCCGCGGGGCCGTGCGCCACGACGGTCAACGTCGTGCCACCGGGCAAGCCGGTGTCGAGGGCGGCAACTACCCGGGCAAGCCGGCCCGCCTGGCCCTCGATGCCGCCGGCGGCCGCCCGGCTGCCGAGCCGCGCGAACCACGGTCCCGCTCCGGGCGGGCCGGGCAGCGCGAACGCCTCGGGTGGCAGTCCCGGCTCGGTCAGGTCGAGCACCGGTGCGGCGCCCCGGTGCGGCCAGTCGGCCAGCCCGGGGACCGCCTCGCTGACGTAGAGCACGGCGGTGGGGTCGGTGCCCGGCGGCAGGTGGACGGCGGGTTCGAAGCCCAGCGGTGCCTCGAGGTGGGTGAGCTCGAGGACGGGGTGTTCGAGGGCGGGTTGTCCGGGGGTGCCCGGCGAGTGCTGCGCGGCCAGCGGGACGAGCCCGTCGCTGTCGGCCAGCCGGGTGAGCAACGCGGTCAGGCCCTCGCCCAGCCGTGGTCGCCCGTCCACCACCGGCGCCAGCTCGGGCACCGAACGGGCCGCCTCGCCCAGCAGCCGGGCCAGCAGCGCCGGGGTCGGCAGGTCACCCTCCAGCAGGTCCAGCGGCCGGGTGAGCTCGGGCGGCAGCACGAGGTCCTCGACCCCGAGCAGGGTGCTGCCCTCGGGCTCGAACCAGACCAGCAGTTCCGCAGCACCGGCACCGGTTCCGATACCGACGGCGTATGGATCCTCGGAGGTGCCGCCGCCGGACACGTCCACCCCGAACGGGCCGCCCCCGGGGGCCGTGCCGGCGGTGAGCGCACCGATCCACGCGGTCAGGCGCAGCACCGCCGTGCCCTCGACATCGCCGAGCAGGCCCGCGACCCACTCGCGCAGCACCCCGGCCGGGTCACCGGGCAACCGCTCGACCGGCAGCGAGGGCAGTTCGTCCGCGGGCGTGCCCGGCGGGAAGGTACTGATGCCGTCGGGCGGGTGGCCGTCCCAGCCGGCCAGCGTGGCCAGACCCGCCAACCAGTCGACGCCGCGGCTCAGCAGCGCGTCGGCGAAGAGCCGGACCACCACCACCCAGGGGAAGTCCACCGGCAGCGCGGGCGGCCCGGTGACGCTGTCGTAGGCCGGGATCGGCAGCGGCACGCGCTCGCCGTCCACGTCGGCCACCGCCTCCTGCACGGCGATCCGCAGCGACGGCCGGCCACCACGGCGCCAGTGCACCCCGGCGGTGAGGGCCTGCAGGCCCAGCACGAGTGGTCCCAGGTCGATCGCGAGGTCCCGGCCGACGGTGACGGCGACCGAGAGGCCTGGCACGGCCGTGGCACCCCGGGCCGCCGGATCGAGCTGCAGCAGCTCCACGTCGACAGCAGTCGCCAGTTCCAGCGGCCCGCCCGGGCGCAGCGGGGCCGGCCGCAACCGCAGGCCGAGGGCCAACGTGCCGGTGCCCGACCGGTGGGCGGTGAGCTCGGCGGTGCCGGCCGGGCCCTGAGCCAGCAGCACCGTCCACGGGTCGTCCCCGGTGCCCCCACCCGGAACCGCTGGGCGGGCACCACCGGACAGCAGCGTGCCCAGCTCGGCGGCCAGCGCACCCCAGTCACCGGCGGCCAGCACGGCGGTGTGGAACCCGGCCACGGCCCCCAGCGGATCGGTGAAGAACTCGGCCAGCGAGACGTCGTGCGGCCAGGCCGCACCCGGGCCCAGCCCGCCGGGACGGCGCAGCCCGAGCAGGGCCAGGAGCGCCTCGGCGTCAGCGGCCCCGCCGAGCGTGCTGAGCAGGGCACCGACGATGCCGTCCAGCGCGCCGACCACCACCTCCCGCACGGCGTCGGGCATGGTCAGGTCCACGCGCGGATGGCTGTCAGCGCCGACGGCGACGTCCAGGGCCGCCAGCAGCAGGACGGGCCGCCCGTCGTCGAGGGCCAATCCGGCGTCCAGCGCCGCGATCGAGACCGCTGTCCCGTCGGGCAGGGTGCTGGCGACCAGCGGTTGCACCCCCGGCGCGAGGGGGAGGTCGCGACCGAGGTGGACCAGCGCTCCCCCGGAGGGCAGCGGCCGGGCCCGGATCGGGCTGCCCGCGGTGATCTCGGCGAGCACCAGGGCGGCCTCGGCCCGGCCCGGGAAGCCGTCGGGTGCCGGCGCCCGGACCCGAAGGCCGGGCCGGAGCACCGGGTCACCGGTGCTCGCCGACCTGCCCAGCTCCAGGGTGACGGCCACGGTGGCCGACCGCACGGGCAGCGCGATCGCGAAAGGATCGGTCGCGCTGCCGACCCCGGTCACCGCGACCGAGGGGTCCAGCCCCAGCAGCTCGGCCAGGTGTGCGGCCCATCCGCGGACCCCCGCCGCGTCGGAGATCAGCCCCCGCAGCCAGCCGCGCACCGCAGCGCTGCCCTCGCGCAGGAGGCTGGCAAGCGGCAGGGCGGGCACCGATACCGAGTCGCCCAGCCCCATCAGGGCGAGCAGCGCGGCGAGCGGTCCGTCGGGTGCCCGGTCCTCGACCAGCCCGGCCAGCGCGGAGAGCGCGACGTCGAGCACGTCCTCGGCGGGCCGGCTGCTGTCGACGCGGACCGAGCGCGGGGCGCTGCCGGGACCGGTCCGCAGTCCCTCGAGCTCCAGCACGAACGTGGGCGCCGAGCCGTCGGTGGGGACCGAGAACGCCAGCGCCGCGGCGTCCAGCGAGACGCCGCCGGAGCTGACACCGATGCCGGGGCGGACCGAGACCGCGACCGAGACCGCCCCGGTGGCCGTGCCGAGCACGAAGCCCGGGGCGGCCCCGCCGGTCCGCAGCACCGGGATGTGCGCGGTCACCGACAGCAGGGCATCGGGGGCGGCCGGCGCCCGAAGGCCCAGGCCCAGCACGGCGCCGTCGGGCTCGTCGGTGACGACCAGGTACAGCGGCGCGCCGCTGCCCAGCGGGATCCACTGCTGCCCGTCGGGGAGGTCGGGCAGGTCCAGCGCGTCGGCCGGGTCGCCGAGCCGGCGGGCCGCCAGGCGCAGCAACGCCTCGCGCTGCCCGCGGTCGACGAAGACGCCGCCCAGATAGCGGCCCGGGTCCTCGAACCATTCCTCCCGGAGTCCGGCCGGCCCCTCGCCCGGCAGGACGATGCCGACGGCCCGGCCCAGGTCGAGCAGATCCTCCGGGAGGCCCACGCCGAGGTCGAGGCTCACCGCCGGCCGGGCCGATCGGCCTCGTGCCGGGCCTGCGGCACAACCGTGAGCAACCCGCGTTCGGCCAGCAGGGCGCCCGGGACCAGCGGCAGGACGTCGACATCGCTACCGGCGTGCCGGGTCAGGCCGGCCGCGACCGTCAGCACCGCTTCCCAGGCCAGCGCCACGAGTGCCTCACCCCAGCGCCCGACCACGACGACCGGACCGCGCGGGATCTGCTCGGTGACCGCCAGCATGCCGGTGGTGAGCTGGTCGCTGCCCAGCGCGAAGGCCACGGTGACCTCGGCAGGGCCCGTCTGGTCGCAGTCGACGGCCAGCACGACCAGCAGCAACCCCGGCCCGACGATCGTCCGGGTCCGGCCGGGGTCCACGAGCAACTCGTCGTCCCCATCGGTCAGCAGCACGGCCTGGTCCTGGTCCTCGGCCAGGGCGGCCCGCAGCAGCGTGTCCACCTCGGCGCCCTTGAGCACCACCGGCTCGGCCAGTCCGCCCGGCTTCGGCGGGGGGAGGGGCACGGCCCCCGGGCACACCCGCCGCACCCGCTCGAGCAGCGCCGCGCACCGGGCGTCCAACCGGCCGGCCTGCTCGGCCCGGCCGGTCAGCAGCTGCTCCAGCTGGGAGGTGCCGAACCAGCCGGATGGGTCGGTCACGGTGCCTCCTCGGAGCACCCGGTGGTGGCGGGCACGTCGGTCCGGGGACCGTAGGGAGCCCGGCGTCACCGGTCCGTCACGAGACCCCGCGCTGGGCGCCTGGTCGTCGTCACCCGATACCCCCCCGGGGACCGCCCGCATCGGGTCGCCACCTGCCCGCTCGAACCCCGGCGTCGGGAACCGGGTCCGGAACGCGGTGACGCACCGCCACTACCCCCGGCCGCGCCGGTGGGCCGGCCCTCACGGCCCGCGCAGCCGGGTCACCTCCCGTCCCAGAGCCAGGTCCACGGCGTCCTGGGGCTGGTCGCAGAAGCGCCACAGCCGCAACGGCGCGCCCCGCCGGGCCGGGACCATGACGGCCACCGAGCCCAGCGGCGTGGCCGCGCCCGTGTCGTGGACCTCCAGGCCGGCGGTGTAGTGGATGCCCAGCTCGTGGTCCTTCTTGCGGACCTTGCCCCCGCTCGTGGTCGGCTGTGCGGCCTCCCGCAGCGCCTCGGTCGCCAGGGTGTGCGGGAACCCGTACCGGCCACCACCGCCGACGGAGGAGACGAGGGCGACCCACGGGGCCACCCGCTCGACCAGTTCGAGGTTGATGCCGTGCTTGGACGCGTGGTGGGACACCTTGAGCACGTGCGCACGCATCAGGTCCGCGCCCCCGCGCGGTGGCCCGGTGAACGGGCCCCCTCCCGACCGCCGGTGCAGCTCGGGGAAGTCCACGGCCGCCTGGGCCCACGAGGTCGTCTGCGCATCGGCCCCCAGCACCAGTGCCCACGGGTCGGCCGATCGGACCAGCAGGCGGTTGCGGGAACCGCCGTCCCCGGGCTCGGCCTGCTCCACCACGCGCACGGCGGGGTACTCCAGCTTCACGCTGATCGAGGAGTCGTTGATGTCCACGCCGTAGGTGTCGAAGCGGTTCCGCAGCCCGATCCCGGGCGTGAGGACTGACACCCGGACCGAGTCGATCGTCCGCGTGGTGCCGCTGGTCGGCTGGGTCAGCACGATCCCGGCGTCCTCCAGCGCCACCATCGTCTCGACGAACGTGGCGCTGGGATGGCGGTACCCGGGCTCCCAGTACTCGTCGACCTGTCCGCCGAACCGGCGCAGGAACTCCGGCATGCCGCCGATGTGGTCCGCGTGCGGGTGGGTGCCCACCACCAGGGGGAACAACCGGGGTGCCGTCAGGGGTGGCAGCAGCGCGGCCGCGGCCAGCGCCTCCAGGAGACTGCCCAGCTTGCGGGTGGTCGCCACGTCGACCACCACCGCACGACGCCGGCCGGCGTGCTCGGGCAGCAGCACGAGCTGGGTGTCGCCGTCGCCCACGTTGAGCAGGAAGTACAGCAGCGAATCCGGTGCCGCCCGGCACTCGGCCGCGAACGTGCCGGCGCTGTCGGGTCGCAGCAGCGCCGCCGGGACCGCCCAGGCCGGTTCGGTCATTCCCGGGGGTCCGGTCCCACGGAGCCCCGCCGCGGCGCCGGGGGAGCGTCGGCGTCCTGCCGGACGGCCAGTCCGATCCGGTTCGCCTCGACGGCGGGCAGGACGGGGGACACCACCGCTGAGGCAGCCAGCGAGGCGACCGTCCGGCCCTCCGGCGTGAGGTCGTAGACCGGCCCGTCCACGAGGTCGGCGATCGGGCGGTGCCACCGCGGCGCCCCGTCCAGCTCCTGCAGCTCGCGCAGTCCCGACGGCACGACGGCGGCGAACACGTCCCCGACCCGCGGTGGCCGCTCCAGCCAGCCGCGGTAGAGGGCCTGCTCCAGGGCGCGCACGTCGACGGTGACCGCGCGGGTGCCGTCGTCGACGGCGAAGCGCACCCGGCCCTGGACGTCGGCCCACGGCCAGTCCGACAGCAGCAGGGTGGCCGAGGAACCCACGATCTCGTCCAGGACCAGGTAGCTGAGCGTCCCCACGTCGGACCGGGTCCAGCCGTGCGCGCGCAGGGCCGCCGGCAGCCACGGGCGACGTGCCGGGGTGGTCGAGCCGCTCACGGTGCTCCTCTCGCGTGCTCGGCTCAGAAGACGATCGTGACGCCGTCGTCGCCGGCCTGTTCCCGGGTGTAGGCGACGCCGTCGACCTTGAGCCCGGCCGGGTCGAGCAGCGTGACGAGCCCCCCGGAGTTGCCGAGCTGAATCGGCGCGGTCAGCAGGATGCGGGCCGCCTCACCGGCCGCGAGCGCCGTCCCGGCCAGCGGCATCCTGTGGCCGGCAGCGTCCAGCAGCGCCCAGCCGTCCAGGTCCAGATCGACCCCGAGAGTGTTGACCAGCGTGACCGTCTCCCGTTCCGGCGCCGGACCGGGGCCGTTGACCAACGCAGCGACGATGCGGACCCGGTGGTCGCCGCCGGACACGTCCGCGAGCGCATGGCCGGTGGAGTCGTCGGTGTGCCAGGCCTGGCTCTGGAAGGCGAGGAACACGGCTACCGTCTGGCCGGCGCCCGGGAAGTGCAGCAGCAGGCCGCCGTCCTGCCAGACACCGTCGTCCCGGCGGAACCGCGCTGAGTTCCCCTGGTTCATGTGCACGTCGTGCACGCCGTTGCCCGGCGTGAAGCCGAAGATCTTGTCCGCGATACCGGCCTCGGGGCCCCAGCGCTCGCCGAAAGCGAACAGCCGGGCCGCGGGGTCGCTGCGGGCCCGGCTGACGAAGTGGTCCAGCGCGTCGGCCAGGTCGTTGTCCGGCCCGGGCGCCGTGGACGGGATCGGCCGCATCGCGGTCCGGTCGAACAGGTTGCCGCGGATGAAGTCCAGCGCGCCGCTCCCCGCCCGGCCCGGGAGCGAGGTGAAGCCGTCGGGGAGGTGCAGGATGCCATCGAGCATCGGATGCGCGAAGCCCTCGTCGGCGAGGTACAGCAGCTCCGAGGGCGACTGCTGGGACAGCACGTTGACCGCCACCCGGAATGCGATGCCGGCGCCCTGCACGTGGATCTGGAAGTGCGGGCTGTCGGACCCACCCTCGGACCGGGAGCCCACCACCCGGCCGGCCAGGACGCCGTAGTCCCGCAGCGGCATCGCCACTCACCTCGGTTCTGGACGGCCGGTTCCCTGCCGGTGATCGTGAGCACGAGGCGTCACCGCTCCGTCACCTCGTCCGGCACGGCAGCGTCCGCCGACCACGACCGGCTGCAGATCGTCCACACCAGATCGCTCTCCGCGAGGTGATCCGTCGTGTCCATCCGTGATGTGGTGGCCCCGGGGGACGGGACATCTCGGCGGTCTCGGTGCCGCCCGGCTCGCCACCCCCCGGGCGGCGCACCAGGACGTTCGCGGGCTCCGGAACCAGCACGGTCGAGCGGTCGGGGGCTGTGCCGGGCCTGCGCCGCGCTCGGGACCTCGGTCCTCCCAGCTGGGGACTTCTGGCCGATGCGGTGGCCTGCCGCCGTCCCTAGCTTCCCGGGTGGGCGGTTCGCTCCGCCCGGGCCGCCGACCCCGCTGCCGGCCGGAACAGGGAGCGACCATGGCCGTACAGGTCCAGCACCGACCCGATGGAGTACTCCGCGATCCCGCCCCCGCTGCCTCGACCGCACCGCCCGAGGCGGAGCCCGCGGCCGACACGGCGCCCGGCCTGCTGGACCGCAGCTGGGTATGGCTCGCCGTGGCCATGCTGGTCAACGTGGCGGTGTTCGGCGCCATGGTCGGTCTCACCGCACTCGCCGGCACCGTCGGGCCGTGACCGGTAACCCCTGACCGGCCGGCCGCCCCCCGCCCGTCCACCTCGACCCGGCCGGCCCCCAGCTGCTCGGGGTTGTCGCCGTCGCGCCGCAGGTCGATGCTCAGCTCCATGGCCGCAGACCGTGGGTCCGGGACGCAAGGGCGCACGGCCCCACCTGCCGGGCGCAAGGTCGACGCCGCGCTGTACGAGCGCGAGCTCGCCCGGTTGCAGGTCGAGCTGGTCAAGCAGCAGGAGTACATCCGTGCCGAGGGCCTCCGGGTCGTGGTGGTCTTCGAGGGCCGGGACGCCGCGGGCAAGGGGGGTGCGATCCAGCGCATCACCGAGACGCTCAACCCGCGGTCGGCACACATCGTCGCGTTGCCGGCACCCACCGAGCGCGAGCGCGGACAGTGGTACTTCCAGCGCTACGTCACCCACCTGCCGGCGAGGGGGGAGATGGTCCTGTTCGACCGGTCCTGGTACAACCGGGCCGGCGTCGAGCGGGTCATGGGGTTCTGCACCGACGAGGAGTACGTGGAGTTCCTGCGCTCGTGCCCGGAGTTCGAACGGATGCTGGTGCGCAGCGGGATCACCTTGGTCAAGTACTGGTTCTCGGTGAGCGACACCGAACAGGAGCGCCGCTTCCAGGCCCGGCTCGAGGACCCGACCAAGCGCTGGAAGCTCAGCCCGATGGACCTCGAGGCACGCAACCGCTGGGTGCAGTTCTCCCGGGCCAAGGACGCCATGTTCGCCGCCACCGACATCCCCGAGGCCCCCTGGTGGGTGGTCGACGCCGAGTCCAAGAAGCGCGCCCGGCTCAACGTGATCCACCACCTGCTCGGCCAGGTTCCCTACCGGGACCTCACCCCCGAACCACCCAAGCTGCCGCCGCGCCCCAGGATCACCGACCAGTACACCCGACCGCCGATGGAGATGCAGAAGATCATCCCCGACGTCGTTCCCTGACCACCGGCCCGAGGCATGCCTTCCGGACCGGAGCCCGAGCCGCAGCAGGCCGGCTTCTCCGGGTACGCGCTCGCGGCCGGCCGATCCGGGCCGAACGGGAGGAGCATCACGCGCATGCGTGCCGATCGCGTCGAGCATCCGCCGGCACGTGCGCTGCCGCTCGGTCGACGGGTCTCCGTCCGGGTTCTGCTGGTACCTGGCCTGCTGCTGGCGGGGCTCCTGATGTCCGCGGTCCTGGCCGATGTGTTCGGGCTCGCGGGGAGTCCGGTCGGGTCGGCGGGGGATCCGCCGCCCTCACCGGCCGCGCTGGCGGGGGCGGCGACCCCGGGGGAGGCCGTGCATCTGGCGGCCGCCGCCGTGGCGTCGGCCGCCTTGCTCGTCGGCGGCGTGGGACTCCTCCTGCGACCGGGTGGTCCTGGTCGTGCAGCGCTCGTGCTGGGGGTCGGCGCCGCCGTCCTGCCCGCCGCCGTGATCGTCGGGGACCCGGACAACGTCGGGGGACAAGCGGGGCCGGTCGACCCGGTCTTCCTGGCCCTGCCGCTGCTCTACATCCTGGCGGGCGTCGTCGCCGGGCCGTGGCGACGCGGTCCGGCGCCCGGTCCGCGGGCCGTGCTGCTCGGGTTCGCCGTCGCGGCCGTGGGCCCGGCGGTGTGGTTCGGCGTCGGCCAGGCCCTGGTTCAGCGCACCACCTTTCCGCCCACGGCCGATCCGCACCACAACGCGCACTGGTTCGTCGTCGCGGCGGTGGGCTTCATGGTGGTGGTGCCGGTCCTGACCGCAGTCCTCGTCGGCTGCGGGTGGCGGCTGGCTGCGGTCACGTCCGCCGCCGCTGCGGGCGCCCTGGGCGGGGCCTCCCTGGTCGCTCCGGCAGCGGCATCGGCCACCGGGGGGTGGTGGTCGCTGGTCGCGCTCGCGTGGGGCGCGGGCCTGGTGGCGGTGGTCGTCCGGGCAGGGGCCGGCGGCAGGTTCCAGCAGGCACCCGCCGGCCCCGGTCGGAGGACGTCGCCACCGGGTTGATGCGGGTGTGCCGGTGAGTCGGCCTGGCAGTTGTGGTGTCGTGCGCTCCCAGGTGCTGACCCCGCCCGGGCCGGGTCAGTTGGCCGGTAGGCCCGCACCGGTCGAGACGGTGTGGACGACGTCGTCGATGGCGCGCGCCGAGATCTGCGCACCGCCTTCCTCGCCCAGCAGGGCGGCATGCGTCGCGTGGGTGACCCGATGACTGCTGGTGGTGGACAGCGCGGCCATCCGGTCCTGGGCGACCGCCCAACCGTCGATCGTCTGCATCGATCCACTGGCGGTGAGGACGACGAGCGGCGTGCTGCCGAGGCTGGTGAGCGCCTGGGCCTGACCGAACACCGAGGGCATGGCAGCGGACTCCGTGGCTCCGTACCGCAACCCCCGGGGGCTGCCGGAGAACGCCGCGACCTGTCCTGCGGCCGGCTCCGGGAGGCTGGACCAGAACGACGAGGGCACGAGCTGGGCGACACCCAGCCGGGCGAGGCTGGGCAGGACGGCGAGCTCGCTGGGGGCGGTCGGGTCGGCCGGCTGGTCGGTGGCTCCGGCCTGGTAGGGGTCGGACGCATCCAGCAGCACCATGCCCGCGACGTCCTCGGGATAGCGGGCGGCATAGGTCATCGCGTGGCTCCCGCCGAGCGAGTGCCCGACGAGGACGTACGGCGCCGCCTCACCGGCACGGTCGAGCAGGGTGTGCAGATCGGCGGCGGTCTGCACGCCGTCCTGGATCTGCGGTGGGTCCTCGCTCCAGCCCTGCCCGGCACGGTCGTAGGCGCACACCCGGGTGGTGTCGGCGACGGCTGGGGCGATCCGGGCCCAGGACGACGACATCTCACCGAGCCCGCTCTGCAGCACGACGGTGGGGCCGCCGGACCCGGTGCACACCAGGTGGAGCCGGTATCCGCCGACGTCGTAGGTGTGCCCGGGCATGGGGTAGCTGCTCCGGTCGGAGGCGAGCGCGACGGTCTCGAGGCCGCCGCCCACCGAGGCGGCGGCCATGAGGGCTGCAACGGGGTAGAGCAACCAGCGGCCGCTGCCGGCCGCCAGGGACCGGCGGATGCGGACGCCCATCCAGGTCGCGAGCGCGAGCAGGAGAGCGGGCCACACCCACCCGGCGGCGGTCAGGGCGTCGTCACCCGGGGCGAGGACGAGCAGTCCCAGCCCCGTCGCGGTCATGCCGGCCGCCGGGACGAGCGCCCAGCGCTGGGGTTGGTCGGTCATCCGGACCGACAGCACGGCGAGCATCGTCCAGCCGATCGCGAAGCCCAGCAGTGCCGATCCCGTGATGGTGTGCTCCCGCGCGCCGGCGACGACCACCAGGGTGAGGACACCGGCGGCCACCAGCCCGGTCGCCAGGGATGCCGCGACGATCCTGCGGATGGGCCCGGGGCGCGGCTGCCGCCCTACCCCGGCGGGCACGCCCGGGGTCGGGGGACGATGGGTGGGGTGCGAGGCGATCCCCATGACGGTCTCTCTTCTGACGAGACGTGCCCGTGGTGGTGGAGGAGCTCAGCTCGGCGGGATGGCCTGAGCGGTGGTCCGGAACCTGCCCCTGGCAGGGGCGTGCAGCTGCGGATCGGGCGCTCACCGTAGTCGTCGTACCGGCTCCCCATCGAGGGCGGAAGCGCGGGATCCTGCGGCTGTGTCCCTGGTAGACATCGTCGGGTGGACACCTCGCGACGACTCCGGCCAGGACACCGCTGGGGCCTGGCCTTCGCGTGCTGGTGCGGGGCAGTGGGTGCCTTCCAGGCGAGCCTGGTGATGGGGGCTCCGTGGGGCGCCGCGGCCTGGGGTGGCCGCCACCCCGGGGTGCTGCCTGGCCAGCTGCGGCTGGCGAGCGGGGTGGCGGTTCCGGTCCTGGCCGGTGTCGCGGCCGTCGCCGTCGGCCGTCTGCTCATCGGGCGGGGCCGTCGACGGGTGCTGCTCGGCGCGGGTGCCTACGCAGGTCTCGGCGTCGTCGCCAACGTCGTCTCGCCCTCGGCCGTGGAACGAGCGATCTGGGTTCCGATGAGCGCCGCAGGGGCCGTGCTGGCGATGCAGGCGCGGCGCGAGACCGGTGGCTCCGGGTCTGCGATCAGCGGGCGGCGCACCGCGCTGGTTGACTGATCACATGGGCACGCCACCTCCGGAACCCGACCCGATCATCGATCCGGACGAGCCGGTGCCGGACGATCCGGCCGAACTGCTCCCCGACGCCCCGGAGCCGCTGCCGCCCGCGCCGATCGAGGCGACGCCCGACGATCCCGGCGGCGACACCGGCGGTGTGCCCGAGCCTGCGTGATGCGCTCCTCGGCGGATGGCGACGCTCTGCCCCGCACACCGAGGCTTCGAGCACGACAGCGATCGCGCCGGGTACCTGCTGGTGACCGAGTGGGACAGCCCGCGACGGCAGGGATCAGCCCGTCCCGGCCACCATCGCCTGCACCGCCTCGACGATGGTTGCGCCGCCCTCCTCGACCGGCTCGGCGTAGAGCCTCGCCCACTGGATGAGCCCGTCGTCGCGCAGGCCGCTGACGATCACCCCGCGGACGGCGTACGGCGAGCCGTCGAGTCGGTGCCCGTGCCATCGCCACTCCGAGCACGACGTCGCCCCGTCGTTCACCTCGGTGAGCAACTCGGCGACCATGTCGGGGACGGCACCGAACATCGCCGTCCAGTTCTCGACGACCTGCGCGCTGCCGCCGAAGCCCCGGTTGGGGTGCATCGGCTGCTCGCTGCGGTAGTCCGTGGCCAGGCAGGCAGCCATGCCGACCGGGTCGTGCCGGTTCATCGCTTCAGCCAGCCGGGTGATCGTGCCGTGCACCGGAGCCTCCTACACCAAGCCCCCGCGACACCGCCCAGCATCCTCGCCTGACTCCGGCAGTCAATGCACTCGCGCACCGGTGCAGGACCTTCGTCTTCGCGCGGGTGTGCGCCGGCACGGCCCGCAGGCTCGCCACCGTGGGGCTGCGTGGTGGTGGGGCTACGGGACGACGGGCCCCAGTCCTCCGGTCGAGGCTGGTGCGGCAGGGTTCTCCTTCAGTTCGACGAAGATCGTGCGCGTCTCGGTCTCGCCGATGTTCTCGCCCGCGTGCTGCTGCGCGGGGAGCCAGCCGCTGACCCCGGCGGGGATCTCGACGTCCCGGGTCTGGCCGTCAGCCGTGTGGAGGCGACGACGAAAACTGGACAGGGTCACCATCACCGAGTCCGGATGGGCGTGCAGGGTCGTCCGGTGACCAGGGGCGTCGACGTACTCGAGCACGCGGACGCGCTCGTTCTCGAACGCGACGCGATAGTGATCGGGGTTCGTGGCCACCGGATCGAGAGTCATGCCGGGGAGCGTCCCGGTGGTGGGCTTCCTGGACAAGGGCTCACCGCGCCGGAAGCAGCGGACGACGGTCTCATCGCGGCTCCGAGACGGGCCACGTGCCTGCGACGGGCGCCGGTGGGCGGTCGCTGGCAGTGTGGGCGGCATGGCCACCTCCCCTCCCGTCGTCGTCGTGACCGGTGCGAACGGACTCGTGGGCGCCGCGGTGTGCCGGGCGCTCGTGGAGCGATCAGCGCAGGTGCGGGCCGTCGTCCGCCGAACCGGGAGCGCCCCCGTCCTGGACGGGGTCGCCGAGCACGTCGGCGACTTCGCCGACGAGGCCTTCGCCCGCGCGGTGACCCAGGGCGCCGACGCGGTCGTGACGACGGTGCACCCGATGGGTTCCTCCCGGGAAGTGCAGCACCGCGTGGGTGTCGAGGGCACGCCGGTCATCGCGCGCGCGGCCCGCGACGCCGGGGTGGCCCGGTTGGTGCACGTGTCCACGGCCGGGGTCTACGACCTGGCACCCGGCACGGGGGAAGTGGCCGATGACGGTGCGCTGCTACCCGACGGCAGCGGTGACTACCCCGACACCAAGATCGCCACCGACGCCGCGCTGACCCAGGTCGATGGCCTCACGACCGTGCTGGTCCGCCCGCCGGCGATCCTGGGGGCCGGCGACACGTCGGTCTGGAACACGCTGCGGCCGCGGATGTTCGCCGAGGGGGAGCGCCGGGCCAACCCGGCGAAGACCTGGTCCTGGGTGCACGTCGAGGATCTCGCCGTCTTCCTCGCGGACGTGGCCACGGGCGCCGTCGCCACCGCCGACGACCCGGAGCGGGGCCCGGTGGCCGGGGGCACGACGCCGGTGATCGTGGCGGGCGAGCCGGCGACCTGGCGGGACTACCTCGGCACGGTGTCGGACGCGCTGGGCGTCGCGCCCGAGTGGACCGACGAGCCGGTCTGGACCGGGAGGTTGCTCACCGACCGGGCGCGCCGGTGGGGGTGGGCGCCGCAGGTGGGATTGGTGCCGGCCCTGGACGAGCTGCGGTCGGGCCTGACCATGCGCGCGTGAGGGTTCGCAGGCCACTGCGGTCCTCGTTCCGCCACCTGGACGTCCGTACCGGTGGGGTGGGTCGTTCCGTGTCCACTGGGCGTCACTCCACCGCCGCACACAGCCTCGGGGACCGACACGGTCGCGCACGGGGCGTCCTTCTGGTGAGCGGTCTGAGAACAGCACCCGCCGGAGGAGCGGCGGGCCGAGGACGGGGTCCCCACGGCTCAGGGCCGAGGGCCGGGCGGATGCGGGTGCAGCCCTTGACGTGACCCACGTCTCTCCTTAGCCTCTGCTGACTTTTACAGCCCGGCCGGCGCGCCATGGGTGGAGCAGAGCGACGGAGTGACCGCATGAACCTGGCAGACCGTCGCCGCCTCGACGCGTCCGCGACCCCGTGGGTCCCCAGTTCGAGGGCGTGCGTCGCGTGACGATCGACGCGCCGGGGGCGCCGTTTCACCAGCACCTCGTCAGCGCCCAGCTCGACCTGACCGTCGATGGGGCCCGCGACAGCGTCGATGAGATCGATGTGGTCCGGGTGAAACGCATCGGCTCGTTCGACCGGGACCACACCCTCGACGCGCCGGCCGGTGCATCGGGCCATTGCCGGACCAGAGGAACCTGCCATGACTGACTCGGTCGTGAAGAACGGACCCACGACCACCGAGGGTGCGTCGGCGCTGGCCTCCGGCCGCCTGAACGTCGTGGGGATCGTCTTCTTCGTGGTCGCGGCGGCCGCCCCGCTCGTCGGGATGACGGGCGCCGTGCCGATCGCCATCGCCGCCGGCAACGGGGCAGCGGCCCCGGGTGCCTACGTCGCGGTCGGGATCGTCCTGGCGATCTTCGGGTCCGCCTACGCGGCGATGAGCCGCATGGTGACCAATACGGGTGCGTTCTTCGCCTACGTCGGACGCGGCCTCGGGTCGGCGGCAGGCCTGGGTTCGGCTCTGGTCTCGCTGGTCGCCTATGTCGCCATCCAGCTGTCGATCTACGGCTTCTTCGGTGCGCTCGTCGGCGCGCAGATGGCAGCCACGTTCGACGTCCAGCTGACCTGGTGGGCCTGGTCGCTGCTCGCCTGGGCGATCGTCCTGGGGTTGTCGGTGTTGCGCGTCGACGTCGGCGCCAAGGTCCTGGGCGTGCTGATGCTGTTCGAGCTCGCGAGCCTCGTCGTCACCGCGGTGGCAGTCATGGTGCACGGGGGTGGCCCTGACGGTGTCCAGCTCGGCGCGTCCTTCTCACCGGAGCACATCTTCGCCGGTGGGTTCACCGGCTCCGCGGGCATCGCGCTGGCCTTCGCCTTCGCCTCGTTCATCGGCTTCGAGGCGACCGCGATCTACGGCGAGGAGAGCCGTGATCCCAAGCGTGCCGTCCCCCGGGCGACATATGCCGCAGTCACCGTGATCACGGTGATCTTCGCGATCAGTTCCTGGGCCGTCGTGAGTGGACTGGGCAGCACCCGCGTCGTCGACGAGGTCATCCGGATCTCGACCGTCGACGGCATCCCGCTCGCGAACCCTGCCGAGGTGCTGTTCCACGTCGCACGCACGTACGTCGGCGGCTGGCTCGCCACGACCATGAGCTGGCTGGTCATCTCGAGCTTGTTCGCCGGGCTGCTCGCGTTCCAGAACTCCGCCTCCCGCTACCTCTTCGCGCTCGGGCGGGCCGGGGCACTGCCCAGCACGCTGGCCGCGGTCAACGGCAGGAAGGCGCCGGCGGTGGCGTCCGGCGTGACGAGCCTGGTCACCGGGGCTGTGATCGTCGTGTTCGCGCTGGCACACCTCGATCCGGTCCTGAACCTCTTCTACTGGGGCGCGGGGCTCGCCGTCATCGCCATCGTGGTGGTGGAGATCCTGGTGTGCGCCGCCGTCGTCGTCTTCTTCCGTCGCGAACCCGCCGGGTCGGGCACCTGGTCGTCCGTCATCGCACCCGTGCTGGCGGGGCTGGGCCTCCTGCTCGGCCTCTACCTGCTCGCATCCCGGTTCGGGCTGCTGGCCGGAACCGTGCGCGACGGGGTCGATCCGACGACGCAGCCGTGGGGCCTCAACGCGACCGGCTGGGGGCTCGTGCTGTTGCCGTTCGTCGTGTTCGCCGTCGGTACGGTGCTGGGCCGCGTCCGCGGGCGCGGCAGGGCTGCGGCCTTCAGCGACGTCCTGAGCTGAGTCCTGCACCCCCCGTGCTGTGTCGACCGATGCCGCACTCGGGAGACGGTCCGGTGGGCCAGCGACCGGCAAACCGGACCATCATCGTGGATCGGGGGGTTGACCACCGACGCCAGCAGCACGCGAGGTGTTGCTCACCGGCCGGAGGCGGCCCGCCCGGTGGCCGATCGTCCTCGGCAGGTCCCACACCCGGCGCGAGATCGGTGGCGCCGACGGGCGTGCCCCTCAGCGAGGTGTGCGGGAGGACCGGACCGCGTCGGCGATCGCCCGTCCCATCGATCCGGCGGGCAGGTCGCCGGCCAGCAGCAGGAGTGCGCGAAGGAGCAGGCCCTCCCGATCGGCCGGCTCGACGGTGTCCAGTGCCTCGCTCACCGCCTGCCAGGCGAACTCCAGCGTGGACTCGCTGACGTGGGACTCGGTCGGCTCGGGTGAGCTGCCGGCAGGCGATCGTCCGCTCTGCAGGTGCTCGGCGACGCGGTCCAGCTCGCCGGCGTCGGCGTGCCGGCTGAGCAGGAGCCCGTCGGGCCGGATCACAAGGACCTCGCCGGGCCGGGCCGCCAGAGCGGTGACCAGGTCGCCGTCCTGGTCGGCCACCACAACCACGTCGCCGTCCGCGGCGGTGACCTCCTGTGGACCGACCACGAGTGCGCGTACCGACTCGTGCGGGAAGCGCGCTTGCAGGCGCTGGACGGCAGGGCGCAGCGTGGCGGGTGCCACGCCGAAGGCGAGGACCCCGAACCCCTGGCCGCGGAGCCGGTCCAGCGAGGTCTGAACCGTGCCGTCCCGGGTCTGCGCGGTGATCACGCGGTCGGCGAGCGGGTCACCCGGGGCGATGCCCGGTCGACGGCCGGCATAGGGCCAGGTGAGCGGCGACGTGCGGACATGCGTGGCACTGGACTGCCGGGGGTTCACCAGCGCCTGGAACTCCGGGTGGCCGAGAGCCAGGGCGAGGACGGCGTCGCGGGACGCGGTGTAGCCGTGCGATCCGGGAGTCATGATGCGGGTGCTCTTGCCCGCGGCGTCGACGTTCTGCTGCCAGGCGGCTCGCCGCTCCGCGGAGTAGGCGCCCAGGAGTTCGGCGTCGGCAGTGCCGTGCACGACCGCCGCCAGCTGCCAGGCGAGCGTCTCGGCGTCCTCGATACCCGAGTTCAGGCCACGGACGCCGAAGATGGGCACGAGGTGGGCAGCATCCCCGGCGAAGACCACCCGCCCGTGGACGTAGTCGGTGAGGGAGAGGGCGTGGGCCCGGTAGATGCTCGACCACTCCAGCGTCCAGGGGACATCGGTGCCCAGCCAGGTCAGGTGCCGTGTGATGCGGTCGTGGATGCGCTCGGGCTGGGCCTCCCGCTCGGGGTCCTCGTCCGGGCCGAGCTGGTAGTCCACCCGCCAGATGTCGTGCGGTTGGCGGTGCATGATGATCGTCGAGCCGGGGTTGCTCGGCGGGTCGAACCACACCAGCCGCTCGGTGGGTAGGTCAGACGGCCAGTGGATGTCTGCGATGACGTACCGGCCTTCGTAACTGGTGCCCGTCAGGCTCAGACCTAGCTGCTCGCGGACTGAGCTGCGCGCCCCGTCGGCGGCGACGACCCAGGAGCTCCGGACCTCCCGCCGTCCCTGCGGGGTGTCGACGGTCAGGGTGACCACCTCGCCCGACTGCGTGAGGCCCACCACCGAGGCACCCCAGTGCACCGTGACCGAGGGGTGTCGGTCGAGGGCATCGAGGAGGAGATCCTCGACCTCGGTCTGCGAGAGGTTCACCATCGGAGGGCGGACGTCGTGCTCGGCATGCGCCATGGAGAAGGTGAGGACCTCCCGGTCGCCGTAAAAGCTGCGCCCGCCTTGCCAGGGCAGGGCTCTCGCCTCGAGGGGTGCACCGGCCCCCATCCGGTCGAACACCTCCAGCGTGTGGCGGGACAGGCAGATGGCGCGGCTGCCGAACGATGCAGAGTCGCCCGCCTCCAGGACGGTGACCGGTACGTTTCGCCGAGCGAGCCCGAGCGCCGTGGTCAGACCCACCGGACCGGCGCCCACCACGACGACCCGCGCGGGGGCATCTCCGAGGACCGCGGAACCGAGGGCCGGGCCGGACCGACGTCGTGGGCGGGGGTAGGTCGACGGGCTCATGCGGCGATGGTGACCCGCTGCACGTGCCTGGCCAACAGGTTCTTCCCGAGGTATCACCCGGAATCTTCGTGGAACTCGTCACCGCTCCCGCGGGAGCGGTGACGTCGAGGCACGACCGAGCACACCGGTTCAGCAGGTCGTCCCCAGGCCACGCGCCGACGACCCGTACCGCCGGCATCGTGGGACGGTCTGGCGTGAGCGCGACGACGGGCCAGCCCTGGTCGATGACGTCGTGCACCGGCCGAGTGGACCGACGAGCCGGTGTGGCCCGGGAGGTTGTTCACCTGTCGTGCGCAGCGGTGGCGCCCGTGGGCGCGACCCTGGCGGGGGGCTGGAGCACGGGAGGGACTGCTGCCGCGGTCATGAGCCGAGACGCAGGATCCCCGATCCACCAGACTCGAGCCCGCCGGTTCCGCCGCTCGCAAGGACCGGGGTCCGATCCCTGGGCAGGCAGCTCAGGCCGCGCCGAGCCGCTCCAGCAGGTGGCGCAGGGTGCGCGTCTCGTCCTCCGACAAGGGCGCCAGCCCGTCCCGTTCCGCCCCGGCGATCCTGGGCGCCAGGGACCGGTGCAGCACCCTGCCGCGCTCGGCCGCGTGCACGAGCACCCGCCGCCGGTCGGCGGCGTCCACGTTGCGGTAGACCAGCGCCCGCTCGGTCAGCCGATCCACGATCCGGGTCAGGGTGGGGCCGGTGATCTGGGTGCGGGTGGTGAGATCGCTCATCGACAGCGGGCCGGCCTCGGTCAGCGAGTCCAGCACCCGCCAGGTGTCCAGGGTCAGGTCCGCCTCGGCGAGGATGCCTTCGACGCGGTGCGACAGATCGGTGACCGCGCGGCGCAGCAGGTCGACGTGCGACACGAACCGCTCCCGATCGTCCTGCAGCATGCGTCCCACTTCCCGCCCGAGCGCGCTCTTCCCGTGGCCGGGAGGGCACACCATAGTGAGGCCCGGCTCGTACTCACGAGTCTGGCAGATGGAGGGGACGTCGACCGTCGTCCCCGCGCGCCCGGTGGCAGGGAGGGATCGTGGGGAGTCGGGGGTCGGCGATGCGGGTCGCGCTGGTCGTCCCCCTGCAAGGACCTGCCGCGATCTTCGGTCCCTCCTGCGAGGCCGTCGCGGCGACTGCGCTGGCTGCCATCAACCGGGCCGGCGTGCTGGGCCGGGAGATGACCGTCGAGGTGGTCGACGGGGGAGCGCGCCCCCCGGATGTCGCCGCCGAGATCCGCCGGCTGCTCGACGCCGGGAGCATCGACGCGGTGACGGGCTGGCACATCTCCGCTGTCCGGCACACGGTTGCCCCGGTGACCGCCGGACGGGTCCCCTACGTCTACACGTCGCTGTACGAGGGTGGAGAGCGACGGCCGGGGGTGTTCTGCTCCGGAGAGACCCCCGCCCGGCAGATCGCCCCGGCGCTGCGCTGGATGCGCGACATGACCGGGGTGCGGTCGTGGTTCATCGTCGGGGACGACTACGTCTGGCCGCGCGCCTCGGTGGAGGTGACCAAGCACTTCGCCCGTCGACTGGACCTGGAGCTGGCCGGGGCGGCGTACGTCCCGCTGGGCACCCAGGACTTCACCGATGTCCTGGCGCGGGTGCGGGGAAGTGGCGCACAGGGCGTCCTGCTCTACCTGGTCGGTCAGGACGCGGTGCAGTTCAACCGGGCCTTCGCCGAGTGGGGGCTGCAGGAGGAGCTGGTGCGCCTGAGCCCGCTGATGGAGGAGAACATGCTGCTGGCCAGCGGCGCCGACGCGACCGAGCAGCTGTTCGTGAGCGCCTCCTACTTCCGTTCCCTCGCCACACCCTCCGCGCTCGAGCTCACGACCGACTACGTCGCCGACCACGGCCCGGACGCCCCGCCGCTGAACAACGCCGGGGAGTCCTGCTACGAGGGCCTGCAGGCACTGGCCGCGCTGGCGCGCCGGGCCGACTGCCTGGACGTCGTGCGGATGGCGGAGGTGGCCGACGGGGTGGGGTACGACGGTCCCCGTGGCAGCGTCTCGTTCGCCGGCAACCACCTGCAGCAACCGGTGCACCTGGCCGTCGCCAACGGTGTCGACTTCGATGTCCTGACCAGGCTGTAGACCGCCGTCCCCCCGGTCCTCCATGGCCGTGCTCTTGACAAATGTTTTCACGTGAATATTTTCCACGTGAGACTAAGGAGTGATCGTGGCCACATACGTCTTCCGATGCACCACCTGCTCCACCTTCGAGGTCGTCCAGCCGATGACGGCGCTCACCCCGACGCACCCGTGCCCCGGCTGCGCGGCCGAATCGGCCCGCGTCTTCACCGCCCCGCACCTGGCGTCGACCCCGGCAGGCCTGCGTCGCGCCGTGGACGCCGCCGACGCCAGCGCCGAGGCCCCCACGGTGGTGCGCTCCATCCCGGACGGCGCACCCCGGCCGCGGAGCCCCCGGTGGAGCCCGATGACCGGCGCACCGGCGATCAACGCCGCGGCCCGTCCTGCCGGTCGGTACCCCGCGCTGCCCCAGGCGTGACCGGTGGGCGCCGTCGGATTGCTCTACGTCGGAGTGGTGCTGGTGGTCAACGGCGTGATGCTGCTGGGCCACATGAGCCCGCGCGCGGCCGCACCGCTGAACCTCTTCGTCGGCGCGCTGCAGGTCATCACGCCGACGTACCTGATCGTCGCGGCGGACGGTGACCCCGCCCGCATCGCACTCGCCGCAGGCATCTACTTCTTCGGCTTCACCTACCTCTGGGTGGGGCTCAACGCCCTCACCGGTTGGCCCGCCGAGGGCCTGGGCTGGTTCTCCCTCATGGTGGCGGTGGCCGCCGTCGGCTTCTCGGTGCATGCCTGGACCGTGGTGGGGGACCAGCCCTTCGGCGTCATCTGGCTGCTGTGGGCCGTGCTCTGGTTCGGCTTCTTCCTGCTGATGGCGTTGCACCGGGAGCAGCTGACCGCGCCCATCGGGGTCCTGGCCATCGGCGAGGGCCTGCTCACCGCCGGCGTGCCCGGGTTCCTGATCGTGGCGGGCTGGTGGCCGGACACGACCGGCACGGCGCTGGTCATCGCCGCCGTGGGCGCGCTGATCCTGCTCGCCTGCCTGCCCCTGGCCCGCGCCCTGGCCGCCTCCCCGCCCGCCGACACCGCACAGCCCGTTCGTCCATCGCACGCCCACTGAGAGGAAGCAGCCATGCCCGACGTCGTCTTCAGCGTCGACCAGAGCAAGTCCATGCGGGACCAGGTGGTGCCCGGGCACAACCGCTGGCACCCGGACATCCCGCCGGCGGTGACCGTCAAGCCCGGCAGCACCTTCCGGGTGGAGTGCAAGGAGTGGACCGACGGCCAGATCGGCAACAACGACTCCGCCAACGACGTGCGGGACGTGAACCTGGACGTGGCCCACATGCTCTCGGGACCCATCGCCGTGGAGGGGGCGCAACCCGGTGACCTGCTGGTCGTGGACATCGTGGACCTCGGCCCGGTCCCGCAGACCGAGGGTCCCAACTGCGGGGAAGGCTGGGGCTACTCCGGCATCTTCGCGAAGGTCAACGGCGGCGGCTTCCTGACCGACTACTTCCCTGACGCCTACAAGGCGGTCTGGGACTTCCGCGGGCAGGAGTGCACGTCCCGGCACGTCCCCGGGGTCAAGTACACCGGCATCACCCACCCCGGCCTCTTCGGCACCGCGCCCTCGCCCGACCTGCTGGCCCGCTGGAACGCCCGGGAGCAGGCGCTCATCGACACCGATCCCGGCCGGGTGCCGGCCCTCGGACTCCCGCCCTTGCTGGACGGCGTCCTGGGCGGCACCGCGAGCGGGGACCTGCTGGAGCGGATCGGCCGGGAGGGCGCCCGTACCGTTCCGCCGCGGGAGAACGGCGGCAACCACGACATCAAGAACTTCACCCGCGGCAGCCGCGTCTTCTACCCGGTCTTCGTCGACGGCGGCCTGCTGTCGGGGGGTGACCTGCACTTCAGCCAGGGTGACGGGGAGATCAACTTCTGCGGGGCCATCGAGATGGGCGGGTACATCGACTTCCACGTCGACCTGATCAAGGGCGGCATGGAGACCTACGGCGTCACCACCAACCCGTTCTTCATGCCCGGACGGGTGGAACCGCGGTACTCGGAGTTCCTGACCTTCATCGGGGTGTCGGTCGACCACCGGGACGACACCAACTACTACATGGACGCCACGCTGGCCTACCGCAACGCGTGCCTGAACGCCATCCGGTACCTGGAGAAGTGGGGGTACACCGGCGAGCAGGCCTACCTCATCCTGGGCACCTCGCCCATCGAGGGACGCATCGGAGGCGTGGTGGACATCCCCAACGCGTGCTGCTCGGTCTTCCTGCCGACCGAGATCTTCGACACCGACATCCGGCCCAGCGCCGCCGGGCCGCAGCGGAAGGACCGCGGCCAGGTCGCCGTGACCTCCTGACCGGTCCGCACCCGCCCTGGTGCGGGCGGCCGCGGCTGCCCGCACCAGAGCAGCGGTGAGCGCGGGGCGGGGGGAGCCGCGGCGGCCCCCAGCGCGACCCGGCGCGGAACCGTCGACGGCGCGCCTGGTGGCTGCCGGTGCCATCGCGAATCTCGCGGTGGGCACGCTGTTCGGCTGGAGCCTGGTGGCGCCGGAGGTGATGACCGCGGTCGGGGTTGCTCCGCGCCGCGGTTCCTCGGTCTTCGCGCTGGCCCTGGCGGCCTTCACGGTGGCCCTGCTGTGGGTCGGTCGCCGGCCCGCGGGCCTGGGCCCCCGCCCGCTGCTGGGGATCGCCGCGGTGCTGGCCGGCGGCGGTCTGGGGCTGACCGCCGCCGGCCACCGCGCCGAGCTGCCCTGGCTGGGCATCGGCCTGCTCGTGGGCTCGGCCAACGGCCTGGCCTACGGGGTAGCGGCGTGGCTCGTCGCCCGTGTGCGGCACGGGCGACGGGGGCTGGCGGGCGGCCTGGTCGTCGGTGCCTACGCCACCGGTCCGGTCGGGCTGGGCCTGCTCGCCCCCCACGTGCTGCCGGACGCCGGCTGGCGCACGGCCCTGGCGGTCCTGGCCGTGCTGGTGGGTGGGCTGGTGGGGGTGGCCGCTCTGCTGGTCCCGGGCGGGCTGGGTGGTTCGGCGCCCGGTCACGAGGGGACACCCGTGCCGGTGCCGCGCCGCACGCTGGTCGCCCTGTGGCTGCTGTTCGCCGGGGGTGCGCTGCCGGGCCTCGTCGTCTTCGCCACGGCCGCGCCCCTGGCCGCAGCCGCCGGCCTGGGCACCGGCGCGGCCGGCACCGGTCTCTCGCTGCTGGCCGCCGGGAACCTGGTGGGCCGGCTCGGGGCCGGCTGGTGGTCCGACCGGGTCGGGCGCCTGCCCGCCGTGGGGACCGCGCTCGCCGTCGGCGCCGTGGCGCTCATCGGCTGGGCACTACCGGGGGGACCCGGGCTCGTGCTGGGCGGTTTCACCGGCATCGGCCTGGCCTACGGTGCGGTCTCCGCGCTGGTGCCGGCGGCCACTGCCGACCTGGTCGGCGCGCCGGCGTTCCCGCGGGTGTACGGCGTGGTCTTCACCGCCTGGGGCTGCTCGGCGCTCGCCGCGCCGCTGCTGGAGGGCTGGGGTCTGGTCGCGGGAGGACCGAGCCCGCAGCTCATCGGGCTGCTGGCCGTTCCGAGCGTCGTCGCCGGTGTCGCGCTGGTGGTGCTGTCCCGCGCGGCGTACTCCGGCGCCGGCCCGGACCTGCCGGGCGCGCCACGCCGGACCACCGGCGGGTGAGCGCAGCTCCCGAACGGCCTCGGGAGGTGACCGACTGCTGGGCCGCTTGGCGCCCGCGTCCTGCCTGGATAGCGTCCAGAGCATGTCCATCAAGCTCGAGAACGTCGCCATCGCCGTGCGCGACCTCGACGCCACGATCGCCTTCTTCACCGACCTGGGACTGACCGTCCTCGGCCGCGACGAGGTCAGCGGCGAGTGGGCGGACACCGCCGTCGGCCTCGACGGCAACCACGCCACGATCGCCGTGCTCCAGACGCCGGACGGCCACGGTCGTCTCGAGCTCTTCGAGTACATCCACCCCGACGCGATCGAGACGGAGCCGACGCTGCCGAACGAGATCGGGATGCACCGCATCGCCTTCTCCGTCGACGATCTCGAGCACGCGCTGCAGGTGGCGGCGCGGCACGGTTGCCACCCCCTGCGCGGTGTGGCGACCTACGGGGACGTCTACAAGCTCACCTACGTCCGCGGACCCAGCGGCATCATCGTCATGCTCGCCCAGGAGCTCACCGGGAGCTGACCGTCGGTGGCGGGCACCGACGACGCAGGAGAGGCGGTCGTGGGATGAGAGGCAACGTCGTGGTGAACCGGTGCATGTCGCTGGACGGCTTCATCGCCGGTCCCGGCCATGACATGGACTGGGGGAACGGTCGCGCGCTCGCTGACTTCGTGGCACCCGAGGACCTCGTGGAGATCGCAGCGGCCACCGGCGCCATGCTCGTCGGCCGGCGGACGTGGGAGGTGGGGGAGCGGATGGCGGCCGAGCGGCCGGACGCCGCCGACTACCCGTTCTCCGGGCCCCTGTTCCTGCTCACCCACAGGCCGCTGGAGCCACCGAACCCGGACGTCACGATCCTCACTGGTGACATCGGCGAAGCGGTGGCCACGGCGCTGGACGCTGCCGGCGGCAAAAATCTCGAGATCCTCGGCGCCGACGTGGCCGGCCAGTGCCTGCAACGGGGGCTCGTCGACGAGATCCTGGTCTACGTGTTGCCCGTCCTGCTCGGCGACGGCGTGCGCTTGTCCTCCCCAGGCGCTGCCCGGACCGACCTCGAACCGATCAGCAGCACGCGTTCGGGGGACGCCACCATCCTCCGCTTTCGCGTCCGACCCCGGTCCGACCACGCGGCCTGAGAGCCCGGATGCCACGCGCCGGGGTCAGGCCCGAGCGCATCCCCGGCCGGCGAGCGCTGCAGCCGGGTAGCAGGAGCGGCCCGACGTCGGGCTGACGTCGGGCTGCCCGCTGCAGGGATCAGATCCTCCAGTAGACGCGGTCGTCCACGTCGACCGAGCGCACGTAGAGGTAGCCGTCGTCCACGGCGTCTGCCGGTACGTCCATGCAGAACTCGAACGTCGCCTGCTCACCCGACGCCATCGGCGGGGTGGTGAAGGCGTCGTTCGGCAGGATCGCCGAGCAAGTCGCGTCCGAGTAGTCCATGCCGTCGTTGCCGGTGTAAGTCACCGCGAGGTCCATGAACGGGTTTCCCTGACCCTGGCCGCCGTACAGAGCCGTGATCTCCACCACGACGTACTCGCCGTCGGCCGGCGGGTTGCCGGGGTCGCCCTGGGCGACGTAGGCCCGCGCATTGGTCATCACCGTGTTGACCTGCACGGCGTACGACCCGATCTGCGCCGGGTTGCCCAGAGCCACCACCTGCGGCTCCCCATCGGCCGGGGCTGCATCGGTCGCTACCGAGCCCTCCACCGGGGCGGGCGCAGGCGAGTCGGCCGGTGCAGACGCCGATGCGGAGGCGTCGGCGATCGCCGTGTTGACCTCGTCCACCACCTGGCTGTAGAGCACCGACGTGGCGATGGTGCCGATGATGGCGAGCAGGGAGAGGATCGCGCCGGCCAGCGCCATCCCGCCGCCGCTCCTGGCCCCCTTGCGGGCGCCGATGAAGCCGAGGATGCCCAGCACGAGCCCGACTGCGCCGGCGATGCCGAAGGCGATGCCCACGACGGGGACCCAGCAGAGGGCGAGCGACACGATGCCCAGCACGAGCGCCGCGATGGCGAACCCGCTGCCCTTCGCGGGCTGCTGCGGGGAGCCGAACTGCGGGCCCTGCGGTGCGGGGTACTGCTGGCCCTGTGGGTACTGTCCCTGGGGCGGCTGCGGGTAGGTCATCTGCACTCCTGTCGCGGTGTGGCGCCGATGGACGCACAGCTCATTCTCAGGTCGCAACCACCGCATGGGCAGGGACAACAGGCTGCAACGGCAGCCCTGCCAGGGGTGCGAAGTTGCCAAAGCCGGGGGGATCTTGCACGGACCTGGTGTCCCTGCGTTGGTCTGTGCCAGGGTCAGGGGGCGGTGCAGCGATTGCCAGGCGGACCTGGGTCTCGTGCATCGCCACAGATCCTTCCTGTGCGAGGAGGCAGCATGAGCACTGCAGAAGCGATCGGGGTTCCCCACCTGGGCGGGTCGACCATCGGCTACAAGTTCGGTGGGGAGTACGACGCCTCGCTCCCCACGCTGGTGATGAGCAACTCGTTCAGCACCTCGGTGGAGCTGTACCGGCCGCAGTTCGGCGACGTGCAGCTCAATGCCACGGCGAACGTGCTCGCGTTCGAGCCGTACGGCCATGGCCGAACCCGGGCGACGTACGCGCAGTTCACCTACTGGGATTCGGCGATCGCGAACCTGCAGGCGCTCGAGGCGCTCGGTATCCCACGGGCGTTCGTCCTGGGCACATCGCAGGGGGGGTGGATCGCGGCCCGCATGGCCATGCTCGCGCCCCAGGTCGTGCAGGGCATAGTCCTGCTCGGCACGTCGATGGATTCCGAGAGCCGACGCAGTCGCGAGGCGGGTTGCTGGGACGGCGTCGCCTTCTGCACGCCCGCCATCGACTCACTCGCCGCTCCGGTGGGCGACGACTGGGTCATCCCGACCGACCTGGTGGACGCCGTCCTGCAGGAAGGCCTCGGCGACGACGTGCCACCGGAGGACCGGTCGTTCTGGCACGACGAGCACCAGAAGAACTACGCCGGCGACGAGGGACGTGAACGCCTGAGGATCATCTCCATCAACCTCCGCGACCGCGACGGATTGGAGGCCCGGCTGGACGGTGTGCGGTGCCCGGTCCTGTGGATGCAGGGCACGGCCGACAGGGTCTACTCCGTCGCCAACGCTCAGGAGGAGATCGAGCTGTTCGTCAACAGCCGCGACGCCGAGCTCCGCGTCGTCGACGGGGGACAGCACTTCCTGAGCGCCACCCATCCCGATGAGGTCAACGCTGCGACGGCGGAGTTCATCAAGCGCTGGGCGTAGCGGCCTCAGCGTCGAGCTCAGAGCGACCCGATACCAGTTCCCGCTGGCCCAGGAGTCGACGACCTGGATCTCATCGTGCTGCTGGCTGTCGATCTCCTCGGCCCTCGACCAGTACGTGCACCCGCAGGGCAATCAGGCACCGGACCATGTCCCGCCCGCTGGACGGTTCGGCATGACCGTGATCAGCCAGCTGGGACACCACGGCGGTATCCGGGGGCAGCGGCTCCTCCGCGCGACGACACCCGGGTTTCAGACCTGGGGAAACTCGGGAGTTCCTGGTGTCCCGGAGGGCACGTGACGCCGGACGGCGGGGACGTGCCCCGGTAGGCAGATGGGTGCGATCACCCATGCGCCGAGGCGCGCCACGGGTAGACGATCCAGTCGCACCGCTGCTACCGGGAGGAACCCCGTCATGACCGACATCGCCGCGGGCCGATGCCAGAACTTCGGCGCCTCCGCCGCCGGGTACGACCGGCTGATGGGTCGATACCTACCCAGCCTGGCCCCGGCGTTCGCCGACGCGGCGGGCGTCCGGGCCGGCATGCGCGCTCTCGACGTCGGCTGCGGGCCGGGCGGACTCACCAGGGAACTCGTCAGCCGCCTGGGGCCGGACGCGGTGGCCGCCATCGACCCGTCCCCGCCGTTCGTCCGGGCGTGCCGGGAACGCAATCCCGGTGTGGACGTGCGGGAGGGCGTCGCGGAGGCGCTGCCCTTCGACGACGACGCCTTCGACGCCACGGTCTCCTCGCTGGTCATCGGCTTCCTGACCGACGCCGACGCGGCCGCTCGGGAGATGGTTCGAGTCACCCGACCAGGCGGTGTGGTCGCCGCCTGCTTCTGGTCCCGCACCGGCATGCCGGCGCTCCGCACGTTCTGGAAGGCGGCCGCGTCGCTCGACGACCACGTCCCCAGCGAGCCCCAGCGGCTCGGCAGCGACGAGGGCGACATCGCCGCAATCCTCCACCGCGCCGGTGCTGCAGGCATCGAGCACGGAACCGTCGCCGCCCGCGCCGGTTACGCGGACTTCGATGACTGGTGGACTCCCTTCACGCTGGGGATCGGACCGGCCGGCGCCTACGTGCAGACGCTCGACGAGAACCGACGGGCCGTACTGCGTCGGGCGACCCGGAACGCGCTCGGGGAGCCGGCCGGTCCGTTCGCGCTCGAGGCCCACGCCTGGTTCGCCCGGGGGGTCGTGACCTGAACCGCTCATCGGCTGACCGTCAGCCACCGCCTCGGCGGTGGACGAACGCGGAGGCCTCCCCACGGGTCCGGCGGCCCAGCTTGGCCAAGATGTTGGAGACGTGGTGCTCGACGGTCCGACGGCTGAGGAACAGCCGGTCGGCGATGTCGGCGTTGGACAGCCCCTCACCCAGGAGTGCGAGCACCTCCTCCTCCCGACCGGTGAGCGTCCCGGTCCCGCGCGGGCCGGTGTGACCGTGGACGCCGAGGGCACGCAGCACGCTGGTCGCCGCGTCGGCCTCCCGGGCGGCGGCGAGCGCGTGGAAGGCGTCGAGCGCGGCCCGTGCCTCGACCCTCGACACCGCAGGGTCGGTCGAGGCGAGCGCCCGGGCCAGGTCGAGGCGGGCTCGCGCCTCCTCGAAGGGCAGCGCCAGCCGCCCGAAACCCGCCACTGCCGACTCCAGGTGCCACGTCGCCACCGGCAGGTCATCGGCTGCGGTGGCCAGGCCTTTCGCGTTGTTCGCGAGTGGGGACATCGCGGGT
The DNA here is from genome assembly GCA_963759905.1 of uncultured Actinomycetota bacterium. Classification (GTDB taxonomy): domain Bacteria; phylum Actinomycetota; class Actinomycetes; order Mycobacteriales; family Geodermatophilaceae; genus Klenkia. The sequence goes on from CAVXBD010000005.1 coordinate 523,820, forward strand.
AGAGAACTCCGGCCAGCGAGGTCGGCCAGGTCAGCCGCGGCCGCGGCCGCTCCAGCGCCGTCCCCCCGTCGCAACCGCACCCGCACGAGGAGCAGCAGCACCGGTCCGGTGAGCTCGCTCAGGGCATGCAGGCGCAGGAAGCGCTCGATCCGGGCGACGGCGACATCGTTCTCCTCCCGGGCGAGGTGGACCTCGACCAAGGGCCTGATCGCATGAGGATCGTGCTCGGCATCGACCAGCAGTTGCGAGGCTTCCTCGACGCGCCCCTGCCGCATGCGAACGTCGGCCAGCCGCACCACGGCCGCCGCCCGCAGGGCACGGTAGCTGCGGTCGTAGAGCCCGATCGCGGTGCTCAGTTCCCGCTCCGCCTCACCCCACCTGCCAGCCGCGGTGAGCACCCCGCCGTAGTGCGTCCGGCAGATCGCCCCGATCGGGATGCGGTTCGTCCGCTGCACGAAGCCGTCGGCGAGCGTCATCCACTCCTCGGCCCGGCGGACGTCCGAGGTCAACTCGCAGGCGTGCAGCATCTTGCAGTACATCGCGCCCACCGCAATCAGGTCCTGGACCTCCCCGGCCGCCACGGCGGCGAGGGCCTCGTCGAGCATCGCCATCCCGGCGGGGACGTCGCCCGCCGCCACCAGCAACAGACCACGCAGGCTCATCGCGTCGAGGAGGAGATCGTCCAGGCCGTGCCGCTGGGCGATCTCGACGGCCGCAGCGAGGTGGCTTTCCCTGGCTGCCGGATCGCTGCTGACCGTTGCCCGGGTGAGCTCTATCCGCGCCCGCTCGGGGACGTCGCCGGCTGCTTCGACCAACCGGACGGCCCGAGCCATCCAGCCGCCCATCGCGGCGCCGTCGCCGTGGAGCACCCAGTAGAGGTAGCTCACGAACCGTGCGCACATCGCTCCGCGGGCGTTGTCACCCTCGGCGCGGAAGGCGGTGAAGGCCTCCTCCATGGTGCGGATCGCGCCCTCGTAGTCCCCCTCGGAGAAGAGCGCCTGGGCCAGACCGTCCAGGGCCTCACCGGAGGTCGTCAGTCGAGCTGCGCGCTCGAAGCACTCGCGGGCGAGGACCCAGTCCCCGCGGGCGAGGGCACCGCGCCCCTCGTCCAGCGCCTGGCCGACCTGCATGCGGTCATCCTGCTCCGGTCGGCCCTGGTGGAGGGTCCCTCGTGATCGGCGAGGCACGGTGAGCGCCGGCTGCGGAGATCGGACACCTGCTCGACGTCGACGATCGTGCCGGGGGACCAGTCCACCTCGGGCGAGCCCAACCGGACGACGGGTGCACGGCCGCGCCCCCACCGAGCCTCGGCCTGAACATGGACCTGGCCGCTCGACTCCCGTGCACGATGTCCCGCGCCCACGTGATGGTGTCCGAGGGGGGACTTGAACCCCCACGCCCGTTAAGGGCACTAGCACCTCAAGCTAGCGCGTCTGCCATTCCGCCACCCGGACAGGTGGACCGGCGCACAGCGGCGCGGCCAGGTCGAAGCATACGGGAGCCCGGTGCCGGGTCGGGGAGGCCCCTGCCGCCCCCGGCCGGGCGTGCCGACCGGTGGCAGGATCGGGGGCATGCCGGAGACCACCCCCGCCCCACTCGCACAGGCCCAGTCCGAGGTCGCCGAGCTGCTCAGCGACCTGATCCGGATCGACACCACGAACACCGGGGACACGTCGACCAGCGCGGGGGAGCGGAAGGCCGCCGAGTGGGTCGCCGGCAAGCTGGACGAGGTCGGCATCGACTCGGTGATCCACGAGTCGCAGCCCGGGCGGGCATCCCTGATCGCCCGCATCCCCGGCGCGGACCGGGACCGGCCGGGCCTGCTGATCCACGGGCACCTCGACGTCGTCCCCGCGGACGCCTCCGAGTGGAGCGTGCACCCGTTCTCCGGTGAGGAGCGCGACGGCTACGTCTGGGGCCGGGGCGCGGTGGACATGAAGGACATGGACGCGATGACCCTGGCGCTGGTCCGGGACTGGGCCCGCACCGGTGTCCAGCCCCCGCGGGACATCGTGCTGGCCTTCGTGGCCGACGAGGAGGCCGGTGGGAAGTACGGCGCGCACTACCTGGTCGACGAGCACCCCGACGCCTTCGAGAACGTCTCCGAGGCGATCAGCGAGGTGGGTGGCTTCAGCCTCACCGTCCGCGACGACCTGCGGCTCTACCTGATCCAGACCGCCGAGAAGGGCCTGGCCTGGATGCGGCTCACCGCGCAGGGCCGGCCCGGGCACGGCTCCTTCGTGCACGACGACAACGCGGTCACCCGGCTGGCCGCCGCCGTCGCCCGGATCGGCTCGCACCGGCTGCCCACCGTGCTCACCCCGCCGATGAAGCAGTTCCTCGACGAGGTCAGCGACGCCTACGGCATCGAGATCGACCCCGAGCAGCCCGAGCAGGCGCTGTCCCGGCTGGGCTCGATCAGCCGGATGATCGGCGCGGCGCTGCGCAACACGGTCAACCCCACGATGTTCGACGCCGGTTACAAGGCCAACGTGATCCCCGGCAGCGCCAGCGCCACCATCGACGGCCGGTTCCTCTACGGCCAGGAGGAGGCCTTCGAGGCCCAGATCGCCGAACTGGTCGGGGAGGGCATCACCCGGGAGTGGATCACCAAGGACCAGGCCGTGGAGACCACCTTCGACGGCCCGCTGGTCGAGCAGATGGTCGCCGCGCTCAAGGCCGAGGACGACGGCGCCCGCCCGGTCCCGTTCACCATGAGCGGCGGCACCGACGCCAAGAGCTTCGAGACCCTGGGCATGCGCTGCTTCGGGTTCTCCCCGCTCAAGCTGCCCGGCGACCTGGACTTCGCGTCGCTGTTCCACGGCATCGACGAGCGGGTGCCGGTGGAGAGCCTGCAGTTCGGGATCCGGGTGCTGGACCGCTTCCTGCGCGCCAGCTGACGGGGCGGGACCGCCCGGTGCTCAGCGGGGACAGCACGACGGCGTTCCTGATCGGGCATCTGGCCCAGCAGCAGCTGACCCCGCTGGCGGTGCTCCGGGTGTCGCAGGGGCGCGTGCCGGTACCGACCAGCCAGCGGGTGCTGGCGCTCACCGGCACCCACCTCTGGCTGGCGGCCGCCCAGCTGGTCGGCGGTCCCTCGGTCGCCTCGGTGCCTCGTGCCGAGGTGGACGAGGCGGCCATCCGCCGGTCCCGCACGCTGCTGGCCCGACGGGATGCCGGCCGGGCCCAGCAGCTCGAGCTGGTCGTGCAGGGCCGCCGGCTGCGCTTCACCGTCCTCGACGACGCGTCCCACGCGGTGACCTTCCTGGCTGCGCTGCGGGGGCCCTCCTGACCGCTCAGCGGTAGCAGTAGGAGTCCGAGGAGGCGTCCCCGCCCTGCAGCCGGACCTGGTGCACCCGGCGCCCGTGGAAGTCCGACCCGTTCGGGAAGAACGCTCGGGTCCACGGTCATCCCGCCGGCCGTCGGGTCGGTGTCGATCCGGGCCATCCAGGCGCCGACGCCGTCGGGGTAGAACTGGTCGTCCCACGCGCCGTAGAGCGAGTTGGTCACGTACACCCGGCGGCCGTCCCGGCTGACCTCCACCATCTGCGGGCCGCCGGCCAGCCGCTGCTGCGGGGACGCCGGGTGCGCCGTGCGCGCCACGATGCCACCCAGCCGTACCGAGCCCACCTCGCGCGGGGCGGCCGGATCCGACACGTCGAACTGCTTGAGCTCCCCGGTGCCCCAGCAGGAGACGTAGAGCATCTGGTCGTCCACCGACAGGTCGATATCGCTGACCAGCGGCGGGACCGCGCCGAAGGGCTTGAGCGCCGGCGGCAGGTCGTCGGCGCCCGCCGGTTCGGCCGGGATGGTGATCACCTTGTCCACCTGCCAGCCGCCGTCGGCCCGGTGCCAGCGCCAGATCGAGGCGGACAGGTCGGCGGTGGACACCACGACCCCCAGGAACCCCCAGGTGGCCTCCGGGTCGTGCGAGGGGCGCAGCTCCAGGGTCATCTGGTGCTCCTCGCCGAGGTCGACGGTCTGCTGCAGGGTGCCGGCGGCCAGGTCCCAGAAGTGGATCCGGTGCCCGTACCGGTGGCCCAGCAGCAACTCCGGGACGAGCCCGTCCTCGATCATCGACGGCGTGCCCCACTCGCTGGAGATCAGCACGTTCTGCTGCAGGTGCCACCAGGCGTCGTAAGCCAGGTACTGGTCGCCGCGGTCGGTCTCCCAGGCCCGCAGCACGTCGAAGGTGCTGTGGTCCAGCAGGGCGATCCCGCCCGGGCCGTCGGCCCCGTCCGCACCGCCCAGGCAGGTGAGGAAGACCCCGTCGGGGCCGCAGTGCAGGGTGTGCGGCCGGGAGTAACCGGCCTTCTCGGCCAGCTCGGCGGCCTCGATTGTCTTGTGCAACCGGGGGCTGCGCGGGTCCGGTTGGGTGTCGTAGACGTGGATCCGGGAGCTGCGCAGTCCCGGCAGCAGCAGGAACCGGCGCTGCAGGCCGTCCTCGCCCATGTCGTGCCCGGCGTGCATGAGCGCGCTGGAGCAGGCGTTCCAGCCGAAGTGGTGCAGCTCGTCACCGGTGGTGGGCAGCTCGGTCCACCCCACCACCTGCCCGTACCGGTCGGAGGCCCGGTCGACGTCGACCACGGCGAGCGCGTCCGGGGTCGCGCCGGAGCGGTCGAAGGCCACGACGTAGGCCAGCTCTTCCGTGGGGGCGGCGATCGCCTCCGCGGGGCTGCGGTAGAAGGTCGGGTCGGTGATCGTCATGCCGGAAAACTGCTCCGGGGCGTTCCTACCGACCAGGGTCCGACGGCCCGCCTCCCGCGCGCCGAGGACTCAGCGTCCGAACCCGGTCACCGCCAGCCGCATGGGGCCCGCCGTCAGCACGAACCCGTTCCCCGCCGGACGCAGGCCGGGCAGCGACCACCGTCGCGGCGTCATCCGCAGCTCCACCGTGGGGGTGCTGGCTGCCGTGCTCTCGGGGCGCGTGATCGGCCTGGCGGGCGACACCGCCGCCGGCGCGGCCTGCCGCAGATCGGCCAGCAGACCGTCCTGCAGGGACGGGCGGGTGGGGCGGTCGGTGGTCATGCGGGGGATCCTCCAGCGGCGGTGAGCACCTCGCGCGCCAACGCCCGGTAGGCATCGGCGACGGGGCTCTTCGGGTGGGACAGGACGACGGGACGCTTGGCCAGTGTGCTGGTCGGCACCCGGCGGGACTGCGGGATGCGGGTCTGGAGCACCGGCAGACCGGTGCCGTGCAGTGCGCCGTCCACGTCGCGGGCGGCCCGGCCGTGCCGGTCCCAGACCACGCAGGCGACCCCGACGAGCACGGCGTCGGTGTTCTCGTAGGCCCGGTGCTGGTCCAGAAAAGCCGCCACCCGGGCTGCACCCAGCGCCGAGCCCGGGTCGCTGGTGAACACGGTCAGCACGGTGTCCGCGGCGCACACCGCGGCGAGGGTGAGCCCGCCCAGGTCGCCCCGGGTGTCCAGCACCACGTGGTCGTAACCACCCAGCAGCGGTCGCAGGGCTCGGCGCAGGCTGGTGGTCAGGCCACCGGCGGCGCTCAGCTGGCCGGCCACGGTGTCCAGCTCGGGGTGCGCGGGCAGCACGTCCACCCCGGGCAGCACGTCCCGGCGGACCGCCTCGGCAGCGGTCACGCTGCCCTCCAGCACCCCGGCGAGGCTGTCGGCGCGGCCCCGGGCCACCACCCCGAACGCGCGTCCCAGGCTGTCCTGCGGGTCGACGTCCACCACCAGCACGCGGGCACCCTCGGCGAGGGCCACGGCCAGGTTCACCGCGGCCGTCGTCTTCCCGACGCCGCCCTTGGACGAGCACACCGCGAGCCGCATGGGTCGAGTCTGGCCGACAGGGTGCCCCGACGCGCGAGCGCAGGGCCGAGCGAGGTGCACGGAGACCCCCTGCGCCACGATGGCCCCATGACAGACCCCATGGCGCAGCCCACACCTCCCGCAGGTTCCGTCGCACTGATCACCGGTGGCACCGGTGGGTTCGGCCGGGCCCTGGCCACCCGATTGCGCGACGCCGACGTCCGCGTCGTGCTGGCCGACCTGGACAGCGAGCGGAACCGGTCGGTCGCCGGTGACCTGGGGGTGTCCTTCGCCGTCCTGGATGTCACCGACCACGCGGCCAACCAGCGGGTCGTGGCCCAGGTCGAGGCCGAGCAGGGCCGGCTGGACGCCGCCTTCCTCAACGCCGGGATCGCCGGGTCGGGGAAGACCGACGCGCTGGACGTCGAGGAGTACCTGCGGGTCATCGCCATCGACCTGCACGGCGTGGTCTTCGGCACCGACGCCGCGCGGCCCGCGCTGCGCCGCGCCGGAGGCGGGTCGATCGTGGTCACCGCCTCGCTGGCCGGGTTGTCCCCGATGCCCACCGACCAGGCCTACTCCATCGCCAAGGGCGGCGCGGTGGCCTTCGTCCGGTCCATCGCCCCGGTACTGCACAGCGAGGGCATCACCATCTCGGCGGTCTGCCCGGGTTTCGCCGACACCGCGATCATCGACCCGCTGCGGGAGCACTTCACCGCCGCCGACTTCCCCGTGCTCACCGCCGACGAGGTGGCCCGGGCTCTGCAGGCGGCCTGGACCTCGGCGGAGCCCGGGGGCGCCTACGTCGTGCAGCCCGGCGTCGGCGCGGTGGCCTACCGGTTCAAGGGCGTGCCGGCGGCGAAGAACGCCGCGGGGGAGTCGGCGATGCTGCCCGGCTCGCTGCTGGGCTTCGCGCAGGGCGGCTGAGCCGCGCCGAGGAGGGGCCCGCAGCACCCTGGTGAGCCGGGTCACCAGGGCTTCTGGCACTGTCGCGGGCATGCGTGCATGGCGAGTCCACTCCCTCGGAGACCCGGCCGACGTGATGACCCTGGACGAGGTCGACACCCCCACCCCGGGTGCGGGCCAGGTACTGGTCAAGGTGCGGGCGGCGGCGCTGAACTTCCCGGACATCCTGATGGCCCAGGGCACCTACCAGGAGAAGCCCCCGCTGCCCTTCACCCCCGGTCTGGAGCTGTGCGGGGAGCTGGAGAACGGCCAGCGGGTGCTGGGTTCACCGTCGGGCGGGCCCGGGGCGTTCGCGGAGTACGCGCTGATGGACGCCGACGCCGCCTGGCCGGTGCCCGACGGGATGAGTGACGCCCAGGCCGCCGCGCTCTACCTGACCTACCAGACCGGCTACGTCGGCCTGCACCGGCGAGCCCACCTGCAGCCGGGGGAGTGGCTGCTGGTGCACGCCGGCGCCGGCGGCGTGGGGACGGCGGCCATCCAGCTGGGCAAGGCGGCCGGCGCCACGGTCATCGCGACCGCCGGCGGGGAGCGCAAGACCCGCTTGTGCGCCGACCTGGGTGCCGACCACGTGATCGACTACCTGGCCGAGGACTTCGTGGCCCGGGTCAAGGAGATCACCGGCGGGCACGGGGCCGACGTGGTCTACGACCCGGTGGGCGGGGACGTGTTCGACGGTTCCACCAAGTGCATCGCCTTCGAGGGCCGGCTCGTGGTGGTGGGCTTCACCTCCGGCCGGATCCCCGCGGCCCGGGCCAACCACGTGCTGGTGAAGAACTACTCCGTGGTCGGCCTGCACTGGGGGCTCTACCGCAAGCACGACCCGGCCCGGATCGGGATGGTGCACGAGGAGCTCTGCCGGCTGTTCGCCGACGGGAAGATCGACCCGGTCATCGGGCAGACCCTGCCACTGGATCAGGCGCAGACCGCGCTGGCCGCCCTCGGGGACCGCGGCACCGTCGGCAAGGTGATCCTGACGCCCTGACCCGGCGGCCGGGCCGTCAGACAGCCGGGAGGGGTAGGTAGTCCAGCCGGGCACGGCGACGCATCACGACCCGACGCGTGCCGTCGGCGTGCACCTGCAGCCGGGCGAGCTCCCAGCCGCCGACGTCGGCCTGCAGGGCCATCATCTGCGCGGCGGCCGACCGGGACGTGCCGGTCGGGATCCGCAGCGGGGCGTACTGCCACTCTCCGGTGGTCGACATTCGCTCGATGGTGCCAGGCGCGGACGTCGCTGGCACCTGGGCCCGGGCCGGTGCGCAGCCGCCCCGGGCAGGCGCAGAATGGAGCCACCGATTCGGACCGACGTGTCAGGAGGACAGCCATGAGCCGCCCCATCGACGTGCCCGAGGCCGACCGGGCCGAGCAGGAACAGCCGATCCTCGACGAGGCGGCTGGCATCGGCCTCCCCGCCGGGATACCCGACGACGTCGACGCCGCCGACGCCGTGGACCAGCAGGTCGCGGTGCCGCTGGACGAGGACGACGCCCCGCGCTGAGGTCAGCCGCGGGGGTCGATCAGCTGGAGCTGCCCGGTCTCCCGGCTGCCCACGAACACCCGCCCGGTCGCCGGGTCCACCGCGACGGTGTTGGGCTGCCGGACGGTGGGGAACCGGGCCACCTCGGTCAGCTCGGCCCCGGCGGTGGACAGCCCGACCACCTGGTTGCGGCCGGTGAGCGTCACCCACAGCACCTGGTCGGCGTCGTCGTAGGCCAGCCCGTAGGGGGTGCCCGGCAGCGGGTAGGCGGACTGCTGCCGCAGCGGATCGGCCGGGTAGACCAGCAGCGCGTCCCCGCGGGTGTCGGCCACGATGAACCTGCCCTGCCCGTCGGCCACCACGTGGGTGGGTCCCGCGCCGGCCGGGACCACGGCCTGCAGCCCACCGGCCGTCACGTCGTAGCTGGTCAGGGTGAAGGCCCCGACGTCGACGACCCCGGCCAGGTTCCCCACCACGGCCACGCCCCCGGGCTGGGTCTGGCTGTCGTACGTCGCGGTGACCTGGCCGTCCTCGACCACCGACAGCGTGCCGCCTTTCTCGTCCCCGACCAGGATCTGCCCGCCGGCCAGCTGGGCCGCGTCGTGCGGATAGTTCCCCACCGGGGTCTGCGTGGTCTCCCCGCCGGGCAGCGCGACCTCGACCAGGGTGTTGGAGTCCTCGGCCGGGACCAGAACCGGGCCGCCGGGCGCGGCCAGCTGCAGGTGCCGGGCGTGCCCGGGCAGCGGCACCTCCCGCTGGACCACGCCGTCGGCATCGGTGAGCACCAGCCGGGTGGGGTTGCGGACCGCCACGGCCAGCAGCCCGGTGACCGGGTCGACCACCATGCCCTCGGCGTCGGGGTCCAGGTCCACCACGGTGCCGGCCGGCGCGACGCCCAGCGCGGGGGAGCGGCCCGGCTCGGCCGCGCCGGGACGGGCAGCCGGCTCCGGGGCGCCGGAGCAGGCCGTGAGCGCCAGGGCCAGGGGGAGCAGCAGCGCGGTGATCGAAGCGGTGTGGCGCATGCCCCCAGCGTGCGGGTTAGGAACAACCGGCACACCCGCGGGCCTCAGTCCAGCTGCTCCCGGAGCAACTGGGCGAGCCGGGTGCGCCGCGGCCGGACGTCGACCTCTCGGACGGCCCGGGCCAGCGCCGCACCAGAGGCGTGCACGATCGACAGGTGCCGCTGCGCCCGGGTCAGCGCGGTGTAGACCAGCGGCCGGCTGAGCATCCCGCCGGCCTCCGGGGGCAGCACGACGACGACGCCGGGCCATTCCGAGCCCTGCGCGCGGTGCACGGTGATCGCCCAGCCGTGCTTGAGGTCGCCCAGCGCCGAGCCGCTGACGTTCACCGGGCCGGAGGCGAACGCGATGTCCAGCGACCCCTCCCCGGTGCCGGTGACCACGCCGACCTCCCCGTTGGCGAAGCCCACCGGTTCCAGGTCCAGGTGGTTGGCGGTGGCCACCACCCGGTCCCCGACGTCGAAGCCCCACACCGTGCCGTCGCCGGGGTTCAGCTGGGCCTTCAGCGCCCGGTTCAGCTCGATGGTGCCGGCCGGCCCGCGGTGCACCGGGGTGACCACCTGCACCGTCGCCGGGTCGATGGACAGCGCCCGGGGGATGGAGTCGGTGACCAGCTGCACCACCCGCCGGGCGGCCTCGGCGCTGCCGGTGGCCGGCACGATGACCACCTCCCGGTCGGGGGAGTCCACCTGCACCAGCTCGCCGCCCCGGACACCGGTGGCCAGCTTGGCGATCGCGCCACCGGCGGCCTGCCGGTGCAGCGTGGTCAGCTCGGTGACCGGCACGACGCCGGAGTCGATCAGGTCGCCCAGGACGTGCCCGGGGCCGATCGAGGGCAGCTGCGCGGGGTCGCCGACCAGCAGCAGGTGGGTGCCGTCCGCGCAGGCCTCCAGCAGCGCCGCGGTCAGCTCCACGTCCAGCATGGAGGCCTCGTCCACCACGATGACGTCGGCGTCCAGCGGCCATTCCTCGTTGCGGGCGAACCCGCCCGTGGTGCCCTGCGCGCCCAGCAGCCGGTGCACGGTGACCGCCGGGTGGTCGGTGAGCTCCTCCAACCGCTTGGCGGCCCGGCCGGTGGGCGCGGCCAGCGCCACCTCGGTGCCCTTGGCCTGCAGCAGCTTCACCACCGAGGCCACCGTCCGGCTCTTGCCGGTGCCGGGACCACCGGTGAGCAGGCTGACACCGGCACCCAGCACCTGGGCCACCGCCTCGGTCTGGGCCGGGTCCAGGCCCTTGGCCACCGAGCGCACCGAGGCCGGGTCGGCGATCCGCTCGGCGGTGGCCGCCAGCCGGGCCACGTTCTCCGCCACGGCCTCCTCGGCCATCCCGAACCGGGCCAGCGACAGCAGGCGCAGCGCGGGATCGGGTTCGGGCAGCTCGTCGGCAGCGTCGTCCCCGTCGTCGTCGGCCTCGGCGGGCATCGGCGGCTCGTGCTCCAGCACGTCCCCGGACTCCACCGCGGCCACGACGGCCGCCGCCGGGTCCCGGACGTCCTCGGCCCGCAGCGCGGCGACCAGCAGCTCGACCGGCAGCACGGTGTGCCCGTCCCGACTCGCGGTCCGCAGCGTGAGGCCCACCAGCGCCCGGCCGCGGCGGGCATCCTGCTTGTCCACCCCCGGCAGCACCGAGACGGCCAACCGGTCGGCGTCGGCGAGGGTGACCTGCGGCAACGAGAGCAGCATCCAGGGGTCGTCGCGGAGCCGGCGGGCGGCGTCGGGACCCAGCGCATCGGTGGCACTGGCCGCCAGCTTCGCCGGCACCCCGGCGCCGGCCAGCAGCTCCACCACGTCGTAGGTGGGGCGAGCGGCCAGGAAGGAGGAGAACAGCCGCTCGGCGCGCTGCCGACCAACCCGGGGCAGCTTCAGCAACCGGTCGGCGGTCACGTCGTCAGGGCTCTGGATGCCGGCGCCGGGCAATTCCGCGGCCGCCCGCTTGCCCAGCCCGGGCCACAACCCGGCGGTGCAGAACGCCGCGAAGACCGGGTCGGGCCCGGGCGCGCTCATCGGTGCCGGCTCATCCGGGGCGGCGGTCGGGGTAGGAGGTGTGCGGGGCGGAGATGTCGTCCAGCGCCCGACGGATCGCCGCGGGCAGGGTGACCTCCTCGGCGTCCAGGCTGACCTGCAGCTGGGCGGCGGTGCGGGCACCCACCACCGGGGCGACGACGCCGGGCCGGTCGCGCAACCAGGCGAGCGCCACCGCCAGCGGCACCGTGTTGAGGCCCTGGGCTGCGGTGATGACCGCCTCCACGACCCGGTCGGCGGTCTTGGACCGCAGCCCGTCGAGGAATCCCGACCACTGGGGAGAGGCGCCGCGGCTGTCGGTCGGGGTGGCGTGCCGGTACTTGCCGGTGAGCAACCCGCGACCCAGCGGGGACCAGGGCAGCAGGCCCAGGCCCAGCGCCTCGGCCGCGGGCACCACCTCGCGCTCCACCCCGCGCTGCAGCAGCGAGTACTCGACCTGGTTGCTGACCAGCGGTGTCCGGCCGGGCCAGGCGCGTTGCCAGGTGGCGGCCTGCGCGGACTGCCAGCCGGTGAAGTTGCTGACCCCCACGTAGCGGACCCGGCCGCTGGACACCGCGGTGTCCACCGCGGCCAGGGTTTCCTCCAGCGGGGTGTCCTCGTCCCAGGAGTGCAGCTGCCACAGGTCGATGTGGTCGAGCCCCAGCCGGTCCAGCGAGGCGTCCAGCGCGGCCAGCAGGTGCCCCCGGGAGCTGCCCCGGCCCATCGCCCCCGACCGGGTCCGGCCGGTGGCCTTGGTGGCGACCAGCACGTCCTCGCGCGGGACCACATCGGTGAGCAGCTGGCCCAGGACCCGCTCGGACTCCCCGTCGACGTAGACGTCCGCGGTGTCCACCAGGGTGCCGCCGGCGTCGACGAAGGCGGTGAGCTGCATGGCCGCCTCGTCCTCGTCGGTGTCCCGACCCCAGGTCATCGTGCCCAGCGCGAGCCGGGAGACGACCAGGCCGCTGCGCCCCAACGCCCGCTGTTCCACGAGGGGTCAACCTACCGGCGCCCGACCCGGCCGCCCGTCACCGACCGGCGACACCCCCGGGCCATGGCCCTCGCGTGGCCGGGGCGGGCTCCGCTCTAGGGTCGCCGCCGTGCGCACTCCCCGGCCCTTTCCCCGCTGCCGCCCCGTCCCGCCCACCTGCACCGGCCAGGCCTGAGTCGTGGGCTGGTTCGAGGCCGTCGTCCTGGGCGTGGTGCAGGGCCTGACGGAGTTCCTGCCGATCTCCTCCAGCGCGCACCTGCGGGTGGTCGGCGCGGTGGCCGGCTGGGACGACCCGGGCGCGGCGTTCACCGCGATCACCCAGATCGGCACCGAGCTCGCCGTGCTGCTGTACTTCCGGCGCGACATCTGGCGGATCATCCGGGCCTGGGTGCTGTCGCTGACCAGCCGCTCGCGGTCCGCGGACCCCGACGCCCGGATGGGCTGGCTGATCATCATCGGGTCGATCCCGATCGTGGTGCTGGGGCTGGCGTTCAAGGACCAGATCGAGACCACGTTCCGGGACCTGCGGATCATCGCCATCGCGCTGGTCGTCTTCTCGCTCATCCTGTATGCCGCCGACCGGGTGGGCAGCAAGCAGCGGGAGCTGGAGGAGCTCACCGTCGGGCACGGCGTGCTCTACGGGCTGGCGCAGTCCCTGGCGCTCATCCCCGGGGTCTCCCGCTCGGGCGGCACGATCACCATGGGCCTCTTCCTCGGGTACTCCCGCGCTGCCGCGGCCCGGTACTCCTTCCTGCTGGCCATCCCCGCCGTGCTGGGCTCGGGCTTCTTCCAGGCCTACGAGTCGGTCGGCGGCGGGGTCGCCTGGGGACCCACCATCCTGGCCACGGTGATCGCGTTCGGGGTGGGCCTGGCCGTCATCGCCTGGCTGCTGCGCTACCTGGCGCACGGCACCTTCACCCCGTTCGTGGTCTACCGGGTCGTGCTGGGCCTGGCCCTGCTGGGCCTGGTGGGAGCCGGAGTGCTCGCCCCGAACTGACCGCGCGGCCGCGCCGCATACCCTCGGCCCGTGACCACCGTGATCCTGCTGCGGCATGGACGTACGACGGCGAACGCGTCCGGCCTGCTCGCCGGGTGGACCCCCGGCGTCGGGCTGGACGAGACCGGGCAGGCCCAGGTCTCCGCGGTCGCGCAGCGCCTGGCCCCGGTGCCGCTTGCCGCGGTGGTCGCCAGCCCCCTGGAGCGCTGCCAGCAGACCGCCGGTGCCGTGCTCGGCGGGCGCGCCCTGACGCTGCAGACCGACGAGCGCCTCGGTGAGTGCCGCTACGGGGACTGGACCGGCAGGCCGATCAAGGAGCTGGTCAAGCAGCCGCTGTGGAAGGTCGTCCAGCAGCACCCCTCGGCCGCGGTCTTCCCCGGTCCGGAGGGGGAGGGGCTGGCCCAGACCCAGGCCCGGGCGGTGTCCGCGGTCCGGGAGTGGAACGCCCGGCTCGGGCCGGACGCGGTGTGGCTGGCCTGCAGCCACGGGGACGTGATCAAGGCGATCCTGGCCGACGCCTACGGCATGCACCTGGACCAGTTCCAGCGGATCGTGGCCGACCCGGCCAGCATCTCGGTCATCAGCTACACCGAGACCCGCCCGTTCGTGGTCCGGGTGAACGACACCGGCGGGGACGTGTCCGCGCTCATCCCGCCCAAGAAGAAGCCCGGCCGGCGCCGACGGGCCAGCTCGGACGCCGTCGTGGGTGGCGGGGCCGGCACCGCGGTCTGAACGGGGAACTCGTCACGCTGTGCGGAGCCGGCGGCCACCGCGTGCGGACCGTCAGGCGGCGCGGGCACCGACCTGCGCGGTCACCGACCAGCGCATCTCCATGCGCCGGTGCCCGGTGGCGTCGACGACCGGCACCCAGCGGGCCCGTGGGAACGACTCGTTCATCATGGCAATCCATCTCCCGTTCACCTGTTGTTCACCTGGACCCTACGTCGACGGTGCCCCGCGTGCACCCCTGACACCCCGGCGGGGGAGGAGGCGCCGCGAGCTGCCCGGTCCGCTCCGGCTCCCGACGCCCCCACCGGGGCACCGCCGGGTCGCGGACGCGCCAGTACGGCACGCCGGGTCTCGGTGCGCGCCCCGGCCGGCGCGTAACCTCGTCGACGTGCCACGCCAGGTCTTCCACTTCGATCGCCCCGCCCGTTTCGTCGCAGGAACCGTCGGCCAGCCCGGGGACCGCACCTTCTACCTGCAGGCTGCCGACGAGGCCGGCCGCGTGGTGTCCGTGGCCCTGGAGAAGAGCCAGGTGCAGGTGCTCGCCGAGCGGATGAGCGAGCTCCTCGACGAGGTGGCGACCCGGGCCACCACCGTCGTCCCTCCCGACGCCGACGTCGACGACCTGGATCCGCTGACCGCCCCGGTCGACGAGGAGTTCCGGGTCGCCGCGATGGGCCTGGCCTGGGACGGCGAGGCCGAGGCCGTCGTGGTGGAAGCAGTTGCCGGCGGCGACGAGCCGATCGACGAGGACGCCATCCTGTCCGACTCCGACGAGGGCCCCGACGCGCTCCGGGTGGTCATCACCCCGGCCGCCGCCCGGTCCTTCGTCGCCCGCGCCCGCCGGGTGATCTCCGCAGGACGCCCGGCCTGCCCGCTGTGCTCGATGCCGCTGGACCCGGCCGGCCACGTCTGCCCCCGGCAGAACGGATACCGGCGCTGACCAGCGCCGGCGCCGATCCCGGTGCCGCCCGCACCGGTGACGAGCTCGTCGACGCCTACCTCGGGGGCGAGCTGGACGACGAGCTCGACGGCGGGTTCGACGAGGAGTTCGAGGGGGAGCCCGGCGCGGACGACGGCCCCGGTGACGACGGCACCCGCACCCTGGACACCCTGGGGTTCGACCACGGCGACCGCCGCCGGCCGGCCAACGACGCCGAGGCCGCCCTCCTGCTGCGCGGCGGCGAGCTGGACCTGGAGGGCCGGCTGCTGGACGCCAGCAACGTCACCCTGATCGGTGCGATCCGCACCGACACCCTGGCCGCGGAGTGCGTCTACAAGCCGGTCGCCGGTGAGCGCCCGCTGTGGGACTTCCCCGACGGCACCCTGGCCGGCCGCGAGATCAGCGCCTTCCTGGTGTCCGAGGCGACCGGCTGGCGGGTCGTGCCGCCGACCGTGCTGCGGGACGGGCCCTTCGGGAGCGGCATGGTGCAGCTCTGGCAGAACGGCGACCCCGAGGTCGAGCTGACCACCTTCGTCCGGCGGGACCTTCCCGAGCTGCGCCGGATGGCCGTCTTCGACGCGGTGGTGAACAACGCCGACCGCAAGGGCGGGCACATGATCCCGATGGCCGACGGCCACGTGTACGGCGTGGATCACGGCATCTGCTTCTCCGTCGACCCCAAGCTGCGCACCCTGCTGTGGCGGTGGGCCGGTCAGCCGCTCACCGACGAGGCGATCGGGGTGCTGGAGGGCCTGCGCGAGGGGTTGCTGGGTGAGCTGGGGGAGCAGCTGCACGAGCACCTGACCCGCCGTGAGGTCCGGCGCACCCAGCAACGGGTGGCCGACCTGCTGCGCAGCGGCCGGCACCCCGAGCCCAGCGGGGACTGGCCGGCACTGCCCTGGCCACCCTTCTGAGCGATCCCGGCGGGCTCGATGCCGACGGCCCCGGCGAAACCGTCTGACCCCCGCTCTACCCTCGACACGTGCTCAGCTGGCCCGCCCCCCTCCTGCCCTCCCTGCCCGGGCGCGGTCCTGCCCTCCGGCTGCACGACACCGCGCGCGGTGAGATCGTGCCGGTCACCCCGGAGCCGACCGCGCGGATGTACGTCTGCGGCATCACCCCCTACGACGCCACCCACCTCGGGCACGCTGCCACCTACCTGGCCTTCGACCTGGTGAACCGGCTCTGGCGGGACCGCGGGCACGCCGTGCACTACGTGCAGAACGTGACCGACGTGGACGACCCGCTGTTCGAGCGGGCCAACCGCGACGGCGAGGACTGGATCGTGCTGGGCATGCGGGAGACCGCCTTGTTCCGCGAGGACATGACCGCCCTGCGGGTGCTGCCGCCCGAGGACTACGTGGGAGCGGTCGAGGCCATCCCGCAGATCGTGGTGCACGTGGAGGAACTGCAGGCCGCCGGGCTGGCCTACACCCTGGAGGACGGCACCGGGGACGTCTACCACGACGTCAGCCAGGCCCCGGGCTTCGGTGCGGAGAGCGGCTACGACGAGCCCACCATGCTGCGGCTGTCCGCCGAGCGCGGGGGAGACCCCGATCGGCCGGGCAAGCGCAACCGGTTGGACCCGTTGCTGTGGCGCGGGGCCCGCGACGGCGAGCCGTCCTGGGCCGGGCCGCAGGGTGTGGCGGGGCGTCCCGGCTGGCACGTCGAGTGCGCCTCCATCGCCTTGACCACCATCGGGATGGGCTTCGACGTGCAGGCCGGTGGCAACGACCTGATCTTCCCGCACCACGAGTTCTCCGCCGTGCACGCCGAGGCGCTGACCGGGACCAAGCCGTTCGCGCAGGCCTACGTGCACGCGGCGATGATCGGCCTGGACGGGGAGAAGATGAGCAAGAGCCGGGGCAACCTGGTCTTCGTCTCGCGGCTGCGTGGCGACGGGGTGGATCCGATGGCGATCCGGCTCGCCCTGCTGTCCGGGCACTACCGGACCGACCGGGCGTGGACCGCCGATCTGCTGAGCGCCGCGCAGGACCGGCTGGGGACCTGGCGGGCCGCCGTCGAGCGGGAGTCCGGTGCTCCGGCCGCCGCGCTGCTGACCACGCTGCGCGAGCGGTTGTCCGACGACCTGGACACCCCGGCCGCGATCGCCGCGGTGGACGCCTGGGCCGCCGGCCACGCTGGCCGATGCCGATCCTGCCGATGTGGAGCAGAACGCGCCGGCCCTGGTCAGGGACGCCGTAGACGCGCTGCTCGGCATCGCGCTGTAGGTCCGGTGACCGCGCCGGTGCCCCCGCCCGACGACCGGCCCTTCCGGCTGGCCGACCGGGCTTCGCGGGAACGCGCCGAGAGCGGGCTGGCGCCGGCTGCGGCCCGGTCCACCGGCACCCGCGGCCGGGCCCGGGCCGAGGCGGAGGACCCGTTGCGGACGGCGTACGAGCGGGATCGGGACCGGATCCTGCACGCCAAGGCCTTCCGCCGGCTCAAGCACAAGACCCAGGTCTTCCTGCACCCCGACGGCGACCACTTCGTCACCCGGCTCACCCACACCCTGCAGGTCACCCAGGTGGCCCGGTCGCTGGCCGCGGCGCTGAGCCTGAACGAGACCCTGGCCGAGGCGATCGCGCTGGGTCACGACGTCGGGCACTCCCCGTTCGGGCACATCGGGGAGGACGCGCTGGAGCCCTACGTGCCCGGCGGCTGGCACCACGCCGCCCAGGGGGTGCGCATCGTGGAGGTATTGGAGGACCTCAACCTGACCTGGGAGGTCCGGGACGGGATCCGAGCGCACAGCTGGAAGATCGACCCGCCCCCCACCACCCGGGAAGGTGAGTGCGTGCGCTATGCCGACCGGATCGGCTACCTCTCGCACGACGCGCTCGACGCGGTCCGGGCCGGGGTGCTCACGGTCGCCGACCTGCCCCGGCCGGGCGCGCGCGGTGTTCGGCGACCCGGGCAGCGCGATGGTCGGGGCGATGATCGACGCGGTGGTCGACGGCAGCATGTCCAGCGGGAACACCGCCGGCGCCGTCGTCATGTCACCCGATGCGCTGGAGGCCATGCACGAGCTGCGCACGTTCATGTTCGAGCGGGTCTACGAGTCCTCCACCGCGGCGGGGCAGAAGCACGTGGCCATCGACGTCATCCGCCGGTTGGTGGACCACCACCTGGCGCACCCCGAGCAGATCCCGGCCAGCTACCGGGACAGCGAGGCCGACCTGGTCACCCAGGTCGTGGACCACGTGTCGGGGATGACCGACCGGTACGCCCTGGCCATGCACGACCGGCTCTTCGACGGCGACGCCACCAGCCGGATGACCCCGCTGCTGGGCATCCCGCCGGTCGGCTCGCCCTAGCAGACCCCGCCGCGGCGGCGCAGCGCAAGGACCCCGTCGCCCCCCACCGCTCGCCAGCTCGCGGCGGGACCCAGCGACGGGGCCTCAGGAACCGGAGCCGCCGCGGCGGCGCAGATACCTCTCGAACTCGCGGGCGATCTGGTCGCCGTTGGCCTGGGACAGGTCGCTCTCGGTGGCCCGCTCCTCCAGGGAACGGACGTACTCCACGACCTCGTCGTCCTCCTGTGCCATCTCGTCGACGGTCTTGACCCACTCATCGGCCTGCTCGGGCAGCGCCCCCAGCGGCACGGTCAGCTCCAGGACCTCCTCCACGCGCTGCAGCAGTGCGACGGTGGCCCGCGGCGAGGGCGGCTGGGAGACGTAGTGCGGGACCGCCGCCCAGAAGCTCACGGCCGGCAGCCCGGCCTGCACGCAGGCGTCCTGGAAGACCCCGAGGATCCCGGTGGGCCCCTCGTAGGTGGAGGTCTCCAGGCCCCACTTCCGCGCGGACTCGGTGTCGTAGGCCGACCCGGTCACCGGCGTCGGGCGGGTGTGCGGGGTGTCGGCCAGCAACGCCCCGAGCGCCACCACCGTGCTCACGTCCAGCTCGGTGAGGATCTCGATCAGCTCGTCGCAGAAGCTCCGCCAGCGCATGTTGGGCTCGATCCCGCGGACCAGCACCACGTGCCGGTCCGCGTGCGGCGGCCGGGCCACCGAGATCCGGGTGGTCGGCCATTCGATCCGCCGGCTCACCCCGTCCACCAGGGACACGGTGGGACGGTTGACCTGGAAGTCGTAGTAGTCCTCCGGGTCCAGGGCCGCCAGCGGTTCGGCGTCCCAGATGAGCTCCAGGTGCTCGAGGGCCCCGGTGGCGGCGTCCCCGGCGTCGTTCCAGCCCTCGAACGCCACCACGACCACGGGGTCGATGAGCTCCGGTAGGCCGTCGGCAGGTGACTTCGGGTCGATCACCCGTCCGAGCCTACGTCGCGGGGGTACCTGCACCGGTTCTCGACGCTCCCCGGTCACCCGGTCGGTCGACGACGGCGCTCGCGGCGTGCCGGTGGCGCGGTGGTGGGAGGATGGGGGGACCCCGCGCGACGCGGCCCGGGGACGAAGGCGAGCCCGCCGGACGCTGGTCGACCCCAGCACACCCAGCTGAACCGACTTCAGAGGACTGCCTCGTGCCCCACCCCCCGACTCCCGATCGTGCCCAGCCGGCGGTGCGCCCCGACGCCACCGCCGAGCTGACCGCGCTGCTGCGGCAGCGGATCCTGGTCCTGGACGGCGCCATGGGTACCGCGATCCAGCGCGACCGCCCCGACGAGGCCGGTTACCGCGGGATCCGCTTCGCGGACTGGGCCAGCGACGTGCAGGGCAACAACGACCTGCTCAGCATCACCGCCCCCGAGGTCATCCGCGGCATCCACGACGAGTACCTGGCCGCCGGCGCCGACCTGCTGGAGACCAACACCTTCAACGCCACCAGCATCTCGCTGTCCGACTACGGCATGGCGGGACTGGCCTACGAGCTGAACGTGGCGTCGGCGCGGCTGGCCCGCGAGGCCGCCGACGCCGTCAGCACCCCCGACAAGCCGCGCTTCGTGGTGGGTGCGATCGGGCCGACCAGCCGGACGGCGTCGATCAGTCCCGACGTCAACGACCCGGGCGCCCGCAACGTCAGCTACGACGAGCTGGTCGAGGCCTACCTGGAGCAGGCACGAGGCCTGGTCGACGGCGGGGCCGACGTGCTCCTCATCGAGACCATCTTCGACACCCTCAATGCCAAGGCCGCCATCTTCGCGCTGGAGACCCTCTTCGAGGAGCGCGGCCGGCGCTGGCCGGTCATGGTGTCGGGAACCATCACCGACGCCTCGGGTCGGACCCTGTCCGGCCAGGTCACCGAGGCGTTCTGGCACTCGGTGCGACACGTGCGGCCGCTGCTGGTCGGGCTGAACTGCGCGCTGGGGGCTGCTGAGATGCGGCCCTACATCGCCGAGCTGTCCCGGATCGCGGACACCTTCGTCTCCTGCTATCCCAACGCCGGGCTGCCCAACGCCTTCGGGGAGTACGACGAGTCCCCGGCGGAGACCGCCGCCGTGCTGCAGGAGTTCGCCGAGAGCGGGTTCGTCAACCTGGTCGGCGGGTGCTGCGGGACCACCCCGGCGCACATCGAAGCGATCGCCGGGGTGGTGGCCGGGCGGCCCCCGCGCACCCCGGCCCAGGCGCGCCCGGCGCTGCGGCTGTCCGGGCTGGAGCCGGTGACGATCACCGAGGAGAGCCTGTTCGTCAACGTCGGCGAGCGGACCAACATCACCGGCTCGGCGCGCTTCCGGAACCTGATCAAGGCCGGGGACTACCCGGCCGCCCTGGCGGTGGCCCGCCAGCAGGTCGAGGCCGGTGCCCAGGTCATCGACGTCAACATGGACGAGGGCATGATCGACGGCGTCGCGGCCATGGACCGCTTCGTCAAGCTCGTCGCCTCCGAACCGGACATCAGCCGGGTCCCGATGATGGTCGACTCCTCCAAGTGGGAGGTGATCGAGGCCGGCCTGAAGTGCGTGCAGGGCAAGGCGATCGTCAACTCCATCTCGCTGAAGGAGGGCGAGGAGACGTTCGTCCGGCAGGCCCGGTTGTGCCGCAAGTACGGCGCCGCGGTCGTGGTGATGGCTTTCGACGAGGACGGTCAGGCCGACAACCTGGAACGCCGCACCCAGATCTGCCGGCGGGCCTACGACATCCTCCTCGACCAGGTCAATTTCCCGGCCGAGGACATCATCTTCGACCCGAACGTCTTCGCGGTCGCCACCGGCATCGAGGAGCACGCCAACTACGGCGTCGACTTCATCGAGGCCACCCGCTGGATCAAGCAGAACCTGCCCGGCGCGCTGGTGTCCGGCGGGGTGTCCAACGTGTCGTTCTCCTTCCGCGGCAACAACCCGGTGCGCGAGGCCATCCACGCGGTCTTCCTCTTCCACGCCATCCGGGCCGGGATGGACATGGGCATCGTCAACGCCGGCGCCCTGGAGGTCTACGACGAGGTGCCCGCGCTGCTGCGCGAGCGGATCGAGGACGTCGTCCTCAACCGCCGGCCGGACAGCACCGAGCGGCTGCTGGAGATCGCCGGTGACTTCGCCGGGGACGGCACCGTCAAGGAGGTGGCCACCGAGGAGTGGCGCGCGCTGCCGGTGGCCGAGCGGATCACCCACGCGTTGGTCAAGGGCATCGACGAGTTCGCCGAGTCCGACACCGAGGAGCTCCGGCAGGAGATCGCCGCCCGCGGCGGGCGCCCGATCGAGGTCATCGAGGGCCCGCTGATGGACGGCATGAACGTCGTCGGCGACCTGTTCGGGGCCGGCAAGATGTTCCTGCCGCAGGTGGTGAAGTCCGCCCGGGTGATGAAGAAGGCCGTCGCGCACCTGATCCCGCACATCGAGGCGGAGAAGCGGCCCGGCGACGCCGAGCGCAGCAACGGCACCGTGGTGATGGCCACCGTCAAGGGCGACGTGCACGACATCGGCAAGAACATCGTCGGGGTCGTGCTGCAGTGCAACAACTACGACGTCATCGACCTGGGCGTGATGGTCCCCGCGCAGAGGATTCTGGACGCCGCCAAGGAGCACGGTGCCGACGTGATCGGGTTGTCAGGCCTGATCACCCCGTCGCTGGACGAGATGGTCGGCTTCGCCGCCGAGATGGAACGCCAGGGCTTCGACATCCCGCTGATGATCGGCGGGGCCACCACCTCCCGCGCGCACACCGCCGTGAAGGTCGACCAGCGCTACCACGGCCCGGTGATCTGGGTGAAGGACGCCTCCCGGTCCGTGCCGGTGGTGGCCGCGCTGCTGTCGGACGAGCAGCGCCCGGCGCTCCTGGCCGCCACCGGCACCGACTACGACGCGCTGCGCGAGCGGCACGCCGCCCGGGAGGACACCCGCACCCTGCTGCCGCTGGCGGCGGCCCGGGACCGGGCTCCCGCGCTGGACTGGGCCGGCTACGCCCCGCCGCGGCCGCGGATGCTGCTGCAGCAGGCCCGTGACGTGTGCGTCGGCCCGAGCTGCGACCACCCGCACGCCACCCAGTTCGTGAAGACCTTCACCGACTACCCGCTGGCCGAGCTGCGCCGTTACATCGACTGGCAGCCGTTCTTCAACGCCTGGGAGATGCGCGGGCGCTTCCCGGACATCCTGAACAACCCGTCCTCCGGCGAGGCCGCACGCAAGCTGTACGACGACGCGCAGGCCATGCTGGACCGGATCATCGAGGAGAAGTGGCTGCGCGCCGCCGGGGTGTTCGGGCTCTTCCCGGCCGACCGGGTGGACGGCAGCGAGGACATCACCGTCTACGCCGACGAGTCCCGCCGCCAGGTCCGCGCCACCCTGCACCAGCTGCGTCAACAGGCCGAGGGCCGGGACGGGTCGGCCCGGCTGTCGCTGGCGGACTTCATCGCCCCGGCGTCCACGGGGCTGCGCGACCACGTCGGGGCGTTCGCGGTGACCGCCGGGCTGGGCTCGGCGGAACGGGTCGCGGACTTCAAGACCGCCCTGGACGACTACTCCGCGATCCTGCTGGAGTCCCTCGCCGACCGGCTGGCCGAGGCCTTCGCCGAGCGGTTGCACGAGCGGGTGCGCACCGAGTTCTGGGGTTACGCGCCCTCCGAGCGGCTGGACGCAGCTGGTCTGCTGGCCGAGAAATACCAGGGCATCCGGCCGGCCCCGGGCTACCCGGCGTGCCCGGAGCACACCGAGAAGCAGGAGATCTGGGACCTGCTGGACGTGCAGCGCAACACCGGCATCGAGCTGACCGAGAGCATGGCGATGTGGCCCGGTGCAGCGGTGAGCGGGCTGTACTTCTCCCACCCGGACTCGCGGTACTTCGTGCTGGGCCGGCTCGGCCGGGACCAGGTGTCCGACTACGCCGGGCGCAAGGGCTGGACGGTCGCCGAGGCGGAGAAGTGGCTGTCGCCGAACCTGGGCTACCGGACGGAGGACGAGTGACAGACCTGCCTGCTTCCCACTCCGCGCGCGCCGGGAGCGGCCCCCTGGGCCACCCCAGTCCCGCCACGTTGCGGGCCGTGCTGTTCGACATGGATGGCACGCTGGTGGAGACCGAGCAGTACTGGGACGTGGCGCTGGAGGAGCTCGCGGTCCGCCTGGGCGGTGCGCTCAGCCCGGCGGTCCGGCCGGCGATGACCGGGGTCTCGGTCCCGGCCGCGCTGGCCCTGCTCTACACCGACCTGGGCCTGGTCCGCTCCGCCGCCGAGGTCGCCGGCGACGACGACTGGCTGCAGGCCCGGGTGGTGGAGATGCTCACCGCCGGCGTGGTGTGGCGCCCCGGCGCCCGGGAGCTCCTGGGTGCCGTCCGGGCGGCCGGGCTGGCCACCGCGCTGGTGACCACGACCCACCGCCCGCTGGTGCGCATCGTGCTCGCGCACCTGGCCGCCGACACCGAGGGTGCGCCGTTCGCGGTCACCGTGTGCGGGGACGAGGTGCCCGCCGTGAAACCGGATCCGGCGCCCTACCGGCAGGCGATGACCGCGCTGGGCGTGCACCCGGGGGAGTGCGTGGTGGTCGAGGACTCCGTGGCCGGGGTGACCGCGGGGCTGGCCGCCGGTGCGTCCGTGCTGGGCGTCCCCGCGCTGCAGCAGCTGCCCGAGCGGCCGGGGCTCACCGTGCTGCCCACCCTGGCCGGGGTGCAGGTGGCGGACCTGCGGGAGTTGCTGGCCGGCGGGGGCCTCAGCCCTCGACGCTGAGTGGCAGCGTGGTCCGCCAGCCGGCCGCGGCCGCAGCCTCGGCCGGGAACGGCGGCGGGGTGCCGCCGAACGACGGGCAGAACTGCTGGTGGTCGCACCAGCCGCACAACCGGCCCTTGCTGGGCCGGAAGTCCCCGCTCTGCACCGCCGTGCCGATGGCCGCCCAGATCGCGCGCAGCGTCCGTTCGAACCGGACCAGCTCGGCCTCGTCGGGGGCGTAGGTGAGCACGTCACCGTCCTTGAGGTAGATCAGCTTCAGCTGGGCAGCCACCACCCCCCGGGTGCGCCACAGCACCAGTGCGTAGAACTTCATCTGGAACAGCGCCGAGGCCTCGAAGGCCTCCCGCGGCATCCCGCCGGTCTTGTAGTCCACCACCCGCAGGGCGCCGTTGCGGGCCACGTCCAGCCGGTCGACGAAACCGCGCAGCAGCAACCCGTCGGGCAGGGTGACCTCGACGAGTTCCTCCCGGCCGTCCGGGGAGATCCGGGTGGGGTCCTCCAGCCGGAAGTAGGTGGCGACCAGCGTGCCGGCGCTGTCCAGCCAGCCGTCCAGGTCGCCGGTGTCGGGAGCGGTGAACAGCTCGTCCATCCCGGGCTCCTGGGACAGCTCCGCCCAGGCCGGGCCGATCAGCGCCTGCGCTGCCGCGACGGTGCGCTCGGCAGCCGGCAGGTCGTAGAGCCGCTCCAGCACGGTGTGCACCAGGGTGCCGCGGACCGCCGCCCGGGACTTCTTCTCCGGTAGCCGGTCGATCGTGCGGAACCGGTACAGCAGCGGGCAGGTCTTGAAGTCCGCCGCCCGGGAGGGGGACAGCGAAGGGCGCCGCGGGGCCGTGTCGGTGGCCGCCGTCCGTTCGCCGGCCGACCCGTTCACCGCCGGCGCCAGCTCCGTCGTCGTCATGTCCGGAACGGTAGGCGCGGGGTGTGACAGAACTGCGCACCCCGCGCCGGGCCGGGGTCGATCGGCGGGCCTCCGTAGGCTCGACGCCCGTGGAACCCCAGCAGGACGCCCCCGACAGCACCACGACCGCTCCGACCACCGCCCCGGACGGGTCGGCGGCCGGGGTCACCGACGAGGTCGCCGACGAACCCGTCCAGACCACCCCGGTCGAGCCGCCCGAGCCGGTGGAGGGCGCGTTCGTCGAGGGGGACCGGGTGCAGCTGACCGACCCCAAGGGTCGGATGCACACCGTGGTCCTCGTCGCGGGCAAGCAGTTCCACACCCACCGGGGTGCCATCGAGCACGACCACCTGATCGGGGCACCGGAGGGGTCGGTGGTGCACTCGACGGCCAACACCGGTTACCTGGCGTTCCGGCCGCTGCTGGCGGACTTCGTGCTGTCGATGCCACGCGGGGCCCAGGTCATCTACCCCAAGGACGCCGCCCAGATCGTCGGCTTCGGCGACGTCGGCCCCGGCATGCGGGTGCTGGAAGCGGGTGCCGGTTCAGGCGCGCTGTCCTGCTCGCTGCTCCGGGCCGTGGGCAGCACCGGGTCGCTGACCAGCTACGAGCGGCGCGAGGACTTCGCCGAGGTGGCCCGGGGGAACGTCGGGGCCTTCTTCGGCGAGGTGCCGGAGAACTGGTCGCTGCGACTGGGCGACCTGGCCCAGCACCCGGCCACCGAGACCGTGGACCGGGTGGTGCTGGACATGCTGGAGCCCTGGGCGGTGCTGCCCACCGTGGCCGCCGCGCTGCGGCCCGGTGGCGTACTGGTCGGCTACGTGGCCACGGTGACCCAGCTGTCGACCTACGTGGAGGCGCTGCGCGAGCAGGCCGTCTGGACCGAGCCGCATGCCTGGGAGTCGCTGCTGCGACCGTGGCACGCGGTGGGTCTGGCGGTCCGCCCGGAACACCGGATGGTGGCGCACACCGCGTTCCTGGTGACCTGCCGGCGGCTGGCCGAGGGGGCGGTGGCCCCGATGCGGGCGCGCCGTCCCGCGCGCCTCTAGCACCGCCTGGGGCCGGTGGTGCGGGCGTCGTCGGAGATGTCACGGACCCGCCGTCCGGCCGCGGCGAACTGTCGTGCGCCGTGGATACAGTGACCTCTCGGCTCCCCCCTGATGTCCGTGGAGGTGCGTGATGGGCTCTCTCGGCCCTGACGAGTTCAGAGCGCGGCGCGAGCGTGACGTCGCCTCGCTGGTGAGCCAGATCTCCTACCTCGAGGAGGAGATCGGCCTGCTCCGCCGCAAGGTGTCCGACGGCCCCCGCCAGCTGCGTGCACTCGAGGAACGCCTCGCCGAGGCCGAGGGGCGGGCCGCGTTCCTGTCCGAGCGCAACGACAAGCTCGCCGGCACCCTGCGCGATGCCCGGGACCAGCTCGTCCAGCTCAAGGAGGAGGTCGACCGGCTCGGCCAGCCGCCCTCGGGTTACGGGGTGTTCCTGGGCCGCTACGAGGACGGCACCGTCGATGTCTTCACCGGCGGCCGCAAGCTGCGCGTGACGGTGTCCCCGGCCGTGGAGGTCGAGGCGATGGCCTACGGCGTGGAGGTCATGCTCAACGAGGCGATGAACGTCGTCGAGGCCAAGGGGTACGAGCGGGCCGGGGACGTCGTCCTGCTCAAGGAGCTGCTGGAGCCGATCGAGGGCCAGCCCCGGCGCGCCCTGGTGGTCGGGCACACCGACGAGGAGCGGATCGTCCAGCTGGCCGACTCGCTCACCGGCCAGAAGCTGCGCAGCGGGGATTCCCTGCTGCTGGAGAGCCGGTCGGGCTTCGTCTACGAGCGGATCCCCAAGAGCGAGGTCGAGGAGCTCATCCTCGAGGAGGTCCCCGACATCGACTACGGCGACATCGGCGGCCTGTCCCGGCAGATCGAGCAGATCCGCGACGCCGTGGAGATGCCGTTCCTGCACAAGGACCTGTTCAAGACCTACGAGCTGCGCCCGCCGAAGGGGATCCTGCTCTACGGCCCGCCCGGCTGCGGGAAGACGCTCATCGCCAAGGCGGTGGCCAACTCGCTGGCCAAGCAGATCGCCGTGGCGCACGGGGCCGAGGAGGCCACCCGGGCGCGGTCCTACTTCCTCAACATCAAGGGCCCCGAGCTGCTGAACAAGTACGTGGGGGAGACCGAGCGGCACATCCGGCTGGTCTTCCAGCGGGCCCGGGAGAAGGCCAGCGAGGGCGCGCCGGTCATCGTCTTCTTCGACGAGATGGACTCGATCTTCCGCACCCGGGGCACCGGGGTGAGCTCGGACGTGGAGTCCACGATCGTGCCCCAGCTGCTCAGCGAGATCGACGGCGTGGAGGGCCTGGAGAACGTCATCGTCATCGGCGCCTCCAACCGGGAGGACATGATCGACCCGGCGATCCTGCGGCCCGGCCGGCTCGACGTGAAGATCAAGATCGAGCGGCCGGATGCCGAGGCCGCCCGGGACATCTTCACCAAGTACCTGACCACCACGTTGCCCATCCACAGCGACGACCTGGCCGAGCACGACGGCAGCCGGGAGGCCACCATCGCCGGGATGATCCAGTCCACCGTCGAGCGGATGTACACCGAGAGCGAGGAGAACCGCTTCCTCGAGGTGACCTACGCCAACGGGGACAAGGAGGTCCTGTACTTCAAGGACTTCAACTCCGGGGCCATGCTGCAGAACATCGTCGACCGGGCCAAGAAGATGGCCATCAAGGACCGCCTGGAGACCGGCGTCGACGGCCTGCGGGTGGGCCACCTGATGGCTGCCTGCGTGGACGAGTTCAAGGAGAACGAGGACCTGCCGAACACCACCAACCCCGACGACTGGGCCCGGATCTCGGGCAAGAAGGGCGAGCGGATCGTCTACATCCGCACCCTCATCAGCGGCAAGGGCAGCGAGACCGGCCGGGCCATCGACACCGCGACGAACACCGGCCAGTACCTGTAGGCCGCTGCACCCGGAGCGCCAGTACTCCTCCGGCCGGCCCTCCGGCGGTCCCGGCAGCACCTGCTGCCGGGGCCGCCGGCGGCCTGGTCACGGGGCGGCCGGGGCGTGATCGGCCGCCCGCCTAGTGTGACCGGCATGAGCGTGCGGCGGGTCATGGGGACCGAACTGGAGTACGGCATCGCGGTCTCGGGTCAGCCCGGGGCGAACCCGACCACGCTGTCCAGCCAGATCGTGAACGCCTGGGCGCCGGCCGGTGCACCGTCCCGGCGCCGGCCCCGGTGGGACTTCGAGGAGGAGTCCCCGCTGCGCGACGCCCGTGGTTTCGACCTCTCGCCGGCCCGCGCCCTCGACCACGGCGACCCCGACGAGGACCCCGGCATGGCCAACGTGGTGCTGACCAACGGGGCCCGGCTCTACGTCGACCACGCGCACCCCGAGTACTCCACGCCCGAGGTAACCAGCCCGCGGGACATCGTGCTGTGGGACAAGGCCGGCGAGCGGGTCATGGTGGAGGCCGCCCGGCGGGCGGCCCAGGTGCCGGGCTCGCTGCCGATCCAGCTGTACAAGAACAACACCGACGGCAAGGGCCAGTCCTACGGTGCGCACGAGAACTACCTGATGGATCGTCGGACCCCGTTCATCGAGATCATCCGCGGGCTGATCCCGTTCTTCGTGACCCGGCAGGTGTTCGCCGGCGCCGGCCGGGTCGGGTTGGGCACCGACGGGCGCGCCCAGGGCTTCCAGCTCTCCCAGCGGGCCGACTTCTTCGAGGTCGAGGTGGGGCTGGAGACCACGCTCAAGCGCCCGATCATCAACACCCGGGACGAGCCGCACGCCAACCCCGACGAGTACCGCCGGCTGCACGTGATCATCGGTGACGCGAACCTGGCCGAGTGGTCCACCTACCTCAAGGTCGGCACGACGGCCCTGGTGCTGGCGATGATCGAGGCCCGCGCGCTGTCGGTGGACCTGACCATCGAGGACTCGGTGGAGGCCCTGCAGGCGATCAGCCACGACCCCACCCTGCAGCACAAGGTCACGCTGCGGGACGGGCGCACGCTCACCGCACTGGAGGTGCAGCAGGAGTTCCTCGCCCAGGCCCGGCGGTTCGTCGAGCGCACCGGGGACACCGACCCGCAGACCCACGACGTGCTGGACAAGCTGGGGGCAGGTGCTCGAGGACCTGGCGATCGACCCGATGCGGTGCGCGGACCGGCTGGACTGGCCGGCGAAGCTGCGTCTGCTGGAGGGCTACCGCACCCGGGACGGGCTGGGCTGGGGCGATGCCCGGCTGCAGCTGGTGGACCTGCAGTATTCCGACATCCGCCCGGAGAAAGGCCTCTACGAGCGGCTGGTGGCCCGCGGGTCGATGCAGCGGCTGGTCAGCGAGGACGAGGTGACCGCGGCGATGACCGAGCCGCCGGCCGACACCCGGGCGTTCTTCCGCGGGGAGTGCCTGCGCCGCTACCCCGCCCAGGTGGCGGCCGCGTCCTGGGACTCGGTGGTCTTCGACCTGGGCCGGGAGAACCTGGTCCGGGTGCCGACCATGGAGCCCCTGCGGGGCACCCGGGAGCACGTGGGCGCGCTGTTCGAGCGGGTCTCCAGCGCGCAGGAGCTGGTGGACACCATCACCGGGGGGTGACCCGGGGGGACCGGGTGGCACAGCACCGTTCTGTCACATCCCGCGGGTAGCTTCCAGGACAGAGCACGAACCGATCTCGAGCGGGAGGGTCAGATGGCCACCAGGGACACCGGCGGGCAGCAGAAGGCGACGCGGTCGCGCGAGGAGACCGAGGAGGTCGAGGCTTCCGTCGACTCCGACGTCGCCGAGCGGCACGAGAAGGTCACCGAGGATGTCGACGCCATCCTCGACGAGATCGACGGGGTCCTCGAGGCCAACGCCGAGGAGTTCGTGAGGTCGTACGTTCAGAAGGGCGGCCAGTAGCCATCTAACTACTCGTCGTGATGGCCAGGACCTGCCCGGCCTGCGATCAGACCCTCCCGCTATCCGCCTTCGGACGGAACCGGGCACTGCCTGACGGGCTGTCGTTCTACTGCCTCGCGTGTAACCGGCGCAGGTACAGGGAGTGGTACCGGGAGTCTCGGCTGGCGCAGGGCAAGCACGTGCGTTCCCCAGGCCCCGTGCCCCCCGGCCACCGTTGGTGCCCGACGTGCCGATCGCCTGTGGCCCACGAGGACTTCAGCAGGAACGCCGCCACGGTGTCGGGCTTCGGCTCGGAGTGTCGGGCCTGCCGTCGCCAGAAGCAGAACGAGGCGTACTTCGTCCGCAGGTACGGCCTGACCCGTTCCCAGGTGGAGGCCCTCCGCACCAGCCAGGGAGGTCACTGCGCACTGTGCGGGGACACGGACGCAGCCCACCTCGACCACGACCACGCCGCCGGACGCATCCGCGCTCTGTTGTGCGGTCGCTGCAATCTGGGACTGGGTCTCTTCCTCGACGACCCCGGCCGGCTGCACGCTGCCATCCGATACCTCGAGAAGCACCGTCAGAGCGTCCCAGTAGTCCTGGATGCACCGCTGAGCCTCCCGCCGACACCGCCACTAGGGTCGGGACGACGCGAACGACGGGGCACCGACCCGGGCCGGCGGAGCACCGACCGCCGCACCGGCGGCCCCTGACCCGCGCCGCGAGCACCGGCGCGGCACGACCAGCAGCACGCAGACCAACAGGCCGTCGCGAGACGGTGGGAGAGGTGGACGGGTGAGCGATCAGATCGCCGGACGGAGCGGGTTCACCCCCGCATACCTGGACCGGGTGGGCTCCTCGTTCACCGATTTCCTGGGCCGGACGGCGCCGGATCTGCTGCCCGGCCGCCGGCCGGTGCCGGCCGTCCCACTGGGGGAGCTGGCCCCGCACGGCACCACGATCGTGGCCGCCACCTTCGACGGCGGCGTGCTGATGGGCGGGGACCGCCGCGCCACCATGGGGAACCTGATCTCCTCGCGCGACATCGAGAAGGTCTACGCCGCAGACGCCTACTCGGTCATCGGCATCGCGGGGGCCGCCGGCATCGCCATCGAGATGGTCCGGCTGTACCAGGTCGAGCTGGAGCACTACGAGAAGATCGAGGGGATGACGATGTCCCTGGACGGCAAGGCCAACCGCCTCGCCGCGATGATCCGGGGCAACCTCGGCGCCGCGCTGCAGGGCCTGGCCGTGGTCCCGCTGTTCGCCGGTTTCGACCTGGACGCCGACGAAGGCGTCAATCCCGGGAGGATCTTCAGCTACGACGTCACCGGGGGGAACTACGAGGAGCGCGGCTACGCCTCGGTGGGCTCCGGTTCGCTGTTCGCCCGGGGCTCGCTGAAGAAGACGTGGCGTCCCGGGTTGTCCGCCGAGGCTGCCACCCGCAGCCTCGTCGAGGCCCTCTACGACGCCGCCGACGACGACTCCGCCACCGGCGGGCCGGACGCCGTCCGCCGTCTCTACCCGATCCTGTACCGGATCGACGCCGAGGGCGCCGTCCGGCTACCCGACGCCGAGGTGGCCGCGATCAGCGCCGCCATCACCGCCGACCGCTCCGCGGGCGCCGAGAGCCGGGAGGGCTGAGCCATGACGATGCCGTACTACGCCTCGGCCGAGCAGGTCATGCGGGACCGCTCGGAGTACGCCCGCAAGGGCATCTCCCGCGGCCGCAGCGTGGCCGTGCTGACGTACGCCGACGGCGTGCTCTTCATCGCCGAGAACCCCAGCTCGACGTTGCACAAGGTCGGGGAGATCTACGACCGGATCGGCTTCGCCGCTGTCGGCCGCTACTCGGAGTTCGAGAGCCTGCGGGTGGCCGGGGTCCGGCTGGCCGACGTCCGCGGCTATTCCTACAACCGGCGGGACGTCACCGGACGGGTGGTGGCCAACGCCTACGCCCAGACCTTGGGTGCCATCTTCACCGAGCAGATGAAGCCCTTCGAGGTCGAGCTGTGCGTCGCCGAGGTGGGCACCACCCCGGAGTCCGACCAGCTGTACCGGCTCACTTTCGACGGCTCGGTGGTCGACGAGCCGAACTTCGTGGTGATGGGCGGGCAGGTCGACGCGGTCAGCACGCATCTGCGCGAGCACTTCCTGCCCGGGATGGGCCTGGCCGCAGCCCTCGCGGTGGGGGTGCGGGCGCTGTCCGCGGTCAGCGCCTCGACCCAGGCCAACGGAGGTGGGCACGAGTCGCTGCCGGCAGAGCAGCTGGAGGTCGCGGTGCTGGACCGGCGCCGGCCCAAGCGTGCCTTCCGGCGGATCACCGGAGCCGCCCTGCGGGGCTTGCTGTCCGACGACGCCAGCGCCGACGACGCCGTCACCGGCCGGACCGGGCCCGAGGCGCCCAGCCACCTGCCCAGCACGTCCTCCCCGGGGACCCCGCCGGGGCTGGGGGATCCGGCGGCACCCGACACGACGGGGGGCGAGCGACCGGCACCCGACCCGAACCCGGAGGCGCCGACCCCGCCGGAGGACACCACACCCGAGGGCAGCGCACCTGAGGACACCGCACCCGGGGGCACCGCAGCCGAGGGCACCGCAGCCGAGGGCACCGCACCCGAGGGCACCGCACCTGGGGACACCGCACCTGAAGGCACCGCATCCCCGGAGGCCGCGCCGGAGCAGAGCCGACCATCCGACGGCCCCGACGGCCCCGGCGAGCGGTCCTGATGCCGCGCGTCGGGCTCGGCACGCGGGCCGAGCCCGACGCATCGGCCTAGGCTCGGGCCGTGGAACGCAGGATCTTCGGCATCGAGACCGAGTACGGCGTCACGTGCACCTTCCAGGGTCAGCGCCGGCTCTCACCCGACGAGGTGGCCCGCTACCTCTTCCGCCGGGTCGTGTCCTGGGGGCGCAGCTCGAACGTGTTCCTGCGCAACGGCTCCCGGCTCTACCTCGACGTGGGCAGCCACCCGGAGTACGCCACCGCCGAGTGCGACGACCTCACCGAGCTGGTCGTGCACGACAAGGCGGGGGAGCGGATCCTGGAAGGGCTGCTGGTCGACGCCGAGCAGCGGCTCAACGACGAGGGCGTCCACGGCGACATCTACCTTTTCAAGAACAACACCGACTCCGCCGGCAACAGCTACGGCTGCCACGAGAACTACCTGGTCGGACGGCACGGCGAATTCTCCCGGCTGGCCGACGTGCTCATCCCGTTCCTGGTCAGCCGGCAGATCGTGGTGGGTGCCGGCAAGGTCCTGCAGACCCCCCGCGGCGCCGTCTACTGCGTGAGCCAGCGGGCCGAGCACATCTGGGAGGGCGTCTCCAGCGCCACCACCCGCTCGCGCCCGATCATCAACACCCGGGACGAGCCGCACGCCGACGCCGAGCGCTACCGCCGGCTGCACGTGATCGTCGGTGACTCCAACATGAGCGAGACGACGACGCTGCTCAAGGTGGCCATCACCGACCTGGTGCTGCGGATGATCGAGGACGGCGTCGCGATCCGGGACATGACCTTGGAGAACCCGATCCGGGCGATCCGGGAGATGAGCCACGACCTCACCGGTCGCCGGCAGGTCCGGCTGGCCAACGGCCGGGAGATGTCGGCGCTGGAGATCCAGACCGAGTACCACGACCGGGCCGCCGAGTACGTGGACCGCGAGGGCCTGGGTCCGGTGCACCGGCAGATGCTGGAGCTGTGGGGCCGCACCCTCAAGGCCGTGGACACCGGAGACCTGTCGCTGATCGACCGGGAGGTCGACTGGGCGATCAAGCACTCGCTGCTGGAGCGGTACCGGGCCAAGCACGACCTGTCGCTGTCGGCACCGCGGATCGCCCAGCTGGATCTG
This sequence comes from uncultured Actinomycetota bacterium, assembly GCA_963759905.1. Taxonomy (GTDB): domain Bacteria; phylum Actinomycetota; class Actinomycetes; order Mycobacteriales; family Geodermatophilaceae; genus Klenkia. Next base: position 557,392 of record CAVXBD010000005.1, read on the forward strand.
GCCTACCACGACATCCGCCGCGGCCGTGGCCTGTACTACCTGCTGGAGCGGGCCGGCCAGGTGGACCGGGTGACCCACGACCCGCGGATCTTCGAGGCCAAGAACGTGCCGCCGCAGACCACCCGGGCCAAGCTGCGCGGGGAGTTCATCCGGCAGGCCCAGGAGAAGCGCCGCGACTTCACCGTCGACTGGGTGCACCTCAAGCTCAACGACCAGGCCCAGCGCACCGTGCTGTGCAAGGACCCGTTCAAGGCCGTCGACGAGCGGGTCGAGAAGCTCATAGCCAGCATGTGAGAGCCAGGCGGTGCCCGGCTACAGCCGGGCGAGGGCGTCGACCAGGAAGGCGTCCCGCCGGGTGACCAGCACCGGGGCGTCCAGGTCGGGGCGGCCCTGACCGGCGATCGGCCCCACGAACCAGTCCATCCCCGGCGGGGTCGCCAGCCCCGCGACCAGGTCCCACCGGGCCAGGTCCACGCGCGGTCCGCCGGCGGCCGACCATCCCTCCAGCACCGGAGCGGCGGCGTCGGCGCCGTGGCACAGCGCGGCGTCCAGCCGGGCCGAGCCGAGGTCCAGCCCGACCGGTCCCACCCCCGAGCAGTCCCAGTCCAGCAACCCGGCCAGGTCCCCGTCCGCGGTCCACAACGTGTTGCCCTGCCAGAGGTCGCCGTGCACGAACCCCACCGGTCCGGACGGCGGTCCCAGGGCGGTCAGGGCATCGGCGGCCTCGCTCAGCAGCGGGCGAGGGAACGCCGCCCGCAGGGCCGCGAAGTCGACGCCACCGATCGGCGAGCAGACGACGGGCAGGCCGTCCGGCCCGGGCACGGCGGCGATCCCCGCGGCGAGGGCGCCCAGCGCCGCCAGCCGGCCGGCATCCGGCTGCGCCGGGATCCGGCTGGACCCGGGCAACGCGGAGGTGACCAGCAGCGGGGGCGTCCGGTCCAGCGCGGACCCCAGCACGGTGGGCACCGGCAGGCCGGCGGCGGAGGCGGTGCGCAGGCCGGCCAGCTCGGTGCACAGCAGGTGCACGTCACCACCGACCCGGAGCACCACGTCGGGATGGCCGTTCATCCGGATCCGCCAGGGTGAGCTCCGGTCCTGCACCGCCACGACGTCCAGCACGGACGCGCCGGGTGCCACGGTCTGCACCACCCACCGCAACTGGTCGGCCGTCGGGCCGGTAGGCACCATCAGGTGCCGCCTGCCAGCTGCGCGGCGTACCGGCCCGCGGCTGCCTGGGCCAGGAAGTAGGCGTGCTCCTCGGCCAGCCCCCGGCCCATGGTGGACAAGCTCACCGGGGAGGCGGCCAGGGCCTCGTCCAGTCCGTCGACCGGCACCCGCACGACTGCGTTCCGCTCGGGCTGACCCGCCAGGTCCTCCTCGACCTGCGCGGCCAGCGCGGCCGGCAGCCCCAGCGGCACGGCCAGCACCACCCCGCCGAGCGCCACCCGGCCGAACGCGGTCAGCGAGTGGTGGCTGACCCCCCTGTGCCGGGGCCGGGGGTCGGCGTCGGAGATCCGCAGCGCGCCGATCGCGCGGCCACCCAGCACGTGCACCGCGTTGCAGGCGTCCCCGGCGGCCACCCCGGAGAAACCCCACGGCGTCCCGGTGCCCAGGTTGCCCGGCCCCTGGGTGACGATCGCGATGTCGGCCTGCAGCACGTGCCGCGCGGCCAGCAGCCCGGTGTGCACGGTGACCGCTTCCAGGTCCCCGCCGAACGCCTGCCCCGCGGTGACCACGCCGGCCAGCGAGGGGCCCAGCGCGTCCAGCGTCCGGGAGAACGCCGCCGGCAGCGCGCCGCCGTCGGTCATCAGATAGGCCACCCGGAGTCCCGGGGTGGTGTGCAGAGCCCCCGCCAGGACGGCGGGCAGCGCCGAGTGCAGGTCGGCCACCACGACCGGCAGGCCGTCGAGGTCCTCGGCGTGCGCGATGGTCTCGTGGTGCGGGGTCTCCTGCTCGTCGACGCCCTGCACGGTGACCTGCAACCCGGTGTAGCGACCCTTCACCAGGTGACCGGGCCCGGTCGGGTCGGGCGGCAGCCGGTCGGGGACGGCGACCACGAGGGCGTACCCGCCGGTGCCCAGCCGCTGCGCCCAGGCGGTGGTGTTGAGCAGGACGGTGTCGCCGACCTCCGGCGTCCCCACGACCGAGGGGTGCGCCAGGGCGCGCAGCGGACCATCACCCTCGGCGTCCACCTGCAGCTCCAGGGAGTCGTGCCAGCTGCGGCCCAGCGCGGTCACCGTCCCCCGGCGCCAGCGGATCCGGGAACCGGGTGCCTCAGCGGTGGTCACCCGGACCAACCTAGGGGAGCACTAGCCTGGCAACCGTGTCGGCCAAGCGTGCGGAGAGACTGGTCAACCTGGTCTTCGCACTGCTGGGCACCCGGCAGTACGTCTCGGCCGAGCGGATCCGCAGCACCGTCCCCGGTTACGAGCCCGCCGACGGCTCGGACCGGGCGGACGAGGCGTTCAAGCGGATGTTCGAGCGGGACAAGGCCGACCTGCGCGAGCTGGGTGTGCCCCTGGAGACCGGCCGGACCAGCGTGTTCGACACCGAGGACGGGTACCGGATCGGCCGGGCGGAGTACGAGCTCCCGGAGATCGCCTTCACCGGTGAGGAGGCCGCCGCGGTGGGCCTGGCGCTGCGGTTGTGGCAGTCCGCCCAGCTCGGCGGCGCCGCGCAGGGCGCGCTGGTCAAGCTGCGCGCCGCCGGGGTGGATGTCGACGCCCAGCGCGACCTGCCGCTGCAGCCCCGGCTGGATGCCGGCGAGCCCGCCTTCGACGCTTGCTACACCGCGGCCCGTGACCGGCGGACCCTCACCTTCACCTACACCCGCCCGGACGAGGACACCGGCGCCCGCCGGCGGGTGCAGCCCTGGGGTGTGGTGGCCTGGCACGGCCGCTGGTACCTGGTCGGGCACGACCTGGACCGGGCCGCCCCCCGGGTGTTCCGGCTGTCCCGGGTCACCGGCACCCCCAGGGCCGGCGGGCCTCCGCAGGCCTACACCCCGCCGGCCGACATCGACCTGGCCGCTGTGGTCGCCCGCCAGGTCGGCCGTCCCGAGCACGTGGTGGTGGTCCGCGCCCGGCCCGGTGCGGCGGTCGGGCTGCGCCGTCGGGCCGCCGTGCTGGGCGCCGTGGACGGGGAGGACCGGCTGGAGCTCACCACCACCGAACCGGAGGCGCTGGCCGACGAGCTCGCCGCGCACGGACCCGACGTGCTGGTGGAGTCACCCGCCGAGCTCCGGGACGCCGTCGTGGCGCGGTTGACCCGGTTGGCCGCCATGGGCGTTGCCCGGTGACCGCGCCGGCGGCGGACCGGATGACCCGGTTGCTGGCCCTGGTGCCCTACCTGGAGGCCCGGCCCGGTGGGGTGGCGATGGCCGACGCGGCCCGCGACTTCGGCGTCACCGAGACCCAGCTCCGCAAGGACCTGGAGCTGTTGTGGGTGTGCGGACTGCCCGGGCACGGCCCCGGAGACCTCATCGACCTGGCCTTCGAGGGCGACCGGGTGCGGGTCACCGACACCGCCGGCCTGGCCCGCCCGCTCCGGCTGGCCACCGACGAGGCGGTCGCTCTGATCGTCGCGCTGCGCACCCTGCTGGAGCTGCCCGGGCTGGCCGAGACCGAAGCGGTGAGCCGGGCGCTGGTCAAGGTGTCGGCCGCCGCGGGACAGCCGGCGGACCTGGCCGGGGCCGTCGCGGTGAGCATCGATGCCCGGGAGCAGGCGCTCGCCGTGGTCCGGCAGGGGCTGGAGCGGGGCCGCGCCCTGCACCTGCACTACTACGTGCCGGCCCGGGACGAGCGGACCGAGCGGACCGTGGATCCCATGCGCCTGCTGCTGGTCGACGGGCACTGGTACCTGGAGGCCTGGTGCCGGCGGGCCGAAGGGGTCCGGCTGTTCCGGTTGGACCGGGTGGACGACGTCGCCGTGCTCGAGGAGCCGTCCCGGCCACCCGAGCAGGCCCAGGAGCGCGACCTGGCCGACGGGGTCTACGTGCCCGATCCCGGCCTGCCCCTGATCCGGCTGCGGCTGGCCCGGACCGCCCGGTGGGTCGCCGACTACTACCCGGTCGAGGACGTGACGGCGGTGGACGACCCGCCCGGCGGGCTGGCGGTCGCCGTCCGGACCGCGGATCCGGGCTGGGCGCGGCGGTTGGTGGCGTCCCTGGGGGGTGCCGCCATCGTGGACGGGCCACGGGAGCTGGCCGAGCAGGTCGCCGCGGACGCCCGGGCCGCGCTGGCCCGCTACCCGGACCGCGCCGGCGCCTGAACCCTTCCCCCGCCGGGCCGGGCAGCTAGGGTCGCCTCCGTGCTGGTGCTGATCGTGTGCGTGGTGGTCGTGGTCCTGGCGCTGCTGGTGCTGGGGGTGCTGGCCTACGGGCTCCTGGGTGCCGGTGGCCGGCTGGCTCGCGAGCTGGACGCCCTGCAACGCGACGTCGCCCCGGTTGCCGCCCAGTTGCAGGCCTCGCTGGCGACCGCGACCGCGGTGCGCGAGCAGCGCCAGGGCGCCGGTGACCCCCGGTCGACGGGCGGGTGACCCCCCAGTTCGGGGCGTCCGGACGGCCGGTCCGGGACGAACGTCGGGTGACCGGCCGCGCGTAGAGTCGGCCACGACGAAGCAGCACCCACCCGACGGAGGACCGCATGAGTCTCGGCCCGCTCGAGATCGGCCTGATCATCCTGGCCATCCTGCTGCTGTTCGGCTACAAGAAGCTCCCGGACGCCTCCCGCTCGCTGGGCCGCTCGATGCGGATCTTCAAGGGCGAGATGAAGGGCATGAAGGACGACGACGTCCGCAGCAAGGACGAGGCCACCGTGCGCCGGGAGATCGTGCCCCCGGCCCAGCCGGTGACCCCCGGCTACACGCCGGACTACGAGGCCGAGGCCCGCGCCGCCGAGGCCCGCGCGGCCGAGGCCCGGGCCCGCGCCGACAGCAGCCGGTCCGGCCCGTCGACCCCGGTCGACGGCACCCGCTGACCCCACGTCGCAGCCGGCCGTGAGCACCACCCCGGGTCGACCGCGCATCCGGCGCCGACGACGTCTGCCCCGGGACGAGGCCGGCACCATGACGCTGGTTGCGCACCTCAAGGAGCTGCGCAACCGGATCGCGGTGGCGCTGCTGTTCATCGCGATCGCCACCGCGGTGTCCTTCTGGTGGTACGACCACGGCCTGGGTCAGTTCATCCGGGCGCCCTACTGCTCGATCCCGGCGGACAACCGTGCCCTGGACACCGGCAGCTCGCTGGACGACTGCCGGTTGCTGGTCACCGACGTCTTCGGCGGGGCCCTGATCAGGTTGAAGATCGCCTTCATCGCCGGCATCGTGCTGGCCGCGCCGTTCTGGCTGTGGCAGGTGTGGGGGTTCCTGACCCCGGGGTTGAAGACCAACGAGAAGCGCTACGGCATCGTCTTCGTGGCCGCGGCGACCACGTTGTTCGCCCTCGGTTCGGTCCTGGCCTACATCTCGTTGAAGGCCGGCCTGACCCTGCTGCTGGGGCTGGCCGGGCAGAACGTGGCCATCGCGTTGACCGCGCAGGACTACATCGGGTTCGTCATCTCCATCCTGCTGGCGTTCGGGGTCTCCTTCGAGGTCCCCCTGGTCGCGGTCGCCCTGAACCTCATCGGGGTGCTCTCCTACGCCGCGCTGGCCGCGGCCCGCCGGTGGATCTACTTCCTCACCATCGTCTTCGCGGCGTTCATCACGCCCACCCAGGACCCCTTCACCATGCTGCTGATGGCGCTGCCCATGTGCGTGCTGTTCGAGGTGGCCATCCAGATCGCCCGGGTGGTGGACAAGCGCCGGGCCAAGCGGGACGCGCTGGCCGGTTTCGGTGACCTGGACGACGACGAGGCCTCCCCGCTGGACGCGACACCCTCCCGGCTGGACGAGCCGACCTCCTCGCGCGGCTGACGCCGGTCCCCGGGAGCGTCCCTCGCGGCCCCGAGCGGCCCCGAGCGCCCCCGGACTGGCCGGGCCCACTGTCGGTCCCACCGCCTACCGTGGGTCACATGTCCAGCCCTGCCGAGCGGTACGCCGCGGCCCGGCGCCGCGGGAAGCACCCCCTGCTGTCGGACTTCACCACCGATCTGGGGTTCACCCTCGACCCGTTCCAGGTGCAGGCCTGCGAGGCGCTGGAGGAGGGATCCGGGGTGCTGGTCTGCGCCCCCACCGGGGCCGGGAAGACCGTGGTGGGCGAGTTCGCGGTGCACAAGGCCCTGGCCGAGGGACGCAAGGCGTTCTACACCACCCCGATCAAGGCCCTGTCCAACCAGAAGTACGCCGACTTCGTGGCCCGCTACGGCCCGGCGAAGGTCGGCCTGCTGACCGGGGACAACGCGATCAACGGTGACGCGCCGGTGGTGGTGATGACCACCGAGGTGCTGCGCAACATGCTCTACGCGGACTCCCCGGCGCTGCGCGGGCTCGGCTACGTGGTGATGGACGAGGTGCACTACCTGGCCGACCGGTTCCGCGGCGCGGTCTGGGAGGAGGTGATCATCCACCTGCCCGACGACGTCGCCCTGGTCTCGCTGTCGGCCACCGTCAGCAACGCCGAGGAGTTCGCCGACTGGCTGGTCACCGTCCGTGGCGACACCGCCGTGGTGGTCAGCGAGGTCCGGCCCATCCCGCTCTGGCAGCACATGTTGGTCGGCGGCCGGATGTTCGACCTGTTCGCGCTGCGGCCGGTGGCGCACGTCGGCGGGGCCGAGGCGCGCCAGCCCGCCGCTGAGCTGTCCACCCGGCAGCGCGGCTCGGCGGTGGTGGATCCCGAGCTGGTCCGGTACGTCAAGGAGCAGGAACGCCGGCTGGACTCCTGGCACGGCGGCGGCTCCCGGCGCGGGCGGGACAGCCGGGACCGCTACGACCACCGCCCGCGCTACACCCCGCCGTCCCGGGCCGAGGTGCTCACCAGGCTGGACTCCGCGGGCCTGCTCCCGGCCATCACCTTCGTGTTCAGCCGCAAGGGGTGCGACGCGGCGGTCGAGCAGTGCCTGCGCTCCGGGCTGCGGCTGACCGACGAGGCCGAGCGGGCCGAGATCGCCATCGTGATCGACCGGCACACCGGCACGCTGCAGGAGGCAGACCTGCACGTGCTGGGCTTCTGGGAGTGGCGGGAGGGCCTGCTGGCCGGCCTGGCCGCGCACCACGCCGGCCTGGTGCCGGCGTTCAAGGAGACCGTGGAAGAACTGTTCGTGCGGGGCCTGGTGAAGGCCGTGTTCGCCACCGAGACGCTGGCGCTGGGGATCAACATGCCGGCCCGAACCGTGGTGCTGGAGAAGCTGGTCAAGTGGAACGGCGAGGCCCACGTGGACGTCACGCCGGGGGAGTACACCCAGCTGACCGGCCGGGCCGGGCGCCGGGGCATCGACATCGAGGGGCACGCAGCGGTGGTCTGGGCCCCGGGGGTGGACCCGGCCACCGTGGCGGGGTTGGCCAGCACCCGCACCTACCCGCTGCGCTCGTCGTTCCGGCCCAGCTACAACATGGCGGTCAACCTGGTCGGCTCCTTCGGTCGGCAGCACGCCCGGGAACTGCTGGGTTCCTCCTTCGCCCAGTTCCAGGCCGACCGCTCGGTGGTCGGGCTGGCCCGCTCGGCGGCCCGGCACGAGGAGGAGGCGGCGCGGTTGCAGGCGGAGGTGTCCACCGACCGGGGGGACGTGGCGGGGTACGCCCGGCTGCGCCAGGAGATCGCCGGGCGGGAGAAGGAGCTGTCCCGGGACACCCAGTCCCGGCGCCGGATGGAGGCCGCCGAGTCGTTGCTGGCGCTGCGGCCCGGGGACGTCATCCGGGTGCCCTCGGGCCGCCGGCAGGGTCTGGCCGTGGTGCTCGATCCGGGCATCACCGAGCTGGCCGATCCCCGCCCGCTGGTGCTCACCGAGGACAAGTGGGCCGGCCGGCTGGGCCCCATCGACTTCCCGACGCCGGTCGAGGCGCTGGCCCGGATGCGCGTCCCCAAGAACTTCAACCACCGCAGTCCGCACGCCCGCCGGGACCTGGCCGCCACCCTCCGCAACACCCGGATGGAGCACGACCTGGGCGCGCGGAAGACCCGGTCCCGGTCTGCCGCGGCCGACGACCCCGTGCTGGCCGACCTGCGGCACGCGCTCCGGCAGCACCCGGTGCACGCCCTGCCCGACCGGGAGGAGCGGGTCCGCGGTGCCGAGCGGTGGTTGCGGTCGGCGCGGGAGGCCGAGGCACTGCACCGCCGGATGGACGAACGCACCGGGTCGTTGACCCGGCAGTTCGACCGGACCTGCGACGTGCTGGAGGAGTTGGGCTACCTCCGGCCGGACGCGCCCTCGGCGGCGGACTCGCACAGCCCCGGGCCGCATCCCGCCGACGAGGCGCCGGTGGTCACCGCAGACGGGAAGCGGCTGGCCCGGATCTGGTCCGAGGCCGACCTGCTGACCGCCGAGTGCCTGCGCGCCGGGGTCTTCCGCGGGCTCGACCCCACCGCGCTGGCTGCCTGCGTGTCGACCCTGGTCTTCGAGGCCCGCCGGGAGTCCCCGGCCCAGCCGGCGGTCCCGACCGGTCCCGTGGCCGCCACCATCACCGCGATGCGCCGGGTGCACGCCGAGCTGCGTGCGGTGGAGGCCCAGCACGGCGTCCCCGCCAGCCGCGACCTGGACCTGGGCTTCGCCTGGGCCGCCTACCGGTGGGCCGACGGCCAGACCCTGGACCGGGTGCTGGCCGGCGCCGAGCAGGCAGGTACCGAGCTGTCCGGCGGGGACTTCGTGCGCTGGGCCCGGCAGCTGGTCGACCTGCTGGACCAGCTCGCCAAGGTGGCCGAGGGCCCGTTGGCGGGGGCCGCCCGGGCAGCGGTCGACCGGGTCCGGCGGGGGGTGGTGGCGGTCACCGTATCCGGCTGACCGCCGCACCCCCCGCGTGGTCCCCTCCCGGTGCCGGTGGGTCCCGGTAGGTCCCGGCCGGGCCGGGCCGGGTAGGACAGAATCGACGGGCCGCTCTCGGACGCCCGCCGTCCGCGCCGGCGGGCACGCAGGCCGGCAGGCCACGACGAGGGAGCCACGATGACCAACCCGCCGCAGGGTGGCGACGAGCAGCCCCGGGACACCCCGGGCTGGCAGGGGCGCCCGCCGGGGCAGCCGGGATGGGGTGGCGCCGGTGGGCAGCGACAGGACCCGCAGGGCCCGCCGTTCCACCAGCCGTCTCCGGGCCCGTGGCAGGCACAGCCCGGCCAGCAGTTCCCGGGTCAGCCCCAGCCGAGCCCGTGGCAGCAGGGGCAGCAGGGCTCATGGCATCCGGCCCAGGGGCAGCAGGCTCCGTGGCAGCCCGTCGGCTCGACCGGGTGGGGCATGCCGGGGCCGGCGGGGAGCCCTCAGCAGGGTCCCTACGGCCAGCCGCCGGCCGGTTGGGGCGCACCCGCGGCCCCGCCCAGGAAGTCCCGGGCCGGCCTCGTCGTCGGACTGGTCGTGCTCACCCTGGTGGTGGTCGCCGGGGCGGTCCTGCTGCCGGGGCTGCTGGGCTCCACCCGGCTCGACCCGCAGGCGGTCCAACGCGACGTGGCCGACCAGTTCGCCGACCGCGAGGGCCTGTCGGTCGACCTGGACTGCCCCGACGACATGGCCGTCACCGTGGGGTCGACCTACACCTGCACCGGGACGACCGCCGACGAGGAGTCGGTGTCGATCACCATCGCCATCACCGGTGAGGACGGCGCCTACACCTGGCAGGAGGGCTGAACCGGGGACCGGGTGTCAGAGCACGAAGCCGGGCCACTCCAGGGCGGCACCCAGCCGGCGCACCGACGTCTGCAGGCCGTACCTCTCCGCCAGCGCGCTGAGCGCGTCGGGGTCGGCGGGGGAGCGCGGCAGGTCACCGGGCACGTCCGGCATCGCGATGTCGGTGACCACCCGCACCACGGCCGGGGCCACGTCCAGGTAGGCCGAGGCCGCGTGCAGCTTCTTCAGCACCGAGGCGGTCAGCGGTGGCGCGGGGACGGCGGCCCGGGCAGCAGCCGCCCGGATCCCGGCCAGCGAGCCGAACGCGGTGATCAGCGCGGCGGCGGTCTTCTCGCCCACCCCCTTGACCCCGGGCAGCCCGTCGCTGGGGTCGCCGCGCAGCACCGCGAAGTCGGCATAGGCCCGGCCCGGCACGCCGTACTTCGCCGCCACCGCACCCTCGTCGACCAGGTCGAGGTCGCCGATACCGCCCCGGGCCGTGTAGAGCACCCGGACCCCCCGCGCGTCGTCGACCAGCTGGAACAGGTCCCGGTCGCCGGTGACCACGTCCACCGGGCCAGGCGCGCGGGTGGCCAGCGTGCCGATCACGTCGTCGGCCTCGTACCCGGGCGCCCCCACCCGGGCGATCCCGGCCGCAGCCAGCACTTCCACCAGCACCGGCACCTGCGGACCCAGCTCGTCGGGCACCTCCTCGCCCCCCTCGGGAGCCTGCCGGTGCGCCTTGTAGGAGGGCACCGCATCGGTCCGGAAGGCGGGCCGCCAGTCGTCGTCCCAGCACGCCACCAGCTGTCCCGGCCGGTGGGCGACGACCAGCCTGGCGGTCATGTCCAGGAAGCCCCGCACCGCGTTGACCGGCCGGCCGTCCGGCGCCGTCACGCTGGTCGGCACCCCGTAGAAGGCCCGGAAGTACAGGCTCGCCGCGTCCAGGAGCATCGTGGTCACGCCGGGGACGGTAACGGCCCGGCAACGACCGTGGAGGACGCGCCGGACCGCCGCGGTGCTGGCTAGGCTGCGGTGGTGCTGACCGACGCGGTTCCCGAGCAGGAGCGCGGCGGGGTGTCCCCGGCGGCGTCGCCGCTGGTCACGATCGAGCGGGTGCACGACGCCCGGGCCGTCGCCGACGAGCTCGGTGTGGACGTCGTCGTGGTGACGCCGGGTTCGGACCTGCGCTACCTGTGTGGTTACGACGCACACGCCCTGGAGCGGTTGACTGCCCTGGTGGTGCCGCGCTCCGGTGAGCCGCTGCTGGTGGTTCCCCGGCTGGAGGCGCCGATGGTCGGGGCGTCTCCCGCCGGTGCGCTGGGCCTGGAGGTGCTGGCCTGGGACGAGACCGAGGACCCGTTCGCGCTGCTGGCCCGGGCCACCACGGCCCGGTTGGGCGCCGCGGTGCGCCGGTTGGCCGTCGGGGCACGGACCTGGGCCGAGCACGCACTGGCCGTCCAGGCCGCGTTCCCCGGTGCCGCGCTGGAGCTCGCCACCCCGGTGGTGGACCGGCTGCGCGTGGTCAAGTCCGCTGCCGAGATCGCCGAGCTGGCCCGGGCCGGTGCCGCCATCGACCGCGTGCACGCCCGGATGGGGGACTGGCTGCGGGTCGGGCGGACCGAGGCCGAGGTGGGCGCCGACATCGCCGCCGCGATCCTGGCCGAGGGCCACGTCGGGGTGGACTTCACCATCGTGGGCTCGGGCCCCAACGGGGCCAGCCCGCACCACGAGCTGTCCGACCGCCGCATCGAGGTGGGTGACCTGGTCGTCGTCGACATCGGTGGGGCGCTGGACACCGGCTACCGCTCGGACTGCACCCGCACGTACGTGGTGGGGGCGGCGCCGGACGGCGAGGTCCGCGAGTGGTACGCCGTGCTGCAGGCAGCCCAGGCCGCCGCCTGCGCCGCGGTCGCCCCGGGGGTCACCGCGCAGGACGTCGACGCCGCGGCCCGGGCCCTGATCACCGACGCCGGCTGGGGAGCCGCCTTCATCCACCGCACCGGGCACGGCATCGGCCTGGACACCCACGAGGCGCCCTACGTGGTGGCCGGCAACGACACCGCGCTGGTGCCGGGCATGGCGTTCTCGGTGGAGCCAGGCATCTACCTGGCCGGCCGGCACGGCGCCCGGATCGAGGACATCGTCGTCTGCACCGCCGACGGCGCCCGACTGCTGAACGAGGGTCCGCGTGAGCTCCTCGAACTCCCGGGCTGACCCGGTGGCCGCACCCACCGGACCGGCCGAGGGCCGCGCCGCCACCGCCGACGTCGACCGGGCGCTGCTGGCGGTGCTGGCCCGCGACGGCCGGGCCAGCTACACCGAACTGGCCGAGAAGGTGGGGTTGTCGGTCTCCGCGGTGCACCAGCGGGTCCGCCGGCTGGAGCAGCGGGGCATGATCACCGGTTACGCGGCGAAGGTGGACGCTACGTCGGTGGGCCTGCCGATGGTGGCGTTCGTGTCGATCACCCCGATCGACGTCGCCCAGCCCGACGACGCGCCGGCCCGGCTGGCCCATCTGCGCGCCATCGAGGCCTGCCATTCGGTCGCCGGCCCGGACAGCTACCTGCTGAAGGTGCGGGTGGCCTCCCCGGATGCCCTGGAGACGCTGCTGGCCCAGATCCGGGCCGCGGCCAACGTGACCACCCGCACGACGGTCGTCCTCACCACCTTCTACGAGGACCGCCCGCCGCTCTGATGCCCCTCCCCGCGTGATCGTGCAGGAGCGCGCCGCTCCGCCGCACACCGGCGTGTCGGCGGTCGACCCGCGCCTGGTCGACTGCATGGACGGTGGGGCGCGTGGACAGCCGGGCGAACGGGTGTTCGAATGGGGGCATGCGATGGGATGCCCAACGGCTGGACCTCGAGGAGCCCGAGACGCTCCCCGGGCTGCCCACCGTGGCCGGCCTGCTGCGCAGCCTGCAGGTCCCGGAGTTCCCGGGGCTGACCCTGCACGAGGTGCGGGCGAAGTCCGCGCTGAACGCGGTGCCCAAGGGCTCGGCCATGCCGTTCGCGTACACGATCAACACGTTCCGGGGCTGCTCGCATGCCTGCGTCTACTGCTTCGCCCGCGGCACCCACGAGTGGCTGGAGCTGGACAGCGGCGCGGACTTCGACCAGGAGATCGTGGTCAAGACCAACATCGCCGAGGTGCTGCGGCGTGAGCTGGGGCGGGCGTCCTGGAAGCGCGAGCACGTCGCGCTGGGCACCAACACCGACCCCTACCAGCGCGCCGAGGGCCGCTACCGGCTGATGCCGGGCGTGATCGACGCACTGGCCCGCTCGGGCACGCCGTTCTCGATCCTGACCAAGGGCACGCTGGCCCGCCGGGACCTGCCGCTGCTGGCCGCGGCCGGTCGCGACGTGCCCATCGGCATGGGTGTCTCGCTGGCCATCTGGGACGACGAGCTGCACCGCTCGCTGGAGCCGGGCGTGCCCACCCCGAGGGCCCGGCTGGACCTGGTCCGCCAGATCACCGACGCCGGGCTGCCCTGCGGGGTCTTCCTGGCCCCCGTGCTGCCCGGCCTGACCGACTCGCGCGAGCACCTGGCCACCGCCATCGCCGCGGTCGCTGCAGCCGGGGCGACCGGGGTGACCGTGGTGCCGCTGCACCTGCGTCCCGGGGCCCGCGAGTGGTTCACCGGCTGGCTGGCCCGGGAGCATCCGCGGCTGGTCAGCAGGTACCGGTCGCTCTACGGCCGCGGTGCGTACGTGCCGGCCGAGTACCGGCACTGGCTGGCCGCCCGGGTGGCACCCCTGCTGGCCGAGCACGGCCTGGACCGGCAGAGCGGTGCGGCGGCCCGGGACGGTTCCGGCGGCCTGCCGGGGGACGACGCCGCCTTCCCGCACGGCTCGCTGCCGGACCGGCCGGTGCCGGTGGCCGTGCCCGAGGAGCCCCACCAGCTCGCCCTGTGCTGACGGCGCCGCCCCAGCGTCCGCGGAACCGCGCGCTGACCGGCCCATTAAGGTCGCGCGCATGTACACGGCCAGCTGGCGCGACATCGTCCGTCGGGATCTCTTCGGAGCCTCCCCGGACCCGCGGGACCGGCCTTACCGCTTCGTCATCCGGATCACCCTGCTGGTGTTCCGGCTCCTCGACTTCCGGTTCGACGTCCGTGGCGGGCAGCACGTACCCACCCACGGGGGCGCGGTGATCGCCAGCAACCACGTCAGCTACTTCGACTTCACCTTCCTGGGCCTGGCCGCCCGGCCGCAGCACCGGCTGGTGCGGTTCATGGCCAAGGCCTCGGTGTTCGGACACTGGTTCGCCGGCCCGTTCATGCGGGCCATGCAGCACATCCCGGTGGACCGCGCGGCCGGGGCGGCCGCGTTCGACGTGGCGGTCCGCGCGCTCAAGGACGGTCAGATCGTCGGGGTGTTCCCCGAGGCGACCATCTCCAGCTCCTTCACCGTCAAGGAGCTGAAGGCCGGGGCGGCTCGGATGGCGGTGCTGGCCGAGGTGCCGATCATCCCGGCCGCGGTCTGGGGCGGGCACCGGATCGCCACCAAGGGCCACCCGGTGGTGCTGCGCCGCGGGGTGCCGGTGACGGTGCTGCTGGGCGAGCCGATCGTGCCCGAGCCGGGGGAGAAGGCGCAGTCCATCCTGCGCCGGACCCGCGCGGCGATGGAGGAGCTGCTGGACCAGGCGCAGCGCGAGTACCCCGACGTCCCGACCGGGAACGACGACCGCTGGTGGCAGCCGGCCCACCTGGGCGGCACCGCGCCCACCCCGGAGCACGCGCACGAGCTGGACATCCACGACGTGCGTGGCACCAGGCCGACGGCCACCCCGGTGCCGGCCGCGGGCCCGGTCGGCCGGGCGAAGCGGGTGCTCGGCAGGCTGCGTCGGCGTTAGTCGCCCCCGGGCGCCAGGTACGGGGCGATCAGCCGGAACGCCTCGCACTCCACCCCGTACCAGCGGGTGGTCCGGCCCAGCGGTGCCATCCCGAGCCGCCGGCACACCGCCATCGAGCGCTCGTTGCCGGGCCGGACGACGGCGTAGACCTCGGGGAGCCCGTCGTCGAAGGCGTGCCCCACCACCGCTGCCGCCGCCTCGCTGGCATACCCCCGCCCCCAGCTGTCGGGGTGCAGGTGCCAGCCCACCTCGAACTCACCGACCCCGTGCGGGAGCGGCTTGAGCAGCACCGTGCCGGCCACCGGAGATCCGTCCAGCGGCTCGAGAGCCCAGCAGCCGGCCCGCGGATCGGCCTCGTGCACCTTCGCCCACCGCTCGACCAGTTCGGCGGGCCCCACCGAGGGCGGCCCGGACAGCCAACGGGTGACCTCGGACCGGGCGTAGACATCGGCCAGCCGGGTCACGTCCCCCGGCGACGTCGTCCACGCCCGCACCCGCAGCCGGTCGGTGCGCAGCAGCTCCACCCCTCCTGCCTACCGCAGGTGGGGCGTGATCACCCGGTCGGTCAGCGGACCAGCTGGTCCAGCGACGCCTGCCGGGACGCCGCCGCAGCCGCCTCGGCGGTGGACTGCTCGCCGGCCCCGTCGCCGGTCCGCTCGACCCACCAGCGGCGGCCGGACTCCGGCAGCGACGCGATCGGGTCGTAGTAGGTGTACCGGCGGTCCAGCGCTTCCTCGTCGGAGCGTTCGATCCCGGTCCGGTAGTTCTTGGTCCAGTAGCTGATGCCCCGCTCGCGGTCGTACTCGGCGACCTGGTGCACCCAGCGCTTGCCCACGTAGGGCACGTCGCAGACGATCCGCGGCGTGGCGAAGCCGGGCAGGTAGCCCATCAGGTCGTGCTGCAGGGTCTGCGCCTGGGCCAGCGACACCCGCCAGTGCTCGGCCGAAGGGATCATGTCGCACATGTAGAAGTAGTAGGGCGTGACACCGGCACCGTCGAGCAGCGCGAAGCACAGGTCCAGCAGCTGCCCGGCGGTGTCGTTCACCCCGCGCAGCAGCACGCCCTGGTTGCGCACGTCCCGCACCCCGGCGGCCAGCATCGCGGCGGCCGCCTCGGCGACCAGCGGGGTGACCGACTGGGCGGCGTTGACGTGGGTGTGCACCGCGAGGCTCACCCCGCGCGAACGGGCCCGCCCGGCCAGCCGGGTCATGCCCGCCACGACCTCGGGCTGCAGCCAGTGCTGGGGCAGCCCCATCAACGCCTTGGAGGCCAGCCGGATGTCGCGCACCGAGTCGATCTCCAGCAGCCCGGAGACGAAGGCCTCCAGGTTCTTGAACGGCAGGTTGGCCACGTCGCCGCCGGACACCACGACGTCCCGCACGCCCGGGGTGGCCCGCAGGTAGGCCAGCATCTCGCCCTGCCGGTCGACCGGCTTGAGGTCGAACTTGAGCTTGGTGACCGCCGGGGTGGAGTTGCCCACCAGGTCCATCCGGGTGCAGTGCCCGCAGTACTGCGGGCAGGTGGGCAGCAACTCGGCCAGCACCTTGGTGGGGTAGCGGTGGGTCAGCCCCTCCACGGCCCACATCTCGTGCTCGTGCAGCGAGTCCCGTGCCGCGTAGGGGTGGCTGGCGGCGGCTCCGGGCAGCCGGTCGGAGGCCACCGGCAGCATGTAGCGGCGCACCGGGTCCGCCAGCATCGCGGCCGTGGTGGGCACGGCCGCCGGCACCATGGTGTTGACCATCTGCGGCGGCAGCAGCAGGGACATGGTGGCCCGGCCGGCCTGGTCGGCCTCGACGTCGGCGTAGAAGGACTCGTCCAGCAGGTCGCCGTACACCCCGCGCAACTGGCGCAGGTTCTTCACGCAGTTCACCCGCTGCCACTGCGCGCTGCGCCACTGCTCCTCGGTGACGTCGGCGAAGCCGGGCAGCCGGCGCCAGTCGGGCTCGACGAGCTCCCGGGCGGTGTACTCATACGGCTGTTCCAGCACGACATCCTCCTCGGGCGGCTCGGGTCGGCCGGTCGCTGTACCGGAGGCTCCGATGGCGACACGGGCACTCTACGGGAGGAACTGCGGCGAATGTGTCATTTCGCGATAGGTTCTTCCGTATCGTCTCGATCGACCCTGTCGGGCGAAGGCCTGGCGAGCCCGATCCCGACCCCGACCATCCCGCCCCGACCAGCCCGACCCCGACCCGCAAGGAGACGCCGGTGCCGATGACCGCCGTGCAGCGAGCCCTGGGCGTGCACCGGGTGCTGGAACCGGCCGGGGTGCTGCCCCAGGCCGCCCACCGGTTGGACCCCGACGCCCCCACCGGGGCCGACGAGGTGCGGATCGACGTCGAGCGGCTCAACCTCGACGCAGCCTCCTTCCGCCAGCTCGTCGAGGCCCACGGCGGGGATGGCGACGCGGTCCGGAGCGCGGTGCTGGCGATCGTGGCCGAGCGCGGCAAGATGCAGAACCCGGTGACCGGCTCGGGCGGCATGCTGATCGGCACCGTCGCCGAGACCGGCCACGACTCCCCGCTGGGCCTCGCCGTCGGCCAGCGGGTGGCCACCCTGGTGTCGCTGACCCTGACCCCGCTGCGGATCACCGACGGGCTGGCCCGGTGGGACGGGCGCAGCGAACAGGCGCCCGCGGCCGGCACCGCGGTGCTCTTCGCCCGATCGATCGCCGCGGTGCTGCCCGACGACCTGCCGGAGAACGTCTCCCTGGCCCTGCTGGACGTGTGCGGGGCCCCCGCCGCCACCGAGCGGGTGGTGGCCCGGGCCGGGCACCGCCCGGCGGTGGCCGTGCTGGGTGCGGCGGGCAAGTCCGGCTGCCTGTCGCTGGCCGCGGCCCGGGACGCCCGGGCCGGGCGGCTGGTGGGCGTCGTGCGGGACGAGCGGGAGGCGTCCGCGTTGCGCGCGGCGGGACTGGCCGACGAGGTCGTGGTGGCCGACGCCACCGACCCGCTGGCGGTGGCGGCCGCGGTGGGGCAGCCGGTCGACGTCACCGTGGTGTGCGTGGACACCCCCGGTGCCGAGCACGGGGCGATCCTCGCGACGGCCGACGGCGGCAGCGTGGTCTTCTTCTCCATGGCCACCTCCTTCCCGGCGGCGGCCCTGGGCGCGGAGGGGATGGCAGCGGACGTGACGATGCTGATCGGGAACGGCTACACGCCGGGGCACGCAGCCCTGGCCCTGGACCTGTACCGCCGGACCCCCGGTGTGCGGGCCCTGATCGACCCTCGCGTCCATGCCTGAGGGGCTGCTGCTCACCGGCGTCACGATCGGGGACGCCCGGGACCGCGGCGTGCACGTGCTCGACGGGGCCATCGCCTGGACCGGACCGGCCGCCGACGCACCGCCGGCCGACCGCACCGTCGATGCCGGGGGAGCGCTGCTGACCCCGGCATTCGTGGACGCGCACGTGCACGCCACCGCCACCGGCCTGGCGCTGACCGGGCTGGACCTGCACGGGGCCGACAGCCTGCGCTCGGCGCTGGCCGTGGTGGCCGCGCACGTCGCCGTGCACCCCACCGGCATCGTGCTGGGCACCGGCTGGGAGGAGACCGCCTGGCCGGAGGGGCGCGCGCTGACCCGGCACGACCTGGACGCCGTCGTCGGCGACCGGCCCGCCTACCTGGCCCGGGTCGACGTGCATTCGGCCACCGTGTCCACCGCACTGCTGGACCGGGTGCCGGGCATCACCGACCTGCCGGGCTTCGCCGCCGACGGACAGCTGCGCCTGGACGCCCATCACGCCGCCCGGCAGGCCGCCTACGGCGCCGTCGACCCCGCGCAGCGCCGCTCGGCCCAGCGGGCCACCCTGGACGCTGCGGTCGCGCTGGGGATCGGCTGCCTGCACGAGATGGCCGGCCCCGAGGTCTCCAGCGCCGAGGACCTGGCCGGTGTGCTGGCCCTCGCCGCCGAGGGCCCCGGCCCCCAGGTGCTGGGCTGGTGGGGTGAGCTCTCCGAGCGGGGCGGCCTGGACGTCGTCACCGAGCTGGGCCTGGCCGGCGCCGGCGGTGACCTGTTCTGCGACGGCGCCTTCGGCTCGCACACCGCGGCGCTGTCGCACCCCTACACCGACCGGCCGGAGACCTCCGGGGTGCTGCGGTTCGAGACCGGACAGCTCGTCGAGCACGTCCGGGCCTGCACCGCTGCCGGCGTGCAGGCCGGCTTCCACTGCATCGGCGACGCCGCCGTGGACCAGGTGCTGGCCGCGGTGGCCGCGGTGGCCGAGCAGCTGGGCCGGGATGCGGTACGGGCCTGCCGGCACCGGCTGGAGCACGTGGAGATGGTCTCGCCCGAGGCCATCGCCGGGATGCGCACCTGGTCCATGGTGGCCAGCGTGCAGCCGGCCTTCGACGCCGCCTGGGGTGGGGACGCCGGCATGTACGCCGAACGACTGGGCGTGCAGCGGGCGCTGGGCTGCAACCCGCTGGCCGACCTGACCGACGGCGGCGTCGTCCTGGCGCTGGGCAGCGACGCCCCGGTCACCCCACTCGACCCGTGGGGTGGGGTGCACGCCGCGGTGGACCACCGCACCCCCGGTGCCGGGTTGCGGCCCTTCGACGCCTACGACGCCGCCACCCACGGCGGCTGGCACGCGGCGCGGGCCGAGCACCGGAACGGCCCGCTGGCCCCCGGGGCGCCGGCCCACCTGGCGCTGTGGGCCACCGACCTGACCCTGTCCGGGGTGCTCGCCGAGCGCGCCCGGCCCACCTGCCGGGGCCTGCTGGTCTCCGGCGAGCACGTCGGAGGAGACGCACCATGACCCACCCAGGGCAGTTCGCCCGAGCAGTGCCCTGCTCCGGGGTGCCCCGCCCGGCCCCGGCGGGGCAGTTCGCCCGACGACTGCCCGCGGGGGAGGGGGCGGCGTGAGCGCCCGGCTGGCGCTGGACCCGGTGCTGGTGGGGCGCGCGCGGGAACTGGCCGCGCAGGCCGCGCAGCCGGTGATCGACCTGGCCACCCGGCACAGCACGGTGTCCGTGGAGCGGGCGGTGCTGCGGTTGGCCGGGTTGTCGGGCACCGACCCGGTGACCGGTGAGGGCGAGATCCCCTGGGTCAACCGGGTGGTGGACACCGTCCGGGACCAGGTCGGGCTCGAGCACGGGGTGGCACTGCCGGTCTGGCACGCCATCGCCGGGGGCCGGGCCGCCGGGCTGCAGGACCTGGCCGAGCAGGTGGGCGCCGGCACCGCCCGCTTCACCGTGCCCACCGGCGGGGACGCCGAGAAGGCCCGGGAGGCCGCGCTGGCCGCGGTGGGCGCCGGGCTGGGCCGGGTGGACGCCGCTCGCCGGCGCCGCGCGGAGCTGGTGGCCACCCACGGCGATCCGCCGCGCCGTCCCTGGATCTACCTCATCGTGGCCACCGGGGACATCTACGAGGACATCCCGCAGGCCCAAGCCGCCGCGCGGGCCGGCGCCGACGTGATCGCGGTGATCCGCTCGACCGGGCAGTCGCTGCTGGACTACGTGCCCGAAGGCGCCACCCGCACCGGGTACGCCGGTACGTACGCCACGCAGGAGAACTTCCGGCTGATGCGGGCCGCGCTGGACGAGGTCAGCGCCGAGCTGGGCCGCTACGTCCGGCTGACCAACTACGCCTCCGGGCTGTGCATGCCCGAGATCGCCGCACTGGCCGGTCTGGAGCGGCTGGACATGATGCTCAACGACGCGATGTACGGGATCCTCTTCCGCGACATCAACCCCATCCGCACCTTCGTCGACCAGCGGTTCAGCCGGATGGTGCACGCCCGCGCCGGGATCATCATCAACACCGGCGAGGACAACTACCTGACCACCGCCGACGCCGTCGACGAGGCGCACACCGTCACGGTCAGCCAGTTGCTGAACGAGCGGTTCGCCCGGGAGGCCGGGCTCGAGGACTGGCAGCTGGGCCTGGGCCACGCGTTCGAGATCGACCCTGCCGTGCCGCAGTCCTTCCGGCTGGAGCTGGCGCACGCGATGCTGGCCCGGGCGCTGTTCCCCGACGCCCCGCTGAAGTGGATGCCCCCCACCAAGCACATGACCGGCGACGTGTTCGGCGGCTACCTGCTGGACGGGTTCTTCAACCTGGCCGGGATGCTCACCGACCAGGGCATCCTGCTGGTGGGCATGATGACCGAGGCGGTGGTCACCCCGTGGCTGTCCGACCGGGACCTGGCCCTGCGCAACGTCCGCTACGTGGCCGAGGCCGCCGGCGGGCTGCACGAGGACTTCGCGCCGCCTCCGGGCGGGTTCATCGACCGCCGCGCGCACACGGTGCTGGGCGAGGCGGTCGAGCTGTTGCAGCGGATCGTCGACGACGGCCTGCTGCCGGCCATCGCAGCCGGCACGTTCGGCATCACCAAGCGCCCCGCCGACCGCGGCAAGGGGCTGGACGGCGTCATCGTGAAGGCCCCCGGCTACCTGGACCCCGCCACCGAGCTGATGCAGGCAGCACTCCTGGAGGGCGCGCGATGAGCTCGATCGTCCGCCCCTACGGCGACACCACCGGCGACGGGATGATCCAGACGTCGTTCACCCTGCCGGTCCCGCCGGGCCCCCGCGCCGAGGGCGCCGCCCTGCAGCTGGCCGCCAAGATGGGGATCGCGCCGGCGATGGTGGTGCACAGCCACGGGATCGGCGGCCCGGACGCGACGTTCACCTTCTTCGTCGTCTACGGCAGCGTGTCCCACCTGGTCGACCTGGATGCCGTCCAGGTCGAGGAGCGCGCTTACCCGCTGCTGTCCCCCAGCGAGGTCAACGGGGCGGTCCGGTCCCGGTTGCGCCGCAAGCTGGTGGTGCTGGGCGCCTGCATCGGCACCGACGCGCACACCGTGGGCATCGACGCCATCCTCAACCTGAAGGGGTTCGCGGGGGAGAAGGGCCTGGAGTACTACCGGGAGCTGGACGTGGCCAACCTGGGCGCCCAGGTCACCGTGCCGGAGCTGGTCGGCCGGGCCCGCGCGGCCCGGGCCGATGCCGTGCTGGTGAGCCAGGTGGTGACGCAGAAGGACGCGCACCTGCGCAACACCCGGGAGCTGGCCGGCGCGTTCCGCGAGGCGATGGGGGAGTCCCGGCCGCTGCTGGTCGTCGGCGGGCCCCGCTTCGACCCGGCGATGGCCGGCGAGCTGGGCGTGGACAAGGTCTTCGGCCGCGGCACCACCCCCGGCGAGGTGGCCAGCTACCTGGTGCACGCGCTGATCCCGGACCCGGCCACCACCGGTCCCGACACCATCACCGACTCGGAGGAGTCCTCATGACCGCGCACGTCGGCCTGACCGTCACCCATCGCCGGTACGTGCCCTACGCCCACGCCCACTACGGCGGGTCGCTGGTCGACGGCGCCTACACCCTCGGCCTGTTCGGCGACGTGGCCACCGAGGTCGCCATCGTCGGTGACGGCGACGAGGGACTGCTGGCCGGCTATGCCGACGTCCGCTTCCTGGCCCCGGTCCAGGCCGGGGATGTGCTGGAGGCCTCCTGCGAGGTGGTCCGGGTCGGCCGGCGGAGCCGCGAGCTGCGGTGCTGGGCCGACGTCGTCGCCCGCGCCGAGCCCGGCCGCGGTCCCTCCGCGGCCGCCGTGCTGACCCCTCCGCTGCGCGTGGTGGAGGCGACCGCGACCCTGGTGGTGCCCTCCGCCGTCCCACCCGCCACCCCTCCGCCGTCCCACCCGCCACGTAGGGCACAGGGAAGGTAACGGTTCGATCACGGCGTGCCGCTGCTGTCCCGATGGCCTGGGCACCCGGTGAGCGGGCTCCTAGGGTCTGACCGCTCGCTCCTACCGGTCCCGACCCGTCTCGGGATCATCCGGGCGGCACCTCGCGCCACCAGACAACGGCGGGTGCGGACGCAACCGGCGTCCGGTCCGACGGCCCGAAGGTGCGGGGTGCCGCCGCCCGGGTCGCCGCCTGCCGGTCCGCCGCGGGTGGGATGCTGGGGACTCCTCGCCCGTCGGGTGCGGGGGAGGGACCAGGAGGGCGGCGGGTGTCGGCAGTGACAGCGACCGGCACGGTCGAGCGGGGGACTGCACCCCCCCTCGACCCGCCCGCCCGACCCCGCGGTCCCGTGCTGGACCTGCTGGGCCGCACCGTGCTGGCCGCGCTGGGTGGGCTGGTCCTGGTGGCCGCCTTCCCGGGATGGGACCTCGCCACGCTGGCCGTCCTGGGCCCGGCCACGCTGTCCCTGGCTGTACGGGGGGTCCGGTTCCGCACCGGTCTCTGGCTCGGCATGGTGCACGGGCTGGCCTTCTTCACGCCGCTGCTGTCCTGGACCGGGGTGTACGTCGGAGCGTTCCCCTGGCTGGCGCTGGCCGTCACCGAGGCGCTCTACCTCGCCCTGCTGGGTGGCGCGCTGGCACTGACCGCTCGGCTGCGCGGCTGGCCGTTGTGGGCCGCGGCGCTGTGGGTGGGCGACGAGGCGCTGCGCGGGCGCTGGCCGCTGGGCGGCTTTCCCTGGGGGCGGTTGGGCTTCAGCCAGGCCGACGGGCCGTTCACCGCGCTGGCCGCCTACGGCGGTGTGCCCCTGGTCAGCTTCGCCGTCGCGCTGACCGGCACGTTGGCCGCCGCGGCGCTGCTGGCGGTGATCGCCGCTGCCCGGGCCGGCAGCACCGGCCGCCCCGGGCCGGCCCGGGCAGCGGTGCTGGCGGTCGCCGGTGCGGTGGCGGTACCTGCGGTGGGGTGGGCAGCCGGCCTGCCGCTGCCGGGGCCCTCGCTGACCGACGGCGGCCCCACCCGGGTGGTGGCCGTGGTGCAGGGGAACGTGCCCCGGGCCGGCCTGGACTTCAACGCCCAGCGCCGGGCGGTGCTGGACAACCACGTCACGCAGACCCTGCAGCTGGCCGCCCGGGTCGACCGCGGCGCGGTGCAGCGGCCGGACCTGGTGGTCTGGCCGGAGAACAGCTCGGACATCGACCCCTACCTCAACAGCGACGCGGCAACCGCCATCGACCGGGCCGCCCGCGCCATCGGTGCGCCGATCCTGGTGGGCGCGGTGGTCGAGGGGCCGGGCCGGTTCGTCTCCAACACCGCGATCGTCTGGGACCCCGCGACCGGTCCGGGGCAGACCTACGTGAAGCGGCACCCCGTCCCGCTCGCCGAGTACGTCCCGGCCCGCGGGTTCTTCCGGTTCTTCACCGACAAGGTCGACCTGGTCCGCGCGGATTTCCGGGCCGGCACCGAGGTGGGCACCCTCGACCTGGCCGGCACCACCGTCGGCGACGTGATCTGCTTCGAGGTCGCCTACGACGGCCTGGTGCAGGACGTGGTGGACGGCGGAGCCACCATGATCGTGGTGCAGACCAACAACGCGACCTTCGGGTACACCGACGAGAGCCCGCAGCAGCTGGCCATGGGCCGGCTGCGCGCGGTGGAGTTCGGCCGATCGGTGGTGATGGCCTCCACCAGCGGGATCAGCGCGGTGATCGCCCCGGACGGCACGCTGGTCCGCAGCTCGCAGCTGTTCACCGCCGAGACCTTCGTGGAGCCGATCGCCCAACGGGAGGGGCGCACGGTCGCGGCGCGGGTCGGGGCCGCCCCCGAGTGGGCGCTGACCGCGCTCGGGCTGGGCGCAGCGCTCAGCGTGGTGGGCGCCGGGGTCATCCGGCGCCGCGCCGCAGGACGAACCCCGGCGTGACCTCCCACTGCGACGGCGTGCTGGTCGTCGTCCCCACCTACAACGAGGTCGAGAGCCTGGCCGCCGTGCTGGCCCGGCTGCACGACGCCGCGCCCGAGGCGCACGTGCTGGTCGTGGACGACGGTTCCCCCGACGGCACGGGTCGGCTCGCCGACGACCTGGCCGCCGCCGACCCCCGGGTGCACGTGCTGCACCGCGCCGCCAAGGCCGGCCTGGGGCCCGCCTACGTGGCCGGGTTCGGCTGGGCCCGCGCGCAGGGCTGGCCGGTGGTGGTCGAGATGGACGCCGACGGCTCGCACCCGCCCGAGCAGCTGCCCGAACTGCTGGCCGCGCTCGAGGACGCCGATCTGGTGCTGGGTTCGCGGTACCTGCCCGGTGGCCGGGTCGAGGACTGGCCATGGCTGCGGCTGGCCATCTCGCGGATCGGGAACGTGTACACCCGCTGGGCGCTGCGGCTGCCGCTGACCGACGCCACCGGCGGGTTCCGGGCGGTCCGGGTGGAGCTGCTGGAACGGCTGCCCTTCGACGAGGTGGCCAGCCAGGGTTACTGCTTCCAGGTGGACTGGGCCTGGCGGGCGGTGCGCAGCGGGGCCAGGGTGGTCGAGGTGCCCATCGTCTTCACCGAACGGGCCGCGGGCAGGAGCAAGATGAGCTCCTCGATCGTTGGAGAGGCGTTGGCCCGGGTGACCTGGTGGGGCGTCCTGGACCGGGTGGCCGATCGGCTGCCCGGCCGGGTGCCCCGGCCCGTGCCGGCACGATCACAGCTCGCCGAGGGTCGATGAGGGTCCGCGCGGTTCGTTCCCGACCGCACTGACCCCACGGGCCGGCGGCCGGAGAGAGGACGAGCATGTCGAGCCGATTGCGGGGCCTGCTGGGCCTGGGCGCCCTGGTCGAGGTGGTGCTGTTCATCCTCGTCGCCGCCTGGATCGGGTGGGGTTGGACCATCCTGGCCGCCCTCGCCACCAGCGCGATGGGCTGGGTACTGCTGGCCCGGCAGGGCACCAAGACGCTCACCGAGCTGCGCCTGCGGGCACAGGAGCGTCGTCCCCCCGGCACCGCCCTGGGTGACGCGGGGCTCATCGCCGCCGGTGGCCTGCTGATGGTGCTCCCCGGCTTCCTGGGGGACGTGCTGGGGCTGCTGTGCCTGCTGCCCGGTACCCGCCGGCTCCCACGGGCGCTCATCGCCCGCGCCGTGCTGGCCCGGCTGCCCGACCGGGCTCGCGGTCCGTTGCACGTGCGCGCCACCCGCACCGCCCAGGTCGACCCGCAGCCCGGGGTGCACCGGACCGCCAGCGTCCGCGGCCCCGCCCCGGGCTGGATCGAGGGGGATGTCGTGGAGGGAGATGTCGTGGAGGGGGATGTGGTCGAGCGGCGGAGCACCGGCGACTGACCGCCCAGGACGCCGAACGGCCCCCGGTCCGATGGACCGAGGGCCGTTCGGCCGGGCAGTGGGGTCAGCTGACCCGGGTCCGACGGCTCTTCAGCACGTCGAGGCGCTCGGCCAGGACCTCCTCGAGGTCGTCCACGGAACGACGCTCCAGCAGCATGTCCCAGTGCGTCCGCGGCGGCTTGACCTTCTTGGGGGCCGGCTCGGCGCCGCCCACCAGCTTGGCCGGGGCACCGTCGTACTTGCACTCCCAGGTGTCCGGGAGTTCGGCGTCGTCGGCGAAAGGCACCGTGACCAGGTGGCCCTGCGGGCACCGGTACTCCGCGTACTGCCGGTCGATCGGCGCCGTGTTGCGCTCGGTCTCGTAGCTGACGCTGCCCAGTCGGCTGCCCCGGAGGGAACGTTCACCCATGGCACACCGTCCTCTCGTGCTCGTGTCGGTCCGTGCTCCATGCCCCGCCGGGTACCGGGACACGCGCGATCGCAGTGGAGTTCTGCGGCGGTGTCACCCGGCGGGTCCAATGGGATCAACGACGGATGTCGGACGGAGATTCCGTCTCGTCAGTCGCCCATCATCGCACGGATGGCAGCCCGTCGGCCACTCGTCCACCCGACAGGGTGAGCTGCCCGGGGCCCGTCGGGGTGGGTCCGAGCTGGCCGCGGACGTAGTGCCGGCGACAGAGCACCTGGTAGCGCACCTGGTAGCGCACCTGGTCGCGGGCCCGGTCCGCACCGTCACCGGCACCGGAGGGCGCGGCGCCGTCCGCGGCGACCGTGTCGGCGACGACGACGGTCTCACCCTCCCGGACCATCGCCCCGTCGACCACCCGGGCGTTCAGCAGCCCCGGCAGGCCACACCAGCACAGCACCTGCACCTGGATGCGCTGCACGTCGTCGGCCAGCTCGAACAGCCGTCGGGTCCCGCTGAACAGCTCGGCCCGGAAGTCGGTGGTCAGCCCGAACGCGTAGACGTCCACGTGCGACTCGTCGACCAGCTCGGCCAGCTGCTCCACCTGCCGGCCGGTGAGGAACTGCGCCTCGTCCACGATGACGTAGTCCACCCGGCGCCCGGCGGCCCACCGGTCACGCACCAGCAGCCGGACGTCGGTGTCGCCGTCCAGCTCGATGGCGTCCCGGGACAGCCCCACCCGGCTGCTGATCCGCGGGGCCGCCGACCGGTCGCCCTGGGTCAGCCGCAGCCCGTGCCGGCCCTGCCGGCTCTGGTTGTGGTCGACCTGCAGCGCCAGCGTCGACTTGCCGCAGTCCATCGGGCCGTGGAAGAAGACCAGGTGGGCCGGGGCGGCGTGCCGTCGGCGGTCACCGGAGACCGGGACGACCGACGTGGCGGGGAGGGTCACAGGCGCTCCGGGGGAGTGTTGCCGGCGGCGAGGACGGCGCGGCGCATCGGCAGCCGCGCCAGCAGCACGAAGCCGGCGACGAAGAAGATGACGAGGCTGATGATCGCGTACCGGTAGGAGCCGGTGAGCTGGTAGGTCAGCCCGAACGCCAGCGGGCCCAGCCAGCTGGTGCCGCGGTCGCTGATCTCGTAGAAGCCGTAGTACTCGGCCTCCTTGCCCACCGGGATCAGGTGGCTGAACAGCGACCGGGACAGCGCCTGCGTGCCGCCCTGGACCAGCCCGATGACCGCGGCCAGCGCGTAGAACTGGGCGACCGCACCCGCCTGCAGGGTGTAGGCCGCGACCAGCACCAGGGTCCAGGCCACCAGGCAACCCAGCACGGTGCGCTTGGCCCCGTAGCGGGCCGCGACCCGTCCCAGGCCCAGTGCGCCGGCGATGGCCACCACCTGGACCATCAGGATGGCGCCGGTGAGCACCGCCTGCTCCAGCCCCAGCTCCTCGGTGGCATACGTCGCCGACAGCGAGATGACGGTCTGCACCCCGTCGTTGAACAGCAGGTAGGCACCCAGGAACCAGAGGGTGAGCGGGAACGCCCGCAGCTCGCGCAGCGTGCGGGCCAGCTGCCTGAACCCGCTGCCGGTGCGCGCCTGGGCCCGGGCGATGGGCCGGTCCCGCAGCCGGGAGACCGTGAACAGGGTGAAGGCACCCCACCACAGGCCCGCCGTTGCCAGGCAGATGCGCACCGCCTCACCGGTGGTCAGCCCCAGCGAGTCGGCGCTCAGCACCAACCCCAGGTGGATGGCCAGCAGCAGCGCGCCGCCGACGTAGCCGACCGCCCAGCCGCGGCTGGACACCGCATCCCGCTCGTCCGGGCCGGCCAGGTCGGGCAGCCACGAGTAGTAGACGACGGTGGCTGCCCCGAAGCTGATGTTGGCCACCACGAACAGCAGCGCACCCAGCAGGTAGCGGCCGTCGGCGACGAAGAACAGGCCGGTCGTGGACAACGCGCCCAGCGCGGCGAAGCCACCCAGCAACTGGCGCTTGCGGCCGGTCCGGTCGGCCACCGCCCCGGTCAGCGGCAGCACCAGCACCTGCACCACGACCGACACCGACAGGACGTAGGAGAACCAGCTGCCCGGCGGGATGGACAGCCCCAGGAAGCCCAGCCGGCCGTCCGGGCCGGCCGCGTCCTGCGCCACCGAGGTCAGGTACGGGCCCAGGAAGACCGTGGTGACGCTGGTGTTGAACACCGACATCGCCCAGTCGTAGGAGTACCAGCCGACCCGTTCCCGGCGCAGCCCGGCGTCGGGCGGGGGCAGGCGGTCCACGTCAGCGCCGGCGTGCGTCACCGGCGCAGGGTGCCAGTCGCGGACCGGCGCGGTCCAGCACCGGCGGGTCCGCCGCGCGGGGCGAGCCCGAGGATCACTGCCGGCAGGTCACCGGCACCCGGGGATGTCGGCCGGGACGACCCCACCGGGGAACGCCGCGGTGGCGGTCGTCGGGCGGGTCGCATCCCGGAAGGCGACCCGGTCGGTCGGCTCGCCTGCACGCAGGGGGGCCAGTCCACGGGTGATGGCCGCGGCGATCCGCCGCCGTGCCCGGTGGGCGTCCCCGACCCGGCCGAGCTCGAGGTCCGCCAGCGGCACCGGCGGCCCGATGTGCACCCGCAGCGCGGGCTGCCGCCACATCGCCGACAGCGCCGTCCGCAGCTTGCCCCGGTCGTTGGCGTACTGCAGCACCTCGTGCGCGCCCCACTGGCTGACCGGCAGCACCGGCACCCGGCTCTCCAGGGCCAGCCGGGCCAGGCCGGTCCGGCCGAGTTCCGGCCAGCCGTCCGGAGCGAGCCCGACCCGGCCCTCCGGGTAGACGCCCACGTGCCCCCCGTGGGTCAGCGCGACCCGGACCACCCGCAGCGAGGCTGCCGCGACATCGGTGCCGCGGTCCACCCGGACCCCGCCGCAGCGTTCGAGCACCGGGCCCAGCACGGGGGCGGTGAGGATGCCCCGGGTGGCCATGAACCGCGGCACGAGGCCCAGCCGGTGGAACGCAGCCCCCACCACGAACGAGTCGAAGTCGCCGATGTGGTTGCCGGCCAGGATCAGCGGGCCGGCACGCAGCTCGGCCGGGATGTCACCGGTCACCTCGACCCGCCCGAACAGCGAGACGCACGGGCTGATGACGCGCAGCATGACCCGCCACACCCACCAGGGCGGGGTGGCTGCGATGGCCATCTCCCGGGCCACCCACTCCGGGTCCTCCGGGCGGATCAGCGGGGCGACGTCGTCGGGCAGCGGAGGGGACGCCGGTCGCCAGGCCCGCAGGCGGTCCAGCAGGCTCACGCCGCGCGCCAGATGCCGCGCCGGGTGTAGACCTCGCGCAGCATCGTCGGCCGGTCGGTCATGATCCCGTCCACCCCCAGATCCAGCATCCGGTCGGCCTCGGCCGGATCGTCCACCGTCCACACGTGCACCTGCAGGCTGCGTTCGTGCGCGGCGGCGATGAACCGCTCGTCCACCAGCGGGCGGCCGCCCAGGTGCAGCGGGACCTGGGCGCAGCCGGCCTGGATGCGGACCAGCCCGGCCGCCCGGGGGGAGTAGGAGGACAACCGCAGTGCCGCCACCCCCTTGGGTCCCAGCGAGGTGCACAGCTGCGGCCCCAGCACCCGGCGGGCGGCCGCCACCCGGGCGTCGGAGAAGGAGGCCAGGCAGATCCGGTCCAGCACCCCGGTGCGGCGGATCAGCGTGGCCAGCGGGGCCAGCACACCGGCGGCCTTCACGTCCAGGTTGAAGCGGGTGTGCGGCCAGGCGGTGAGCAGGTCCTCCAGGCGCACGATCGGCTCCCGGCCCCCGATCAGCGCGGTGGACACCTCCCGCCACGGCAGCGCGTCGATCCGGCCGCTCCGATCGGTCACCCGGTCCAGCATCGGGTCGTGGAAGGCGACCAGCACGCCGTCCGCCGTCGCCCGTACGTCGGTCTCCAGGTAGCGGTAACCCAGCTCGACGGCCGCGGCGAAGGCCGGCTCGGTGTTCTCCACGTGCTCGATCGCACCGCCGCGGTGGGCCATCGCCAGTGGGGTCGGCGCATCCAGGTAGGCGTAGCGCGAGCCGGGCACGTCGTCACGCTAGGGCCGGGCACCCGGCGGGGCGGTGCCGGGGGTACCGCGGCCCCGCACGGGCGTGTCCCGGGGGGCAGCAGGCGCTGTCCGTCTACCGTCGGCCGCGTGGTGGCAGAGCAGGTGGCGGCGCCGATGGCAGCGCAGGCGGAGCCGGTGTCGACCGGGCGGACCCGGCGGTCCCGCCGACGGAGCACCGAGACCGAGGAGCGCCGCTGCGGCTGGTGCCGCAGCGTGCTGCCGGCCCAGGAGTCCGTCGGGCGACCCCGGTTGTACTGCGGTCAGGCGTGCCGGCAGCGGGCCTACGAGCAGCGCTCGGCGACGGCGAAGGCCGGGCTCTCCCCGGATGTCGTGCTGGTGACCCGCACAGAGCTCGACGGCCTGCAGGACCGGCTGTTCCAGCTCCGTTGCGCCCTGGAGGACGTGCAGACCCTGCTGTCCGAGCGACCCACGAAAGCCGAGCTCGAGAAGTCCCTGGCGGAGCTGGTGCGGTCGACCGGCCGGCTCGACCGGTTGTGGCTGTCGGGCAAGAACGCCGGGTGATCCGGGCCACATTTCGTCAGGTGACGGAATGTGGTCCGACCATCTGGCAGCGGGGGATCAGCCGCCCTCGGGGGTGTTGACCTCCTCGCCGGCGGTCACGACGCCGCGGTTGTACAGGCTGCCCTGCTCGACGCTCGTCGGGTCGTTGCCGGAGAGGTTCTGGGCGTCGTCCTTGGTCGTCCCGGTCCGCTGACCCAGGCCCTCGGTGTCACTGCAGCCGCTTAGTGCGGCGCCGCCACCGAGCAGCGCTAGGGCGGTGAGGACGGAGACGACCGGACGGCGGATCTTCATGCCTGGACCCTATGCGAACGCGGTACACCGCGCGTGTCCGACACCCGCCCGGTCGGCCTGCATTCGTCACTGTGACGGAACCGAGTAGGCGGCACTGGCCGCGAACAGGGGATGCGACGTCCGGGCCGACGAGACGTGAGCCTAAAAGGTCCTCGGCGGCAACTCGAGCCGTCCCAGGCACGGTCGCTGAACGGGGGCTTTAGCCCGAAAAAGTCCCCGTGGATGGACGTGGGCAGGTCCGGCGCGGCCTGGAGCGGTCGGGGCTTTAGCCCGAAAAAGTCCCCGTGGATGGACGTGGGCAGGTCCGGCGCGGCCTGGAGCGGTCGGGGCTTTAGCCCGAAAAAGTCCACGAGGGGGCGTGCGCATCGGGACCGGAACGAGCCGCCGCGTGGCGGGTCCTATGGTTCCCGTACCCACGCGATGCTCGTGCGCCGATAATCGACATTATGTCAGGTGATGCCGGCAAGAGGGTGCAGGACCTCCCCGACTCGGCACCTACGGCATCAGATGCTCAGCCCGCGAAGACGACCTCGGCCGCCGGCACGACGCTCGCCGTCCGGCCCGGGGCGGACTGGAACCCCCAGTACAGGTTGGTGTGCGCGATGACCTGCTCCGGCGAGGGCGCCCCGTAGGCACTGAGGTCCTCGGTGGTGTGCGCATCAGACACCAGGGTGACGTCGTACCCCCGGGTCAGCGCGCCGTGGATGGTCGACCGGATGCACGCATCGGTCTGCGCCCCGGTGACCACCAGGTGCCCCACCCCGCTGCCGGCCAGGACCGTCTCCAGCTCGGTGTCCTCGAAGGAGTCCCCGTAGGTCTTGGCCACCAGTGGCTCGGGCTCGCGGCGCCGGAGTTCGGGCACGTACTCCCACTCCGTGCTCCCGGCGGCAAGATCGTCGTCGCTGTGCTGCACCCAGACCACCGGCACCCCCTGGTGGCGGGCGGCGTCCACCAGCGTGCCGATGGTGGCGACCACCTGGTCCCGGTCGTGCGCCCCGGCCACCACGCCGTTCTGCACGTCGATGACCAGCAGCGCGGTGCGGGGTCGGTCGGGCAAGGTGCTCATCGCGGCCTCCGGCGTGCGTCGTCGGCGGGCACCGTAACCCCAACCTGCGGAAGTCGGAAAGGGCGGCTCACGCGCCGCGCTGGGCGTCGTGCTCGGCGACCAGTGCACGGAACCGTTGCTGGGCCTTCGCCCGCCCGGGCAGCTGCGGCGGCGCACCGGTCCGGATCGCGGTCATCATCCGGCGGGTCAGCGCGACGGCCGATTCCCCGGGCTGCGGCTGCGTCGGGGGCAGGAACTCCACCCGGATGCGCGGCCGGCGGGGCACCCGGACGATGTCGGTCACCCCGGTGACCCGGACCCCCACCACCGGCGTGCCCGGCACGGCGAGCACCAGCCGTCCGGCCCCGCTGCGGATCGGCATCGTGCGACCGCGGGACACCGTTCCCTCCGGGAACACCCCCAGGCAGCCACCCTCGCGGAGCACCCGCTCGGCCGCAGCCAGCGCCCCGGTGTCGCCGGTCCCCCGGGCCAGCGGGATCTGCCCCATCCGGTCCAGCACCCAGCCGACGGCCCTGTTCCGCCACAGCGAGTTCTTCGCCAGCGCCCGGACGTGCCGCCGCCGGGCCGCGGCGATCCCCACCACCACCGGGTCCCAGGCACTGTCGTGGTTCACCATCAGCACCACCGCACCCGAGGTCGGCACGTGCTCGAGTCCGACGACCTGCATCCGCCCCCACCAGCGGACCACCGGTGTTCCGGCGGCCATCACCAGCGCGTAGGCCCACGGCAGGGTCATCGGCTGGCCACCAGCAGGGCGATGGCGATGAAGTGGCAGCTGGCTGCCAGGCAGACCATGGCGTGGAAGACCTCGTGGTAGCCGAAGGAGAGCGGACGCGGGTCCGGACGCCGCAGGTGGTAACCGACCGCCCCCGCGATGTAGACCGCTCCCCCGCCGAGCACCAGCCAGCCGGCGGCGTGCCCGGCGGTGGCCCACAGCGCAGGCAGACCCAGCGATGACAGGACGCCCAGCCCGATGAACACCCCGCCCATCAGCGCCTCGGGCACGTCCAGGAAGCACAGGTGCAGCACGATCGCGGCCAGCGCGTAGGCCCACAGCAGACCCAGCAGCAGGTAACCGGGGGTGCCGCGAACGGCCAGCAGGGCGACCGGGGTGGCGGTGCCGGCGACGAGCACCACGATCATGGTCTGGTCCAGCCGCTGCAGCCGACGACTGGCTGCGGCCGACCAGGTGCCCCGGTGGTAGAGCGCGCTGGTGCCGAACAGCCCGCAGACCCCGAAGACGTAGACCGCCACGGCCACCGTCTCGACCGGCCCGCGGGCGGCGACCACGAGCAGCACCCCGAACACCAGGGACAGCTCGAACCAGACCAGGTGCAACCAGCCCCGCCAGCGCGGCTTGACGTAGTGGCTCCCGCGGTGCGCGTCGTAGAGCAGGCCGGGCGGCGAGTCGATCGATGGCGCGGTCACGCGGGCCTCCTCGGGCCGCCCGGCTGTTCGAGCGGTGACCCAGTCTCCCCCGGTCGGGGTCGTACTGCTCGGCCGGTCAGATGGTGACGTGGCTACCCATCGTCACCGTCCGGTCGCCGGGCAACCCGAAGTACTGCGCCGGGTCAGCGGCCTGCCGGGACAACGCCACGAACAGCGCCTTGCGCCACCGGGCCATCCCGCCGGTCCCCCGTCGGATGGGACCCCGGGACAGGAAGTAGGACGCGCCGGAGATGTCGACCCCGGAGTCGAGCACCCCGGCCGCGCTCGCCCGGGCCAGCGCCTGGGGCAACGCCACCTCGTCGGCGAAGCCGTAGCGCACAGACAGGTGGTAGATGCCGTCACCGGCGTAACCCAGGTCATCGACGGTGAGCTGGTCGTCGGCGGGCACGTGCGGCACCGTCTCGGCCTCGGCCGAGACGATCACCACGTGGTCGTGCAGCACCCCGTTGTGCTCGACATTGGCCCGCAACGCCAACGGCGTGGTGTCCTTGCCCGGATGCGGGAACACCGCTGTGCCTGGCACCCGGGGCACCGCCTGGTCGTGCACCATCGCGATGAAGGCACTCAGCGACCCCTCCTTGGACGCCCGGTTGGCACGCACCACCGCCCGACCCCGCTGCCAGGTGCTCATGACGGTGAACACCGCGACAGCGATGAGCAGCGGCAGCCAACCGCCGTGGGCGACCTTGCCCAGGTTCGCCGCCAGGAACGTCGCCTCCACCCCGCCGAAGATGACCGCCGCCGCCGCCAGCTGCCAGCCCCGCCACCGCCACAGCACCCGCGCGACGAGGAGCAGCAGCACCGTGTCGACCAGCAACGCCCCTGTCACCGACACCCCGTAGGCCGTCGCCAGCCGCGCCGAGGACCCGAACGACACCATCAGCACCAGCACCCCGACGAACAGCGCACCGTTCACCGCCGGCAGGTACACCTGCCCTGCCTCGTGCTCGGAGGTCTGCCGGACCCGCATGACCGGCAGCAACCCCAGCTGCATGGCCTGCCGGGACAGCGAGAACGCCCCCGAGATCACCGCCTGGCTGGCGATCACCGTCGCCGCAGTGGCCAGCACCACCATCGGCAGCTGCGCCCACGCGGGCACCAGCAGGAAGAACGGGTTGGTGACCGCGGTCGGATCGGCCACGATCAGCGCGGCCTGCCCCAGGTAGTTCACCGTCAACGCCGGGAAGACCACGAAGAACCAGGCCCGCCGGATCGGTGCGGCCCCGAAGTGCCCCATGTCGGCGTACAGGGCCTCCGCGCCGGTGATGACCAGCACCACCGCACCCATCGCGACGAACGCCAGACCCGGGCGCCCGAGGACGAACTGCACCGCGTAGGTCGGCGACAGGGCGGCCAGCACCCCGGGGTGCGCGACGATCTGCGGCAGCCCGGCGGCGGCCAGCGCCGCGAACCACCCCAGCGTCACCGGACCGAACAACCGGCCCACCCTGCCGGTGCCGAACCGCTGGGCGGCGAACAGGCCGGTGAGGATGACCGCAGCCAGCGGGACCACCAGGTGCGCCAGACCCGGCGCGGCGACCTGCAGGCCCTCCACCGCCGACAGCACGCTGATCGCCGGGGTGATCAGCGAATCACCGTAGAACAGCGACACCCCCACGATGCCCAGACCGATCAGCAACCCGGCGGGCACCCCGCCTCCGGTGTGCAGCCGGCGGGCCAGCGCCGCCAGCGCCATCACCCCGCCCTCGCCGTCGTTGTCCGCCCGCAGCACTACCGCCACGTACTTGGCGGTCACCACCAGGGTCACCGCCCACACCATCAACGACAGCACCCCGTACACGTCACCGCGGGTCGGGGCGATCACCCCACCGTCGAGGGCGAACACCGTCTGCAGCGCGTACAGCGGGCTGGTGCCGATGTCGCCGAACACCACTCCGAGCGCGGCCAGCAGCAACCCGGCGCGGGCAGCGTGTGCCCCTCCCCGGGCGCCCGGGGAGGTCCGGGACGGGCCCGGGGTGGACGCCGACGTGGCCAGATCCGTCACGGGTGGTTCCTCTCAGCCGGGGTGGCCCGCGACCGTGAGCTGACCGGCGGGCACCGCAACCGCCTCGCCCGCCCCGCGATCGGGAACCACCGGTACGGACGAGGCCCCGACCGGTGCGGTCGGGGCCTCGCGGCGAAGCCGAGGATAGGACGGGGTCGGTGGCGGCGCGGGGCGAAGCGGTCGGGCAGCGACCGGGCCCCCGGTGCCGGGGGGTTCCGGATGCAGGATCCCGATGTCCACGGGCAGCGGGGTCGGGTCCGCGGAGGTCCACGTCGGGGGCGAGAACCTGACCACGCCCGCCTGTCCACCCCCGATGCACAGCCGGCTGTGGTCGGCTGGGGCCGATGACCGAGATCTGGGACCGGGCGACGGCGACCTCTCCCCCGCTGCCCGGGTGGGCGCTGGTGCTCAGCGCCGTGCTGGCCGCGCTGCTGGTGCTGCACCCGACGTTGTGGCGAACCGCTCGGAACGCGGTGACCATCGCGCACGAGGGCGCGCACGGGGTGGCGGCGTTGGCCACCGGGCGCCGGTTGGCCGGGATCCGGCTGCACTCGGACACCTCGGGGGTCACGGTCTCGGCGGGCCGCCCCACCGGCCCGGGCATGGTGCTGACCGCCGCCGCCGGATACGTCGGCCCCGGCCTGATCGGGTTGGGCGCGGCGGGGCTGCTGGCCACCGGGCACGCGGCCGGGATGCTGTGGGCCCTGCTGCTGCTCCTGGCCCTGCTGCTGCTGCAGATCCGCAACCTGTTCGGCCTGTGGTCGGTGCTGGCCACCGGTGCGCTGGTCCTCGGCGTGACCTGGTGGCTGCCGGTGAGCTGGCAGTCCGGTTTCGCCCACGTCGTCGTCTGGTTCCTCCTGCTGGCCGCGCCACGCACGGTGTGGGAGCTGCAGGCCAAGCGCCGCCGGCGGGCCGCGCCGGACTCCGATGCCGACCAGCTGGCCCGGCTGACCGGCCTGCCCGGGCTGGTGTGGGTGGGGCTGTTCGGCCTGGTGGACGCCGGCGCGCTGGTGCTCGGCGCACGGTGGCTGGTGGCCTGATCGGGCCCACCGGTCAGGCCCTGGCGAACAGTCCTTGCCGATCAGTCCTTGCCGATCAGGCCTTGCCGATCAGGCCTTGCCGATCAGCTCTCCTCCGGCCGGCCACGCCGGCGGGGCGCGCAGTGCGCCGGCTGGCTCACCGGCTCCACCGGCCCCACGTCGGGGATGTCCAGCACCAGCTCCTCGGTCTGCACGGTGACCGGCTTGCCGTGATGGGTGATGTCCAGCGGCTCGCCGTGCACCAGCTGGTAGGTCGCCGTCCCCTGGTTGATCCGGACCTGCAGGCAGCGGCCGAGGAACACCACCCGGAAGGCCAGCGAGGACAACCGGTTCGGCAGCCGGGGTGCGAAGGAGAGGGTCCCGTCGTGGTCGCGCATCCCGCCGAACCCGGCGACGGCGACCGTCCAGCCGCCGGCCAGCGAGGCGATGTGCAGGCCGTGCCCGGAGTTGCCGTGCAGGTTCTGCAGATCGGTGAGGGCGGCCTCGCCCCAGTAGTCGTAGGCCAGCTCCAGGTGCCCGGTCTCTGCGGCGACGACGGCCTGCTGGGCCGCCGAGAGCGAGGAGTCGCGCACCGTCCGGGCCTCGTAGTAGGCGAAGTTCGCGACCTTCTCCTCGGCCGTGAACGCATCCCCGCGCAGGTGCATCGCCATGACCAGATCGGCCTGCTTGACCACTTGTTTGCGGTAGATGTCGAAGTAGGGGAAGTGCATCAGCAGCGGGTAGTCGGACTTCTCCGTGCCCTCGAAGTCCCACTCCTGGTGCCGGGTGAACCCCTCGCTGCTCATGTGCACCCCCAGGCCGCTGTCGTAGGGGATGCGCATGGCGTCGGCGGCCTGGCCCCAGAAGACCAGCTCGTCGTCGGTGACCTGCAGGGCCTTCGCCACGGCGGGGCGCCGGGCGACCCCGGCCACGGCCTCGCGCAGGTTCCGCTGCGCCATCAGGTTGGTGTAGACGTTGTTGTCCGCCACGGCGGTGTACTCGTCGGGACCGGTCACGCCGTCGATCCGGAAGCCCCGGCCGTCGTCGAAGTGGCCCAGCGACGCCCACAGCCGGGCGGTCTCCACCAGGATCTCCACCCCGAACTTCTCGTCGAAGTCGGTGTCGTGGGTGGCCGCCCAGTAGCGCACGACGGCGTCGGCGATGTCGGCGTTGACGTGGAAGGCGGCCGTACCGGCCGGCCAGTAACCGCTGGTCTCCTCGCCCCGGATGGTGCGCCACGGGAATGCCGCCCCGTGATGGCCCAGCACCCGGGCGCGGGCCCTGGCCAGGTCCAGGGTCGAGTGCCGCCAGATCAGCGCGTCCCGGGCGGCCTCGGGCGCGGTGTAGGTCAGCACCGGCAGCACGTAGGTCTCGGTGTCCCAGAACGTGTGCCCGTCGTAGCCGGGCCCGGTGAGGCCCTTCGCCGGGATCGGCTGCCGCTCTGCCCGCAGCCCGGCCTGCAGGACGTGGAACATGCCCACCCGGACGGCCTGCTGCAGCTCGTCGTCACCCTCGATGGCCACGTCGGCCTGCGCCCAGTGCCCGTCCAGCAGTTCCCGCTGCTCGCGGACCAGCCGGTCCCAGCCGGCCAGCTTGGCCACCGACAGC
Organism: uncultured Actinomycetota bacterium; assembly: GCA_963759905.1. Lineage (GTDB taxonomy): Bacteria > Actinomycetota > Actinomycetes > Mycobacteriales > Geodermatophilaceae > Klenkia. The sequence continues at coordinate 595,367 of CAVXBD010000005.1, forward strand.
GCGCCCTCGACCTGGTCCCGCACCGCGTCGGAGGACCGGCGCGAGGACCAGCCGTAGGCCAGGTACTTGACCATCCGGAGCTTCGAACCGGCCGGCAGCCGGGCGGCCAGGGTGTAGCGGGCCAGGTCCCGGGAGATCTCCAGGTCCTCGCTGACGCTGTCCGGGGTCTGCACCTCGTGGTCCATGCCCGCACCCATCCGCAGCTTGCTGGCCTTGGTCTGGTGCACCAGCACGGCGTGCCGCTCCCGGCCCACGTGCAGCTCCCCCTGCAGCGGGCGGCTGAGCGCGGCCGCGGCCCGCGGGTCGTCCCCGCCGGAGATGGGCGCCGCCTCGTTGGCCAGCAGGTCGGACTGGATCGCGACGTAGAGGTCCCCGCCGTCGTCGGTGCACCGCACGCTGTACTCGATCGCCGCGATCGACCGGCGGGTCAGGGACACCAGCCGGGTGCTGGTCACCTCGACCGTCCGGCCGTTCGGCGACCGCCACTCCGTGGTGCGGCGCAGCACGCCGGCCCGCAGGTCCAGCACCCGCCGGTGGTAGAGCAGGTCGCCGTACTCCAGGTCCAGCGGGGAGTCGCCCACCAGCAACCGGATCAGCTTGCCGTCGGTCACGTTGACGACGGTCTGGCCCTGCTCGGGGAAGCCGTAGCCGGCCTCCGCGTAGGGCAGCGGGCGCTCCTCGAAGAAGCCGTTCAGGTAGGTCCCGGGGACGACGCTGGGCTCGCCCTCCTCCAGCGTGCCGCGCATCCCGATGTGCCCGTTGGCCAGCGCGAACACCGATTCGTTGACCGCCAGGCTGGTGAGGTTCATGCCGACCTCGGTGAGCACCCACGGCTCGATCGGGAAGTGCGCCCTGCTCTCGGTCACCGCTGCTCCCCCAGCAGCTCGGCCAGGTCGGCCACCACGACGTCGGCACCGTGCCCGGCCAGCTCCTCGCCCTGCCCGACCCGGTCCACCCCCACCACCAGGCCGAAGTCCCCGGCCCGGCCCGCGGCCACCCCGGACAACGCGTCCTCGAAGACCGCCGCCTGGCCGGGATCGACCCCCAGTGCCCGGGCCCCGGCCAGGTAGGTGTCCGGGGCGGGCTTGCCGCGGTAGCCCTCCCGGGCGGTGACCACGCCGTCGATCCGGGCATCCACCAGGTCGGCCAGTCCCGCGGCCGCCAGCACCCGCTCGCCGTTCTTCGACGCGGTGACCACCCCGACCGCCAGCCCGGCATCCACCACCGCCTGCAGGTAGCGCCGGGAGCCCTCGTACACCTCGACCCCGTGCTCGGACAGCTCGGCCTGCACGAGATCGTTCTTCCGGGTGGCGACGCCGGTCACCGTCGCGGCGTCGGGCCCGTCGTCGGGGCCACCCTCGGGCAGCTCGATGCCCCGGCTGGCGAGGAAGTCCCGGACGCCGTCCTCCCGTGGCTTGCCGTCGACGTAGGTGTTGTAGTCCTCGTCGCTGAACTCCCGCGAGTCCGGATCCCGGGCGGTGAGGAACTCGTCGAACGTCCGTTTCCAGGCGGCCTGGTGCACCGTGGCGGTCCGGGTGAGCACCCCGTCGAGGTCGAAGAGGCAGGCGCGAATGGCGTCAGGGAGTCCCAGCACGCACCGACGGTACGGCGCACCGGGCCCGGAGACCCGTCGAGGAGCCGCGCCGTCGCCCGGGGAGGGAGGGTGGCGCGGCATCCCGGGAGCCCACGGACCGATGGGGTGGAGAGGCGGGACGGCGGGTGCGCTCCTAGGTTGGACACGACCGATCCGCTGTGCGACAGGGAGCATCCGATGGCCCGCCCGACCCCGCCGAACCCTTACGACTTCCTCCCCCCGGTTCCTGAGTTCGTGCTCAGCAGCACCGATGTCACCGACGGCGCACCGCTGGGCCGGGACCAGGTCAGCGGCAGGATGGGCCTGGACGGCGAGGACCGCTCCCCCCAGCTGTCGTGGTCGGAATTCCCGGCGGAGACCAAGGGCTTCGCCGTCACCGTCTACGACCCCGACGCCCCCACCGGCAGCGGGTTCTGGCACTGGGCCGTGGCCGGCATCCCCGCCTCGGTGACCGAGCTGCCCTCCGGTGCCGCCGACGGCGGTCTGCCCGAGGGCGCGGTCCAGCTGGCCAACGACGCCGGATTCGCGGGCTTCGTGGGGGCCGCTCCCCCGGCCGGCCACGGCCCGCACCGCTACTACGTGGTCGTGCACGCCCTGGACACCGACGACCTCGGTGTACCGGCGGAGGCCACCCCGGCGTTCCTGGGCTTCAACCTGTTCAGCCACACCCTGGCCCGGGCGACCCTGGTGGGCACCTACCAGGTGGACTGAGGCTGTCCCGTCCCGCCGGCCACCCCGGCGGGACGGTGCCCGGCGGCGAGGTCCGATCAGCTGCCGGGCGCCTCGGCCACGAACGTGGTGCCCACGCGGGCGAAGCCGACGCGTTCGTAGACCCGGGCCACGTCGTCGTCCCCGGCCGCCAGGAACACCAGGTCGGCGGTCTCACGGGCGTGCTCGACCAGGGCGGACGCGAGCCCGGCGCCCAGCCCCCGGCCCCGGAACCGGGGCAGCGTGGCGACCCCCACGATCTCGCTGACCTCGGTGCCGTCGACGTCGACCGGCTGGTGGGACCCCACCGCGACCGGCTCGCCGTCGGCGACGGCCACCATCATCACGGTGCGCCGGCGGCGATCCGGTCGCGCAACACCGGGTGGGCTGGGCGCGCGTCCACCAGCCTGTCGGGTGCCACCCCGGTCGAGGACGTGCCGGGTTCGGCGTCGACGAGCGCGCCCGGGTGGCACCGCGAAGGCCAGTTGGGCCAGCCGCTGGTAGCTGGCCAGCTCGGGGTCGTCGGCGCCGACAGGTAGAGCCGGACGCCGGAGGGCAGCGCAGCTCGATCGGTGTCGAGGGCGACCAGCAGCGGCAGCTCGTCGACCACCAGCCCGGCCTGCCGGGCCGCGGCCGACCAGGCCCGGGCTGCGCTCGCCGGGATCCACTCCAGCGCGGCGGGCAGGCCGTGCCGCCGCTGCAGCGCGATCGCCGCGTCGCAGGTCGGCGGCGGACACCGCGCCCGCGCCGGGGCGCGGGCGGGCCGGGTAGCGGCCACGCCGGGTCGGGCCCAGCGGGACGTCCAGGGCCCCGGCCGCCCGGGTGCTCGGGGCGTCCGGCAGCGGCGCGAGGGCGAAGTAGCGCTCGATGCGGTCCAGCAGCCCGGGACGGTTCGCGACACACCCGAACCCTAGACGCGCCCCCCACCGGCGAGCCGGTCTGGACCCACCCGGGCGGGGTGCCCGGGCCCGGCCCGCCGGCACGATGGGCGCCGTGACGGTCGGTAACCCGGCGCCATCCTCGCCCTACGCCGCCTTCGACCGCGCTCGTGGCGGGCCCTGGCGGCGGGGCAGCGAGCTGCCCCTGGACGCCGAGCGAACTGGCCGAGCTGGCCACGCTCGGTGACCGGATCGACCTCACGAGGTGGTCACCGTCTACCTGCCGCTGGCCCGGCTGCTGGCCCTGCACGTGGCCGCCAGCCGGCGGCTGTGGACGGCGCAGGCGGAGTTCCTCGGGGCCAGCACGGCGAAGGTGCCGTACGTGATCGCCGTCGCCGGCAGCGTGGCGGTCGGCAAGAGCACCACCGCCCGCCTGCTGCAGGCGCTGCTCGCCGCCCAGCCGGACACTCCCCGGGTCGACCTGGTCACCACCGACGGCTTCCTCTGCCCAACGCGGTCCTGGAGTCCCGCGGGCAGTTGGGGCGCAAGGGTTTCCCGGAGACCTACGACCGGCGGGCGCTGCTGCGGTTCCTGGCCGACGTGAAGAGCGGCCGCGAGCGAGGTCGTCGCGCCGCTGTACTCCCACCAGTCCTACGACGTGCTGCCCGGACCGACGGCAGGTGGTCGACCCCCCGACGTGCTGGTGCTGGAGGGGCTCAACGTGCTGCAGGCCGGCAGCCGGACCGACGGCAAGCTGCCCGAGGTCTTCCTCTCGGACTTCTTCGACTTCTCCGTCTACGTCGACGCTGCCGAGGCCGACGCCGAGCAGTGGTACGTGGAGCGGTTCCACGCGCTGCGCCGGACCGCGTTCCAGGACGCCGGCGCCTACTTCCACCGGTTCGCCGACCTGACCGACCAGCAGGCGACCGACACCGCCCGGGGCATCTGGGCCGCGGTCAACGGGCCCAACCTGCGCACCAACATCGCGCCCACCCGCTCCCGGGCCCGGTTGGTGCTGCAGAAGGCCGCCGACCACTCGGTGCGCCGGGTCCTGCTCCGCAAGCTCTGACCGGCGGCTCCACCAGGCCGGTCAGGCGGGCAGCTGCGTGCGGCCCTCGTCGTCCAGCGGCCAGTCGGGGTTGTGCGCGACCTCCCAGCGATGGCCGTCCGGGTCGGCGAACACCCCGTGGTAGCCGCCCCACGGGGTCGGCGCTCCCGCCCGGAGCACCTGTCCACCGGCTGCCGCGGCCTCGGACAGCACGGCATCCACCTCGGCCGGGGTGGACACGTTGTGCGCCGGGGTGATGCCGCCCCACCCGCCGGCGTCGTCGGGCACCTCGGAGTCGGCGGCCAGCGACGCGCGCGACCACAGACCCAGGTGGGTGCCGACCCCGTGCAGGAAGGCGACGTCGTCGGTGGACTGGCTGGATTCCCGCCAGCCCAGCGCGGCGTAGAAGCTCCGGGCCCGGGGCAGGTCGGCGACCCCGAGGGTGAGCAGCGTGACGACCGGGCGCATGCCGGGACACTGCCAGAGGACGTCGGCGACCGGAAGGACCGTTCGCCGCCGGCCGTCACCGGCGCGACGGGCCTTTCGGCGCCTTCCGCGCGCCCGGGCCGTGCCGCAGGCTGGGGTCAGCGCGACGGATGGCCGTGCGAACGCCGGGAGGTGGCACGTGAGCAGACCGATCGTCAGCCAGGTCGTGCTGGACTGCACCGACGCCCGGGGTCTGGCCGAGTTCTACCGTCAGTTCCTCGGGTTGGAGTACCGGCCGGGGGACGAACCGCCGGGTGACGGTGGTGCGGATGACCGGGGACACGACTGGCTGGTCCTGCGGGATCCTGCGGGCCGACCACAGCTGGCCTTCCAGCAGGTCGCCTCGCTGCCGACGGTCACCTGGCCGGACGGCGAGCACCCGCAGATGCTGCACCTGGACCTCACCGTGCCGTCGGTGGCCGAGCTGGAGGCTGCGCACGAGTGGGCCCTGGCCCTGGGCGCCCGGGTGCTGCGGGACCGCACGGCCGACCCGGACGAGCCCCTGCGGGTCTACGCCGACCCGGCCGGGCACCCGTTCTGCGTCTTCGTCGCCCCCGATCCGTGAGGGTCGCGCCCTGCCCCGGACACTGGGGGGATGAGCACCCCCGACGCTGCTACCCGCCGGGCCCCGCACGACCAGGCGTTCGGGCCCTGGGTGCAGACGACGCTGGCCGACGGGTGGGATCCCGAGCCGGTGGTCCCGCACCCGGCCGTGGACGGCGCCGCGGCCGCCGCCGCCGCGCACCGGGCAGCCCTGCTGACCGCGTCCGGTGGCGGCACGGTGGTGGTACCGGCCGGTCGGGCACCGGTGCGGGCGAACGACACGGTGTACCCCTTTCGGGCCGCCAGCGCCTACACCTGGTTGACCGGCGACCAGGGCGAGGGCGGGGTGCTCGTGCTCGACGCCGCGGGCGCCACGCTGTTCCTGCCGGCCTCGGCCGGGCCCGGCACGCTGACCTACGTGACCGACCGCCGGGAGGGCGCGCTGTGGGTGGGCGGGGTCGCCGGGGCGCCGGCGACCGCCGCCCGGTTGGCGCTGACCGTGCGGCCGCGGAGCGAGCTGCCGGCTGCGCTGGCCGCGGCGCCCCGGCCGGTCCGGGTGCTGCCGGGGGTGGACGCCGAGGTCGAGGCGCTGGTCCCGGGTTCCCCCTCGACCGACCTGGGAGCGCTGTGCAGCCGGCTGCGCGCGGTCAAGGACGACTGGGAGATCGACCGGCTGACCGAGGCCTGCGCGGCCACCGCCCGGGGGTTCGCCGATGTCGTCGGGGAGCTGCCGGGGTTGCTGGCGCAGGGCGGCCACCGGGGCGAACGATGGCTGGAGGGCACCTTCTGGCGCCGGGCCCGGCTGGAGGGCAACGACGTCGGTTACTCCTCGATCGTCGCGGCCGGCAGCAACGGGACCTCGCTGCACTGGGCTCCGGTCGACGGCGACATCCGGCCCGGTCAGCTGCTGCTGGCCGACATGGGCGTGGAGACCACCTCGCTCTACACCGCCGACGTCACCCGGACGATGCCGGTCTCGGGGAGCTGGGCACCGGTGCAGCGGCGGGTCTACGAGGCCGTGCGCGAGGCCCACCTGGCCGGGATCGCCGAGGTCCGGGCCGGGAACCCGTTCCTGGCCGCCCACCACGCGGCCCAGTGGGTGCTGGCCGAGCACCTGCACTCCTGGGGGGTGATCGACTGGGCGGCCGCGGACGCCCTGCACCCCGACCTGGCCCGCCCGGGGGCCGGGGCCCACCGCAGGTACACCCTGCATTCCACCAGCCATCTGCTGGGTCTGGACGTGCACGACTGCGCGGCCATGCCGGGGCCCGAGTACCTGGCCACCACGCTGCAGACCGGGCATTGCCTGACCGTGGAGCCGGGCCTGTACTTCCAGGTCAACGACCGCACCGTGCCCGAGGAGCTGCGTGGCCTGGCGGTGCGGATCGAGGACGACCTGGTGGTCACCGACGGGCCCGCCCGGGTGCTCTCCGCAGAGCTGCCGACCCAGCCGGACGAACTGACCGCCTGGATGGCCGACGTCCAGTCCTGAACCGGGCCGTCCGCCCGGTGGGGGGATGACCTGCGGCCCTGGGCGGGGAGCCGGTTGCTGCGGTGGTCTGGGCGCGTGCACATCAGCTCCGGCCGCGCGCTGCCGTCCCCATGACCGACGTGGACCTCGCCGAGACACTGCTGCCCGGCATCGGCGTCCGCTACGAGCTCGGCACCCGGGCGGGACCGCTGGTGGCGCTCGTCGTCAAGCGGTCCGGGGGTGCCGAGCTCTCGGTCTACGGCAGACGTGATCCTGATGCGGCGCGCGCGGTGGTCCGGCTGGACGCCGACGAGGCAGAGGCCGTCGCCGAGGTGCTGGGTGCGCCCCGGATGTCCGAGCGGCTGGCCGACCTGTCCAGGGAGGTGCCGGGGCTCCGCACCGCCCGGATCACCTTGACCGAGGAGTCGCCTTTCGCCGGCCGGCCCCTGGGAGCGACCACGGCCCGCACGCTCACCGGGTGCTCGATCGTGGCCGTCGTCCGCAGCCCGGAGGTGCTCACCGCCCCGGCCCCCGCCGAGGTCCTCCATGCCGGGGACGTGCTCATCGCCATCGGCAGCGAGCAGGGTCTGGACCAGCTGCGATCCCACCTGCAGCAGCGACCCTAGGACCGGCCGGTGGACAGCGGGGCCACGCTCCTGGTGGAGCTCGGCCTGCTCTTCCTGGCCCTTGCCGTGCTGGGCTGGCTGGCCCGTCGAGGCGGGCTGTCCCCGGTACCGTTCATCTTGCTCGCGGCGCTGTTCCTCGGGGAGGGCGGTGTCGTCCCGCTCGACGTGGCGGGGCCGTTCCTGGAGACGGCCGGGGAGATCGGTGTCGTCCTCCTGCTGCTGATCCTGGGCCTGCAGTTCTCCTCCACCGAACTCCTCGTCTCGCTGCGGCACCACGGTCCCTCCGGGGGGGTCGACATGCTGCTCAACGCCACCCCCGGGTTCCTGGCCGGATGGTTGCTGGGCCTGCCCTGGCAGGGGTCGCTGGCCCTGGCGGGGATCACCTGGATCTCCTCCTCGGGCATCGTCGCCCGGTTGCTGGACGACCTGGGGCGGCTGGCCAACCGCGAGACCCCTGCGGTGCTGTCCCTGCTGGTGCTCGAGGACGTCGCGATGGCGCTGTTCCTCCCACTGCTGGTGGTGTCCTTGGGCGGCGGGGGTCCGTGGCAGGCTGCGGCCGGGATGAGCCTGGCGCTGGGCACCGTCCTGCTGGTGCTGGTGGCTGCCCATCGGCACGGCCACCACCTGGGCCGGCTGATGGCCCATCCCGACGACGAGCAGGTGCTGCTGCGGGTTCTCGGGCTGGCCCTGGTGGTTGCAGGGTTGTCCCAGGCGGCCGGGGCCTCGGCCGCCGTGGGCGCGTTGCTGGTGGGCATCGCGATGCCCGAGTCGATCGCCGGCCGCGCGCGCACCGTCCTGGGACCCCTCCGGGACCTGTTCGCTGCTGCGTTCTTCGTGACCTTCGGCCTGACCACCGATGCCGGTGCGATCCTCCCCGTACTGCCGGCCGCTGCCGCCCTCGCGGGCGTCGGGCTGCTCACCAAGCTGGGCACCGGATGGTTCGCCGCGCACCGGGACGGCGTCGGTGTCCCGGGTCGCCTGCGTGCTGGGGCGGCCCTGGTGGCGCGCGGCGAGTTCTCGATCATCATCGCCGGCCTCGCCGTCGCTGCGGGTCTGACGGACGTCGGCCCGGTCGCCACCGCCTACGTGCTGCTGCTCGCGATCCTCGGGCCGGTGCTCGCCCGGGTGGTCGACCCCCTGTCCGCCCGGTGGTTGCGCCCGCGCCGCCTCGCCTGAGGCCGGCTGCGGTCCGGCACGACCTGGATCCAGGGCGGCCCACGGCACCCTGCTCCCCATCACCGCCGTGGCCGTGCATCCCCGGCCCGGTGGACGCGCGCCGCGTCCACCGGGCCGAGGTACGTCAGCAGCAGGCCGCACAGGCCCGCTCCCCTCCCCCGGCCGTCAAGCCTGCGCGACGACCTCGCGGACCGTTCCGGCACCCTCGGGGTCACCCTCGGCCCGGCCGCGGCTGACCGCGACGGGCTCCGCCGCCGGCACCTCTTCGAAGGCCTCGGGAGCCGGGCAGGAGCACACCAGGTTCCGGTCCCCGAAGGCCCCGTCGATCCGCCGGACCGGCGCCAGGTAGGACCGACCCACCAGGCCGGGCACCGGGTAGACCGCGGTCTGCCGCGAGTACGGCCGGTCCCAGTCCCGGGCCAGCATGGCCAGGGTGTGCGGGGCGTTGCGCAGCGGGTTGTCGGTCCGGTCGAACTCACCGGACTCCACGGCTGCGATCTCCTGGCGGATGGCGATCATCGCGTCCACGAAGCGGTCCAGCTCGCCCTTGTCCTCGCTCTCGGTGGGCTCGACCATGAGCGTGCCCGCGACCGGGAAACTCATCGTCGGGGCGTGGAAGCCGTAGTCCACCAAGCGCTTGGCGATGTCGTCGTTGGTGACGCCGGTGGCCTTGGTGATGCTCCGGATGTCCAGGATGCACTCGTGCGCCACCAGGCCGTCGGCACCGGTGTAGAGCACCGGGTAGTGCTCGCGCAGCCGTGCCGCCACGTAGTTGGCCGCCAGGATGGCGTGCTCGGTGGCCCGGGTCAGCCCGTCCGGGCCCATCAGCCGCAGATAGGCCCAGGAGATCGGCAGGATGCCGGCAGACCCGAACGGCGCCCCGGACACCGCCGGTCCGGTGCCCCCGGTGTCCACCAGCGGGTGGCTGGGCAGGAAGGGCACCAGGTGCTCCCGGACCCCGATCGGTCCCACCCCGGGCCCTCCCCCGCCGTGCGGGATGCAGAACGTCTTGTGCAGGTTCAGGTGGCTGACATCGGAGCCGAACCGGCCCGGCCGGGCCAGCCCGACCAGCGCATTGAGGTTCGCCCCGTCCACGTACACCTGCCCGCCGGCGTCGTGCACCGTGGCGCAGATGTCGCTGACGGCGGTCTCGAACACTCCGTGCGTCGACGGGTAGGTGATCATGAGCGCGGCCAGCTGGTCGGCGTGCTTGTCCACCTTGGCCCGCAGGTCCGCGACGTCGACGTTGCCCTGCTGGTCGCAGGCCACCACGACCACCCGCATGCCGGCCATCACCGCGGAGGCGGCGTTCGTGCCGTGCGCCGAGGACGGGATGAGGCACACATCGCGCTGCGCGTCCCCGCGCGCGTGGTGATAACCACGGATGGCCAGCAACCCGGCGAACTCGCCCTGCGACCCGGCGTTGGGCTGCACGCTCACCGCGGCGTACCCGGTGATCTCGGCCAGCCCGCTGCAGAGCTCCTCGATCAGCTGCGCGTAGCCGCTGGCCTGCCCGAGAGGGGCGAACGGGTGCAGCCCGGCGAACTCCGGCCAGGTGATGGCCGCCATCTCCGTCGCCGCGTTCAGCTTCATCGTGCACGAGCCCAGCGGGATCATCGTGCGGTCCAGTGCCAGGTCCTTGTCCGACAGCGACCGCAGGTACCGCAGCATCGCGGTCTCGCTGCGGTAGGCGGAGAAGGTCGGGTGGGTCAGGTACGCCGTCTCCCGCCGCAGCGCGGCCGGCAGGGCGTCGGTGGTGTCCTCCAGGCCTGCCGGCTCGACCCCGAAGGCCCCGGCCACCCGTTCCAGCGTGGCCGGCGTGGTGGTCTCGTCGCACGCCACCGCGACCGTGTCCTCGTCCACCCGGCGCAGGTTGATCCGCTGCTCCGCCGCCGCCGCGACCACCTGGTCGGCGCGGCCCGGCACCCGCGCCAGCACGGTGTCGAAGAAGTGCTCGTGCACGACCTCCACCCCGCCGCCCCGGAGCCAGCCGGCCAGCGTGGTGGCGCTGCGGTGCACCCTCGCCGCGATCGCGGCCAGACCCTCCGGGCCGTGGTAGACGGCGTAGGCACCGGCGATCACCGCCAGCAGCACCTGGGCGGTGCAGATGTTGCTGGTGGCCTTCTCCCGGCGGATGTGCTGCTCGCGGGTCTGCAACGCCAGCCGGTAGGCCACATCGCCGTCGGCGTCGACCGAGACCCCGACGAGCCGCCCCGGCAACTGGCGGGCCAGGCCTTCGCGGACGGACAGGTAGCCGGCGTGCGGACCGCCGTAGCCCATCGGCACGCCGAAGCGCTGGGTGGTGCCGCAGGCGACATCCGCTCCCCAGGCGCCCGGCGCCTCGACGAGGGTCAGCGCCAGCAGGTCGGCGGCGACGACGACGGCCGCCCCGGTCTCGTGCGCTGCCGCGGCCAGCGCGCGGTGGTCGCGCACCGCCCCGGACGCACCCGGGTACGCCAGCAGCACCCCGAAGGCACCCGCCGCCGGCAGGTCGGTGGGCCAGCCACCGGACAGGTCGGCGACGTGCAGCGTGATCCCGAGCGGCTCGGCGCGGGTGCGCAGCACCGCCAGGGTCTGCGGCAGGGTGTCCGCGTCGACGACGAAGACGGCACCCGGGGCCGCCCGGCCGGCGCGGCGCACCAGGGTCATGGCCTCGGCGGCCGCGGTGGCCTCGTCCAGCATCGACGCGCCGGCCACCGGCAACCCGGTCAGGTCGGCCACCGTCGTCTGGAAGTTGATCAGCGCCTCCAGCCGTCCCTGGCTGATCTCGGGCTGGTAGGGCGTGTAGGCGGTGTACCAGGCCGGGTTCTCCAGGATGGTCCGCTGGATCACCGAAGGAGTCGTGGTGCCCGAGTACCCCAGGCCGATCATGGAGGTGAACACCTCGTTGGCAGCGGCGCGCTGCCGCAGCTCGGCGAGCACCTCGGCCTCGCCCTGCGCCGGCGGCAGGTCCAGCTCGGCGCGCTCGCGCACCACCTCCGGCACGCAGGCATCGACCAGCGAGGCCAGCGAGGGATGGCCGACCGCGGCGAGCATCGCCTCGGTGTCGGCCGCCCGGGGCCCGATGTGCCGGGCGGCGAACGCCCCGCTCGGCTGCAGGTCGGCGAGTGGGGGCAGCGCCCCGGCCAGCGGTGGGCGGGCAGTCAGAGCGGGGTCAACCACTGCTCCGACGCTACCAGCGGCACACGGATGACCGCCCGGACCGGCCCGGCCGCCGGACCAGGTCCTGGTTCAGGCGGTGGCGCGGCGACGACGCCGGGCGGAGAGCTCGTCGTCGGCGTCGACGGGCCCGCCGTCCAGCCGCTCGGCGGGTAGTTCCGCCAGCTCGCCGGACAGCTCGCGCAGCGCGCCGGAGACGGCGATCCCGAACACGCCCTGGCCACCGGCCAGCAGGTCCACGACCTCCTCGGCGGACGTGCACTCGTACACCGTGGCGCCGTCGGACAGCAGCGTGATGTTCGACAGCTCCCGCACCCCTCGGGTACGCAGGTGGTCGACGGCCTTGCGGATGTTCTGCAACGAGACCCCGGTGTCCAGCAGCCGCTTGACCACCTTGAGCACGAGGATGTCGCGGAAGGAGTAGAGCCGCTGGGTGCCCGAACCGGTGGCGGTCCGCACCGAAGGAGCGACCAGACCTGTTCTCGCCCAGTAGTCCAACTGCCGATAGGTGATACCAGCGGCGGCACACGCCGTCGGGCCGCGGTAACCGAAGGCGTCGCTGTCGGCCTCGTCGTAGGAAGGGGCGCCGACTGCTGCGTCGGTGAACAGCTGGCCCTGGGTGCCGCTGTTCTGATCGCTCACGTCAGCGTCCTCCTCGTCGTGCGGCCGCCCCGGGACCGGGACCGGCATCGCCAACCCATGAGTCACATCCGTGTGAGTCACACCGGGGTTGTTCGCTGAACGTAGGCCCGCCCCCTGGGGCGGTCAACCGAGGACCACGGCGTGTCGACGACCTCACCCGAGAGGGTGACCGGACCGTGACCTGCACACCGGGATCGCTAGGCGGAGGGTCATCGGGCGGTCACTGGAGGTCAGGACTGGGGGCCGGAGCCCGAGCCTGCCTCGAAGTCCTCCGGGCTGATCTGGTCGAGGAACTCGCGAAACTTCTCCACCTCGTCCTCCTGCTCGTCCGGGATCTCGATGCCGACCTCGTCGAGCAGCTGTTCCGCGCCGTAGATGGGGGCGCCGGTGCGGACCGCGAGGGCGACGGCGTCGGACGGGCGCGCGCTGACCGTCCGCTTGCCCCCGAACACCAGCTCGGCGATGTAGATGCCGTCCCGCATCTCGGTGATGTTGACCGCCTCCAGGCTGGCGCCCAGGGCCGTGACGACCTCGCGCAGCAGGTCGTGCGTCATCGGTCGGGCCGGGCGGACGCCCTGCTGCTCGAAGGCGATGGCGGCCGCCTCCACGGCACCGATCCAGATCGGCAGGTAGCGCTCGCCCTGGGTCTCCTTCAGCAGGAGGATGGGCTGGTTGCCGGGAAGCTCGACCCGGACGCCGACGACTCGCAGTTCCTGCACGGTGTGACTCCCTCCGCGGTGTCCCGTCGTGGGAGCCGCTGACAGCGGTCCGACAGCGACGAGGTGTCGTCTCTCGGTCTCGGATCGGGTGCCGCCGGCATCCCTGCGCGGGTACCGACCTACGGGGCGAGGATACGCCCGCGATCAGTCCGCCCGGGTCTCCCCCGCCACGTCCCCGTCGGCATCCCCCGCGGGGTCCGCCACCACATCCCCGACCACGTCCCCCACCACGTCCCGCAGCCGCGCCTGCAGCAGGGCGGTGTGCAGCTGTGCGGACAAGCCGGCCAGCTCCTGGAGCTGCTCGGTGGCCCGGCCGCGGGCCTCGGTGGAGCGGGCGCGCAGCCCGGGCGCCACCACCTGCTCGATCAGCTGCGCCTCGCGCTCGGCCCCGGACCGGTACACCCGCAGATGCCGGGCCTCGATGCCGTGCTGGGCCAGCCCGCCGGCGGCCCTGGCCACCGGGAGATCGGCGACCGGGTGGCGCCCGTCCGCATCCGGGTTCAGCAGGCCGTACTGCACGCAGTCGGCCAGCTGGACCGGGTCCAGTCCCGCGGCTGCCCCGAACTCCTCGGGCGTCATCGGCTCGCGACGCACGGGCTCACCCGGGTCCGCCTGCTCGCCCTCGGGGGCGGCGGACGGTACCGGGGGCTGCTGGGTGAGCCGGGTGGTGACCTCGGGCAGGTCCTCACCCCGGTCGAGGGCGTCCAGGTGTTCCTTGATGACCCGCAGCGGGAGGTACTGGTCCCGCTGGGCGGCCAGCACGTAGCGCAACCGGGCGACGTCGGCGGTGGAGAACTTGCGGTACCCCGACGGCGTCCGCTGCGGGTGGACCAGGTCCTCCCCCTCGAGGTACCGGATCTTGGAGATCGTGACGTCGGGGAACTCTCCGCGCACCGTGGCCAGCACCTCGCCGATGGTGAAGCGGGGCAGGGTGTCGGCATCGCGCGGACCGGGACCCAGCGGCGCGGACGCCCCCTGCTCGGGCCGGGGCGCCGCGGTCACGACGAGGCGGGCTCGCCGGTGCGCGGCCCGGTCAGGTACACGAGACGGAACTTCCCGATCTGGACCTCGTCACCGCCGGCCAGGGAGGCCACGTCGACCGGCTCGCGGTTGACGTAGGTGCCGTTCAAGCTGCCGACGTCCTGCACGGTGAAGCCGCTGCCCTCACGGTGGAACTCCACGTGACGGCGGCTGACCGTCACGTCGTCGAGGAAGATGTCGCTGTCGGGGTGCCGGCCGGCGGTGGTCACGTCCTGGTCCAGGAGGAACCGGCTGCCGGCGTTGGGTCCGCGCTTGACCACCAGCAGCGCCGAGCCCGCCGGCAGGGACTCCACCGCTCCGGCGTGCGCATCGGCCGGGGAGTCCACGACCTCGGGCTGCTCGCCGGAGTCCTCACCGCCGACCTTGGGGATGACGCTGGTGGACTCGCCGACGCGCTCCGGCGACAGGGCCGAGCCGCACTGCGCGCAGAAGCGACTGCCCTCGGGGTTCTGGTGTCCACATCGAGTGCAGTGCACGGGTTCTCCTCCGGTGAGCAGGCGGCGCCGCCGCGGTCCTTCACGGGCCGCGGCCGGCCGGCGGACGGTGGGCCGGGCGGCCCGCCGTGGGTCGGCCGCCGCCGGAGCGGGCGGGCCGGGGTCATGGAACCAGTCGGCCGACCCGAGGGTCAACCAGAGCTGGAGGGTGAGGGTCGAGCCCCCACCCCGTGGTGCGCGCCGGTCGCGAACGGGTGACCGGCGTGGGGTCGAGCATAGTGATCGCCGCACCGGATGACCGTGCGGCGGGCCGTCATCCCTGCTCGACGAGGGCCTGGTAGTCAGCGGCCTCCATCAGCGTGGAGGTGGGGTCGCCGTCGTCCCCGCTGACCTCGATCTCGATCAGCCAGCCCTCGCCGTAGGGGTCGGAGTTCACCGTCTCGGGGGTCTCCGCCAGCGTGGCGTTCACCGCGCTGACCGTGCCGGCGATGGGCGCGTAGACGTCGGAGACGCTCTTGGTGGACTCCACCTCGCCGATCGGGTTGCCCACGGTGAGGACCTCGCCCACCTCGGGCAGCTGCACGAAGACGATGTCGCCCAGGGCGTCCTGGGCGTGGTCGGTGATCCCGATCCGGACGACGGTGGCGGCCCCGGCGGAGCCCTGCACCTGCGCCCACTCGTGCTGGTCGGTGTAACGGCGGTCGTCGGGCGTGGCCATGCGGCGTCGTCTCCAGGATGTCGGTGCGGATGCTGCTGGTGCACCGACCGCGGTGGTGGCCGCGGCCGGGCGGTTCAGCCGCCGGTGTCGGGCTGAGCGTATTGAGGCTGGTCGAGCACCCGCAACGCGTCCACCACGACCTGGTCGGACTGCTGGATCCGGACCTCGCCGCCGACCCGGCGCACCGAGGCGCTCACCCCGCCGGGGATGTCCATCGCCGTGGCCAGGTCCTGGGAGGAGCCGATCGCGACGACGACGTACGGGGCATCCACGGGCTGCCCGTCGATGGAGAGGTCACCGGCGGCCCCGGTCACGGCGCTGGAGACCCCGATCCGTACCCCGTCGACCTGCATGGTCTCGGCCCCGGCCCCCCGGAGCTCCTGGAGGGCGTTGAGCAGGACCGCCGGGGTCACCCCGTTGCCGGGGTCGACGATGGTCATGGTGATGCCCGGGCCCTGAGCCGGCAGGGTGCCGTTGAGGATGCCCAGCGCGGTGGCGCGCTGCTGGGCCTCGGCCAACGCGGTGGCTGCCTGGTTGTCGGTGCTGGACAGCTGCTCCAGCGCGCTGCGCTGCTCGGCGATCTGCTCGCGCAGCCGGTCCTCCCGCGCGTTGACCTCGTCGAGGATCCGGACCAGGTCCTCCTCGCGGGCGCCGGCGTAGGTGTCCCCGGCGTCGGTGCTGCGGACCTGCACGGCGAACGCGAAACCCAGCAGCAGCGTCAGCACCCCGATCAGCGCGGCGGCCAGGCGGTCCCGCCGGCCCGAGCGCAACCTGCGCCACAGCGAGGGCTCGTCGGCGCCGGCGCCCACCGGCTCCGCGACCGGCTCCACGTCGGGCTGGGCCGCAGTCTCGACATCGGGCGCCCCCCGGTCGACGTCGGCGGGCTGCGGCTCGGGGGCGTCCGGGTCGGGCGCGGGTCCGGGCCGGTCGTCCGTGTCGGGTCGGTCGTCCATGTCCAGCGTTCCCCTCAGGCCCGGAACAGGTGCCGGCGGATGGCGGCCGCGTTGCCGAAGATCCGGATCCCCAGCACCACGACCACCGCGGTGGACAGCTGCGCACCGACCCCGAGCTGGTCACCCAGGAACACGATGAGCGCGGCCACCACCACGTTGGAGACGAAGGAGACGACGAACACCTTGGCGTCGAAGATCCCGTCGAACCGGGCCCGGATACCCCCGAAGACGGCGTCCAGCGCGGCGACGACGGCGATCGGCAGGTAGGGCTGCAGCCAGATGGGGACGCTGGGGTCCAGCAGCAGGCCGAGCACCACGCCGACCGCGAGGCCGAGGATGGGGATCACGGGGTCAGTCTCCGTCGGTCATGGTCGAGGGCGCGGTGCCGGGGTCCGGCGCGGGCTCGACACCGGACGTGCCGCCGGCGGCAGCGGCGGCCACCGGCCGGGCGGAGCGGAGCTCGGCACTGGAGGCGGCCGCCAGCGTGAGGGCGTCGGCCCGGCTGAAGGTGAACACCAGGCCGTAGGTGACCTCGAGACCGGCCAGGTACGTGGCTTCCGGGGACCGCAGGAAGTCGTTGTTGAGCCGGTCCGGATTCCCGATCGCCTGCACCTCGTAGGGGCTGGTGACCGGCCGGAAGTCCACCAGGATGGCGCCGCCGGCCTGCCGGATGGCCGTGGTGGGGCCCAGCCGCTGCCCGTTGATGCTGATCGCTTCGGCACCCGAGGCCCACAGGGCGTTGACCAGCAGCTGCAGGTCCCGGTCCAGGACCACGGCGGTGGGGTCGGGGCTGGTGGTCCTCCCCACCGGGTCGTCATCGGCCGAGGGCAGCGGGTTGCCCAGCGTGACGATCAACCCGGGCCCGGTGACCGGGGCGGCGGCGGCCCCGGCCTCCGCGGCGGCGAGCCGGCTCAGGGCCCGCTGGCCACCGGAGCTCGCGGCCAGTGCCTCGTCCCGGGCGGCGGTGACCTCGCGCTGGAGATCGGCCAACGCGGTGGACAACTCGTCGGTGGTGGCCGATTCCCGGTCGATGTCGCTGATCAGGGCGTCCCGCACCTGGGTGCGACCGTCGGCGCCGGCCGAGGCCTCGTTGTAGGTCAGGGCAGCCAGCAGCCCAGCCAGCACCATGACCACCCCGACCAGGGCCTGGCCCCGGCGCCGTCCGCGCCGTTGCTCGGGAGCCGGCCGGCCCGCGGCCCGGGCCGCCCTCACCGAGGCGGCCTGCGCGTAGGCCGGGTCGAGGGTCTCGGCCAGCACCTGGTCCAGCAGCGAGGCACCCAGCGACCGACCGGGCTGCCGCGACGGGGCGGCGGGCGGGGCGCTCACGGGGCTACCCGGGCCAGCCGCACCAGGCCCACCGCCTGGATGACGTAGAGCACGGCGGCCAGCAGGTACAGCGCCGAGCCCCAGACGGTGAGCGCGTAGGCAAGCGGGGCCACCACCGGCGCCAGCCAGCCCGTCCCGGCAGCCAGCAGCAGCAGCGGGAAGGCGTAGAGCAGGATGAAGGTGGCTGCCTTGCCCAGGTAGTGCACCTGCAGCGGGGGCCAGCCGTACCGGCGCAGCACCAGCAGCACCACGGCCAGCACGAGCTCCCGGGCCACCAGCAGCGCCACGATCCACAGCGGGACGACGTCGCGGATCACGAAGGCCACCAGGGTGGCCACGATGTAGAGCCGGTCCGCCGCGGGGTCCAGCAGCGCCCCGAGGCGGCTGGACTGGCCAAGCAGCCGGGCGAGTTTGCCGTCCAGCCAGTCGGTGACGCCGGAGACCATGAGGACGACCACGGCCCAGCCGTCGGCCTGGGGACCCAGCAGCAGCCACAGGAACAGGGGCACGCCGAGCAGCCGGAGCGCCGAGAGGGCGTTGGGGACGGTCCACACCCGGTCCTCCAGGTCGTCCCGGGACGGTGCCGGGACGCGTGCCTGGTCCGACCGACCGTCCGCCCGCGTCACTCGCCCTCCCCCACTCCCCAGCTCCCCCGTGCTGTCGGCCCCAGGCTAGTGCCCGGGTGGGACGGTGCCGGGGCCCCGCAGGCACCGGCGGTTCCGGGTGGCACGGATCGCGCATCCCGGACCGGGGTCGGGGTCCGGCCGGCCCGCGTCCCCGCCCCCGTCCCTGCCCCCGTCCCTGCCCCCGTCCCGGCCCGCGTGCCTGCCCGGTCGTCGCCGACACGTCGCGGGTCGGCGACGATCGACCTCGGAGCCGCACGCTCGAGGCGGTAGCTTCGGCGACCGGGGCGCGCTCCTGTGCGCCTGCGCTGGGCGATCTCGCGGTGCGGGGTCGGCAGGGACCGGAGCAGGATCGGAGTGCAGGTGCGTAGCGGAATCCCGCGCGAGACGAAGTCCCGGGAGACCCGGGTGGCGGCCACGCCGACGACGGTCGCCAAGATCGTGGCGCTGGGTTACGAGGTGGTGGTGGAAGCCGGTGCCGGTGCGGCCAGCAGCTTCCCCGACGAGGCCTATGCCGCCTCCGGCGCACTGATCGGGACGGCGGAGGAGGCATGGCAGGCCGATGTCGTCCTGCGGGTCAACGCCCCGGCGCCCGAGGAGCTCGCTCGGCTCAGCGACGGCGCGACACTGATCAGCCTGCTGAGCCCGGCCCTGGACCCCGGCCTGGTCGACGCGCTCGCGCAGCGGCCCATCACCGCGCTGGCCATGGACGCCGTCCCGCGGATCAGCCGGGCCCAGTCGATGGACGTGCTGAGCTCGATGGCCAACATCGCCGGCTACCGGGCCGTCATCGAGGCCGCGCACACCTTCGGGCGGTTCTTCACCGGCCAGGTCACCGCCGCCGGCAAGGTGCCACCGGCCACGGTGCTGGTGGCCGGCGCCGGCGTGGCGGGTCTGGCCGCCATCGGTGCCGCCAGCAGTCTCGGTGCGATCGTCCGGGCGACCGACGTCCGCCCGGAGGTGGCCGAGCAGGTCCGTTCCCTGGGTGGGGAGTACGTCGCCGTGCCCGCCGGCGAGGCCGAGGTCAGCGCCGACGGCTACGCCCGCGAGATGGGCGAGGACTTCAACCGTCGGGCCGCGCAGATGTACGCCGAGCAGGCGCCCGAGGTCGACATCATCATCACCACCGCGCTCATCCCCGGCCGCCCGGCGCCCCGGCTCATCACCGAGGAGATGGTGGCCTCGATGAGGTCCGGCAGCGTGATCGTGGACATGGCCGCGGCACAGGGTGGGAACGTGGCGGGCTCGGTGGCCGACCAGGTCGTGGTGAGCGCCAATGGTGTGTCGATCATCG
The DNA here is from genome assembly GCA_963759905.1 of uncultured Actinomycetota bacterium. GTDB lineage: Bacteria > Actinomycetota > Actinomycetes > Mycobacteriales > Geodermatophilaceae > Klenkia. The sequence continues at coordinate 614,806 of CAVXBD010000005.1, forward strand.
GCTACACGGACCTGCCCGGTCGGCTACCGGCCCAGGCCTCACAGCTGTACGGGCAGAACGTGGTCAGCCTGCTGACCCTGCTCACCCCGGGCAAGGACGGTCGGCTGGTCCTCGACTTCGACGACGTCGTGCAGCGGGCGATGACCGTCGTCCGCGCCGGTGAGAAGACCTGGCCCCCGCCTCCCGTGCAGGTCTCGGCCGCACCTGCCCCGGTCGTCGCGGCTGCCGTGGAACCCGCCGCTGCCAAGGAGCCACCACCGCCGTCCCGGAAGTTCGCCGTCGTGGGAGTGGCGGCCCTGGTCCTGTTCCTGATCACCGCCCTCTCCCCCGACGAGCTCGTCCAGCACGTCACGGTGTTCACCCTGGCCGTGGTCGTCGGCTTCTACGTCATCGGCCGGGTGCACCACGCGCTGCACACGCCGTTGATGAGCGTGACCAATGCGATCTCCGGGATCATCGTGGTCGGCGCGCTGCTGCAGATCGGGCACGACAACACCGTGGTCACCGTGCTGGCCTTCGTGGCGATCACGCTGGCCAGCATCAACGTCGTCGGTGGTTTCGCGGTCACCCGCCGCATGCTCGGCATGTTCACCCGCGGGCCCGCCCGATGACGGCCGCAGCGGCCGCATCGGCGGCCTACATCGTCGCGGGCCTGCTGTTCGTGCTGAGCCTGGCCGGGTTGTCCCGGCACGAGACGGCGAGGGCCGGGAACCTCTTCGGCATGGCCGGGATGGCGATCGCGCTCGTCGCCACCATCGGGCTCGTCGTCGGGGACATCGACGGCCTGGGGGGCGTCCTGCTGGCCGTCGCGGTCGCCAGCGGGGCCCTCCTGGGGCTGTGGCGTGCCCGCCGCGTGGCGATGACCGAGATGCCCGAGCTCATCGCCATCCTGCACAGCTTCGTCGGGCTGGCCGCCGTGCTGGTCGGCTGGAACGGCTACCTCGAGGTGGAGGCCGACGCTGCCGGGCAGAGCGAGTTCGCCGGCGCGCTGCTCGGGATCCACTCCGCCGAGGTGGCGATCGGTGTCTTCATCGGCGCGGTGACCTTCACCGGCTCCGTCGTCGCCTTCCTCAAGCTCTCCGGGCGGATCAGGTCCAACCCGCTGATGCTGCCGGCGCACAACGCGCTGAACGTGGGTGCGCTGGTCACCTTCGTCGTCCTCACCGTCGTCTTCGTGGTGCAGCCCAGCCTGGTGGTGCTCTCGGTCATCACCCTCATCGCGCTGGGGATGGGGTGGCACCTGGTCGCCTCGATCGGCGGCGGCGACATGCCGGTCGTCGTCTCCATGCTCAACAGCTACTCCGGCTGGGCTGCTGCGGCGTCGGGTTTCCTGCTCGGCAACGACCTGCTGATCATCACCGGCGCGCTGGTCGGTTCCTCCGGTGCCTACCTCTCCTACATCATGTGCCGGGCCATGAACCGGTCGTTCGTCTCGGTGATCGCCGGCGGGTTCGGCAACGAGGGTGCCGCCGCCGTCGACCGTGACTACGGGGAGCACACCGAGATCGACGCCGAGGGGGTCGCCGAGCTGCTCTGGGACGCCGGCAGCGTGGTCATCACGCCCGGCTACGGCATGGCCGTGGCCCAGGCGCAGAGCGCCGTCGCCGAGCTCACCCGGCACCTGCGCGAGCACGGCGTGGACGTCCGCTTCGGCATCCACCCCGTCGCCGGTCGCCTGCCCGGGCACATGAACGTGCTGCTGGCCGAGTCCAAGGTGCCCTACGACATCGTGCTGGAGATGGACGAGATCAACGACGACCTCGCCGACACCGACGTGGTCCTCGTCATCGGGGCCAACGACACGGTCAACCCGGCCGCCACCGACGACCCCACCAGCCCGATCGCCGGGATGCCCGTGCTCAAGGTGTGGGAGGCCCGGCAGGTGGTCGTGTTCAAGCGGTCGATGAACACCGGCTACGCCGGCGTGCAGAACCCGCTGTTCTTCCGGGAGAACAGCCGCATGCTCTTCGGCGACGCCCGGGAACGCGTGGAGGACATCCTGGTGGCCCTGCCCAAGCCCGAGCGGAAGGGGCCTGCCTCCGCTCGACGCCCGTGAGCTGACGCGCGCTGGCTAGGGTGGGCACCCGGCTCCGAGCACCCCGGGCGAGGGAGAGCCGATGGCCGACCCACTGGTGGAGACGAAGTTCCGGCTGCCCACGCCGCGCCATCTGGTCGTGCCGCGCCCCCGCTTGACTGAACGACTGCTCCGAGGCGCGCAGTCCCCGCTCACGCTCATCTCGGCGCCCGCCGGTTTCGGGAAGACGACCCTGCTGGCGTCCTGGTTCTCCGGTGCCCCGGCCACCCCGGAGGGCAGTCCGGTCGCCTGGGTCGCCCTCGACGCCGGGGACCGCGCGGCCACCTCGTTCTGGACCTACGTCCTGCTGGCCCTCGACCGGGCCGTCCCGGGGTCGGGAGCCGCAGCGCTCACGGTCCTGCAGTCCGGGCAGGTGACGGTGCAGACCGTGCTCGCCGGCCTGGTGAACGAGCTGAGCGTGCAGCCGGGCGAGGTCACGCTCGTCCTGGACGACTACCACCTCGCCGACGGCGGGGAGGTCGCGGCCGGGATGGCCTTCCTGCTCGACCACCTACCGCCGCAGCTGCGGCTGGTCATCAGCACCCGGGCCGATCCCGCGCTGCCGCTCGCGCGGTTGCGGGGCCGCGGGGAACTCGTGGAGATCCGCGCGAGGGACCTCCGCTTCACGGGTGCGGAGGCGGCCGGTTACCTCAACGACCTGCACGGCCTGGAGCTGGCGGCCACCGACATCTCGGCCCTCGAGGCGCGCACGGAGGGATGGATCGCCGCGCTCCAGCTGGCGGCACTCTCGCTGCGCGACCGCGAGGACCGGACCGGCTTCATCGCCGGCTTCGCCGGTGACGACCGGTTCGTCGTCGACTACCTGGCAGACGAGGTCCTCTCCCAGCAGCCCGACGACATCCGCCGCTTCCTGCTGGACACCTCGATCCTCGACCGGCTCACCGGCGCGCTGTGCGACACGGTCAGCCCGGCGTCCGGGAGCGCCGGCGGCCGCGCGATGCTCGAGGCCCTGGACCGGGCCAACCTGTTCCTCGTCCCGCTCGACGCGCAGCGCAGCTGGTACCGCTACCACCACCTGTTCGCCGACGTCCTGCGCGCCCACCTGCTCCGGGAACGACCGGGTGACGTCGCGGACCTGCACCGGCGCGCCGCCGGCTGGTACGCCGAGGCAGGGCACATCGAAGCAGGGCACATCGAGGCAGGGCACATCGAGGCCGCGGTCCGGCATGCGCTGGCCGGTGGGGACGTCGAGTCGGCAGCCGATCTGGTGGAGCGCTCCTTCCGAGCGCTCGGGCGCGCGCGGCGCGAGGACCTCCTCCGTCGGTGGGCCTACGAGCTGCCCGAGGACGCCGTGCGCGACCGGCCGGTGCTGGCGATCGCCCTCGTCGGTGGGTTGATGGCCAGCAACGACGTCGGCGGCGTCGCCCAGCGCCTGGACCACGTCGAGGAGATGGTGGCCCGGCCGGCCGCAGACCTGGTGGCCGCCGATCGGGACGACCTGCCGCGGCTGCCTGCCACCGTGGCGATGTACCGAGCCGCACTCGCACTCCTCGGCGGAGACCCTGCCGGAGCGATCACGCGGGCACGACAGGCCATGGCGCTCGTGGTCGACGGTGACGACCAGGTGACCGGTGCGGCAGCAGCGCTGTCCGGGCTGGCGTCCTGGACCACCGGGGACATCGCCTCCGCGCATGCCAGGTACACCACCGCCCTCCCTGCCCTGACCCGCGCGGGGCACATCGCGGACGTGCTGGGTTGCTCGATCGCGATGGCCGACATGGAACTGAGGCTGGGCCGGTTATGGCAAGCCGACCGGACCTTCCGCCAGGGGCTCGAGCTCGTCGAGGCCCACCCGCCCCCCGGATCCACCGCGCCCCCCGGATCCACCGCGCCCTCCGGGTCCACCGGGTCCACCGCCATGCGGGGCACCGCCGACATGCTCGTGGGCCTGAGCCGGACAGCCTGGTACCGCAACGACCTGGCCGCGGTGGCCGAGAACCTGCGCCGCGCTGACACCCTCGGCGAGGCAGCAGGCCTGCCGCAGAACGCCTACCGCTGGCGCGTCGGGATGGCCCGGTTACGGGCTGCCGAAGGAGACCTGTCGACTGCGCTGGAACTCCTCGACGAGGCGGAACGGCTGTACCTGGCTGACTACTCCCCCGACGTGCAACCCGTCCACGCCACGCGCGCCCGCCTCCTCGCCGCGCGTGGCGACCTCGGCGAGGCCCGCGCCTGGGCTCGCCGGCACCAGATCACGACCGACGACGAGCTGACCTACCTGCATGAGTACGAGCACGTCACCCTGGCCCGGGTCCTGCTCGCCGAGCACGCGGCCACCGGTTCGGGGCAGGCGCTGCAGGACGCGGCGGGCCTGCTGGAGCGTCTGCTGCGTGCTGCCCAGGACGGGGAGCGCTGCGGCACGGTGCTCGAGGTCGAGGTGCTCCGGGCCCTCGCCCTGCAGGCCGGTGGCGCGCGGGGTGGAGCGGTGCGCGCTCTGGGGCACGCCGTCGAGCTCGCCGAGGCCGACGGCTGGGTCCGCGTCTTCGTCGACGCGGCCCCCGCGGTGACCGATCTGCTCGGTGAGCTCGCGGCCGGCCGTTCCGGGTCGAGCTACCCGCGGGAACTCCTCGCCCTGGTGACAGCCGCCCGCGGGGACGCGCGGCACTCGCCCCCCGCGCCGGCGCCGGCGGTGCGGCTGGTCGACCCGCTGAGCGATCGGGAACTGGAGGTGCTGCGGCTGCTGGCCACGGAGCTGGACGGCCCGGCCATCGCCCGCCGGCTCCTCATCTCCCTGAACACCGTCCGGACGCACACCAAGCACATCTACACCAAGCTCGACGTCACCAGCCGGCGGGCGGCGGTCAGCAGGGCCCACCAGCTCGGCCTGCTCACCGGGTCGCGGAACCGCTGACCCGGCCCTCGCCCGGGCCACCCCGCCGGCGATCGGGCCGCCAGGACCGGACCAGGACCGCGGACCGACCGCCGGCATCCCCACCACGGTCACATCAGGTGGTGACGCCAGGTCACCATCCCGGTTCCTACGTTCCGCCCATCCCCGCGGCGACCGTCGCGGACCGGCCAGTCAGGAACCGACCATGCCCATCACCCGGAGCACGCTCACCAGGTCGGCAGGCGTAGCCGCCGTCGCCGCCGGGGTCCTCTTCATCGGCGTCCAGCTTGGCCACCCGCACCTGGACGCCGCCACCGTCACCACCGCGGACGTGACCATCCGCAACTCCCTCAAGGCGCTGATGGCCGTGCTGGCCCTGGTCGGCATCACCGGCATGTACCTGCACCAGGTGCCGCGGATGGGCAGGCTCGGCCTGGTCGGGTACCTGCTCATCGCCGCCAACTACCTGGTCATCCTGACCACCTCGTTCGTGGCGGCGTTCGTCCTGCCCTCCATCGCGGGGACTGACCCCGCCTACGTGAACGACGTGCTCGACGCCGCCAACGGTGGCCACGCGACCGGGGACATCGGCCTGCTGCAGACGGTGATCACCGTCGAGGCCGGCCTGTTCCTCACCGGTGGCCTCGTGTTCGGCATCGCGCTGTACCGGGCTCGCGTCCTCGCCCGCTGGGCGGCCGCGCTGCTGGCCGTCGGTGGCGTGGTGACCGCGGCGCTCAGCGTGATGCCGGACGCGTTCTACCGGCTGCTCGCCTTCCCCAACAGCATCGCCCTGATCGGCCTGGGCTCCTCGCTCTGGCTGGTCAGTCGCTCCGGCACCACACCACGACCGAGCGGTGTCGGCCCCGCGATCCCGACCGGGGTCGGTGCCGCATGACGCGGCGGGACGGCCGGTGGGTGCCGGTCGGGCTGATCGCGCTCACCGGGATTCCCGTGGTGGCCGGCAGCGCGCGCCTCGTCGAGCTCCTCGGCGGACCGAAGCTCATCCCCACCGATCTGCGCTTCGCCGCCTCGCCTCTCCCGGTGGTCGTGCACGTCGCGTCCGCCATCGGCTACGCGCTGCTGGGGGCCTTCCAGTTCTCCAGCGGCATCCGCCGTCGTCACCCGCGGTGGCACGCCCGCGCCGGGCGGACCCTGGTCGCCCTCGGTCTGGCGGTCGCGCTGTCGGCCCTCTGGCTGACCCTGGTCTTCCCCACCAAGGAGGGCACCGGGCTGCTCCTCTACGGCTTCCGGCTGCTGGTCGGAGTGGGGATGGCGGTCAGCCTCGTCCTCGGTCTGGCCGCCGTCCGGCGAGGCGACATCGCCCGGCACAGCGACTGGATGACCCGGGCCTATGCGCTGGCACTCGGTGCTGGGACCCAGACGATCACGGTCGGGCTCGGCGGGGCGATCATGGGGGATGGGGTCATTGGCCACGACCTCCTGATGGGAGCCGGCTGGGCCATCAACCTCGTGGTCGCCGAATGGCTGATCCGGCGCACCCCGACCCGCCGGGCACCTGGCCGTCGCTCCCCCGCAGCCGTGGTTGCGTCGTGATGGCACGACCGCGACACCTGCCGAGCCGGTACGCGATCCGGGTCGACGGGCAGCTGGACCCGCGCTGGTCGACCTGGTTCGGCGGGCTGACCCTCACCCACGGCGACGACGGCACCAGCACGCTGCGCGGAGCGGTCACCGACCAGGCCGCACTGCACGGCCTGCTCACCAAGGTGCGCGACCTCGGCGTCACCCTGCTCTCGGTCGAGACCATCGCCGACGACGCGTGACTTCCTGCCTGCGGCCGCTCGGGGCCCGTCGCGGACGCGGACCGGCAGGCGGGTCAGAAGTCGGCGTGGAGCAGCTGACGGGACCGGGCAATGTGTTCCCGCATCGCGGCCTCGGCGGCGTCGGGGTCCCCGGCCTCCAGGGCCGAGAGCAAGTCGGAGTGCGAGATCATCGTGCCGAGCCGGGCGGGTCGGGCCGCCCAGTAGGAACGCCAGAAGCGGAGGTTGTGCAGCAGCAGCCGGTCAGCGGCGTCCTGCAGCAGCTGGTTGCGGACCAGGTGGATGAGGAACGCGTGCACGGCGTGGTCGTCGCGCAGGAATGCCTCGGAATCGGTGACCTCGCGGGCCTGGTCGGCGGCCTGCACGAGGCGCCGCAGGTCGGCCAGGTCCTCGCGCGTCGCGCGGCGCGCCGCGATGTGCGCCACACCGCACTCCAGCGCCTCGCGGGCGTCGAACATGTCCGCGACGTCCTCCAGGCTCGGGGCCGTCACCAAGGTTCCCCGGCGAGCCTGGACGGTGACGAACCGATCGCCGGCGAGCCGGGCCAGCGCCTCCCGCACGGGCATCCGGCCGAGCCCGAGTTCGTCGGCCAGCCCCTGCTCGTGGACCAGGGTTCCCGGCGGCAGCCGAAGGTCGAGGATCCGTTCGCGGACCTCCGTGTAGGCGATGTCACTGGCCCGAGGTGCCGGGAGCATCCCAACCTCCTCGGTCACGTAGGCAGCGCCTCCGCGAGCGAGACTACCGAGGTCGCCAGCGTGGTCCGGTCGACGGCGAGCAGTTCGCCGTTGCCGAGCTGCTGCCAGTCCCGCCCCCAGCCCGATGACGCCACCACGACGGCGTCGTCGGTGACCCGGTAGCCGAGGTGGAAGTAGTCCTCCCCCTCGGCCCCCTCCTGACCGGGGTTGTAACGGCACCCCGCGTACAGGGTGTCCGGCGTCGCCAGCAGGCAGTTCAGGCTGGTGAAGTCCTTACCGGCGGCGATCCGGTCCATGACCGTGGCGAGCGCGGTGTCCCACGGCGCGTCCTGCGCGGCGGTGAGCACGGCCCGGAAGTACCGCTCGCTGTCGGTGGTCCCGCGCATCGCGGCCTGCTGGTCGGCGCTGAGCATCTCGTCCAGGGACGCCGGTGGCCGGACCGAGCCGTTGTGCGCGAACGCCACGCCGGCACCGGTGAAGGGGTGGGTGTTGGCCTGCTCGACCGGCAGACCCAGGGTCGCCCAGCGCAGGTGGACCAGCCCCAGGTCGCTGGTCCGGTTCCGCGTCCAGTCGGCGTAGGCACCGCTGGTGACCGCGGCATCGGGGCTGGTGTGCACGTCGATCCCGTGCCCGCCGTGCCACGCCACCCCCCAGCCGTCACCATGCTTGCGGGAGAGGGCGGTGAACGCCTCCAGGTCGTCCGGGCCGAGCAGGTCGGCGACGGATCGTGGGGTGCTGGCGACCCAGCCCAGCAGTCGGCACATCGGTGGTCTCCCAGCGGTCAGAGGTAGTGGCAGCTGATGCCGCCGTCCAGGGTCACGACCTGGCCGGTGAGCCAGGCTGCGTCGTCCGAGGCGAGGAAGCAGGCCAGGCCCGCGACGTCCTCCGGCGACCCGAAGCGTCCCAGCGGGATGCGCCCCAGCCGCTGCGCCCGCGCCTGCGGGTCGGGGAAGAAGTGCTCGACGTGCGGGGTGAGGATCGGCCCCGGGGCGAGCGCGTTGCACCGGATGCCGCGCGCGCCGAACTGGACCGCCATCGACCGGGTGAGCGACGCGATCGCGCCCTTGCTGGCCGCATAGGCGTCCTGCGGGACGGTGCAGCCCATGTCGACCAGGAAGGAGCTCATGTTCACCACCGCCCCACCACCGGCGGCGGTGAGGTGCGGGACGGCGTACTTGGCACACAGCACCGTGCCGTGCAGGTTGATGCCGGTGATGGTCCGCCACAGGTCGAGGTCGGCATCCAGCAGCGAGACATCCTGGTGCGGCATGACCCCGGCGTTGTTGAACAGCACGTCCAGTCCGCCGAGGGCCTCCACCGCCTCGCCGACCGCACGGGCGACCTGTGCCTCGTCGGCGACGTCGGCGACCACGGCGGTCGCCGTGCCGCCCTCGGCCTCGATCAACCGGACCGTCTCCGCGGCGGCCCCGGCCCCGATGTCGAGGACGGCGACCGCGGCGCCCTCGCGGGCGAACCGCAGGCTGCTGGCCCGGCCCAGCGCACCGCCTGCCCCGGTGACCAGGGCACGCCGCCCGGCCAGCCGGGTCATCGGGTCACCGCCACGCCGTAGAGCCGGGCGGCGTTGTCCCGCAGCACGTGCTCGCCGGCCCGGCGAGCCCCGTCGGCGTCCAGGTCGCCATCGTATACGAGCTCGGTGAGGACCTCGGACAGCACGCGGCGGCCGTCCCGCGCCCCCAGCCAGTGCAGCTCGGGCACCCGGGCGCCGTCGGAGCTGTACATCAGCTTGCTCACCGGTGCGACGCCGAGTGCCGCGCGGGTCATCGACCGCATCTCCCCGATGGACAGGAAGGGGATGGCGTAGGAGAGGTCGAGGTGGGCGTTGCCGTACACCGAGGCCAGGTAGGCGCCCTCGCGGACGTAGGGCCAGCACCCGTGCAGCAGGACCACCGGCATGCCGCGGTAGCCGGGCTCCTCCAGCACCCCGCGCAGCTGCAGCGGGGACGCCGCCCGCAGGTCGACGTCCGGATCGCCGTAGCCCACGTGCACCTGCACGGGCAGTTCCTGGGCCGCGGCAGCGGCGAACGCCGCGTGCAGCAGGGTGTCCAGCAACGGCTTGTGCCCCAGCCGCACCGAGCCGGTCGCGCCGACCTCGGCCCGGGCGGCCTGGAAGGCGCTGCGCACGTCGGCCTGGCTCCAGCGCTGCACGTCCAGCCCGGTGCGGTAGGCGACGATGCTCTTGAACCCGGCGAAGCCGGCGGCGCGCACGTCGAGGAACGCCTGCTGCACCGCCTCGAGCAGGGCCGGCCAGCTGGCGTGCTCGGCGACCAGCTGCTGGAAGAAGACCTCCAGCCGCAGCAGCGAGACCCGCCCGGCGCCGCTGACCCGGTCGAAGGCGTCCCCGGACATGGCCGCCTCCGGGGCCGGGTACCCGGTGTCCACCACGACCCCGCCGATCCCGGCGTCGGCGAACAGCCGCCGGACCAGCTCGTCGGTGCCCAGCTGCGCCCGTGCAGCGAGCACCGCGTCGGTGTCCGCCGGGACCCCGTGGAACCAGGCCATGCCCCGCAGCAGCCGGGAGTAGAAGACGGTGGTGGCGGCGTGGTGCTCGCGCATCGCCGGATCCGGTGACTCGGTGAAGTAACCCGGCCAGCCGCCCGGGGTCGAATCCTGCCGTGCCTCGACGGCATGGCAGTGGTTGTCCACCACGGCGATGCCGGACAGGTCGACCGCAGAGGTGCTCACGTCGCGGTCTCAGAACCGGTAGAAGTGCTGGCGGATCTCGAACTCCTCGTCCTCGGCGGCGAAGGCCGCCTCCTCCGACCGGCGGACCGCGAGGTAGCAGCGGGCCAGCAGGTCACCCATGCCGTCCAGCAGCACGTCGTCCTTGGCCAGCTCGTCGAGCGCGTCGGCCATTGTGGTCGGCAGCGGGCGCACCTTGGCGCGGGCGCGTTCCGGCTCGGACATGCGGGCCGGGTCCTGGGCGCACGGCTCCCCCGGTTCCAACTGCCGTTCGATCCCGTCCAGGCCACTGGCGATCAGCGCACCCAGCGCCAGGTAGGGGTTGGCACTGGGGTCCGAGGGCTTGAACTCCAGGTTGAAGCTCTGCTCCTCCCGCTTGTAGAACGGCGAGCAGACCCGCAGCGCCACCTCCTTGTTGTCGAAACCCCAGCCGGTCGTCGCCGAGGCCCAGGCGCTGGGCACCAGCCGGCGGAAGGAGTTGTAGTTCGGCGTGGTCAGCGCCACCAGCGCCGGGAGATGCTCGGTGACCCCGGCGATGAAGTGCCGGCCGAGGGTGGACAGCCCGCCCGGGGCCGCCGGGTCGTAGAGGCTGCTGCGCCCCTCGTCGTCCCACAGCGACAGGTGGACGTGCGCCCCGCTGCCGATCTGCTCGGGGTAGGGCTTGGCGGCGAAGGAGGCGTAGAGCCCGTGCCGCAGGGCCACCCCGCGCACGGTGTCGCGGAACTTCATCTGGTTGTCCGCCGCGCCCAGGGCGTCGGTGTGCCGGATGGAGATCTCCTGCTGACCGGGGCCGTACTCGTTGATGGCCTGCTCGACGGTGATCCCCTGCGCCTCGAGCGCGTCGACGGTGTCGATCATGAGCTCGGCGTTCAAGTCGTGCCCGATGGGGCTGTAGACCGGGGCGTGACCGGCGTGGTCGAAGGGCGTGCGGGTCTCCAGGTCACGCGCCAGGTAGTACTCGTTCTCGAACGTGGCCTGCACGTGCACGCCCAGCGCCGCCGCCCGGGCGATCACCCGCTGCAGGTAGGACCGGGGGCAGGCGCCCCAGTCCTGCCGGTCATGGCCGACCTGGTCGCACAGCACGCTGGCGCTGCCCGGCGCCCACGGCAGCACGCTGAACGTGGCGAGGTCCGGCAGCAGCCGGATCTCCCCCACCGGTTCCATGCCCTCGATGTCGACCAGCTGCTCGAGCACGTTGATCGCCATCTGGGCCCGGGTGAGGCTCACCCCCTCGACCAGCTTGTGCGCCAGCTGCGCGACGTGGATGGCCTTGCTGCGGGCCACGCCGCTGGCGTCGCAGTACTCGAAACGGATCAGCCGCACGTTCTCGCGTCGTGCCCTGGCCAGGAGGTCGTGCAGGTCCATCGGGGTCCTCTCGGGGGTGTCTGGTGGGGGCCCGCGGGCTAGACCATCGCGTCGCCGCCGTTGGGCGACAGCGTCTGGCCGACGTAGTAAGAGCCGTCCTGGCAGGCCAGCAGCACGGCGGTCGGGGTGACCTCCGAGACGTCCCCGAACCGGCCGATGGGCAGCTCGGCCAGCTTGGCGCTGCGCCATTCCTCGCTCTCGCCGTCCAGCAGCGGCGTCTGGATGGGGCCGGGTGCGATGGCGTTGACCCGGACGCCCCGGGTGGACACCTCCCGGGCGAGGGCCTTGGTCAGGCCGATCACCCCGGCCTTGCTGGCCGAGTAGTGGGCGACCGCGGCCCCACCGATCTGACCGAGCTGGGAGGCGATGTTGATCACCACGCCGTCCTGCCGTTCCAGCATCTGACCGATGAGGAACCGGGTGCACAGGAACGTCCCCCGCAGGTTGGTGCCCACCACCCGGTCCCAGTCCTCGACGGGCATGTCCTCCAGCAGGGACTCGGTGAAGATGCCGGCGTTGTTGACCAGGATGTCCACCCGACCGAACCGCTCCAGCGCCAGACGCGCCATCTCCCGGACGCTGGCCTCGTCGCTGACGTCGGTGCGGACGAAGAGGGCCTGGCGGCCGTGCGCGGCGACGGCGGCGAGCACCTCGGCGGCCCCGTCCTCGGTGGTCCGGTCGGCTACCACGACGTCGGCCCCTTCGGCGGCGTAGGCGATGGCGATGCCCTTGCCGATCCCCGATGCAGCCCCGGTGACCACCGCGATCCGCCCGTCCAGCTTGCCCATCACGCCTCCTCCTCCCGCAGCTGACCGCCGCGGCTCCACACGGCCGCGATGTCCTCGCTGCCGGCCAGGTCGAACCGATGGCGCATCAGCACCATCGATGCGTCGTGCTGTGTCCGGTCGTCGCTGCCGACGCAGTCCTCGGCGATGACCACGTAGTGGTCGCTGAACATGGCGTCGCGGGCCGTCGACTCCACGCATCCCTCGGTGGTGCAGCCGCCCACGACGACCGTGGCGATCCCGTTGCTGCGCAGCACCTGCTCCAGGTTGGTGCCCCAGAAGCCGCTGGACCGGTACTTCGGCACCACGACTTCGTCGGACCGGGGGGCCAGCTCGGGCACGAACTGGTGCCCGCGGGTGCCCGGGAGGGTGTAGCGCAACGGGGGCCCGTCCTGCCGGGCTGCCTCGTGCATCCGCAGGTTGAAGCGGATCTGCGCCGGGGAGTCGCTGCGCCGCCCGGGCAGCGCGGTGTTCTGCAGGTGCACGACCAGTACACCGTGCTCCCGGGCGGCCGCCAGCAGCGCTGCCAACCGGGGTCGGGTGACCGCATACATCGACAGGTCGACGCCCAACCGGCCGAACAACCCGTCCGGGTCGACGAAGTCGTGCTGCATGTCGATCAGCAGCAGCGCCGCGTGCTCCGGGTCGACCAGCTCGCCGAGCTCGGTGAAGACGTCCTTGCCCTCGACGCGGATCAACGGTCGTCCCGGCCGACCTCGGGGTGGCGGGCGACCTCCTCGGCCACCGTGGGGTGCTGCACCGACGGCGCCCGCGCGGTGAGCAGGGCCTCGGGCTGCTCGTCCAGCGGCAGGTCGTCCTCGGCGATGAAGCTGCCCAGCGCGGAGATCTTCTCCGGCGACCGCGCCCGGTAGTAGAGGAACAGACCGATCCCCAGCGCGATCCACGCCAGGACCACATAGGGCACCAGGTTGTACGGGTAGGCTCTGCCCCGGCTTGGCCACCGCGTACAGCGGGTAGGCCAGTGCCAGGACACCCAGGACCGGCAGACAGCACGTGGGTGAGCAGGTTGCGCTCCGGCAGCCGCCAGAAGTAGCGCATCAGGGCGATGTTGCTGGCCAGGTAGACCAGCACGATGGCCACCGTGCCGATGGTGCCGGTGAACCCGTAGGCACCGGTCGGGCCGGGGCCGAGCCACGCACCGGTGGCCAGCCCCACCACCAGGGTGAAGACGGTCTGCGCTATCACCGCCCGGAACGGGGAGAACCAGCGCTGGTGCACCCGGCCCAGGCCGCGGGGCAGGATGCGGTCGCGGCCCATCGAGAACATCACCCGCACGGTGGTGTTGTGGATGGCCAGGAAGCAGCTGAAGATCCCGGCGATCGCTGCCAGCTCGATCGGCTGCAGCAGCCAGGGCGTCACGCGGCTGCCGAGGGTGACGAACGGGTTGCCGTCGGAGAGGAAGGCATCCAGCTTCTCCGGGTCGTTGAGCCCGTAGCCGGCGGTCAGCGCGTACATGACGACGACGTAGAAGACCCCGACCGCACCGAGGGCGCCGGCCACTGCCAGCGGGACGCTGCGGCGCGGGTTGCGCGTCTCCTCACCCAGGGTGGCCGCGGCATCGAACCCGATGAAGGACAGGATGCCGAAGACCACGCCGAGGCCGACGCCGGAGAACCCGGTCGGTGCCGACGACGGGGAGAAGAAGGCCGGGGTGTTGTGCTCGCTGCCGGCCGACGCGATGGCCACGGCCGCCAGCACCAGGAAGATGAGCACTTCGAGGGCGAGCAACGTCAGGTCCAGGTTGACCGAGGCCTTGATGCTCCGCGCCGACAGCCCGAACACGATGGCCATGGCGGCCACGCTGAAGATCCACCAGGCGATGTCGGTCTCGAAGGTGGCCAGCACGTAGTCGTGCACGAAGGCACCGAAGGCCGTGAAGAGGCCCGGCGCCAGGACCGCGTAGCCGATCCAGAACAGCCAGCCGGTGAAGAACCCGGCGGCGGGGCCGAGGCCCTGGGTGTTAAACGTGTAGAACGAGCCGGCCGACGGCAGCCGCCGGGAGAACTGCACGACGGTGTTGCCGACGAACAGGCAGGCGATGAACGCCAGCAGGAACGACAGCGGCAGGGCCGCGCCGGCCACCGGGGCGGCGGCGGGTGCGTTGAGCACGACGGCCAGCACGGGGGCCATGGCCGCTGCGGCGAGCGCGATCCCGTTCGGGACGTTGAGCACCCCCCGTTCCAGGCGCTGCGGCCCGTCCGTATCGGGCTGGAGTGCTGCGGTCCGCTGGCTCATCGCGGTCCCTTCTGGAGGCTGATCCGGATTGATCGCCGCGAGGTATATCACGCGGTTACCAGCTTTGGATCGGTTTCCTCGCAGAGCCTGCCGGCGTGCCGCCAACCGGCAGTGACAGCATCCGGGCGAGAACCGGGCGGCCCCACGCACGGACCGCTCCGGGGTACGAATCAATCCGGGTAGCGCCGGGCGTAGGCCTCCCGAACACGCTCGCGGTCGGCCTCCGGGACGGCGGCATCCTCGTTCATCGATCGCAGGAGGCAGGCCTGACGCCGCAGGGCTGCCACCGCCGTGGGCCGGGGACGGCCGGCGAGGGACTGCTCCACCTGGTGCAGCACCTCGATCAGGTAGATGAGCACCGTCGGCTGGTCGGCGGAGGCGATGCGCACCTCGTCGAAGGCGAGCCCGACGAGCTGGCCGTAGGTGGTGGCATGCGGGACCAGCAGCACCTGGCCGTCCTCCCCCAGCAGGCGCCGGGCCGGTGGCCGACGGCCGAGGAGGTCGGACAGGACGGTACCGAGGTGGGAGATCGCGTCGTGCGCGGTCGTCGGGTCGTTGATGCCGGGCGACATGGCCTTCAGCGCCACGTCCGCGAGCTGACGGAGCCCGTAGGCGACGTCCTGCTGCAAGGTCCGGGTCTCGCCCACCATGACGGCTGCCCGAATCGCGTCGCCGACCTCGTCGACGTCATGGGGTTCCGGGTGGATGGTGCAGACGGGCGTGTGCTGGATGGCGTACTGCCCGGCGAACGTGTCCAGCCGCGCTCGCGACCCGGCGGGGAGCGCAGCAAGGAGTCGCTCGTAGTCCACGTTCTGCACCCACCCGTAGGTGTCGAAGCGCACGGCGGTCGCTCCCTCGGGCAGGCTCGGTGCGTCCTGGCCTTCTGGCGCCTGGGGTGCGTCCGACTCGGGCTCGGGCCAGGCCGTCCTGGACTGGCTCAGCACCTCTGCGGTGACCCGGCGCAGGATCTTGGAGACGTCCATGGAGTGGGCCGCATGGTTGATGAAAGCCACGATGGACAGGACCGACGCGATTCCCAGGAGGAGGGCCAACAAGATGGAGACGCTGGGGACGATCGCCTCACCGCTCTCGTCCAGCGAGGCGCGCACCGCCCGCAGCACCACCAGGCAGTAGGTGAAGGTGCCGATGACCAGGCCCATCACCCGCTTGTTGAACGGGTCACGGAACATGCCGTGCACCACGCGCGGCGAGTACTGGCTGGACGCCAAGGAGATGAGTAGCAGGCTCACCGAGAACGCGATGCCGGCAAAGGCCAGGGTGGCCCCGGCGACCGTGGTGAGAACGGTGCGCGCGCTGTCCACGGTGGCCGTGAACCGGGAGTCGATCCCAGGGATGAGGGTGTCCACCCCCAGCATCACCTCGCCCAGCAGGACGGCACCGACCACGCAGATCATCGGGATGAAGAACAGGCTGCTGCGCAGGCGATCGGCAAAAGCGGAGATCCGGGAGAGCATGAGCCGCTCGCTTCCGTGCCGGGGACCGGCCCAGCAAGCAGCCCTGGAGCGGTCAACCTAGCGAACCGGCTCCCCGGACGGCCCGTACCTCTGTCCACCATCGTGCAGGGCGGTGCAGACCCGTTGCTGCGGCTGCCCGGTTGCGCGAGACGGTCGAGCCGGCGTGCCTGCCGGGCTGGGACACCCCGTCGCAGCGGAGGGTCTGCGCGGGAACTCCGGCGGCGTCCACTCCTCGCCCCCTGCGCGCCCCAGGCTGCGACCCCGACCTCGACCTCGACCTCGACCCTCGACCTTGTGCCGAGGAGCGAGGCCTAACGTCGTCGCCGGACCAGCGACCGGATCGTCGGCGCCCACCTGCTGGGGCCCGAGTACGCCGAGTTGATCAACACCCCCGGCCTGGCGATCAAGCTCGGTCTCACCACCCGCCAGCTGAAGTCGGCGACGGCCGCCTACCCCACCGTCGGGTCCGACCTGGGCTCGATGCTCTAGCACCAACGCGACGGTCTGGCCTCGCGGCAGTCAGCCCAACGCCTGCCCCGCCCCGGCGGCCGTGACCCACAGGTCGGTGGCCACCGCGAGGCAGTCGATGCCGCGGTCGGCGAACCGGGCCGCCGTCGCCGGGTCCCCGCCGTAGGCACCGACCGGCACACCGGACGCCTGCCCTGCCGCCAGGATCCGGTCCAGGGCGGAGTCCGGGGACCGGTCGTCGAGCAGCCCGTCGACCGTGCCGCCCAGCGACAGCGACAGGTCGTTGGGGCCGATGAACAGCAGCCCCACCCCTGGCACGGCCGCGATCTGCTCGACGCAGCCCAGCGCCACCGCGGACTCGATCATCACCGCGCAGGTGACCCGGTCATTCGTCCGGGCGATGTCGGTGCCCGGCTGACCCCAGGTGGGGGCCAGCTGCCCGGCGCTGCGTCGTCCCAGCGGCGGGTAGCAGGCGGCCTCGACCGCGGCACGGGCCTGCTCGGGCGAGTCCACCTGCGGCACGACCACGGCGGCAGCCCCGGCGTCCAGGGCCAGGCCGATGCCGGTGAATTCCGAGGAGGGCACCCGGACCACCAGGTCGGCCGGGACGCCGTGCCAGCTGCGGGCCAGCTCGAGCAGCTCGGCACGGCCGTACGTGCCGTGCTGCATGTCCACGGCGACCCAGTCGAAGCCGGCGAGGCCGAGGCGGCGGACCATCCCGGGTCCGGCGTCGACGCACCAGACCCCGCGGCTGCGCGGTCCGAATCCCGGGTCGGTCGTCATGCCGGCACGCTAGCGTCCCCCACCGAGGAGGCAGGCGATGGCCCGCACGCCCTCGCCCGTGAGCTGTGGGCCACCGGGAGCTCCGACGAGCGGCTGCTCGCCCTGCTGGTCTGCCGGCCCCAGGAGTTCGGCCAGGAGGAGCTCGACACCATGCTCCGGGACGCCGGCCGCCCCAAGGTGCACGGCTGGCTCGTCGACCACGTGATCAAGAAGAGCGCGCACGCCGAGGCACTGCGCCGGACCTGGCTGGCCGACGCCGACCCGGTGGTGGCCAGTGCGGGCTGGGCGCTGACCACGGACCGGGTGGCCAAGGCACCCGACGGCCTGACCTCACCGGGCTGCTCGACGTCATCGAGGCGCAGCTCGCCGATGCCCCCGACCGCCTGCAGTGGGCGATGAACCACTGCCTGGCCCAAATCGGCATCGAGCACCCTGAGCACCGGCAGCGGGCCGTGGACGTCGGCGAGCGCCTGCAGGTGTTTTCCGACCACCCCACCCCGCCGGGGTGCACCTCACCGTCCGCCCTGCTCTGGATCGCCGAGATCGTGCGTCGCCGGGCAGTCATGCCGTCCCGGTCGACGGGCGGGGCCCCGGCACCCGGGTGACCGCGGGAGGGCCTGGCCCTGATCAACGGCACCGACGGCATGCTCGGCATGCTGGTGCTGGCCCTGGCCGACCTCGAGGTGCTGTTGACCATCGCCGACCTGGCGGCCGCGATGAGCGTCGAGGCCCTCCTCGGCACCGATGCGGTCTTCGCCGCCGATCTCCAGGCCCTGCGGTCTCACCCGGGACAGGCCGTGTCCGCGGCGAACCTGCGGGCGCTGCTGGCCGGCAGCGGGGTGATGGCCAGCCACCGCGGCCCGGACTGCACGCCGGTGCAGGACGCCTACTCGCTGCGCTGCTCCCCGCAGGTGCACGGGGCCGCCCGGGACACGGTGGCGCACGCGGCGACGGTGGGCGGTCGTGAGCTGGACTCCGGGGTGATCGTCACTGGCAACGAGGACGGCATCAAGCACGTCGCCATGAACGTCCTCTACTCCTTGCAGCACCTGGGCTACACCATCCCCCCACAGGTCGACGCCGGCTGGATCGGTGAGGCCGGCCCGGGTCCGTCCTACGCCGACCCCGGCTCCGGTGGGCGGGAGAACGAATTCACCAAGCGCAACACCCGGATCATGACGTGGAACCTGCTGCACATGGCGGCGATGCTGAAGCGCGCCGGGGGGCTGCCCTCCCACGGGAACCAGCGGACCGAGGCGGACGCCCAGCACCCGAACCCGGAGTACCGGTGAGCAAGCCCGACCCAGATCTCACGTGGGACGGTTCGTGGTGTTCGGTGGCCACCGTCGACCCCGGACGCGGGGGGCGGGTAGTCATGCAACTCGAGCCGGCAGCGATTCATCGGATGATGTGAGTGTGACGGGGCACGAGCGCGACGTGCGTGCGCGACTGAGTTGGGATGCCGACGTCGAGGCCGGGTACCTCGAGTTCGTCGACATCGGGCCCGGCGAGGCGGTCCATCAACGGGTGGTGCCCAACCCCGAAGCGGGCCTGGGCGATCTCGTACTCGACGTCGACGACGCCGGGCACCTGCTTGGCATCGAGATCGCAGGGGCTCGGCAACTGCCGGCTGCCTTGCTGGATCCCCTGATCGAGCTCGGCTCCTGATGGCCGGCGACGCGGCGGCTGCTGCCTACCGACGGGCATGGGCGCTGGCCGAGCAGGAACTCGACGGTGCGGTGGAGGTGTGGACAGCAGCGCGGCACGGTGATCCGCTGGCGAGGTCGCACCTGCGAGCACTCTCCGGCCCTCGCCCGTGACACCGTCGCGCGTCGACCGCGAAGCGGCCCGGCTGACCGTTCCGGCCAACATCGGTCTGCGGGCTGGCTGCCTGATGATGGTATTGCTCTCGGCCGCCGCGACGCTGGGCCTGGCCCCGCAGATCTATCCAGCCACCGACCGAGCACCGGCTGCGGTAGCGATGACCCTCGTGGCCGTCGTCCCCATCCTGTTGGGCACCAGCGCGATCCGGGTGCGGGGCGACCGGCTCCAGGTGGTCAATGCCCTGCTGATCAGCGAGGTCGCGCTGGCCGACGTGGCCTACCTGGACCACCGCAACGGCTTCGAGGTGGTCCTCAGGTCCGGATACCGGGTGGACTACGTCGGCAGCGCCCCGTCGCTGATCGGGAGCATCACCCGTTACTGGTCAGCGCGCCGCATGATCGACACGATCGACGCAGCACTGGACCATCCCTTCCCCGGTCCGACGGGCTGGCAACCC
This sequence comes from uncultured Actinomycetota bacterium, assembly GCA_963759905.1. Lineage (GTDB taxonomy): Bacteria > Actinomycetota > Actinomycetes > Mycobacteriales > Geodermatophilaceae > Klenkia. The sequence goes on from CAVXBD010000005.1 coordinate 634,320, forward strand.
GGCGACCACCCCATCAGCCGCCGGCTCCGCACGACCGCCATCGTCGGATGCGCCGCCTACATGGTCACTGGCACGGTCGCCGCGCTGTCGCTCGGCTCTCTCCTGTGACAATCCTCTGCCGGGACCTCTCAGGCGGCTCGTTGGTCACATGGGGATCCCGGCGCCCGCGACCATCTGCCGGTAGCGCGGTGCCGTCACGGTTGCTGCCACGTAGCGAGAAACGGGCCGTCCCCATGGACGACCCGCCTCTGGCCTGCATCTTCTCTGTCGGGCTGACAGGATTTGAACCTGCGACCCCTTGACCCCCAGTCAAGTGCGCTACCAAGCTGCGCTACAGCCCGAGCGTCGGACGGTTCCGGGCTGACCCGGAGCGCTCGATCGCTGCTGGAGCAGATTACCGCACGCCCCGATGGCCCCTGAGCGGCGGGTCAGCGGGAGCGCAGGTCCCGTGCCTTGGTCTCGCGCACCTTGATCGACACGTCGATCGGGGTGCCCTCGAAGCCCCACTTCTCCCGCAGCTTTCGCTCCAGGAAGCGTCGGTAGCCGGCCTCCAGGAAGCCGGTGGAGAAGACCACGAACCGGGGCGGGCGGATGTCGGCCTGCGTGACGTACTTGATCTTCGGGGCGCGGCCGCCACGGGCCGGCGGCGGGGTCTCCTGCACCAGCGCGCGCACGTAGCTGTTCAACTCCGCCGTCGGCACCCGGAACTCCCAGGACGCCAGCGCGTCCCGCAGGTGGTCGGCGAGCTTGTTCACCCCGCGGCCCTTGAGTGCGGAGATGTTGACCCGGTGCGCCCACTTCACCCGGGACAGGTCCCGTTCGATCTCCTTCTCCAGCTGGGCGTGCCGGTCCTCGTCCAGGGTGTCCCACTTGTTGATCGCGATCACCAGCGCCCGGCCGGACTCGATCACCTGGGTGATCACCCGCTGGTCCTGCTCGCTGATCACCTCGTCGGCAGCCAGCAGCACGATGGCCACCTCGGAGGCCTCGATCGCGGCCTCGGTCCGCAGGCTGGCGTAGTACTCGGTGCCGCTGGCGGTACCCACCCGGCGGCGCAGCCCGGCGGTGTCCACGAACCGCCACGGCTCCCCGCCCAGCGTGACGATCGAGTCGACCGGGTCCACCGTGGTGCCGGCCACCGAGTCGACGACCGAGCGCTCCTCCTTGGCCAGCCGGTTGATCAGGCTGGACTTGCCCACGTTGGGCCGCCCGACCAGCGCGACCCGGCGCGGACCGCCCTCCTCCAGGGACTCCTTGGGCGCCTCCGGCATGGCGTCCAGCACCAGGTCCAGCAGGTCCCCGGCGCCGCGGCCGTGCAGCGCGCTGACCGTGAAGGGCTCGCCCAGGCCCAGCGACCACAGCTCGGCGGCGTTGGCCTCGCCGCGCTCGTCGTCGACCTTGTTGGCCACCAGGATGACCGGGGTCTCCGATCGGCGGAGCACCCGCGCGGCAGCCAGGTCGGTCTCGGTGGCCCCCACCGAGGCATCTACCACCAGCACGATGACGTCCGCGGTCTTCATCGCGTACTCGGCCTGCCGGGCGATGGAGGCCGCCATGCCCGAGGCCCGGGGCTCCCAGCCGCCGGTGTCGACGACGGTGAACGTCTTGCCGTTCCACAGCGCCTCGTAGGAGATCCGGTCCCGGGTGACCCCGGGGATGTCCTGGACGACGGCGGCACGGCGGCCGATGAACCGGTTGACCAGCGTGGACTTGCCCACGTTGGGCCGCCCCACGATGGCGACGACGGGATTGGGGGTGGCGCTCATGTCACTGCTCCTGCTCTCGCGGCCCGCAGCGCCAGCGCGACGACCGCATCGACGACCGCATCGCGGTCCAGGTCGGTGCTGTCGACGACGATGGCGTCGGGGGCCGGCCGCAGCGGTGAGTCCGCGCGGCTGCTGTCGTAGTCGTCCCGGCGGCGCAGGTCGGCGGCCAGGGCTGCCACCTCGCCGGCGTCGGTGACGCCGAGCTGGGCGGCCCGCCGCTGCGCCCGGGCCTCGGGGGCGGCGGTCAGGTAGATCTTCACCGTGGCGTCGGGCAGGACCACCGTGCCGATGTCCCGCCCCTCCACGACGACGGCGGTGGTCTGCGCGACCAGGGACCGCTGCCGGTCCACCAGCAGCCGGCGCACCGCGGGGACGGCGGACACCGGGGAGACCGCCCGGGTGACCTCTCCCCCACGGATCCGCATGGCCACGTCCACGCCGTCGACCGTGACCACCTCGGCCGCGGCGGTCGTACCCACCTCGATGTCGGCGGCCGTGACGACCTTCTCCACCGCGCAGGCGTCCTCGGGGTCCACCCCGGCGTCGAGCACTGCCACGGTGGCCGCCCGGTACATCGCGCCGGTGTCCAGGTAGGCAGCCCCGAGCTGGACCGCCACCGCACGGGCCACGCTGGACTTGCCGGTCCCCGACGGCCCGTCGAGGGTGACCTGCCCGGCGAAGGAACCGCTCTGCGGGCCGGTCACTGCGCGATGTCCCGGCGCAGCGCCACGGCCCCGCGCAGGTAGACGTGCTGCACGTCGGCGCGCGTTCGCGGGGTGTCCACGTGCGCCATCAACCGGAGAACCCGCGGCAGCGCGTGCGGCACGGCGATCTCCGTGGCGCACATCAGCGGCACGTCGCCCAGGCCCAGCTCGCGGGCGGCCAGCGCCGGGAACTCGCTGACCAGGTCGGGGGTGGCGGTGAACAGGATGCTGATCAGGTCCTCGCTGCCCAGCGCATTGCGCTCCAGCACCGCGGACACCAGTTCCCGGGTCGCCTCGAGGACCTCGTCCCGGTCGTCTGCGTCGACCTGCGTCGCGCCCCGGATGGCTCGGACGGCCACTGCACACTCCTGACATAGCGGAACCGGCGCCCGGTCCGCCGGGCACCTCGATCGAGTCTAGAGAGCGGCTGCCACCCGCCCCCGGTCATGCCGACCGGCCCTCAGAGGCCGACCAGCTCCTGCAGCGCACCCACCTCGGCGCGGGTCAGCTTGCGGATGACGCCGGTGCGCATCCGGGCCAGCTGCACCGGCCCCACCGCGGTGCGGGTCAACCGGGACACCGGCAGCCCGACCTCGGCCAGCAGCCGCCGGACGATGTGCTTGCGACCCTCGTGCAGCACGATCTCCACCACGGACTGCCCGGCGTGGGTGTCCTTGAGGTCGAACCCGTCCACGGCCACCGGGCCGTCCTCCAGCTCGATCCCGGCCTTGAGCCGGCGGCCGAGGTCGCGCGACACCGAACCCGACACCTGGGCCAGGTAGGTCTTGCGCACCTCGTAGGAGGGGTGCGCCAGCCGGTGCGCCAACTCGCCGTCGGTGGTGAGGATGAGCAGGCCCTCGGTGTCCTGGTCAAGCCGGCCGACGTGCACGATCCCCTTGTGCAGGTCGCCCACCATGTCGCCGATGGTGGGCCGGCCCCGGTCGTCGCTCATCGCGGTGAGCACGCCGAAGGGCTTGTTCATCGCGTAGGTGACCCGGTCGTTGCGGATCTCGATCCGGACCCCGTCGACGGCGATCTGCGCGGTCCGGGGGTCGACCCGCATGCCCTGCACCAGGACCGTCTTCCCGTTCACCGCGATCCGGCCCTCGTCGATCATCTCCTCGCAGACCCGGCGGGAGCCCACGCCGGCCCGGGCCAGCACCTTCTGCAACCGCTCGGCGTGCGCCTCCTCCGGCTCCGGGGTCTCCTCCCGGTCACCGGGGTGCGCGGGGGCCAGTTCCATGTCCTCGGACCACACGCCGTGCTCGTCGCCCTGCCCGGGGGTGGGCTCGTCGGTGGAGGACGGGGTGGTGCTCTCGGTCATCGGTTCCTCAGGATTCAGGATGTTCGTCGAGCACGGTCTGGGCCTCGGGCAGCAGCGGGGCGAGCTCGGGGAGCTCGTCGAGGCCGGTCAGACCCAGCCGTTCGAGGAACAGCGGGGTCGTGGCGTAGAGCCCACCGCCGCTGTCGGGGTCGGTACCGCACTCGTAGACCAGACCCCGACTGACCAGCGTACGCACCACCGCGTCCACACCCACCCCGCGGACGGCGGAGACCTGCCCCCGGGTGACCGGTTGGCGGTAGGCGATCACCGCCAGGGTCTCCAGCGCGGCCTGGGTCAGCCGGCCTCGCTGGCCCTCCAGCAGGTACCGCTCCACCACCGCGGCGTGGTCCTCGCGGGTGTAGAGCCGCCAGCCCTCCCCGACCCGGCGGAGCACCACCCCCGCCCGCCGGGCGTCGTAATCGGCCCCCAGCTCGGCCAGCGCCCGGCGCAGCACTGGTACCGGACACCGCAGCGTGGCGGCCAGCGTGCCCTCGTCGACCGGGGTGTCGACGACGAACAGCAGCGCCTCCAATCCACCGCGCAGCTCGAGGGGGTCGACCACCTCGACCTCGGCTGCGGCTGCGGCACCGTCATCCCGCTGGGCGTCGGCATCAGGGGCCGCAGACGCCGCGGTGGGGAGTGCATCGGGGACCGGGGCTGCGGCCGCCGGGGCGGCAGCGGCGACGACCGGGTCCCCCTCGGTCGGGTCGCCGGCCGTCGGTCCGGGTACACCGGGCGGCTCCCCCGCCGGCCCGGCCGGCCCGCGGGTGGCGGGCCGGGCCAGCGAGGAGGCCAGCCGGGCCGCGACGTCGTCCCAGTCCTCCTCGGTGGCCGGGCGCCGGCCGTGCCCGGGCCTGCCGTCGTGCTCGTCGGCCGCCTCGGCGGCGGCCAGCTCCGCAGCGATCTGGTCCCAGGCGAAGGGCCCGGCGGTGGCCGGCGGCTCGCTCACGCGCCGGATCGCACGGCGTCGTCGTCGGCGTCGAGGCCCGGCAGGCGGCCCGCCACCAGCCGGGGACCGGTCCACAGCACGGTCAACTCGCCCAGCGGCGTCTCCTGCTCGAAGTCCACCAGCTGCTGGCGGTAGAGCTCCAGCAGCACCAGGAAGCGGGCCACCCGCTCCAGGGGGTGCGCGCAGTCGGCGGTGAGCACCCCGAACGACACCGCGCCCGCCTCGGCCACCCGGCTGCGGACCAGGAGCAGCTGCTCGGGCACGCTCACCGTGGCGGCGTGCAGGTGGGTGATGTTCACCGTGGGTGGTGGCCGCGGCGTCAGCGTCCGGGTGGCCAGCTCGGCGAACTGCTCCGGGGTGACGCCGAGCAGCACCTCGGGCAGCAGCGCGGCGAACCGCGGCTCCAGGGCCACGTCCCGCGGGAAGCGGCGGGCGGCCTCGGCCTCCCGCTCGCGCAGGAAGCCGGCCACCTGCTGGTAGGCCTTGTACTGCAGCAGCCGGGCGAACAGCAGGTCCCTTGCCTCCAGTGCGGCGAGGTCCTCGGCGTCCTCCACGTCCGCGGTGGGCAGCAGCCGGGCAGCCTTGAGATCCAGCAGGGTGGCCGCCACCAGCAGGAACTCCGAGGCCTGGTCGAGGTCCAGCTCGTCGCCCATGCCCCGCAGGTGGGCGATGAAGTCGTCGGTGACCTGGGAGAGCGCGATCTCGGTGACATCGAGCTGGTGCCGGCCGATCAGCTGCAGCAGCAGGTCGAAGGGACCTTGGAAGTTGGTCAGCCGGACCCGGAACCGGCCGTCGTCACCGGTAGCACCACCGGCAACGTCACCGGCGACGTCACCGGGGGCGACGGGCGGCTCGGCCAGGGTGGTCACGCTGGGAGCCTAGGTCCGCCCACCGACAGGACCGGGGATCTGCCCGGGCCTCCGCCCCGCCGTCCCCAGCAACCCCAGGTTTCCCGGTGGACCCGGATCAGCCCTGGCGGAGCCGCCGGACGAGCACGGAGTCCTCGCCGTGCGCGGCCAGGTCGGCCAGCAGCGTGGCGATCGCCTCGCGGACGATCCGGCCCCGGTCGGCGACCACGCCGTGCTCCCCGCGCAGGGTGAGCCGGGCGCCTTCCAGCGCCAGCAGCTCCTCGGCCGAGCAGTAGACGGTGATCTTCTCCTCGTGCTTGGTGCGCTCCCGGCCCCGGCTGCGCGGCCGGTCGGCGGGGGTGGCAGCCGGCAGCGCACTGCGCAGCGTGGCCAGCTCGTCGGGGGCGTCCCGGACCAGCTGCAGCGGGGTGGCGGTGGCAGCACCGGGCGCTTCGTCGACGGCATCGGTCTCGTCGGGACGGCGTCCGGTGTTCCCGCGCAGCGACGGCGAGGCGGCGGCCGCGGCCAGCGAGGGGAGCTCGGACACCGGCGCCGGCTTCTCACCGGTGGCTGCGGCGTCGGTGCGCCGGAAGAACAGCTCGCTCGCGCCGGGGAGGACGGGGCGACGGGTCACAGTGCCAGGACCTCCTTGGCCAGATTGCGGTAGGCCTCGGCCCCGATGGAGCTCGATGCCCAGGTGGTGATGGGCTGCCCCGCGACGGTGGTCTCGGGGAAGCGGACGGTGCGGGTGATGACGGTCTGGAACACGGTGTCCCCGAACGCCTCGACGACCCGGCTGAACACCTCGCGGGCGTGCACGGTCCGCGAGTCGTACATCGTGGCCAGGATGCCGTCGACCTCCAGGGAGGGGTTCAGCCGCTCCTTGACCTTGTCGATGGTGTCCACCAGCAGGGCCACCCCGCGCAGCGAGAAGAACTCGCACTCCAGCGGGATGATCACGCCCTGGGCGGCGGTCAGCGCGTTGACCGTCAGCAGCCCCAGCGAGGGCTGGCAGTCGATGAGCACGTAGTCGTACTCCTGGCGCACCTCGGCCAGGATCCGGAGCAGCGACTGCTCCCGGGCGACCTCGCTGACCAGCTGCACCTCGGCGGCGGACAGGTCGATGTTCGACGGCGCCAGGTCCAGCCCGCGCACGTGCCCGACGTCGCGGACGATCACGTCGCGCAGCGTGGTGTGCCGCTCCATCAGCGCGTTGTAGACGGTGCGCTCCAGCTGCTGGGACTGGATGCCCAGGCCCACCGACAGGGCTCCCTGCGGGTCCAGGTCCACCAGCAGCACCCGCCGGCCCTGCTCGACCAGCGCGGCACCCAGGTTGATCGTGGACGTGGTCTTGCCCACGCCACCCTTCTGGTTGCACATGGCCACGATGCGGGCCGGGCCGTGCCGCTCCAGCGGCTTCGGGGTGGGCAGCGGGCGCTGCCGCGCGCGGGCCGGGTCCAGCCGCCCCGCAGGAACGCCCATCTCCACCTCCGGCGCACCCACGTGCGGGTGTGCCACGGCGGAGCTCGTCACGACGGGTGTCGCCATCCTCGGTGCCTCTTCCCCTGGTGCAGCTGGTGGTGCAGTGCCTCAGGGCGCGGTGCCGCCCGGCGTCCCCCCGCCACCGGGGGACCGGTTCGCGGGGGCTCGCCGTGTCGACTTGTCGCCCTCTGCACCCTCCATCGGCAGCCGGGGGCCCGGGTGTGACCGTCGGTGCCGGGGGGGCTGCGCAGCGGGCGGCTCTGCGCAGCGGGCGACTCAGCGCAGCGCGCGAGGGTGACTGGTGGCGTAGACCTCGCGCAGCCGGTCCACCGTGACCAGGGTGTAGACCTGCGTCGTCGTCACCGAGGCATGCCCCAGCAGCTCCTGCACCACCCGGACGTCGGCACCGCCGTCGAGCAGGTGGGTGGCGAAGGAGTGCCGCAGGGTGTGCGGGGACAGGTCGGCCAGCTCGGCCAGACCGGCCCGCTCGGCGGCCGAGCGGAGCACCGACCACGCGGACTGCCGGGACAACCGGCCGCCACGGGCGTTGAGGAACAGCGCGCCGCGCACCCCGCCCCCGGTGTCCAGCACCGGCCGGCCGGCCACCAGGTAGTCCTGCACCGCCCGCACCGCATAGCTGCCCACCGGGACCACCCGCTCCTTGCCGCCCTTCCCGGCCAGCCGGACCGAGGCGCGCGCCGGGTCGCCGGACACGTCGAGGTCGTCCACGGCCAGCCCGACCGCCTCGGAGATCCGGGCCCCGGTGCCGTAGAGCAGCTCCAGCAGGGCCCGGTCGCGCCACCCACGGGGCCCCTCCTGGGCACCGGCGGCCTCCAGCAGCGCCTCCACCTGCTGCACCGTGATGGCCTTGGGCAGCCGTCGGTTCGGTGTGGGCGGCTTGACCTCGGCCGCCACGTCGTCGCCGATCAAGCCGTCCAGCAGGGCGAACCGGTGCAGCCCGCGGACCGCCACCACCGCGCGGGCGGCCGAGGTGGCCGACAGCGGAGGGTGCTCGTCGTCCCCGGCGCGCAGTGCGGTCAGGAAGGCGGCCACGTCGGACTCCGCCACCTCGCCCAGCCCGCGCACCCCACCAGCAGCCAGGAACTCCGCGTACCGGCGCAGGTCACGGCGGTAGGAGGAGATGGTGTTGGCGGCCAGCCCGCGCTCCACCGTCAGGTGGTCCAGGTACCCGGTCACGACCCGCTCCACCGCAGGCCCCGCCGCCGCCCGCTCACCCACCACCGTCACTCCCCACCCCCGCGCCCACTCCACCCGATGATCACGGACTCAGGTGAGCAACACGCCGGGGTGTCGCTCCCCCAGGCCCGTGATCGTCGGGGAGGGGGGTGGGGGGCGGGTCAGAAGGGGGTGTCGGCGGGACGCAGGTCGGGTGCGGCGGCGCGGGCCCGGGCGGCCGCCAGCACACCGATCACGGCCAGCGCGTTGCGGATGGTCCCGTCGAAGACCATCTGCACCGCGGTGTCCAGGGGCACCCGCTCCACGGTCATGTCCAGCTCCTCGTGCTCGACCGTGAAGCCCTCGGGCCGGTCCACCGCCGACAGCCCCTCGGCCAGGTAGAGCCCCACCAGCTCGTCGCAGAAGCCGGGCGTGGAGTAGGAGGTGGTCAGCAGCTGCCACCGCTGCGCAGCCAGCCCCACCTCCTCGGCCAGCTCCCGCCGGGCGGTCTCCAGCGGGGGCTCGCCGTCGGCGTCGCGCAGCCCGGCGGGCAGCTCCCAGAGGTGCTCGCCGACGGGGTGCCGGTACTGCCGCAGCATGACCACCGCACCGGCGTCGTCCAGCGCCACCACGCCGACGGCGCCCGGGTGGGTCACCACCTCGCGGACGCTGTGCCCGCCCTCGGGCATGGCGACGGTGTCCCGGCGCAGCGAGATGATCCGGCCGGCGTAGACCTGCTCGGTGCCCAGGACCTCGTACACGCTCAGATGCCCATGTCCGCTGTCTCGGGCACCGGCAGCCGGTCAGACTCCGAGTAGTCCACCGCGGCCTTGACGAAGGCGGCGAACAGCGGGTGCGGGCGGGTCGGGCGGCTCTTCAGCTCGGGGTGGGCCTGGGTGCCGACGAAGAAGGGGTGCACGTCGGCGGGCAGCTCGACGAACTCCACCAGCGTGCCGTCGGGCGAGGTGCCCGAGATCACCAGACCGGCCTCGGCGAGGGACTCCCGGTAGGCGTTGGCGACCTCGTACCGGTGCCGGTGCCGCTCGGTGATCGAGGTGGCCCCGTAGGCCACCGCGGTGACCGAACCCGGCAGCAGCGACGCCGGGTAGGACCCCAGCCGCATCGTGCCCCCCATGTCCCGCTCGCCGGCCACCACGTCCAGCTGCTCGGCCATGGTGGAGATCACCGGGTGCTCGGTGTCGGGGTCGAACTCCGCGGAGTTGGCGTCGGTGATGCCGGCCAGGTTGCGGGCGGTCTCGATGACCATGCACTGCAGCCCCAGGCACAGCCCCAGGGTCGGGATGCCGTTGACCCGGGTGTGCCGGATGGCACCGAGCTTGCCCTCGATCCCCCGCACACCGAACCCGCCCGGCACGCAGACGGCGTCCACCCCGGCCAGTGCGGCGGCGGCCCCCTCCGGGGTCTCGCAGTCGTCGGAGGGCACCCAGCGGATCTGCACCCGGGTGTGGTGGGCGAAGCCACCGGCCCGCAGCGCCTCGGTCACCGACAGGTAGGCGTCGGGCAGGTCGATGTACTTGCCGACCAGGCCCACGGTCACCGTGCGCTTGGGCGCGTGCACCCGGTCCAGCAGGTCGCCCCAGACCGTCCAGTCCACGTCGCGGAAAGGCAGCCCGAGCCGGCGGACCACGTAGGCGTCCAGCCCCTCGCTGTGCAGCACCTTGGGGATGTCGTAGATCGAGGGCGCGTCGGCGCAGGAGATGACGCCCTCGGCCTCGACGTCGCACATCAGGCTGATCTTGCGCTTGAGGCCCTCGGGGATCTCCCGGTCCGAGCGGCACACCAGGGCATCGGGCTGGATGCCGATGCTGCGCAGCGTGGCTACCGAGTGCTGGGTGGGCTTGGTCTTCAGCTCACCCGAGGGCGCGATGTAGGGCACCAGCGAGATGTGCAGGAAGAAGCAGTTGTCCCGGCCGATCTCGTGCCGCACCTGCCGGGCGGCCTCCAGGAAGGGCAGCGACTCGATGTCACCGACGGTCCCGCCGATCTCGGTGATCACCACGTCGACCCGGTCGGCGATGTCCGCGCCGGCCAGCATCCGGGCCTTGATCTCGTTGGTGATGTGCGGGATCACCTGGACGGTGTCCCCCAGGTACTCCCCGCGCCGCTCCCGGGCGATGACGTCGGAGTACACCTGACCGGTGGTCACGTTGGCCCGGCCGGTGAGGTCGGTGTCCAGGAACCGCTCGTAGTGCCCGATGTCCAGGTCGGTCTCGGCGCCGTCCTCGGTGACGAACACCTCGCCGTGCTGGAACGGGTTCATCGTGCCGGGGTCCACGTTCAGGTACGGGTCCAGCTTCTGCATGGTGACCCGCAGCCCGCGGGCCGTCAGCAGGGCCCCCAGCGAGCTCGCGGTCAGTCCCTTGCCGAGGGAGGAGACGACGCCGCCGGTCACGAAGACGAACTTCGTCGGTTGCGAGTTGGGGAGCAGATTCCGAGGTTCAGCCAGTCGACCCACGGGCGCTCACGCTAACACGGTCCCGGCCCGCTCCCCCGTCGTCCGAACCGGGCGCGGCATCCTCGGCGGACCGGCTCCGGGGCGCGGCCGCCAGCCAGACCAGCAGCGGCACCAGCAGGGCGGCCGAGGTCGCCGGGATGGCCACCCCGGAGTCGTTGACCGCGGCGGCCAGGGTCAGGCTCAGCGCCACCGCCACCAGCCCGGCCCGCAGCACCCGGACGTCGCGGGCCGGCAGCTCCCCCGGCCCACCACCGGGCCGGCTGCGCAGCAGGCCACCCGGTCGCAGCAGCCACACCGCGGCGACCAGCGCCACCAGCAGCGTGTAGGCCAGCGGGCTGCCCAGCAGGATGGCCAGGTTGGCCCCGGCCTTGCGGCTGACCACCGTCCAGGCCTGCCCGTCCAGCACCTGGGCCACGAACCTGCCCAGGTGGCTGCGCTGGGCGGGCGGCCGGGTCCAGTCCAGCACCGCCACCGACCCGACGACGACGACGGCGGCGGCGATGACCGCGGCCAGCCTCAGGACGGTCACCCGGATCCCGCCCAGCAGCATGGCCAGCAACAGGAAGCCCGGGACGGCGGCCAGCACGCCACCGAAGTCGCGGCCCAGCGTCGGCGCGCCGATCAGGCCGACGACCACCACCCCGCAGCCCAGCACGACGAGCAGCGCCCGGCGGCGGCCGTCCCCGGGCGCACGCCGGGCCACCCAGGTGGCCAGCCCGGCGGTGAGCAGCAGGGCGCTGACCGGCATGAGCCCGAAGGTGAGGTTGCCGAAGCCGGTGAACCGGCCGGCCACGATGGCGTCGTAACCCAGCAGACCGTCCAGCTCCAGGTGCGAGCCGGTGAGCACGTCCGCGACCGGGACGGCCAGCGTCGACACCAGCACGGCGACCGCCGGACCCAGGGGCCGGTGCCGCCAGGGGCCCAGCACGGCGACCGCGGTGAGCAGCAGGGTGCACCCGACCACCGCACCGGCCAGCGCGGTGCCCGGGGTAGCGCTGGCCTCCCAGGGCACCGCACTGGCCAGGTAGCTGGCCACCGGCAGGGACGCGGCGGCCAGGCACACCGGCCGCACGACCCGCCGCCACCGCTCGCGGGTGCCCGGGCCGGGACGGCGCCGCGCCCACCAGTTGCGCAGCCGCCGCGGGGTGCGGTTGCGCAGCTGGTCATGGGCACGCCAGCCGCCGAGGGTGAGCAGCCCGAGCGCCACCACCCCGGCGTTGAGGAGGACCAGCAGCCAGAAGAAGTCGTTCGTGCTGCGGTAGTGCACGGCGGCCCGGGTGTTCGCCCGCTCGAGGTCGGCGACCGCCTGGGCGAGCGGCGGTCGGGTACCGGTGGCGCTCATCGGCTGGCCGTTCATCGAGGCCGGCTCTGCCACACCCAGGGCCTGCAGCACGGTGGGCGCGGTGTCGATCAGCTGCACGAACGGTGCCCGGCCGGTGCTCGCCGAGCGCAGCCAGCCACCGGTGAAACCCGGCCCGTGGGCGATGGCGACGTGCAGCTGCGGGCGCCCGTCGTTGACCTCGGACACGCCCTGCACCAGCAGCAGGGTCCGCCCGGGCAGGGTGGTCAGCGCGCCGCGCACCTCGCCCACCACCTGGTCCACCCGGCGCAGCGCGGCCTCCCGGGGCTGCTGCTGGGTGCCGGTGTCGGTCTGCTCGGCACTCGGCGTCCCGGCATCGGTGAGCTGGTCCAGGGAGATCAGCCCCAGCGGGCAACCGGCCAGCGCCGCAGCCAGCGCGGGTGCCCCGGTGGGCACCGTGTCCAGCTGGGTGAGGGTCGCCCCGGCGCCGGCGGCAGCCACGGTGGCGGCCCGGCCCACGGTGGTGACGCAGTCCACGGCGTCCCCCAGCGCACCGGGCTGGGCGCCGAAGCGGGCCGTGGCGGGGTCGGCGGCGATCAGCGCCACCGCGGCCGGGGGGTCGGCCAGCCCGACGTTGGCCACCTGCTGCTGCACCCCGCAGTAGGACAGCGAGGTGTCCTGGGGCGCACCGCCGCCGAGCAGGTCGGGCAGCACCCCGGTGGCGGTGCCCTCGGCACCCGGGTCGGCGCCGGGTTCGGTGGGCAGCGGCACCGGTGGGATGGGCACCACGGCGCCGGCCCAGCGGGCCCGGTTGCCGGCCCCCAGGGTGGCCCAGCCGTCCAGCAGGCAGGTGGTGGACCGGGCGGCCCGGACGGTCAGCGCGCCGATCGCGGAGTCCTGGGCCAGCGCCCACAGCTGCGGGGTGACGTCCGGGTCGACGTCGGACCAGATCAGCCCGGGCACCCCCAGCACCACGACCCGGTCCGCGGCCGGCGAGCCGTCCCCGGCCGCCGCGGCGGGGCCGGGGAGCCCGAGCAGCACCGCGGTCGCGGTGAGCGCCGCCAGCCGGCGCGGCGGAACCTGCTCACCGGCCCGCCGGTCCCAGCAGCTCCCGGTAGACGGCGACCAGCATCCGGGCGGTGCCGGCCTCGTCCGGCCAGCCGGCGGCCCGGGCCCGGCCGGCGGCCGCCAGCCGGGTGGCCAGCGCCGGGTCGGTGAGCACCGCGGTCACCCGATCGGCGAGCGCCGCGGCGTCCCCCGGTACCACCAGCTCGGCGGCGGCACCCACCAGCTCGGGGATGCCGCCGACCCGGGTGGCCACCAGCGGGGTACCCGAACGCAGCGCCTCCTGCGCGGTCAGCGACCGGGCCTCCCAGACCGAGGGCAGCACGCAGGCGTCGGCGGCGGCCAGCAGGTCCGCGACGTCCCGGCGGCGGCCCAGCAACCGCACGGCCAGCCCCCCGTCCCGGATCCGGGCGCGCAGCTCACCCTCCAGCGGCCCGTCCCCGGCGATGACGACGACCGGGTCCACCGGGCCACCGGTCCACCGGGCGACCGCGTCCAGCAGCGTGCCGTACCCCTTCTGCGGGTGCAGCCGGCCCACCGCGACCACCAGCGGGCGGTTCTCGGGGATGCCGAGGGAGGCCCGGACCTCGGCCCGGGTCCGGCCGGGCGGGGGCAGCGGGGGCGCCGACACGGGGGCGACCCGGACATCGGTGGCACCCAGCCGGCGCGCGTTGTCGGCCAGGTCGGCGGACGCGGCCAGCACCAGGTCCGCCGCCTGGATGGTGGCTGCCTCGGCGCGGGCCAGCACCCGGCGCCGGAGCCCGCCACCGGGGGGCAGCGCGTTGTGCAGGGTCAGCACCAGGGCAGGGGAACCGGCCGCCACCCGCCGGGCGGCAGCGGCGACCAGCCCGGCCCGCAACCCGTGCGCGTGCACCAGGTCCGCACCGTCGACGGCGCGGGCCAGGCCCCGGACCGCCCGGGCGTCGGCGACCGGGTCCAGCCCGGCGGAGATCTCCACCGCACGGAACGCCGCGGCTGCGGAGAAGCCGAACAGCGTGTCGGTGGCGGTCGGGCCGCAGACCCGGACCAGCGCACCGGCGGCGGTCAGCGCCGGCAGCACCGACCGCACGTGCGTGCCCACCCCACCGGTGCTGGTGGCCAGCACCTGGGCCACGCGCCGTCCGGACAGCTCGCGCGGCGGGAGCTCACCCATGGGTCACCTCCGGCTCGGCATCGGCTGCCGGCCCCGATGACCGGAGCCCGCGCACGGCGGCCAGCAGCGGCCCCCGCGCGAGACCCATCATGACCGCCGCGGCGACGACCAGCACCACGCCGCCGGCCAGCACCCCGGTGCCCACGGCGGCCGGCACACCTCCCTCGGGGACCGGATCGGCTCCCAGCGCGCGGGCCACCGCCAGCCCGGCAGCACCGCCCAGCAGCCCGGCCAGCAGCGCCGCTCCACCGGTGCGGGGCAGCCCGGCCAGCGCCTGGGGCCCCGCCACCCGCCGGACCACCACCAGCAGCCCGATGCCGGCCACGGTGACGCCCAGGGTGTGCCCCAGCCCCAGCGCGGTGGCCCGGTCTCCCACCGGGAGCAGCCGGGCCAGCAGAACGTCGGCCGCGACGGCCACCAGCCATCCCCCGGCCACGCACACGGTGGGCGCGCGCCACAGCCCGCGGGCGTACAGCGCGCGGGACAGCACGGCCACCAGGCCGTACCCCACCAACCCCGGGACGAAGGCCACGATGGTGGGGGCCAGCGCCGCGGCCGACCCGGCGTCCGCGGCCGAGGCCAGGAACACCCGCGCCATCGGACCCGACACGGCGACGAGCCCGGCCGCGGCGACCGCCGACAGCACCACGGTCAGCACCACGACCGGCGCCAGCACCCGCCGGTAGCCGGCCAGGTCACCGGCCGCGGCGCGCTCGGACAACCCCGGGTAGGCCGAGGTGGCCAGCGGCACCGCCAGCGCCGCCCAGGGCAGCAGGAACAACGTCATGCCGGCGAAGTAGACGACCTGGGTGCCGGCCGGGACCTGGCCCTGGTTGGCCAGCCGGATCGCCACCACGGCCACCAGTTGCTGACCGGCCAGGGTGAGCACCCCGGCCACCGCCAACCGGCGGACCCGCGGGGCGGCCCCCACCGGGAAGCGGAGCCGAGGCCGCAGGCCCAGCCGTAGCCGGCGCAGCGGCACCACCAGGCAGCCGGCCAGCGCCAGCACCCCCAGCGTGGTCCCGACCCCCAGCACCAGCTCGGCCGGGCGGGACAGGTCGCCGACGGTCCGGCTGCCGCCGATCCCGGCGAAGACCAGGTACGCCGCGGCCACCACCACCGAGGACAGCAGCGGGGCCAGCGCGGGGCCGGCGAAGCGGCGGTGCGCCTGCAGCACCCCGGTGAGCACGATGCCGATCCCGTACAGCACCACCTGCGGGGCGAAGACGACCAGGAACCGGGCCGCCAGCTCGACCTTGGCGGGGTCGGTCGCCTCGTCCCCCAGCAGCCCGGCGGCGATCGGGCGGGCCATCAGCGCCAGCGCCACGGCCAGCGGGGTGAGCACCAGCAGCGCCCAGCCCAGCAGGGCCGAGGCGGTCTGCCGGACCTGCTCGCGGTCCCCTGCGGCGATGCCACCGGCCAGCATCGGCACGACCAGGCTGGCCAGTGCCCCTCCGGCGACGACCTCGAAGACGATGTTGGGCACGTTGTTGGCGGCCAGGTAGGTGTCGCCGGTGCTGTCGGCACCCACCGTGTTGGTGAACACCACGGTGCGCCCGAACCCGGCCACCCTGGCCACCACGGTCAGGACGGCGATCAGCGCCGCGGCGCCCGCGACGCCCCGGACGGCCCGGCTGCCGGTCACCTCAGGCGGGGCGCCGGCCGAGACGGTCCAGCTCGCGCAACCCGGGGGTGGCCTCGATGACCGCGGTGAAGCTCACCTTCTCGCTGGCCAGGGTCAGCGCGGTCACCAGGCCCAGGGTCACCACCCGGGCGGGGCGGGACCGGGTGCCGGCCAACCGGAGCCCCAGCAGCGCCCCGAGGGAATTCGCGCCGCAGTCCCCCAGCATGACCCGCTCGCCCAGGTCGGCGGGCAGCACCGCGAGGGCCGCGCCCAGCGGGCCGGCAACCAGGGCCCCGCCGGGGCCGGCCAGGGTGCCGGCAGCGAGCAGGGCGCCGGCCTTCGCGGCCCGGCCGGGCCGCAGGTCCAGCAGGTTCACCAGATTGGCGGTCCCGGCCACCAGGCCGGTGGTGAGCACGCCGTCGACCAGCGCACCGGCACCCGACCCGCGGCGGGTGAGCACCGCGGCAGCCGCGG
This sequence comes from uncultured Actinomycetota bacterium, assembly GCA_963759905.1. Lineage (GTDB taxonomy): Bacteria > Actinomycetota > Actinomycetes > Mycobacteriales > Geodermatophilaceae > Klenkia. Next base: position 650,661 of record CAVXBD010000005.1, read on the forward strand.
CAGCCGCTCCGATCCCGGCCACCTTCACCGCACCGGCGGAGACCCGGCCGGCCCGCAGCGCGGCCAGGTGACCCGCCAGACCCTTGTCCCGGGCCTGCTCGGGACGGGCACCGGCCAGGTCGTCGTACCCGCCGACGACGGCGCTCACCGTGCCGACCAGCGCGGCCGCCGCGCGTTGCCCGGCCGGGGCGCCCAGCAGGGCCGACCCGGTGGCGGCGGCGGCGAGCACCGGCCCGCCCAGCAGGGTGAGCGGTCGGCGGGCGTAGTTGACCCGCCGCCAGCGGGCCGCTGCCGGCCGGCCGGCGAGCCGGTCGGCCGCGGCCAGTCCGGTGCCGGCCGCGGCGGCCCCGACGGCGGTGAGGGCGAGCCGGTGGACCATCAGGCTGCGGGCACCGGCGGCACCGGCTGGGCGTCCTGGCCGGTCCCGTACATGCCCGAGGTGCCCTGGCCCTCGCCGGACAGTGCCAGCACGGTGCTGATCCGGCCCTCGGGGGCGTTGGCGTTGTCCACCGTGGAGACCTCGGCGGCGACCTGGGGGTCCGCGCGGATGACCCCCACCAGCCCCGTGTCACCGGTGGACGAGGCGTTGCCGGCGACCACCGCGCCGGACCCCTGGGCGTCCAGCGCGGTGAGCAGCGCCACCAGCGCGGCGTTGCGCGCGTCGGCGTCGGAACCGGTCAGCGAGCCGGCGGTCAGGAACACCGCGTAGTCGGCGGCGCCGACCGTGGCGCTGTCCTGGCTGAGCACGTCCAGCGCGGACAGCCCGGCCAGCACCTGGGAGGTGGCGGCGCTGTCCGGAGCGGTACCCGGCACCGGGGTGCCGTCCGGGGCGGTGCCGCTGCCCGGCGGGATCATCAGGACCTGGGCCAGCAGGGCGGCCACCAGCTCACCGGTGTCGGTGGTCTCCTCGGGCAGCACCACCCCGGCCGGCAGCCCGCCGGGACCGGAGATGTAGGACTGCAGGCTCTGCGCGGTCTGCGGGTCGCTGTAGGCCGGGGTCAGCGAGACCGTACCGGTGACCGCGGCCCCGGCGTCCTCGATCAGCGTGCTGACCTCGTCGACCACATCGGGGTCGACATCGGCGTTGCCGACCACCAGCAGCACCGACCGGCCGGCGAGCGTGCCGGCCACCAGGGCGGGGCCGACCTCCTCGGCGAAACCGCCGGTGGAGTCCAGCTGGGCCTGCAGCCCCTGGGTCTCGTCCTCCAGCGCCCGCTTGTCCTCCTGCAGGCCGCTCACCTGTGCACTCAGGTTGTCCGTCAGCTGACCGTTGAGCGCGGTGGTGCCGATGACGATGCCCAGCGCGACGGCCAGGAAGACGGCGATCAGGGAGACGAGGTGGTAACGGAAATCGATCACGAGAAGAGGTTCTCCAACCAGAACACGAGGCTGTCCCACTGGTCCACGAGCAGCTCGAGGTAGATCTGACCGGCCGTCGAGACCGCCAGCGCGGCCCCGATCGACACCAGGGCGGCCAGCACCATGAAGGTCAGGGCGAGGGTCGAGATACGGCTGCGGTAGAGCCGGGAGACGCCCTTGGCATCCACCAGCTTGCCGCCCAGCCGCAACCGGGTGAGGAACGTCGACGCCATGCCGCCACGCCCCTTGTCCAGGAACTCGACCAGGGTGGCGTGCGTGCCGACGGCGACGATGAGCGTGGCGCCCTTCTCGTCGGCCAGCAGCATGGCGATGTCCTCGCTGGTAGCCGCGGCCGGGAAGGTGATGGCCTCGACGCCGAGGTCGAGCACCCGCTGCAGGCCCGGCGCGCGACCGTCGGCATAGGCGTGCACGACCACCTCGGCGCCGCAGCGCAGCACGTCGTCGGAGACCGAGTCCATGTCCCCGATGATCATGTCCGGCTGGTAGCCGGCCTCCTTGAGCGCGTCGGCGCCGCCGTCCACGCCGATCAGCACCGGCCGGTAGTCCCGGACGTAGGACCGCAGCGCGGCGAGGTCGTCCTTGTAGTCGTAACCGCGGACCACGATCAGCACGTGCCGGCCGTCGATCTCGGTGCTGACGTCGGGCACGCCTACCCCGTCGAGCAGCAGCGCGCGCTCGGTCTTCATGTACTCCATCGTGTTGGCGGCGAAGGCCTCCAACTGGGTGGACAGACCGGCCCGGGCCTCGGTCATCGCCGCGGCGATCGTCTCGTCGGTCTGCTGGGTGCCGGTGACCACCGCCTCGCCGTCGACGTACAGCGTGTCCCCATCCAGGCGGACCGTGGCGCCTTCCTTCACGTCGGCGAACACGCCCTTGCCGACGTTGTCGAGCAGCGGGATGCCCGCGGCGGCCAGGATCCCGGGACCCAGGTTGGGGTAGCGCCCCGACGTGCTGGCCGCCGCGTTGACGACACCGGCCACCTTGCAGGCGACCAGGGAGTCCGCGCTCACCCGGTCGATGTCCACGTGGTCGATCACCGCGATGTCACCGGGCCGCAGCCGCTTGGTGAGGTTCTTGGTCCGGCGGTCCAGTCGCACGGTCCCGGTCACCCCGGGCGCGGTGTCGACGGCGCCTCTCCGTCGCACGGTGCCGATACGCATGGCCCCGATCGTCGCACGGAGCGGGTCCCGCCTTCGGGCCCGACGCGCTCCCACCGTCGCCCGGGAGCCGGTTTCCACGCGCCCGCCCACTCACGGACGGTGAGCGACACCACCGGCGGGAGACTCGCCCGGCGCGCCGCCGGAGCGGGGTCGGAGGAGCACGGGACGGGTGTCTAGCGTGACAGGGGTGACTGGTGGGCCCCGGACGAGACGAGCTGCGACGAGTGTCCTGTCCGAGGCGACCGGGATCGAGGTGGGGCCGGGTGCAGCGGCTGCAAGCGAGCCCCGCCCCGAGGACGTCGTCGCAGCTCAGGCCCGCGCGGACGCCCGTGCTGCGGCACGAGCCAGCTCCCCGGCGGAGGACGAGCTGGCCGTCGCCGAACCGGCCGTCCCGGCCGTGGACGACGTGCTGACCGACGGGCTGCTGGTGGTCCGCGCCCGGAGCTCGGTCGTCGGACGCGGCCCGCTCGCCCCGCCGGTGGCGGCCGGTGATCGCGAGCCGGTTCAGGCACCGGCCCAGCCCCCGCCCCCGACCCCGGCGGCCACCCCCGCCGAGCCCACCGGATCGACGGCCCAGGCCCCCGACCAACCGGTGGTCGCGCCGACCGACGAGCCCCCGGTCCAGCGTTCGGAGGCCACCCCGGCGCCCGCTCCCGGAGCGACCGCTCCCGCGGCGCCCGCGCGCCCGGCGGGCAAGCGGCGGCGCGGTGGGCAGAACCTGCGCGAGGTACGCCGGCAGCAGACCCGGGAGACCATCGTCGACGCGGCGGCGGCGCTGTTCGTCGAACGTGGGCTTCGACCACGTCAGCGTGCTGGAGATCGCCCAGCGCGCCGGCGTGGTGGAGAAGACGGTGTTCAACCACTTCCCGGTCAAGGAAGGGCTGGTCTTCGAGGCCGACCCCCCGATGCAGGCTGCCCTGCTGGACGCCGTCCGCCGTCGGCCGGCCGGTGAGTCGGTTGCCGCGGCGGCTGGGACGTTCATCGTCGCCGCCTGCAGCCGGCTGGGGGCCCCGGACGCCGCACCGTCGGTGGAGGAGATGGCCCGGGTGGTCCGGGGGTCCCGGACCCTGCAGGTCCGCGAGCGGGAGATCCTCGGGCAGCTGACCGACGCGCTGGCCGAGCAGATCACCCTGGAGACCCGGGCCGAGCCCGGTGAGCTGGAACCGTGGCTCACCGCGCACGCGGTACTGGGGCTGTACCAGGCGCTGCTCGAGCTGGCCCGCGACCGGGTGCTGGCGCTGGGCGGGCGGACACCGGGTGACCTCTCCGGTGAGCTGCGGGCCCGCGGTGAGCGCGGGCTGGCGCTGCTGCAGTTCGGCCTGGCCGGCTACGCCAAGAGGCGCTGACCTCCGCCGGACCGCGCCCCCGGGCGACCCTCTCGGGTGTCGCTCAGCACCCCGCCTGCCCAGCGACGGCCAGCAGCTCCCGGGCGTGCGCCTGCCCGGTGTCGCTGTCGGTCAGCCCGGAGAGCATCCGCGCCAGCTCGCGGACCCGTCCCTCCCCCGCCACTGCACGGATGTCGGTGGCGGTGACCCCGGCACCGGCGTCGGCAGCCTTGTCGACCACCAGGTGGGTGTCGGCGAACGCCGCGACCTGAGCCAGGTGGGTGACCACCACGACCTGGTGCTCCCGGGCCAGCCGGGCCAGCCGACGACCGATCTCCCCGGCGGCCTGCCCGCCGACCCCGGCGTCCACCTCGTCGAAGACCATCACCGGCACCGGGTCGGCCCCGGCGAAGACCACCTCGATCGCCAGCATCACCCGGGACAGCTCGCCCCCGGAAGCGCCCTTGTGCACCGGCCGGGCCGGGGCACCCGGGTGCGCCGCCAGCAACAGGGCCACCTCGTCGGCGCCCTCGGGGCCCGGTGCGTCCAGGTCGGTGCCGATGGAGAAGGACACCCGGGCGGTCTTCATGGCCAGCCCCGCCAGTTCCTCGCCCACGGCCGCCGCGAACCCCTGGGCCGCCGCGGTCCGCCCGGCGGTGACCTCCTCGGAGAGCTCGCGCAGCTCGGCGCGGGCGGCATCCCGGGCCGCGGTCAGCTTCTCCAGCGCCTCGTCGGACACGTCGAGCTGGGACAGCCGGTCCTCGGCGTCCTGAGCCCAGCCGAGCACTCCGCCGACCCCGGCCCCGTGGTCGGCGTAGGTCCGCACCAGGCTGCCGATCGCGGCCCGGCGGTCCAGCACCTCGGCCAGCCGGGCGGGGTCGGCGTCCAGGTCGGCCACGTACCCGGCCAGCTCGACGCCCACGTCGGCGACGACGGCACCGACGTCACCGAGCCGTTCGGCCAGCGCGACCAGCGCCGGGTCACCGGAACCGGCCAGCGCGCGTTGCCCGGCCGCCAGGGCCGCCGTGGCGTCCTGCGGCAGGTCGTCACCACCGCCCAGGTCGCCGGTGGTGTCCCCGACGAGGGCCAGCCGGGCCTCGTCGGCTGCGGCCCGCAGCGCGTCGGCGTCGCCCAGCCGGGCGGCCTGGGCATCCAGCAGCACATCCTCCTCGGGCTGCGGACCCACGGCGGCGATCTCCTCCAGCCCGCGCCGCAGGACCTCCGCGGTCTGGGCCAGCTCCCGGGTCTGGGTCCGTCGTCGTTCCAGGTCCTCGGCCAGCTGCCGCCACCGGGCGTGCGCCGCCCGGTGCCGGTCGACCAGCGCGAGGTGGCCGGCGCCTGCGTAGCGGTCCAGGGCCCGGCGCTGCTCGGCCGGCCGGGTCAGCCGCAACTGATCGGTCTGCCCGTGCACCGCCAGCAGGTCCTCGGCGATCTCGGCGATCACGCTCACCGGCACGCTGCGACCACCGAGGTGGGCCCGGGACCGACCCTCGGCGCTGATCGTGCGGGCCAGGATCAGGCTGCCGTCCTCGTCCGCCTCGGCGCCGGCCTCGGCTGCGCGGGCCCACACCGGGGAGTCCGGTGGCAGCACCAGCCGACCCTCGACCCCGGCTTTACCGTTGGCCCGCACCCGCCCCGGGTCCGCCCGCCCACCGAAGAGCAGCGACAGCCCGGTGACGACCATGGTCTTGCCGGCCCCCGTCTCCCCCGTGACTACCGTCAACCCTGGGTTGAGGTCGAGGGTCACGTCGTCGATGGCGCCCAGCCCGCGGATGTGCAGCTCGCTGAGCACGCCGCGGTGCCCGGTGCTCGGTGCAGCCGCCGGATCACCCGTCACCGGAGCCGGAGCCGAGGACCGCTTGCGCTCACGCCCGGGCACCGCCCACCTCCTGCCCGGGCGCGCCGTCGCGGGCGGCAGGACCGGGGTCGGCACCGTTTCCACCGGCGTGATCGGGGGATGCGTCCAGCCGCTCGTCGGTGTCGTCCCGGAGCAGCACGTTGCGCCGGGTGGGGGCAAGCTCGTGACCCGGCCCGGCGTGCCCGGAGGTCCGCGCGTCCCGGAAACCACGGACCGGCAGCCCGAACTTGGCCACCAGCCGGTCGCCGAAGGTCGTCGGGTGCACCCGGGCGATCCGCACCGGCCGGTCCGACCGGCACACGTCGACCCGACCGCCCAGCGGGATGTCGACCACCCGCCGGCCGTCGGCCGAGACCCGGGCCCGGGTGCCGTCGGGCGGGATGGCGATGGTGAGCACCGAATCGGGCGAGGTGACCAGCGGCCGGGCGAACAGGGCGTGCGCGTTGGTGGGCACCAGCAGGATGGCGTCCACATCGGGCCAGACCACCGGGCCACCTGCGGAGAAGGCGTAGGCCGTCGACCCGGTCGGGGTGGCCGCCAGCACGCCGTCGCAGCCGAAGCTGGTCAACGGCCGGCCGTCGATGGCCAGGACCACGTCGAGCACCCGGGACCGCTCGACCTTCTCCACCGATGCCTCGTTGAGCGCCCACGTGCGCCCCACCTCGGTGCCGTCGGCGTCGAACACCACGGCGTCGAGGGTGAGCCGCTGCTCCACCGAGTACTCGCACCGCTCGATGGCCGTCAACGTCTCCTCCACCGCCTCCGGTTCGGTCTCGGCCAGGAAGCCCACCCGGCCGAGGTTGACACCCACCAGGGCGGCATCGGTGGACCGGGCCAGCTCGGCAGCCCGCAGGAAGGTGCCGTCACCACCCATCACCAGGACGATCTCGGTGCCCTGCGCCGCCTCGGGCCCGAAAGGCACGACCTCGGCCCCGTCGATGGCCAGGTCGCCCGCCTCGTCCTGCAGCACCCGGACGACGATGCCGGCCGCGGTCAGCCGGGCAGCCGCGGTGCGAGCGAGAGCGATGATGTCGGCCCGCCCGGTGTGCGCGGCGAGCAGCACCCGCCGGGTCCCGCCGTCGGTCGGCACGCATGCCGAGTCTGCGAGGTCGGCGCGCGCGGGGTGGGCATCGGGGTTCTGCGTGGTCACTGGGGGCCCTCCTGGACGGCGCGGTGCACAGCTTCGGGGTCCGGTGCGGCCGCGTCGCGCCGCAACCGGAGGAAGAACTCGACGTTCCCGGCGGGACCCGGGAGAGGGCTGGCCACGACGCCCGCGGTGCCCCAGCCCAGCTCCGCGGCGGCCGCGGCCACCGTCAGCACCGCGTCGGCCCGCTGTCCCGGGTCACGGACCACCCCGCCGGAGCCCAGCCGTTCCCTACCCACCTCGAACTGGGGTTTCACCATCGGCAACAGCTCCCCATCGGGCTCGGTGCAGGCGACCAGTGCGGGCAGCACCAGCCGGAGCGAGATGAATGACAGGTCGGCCACCACGAGGTCGACGGGTCCGCCGATCCCGTCCGGAGTCAGCGTGCGCACGTTGGTCCGCTCCTGCACGACCACCCGGTCGTCTGTGCGCAGCGACCAGGCCAGCTCCCCGTAGCCCACGTCGACCGCGACCACCTCCCGCGCCCCCCGGGCGAGCACGACCTCGGTGAACCCGCCGGTCGAGGCTCCGGCGTCGAGCACCCGCCGGCCGGTGACCGGCACGCCGAACGCGTCCAGGGCACCGATCAGCTTGTGCGCGCCGCGGGAGACCCAGCTGGGCTCGTCGGGATCGGTGCGGACGACGACGGGCGTGCCGGCCTCCACACCGGTGGCCGCCTTGGTGGCCAGCTGGCCCGCCACGGTCACCCGGCCCTGGCCGATCAGCTGCTGGGCGTGCTCCCGCGACCGGGCCAGGTGCCGGCGGACCAGCTCGGCGTCCAGGCGCGCCCGGCGGGCCATCAGGCCCCGTCCCGGCCGGCGCCGGGGTACGGAACCTCGCTGAGCCGACGGGTCACAGGTGGTCGATCGTGGCGAGCTGACGCTGCAGCCGCTCGTGCTCGGCTTCGAAGACCGGTGCGTGCTGGGCCACCGGCAGCTCCGGCAACCGGTCGAGCAGGCCGGGGTCCGACCGGTCGGAGCCCGCGTCTGCGGGACCGGGGGCCGGTAGCGGCGGTCCGGACATCTGGTGCACCTCCTCGCGAGCGGGTCTGTCGGGCGGTCACGGCACGGTCGTCGGCCGGCCCTGCCGAGCGCGTCGTCCCCACGTCGCAGGTTACCGGCCGGGGCCGAGCCCGACCGTGGCGCCGGATGGACCGGGGTAGCGTGCCGCGTCGGCGTCGCACCGGGCGTCGCCGGGCCCGAACCGTGGAGGAACCCGCAGGTGGCGAACCTCGCTGAGTGCATGACCGCCCTGGAGGGCTTCGTCGCCCACCTCGCCGCGAATCCCGCTGCCCAGGGTCTGGACCGCAGCGTGTCCTGCCGGCTGACCGACCTGCAGCAGGTGGTCCAGGGCCGGCTGGCCAGCGGTGCGGCTCGCGACATGACCGCGGTGCCCGACGGGCCGGGGGTGCCCAAGGCCGACATCCGGTTGACCATGAGCAGCGACGACCTGATCGCGCTCACCGACGGCGACCTGTCCTTCGGGTCCGCCTGGGCCAGCGGCCGGGTCAAGCTCGAGGCCGGCCTGCGCGACATGCTGCGGTTGCGCTCGCTGCTCTGACCCGCCGCCTCGGGGGCCCTGGCGCGGCCGGATCAGCCCGGCCGGATCAGCCCTGCGTCAGGCCCCACCGCTGCAGGGCCCGCGGCACGTCGTCCCCAGCGTCGGGATGCGCGGTGACCTGTGCCGGTGCGCCATCGTCCGGGTGGTCCACCCAGTGCGCCACGCACAGCGCCCGCAGGCCGTCCAAGCCGTCGTCGCCACTGCCGTCGTCGCCACTGCCGTCGCCGCTGCCACCGCCGCCGACCGGGTGGTGGTCACCAGGGCCGCAGAGCGTCGTCGTCCCGTCCCCGGCGGACCGGGCGCGCCACCCGCGGCAGACCCAGTCCTCGCCGTCGGCGGTCACGGCGGGATGGGCGCGGGTCAACCCGCTCACGTCGTCGGCGATCAGGTCGGGGCGGTGCTGGGGGCCGGCGGCCAGCAGCGTGCCCGGCGTGGTCACCCCGGAGAAGACCAGCAGGCTCGGCGCCCCGGCCCGGCGGCCACCCTCGATGTCGGTGTCCAGCCGGTCACCGACCACCAGCGGCTGCCGGGCACCGGTCCGCCGGACGCACTCGGCGTGCATGGCGGGGTCCGGCTTGCCGGTGACCAGCGGTTCCTGCCCGGTGACCGCGGCCACCACGCCGACCAGCGCCCCGTTGCCCGGCAGCACGCCACGCGGGGAAGGGATGGTGGCATCGGCGTTGGTGGCCACGTGCGTGGCGCCGCCCCGGACCGCGACCACGGCCTCGGCCAGCTGCACCCAGCCGACCTCCCGGCCGTACCCCTGCACGACCGCCACCGGCCGCTCCTCGGCACCGGCGACCACGGTGAGCCCGGCCCCCTCCAGCGCCGCAGCGACCCCCGGTCCACCCACGGGCAGCACGGCGGCCCCCCGGCCGAAGCGCTCGGCCACGACCGTGGCCGCGGCCTGCGCGCTGGTGATGACGTCCTCGGGAGCGGCGGACACCCCGAGCTCGGTCAGGTGCCGGGCCACCTCCGCAGGTGTCCGGGACGCGTTGTTGGTGACGAAGCCCAGCCGCATCCCCGCCCGCCGTGCCTGCTCCAGCGCCGCCGGCACACCGGGCACCGGGTCGGGACCGACGTAGACCACCCCGTCCAGGTCCAGCAGGGCGACGTCGTAGGTCCCGGCGGGCGGTGCGTCCGCGCCGGTGGCGAGCACGGGCACGTCCGGGCGGTCGGCGGTCACCAGGTCCTCCATGGGGTGCGGGGTGGCGGGTGCAGGGGGTGGGGCCGGGGCGCCACCCGGACGCCGATCGCACCACAGCTGGGCCGGCACCGCTGCGCAGACCCTGGCGGCCTGGGCGGTGGGGGACGGGCGCCGGTCGCACCGCAGCACGCTCCTAGGATCGAGGGATGCCCTCGTTGTCGGTGGACACGTCCGGTCCTGCTCGGGCCATGGGGCTGCAGGTGCGGCCGTTCCGCGCCCTCACCTACGCCCAGCACGACGCCGACCAGCTGGCCCGGGTCTCCTCACCCGCCTACGACCTGGTCACCGCCGAGGGCCGGCGCCGGCTGGCGGCGGCGGACCCGCACAACGTCGTCCGGCTGATCCTGCCCGGCGCCGACGGCGAGGCCACCGGCAGCACCGACGCCACCGTGACCCCCGGCGCCCCGGCCACCGCCGCGCTGGCTGCGGCCACCCTGGCGCGCTGGCGGGCCGACGGCATCCTGGTCGACGACGACGTCGAGGCGGTCTGGCTGTACCGGATGCGGTCGGCCCAGGGTGCGGAGACCACGGGGTGGCTGGCTGCCGTCACCGTGCCTGCGGCCGGCTCCACCGCCGTCGTCCCGCACGAGGACACCTACGCCCCCGCAGTGGAGGGCCGCCGCCTCCTGCTGGCTGCCACCGCGACCGACCTGGAGCCCATCGTGCTGGCGCACGACCCGCAGCCCGAGGTGGCGGGGCTGGCCGACCAGGTCGCGGTCCGGGCGCCCGATGTGGTCGTGGAGGACCCCGACGGGGTACGGCACAGCCTCTGGCGGGTCCCGGACCCCGAGCTGGTCCGTCGACTGACCGCGGGCTGGGCGGGGACGGGTGCCGTCATCGCGGACGGTCACCACCGGTACGCCGCCGCTCGGGCACACGCGTCGAGCGGAGCCGCCGGGTCGGGTGCGGTCCTGGCGCTGCTCACCCCCACCGGCCCCGGCGGGCTCCGGGTCCGGGCGATCCACCGGGTGGTGCCCGCGCTGGACCTCGACACCGCAGCCGACCTGGCCGCCGGGGGGTTCACCGTCGATCCGGTGCACACCGACGACGTGGTCGGCACCGCGCGGCACTGGGTCGACCAGCCGCAGTGCGGTTGCTTCCTGCTGACCGACGGGCGACGGGTGCTGCAGCTGACCAGCCCCACGACGGCGGTCCGGGCCCGGGTGCCCGCCGAGGCGCCGGCCAGCTGGCGGTCGCTGGATGTCGTGCTGGCACATCACGGTCTGATCGCCGGCTTGTGGGGACGACCGGACGACCCCGAGCAGCTGCTCATCGCCCACGACGCCGAGGAGGCTGTGCGGCTGGCCATCGACCATGCCGGCGTCGCCCTGCTCCTGCGTTCACCCACCCCTGCCGACGTGGCCGCCGTAGCCAGGGCCGGGGCGCGGATGCCCCGCAAGTCCACCCTGTTCGTCCCCAAGCCGCGGACCGGGCTGGTCATGCGCCCCCTCTGACCGCAGTCCCCTCTGACTGCAGCCCCCTCAGGAGGACCGCTGGGGCGCCGTCGGCCGCCGTCGCTGCGCTGGTTGCGGCAGCCTGCGCGCCCGCCGGACGGCGACCCCGTCCGCGACAGCGGTGCCGGCGGTGGTCCGGCGGTACCGGCGCTGCTCGGCGTCCTGGACCTCGACACGGGACCCGACCGGCCAGTGGCATGCCCATGCGCGGAGCACCGTGAAGATCCACCCGGCGAGCGTCCCGGAGAGCGAGCCGGACGCACCAGGGCCGCCCACGATCTGTGGACGGCCCTGGTGGGTGTGCATGACGCCGGTCAGCCCCGCGAGGGCCCGGCTGCATCCTCGTCGTCGGGCGCCTCGTCGGTGTCGCCCAGGTCCGCCGCCTGGAACAGCCCCGTGTGCCCGGCGGCGCCGGACCGCTGGACGGGCGGGGTCGCCACCGCCTCGTCGGAGAAGCCGGGGACCGGGATCTCCCCCAGCAGCTCGGCGACCTCCGCCTCGACGTCGTCCTCGTCCGGGTCGTAACCGGGGCCGACGTCGGTGCCCTCGTCCAGGTCGTCGACGGCCAGCGCGCCGAGGTCGTCGGGCTGGCTGCCGGTGTGAGTGCCGGCAGACGTGGTGTGCGCAGCGCTCTCGGCGACCTGACCGGGGCCGGCGGTGTCGGCTCCGGCGCCCTCGTCATCCTCGCCGTCGCTGTCGCCGCCGAACTGGTCGTCGTCCTCGTCGAACTCGATACCGGCGAAGCGCTCCGCGACCCCGGTCTCGTCGTCCGGGTCGGCCGCGATGATCGCGGAGAACCACTCCTCGGCCAGCTCTGCGTTCCCACGGGTCACGAGCAGGTCGGCATAGGCGGTGGCCAGCCGGAGGCGCCCGAGATCCGCGCCGCCGAGGGCATCCGGGGTGGGCCGCCCGCCCAGCGCACCCTCCAGGACCAGCGCCGCCGCGGCGAGCTCTCCCAGGTCCTGGCGGGCACCGGACTCGACCAGGTGCAGCTCGACGCGCTCGTCCTCGTCCGGTCCTGCCGCGAGGGCCTCGGTCACCAGGCGCAGCGCGATCTCGGGCTTGCCGAGCGCGCGCTCGCAGTCGGCCAGCACCGCGCGGTAGCCCTGATCACCGCTCATCCGTCGGTAGGCCCGCAGCTCCCGAGCCGCCTCGGCGAAGTCCCCGGCGTGGTACGCCGCGACACCGACGGCCTCGCGGACGGCGGCGATCCGGGACGCCCGGTCACGGGCGGCCCGGGCGTGCGCCAGCGCCGTCTCGGGGTCCTCGTCGACCAGGCCACCGGCGGCCACCAGGTGCTGGCCGACGACCTCGGCATTGCGGGGGTCGAGCCCCCGCAGGGCCTGGCGGACCCCACCGTCGAGCTGCCGGGGGTCGGCCCAGTCGGGGATCGGCGGTCCGGCCGGACGCCGGGTCGCCATGTCGCCCCCGCGCTCCCCTCCGGCGGGGCGACGGTCCTGCCAGCCCGGACGCTTGGCGGGCGCCCGGTCGCCCGAGGGACGCGTCGGGCGATCGTTGCCGTGCGACCGTCCGGCGCGCTCGGTGCTCCCAGGGCGCTGCGGGCGATCGGTGCTGGGCCGTCCGTGCTGACCCGCGGGGCGCTCGGCATCAGGCCCGTAGGCCCGGCTCACCCGATCGGGCCGGTCGTCGGACGGGCTCCGGTCCTGCCATGCGGGACGATCCCCGGCCGGGCGACCCCCAGCCGCGGGCCGGTCACCGGAGGGCCGCCGGTCCTGCCACGCCGGACGACCCCCGGTCGGACGACCGCCGCGCTCGGGACGGTCACCCGACGGGCGACCACCGCGCTCGGGCCGGTCAGCCGAGGGACGCCGGTCCTGCCACGCCGGACGATCCCCGGTCGGACGACCGCCGCGCTCGGGACGGTCACCCGACGGGCGACCACCGCGCTCGGGCCGGTCAGCCGAGGGACGCCGGTCCTGCCACGCCGGACGATCCCCGGTCGGACGACCGCCGCGCTCGGGCCGGTCACCGGCAGGACGCCGGTCCTGCCACGCCGGGCGGTCCCCGCTCGGGCGACCGCCGCGTTCTGGACGGTCACCCGAGGGACGCCGGTCCTGCCACGAGGGGCGGTCGCCCGGGGGACGACTCAAACGCTCGGGCCGATCCCCGGTCGGGCGACCGCCACGCTCGGGACGGTCACCGGAGGGACGCCGGTCCTGCCACGCCGGACGATCCCCCGACGGACGACCGCCGCGCTCCGGACGGTCAGCGGATGGGCGCTCCCGCTGCGGTCGCGCGGCCCCGTAGCGCGGCTGCCAGTCCCCGCTCAATCGCTCCCGCTCGCGCGCACCTGGCGGACGCTCCGCGCCACCGGCACGCGGCGCGCGCTGCTCCTGCCTCTGCGGCCGGTCACCGCCCGGGCGATCACTGCGCGCTGGCCGCTGCCCGGACCCGGGACGACGGTCGCCGGCCACCCGGTCGGCCCCACCGGCGGAGGGGCGACGGTCCTGCCAGGCGGGGCGGTCTCCCGGCGGACGCCCACCCTGACCAGTCCGATCGTCACGTGACGATGCGTCCCGGTAACCAGGCGACCCACCTTGGCCACCGGACTGACCGCGATGTCCGGCCGGCCGCGCGGGCCGCCCACCGTCGCGTCCCGTAGGGCGACCGGACTGTCCGCGGTTGCCACCGGATCCTCGGCCGCGATCTGCGCCGCCGGAGCCGCGTCGGGGAGTCGTCATGGGGGTGCGTACCTCTTCGATGCTCGGGGCACCCGCGTCAGCTTGCGCCATGCGGGTCGTCTTCAGTTCGGGGAATGCAAGAAGGGGGTCAGAGCGTGTGCTCTGACCCCCTTCTTGGGAATGATTGTCCGGCGGCGTCCTACTCTCCCACCCAGTCCCCCGGGCAGTACCATCGGCGCTGAAAGGCTTAGCTTCCGGGTTCGGAATGTGACCGGGCGTTTCCCTTTCGCCATGACCGCCGTAACGCTGTGAAAGTGTCCACCCCACACACCCCGCACCCCGGTATCCCCGGGGGGTGGGTGTGGGCGTGGGTTTGCAGAACATGGGTTCCGCACTTTCAGAACCGCACAGTGGACGCGAGACATTGCATTCAAAACAAGCAGGGTGTGTTGGTCAAGCCCTCGGCCTATTAGTACCGGTCAGCTCCACACATTGCTGTGCTTCCACTTCCGGCCTATCAACCCGCTGGTCTGGGCGGGGGCCTTACCCGGTTGACCCGGTGAGAGACCTCATCTTGAAGCGAGCTTCCCGCTTAGATGCTTTCAGCGGTTATCCCTGCCGAACGTAGCCAACCAGCAGTGCTCCTGGCGGAACAACTGGCA